>CBDANJ010000001.1:0-25245 GCA_965197545.1 Dehalococcoidia bacterium
AAGGGTCGGGGCCTCCGGTCGTGTCCAGCTCGTACAAGTTGGGGAGAGACTGCTTGCGAGGCCAGTTGGGGGCGCTGCCGCCACCCGGCGCCGCCTCGCAGGGGCCGCCGGAGTGTTGGTTTCAGGCGGATGGATGAGCCGCACGGCATCCGTCCAGCCCTTTGACAGTCAACAACTAGAACTGACCAGCGTTGGCCTGTTGGGTTGCGACCCGGCTGGGGCTTTGATGGAGCCGGGCCTCATGCGCCGCGGCGTGCGGTTGGTGTGGTCCGAAGAAGGCAGCCGCCAAGCGCTTCTGGGTCTGGCGAGGGGAGAGGCCCACGTTGCGGGTTGCCATCTCCGGGATGAGGTGTCCGGTGGCTACAATTCGTCCTGGGTGCGGCGGCTCGTCCCTTTCGGATGCACCCTGGTCACCTTCGCCACTTGGCGGCAAGGATTGATGATCGTCCCTGGCAACCCGAAGGGAGTCCACGGAGTCGCCGACCTGATAAGGGGCGGGATAGGAATCATCAACCGTGAGCTTGGTTCCGGCAGCCGGTCCGTATTGGACCGCCGGCTGGAGCAAGAGGGCATACCCGGAGACCATGTCTCCGGGTATGCGAGGGAAGCGTCCGGACACCTTGAGGTCGCATCAGCCGTGGCTTCGGGTGCGGCGGACGCTGGAGTTGGAGTGGAAGCCGCCGCCACGGCTCTGGGTCTGGACTTCGTTCCCCTTGAAGACGAGCGGTACGATCTGGTAGTCCCCGACCACTTCTTGGACCATCCGGGGGTACGAGTGCTGTTGGACCTGCTTCGTCAGCCGGCGTTGCGCCGGGGAGTGGAAAGCCTCGGGGGTTATGACGTGTCGGCGATGGGTCTCCCCGTGTCAGGCCCCTGACCGGAAACCCGGCGAAGCGGCAGTCTCAATCGGAGCCCCGGCTTTTTCTCCAACCGCACACCAGCCGCCTTACTAACCGTCCCGGTGCGCCACCTATAGAGCCCAACCCATCTTGACGGGAGGGCTTGCCTGGGGTGTAATGGGTCTCGCCGGAGGGCTGGTGGATGCTCCTGAATCTTTGAAATTCCGTGGAATCAGGTGGCCGCCCGCTCCCGCCAAGCACGAATAGGCGGCGGGGTTCCCGCCGTGGAGAGGGGTTAGATAGTTATGGTTCTAGTTCGATGCGTTATGGAGATGGGAATGGGGGTGGATGTCCACGGGCGGGACTATACGAACGCCGCCAAGCGGGCCGTGTTCGACGCCATCCATCACAGCAGCCTCGGGTTTCAACGGTTGATCGGCAAGTCCGCTGACGACATGAGAGTGGAGGTCACGATCGGCGTCCCTCAGCCGGACAAAGTGGACGGCGCGGAGGTTGTTACCGTGTTGCCTCACGGCTCCGCGACCTGCAAATCGGTCGTCGGCGGTCTGGAGATTCCCAACGAGGACGGCTCCGACGCCATGGTCATAGCAAACGCCGCGGTAGTCGTACTCTTCGACGACGGCAACTAGCCTTCCTGTCACGCCCGGTCAATCCACGGTCCGGGCGTATCTAGGTCGATAAGAACAGCCCCGGACATGTCCGGGGCTGTTGAATTTCCGGCGTGCGGAATCTTCAGCCGCTAGTATGCTTTTTGGGGTCTCCGTCGTACCAGCGTCCGGACTTGCGAGCTTACCTAATGCGCGTCAGGGGCCCGCGTGCCGAGAGCCTTGACGCCCTTGACGAAGATGCACTTGCGGATGTTGAACTCCAGTTCGGTGGGGTCGTCGACGTTTGGATAGCGTGCCTGGGCCTCCGGGGTCCGGAGGTATGTGTACATTTTTTCCAGGACCTCCTCCTCCGAATCCCCGGTGATCACGGTTCTGTCACGAGAGTCAGACAAGAAGTTGCTAGGCCTGGCGTAGTAGACGTCTGGCATATTTTCCTCCTTCATCAGCAGGTGCGCCCAACTCAGGGGCTTTTTCTGCCTAAAGTTCTGCGCAATTATACGCTATTCCGGCGATAGTGGCACTACCTTTGAGGACATGTAACAGTTCAGAGTCGACTTATCTTTCCGGCCCCCAGCCCGTCATTCCGGGCTTGACCCGGAATCCAGAAGCGTTCGCGACCAGCAACGGCCCGTATCCTTGGCATTTCTGGATTCCCGCGAAGGCGGGAATTGCGGATGGCCTTGCCGAGGCCATGGATGAATATGAAAATTGCCTATTTTCATAGTAATGACGAATTGGGGCTGTAGGACATCGTAGGTGGATTATCACAGGGATTACCGAAGTGGGATTCATCCAATCTGCCTCATCAAGTCTGAACAGTTACGAGGACATACTCGAAATGATGCGGATTACTCTGTCACATCCCCGCCGCCGCTTCCGGACTCAATGCGATTCCCTGGTATATGACCGGGAGGTGTGCCGGTCATTGGCACGTTTCGCCTATAATATTCCCCCGGCTCTGAGACTGCTCAGGCCCAATCACAATGTTGAGGCGACTTATGTGCGCCAGGTCAACGCTCCAGGCAGCGGAGACGTCTTACTGTTGGTCGGCACCCGCAAGGGTGGGTTCTTGCTGGTCAGCCGCCCGGACCGCAGGGAATGGCGGCTGACCGGACCGTTTCTCCAGGGGAGCGAAATTTTCCATCTGGTCTACGATCAACGAAGTGGCGGAGATTTGATCGCGGCCGAAAATCAGATGATTTGGGGAGCCACGATCCAACGTAGCCATGACCTGGGTCAGACTTGGTCGGTACCGTCCGAGCCCCCGCGAATCACCACTGGCGAAGACGCGGGCATCAAGAACGTCTGGCATATCGAGCAAGGGAGGCAGGGGGAGCCCGGCGTTCTGTACGCCGGCGTGGACCCGGCCGCCTTGTTCCGGTCAATCGATGGAGGCGACACCTGGGCGGAAGTGACCGCACTGTCCCAGCATCCCAGCAGGGAAGGGTGGGAGCCCGGTCTGGGCGGCCTCTGCCTTCACAGCGTCATCGTAGACCCCGATGACGGCGGCAGGATATGTGTCGCAATTTCGGCGGTGGGCGTGTTCGAGACCACTGACTCCGGAGAGTCATGGGAGACCAGGAACAAGGGAATGCGGGCCGATTTCTTGCCGGAACGATTCCCTGATTTTGGCCAGTGCCCCCACAAAGTGCTCGCCCACCCGGCCCAGCCCGGACGCCTATATGCCCAGACCCATTGCGGCGTCTACCGCAGCGATTCCCTTGGGGACGGCTGGTCCGACATCACCGAGGGACTCCCTTCCCAGTTCGGATTCCCGTTGGGACTGCATCCCCACGACCCTGACACAGTCTTCGTAATTCCCGAGGATGAAGTCCTGGGACAGGACGTGGGAGGCGGACTCCGGTACGTTACCGATGCCCAATTCCGGATTTACCGGACTCGAAACGGCGGCGCCGATTGGGAGCCCCTAACAAACGGACTGCCCCAAACCAACGCCTACTTGCACGTTCTCCGCGAGAATATGTCGACCGATACCCTAGACCCATGCGGCGTTTACGTGACCAGCGGCCAAATCTTCTACAGCCGGAATGAAGGTACCTCCTGGGACTTGATGATCGACAATCTTCCACCAATTCTGTCCCTAGAGGCCGTTGTCCGGGAGTGAAGGTAGAAACGAGGCAACTCCGCGTTGATTGCGGACTTAGGGGACCAGGAGACCGAAAGTGAGTGAGTCAGGTGGTTTCACCCTCGCCGAAGCCCAGCTAGAGTTGGCGAAGACAACTAACGGGCGAGTGTGGAAACTCTTTGAAAAGCCCGACCGGACCGAGGACGAAAACGATGAATTGGTCCACGCCGCCCACGCTTCGGCTTATCTGTGGCTCCAAGTGGGGACTGCAGTGCATTGGCAGTGGGCGGAATGGCTTGTCTCCCGGGTGTATTGCGTTCTCGGGATTCCGGAGGCCGCCCTCAGCCACGCCCGCCGTTGTTCGGAGATCACGACACAGCACCCGAACTTGATGGAAGACTTCGACCGAGCCTATGGCCATGAGTGCCTTGCCCGGGCGAACGCTCTCGCTGGAAACCTGGAGGCTGCGGGACGATATTTCGGTCTCGCCGAAGAGCTTGGACAGGAGATCAAGAACGAGGAAGACCGGAAGATATTCCACGGTGACTTGGAATCAGGAGACTGGCACGGTCTTAGGTAAATGCGGGAGCCCGTTGGGAGCGGGGTCCTTCCCGGAGTGACCGGGGTTGAGGGACTAGGATTCTTCGGCTGGCTTGCCCCAACCGCCGCCGCCGGGAGTGCGGATGCTCAGAATGTCCCCAGCTTCGACGTCCATCGTCTCTTTCCCCGATAGATGCACCTCTTCGTACCCGCCCCTTAACAGCACGTTTTCTCCCGGCTCACCGTGATGTCCCCCGTGGTAACCAGGAGGGGGTAGCTTGCGCCGCTCGGACAGTATGGTAACCCGCGCCGGAGTCAGAAACTCAACGTCCCTGACCAAGCCGTCCCCGCCGTCGTGTTGCCCCTTGCCACCCGAACCCCGGCGCAGCGCGTAGCGTTTCATTCTCAGTGGGAAAGCGAACTCCAATGCCTCTATGGGGGTGTTCATGGTGTTGGTCATGTGGACCTGGATGCCCGAGATTCCGTCCTTGGTGGGCCTGCCCCCCATGCCTCCGCCTATGGTCTCGTAGTATACGAAGGGCTTTTCCCGCACCAGGTCATGCCCTCCGATCAGGAGGTTGTTCATGGTCCCCTGGCTGGATGCCGGGACCAACTCCGGCAACGCCTGCGCCATCGCCGCCAGCAAGACGTCGGTGATTCGCTGCGAGGTTTCGACGTTGCCTCCGGCGACCCCCCTTTGAGGCTCGGGATTTACCAAAGTGCCTCGCGGAGTATTGATGCTCACCGGGCGGAGGCAACCCTGGTTGGCGGGGGCGACGTCGCCTACGATGCACCGCACCACGTACAGACACGCTGATACGGTCACTGCTTGCGGCGCGTTTATACAGCCGGGACGCTGGGGAGACGTGCCCGTGAAGTCCACGTTTAGCTCATCGCCGGCAACCGTGATAGTGACCGTTATGGGTACGAGCTGATCGCTTTGCCCGTCGTCGTCCATGTAGTCGGTCAGGCCGTAGACACCGTCGGGTATCTGTTGGATCGCGGCGCGGGTCACCCGTTCCGAGTAATCGAGAAGCGCTTCCATGTGTTCCCAGGTTTCCCCCAAGCCGTACCGCTCCACGACCTCCCGAAGCCGCCTCTCTCCCACCCGGATGGAAGCGATTTGGGCGGTGAGGTCCCCCTTTCGTTCTTCAGCGGTGCGGGAGTTGCGGCAAATGAGCTGGACCACATCTTGGTTGAGTCGTCCGCCTCGCGCCAATTTGATCGGAGGAATGATGGTCCCTTCCTGGTAAAGCTCGGTGGAGAGGGGCAGCGAGCCGGGAGTCATCCCGCCTACATCGGCGTGGTGGCCGCGGTTGGCGACGAACCCCACCAGCCTCTTTCCGTCTTCTTCTTCGGCGTAAACCGGCGCGACCAGGGTGATATCGGGGAGGTGGGTGCCTCCCAGGTAAGGGTCATTTAGGATCACCATGTCTCCGGGACGCAGAGCCGACGGAAAGGCTTCCAGGGCTGCCTGGACCGAAGCCGGCATCGCTCCCAGGTGCACGGGCTGATGGGCTGCCTGGGCTACCATCTGGCCCTGAGGGTCGAAAACGGCGCAAGAGAAGTCCCGGCGCTCCTTGATGTTGGGCGAATACGCGGTGCGCTGCAACGCCACGCCCATCTCCTCGGCCACGGAGATGAACATGTTCTTGAACACTTCCAGGCTAATGGGGTCGACCGGCATCGGTTACCTCGCCAAATCAGGGGAGTCTTGAAAGATTGCTATGAATCGACGCTGTGCCTTCATGCCTCCCACAGCTTGGCCAGCAGGTCCGCTTCGCCGCTGGCGTTCTCTGGGTGGGCTAATGCGAAATACTCGGCGCTCATGACTTCCCGGGTGAACTCCTTGGGCATCTGAGCGAATGGCCCATTGGGGTCTAGCTGGGTCTGGTGGCATTCCAACGACGCTATCTTGGTGTCCACGAAAGTAGTGACATCCAGGGTGGTGGTCACATCCTCATCCGGGGAACCTATGGTGTCGACTTCCTCACTGGCGAAGGGCGGGGTTATGCCGGAGTCCAACATTTGTTGCCACATCCTTCGGAAGGCGCTCCGGGGAAAGCATACGTAGTATAGCAAAGGGGCTTTCGGAGCCGTGGACCCCAGCGCTTCGGAGAACGCGCTGGTTGTACGTTGGTAGACGGTTACGTGGTCGGGGTGTCCGTAGCCGCCGGAAGGATCATGGGTGAATACGATATCGGGGGATACGTTCCGGAATATCTCAACCAGCCGTTCGACCACGGTGGCGGGCTCAGCCTGGAACAGGGAGTCGGGGTGGTTGTTGTCCTCGGTGCCGGCCATACCCGAGTCCCGGTATCCCAGGAACCGGATATCCTGCACGCCCGTTACCTTCATGGCACGCCGCAATTCTTCCTGCCGGACCTCTGACAGGGTTTCCGGAGTGGCCAGGGAAGGGTCACTAATTTCGCCGACGTCTCCGTTGGTGGCACACACCAGGGTAACGCTCGCTCCCCGGGACACCAACATCGCCAGGACTCCGCCGCAGCCGAAACCCTCATCGTCGGGATGGGCGAACACGGCCAAGACATTGAGATTGGATAGATCTAGGGGTCTATTGGTCATAAGGGATACTCCAGGACTTGGGGCTACTCCCGTACTCCGTGCCGGGACTTCGCAGTGGAGACGCCGCGATGGCTGGCCAAATGGTCAGCCGGGGGTCCAGGATACAACCACCTGGTGTAGGGACTCTGAGCCGAGAATATTCAATCGTCCCTGGTCTTCCACGAGCATCTCGGGAAGGATGCGCTGGAGTCTTTCCGCGGCTGGGCTTTCCTGAGCCACGTACAGCCGTCCGCTCAATTGCTCTAGCGCTTGTTCCATGCTCTCAAACCCTTGGGACTCCCTCGCTTCGAGGTGATCGACGGTAGGACTGCGGCCCAGTTCCTCCAATACTTCCAGCAACTCGGGAAAGCTCGGAAGGGGCAGCCTTTCTTCTTCGTGGACCTGTTTCCAAAGCGGGTAGATCTGACTCTGGGGAGGAGCGTTGTACACCACCACCGCGACTCTACTCCGCGCATGGGAGGTCAGCTTTTCGAGGAACCGGCCAATGTCGCGTACTGTGTAGACCACGTGAGCGCAGATTACCAGGTCACCGGGGTCGACATCGGCGTCTTCCCACGCAGAGTGGACGACGCTAACGTTGCCTATGCCGGACTCCCCGGATTGTTCCTGGAGGACCGAAATCATACTCTCTGAAGGTTCTACCGCGACAACTTGCTCGCAATGCAGGGCCAGGGGCAAAGCTAGCCTGCCGCCCCCCGCTCCGACGTCTATGACCGTATCCGAGGGCCCAATAAATGCTAGGAGCCGGTCCAATAGCTGGTCTCCCATCCGGTGGGGGTCGGCCCGAAACGCGCTTGCCCGTCCTCGCCAGTAGTCCTGTGGTGGTGGGACGCCACCCCGCATCTTATCGGACTGGGCGTGTTCGGCCTCCACCATCTTGAGCCATTTTTCGGCGGCCGTCATGATTATTTCCCCTCCGGTTCCAGCACCAGGTTGCCCAATGGGTCCACCCTGCCAGCCCATCCGGGTGGGACGACGATAGTCGTGTCCATCTGAAGCGCAATCGCGGGGCCGTTGATCCGGTTTCCGGGGGCCAACAATTCACGCTGATACAGCGGCGTAGCCCTTGGACCCCGGGGGAACAGGACTTCGGCTTCCCCAGCTAAAGCTGCGGAGGCATCCGGGCCGGAGTCCGGTTCGGCGTTGGCGCTCGGCTTGTCTAGTTCCAGCCCCAACTTCAGCCGCAGGTTGACCACCTCCACCGGCTCTCCCCGGTCGGAATAGCCGAACCGTTGCAGGTGTGCCCGGTGGAAGCTGTCGGAGATTGCCCGGCGCATTCTCCCGGTGTCTTGATTGCGGGACAGGGAGGGATAGTCGATGGTCAACTCAAAGGACTGGCCCACGTACCGAAGGTCCACGAACCGACGGGCGTTCATCCGGTCAACCGGCAGCCCTTCCTGCCTCAATTCAGCTCTGGCCAATAGTTCCATGCCGTGAAACTCTTCTTCGACCCGGTCCCGCGTCAGGTCTTCTCCCCGGAGCATGACGGTGCGGGAATAGTCCTTGACCACGTCGGCGATGGCCACTCCCAGGGCGGAAAGTATCCCCGGCCGAGTCGGCACCAGCACTCTCGGTATGCCCAATTCCTGGGCCAACTCGCAGGAATGCATTGGGCCCGCTCCTCCGAACGGGACTAGGGTAAATGCCCTGGGATCGTAGCCGCGCTCCAGGGATATCGCGCGGATAGCCCGCTCCATGTTGGCGTTTACGACCCTGATGATACCCAGGGCGGTTTCCCTGACGCCCAGTCCGACCCTGGAGGCCATTTCGGAAATGAGCCCTTCGGCGCGGTCGCGGTCCAAGGACAGGCGACCTCCGAGGAACTGCTCCGGTAAGAGTCTGCCCAGTACAAGATTGGCGTCGGTAACGGTGATCTGGTCGCCCTTTCCGTAACATGCGGGGCCGGGGTCCGCGCCCGCGGACTGAGGGCCCACCACCAGCGCGCCGCCGCTATCCACGCGGGCTATAGACCCGCCTCCCGCGCCGACGGTGTGGATTTCGATCATCGGCACGCCGATGGGATAACCGCCAACATTGGAGCCGGTGGTCTCTTTGATGCGCGCCGGGCACAGGGACACGTCGGTGGATGTGCCGCCCATGTCCAGGGTGATGATGTCGGGGTACCCCGCCTGGACGCCGGTGTAAAACGCGCCGACGACACCTCCGGCGGGGCCGCTAAGTATCGTGCGCACCGGCTGTTCCGCCGCCATGCCCGCCGTGATGCTGCCGCCCGATGACTGCATGATGCGCAGACCCTTCCCGAGGGAGTCTTCCAGTCCGCCCAGGTAGTTGGCCATCAACTTGCCCACGTAGGAATTCACAACAACCGTGCTGGTCCGTTCGTACTCCCTGAATTCGGGCAAGATGCGGCTGGAAAGGGATACGAAGGGCGGATTCGGAAGCTTTTGCAAAGCCTCCATCACCGTCTCTTCATGGGCAGGGTTAAGGAAAGAGAACAGGAAAGACACCGCCACCGCGTCGACCCCGGACTCTTCCAGGAGCTTGATCAGCGCGTCAATGGCCTCCGGAGGCAGGTCTTCTATGATTGCCCCGTTGTGATCGACCCTTTCGGGCAGGCCGAAGCGCAATTCCCACGGCGCCAGGGCGGCGGGACGTTCCAGGTTGAAGTCGTAGAGGTCCGCCCGGTTCTGGCGTCCGATCTCAAGCACGTCTTCGAACCCCAGCGTTGTCACCAGGGCCGTGCGGCCGCCCTTCCCCTCGAGCAGGGCATTGGTTGCCACCGTTGAACCGTGGACAAAGTCCGCGCCGGAAATGCCCGAACCGTCGATATATTCAGAGAATTCTTCATTGACCCCATTCAGGATCCCCACCGAGGGGTCCTGGGGAGTGGATGGGAGCTTGTGTACTCGGACGCGCCCGTCCTCCAACACGGCGATGTCGGTGAAAGTCCCGCCAACGTCTATGCCAATGACCGCCCTAGGCACCCAGGGTCTCCCGGCGGGTCGAGTTGAGTTGGGCCAAAGCCGAGTCGTAAATCCGCGCCGTGTATTCGTCGAAATAGACGAACGACACCCGTTCTATCCGTGGGATTGCCTCAAGGTATTTTGCGACCTCGGAAACCGCTATGCTGGTTGCCTGTTGCACGGGAAACCCATAGACCCCGGTGCTGATCGCTGGGAAAGCGATAGTGCGTATAGAGCGCTCCTTTGCCAACTCCAAACAACGCCTGTAACAACTGGCCAGCAGCTCTCGCTCCCCGTGGCCTCCCCCCTTCCATACCTGCCCCACGGTGTTCAAAACCCATCTGGCCGGAAGGTTGTGACCTGACGTGATCCATGCGTTCCCTGTGGCACAGCCGCCCAGCAGCCGGCATTCCTGGAGCAGTTCCGGCCCAGCCGCCCAGGGTATCGCACCGTCCGCACCGTCCGCACCGCCCCCGCCGGGCAACGAAGTATTGGCGGCGTTGACAACTGTGTCCACACGCTGTTTAGTGATGTCCCCGGTCACGACTTCCAACCTGTCCATGGGGCTCCCAGGGATGTGGCTGTCATAGACCGGGTGCGGGTGAAAATCAGTAGGGTGCGCAGTCATGCCAGCGCGATGCGCAGCCTCTTGTTGGTCCTTCCCTTGCTTTCGTGTCCGGTCACCCGTATCTCGCCTACTTCCAGGGTATTTGCGACGTGAGTGCCGCCGTCAGCTTGCAGGTCGAGCCCGCTGATGTCTATGGTGCGGACTTCCCGTATGCCGGGCGGCAGCAGATTGATTTTAGTGCGGATCAGGTCTGGTATCTCCTCGGCTTCTTCGCGAGTCACCTTGTTGACCAGAATCTCCCTGGCCGCGGTGACTTCCTGGTTTATCCGCTCTTCTATTTCTTGGGCGAACTGGGCGCTCATCTGCTCCAGCTCAAAATCCATTCTGGCTTCACCGGGCCGCATATCCCCGCCGGTGACCAGAGCCCCATAGTCCCGCCACACCACGCCGCATAGAATGTGGAGGGCTGTATGAGTCCTCATCAGTTCGTAACGCCGCTCCCAGTCAACCTTGCCGGTGATTGGTGTACCCGCCCTCGGTATGGGTCCATCAATCTGGTGCATTATCCTGCCGCCGCTGCTTCCAACGCGGGTCACCGGGTAATCGAGACCCCCGGCAACCACGACTCCCACATCGTAGGGCTGCCCGCCGCCGCCCGGGTAGAAGGCGGTGCGGTCCAACTCGACGCTGTTTTCCGCCGCGTCGATCACCACCGCCTCGAACTCTTTGAGGTAGCTGTCGTGGTGGTAGAGAAGGTCTGTCATTCTTGTCCCTTTGGATGTAGTCAGGAAAGTTGTCCTGCGACCGCCGTCGCAGGGTATTATAGCAAACCGCCTATGACTTCCGAGCGTTTGGCACTCGATGCGCGGAGTCTTTCGATAATCAGGCCAACTCCGCACATCCAATCACGCTGAGCGGGAGCGATGACTATTGGAAGGCCCTCGTGCAGGCTGTGTGCAAGTTGTGTTTGCCCTGCTCCAATGACATAATATCTGGCACTATTTACAGCGGTCCGGAACCACCGCGACGCGGCCTCCAACCCCGCCGGGACCACGTTACACTCTCACATCAGGTGACCCAGCTATGAAATTGTCTTGTTTGCAAGAAAACTTGAGCCGTGGGCTCGGCATCGTGGGAAGAGCGGTCGCGAGCCGCACCACTTTGCCCATCACCCAAAACGTGCTCCTGGCCACCGATCAGTCAATGCTCAAGCTCTCCGCAACCAATTTGGAAATCGCCATGACCACCTGGATAGGGGCCATGGTGGAGGAAGAAGGGGCGATTACTGTCCCCGCCCGGCTTCTATCTGAATTTGTGAATTCCCTCCCCAGCGAACGTATAGACCTGGAATTGCAACCCGGTTCCGGGGTGCTGCATCTCAAGTGCGGCCGCACGGAAGCCAATATCAACGGCGCGGACGCCAGCGACTTCCCTCCCATCCCCACCGTGGACGACGGGGTGGCGGCGAACATCGAGACGAGCACGTTAAAGGGCGCTATCGCCAGGGTTGCTTTCGCCGCGGCAACGGAAGAGTCGCGGCCCGTGTTGACCGGCGTGGAGTTGAAACTATCGGGAGACCGATTCAGCATGGCCGCCGCCGACGGATTCCGTCTCGCTGTGCATCACGGTGAACTAAAGGAACCGGTTGAGTCCGAGATTAAAGTGATCGTGCCTGCCCGTGTCCTGACGGAACTCAACCGGCTGTTGGGTGACCAAGACGACCCCGTGGAGATCATGATGACCCCCGCCAGGGGTCAGGTGTTGTTCCGTGTGAAGGGCTCCCAGACCGTCGAAGCGGTGTCCCAGCTCCTCCAAGGCGCGTTCCCTAACTACGAACAGCTTATCCCCCAGAGCTATCAGACCCGCGCCGTGTTCGACCTGCCGACTCTGCTCAGGGCGGCGCGCACCGCCGCGATCTTTGCCCGGGACGGCAGCAACATCATCCGCATGGAAACGCTACCCGCGGAAAATGGCGAGGCTCCCGGCAAGGTTATCATCTCTGCCCGGTCGGAAGAGGTTGGGGACAACCAGGACGAGGTCGAAGCTGAGGAGATGAACGGAGAGGAAGGGAAGATAGCCTTTAACAGCCGCTACCTGCTCGACGTCCTAGGGGTCTTGGAACGAGGGAAGGTCACCATTGAGACCGCGTCCTCTTCCAGTCCCGGCGTGTTCCGCCCCACCGACTCCGAGGACTACATCCACGTGGTAATGCCGATGTTTGTCCAATGGTGAATATTGACGGGTCCAAAACACCCGTCACCATCACCCGGCTAGGACCTCCGACCAATCGCACGTTGAGCAGGCGCATCAGCTTCTGCTTTCCCTCGAAGTCCAGAGAACTCAACCCATCCGCATACTGCGAAAAGAGGGCCCGTATGTGCTCTTCGAGGTGATCCAAACCCTCATTGAGCTTCCTCTGTTCAGAGAGGAGAGCAATGTCCTCCTCAGTCCGGGCTAGGAGCCTATTGATGGGAGCAACGAGCGTTTCGAACATCTGCTGGTCGATCAGGCCCTTCATGAGTTGCCTGGCCATCGTAGCCACCTCGGCCCGCCGCTTGTTGACCTGCTCCTTCAAGTGAGATATTCGCCGGTCCAGATCGGCGCCACCATCCCCTGACGCCTCGCGGAGGTCCTCTATGATTCCGGATGGATCCTGCACCGCGGCACATATATGCTTCCAGACGACTGGCTCCAAGCGGTCGGCGCGATACGATAGCACATTGCATATTCGGGGCCTTCGGTAGTCGCCCGACGTGCCTCTACACCGGTAGTACGGCCAGGTCCCTTTCTGCGTTGCGCCAACGACCGGACTGCCACACTCCTCACAGTTGAAGAACCCTGTGTACATGTAGTCTCTCACCCGCCCGCGCCGCTTACCAGCAGCCAGCGCTGACTGGACCGCGTTAAAGGTGGCGATGTCGATGATCTGAGGCGAGAAGCCCGTTATGCGAATCCACTCTTCCGGAGGCCTCGGAGTAAACTTCCGCTTATTCGTACCTCTGATCTTCTCTGACTTGAACCTGCCCCACCACTGCTCCCCCGTGTATGCCTCGTTCGTCAGGGTATTCCCGACGGTGCGGGGGGCCCAGATTGCACCGCTCCTGGTACGGATACCAAGCTCGGTCAACCGGTGGCCGATCTTATGACGGGAGACTCCGGATAGCGCCCAATCGAACATCTGCCGAACGACAGCCGCCTCCTCCTCGTTGATCGACCTGGTGTGCGTGAGCTTGTCATAGTCATAGCCGTAAAGCCCGCGCCCGGAGCCATTGGGCAAACGGTTCCCCTTGGCTACGGCAATCTTGGCCAGCATGGTCCGCTCAGCGATTTTCTCGCGCTCTTGGTGACCCACGAACCCCTTGAGATACTGGAGGGCCTCGTCTAGGATCGAGTCCACAGTGCTCCCATCGGCAAAATGGAGTCTAACCCCTCTGTCCCTACAGAAACGGATGAACTCGACGGCGTGCAGCGGGTCCCGAGCCAGGCGATCAGTGTCGGAAACGAAAACGTGCTGAACCACACCGCTATCTACGAGACAGCGGACGGTGGCCAACCCAGGGCGGTCCGGGTCAGCCCCAGACCAGACCTCAGTGATGACATGCTCCGGTGGGACCGAAATGCCAAGGGAGTAGGCCGAGGCCAAGTTCCTATCCCGCTGGCTATCCAGAGACGTACCGTCCTCCTGGCCTGGGGTACTGACACGGCAGTAGACCACCCCTGCCTCCAGGGGCCCACCGGCAACAGCCTCCAGGGGCCCACTGGCAACAGGCTCCTGGTAAACCAACCGGAGCTTCTTCCCAATGTCCATGGTCTATCTTCTCCTTGCCAATTTAGGATTGCGGTGCTGGCGGCGGCCGGGATGTTGAGCAACCTACCCCGGTTTACCCGCCGCCGAAAGTCGAGGGGTTACCTGTCGGTTTCTACGACCCGGCGCGGCTGTGGAGCAACATCAGCTCCCTCACCCAGTTCCGCAGGGGCGGACTGGACGGCCCTGCGGTAAAGACCACCCGCACCAATGTGCCGGAACAATCCTCCCAACCGGAGTCATAGAGGCAACCGGGAACCGCATCCACCTCGGGCAGACACACACGGGATTGCGCGTCGCCGGGATATTCGGTATTATCGGCAACAGCCGACTCAGCCACGGGTTGGTCAGGGGCCGCGTCTGAGGGTGCAATCTCACGCGGCGCTCGCTCCTGGTCGGGCCCGGACGGGCCCGATTTCTTTTTCGGCATCGGAATCCTCCTTCCTGTTGATGGTGTGTCACCATTGCCGTAAAGCATGGAAGGCGGCCCTCGACTCAACGGCATAGCTCGCCGCACGGCGACGATCATCCACCAGATTGGACGACTGCCTCTTATCATTGTGAGAGGCCCGCTTCGAGGGTCTGTCAGCCGTGGAAAGTCGACCACCCTTTCAGACATGCAAACCACCGGAACCGATGTGCCAAGCACAGTGACCCCTTGCCTCTCAAGACCCGGACTCTGAAGTGTCAATACAGAGAGCCTCCGACGGAGTCCCGGCAGCCTAACCACGCCTCTGCGATTAGCAACCTGGAGGTCTAGAGACAGGATTTCCGCTTGCCGCCGGACGATTTGTAGCATAAGTAGAGTGCCAATAAACGAATATACGGTAGTGAGTATTTTACTGTTGCTAGTGATACCATATCCGACAAGTAGTGTTCTTATTTACCATAAATCCCGAGTCGATCTCCGCCGTGACCATCACATCCCCTTTGACTGCCATCACTTTGATCCCTAAGCGGAACATCAACGCTCGCTTGCCGTCGGCATCCAAGCTTTCCAGACCAGCCACCACCCTCTGGCAATATTCACGGATGCGTTCCCCCGCAACTAACATGTTCTCCTCTTTTTGGCGTTGTTCCTCCAGCGCCATCAGTCGACCACGTAGACCATCCAACTTGTCGGACAGCTTTTTCATCTCGGCTTCCAGCAACTCGATACGGACCGTGCCACGGCGGTACAGACCCAACAGCCGTACCTCCTCTTGTTCGGCATTCCGCACCTCAACCTGAAGTCGCTCGATTTCTTTCCCAAGCTCCCCGCCACCCGTGCGGAAATTCAGCTCTAGGTCCGCAATAATGGCACTCGGGTCCTGAACCATCGCCACCACAATGGACCATACCTGGCCATCCAACCAATCCGAACGCATACCCGGTGCCCGACAGTCTTTTTCAGCGTCTCCTCGAACATACTTTGAGTGACGACTGTTGCAGCGGTAG
Source organism: Dehalococcoidia bacterium (assembly GCA_965197545.1). GTDB lineage: Bacteria > Chloroflexota > Dehalococcoidia > Lucifugimonadales > UBA3495 > CATOSP01. The sequence continues at coordinate 15,415 of CBDANJ010000001.1, forward strand.
TACCAAGACCTCTCCGCGCCACCATTTGCACTGATCCAGCCACCGCACCGGCCGCATACAGCAATTCCCGTGAGCATGTACCGACGCTCATTCCTCCCCCCATAACGCTCCTGAATCGCGCCCAATCGTTCCTGTGCCTTCTCAAACACCTCTTTCGAGATGATTGGGGTCGTGTACCCCCTAATCTCGATCCACTCCTCCTGAGGCACGGTAACCACCTTTTTCTTGCCGTCTGATCCCAGGACCACCTTGGTCTTCCCGTAGTAATCGATCCCGATGTAGGACATGTTCGCCAAAATGGCCTTGATCGAACTCCCTTGCCAACGTCGCCCCGTCTTCGTCGGTATCCCTTCTTCGTTCAACTTCTTGGAAATCCGGTACATGCTCCAGCCGTCAACGAAAAGCCGGAAAATGCGCTTCACCACTTCAGCTTCGTCATTATTGACCACGCGCTCCTTGGTCGCCTTCACGTAATCGTAACCGTAGATGCCATCGGGAGAACCTACCGGCACCCGACCCGCAAGCGCGACAGCCCTTCTCCCGCGCATGGTGCGCTCCCTGATCAAGGCGTGCTCCCTGCCCGCAGAAAACCCTAGCACGAACTTCACCAATTCCCCTTCGGGTGAGTTGTCCGACGGGTCTTGAACGAAATGCACGGCCACAGCGTGCCGATCAAATTCTCTGAGCAGTACCAGCAGGTCCACGGGGTCACGGGATAGCCGATCCGCTGTGTAGACGAACAAAGCGTCGATCTCACCGGCAGCCGCCATGCGGCGAATCTTGTCCAACTGAGGCCGGTTCAGACTCACGGCTGAACCGACTTCGGGCAACATTTCCTCCGGGGCAATCTCGTACCCGATCAAGGTCGCAAGCTTAGCCATTTCCGCCGCCTGCGTATCCAGCGACGTCCTATCTTCCTGAATCGCCGCGCTGACCCGTGGGTAGCCGACAGCCCTTTCCCTATTTCTCGACATGTCAATCCTCCTTGTTGTTGACGAGATAACCTTGGCACTGGTCGGATGCCTGCTGGGATCCGACCAGTGTGCACCGTGGCAGCTTGGCCACGAATCGTGCGCTCATGGATCTTGGCACGCGACTGGTGCTCAGCAATCCTGAGCACGAACAGTCATGATCCACTCTATGGCGTGGAATCCGACGCGGCGTGCGCTATATGTACTTCGACGCCGTGCGAGTTGAACTCACGCACGACCACGAGCAGGTCAGCAGGGTCGCGCGACAAACGGTCGGCACTGTACACGAATAGTGCGTCAAACTCTCCGGCAGCCGCCATGCGGCGCAACTTGTCCAACTGTGGACGGTCCAATGTCGCACCCGAATCAACCTCCGGCAGAACGTCCTCCGGAGTAACTTTGTACCCCACGGAATTCGCAAACTCGGTAAGCAATTCTGTTTGCGCGGCAATCGAGCCCTCGCCTTCCTCCACAGTGGAGCTCGACCGCGGGTATATTTTCACCTTCTCTCGCTTTTCCGACATTTCAATCTTCCTTCAGGTTCAACTCGCCGGCGTACCAAATACGTGGATTGCGCGACGGCGGATATTCAATATTCAACCTCTCGGCAACCTGGGACAGGCTCCGGCCCTCTGCCAGGAGACGAAAGATCCGTTCTACAACGCTAACTGCTGGACGCGTATTAGTTCCCAACGTCTCAACTCACTTGTGGTCCAATTCGTTCTTCTCCGTCGCCGGCGGACGCGACCTGGAGGCCGCCGGCGACTTCTCCAAATGTGGGACTGCCGGTGCTAACCCAGAGCCTCCCGCGCGTAGGCACCGCCGTACGCCATCGCACGCACCCACTCCCTCTGTTCGGCGGAGTCCCTCACTCGGACCACCAACCGCACCCGGCCGCCTTCGCACTTCTGCCACCCACTGTCGGCCACACCGTCGACAACCGGTACGCCCGCCACCCAGCCCTCGACAGGCGACAGGTCGGCGTCCGGAGCATTCTCCTCGAAACATATACCGACGGGCTCCGACATCGCTGTTTGCAAGAGATTTCCCACGTTTGTATGATTGACGGAGGCCGCTTCGAGCTCGTCCTCGTCCGGTCTAGGGGCCGCGGCGGAGGGTCCAATCTCCCGCGGCCTCGCTTTTGCATCGGGCCCTCTGAGACCCGGTTTCGCTGCTCTCATCTTCCCTCTCCCTCCAGCCTTGATGACCGTGACCACGCATCATTTATGTGCAGGTCCACGGCCCGCGTCTGTCGTTCAGGACTTAAAGTCCCACAGGTGGGGCACGGATAGTAGCTCTAGAAATCCGGTCAGGCCCAGATAGCCACCGGGAGCCCCAGGTCGGTCGACCACGCCACAGTCGCTTGTGGTACGACAACTCTCGTAGTGAAGCACGGTACTCACCTGCTCCTTCGGGTACCGGACTCCTAGCGACCAATCCAGCGGTACTGCCCCGGCAAAGACGAACCGCCTTCAAAACGCCCACCTCCAAGACACTGTGGCCCGTCCAGACTTCAGCCGTCATTCCATGCTTTTCGGAGATGACGGTTTTCGCCGCAGTGCCCACGTATACCATTCCTCGCGTCCAAAACCTGGCAGAATAGTCCAAAATAGATTCAGATGACCCTTATCGCGCAGTACCGAAATCCAATGAGGAACTTGACATGATCGATAAATCCGAACGCAAGATAGCGGCGAGAGCGAAACAGGACGCACTGAAATCTCTTGGCGTCCGACTCAGAGAAGCGCGCATAAACGCTGGTTTGACCCAAGGGGATGCTGCCGACCAAATCCAGGTGTCAACCCAGACCATCCGCAATTGGGAAGCAGGTAGGAACGAACCCGACATGTATTCCATAGAATCCCTGGCCTCGGTATATGACGTCGGGTTCCACCAAATAGCTGAACCAGCGGACGACCCAATGGTGAATCCAAGCGTTTTGCTTCCGTACAATCGCATAGAGGTAGACCTTGCTCGCTTGTTAATTGCCAGGCAAGACGCCCAATTGACCCAAGCGCAAGCTGCGGAATTAGCGAGCATAAGTGCCAACTCCATCGGGCGTTACGAAAGTGGGTTATCCAAACCCACCCTTGCGACTCTGAAAACCTTGGCCATCGCCTACGAGAAACCGCTCCCATGGTTCATCAACTATCGAGGTCCACAAGGCGTCAACTCAGCCATTCAGTCCAGTGAACACCGCCAGCAACGACCAGCGCAGGACCTTGCTCTTGCTGCCTATGATGCGGTTCGGGCAGATCTCCCCGAGGAAGAGGTCGCGTTGATCGCCGATTTTATCCATTTGGTTCACGAGCGTTTGCATAAGTCGCCATCTGAGCCTGCACCTGAGGACCCATAGCGCGACCAGTAAGACCCACTTTGGGGGGACCGAAATACTTTCGAAAGGACTTCGTCTTCTAGGGTCACGCGAACTTGATGTATGCCCTCCACCCTTTAGTAGAACCGGTTACCTACCAGAGCGAACTCCCCATGCGGCCTAGGGCGATAATGGGTTTGTTAGTGCCAAACGCAATTAGATTGCGGCCTGAATCTTTTCTAAATAAGTTGCCTCCCCGGTGACCGCCCCTCAGAGTGAAACCACAGCGACCATAAACTTTATTGGTGTGTCCACAGTTAGCATAAACTTTTCTGGGCTTGCCGTCAAGCATATTCCCTGCGATCCTAGATTGACCATAAACCTTTGCTTATGTGTTGCTGTGGTCAGGCCTAGAAGTCAATTCACGTCCGTACTCCGGTACCAAGCGCTTAGAGAACTCGGCAGTCGCCTGAGATCAGCCAGGATCGGGGCTGGTTTAACCCAAGAAGAGACTGCGGGTCGTCTCGGCGTCTCCGCTCAGACCATCCGCAATTGGGAAGCCGGCAGGAATGAACCCAACGCCGCTGCACTTGACGATATCAAAATCCTCTACGAGGTGGGCTCACCCGAGATCTCCGAGGTTCTCAAGACCATCCAAGCAACGCCGGTTCCGGCGTTGCGCTACAACCGAATTCCAGCAGATGCAGCGAAGTTGAGGGAAGCCCGTGCGAGCACCGGCCTCACTCAAGCCGAAGTGGCGGCACAAACGGGGATCAGCGAAAACTCTATTGGGCGTTACGAAAATGCGTTAGCCAGGCCCACATTCGCCAACCTGATGAAGCTAGCCGAAGCATATGACACTCCGGCGTGGGAATTCATCGCCGACGGCAACGAGGCGGAAGTCGCCTACCTTTTCCCTCACTTCACGTCGAGTGGACGCGTTGGCCGTCTGAATATGGACGACGCCCAAAAGGCCTACGAGACCGCCAAAGCGGACCTTTCCCCTGAAGCCGTGAGGAGCATTGCCGATTACATCCGTTACATCCATCAAAGGGAACTCGAACGATAGCGTACGCCCGGAACCGAGTGAAAAAAGATTTACTGTTGGCGAGTCATTTGAAACGTTAAGACCAGGATAGGGACGCCCTCTGAGCGGTCCAGAGGCAAGGGAAGCAATCCGAAGGGAGTAGCCTCTCTTGCCGAACCTGACAAGAAATCCCTAAAGGCCGAAGTTCAGAAAGAGGAGTTAGACTTGTTCTGATGTAGTGGCCCGTCGGTGCCTCCCACGGACACCGTGTGCGTGGTCACAAGGAGGCTAGCGACGGCGACGAAACAGCGACGGGGCTGTCCGGGCCGCACGCGCAGGATAGACCGTCACTTTCATCACGGAGCGCCCAAGGCCCAGGGGTTCCCCCACACTCGCGGGGCTTCACCTATAAGCCCGACGCTGCATCATTTCCTGTACCAAATCTCCCCGCCCACGCGGGCTCCACCGATCAGCTGGGCGACCTTCGACCACTGCTTCGCGATCTCCCCACAAGCACGCTGACAGGGGTATGTAAAAACGAGATTATAGCTACGAACCGTCCCCGCCATCCCTGGATTCCCGCCTACGCCGAAATGACCGAATGGGCCCGGTAGTAAGCATTTAGGGGCGATTTTGTATCTGAGCAAGCCTGACCTACTGTAGGATCTCACGTTTAACTCCGGAGATCCCAAATAAAATACATACCCCTGTCAGGGGTGGAGGGGGGAGTTCCCTTCGGCTGGGTTGCTGGAGACACGGTTTATGGCAGTGACCGCAAGTTGCGGCAGTGGCTGGAGCAACAGGAAATACCCCACGTACTGGCGGTCAAGCGCAATGAGAAGCTGTGGGCCCTGACGGATAAGGGCTCGCGCCAGGTGCGGGCGGACCGGCTGGCGCCTGGGGTGGAAGAATCGGGCTGGGTCCGGTTGAGCGCCGGTAATGGGGCCAAGGGTCCCCGGGTCTACGACTGGACCAGGGTGGCGATCCGGCCTCTGAAGGAGCCAGGCAAGGGGTACTGGCTGCTGGCCCGCCGCAGCATTGCCCAGCCCGAAGAGCTGGCCTGGTACGTCTGCTTCGGCCCAGCGGAGACAAGCTTGGAGGAACTGGTGAGGGTGGCAGGTATTCGTTGGACCATCGAGGAGTGCTTTGAGGAGGCGAAGGGGCAGGTAGGGCTGGACCAGTATGAAGTGCAGAAATGGGAGGGCTGGTACCGGCATATCACCCCCGTGTCGTGGCACGGGGCAGGCTCTGGCCATGCTGGCCCATGCCTACCTGGCGGTAGTCCGGCAACAGGCCAACGCAGGTTGCTGCGGAAAAAAGGGGGAGAGCCGGAGTGGGATGAATCCCTGATACCGTTGACGGTCCCCGAGGTGCGCCGACTACTGTACAAGTTGATCTGGCAGCCCAGGCCATCACCGAAGAGAGTGCTGGCCTGGTCCCGTTGGAGGCGGCGCCACCAGGCCCGGGCCCGCCACTGCCACTACCAGCGTCGACTCCGACATATCAACCAATATATGCGACTGTAGTACTAGCCAAGGAGGGCGCCCGCCACCACGGCTACCCGGCGCACCCTGGGTCAGGGACCAAAATCAGGTCCTTTGTCCATCTCACTCATACCGAATCCGCTCGCACTCTTCCACCAGGATACCCGTAATCACCTCCACTCGGCCGCCCCATCCCGTGTCCTCCAATAGTTGTTCAGGCGTGTAGGGGCCGTACTGGTTGGTTTCGGGGCCGGGCCTGCCTCCCATAACCAGCGTGGCGATGCCGCTCACCATGATCGCGCCGCAACACATGGGGCACGGTTGAAATGATGTATACAGGGTACAATCGGATAGGTCCAGGGACTGCAACGCGGCTCCGGCTTCGCGCAGCGCGACGGTCTCGGCGTGGGCCGTGGGGTCGTTTGTCGAGGTGACGAGGTTCCTGCCAACCGCGACTACTATATCGCCGCGAACAATCACTGTGCCTACGGCGGAGTTGCCTTCCGCGCGCCCCTTGATGCCTTCCTCGATGGCCAGCCTCATAAAGTGTTCATGGTCCAATGACATAACGGCCTCCACTCCCGGAATCGTTGGATTATAGCGGCGGCACAGCCTGTTGGAAAACGCAAACCCCTTGGGCGCAAAGCCTTATCACTCTATCGTCATTCCCACCTGCGTGGGAATGACGATTCCCGCTTTCGAGGGAAAGACGGGACCCATGTGATCCAAACCGGGAAATGAACAGGCCCTGCGCATGGGCGTTGTGCGTTCACGCTGGCCGCGCTAAATTAGTGGACATAACGGCCAGTGGTCCAACAGCGTTGAAATGATGGCATGAAGAGTAGGCGTTTTGGTGGAGAGCAACATTGCCCAAGTATCGCGGGGTGACCGCGCCAATCTCGGTTACTCCTCATTACAAAGATTTCGGACTACCAGGCAGTCTGCGTAGACCCGTCCCACTATCCGGTCTCCCTCGATGAACAGGAACTCGTGGTTCCGGCCGGTGGGGGCGTCGCCAACGGTGATGGGCCTATCTTCGGTCAACATTGGCTTCTCCTGTCCGCCTCGTGCAGGTCCAGTCCCTGACGGCCCTGATAGTAGCCCGGCTCACATTGAAGGTGAAGGTTCTGGCGGCCGCGCTGACCGACCTGCCGCCTTCCAGGAAGTCCCTCACGGCTTGTGTCTTCTCGGAGTCCAGCGCCGGGGGCCTGCCGCCGGTCCTGCCCTCGGCCGCGGCGCGGTCCACGCCGGCCTGGGTCCGGCCCCGGATGGAGTCCCTCTCCCACTCGGCCAGGGACAAGAGCATGTGCGGCATTGGCTTGGAGGGTGGAACGAAACCAGACTGTCGTGATAATGGAGTGAATGAAAATGGAGTTGGTGATCACGGCTTCCCGCAGCGGCGTCGTGCGGCGGGTGGTGGTAGAGCCGGGGCAACAGGTGGAACGTGGTATGCGCCTGTTGGAGTTGGCCCCCGAGGGTGATACCGGGGAGTGATGACTGGGCTGGTCATGCGCGGCTACCGGTCCAGTGGCGAATCGGCGTACATCCGCGCCCATTCTTGAATAACCCCCTCCGCACCTTCGCAAATCTCCCGCACCACCTCCGCCGCAGGGCGGATGTCCTCCACCTGTCCGGCGCCCTGGCCCATATAGACTGAGGACATTTCCGGGTCTTGACGAGCACGGGCGGCCGCCACGTCCGACGCCAACTCCTCCCGGTGGGCCAGGATATCCGCATCCCGGCCGTCCCATTCCCGCACCAAGCGATTGCGGTACACCCGGCCGGCCATCCCTTCGGGCCAGGGTGTGTTGCCCAGCAGGTCGTAGAAGCGGGTAAAGGCCGTGTCCTGGCCATCGGACAGTACGATTCGCTCCTTGAACGCCTCCGGTACTTCCGCCGCCTCGGGGGTGGCCAGCAAGGCCGTGCCCAGCGAGGCCCCTTGGGCGCCGGCGGCCAAAACCGCGGCCAGCGCTCTCCCCGATGTGATGCCCCCGGCGGCCAGCACCGGCGCCTCGGGGTACCGTTCAACCAGGTCCACCAAGAGAGGCAGCAAGTTCATCTGACCGGTATGGCCCCCGGCCTCGTTGCCTTGGGCCAGCAGCACATCGGCTCCGGCCTGCACTGCCAGTTCGGCCAACTCCGCCGACTGCACCTGGCAGATGGTGACTGCCCCGGCGTCCTTGGCCCGGCCCAGCCAGGGCTGTGGGTCAGTGAAGGAGAAAACTATTACCGGCGCCCGCTCCTCCAGGACGATCTCGAAGTTGACCGGGTCTGTCTCGATAAGCTGGGTGATGAAGCCCACGCCGAAGGGACGGTCGGTTTGCGACCGAATGAGGGCTATCTGCTGCCGCAGCCAGTCGGGGCCGAAATCGTTGCTGCCGCCGAAGGTGCCCAGACCGCCGGCCCCCGATACCGCCGCGGCCAGTTGGCCACCGCTGTGGTTGCTCATTGGGGCGGACATTATGGGGTTGATCAGGCCCAGCAGTTCGGTAAAGCGAGTTTGCAGCATCGGCGGTCCACCTTGTGCGGAGTTGAGGTTGTTACGGGGGTCAGGACGATTGCAGAGTAACGGAATTCATAAGACCCCGCTCATCCTGAGATTGTCCAAGGATGCCTGTTCAAGCGGCAGGTGGTCCGACAAGCTGACCATTGGTCCGAGCATACGTTTTAGCTACACCCGTCCGCAATCTGGATTTGTCCCAATCCTGACCTGGTTTAGTCATCTGGATTACTCTTCTCTCAGGGGCAGACCAAGGGATAGACTTCACTGCCGGTAGCCGCTGTTTGGGTTCCGGGCGGAACGCCGGGTTCTCCAAGGTGTTCAGCCTGACTTCCTCACTCTGACCCTCGGAGGCCACAGGACCCGGTGGAACGCCCTATGCGTGGTCGTCCGTTACGTTCACTTGACTGCAGCAGCCGAGTGTGGGGAACACGCCTTTACAGTTCTGACACCCGGGCAAGCCGACTGGGCGTATGAGCGTTTGCGAGCGCGCCCGTTTTTACAAGCAAGCAATGGGCTTATCGAACGGCGGGGGCGGTGTCAGACTCTGACTCGGGAGTATTTCGACACGCTCGTTCGCGCCGGCGAGGTATTCGCTTGGCGGGAGAATCAAGGGGTAGCGCGCGCGGTGGCGTCCAGAGCTGGCGTCACCTGAACTCCGGGTTTGGATTGCTGAAGGCGAAAGCGGCATCGACGTGATAGGATGTGATAGGTAGAGAGCTACGCTCATTCGCTTTTGCCCGTTCGGACGGTCAAATGCCGACCGTCGAATGGCGCGTTTCTGACGAAAGCACACTCGTGAAGCCTCTCGAGGCAGTGGGATATTCCCGAAGAACTGGCTACGAGGATACCTTCTACGTGGCCAGCGTGAGCCATCCGACCCTGGCGGTAGGTGAGAGTTGATTTCCTAAACCAAAGCCAAGGTGAAATGCGCAGATGGTGGGGGTCATACGACGGAGCCGGGGCATTCTCCAAGTACGGACCACAGGGATTCACCGGCGCAACCCAGCTGATGATCATCGCCACTTAAATGTACATCCCACCTTGGCTTTAGTTTAGGTTGTGTTGACATTTCACCGCAACCAGATGAGAGCGGCAGTAAAATGAAGGAAGCCAAGGTATCTGGTGTCCAACTTCTCAAACCGGGAGAAGATCCGGCGGTAATGCTTTATCTTGTTGATGAAGCATTCGACCAGATGACGCTCCCGGTATAAATGTGCGTCGTAGTTGCAGGGTTGCTTCCGGTTGGAGCGTGGGGGAATCACCGGCGTCATGCCATGCTCCAGAATGTGCTGGCGAAACCCCTGGGAGTCATACCCTTTGTCAGCCAGCACATACTCACCTTCATAACCGTCTATCAGCCCCTCGGCCTGCGTGATGTCGTGCTGTTGTCCTCCAGTCAGGATGAAACGCAAGGGATTGCCCAGACTATCCACGCTCACGTGGACCTTGGTGCTGAACCCGCCGCGGCTCCGGCCCAAGGCCTGGGCTGCTTGGCCTCCTTTTTTGGGGGCGCTCCCGCAGCGCAGGGGTGG
>CBDANJ010000002.1:0-45898 GCA_965197545.1 Dehalococcoidia bacterium
CGTTGCCGCCTTCCGGTACTGTCGGCATATCCGGCGAATTGGGGAGGAGAAGCTGGACCAATGGGGTGAGAAAATGGGGTGAGAAAATGGGGTGAGAAAACCTTCCCCGCCCGCCGGTGGGTGGTAGAACGCACCTTGGGCTGGCTGTCCAAGTGCCGGGCGATCCTGGTGCGCTATGACAAGAAGCCCGCCAATTACCTGGGCCTGCTTCAATTGGCTTGTGCCCTCATCTGGTACCGCCGCCAACGCCGTATCGCTATTTTGAGATAGTTACTTACTGCTCCCGCGTGAAGATCGCCACAAAGACTCCTCTCAAATTGAATTCGAGAGTCGGCTACTTCCGAGGTTCAAGATTCTCTAGTATTACAACGACGGTTCCTCAATTTGGTCAGGCATTGGCCGGAAATCGCTTCGCGGAAGGCATGGCCACAAAGCTGTCAAGCGCGTGGGCAGGTAGCCATGAAGAAGTCTTCAAGGTCCCTTTCTTGCGAAGCGTCGTTGTAATACTAGGGACATGCGCCTCCTTGTTGGAATGAGGGATTGGGTGCCGGGCTGATGTTGGGTGATGTCGAGTGCAATTGATGGTAGTGAGGTGCAATCCGGAATGGGAAGGGGGAAATGTCAGTTGTGGGGAGAGGAGGCAGCTCGCGGGGTTCCGGGTTATGGCGATTGCGAAGGTTCCTAGGGCGTGTTCACGCTAAAGGTCTGAATATGATACCATCCAGGCATGGAACTAAGCGAAGCGCAGTATCAACTCATTGCACCATACCTGCCGGTGCAGCGGGGCAACGTCAGCATACCCAATGTTCAGATACTCTCAGATACTCAATGCCATCCTTTACGTTGCCGAACAGGGCTGCAAGTGGCGGGGGCTGCCCTGCCGGTTTGGCAATTGGCATACCGTCTACACCCGGATGAATCGTTGGTCCAAGAGGGGCGTCCTGGACCGGGTATTCGAGCAACTCCAGCGGGCTGGGATAATCAAGGTCAAGCTTCAGGTGGTCTCGATGGACAGCGCCATTGTCAAGGTGCATCCTGACGGCGCAGGCGCGTTGAAAAAACTGGCCCCCGGGCCATCGGCAAGTCCCGGGGCGGCCGGACCACCAAGCTTCATATGGTTGCCGCGGATGACCGGACACCCCTAATCTTCTCCCTATCCCCAGGACAAGCCCGCGATGCTCCGGAGGGACGCAAATTGCTCCGCCGCATGGGACCGCCGGAGGGAGTCCCGGCTATATTGATGGACCGGGCGTATGAGGGAGACGCAACGCGCCAACCGGCGGCGCAATTGGGATACACGCCGGTGGTTCCGCCGAAAAAGAACCGTACCCATCCCTGGGAGTACGGAAGACGTTGTACCGGAAGACGTTGTACCGGAAGACGTTGTACCGGAAGACGTTGTACCGGCGGCGGAATGAAGTGGAGCGTCCGGTCCGGCGCTTGAAGAGCTTTCGCCGGGTCTTCACCGGATATGACAAACTAGATGCGCTCTACCTCGGGTTCATCCTGTTCGCCATCATCTTCGATGCCTTACGCAGTGTTAACACGCCCTAGATTCCGAGGAAAAGAGAGTAGCGGGTTCGGGCAGTGGATTCCCGCCTTCGGAGACCTTTGCGTAACCTTCCGCGACTCCCGCGAAAGCGAGAATCCAGAGTGTGCCCAGATACGGAGGACGCCCTAACCCTCTCCCGGAGTGAGTTGACAGGGGTATGTATGGAGTTTCAAGTGGGGGCGTGGCGGTTGATCTCCAGGCGGGGCTTGGGCTCTGGCCACGGTTCGGGCAGCAGCCACACCCGGCTCCAGAGCTTGCCCCGGTGCATCAACCGCCTCAGTCGGCCGATGCCGTGGTGGATCAGGCTGACGGTCCGTCCCGGCCTGCTCCTACTACTGCGGTGCGTGGGCGCCAGCCATTTCGGAGGCGCTCTCAGGCTGCCGGGGGCGGCCTTCCGGTCAAAGGCGTCTCCACCCCCCGGTCGTGGCCGGGGGCAGGCTCTGGTCCCATAGGCCAGGACCATCAGGGCCGCCGCCGATAGCGCCAGCCAATGCCGGGAAATCCGCTCCGGGCCGGTTCTCCGGGTCCTCTGCCATTGCCAACCGGCGCTCTTGAGCATCTTAAAGCCCGGTTCTATCCAGAAACGGAGCGCGTACCAGCTCGCTCCCGCTTCTCCGGGCGCATGGCCGGTCAATATGGTCCACGGCTCCTCCTGCTCAGCGTACCAGACCACAATCAGGGTGCAACGGCGTTTCACGGTTGCATCACTGAACGCGGTCCCACGGCCAATCCATCCGGTATCAGGACGGGAAACGAAGGTCCGCGCCGGCAGGCGGCGGCCTCCCTCGGCACAGAAAGGAGCGTTTTTAGGGTACCTCATGTATGGATGCCAGCCCTCCGGTCGTGGCCGGGGGCAGGCTCCGGGCGCGTATCTGTTCCCACAATTCCGGACTGGTCAGGCCCCGGCCGCACGGCACAATCACCTTCATCTCCTCCGGGGCCGCCGGGGCCGGCGCCTGCAACAGTTCGACGACCGGGTCCATCCATGCGCCCGGCTTGTTGGCGCGCATGATGCGCCGCGCCACCGGAATCGCACAACCACGGCAGACCACGCTTATGACTATGGCGGTGGTCTCCTTCCCTTTCAGCGCCGGGTCTATCGCCAACGCCAGCCTGTCGGAACGCCACCACGAACGCCGCCACGAAACCCATCGCAGCAGCGGCGCGAAGCAGAGGCTTACGTCCAGTTCCGTCCGGCAGGGGCGTGCCGGCCGCCGCCGCCGTACAGCCACTCCCGGAGGTACTGCCGCATATTGTTCCGGTTGCCCCAGGTCGAGAGGGCGGCGGCGGCATTCCGGCAGGCGCTCCCGGCCGGAATAGTCCCGCACACCCATAGAGCCTGCCCCGTACTTGATACGGGGACCAGCCCGGTCAATTGCGGCCGGCTGAGCTGGGGCAGATGCGTTTCAATAACCTGCTTCATCTGGTAGGATTCCTTGGAAAGGCGCATGTGAGACCTCCGGCGTCCGGTTTCGTGACTGTAACCAAGATGCCAGATTCCCGTGCGCTTTCCAAGTCCTCAAACTAATTTAAGACGATACATACCCCTGTCAGCCCGGAGTGAGAGGGGATTATTCAAAGGTCTCCCTTCGAGGGAAAGGTCCCCCTGCGCGGGAATTGCCATGGCCTTGCGAAGGCCACATAAGGGGATGAAAATGGCGGGGCGCCGGTTGGCGCAAAGGGCGGCCGTCATTGGCGCTTTGAGCCCGCGCGGGAAATTGCCCTGGTGACCGGCGGGTATATAAGAATGCCGCCCCGCTCCGGCGGAGAGCAGGCATAGTAAAGTCTCGAGTCTCGTGGTCACCGGCCGGCAGCCCAATTGGGGAGGGAGTCAGATGCGGAGCGTTCACGAAGGGTGCTGCGGGCTGGACGTGCACAAGAAGACGGTGGTGGCCTGGGTCATCACCCCGGAGGTCCAGGAGGGGCGCAGCTTTTCCACGATGACCAAGGACCTGCTGGCCTTGGCCGACTGGCTGGCGGGCCACCGGGCCACCGGGTAACGCAGGTAGCCATGGAGAGCGCCGGGGTGTACTGGAAACCGGTCTACAACCCCCGGTCGTGGCCGGGGGCAGGCTCTATTGGAGGACGAGTTCGCGGTCATGGTGGTGAACGCCCGGCACATGAAGGCGGCGCCGGGGCGCAAGACGGACGTCAAGAGCCTGCCCCGTACTGGATACGGGGACGCCGAGTGGATTGCCGACCTGCTCGCCACGGCTTGCTTAGGGCCGGCTTCATCCCGGACCGTCCGCAGCGGGAACTGAGGGAGTTGACCCGCTACCGGCGGAGTCTGACCGAGGAGCGCAGCCGGGAGGCGAACCGAATTCAGAAGCTGTTGGAGGGGGCCAACATCAAGCTGTCCTCGGTGGCCACCGACGTGCTGGGAGCCTCGGGACGGGCCATGTTGGCGGCTTTGGCGGCTGGGGAGACGGATCCCAAGGCGTTGGCCGACCTGGCCCGGGGACGGTTGCGGGAGAAGCTGGGCCAGTTGGAAGAAGCCTTGCGGGGCATGGTGCAGGACCACCAGCGGTTCATGCTGAGCAGCCACCTGCGCCACTTGGAACACTTGGACACGGAGATTGAGGTACTGGACCAGGAGGTGGCCCGGCGGCTGTCCCCTTTTGAAGCAATGGTGGCGGCGTTGGACACCATCCCCGGAGTGGGGCGGCGCACCGCTCAGGTCATCGCGGCGGAAGTGGGCACGGACATGAAGCAGTTTCCCACTCCCGGCCATCTGGCGTCGTGGGCTGGGGTATGTCCGGGGGAACAAACAGAGCGGGGACCGGCGCCAACGGGCTCCCACCCGCAAAGGCAACAACTGGCTGAAACCGGCCCCCCGTTTTCACGAGGGCAGGCTTTGGCGGAGGCGGCCAAGTCCGCCGGACGGACCAAGACCTACCTGGGGGGCCCAGTACCGGCGGCTGGCCCGGCGCATCGGGGCCCAGCGGGCGGCGATGGCGGTGGCCCACTCCATCGTCGTGATCCTCCACCAGGTCATCGAGACCGGGGAACCCTTCGCCGACCTGGGCCACCGGTACTTCGGGGAAAGGGACCGGGAGGCCGTCACCCGCCGGGCCCTGCGTCAACTCCAAAGCCTCGGCCACAAGGTCACCCTGGAAGCCGCCTGAACTTTCTATTTTCATAGTAATGACAGGGGCGGCCGGAGTGGCGGTGGCGGGATATGATTAGAGGATTATCACAGAGATGACCGATGTGAGATTCAGCCAATTCGCCTCATCGAGTCTGAACAGTCAGGTCAGGCTTGGCGAGTTGACAGCCAACGCGGGTAAACGTATGATTGCGCGGCCCTGTTCCGGCGGGGTATTTGGCGGGAGAATGGACTTGAGGAGACATACTTAGATGCGGCGGGCCATTGTCAATTGGTACGTTGGCACGGTTGTCCTGGTGGTCCTGGGCGTGGCCATCGGCGGGCTGGTCTTCGGCTACGTCTGGCCCGGGAAGCCCAAGATCGGCGTGATCGACATCCCCTTCACCATCATCAACGACGACTCTTCCTACGTCATCGGCTCCTTTCTCGACTACGCCCGCCGGGACCCTTCCATCAAGGGCGTGATGATCCGGCTCAACTCCCCCGGCGGCGGCGCGGCGGCTTCGGAGCAGCTCTACTACCAGACCCGCAAGCTGCGGGAGAAGAAGCCGGTGGTCATCGTGATGAACGACATCGTGGCCAGCGGCGGCTACATGATGTCCATGGGCGCGACCTACACCTACGCCAAGCCAAGTTCTTTTGTCGGCAACGTGGGGGTCATCCTCTACTTCCCGGGAGCCCTCATCCCCAACCCCCCCGGCGAGCAGATCATGCCCACCGGACCCAACAAGCTGAACGGCGGCGGCAGGCGCTACTTCGTGGGCGTCACCGACCAGCTAAAGCAGGCCTTCGCCTACATCGTGACCAGCGAACGGGGCGGGAAGCTGAGGATGTCCCGGAACGAGCTGTTGCAGGGGAAGATCTACACCGGGGTGGAGAGCGCCAACACCGGGCTGGTGGACGCCGTGGGCGGCGACGCCGACGCGATCGAGAAGGCGGCCCAGCTTGCGGGAATCTCCAACTACGGGTTGGTGGACGTGAACACCGAGGTGTTCCGGGCCTTCAACCAGCGGTTCAAGCGCATTATCGAGCCGCTGCAGAGCGGCGGGGACAGTGAACAGTGGCCGGTGGTTAATGGCCAATGGACGGCGAGCGGCGGCCATTCACTGGACACGGGACACCAATCACTAGCCGGAGGCCAACAACCACTGGACTACGTGCGCCGCTACATGCTCCCGTCCGGGATGGGTGAGGAGCAGGAGCGGGCCCTGCCGGGCTTCCCGATGAAGGTGAACGGGCCCAAGGTCTACTACCTCTACGTGGGGCCCGAGCAGTAATATGTGGCGTCTCATCATCGTCCCGGTCCTGGCCGTCATCGTATTCGCGGCGTCTTATTTCTATTTCTACACCGGCAGCGGCTACAGCGCCCCGCCCTCCCCGGAGGCCCCGGTGGCCCACCTGACCGCCCCGGTTTCCACGGTTGGGGACTTCGAGGACCGTCCCCGAATCAGCAGAGGGACCCTGGTGGTGGACGGGCTCCACGGCAACAACACCTCCAGGGAGGAGCTTTCGGCGTTCCTCTCCCTGGTCGCCGGCCGGGGCTACGAAGTGAAGGTGCTGGGGGAGTCGGCCCGGTTCGGCGGCTTCCTGAGCTC
Source organism: Dehalococcoidia bacterium (assembly GCA_965197545.1). GTDB lineage: Bacteria > Chloroflexota > Dehalococcoidia > Lucifugimonadales > UBA3495 > CATOSP01. Next base: position 6,254 of record CBDANJ010000002.1, read on the forward strand.
CGACCCCTCCGTCAGCTTCAGGCGGCTGGAGGAGGAGCTGCGCGGGGCCGACAGCCTGCTGGTGGCCGTGCCCCAGGACCGCTACAGCCCGGAGGAAGTAGACCTGGTTGAGGAGTTCGTCGCCCGCAAGGGCGGGAAGCTGCTCATGATCGGCGACACCACCCGCCGCCACGAACTCAACAGCCTGGCGGGCCGCTTCGGGGTGTCCTTCCAGCCCGACTACCTGTTCAACACCGTCGAGTACGACCTGAACTTCCAAAACGTGATCGTAAGGGACTTCCTGCCCGGCGAGATCACCAGGGGCGTGGGACAGATATCCCTCTACTCCGCAAGCTCCGTCAAGGGCCCCGGACCGGGCCTGGCGGTGGCCGACGGCAACACCCGCTCCTCCATGTCCGAGTCGCCGGGACCCTTCTATCCCCTGGTGCAGGCCGGGGACGGCCGGGCGCTGGCGCTGGGCGACCTGACGTTCATGGTCCCGCCCAGGAACTCGGTGCTGGACAACAACCGGCTACTGGCCAACATCGCCGATTTCCTTACCGAGTCGGAGAGGGAATTCACGCTGTCGGACTTCCCCCACTTCTTCAGGGGCGGGGTGGACATCCTTCTGGGCCGTCCCGAGCTTCTGGACCTGGCGTCCGGCCTGGGGGAGGACATTTCCAAGGCCACGGCGGCAACGGCCACGGTGGCCCCTGCGGAGGACAGCTCCAGGGACGCGGTGTTCCTTGGCCTCTACGATGACGCCCCCGAGGTGGCCCAGTACCTGCAGTTGGCCGGGGTCCAGGTAGATGGGGTAAATGGGATAGAAGGCCGCCTGCGGACCCCCTTCACCGCCGGCATGGACACCGCTGACACCGGGGTCATTCTGCTGCACGCAGCCGGTGAGCGCCGCGTCTTGGTGGCGCTGGCCGACTCCCAGGAGTCCCTGGACGGGTTGGTGTCCCAACTCCGGTCCGGCGGATTTCGCGCGGGGCTGGTGGGCGATTTTGTAGGAGTGTACCGTTTCAAATGATGACCACTAAACGGCTCACCGGCTTGTTGGCCCTGGGCTTTATCCTGCTCCTGGCCCTGGCCTGCACGGCCCAGCAGGAGGCGAAGCCGTTCACGCCGCCGGAGTCCACCGCCGCGCCGGACATAGCGGCCACCGTCACCGCCAGGGACCGGGCATTGTCCCAGGGAGGCCCGGAAGCCACGCCAGTACCCGCCAGCGTTAGCCAGGCGGCCGGCGAGTTCGCCGCGTCCTACGCATCCCTGTCCCAGGAATGGGACGGGGTACACCGGGACCTGGACACGTGGCGGCAGGGTCTGACTTCCTGCGACGCAAGCGCGGTGCGGGTGGCCTTGCGTGGTTTCTCCGGCGACTTCAGCGCCGTTTCCCGCGCCGCCCAGGGTCTCTCCCGCCACCCGTCGGTCAGGGGCATGTCCGACCAGCTAATCGAGGCCGCCCGGCAGGAAGACGCAGCCCTTCGCCGCCTGCGGGACACCTGGCAGCCGGGACAGCCCGGCCCCGCTCCGGAGCCCGCGTCCGAGTCCTCTTCTTCGTTTGGAAGCAAGGGAAGTAACGGGGAATCGGACAAGGATAACGGCGCCGGCAACGCGGTGGCCGTGCCCGCTCATCAACCGGGATTCGAGGGTGTGGCCCAGGCCCGCGCCAACGCCCTGTCTCTCAGGCAAAGCGTTGCGGACCAGCTAAGCGACCTGCAGGACTTGACCGGCGCGGACTCCGAGGCCCAGGTAGCGGCCTTCGCCGCCGCCGTCGACGCCCTCGGCGAACAGTGGGACCAGTTCCAAGCCGATTACGATTCCTTCCGCGCCGCCCAACCGGGCCAGACCCCCGAGGAGAGCCTGAAGAGGCTCAACAGCCTGGTCGGCCAGCACCGGGAGATCGTGCTGGCCCAGCGCGCCCTGCCGCCGGGAGCCAACACCCGCCGCGTGTCCGACGTGCTGGCCATTGCCGCACAGGATGAGGACTCGGCCCTGCGCCGGTTGCGAGGTTCCTTCCAGCAGGGAGGGGAGGTTGAGGGCGGCAACGGCGAAGACGCCGGACCCGCGCTGATCCCGGGTCTGTTCGGACTGCCTGTTCCGGGAGACGCGGCGGAAGAAACGCCGGAGAACGGGGAGGGCGGGATGGAAGAGAGTCCCACGCCCGAGCCCAAGGGCAACGGCGGCTCCGCGGTAGAGGTGGGCATCCAGGCTGGAGACCCCGGACTGTTCGACGCTTTTGACGTGCAGTTGGGGATGACCAACCAGGCCCGCCGGGAAGCGGTCCTCGCCCTGGCCGGAGCGGTGTCAGCCGCTTCCGCCGACAGCCGGGCGGCGGTGACCGGCTTCACCATCGGCCATGACGGCCTGGTGCGCAGTTGGAACGGCTTCCACGGCGACTACGATAGTTGGACGGCCACCGAGGGAGGCTGCGACCGGGCCGCCGCCACCGCCGCCATCGGCGGGTTCGCTCTGCGGATGGGGGACATCGCCGCGTCGGCCAGGCAGTTGCCCAAGGCCCGGCCGCTGCGCTCCCTGGGAGAACTGACGGTTGAAGCCGCCCAGCGGGAGGAAGAAGCCCTGAGGGAGTTGCGCGGCGTCTGGAGCCCCTTCGACGCCTCGGTCTACCAGGGGTTGGACCGTGAGATCACCGCCTCGGGCAAGATGCGGCGCCAGGTCTCCCTGGGCATCCTGGAGCTTCTCGACCGCTACGGCATCTCCGCGCCGTAGGCCGCGAGGCTGATGTAGTCCCCAGAGTGTTTCATTTTCACAATGAAATGCCGATCAGGCCTGCTAACCCCGCTCATGGTGAACGGAGTGTAGGGGAGCCCAAGGACTGGCCAGACTGGAAAAGCCCTTCGACTTCACTAAAGGTGAGCGGGGCAACGATTAAGGAAAGTCCCTGGGGTACGCTTCTCCAGCGACGTTAGCGGTAGATCTTCCTGGGGCCGACGGTCTTCATGTAACCTTCGTAGTTGCGGCGGGTCTCGGAGATCGAGTCGCCGCCGAACTTCTCCATAAGTGCGTCGGCCAGCACCATTGCAACCATCGCCTCGCCAATGACTCCGGCAGGGGGCACCTGGCAAACGTCGGAACGCTCGAAGTGCGCCTGCACGGGTTCCCCGGTGTCCAGATCGACCGAGGGCAAGGGGTTCCGCAGAGTGGCGATCGGCTTGATCGCGAACCGGGCTATGACGGGCATCCCCGTGGTCATACCGCCTTCAGTGCCTCCGGAACGGTTGGTATTGCGTTGCCAGGGATTGTCCGGGTCGGTCACCGGCTCGATGACGTCCTGAAACTCAGAGCCGCGCCTGCTGATGGCCGCCCAGCCTTCGCCAATGGAAACGGCTTTAACGGCATTGATGGACATCAGGGCCTGGGCGATCCGGGCGTCAATTTTGCGGTCCCAGTGAACGTGAGAACCCAACCCGATAGGTACGTTTTCCGCCACGACCTCGACTGTGCCGCCTACAGTATCCCCGGCTTCCTTCGCCTCGTCGATTTCGACCATCATGCGGGCCGCGGCTTCAGCATCGGCGCAGCGTACCGGCGATTCCTCGACCGCGTCCCAATCAATGGCCCCCTGGGGTTCCGCCCAGACCGGTCCGATCGAGATGGCATGACTGTGCAACTTGATTCCGAATTCCTCCAGCAAACGCATGGATATCGATCCCGCGGCTACCCTGGCGGCCGTCTCCCGGGCGCTGGCCCGCTCCAGGGAGTTGCGCACGTCGTCGAAACCGTACTTCATGGTGCCTGGCAGGTCGGCATGGCCGGGGCGAATTCGGGTGACGCGGGCATTCCGGCCTTCCTGAGATGGGTTCTCCACGTATTCGACGGCCATAGCTTCTTGCCAGTTGACCCAGTCCTTGTTTTCCATGGTCATGCCGATGGGACTGCCAAGGGTGTAGCCGTGGCGCACGCCGGAAATTATGCTGGCGCGGTCCTGCTCGATGAGCATCCGGCCACCCCGTCCATAACCCCGCTGCCTGCGCGCTAACTGGACTCCGATATAGTCCTCGCTAATCGGCAGTGCCGCAGGAACGCCTTCGACGATTATCACCAGGCCCTGTCCATGGGACTCTCCAGCCGTGAACCAACGGATCATATCGTGTTCTCCAGACACCAGATGGGGGAACGGGACATAAGACGGCGGCGAGCGGCAGTCCTCAGCGGGACGCCATAGCCCGGGTTGCCGCTTCCAGCATCACATCCACCGGGGCGGGCTGACCGGTCCACATCTCGAAGGAATCCGCACCCTGGTACACCAACATGTGAATCCCGCCCAGGCACTTCGCGCCCGCGGCGTTGGCCTCTCGCAAGAGGGGGGTATCCAGGGGATTATATACCAGGTCGTTGACCAAGGCCGTGAAAGGAATTTGTTCGCGGGAGATGGGGGAGCCCGCCTCGTCGGGGCCGTGACTCATTCCGACGGAAGTACAGTTGACGATTAGCGCAGCCGCCGATGCGCCAACATCCAGACCGGGACCGGTTAATTCAATGGCGTCGGCCTGAACGCCACCGCCCAGCGCTAGCTCGGCCAGCCGTTGTGCCCTCGCCAACGTGCGGTTCGCAATGGTCAGGTGTCCCACACCCTGCCTGACGAGGGCGAGGACAACGCCCCGGGCCGCGCCGCCCGCTCCGAGAATGAGGACCCGGCGTCCGGCTGGGTCCAATCCGCCGACCTCCCGGAGCGCCCGCAAAAAGCCGGAGCCGTCAGTGTTGTGACCCGTGAGCATCCCGTCGCGATTGACTATGGTGTTCACTGCCCCGGCGCTGGAGGCCCATTCATCCACGTGGTCCAGATGCGGGATAACCGCTTCTTTATGAGGAACGGTGACGTTTATGCCAAGGACGCCAGATGAACGAAGCTGCCGGACGAATTCTCCCACGTCGTCGGGCGCGACCTGGTAGGCGCGGTACGAAGCATCAATACCCAGATGTTCCAACGCCGCCTGCTGGAACAGTGGCGATATGGAGTGTCCTATAGGGTCACCGATTATCCCCAACTTGCTATCCACGGGGTCCCACCATCCATGAGCGGACTGGCTAGCTCTCTAGCTGGGCCAGGATTTCACCAAGCCGCTGGCTTGTTTCTTGGAGAGACTTCAATCGTTCCTGTTCGGTCACCACGACGTCGGGACGCGCCTTGGCCAGGAATTCGGGTTTTGAGACCAGGTTGGATACCCGGTCCAGGTTTCGCTGGCAGTCTTCAAGCTCCTTGCGCAGCCGCTCGGCTTCGGTAGGCAGGTCAACCACGCCTTCCAGGGGGAGGCGGACCACCAGAGGGTTGATTAGGAGGGTAATCCCCTTCGGCTGGCCGGTAGTCGTGGAGCCGACGGAAACGACGCTCAACGGTTCGATTCTCGTCAGGGTGCGGATGACTTCCGCCTCTTCCTCAATGGCGTTCTGAAGACCGTCCGCTTCCACAACCGCTTCCAGGTATTGGCTGGGGGGAATCCGTAACTGGGCACGGGTGTTCCGGATCGCCCTAACAGTCTGCATCACCAGGGAAATTTCGCCTTCGGCCTGGCTGTCCTCGTAGCCCTCGGTCACCTCGGGGTAGGTGGAGACCATTATCGACGGCGAATGTTCGCCCTCCGACGGCAATTGGTCCACCAGGTTTTGCCATATCTCTTCGGTGATAAACGGCATAAAGGGATGGAGCAGTCTAAGTGTACGTTCGAGCACGTGGGCCAGCGTGGGCAGTGGCGAGGGATTCAGACCGGAACGAGTCCTGATTTTGGCCATCTCGATGTACCAGTCGCAGAAATCGTTCCAAATGAAGTCGTAAAGCTGTTGCTGGGCCTCTCCCAGCTCGAAGGTTTCCAGGGAACGGCTCACCCCGTCAATGGTGCGGTTGAGCCTTCCGACGATCCACCGGTCCTCCCGGTGCTCCGGCCGATAGCCGCCGGACCACGGCCCCGTACCGGTCTGGCCGTCAACGCTGGTCATGACGAACCGGGCCGCGTTCCAGACCTTGTTTGCGAAATTGCGCGCCGATTCCAACTTGCCTTCGGTGAGACGCAAGTCGTTGCCGGGTGCGGTGCCGGTGGTCAACGCGAACCGCAGGGCATCGGTGCCGTACTTGTCGATGAGCTCCAGGGGGTCCAAAACGTTGCCCCTAGTCTTGCTCATCTTCGCGCCCGAGCCGTCCCGGACCATTCCGTGCAAGAACACCGTGCGGAAGGGGACTTGTCCCGTGTTTTCCAGCCCCATCATTATCATGCGGGCGACCCAGAAGAACAGGATGTCGTACCCGGTTTCCATCACCGCCGTGGGGTAGAAATAGTCGAGGTCGTCGGTCTTGGCGGGCCAACCCAGGGTGGAATGGGGCCATAGGCCAGAGCTGAACCAAGTGTCCAGGACATCGGGGTCCTGATGTATATCCACCGAGCCGCAGGAGGCGCAGCTTGACGGGTCTTCCATGGCCGAGGTCTGCTGCCCGCAGGCGCCGCAGTACCACACCGGGATCCGGTGCCCCCACCAGAGCTGGCGGCTGATGCACCAGTCCCGTATGTTTTCCAGCCAGTTGAGGTAAACGCGGGTGAAGCGCTCGGGGACGATGTTGATATCCCCGTGGGCGACGGCGGCGTATGCCCGTCCCGCGATGCTGTCCGGTTCGTCGTGATGGCCTACGTTGACGAACCACTGTAGGCTAATCAAGGGTTCCACGACGGTACTGCAACGCTGGCATGTGCCAATGGCGTTGCTGTGATGTTCGACTTTCTCCAGCAGCCCCAGGGCATCCAGCTCAGCCGCCACGTCTTCCCTGGCCTGGAACCGCTCGAAGCCCTGGTATTTCCCGGCCTCCTCGGTCATGTTGCCGTCAAAACCGACCACATTGATGAATTCCAGGTTATGCCGAATCCCTACCTCAAAGTCCATCGCGTCGTGGGACGGAGTAACCTTCAGTGCGCCGGACCCAAACTCTGGGGTGATTCCCTCGTCGCCGACGATGGGGATGATGCGTCCCATGATTGGAAGGGTTACGCTCTTCCCGACAAGATGCTTGTAGCGTTCATCTTCGGGGTGAACGGCTACCGCGGTGTCGCCCAGCATGGTTTCCGGGCGGGTCGTGGCCACGGTGATGTAGGAGTCGCCGCCGCCGGTTAACCCATCGCTCAAGGGATAGTGGATGTAATATAGGAGCCCGTCTTGCTCCTGATATTCGACCTCCAGGTCGGACAGGGCGGTGGCGCAGCGAGGACACCAGTTGATGATCCGTTGGTGGCGATAGATGAGACCCTTATTGAAGAGGTTGACGAAGGTAGTGCGGACCGCGTCGACGGGACCGGGGTCCAGGGTGAATCTAAGGCGGGACCAGTCGCACGAGGCTCCGAGCCGTTTGTGCTGCTCGTCAATAGTTTCTCCGTAGGTCTCGACCCATTCCCAGACTCTTTCCTGGAACTTTTCCCTGCCGATCTCGTGCCTGTTGGTCCCCTCGCTGGCGAGCAACCGCTCGACCACCCACTGAGTTGCGATGCCGGCGTGGTCCTTACCCGGCAACCAGAGGGTGGGGTCTCCCAGCATCCGGCGCCACCGGATGAGGATGTCTTGCAGCGCGGCGGTAAGGGCGTGCCCCAGGTGGAGTTCACCGGTAACGTTGGGCGGGGGCATGATGATGGTAAACGGCTGGGAACCGGGGATTATTTCCGGAGTAAAATAACCGCTGGACAACCAGTTATCGTAGACCCGCCGCTCTACGGTTGCGGGGTCGTAGGCGCTGGGAATCTGGGAAGAGGGGGAGGCGGTCATGAGGGCTCCTTGCGTCCGGCGGGGAGAATATCGACTTACCGGCAGATCACTACGAAATTCGCCTTTTAATCAATATACCACCCGCTGGCTCCGGGAGTCTATGAGCAATTGTAAGCCGAACAGGACGATTGCGAAGTTGTTCGATTGTCGCCGTCCCGCTTTGAAACAGCGGGACTCCAGGCTTGGAACCGTGGATTCCCGCATTCGCGGGAATCCACGGTTGGAGGCATATTCTACAGTGTGGAAAGACTTTGCAATCTTCCCTGTAAGCCGGACACACGGACCCGCGAAGAGACCTATAGGCCGAAAGCCTGCTTGTAGCTGAGACTCATGCGGCGGGTCTCTGCGTTGATGTTCAAGATCAAGACGCTAATCTGTTGCCCCGAATAGACACACTCCCTGGGGTTCTCCACCCGGCGCTGGGACAGCTCAGAGATGTGGACCAGCCCTTCGATACCCTCTTCGAGCCTTACGAACGCACCGAAGGGGACGATGTTGGTCACGGCGCCTTCAACAATCTGCCCGGCCCGGTAACGGTCGTGGACCGTGTCCCAGGGTTCAGGTTCGGTCCGCTTCAAGCTTAGCGTCAGCCGTCGCCTTTCTTGGTCTACGCGCAACACGGCGACTTCGACGGTTTCGCCCACGCTTACGATTTCGTCAGGCGTGCCGATCATGGTCCAGGAGAGTTCCGAGATGGGAATCAGGCCGTCTATGTCGCCCAGGTTGACGAACGCGCCAAAGTCACGTATCGACGAGACTGTGCCGGAAAGGAGCTGCCCTTCTTCCAGAGTCGCGAGCATACGCGCCTGGGCTTCGGCGCGGCGACGCTGCCAGATGGCCCGTTCCGAGAAGATCAAACGGTCGCCGTCGCGGTCCAATTCCAGAATATTGAATTCGGCTTCCTGACCGAGGCGGCCTGCAACCGCCTCTTCCCGGTCCACGCCTTGCACCGGAGCCAACTGGGAGAACGGCGCGAAACCCCGAATGCCTTGCCAGTCCACGACCAGGCCGCCGCGGTTTTGTCCCGTAACCCGGCCCGTTACCGTGGCGCCGTCGGAAAATAGCTGCTGTAGTTCCTCCCACCGCTGTTCCTCCAAGGCCTCGTCCATCGAGAGGAGGAGCATTCCGTCCGGTCCGCGCCCGCTAAGAATGGCGACGGAGACGCTTTGGCCCGGCGTTAGGCCTTCGCGTTCCGCCGGATCCAAGAGGCGCATTTCCTGGGAGAGGACCATTCCTTCCATCTTTTGGCCGACGCTAACGACGATCCCTTCGTCGTCCCGCCGGACTACCTCGCCCAAAACAACGTCACCTCGACGATAGGTCCGAGGGGCCAATTCCTCCTCGGCGATATCCGACATCTGAGAAAGGGCCTCGGCGTCAACTTCTGGCACAGCGGCACACGCTCCTTACCACCCACACGAATCTTGGGGAGTTGCTAAATGGCGCCGGTCAAAAGGCGCTAGTCTATCCCGCACTGGGAACCCGGCCGGCGTGGAATCGCTTTGGATATTCTTGAATATTCTACGTGCGAGGCCTCATGCTTCGATGTATTCGAGCCCGGGGTCCCGCACTTGCTCCAGCTCGCGCAAACGCTGGATACCTTTTCTGGTGTCGCTGGCAACCCTGGCGGGGTCCCACATGTCGACCCTGCGTTTGAAAAGCCAGTAAGTGAATTGCTTCATGGTGGAGAGGGAGTACTTGCGTTCGCGCCCCAGGTGTTGCAGACGGCGAAACTCGTTCAGGAGATTGGTCTTGGTGTCGCCGTACAAGTGGGCAAAGGCCTCTTCCACCAGGTCTTCACTGTCGGCATAACAGCGGGCCAGGTGACGCTTCCGCACATCCTCCTCCACCGCGAGTTGCAGGGCCTCTTCGACGACGACACCATACCAGTAGTTCAGGTAGGCCGGGTACTTGCTGGAGCCCAGAAGTTCCTTGAACCGTTCCGGGTCGATTTCACCAGGCAATCTGCCTTCGAAGAGCAACCGCTCCCGGTCTTCCGGACCAATAACAATCCACGGGACCGAAGAGCCCAGGTCATCGAATAGCCTCTCCGCCAACACCAGCCAATCGAAAGCTTCTCCCAAAATTAGATAGTCGTAGGTGCGGCCCCCGTAGATCTCTCGGGGCAGCGTCCAGAGGGCCATGGCTTCAAGAATCGCCTCATACCACGGAGCGCCGTCCCGCACCGCCTTCCTGAAGTGCAGAATTGCCTCGGGAACGCTCTCCGAGAGGTCCGTATGGAAGGGGTCTATGACCTCCGCTTTCGGGTCCATCAGGTGGCGTCCACCGGGGCCGCGCCGTCAAACACAGAGAGGCGGTGTGGTTTTGGTGTACGTATGAAGGAGAGGAACCGGTCGAGGGGGAGGGTGTTCAGGATGTTTCCTGGTCCGCACCAAGCGCGGCGGGCAACTGCGACCCCGAACCTGCGGTTTGCCAACTGGGTATGCCGGTGCGAGTCGGTACTGATTACCAGGGGCACTCCCAACTCACGGGCCCGGTACGCATGAGTGTCCTTGAGGTCCAGCCGTTCCGGGGCGGAGTTTATTTCCAAGGCGGTGCCGGTATCCCGCGCTGCTTTCAGCACAGCCTCCAGATCGAATTGGATGGGTGATCTTGAACCCAGCAGCCGGGTGGATAGATGGCCGATAATGGTAACCGACGGATGCTCCATGGCCTGGATGATTCGCCGGGTCATGGTCTGCTCATCCTGGCCCATAGCCGAATGCACCGAGGCCACCACAACATCGAGCTGGGCCAACAGGTCGTCGGGGTAGTCTAGCGTGCCGTCGGCGCGGATGTCCACCTCGGAACCGCAGAGCGCGGTAATCGGGTAGCGGCCATCCAGCGACCGCAAGATTCCCATTTGTTCGGCCAACCTGTCGTTGGAAAGCCCATTGGCGATTCCCAGCCCGGAGGAATGATCGGTAAGGGCCATGTATTCATATCCCTGGGCCGCCGCCGCTTCAACCATGACCTCGATGGGATCGTTCCCGTCGCTCCAATTGCTGTGTAAGTGCAGGTCTCCGCGAAGGTGTTTCTCCTCCACCAGGTCAGGCAGGGACGCCGACAGCGCCGCGTCCAATTCCCAGACCCCCAACCGGAGTTCGGGTGGAATGTATGGCAGGCCCAGGCGGGCGTAGAAGGACTCTTCATCGTGGAAATACTCGACCCGGCCTGTGGCAACATCGGTGATCCCGTATTCATTCAGGGACAGCCCCATGTGGTTGGCGAAATCGCGGAGGCGGAGGTTGTGCTGCTGGCTGCCGGTGAAATACTGGAGCATCGCGCCGAAGGATTCGGGTTCTCCGATCCTCAGGTCCACCTGGATTCCCGGCTCCACCACCACGCTGGTCTTCTTCGAGCCATTGACCAGCACCTCACGGACCTGGGGCAGACCGGCCAGCGCGGCGCCAACTTGCTCGTGATCTCCGGACGGCCCAACGAGGTCGATGTCCCCGATGGTCTCCTCCCACCGGCGCAGGCTGCCGGCGGGGTACAGGCCGCCCCCGATTTGGGGGCATTGGGCGTCGAGGGCTGCGGCGACCTCTTCGGCCACCTCCAAGGCCTGACCGATGGGCGTGCGCTGGTCCTTGGTCCTCATGGCCTGGATGTGCCGGAGGAGAGAATCGGCAGCCTTCTTGCCCATCCTGGGGAGCGTGGCGACCCGGCCATCCACCACGGCCTGTTCGACCTGTTCAACAGTGCTAACGCCCAATTCTTGGGCTAGGAGCATGGCGGTCTTGGGTCCTATTCCGGGGATGTCCATCAGGTCGAGGACGCCGTGGGGTGCAGAGGCCACCAATTTGTCGTAGGTGGAAACGTGTCCGGTGTCTAGCAATTCGCGAATCTTGTCGCTAATCGCCTTGCCGATTCCGGGGACCTTTTTGAGGTCCGTACCTTCGAGCACTGCGGATTCTAGGGGAAACGGAAGGTGTTCGATGGTGCGCGCGGCCCTCTGGTAAGCGCGAATCTTGAATATGGAGTCGCCCTGCATCTCCAGGAGGACTGCCATGTTCTCGAATAGACCGGCTATGTCATCGTTGCTTACGGGCATTGTTCGGGCCTGGATACCGCTTTCGCCTTCACCGCGTGGACGAGGTGTGTTCGGTGATTTCCACACTTCCTTCGCCCTGGAGTTCTTCCACCAAGTGGCTCATCACGGACGACAGATAGGACGCGCCGCTGATCGCCTCGGGGTATCCCATACGGGTGGGACCAACCACGCAGATGGTGCCCTGCAACTCGTCCAGGAGACCATACCGGCAGAGGATAACCCCAAAGGAGCGTAGAGCCTCGTTACGGTTCTCCGCCCCAATGTATATGGCCACATCGTCTTCGCGAGGGGCTTCGGATATCAAGGTTTGCTGCAAAACGCGCTCTTCCAGCATCTCAACCAGTTCTCCGGCCCGGCCGCTTTGGGAAAACTCGGGTTGATCGAGCAGGCGGCGCAACCCGTCCATGTGGTGCTCTTGCAAGCTGCCGGTAGCCGCCTCACGCATCATTGCGCCCGTGTCCCGCTTGACCCGCTCTTCCAAGGAAGTCAGTTCCAAGGGATTGGCCTCTATGTCGTGATAGCTGAGCCCTGCCAGGCTCTCGTTCAGCTTGTTCGCGGACCGGTCCAGTTCGTCCTGCCCCAAGCCTTCGTCCAGGGGAAGCAACCGGCGAAGCAGCCGGGCTTCCTGCAGGACCACGATCAACAACCCCAGGAACTCCTTCAGGTAGACGAGCTGAATCTGCTTGAGCCGGGGAGACTGCGCCATGGGGATGGTTACGATACAGAGGTTTCCGGTGATCCTGGAAAGCGCCGAGGCGCACTGTTGGCACCAAGCGTCTGTGTCCGGCTCTGTGCGGTCGAAACCTGCGTGAATCTGGCGGCGGACTCCGGCCGGCAACTCCGGCACCCTGCCCAAAGACTCCACGTAGTGGCGGTAACCCATATCGGAAGGTATGCCGCCCGACGACACGTGAGGCCGGGAGATATAGCCTTCCTCGGTCAACTGGGACATGGCATTCCGGACCGTAGCCGGGCTGACCTTGGACGACGAGAGACGGGCGATATCTTCCGAGGCCACCGGGCTGGCGGTCTGGACGTATTGATCGACCAGTATCTTCAGAACGGACGTTGCTCTTTGCGACAGCATAGACCCACCATCGGACCGAGCTGATGCCCTCGCTCGTCTGGCATCAAGCCTGGACAAAAGCGATCTTACACTCGTTGACCCTAACTTCTACCCGTTATTATACTACTATAATAGTGAACCAATACCTGCAATACACGATAGCTGTAACGCTGAAACTACACGGAATTTACCTTCATCCCAGCTTTCCACCGCGAGGATGAAGGAGTCTGGCGCCCTCTCCGTGCAGGAAAGGGTGGGGCAAAGGGCGCGTGACACGAGCCAAGCATGGGTGGACGGGAGGAATGAATGGACATCACTTGGCTGGGTAACGCTTGTTTTCGATTGGCGGCTGACGACGTTGTTGTCGTGACCGACCCTTTTCCTGAATCGGTGGGGTTGCGGCCCGACATGAGACCGGCAACTGTGGTCACAGTCAGCCACCGGGACCCCAACGGTAGCAATTGGAAGAATGTACCCGGCGATCCCAAGGTGTTCGCCGCTCCGGGGGAGTACGAATACAGAGGCATCGGGGTACGGGGGGTTATGACCCCTCTGCCTGCCGACACTTCCCAAGAGGACCGAAGCGTTGCCTTCGCAATCGAGATCGGCGGCGTGACCATTTGCCACATGGGGAGCGTCAAGTCCCCTCCCACGCCATCTCAGATTGACGAGCTATCCCCGGTGGACGTGCTGCTGATCCCCGCCGGCGGTGGAGCAACTATGGGGGTGGAGCAAGTGTTCCAGACCATGCAGGACCTGTCACCCAAAATCGTCATTCCCATGGGAGACAACGTCCCCGCGGTAGCGGGAGAGGCCGCCGCGCAGCCCCAGGGAATGGAGGCGTTCGTGCGGAGGATGGGCCTGGACGACGTGAGCCCACAGCCCAGGCTAGTAGTCACCAATTCAAATCTGCCCGCGGACATGCGCGTTGTGGTCCTGTCACCCAGGGCGCGCGCCACTTAGAAGCTATCTCAAAACTGCACGAACGTGCTTGGGCAGAAGGGAAATCCCCCTTAATCCCCCTTTTGCGAAAGGGGGAGACATTTGGGAAAGCCTCGTTTTGAGATAGATACTTAGCGCCAGGTCTCCTAAGAGACAGTCAAAGGCGTGGAGTGGAAAGGCCAAATTCCGGACAGGCGGCGGGAAACGTTCGCCCTGGCGACGGGCGTAAGAGCCCGACATGCCGCAAAGCGCAGTTTGAGGATAGGCGTTGAGTCAAAGCCTATCCTCAAACATGGGGCTCCGGATATAAAGGCCGGTGGCCGCGACCAGGACGGAATCAACCTCCCCGACGCTCTCCGGCCCGCTTCGGGGGGTTAGCCGGGATTGTGCTTGTCGATCAGCGCGACCACTCGGGAGTCCAAGTCGCCCAACTCCACGCCGGCGTCGGCGCGGGCGACACCCAGATGGGCCGCTCTCTGGATCTCCTCCCAGTCCGGCTCAAGTTCCCATTCGTCCCGTAACTCTTCGAGTAATGCTTCTAAGGAGTCTCGATCGAACATGGCGGTGTTTCTGAACCTCCGTGATTGGGATGGGTTTTAGTCCGACTTACTGGCCTCGGTCCCCGTCTTCCCGGCAGGCTTGGAGAAGCGGCTGGCTCCTCCAACGTTGGGATGACATCACCATCTGAGGCGAGGAATAGTCTACTATCTTCCGAAGCTGAGGGCAAGTCTAAGACCAACTTTTGCGCCGACTCAGAATGGGGCATATCCGCGCCAAGTGTTAACGCTTAGTTATTGAATTGCTCCGGAGTTGTTGCTCAATTCGCCTTCTCTGGCCGAAATAGAATAGCATCAGGCCCAAGGGCATCGCCAATATCAATGCGGCGAGCGTCAATACGATTGTCCACGGGCCCACGCCAAACATGTGGTCGATGAGGTCCTTGATCCAGATCAGAAGGTCGGGACTGGCCGCATCCGCGTGGTGGCCCGCCACCGAAGCTAGAAATACCCACATGGCAAACGTGCGGTCAGCCCGGCGCCGCGCCCGCGGAAGCCGCCGTTTGGTAGCGCACCGAGTACTTTCGCTCCTTAATTGTAAAGGCGGCGAAAGCGGCCGGGAACAGCAACGATCCTGCGATGGCGAAGGGCAGGGTGTAAGAACCTGTCACATCGTAGAGGATACCGGCCAGCAGAATGCTGGACGCTCCGCCTAGCTGGTGGAACAAGAACGAAATGCCGCCGATGGTCCCAAGTGCGCGCAAGCCGTAGATATCCGCGGTGAGTGTGGTGGTGGGAGGGTTGGTGGCGATCCAGGACGTGCCGGCCACCACCGCGAAAATCCAAAGCCCCACTTCTCCCGGCACCGTCAATAGGATTACGTAAGCCAGCCCCCTCGTGAAGTAGGTTGCCGCCAGCAAGTTCTTGGCGCTAAAACGGTCCGACAAGAACCCGACGCTAACGCTGCCAATGGTGTTCATGAACATCATGACGCCGAAAATCAGAGCCGCTTTTGAGCCGGGGATGCCCTGATCGGCGGAGAAGGCGATGAAATGGAAGGAGATTATGGCGGTGGTGGTGCCACAGACCGTCAGGGCCCCGCTCAGTTGCCAGAAAGGCGGGGAATGGAGCGACTCGGACCACTTTTCGACCTCAAGCGGCCCTTTCTTTCGGGCTTCGGTGTCGGCCTGGGCGCGCTCTGGAGGGTCGGGGGCACCGTCGGGTTGCAGCCCCATTTCCCCGGGGTCGTCGCGCAGGACAAGTAGTGCGAGAGGCGCGGCCAGGACCAGGATAATCAGCCCCATGGCCGCCCAGGCCCAACGCCAGTCCGCGGCTTGGATCAGGTAGACGGCGAAGGGCACCATGATAAGGCCGCCCAGGGAGACTCCGCCGGTGTTCAACCCCATCACGGTGGCGCGCCTGCGCCGGAACCACCTGGCCAAGAGCGCCCCGGTGTTCGTGGTGGATGCCCCGCTGAGAGCAATGGAAGAGACTAGGCCAAACATGAAGACCAGGAAGAAGAAGTGGAACGTGAAGCTCAGCAGCGCGGTGGTAACTCCGAGAACCACCAGGCTGATTCCGATGACCCTGCGGCCACCGAGGATGTCCAGCACGCGCCCCATGAACGGTTGGGATAGACCGCCCACCAGAAACCCGACGAACCCAGCCGCCGAGATGGTGCTGCGGTTCCAGTCGAATTCCGCCTCCATGGGAAGGACGAACGCGCCGAAGCTAGTCCGCGCTCCGTTGCTCACGACAGAGACGAAGAAGATGGTGGCCAGGATGTACCAGCCGTGGAAGACCGTTTTAGGCTGAGCGCTGGGTTGAGTCATGGCACATTGGCCATCCTATGTCGAATGGGCAAACCGAGGCCCGGATCAACCACCCGCTGGGGCAGCGGCCATCGCCGGAGCCTGGTACCGGACGGAGTATTTCTTCTCCTTGATGGTGGCGGACGCGATGGCGGCAGGGAAGAGGAGCGCGCCCGCGATGAAGAACGGGACTTGGTAGGAACCGTAGATGTCGTAAAGCACCCCCGCCAACAATACGCTGGCGGCCCCGCCCAGTTGGTGGAAGAGGAAGGATACACCGGCGACCGTCCCCAGCACCCGCAAGCCGTAGATGTCGGCGGTCAAGGATGTCGTAAGCGTGGGAGTCGCAAACCAGGAGAACCCCGCCACGACTGCGAACATCCACAGGGCGGCGTCTCCGGGCACGAAGAGAAGAAGCATGTACCCACAGCCCCGCAGGAAATACACCAGCCCCAGCAGGTTTTTCCGTCCAAACCTGTCCGATAGCATCCCTGACCCTACGGACCCGAATACATTCAACCCAAGCATCACGCCAAACACGGTAGCCGCGGTGTTCGGTTCAACGCCGCGGTCCAGGGCAAAGGGAACAAAGTGGAACGAAAGCAAGAAGGTAGTTGCCCCGCAAACGAAGTAGGCGGCGGACATCTGCCAGATGGGCATGGAACGGAAGGACTGAGTCCACCTTTGGGCCTCCAAAGGCCCGGAGGGCCGTTCCACGGGGACGCCCTGCGAGTCCGTAGGCGGCGCATCATCACCATCGGGCTGAAGCCCCATGTCTGCGGGATTTTCTTTGAGGAAGATGTACGCCACCGGGAAAGCCAGCAGCAGGATGGCCAACCCAAGCACAACCCAGGTCAGCCTCCAACTGGTGGCGTTTAGGAAGTACATGGCAAAGGGGACCAACAGCAGGCCGCCCATTGAAGCGCCCGCCGAGCTAATTCCCATAACCGTGGCGCGGCGGCGGCGGAACCACCTGGCCAGCAGCGCGCCGGCGTTGTTCAGGCCCGACGCACTGGAGGCAATGGAAGCCACTATCCCGAACATGAAGACCAAGAAGAGAATGTGGAAGGTGAGGCTTAGTAGGGCAGTTGAGAGCCCGATAACGACGATTCCGCAGAGTATCACCCTGCGTCCACCCGTCATGTCGAACAGACGGCCCAGGAAAGGCTGTGAGAAGCCGTTGACCAGTGCGCCCATCACCCCGGCCAACGAGATAGTGGTGCGATTCCAGCCAAACTCGTCGCTCATGGGGACAATGAAATTCCCCATTGCGCTGCGGGCGCCGGTGGATACCAGAGCTACGAAGAACACCGCGGCGACGATGTACCAACCGTAGAAGATACCCCGTTTTCCGCTGGATGATTGGTCCATTGTGCTCAAGAACGCCTCATGGCTGCAGTCTTTGGGTGCCCGAATTTCCGGGAAGGTGCGCCGCGAATGCCGGTGTTGCTTTTGCCGCTATGCTAACATGTTCCCAAGTCACAGCACTAGTCAGGGGTAGACGCGGTTCGTAGCCAGTGGCCACTCGCGGCGCCTACTCTAGAAGTCTGGCCGGAAAGCCATTGGCCCCGTTTCCTGCTGATAAATGGAGACGGATTACAGTCTTATACGGCATGGTAGTGTATGCAATACGTTTCAATAACCCACGGTTACATCGACAATCGACGCTGAGAAAACGACGGCTTGTGGAGAATCGGGGTTTCCGTCCGAGTTTCTAGGAGTCCTTCAAGGCCATCGCGTCCTGCGCCGCGCTGGTACCGGCCAGACGGCCGAACACCATGCCCGAGGACAGCCCGGAGCCTCCGGGATAGTTGTAGTAGAAGAGGCCGCCCACCATCTCTCCCGCCGCGTACAGGCCCGGTATGGGGTCCTGGCCGTTGGTTACCACCTGGCCGCGGGTGTCGATCTTCACCCCACCGAAGGTAAACGTGATGCCGCAGGTGACCGCGTAACCCAGGTATGGAGGCGTGTCTATCGGCTGGGCCCAGTTGGTCTTGGGCGGGGTGATGCCCACGGTGCCGCGGCCATCCTTTACCGTGGGATTATACGGGACGTCCTGCTGCACGGCGGCGTTGTATTCCCGGATGGTGTTGGCGAGGCCCTCGGGGTCAATGTCCAACCGCCGGGCCAACTCCTCGATAGTGTTGGCCTCGGCCATGGTGACCTGGGGGATGTGGTACTCGTCGCGCAGGAGGTGCTTCACCTTGTCGTCGAAGATTTGGAAGCCGAGTCCCTGGGTCTGGGTCAAAAGAGCGCGCCCGTAGGTCACATACGTGTAGTTGCGGAAATCCGCCCCCTCGTCCAGGAACCTGTTGCCCTCCAGGTTGACGATGATCCCGAAGGGGTAGGAGTGCTTCTGGAATAGCTCGGTGATTACCCGGTCTCCGAAGGCGGGCGCGTTCATGTCCCAGGCAACGGCGTGGCAGCTACTCCAGTGGCCGTGGGCCTGAGCGCCAACGTCCAGGGCCATCTTGATGCCGTCTCCCGTGTTGTAGGGGATGCCCCGCACCTTGACCAACTCCCAACCGGGGCCGAGGTAGCGGCAGCGCATCTCGGCGTTGGCCTCGAACCCGCCAGCGGCCAGCACCACGGTCCTGCCGGGGATGTCCTCGAAACCGTCCGGCCCAAGAACGCGTAGACCGCGCACCCGTCCCTTATCATCCTGCAGCAGGTTCACGCCCTGGGTGGCGTACCGAATGTCGATCCCGTCCTTCTCGGCCGCTTCGAACTGCTGGTCGGACAGCCCCTTGCCCGCGCCCACGGCCTCCACCAGCAGCCCGCCCCAGAAGCGGAATTTGTCCCCGTCCTTGAACGCCTGCCGTCCGTAGGACAGGACGAAACGCACGCCCTTGCTCTGGAGCCATTGCATGGTAGGCAGCGACTGGCTCACCAGAATCTGCGCCAGGTCGGGATCGGTTAGACCCTGGGTGACCCGCATCATGTCTGCGTAAAACTGGTCCTGGTTATAACTGCCCACCTCGATGGAACCTTCCTCGGTGGGAGACATATCGGGGATTACGGTCTTGATGTCCTCCAGACCGTCGAAGGCGAACCGGATAATGCCGCCGGTGAAGTAGGTGTTGCCGCCGCGGAAGTATTCCGGGGCCTTTTCCACCACCAGCACGGACTCACAGCGTTCCCTGGCCGCGATGGCCGCGCAAAGCGCCGCGTTCCCGGCGCCCACCACTATGACGTCGTAAGAGTCTGACATGGTAAACCTCCGCAGGCTATCGCCTGATAAGAATGTGGGGGAATGTGCCTTACACTATGGGGACTGCTTCTATGCCTTCAAAGCGCCGCATGTCCCTGTCGTCTGACACTATCGTTAGGAAACCGTGCTCCAAGCAAAGGGCCACAATCTGGGCGTCGAACACCAGGTTTCCCGATACGCCGGCTTGAAGCGCCACGCGGTTGAAAATCTTCCAATACCTGTCTCCGGGCCGCAACAGGTGGACGCTGGGACTTTGTAGAAGAGAGTCAATAACTTCCAGAGCTTCGTCCAAAGGTGTGGGTGAGGGAAAAAATCCGCGATGCGTAACCACACGCAGGAACTCGCCTATGCAAAACACCGGGATGCCCCAGGGCGTGTCCCCGACAACGAGCCGCCGGATCAGTACCTTCGCAGCGTCGTGCTTGTCCATTTCATCACGATGCGCGTACACCAGCACATTCGTATCAATCGCTATCGGGGGAGTTGTCCGGGAAACCATAGAGAAAGTCCCTGCTGGTGAAGTCTATGCCCGGCCTAGGCTTGCCGGACCTGGTTACCCACTTTAGCTCGAAGGGCAAGGAATCGCGCAGGTACACCCGCAGGGCAGCCTCAACCAGGTCCGAGAGGGTTCTGCCGTCCTCATCCACCTTTTTCTTGGCTGCCTGGTAAAGTTCGTCGTTGATGTCTATGGTGGTTTTCATGTCGAGCCTACAAGCCAACCGTTCAGATTGATATTGATAGGGATTATACGACGGATTAAGGCCCTATAGCGGCGCAGTCTTAAAGGGGCATTGCCGGACTTACTCAATCTGTCCCAACAGATGGGGCTTGAGCCGGCCTCTGTCCAAAGCGCCAGACTGAACAGCGCGCCGCAAACCGGCTTCTATTTCTCTCCTCGGTATCCGGGCGTGTTCGCCTGATGATATGACTTGGGCAAGCTGTACGAGTCTTTCCGCCGTCAGATTCGCCAGGTCATAGTGTAGTCTGTTCACTTCCACGTCGGGAGTCTGACCGTCCCGTTAGTTAATTGCAATGCCAATTGAGGCCAAACCGGCGTCGTCGAATATAGCGTAGTCTAGGTTCGCCAAATTGTCCCGGTTCGCAGCCAACGCAACAATGACGCGCTCCCGGTCAGTTTCGTTCTCAACCCTGTAGACCGAGAGCGCGTTGCCGCTGGTTTGGAGGTCGCCGAGGGCGTCGGCTTGAAGGCCGCCATCCGGCAGCCAGTCCAGTTCAGGATACTTGTACCAGCGCGCCTGTCTGACTACCCTCAAGAAGTGGGCCATTGGGCCGCTTGCAACTGGTCCAGCGCCAATGTCAGGTTCCGCCTCAATTGAGGGAAGGCTTCCCGGTCAACGGCGTCCCGCAGGTCTTCGATGGCTGCCGGGTCATCCAGCGCCGCCAACCCTATAGAGGCTGCATCCCGAAGGCGTGGGTCAGGCGATTTCAGGCTGCTTGTCAAGACTGCCAATCTGCCACGATGCGTCCGAGGGTCTTCCATAGAACCCATTTGTCTCAAGATTTCTCCGGCAACTTCGACATTGACCCCATTAGAACTCATCAGCCGCTCCATCGCGCGAACGGCGATGTCACCATGAGTCTCAACAGCCAGAGTTATCCCGTAAGAGAAGGCGGATTCCATACCATCAACGAATACCTCGCCAGTAGTGTCATGGGCGAGTTTGTTGAAGTGGTCAACAAGACTTTCTTCCAAGTTGCATTCTTGCTGCGCCTCTACCAATTCGACAGGCCCCGATGATTCCGGTAGATGCGTCAGCCGAGTCCTGTTCTCCATCATTTCCCTCTGCCATCAGGATAAACCTAATCTCAGGCGGCTAATATAGCACGGCAAGGTCAAAACGCA
Organism: Dehalococcoidia bacterium; assembly: GCA_965197545.1. Lineage (GTDB taxonomy): Bacteria > Chloroflexota > Dehalococcoidia > Lucifugimonadales > UBA3495 > CATOSP01. The sequence goes on from CBDANJ010000002.1 coordinate 27,439, forward strand.
CATTAGCGTCCGCTGCCCCGAACAGGCTTCCGAAGGTTTCCTTGCCGCCGATTTTGTTGCCCTGCTAATTCTCTAACCCACCCTCAGCGAGTATCATTTACGCGACACGCATGACTCGATTGGATTTCACAGGTTTATGATCAAACTTATGCACTGGCTATGCTCGCGGATGGCATTTGGGATAGTCGTGCTAGTCATATCGGCCGCTCCGGCCTGTGGGGACACATCAACAGCCACTCCACCAGCAGCAGTCATTCCACCAACGGCAACTATGCCCCCGCCGACCCCGACTCCTACTCTGGTCTTAACTCTCAGCAACTGGTTAAGCGTAGATTTCTGGCGTAAAGCTGATGTCCGGGATGTGCGCGTACAACTGGAGCATGGCGCGCCTATTGATGCAAGTAGCGGCCATTACAATGCAACACCCCTTCATGTGGCAGCGGGCTATACCAACCAACCGTCGGTCATCACTTTGCTCTTGGACCACGGCGCCAACATCGAAGCCAGGGACAATGAAAACCGGACGCCTCTGTACATGGCGTCGAGATTTAATGCCGATCCCTCGGTTATCAGGTTGCTACTAGACAGAGGCGCGGACATCGAAGCAAGGGGTATAAATGGTGGTACCCCACTTCATGCGGCGGCGGCATTAAATTTCGAACCTTCGGTTATCGAATTGTTACTGAACTACGGTTCGGACGTCAATGCCAAGGACTCCATAGGAATTACACCTCTGCATTGGGCGGCAGCGTATAACCTAGAGTCGGTCGTGGAATTGTTGCTGGACCGCGGCGCGGAAGTCAATGTAAGGGACAATGGCCGCGTTACACCCCTGCATGACGCGGCAATGAGCAGTAGCAATCCGAAAGTTATCAAGCTGTTACTAGACTACGGAGCAGATTCAAAGGCCAGAGAGAGTGATGGGCACACAGCGTGCGAACTTTTGCAGTATAACGATGTCCTCAAAGGCCATACTCTCTCGGAAGTCCGCGATTGGCTGTGCCGGTAGGTGCCACCTCTCCACTCCCCATCCCGCCCTCCGGGGAGTATCATACCCCCAACCAACTTGATACACCCAGACCGGGAGGTGCGACATGCGTGGGGTTACGTTTAAGGGCAACCGGGAGGCGGGCCTGTCTACGTATCTTGACCCGCGATAACTTTCCTTGACGCCTGAAACGCCGCTTCATAGGATCGCATACCCATACACTTCATCACGAGGAACAGGGGTTAATATGGCTCCCTCAATGCACACCCGGCAGAGCCAGGACCCACCATACCCGTTGCCTGTCAGAGAAGGACAGGGTGAGGATGAATTGCAAAGGAAATTGGTCCGTACCTATGAGAAGTTCGGTCCGGTGCAAGCCATTGCGCTCGGGGAATATCTGGAGGAAGTCCAGGTGTTCGTGCTGCTTTCGGTGAAGCACCACGACGAGTCATTGATCATCGGCTTGCTTGACGCAGAATATATATTGCGTGACGAGTTCCCGGCTGCGTGTATGTCCGTGGACTACATTCCCATAGGCGATGCCGGACTCGACCGGACCACTTACCTTAATAGCTCCCTGGTCTGGAAGCGGGAGTCTCCATAGGGTGAGTGACAGGCACCCCCATATCGAGCAGGCGCGGCACAACGAAGGACTCGCGAGGGAATTTGCCGGCACCGGATACCGCTTCAGAGACTGGTCCATCACAGCTGCCTTCTATGCCGCGGTGCATTACTTTGAAGCCCGTCTGCACGGCCAACCGGAGTTCACCCACCGGGAGGCAAGCGGCCTTATTTCCCACACCGAAGATTCAGTCCCACGGACAAACGGCCGCATGAGATATTCGCCTCATGCTTGGCGTGAGGAACTGATTCGGGCCAACTGTGATCTGCAGACTTGGCGGGCTTACAGGTCCCTTCGAGTTGCCAGTGAAACGGCGCGGTACCATGCCGGAAACACGATACCGTCAACAGCCCACGATTACTTCACAGACCTGGACGTTGACCGTTATGTGGAACCCATCTGGGACAAGTAAAACTGGGCTTGGGTGTAGACTGACTGCCGCCCCTGGCACGTTTGCGCCCGTACCACCCCTCCTCCACTCCCCATCCCGCCTTCCGCAGAGTATCATACCCCCCAACCAACCTGACACACCCAAACGGGAGGTACACCATGCGCGGGGTTACGTTCAGTGGCAACCGGGAAGCCGAAATCCAGGAATTCCCCGACCCTCACGCCGGTCCGGGAGAGGCTGTGCTGCGAGTCCGGGCGTCCGGCTTGTGCGGGTCCGACCTGCACCGTTACCGGGGCGGTGAGCCGACGGTGATGATCACCGGCCATGAGCCGTGCGGCGTCATCGAGGAGTTGGGGCCGGGTGCGCCTCCGGGCCTCAAACTGGGCGACCGGGTGATGTGCCACCACTACGCTGGCTGCGGCGTCTGCGAGATCTGCGCCATGGGCTACGAGCAGCTATGCCCCCAGGGCCGGGTGACCTACGGCGGCGGCACGGGCCACGGGGCCAACGCCGACTACATCCTGGTCCCCTCCCGTACCCTGGTGCATCTGCCCGACGAACTCTCCTTTGAGGAGGGGGCCGCCATCTCCTGCGGCACGGGCACGGCCTGGAACGGGTTGAACAAGATGGACATAAACGGCAAGGACACCGTGGCGGTGTTCGGACAGGGTCCGGTCGGTCTGAGCGGCACCCTCTCCGCCAAGGCCATGGGCGCGCGGGTGATCGCGGTCGACGTCGTCCCGGAGCGGCTGGCATTGGCCCGGGACCTGGGGGCCGATTACGTCATCAACCCATTGGAAGCGGACCCGGTGCAGGCCATCCGTGACCTGAGCGGCGGCGCGGGAGCATCGGCTTCTTTAGAAACGTCCGGCAACCCAGTGGCGAGGCAGCAGGTATTGACCTGCCTTGCGCCGTTCGCCCGCTGCTGCTACGTGGGTGTGGGTCCTCCCGCCGAGATTGACTTCAGCCGCGACGTTATATTCAAGGTGATCACGATCTTCGGTTCCTGGACTTTCAGCAAGTCGGAACTGATCGAGATCGCCCGCTTCTTCGTGGAAACCAAGGCGCCGCTGGACAGGCACATCACTCACCGCTACACACTGGACCAGGCCATCCAGGCTTTCCAGACATTTGACGGAGCGACGACGGGCAAATGCGTCTTCGTATTTGACTAGCCCTTGCTGACCATCCGCCTCCGCTTCCTTTATACTGGACTGAGGCGCGAGAACGGTTATGACATCCATAAACGACATTTCCGATTTGGCCCGCATCCTCCGGGAAAGACCCGAGTGGGCCGACACTATCCGAAGCATACTGTTGGGCCAGGAACTGTTGGAATTGCCAGAACGGTTCGCCAAGTTTGTGGAACTGACCGGCGAGAACTTCCGGCTGGTCCACCAACGGCTAGAACGGCTCGAGACCGACATGGCCGGCGTTAAGACCGACCTCGCCGAGATTAAGACCGACCTCGCCGACGTTAAAACCGACCTTGCCGACGTCAAGACCAATATCGCCGAAATCGAGACTCGAATGAACCGGATGGACGGCAGAATGGACAATGGGTTCGGTACTAACTACGCAATCAAGGTCGAAAGGAACATCAGAAGCATAGCGGGCCAATACCTCAACCTGCGCCGGATAAAAGTGCTGAGAGGTATCTATTCGCCGGGGGATCTTGAATTGGAGGCCCGCATCGAACAGGCCGAAGAGGACGGCAATATCACCCCGGAGGAAATCGACGGCCTCTGGCGGTCGGACCTCATCCTCGCCGCTAGAGACAGGACCACCGGGTCCGACACATACATCGTGATCGAGACCTCCATCACCGTAGGAGACTCAGACATCGCCCGGGCCAAGGCGCGCGCCGGGACGCTGGCCTCAATCCTCGGCCAACCGGCAACACCGGTCGTCATCGGCGCAATCGTGGACGCAGACCGGACGGCATCTGCGTCCCTCGAGGGGGTCGCCGTTGCCATCGAACCCGAAAGCTGGAACGCCTGACCCAGAAGGCATCCATAAGCATAGTAGTGCCTATTTGTGGCTTGGATTGTTCTTGACCGTATGCTTCGCAGTATGGCTTGGCATAACCGCCCGCACAGAACAAGGGTAACTGTGCGCACTTCATGTGTCCTTCCTACTCCTAGCCCGTCATTCCGGGCCCCGTATCCAGTACGGGGCAGGCTTTGACCCGGAATCCAGGAGCATTTACAACCAGCAACATTCCCTATCATCGGCATTTCTGGATTCCCGCCCCCGGCTCGAGCCGGGGGCAGGCTCTGCGGGGGAATGACGGATTGTGGGCGGGACATGTTAAGAGGACTATCACAGAGATGACCGATGGGGGATTCAGCCAATCCGCGTCATCGAGTCTGAACAGTTACCGCTACTCCCTCTCCCTTGCCGAAGCGACGGTCTCATATTAAGATACACCGGGATTTGACCACATGGATTCTGTGCCCGAAGGGAGTAACGTAAGGATATGAAAGCAGCCAGATTGTCCAGCCCGAAGAACTTTGAATTCATAGACATCGACACGCCGGCTCCGGTTGACGGGGAGTGCCTGGTCAAGCTGGAACGGGTCTCGGTATGCGGCAGCGACATCCGGCATGGCTACGGACCCATTGAGCCGGAGGAACATTACCCCATGGAACCCGGCCGGCCCTGCCACGAGTTGGCGGGAGTCATCGTGGATAGCCGCACCGACGCCTATCATGAGGGCCAGAGGGTAATCGTCATCCCTTCCCGGGGCCTAGGAGGGTTGTGCGAATACACGGTGTCCGACCCGGGGCGCATGATTCTACTGCCCGATGAGGGCAGCCTAGCCGAATGGGTGATGTGCCAGCCCTCGGGCACGGTGCTGTACTCATGCCGGCAAATGGGCAGCGTGTTGAGCAAGAACGTGGTCGTCTTCGGCCAGGGCAGCATCGGCCTCAGCTTCACCATGATCACTTCACGCATGGGAGCGCGCAACGTCATCGCCGTAGACCCCTTGGACTACCGGCTGGAGAAGGCCAAGCAGCTCGGCGCGACCCACACGGTCAATCCAGATAAGCAGAGCGTCACGGAAGCGGTGCAGGAGATTACCCGGGGCGAGGGCGCGGACATCGCCGTGGAGGCCGCCGGCTATCCGGACACCTTCAACGAGGTGTTTCGACAGGTGCGCCAATTCGGGACCGCGATCATCTTCGGCATTCAGAGCGATGACTTCGTGCCATTGGAGCACAACTTGTTGATGGACAAACAGCCTACCATTATCCCCACCACCGGGGCCCGCAGTGGCGACCCCATCTCACAGATTGCGGATATTGTGGCTTTGCGCCAACGGGGTTGGTGCGACCCGGGCCAGCTCATCACCCACCAAATCGGATTCTCCCAGGTGCAGCAAGCCTACGACATGTACGAGCAGCGGACCGACAACGTCATCAAAGTAGTGATGAACATCAACGAGTAGGCATCCCACTCCAGGGCTAGGATATGGTAACCAGCGGGGCCTTCGGGCCGGAGTTGGAGATCCAGATGGTCAGGGAGAATTTGGCCCTGGCCATCTCCTATTGGACGGCGGTCAGGAAGGGTCAGATAACCCCGGCGCACCTTCCCGCCCAGCGGGACGTCGTGACCACGGAGACCGGCCACGTGGTCGAGGTGTTCAACCCTCTCAGGATAAGGGGCCAGGCTGAGTTGGCCCGGTGCGCCACCAACCAAGTGCGGGGCGCGTTCGCATTCTCCGCGATGCAGAGCCATCGCACCCTCGAGTCGGTCTGCTCCGGTAGTCCTCTGTCAGAAACCGAACCGGGCCTTCGGTCCGCCCGTGCTTGCATCTACCTATTGGACCGGTCATTTAGGCTGGGCATGTTGACGCCCGTGTGGTCCTGCCCCCCCGAATACCGCCAACGATTTGCGGTTAACTCGATATCGTTTGCGCTTGACGCCTCGCAGATCGATGGGCAATCCATAGCCTGGAGCGATTTCGGAGGACTGGACAAGTACCTGGGTCTACTGGAATATTGCGCCAGGTACATTGAACGGTTGCCCACGGTTGAATCCCCAATCCCGGACCAGCCAGAGGAAGACAGTGCCGGAGACCAACCCGCTCAAACTTCGGCCCCGCCGCCAGAAATTGCTCATGTAGAAAGCCCTCCTGTCGCAAGCGCCCCTGTCGAAAATGCCCCGATTGACAGCGCCCCTGTCGAGAGTGACCCAGCGGAGGACGAAGGCGAGCCGGTAGCTGAGGTCGACGGTCAGGCTTCGGTTAGCCGGTTCGTGACAGAACGCTGCATCGTGGGACCAGACCTGCGGACCATCGCATCAGGACTGTATGCCGCATACGTGGACTGGTGCCAGGAAACACAGCAGACGCCGATGGCGCAGAGGAGTTTCGGGATGCGTCTGACGGGGCTGGGATTCACCCGGCGGCGCAGAGGGCGGGGCCGCCACTGGTGGGAAGGCTTGGGCGCCGAGGGCCAGCAGGACTAGCCGGGGTTGGCGGGAGTAGGTCAGTCTCCCTCACGGGGAGCATCGGGCAGGGGCCTTCAACAACCGGGCTGACCCAGATTGCCGCAGCAACTTTGCCCCGAACGAATCTTTGTCAGGTTGTTTGCCAAGACCAGCCGCACTTTGCGCCACAGCGGCATCGGCTCTCTAAGGTTTCGCATGAATGTGAACTGGTCTTGACCATTCCCCATAGTTCCACAATTATGGCAGCGTATAAGCACTTTGTATACGCGGGTCTGCAGCGCCAATGGGCACGCTTCCCGGCACCTTGGCTCCAGCTAACCCGGCCGCTTTGGAGCACATTCGGCATCGAGGAGGGACCATGTCAACCGAATATCTGGACCGGCTATCCAGCTTCGCATCGGGCCTACGTCTCGAAGACCTGGAGGATTCTACCGTGCGGGCCGCCAAGCACGTGGTCCTCGACACAATAGGCGCGATTCTGGCCGGAAGCAGACTGCCGGAAAACGCGAGCTTCGCCGGTCTTGCCAAGACTTTGGGCCCGGGCGGAGCATCCACCCTTATGGGTCACGCTGGTAAGGTGCAGTCTACATACGCCGCGCTGGTCAACGCCACCGCCGGGGTGGGGCTGGAGATGGACGAAGGCACCAGGTTGGGCGGCGGGCATCCATCCATTCATGTGACTCCCGGCGCGATAGCCGTAGCCGAAGACCGCCGCGCCAGCGGGAAGGCCCTCCTGGAGGCCATCGTCGCCGGATACGAGGTGACTTCTCGCATCGGGTCAGGCACCAGGGCAAAGGCGGAGGTCCACTCCCACGGCACCTGGGGGACCATTGGAACGGCGGTGGCAACGGCCCGACTGATCGGGTACGACGCCGCCGAAATGAAGACCACCATGAACCTGGCCACCTCGATGAGCCCGGCCAACACCTGGACCCCCTGCCTGGAAGGGGCCACGGTCCGCAACCTCTACCCAGGACGGTCCGGGTTCCAGGGGATACTCGCGGCTCACCTGACCAGGTGCGGATTTACCGCAGTGGAAGACGCGCCCTCAGACGTGTACAGCGGGCTTCTCGGGGACGGCTTCGATTCGGATGCGGTTGTGGAAGGGCTGGGACAGCCGGGTTCCTACCGGATTCAGCACAACTATTTCAAATTCCATGCGTGCTGCCTGTACAACCATCCCGTATTGGACGCGGTACAGGCGATAGTCCGACAGGAGAGCTTCGCATCGCAGCAGGTCAGCCGCATCCGGGTGGAAGCTCCGTCGCTCGCGTTAATCATGGCGGACCCGGAACCGGAGAACATGTTGGCCGCCAAGTTCTCGATCCCATACGCGGTAGCCGCGTCCATCGAGACCGGACGAACGGACGTTACGGCGTTCTATGCCGAGCCAATCGCCAACCCCGCGATACGATCATTGGCGCAACGGGTGGAGATCGCGGCGGACCCGGAGATGAACTTCCGCCGTTACGATTACCCTTCGGCACGTGTGTCGGTAGAGTTGCAAGACGGACGCACCCTGCGGCATGAGGTGGTAGCCCAGAAAGGCGACGCGCAGAATCCCGCGCCCTACGAGGAATTGCTGGACAAATTCAGGTCATTGACCCGTGAAACCCTTAGCAAGGAGACAACCGACGCCGTAATCGACGTGGTGTCCCGCCTCGACCTTGTCGAAGACGTGAACGAGCTCACGATTCTATTAACCGGGAAGTGACGGCTCACCGCCCAACTTCACCGCCCCCTCTGGTCAGCCCAGAGCAGGATGTGCAGCCTGGTGGAAAAGCGGAACCCTTCCTTCACGCAGGCGTCGGCGACCCATGGACTCCGGTCCCGAAGCGCATCCACCGAGATGCCTTCGGGCATGAGGATTATGCGTTCGTTGGGGATATGGTACCTGTCGCGCAGGCCGAGTACCTCGTCCAGGTCGGCGGGCGTTGCAATTACGAATTTGAAGAGTGCGTTGGGCAACCCGGAGAAGCCTTCCAAAACCTCAGGCAGGACCCTGCGTGCCAACGAGTTGGCGGAGTTGGCAAGTTTAGGGGACACGTTCCATTGGTCAATGCTGCGGGCAAGTTCCGGGATGGGCAGGATGGTCCCGTTGGTCTCAACCTCGCAGTAAAACCCCGCGTCTTTCAGTCCCGCGCCCAGCGATGCAAGATCGCGCTGCTGCAAGAGAGGTTCGCCCCCCGTGACCACCAGGTGGGGACAACCGTAGGCCAATACCGCGTCCCTCACGTCTTCCACGCTCAGGGTCATCACCTCGTCTTCGTAGCTGTAGTTGTCCCAGTCCCAGGTGTACTTGGTGTCACACCAGGAACACGCCAGGTTGCATTGGGCAAGGCGCAGGAACACGGTGGCCGTGCCGATGTTCGCGCCTTCTCCTTGGAGAGAGTGGAAGATTTCGGGGACTCCCCCAGACTGCCGGCTGACGCGCAACACGCTCAGAACCTCCCCAACTTGACTAGGGCGGGGTCGGGGACGCCCGCTTCGGCAAAGCCCTTGGCCCGGAGCAGACAACTGTCGCAGCTACCACAGGGATAATCGCCGCCTTCGTAGCAACTCCACGTGTATTCCAGGGGCGCGTTAAGCTCAACGCCCAGCTGCACGATCTCACGCTTGGACATGTGAATGATGGGGGTTTCCACTGAGAACGCGACGCCATACTCGGCCCAGAGCTTACTGCCGTAGGCGAGGCCCTCGGCGATCTTCTCAAAATACTCGGGCCGACAGTCGGGATACCCGCTATAGTCGATCGCGTTGGGGGCCATGTAGATATTCGCCTTGAGCCCGGCGGGATCCAGCCCTTCGTGTTCAATCGAATACAAGACCTGGCTTTCCAGGTAGGAAGCGGCCAGGGCCAGGAAGAAAGTGTTTCTGAGGGGAACGTATGTGATGGGAATACTGGCCCCCATCTGCTCCGTGGTCCGGTCCCCGGGAATCGGGAATCGCTCCGGGTTGGTGAGCGCCGAATACCACGCCACCCGGCCAAAAAAGGAGATATCCAATAGCTCCATGGGGATGCCCATCATTCCGGCTATCTCAGCTGCGCACTCAACCTCTTTGCTGTGGGCCTGCCCGTAGTGAAAAGTGAGGGCGGTCAGGTGGTCGGTCTGGCTGCGGGCAAGGGCGGCGACGGTAGTGGAGTCGAGTCCCCCGGAGAGTAGGGTTACGCCATAGCTAACCATCGGGACCGGCATCCCGGGAGAACTCGGCGTACTGGTCCAGCGACTCCCAGACCCGGACTTTGACCGGCGTGGTCCCGCAAATTTCGGCCACGGTGTCGTACAACACCCGGCTGATTACTTCACAGGACGGGTTCTCGTCGCTGAATTGGTACACCCTGCCCTTGGTGAGTGAGGCGAGGGCCCGGATAAGCTCCGTGTCGCGGCTATTGACGAGGAAGGAGTGGTCCCAGTTGTCGTCGATCCAATTCTTCACCCGGCGTTTCAGGTCGGTGAAGTCGAACACCAGTCCCTGTAGGTCCAGGGCCGCGCCTCCCAGAAACACCTCGGCCCTGTAGGTGTGCCCGTGGGGGTAGGCACATTTCCCATCGTAGTCCAATAGCCTGTGGCCGCTATCGAAAGTGGTCTCGATCCTTACCAGGTACATCCGGCTATCCGGTAACCGGATGGGCGACCGACACCGAGCAATGGATCCCGCCCCGAACTTTATAATCGAGGGTCACACTCATGCTCCTGGGACTGCATAGCCCAACCAGGTCCTTGAGGATACGGTTGGCCGCATGTTCTTGAACGACGCCCACGTCTCGGAATGACAGGAGATAATACTTCAGAGACTTAAGCTCGATGCAGCTATCAAGGGGGACGTAGGAAATTTGGACTGTCCCGATGTCTGGAAGCCCTGTCCAAGGGCAAACGGCGGTGAACTCGTCCGTGTCCACCCGGACGACCGCCTGCTGCTCCGGATAATCGTAGGCGAAAGCCATGAGACACTCGGTGTCGATGGCCCCTTCGTCTCTAATGGACAAACGATGGTCCAGGCTCTCGTATTGCTCTTTAAGTTCCGGGATAGTGGTCATTGGGTCCCCCTCACGGGCGCCGGGAGTGCGGGATAGGCAGACGTGCCGAGCGCCAACACGCTAGCTCTTGCAGATGTCAAGCCGTGCTTGACCAATGAGCGGAGACCGTGGGACTATGGAGTCATGCATAAGCGGTCGAGCATCAACATTCATCGGAGTTGACACGATATGGCCTCACCCATTCTAAGTGTTGAACATGCGGAAGAAAAGGTGGAGCCGGATTCTCACGAGAACCGCTACAACTCGCAGGACAAGAACCCTGCTGCCGTTGCTCTGGGAAGGCTCGGAGGACGGAAGGGTGGACCAGCCAGGGCCAAGAAATTATCCGATGCGAGACGTAGAGAAATCGCGAAAACGGCAGCGGAGGCCCGGTGGAATCGACAGAAAACGGAGTAATCCCCTATGGTGAGTCGTGTCCCGCAGACTGCCGATGACATTATTCTAAACCAGCTCGATGACAGAGCCCGCGCTTTGGAAACCACGCTCCAATCCGACGTACTATACCTGAACGGTGGAATCGTAGACGGTGTCGATGATCTCGTTCGCAACATGGTGGAAAGACTTAAGACCAACGGCAATAGGAGAATGAGACTAGCAGTCGTGTTGACCACATTCGGAGGTCTTATCGAGGTCGTCCAAAGAATTGTGGATACCCTGCGACACAACTACCATCATGTTAATTTCGTTATACCAAATCATGCATTTTCGGCAGGAACCGTTCTGGCTATGTCCGGTGACGCCATCTATATGGACTATTATTCACGCCTGGGTCCAATTGATCCACAGATACAAAGCGCAACTGGTCGCTGGGTTCCCGCTCTAGGATATCTGATTCAGTGGGAACGATTGCTTCAGAAGGCCATTGACGGTAGTATCTCGATGCCCGAAGTTCAGCTCATGATAAGTGGATTTGACCAGGCTGAGCTTTACCAATACGAGCAGGCACGAGAACTGTCCATATCGCTCCTTAAGGAATGGCTGGTTAAGTATAAGTTCAGTGGTTGGACCAAGACCGAAACTCGGGGCATTCCCGTGACTGACGAAATGAGACAAAGCCGGGCCGTGGAAATCGCGAGCATTTTGAATGATACCGATCGCTGGCACACCCACGGTCATGGCATTTCCATGGAAGTGTTACGGCGCGATCTTTATCTCTTGATTGATGACTTCGGTCAAGAGCGAATCATGAGTGACAACATTCGTACCTATCACAACCTATTGGGTGACTACATGGTGAAAACTAGGGCCGAAGGCGCCCTACACATATTGGGAAGCTATCTTCCCTTCTCATGGGAGGTCTAATCTTGATCAAACCTCCCAACATTGAAGAAATCTTGGCGGCGAATCCCCATATTGATCCTAAGGAATTGGCGGAAGCTACCGACCTGTTAAGAAGACTCCGGGAGTCAGGTCTCAACCCATCCGGATATAGATTGGCCCCCCCTTTTTCCCGACGCCACATTTCGGTTGGACCTAAAGAGGACTCCCGGGTCATACGCCTCGGCAAGGCCGCCAAGAAGTATTACGCGAGCGCAGCTTTATGCCCTACACGTTAGCCGAACTGGACGAGATGACCTTGGAGCAGGCCCACGACCTGCCCTTCGTGGACCGGGACCAACTTCTGGACCTGATTATCGCCGCCGGACGTCATCAATCGACCGACATACACTCCTACCGTGTGGGCCTCTACTGCGATTACTTCGAAGAGGACCTTCTACGCATGTACAAGGTCGACGCGATCAAGGTCCATTGCCGTGGAACAACGTCCTCCGGGTTTGACGGAATGGTCGTGGGCGAGACCGACGCCGACCAATACCGTGCCGCATTCCGGCACGTGCAAACTCATCTTGAGGCCGCTGGGTCCAGCTTCAGCCGGGTAGTGAGCCTGGTCATATTCTTGACCGACATGGACAACTGGCCGCTGCTTAACGAAATTTACCGGGAATTCGTGCCCAACCCTCCGTGCCGCGCCGTCATAGGCACCACCGGACTGGCGCAACCGCCCCTGGCTATCGAGATCGTCGAGTGCATCGCATACCGGGTGCGCGACTAGAAACAAGTCGAAAATTCCCGGCGCAAGGAGTCGCTCAAAGGGACTCCAGGATGTAAGCTGGAATCCCTGGCAATAACCAAACTTGAGGAGGGATGTTATGGCGGAACTAGCCCTGGCCTACAAGGTACGGAGCTACAGCACCGGCACCCTGGGAAGGGCGATCTGCAACGCGCGGACCCACCACTGGGTTGCCGACGGCACTAACGGCGACGAAGTTGGCGCGGGAGAGCTCTTCCTGTCCGGCATCACCGCCTGCGCAGTCAACATGGTCGAGAGGATCGCCAACGACGAGGAGATTCCCCTGGAATGGATGGATGTGAGCGTCGAGTCCTATCGTGACCCGGAAAAGACCCCCGGAGACATTTCCCTTTACGATGCCATTCGCGTTAACTTCGAGATGTGGGGGGTGGCCGCGGAGCAGGCCAACGAGCTGGTGGATACCTGGAAACGGCGTTGACCCCTCTACGGTTCGGTCGCCGTGGCGACCCCTGATACCACCGTAGACCTGGTCTCCCACAACGAGCCCCACCGGTAATAGAGCGGCAGGGGCGATAACCCCTTCGGCCGTGGTCCCCGGCAGGACGCGGGACCTACCGGCAGGGTAAGCTGCAACACCCCGGCTAAGACTCGGAGCCCGCCGAATCAAGGATTGGCGGGCTCCCGTCGTTTTGCGAATGGGCGCCCGGCATGATGGCGGAAGGTAACTGTTCAGAGTTAGCAACGGCGACGGAACGTTCACGGATAATCTCCCCCTTTCGCAAAAGGGGGGTTGGGGGGATTTCTCTCTTACCGGCTAACGCAGTTACGAGGACCGGGGTCATCTCAACCCGGATATTCCAACCGGAAACCACCACGGTTGGAGATGTGCGGCGCACCCGTTGGCGACTCTAGCCGGAGCGGGGGAAATCCCCCCAACCCCCCTTTTGCGAAAGTGGGGCCTTTGTTTCCGATCAAGTCCGATCAAGTCTGAACACTTATGGCGAAAGACATCCTTGGATAGCCAGCGGTATACTAGGCGGACAATACCTGTAAGCCGTTGCTGGAGACATTGGCCCCATAGATCCTACAACCTCCATACCTCTTCTCGCACTGGGCAGCGAAGACACAGGGTTGGTCCGAGACCTGGCCGTGATAATGGCCGTGGCCGGGGTCGCCCTGGTCATCTTCCGCCTTGTCCGCATGCCCCCAGTCCTGGGCTACCTCGCCGCCGGGACTCTCATTGGCCCCTTCACAGTGTGGAGTCCGTTGGTCGAGGACCTGGACACCATTCGCCTGCTTGCCGACCTGGGACTGGTGCTACTCCTCTTCGGCATAGGTCTCGGCGTGGGGTGGCAACGTATCCGGAGCGTGGGCAGCAGCGTGGTCATCATCGGACTGGTGGAGATGACCATCATGTTCGCCCTCGGCTTCGAGATGGCCAACCTGTTGGGCTGGTCCAAGACCGAGGGCGTCTTCCTGGGAGCGGCGTTGTCAATCAGCAGTTCGGCCATCTTGATGACCATGCTTCGGGAATCCGGGGAATTGCTACAGACCCGTGGGCAATTGATCGTCGGAATCCTGGTCATCGAAGACATCGCCGCTGTGATATTGCTAACGGTCCTCACGGGCGTGGCCACCAGTGGCGAAACCGACCCTGGTTCCATAGTCGTGCTGGCGGTGAAGCTGGCCACCTTCGGGGCCGTAGCCCTGGTCGTCGGTGCATTGGTAGCGCCCCGCGTAGTTGGTTTCGTGAACGGGTTCCAATCCCAGGAGGCCCTGCTCATAACCGGACTTGCGATGTGCTTTGGACTGGCGCTCATCGCGAGTCAGCTCGGGCTATCCCCAGCCGTTGGGGCGTTCCTGATTGGAGCGGTGCTTGGCGACACCGATCACGCCGAGGAGATGGACCGGATCATGGGACCGGTCCGGGACATGTTCGCCGCCATCTTCTTCGTCTCCATCGGACTTCTGATGGACCTCTCCGTGGCGGCGGACTTCATCCTTCCAACTCTGATCGTGGCGGCGGTATTCATCGTGGGGAAGGTGCTTGCCGACACCCTGGGAACGTTACTTGCGGGACACAGCGGCAAGGAGTCGCTGGACGTGGGACTGGGTATGCCCCAGGTGGGAGAGTTCTCGCTCGCCATGGTGCGAGTCGGGGCCGAAACGGCGGCCATCGGCAGCTTCCTCTATCCCGTGATGACCGGAGCTACCGCCATTACCGCGCTGGCGTACCCCTTCCTATTTCGAGCGACCAATGTGATCGCCGGGTTCCTGGACCGGCGTTCTCCCCGGTTGCTCAAGCTATACGGAAGCAGCCTGGTCCTGGCCCTGGCGGCACTGCGCAGCGCCTTTCATTTCCACAGCCCAAGAGCCCGCCGGATACAAAGAAGCAACCGGCTGATATTGCTCAACATGGGGATAATCAGCTTGTTCATCGCCATCGGCACGGGGAGCCTGCACTTCACACCCCAGTTGGCCCACGCGCTCCATCTGCGGGAGAACGTGGTTGGGCTGGCCATCGGTGGCATGGCCCTGGCGCTGTCCGTTCCTCCAGCGTTACAGGTTTGGAAGTCGCTGCGGACGCTCAGCGACGGGATAGTAGGTTACATCCTGCCCAGGCGGCTCAGAGCGTCCGAGATCCTGCGCGGGAGGAACATGCACGTGATCTTGCGGGACAGTATAGCGATTCCTCTCCTTATTCTGCCCGCAATCTGGAGCATCCCTCTCATCTCTCGTCTGCTCTCAATGGGCGTACTCGTGACGCCGCTAGCAGCCGCAATGGCGGTGGGTTTGGTCGCCGGGCTGGCCATCGCCGCGTTTCAGATCCATCACCTGTTGGAGCGCACCTTCATCCAAACTTTCCTCGGACCTGACGAGTTGGAATACCGCGACGAACCTGATCCCCACTACGTGGACGACGACCAATACGTATATATCGACGACCAGATCGACCCGGAATACACCTTCAACATAGACTCCGCGCCTTCACCGGACGTATCACCGGGAGACGATGAAGGCTGTTAGCGTTGGTCGTCAAAGGGCGTGAATGTTAGAATGACCCAACGGCCACCGGAGGTTTTACATGCGTATCTGTTCGTTCCTCCCCAGCGCGACCGAGATTGTTTACGAACTGGGCCTAGAAGACCAACTTTACGGCGTCACCCACGAATGTGACTTCCCGCCCGACGCGGCTCGCAAGCCCCATGTGGTCCATAGCGTGTTTGACGGCATGGAGCCAACCAGCGCGGAGATTAACCGCGTGATATCCGAGCGCCTGCAACAGGGACTCGGCATCTACGACATCGACCAGGAGATAATGAAGGCCGCCGAGCCCGACCTCCTCCTGACCCAGGCCATCTGCGAGGTTTGAGCCATTTCCACTCGGCAGGTAGCTGAGGTAAGCGTGAGCCTTCCCAAAGAGCCCCAAGTCCTCTCTCTGGACCCACAATACCTGGGCGACGTGCTTTCGGACATTCGCGGCGTTGCCCACGCCACCGGCACCGAGGAGAAGGGCGAACTCATCACCGCCCGGATGCAAAAACGCATCGACGCCGTGGCCAGCCGCGCCGCGCTGGCGAACAACGCTCCACGTGTCCTACACGTGGAATGGGTCGATCCCCTGTTCTGTGGTGGTCACTGGGTGCCCGAGATGGTGGAGATAGCCGGAGGGGAAAACTGCTTCGGCGACAAGGAAACGGGCTCGTTCCAGATGGAATGGGACGCCATAGTGGAGAGCCAGCCCGAGGTCATCATCTTCATGCCCTGCGGTTTCGACGTAAAACGCGCTCTGCAGGACGTACCCATCCTGACCGCTCGCGAGGGATGGGACACACTGCCCGCAGTTAAGAACCAGAGGGTGTATGTGATCGACGCCAGCGCCTATACCAGCCGGTCGGGGCCTCGTTTGGTGACAGGCTTGGAAATTATGGCTGAGATGATCCATCCGGAGCTGTTCTCGGGGATGGTGCCGGAGTTTGGAGCGGCCAAGATCTACGGATCACTGGTGAAGGTCTAAGACCGGAGCGGTTAGCGCCGGCGGATAGACTTAGTTGAGGCGCGGGCCCTTGAACGGGTTCCGCTTCGCCACCTCTTCCCGCAGGGCCTCGTTGCCGCGTTTTATCAAGGGGACAAGGCGTTCAAGCCTTTCCTTGGCGGTGGAGGATTCCAGGAGTTGTTGTTTGATATCCGTCGGCAGTGGGATGCTGGTGACGAGAGCCGACGCCACTGAGAAAGAAAGCTCGACCGGCTCTTCAGGGACATCGGGCTGGGCGGTCCAACCGCCGGACAGGGCCGTCAGCATCCGAAGGAACTCGGCGTACTCGGGACTGATTTCAGCGATAACGCTCGATAGGTCATCCCCGGCCGCTTCCTCCATGTACCTGATCTCGGCGGCCACGTGGGGGACGCGCTGGAAGACGTCCACCACCTCGAACCGGCGTTCACCCCGGGTCATGATATTCAGACGGCCTTCTTCGAGGGTCTCAGACTGGACGATCCGCGCGGTGGTGCCAATCCTGACGGGCTCCGCCGGGTCGCCGACTTCGCGCCCCTCTTTGATCAGAACGATGCCGAATGGCTCTCCGCGCTCCAGGCACCCCCCGATCATGGCTTTGTACCGCTCCTCGAAGATGTGGAGCGGCATGGGCATGCCGGGGAACAGCACCACGTTTAACGGGAACAGCGGGATGCGAACAAGTTCTCCGGCGGGTGTATCTTCAGGGAAGGACATAGTGTTCTGAGTATATTCCCCGGTTGCCGGTAGCACAAGCGGGCCGAATTTGCCAAATCCGGGAACCCCCGGTTAAGCTTATATCGGAATTAGCCAAACGTTAGCCACGAAATGATTCGCATACGCTGATGGAGACTACCGCCCTATGAATTCGACATATACCGCCTTGATCAAACAAGACGCCGGTTGGTGGGTAGGTTGGATAGAGGAGATTACCGGGGTCAATGGCCAGGCCACCACCAAGGAAGAGTTATTGGAAGACCTGCGATCAGCCCTCACCGAAGCCCTGGAGATGAACCGGGCTGATGCGCTGAGAGCCGCCGAAAGTGACTATGAAGAGGTCGCATTACAGGTGTGAGACGCCGTGTCCTCCTTGCCTATCTCAGGTCTCATGGTTGCGAATTGGTCCGCGAAGGTCGTAGGCATTCCTGGTGGGAAAACCCAGAGAATAATCATAGAACAGCCATACCCAGACACAATGAGGTCCGCGAGATGCTTGTTCGAAAGATATGTCGCGACCTTGGAATCCCTGATGCCAGGCGGTAAATATGGAAATCTTCATAGACCCATGGAAATTACGCCCCTGGCAGCCCGGAGACGTGGCCGCCCTTGTAAAGTACGGCAACAACTACACGGTCTGGCGAAACCTGAGAGACAGGTTCCCCCACCCGTATACAACCGCCGATGCCGAGGAATGGGTCCAACTATCGAACCAGTGTGAAACCGTGACCAGCCTGGCCATCGCCACCGCGGATGAGGCCATCGGAGGCATCGGGCTCACGCTTCAAGACGACGTCCACTTCCGGTCCGGCGAGGTGGGTTACTGGCTCGGTGAACCATTCTGGGGACGGGGCATTGCCACCAGGGCGTTGCGCGCCTTCTCCGAATACGCCTTCGCAAATTTTGACCTCGTGCGGCTTTACGCCATCGTGTTCGAATGGAATCCCGCGTCGGCCCGCGTTCTGGAGAAGGCCGGGTTTACCTTCGAAGCGAGGATGCGAAACAGCGCCACCAAGGCCGGCAGCACTGTCGACGAATTCTTGTACGCACTGGTAAGAGAATAGCAATGAAGGACCTGCCATCGTGACGCAACCAACCATTGACGGCGACCGCCTCAACCGCACTCTCCAGGAGTTGGGGAAGATCGGGGACTCGCCATTGGGAATGCAGCGGATCGCCTTCTCCCCGGAAGACATCGCCG
>CBDANJ010000003.1:0-3897 GCA_965197545.1 Dehalococcoidia bacterium
GAAACGCTTTCCGGTCCTGCTCGATGATGGCCTGGGACCGCCGGGTCAGCTCCTCCTTTTGGGAGTGGGTGAGGCGCCGCTCCCTGCTGTACCAGTGCCCCTCCCTGGCGACGACCTGGGTGATGACTTGCTCTTCTCCGTCAACGTCCAGGGGAATGCCGCCCGCCTCGGTCCAGCGCACGATCGATAGCGCACGCCGGCAGGCCCCGATCGATATCCGCATCCTCATCGCTCCCCCTCTCGTTCCGCTCCGAGAGAACGCCTCCCGGCCTCTGATCCTAGCTCAAAGGATGACCGTCAAGCAGGACATTTCCCCGGGGCACCCGCTTTTTCTCTCAGAGGGCGCAGCCCTCGCCGCTTGTGGTGTTGGTAGTTGGAGTTGGGTCGAGGTTTGAAGGCCCGAGTAGCGCTTGAGGGGGGTGTGGGGGTCTCCCCCACAAGGAGGATCTTGAGATTTCCACAGGCTCAGGGGCTCTACTACTTGTATGTATTGATTACTTGTATCTTTAACTACTTGCCGGACGAAGTCGGGAACTGGAATCCCCCACTGGGAGAAGAATCGGGAGGGTTTTGGTGGCATTCTATGTGAGGTGTTTCACCGGAAGCCTGGCATTCTATGTGAGGTGTTTCACCGGAAGCCTATTAATCTGATGTGAGGTGTTTCACCGTGGAAGACTCCCTGTGCGCACAGTTTTCTGTGGGTAAATCAGAAGAGACTATTCCACGAGCCGAAGATTGGCAGAGGCAATGGAGGGTTTGGACGGCGAGACAACCAGCATACCCTTGGCCGTGGAGTATTTCAGGCCAGGCCAAGCCGCCTTGATCTTTTTCAATTCACGCAGACACTCCTTGCGAAAAGCCTGAACGGTGACATTATCGTCTGCCTTGGCTGGATCTACTCCGAATTGGCGGTAGAGGCGTTTCCAGGGGAGTCGTGCCGCGTGCTTGAGCGAGAACGTTCGGTAGGTGAGCCACAGGTAGAGATCAAGGCCCAGAGACGATCTCTTGAGGGCCTTGAGGATGTTCATGTTCAGCGGCACCGGATGGTGGATTATCTCATGAAAGAACGCCTCCCCCAGACGGAGCTTACTGTCCCATAGCGTGCGCTCCTCGGGGCGCTTGGGATCCCACCAAAACTCATGCTTGTCCGCAACTAACGAACTAACTCGCGAAAAACCTGACGTGTCCTCATAGATCAGCGAGACGGTGCAAGCAAAAAGACGTTTCATCTGGTTGCGAAGCCGCGTCCGGTCACCGCGAGGGCTGCCGCTGTCATCCTTCATCCCCAGCTCCCGCATGAACTTCGAGAGCGATCGACCTAGAACCAGTTCACGGCTTTGAGTTTTTACTGCTTCAGTGCACACCCAAGCCAACAAGAGACGAGGTAGATTCCCATAGGGGAGCTTGTTGTCACCCCCTGCAATCATGTAGAGCGTGTATGGCCCGTTAACGCGCTTGTACTGAAGCCGGTTGCCGGGATTGGTGCGCGGCAGACTGCACAGCGCCATCAGCCGCGCCATAAACCCCATATCAGGATCGTCTTCGCTGGCCTCGACCAACTGGTCCACCTGGTCGAGGCGGGTGAAGTGGTGCATCGCCTGAGGGGAGGATTCCTGGAGCGCCTCTTCCGGACCGTCCTGACCCGAGAAAACTCCCCCGATCGGGAACCACTCGTCCTTGCCTCGCTTCCGCTTCATGGCTTTATCCTGGCTGGCCGATATCCTCAGTATAGCTCACATCCCCCGGCCCGGTCTCACAGCAGGAGGGGGGCCCTGAGAGAAACTCCCGGCCCTCGACCCTCACGGGCGCCCTTGCGGTAGAATGTCTTCGCCCCCGCTGCCTTTCAAGGGGCGCCCCACAATCCCATGGGAATCGTTATCCCCTGCCTGCAGGCCGCCCGCGCCCTTGCAGGGGAGACCGCCTTCCAATGAGCTCTACTGACGCCATCACCCCCACTTCCGCGCCAGGCTTGCCCCACCTCAAGGGCCGCGACCGTAACCTCGCCGCTTTTAGCTGGACTCCCAAACAGGCTGAATGGGTAGCCCTCGCCTGCCTCCATAGCGGCTGCTTTCTCCGATCTCAACTTACCGCTTACCTCCAATGCTCTCCTTCTACCGCCTCAGAATTTATCCGCTCTCTCGTTGCCGATCATCACGCCATCGAGCGCTCGCTTCCCCTCCCCGGCCAGCCCCGCCTGTGCCGGCTTTCCAACAAGGCTATTTATCGCCGCCTTGGCGCTACCAACATCCGCTACCGCCGAGCCGCATCCCCGCGTATCACCTATGCCCGAATACTCGCCTTGGACTACATTCTTGAGAATGCCCAACAACTCTGGCTCCCCACCGAAGATGACAAAGTAGCCTTTTTCCACAACGTTCTCTCCATCCCCAAAAACGATCTTCCCAGTCGCGTCTACCAAGGCCACGCCGGCGGCCGCCGCCGCTACTTTGTTGATAAATTCCCCATTTCCATATCCCCTCAAACTGTCACCATGGTCTACATCGACAGCGGCTATCCCACCGACCGACCCCTCCGGAGATGGATCGCCGAACACCGCAAGTTTCTCTCCCTCATCGCCGAGGCCGACTACCATCCTCACATCGTCTTTCTTACAACCAATCACTTAATCGTTCCTGTTGTCGATAAGCTCCTAACCGCCTACACTACCCAAGGAACCGCCCTCCCCCACTCTGCCATCGCCATCGAGAAGGAGATCGAATCCATTAAAACGGCCATCTCACAAGGAGACATAAGCGCCCTCGATTCTATGGGAGGAGCCAACAAAGCCATGAACCGTCGCTTCGAACTCGAAGACCAATACGCTGATCTACAGGCCCAATCCACCACGCCCCTTTTCAGCTCCTATTCTGTCTGGAATTCCCAGCGACTCGACCACATTGAATTTGCTCATTTATACCATTACGAATTCGAGCCGGCGGGGCCACTTCCGGCATAACCTTTTTCCGAACAAAGACAATGAGCATTTGTTCGGTGAAAATCCTCATATTTGTTCGGCCGATAAAAATGCCTATTTCCTTATTTTGCTTTCAGTTAGAAACATTTTTCCGAACACGCTACGCTGTTTCGGGTAAGCCAGGGTGGAAGGGAGCGCCCCCCCCAAAACCTTACCTCGTTCTGGCACGAGGTGGTTCACGAGTGCTTTTGTTTGTTCGGCAACTTTCGCACTCGTTTGGGGAGGTCGCTCCCTTCCATATTGATCCCTCCGGGAAGGGTTTTTCGCCCTCTATCGAGTGCTGGCCCTGCAGGCGGAAAGGCCTTCGCCCTCTGCGAGGGATATGGAGCTTGGAAGCGGTTTCGATGCTGGGCGACATCCCCTGGAGGACATCTCTAACCGGTTGGCGATGAGGGCGACTTCCGATACTCTGTGCGGCAGGCCAAGGGAACCAAGCCGGAGGAAGACCATGGGGACGGTTGGGGGAACTGCCGGCGCTCAGCAGACCCGGGAGCATGACCTGCAGCGGCTCTACAGGCAGGACCCTTACTCCGGGGCCAGGGCTCAGGCTGAGGCCTTGCGGCGGCGCGATACTGAGGCGATCGATTGGGAGCGCGTCACCGATGAAATCGAGGACCTGGCCAGGGAAGCCGAAAGCAGGCTGAAGCGGCGCTACAGGATGGTGATTCAACACTTCCTGCAGCTGCAATACGGGGAGGGCTGCGATACCGACCGGGTCGTTGAGTGGGAAACTGCCGTAGGCAATGCCCGGATGGAAATCGAGCTATTGCTGCAGGATGGCCCCGGGCTCAAGGGCCAGCGTCATCGATTGTTTCGCGAGGCGTGGGAGCTGGGGCGGGAGAAGACCATCCTTGTCCTTGTGCGTCAGGCCGTCACACCCATCCAGAACGCCGAGGCCCGCTGGCGGGAACACAAGCGCCTCA
>CBDANJ010000004.1:0-8254 GCA_965197545.1 Dehalococcoidia bacterium
CTGTCATGCCCTGAAGGCGTCTTGGATATACGGCTTGGCGGCATGGCGCCTCCCCGCCGGATCAGGGCATCACGGCGGCGCAAAATAACCGTTATATTGAAATCCAGCGCATGTCAGATGTGGAAAGGGACCGCCACGATGACGATCAGATAAAGGAGATGCTGTTTCTCAGGAACGTGGCAGTGGTTGGAATCTCCAGGAATGAGGCCAAGGCCGCCCGCTTCGTTCCAGAGTACCTCTCAAGGCACGGCTTTAACATAATCCCCATCAATCCAAATGCGGACCGAATAATGGGTAAAGAGTGCCACCCCGGGATCGAGGATGTTGACGGTCCCGTGGACATCGTAGACGTGTTCCGTCCGTCGGATCAGGTCATCCAGGTCGTCAGGGATGCCATAGCAAAGGGCCCAAAGGTAATCTGGCTGCAGGAGGGAATACACAACCCGGAGGCAGAGGAGCTTGCCAGGAGCAACGGGATCGAGGTGGTGTTCAACCGGTGCATGCTGGCAGAGCATCGGAGACTGTTCCGTTGACCGAGTTCGGGGAGTTCTGCGCGGCCCTTCAAAAGCTTGCAAGCTCGTTTGGCGATGTGCGCCTGGATCTAAAGGAAGAGGCAGACACGGCAAGAGTCTTTGGCAGGAGAGCTACTGCCTTGGCCCGTGCCAGGGGCGGCCTTGAGGATCTGGAGGAGCTTGCGTTTACCACCGCCGAGCACCACCCCTACTGGAATGTTCTGTACCAGTGCGCCCAGATCTCAAGGACTGTCTTGGAGAGGTGGGAGGACGAGATGACCAAGGAGGATGTTGCGCAGATAAAATGGTCCATTGCCGAGCTGGAGAACACGGTTCGGAGGATTGGAGACGGCTAGCGCCCTTGTGTATGTCGGAACCCGGCACTATTCCGCATCAGCTGCCCCGCCTTCAGTCATCGCCAGGACGGGGCCGTGCCCAGATCGTCTGGCCGCTACTTCAGCCTGCGGTATATTATCTTGAACTCCTCGGCCAGATCAAACGCAATGTTTAGCAGGTGTGTTACCTGGTTCATGGATGATTGGTCCCTGGAGAGCTGCCGCAGGATTGTCAGCGCCTTTAGATCCGAGTTTTGGAGCATCTTCACCTTGCCCGACCATATGCGGAACTCCTGGCTGACATCCAGGCTGAAGTTTATGACAAAGTACTCCCAGTTCGGTATTGGGTTCATGGACGGCGGAATGTTCCAGAACAGCACCTCTGCCAGCTCACGAAACTCGTTCTTCCTGTCAACCAGCAGCATGTCCAGCGCCTGCCTGACCATGCCGTCTTCGTAGCCTTCCAGCGATAGAAGCATACATAGATTTGACTTTCGGATAATTAAAGTTGATGCGTCGCAAGCTCCCTCTCGAATCCGGGCGCCATCGGCGTTCTCCGTTGGGCGGCAGGTCGCACCACATAGGGCAATATACGCGCTGCCCATATCGCATGGCGGGACGCGCAGCCTCCCGGAGTCCCGTAGCCGTCAGGCAGGAGCGTCTCCGGATACCATCCTGCAGGATCCCCCTGCCGCCAATCGGGCTCTGGCGGGACACGCATGCCCTACGCGCAAAACAGCGCCGTGTGTCCCATCGGAGTGCGCCGCCTGTCCGGCCCGGCCGTGGTTACCCCGGCCAGCCACTCGTGCCGCCGGCGCCCGAGTTTATGAGAGGTTCAGGGCACCATTACAAATTAATTCCCGCTGCGCGGACTGGCATCATGGGCGTAGACGGGGGCAAGATCATATTCGGACTCGGAGTCGCAGCCGCGGTTGCCACTGCAGCCATAGCCCTGTACTTTTCCATCCGCTAACTTGCGGTAACGGCCAAAGAGACTCGCTCGCCCACTAGGCCGGCAGGGGGAAACAGAAAGCCTGGTGAGCGAGGCGCCATGCCCCACATTACGCGCCGGCGCGCACATGAGCAGGAGGATCCGCGGCACCCCAAATGGCCCGGCGCAGGCAGCTGCCCATGGATGGTGCTGTGCTGCCGTGGAATGTGGGCAGATGAACGGCAGGTAGCTGCTTTATTGTTGCATGGGCATGCAAGGCAGCCGTTCCTGGGCGCGGATCCGGCCACCGAGTGCAGGGATCACAGGATGTCGCCGGCGACGATCCTCAGGGTTCTGGCACCATGCCTGATGACCAGGGCCCCGTCAGGGTCAAGGCGGACGGCCGTGCCGCGGTGCCGGCCTGCATGCACCACCTCCCCGATGGTGCACGAGCGCTCGGTCCAGGCAAGAACCACCTGCTCCGTCCTGCCCCCCCGCAGCATCCGTGCTACTACCTCCAGCTCCGCTAGAAACTTCTGGATGAGCCTTACGGGGGCATCTGCAGACATGCCCGACACGCTTGCCGCCCTTCTGGATCCTTTGGCCTCCCCAATCACATCCTCGATCAGTCCGGCGCTGACGTTGAGGTTGATTCCTGCTCCCAGTACCAGGCTCCGGATCTTGCCTGACTCGATGTCCGCATCGATGATAATGCCTGCCGCCTTTCCCCCCTCTACCAGAATGTCATTTGGCCACTTGAGCCCGGTCTTGATGCCCAGCACACCATCCATGGCTACTGAGAGCGCCACGGATGCCGCCGCGGGAAGCAGCGTAACCACATTGGCATCAAGATCCGGGCGCAGCACCACCGACATCCACACGCCGCCGGGGGGAGATGCCCACTTTCTTCCGAGCCTCCCCCTTCCCCCGGTCTGCTCCCTGGCAATTACCACAGAGCCCAGCTCGCCGCCGCCTGCCGCAAGATCCACTGCGTAACCCTGTGTGGACTCGATGGAATCAAAAAAGTACACCCGCCGTCCCAGGAGCTCGGTCTTGATGTTCTCGGTAATCTCCCATGGAAGCGGCAGGCCGGTGATCCCTGTCAGCCTGTACCTGTACCCGTTCCCGGACTCCAGGGAGTAGCCCAGCTCCCTGATCTCGTTGATGTGTCCCCGCACCGCATCCCGGCCGATGCCCAGGATGTCGCCCATCTCTCCAATTCCGAGGCGCCTGTCGGTCTGCGACTTGAGCAGGGATATGACCCTGGCCACGTCCTGGTGCTCAAACGAGGTGTAGCGCATATGCTACCACTGCCGCATCCGCAAGATATAGAACTTTCAATGAAAGAGTGGCAGCAGGCTGGTAAACACTGGAATGGATGCTCACATATCAATAAATGCAAGGGGGTTTGTGAAGATGAAAATGAAACTCGTTCTTCCCGTAGTTGTGGTTTTGGCAATGGCGCTGTTTTACCCCCATATTGTTGCAAATAGGTATCCGCCCCACACCAGTAGATGGAACAGCTTGATCCGGCAGACGCCAGATCGGCCTTCCAAAGTGTGCTTTTCCGGTGGCGACATGCCAGAGTTCCGTGACATCTGCGGCCCGACCGTCACAGGTGCACGGCCGCCGGCAGGGGCGAACCGTTTCCTCTTCTGGCACGGCACCGACAGGAAATGCGTGCGCAGTCAGGTCAGGGGGATCTTCCTCCCATGGAGCGGACGTGAGTCATCTGGCATCCGGCGGGTGTCTCTGGCGGACGCTCCTTTAGGGCGGAGCCGGTTGAGAGCCGCACAAGGAATTTCTTGAACCTGGAGAAGGTCATCCTCTTTCTTCCCCGCGGACCCAGGCCGCTCTCCTCTATGAAGTGGCCCGCCAGCATCCACGCGTTATACAGAAGGAAGGGAAAGAACATGAGCAGTATCCGAACCGACTCGTTCCTGCCGGTGGTCCTGGGCCTTGCCTTCTCGTAGCACCTGCACGCGGTCTCTATTCCCCAGCGCTTCCTGTACAGCTCGGCAAACCCGTCCGGATCGTCCCGGATGGCATCCTCTGGATTGTCGGTAGCAAACACGTGGTACACCGGCTCGTCCTCCTTGCCACCCTCGCCCGTAGCGGCCTTCGCGGCGTCCTTGGCCTTGCGTATGATCAATGTGAATTCCTCGGAGATTCTGTCTGACGATGTTATGGTGTGCCTGGAGACGGCTTTCCTCTTGCCTGCCTTGAACTCCCCGATGGCCTTCTTGACGGCGTCCCTCTTGACTGCAGGCATCAGGAACTGGATCCACCTGCGGTTGAGCAGGCCCATGACCTCCCTTGTGTAGAACTCCCTGTCCAGCGTCAGCATGCTGATGCGTACGCGATTCTCCTCACACTTGTCAAGCAGTTTTGAGACCATCTCCACCTTGAAGTCGGCTCGGGTGGCCAGTATCGCACCCAGGCACAGCCGGGATCCGTCCACCACGCAATGGGCCGTCGCAAACACGTTGAAGTTGCAGGTTCCGTTCTTGTACTTTGACTTCCGCATGAACTTCATGTCCGGGTGCTTGTCGTACCGGCCAATGTTGTGAAAGTCTATTGCTACATCGACTGCCCCCCTGAGCATGCCTTGGCTTCTCATCCGCCGCACGAGCCGCATAAACGCGGGGTCGCAGCGCTTCAGCATCCAGTCGTACCGCACGGACTTGATCCTGTTCAGCAGCCACCTTCCGCTCGGAAGGCGGAGGTGCTCCGGATCATCCCTCGAATCCTGGTATGCGCCCTCCGCGCACGAACGATCCGTGCACATGGTCACCAGGTGGCAGAAGAGGTCATGCGGACCGAACATGGCGTTGCCTCCCTTGCCAAACTCGATCCGCAGGCAAGAGAAGAAAAGCGCACCCATCAGGCCATATGTCGTCTTCACGGAGACTTGTTGGCGTGTTTGTTCGCTCATGCTTGAATCCCATGGCAACTTGCACGCCGACCTTTTAAGCCGCCATGTCGTGGGATGTGTCGATTTTGGTGGATCGCCTTAGACACGGGTCAGGGTGACGGGCACCCGGGAAAAGTTGTTCCATCTGCCGATATTATGAGAAAACATAATTTCAGGGAAATTCTGATCGCTTGTGATACAGTTATCACACGGATTCAGGGCTTTGCGGGCCGTCATGTGTGACCAGATCCGTGCCTGGAACCTGAGATGCCTGCCAGATGCCATGTGTGTCGGGCCGGGCAGAGATGTCCAGCGTCCGTGACGCTACCGTGACGCGGGCATTCCGGCGTGAATGCAGCATTTTGTACACTGTTTAACGGGTCTGGCAAGGCCCTACCCGAAGTTTTAGCGGTGGCAGACGCCATATCGCCACCCATAGCTGGCCCGAGGGTCGGCCACGGGCAGCGGCATGGCGTCCGCTACCGTTAAAATTTCGCATAAGGTCTTGTCACCCCACCCTAGGACACAACCAAAATCCGGAGAAAACCCATATCACTAATACGTTACAGAACCTATCTCAAAGCCCGCTGAGCTGCAAAATCGGCGCCAAAACAGAATCATTCAGGCACCACACGCACCTTGTGAAGAACCGCCCGAGCAAATTTAAATCGTAAAAGCGCGAAATGTCCGAATTGGGAAACAAAGCTGCTACATGATAAACCAATATAAGTCATGCTTGACAACGTCCGCCATATGGCATACGTTCGTGCCAGCCCACCGCTGGCGCCCATCCTAGCTATGACGGCACTCTCGGCGTTGCTGGCGCTGGGCTTGGCCGCTGATCCCCCAGGCCCAACCTGGACGGCCCCACCCGGCGCGGACGTCCTCGACGGCTACTCCCACCATCCCTGGCCCGCCCATCCCCGGCACGCCTTCGCGCAGGCCGACCAGCTTGAACCGCGCGATGCATGTAGGGATCCCCCGACCAGCACAACCCCCGGAGCCGTGGTGGAAATCACCCTAGCCGACAACATCACCGACGGCGCCGGCAGTCCCGAGCTTTTAGGCGCAAACTACATTACCCTCTTCGAGCGGGACGGTCGTCTCTACGCTGCCGTCGCCTCGTTTGACGATGACGGCGTCCAGATACTTGACCTGACAGACCCGGACAATATCACCGGGGCGGGCAGTATCACGAACGGACCGGGCCTCGTGCTCTACCGCCCATGGGGCATTACTACCTTCGAGCGGAACGGCCATACATACGCCGCCGTCACGGCGCAGGTAGGAGACGGCGTCCAGATACTTAACCTGACAGACCCGGACAATATCACCGGGGCGGGCAGTATCACGAACGGACCGGGCCTCGTGCTCAACCGCCCAAGGGGCATCACTACATTCGAGCAGGACGACCGTCTCTACGCCGTAGTCGCGGCAAACACGGATAACGGCGTCCAGATACTTGACCTGACCGACTTGGACAATATCATTGGGGTTGATTACATCACCGGCCGCTCCGACGGCGCCAAACTTGAATACGCCATAGACGTGGTCACCTTCGAGCGGGACGGCCGTCTCTACGCTGCCGTCACCGCAGCCCACGACGACAGCGTCCAGATACTTGACCTGACAGACCCGGGCAATATCACCAAGGCGGATCACATCACCTACGACCACGAGAGACACCCCTGGCTTGATGGTGCATGGAGTATCGACACCTTCGAGCGGGACGGCCGTCTCTACGCTGCCGTCACGGCAAATACGGGTAACAGTATCCATATACTTGACCTGACAGACCCGGACAATGTCACCGGGTTGGGTCACATCACCGACGACGCCGACCTCTTGCTTGAACACATATGGGGCATAGACACCTTTGATGTCGACGGCAATACCTACGCCGCCGTTGCGGGACCTGTTGAGAACGGCGTCCAGATATTCAACCTGACCGACCCGACCAACATCACCGTGGTGGACAGTATTGCCGACGACGGTACCGGCGCGCTTGAATTCCCAACAATCATCACTACCTTCTATGTCGACGGACTCCCCTATGCCGCCGTCACGACAATAGATGGCGTCCAGATACTCAGGCTGGCCTCACCACCAACCACCCAGGCCGGCACAGACCAGGTCGTCTTGGAGGATCAGACCGCCCAGGATTATGCTGCCGCGGCACCGGGCCGCCACCTCATCGAGGACAGCCTTGAGTCCCATACCGACGTCGGCGGGTACAGGTTCGAGGTGACCGATGCTGGAGAGCCCGTCGAGGTGGTACTGTCGTGGACTACCGACCCACTCTACGACTACTGCGATTCCCATCTCTCCGGGAAGAGATACTTTGCGGAACTGGGCTTTACCGTGGACTGTCCCGGGATGGAAACCGTATCGGCGCAGTCGGCCTACCAAGCCAACGAGTTTGCGATGTTCACGCCGGTCCAGGCCGGGGCGTGCACCGTGGCGGTGACGGGATCCAATATCGACGCGCCCCGCTATTCCCAACAGGACTATGCGATAGCGAGCACCCTCCCGCTTGAAGCCGTCGATATCCAGAGGCCCACGCCGAAGATCTCCTCCGTCCAGCCGTCCCCCACCAACGCCCGGGATATCACCTTCATGGTGGACTTTGGCGAGCCGGTGGATGCCGGCACCTTCACCCTCTCGGACATATCGGTCTCGGGCGGGACGGTGTCAGGCCCGCTGCCTGCCGACGGTACTGGCATGGAATTCACATTCGAGGTCTCCGGCCTGGCCGTCGGCAACCTGACTGTCTCCATCCACGAGGGCGGCGTGCTTGACCTGGCTGGCAACAACAACACCGCCTCGAACACGTACGTGGTGGAGATCAAACGGCCCCGCCCCTCGTCGACTATATCGACCGCCGAACCGTCCCCTACCAACGCCCACCGCATTACCTTCACGGTCGACTTTGGCGTGCCGGTGGACGCCGGCACCTTCTCCCCCTTGGACGTATCGACGTCTGCCGGGACGGTGTCAGACCCGCTGCCTGCCAACGGCACTGCCAGAACGTTCACGTTCGAGGTGTCAGACATGGCCGCCGGCAACCTGACTGTCTCCATCCCCGAGGGCGGCGTGCTTGACCCGGTGGGCAGCAACAACAACACCGCCTCGGATACGCACGTAATCGAGATTGAGCGTGTCCGCCCAGCCCCGATCATATCCACTGCAACATCATCCCCGGTCAACGCCTCCAGCGTTACCTTCACGGTGGACTTTGGCGAGCCGGTGGACCAAACCACGTTCACCATCTCGGACATATTTGTGTCAGGCGGGACGGTGTCAGGCCCGCTGCCTGTCGACGGCACTGGCATGGAATTCACATTCGAGGTCTCCGACCTGGCCGCCGGCAGCCTGGCCGTCTCCATCCCCGAGGGTGGCGTGCTTGACCCGGCGGGCAACAACAACACCGCCTCGAACCAGATAGTCCTCACGGTCACGCGCGTTCCGGCCGGCACCACACCTGATGCCGCCTTTGTCACCACTTGGAAGACGACCAGTGCCAACGAGTCCATAGGGATCCCGGTGGGAGAGGCCACTGGCA
>CBDANJ010000005.1:0-69677 GCA_965197545.1 Dehalococcoidia bacterium
CCAGGCCCAGAGTTCTATACCATGGAGTGGACTTCAAATGGTCCCAGGTCTAACTTAGAGAGTGGACTCGTTCCTGGGGGCAGGTCATGGTGGTGCTGGCGGCCTTAAGTGACGGAAGTAAAGTGGTGGTCTCGGTCAGCACCGGTTACCGGGAGTCGACCCAGAGCTGGTCGGAAGTGCTACGGGACTTGAAGCGACGGGGAATGGGTTGTCCGCGCCTGGTGATTGCCGACGGTCACCTGGGGATCTGGGGAGCGTTGCGCAACGTGTTTCCCCAAGCCGACGAGCAGAGATGCTGGAATCACCGCATTCTCAATCTGCTGGCCAAAATCCCCAAGCGAGTACACCAGTCGGCCTTGTTGATGTTGCGGCAGATCCCTTACGCCGAGACCCGCCAGGAGGCTCAGCGCCTCAAGCAGGTCTTCCAGCACTGGTGCCGGCAGAAAGGGCTGACCCAGGCGGCCGAGCTGATCGATCAGGACTGGGATCGGATGGTGACGTTTTACGATTACCCTAAGGCCCAGTGGCAGCATCTGAGGACCACCAATCCGGTGGAGTCACCCTTTGCTGGCCTTCGGTTGCGAACCGACGCCGCCAAACGGTTCAAGAAGGTGGAAAATGCCCAGGCCGTCATCTGGAAGATGCTGCTGGTAGCTGAGAAGCGATTCCGCCGTCTGAAAGCCCCGGAGCTGATGAAAGACGTCTACCAGGGCGCTAAGTATGTGAATGGAGTCCCTGTCAACGAGGTGTCGGAGGAGAAAGCCGCCTGATGTCTTTTACACACTTCTTGACATGAGCTCCAACGCTGTGCTGAAAGAAGCTAGTTCACCTGGTCGAAGTGGTGTACCGCCTATGGAGAGGGTTGGGGGATTCTTCATCGGCCCGTCATCCACGCCGGAGACGCTCTCCCCGATCGGAGCCAATCCGTCTCGTTTGCGCTCCATGGCTTATTCTCCCATGTTCCTCAGAAAATCCCCGCAATACTCGCGATCTACACATCACTTGCAAGGCAGTATTCTCTGACAGTGCCCGGCAGGGTGATCAGGCCGCGTCCATATACTACAAGTGCAGCCTTTGAACCCTAACTTGAAGATACCCAACAAGTACCACCTGACTATTGAGACAAGCTCTCACGAAGGTCCTCAAGGACCTTAATAATCTTCGGATCAATCTCTATCTGTACTTCATTTCTCAATCTTTCCGCCTCCCTAATTTCGACTAGTTCTGCTTGAGCCGCCGTAGTGGAGGGTCGAGCGGTTGTTAGGCTAGTTAGGGCAGTGGAACTCGTCCTCACCCCTGTCATGTCATAGCAGCGCGAAAAGGACTCATCATCCTTATCGACCTGGTAGTAGCAGCCGGAGACTGTGTTCGAGCCAACGAAGTCGAAGGTGAAAAACCGGTCAATGATTATGCCTGGGTCTAACAACGAAAACCTCCCAAGACGCGGAGAGTATCCCGCTATGACTAAATTGCCAAACTCATCGGTCCCCGTAATGATCCACTCACCTGGAGTAATTGTACTTTCCCTAACATTGCTCAGTCTGTAGGTGTCTGTAAACTCGGAAATGAGCCTGTAGGAGAACTCCCATGTTCCAATGAGGCGCTCAGTCTGCAGTTGATTGAAGGGCTTAGTGGGAGAGGGCGGTGGCGGGGGAGTGGGAGAGCGATCCGGAGGGGGAGTCGTCGTTGTGGGTCGGGGAGGTACTACAATGGGGCTCACCGGAAGTGTCGTAAACGCCCGGCCAACTTCCAACTCCAAGACGATCACCGCGATTTGGCCGGCACGGGCCCGGATGGAGATCTCGCCCTTGAAATCGGCGGTATCCGCCTCGGGGAAGAACTGCTCAATAAACGCGGCTATCCGGCCTCCGGCCTCAATGGTCCGGCTGGCCTCGCCTCCGGGCACCACTAAACCATCCTCATCCTTGAGCTCCAAGTCGATCGTTTGTGCCGCCAGCTCGGGGTTTCGGATCGCCACGCCGCTGCTGAGGTTTCCGGAGCGGCGCACCGGAGCAATGGCCGCCTGCAGTCTCGGGCTGGTGCCGACCCCGGTAATCCCCGTCCCGATCAAGTCAAAGCGCACGACCGCGGAGACCGGAGTGTCCGACGAGACCGTGATCGACCCGGTCAGCAAGCCGCTCCCGCCGTGTGACAGAGTCAGGGTCCGGCTTCCTGAGGGCGGAATATCGAACCGGTCCGCGCCAACGCCCAATATTAGGTTCCCATCCAATGCGTTCCCCTCCGGGCTCCAGACATCAATCGCCACGGCGGCCGATTCGGTAGAAGAACGATTGGTGACTACGACATCCGAACTGAAACCGCCACCGGCGGCAAACTGTGGAATTTGGAGCGTTTGATCCCGAATCGTCCAGCCCATGTCGTCCAGCATGGCCAGCATCAAGGGTCCCGGCTCATGGGAGGCTTTGCCTCGACTTTGACTGGGGGTCATCAGGGCGTTGGGCACTCCGGGAGGATAGGCAAACTCGTTCAGGTGGCTAACGCTGCTTCCCGAATCGTATTCTTCGGGAGCCCAAAGCAGCACGGGATAGGACCCACCGTTAGCAGTCAGCGTCTTCGACGCACCCCAAAAGAGTGTGATTCCGGTGACCGCATCGGTCAACTCAGTGGATGGGTTGGTGTATTCATCTTCGTCGACCAAGCGGTTGATCTCTGTATCGAAGATACGAGAATCGAAGATCGTCGGAATGTTGTCATCGGTAAGTCCATACTCGGCCTCTTCGGTTGATTCATCGACCCTGAAGCTGTCAAAAAATCCCAGGGCGTGACCGATCTCATGCAAGACAACCGAAACGAAATCATGCTGGTCCTCTCCAGGCTGGCCGTCCAATCCAAAGTACCAATCACTGGAGTTAGAGAAGGTCGCTTCGATGTCTGGATCGTCTGGCTTTCGATCTTCTTCGACCAACTGGTTCACAAGAGCAACTGGAGCACAGACCGTGGATGAACAGAAAAAGGTGGACGGGCGGGCCGCCCCCAGAGTGTCTTC
The DNA here is from genome assembly GCA_965197545.1 of Dehalococcoidia bacterium. Taxonomy (GTDB): domain Bacteria; phylum Chloroflexota; class Dehalococcoidia; order Lucifugimonadales; family UBA3495; genus CATOSP01. The sequence goes on from CBDANJ010000005.1 coordinate 3,008, forward strand.
TTCTTCGAACGTGGTGAAATTCGCTTCGATTTCAATCGGCACCGTCGCAATCAGCAGAGAGGACCAGATGCCTACCGCCCTCTGAAAGGCTGCCTGGGCCTCTGGAGTAAAACCCGTGTAGTTGACGGATATATTGGCCGCAGGAGGCGCCAGGGCGTATTTTCCAGAAGGGGGAGTCCTCGGGAGCATTCGGTCAATCGCTTCACGAATACTAACCATTTCCTCCTGAGTTGCCAGACCACAACTCAACCCGTTTCCATCAGTCGATCGGATGACGTATGGTCTGACTGGATCACTCATTTCCGTCCAGTTTTGGGCCTCCAAGAGGTCGTCCGTGTTCATCTGGCCGGCCACAAGACGGTGAAACGCCTGTTCGTCTTCAGAGGCGGTCCTTGCCTGGGCCTGCAGGGGCGTGCCCGCCATCAGCAGAACGGCTGCGGCGCAGCCGGCCGCGCAGGCGGCGGAGAAGCGGTGCCCCGGACTGGGGTGCCGCACATCATTCGTCATACCCGATAAGTTAATTCGATTTTTCATACTTCCTCCCAATCCGTTCTGCCCATTCTAAGGGAAAACCATGATTCGCAAGAAATGGAGAGACGGCGAGCCGGTGCTCTCTATCGAAACCGAGGATGAATTTGGAAAGGCGCTCGCGACAGGTGAAGCGGTGGAATTGCCGCGGGAGTTGGGGGAGGAGATCGGTTTGATGAAAGATGACACGATTTCCGAGGCCGAGGCGAAAGCCGCGAGGTACGACCCGAGCGACTAGAAACTGAAGGGGATAGGTTGACAAGATGGGATGGCACCCGCGTAGCAGGCGTTTGTTGACCTTGTATGAACACTAGTGATACACGAATCGCCAAGGAGAATGAAGATGAGCAGTGACACGAAATGGATCATAGGGAAGATGCTCGCACTCGCGGGAATGATGACCGCATTGATGCTCGGCCAGTTCACGTCCATCGAACTCGTACCAGAAACCAATTAACCGCGTCCCAAAGGAGTGCTCCATGAGTTCTCAAATAGCCGTTGTCCTTATACTCGCGCTCTTTGGGTTTGGGCAGGAAAGCCGCCCGGAACTCCTGTTGTGGCAAGACGGAACCAGCCACAGCGATTCCTTCTACATCGATGGCCACCAAATGCGATCGATCGAACACGACGGAACCACCATCAGCACGTTCCTGCTCCGACACCACTGGGAAGCATTCTCGGATAGCTGGCACGTCCGCATCATGGTTCGAAACAACACCGATAGGCGGCTGGAACTAGACCCAGCCACGATCCGGCTCATCGACACGGAAAAATCGCAGTATGTCCGTCAGGAGAGCCCGGCAGAGCTTGTAGACAAGTACGCGGACGCGTCCATAATCCAATCCGAATTAGAGAGCAACAGGAGAACATCAGAGTCCAACAAACGCCGAGCCCAGACGCCTTGCCCGCCACTTATCGGTGCGCCGGGAGCCATAGCGGCGATCCAGAGGCTCTGCGAAGACCAGAGACGCCCCAACAGAATCCCTTATCCAACCACCTCCGAGTCCGACCTCCACGCGGCCCAAAACCTCGCTGCGTGGATCCAGGAAACTTCGCTGGAACGAACCACGCTGTTTCCAGGCAAGACGATAGAACGCTCAGTTTGGTATCGACACGACGGAACGTCGTTGTTGCTCCAGGTTCCCGTCTTCGACCGCGTATTTGAATTTCCGTTCCCAGCACAAGAGTAGCCGGGAGCGCCAGACGTGGTTTGTCAACCTATCGATAGAAGCCCCAAACTGAAGGCCCAAGACCGAGCCTGAAACTTCGCCGCGCTGAGGAATTCATGGAACACCTTGTCTCAGGCGCGTCAGCGGCGCCGATCCGAGCCTTCCCGCAGGGATAAATACCGACGATAGCGACCCCCCACTTTTGAGGGGGGTCGCTATCGTCCCCCTCTTTTTTCCTCGCTCGGCACAGCGGGGGTCGATGAGTAGGGGATAACCACAACAGAATGAGAGAGATATTGGAATAGGACTTTGGAACACCTTCGTCCCAAATCTTGGAACACCCCCCCCTTTGTCCCTGTTCCAAAAAATAAGCGGTCATTTGTGGCAAGAAAAAACCCTCGATTTAGCCTCTCCGGGCGCACCTTCTCGCGGAGTATTGATTTAGATAGCATTTGATCTATATGGCCCCTCATACCGGGACCGCAAACCGGGTTGCCAGGTACGTCGAACACTCGTCAATCTTAACCCCTTCCGCTAGGTTAGCCTCCGGGAGTTTTTCAAGCTCGAACCACCGCTCCCTGGCCGGGTGCCACCGTCCCCACTGCCCCAAAAACTCGTGATCGCACCGCAGCATCCCATCTTTGATCGCCGCGATCTCCTGCTTCACCGACATGCCGGTTCCATCCTTCTCCGGTGCCGCCGCCCATGCCCTTAGCACCCGATCCGCCCGCTCAATAGGTTCGTGTTCGGCGGCAACGGCAACCACTCGGACCTGTCGCCCCTTGGCGCGGATCGCATCCCAAAGCGGAACATGCGCGGCTCCCCATGTGTTGAGTTCGCCGGTGCTCTCCCGGCCTGGATCGACATAGGCAAAGGTGACAGTTTCAGCGGCCCCGGCGATGGGGAGCTTGAGCGTAAAGTAGCGATTCTTCGCGCCATCGTCTCCATAGTAAATCCGGCGGGGAACCAAGCGGGAAGAAATGCCGAGCCCTTCAAAAAAATCGACCTTCTCCGGTTCGGTGGGAAGCCAGTTCGACCCCGGATGTTCCAGGACAAAATCAAGCGATAGGAGCCGCCGCATCAGAACAGAGTTCCGGGCCTTCCGCCGATGCCGGATATTCTCGACACCGAGCGCCCGGTAGATCGCCATGTTCGAAATCCGGCACAATCGAGCGCCACCGGGAAACATCATCGAATCCCCTTCGATGCCCGCCCGCCGCGCCACCAATGCCCTGACAACCCGGAGAGCCTGTTTTCGATCCGTGTTGAAGTAGTGACAAAATTGAGGCCGGATAAAAACCCCGCTATGGAGACAGACAAGCGCGATCCATTCCGCCTCCCGTCCCGTCCAGCCAAGCGGTTCCAGTGCTCTCTCTCGCCCGCGCAAGTGCTCGATCATGGCTCGCCCAATGGTCCCCTTTCCCCTCGCCTTCGATTCTGCCAGATCGGTCCTCGCCGTCAAGGGTCCGCTTCGCCGCTTCGCGCCCTGGACCGCTCCGGGCCGATCTGAAGACCGCGCTCGCGAAGCAGTACGAAGCGGAGATGGAGCAGCAGGCCGGGCGCGCCGGCGAATTACAGGAGCAGGTGCAGCGGCTCGAAGAATCGGTCAAGGACTTGAAGCCGCAGCTCGGGCGGACCGAAGCGTCGGCCAAGGAATTTGAAGCAGCAAGTCGAGATCTTGGCAGCGAACTACAAGGAGATCGCCGAAGTATTGCGCGAGGTGTGAACGCGATCTGGAAGCAGCGGCAGGAGGCGCGGGAACGGTTGCGGGGCCCGGAGCGGGACTTTGGTCCCAGCCGTTAGGTTGGGCCTTTCTTGGAGGCGTGAGAGAGAATGGGCAGAACGGATTGGAGGGAAATAATACATGATGGTTAAGTGCCAGAAAAAATCGGAGGCAGTATGATGGCTATTGTTAGAAAAGACATACACGATCCAGTCTCTGTGGGACGGACCGAATGGAGACCAGTGGGCATAAAACTCCGCATTGGTGGAACTGGGCAGGGCGAAGGGAGGCGCGCAATTCTCTCGTTATTAGAGGCCAAACAGATTGGCTACGCACTCTTGCTCGAAGCGGAAAAACTGGATGCAGAGCAACGGCGCGAAGACCGAGAGGCCATGGAAAGAAAGATCGCGAAGAAAGCCGATCAATCGGAGTCTTTACATGAGCATTAAACGCATCAGTGTTTTGACCGCGATCGTGGGTGCCAGGTAGCCGGGGGCTGAGATAGGACACGGCGCGGCTGGAAGCGCGACCAGACGGATTCGAGCGTGCGCGGTTAGCGCACCACCCGCTTGGCGATCTCGGCACCACGCTCCTGTTCGACCACCGCGATGTCATACTGGCTCTGGAGATCAAGCCAGAACTGCGGGTTGTTGCCGAAATAGCAGCCCAGGCGAACCGCCGTGTCGGCGGTGATCGAGCGTCGGCTGTTCAGGATGTCTGTGATGCGGCCTGAGGGAACACCGATATTGAGGGCTAGCCTGTTGGCGCTCAGGTTGCGTGCGGCAAGTTCGCGCTTCAGAAACCGACCTGGATGTGAAATTGGGTGCATAGCTTTATCCCCTGTGGTAATCAACGATTTCCACGTTGTGAGCGTTCCCCTTGCGAAACTCGAAACAGATCCGCCAGGACCCGTTCACGGTCATCGCCCATTGACGCTTGCGTTCCCCTTTGAGCTTGTGCAAACCGACGCTCTTGAGGGGGCTCAGGTCCTGAAGCGTCTTGGCAACGTTCAGAGCCAGTAACAGATCGACGGCGGCATCGAAGTCTAAGCCCCGGAACCGGTTCGGACGCTCGCCCTTCCAGATTTTTTGGCTTGGCGCGTTGCGCCATGAGTAGATCAAGTCAAAAACATACTACGCGAAACGGTTAAAGTGAAACAAGGGGCGACACCAGCTTTGTATGTGGGCGCTTGTATCTGGAAGGACACCCTTCAAAGGTGCTCACCGGCTTTGGCCACATCCTTGATCATATAGGTCTTGTGGGACTGTCTGGGGAACATGGGAGAATAAAGCCATGCAGCGTCAACGCGGCGAGCTGGTTCCGATCGGTGAAGTCATCGACGACCTGGACGGGCCGGCGATCCCCTCCGCTTCGCCCCAGGCCCGGCACCACTTCACCCAGGCTGATCAAGTGAACCTGCTTGTTTCAGCCCGCGAAACGGACCCCGATCTCGGCTTCATGGCGCGTCTGATGGCGCTGTGCTCGTTGCCCCGCACCAACCCCGGCAACCGGAGCAAGTATGTCCGACGCAACGGACCCTACACCTTGGTCATGAACGCGGGCGGTCTTCACAAGCTCCCCTTTGGCAACCTGCCGCGCCTTTTGCTGGCTTGGGTGTGCACCGAAGCGGTGCGGACCCAAAGCCGTGTTCTCGTTCTAGGGAAGTCGCTTTCCGAGTTCATGCGGGCGCTGGGCATGGAGCCAGTTGGCGGTGGTGCTACGGGCGCTCGAACCCGGCTCCGCAACCAAATGACACGGCTCTTTAACGCCAGTGTCCGGTTGGTCTACAAGGATAAGCAAGGGGAACAGTTCATTGCCTCACACATAGCCGACCGGGGTGAGTTTTGGTGGGACCCAAAGCGCCCCAACGAGCGGATGCTGTGGGACAGCAAGATCGAACTCGGCGAAAAGTTCTTCAACGAGATCATCCGCCGGTACTGTCAAGTTAACCGATTCGTTGTCTAATCAGCGCCTCGTCCACTCCCTAAGTTGTTGATTCTACATTCGACCGCCGACCGTTTCCGCCTCCAAAACCCGAGAATTCCACTTAACTTGACAGTGCCGCCATAAGCACTGGAACCATTAGCAAGGTGGAGATGTCCCTATCCGAGTTCGGTCCATTCTCTCCAGAGGTCGAAGCGCCCTATTGGATATGCGGAGACAAGGGCAATAAATGTTCTAATGGCGGTATTAAGTTTGAACCAGGGAAGTATGTTCTGACCGCTACACCCTATACGGATAGTGGCGAAGAGGGGCAGAAGAACACCCTTAGATTCTCAGTTTCGCAATGAGAGACGACTCAACATCGCTGATCCCGGAGGCCTGAGCGGGAGTTCTGCCTTTCCTGGTGAGTCGGGTATTGTAGTGGACCAGCACCATTGGGGTCACCTCACGAAACGGAAAAAATCGTACGCTCAGGCCGATTGAGCGGCGGTAGGGGTCGCAAGTTGCGCTGTTCGACTTGCTTGTTCTGCCGCCAGGTTGATGTGCTCCCAGCCCAGTGGCGTCAGCTCGGAGCCGCCTAATTCCTTGTCGTCGGTGGCATGAGGGGCGCGGGAATGGCCCACTCCGCATCCGGCAGGTCAAAGGTATGGGGAGGTTGTCGTTGGATACGATCTCAAATGGCGGCTTTGAGAGCCTTGCCCGCTGAGAATTTTGCTACCCTTCCCGCCGGAATCCGGATGGACTGACCGGTTTGAGGGTTCCTTCCCGTACGCTCCCCTCGTGCGGAGGCTGAAAAAGTCCCGAACCCGATGAGAGTGACCTTGTCGCCACTCTTGAGGGAGCTTTGCACATTGCTCACAAAAGCGTCCAGAGCCGCCTGAGCTTGGGCTTTAGTGATACTTGCATCATTCGCAATTGCCTCAATTAATTCACCTTTGTTCATCTCTCCTCCTTAGCGTTAAACCAACTCAAGCGGCCTCCATCAGCAACTGATCGCGGATCGGGTTGAGGCCCTCTTCAAACTGTGCGGCCCCAATAAGATAATCATCCAGTCTGTCAGGAAGAACTCTATTCTGACGCCTTAGCGCACCGTCCCTGACGTTAGGCTAGGGTATGCCTCAACCCGACGCCTTCCTAGAGTGTACATCTTCAGCGAAAGTGAGACATACACTCCTGTCATGCTTTAGATGACCTTGTTCGAGGGGGCCTAAAAGATGTTCGGACCCTATGTCCATAATATCGATCCGATCATTGCCAAAGTGGGCGGCGTCTATCTCTGGTGGTATGGGCTGGGCTATTCGCTGGGATTCCTGCATTTGCATCTATTTCTGCGGCGCCACAGGCTTCGGCTCGGACTTACTCCCAGAGACGTATACACCCTTACCCTTTTCATTGTGGTGGGCGTTCTGGTTGGGGCGCGTCTCATCGAAATCGCATTCGACGAGTGGCCCTTCTACAGCGCGAACCCCATCCTCATTCCGGCCTACTGGCTTGGGGGCTTGGCGTCACATGGGGTCCTTCTCGGAGCGACTGTAGCTGTCACCTCCTTCGCCTTGCTCTATCGAAAGGACCTGCTCGCGCTGTTCGATGCCGTCGTGATCCCCGGTTCGTTTCTGATGGGAATGGGAAGGATCGGGAACTTCATCGACGGCCAGATCGTGGGTGCTCTCACCGATGTGCCCTGGGGCGTGCGGTTCCCCGGCACAGATGGGATCCGGCATCCGGTGACCTGCCCCCAGGAACGAGTCCACTCTCTAAGTTAGACCTGGGACCATTTGAAGTCCACTCCATGGTATAGAACTCTGGGCCTGGGACCTGGGTAATCTGGCCTCCGGCGCCGGCGGCCGATAGGCCAAGGCGCTGTGAGGCCGTCGCTGGTTGTACTCCCTGCGCCATCTCTCGGCCAACACCTTCGCCTCCCACAACGTGTCGAAGACTTCTACGTTCAGCAGTTCATCCCGCAGTTTTCCGTTGAAGCTCTCCACATATCCATTCTCCCAGGGGCTGCCGGGCTCGATGTATAAGGTCCTCACCCCAACAGCCTTCAGCCAGTCCCGAACCGCCTGAGCCGTAAACTCCGACCCGTTATCGGACCGAATGTATTCAGGCACTCCCCGATCCACGAACAGCTCCGCCAATCGATCCAACACGTCCTGGTGATTCATCTGTCGTTGAACCTCAATGGCCAGACACTCCCGGGTGTATTCATCCAGTAGGGTTAATAATCGAAAGGCCCTTCCGTCATGGGTTCGCTCATGCACGAAGTCATAGCTCCAGACGTGATCCTTGTGAGCCGCTCGTAACCGAACGCAGGATCCATCATGAAGCCACAGTCTCCTTCGTTTCGGCTGTCTGGACGGGACCTTCAACCCTTCTCGCCCCCACAACCTCTCCACCCGCTTGTGATTCACTTTCCACCCTTCCCAACGAAGCATGGCCGTGATCCGTCGGTAGCCGTATCGCCCGTAGTGCGTGGCCAACTCCACCATCTCAGCCACCAATCGAGCCTCATCATCGGGGATATGCCTTTCCCTTCGCTGGGTCGATCGAGCCTGTCCCAGCACTTGGCAAGCCCGACGTTCGGAGACGCGCTCTGCTCCCAATCTCTCCCTCACCCACACCACTGCGCGTCTCCTCTTCGTCGGGCCTAGAAGTTTCCCGAGGAAACTTCCTTTAGAATCTGCTTGTCCAAAGACAGATCTGCCACTAGCTTCTTCAACCGGGCATTCTCCTTCTCCAACACCTTCAACCGCTTGGCCTGATTCAGTCGAAGCCCTCCGTACTCCTTGCGCCACCGGTAGTAGGTCTGCTCGGTCACCCCAATCTGTTTGCACACCTGGCCCACCGTCTGTCCTTGGGCTAGACCCACCTCTGCCTCACGCAGCTTCATGATGATTTGTTCTGCCGTAAACCGCTTCCGTGCCATCCTTGCCTCCTTCCTAAAACCGAAAATCCTAACATTCAACTTGGACCCGTTTTAGGGGGCAAGGTCACCAGCAACAGGCGGGAGAGATTCCCGAAGGGCAGTCCGGTTTGACCCACGGCCGTCATGATCAGGGTGTAGGGGCCGTTGACGCGCCTGTATTGAAGCTGACGGCCCGGGTTGGTGCGGGGCAGGGAACACAGCATCATCAACCGCGCCATGAACCCCGTGTAGGGAGTTGCTTCACTGGCTCTAACCAAAAGGTCCACCTGATCGAAACGGGTGAAGTGGTCAACGCCTGGGGAGAATAGTCTCGGAGCGCCTTCACGGGTTCCTCCCGGCCCGGGAAGATTCCCCCGTCGGTTCTGTAGCTTCTGGACGTGGCCAGACCGGCTGAATAACCCAGCGGTTCTCCGCAGCTTCATAGCCCTTGACGAACAGAGCCTCTTCCACGAGACGCCGCCCCTCACGCCGCGTCATGTGGATCACCAGGGCGATCCCGTCCACCACCCCCCTACAGGTGACTTCCCAGGGAAGCTCCCCGCCGCCCTGCATGGCGCAACTGGCGATCCGGGATAAGGCGCTTTCGGCGTTGTTGGTGTGTACGGTCGTGAGCGACCCGCCGTGTCCGGTGTTAAGGGCTTGCAGCAGGTCCGCCGCCTCCCCGCCGCGAACCTCGCCCACGACGATGTGATCCGGTCGGTGGCGAAGCACATGGCGCACGAGATCCCGGATCGTCACCGCTCCCTCCTGTAGCCCTCGACCCTCGAAGCGGACGCAATTCGACCGCTCGATGCGAAGCTCCAGCGTGTCCTCGATGGCGACTATCCGCTCGCTGTCGGGGAGAAGTTCGATGAGGGCATTGAGCAGCGTGGTCTTGCCCGATCCGGTTCCGCCTGAAACCAGGATGTTACGCCGCGAGCGCAACATTCGCTCGGCTTCCTGCCGCACGTTTTTGGGGAGCGCTCCTTGCGCCACAAGATCATCCGCCGAGAACGCCCGCTTTCCAAACCGCCGGACAGTGATTGCCGCCGTGGGGCTCGCGGGCGGGACACAGCTGGCCACCCGCGAGCTGTCCTCCAGTCGCGCATCGACAATTGGCGAGCTTGCCGGGTCCAGGCCCAAAGGCCGTGCGCCGTCAACCGCCCGGCCCGCTCGACCCAGACATTGCCTGGACCGTTAATCATGATCTCGCTGACTTCGGCATCTTCCAAGGCGCTTTCCAATCCCGGTAGAAATGGTTTCAGGTGTTCCAGTCCGCTTGCCGCGTTGCTCATATCTCTCCGGCCTCCTTTGCTCTCCAATAAGAATGATCCAGGGGAAGGTAATGAGGTTTGAGATAAACCCTCCGGGGTTCCAGCGATTGCGCTCCGTCATAGGGCAAGCAAATGGCTTGACAGTTTCCAAGCAAGGTGAAGTCTCGCGGGTGAAAGACGGCCTCCCGGCGCTCCTGGAAAGACTTGGTTGCGCCGATGCTTCCGCCCGATCCACCGGCTCGGCCCGATAGCGGGGACACGCCCGCCCGCTTCGAGGTCTCGCTGATCGTGTACGATCCTTTGATCTTGGCAACCTGCCCGCACAATTCCGATGCGATCTTGGCGGATGCGTCGTCGCTCAAGGATAGAAAGATCCGGGTGCGGAGTGTCTGCAAGAGCGCCCGCCACGCCTCCGAACTGCCCAGCACGGCCCGCAATGAGGATATGGATTGGGTCGCAACAATCGGGATGCACCGGCATTGCCGCGTTAAGGCAAAGGATTTCTCATCGCCGGTCGGATCGTCCTCACCTACCGACGCGAACGCTTGATATTCATCACAGATAAAGACGGCTGGCCGAAAGTAGTCCGTGGGGGATTCTTTCATCTGCGCCGGGCGCATAAGCAGGGCTTGAAGCCATGCGTTTTTGAGCATCACGCCGATGGCGCGGGCCAGCGCCGGGTTGCTCCCGGCTGGCATATTCAAGGCCAGCACCTTGCCGCCCTCGATCAATTCATAGAGCGGCGGTAAGTAGCGCGGCCTGGAAGCAATGGTATCTGCGGGCCATTGCCGGGATTCCTGGGGCTTGCCGTCGCCGCTGTCCTCCCCCTGGCCCTGGGCCTGGGTCTTCGCTTTGGCCTTCTTCTCGGCCAGCATCGCGGCCCTGGCCTTCGGGCCGATGCGCTTGGGATCGTCGGACACTTCCGGCGCGGGCGGGCAAAACACCGCCGCCACGTCCGGCATATCGAACATCGAGAGGAAGACCGAAACGCCCTCGACAATCGAGGATTTGATTTTGTTGTCCAGCTTTTGCCAGTCGTTCTCAAACCACCGCTTCACAGCGGCCACCCGCTCTCGCACATCGTCACCGGCTCCGGGCTCCCAAACAATACGGGGTTGGATCTCCAATTTCTTTAGTTTCTGCTCCAATTCCAGGCTCCATTCGGCCCGCATTTCCTTCCCGCTTTCTCCCCGCACCGCCACCCATTGCCACTCTCCAACCTCCACCATTTTCTCGTCCCACTTCTGGAACGGAATAAAAACCTCCCCGGTGTTTAGCTCTGCGCTCCACGCCTCGGCCTGTTTGATTTTGGCCGTGAAAAGATCCGGGTCAATCGCGCATTGATAGACCTGCTGCAATGTCACCCACTGCTCCGGTAGCACCCGGTGAAGCTCGATGATCCAGCGCACCAGATTGGTATAGGCTTGCTGCCAGAACGGTTCCTTGCCCTTTCCGAAAAGCTGATTCAAAAGGCTGGAAACGGTGTAGGCCAGCGAGTATGAATCGAGCCACCAAGCCGAGAGCGGGTTCCATTTCCAGAGGCCGCCCATTCCAAGCTCCAGGTAGTCGGCTCCCCGGCCCGCGTCGTCCAGGATCGAGCGAATGTCATGGCAAAAATCTCCCTTCACTTCGAGCATGAGCGCCGCCGCCCGCTTCTCCGGATCGTCCGCTTGCCAGCCGAGTAGTTGCTTGGCGAAGGGGTGCATGCAGGCCGAAGTTTTGCCGCTCCCCACCGCTCCGAAAATGGCAATGCCGGTGTACAGTCCGCGCTCCGGGATGGTCAGCCATTCGGGGTTGAAAATCTCCCTGGCTTCGACCGGATGATGCACTTCACCGATGACGATTTCCGGGCCGGGCTGATCCGGGGAAAGCGGCCAAGCGGGGAGCGCCCCAAAGGGAATTAAATCGCGCTTTCGCGCCTCAATCCAAACCTTCCAAACGGAGAGGGCAATAGATCCGGCCAGCATCACCGCCACCAGCGGAGAAAGGTAGTACCAAACCACAACGGCGCTATAAAAATTCGGGTTGTGATACTCCAAAAGATCGAGCAAAGGGACCGTCTCAAGCGCCGGAAAAGGACGCCGGACAAAGCTCCAAACGGCGAACCAAGCCCCCCCGAAAAAGAGGATCACGGTGGGGGGAATTGCCAGGAAAATCTGACCGGCGCGGACGCCGTACCGGACCCATTCACCCACCAAAAAGGCCGCGCCGTTGAAGATTTCCCAGCCGATATAGGCCGTCACGCGGACGGGGTTTTTCCAGTTCATCGGCCCGGCCTCCCGGCGCCAAAACCGGCTCAAGGCCGTGGTCAGTGTCCGATAGTTCTTCCGCAATTCCATAGGCCCATTCTCCGCTTGATCTGCGCCGCCGTGAGGCGTCTTTTCCGAGCCTTCCCGCAGGGATAAATACCGGCGATAGCGACCCCCTGGGGCCGGTGTAAGGGCCTGTCCCACAGGGCAGCTACACGGGGCCAGTAGGAACCCCCGTTTCGGGGGGGGTCGCTATCGTCTCCCCGAATTTTTCTGTATCAGCACGCGGGAAGCCGATTAGTAGGGACAAACCACAGAAAACAAAAGAGTTCAAGGAAAGTTGGGTTGTCCCGCCCCCACGCTTTTTTATGCCCCACCCCCCCCTTTGTCCCTGGGGCAAAAAATAAGCGGTCCTTTGGGGCATGAAAAACCCCCCGGATTTGGCCCCTCAAACCGGCTCCGAAAACCGGGTTGCCCGAAACGTCGAATAGCCGTCAATCGAGACCCCTTTCGTAAGCTCCGCTTCGGGAAGTGTCATGAGTTCCTTGTACCGCTCCACCGCGCCTTGCATCCCTCCGTACTGGCTCATAAATTCCTCGTCGTCGCTGTGAAGTGCCTCTCTAATCGCGTTAATCTCCTGCTTCACCGTCACCCCTTCGATCACCTTTCCCGGCTCCGCCGCCGCCCAAAGCTGTAGCATCCGATCCGCCCGCAAAACCGCATCCAGTTCCGCGCCGATGGCGATCACTTCCACCCGCCGCCCCTTGGCGCGGATCGCATCCCAAAGCGGTCCATGCGCCGCTCCCCATGAGTTGAGTTCGCCGGTGCTCTCCCGGCCCGGATCGACATAAGCGACGGTGACAGTTTGAGCGCCACCGGCAACAGGCAGCTTGAGCGCAAAGTAGCGATTCTTCGCGCCATCGTATCCGTAGTAAATCCGGCGGGGAACCAAGCGGGAAGAAATGCCGAGCCCTTCAAAAAAATCGACCTTCTCCGCCTCGGTGGGAAGCCAGTTCAACCCCGGATGTTCCAGGACAAAATCAAGCGACAGGAGCCGCCGCATCAGAACAGAGTTCCGGGCCTTCCGCCGATGCCGGGTATTCTCGACACCGAGCGCCCGGTAGATCGCCATGTTCGAAATCCGGCACAATCGAGCGCCACCGGGAAACATCATCGAATCCCCTTCGATGCCCGCCCGCCGCGCCACCAATGCCCTGACAACCCGGAGAGCCTGTTTTCGATCCGTGTTGAAGTAGTGACAAAATTGAGGCCGGATAAAAACCCCGCTATGGAGACAGACAAGCGCGATCCATTCCGCCTCCCGTCCCGTCCAGCCAAGCGGTTCCAGCGCTCTCTCTCGCCCGCGCAAGTGCTCGATCATGGCTCGCCCAATGGTCCCCTTTCCCCTCGCCTTCGATTCTGCCAGATCGGTCCTCGCCGTCAAGGGTCCGCCGGGGCTCGCTTCCACTCATCGACATAAGCCCGCAGCACGGGCACGCATTTCGTTCCAGGACAGGTGAATAGCCTAAAGGCCTTCCATGTCGAACATGTCGAAATAATCCTCGGACTGCCGTAGCCGGTGATGGCGGCTATAGTGTAACATTAAATGTTACACTTCCTTTTATGATCAAGGGGTTCGCTTCTAAGGTCCTTAGGAGGGCGTTTGAAGATGGAAACTACCGGAGGATCAACCCTCAATGGAGGGCCAGGGTTGAACTTCTTCTGGACGCATTGGCCGCAGCAGAGAAGGCGGAAGACTTGAGCCTCCTGACGCTCGGCACCCCCCCCCGCTGAAGGGCAACCGAAAGGGTGAGTGGGGAATGACCGTGACGAAGAACTGGAGGATTACCTTCAGATTCGAGGCGGGAGACGCCGTCGAGGTAGACCTGGAAGATTATCGCTAGAACGGAGGGCTGGACATGGCTAGAAATCTGGAGAGGCGCCCGACGCATCCAGGCAGGTTGCTACGGAGCGAGATCGAGGCTCGGGAACTCAATCAGGGGCAGGTGGCGGATCTTGTCGGTGTCGGGCGCAGGACCATTAACGAGATTTGCCAAGGACTAAGACCGATGAGCACCGACATGGCGCACCGGATCGGGAAGCTCTTTGGCAACGGTCCGACGCTCTGGGTCAACATGCAGAAGGCGGTTGACATGTGGGACGCTGAGCGCGAGCACTCGACAGACTATGCAAAGATTCAGACCTTGGAGATAGACAGATAAAGCTTGCCAGCTCAACCGGTCGATGCAACACAAGCGTTAAATCGTTCTGCCGGAGTTTCAAACTCCAGCGTCTGACGGGGCCGTTCGTTCAGCTGACGTGCCACCTTGTTCAGATGCGCCTGAGAGTGCATCGACAAGTCCGTTCCCTTGGGGAAGTACTGTCGGAGTAGACCGTTGGTGTTCTCATTCGAACCGCGCTGCCATGGACTCTGAGGATCGCAGAAGTATACATCAATGTCGGCCGCCAACGTGAACCGTCGATGCTCGGCAAGCTCCAGGCCTCGATCCCAAGTCAGAGATTTGTACAGCTCCGTCGGCAGCTTCTTCGCGTGCTTGATGAGCGCCGACACGACCGTCTCCGTTTTCTTGCTGGATACTTTCGTAAGCATCACGTAGCGCGTATGACGTTCGACCAGAGTCGCAATGTGGCTGTTCTTCGATCCGGACAGCAGATCGCCTTCCCAATGACCGGGCACGGCACGATCTTCGACCGAGGCCGGGCGCTCACGGATCGATACGATGCCGGTGATCTGTCCTCGTCCATGGCCTCTCAGACTTGCATGCCGGGATCGACGAATCGTCCGCTTTGACCGTAGATGCTGCATCAGCTCTGCCTTCAGCGCACCACGGGCTTGAACAAACAGGCTGCGGTAGATGGTCTCGTGAGACACGTGATAGGACGGATCCTTCGGATAGGCTCGTTTCAGCCAGCTGGCGATCTGCTCAGGCGACCAGTTTATGCTGAGCTTTCTGGCCACTACCCGTCGTAGTGGTGGATGCTTGACCAGCTGACACCGCTTCGGACGGCGGGCCCTCTCCCAGGCTCGCTCATCGGCCTCCGCTGCTCGATAGTCATCATCGCCGCCATTCCGGCGAATCTCCCGGCTCACCGTCGATGGTGAGCGACCCATCAACCCGGCGATGGATCGTATCGATTGATGTGCCGCAATGCCTCGAGAGATCTCTTCGCGCTCCGACAACGTCAGTGCCAAACATGAACGGCGTGGTGGCCGAGGACGGATGCCTCCGTACAAAGCAAGCTGACGGTAAACAGACGATGGCTGCTTACCAAACACTCGTCCAATCGACTTTAGCGACTCCCCTCGTTTCCACCGGTCCCACACCTCCTCCAGTTCCGCCAGCGTGTAACCGCGACGAGCTCTTTGCTTCATCCGCATACACTCCACCTCCTCCTTTCAAGGCAAAGTGTTGCGTCGATGGGTTGAGACCACCACACTTATCGTGCTGTAGATGGAAGCATCTGAGGGCTTCGGTTTTTCTGGTCTTTCCAGAGAGCGCGCCAACGCGTCCTCTGTGGTCTTGGTGGGGGGGCGCTATGCCAGTATCCTCGAAACTCATAAAGATTTACTCGGACATATCAATCTGCTCTGATAAATGCAGCGGTGTTAGGAATGAACCGGAAAACGGAGTAATCGGTCGAGGCTTCTACTGCCCATATGATCCAAACGGTGTCTCTTTGATGATGATCAGTAAGATCAAAATCGCCTGGCCGAAGCTGAACTACGCAACGGCCAAGGGGGTGCTGATCCTCTCGCCTTCGACACCGGCCATCGCGCCTCTCAATTCAGGCCAGCTAACAAGCTAATTCCCCCATTCCCGGCCCGTCATCGGCCTCATTGCGCTGAGTTGGACTCTGGGGTATGCCCCCGCTCCTAAATCGTCAGAATCCGCAAAATCACGCATTTCCCACAGGCTTGTGTGAATCCCGGGAGTTTTCCAGGAATAAACAGGTACACACTCAAGTAGTAAGACAAGTAGTAAGACAAGTAGTTAAAGAACAAGTAGTAGGAACGACGACTGTTGTGAATAAACCAAACAGAACCCCAAACGGACCCAAACCAACCCCAACCGGCGAGAGGCTCACCCCTTTTTGAGAGTAAACTGGCATTGGTGCATGAATCGGCGTAAGCGGGCACGCTAGCATCGGCGGAGGGTTCCGGTCCATCATGGAGATCAAGGAGGCAACGTCATGGCCGCAGGGAAGTCGAGCCGAATCAACCGCCAGTACAAGACGAAGTACAGAATCCGGAACTGGAGGGAGTACGAGCGTGGCTTCAGGAACCGCGGGGATGTCACGATCTGGCTGAGCGAGGATGCGATTGCCGCGTGGATACTACCGAAGAACGGTCTCCGCGGAGGGCAGCGTCGATACTCGAACCTCGCGATCCGGACCGCGTTGACGCTGCGGGTCGTCTTCGGCCTACCGCTTCGCCAGACGGAGGGGTTCTGGACTCGCTGCTCAGCTTGATGAGCCGCAGCGTCAAGGCCCCGGGCCCACACCACCCTCTCGCGCCGGAACCCAATTGTTGTGGTGCCGCCCCTGACCCGAGCCCACGACGGCCCGATCGACCTGATCGTTGATTCCACAGGGCTCAAGATTCTGGGTTGCGGCGAATGGAACGCGCACAAGCACAAGACATCAAAGAAACGCCGGGATTGGCGGAAGCTGCACATCGGAGTGGATGCGGAGGGGTTCATTGTGGCGGCCGAACTCACAGCGAGCAGCCGGGACGACGCCTCCACACTCCCTGATCTTCTCGCCCCGCTCGAAGTTCCCATCCGGCGTTTCACGGCGGACGGGGCCTACGACCACAGATCGGTCTACGATCGGGCCATCGCGGCCGGTACAGAGAACGTCTTGATTTTGATCCCCCCTCGTCGCTCTGCGCGCTGTCGGCGGGGCCCACCGGCGGCCCCTGGGCGCAGCGTGAAGCGTCTCTTCAGAGGATTCGCAAGGTCGGGCGACGGGAGTGGCGGAAGGAGTCGGGCTACCGACAGCAGGCGCGCGTTGAGAACAGCTTCTTCCGATACAAGTCCGTGTTCGGAGGCGGCCTGAAGGCGAGGCACAGCAAGGCGCAACGCACAGAAGCCGCGATCGGGTGTCACATCCTCAACCGGATGGCCGAGCTCGGTAGGCCATCGTCGTACGCTCTTGGTAGGTGATGGACCTGTGAGTCGGGTTCGTTGCGGGCCAGTTCCGATTCATGCATCAACGCCGCGCTGATGGTGTAGTCCGCGCTGATGGCGGATGAATAGTAAAATAGACCCGTGAGAAAGAAGACGACAGAGACGACAACGATCCGGGGGGCGCTGATCATGCCCTATCCATCCGCGCTCGGACCGTCAGACGAGCCCCTAACGATTGAATGGCCGGAGGGCCACTCCTACGCCGTGGTAGCGACGGCATTCCACGGTGGGGCAGTGCTCGGCACGACGGCCACCGAGGACGAGGCATGGGAGATCTACAATCAATGGCCTAAAACTGATTGCAGGTGTGGGTGCCGGGGTATCGTCACCCGCGATGGGTTTCGCCTCAGGCGCGGTGGGAGTCCGCAAAAGATACTAGACGAATGACCATATTAACTTGACCCGCAACACCTTTGCGCAGGTCCGGGGGATCAAGCAAGCAAGCAAGAAAGGAAGGGAAACCGCATGGGCGGCCCATGACCGCAGGTAAGCTCGTGCCGGAAATGAAGCAGCTTCGCAAGGATGGGCTGAGCAAGCGAGAAATCGCCAAGCACCTCGGTGTCAGTCGCCCCTCAGTGATCCGTCTGCTACGTCCCACCAAGCGCCCTTAAGGGTACGCGCTCGTAGATTACACGGAGGGAAGCTCTTCGCGCCTTGCTCTACAGCCTCCAAGACCGCTGGCACGAGACTATCCAGAAGCCGAAAGATCAGTTGCCCCATTGCGCTTTCCTGTGACTCGGCCCGGCCAAGGTCACATCTATCGCCACTTGTCCCTCGATGTCGGCACCATGGACGTGTAGTCATTAGTTGTTTGTCAGGACGTGTCTCAGTGCTTTTTTTACCACTTCGCAATCTCGTTTCGACAACGTTCCGAGCTTGCGGACAATCAGAGTGTCATCAAGGGTGAAGAGCTTGAAGCGGACCTTGCAGGGAACGTTGAGGCCAGCTTCCCGCCAGTCCTGGATCGCCACGTCGCTCGGCCAATCGTTCCCGACTGAGGTGATCATAGCCAAGATCGATTGTTCATGAGCCCCATTGAAGTTTGCCGATGAGACGATCAAGGCCGGGCGGCGCTTGGTGGCCCGGCGATCCGTGAAAGGAAAGGGGACGACGACCACATCGAGCGACTCAAAGGTCACGCCACGCTTCCTCGTCTTCGGGCGAGATCCATTCGCTCAGAACCTCGGAGAGGCCTTGCAGGTAGTCGTCCTGCCCCGGTGTCACCTTGTGTACCACCAGATGATCGCCCTCGATCTCGAAAGCGATCACATCACCCTCACCCAGGTTGGCCGCCTCACGGATGCTCTTGGGGATCGTCGTCTGCCCGCGTGCGGTGATCTTGGCGAGTTCCATTTACCTACTTCACTGATATTCTGATCATACAGATAGTAAGACATAACAGAATTGAACGCAATCCCATTTTAGCTGTACTGGCTTGCGGTCTTGCTCGCACGCTTTGTAGTGATCGTCCCTGAGAAGGGGGCAAGAGCGGGACAGTTAGGACAAACTGTCCGCGAAACGACAATAGTAGGTCATGGCCTGCTCCCTTAGCCACTCGTCGTGTTTTGCGTGAAACGCAACGCACAACTTCCCTTCCTCGTTAAACCATGTGAACACTGTTTGCTTTGATTGCTCTGACGGATCAAGACCGTCTATCTATGTCGGTCTCACAGTTCGAGGCCGAGCTTGTCGGCCAGTTCACGTATGGCTTGCCGAGCGTCCTTTCTTTGTTCGCCGTTATTAATCCGGTGGATGGCTTGGTCCCAGATGTGGCCGCGCTGCAGCTCGTGGACCATGTAATCGTAGGTCTCCGGACTCATTACCACGAGGGCGGCTTCGCCGTTCTGAGTGATGGTCTCGACCGCGCCGTCTTTCACTCTGGCCAGATGATCGCTCCAGGACCTCTTGGTGAAACCGGTGCGCTTCCCTGATAGAGGCCACGCACTACCTTCAGCCTGTCGTGAATGCCCACATGGCTTGCCCTCAAATTTTCAAACATCCAAACTTTCAAAAGTTTATATACTCAAACACTCGGACTTTTGGTATAATCGCAGGCAGTGATCATCACCGTTGCCAGCTTCAGGGGTGGGGTAGGGAAGACGACGACCGCCGTACACCTCGCCGCGCACGGCGCAAAGAATCAGCTCGGGCTCCGTTTGTCGCCACTTGAAGATCGCCGGTCGGATTGCCTTCTTCATGATCTCTTCAGGCTACCAGCTGGCGCCGGCCAAAGTTGCAACACAACCCCGAGGATCCACGGGCGGTTCAGTCCGCGGCAAAACTTTTTCGACCACGGCGGCCCCGATCGCATCGCCACACACGTTGACCGCGGTCCGGAAACGGTCCAGCAGCCAATCGATCGAGAGGATCAACCCGATATATTCCACGGGCAGGCCCACCGCATTGAGGACAATGACCATAGTGACCAGGCCAGCTTCCGGGATTCCCGCCGCCCCGATCGCTGCCATCGTTGCCGTCGCGGCCACCACGATCTGCTGCGAGAGGGCCAGCTCAAAACCGACGGCCTAGGCGATGAAGATAGACGCTACGGCCTCATAAAGGGCGGTTCCATCCATGTTGACCGTGGCTCCGAGCGGCAGAACGAAATCGACCGACCGCTTGGACACTTTGGCGTTGGTGACTGCGCACTCCATTGTGACGGGAAGCGTCGCACTCGAGCTGGCTGTCGAGAATGCCGTCAGAAGCGCTTCCGACAGCGGTCGCGCTCAAGCAACCCCCCTATCTCTCCGACGTCTTCGCGGTCGCTTTCCAGCTCCTGATTGCGGGGCTCCACCGCCCTCGCGGGCTGCTCTGCGCTCGGCTCTAGCAACGTTGTGCGGCCCGATGTGCACACCAGGTTCCCGATGCTCCAGGCGCGTGGTTTCTCCTGCTTTTTCCTTTATCAGGAAGGGGTTGATTTGGGAGTTTTTTGAGAAGGAGTTCCCTTGTCAGAGGGGTCATAGCCTTCCTCTTCGCCTGTGGTCGTCCTGTCCTGGGTTCTGTTCCGGGTCGATTTATTCACAGGTTAGTCGCTCTTACTACCTTCTTGATTAAGAAGGGGCGCAACTTCACTGGCGGCGACCTGTTGAGGTCGATCCGCCGTCAACCCTGCGCACCACTCTTGCCTTGCGACTTCTTGAAAGCCGCGTCTCCAACCCTCGTTTCGGGTGGGTTGAGAAAAGAATCCGGACCGCCTGTGAACTCGCAGAGGCAATTCTCGAGGTTTCAAGACCCGGCGCCCGGACCGGACAGCACAGTCACTGGGTTTTCCCGTGGCCATAGGGTGTTCCAACCAACTCCTGCAGCACTTTTGGGAATCGGGCTGGGACGTGACCAGAGGCAACGAAAGTCTGTACGTTGTTGAACCCCCTCCCGACCGGGTCGAGTTGCGTCCCCGGGAGGCACAGAGAATGATGGAGGGGGTTCTCTTTCTCCCCGCTTACCTTAGGGTTGCCCAGCAAAGACATTGCGAGACTGGCCCATCTTGTCACCTTACTAGGCGTTAGTCCGCCATCGACACTAAAGGATAAACCCAGACCAACCTAAATCCGCAAAGACGAGACTGGTGGTAAACATCCAGGTTTAAACTGAACCAGTGCAACCGCTTGGCCGGCTCCTTCAGCCTGAGTGAGCGCTGTAGGAATCGCCGTCCTTACTTCTCGAATCATCAAAAGAAACTTTGGCGCCTCTCGGTTCTTGGTGGTCGGTGGTCTCCCGACGTCGGAAGCGCTCTCTTTTTTTCACTTGCTTCTCATGCCATCTGTGATACATTAATGGCCCTAAAAATGAGTAAGCCTAGAAAATGGACCAAGGTGCGAGAGTTTCCCCATCGGCTGGGCCTGACCATCGACGATGAGTTGCTCAACCACCTGGACGCCGTGGCCGGCAGTCTTGAGATCAGCCGGGCTGAAGTAATGCGGCGCGTGCTCCGGGCAGGGATCGACGACCTCCAAAAGCAAGAAAAGCCCCCCCTTAGCACTAGACAGGAGTAAGGCCGCTGAGAATTTTAAACCGACGAAAGAAAAAGGAGAAAACCGACAAGATCTTGAAACCGGTCGCTCCCCCCGGTGAGTTTCTAGAATATCAATAAGGGCTTTCTGGTTCGGACTGTGGGTCACCGTAGGACGCCCCAGGGGCGGCTTTTTCAACCTTGGAAGGGTGGGGCAGATCATTCGGGCCTTGTGGAGCCGTCAGGGGCAAGGGTTTTCGCGAGCTGGAACGTCGGAGTGATAGAGGATTTCGAGGAGAAAAAGGATCAGCACGCCCTTAGCCGCCGTGGGGAATCCGCCAGAAAGAGAAAAAAGTATTGATTGACACTTTTGTTGGAGTAGAGTATCTCTTACGGTTACTTTAGTTTTTAAGGCAGATCAGAACAATGAAAGGAGTTCTATCGAAATGAGTAAAACCAAAACACTATTCACTATGGCCCTGCTGGTCCTGTTGGGATCGATGGGCGCGGCGCAAGCGCAGAACTTCGCCGAGGTCAAGCTGTTTACGACCCCGGCGGACTTCGCACGGGAGGGGGGTAAAAACGAGGCGGCTGGTAGCATCCTCCTCAATTCTTCTGCCGAAGCCGCTCTCCGGGCAGACGGTGCAATGATCGAGCTGCATTTTTCCGTTCCCCTTGCGGCAGATATAGACACCGCAACCCAAGCCGTCGAGGCTACCCAAGTGACGGTAACAGGCGACACTGGTGCCGAAGTGACGGGGATGGCGGAGAACGAAGATAACGACGGCAATGGGACCATCATGATTAATCCCACCACCGGCGCTGGCCAAAATCTGCTCATCCAAAACGTGAAGTTGGACGTCAGCGGCGCCGATGAAGCCGTTACCGTGACTCTTAAAGTAACTGCAGGAACGGACGACTTTATACGGATTGACGGTCCCAGCTCCGCCATGGTGATCGGCGGCATCAAGGTTGGCGTGGAAGCCGAAGTCACGACGGTTACCGTTCGAACCCGAGGCACCGGTGCTGGCGGAGTGATGGCCTCTCTGACCCTGAAGGAATCCTTCAAGGGTGCCTTCATGACGGGCAACATGGTGACAGTCGATTCCTCCGGCATCCCGGAGGGAGCCACGCTGACAGCCATGGTGACTAGTAATCTTGTAGCAAATGAGGACGCAGATCCTCCGGTTGTGGTCGACGACACGACTCCCTACGCTACAGTGAGCGCAGTGAAAGATGGATCCGCCACGGTAACGCTGGGTGGCAACGACGGTACGAACGATAGGCCGACTCCTGCCAGCGTCACGCTAGAGCTGACGTTGACAGCCAATCCGGCCGACGAGAACGCAGAGATATCCTTCCCGCTGGCCCGGTCCAGCGTCATGGCGAAAGCCACCTTCACAGATCCAACCGGTCTGGTTAATAACTTTGAGGATGCGTTCACGGATTACGTGACTGTTTTCAATATCCGTCCGGCCCAGTGCGAGATTCTCTTTCCGGTCGTGACTGTCAGACCCGCGACACCCATGATGGGTATGTGGGATACGGCAATCTCCGTCACCAACCCGGCGTATGAGGACGAAATGGCGTCCGGCGGTCTGACGTTCACCTTCTACCCGATGGGGGCCGACCCTGTGATGTATGAAACTGGAATGGGCTCTCCAGGAGACGGGCTGGAGGCTGATGGAACTCTCGCCCCAGGAGGCACCTATCAGGTCTTGATAAGTCAGATTCTTAGCTCCACCGGCTGGGGAGACAGTTTCCGAGGCCACGTCCATATCCTGGCTGATTACACGAACTGCACCGGCGTGGGCTGGGTAACCGATTGGATGGGGGTCAACCAAGCCTATTCTGCGGTCGTGATCAGTTCTGATACCGGCGAGTAGATCTGGCCAACTGCCTAGTGATCCGATCGACCAAGCAAACGGCCCCCTTTTACCGGGGGCCGTTTGCTTTCTTAGACCCCTAGGTGGAGCTAGACCCGATTGAGGGTTTGGGTTGGACATAATCTCCTTCCCATATCCACCCTTTCGGCATACGGAAGAGCCGTTACAGTCCTTCGATTCCGTTTCGTATCGCCTGGTTCTCCCCCCCCGGGGGGGGCATAGGTGATACGGGTTTGTAACCATACCCAACGAGAAGCCCGCTCATTTAGAAAGGCGATGTCACTTGTTTGCATCGAAGCTTCATCTTCCGGGCTCGCCGCCCTTTCCCTCATCGGGGTTATGCTTCTGTGCAATCCCCCCGCCTGGGCCAAGCCTGCTGAAACAATTCCACAAGACCTCGAGACCGTTCCGGATTTAAACCAGCTTCAGCAGGAGGTGCTGGAGTTTTGGTCGCTGGTGGTCCAGGGGAAAAAGTTTCAAGCCTTGCGCTATGTCGCGGAAGGACAAGACCACTTTCTGAACTGGAAGTGGCCTCTAGTTCGATCCTACCGGGTAACGAATCTGGATTTGAAGAATGGATCGGACGAGGTTCTCGTCACGACAACGGCCATGGTCAGCCCTCCGGGGTTCGAGGCGGCGTTGAGTTGGCCGGTTCGGCAACGATGGGTCTTCCGGGACCAAGACTGGCGAATCCTGGTTGAAGGATCGAACCCGGCAGCCGTCTTTGGGGGGAAGAGCCGGATCCGGACAACGTCTGGGCGCGATCAGGCGGAGACCCTCAAGCAGTTCAAGCGACTCCAGATTGGGCCAAAGCGGATCCATTTCGGTGCGGTTCTCCAGGGAGAAACGATCTGGCAGGAGCTCACCTACAAAAACGAAGGCGAGCTTGGGATCCGGGTACGAGTGATCCAGTCCCCACGCTGGGTGGCTCTTGATCGGAGCGATTTTATTGCCGGTCCAGAGGACGAAGGGACGTGGCTTCTGGGTGTGTTTACGGAGAATCTAGAGGGCGAGGTTCAGGGGGAGCTCACTCTGGAATTGAGCCACGGCACGGTTCGTCAGGAACAAATGGTTTCGGTTCTGGGATCGATCACACCGCCTCTGAGCCTCGCTCCAGGACGCTTGGTTCTCGTCCCGGGAATTTCCTATGAAATTCGGGTTCAAAATCACACCCACCAAGAAGTCCGCATTGCTGAAATTGTGTCGCCGGTGGACTTTCTTGTAGCGAAGTGGTCTTCATCGGCGAGCGGCCACATCGTTCCAGATGGCAGTGCGGCCCTGAAGGTCACATGGGACGCAGACCGTGCGCCTCAGGACTGGAGCGGGGGGATCCTGCGGCTGCTTTTGGATCAGCCCGTAGCCGGTCGGTCGGAGCTCACGGTTCCGATCCTGCGACAGTTTCCCTAAAGAACAATGGGCTTTTTGGTCGAACGATTCTCACCGAGCAACCCCTTGCGAGGTGACGGGTTTCCCCTGCTGGTTCTCTTCGGAGCCTTTGGGCTCGCCGGTTGTGTCTCCAAGCCGACCTTGGAGATGTTTCAGGAGGATGATCCGCCGTGCTACGACCGCTCGGACCAACCCCAGACCGCGGTCGTGGATACCCACGTGCACTTCCGGCCGTTTGGAGGTGTCGCGATTCTGTTCGAGGAGACCGTTTCCTACCTGAAGGAGGCCAGCGTTCTGTTTGCCAACATCTATGGCATCGGTCAGGCGCTGCCACCGGAGTCCTCCTGCACGTACTACTTGGATTGCCCCGAAACGCCCGTGACGCCGACGTTCAAAAACGATTTCGTCAATGCCGCCAACTACAGCACAAACACCTCAATGGATGTCCATTTGACGCTTGCGATGACCTTCCCGGACTTGTCGCAACCCGAGTCGATTCTTCCTGGGATGCAGCTGTTGGAGAAGGAGTACCCGGGCGCCTTCAAGTGGATGGGCGAGGTCAATCTGGTGAAGCAGGCCTTGTTCGACAATGGGCGGGAGCCGGTCTCCGCCGCCCTGGAGGAGTGCTCGCCGTTTATGGAGGTGCTCCGCTTGTATCCCGAGGACACGATTGTCTGGATGCCCTCCAGCACACCAGTACGATGGCGGCGCTGTTGGACCGCTACCCCAATCTGATGCTGGATATCTCCTGGCGAGGGATTGACGATCTCTACTTCTCGGGCCCGAGCAAGAAGAGGTTCTACGTTGCGTTCCTGAATGACTACTCGGAACGGGTACTGCCTGGGACGGACTTTTTGGCATCGAGGGACAAGGACATCGACGTGTACCGAACGAAGCTCTGGATCACGAGCGGGATCCTTCGCGATCTGAACGACACCGCTTTCCGGAACATCGGGTGCAATTAAACAAAGGTACCCAACATCGCCTTGGGGGAGAACTATTTCCGTCTGTTGGAGCTGGACTACACCGCGCCGTCCATATGCGCGAGTCGATAGGAGGGCTTGGAGGTCCCCGCTCGTGGTGCGTCGACGATACGGGCCCTCGCGTCGGCCGATCCGCTTAGTCTTCCCGGGGAATCGATGCGATCCACTCTCCGGTCAGATCGCCGAACAGAGCGAAGCTCTCCACCGCTCCGTCCTGGGAGAACACCCGGAAGCCTCCCCCCCGTTGGCCGGACGTCTCTGGGATCAATTCAAAAAGGAGTTTGGCCAAGCGGGCGCCTGGATCGAGCTGAAAGTCGGCGGCCCCGACCACCTGGCCCGACGCATCGAACGCTTCCACGGTCCCGTCAACCGGCATTCTCCCCCGGTTTTTGATGGCCAATCCGGTAAAGAAGCCCTGATCCTGTACCACATGGGTGTAAAGGGCGTCCTTATCCGCCCCACGGAAAAGCGGAATCGTGGCCGAGTACCGGCCATCCAAGCTCTTGAACCGAACCGACCCGTTGATGCTGCGGGGGACCAGGTAAGGGCCGAGAAAAGCATTCAGGAGCTCGATCTCAAGGGAGCCCGTGAGCAACTCGGCCGTGGACAAGCCGAACAGAACTGAAAAGTCGACAACCCTCTGCTCGCGGGGTGCCAAAATAAAATCCGGCGAGACGAGGATGGCTTGGCCGAAATCGTCAAGGACCAAAATGCGAAGCTCCGCGTCCTTGAACCCGTCGCTGTTGATGAGGTTGAGCTCTGTCTCCAGACCGGCCCCGAGCCCGATGTGGGCGATTCCATAGGATGGCCGCAGAGAAGTCGTCTGGGCTGGTAGGTAATTGATCGTCTTTTCGTTTCCAAACGTCTCATGCGCCACCACTCCCTCTCCGGTGGCCTCGCCCCGGATGTACCCCCCCTGAAAGTCCGACAGCTCGACGGCAAAGAAGGTCCCAACACTCTCTGAGATCGTCCCCCGCGGACCCAGAGCTCGGTCGGTCGAGGACACCCTCTCCCCGTTGCCGTCATAGAGGGATGCCCGGATCTCGGTGTCGGCTTTTTCCGATGGATTGAACAAGTGCACGACCGTGAACGGCTCCTCTCCCTCCCGGGAGATGTTCGGAAGCAGGAACCGGGTGCGCGGAGGTTGACTCGCCGCCCCGCCGCCGCCCCGGGTTTGATCGTCCCCCAGCAGGAAGATTGCTCCGATTTCGGCTCGCCGGGTGCGTGCTGCGATCGTTCCGGCCTCGACCTCCAGAATCCCGGACCCCAAAACCTCTTCAATCGCCACCGAGACCTGCTCCCCCTGACCGACCGGCAAGGAAGCCGGATTCACGATATCCGGCCCCAAGACCAGACGGCCCTCCGGGCCCAACGCCTCCAGGCGGACGTTTAGATCCAGGCTGCTTCGATTCGTGAACTGGAGCCGGAGCGGCCCGAGACGGAAACTGATCGGGAAATAGGTCTCAAATTCCGGTAAAGGGAGTTCCTCCTCGGGAGGAACAAACTTCGTCTGATACCGAGGAATGCAAGGATTTCCGCCACACTGCTCATCCTCTTCCGGAGCCAGCGTGGCCTGCAGGAATACGGCCGCGGGTTGTGCCACCACCGGCAGCCCTTCCGGCGGCTGCGAGTCGTCCGTGGATTCATCTTCCGGAGTGTCCATTTCGACCGTGTAGTCGAGTTGGAACGCCTCCACTCGCTGATTGCTGGCCACCTGCGGCGTAAACTCATACGTGATCGTCCGATCGTCGTCCCCGGTCGGCAGTTTGGTTTCAGACCCTTCCGCCACGGTGAGGGTTGCTCTCGATACGGTTGAGGGCACCGAATCGGGAAAGGTGACCGAAACCCCTTCAGGCAGACCGGTGATTCGGATCTGCACGCGGGTGGGGGCGTTTTGATTGAATTGCCCGGTGTTCCCCGAGAAGGCTGAAGCAAAACCCTCCTTGAGGGTCAATGTCAGGTCCGTCGGCCGAAAAGACCTCTCCGGAAGGATGAAGACCACATTCGACTCCAAATCAACTTCCAGGCCAGGTAGAACCTTTGAGATGACCTCGACAGAACGATAGCGCTCGAGGATGAAGAAGTCCGACCTAGGCACAACGCTCAGGTTCGCCACAACTCGCTCAGCATCCGTCGCGGCCACATCGAGGCGAACCCCGCTCAGAGTCAGGACTTCGCCGTTATTGATCTCCTCGCGAATCCGGACCGTGAGGATTCCCGAGGCCAGGTCGGTTGGCTCGATGGACACTCTGGCACTGTCGGAAACGACCCCGGTATCCTCAATGGGGATGCCGTAATCGATCACGATTTCACCCGGTCCCGCAGAGCCGGCGGACACGGCAAAAAGAAGGGTTCCAGAGAGCGCCGATCGATTCGTCTTCGCCACCTCTGTCGGATTGCTGACGACGGCGACAAATCCCTGAGCCAGAAGCGGCGGCTGCGAGAGGAAAACGGACAGGGCGATGCACAAAGAAAGCAGACCCCAGAAAATGCCAGCTTGGTTTTTGTAGCGGAACATCCGCCTATTATATCGCCTTACTCGAAGTCGTGGCAGAGTAGCTTGAGAGATGCCGTGAGGTGTCTTTGAGTGCCGTTCGTCGATCCTGAGGAATTCTCGGGCGGGTTATGGCCCCATGGTTACAGAGCGGCTGGAGCCTGATATCCCCGGAAGCGCTCACCCTGGAACTCCCCATGAAATCCTGGAACGGCCAGGAGGTAATCTGCATCACCGAAATTCTGACCCCTAAGAGTCCAATGGGGTGCGGGTGCGGACCCCGGAGGATTGGAATGGAAGGATCTACGGCTGGTCCTGGCTGAACCCATGGGCGGCCGCAGTGGGAATTGAGGAAGACGGCAGATCGGACCAACGATATCGGAATTTTACCGAAAGGGCGTTGATTCCCCGGCCCACTGCGACCAGAAATAAACTTTACCCTGATTTCCCTGAAAATTGAAGTGTTTTCCGCAACAAATGTCTGCTCCACCGGGCGGGGCAGCTCAGGAGGGATTTCCTTTTGGGAGTGTGCTCTAGGACAGTGCGGCCAGGAGAGCCGTAGCGGCCGCTTGAGCGCAAAGGTCCGGCAGGTGGCCCAGAGATAGAGATCGAGGTTCAACGAGGAGAGTTTGAGGGTTGAAGGCGCTCGACCGCGACTAAGCATCTGAGTATCGGGGTTGTCAACTACGCGCCTTAAGCCACTTGGCAAGTAAGTCCTCGACGAGTTCACTGAACTCCTGGCCTTTGCCCTCTTGCAGCAGCGCAATTTTGACGCCCTGGTGGGTGTGCCTGCGAATGTAGGCAGTGACCTGCTCGAAGTCTGGATCGTTGCGCTTGCCAGGTGGTCTTCCCCTCCGCCGCCGTTTGGTTGACACCACCAAAGGTGCAGGCTTGACCGCTGTGTCTTCCCTGTTCTTCGCAGCGTCAATGACCCTCTGGAACTTGCTCACGATAGTATCTCCTTCCCCAGCTTCTCGTAATCCGTCCAAGCCAGTTGTGCTCGGGGATCCCGGACAGCGAAGACCGGAACGCCTGCTAGAGCGGCCTTTTGAAAAGCAACGAGCCGACGGATACCGACTTCAAAAAGAGGTACTGCCCCCTGCTGCAAGAGGCTCCTGGCTTCCTCTCCGTCGCGGCTCGGCCGCGGCGGAATGATGGCGAGCAGAACCCGGTAACTGTTGGCTCCGATGTCCTGCAGGACCTTAACGGTGAGCATGAGCGCGTCCAAGGCCAGCACGTCCGGCGTCGTGGGAATGACGAGTAAATCGCAGCCGTCTGCAAGGGCCTTGAGATCCTCCTCTTCGGGACGCGCCTCGGTGTCGATAATGATGTGCTCGTACTCGCGCGCGTAGCGGGCGGCTTGGCGTTCATCGACGACCTTGAAAGGCAGCCCTCCTCGTTTACCCCAGACAGTTGCGCTGCGGTTGGCATCCCCGTCAACCAGTAGTGCCGGAGCCCTCTTTTGCAGGTAGGCGGCGAGGTGTACGGCGGTCGTGGTCTTCCCTACCCCACCCTTGAAGCTGGCAACGGTGATGATCACTGCCTGCGATTATACCAAAAGTCCGAGTGTTTGAGTATATAAACTTTTGAAAGTTTGGATGTTTGAAAAAATTTACAGGTGAGCCCATGGCGTGAATCCACCACCACGACTTTCCTGGAAAGCGGAAATCGCAACCAGGAGAGCTTTGAGGGTTTGCGGGATTGACCTGGTGCGCGACAAGCCTTGGCCTTCAGTCCGGGGAGGGATAGCGCGGACGGCGCAGCCGTCCTTTGGGTTGGCCGTTCAGAGAGGTGTCTGCTGCTGTTCGATGTACTGGCGCACGATGGAGATCGGTGCACCGCCGCAGGATGAGGCAAAGTAGGACGGCGACCAGAGCACGCCCTTCCAGTAGCGTTTCTCGATGTCGGGTCGCTCTCTGCGCAGCAGGCGACTGGACACGCCTTTCAGGCTGTTCACCAGACTCGAAACGGCTACCTTAGGCGGATATTCCACCAACAGGTGAACATGATCATCTCCGCCGTCCATATCGATCAGGGTGGCCTCGAAGTCGGCACAGACCTTGGTAAAGATCGTACGAAGTCGCTTGATGGCATCGCCGTCGAACACCTGGCGGCGATACTTTGCCACAAATACCAAGTGTATATGAATCTTGAAAATACAATATCTTCCGTGTCTTATATCCTTGTAATCTGTCATAGACCAAATTATAATGTTCTCCTGAAACGCCTGCAAACCTTCAAGTTCGAGACGCGGCCCAGTGGTCAGCAGAAACAACGCATGCGCCGCTTCGCGGGCTCACGCCGTTTCGTGTTCAATCGTGCCTTGGCTTTGCAGAAGGAATGCCACAAGCAAGGCGAGAAGCGGCTCGGCTACGCCGGTCTGTGTCAGTTGCTCACGGCGTGGCGCCACGCTCCGGAGACGGCATGGCTGGCCGATGCGCCCGCGCACCCTCTGCAACAAGCGCTCAAGGATCTCGAGCAGGCTTATGCCCACTTCTTTGCCAAGCGGTGTCGGCTTCCACGCTTCAAGAAGAAAGGCCGATCCGAAAGCTTCCGCTATCCCGACCCGAAACAGATCAAGCTCGATCAAGCCAACGGCCGCCTTTTTCTACCCAAGCTCGGTTGGTTGCGCTACCGAAACAGCCGCAAGGTCCTGGGGGAGGTGAAGCAGGTCACCGTGTGCCAACTCTGTGAGAAGTGGTTCGTATCGATCCAGACCGAGCGCTGCGTCGAGCCGCCCCTGCCACAGGGCGGGGCTGTCGGCATCGACCTGGGGATTACTCGCTTTGCTACGCTCTCCGATGGTACGTTCTACGCACCGCTCAACAGTTTCAAGCGGCATGAGACTGCCTTGCGCAAAGCGCAGCAGGCGATGAGCCGCAAAACCACGTCCAGCAACAACTGGAAGAAGGCGAAAGGCCGTGTTCAGCGTCTCCATGCCCGGATCCGCAATGGCCGACGAGACGAGCTGCACAAGACCACGACCACGATCAGCAAAAACCACGCGATAGTGTGTATCGAGGACTTGAAGGTGAGGAACCTGTCCAAGTCAGCGGCTGGATCAACCGAACAACCGGGCACTCATGTTCGGGCCAAGTCCGGTCTGAACAAATCCATCCTCGATCAAGGCTGGTTCGAGTTCCGCCGCCAACTGGCCTACAAGCTCCAGTGGTCCGGCGGATTGATGATTCCTGTACCGCCGCAGAACACGAGTCGTACCTGCCCGTGGTGCGGTCATGTGTCGAAGGACAACCGGCGGACTCAATCCCGGTTCGAGTGTGTGGCATGTGGTTTAAAGGAAAACGCCGATTTAGTGGGTGCGATCAATATTCTAAGGGCAGGGCTTGCCCGGTTCGCCTGTGAAGTGAGCGGCGCAGTCATGCCGCCAGCAGCAGGAACCCTCCGAAGCGACTCGCTCAGGCATACAGCCTGAGTGAGCGCCGTAGGAATCGTCGTCCTTTAGGACGGCGAGGATGTCAACAGCGACTAAGTTCTGGGAGAGTACGACAGTGGCAAACAATAGCGCGAGGCTGAGGGTTCTTCGCATCCCGGCATACACCGCCCCCAGAACCGACTAGCAAGAGCGACAGAGTGCCGCCTACATCCGAGTTGGGTGCCAAGGTCAGCGCCATTGCCACTACAATTGCCAAACTAACGATGATTCTTGTTGCCATTTTCTTCTCCCTGCATAATCACCAGTGAGTAGCATTACGCACCCCCGTGAGTCTCGCGGCTGGAAAGGTCTATTGGGGCGCTTTGTCCTTGTCCGCAATGATGGCTCGTGCCCGCTTGGTGAGGAGTTCCTTCTCTTTGGGCGTAAACCGGATATCTCCGCTGACCCAACGGCTGATATCCCGGGTTGCGATCTCGGTGATGCGCATCTGTTCACCCCGAAGTGTGATGGGAATGACGCCGGCAATCTCAATCGCCTCCTGGCACTCCCGGATGGATATCGTTGGCGGGGCAGGAGGAATGAGGGGGCGGTCTGCCTCTGCAATGATGGCCCGCGCCTTCCTGGTAAGCTCTTCCTGGCTGGCGCGCGGAAGGCGGATATCTCCGCTGACCCAGCGCGGCCCCTGGGTTCGGAGGTCTCTGGTGATGAGCACCTGCTCACCACGAATCATCAGAGGGATGCCGCCTCCGGCGATCCAAATCGCCCTTCGGCAAGCTCCGATGGATATTTTCGGTTTCATCTTTCCTTTCCTCCGTGGGGTGAAGTAACTTTATCAGGCTGTAGGGAGGGCAGTCGAAGCCGGTGATTACCATAGGCTTAACTGCTCATCCTTGAATTGTGAGACCTACGGACCCTCGTCCAGATAATAGCCGGAGCCGACCAGGATGGGCAGGCCATAGGCCACGACCCTTTTGACGAAAGCCACCTTGCGCTGCAGCCTCCCGGTGGCGGGATTGCGCGTCGAGTAGTACAGGAAGGTTTCCCCGAACGCATCGCCGACGCTCACCACATCCCGGCCGCCGAAGGGACCGTCCAGATAGTCATTCAACTCGGGAGCAAGGCTGCCCCACCACTGGCTGCTGTAGGGATCGCCGCTGAACAGCGGGTAGCCGTAGGTATCCAGGCCGAACAGGTAGATCGAGTCGTTCCTCCAGCGCGGATCGCTCGACAGCGCCCGGGTGGCGAAGTACCCCTGCGATTCCAGCTCCATTGCGGCGCAGCGGACAAACTCCTTCAACCTCGCGTTGGAAGGCTCGGCGGCGAGCACCGTGGCGTTGACGTCGTCCTTGTTGCATGTGCCCGGAATGTCGCGCTGATAGATCCCCGCGCCGATCGCTGCCGGCACCCCGTTCCAGTCGATGGCCTTGGCGTAGGCAGCCTTCGGTTCACTCTTTTCCGACGCCGGGTTTGTGAAGTCGTAGTAGGTCCAACCCTCGCCGAAGCTGCTCATGAGACGAACGAATTCCAAAATGAGGTCGCTGCCGAAGATGTCGACTAGTTCTCCCCACGGCACCCCTTCCCTCGACGGGTCGGGTGGAAAGACAAACGCTCGAGACGCCCCAGGCACCGGCGTCATTTCGTCGACGAAGACATAGGTGGGGCCGCTTTTCCAACGCTCGTCCTCGTTGAAGGCGCGCCGTGCCTCTTCAAAACCCATTTCCTGGACATACTCATAGGCACATTGAACGAAGATTTCAACGTCCTTCGGCGTCCGGACAGCGCTGGCGACGACGGACTGATCCGCGCAAGGCGGCGGTTCATCGGCACCGAACGCCTGCGGCGCGGCGTATAGCAAAATCAAGGGAAGCAGCAATGGGGAAAGACTAGGTTTCATAGTCTGCCCATTTTCCCACATCTCCAAGACAAGAACCACAAGAGAAACAAAGCTCAACCACAAAAAGGGGGGCTTTACGCCCTTGAGAAAGAACTAGCGGCTGGGGCCATAGTCTCGCTCCGGCCACGGCAGTAGCGGCCTTGGCGTGCCCCTTTTTTTCCGTTCGGCACGGGGTGGGCCGAGTAGTAGAGGATAACCACAGCGGAATGAGAGAGATAAGGAAATATGGAGTTGTGACACCTTTGGGACGAATCGGGTGACACCCCCCCTCTGTCCCTGTCACATTTATCGCGCGGCCCTCAGTCACATTCAAAATGCCCGTTTTGCCCTCTCTTTCATCCGGTTTCCTCCGGGGCGGAAAAACGGGTGGCCCGCCACGTTTCGCAGTCGTCAATCGAGACCCCTTCCGTCAGTTTCGCTTCGGGGAGGCGTTGAAGCTCAACAGACCGTCTCCCGGCTCCCCCGTAGCCTCCATACTGCGCTAGAAACTCCTGGTCCCTACGGGTGATCGCCTCGTGGATCGCCTTGATCTCCTGCTTTACCGTGAGTCCTTCGGCGGACTTCCTCTGCCGCAGGGCGTCCCAAAACCGCAGATGGATATCCCTGTCTTGTCTGGGGAATATGGGAGAATAAACTATGGAGCGTAAACGAGATGGGTTGCTTCCTATCGGGGAAGTCTTCGGCAGCTTGGACGGGCCGGTGAAAACACTCCAGAAGTCGCCCCGGGCGCAGCGGGGCTTCACCCAAGCCGACCAAGTGAATCAGCTTGTTTCGGCCAGTGAAGCGGACCCGGATCTCGGCTTCATGGCGCGGTTGATGGCGCTGTGCAGCCTGCCTCGCACCAACCCCGGAGACCGACTTCAGTACAAGCGCGTCAACGGGCCGTATAAACTCATCATGTCGGCCACCGGGGACCACAAGCTGCCCTTCGGCAACCTCCCACGCCTGTTACTCGCCTGGGTCTCGACCGAAGCGGTGCGGACCCAAAGCCGCGAACTCGTCCTGGGGAAGTCGCTTTCAGATTTCATGCGAACACTAGGAATAAACAGCACCAGTGGCGGGAAGAGGGGCGAGCAAACCCGGCTTCGTAATCAGATGCGGCGGCTTTTCAATGCTCATGTCCGGTTGGTCTACGAGCACGAGCACGGCGAAGCAAGCGTGAGTTCGTCTGTAGCCGACCGCACCGAGTTCTGGTGGAATCTCAAGCGTCCCGACGAGCCGATGCTGTGGCAGAGCAAGATCCGCCTCGGCGAAGACTTCTTTAACGAGATCATCCGCCATACCGTCCCGATCGACATGAACACCCTCAAGGCGCTCAAACGGTCCCCGCTGGGCCTGGATCTCTACCTGTGGCTCACCTACCGCACCTTCGCCCTCCGCGCTGCACAGCGGCTCACTTGGCGTCAGGTGTACCGTCAGTTTGGAGCGGACCCGGCCAAAGCCAGCGATAAGCGCACCGTTCTAAACTTCCGTAGCAAGGTTCTACGGGAGTTCAAGAAGATCAAAGCGGCCTGGCCGGCTCTGAATTACGCGACGGCTCCAGGCGCGTTGATCCTCTTGCCCTCGACGCCAGTCATTGCACCATCGAATCATCGTCAGCTAGCAAATTAGGCTCTTAAGTTCCCCGTTCCTGGCTCAAAGTCGCCCCCCCTGTTACCACCGCGAAGCCCGATGTGTTTAAAGGGGTACCTGAGCCTCTGAAAGCCGATTCTGGGGCTTCCATCGCCGCAGTTTTCCACAGGAGCCTGTGATTCAGGGAAGTTTTCCACGCTGTTGCGGGATACCTTCCCCATCAATTCTTCGCTGTTGCGGGATACCTTCCCCATCAATTCTTCGCTGTTGCGGGATACCCATACAAGTAATAAGACAAGTAATAAAGAAACAAGTAGTAGGAACGACGACTACTGTGAATAAATCAACCGAAAACAGAACCTGGAACAAGAGGATCCCAAGGGCGCCAGGTTGCCCTCTCTGTAAGACCCGCTAAGTGCCTTTATCAGGTACTGTCAAGCTAAGTAGAATTCTCTGGTTTTGGAGGCGGAAACAGTCGGCGGTCGAACGTAGGATCAACAACGCCAACCTGGCCCTCCGGTTGAACTGACGGGTTCGCTGAGTGCCTGGTTGCTTACCGGAGGATTTCTCCAGCACGGTCATCCCCAGGTACAGAGCCAGGCTTGGCCTCTTTTTCGAAGCGGACCAAAGTTCCGATCTCTCCGGCCAGTTCGCTGCTGCAGATGGTTCCAAAGCCGGGAATAGTGTCGATTCGTCTGGCCATCGCCGATTGCCGGGCGACGGGGCCGATCTGTTGCTCCAGCTGATCGATCTGAGCCAGCAGTTCGAGAAGGCGTCGAGCGTCACTCAGGATCATCGGACCCACCCAAGAGACCTTTGAAGAGAAACTAGCTTGGGCCTGCCACTCCTGGATGATCTGTGCGTAGTGCCGGCCGATCCCCTGGATTTTCAGCACCGAGGAAAGATGGATTCGCGAGAGTTGGCGCAGATCCTTGCGGCAGGTTAAGAACCGCAAAAACCAGAGATTGGTCAGAGCTCCCGTTATCGAGGCTAATTCTGGGCACACCGCCTGCAGGTCCGAATGCAGGCGGCTGACCAAGCCGACCTTTTCCTGAACCAGCTGCCGGCGACGACGAGTCAAGCGCTTCAGTTTCAGGTTTTCGGTGGGCCGCTCTCCGACCTCCTGCAGCACCTCCTTGGCCAAGGGCAGCGATCGCTGCAGCTGAAATAGTTCCAGCATCTTCCGAGCGTCAATTTGTTCGTTTTTGGCCGGCCCCGGAAAGATCTCCTTGTAGCGAGCCAGCTTCAGATTGTTAACGTTCAAGAGTCGATAGCCCCGCTGCTGGATCTGAGTGTCCAAAGGTCTGGCCCAGCCGTTGTAACCCTCCATCGCCACCTCTACGGATCGCTTCAGACGCCTGCGGTGACGTTCCACTCTGCGAAAGAAGTTTTCGAAACCTCTCTGCGTGTGCTCGACTTCGAACTCTTCCAAAACCTCTCCCTCCGACACGCCAATGCCCACCCAGTGGTTTTCACTTCCCACATCGATCGCAACTTGAATGGTCTTCGCTCTTTGCATACAACCGTTCGCCTTTCCTTATCTGTACTGGGGATTGCCGACGATCATCCAAACCACCACGTCTACCAACAAAGCCACTGTAAGGCACCATCCCGGCAGGCTCGTTTGGATGAACACAAAGAAGGACAGGGGCGGCACTTCAACTTGAGTCGTCCGCTCGAAAGCGGCGACCGACAGCGCAGGCCACACCCCCGTCTGGATCCATCCTAGACCTTTCCAAAAGTCTGTTCCAGCCGCGCTCGTCGACCTCTCACTTTCGGGCCTCGACCAAGCTGTGGAAACTGCCGCCCTATGGAAACGATCAAGACAAGTTCCAAGCCCCAGAGATCCTTCCCACAGGGCTTGGAAAACGGATCGCTCACGCTCACCGTTTCCCACAGCTTTCACAGCTTCTACTGCTCCTGAAATGAACACACTTTCAGAAGGATTCGATCTCAGAATATGATGGTAGACAGTACCGCGAAACGGTATGGCGCTAGTGAATCGGACGGCGAGACATTTCCGCAACATCTTCGCCGCCGCGATCCTGGCGCTCCGCCCGTAAACGGGCAACCTCGGCGCAAAGCTCGGCTACTTCACCCGCTAGACCGGATCGAGGGGCAGCGCGTGAGTTGCCGGGGCTACAAGAGCTTTCGCTGGCCTCGCGGCTCGTTGGGCGCTCCGCGGTCTATCCCCGCGTGTGCGGGGGAGGGATGCGGAATGAGATCGTACCCCCTCAGTGATTGATCTTGTAGTGTAGGAACAAATAATTCATCCAAAAACAAAGGCGGGAAAGCGACGATTTCTTTGGCGAGAGTGGGATCTCTAGTCTTCACGATCTCCCAGGGGGACTGGTGATTCTTGTAGCTGTTCTTTCGGGCCAGGTTGAACCAGAGGTTGTAAGTGGTGGCCTTTTGCAGGAAGTCGTCTCGAGCGGAGAAGGTCTCCACCTCGTACAACTCATCCTCGATGATTCGATGCACCGTCTCCACATCGGCTTGCCAAGTATGAGCCCCCGGAGGGATGGTCTGGTGAGTCAGTCCAGGGACAGACTGAACGGTTTGAGTAAAGGCGCTGTCCTGCTGAGCATTCCAGCTGCCCACAAACTCAGCGCCGTTGTCGGTTTGAATCCGACACCCCCGAAAACTCACTCCGCAGCTTTGCAGATAATCGACCAGCAAGCGGGCAAACAAGCGGGCATAGGTCAGGGAGCGCTCCTGGGCATAGCCAATAAACTGTAGACCACTGACCACTTCTCGGGCGGTATACTGGACCGTGGGTAAGCCATGGCGGCGAATCTGTGGCCACAGTTCCGGGATGTCATTCAGATCCTTGGTATCCATCGAGATCTGCTCAAACAACCGCCACTGCTGCTTGATGGCTCTGAGATCATTCTTCGTTTTGTGTTTGCGTCGCTTCTTTTTGAGCAGTCCTTGCTCCCGCCAGATGCGCCGCAGCGCCTTTTCACTCAGTGCCAACTCATAGTCGCGTTTGATGCGGCCAGCTCCCCAGGAAGGGAGTTCCTTTTTGAGCCGAATGGCTTGGCGCTTCTGAGCTGGGGTAATGGCTCCAGCCGCTTGCTTCGGAGCTCGGCTTTGATCCCTCAATCCCGCATAACCTTGCTGCTGATACCGACGCAGCCATTTACGGACCGTCTTGGGGGTGGTGCCGAAGATTCGGGCTACCGGCTTGATCCCCTCCTGTTGAGCTAAACGCACCATGTACAGCCGAACGTATCGAGGATCTTTACTTTGTCGCATCAGATCATAATATGGGACAGGACACACTGGACTTTGGCACCTCCTTTTCTTCTGTTTCGAGAAGAAAAGTTTGCCAAGCTGGTGTGTCCTTTCCGTTCGAGCCGACCGAAGGAGGCCACAGCTCCGTTCGCTACGCTCACTTCGTTCTGGCCTCCTTCCAGAAAATCCTTAATTCCTTCAACCCGGTTCTTCCTAGAATCTTGATCTTCCTCAGGGGGGTACGATGTCTGTTCCGTTTCCCACCCGCGTGTGCGGGGGGACCTGGACACCGTGGGATGCAAGACTCTAAAATAGGGGTCTATCCCCGCGTGTGCGGGGGGACCTCACCCACAGGGGGTCACCTTCCGTGGCGAGGTTCCTTGCGTCGGAACCCCGGAAATCAAGGCGCGCCGATTTATCCTGGCCGTACGGTACCATAGCGAAATCGGAAATCCTGGCCTGACTCGGCGACCAAAATGGAAATCTCGGATTCTTTCGCCGGTAGAAGCGCTCTAGCGCTTTCATTTGTGCCGATTAGGAGGGGCGATCATGCTCGATGCACTCAAGAATTTGACGGGCGGTAGCCGGACGAAAAAGCAGGCCGCGGATTTCGAGGCCTTGATCCTGGCGGCGAAGGAAGAACAAAGCGCCCTCAATGCCATGCTCGCACAGATTACCCTGCGCGGTTCGAAGGTGGCCCAGGTCGGCAAGACGCTCGAGCAGTTCGACGCGAAGACGGTCGCGACGAGCCAGAAGGTTACTGACGTCGACAAGCGCATCGCCGGCCTCGAGGAACGAACCCGGACATTTACGGAGATCGATGCGCGCATACAGGCGCTGCTGGCGATCGCGGAGCAAGCTCAGCAGAAGGCGGAGGGCTTGGTGGCTCCTGGCAGTGATCTACAGAAGCACCGACAGTCCGTCCAGCACCTCTCGTCGCAAATGCTCCAGACCCAGGCAGGCATTGATGCCCTCAAGCGAGAGCAGGCCACCCTGGAGGAGGCCCGGACCGCACTGCGCAAGACGCAGGGTGAGGTCAAGAGCACGATCGACGCTGCCGCGGTGGTCAAGGCCGAGCTCGATCAGGTCCGCGGTACCGCCGGCCATCTATCGCAGGACTACGCGCGGCTGCGCGACGCGTCCAAAGAAGTACGCGAGGATTCCGTCGGGGCCGCGGAGTCGGTCAAGGAACTGGAGCGGAAACTCGGCCCGCTGATGCAGCTCCAGGAGCTGAGCAAGACGACCGAAGAGAAGCTTGCCGCCCTCAACGCCATGGCCGAGCATGTCTCACAGAAGGCCAAGGCCCTCGAGAGCCAGCGATCGACGGTGGAACGGGCCGTCGTCGAAGCCAAGCGACTGAACGAAATGGTCTGGAACATGGACGTCCAGATCAACCGGCTGAACGAAGGCGCGAAGGAGGCCCACCGTAGCGAGGAGACCATCGGCCGCATTGAGACACTCGTCCAGCAGACCAACGCCACGGTCGAAGGGGTGACAAAGGCCCGCGACGACATGGCGCGCGAGGCGGCGCGGTTTGAAAAGGATGGGCGGGCGCTCGTGGATGGCTTGCGCGCGTCCCTCGAGCGCGTTGCGCTCGAGAAGAAGGAATTCGAGGCGCTCGACTTGCGGCTGCGCGCACTGCAGGGCGCGGTCAAGGAAGCCGAAGCCAGCATGGAGGCGCTTGCCGTCAAGGAGCGGAATCTCTCCCAGCTCCACCAGAAGGCGGATGTCCTGCACCAGAGCTTCAAGGGACTCTCTGTGCAGGCAGACGAACTAGCGAAGAAGCAGGCCGGACTCGATATGCTGCAGGGCCGTCTCGCGCAGGTCGAGGAGTTGGCGAAACGGACGGCCCTGCAGCAGGAGACGCTGAAGCAGGGGCGACAGGAGCTCGAGACACTGCGCGGGGACATTTATAAGTTCCACGAGTCCCACGCCCAAGTCGCCCGACTTGGCGACAAGCTGGCAGCCGACCGCGACGCGCTCGAAGCCTTCAGCGAGCGGATGACGGCATTCATGCTCCGCACGCCGCAGATCGACGCCACGCTGAACGCGATCAATGGAAAGCTGGCGCTGGCCGATGAGGGGATCCAGCAGACGGTCCGGCTGGGTGAACTGGCCGGCGAGCTGGACACACAGGTGGATCGGCTTTCAGCTCGGACGCAGTTCGTCGACAAGCTGGAGGCCCGGATCGACGGCATGCACACGCTTGCTGCCGAAGTGGACGGTAAGCTGGCGGAGCAGCTCGCCCGCCGCTCCGAGCTCGACACCCTGAAGAGTCAGTGTGATTCGATTCTCGCGCGGACCCTCGACGCGGAGCAGAAGATTGAGTCGGTCGAGGCGCAGCAGCGAAAGCTTCTCCCCGTCACCAATCGCGTGTCCACCCTCGAGGCGCGCCTCGAGGCGGCTCACAGCCGCGTCAAGGAGATCCAGCAAGACGAGGCTGTCCTGCGCGAGCAGGAAACCCGACTGGCGGAATGTGTCGAAGCAAGCCGCGCGCTGGCCGACGAGACCAGCGCGCGAATGAAACAGACCCAGGCGCTGAACGACGAACTGACTCGTGCCGCCGTCACCAAAGACGAATTAGTTTCAGAACTCGCACGCATTCAGACACACCAGCGCGACGCGGCGGCGCGCGCTGAAACGACCGAGGATCAGATCAAACGCACCGAAACAATGTACAAGCAGATCGAACAGCGGCAGGGCCAGCTCGCATTCTCGGAAAGGAAGGTCGCGCTCGTCGAAGCGAAGATGGCCGAGCTGTCAGACAAAGCCGGTACCCTCGATCAGACGATCAAGGGCATTCTCGAGCGACAGGCGGTGGTGGTGGCCGTCAAGACCGAAGTGGACAGCGTCCACGAGATCAGCGCGCGCAGCCGGGCGGACCTGCAGTTCGTGACAGATCACCGGGACGAGGTGGCTGCCGTGCGGAGTCAGATCAATGATCTTCTGACCACAGCGCGGGAAACCGCGGAGAAGATCGCCGCCATCGAAGGGCGACAGGAGACGGTGGACGAGGTTCAGGCGAAAACGAATCTCATCTCGAACCTGCTCGAGGACGTGAGCGTGAATCTCGAAACACTCGTCGAGCAGAAGTCGATCATCGACAATCTGACCGAGAAACTGGCCGGTGTTGACTTCACCATGCACGAGGCGCAGAACACGCTCCAGACGCTGAAGCACGAGCGCGAGCTGGCCGAACGCATGGAGAAGAGCATCAAGCAGCTTCGGACGAAAACCGTAAAGGCCGACCACCCGCGTAAATCGGCGACCGCCTAGCCTTTTGCCGTCGGTCCCGGCGGGTGGCTGACGCGTCCACCCGGTACTGTCAAGTTAAGTGGAATTCTCGGGTTTTGGAGGCGGAAACGGTCGGCGGCCGAATGTAGAATCAACAACTTAGGGAGTGGCCGAGCCGCTGATTAGACATCAAATCGGTTAACTTGACAGTACCCCTCGCCCGGTGCCTCCACCCCCGCCTTCCCTGGATGCTCCGCTCCCAGGCTGGCGTTCCCACCGCCTGGACAACGGGGACTGGGGCTCCATCTATCTTGGCGATCCCGCTGTGTTGCCCTCTGAGCTCGTCGGTGCAAAGATCGTCATGCAGTCGCGAAACGGCCAATCTTGGACCACCAACGTAACGACTGTCCTGGACCGTGGCAGCAGTCAGGTCATCGTCGCCGACTCCGGGAGGCCTTCGGAACCTTGATTTCCGGCTCCTGCCCAATTGGGCAGGAGCCCACAGATTCGTCCATCTCAAAGCAAGGAGAAACCATGAGTAAAGACAAAGCAGAAGACGACGCGAAGAAAATTGTGAGAGAAGAAACTGAACGGACCAAGCGCAGCGATGCGCGGAGGCAGAAACCGGAGAAGCAGGGGGGATTCGGGGACCTGTTCGAGGATATGTGGAGTGACCTGGAGGACTACGGGGATTCAAAAAAGGGGTGAGTATGGCGAGGTGGAATCAAGAATCGTTCCTTTGTGCAACCCTCTGGCGGTGCAGAGTGGCTCTCTGAGCTTGAGTTCCTGTCTCTTTGTGGTGGTTCTTTTCCCGGGGCTTTGTTTCTGGTGATTTTTCCACAGGATTAGTCGCTCTTACTACTTGTACATCTTCTACTTGATCTTATTACTTGAGTGTCGTGGTGAATGTTCGAAGATTTCACCCCCGAATCGTGGTGAATGTTCGTGGAAAACTCTCCGGAATCACAGGAAGCTGTGGAAAGCGCCCTCAGCTGCTCTGACGGAGGAATGGCGGGGGTCGAGGGATGCGGGATCAGCATTCCCTTGGCCGACCCGCGCTCTTCAAACGCCAGGGTAGAATCAAAACCGGAATCGGATGCCTGCCTCGATCTGGTCGGCATCGATCGGCGCCCCCCGGCTAGAGCGAAAGCGATAGCCAAAGTGGAACTCCACGCGCGGGGAGACCCGAGTCGAGAGGCCCGCCATGATCTGATAGGCAAACCGGGAATCCTCGTATGCGACGGTGGTCCTGAGAGGTTCGGTGGGAAAGCCGATGGTGGGAAGCTCGATGTTGGGAAAGATGATGTTGGGAAGGCCGATGGTTCCGAGTTCGTTCTCAACGGTGACGGTGGAGGTGAAGGCCCCATCATGGAAGAAGGCTCCAAGACCGAACCCGGCATAGGGACTCACTCTCCATTTGGGATAGCGGTAGTAGACATTGCCCATGAGGGAATGGGTCTTGATCTCTCCGTCGCTTTCTATGGTGATAGAGGGAAAGGGAATTTCAAAGCCTTCAACAATCAACCCGCCGACGCGTCCCGCCCGGGCTTGCCCTCCGCTGGCCTGGGAAAGATTGACGATGGGATTACCGATACCGACTTTCTGGTATCCCCATTCCATCTCCGTCGAGAAGCCCTCTTTGAAGGCGTAACCGAAGGCTGCTGTAAACCCGCCTCCAGCTTTAAAATTGTCCCCTGGACCGCCGAGGCCGGCCGCTTGGCCCTTCGGGTCGTATGGGAAAACGGCTGATCCAGCAAAACCGACAAAAAACTCACCGTCTTTGTCAGCATCCTGCGCATTCAGAGGGCTATACGAGGACAAGACGACGAATAGGGTGAATAGGGTGAAAAAATATCGAAGGAGGTTCATTCCCACAATCTTCAACTACTCAGCCTGGGAATGGAAGATTTGGAGGGCGAGAGGATCAGCACGCCCTTGGCCGTCGAGTAGTTGAGGCCCGCCCAGGCGATTTTGATCTTCTTGAGCTCCCGCGAACAATCTTTACGGAAGTTAGGTTCTGGTGCAGACAGCGAAGGGGATTGGCGATAATGGGATAGGGCGCATCGCAAAACTGAACGGAATCCTCTATTTGCCGGACGTTGGTTCGAAGACGACATCATTCTCCTCTGCCTTCGCTGGTATTTTCGCTTCAAACTAAGTTACCGAGACCTGGTCGCGATTTTAGGTGAGCGGGGTTTATCGATTTCGCATACCACGATCTTGCGTTGGGTCATTCGCTATGCCGAAACCTGCAAAAAGCGTTGGAGCCGATTCGAGTGGCAGGTGGGTGGGAGCTGGCGAGTTGATGAAACGTTCATCAAGGTTCGGGGCCAGTTGATGTACCTGTATCGAGCCGTGGACGGACAGGGCAACACCGTGGAGTTCTTTCTCAGTCGAACACGTGGCATCGCGGCGGCGGAGGCATTCTTTCGCAAGGCACTGAAGCATCATCGGGAGCCACACAGCATCACCTTGGATGGCCACCGGCCGAGCCATAGCGCGCTGCGGCGCATGGGAATGAACGGGGAGTTCAACTTCCGGGGCCCGAACCCGGTGAGAATTCGTTGCTGTCAATACCTGAACAATGTTGTGGAGCAGGACCACCGCCGGGTGAAGGGGCGATTGCGCCCGATGTTGGGGTTCAAAACGTTCTACAATGCGCGACGCGTCATTATCGGCATCGAACTGGCGCAGAAGATTCACAAACGCCAGTTCGCAATTCCGATCACCTTGCAGTCGAATCCCGCCGTGACCTGGCGTCATGTCATGGCAGCATAGGCCGCATCGCCGCGGCGCACTCCTGGTCTTATCGCTCCGACAATCCTATCTGCACCAGAACCGCCTTAGCGTTGGATTTTGCACCGTTGCTACCGTAACCCCGCATAGAGCCCCCCCCGGGGTGGCCCTCACAAGCAGCAATGGGGTCCGGGCTACAGCACGGGCGCGTCTCGGCAGCATGAATCGCGTCTTCAGACGGACCCTCGTCTAGAAGTAAGAGCTGAGGCGAAAGTAGTAGTAGCCTCCGTTGAAGCCGAACGGCGAGAACTGGCCGTAACGATTCCCGGTGTTGGCCGCCGCGAACGGGTTTTCATCCGGGTAAGTGTTCAGGACGTTCTGGCCGCCGATGGCCAGTGTGGCAAACTCACTGAGCGGCACGCTGAAATCGACGTCGAGGAGGGCCTTGCCGTTGTAGGGGTCGTAGAGCGTCGCCATGGCCGAGCCCAGTCCCGCCTGCGCATCCTCGCTATCCCAGTACGAGCCGAAGTAGTTCAGGCGGGTTAGCAGGCTCCACCGGCGAGCGTCGTGTTTG
The DNA here is from genome assembly GCA_965197545.1 of Dehalococcoidia bacterium. Taxonomy (GTDB): domain Bacteria; phylum Chloroflexota; class Dehalococcoidia; order Lucifugimonadales; family UBA3495; genus CATOSP01. Next base: position 47,349 of record CBDANJ010000005.1, read on the forward strand.
ATGGAGAAATTCCAGCGGGTCTGAGGCAGCCCTCTCTCCAATTCGCTGATCCTGATCTCATCAATCGTATCGGCGCTGTAGGTCGTGATCTTTGTCCGGGTATGGTTGAACACAACGCTGAACGACGTGTTGCCGCCGAGGGCCATCGGCCTGAAGGTCGAGATCAGGTCGATTCCGTGGGTCTTGGTCGAAAAATCGTTCACGAAGAACCGGAACTCCGCTAAGTTGGCCGCCTCGGCCACCCCCGCCGCCAGAAGCTCATCGACTTCAGTCTGCGAGAGCGAGAAGTCCTGAGTCAAGGCGATGCGATCGGAGACGTCTATTCGGAAGTAGTCGGCCGTGAAGGTGAACGGGCCCTCCTCGGCGACCATTCCGACAGCGTAGTTCTTCGAAGTTTCCGGCTGGAGCGGCTCCCCACCTCGCAGTTGGGCGACCGGATTGGTCGATGGAATAACGCCGAGGTTGATGAGATCTCCGAGATCGAAGTCGAATTCAGTCGTCACGTTGAAGGCGTTTTGCTGGCCGGGCGTCGGCGCGCGGAAGCCGGTGCTCACGGCGCCGCGCAACGCGACCGCGTCAGACACTTCGTAGCGCCCGGAGAATTTACCGTTAACCGTGGTGCCAAAGTCCGCAAAATTCTCGATCCGGGCAGCTACGCCGATGGTCCAGGGATCATCTTGGCCGCCGAACTCAACGTCGTTGTAGACCGCAATGTTGCTGCGGTCCCATTCCCCCGCCGCGACATCTGCCCTGAAGCCGTTGAATCCGTTCGAACCGGAACTGAAACCCTGCCCGGCATAGGGACCGATCTCCCACGAGGCCGCATCGCCGGCACCAATCTTGAACTGCTCGTTGCGCCACTCGGCGCCGGTGGCCAGGTTGATCCTGTCGCTGGCGGCATAGGAGAGGTCAAGGTTGACGTTGACCTCGGTCTGTGTGTAGCTGCCGGGATTGAAGCTGGTCGGACTTTCCGGACCGAGCGAAGCGTTGACGGTGTTGTTGATAAAGAAGTCCACATTATTCGAACCGACACTGATGCTCGTGTCCCATACGAGGCGGTTGGTGATCAGTCCGCGAAGTCCGGAAACCAGCGACGCGTCTGTCGAGGTGCCGCCGAACTGCGGCGTGAAGCCGCCCCGGAATTCCTCCCGCAATTCCTGCATGGAGAAACAGTTGGGATCAGCAAAGACCTGATCGAGGGCGGCTTGATCGGACACCACTCCTCCGGTGACAGCCACCTGCGGGCAGTTCGCGGAGCCTGCGCCGCGAGCGGCGAGCACATCGCCAATGAGCAAATGCCCGTCGCCATTTCTAACACTGCCAAAGACTCCGCCACGGGTGGCCGGATTCCGGTAGTAGAAACCGCCGGTCACCTTTTTGGTGGCGTAGTTGGTGTGGCCGTAGAACTCTAGGCCGTCGTTGTTGAACGGGACGCCGAAGTTGCCGAACAGCTTCAGGTTATCGTCAACCAGCGGTGAGCCCCATACCTGAGCCGGGTCCCGCACGTATGTGTTGCCGGCCGAGATGAGGGCGATGGCGTCGTTGCGCTGGACGGATCGGTTGGTCGGGTTCGAGCTGCCGTACTCGATGCTGAGGTTGAAAAAGCCTTCGGGTCCGAGCGGCAGCCCAACATTGCCGGCAAAGCTATACGCGAGTCCATGCCCACCGGCGTCGGAATAAAGCCTCGAGTCGCCATAGTTGCCGTCGCGGTGCGCACCAGCACGGAACTCCACACTGCCGCCGGAACGGGCATCTTTGAGCTGAAAGTTCATCACGCCGGCGATGGCATCCGAGCCGTACTGGGCCGCTGCGCCGTCGCGCAGCACCTCCGCCTGCCGGAGCGCGATGGCCGGGATGACGGAGAGGTCCGGACCTTGAGCGCCGTCAGCGACGCCGTTTCCCAGCCACTGAATGATCGCCGCGCGGTGGCGGCGCTTACCGTTCACCAGTACCAGCGTGTGATCGGGTGGCAGATTGCGTAGGTTCGCCGGTCGGACGATCGTTGCTGCGTCGCTGATCGGCTGGGTGTTAACGTTGAAGGACGGCGTCACCGTGCGCATCAGGTCGCTTACGTCGGTAATGCCTTGGCTAACGAGTTCCTCGCCGGCAATGACGTCCACCGGAACGGTCGACTCGGTGGCCGTGCGCGCCCCCGCGCGGCTGCCGACGACGACGAGAGTGTCGACCGCGCTGATCTCAAGGGTGAAGTTCCGTAGAACCTCTTGGCCAGCCGCCAGTTCCACATTGCTGTAGGTGCCCACTTCAAAGCCGGGTACATCCGCCGTTAGTGTGTAGATCCCGGGGGGCAAACCGGTGAACGCGTAATTCCCGGTTTCGTCCGTCAAGCGTGTCGTGGCCTCATCGGTCGTTTCGTGGATCACCGTGACGCTCGCGCCGGGAATGATGCCTCCGGTGCTGTCGGTTACGGTTCCCCTCACGGTGGTGCTCGCCTGGGACAGCACACTGACCAGCACACTCAACAACACAACACAACAACCAACGATTCTGCTCATAATGTTTCCCTTTCTAAGTGCTGTCGTAAAATGGACTTCTTCGGCTTCGGCGGTCCGGTCGAAGCTAAGTGGAGTCATCACCAGGCTCAATCATTATAATAGTAACCCGGTGTGGGTTATCAACTCCAGCGATGATCCGCAAGGGTATTTTCATTGTTCTTCAGTGTCCTGTTGAGTGGAAACACCTGAAAATCAAGAACCCCGGAAGTAGCCTCCGCAGAGGGGGTGGGTCAAGGCGCTGCGTACGCCTCCTACGCTTCGCTACGGCCCTGCGGGTGGACTCCTCCCCTCCGCTGCGGCTCAGGCGGCTGGTAGGGCCGAAAGGTCCCCGCTCGGCCCGTCCGCAACGGGCCGAGCGGGGATCATTACGAGACGAGGGAAAGGAGATCAGAGCCGCCCGAGCTTCTGAGCCAGTACACCTGGGCTCAACTGCTCATCCTTGAAATTGTGCGATAGCTAACCCGGCCTACGGACCCTCATCCGGATGATAGTAGCCGGAGCCGACCAGGATCGGCAGACCATAGACCACGACCCTCTTGACGAAAGTCACCTTGCGTTCCAGCCTCCTGGTGGAAGGGTTTACAGTCGAGTAGTAGAGGAAGGATTCTCCGAAGGCGGCCCCCACACTTACGAGATCCTGACCTTCAAGCGATGTGTTGATGTAGGGATCTAGCTCGGATACGCCGTACAACCGGCTGAAAGGATCTCCGTTGAACAGAGAGATTCCGTAGGCGTCCACGCCGAACAGGTAGATCGAGCCGTTCCCCCAACGCGGATCGGTGGTCAGGGACCGGACGGCGAAGTATCCCTGCGACTCAAGCTCCATGGCGGCGCAACGGACAAACTCCTGCAGCTTCTCTTTGGAAGGATCAGCGTCAAGCCCCATGGCGTGGACCTCTTCACTTCTGCACGTGCCGGGGAGATCGCGGCGATACACGCCCGCGCCGATCGTGGCAAGGGCCCCGTCCCAGTCGATGCTCTTGAGGTAAGAAGCCTTCGGCTCATCCCTGCCGGTCGCCGGGTTTAAGAAGGAGTAGTAGATCCAGCCATCTCCAGCGCTGTTCACGATGCGATGCTGTTCCCGGTACCAGTCGTTGCCGAAGGCGTCGATCAGCAGTCCCCACGGGAGCCCTTCTCTCGAAGGATCGGGTGGGAAGACGAACGGTCGAGACAGGTCGGACATGGGGGTCACTTCGTCGACGAAGATATAGGTCGGTCCGCTTTTCCAACGCTCGTCCTCGTTAAAGGCCCGGCGGGCCTCCTCAAAGCCCACTTCCTGGACGAACTCGTAGGCGCATTGAACGAACGCTTCAACGCCCTCCGGGGAGCGAACGGCGCGAGCAGTGATGTAGTGATCCGCGCAAGACAGTGGTTCAGCGGTGCCCTCCTGGGCAACGAGAGTCGGCGTAGCGGCGCAAAGTAGGATTGAGGAAATCAGGAATAAGGAGAATGTATGTTTCATAGTCTGCCCATTTTCTCACACCCACCCACCCAAACCAAGACCACCGGAGAGGACCTCTCCTAACCAGGGGCAGTAATGATAACGGCACTGTCAGAAGAAACGGGCTTGAGTCGACGAGATGCGGCTTGTAGTGTCTTGGGATGAAGAACCCATTTCGCTATTTCAAGACTTCGCCCGAAATCATTCGTCTTGCCGTGATGATGTATGTGCGCTTCCCACTGTCGCTACGCAATGTCGAGGACCTTCTGCACGAGCGGGGGATCGAGGTGAGCCATGAGACGGTCCGGTTCTGGTGGAACCGGTTCGGCCCGATCTTCGCCGCAGAGATCCGCAAGAAGCGGATGGATCGAAAGCGCGCGTTTTCGGTTTGGCGGTGGCACCTCGATGAGGTGTTCGTAAAGATCAACGGCGAACGCCATTACCTTTGGCGCGCCGTTGACGACGAAGGCGAGGTGCTGGAGGCCTTTGTCTCGAAGAAGAGAGACCGCAAGGCCGCCGTGAAATTTCTTAGGAAACTGATGAAGCGCTACGGCAGACCGGATGCGATCATCACGGATCGGCTGAGATCGTACCGAGCGGCGTTGCGCGAACTGGCCGGATCCGGTCTGCATCAAGCCGGACGCTGGCTGAACAACCGGCCGTTTCGGCGACGAGAAGACGCCATGCTCGGTTTCAGGCGGATACGAACCCTTCAGAAATTCGTCACCGTTCATTCTTCCGTCTACAACCACTTCAATCTGCGACGACACCTCTGCTCACGGGACAATTTTACGCTCAACCGCGTCGCCGCACTTGCCCAGTGGCGTCAGCTCGGAGCGGCCTAGTTCCCTCTCGCCGGCGGAGAACTTGGCCCTGCGAACTTTCCTCTGACAGTGCCTTCAACAGGGAATTCATCCTGACCTGCCCCCACAAGTGGGATCACCCTCTAAGTTAGACCCAGGACCAATGGTCCGCTACCCGGAACTTGGGCCACTTAAAAAGTCAGAGATCCGGTTGTTAGGACCCATCCGGCATGGCTGATGGGTCGGTTTCACCGGACCGGAAGGGGATGCACCGTTTTTCACTTGACGGTCATCGTCCTCATGCCACTTGCTCAGTCTGTTTTCGATGGATCTTTTGGAAGGCCTCCCGCGAGAAACTCGTGTGCGACCTCGGCATCGGGACTAGAATCCCACCAAGATCCCGACGCTGGGCTCGAGAACATTCAGGGTTTGCCCCTCGACGCCGCGTATGGAGTGCAGGCGGACATCGAAGCGAAGTCCGATGGGTTCGATTAATCCCACCTTCAATCCGCCCCCATAGTTGAAACTGAACTTCGTTCCGAAGCTAGCTGGCCCTTCACCTCCCGCACGAAAGACGCCAACCCCGGCCGTCGCGTAAGGCCGGAGTCTGGGGCCACCGGGCAATTCCACCCGCAGATTCGCACTGTAGAGAAAGGCATTGCCGTTGCTGTCAATGAAGTTCGGGCTGTACGCAACCGTGTGCTCCAATCCCAGTGGCGCCACAGAATGATACAGCCTCGCTCCGAAGACTCCGAAGTCCTTGGGGTCGACCCTCGCCTGCCCGGCAGCACTACTCACCCCGCCCACTCCCGAACTCAGCGTGAGGGTGCCCGGATGCTGGAAGCCCCCAAAGACCGTAAAGTCCTGAGCATGGAGCGAACTTGCGAAACCCACCAACGCCACCGTCAGCAATTTTGGGAAGTATCTCATCAGAAAAACTATATCCTACTCCCCCGACCGAAACGCTCGGGCAGCCGACACCACTAGTAAGAGCGACTAACCTGTGGATAAACGGCCCGAACCCAAAGAACCACAGGCGACGAAGGCTGCGCCTAGACTGGAAGGGTAACCCAGTTACCTATGTCACCACGTTGGTTTATTGCTTCTGTCATGGTGCTTTGGATGTTGGTCCGCTGGCTTTGCCGCTCACCACCTGGACCGTCACCCGAGGTGCCCGGATAAGACTTTTACAGGAACAATAAAGCTGATTAGCCACTCGGCCGTGGGTGGAAATCGTGAGTTCTACCAGGGGTTCCATCTCCGTCTGAACGGTTAGGCTTCCGTCCTCTTGTCCCTCCAGATCTTCCGTAACCTCCACTACCGATTCCGCTGCAATCTGATTACCCTCCGGATCGTAAAAGTGGAGGACGGAACGAGGGGGCTCCCTATTCACCAACACCAGGTCGGAGGTGAATGGAAGCCCCATTGGCGAAATGCGCAAAGTCCAGAGCGAACTCCTCGACAGGCCCTTCGGGAAGATGGCTCAACTCCGCCAGGATCTCGCCCGTCAGCTGGTTGCGGTGGAGGGACAACGCCGGCAATCCGGCGAAGACGAGAAGGGCCGCCCGGTCTACGAGCAACATCAGCGGAGCAAACCGATGATCCGGCAGTAGAAAGCACCTGTGCGCGATCTGTCCCTGTGATGTGTGCCATGCCCCATTCTGCCTCCAGTAGGCAGGGGGGCCGTCCCGGTGGCTTTTCACACAGTCTGGCTCCTTGGTGCAACCCGCCGTCACTAGGTTCCGGATCGACCGCCTCAAACCGCATAGAGTATCCTGTTCAGGCCCTTTTTTTGCGCTCAAATCCTGTGACTTATCGAGGCCCAGGATGCTCGATCGTTTCGTCGGGCTCGTCCTGGTTCAACACCCGGTAGAAACACCAGCCGGCCACCCCCCAGACCAGTCCTAGCGAAGTCAGCATGACCACCCATCCGGCCAGAGTCACCGGGCCTCCTCTTGGCCTAGGATGCCGTCAAGATCCATTCCTGCCTCGCGCCAACGGTGCTCGCCCCTGCGCAGGAAAACCAGCAGCAGCAGCAGAACCAGGATCAAGAAAACAAAGGTCGCCAGGGCCACCGGATTTTCAACCAAACCCGCAAGGTACCCCGGTAAGCTCTGTATCGAAAAACCGACGAATACGACACACAGATAGGCAGGAGCCACGTACTTGATGATGAAGCGGAACAGGCGAGGTATTCGGACCGACGCCCCCTGGTGGGCTTCGCGAAAACCGCGGTCCACCCCCATTACCCAGCCGAAACAGACGACCTGAACCGCGGCCAACACGAAGATAGCAAACGTGCCGACCCAGAAGTCCATCGTATCCAGCGCGACCAGATCCCCGCTGAAATAAAGAACCCACAAGGATCCGGCGCCGGTCATCACGCCCAGAAGGACCACCGCACGCCGGGCCGAAACGCCCAGCGCCTCCTGGAGAAACGCCTTCACCGGTTGCAGCATCGAAAGCGAACTCGTGATTGCGGCCAGGAAAAGCATGAAAAACCAGACGAAACCGATCCAGCGTCCCAGTCCGCCCATATAGGCAAACACGACGGGAAGCGCATTGAACCCTAGCCCAAAGGTCCCTCCCGTGGCGCCGCTGGCTCCCAGGAACACGAATGCCGCAGTTACGGTAATGAGCCCGCCAAAACCAACTTCAAACAACGCGTTCGTGGCCGAAGACGTCATCCCGGAAAGGACGACGTCATCCTTCTTCCGGAGGTAGGAGGAGTAGTTGAGAATAATTCCAAATCCGACCGACAGGCTGAAGAAAACCTGTCCGGCCGCCGCCAGCCAGGTCTGGAAGTCTCCCAGGCGGGAGAAGTCCGGATTCCACATGAACCCCAGGCCGTTCAGTACATTCTGGTCTGGCAGGGCCGGGTTCGGTGTTCCCAGGGTCAGGACTCGAATCAAAACGACGACGGCGCAGACGGCCATCGCCGGCATCGCCCATCGGCAGAAAGTTTCAATGCCGCGGGAAAGACCCCGATAGACCAACCAGAGGTTAATCACAAACACAACGGCCCAGAACACGACTGCGCTGTCCAAATGCCCGTCTACGACAAGTCCATGCTGAGAGGACCCGGAGATCTCGGAAAAGAATGCCTGCGAGGCCCCCGCGTATCCAGAGACGTCACTACCAAGATCCATGGCGCCACTGGCATAAGCCCAAGCATAGCGCAGGCACCAGGACTCGACCAACCCGTAGTACATGTAGATGACCAAGGGAATCAGCAGCCCGATGACACCCAAATAGCGCGTCACCGCCCCCCGTCCGACCACACCCATGATCGCCGGCGAGGAATGGAAACCGCGCGCGCCGCCGTAGCGGCCCATCGTCCACTCGGCCCAACATATGGGAATCCCCAACAGCAGGAGAGCGCAGAGGTAGGGGATCATGAAGGCGCCGCCGCCATTGGCGACCGCCTGACCCGGAAAGCGGAGAAAATTACCCAAACCCACCGCAGAACCGGCTACGGCCAGGATGACACCCAGGCGGGAATTCCACCCTTCGGCCCCCTGTCGGGAGGAAGGCTTCGTCGTCGACATCAGCTTATAAGATTACCAGCTACCGTGACTGCCGACACATCATTATCTGAGATCTGTCGTTCCACCATTCACTCCTATAACCAAGCACAATCAAAAAGAAACGCCATCCCGACAATCCCACTGCTCATGCCCTGAAAGCCGCCCCCCCCATTCTAGATTGCTTCCATCGCCCACTCGGCGAAGAACTCGTCCCTGATGGTACAGAGCCGCGCCAGGATGCCGCCCACGAACACGGCTAGACCCTGACCTGCTCCCACGAGTGGTACCCCCTCTAGGTTAGACCCGGGACCCTTTGAAGTCCGCTCCAGGGGATGGGATCCAGTGCCTGCGGCCTGGGGAGTTGGGCCTCCGGCGCCGGCGGCCGATAGGCCACAAGGCGCTGCGAGGCCGCCGCTGGTTGTACTAGGGGTTCCGACAGTAACGGAGCAGAATCGCACGTTAAGGGCCGCTCTTGGGACCGCCTAGCGGGCCAGGACCTGTCGCCCTCGGTTTCTCAAGGAACCATCTGGCGCTACGTAGCGGTAGATGGTCGCCTTGGTTACGCCTAGCTCCAGGCATAGCTCGCTGACCTTCGTGTCGCGCTGCGCCATCGCTGCCTGAGCTAGCCGCACCTGCGCTTTGCTCAGCGCGTGAGGGCGCCCTCCCTTCCTGCCCCTGGCTCGTGCAGAGGCCAATCCAGCGAGGGTCCGTTCCCGGATCAGCTCTCGTTCGAATTCCGCCAAAGCCGCGAAGAGCGCGAAGACCAACTTTCCGCTGGGGGTCGTCGTGTCGATGCTGGCCCCTTGGCCGGCGAGCACCCGGATCCCGATGTCCCTGTCGTTGAGGTCCTGCACCAGGTTGACGAGATGGCGGAGATTGCGACCGAGGCGATCGAGCCTCCAGACGACGATCACGTCTCCCTGCCGCGCCGCCTTGAGGAAGGCGGCGAGCCCCGGGCGGTCCTCACGCTGTCCGGACGCTTGGTCCTCGTAGATCGCGTCGTCGCTGACGCCGGCCTCGCGCAGAGCATCCCTCTGCAGGTCGAGGCTCTGGGAACCGTCCGCCTTCGATATCCGCGCGTAGCCGATCAGCACTGGCGTCTCCAAAACGACCGTTTCTGTGACACCTGAGAACGGAGCGAAATCCGTGCCTTAGGCGGTCTCACAATCGGTATCTTAAACTAAGACTCGGAAACCCTCGGCTCCAATCGGAAGAGACATCAGTGCCGGCATCTATTTTCTCAGAGACTGAGTTGGCTAGGTTGGCCAGCTTTCCCGAGGAAATCCCCGGCGATGACCTGATCAGAGCATTCACGCTGACGGGTGCCGACCGAGAGCTCGTCGCCATCCGGCGGGGGGCAGCAAACCGCTTGGGGCTCGCGCTTCAGCTTTGTGCGCTTCGCTACCTCGGCTTCGTTCCGCGCAATTTGAGCGCAGCTCCGCGATCGGCCGCCTGCTTTGTCGCGGACCAGCTCGAGGTCAGCCCGGACGAGATTCAATCCTACGCTCGACGCGAGCAGACGCGCCGACAGCACTTCACCGAGGTTCGGGAACACCTCGGCTTCTCGATGCTCCGGTCACGGGACTTGGAAGAACTCGAAGCTGGGCTTGTCGAACGGGCCCTTGAGCACGATGCTCCGAAGGTTCTCTTTCGCCTCGCTCGTGAGCGGTTGCGCACCGAGAGGCTCGTCTTTCCATCACCCGACCGAATCGTACGACTTGTCAGTTCGGCGCGCGGTCGCGCACAGGAGAGAACGTACACCCTGGTCGAGCCCTTGCTGAGCGCCGAGAGGCGAGCCCAGCTCGACGGTCTGCTCGAAGCCAAGGCCTCGAACAGCTGGTCGACCCTCAAGTGGCTCGGGCAGGGTGCTTCTGGCGAGAGCCCGGGCTCCATCAAGAGCGAGGTGGCCAAACTGGCGTTTCTCCGCCAGCTGGGAGCCCATGAGTGGGACCTCAGCGATTTGAATCCGAATCGCCGAAAGTTCTTGGCCCAAGTGGGTCGTCGTTCCACGAGTCAGACCCTCCAGCGGATGCCCGATCGCCGGCGTTATCCCATCCTCGTGGCCTTGCTTCACGAGACCACGCTTGACCTCGTTGACGAGATCGTCGATCTCTTTAATCGAGCGCTGAAGAAGACCGACTCCCGCTCGCGACGGGAGCTCGAGGCCTGGCGAGTCGCGACCGCTCAGGCCACCAACGAGAAGGTCCGCTTGTTCTCACGTCTGGGACGTCTCGTTCTCGACCCGGACATCCTGGACGAGCAGCTGCGTCGACGCATCTTCGAGGAGGTCGCTTCCCGCGAACTATTCGCGGCCGCGGTCGAGGAAACCGAGCAGCTTCTCCGTCCGCGAGACGGCTCCTATCTCGACTTCGTCGAGAACCGCTATGGCCATCTCAGGAAATTCGCTCCACTGGTCCTGAGGGTGCTGGACTTCAAGAGCCTGAAGATCGACGACCCCCTAATCGATGCAGTCGAGATTCTGAGAGAGCTGAATCGCAAGCGACGACGGCGGGTTCCCGAGGACGCAGGACTCGAGTTCGCCTCCGCCAAGTGGCGCGGCCAGTTGTTGGGATCCGACGGGCGAGTCAATCGCCGGTCCTTCGAGCTCTGTGTTCTCTACCAACTCCGTGACGGCCTTCGCTCCGGCGCCATCTGGCTCCAAGGAAGTCGTCGCTTCGCAGATCCCGCCACGTACCTCATCCCCAGCTCTCAGTGGACTTCTCGGCGATCCGAGGCTCTCCGGATCCTCGGTCTCGAGCAGGAACCCAGAGAGCACCTCGAAGCACTCGCCAACTCGACGGAGGCAGTCATCCAACATCTCGGTGAGACCGAGATCACCGAGTCGGAGACCCTGCGCCTGGAGGAGGGTCGGATCGTGCTCTCGCCCGCTTCAATGGAGGAGTTGCCCGACGAGGTCGTTCAGCTGAACGACCTCGTTGCCGAACGCCTGCCAAGGGTGGAGCTGGCGGAAGTCCTGATCGAGGTCGACTCCTGGACCGGGTTCACGCAGTTCTTCCAGCACGCCGGTGGGGCTCGATCTCGAAATCCGGATCTGGTGCGCCACGTGTACGCGGCGATCCTGGCCCAGGCCTGCAACTTCGGCCTCACGACGATGGCCGACCTCGCCGATTTGACCTACCGCCAGCTCGCATGGACCACGGACTGGTACCTGCGCGAGGAGACGCTCAAAGCTGCCTTCTCGGCTCTCGTGGACTTCCAGCACCAGCTTCCTCTTGCCGAGGCCTGGGGCGGTGGAACCCTCTCCTCCTCCGATGGCCAGCGATTCCCCGTTCGAGGCTCGGCGGAGAACGCGACCGCGCTCCCGAAATATTTCGGCCTCGGAAGGGGCCTCACTTTCTACACCTGGACCTCGGACCAGTACTCGCAGTACGGGTCGAAGGTCATCTCGTCTACGGTTCGTGACGCGACCTATGTCCTCGACGAGATCCTCGATAACCAGACCGATCTTCCGATCCTCGAGCACACGACGGACACCGCTGGCTACACCGAGATCGTCTTCGCCCTGTTTCATCTTCTGGGGCTGCAGTTCGCCCCCCGCATCCGGGACTTGGGCGCTCAGCGCTTGTATCGTCTCGATGCTCCTCCGCGGAAAGAAGGGGTCGCGGTTCTGCTGAAGGGATTGGTTCGGAGCAAGACCCTACTCGACAACTGGGACGAACTCCTCCGGGTGGCCGGCTCACTCAAGTTGGGTTGGGTGACCGCATCGCTCCTGATTTCGAAGCTCCAGGCTGGCGCAAGAGAGAACGTCTTGTCCCGAGCCCTCCGCGATCTCGGGCGCCTCGTCAAGACCCAGTTCATCCTAAGGTGGATTGAGAACCCGGATTATCGTCGTCGAATCCACCGCCAGCTGAACAAGGGAGAAGCCCTCCACGCACTGCGCCGCTTCCTATTCTTCGCTCACGAAGGGAAGGTACAGCGCCGTCAAGCAGATCAGCAGACGAATCAGGTCCTCTGCCTAAACTTGGTCACGAATGCCATCGTCACCTGGAACACCGTCTACATGAACGCCGCCATCGAACGGCTGCGGGCCGAGGGGAGGATCGGCCGCGACATCGATCTCGGCCATCTGTCGCCTGCCCTCTACGGGCACGTCAATCCCTACGGTAAGTACCGATTCGAGATCGAGGGTCGAGCGCCAGGCCTCCGACCCCTAAGGAGTCCGGGAAACGACGCTTAGCGTGCGATTCTGCGCCGTTACTGTCGGAACCCCATCATCTCCGGTAGACTTCACCTCGACCACGCCGCACTCCGGCGTCTGTCCCTCGCGCGGCTGGCCCTTCTGCGCCTGCTTCGCCGCATAGAGGCCGAAGTCAGGATGCCCCGCGCCCTGATCAGCAAGTTCGCCGACGCAGAACACCTTCGGCCTGAGCGTCGCGCCGACGGCGTTCAACAGATTGGTGAGAGGCCCGTAGCTTGATCGCTCCCCAGTCGCTCCGCCCGACGCGCGCACCCGCCCAAGATCGGCGAAGTAGGTCTCAACCGCCGCCGTCAGTTTCGTGTTCGTTCCCGTCATCGCATGTGCGCCCGTCCAGCCCTGGCCGCGTGGCACAAATCAGCGGGGGTCACTCCCCGGCACCTTCCGCTCATCGATGCAACTTCTACAACAGATGTACACGTTCAAGATTTGGGGATTTGCTCGATCAGGGGCTTGCCGCGCGCTTTAAAGAGCAAGTCAAGCGCTTCTTCGAGAAGCTGCTGAACGGTGCTGTTCTCCTCCACTGCCAAGTGACGCAGCTGCGTGGAGACGGCGGGGTCGAAATAGCCACCGATGTGCTTGCGCCGGTTGTTCCCACTGCGCGGTCGGGTGGCGGTTGGTGCTGGTTCCTGGTTGGTCTGAAGCGCTTTCGCAAACTTGTTAGCCATTGGATCGAACTCCATTGTTTGATGGTGTGCTGCACAGGTGCACACAATTACTTATGAACTCGTGCAATCGTTCTACTTCGGCGGCGGCCTTTCCCCCCGGCTCAAATTCCTTGGCCGCCTGGCCGCTAATCAGCGCCCTTGCAAACGCCACGCGGTTGCCGAGTTGCACAGGACAGACTTCGACGGCAAGACCAGCAATCGCATCGGCGGCTTGAGCGGCATCCTGCCCCATCGGCGCAACCGCATTGATCACCACACAAACTGGCGTTCCTGTGGTGCGAACGAAACGCAATGTGTTCGCGATCACCTCCAGATCCAAAATTGCGGGCCGGCAGGGGATCAGCACCAAGTCTGCGGCCTTAGCAGCCTCCAGCGCGGCGCTGTCAGAATGGGGGGCCGTGTCCAGATAAAGGATTTCGCCTCCTGTCTCCTCCACCCGAGTTGCTTCATGGCTGAGACGGCTCGCATGGGCCGAGAGCACAACGGGTAACTCGGCTCGGCGGCGGTCAGACCAATTGGCGGCGGAGGCCTGGGGGTCGAGGTCGATCACCGCCGTATTGCGCCCAGCCCTTGCGGAAGCCACAGCCAGGTGCAGGGCAATTGTCGTTTTTCCCGATCCCCCTTTCTGGCTGACAATGGCGATGGTCTTCACGAGACTGCTTCCTGTTTTGCAGGATTGAATATATGCACAGATTCAAGTGTACCAAATTGCAAGTATGAGATCTAGAAATTGTGCAGGATATATCTGCCCATACAGGGCGTTCCCCTCGGGCCTGCTTGGACTCCAGCCGCTCGATCTTTCAGGAGGGTTAAAGTTTATAGTCTCTAAAATCCTTCCAGTTCAGGGGGGCTTGCTCGATATCGTTTTCAGTGATGGTGGTTACGGTGTTTCCCAGGGGTTGATGACGTCGACGTCCAGTCCGTCGAAGTCCCCTATATTCCGCGTTGCGATCGAGAGGTGGTGGGCTTTGGCTGTCCCAGCGATCAACGCATCACCCAGATGCAGCACGCGCCCGGACAGGTGAGCTTGCGCTCGAAGCTGGGCGGCCCACTCCGCCTCTTTACGCTTCACCGGCAGGACCTGGTCTTCGTACTCCTCTATGAATTTCAACAGGGCTTGCCGCAAGCCATCTCGACGACGTCCCTGTGGGAGGAGTTGCAAGCCGAATTCCAGCTCATGCAGCACGACTGGCGACAGCCACAGATTGTCCTGTTCCGATAGAAATACGGTGACCCCTGGGTCCGGCGACTCTTTCGTCAGCTCCGAGACCACGTTGGTGTCCAATAGAAATCCGGTCACGTGCCTTGCCCGTCGACGAATGGAATCTCACGTCCTGTCTCACGACGGCTCGGGATTTCAAGCTCTATCCCACGCGGAATGTTATCAACTAGCCACTGGCCGAGAGGTTTCCGTGTTCGCGTTTTTGCATGCCATACGGGGGCGGGCACAACGACGAACGGCTTGCGTGCGCCGATATGCTGCGGCCCCTCTTCTTCGGCAAGACGCAGGATCTCAGACAGGCGCGCCTTGGCCTCGGCAACGGTCCAGACGCGATGGGGCTTAGCATGTTGGTCGGTCATATACCCTCCAATCGATTCGTAGTAGTCTAATATAGACCAGATTAAACACTGAATCAAGAGGCCTCATATCAGCTGTTTGCAAGGTTTGGGATCGACCGCTGTCCAATCCCCCTTTCTGGCTGACAATGGCGGCCTCTTGTTTGCAGAATTGAATACATGCACAGATTCAATTCTGCTTTGTTGCAAGTTATGAATTATAGAAATTGCGTAGGATTGAATTTTCTTAGCTGGAGGTCGGTCGCACGGGAAGGGTCAGCTTCACCTACAAAAATGTCCATTGGCGTCTGGGTCCTGTGGGAGAATAGAAGCCCTGGTGTGCAAACGAGACGGCTTGATTCCCATTGCTGAAGTCTTCGGCAGACTGGATGGCCCGGTGAAGGCGATCCGCGAAGCCACGCCCCAGGCGCTCCACCACTTCACCCAGGCCGATCAAGTGAACCTGCTTGTTTCGGCCAGCGAAGCGGACGCCGATCTCGGCTTCATGGCGCGGCTGATGGCGCTGTGCTCCCTGCCCCGCACCAACCCCGGCAACCAGATTCTTTACAAGCGGGTCAACGGCCCGTACAAGCTCATCATGATTTCAGGCGGCAACACCAAACTCCCCTATGGCAATCTCCCACGATTACTGCTGGCCTGGGTATGCACGGAGGCGGTGCGGACCCAAAGCCGTGAGCTTGTCCTGGGGAAGTCGCTTTCCGAGTTCATGCGAACGCTCGGTATGGAGCCGGTCGGCGGGGGTGCGACGGGTGCTCGAACCCGCCTCCGCAACCAGATGCGGCGGCTCTTCAGCGCTCATGTCCGGTTGATCCACGTGCATGAGCATGGCGAGCAGTTTGTTTCCTCGGCCATCGCCGACCGAGGCGAGTTCTGGTGGAACGAACGCAAGCCCGATGAGCCGGTACTGTTTGACAGCAAAATTCGGCTGGGTGAAGACTTCTTCAACGAGATCATCCGCCACCCGGTGCCGATCGACATGAACACCCTCACAGCCCTCAAGCGTTGCACCCTGGGCCTGGACCTCTACCTGTGGCTGACCTACCGGACATTCAGCTTGAAGCGCCCGCTACGGCTCACGTGGAAGCAGTTGTACTGCAAGTTTGGAACGGACCCCGCCAAGTCGGACAACAAATTCATCGTTCGGAACTTCCGCCAAAATGTTCTACGGGAATTGAAGAAGATCAAGCTCGCCTGGCCGGAACTGAACTACTCGACGGCTCTGGGCCTTCTGATCCTGCATCCCTCGACCCCGGTCATCCCTCCGGCAACCGATCCGTTGCGCTTCGCTGAATAGCCTTTCCCCGGCCTCTCAGCGGCCCGTCAGCGGCCTCATTGCATCGAGTTGGACTCTATAGGTATGCCCCGTTCTTGAATCATCAGAGGACGCAAATCGCCTATTTCCACAGGGTTGTGCGATTCCGGGGAGTTTTCCAGGAATAAAACCCTTCACTGAAAACCCCGGTCTTTGGAATAAAACCATTCACCCGCCCCCCGGTCTTTGGAATAAAACCCTTCACCATACAAGTAGTAAGAACAAATAGTACAGAACAAGTAGTAGTAGCGACGACTACTGTGGATAAATCAATCGGATCAAAAAACCACAAGAGACGCCAGCGAGCCCTGAGAAACGGCCAAAATCCTTCCTTTTAGGAGTGGAAACCAAGGAATCGGTGGGACAGGGCTGTCCGAGAACGGCTTGCACAAACAAACGGTTCTGTAACCCCCTGGTCCACCCCCCGGCCCTTTTGCAGAGTCTATCAATAGATATATTTGTATTTATTTGTACCAGGGCTTCTTCGGAGTCCGGCAAAGCGGCTCGCCTGTCAAGTGGCGAAGGCCGTTGATCGAGACGCTGGAACCAGGGTTGCCGTTGCCCTTGCGCAGACACCATGGGATAGGATATTTTAATTAGAAGAGAGCAAGATGTGTTTTTGTTTCACATAAACTCTTGCCAGGGGGCGATCCCCCTGGACCCCTGAGAGTCGGGGAGGGAAACCATGGCGAGGCCACGGCTGGGAGAGGAGGAACGGCGGAC
Organism: Dehalococcoidia bacterium; assembly: GCA_965197545.1. Classification (GTDB taxonomy): domain Bacteria; phylum Chloroflexota; class Dehalococcoidia; order Lucifugimonadales; family UBA3495; genus CATOSP01. The sequence continues at coordinate 64,130 of CBDANJ010000005.1, forward strand.
ACGCACGATCGGCGTGCGGGTGACGGAGGCCGAGGCGGCGGAGCTGCGGGAGCGAGCGCAGGCGGCGCGGCTCTCGGTGGGAGCCTACCTGCGTCGGCGGGCGCTGGGGCAGCGGGTGCGGATCGCGGCAGAGCTGCGGCTCGGGGCGGCGGAGCTGCGGGAGCTGAACCGGATCGGGGTGAATCTCAATCAAATGGCACGGGCGCTCAACTCGGGAGCCGTGTCGTTGCCGGCAGAGATCCAGGCGGCGGTCGAGCGAGTAGGGGAGCTGGTGGCCAAGTTGCTGGCCGGGGAGAGGGAGTGATGGTGGTCAAGATGTCCTCGCCGGGGCGCTCGTTCGGTGGAGTGACGGATTACTGCCTGCACGATCCGCGAATGCCGGGGGAGGCCCACCATCCCGAGAGCGCGGAGCGGGTGGAGTGGACCGAGACCCGCAACCTGGCGACGAGCGAGGGAGAGCGGGCGGCGCGGATCATGGCGGCCACGGCCGAGGCGTCCCCGGAGCTAAAACGCCTGGCAGGCGCGGCGGCGACCGGGCGAAAGCTCGAGAAGCCGGTGTGCCATTACTCGCTGAACTGGGCCAAGGAGGAGAAGCCGGACCGGCAAGAGATGCTGCGGGCTGCGGAGAGGAGCCTGAAGGCGCTGGGGATGGAGAGGCACCAGGCGCTGATCGTGTCTCACCGGGACGGGCAACCCCATGTGCATGTGATCGCGAACCGGGTGGACCCGGAGAGCGGGAAGGCGGCGGGGTTGAACCGGAGCCAGCTGAAACTTTCGAAGTGGGCCGAGGGGTACGAGCGGGGGCAGGGGAAAATCCGATGTCCGCAGCGGGAGAGGAACAACAAGCGGCGAGAGGCGGGGGAGCGGGTGGTGGATGGGCGCGGGCATTCGGGAGGCCGCTTCAGGCGGGAGCGGATGAGTCCGCAGCGGGAGCCAAGGGAAAGGATTCCGGCACAGCGGGAAGGACCGGAGCGGGAGCGAGCGGCCTGGCAGCGGGCGGAGGAGCGCATGCACTGGGAGCGGATTCAGCAGTGGCGGCGGAAGGATCTCGGGAAACTGGAGAGGCGGAGCAAGCGGGAGTGGTCGGAGCTTTACGGGCGTCAAGAGCGGCAGCAGCGGCAGCTGGCGAAAGACTGCCATGGGGTGTTAGGGCGCTTCCGGGCTTGGCGGGAACTGGGTGGCAAACTGCGAGAGATCGGTGGGACGATCCGGGGACGCACGGAAGTGCTGGGGCGCTTTCGGGCGGTGCTGGAGACCCGGCAACGCTTGGAGCGGATCTCGCTTGGGAAAGCGCATTCGGAAGCGGTGCGTAAGATCGAGAGCTTGGCGGGAGAATTCTACCGCGGCGGCATGGAAGGGGCAGAGGGACGGGCGGGTGAGGCGACGAGGAGGGACCCACTCGCAGTGTATGACCGTTACCGTGGCGGAGACCGGTACAGGCTCAAGCGCTCGGCGTTAGAGGAGCGGATGGAGCAGGTGCGGGAGTTCGACGGAGAGCAAGCCTACGAGAAGATGATGCGGGACATGGAGAAGGCCGACCAAGAAAAGGCCAGGCAAGCGGAGAGGGCCAGGCAAGTGGAGAGGGCAAGGCTGGAGTGGGCTAGGCAAGAGACGGCAAGGCAAAGCAAGGAGCGGCGTGGGCCGGAACGCAGCGGACCGGAGCGGGACTTTGGGCCCAGCCGCTAGGTTTGGTCTTGCTTGAAGGCGTTAAAGAATAGGCCGAACGGATTGGGAGGAAGCATGAGCGGAGAGATACTTGCAATTTTGGCGGTGGGGGTGGCCTTGGCCGGGGTGATCCTGACCAGCAATCGCGGTGGTGGAAATCCGGGGTCCGAGTAGCAATGGAACGAAAACCTGGTGTTTTCGGAGATCATGCCGTTTCTGTGCGTGACCGCTCTAGCGGCGTGGATGCTTCCCACGCCTCGCCTGGTCGTGCTCGGCGGTGAGTCGGGCAACCGCTTTGGTCCCCGGACGCACATAGCGCGAGAGCGTCCGGAGGTCTCGATGGCGTGACTTCGCCATGAGCAGGGGCGCCGAGACGCCGTCCTCGCCGAGATGGGTCAGCGCACTGTGGCGAAGTTGGTGAAGTGTCCATTGCCCTCCCGATGCTTCACGGAACAAAGACCACGCCCGCTGGTAGGACAGCCGCCCCCGGCCGTCGGGGCTTCGATCGAGCTCGGCCGGAACGACGTTGGGCAGACCCGCGGTCACAAAGAGCGGACCTCGGCGGCGGCCGGCCAGGTAACGGGGGAGGAGCCGTGCCGTCGCCGCGTCCCACACGATGATCTCCCGGTGGCCGCCCTTGCCGCTGATCGCCGCACGTTTACGGCCTACATCGAGATTTTCGACGTCCAGGGCGAGGACCTCGCTGGCCCGCGCGGCCGTTGCGTAGAGCATGCGCCACAGGGCTTTCTCGCGCAGCCCGATATCGGCGCGAGTCCACAGCGTATCGAGCGCCTCGAAGGGGATCGCCCGTGTCTCATCCCGCGGGGTGCGACGCCGCTCCAGGCTCGCGGTCGGGTCGCGCTTGAGCCAACCCTGGCGCTGGCAGTAGCCGATAAGAACCCGGGACGCGGCGAGTCTTGCGTTCCAGGTCGCCGGGGCCGCCTTTCCCCAGCACCGGGTGAGCCAGTGTCGGAGCTTGACGGGGGTGAGGGCCGTGACCGGCATCTCGGTACCGAACGCCTGGAGCAGGGAGCCATAGGTTGCTCGATAGGCACGGCGCGTCGCCGGCGCCAGATCACGGTCGGCAAAGAAGGCCTCGACCGCGGCCCCGAGGGTCGTTTTCGAGGAGTGAAGATGAGCAAGGGAGGCCATCGGGGGGTCCCAACGAGAGATAATCCTCAGGGTTCGTTCGGCTCTTCGCGCCCTGACATCCTTGCGTTACATACAGTCGAGGTGTATTCACAAGAGATACACTAGCGAATTATCTCTCGTAGTTCTAGCCTTCCTCCTATGCCGGTTGATTCCCTCACGACCGCGCAGGAGCAACGCTACGGCCGCTTCGCCGGCGAGCCCACCCCGAGGACATCGAGCGTCTTTCCCCGCTGGTTCACGAGCACATCAACCTTCACGGGCGCTATTACTGCGGCCTGACCGAGGCGCTGCAACGCGGTGAGCTCCGAGCCCTTAGAGACCCGCGAGATGCAATTCAGGAACTCTAATTGCCCCCGGGACGAGGCGAAAACACCAGGTTTTCGTTCCATTGCTACTCGGACCCCAATCCCTACGGTAAGTACCGATTCGAGATCGAGGGTCGAGCGCCAGGTCTCCGACCCCTAAGGAGTCCGGGAAACGACGCTTAGCGTGCGCTTTTGCTCCGTTACTGTCGGAACTCCTTAACGGAAGCGCGTCGTCCGTCAGGATGATTAAATCTGTGGTGGCTTCCTCTAGTTCGGACATGGATGAATCCATCGGCTTTGAGCGCGTGGATGAGTTCGCGAGCAGAAACGCCTTTCGGCAGTTTCAAGCGCTTACCAAAACGGCGGAAGATTCGGTGGATGTGATGAGAGCATCCGGCGGGATTTCTTTCCCTTCCTCGGCAAGTTCATCCACGACCATGTGAAGCACCTCGCCGATGTTCTTTACCGCTTCTTCCCGGGTATTACCTCACGTTGCGGCTCCGATGGATTCGAGAGCGGGACAGTACGCCCGGAATACGGGTCGTCCGTCCTCGTGCTTGTCAACGGAGGGCTATTGTAGCTACAATAGAGCTACATATTGGGAGGTATCCAGATGAGTACCGATACTGTCGTCCGCGCTCGGATCGACAGCGACACCAAAGCGCGAGCTACGAAAGCACTTCAAGCCATGGGCTTGTCGGTATCCGATGCCATTCGTCTGCTGTTGCTGCGAGTGGCGGCGGAGAAGCGGCTGCCTTTCGCCATCCAGGTGCCGGATGCCACCACGGTCAAGGCCATGGAAGAACTCGACGATGGCAAAGGCAAACGCTTCAATAGCGCCGAGGAACTGTTCCAGGATCTCGGCATCTGACATGCTGACCCCGGTTCGATCCACGCAGTTCAACCGCGACGTAAGAAGAGCCGAGAAGCGAGGCAAAAATATGGCCAAGCTGCGGGTGTTGCTAGCGCCGTTGATCCAGCAGGATCCGTTATCCGCTCGCTATCTCGATCATCCGCTAAGGGGGACTTTTAAGGGTTATCGGGAGGCTCATATCGAGCCGAACTGGCTTTTGATTTACCGCGTCGAAGGAGACGAATTGAACTTGGTCCGTACCGGGCACTGTCAAGTTAAGTGGAATTCTCGGGTTTTGGAGGCGGAAACGGTCGGCGGTCGAATGTAGAATCAACAACTTAGGGAGTGGACGAGGCGCTGATTAGACAACGAATCGGTTAACTTGACAGTACCCAAAGATCGCGCCGGTGGCCGCGTCGCCACGGCTGGTCCAATAGCTCTCAGAAAGCCCCAGGAGTGGAGCGCCACAAGGCGGTGGTGCTTCGGGGGGGGGAAGACGACCGATTTCGATGGCAAAACCAAAAACCCACATCACGGACCCAACCAAGGACGCCCCCGAGGGGGCAGCCTGGACACTGTGCGGGCTCTTCGTCCTGCGAGAGCAGGTGGACACCGCCGATCCTTCGTGCAAGAAATGCCTCCGGGCGCCAACAAAAGAACTGAAGTCTCGTGATTGACCTTGCCCCCTAAAACGGGTCCAAGTTGAATGTTAGGATTTTCGGTTTTAGGAAGGAGGCAAGGATGGCACGGAAGCGGTTTACGGCAGAACAAATCATCATGAAGCTGCGTGAGGCAGAGGTGGGTCTAGCCCAAGGACAGACGGTGGGCCAGGTGTGCAAACAGATTGGGGTGACCGAGCAGACCTACTACCGGTGGCGCAAGGAGTACGGAGGGCTTCGACTGAATCAGGCCAAGCGGTTGAAGGTGTTGGAGAAGGAGAATGCCCGGTTGAAGAAGCTAGTGGCAGATCTGTCTTTGGACAAGCAGATTCTAAAGGAAGTTTCCTCGGGAAACTTCTAGGCCCGACGAAGAGGAGACGCGCAGTGGTGTGGGTGAGGGAGAGATTGGGAGCAGAGCGCGTCTCCGAACGTCGGGCTTGCCAAGTGCTGGGACAGGCTCGATCGACCCAGCGAAGGGAAAGGCATATCCCCGATGATGAGGCTCGATTGGTGGCTGAGATGGTGGAGTTGGCCACGCACTACGGGCGATACGGCTACCGACGGATCACGGCCATGCTTCGTTGGGAAGGGTGGAAAGTGAATCACAAGCGGGTGGAGAGGTTGTGGGGGCGAGAAGGGTTGAAGGTCCCGTCCAGACAGCCGAAACGAAGGAGACTGTGGCTTCATGATGGATCCTGCGTTCGGTTACGAGCGGCTCACAAGGATCACGTCTGGAGCTATGACTTCGTGCATGAGCGAACCCATGACGGAAGGGCCTTTCGATTATTAACCCTACTGGATGAATACACCCGGGAGTGTCTGGCCATTGAGGTTCAACGACAGATGAATCACCAGGACGTGTTGGATCGATTGGCGGAGCTGTTCGTGGATCGGGGAGTGCCTGAATACATTCG
>CBDANJ010000006.1:0-128257 GCA_965197545.1 Dehalococcoidia bacterium
CCACAGGCTAACTGGCCACCGCTTCCGGCGCGTCGGCGGAATCTTCGTCCAGAAGGCGCTTTAACTCCTCGCGGGCGTTTCGGATCACTTCGGACTGCTCGGCAATCTTGTCGTACAGGTCGGTCCTTGCCTTGATTCCCTCGGTGATGAGCAACGCGGCGGCTTCGGACCTGCTGTTGGTCAAGCCGCAATCGACCAGTTGGTCCAATCTCTGGAGACTCTCTTTGCTGACCCTGACCATGACCACGGAATTGCGGTTGGACCGGACAGACTTGATGGTTTCGCGGATGGACTCTCCAACATTGGCCGCGACGACCTTGCTCACGTCCAGGGCTTCGCGGGCAGCCCGGTCGACATCTTCGATTCCTTCGATGACGGCATTCCTGGTCCTGCTCCTGCTCTCGTCCCTAGCCTGGGACTCCTCTGATTGGGCGTCATCATTTTTCACATCGTCAGGTGTAGTCATATATTACATCCTTTAGCCGTAATAGACTTACACGTAATTGTAACTTGCCGATTCATTATCAGCAAGACCGGAGTTGAATCTCCGCCGGGGATGGCCGGGGCGCGGAGGATGACCTACCGGGCGGAATAAATCCTATAGCCGCTCTTCTTGGCGGGGGATGTCCAGGGGAGGGGCCTCCATTGGTATGCTATCATCAGGCTGGCAACATTGCCGGGGAGGAACGGCGGGAATGGCATCTCCGAAAGCCGACCGGTACACTGAAATAAGCCAGCGCCTTATCAGGCAAGCCCAAGAGGAACTGGACCGGGGCGACCTCATCCAGGCCTCGGAGAAATCCTGGGGAGCGGTAGCCCATTCCGTTAAGACCATCGCTCAGGAGAGGGGGTGGAACCACGGCAGGCACGACTTGTTGGGCGAAATCGTGTCGCAGATTGCCGACGAGCGGGGCCGTCCCGATCTGCACACGCTATTTGCCGCCGCGAGCAACCTGCACCATAACTTCTATGAGCACCTGATGGAAAATTACCGGGTGCAGGCACTGATGAACGACGCCAAGACCCTTATCGGGGAACTGGAAGCGTTCCGGGCTGAGCCACCTGGACGTTTCACGCCCCAGACCCGGGACCAGCACCGGCGCCTGCGAAAGTTGACCCGCAGTCCCGGCCCTACTGAGGATGATGTGAGCGACCTGCCTCCGGTAAACCCTGTACCGACGGGGGAAAAGTAGGGGACTCAGCGGTGTGCCTGTGTCCACCCTCATACTATAATCGTGACCATGCAACCAGAACTGCCAAAGCTGCGGCCCCTCAACCTCCGGTGGGTCCAGGTGCAGGGGCAACCGATGCTTGCCCTGCAAGACCCGATGCGCCTGGCGGATTCTTCTCTCATGGTCCCGGAGTCGATTGCGTCTCTGCTTGGTCTGCTTGATGGCTCAAGGGACCTGGACGCCCTTCGGGTGGGATTTGGACTCCGGACCGGAGTCCAGTTGACCCCCGCACAAATGGAGGAATTTATTCATCAGTTGGACGAAGCCTGCCTCCTGGACAGCCGGCGGTTCCACCTCGCGCTGGACGAAGTACTTGAACGTTACCGTTCCACGCCCGTCCGCACGCCGGCCTTCGCCGGGGAAGTCTATCCCGCCGACGAAGCGGAGCTAACCGCCACTTTCGATGAATACTGCAAGGGTGCCGGCGCCGGCAGTTTTGTGCCCGGCGCTCCGGTGGTAGGTCTCATTAGTCCCCACATCGACTACTATCGGGGGTGGAGGTCCTATGTCCAGGCTTGGGAGCCGGCCAGAGGCGCAGTTGAAGCGGCGGAATTGGTGATAATTCTGGGCACCGACCACTCCGGTTCGCCTGGAAAATTCACGTTGACTCGTCAGAGCTACGGGACCCCCTGGGGCCACCTGCCGACGGACACAGACCTGGTGGACCGGCTGGTTGAGGTCTTGGGGCAGGAAGCGGCCTTCGACGAGGAGGTCCACAACATAGGCGAGCATTCAGTGGAGTTGGCCGCAGTCTGGCTGCATTACATGGCGGGTGGGAAACCCAAACGGGTGCTGCCCGTGCTTTGCGGTTTCCCTGAGATTCTCGCAGGGGACAACGAAGGGAATAGCCCCAACATCGAGGCGGCCTTATCCCTTTTGTCCGAGGCCGCCCGGCAGCAGCCCACCCTGTTGGTGGCCTCCGGTGACATTAGCCACGTGGGACCGGCGTTTGGGGACTCATCTCCCTTCGACGGCCCGGCCAAGGCGAGGGTCCGGGAATCGGACGAAGCCTGGTTGGAGATCGCTTGCTCGGGAGACAGGACTTTGATGGAAGAGCGCCTGCGAAGCAACGGCGACCCAACGCGGATCTGCGGAGTGAGCCCTATCCTTTATATGATGACCATCCTGGGAGACGTTCCGGGGAAGATAGTCAACTACGACCAGTGCCCAGCGGATGAGGAATTCGGCTCCTTGGTATCAGTGGCCGGGGTGATTTATTCGGGATAGGCCGTCCGTCTAACCCGTCTGCCCCAGGGCCTTTTCATTTTCAGAAAGGTGTCCCCTCTCCCAGAGGGAGAGGGTCAGGGTGAGGGAGTTTCCACGCAAACTGACTTGCCGCAGCTACTACCATTGCAGGGAGAGTTGTCCCTCACCTTAGTCCTCTCCCGTGGGGAGAGGGAGAATGAAAAGGCCCTGCGTCTGCCCCAGCCCCGCCTTGTTCGCCCCAATTGGGCATGATATTCTAGGTTACAGTGTGCCCCTGTAGCTCAGCGGATAGAGTGCTGGCCTCCGGAGCCAGAGACGAGAGTTCGATTCTCTCCGGGGGTACCACCGCTAACTCCGTGGCAGAGAACATAGTTTGCGGCTTCCACGACCCACAGACCCTCCCAGAATCGCCCCGCTCCAGGTTGCCCACCCGCTCATTCGCTTGTCTGCCTGGGCGGTGGCGTGACAAACTCGCAGGTCGGTCCGGTGGAGCGGCTGAGCCTGCGGTCGAGTGTGATCAGAGGGCAGTTTAGGTCCTCGGCTAGGGCGACGTACCAGGCGTCGTAGCAGGTCAAATTCGAGCGTAGCTGCCATATCCGCTCCGCAAAGGGGCGAAATGGAAAGAGCCGGACGCCGATTCCGAGCATTTGTCTGTGAAGCCGGTCAGCCTGTGAACGCGTGATCAATCTCGACAGCTCAAGCCTTCGCAGCAGATTACAGGCTTCCGCCAAGGCCAATTCCGGGCCCGCCAAATCATCACTGGTAATTGCAGCTTCCGACCAACGACCGTCCGGGCCGGGGTCAACCAGTGCGGCTACGAACACTGATGCGTCAATGACTGAAGTCAAATTCTCTCTAGGTCGCGAGCATCAAGAATCTTCGAAGTGGGTACGTTAATTCCGGAGGAGCGTTTGAATTCCCGAACCTCCTCGACCCAGGCGTCATTGGAAACCTGCGACGCGATTCGTTCGAGTTCCCCAAGCAACAACTCTTGCATGGACTTGCCCTCGGACGCGGCGCGGGCCTTGAGTCCATCGCGGACTTCTTCTGGGACGTTTTTTATCGTAATCTGCACTGCCATATTTGCATTCTGCCCACATACGTCAGACTTCACAACTCTGAACTGTCTCGAGGATAACACCTGAAACCATCACAAGCATGATTAAGAGCCGAGTCCAATGGTAGTGCATCGGCTTCATCTACAGTAAACTTAACTGGGACGGGGACAGAGCTGCTTCAACTCTTTCCCCTGATCCACCATCTGGACGGGGCGTGGCCCAGCGGTAGGGCGCCTGGTTTGGGACCAGGAGGTCGGCAGTTCGAGTCTGCCCGCCCCGACCAACCTCATCTAGCTTCCCGATTAAGATGGCCTTCCCGCGCGTCTCCGTCTAGGCCCCTACTTTTGGCATGTCTGATTTGCCGCCTGATCGTCACATACTTGTGACGAAATGATGATCTTGATAAGAAATACCTATCGTCCATACGACTCCTAGAACTCTGTGCAAAACCCTTCGACCTAAAATCCAATACTTAGCATATACGCTCTAATTGATAACGAATACCATCAATGTTGTGATTGATATTCGCCATATCGCCATCGTTGATGCTCTATTGACATCTTCTTCCATGATGATGTATATTCCGTCACCACACACAGCCTATGGTGGTTGGTACGCAGCAACGCAATCCTTCACTGCTAGCATTCGTTAAGGAGGCCAGGCAAGAGTGTTGAGATCGACGCACAAGCTTCATTGGACCGCATGGACCATGACTCTGGTAGCCCTGATGACCCTGTTCCTGGTTGCCTGCGGCGGCGCCGCCGAACAGCCTGCCGCTCCCGCGCAACAGCAGGAGGCCACCAAAGTACCCGACGCGATCCCCAAGCAGGGTATCGCTAATACCCCAGCGCCACAGGAAAAGATGGCCGAAGCCACGGCCAAACCGGAAGCAAAAACGGACACCACTGCCAAGGCGGCCCAGAAGGCCGCGCCGGCAAAACAGGCCGGGGCCAAGAAGGAGCAGCCAACCCCCGCCGCCGTCGCTGCGCCAGGCCATGAGGATATTACCAGCGCCAGAGACACCTTCAAATTCGTAACGGCGGTGGAGCCGGATACCGTGGGCGGTGCGCATGTGCTTTGCAGTGGCAGCTTCGCTGAGACGGTATGCGACGACATATCCAGCGACCCCCTGACCTGGGTCGACAATGAGACCTTCGAGATCGTTCCGTTACAAGGTTTTGAGGACTGGGAGCAGCTTGACCCCAAGACCTGGCGCTTCAAACTGCGGGACGGCGTGACCTTCCATAACGGGACGGAGTGGAACGCAGATCACGCGGCCTTCTGGATTAGCTACGCCGGGGATGACGAGACACGAGGGCACGGCTTCGGAAACGACTACACATTCCACGGCTCGTTCACGGGAGAGGCAATCGATCCGTTGACTCTCGACATCCACTGCAAAGACGCCTGCCCCATCCTGCCGCGCACCACTATTTTCACCAAGTTCTTGGACAAGGACTGGTTCCAGAATGCCTCGGAGGATGAAATCCACACCCAGGGGCCGGGCCTTGGCCCATACAAGATCATCAACTGGGAGCGGGAGCAGCGGATTGTCCTGGAAGCCTACGAAAACTACAAGCCCAATCCTAAGGCCGTGGACGGCCGCGCGCCCATCATTCAACACGTAATCCAGTTCTGGCGCAACGAAGACCTGGTACGGGCTTCCATGATAGCAGCTGGGGAAGCAGATCTGACTGAAATCTCCCTGGACGATATCGACAAGGTGCCGAAGTATAAGGTGACCACCAACAACGAGGCGATCAATTACCCTATCGACACTATCTACCACCCGGAGTTGTCCAAATTCGAGGTCCGAATGGCCCTGAACCTGGGCTTGGACTGCGAGACCTTGGTGGAGCAGCTTTACAATAACCTGTTCACCTGCTACGGCAATATAGCCCAGCGCGGAACGGTGGGCATAAATGAGAGCAACTCCTCCTACCTGGGCTATGATCCGGAGGAGGCCAAGCGGCTCCTGGAGGTGGCCAACTACGATCCCGCCAATGAGATCGTCTTGACCATCGGCGTCGCGGACTTCCCCAAGAGCATCGAGTACGCCGAGGCTGCGGTAAATTACTGGGAAGAAATCGGGATGAACGTCAAACTAAACGTGGCGGACATCGCGGTACGCCGCACCATCGGGCGTTCCAACTGCGCCTATGGCCGCACACGCTCGGAAATTGATAGTGCGCCGGGCAAGGACCTCAAGGAGAAGTGCCGCAACCTGGGGCCCAGCACCGCAGGCGGCGCAAGTGCGGCCACGTCCGGTCTCACCACAACTCGCACGTCTACCGAATCGCTAGACTTCTCCAGGCAGGCCCTGCTGCGGAATTGGTGCTACTATGTGGGCCGAATCTGCGAAAGCGACCTTACGGAGAAAATTGACATAGCGGTCGCCACTCCGACGGGGCCGCTGCGCACCGAACGGCTGGCGGAGATAGCCCAACACGCCCACGATCACGCTCACTTCGTATTCCACTTTATAAACGTGGTCGTCTACGCCATGGACGCGGACCTGGAATGGGAACCCTACTACGCGCCCAGGCTCAGGGCCAACACCGTCTACTTCACCAAATAAGCGGACACCTGATCGTCCGGCCAAAGGACCGTGCCCCGAGACCAACAGGCCGGGGCGCGGTCCTTTGTGAAACAACGACCCCCGGAGTCTTGCCGAGGCTAGTTTGAGGGACAATCGTGCGTAACTACATGATCCGGCGCGTGGCCCACTCGGTCTTTATTGTCCTGGGACTTATGGCGCTCCTATTCTTCGCCACCAACGTTCTAGGCGATCCCATCGACCTATTGGTGGACGACGACGCCACCCCCGGGCAGATAGAGGCCCTGCGGGAACTCTATGGATTCAACGAAGCTCTTCATAAACGGTTCCTGGATTTCTTCGGCGGGGTTGTTCAAGGGGACTTCGGCCGGTCCTACCGGCTGGGAGCGGAAGCCCGCGAACTGGTCCTAGAACGTATGCCCAATACAGCTCTCCTTGGGGGCGTATCTTTCGCAATCGGCGCTCTGGGGGTCCCCATCGGCATGTTGGCGGCCAGACGGCCCCGGGGAATCATGGACCGCGCTGTCAACATCATGTCCTTCGCCGTCATCTCCATTCCAAGCTTCTGGCTGGCGTTGATGCTGATCTTGATCGTGTCGGTCGAGTTCGAATTGCTGCCCACTTCCGGGTACGAGGGCCTTGGACCCTCGGGATGGAAGTTCATCGTCCTGCCCGCCGCTACCCTGGTGCCCACGGTGATGGGCCGCAACGCCCAAATCACCAGGGCGGTAATGATCGAGGAGATGGGCAAGCAGTACGTGTCTACGGCCCGGGCCAAAGGCCTGACCGAACGCACCGTACTTTACGGCCACGTCCTCAAGAACGCCTCTATCGCCATAGTCACCGTGATGGGGGCGGAGGTAGCAGGGTTCATGAATGGGGCGACGATCACGGAAACGATCTTCGGTTGGCCCGGAATGGGCAAGCTACTGGTCGACTCCATCGCAGCGCGGGACCTGCCGGTAGTTACAGCAGCTCTCTTCTCCGTCGCCCTGGTGGTGATGCTGGTCAACCTGACGGTGGACCTCGTTTACACCTGGCTGGACCCCCGTATCGTTTACAAATAGGCCGGTAAACCTACCGCCCCAGCGTGAGGTACAGCTAACAACATGCGGGACGCAACAATCCTAGAACAGCCAAGAGTCAACCCGATCGCGGCCGTCTTCCAGCGGCCCTTGGTGCAGGCGTTCTTCAACGATCCCATAACCCTCATATCAGGTATTTTCCTGGCAATCACGTTACTGGCCGTGTTATTCGCGCCATTAGTCTCTCCCCACGACCCAAACGACCAACAAGTACGCCTTCGTCACCTGCCTCCCCTGGCTACAGGAAACGCCATCATCAAGGAGTCGGGCGCGGCCCGGCTGCAGGAGGAACGTCTCTACCTCTTGGGCACCGACCACCTGGGCCGGGACATGCTCAGCCGCCTGATCTACGGTGGCCGAATCTCGATCACGGTGGGGTTCCTCGGGGTGTTCGCGTCGGGCTCCATCGGCGTATTCCTGGGGCTATTGGCCGGCTACTACCGAGGCACGGTAGATGACATCATCATGCGGGCGGTGGATGTGTTCATGACGGTGCCACTGTTGTTCTTAGCACTGATGGTGATATTTATACTAGGGCCTAGCTTCAAGAATATCATCATCGTGTTTGCCGTCGCGCGGTGGATGCTTTATTGCAGAATCACCCGCGGCGTCGTTATGTCCCTGCGCGAGCAAACGTTTACGGATGCGGCCCGGGCAATCGGCGCCAGCGACCAACGAATACTAGGTCGGCACATCCTGCCCAATCTAATAACCCCGGTCCTGGCCCTGGCCGCCCTGGACGTGCCCGCAACTATCTTGACCGAGTCGGCGCTCAGCTTCCTCGGGTTCGGCATCCAACCGCCGGAGTCCTCCTGGGGCCTTATGTTAGCCTCGGGCCGCGCCTACATCACCTCAGCCTGGTGGATGGTGGTGGTTCCCGGATCGGCCATCTTCGTGACGGCCCTCTCCTTCAACCTGTTTGGCGTCTGGATGCGGGCGGTAAGCGACCCCCTCCAACGCTGGCGCTGGCTAAAGCAGACCAAGGAGTCCAAGTCTGCCGGTATCCAGTTCTAAGCGCGAATCTCAACTAGCAGATCGAAGACCCCCGGCAGGGCCTTACCGGGGGTCTATTTTTGTCTGAACCGTGATTTATCTGAATTTGTGATTACCATGATTGTGGTGCTTACAGACCCGAAATATCATGGTAATCATCCAATCACATCAATCACAGTTCGGACGAAGCACCCAAGGGCCTCGTGGCCTGCCGTCCTCCACTGGAGTCCCCGGCTGCTAAGTTGTAATATATGAAAGCGCCGCTGGAATCCAGCATCAAACAGATATGATTGCGAGGGGGATAAGCTTCAATATGACCTCGAACATAGTGCTCTCTAATGTGGAATACAAGGTGGTGGGCACGCGGCCCATCCGCCATGACGGAGTGGACAAGGTTACCGGCAGGGCCCAGTACGGGGGCGACATACGCCTTCCCGGACACCTCCACGGAAAGGTGCTGCGCAGCCCCCACGCCCATGCCCGTATCAAGGGGATAGACACTTCCAAGGCAGAGGCGCATCCCGGAGTGCTGGCGGTGGCCACAGCCGCGGACTTTGCCCCCGTGCCCGACCTTCTGGCCGAGATCGGCGAGGAAGCCGTCCTGAGCCTCAAGTACATGAGCAACAACGTCTTGGCAGGCGACAAGGCGCTGTACAAGGGTCACGCCGTTGCGGCGGTGGCCGCGGAGAATCCCCACGTCGCGGAAGAGGCATTGAAACTTATCCAAGTGGACTATGAGGTGCTGCCCTCGGTTACCACCGCCGAGGATGCCATGAAACCCGACGCACCCATCCTCCACGAACACATGACCACATCCAGCTTTGATGACCGCTTCCCAAAAAAGACGAACATCGCCAGCTACCAACAGCTAACGCTGGGCGACGTGGACGAAGGTTTCGCCCAGGCTGATGTAATAGTCGAGCGCGAGTTCAGGACCAAAACCGTCCACCAGGGCTACATCGAACCCCAAAGCGCAACGGCATCCTGGAGCCACGACGGCAGGCTCACGGTCTGGAACAGCTCCCAAAACCCCTTCGGCATTCGCGACAACGTGGCGAGGATACTGGGCCTCTCTTCCTCCAAGATCAAGCTGGTTCCCATGGAGATCGGCGGCGGCTTCGGCGGTAAGCTGGCAGCCTACCTGGAGCCGGTTGCGGCGGTGCTCTCCAGGAAGACAGGCCACCCGGTCAAGGTGTCCATGAGCCGCGCCGACGTGATGGAGGCCACCGGCCCAACTTCCGGCTCCCACATGACGGCTAAGATTGGCGCGACCAACGACGGAAAAATCGTAGCCGTGAAGGCCTACCTGGCCTTTGAAGCCGGCGCATACCCGGGCTCGCCCATCGGAGGCGCCACAGCCTGTATGACCACCCCTTATGACATTCCCAACGTCCAGTTGGATGGCTATGACGTGGTGGACAACAAGCCCAAAACAGCGGCCTACCGCGCCCCCGGCGCTCCCCTAGGCTGCTTTGCCATCGAAATCCTGCTGGACGAGTTGGCCGAGAAACTTCAAATCGACCCCATAGAGTTCAGGCTCCGCAATGCGGCCAAGGAAGGCACCCGCCGGGCCGACGGCACGGTCAACCCGATTATCGGCGGCGTCGAGGTAATGGAGGCGGTCAAGGCTCATCCTCATTACAACACTCCACTGACCGGGAAGAACCAGGGCCGGGGAGTCGCAGTCGGCTTCTGGCGAAACAACTCCGGACCTTCCTGCGCCGTGGCCAACGTCAACCCCGACGGGACAGTCATGTTGGTTGAGGGTTCGGTGGACATCGGCGGGTCCCGGGTGGTAATCGCCCAGCAGTTGGCCGAGGTGCTGGGCATCCCCGTCGAGGACGTTTATCCCGAGGTGGTGGACACCGACACCATCGGCTACACCTCGTTGACCGCGGGCAGCGGTGTGGCGTTCAAGACCGGTTGGGCAGCCTATGAGGCCGGCCAGGACATCCGGCGTCAACTCGCGCAAAGGGCCGCCCTCTTGTGGGAGACCGACCCTGAAAACGTTGAATACGTCGACGGCGCATTGCAACACACCTCCGACCCCGAATTGCGAATAACGTTCAAGGAGATAGCCCCCAGGTTGAACGACACCGGCGGCCCGGTTGTGGGGCGCGGCAACGTGAATCCCAGGGGCGCTGGCGGTTCAGTCACGGCGACCCTCGTGGACGTCGAGGTAGACCCTGAAACCGGGAAGGTGCAGGTGCTACGGTGCACCGCCTTCCAGGACGCGGGCAAGGCCATCCATCCCAGCTACGTTGAGGGCCAGATGCAGGGTGGGACCGTCCAGGGCATCGGCTGGGCCCTCAACGAAGAATACGTGATGAGCGCCAAGGGTGAACTGCTCAACTCAAGCCTGCTGGACTATCGAATGATGACCAGCCTGGACCTACCCATGATCGACACGGTAATCGTGGAGATCGGCAACCCTGGACACCCGTTCGGCATCAGGGGTGTTGGCGAAGCATCAATCGTGCCTCCGATGGGCGCCGTCGCGAACGCGATTCACCACGCCATAGGCATCGAAGTAGACGGCCTGCCCTTGAATCCCGGTACCTTGCAGGGTGCTCTGGAAGGCTAACCGGAAGACCTGGTCAGTTGCTGATTACCGCCCATCCTGAGTGCCCCAAACCGGACTCAGGGTGGGCGAATTAATCCCGGGGGCCAAAGGGTTGTGTTATACTCCAGCCCCGTACGAGACCCGATTTCGTGATCCGAGGGACGGTTTTTGATGGCTGGTGCAGTTGAATTTAGAGAGGGCGGGACGGTAACCAATCCCGGCGGCTTCCTGGCCGGCGCAACCTACGCCGGACTGAAGACTTATTCCGAAGATAAGCTGGACCTGGGCATCATCCTGTCCGAGTCTCCCTGCACCACGGCTGGAGTGTTCACGACCAACGCCATCCGGTCTCCCTCGGTAACCGTGACCCAAGAAAACGTCAACGCCGGTCCCGTCCGAGCGCTCATCGTAAATGCTGGAATCGCCAATACTTGCGTCGGCGGGCAAGGCTACACTGACGCCAAGGAGATGACCACTCTCACGGCCCGCCGGCTGGGGCTACAGCCTGACGAGGTATTGGTCTGCAGTACCGGCGTCATCGGCGTAGAGCTTCCGATGTCGCTGATTCGCACCGGTGTGGAACAAATCGACCTTTCCACCGACGGCGGCCACGCTGTCGCCCGCGCTATGATGACCACCGATACCCACCCCAAAGAGGTGGCGGTCCGTTTCGAGCTGGACGGGCGTCAGGTCGACATGGGAGGGGTGGTCAAAGGGTCCGGGATGATCCACCCCAATATGGCCACCATGCTCTCTTTCGTCACCACAGACGCGGCGGTGGACAAAGACTTCCTTCAGGCTACATTGAAAGAGGTCGCAGACGTATCCTTCAACATGATGACCGTGGACGGCGACAGCAGTACCAACGACACGGTGCTGGTGATGGCCAATGGCAGGGCCGGAAATGCTCCCGTCGACGCGGAGAGTCCCGACGCGGATACTTTCAAGGAGGCCCTGCTCCAAGTCTGCGTTTATTTGGCCAAAGAGCTAGCCCGGGACGGCGAGGGCGCGTCTCGCATGATCACCGTGGAGATCGCCGGGGCGGCGAACGTGACTGACGCGCGAATGGCCGCCCGCACCATAGCCGGTTCGAGCCTGGTCAAGTCGGCGGTTTACGGGGCGGACCCCAACTGGGGACGCATACTGATGGCCTTGGGGCGCAGCGGCGCGAGAGTAGAAGAGAACAAGGTTGACCTGTTCGTCAACGGTGTCTGCATCATGCAAGGCGGTCTTCCGATCCCGTTCCACCGGGACGCGGTTGTGGCGCTGATGCGCGGCCCGGAGGTCACATTCCGCATTCACCTGGGCCTTGGGAGCGGTGACGCCACCGCCTGGGGATGCGACCTGACCGAAGAGTACGTCATCATCAACAGCGCCTACACTACCTGAGGGATGGCAACGTGCCCGGCGCACCGATCGTGGTCAAAATTGGAGGAAGTACCCTCGGCAGTCACGACACGAGCCTGAAGGACCTGGTGGCCCTCCAAAAAGCTGGCGTCGATGTGGTGGTGGTGCATGGCGGCGGCAACGTCATTTCCGAGTGGATGCAGCGCCAGGGTATCCCTCCCCGCTTCGTTAACGGTCTCCGCGTTACAGACGCCGCGAGCCTTGAAATAGTGGTCGCGGTGCTCACCGGCCTTATCAACAAGGAGCTTGTGTCCCAATTGCACGAGCTGGGCGGCCGGGCCATTGGCATCAGCGGTATCGACGGCGGACTTCTCGACGCCTACATCGCGAACCCTGAACTGGGTTTTGTGGGTGAGATCACCCAGGTCAACAGCGGCCCCCTGGATGCGCTCCTCACCAACGGCTACATCCCGATGGTCGCTCCACTGGCAAGACACTGCCAGGACGGTTCCGAGAATTCCGGGACCGCGCTGAACATCAATGGCGACACCGTCGCCGGAGAGTTGGCCCGCGCCCTGGGCGCGAGCCGGCTCGTATTCCTGACCGATGTTGCGGGCGTGATGGACGGTTCCGGGCGGGTCATCCGCCGCTTGGACCAGACTAGGGCCGGAGCCCTTTTCGAATCAGGCATCGTTCGCGGCGGAATGATACCCAAAGTTGCCGCGTGTCTTCGCGCCCTGGAGGGTTCCCCAGTGGCGGATATAATTGACGGCAGGCAACCCGGCGCACTGATGGAATGCCTTAATGGACGCCACTCGGGCACAACTATCGTCCGCGGCGCCAGTCCCCCCGACGCTCACTAGCCTGTAGCCGAGATGAGTTATAACCTCTCCAACGACGCCGAACTACCCGCGGCGCCGAAGCTCCCCGGAATCTCCGCCGAAACTCAGCGCCGTCTACAAAGAGGGTTCCCAGCCCTAACCGCCTTGGTCGTTTTAGCGCTGGCCCTCTGGTGGGCTCGCGGCGTCTATACGGACCTGCTATGGTTCGGGACCCTCGGTTTCACCGCAGTGTACGTCAAGGTCCTGTTTCTCAAGATGTGGCTCTTCCTGGGCGGAACCCTCATCGCGGGGTCGGTCCTCGCTGTCAACCTATACTTCGCTTGGTCCATAGCCAAGGGGCCGTCAACTCTGGGACTTCCCCAGGACTTTCTGAGGTTATTGCGGGCCACCATAGTCGGCAGCGCAGGCCTAACCGCCCTGGCCGGCGGGACCGTATTCGGTTCAATAGCCGCGGGCCGCTGGGAGACATTCCTCCTCTTCTTCAACAAGCTCTCTTTCGGATCAATCGAGCCGCAATTCGGTCTGGATACGTCCTTCTATGTCGTCACTCTTCGGCTCCTTCATTTCATCCAGGGATGGTCATTGGGTCTAGCCGTCACAGCCATCGTGGTCTCGGTAACTCTATATATCGCGGCCTATAGCCTCAGGGGAACGACCATTATATTGGCCCCACGGATGATGCGGCATGGCGCTGCCCTGGGCGTGTTCCTCATGGTGGCAATCGCGGCAGGACATGCGTTTGACGTGTTCGAATTGGTGCTATCGGATAACGGCGTGGTCTTCGGGGCCACCTACACCGATGTACACGCCCGCATCCCCGCGCTTTGGCTCTTGACCGGGATCGCGGCCCTGGCCGCCGCTGGGTTCGGGATCAGCAATTTGTTCGGGGGGCCGCGGCTCATGGTGGGAGCGTTCAGCCTTTGGGTCATCGCCCTGCTGCTGGCGGACCTTGCTTACCCTTCCCTATTTCAACGGTTCAGAGTGGACCCGAATGAGTTTGCCCGGGAGATGGTATACATCGAGCGGAACATCGAGGCGACGCGCGCGTCCTACGAACTGGACCAGATAAAGGAGGCCACCTATCCGTCCACCCCACGGTTGAACCCCGCGTCTCTTCGGGACCACCAGGCCACGATAGACAACATCCGGCTTTGGGACCTGCAGCCGTTGGAAGACGCCTATAACCAACTCCAGTTCATGGAGTGGTATTACAGCTTTATGAATATGGACTCCGACCGTTATTTGGTCGACGGCGAGCTGCGTCAGGTGTTGATCAGCGCACGGGAACTCAGCTTGGCAAACCTGCCCGACGATGCTAACAATTGGGTCAACCAGCAGCTCCAATACACCCACGGCTATGGAGTGGCAATGAGCCCGGCCAACGGCTTTACACCGGGTGAAGGCCGCCCGGAGTTCCTGTTGCAGGACATACCCATCCGGGGTGAATTCCCTGTTGAGAGGCCCGAACTCTATTACGGCGAGTCGCCGGTCAGGTTCGCAATAGTGAATAGCGCCTTGCCAGAGGTGGACCCGGCCAGCGACTTTCAGCACTACACCGGAGATGGCGGTGTGCGTCTAGACTCCCGGATTCGCCGGATGGCGTACGCCTGGCAGTTCGCCGACGTGAATATCATGCTAAGCGGCCAGGTCACCCCCGATAGCCGCCTTCAATATCGGCGGGACGTCCAAAGCAGAGTACAGGCAATCGCGCCGTTCCTCCATCTCGACCGGGACCCCTATCCGGTGCTCGACCGGGCTGGTAAACTGTGGTGGCTCCAGGACGCATACACTGTGACCGATCGTATACCCTATTCCACACGGCTTGAGGAGGGCGTCAACTACATACGAAACAGTGTCAAAGTGGTGGTGGACGCCTATAATGGCACGGTTGATTTCTACGTGGTCCAGCCCGGCGACCCGTTGCTCATGATGTACCGCCGCGCATTTCCCAGCATGTTCAAAGAGCTAGACGAAATGCCCGAGGACCTGCGGGAGCACATCCGGTACCCGATAGGTCTCTTCTCCGCCCAGTCCCGATTGTACCTGCGATACCATGTCGCCGACCCGCATGTATTTTTCAATCAAGCAGAGCAGTGGTCAATACCCCTGGAAACCAGGTTTGGAAAACAGGGCGTTCAGGTGAGGCCATCATACCTGTTGTTGCGGACTCCGGAGTCTGAACAGGAAGAGTTCGTGCTCATGGTCCCCTTCACGCCCGCCGGGGAGAAGAAGAACTTGGTTGGTTGGCTAATGGCCCGAAACGACGGCCCCCACTACGGGGAGTTATTGAGCTATCACTTGCCCAGCGACCCTCAAGTTGACGGGCCAAGCCAGGTAGAAGCCAGGATAGAGAACGACCAACAAATCTCCCAACAATTCACACTCTGGGAGGGGGCGGGGTCCGTGATAATTCGGGGTCAACTCTTGGTCATCCCCATTGACGGTTCAATCCTGTACTTGGAGCCGCTGTACCTTCGATCGGCGGGGCTGGAATTCCCTGAGCTTAAGAAGATTATTGTGGCCGACGGCGGCGGCGTGGTGATGGCCGACTCAGTAGACGAAGGCTTGGCCATGCTGCTTTCCGGAGAAGAAGGTCAACCGACCGTCGCGAATGTCCTCGGTTCCCGGTCACCGCCGGGACCGGAGGAATTGGACCGGATGCAAGACGCGGTAGCCGAGCTTAGTCAGGCGGTAGACGACCTGGAGGGAGCCCTCGAAGACCTACGTCAATCCATGGGAGGTAGCCATCAATGACCCAAAGCAGCGAGTGGATAGCAATCGAGAAAAAATACTACGCGCAAACGGTGCGCCGCCAACCGGTGGTGATAGTACGAGGAGAGGGCACCGAGGTATGGGACGCCGACGGCAAGCAATACCTGGACTTCGTAGCCGGTTGGGCGGTTAACCAGCTTGGCCACAGTCATCCGGTGATCACCCAGGCGATCGCGGAACAGGCTGGCACCCTGATCCAGACTTCCAACCAGTTTTATACCGTGCCGCAGCTACGGCTGGCCGAGACGCTAATTGAGAATAGCTGCCTCGACCTGGTTTTCTTCGGCAATAGCGGGGCCGAGGCTGTGGAAGGGGCTATGAAACTGGCCCGCCGCTACGGAAAGCTGAACCGGGACGGGGCCTACGAGATTATCACAGCCTTAAACTCCTTCCACGGAAGGACCCAGGCGACCGTGGCCGCCACCGGACAGCCCCACTACCAGGAGAATTTCACGCCCCTGCTCCCCGGCTTCGTTCATGTGGACTATAACGACGTCGAGGCAATCATGAATGCCACCAACGAGCGCACAGCCGCAGTCATGGTGGAGCCGGTGCAGGGCGAGGCGGGGGTAATCATCCCCGATGACGATTACCTGCAGAGGGTCCGCGAATGGTGCGACAGTCAAGGCATTCTGCTCATCCTAGACGAAGTGCAAACAGGGATGGGACGCTTGGGAAGCTTGTTTGGCTACCAGGAGTTTGGGGTCGAGCCGGACGTGATGACCCTGGCCAAGGGTCTCGGCTACGGCGTTCCCATTGGCGCCTTCCTCTCCAAGGCCCATTGCCAGGCCTTGGTGCCCGGTGACCACGGCTCAACTTTTGGGGGGAACGCGTTGACCACCGCCGCCGCTTTCGCCGGTACCCAATACCTGATTGAGAACGACATTCCGGGCCACGCCAAGGAGATGGAAGGCGCCCTGCTGGGAGCCCTCAATGACCTCAAGTCCCGCTTCTCCTTCGTGTCCGAGGTGCGCGGAAAGGGCTTGCTGGCGGCGATGGACTTCGAAAGCGACATTTCCGGGCAGGTATTGGCCAACGCCAACGAAGCCGGTCTGCTGCTAAACGCCCCCCGGCCCCATACTATTCGTTTCATGCCGCCGCTCAACGTGACCAAGGAGGAGATCGACGAGGCGGCGGAACGGTTGGGCAACGCGCTCTCGAACATTTAGGCCTGGCGCACGGGGTACGGAAACGATGTCAAAGAGAGCGTTCTATGTCGTCATTGAGAGGGACGAAAACGGTGTCCTAATCGGAGAAGTCCCACAGTTGAAGTCCTGCCATAGTTATGGCAATACCCTTGACGAACTTATGGCAAACATGAAGGAGGTGATCCTCCTTTGCTTAGACGATGTGTTGGACGTTGATAGCGAAACTGAGACATTGGAATTCGTAGGAATCCAGCGACTCGAAGTCTAACATCCTATGACTCGTGTCCCGATTCTTCGGGCCAGAGAGGTGATTCGAGCCCTACACCGGCTGGGGTTCGAGACGGTACGACAAAGGGGGAGTCATATCAGCTTACGGCACACAGATGGCCGGTCCACCACCGTGCCGGACCATGGACCCAGCGACCTGTCCAGGGGCATGATCCTGAAGATATTAAGGGACGCGCGGGTTTCGATTACAGATTTCTTGACAGCACTTTAGGAACACCGACCCGCGAGGGAATCATTCATGGCAAACGATAGGACAGTCTTGGCCTATCCGAGGTGCGCGGAAAGGGCTTGCTGGCGGCGATGGACTTCGAAAGCGACATGTCAGGGCAGGTATTGGCCAACGCCAACGAAGCCGGCCTGCTGCTGAACGCCCCCCCGGCCCCACACTATTCGTTTCATGCCGCCGCTCAACGTGACCAAGGAGGAGATCGACGAGGCGGCGGAACGGTTGGGCAACGCGCTCTCCAAAATTTAGGCAATACAATTCCCAAGGAGTCAACTCAAATGTTAGTCCGGGACTATGTCCAGCAAGCGGAAGCGTTTCTCGACGCGGCGGACGCTGAAATCAGCTCCGGTGACGGCATGCAGGGTTCAGAGAAACTGTGGGGCGCTGCCACACAGGTAGTCATCGCGGCGGCCCAACAGAGGGACTGGCCTTATGCAAGCCATAGCGCCATGCGAGACTCGGTCCGCCGGTTGGCGTCGGAACACGACGCCCCGTCCCTCCAAGACTGGTTCCTCGCTGCGGAACACGCGCACGTCAACTTTTACCACGGATTCATGGATGAGGATGCACTGGAATTTGCCCGGCAGCGCGTGCATCAATTCGTCGTTAGAATGTTGGAACTAATCGGTGCGGAGTATTCCAGTTGTTAAACTCCGATTCTGTATTCCTAGGAATCCTTTCCAGAGAGGGAGTCCCCACGACTTATGGCAAACGATAAGATAATCCTGGCCTATAGCGGCGGGCTGGATACATCGGTCGCCGTTCCATGGCTCAAGGAGAACTACGGGGCCGACGTCATTACCCTGACCATAGACCTTGGCATGGTTGACCTGGAGGCGATCCGGCAGCGAGCCCTGCAGGTTGGAGCGTGCAAGGCCCTCACCGTCGACGGACGGGAGGCCCTGGTCAACGACTTCCTCTATCCCGCACTGCGCGCCGGAGCAATGTACGAGTCCCAATACCCACTGGCCACTGCCCTGGGCAGACCCTTAATCGCCAAATATCTGGTCGAAGCGGCCCACGCCGAGGACGCCTACGCCGTGGCCCACGGCTGTACCGGCAAGGGCAACGACCAGGTGCGCATTGAGGTTAGCGTCGCCGCCCTCGACCCCGACCTGAAGGTTATCGGCCCCATACGCGACTGGGGCATGAACCGGGAACAGGAGATCGAGTACGCCAAGGAACGGAATCTGCCTATCAGTCCAGGAAACAGCCGCTTTTCCACCGATGAGAACCTATGGGGCCGCAGCGTGGAGGCCGGAGAACTGGAAGACCCCTGGATGGAACCCCCGGAGGAGGCTTATTCGTGGACCAGTCCCGTTTCGTCTGCGCCGGATGACCCGGTATATCTGGAAATCCACTTCGATCAGGGTGTCCCGACCGCCATCGACGGGGAACACATGGGCGGTGTCGACCTGGTGCGTCACCTCAACGACATTGCCGGACATCACGGTCTGGGGCGCATTGACCACGTGGAAAACCGTTTGGTCGGCATCAAGTCCCGGGAGATCTACGAAGCTCCTGCGGCAACCGTGCTGCATGCGGCGCATAACGCACTGGAAGCGATGACCCTGAGTAAGGAGCAGTCCAGAAGCAAGGCGCGCCTCGCCCAGGAATACGCCGACATGGTCTACAACGGCCTGTGGTTTACCGCCCACCGGCTCGACCTGGACGCATACTTCAGCAGCACCCAGCGTCATGTCACGGGAGACATCCGGGTCAGGCTTCACAAGGGCGTTTGCACCGTCGTAGGCCGGACCGCGCCCGGTAGCCTCTACCAGTACGAATTGGCCACCTACGACCGGGGAGACAAGTTCGACCAGGTTGCGTCCAACGGTTTTATTTCCATATACGGGCTGCCCGTGCGCACCCAGAGTCAGGTCCAACCAGAGTCTTGAGACACCGGCTAAAGGACTTCTCAGTTGCACCTGGGCAAGATTACCCCTCCAAGCGCTCAACCACCTCAACCATAAGGGGGCATAGTGACAGTAGCCGCGAGAATGAACGACCTGGGCACCGAAACCGCCTTCGAGGTGCTGGCCAAGGCCAGGGAGTTGGAGGCCCAAGGCCGGGAGATCATCCACCTGGAAATTGGAGAACCGGACTTCGACACTCCCCAACACATCGTGGAGGCTAGTGTTGAGGCCCTGCGTCAGGGCTACACGCATTACGGCCCGACTCCTGGCCTACCGGAGCTTCGAGAGGCCATCGCCAGGAATAGCAGGGAAGTCCGGGGCGTTGACACCGCGCCGTCGCAGGTCATAGTGACTCCCGGAGCCAAACCCATCATGTTTTACGTGATGCTGGCCTTGGGAGAACCCGGCGTCGAGATCATCTACCCCAATCCAGGCTTTCCGATCTACGAGTCGATGGTAAAGTTCTCCGGCGCAACCGCCGTGCCAATGCAGCTAATCGAGGAGCGAGGTTACCATCCGGACCTGGAAGACCTTGCCGGCAAGATAACCGACAATACCCGGCTCATCATCATAAATTCGCCCAACAACCCCTGCGGTTCGGTATTCACCCGCGAAGAACTGGAGCGGATCGCTGACTTGGTGAAGGAACGTCCCAATCTCTACGTGTTGGCGGACGAGATTTACAAGGACATTCTATACACGGGAGAACACCATACAATTTCCGCCTTTCCCGGAATGGCGGAGCGGACGATAATTCTCGACGGGTTCTCCAAGAGCTACGCAATGACTGGGTGGAGGCTGGGCTACGGGATCATGCCCGAGGAATTGGTGCCCCACGTAGTGCGATTGGCGGTCAACAGCGTGTCGTGCGCGGCTTCCTTCACGCAGAGGGCGGCCATCGCGGCGTTGGACGGACCTCAAGATGAGGTGCAGGCGATGGCGGCGGAGTTTGGACAGCGCCGGCGGCTGATTACCGACGGACTACGGAGCATACCCGGGATCAACTGCCCGGAACCGGAGGGGGCATTTTACGCCTTCCCAAGCATCAAGGAAACGGGGCTGACCAGCGCCGAGTTCGAGGCCCGCGCCATGGCAGATGCCGGAGTGGCGTTGCTATCCGGAGCGGCCTTCGGCGAATACGGCGAGGGCTACGTCAGACTCTCCTACGCCAACTCCCAGGAGAACATCCAAAAAGCCGTTGCACAACTGGACCGTTTTGTGCGAAGCCTTTAGCCGTCCCCGACTATCAAATGTCAGGTGTAAGTTATCGTGGGAACATTTACCACCCGGCTCGAGGTCGGGAACCTCCTAGGGAATCGCTTCGAAGTCGTAGACCCGATCGTTGACACCGGGGCCATCTATACTTTCGTCCCTCGAGATATTTTGGTGCGATTGGACGTGGAACAAAGGGAGATTCGTCAATTTGCACTCGCCGACGAGAGAATCGTCGAGTACGGACTGGGATACGCCACGCTCAGATTCGAGGAACGGGAGGTTATCGCGCCTCTTGTCTTCGCGCCCGAAGGTACGATGCCTCTACTCGGAGTTACAACCCTGGAAATAGCCGGTCTTGGCGTAGACCCGGTGAACGAACGTCTGATCCCAGTTATGGGACTGCTCAAACCGGCAAGAGATGTGCCCATGCAACTTCCCTCGATCTCTAGGAAGTACATCATAATCGCGCGGTCCGGCTCAAGCCACCTGGATACGAGTGTATCGACGTCGGCCTTTTCGCGAGGCCCGCATTTGAATGGCCCGGCTAACCATGAAATGAAAGGTAGAGGATATGGACCTGGGACTTAGCGAAGTCCAGCAAATGCTCAAGAGCAGCGCCCAGGAGTTTTTGGCCCAAGAATGTCCACTGAGCTTGGTGCGCGAGCTTGAGGAAGACCCCCAAGGCTACAGCGATGATCTTTGGCGTCAGATCGTGGAGTTGGGCTGGACGGGGGTAGTCTTCCCAGAACAATTCGGCGGCACGGGCGGGGACTTCATGGACCTCTCCGTCCTGCTGGAAGAGACGGGGCGGGCGCTCCTTCCCGGCCCCTTGTTTTCAACCGTTGTGCTGGGCGGTCTGCCAGTCCTCGACGCTGGAACAGAAGAACAAAAGAAGGAACTGATAAACAGGGTGTGCGGCGGGCAACTGCTCATGACGATGGCCCTGACCGAGCCTTCGGCCACGTACGAGCCCTGGGGAATCGAGACTGCCGCCGCGCCGGAGGGTGATGGGTTTGTGCTGAATGGGACGAAGTTATTCGTTCCTGACGCCCAGGCCGCGGACCTGATGGTGGTTGTGGCGCGCACTTCAACCGGGGAAGACCCTTCGCGGGGGATCACTCTGTTTCTTGTGCCTACGGATTCCAGTGGGGTCAGTATTCAGTCGTTGAACACCATCGCCGCGGACCACCAGTGCGAGGTGAGGCTGGAAGGTGTGAGCGTAGGTCCTGACGCCGTTCTAGGTCAGGTGGACGGAGGTTGGGCGGTGGTGGAGCGGACGTTGCAGCGGGCCATAGCCGGAAAGTGCATGGAGATGCTGGGCGGCTCTGAAGCTGTGCTGGACATGACCGTCGAATACGTCAAACAACGGACTCAATTCGGCCGGCCGGTTGGCAGTTTCCAGGCGGTCCAACACGCATGCTCCGAAATGGCCACGGACGTAGAAGGCAGCCGGACTGTAGCCTATCAAGCGGCCTGGAAGATATCGGAGGGGGTGGACGCGCAGCGAGAGGTCTCGGTGGCCAAGGCGTGGGTAAGCGAGGCTTACGACAGGGTGTGCGCCCGGTCCCACCAGTGTCATGGGGCTATCGGTTTCACCAAGGAACACGACTTGCAACTCTACACCCGCCGGGCCAAAGTTCAGCAACTTAGCTACGGTGATTCCAACTTTCACAAGGACCTTGCCCTTGGGCGTCTGGAGGCATTTGCCAAATGAGCACTGGCGGTTGCGTGTTCTGCGCCATGGCCCGGGACTCGGCCCACGAGTCCCCCATCTACCGCGACGACCAGGTTTACGTGGTCCGCGACATCAATCCAACGGCCCAGGTCCACTTGCTGATTATCCCCAACATGCACCTTCCCTCCCTGGCCTACATCGGTCCCGGTCAGATTCCGGTCATGGGACACCTGTTCGTGGTGGCCGAGGAGATGGCCCGGAGAGAAGGCGTCACGTTGAGCGGGTACCGGCTGGCACTAAACCAGGGTCCCGACTCCGGTCAGGGAATTGAACATCTGCACATGCACCTGCTGGGCGGCCGGCCACTGGGAGCCCTGGGATAACCGCCATGTCGACTCAACCGAAACTTTCCCGCGGCAAGGGGATGGACCAGGAGACGCGCCACATCCAACGGCGCGTAGACCGGCTGCCTGATGGGCTACAAGCCCACATCTACAGGGTAGTCGAAATCGCCAGGGAGCTTGCCCATTGCCACGGTCTCGACGAAGAACGCGCCGCCGTTGGAATGTTGGCCCATGACGTAGCCAGGGCAATGCCGGGGAAGGAGCTGTTGCGCCTTGCGCCCGAGTTGGGCGTTCCTATCGGACTTGTCGATAAGCAGGTCCCCGTCATGTTGCACGGACCGGTTGGCTCGGAGCTGTTGCGGCAGAGCGACGGAGTGGACGATGGCTCCCTTCTCCAGGCCGTATACTGGCACACCACCAGCCACCCAACCCAGGACACGCTGGGGAAGGTCGTGTTTCTGGCAGACAAGCTCGACCCCAACAAGCAACACCGTTACCCCTTCATCCCACAACTTCTGGAAATGGCCAAGGAAGACCTGGACAGGGCAATCCTGGAGTTCCTGACGCGGGAGATCAGGTCACCAAGGCTCGACCGGGGCGAGTTCATCCATCCAGTGATGGTGGAAACGCGAAACTACCTTCTGACACAGGTCCAGGAAGAGCCTCTCAAAACCACAAGCGGGAGCGGATAGAGGTGCTGGCATGGAATTAGATCTGGGAGAAAAGGCGGTTGCCCACATCCAGAAGAAGGGTGGCAGGGCCGCTGTAGACCTACTCTGCTACTCTTCTTGATCCGGCTCGATTGTTGAAGTATCGGTCGATACTCACATAGGCCGGCGGGACACCAGCGAATACGTGCCGGTCCATCAGGACGGAGTGGAACTTCTGATCGCCACCGACCTCGCCAACCACACGTCTAACATGTACATAGACTCCCGGCGGTTCCTGTTGTTCACCAATCTGCGGGCGAGGATCGAACTGGACAATGGCTTGATCCTGGGCAAGGCCATACGGCCACAACTCGAATCCTGAATCACGTCGTTTTCCTCTTCAACCCCTACCTAGCCCCCTGTTCTGAATTACTCGAAATTTCGTTCTAATTTCCGGCCAAAACCCGTTGACGGCCCTGAAACACATGTTCTATACTTGCTCTCAGCATTAGAACACATGTTTGGGAGTTTGGTCATGGTTAGAGCAACGGCAACTGCGGCGATAGTCGATACGGTCCCGGAGTTTTACCATTATGAGGACACGGGTTGCGAGATATCCCCGTCTTGCCTCACCTGCCCGCTGCCTCAGTGCAGGTTCGATGACCCCATCTGGTTCCAACAGCAAAGGCGCCTGGCGAAAGACTTCAGGGTGTGGAACACGATCCAGTCAGAGGGGCTAACGGCGGAAGAAGCGGCGGAGCGTTTCTCAGTGACTGTGCGGACCATCTTCCGGATCATGCGCCGCTGCCGGGAAGCGGAGTGCCAGATGGACCAGGACGCGGTGCGGGCCCTAGCGGCCTAAGACAGCGGTCATAGGACGCTTAATCGAGAGAGCTTACCCGCGGGGAAGTCCCAGTCCCCGGGAGGCGATGATGTTCCGCTGGACCTCGGAGGTCCCGGCGGCGATGGTCCCGGAGAAGGCGCTCATCCAGTTTTCCTGGATCCTTCCCTTTAGCGGGGCCCATTTCTCATCCCGCCCAAGGAAACCGTACATGCCGAGGATGTCCATGCTGGTCTTGGTGATCCGCTGCACGGTCTCGCTGCCGAAGACCTTGCTCATGGACGCCTCTTTGTTGGGCACCAGGCCTTGCCCCTGCATATAGGCCACGTTGTAGGCCATCAGCCGGGCAACTTCGCATTCGATGTACCGGTCAGCCAACGCATTCCGGACCCAGCCGGTCTCGGACAACGGCCTGCCGTTGCGGGTCGTCTCGGTGGCATATTCCAGCGTCTCGTCCAACAGCCGGCGCCCGGTAGCCGAGTAGTCTATTCCGGAACGTTCAAAGTCCAGCAACGTCACGGCCACGTACCAACCCCGGTTCTCCTCTCCAACTATGTTCCTGACCGGCACTCTGACGTTGTCGAAAATCACCTGGTTGAATTCGTGGCGGTTGGCCATGTTGATGATGGGCCTCACCTGAATTCCAGGACTCTTCATGTCCACAAGGACGAAGCTGATTCCCCTGTGCTTGGGAGCGTCCGGGTCCGTGCGGGCCAGCAGCATTATCCAGTCGGCGTGGTGGGCCATGCTGGTCCAAATCTTGCTGCCGTTGATCACCAGATCGTCGCCGTCTTTAATGGCGCGGGTGCTGAGGGAGGCGAGGTCGGACCCAGAGCCGGGCTCGCTGTAACCCTGGCACCATTGGATCTCTCCCCTGGCCACCGGCGGCAGATGGGCCTGTTTCTGTTCCTCCGAGCCGTGGATCATCAAAGTGGGGCCAAGCATCCGCACACCGAATATGTCCCTGCCCGGCGTCCGGTTGTAGGTCAGCTCCTCGCTGAATATGGCGGAGCGGACCTGAGAGGCCGCCTGTCCGCCGTATTCCTCGGGCCAATGCATCGTCAGCCAGCCCCGGTCAGCCATCTTCTTCCGGATTTGCACCGTTAGGTCCCAGTCGTCTTCCTCCGGGTAGCGGCCGCCGCCTTCCCAATCGGCGGGAAGCTCCTGGCGAATGAACTGGCGGACATCCTGCCTGAAGGAATCGTCTTCGGGGCTAAACGTGAAATCCACAGCGAATCTCCTTAATGGGCCTGGAACCGATAGGACTGGAAACGCCAACGGGGACCGCTAACAACATGTCCGCCGCCGCCCGAGGAAAGAAAGTCTAGCCGCCCACAGCCACACAGGTAACGGTCCGCACTACGCCGCCCACCGTGTGTATATTGCCGGTAACCACGTTACCCACCACCGACATATCTTCACCACTAATCACCGCGATGATGTCGTATGGGCCGGTGACCACGTCGACGGTCTCGATATTTTCCATGCCCCTGAGGGTATCTGCCACTTCCCTGGTCTGACCTACCGCGGTCTCCACCAACAGGTATGCTTTAGTCGCCATTACAAACCCTTCCCCCGTAGTCCGGCAATTGACTGCACCCGGGGCTTCCCCTTGGGAAATGCGCCGAATGCCATGCGGATTACGTAAAATCTCGAGACTCGGCTAATTCTACGAGGGGCCTACTAGGCTGTCAATTGACCCAGCGAGCCCTCGTGACGAACATATTTATGACTATAATCTAGTCCAATGGAGCGTCGAATGCGACTACTCACCGAGGGCTCGGAAGCGCTGGGTATAAGCCTGGACGATCGCCAGATCGACCAGTTTCAGACCTACTACGCCGAGCTGGCCGAGTGGAATCAGCGGATAAACCTCACATCCGTAGTCGACTACGAGGAGGTGCAGGTAAAGCACTTTCTGGATTCCTTGACCGTCTGCATTGCGACGGGCCGGCCCCTTCCTTCGGGCAGCCGGTTGATCGACGTCGGGGCCGGGGCGGGCTTGCCTGGGATTCCGCTCAAGATAGTCTTCCGAGCCCTCGTGACCGACCTTCGAGTGTCCCTACTGGAATCCACCGGGAAGAAGACGGAATTCCTCCGCTTTATCACCGATATATTGGCGCTTGAGGAGGTGGAAATACACACGGGCAGGGCCGAGCAACTCGCGCACCAAACTGGGCTCAGGGAATCGTTCGATCTGGCCGTATCGCGAGGCGTGGCCAGACTGCCGACTCTGGCCGAATACACCCTTCCGTTCTGCGGCATCGGCGGAAAATTAGTCGCGCTCAAGCACGGGGGAATCGAGGGCGAAATTGAGTCCGCGTCGCATGCTCTCACAATTCTGGGAGGCCGATTCAAAAGTATCCACCCTGTGGACTTACCAGGGTTGGAAGATAACCGGGTGGCGCTGGAGATCGAAAAGATAGGCCCCACGCCCGAACAGTACCCCCGGCGCGCCGGAATTCCCGCCAAGAGGCCGCTGTAAGCATGGTCCAACGAGCCATGACCCACGGAACCTGTCCTCTGCGCTGGCGTTAAATCTCAGTCTCGGATTATGAGTATCGAACGCTCGAATCAGCGCACCTGGCAACGGGGTGAAAGTAGCGAGAAAAGGTCAGTTTGAGGGGAAAGACACTTGCCAGGTTGTGAAAAATAGTGCATACTCTGGCAATCGGAGTACTTCCTGGTGGTTTGAGCGAGGTGGCCCCACCCGTTCCCATCTCGAACACGGAAGTGAAACGCCCCAGCGCCGACGATACTGCTCTGGCGACGGAGTGGGAAAATAGGTCACCGCCGGGAAGTACATCCAGCCCCAGACGATTCTCATCGTCCCACATTTCGTCACCCAAGCCTAGTTCCGGGGACGTCCCTGAGTTTGGGGCATTGGGTCCCGCGAACCGTGGACCAAAAGCCACGAGATTCGCAATCTGGACGCAACCGGGCACCTTTACACTTAGTTTCCCTGAACCTATAATTGGCCGATAAGGCCATTGTCCGTCCTTATTGTCAAGTAAGGGCCCATCACGTCCACCATCAGGAGCGGAATTATGGGTAGCAGATTCGAGAAGTTTTCCGAACGGGCCCGCAGAGTTTTATCACTTGCCCAGGAAGAGGCCCAGCGCTTCAATCACAACTACATCGGCACAGAGCACATCCTCCTTGGCCTTGTCCGAGAAACGGAGGGCGTGGCCGCAAGAGTCCTCTCCAGCCTGGCTGTAGACCTGAGTAAGGTCCGCTCCGCAGTCGAGTTTATTATTGGCCGAGGCGAGAAGCCGGCCCAGGGTGAGATCGGGCTCACCCCTCGAGCTAAGAAGGTGGTGGAACTGGCCGTCGACGAGGCGCGCCGGATGAACCACACTTATATCGGGACCGAACACCTTCTCATCGGCCTGCTCCGTGAAGGTGAGGGCGTCGCCGCGGGCGTCTTGGAAAGCCTGGGTGTTACCCTGGATAAAGTCCGGGCCGAGACCCACCGGATTCTCAGCCACAACCAGGGCACTGGTAGCCAGGGTTCCCGCACCACCACCCGTACCCCCACCCTGGACCAACTCGGTGTCGACCTCACGGTAGCCGCCCGCTCGGACAAGCTAGACCCGGTCATCGGTCGCGAGCAGGAGATACAACGGGTCGTCCAGATACTCAGCCGCCGCACCAAGAACAACCCCGTGCTGGTCGGCGAACCCGGAGTAGGTAAGACCGCCATCGTCGAAGCTCTTGCACAGCGCATCGGCGGCGGAGAGGTGCCCGACACGCTACAGGGGAAACGGCTGGTTACCCTTGACATGGGAGCTCTAGTGGCCGGCACCAAGTACCGGGGAGAATTCGAGGAACGGCTCAAGAAAGTCATCGAAGAGATCAAGAGCTCAGGCAACTGCGTGCTCTTTATCGACGAGATTCACACCATCGTTGGGGCTGGAGCCGCCGAAGGCGCGGTGGACGCCTCCAACATCCTAAAGCCATCTTTGGCCAGGGGTGAACTCCAGTGCATCGGAGCGACGACGCTGGACGACTACCGCAAGTACGTGGAGAGAGACCCCGCCTTGGAACGTCGGCTACAGCCGGTACGCGTGGAAGAGCCCTCTGGCGACGAGACGGTCGACATCCTCAAGGGCGTCAGAAGCCGCTATGAGGACCACCACAACGTAGATATCACCGACGAAGCCCTCAATACCGCCGCCTCCCTCGCGGCACGCTTCATCTCCGACCGTTTCCTCCCGGACAAGGCCATCGACCTGATCGACGAAGCAGGTTCACGTGTGCGCCTGCGGGGTAGCGTCACACCGACAGCAGTCAAAGACGCGATGCAAGTCCTCGAGCAGGTCCGCAAGGAAAAGGACGAAGCCATCGCCTCCCAGCAGTACGAGGCCGCAGCCGAGCTACGGGACCGCGAACTGAGGCAGAGCGAAGACCTGGACACCCTGGAGAAGGACTGGCAGGAAGGCAAGGGCAAAGAACGCCCGGTAGTCACTGAAGACGATATCGCCGAAGTGGTCAGCATGTGGACCGGGATCCCGGTGACCCGTCTGGCCTCGGAAGAGACCGAGCGCCTGCTGCGCATGGAGCAGGAGCTCCACAAGCGCATCATCGGCCAGGATGAAGCCATCGTCAGCGTTGCCAAATCGGTGCGCCGCGCCAGGGCCGGCCTGAAGGACCCCCGGCGCCCCATCGGAGTGTTCATGTTCCTTGGACCCACCGGCGTGGGTAAAACCGAACTTGTTCGGGCCCTAGCCGAGTTCATGTTCGGCAACGAAGACGCTATGATTCGGCTGGACATGTCCGAGTTCCAGGAACGGCATACCGTCGCCCGGCTGATCGGAGCGCCTCCGGGGTACGTGGGCTACGATGAAGGCGGGCAGTTGACCGAGGGTGTGCGCCGCAAGAACTATTGCGCTGTGCTCTTCGACGAAATCGAGAAGGCCCACCCCGAAGTGTTCAACATTCTGCTCCAGATCTTTGACGCCGGTACGCTGACAGACGCCAGGGGCCGGAAGGTGGACTTCCGCAACTCCATACTGGTGATGACCAGCAACCTCGGTTCCGACCTCATCAAGCGAGAGACCACCCTGGGTTTCAGCATTAAGTCAGATGAAGCCCAGACCCGGGATAGCTCCTACGAGCGGATGAAGGAAAAGGTTATGGACGAGGTGAAGCGCTTCTTCCGACCCGAGTTCCTCAACCGCATCGATGCTACCGTGGTCTTCCACCAGCTAGACGAGTCCGAGATTCTGGCGATCGTCGACTTGATGATCGACATGGTCAGGAAAGAACTGGCTGAAAAGAAGATCGATCTGGAACTCACCGACAGGGCCCGGCAATGGCTCGGCGAGAAGGGCTTCGACCCGGTATTGGGCGCCCGGCCGCTGCGCCGGTTGATCCAGAATGAAGTAGAAGACTCCCTGTCCGACGAGGTGCTCGGTGGCACCCTCGAAGCTGGAGACACCGCGGTAATCGATGTGGAAGACGACAAGATCGTCGTCCGCAACAAAGTGCCTGAGGCAGAGCCAACCCCGGTCTAACCTCCAGCGCGCACCACGGTTTATAGCTACTGACAGAGGACCCCGCTGAGCCGGGGTCCTCTGCTGTTATAATGGGCCCAAACCTCCAGGAGGCCCAGTTGAGCCCCTCTAACCGCTCCAGGGAACACGCACGTTCCGTCTTCTATTGCCAGGACTGCGGTCATGAGAGCCCACGGTGGATGGGCTTCTGCCCATCACCTTCCTGCGGTTCGCCGAGGCCCCTGGTGGAGGCGACTGCAGCCCGGACTGCACCCTCAGCCCGCACGGGCTGGCAAGACTCCGTTACCGAGCCGGTACAGGAACTCTCCCGTCTTGACGCGAACAGCCAGCCAAGGGTCCAGCTACCCAGCCAGGAGTTGAACCGTGTCCTGGGCGGCGGGATAGTGCCGGGCTCCGTCGTATTGTTGGCGGGAGAGCCAGGCATAGGCAAATCCACGCTATTGCTCCAAATCGCCCAGTTCATCTCCAGCCGCGGTCAACAGGTGCTCTACGTCAGCGGCGAAGAATCTCCGCAGCAGATCAAGTTGCGTGCCCAACGCTTGGAGTTTCCCGGAGACCAGGTCTTCCTCCTAGCCGAGACCGACGTTGACATCGTGGTGCAGAAGTTAGAGGAGATGCGGCCCGGACTCGCCATCGTGGACTCCATACAGACCCTCTACAGCCGCGACATTCCTTCGGGTCCGGGGAGCGTGGTCCAGATCAGAGAATCTGGGTTGAGGCTGATGCGCTGGGCCAAAGCCCGGAACGTCCCTGTCCTGGTCGCGGGTCATGTCACCAAGGACGGCAGCGCCGCCGGGCCCAGGGTCCTTGAGCACATGGTGGACGTCGTAACCTACCTCGAAGCCCAGGAATCGGGGGCCATTCGCACACTCCATAGCGCGAAGAACCGGTTCGGCTCCACTGACGAGGTGGGAGTGTTCGAGATGACGGCCCAGGGTCTGGTCGAGGTCCCGGACCCGTCCAGCGCTCTTCTGGCACAAAGATACGAAAGGGCTGTCGGGGCCGCGCTGGCCCCCGTGGTGGAGGGTAGCCGCCCGCTAATACTGGAGATTCAAGCGTTGACGTCTCCGTCGCCACTGCCGGTCCCCCGCCGGGTGGCCAACGGTATAGACCACAACCGGCTTCTGATGCTTGCGGCGGTGGCCAGCCGCCGGGCGTCGTTGGACCTCTCGGGACAGGACATCATCGTGAACGTGGCGGGCGGGCTGCGGATACATGAACCGGCAGTGGACCTTGCACTGGTGCTGGCGATTGCGTCCAGCCTCTACAACAAGCCCTTGGACCCAAGGCTGGTGGCTTTCGGAGAGGTGGGGTTGAGCGGGGAACTTCGTTCGGCGCCGCAAGCGCAACGGCGCGTGTTGGAAGCCAGCAGGTTGGGGATGGAACGCTGCATTTTGCCCGAAACCACCCGAGAAGATGGCCTGGGAATTGACGGGATGCGTCTGGAGTACATGCAGACAGTGCGGCACGCGGTAAGGGCGGCGCTCGGCAGCCGCGAACCAGACCAGGATAGAGTCGAGAGTCGCCCGCTGCCCGCGGACGACGGAAACGCCGCCTAGCAGCCCCCCGTTGTGTCGGCTACTCCAGCGTGTTCGTGGTCAAACTCGTGATCTTCACATGCAACCCACCTGGAACCGTCCTCGTAGACCTCTTTCTTCCAGATGGGGACCGTTTCCTTGAGCCGGTCTACGGCCTGGTGGCATGCGTAAAACGCTTCCTTCCGGTGGGGCGACGCTACGGCCACAACCAGGCTAATTTCTCCGATATCCACACGCCCGATGCGATGGGAAATCGCGACGTCTTCGATGCCAAACTCGGCAATCAACTGCTGGCGGACCTTTTCAAGTTCCTTGATGGCCATCTCGTCGAAAGCTTCATATTCGAGGGTGACCACGCGCTTACCTTCGAAATTGTCCCGTGTCGTTCCCAGAAAGGTTACGACCGCGCCGTTGGAGTTCCGGCGCACCTTCCCGGTGACTTTCTCCGGATCGAGAGGGTCGAAGGTAAGCTCAATCATCATGATCCTCCGCTAACCGGCGGGATGAGACACACGTCATCACCCGGCCGGAGGACTTGCTCCGGCTCCGCATATTCAGCGTTGACGGCAACTACGATCTTCACCTCTGGCGGGGCCAGACGGGGAAACCGTAGCCTGACACTTTCAGTCAGCTCGTTGACCGAAGCGCCTTCGGAAATCTCAACTGACGCGCTGCTCATCCCCGCACGCTCCCGGTAGAGGGCAAAGAATCGGACGGTTACTTCCATGCGCCCATTATCGCATACGGCCGGAGGCAATTATAGGATCATTCGATGTTCTGGGTCATGGGCTTGAACATGCAGCCTTCGACGAAGATGTCGAAGAAATCAGGGATGGTTTCCAACTCCACATGCTCGATGCGGCGGGCCATCTCCTCCGATCTCCGCCTCAACTCGCTGGACAGTAGCATCATGGTTGCCCCTTCCAGTGAAGCGTTCCCCACTTTGGCAATCTTGTCCAGGGGAATGTTGGCGATGAACCCGATATCGACGGCGCGCTTGACGTTCAGGTAGTTTGCGAACCCACCGGCCAGATAGAGTCTCTCTACCTGATCGAAGTGAACTCCGTAGTTTCGCAGGAGGATATATTGTCCGGCAAAGTTTGCCGACTTGGCCTGCGACAAGGCGCTGATATCTGCCCGTGAAATGGCCATCCCTTTGTCCGGCGCGAATACGAAATCCCGCGCTCCATCCTCCAGCACCCCCAATTGGTTCATCTGGCCGCTGTCCCTCAGACCAGCCAGCAGGTCCACCAGTCCGGAACCGCAGATGCCCTGAGCATCGGACCCGCCGATGGTCTTATAACTCACGCCATTTTCCTCGACTTCCACCGACTCAATCGCGCCCTCATACCCTGGCATACCGTAGGACACCTGCCCACCTTCGAAGGCAGGACCGGCGGGGCAGGAAGCGGCGATCATGCGGTGGCGATTGCCCACGACGACTTCGGTATTCGTCCCAACGTCCACCAACATCACCACCTCCTCCGCATTTTCCATTCCCACCGCGAGCAGGCCGGCCACCACGTCAGCCCCCACGTGACTGCCTATTAACGCTCCTCCGTACACTTGAGCGCCTGGAAATACCCGGAGCCCCAATCCCTCCGCGCTACCGTGGAGCGCGGTCGTCTCCCTCAAACCCATCTCAAGATCAGTCTCCGTGGTGGAGCGGTACGGCTTCTCTCCGATCGATTGGACATTCAGGCCAAAGAAGATGTCCCGCATGGTCGAGTTACCGACTACGACAACCTCGTAAATCAACCTCCGGTGGAAACCAAGTTGTCGAGCCAACTCTCCAATCTCAAAGTTGACCGCCGATAGCATCACCTGCCGCAACTCACCCGAGGAAGGACCGGCGTCGTATGAAATGCGGTGCATTACGTCGCTCCCACCGAACCTTTGCGGGTTCTCGAAGGAGGGAGTTGCCAGTACCTCCCCGCTTTCCAGGTCGGCCAGGTTCATCGCAACCGTGGTGGTCCCTATATCGATCGCGAGGCCAAATATCCCGCCCTGGTATCGGTCGATCCGCCGGTCATTGAAGTAGACCGAGTCCCCGTCGCGGGTAACGGCGGGAGCAAGATGGTAGTCTCGGTGGACCGAGTCGGTGAGTATCCTGGGTTGACGCCGCAGCAATGCGAATTCCACCGCCGCGTCGACGTCCACGATCCCGGCCTGACATGCCAGGCGGTAGTCACCGCTCAGGAAGTGTTCGCAATCGGCAGGAGGGCTGAGAGCGTCCATACCCCGGCGGATCTCGACGATGCACTCGTGACAATCGCCGTTCCTGCCGCAGGAAGTGGGCACGCGAACCTTAAGGGCGTCGGCATAATCGAAGATGGTGCGTCCGGGGACCAGGGCAAGCTCACGTCCGGCGTGGTACAGGGGAGACATAAGAGGATTTTAGCATGGGGGCGGCGAAAGAAGGGGAGGCCAGGTTACCGATGGATGACTCATCAACAGGCGAACTCATCAAATGAGATCAAAGCCGCAAAAATATGGCCACAAAACCGGCAATAATCGTGGCCCACATGCCTCCCAACAGAAGATACAGATTGTTGAATCGACTGTTCACTTCGGCGCGTAAGTTGTCAGCATCGGCCCTTGTATCGGATCGTAGGCCGTTCACATCTTCGCGTAAGGCGTTCATATCTTCGCGTAGGCCCCTTATATCTTCGCGTAGGCCCTGGATCGCACGGTTCATGTCATCGAGACGCCGGTCCACCTGCTCGTATGCGCCTTCTAAACGGCTGATCCGTTGCTCCATCGTCATATCTACATGCTACTCCAATGGTGATCGAAATTCCTAGACCTGCCAAGCTGAGCGGTAGTCCAAATCGTCGGTCCCGACGCAGAGGGGGAACTCGTCACTGCCGGCCGTCTTTTTCTGGTTTCGGCATCCGAAGCCGGCTGTGCATCGGTCTTGGGCGTTGGCGTAGGGGCAACGCCGCGTGGAGATGTCGTTGGCCGTGTCGTTGATTGACCGGAAAATGGACTCCAGCCTGGCCATGCTCTGGCGGTAACGGTCGATATCGATCTTCTGGTCCATCGCTACAGCCGCTCAGGTTGTGGGTACTCTATCAGCGTCCTTGGCCTCTTCCAACAACCGCGCGGCCAACTCCACACAAGCCATGGCGTCCTTGCCATAGCCGTCAGCCCCCATGTCGTCGGCGAATTCCTGGGTAAGAGGGGCGCCGCCGACCATGATCTTGACCTGATCGCGCATCCCGAACTCTTCAAATGCTTCGATTGTCTTACCCATGTTCGGCATGGTAGTAGTCAGCAATGCCGACATGCCCAGCAACTGGGCTCCATGCTCCATGACGGCGTCCATGAACTCCTCCGGCTTGGTGTCTACGCCCAAGTCGTGGACGGTAAACCCCGTTCCCCGGAGCATCATGATGCAGAGATTCTTGCCGATGTCGTGAAGGTCCCCCTTGACGGTCCCCATGATCACGGCGCCAAGCGGCTCGATCCCGGATGCTGACAAGATTGGCTCGACGTGGGCCATGCCGGATTTCATTGCTCGCGCCGCCACCAACACCTCCGGGACGAAGATGATGTTGTCCCGGAACTTGATCCCCACGAGGGCCATACCCGCGATCAACCCATCGTCAAGAATAGTATTCGCCTCGAATCCAGAATCGAGGGCCTGGACGGTCAAGCGGTCCACCTCGTGATGGTCGCCCACGATGAGATGGTATGAAATCTGCTGCATCAGGGGATCGGCGTTCTCAAACAGCCCCCTAATGTGGCCCTTCTCAGAAGGGTTACTGATGAATTCAAGCTCAGATTCCAGACCTTCGTTAACTAACGGCATTCAAAAAGACTCGCAATCGTGATTCCCATATTCAGGTGGGCACGTACAGTGTAGGCCACGGCCAGGTAGAAATTTTACCAGAAGCGACCCGTCTACGGTGACGTTCCCTTTGTGATGGGGGCATGGTCAGGGCGAGTTGTCTTCGCACCAGGCTTTCACCGCCCGGGGAATCTCGATCAGGTTCTCCAACTTGGTCGCCAGGGGGACGGCGCATTCTGGAGCTACCATGTGCACCCCAGCGTCGAGGCACCGAAACACCTCTTGCCTCACCTCTTCGGGTCCCCGCGCATAGAGAGTTTGCGGGTTATTGATGTTGCCCACCAGCCCGATCCTCCCGGAGACCGTATCCATCGCCGCCTGGGGATCGTTCTTGGAATCGAAGTGAAACGAAGCCATTCCCGTTTGGGCGATGTAGTCCATACGGTCCAACGTGTTGCCGCAGATATGAAGGATCAGCGGCGCGGGTAGCCGTTCGGCCATTTCCTGGTGAATCTCCAGAAGAAACCTCCGGTAGTAGTCGCCGCTGACCAGGTCTCCCGTGGCATGATCGGGGAAGGTCAAAGCGTCGGCTCCGGCCGCGATCTGGGCTTCACCGAAGAGGACGGAGATCTCCTTGAGCCGGTGAAGGCAGCGCATCACCATGCCGGGGTCGTCGACGGTCATTATGAGGAAACGCTCCACGCCAAACACATGGTAGGCCAGGGTCCACGGCCCCATGGTCTTCCCGATAACCGCCACGCGGCCGCCGAATTCGGCCTTGAGCATCTCAATAGACTTGATGATCGCCTGGCAATCGGGGTGCTCCAAGAACCCAGAAGGGACGCGGACGTCTTCGGGCCCGCTCCAGATTGGGTTCTGCATCCGCACCGTCGGCCAATTGTCTTTGTCCTCCCATTGCATTTCGCAACCTAGGGCGGACGACTCCTGGATGATGGTGAAATAGGGCATCACTGCGTCGAAGCCCAGCTCCGTGTGGCCGGTCGCCGCCAGCCTGGCCGCAAGTTCCGGCTCACGGCATGCCTGGGGGAACGGCGCGTCCACCAGGTCCATCAGCTCGACGGTGGCGACGTTGGTGGGGTTGGCCACCGGCGGCCGGTCCACCGGTTTCATCGCCAACGCATTCATGACGCGCTCGCGGGGAGTCATTGTCTCAACGAATGGCATTGGGCGGACCCCCTGTTATGGCTCGGCATAGATACGGGCAACCTGCCCGCACTCTATGGTAGCCAGAACTTCTAGGACTTTAGGAGCCAGCGGCTCCAGGTCGGCGATGCTATTTGACCCTGAGAATAATACTACAACCGCCATGTCCTCTTCGGTCATGCTTTGCTGAAATGGGATGCTTTGGTCTCGCGTTATCAGAACGTCGAAACGGCCTCTGGCCAGCGTCAAGAGTTCTCCGTTGCGGTAACCGTCCCAGCCCATTTGCTTGGTAGTCCAAACATCGTGCCCTGGCAAATGTCGATTCAACCTGAAGTTAACCGATTCATCGAGAAGAAGCCGCATAAAACTCCCTTTCGAGGGCTTTATGAGCCAGTTTGAGGGCCGGGGCCAGATGCTCTTTAGCGCTCGTATCGTAGTCGTAATAGAAATCTTTAAGCGATTTCCCTTTCGACAAGTAATCGAATACGATTCTTATCGGCATACGGGATCCCACAAATACGGGGGCGCCGCCCACAATTCCCCGGTTGCTGTGGACGACGCCATTCTCGACTCCACGATAGGCGTCCAACTCTAAAATCCACCCGGCCGTCACCAGGGCATCCCAAGTGTCGAGACGGGACACGGATGGGAAGTCCCAGTGAAAGTCCTTCAGACTCCGCACGTCGGCCAAGTAGTCGAACATACACTTCACCGGCACGTCCGTCCTCTGGAATACGGGCGCTCCACTCGAAACGTCCTTATCGAAGCGGATGACTTTCTGCGCTGTCTTTCGGGCGTGTTGCTCCATCTCAGCCAGCGCTTGCTCCATATTTACGGACGGGAACTTATGCAAGAAGCCGTACAGGTTCCAGTCCTGCCCCATATAATCGTGCAGTTCTTTGACGGGTATCTCGGTCCCGTCGAGGAAGGATGAACCGCCCGCGATGGCCTTGTCGCTATGGATGACGCTGTCTGCTGACTCAGCCATGACACATCTTCTCACGTTGCCTATTCTACGTTACACATCCAATAATTTGGTAATTGTCTGGGTCCTATATAGCAGAAGATTGTCGATATTGGATCCCCAACTGCGAGGTAATTTTGGGTCGTTCCAGCTTAGTTCGCTATACCAGTCAGGAACAAGCGCCTTGTTGAAGTCACCGCGCCCATTAAGCGGAGCCTCCCCGTATAGTTCGATGTACCGCTTGTAAAACGCAGCCTTGATTGTCGGGGAGTTGTCCGTTGGCCTTACCATTCCTTTCGGCAGCAGAGCAACGTTGCAAGCGCAAGAAAAATTCCCGTGAGGGTATCGGTCTGTACGAACATCATTGAAAAACGGCTTTTCAAAACCTATTTCCGATTCTTTGTGTGCCAACGTGTGTACTAATTCGAACTCCCCAAGACCTGAATTTCTCCAATTCCGGCCGGAATATCCTTTTCCGTTTTCAATAAAGCACCACAAATGACGAGGGAATATATTAGCGTCGACAATGGCCAGGTATTCTTCGTTGTATACTCCCCTGTTTCCGCGCATGGGCACAAAGCGCCTTACACCTGGAAAGACTCAAGCCGAGCCGTCAAACAAGTATTTATTGACTTTTATCTTATTAGAAAAGAGACGCTCAAACTAATTGGACTCCGCAATGTTTTGGTCCTGAATTCGTTGCACAATCTTCGGGTGGACGTGATGGGCAAGCTGCGCTAGGATGACGCAGATTTCTCTTTCAAACTCGGTTACCCTGTTCTGTATGAATGGCATACTGGCAATCCATCCTCCCTACATCGGGGTGAAACCCAGGGTGCCCGTGGTCATCTGGCCGCGCAAGGCCTCGGCTTCCAGCATTCCTTCGACGCTGCTCACGTTGCGGGAGTAAGGCAGCAGCAACCGGACCAGCTCGTCGTGGCGTTGCCCGCACGGAAAGGCCACCTCCGTATCACCCACCTTATCCATCTCTCCGTAACGCAGAAAACCCGCCACTATCATCCGCAACCTGGCCGGGACGTTCGGGGCGTCCCCGGCTGCGGAGACACGGTACAAACAACGGCTATCAGACTCTTCAGCCTCCGCGGTAATGGTCAGCCTGGTTCTGGTGTCCCTGATGGACATCTCTCCTTCAGGAGGCGAATAGTCGGGGCTCTTCCCAACGGCCTGAGCCAGCAGGAATTTTATCAATCGCTGGTGGAAAAAGCCGCAGGAGAACCCGACCTGGTTGTGGGAGCCGGGAACGGGAGAAAGCCCGCCCAGAGTCACCAACTGGTCGCGAATGGCCTCGACCCTCTCTTGGACGCCTGGCTTTCCGCTAAAACTCCAGACCGTGAACACACCGTCCTTGTTGTATATGCCGACACTAATGCTCTGGAAATGAGCGTCCATAGGCACCAGTTCCAGGCAAGAGCCGTAGCGTTCCAACACTTCCGCTACACGCAAAGACGGGTGTGTCACCATTTCTAAGACACCTTGTTCATGATCTGCCAGTCAAGCGGTCC
Organism: Dehalococcoidia bacterium; assembly: GCA_965197545.1. Classification (GTDB taxonomy): domain Bacteria; phylum Chloroflexota; class Dehalococcoidia; order Lucifugimonadales; family UBA3495; genus CATOSP01. Next base: position 38,457 of record CBDANJ010000006.1, read on the forward strand.
GGTGTCACGCGGACTGGGAACCCGGTTTCATCGCGGAGACCAGCGCCCGAATGTGCTCCGGCCCGGTACCGCAGCATCCTCCCAGGATGTCTATCCCCATGTCCGCCAGAATCTCGAAGCGTTCCACCATATAGTCCGGTGACTCGGGATAGACGATCTCGCCCCCCTGATAGGCTGGAATTCCGGCGTTGGAGTGGACCAGCAGCGGACCGTCCGTGGCTTGGCGCATCTCCCTGGCCAATTCGACCATAACATCGATTCCGTTTCCGCAGTTGGCTCCAGTAACGTCTGCGCCCGCTGCGGCCAACTCTTTGACGGCCCGTTCCGGGGTGACACCCATCATGGTGAAAAAGCCCCGGGGCCCCCGGTCAAACACCATGGTGGTCATGACCACCAGGCCCGTGTGCTCTTTCGCCGCCTCGACGGCCAACACAGCCTCTTCCACTGCGGACATGGTCTCGATAACCACTCCGTCGGCGCCACCCGCCTCCAAGGCTGTGACCTGCTCGACGAAGGCGTCCAGCATCTCCTCCCGGGTGACGGGACCGAGGGGTTCCAGGAACTCTCCGGTAGGTCCTACCGAGCCGATGACGTACTGCCCCGCAGTCCGCTGGCTGCTGGCGTGCTGGGCCGCCAACTTGTTGAACTCCTCCACCCGGCCGCCGAAGCCGTATTTCTTCAGCATGAACCGATTGGCTCCGAACGAGTTGGTCAACACCATCTCAGAGCCCGCGGCGAAGTAGTCCCGGGCCATTCCACGCACTGTTTCGGGATGCGCCGCGTTGAACTCTTCGGGACACCCGCCCGGCTCGAGACCGTGATCTTGCAGGTAAGTCCCGGTGGCCCCGTCGGAGATCAGCAGTTCTCCGGAAGCGAGTCGTTGCTTGAGCGGCGGCGAGTTATCCTGCGTCATTGGACGCACCAGTGGTCAACGGACCCCGGACGCGGGTCGCGCTGCCCTGATTCGATCAAGTCGCGGATCCTGGCAACGAAGTCCGTGGGGAACTTCTTGTTGAACCTGTCGGCTATTCGCACCGCGGCTTCCTCGGCAGGCCCGCTTTCTTCCACAGGCTCGCCCCACTCCCAGGCCATCAGGTAGTCATCGGTGCCTTGGCTGCCGTCGAACATGGCTACAGCGTCCACACCTTGCTGGAATCGGTCATCCAATTGACTGGATACTCGACCTGATTCGCCCTGGACTTGGACCTGGACGGGGATTTCCTTCCAGTACAGAATTCGAGATTTGACCAATTTGGGACAGGCTCCGAATGATGTGAATTTCCCGCTTTTCGCCGCCCGCGCCTATCAGGAAGGCGAAAACGCAGGGTCAAGATACCCTAAATCGGCTTGCCTGAAAAGGCCAGTCTACCTTATAAGCAGGGCCTTTTCATTTTCAGAAAGGTGTCCCCTCTCCCTCTGGGAGAGGGTCAGGGTGAGGGAGTTTCCACGCAAACTGACTTGCCGCAGCTACTACCATTGCAGGGAGAGTTGTACCTCACCCCAGCCCTCTCCCCACGGGAGAGGGCGAATGAAAAGGCCCTGCCCTTATAAGCACATGTTTTCAATCCGCCGCGTCTCCTTGACGGGTCTATGCACCTAAAATATACTGGTCGCTGGCCTTTGAGGGCCACAAAAACCCATTTCTATAGAGGTATTGGAATGCCAATTGACCGGTTTTTCAGACCCATGATCGTACTGCTCTTGATAGCGCTTTCCTCCGTGACCCTTGCCGCGTGCGCCGGGGCCGAGGGTCCGCAGGGCCCACAAGGAATCCCTGGGCTTCCAGGTAAGTCAGGACTCCCGGGAGAACCCGGTAAGCCGGGAAAGCCCGGACTGGCGGGGCTACCGGGAAACGCGGGCAACCCAGGACCGGAAGGGGCACAGGGGCCTCAAGGACCACAGGGTATCCAAGGGGAGCAGGGTCCTCCGGGCCCTCAAGGAGAGGCCGGGCCTCCGGGTTCGTCCCTTCCCACGTCGATTAGTTTAGTCCCCTCCCAAGCCGAAGAAGGAAGGCCGACCATTAAAGTCCTGGGCGCGGGTTGGCAAGAGGACGAGGCCGTCACGATAGAAGTGTTCGGCCCCGATGGATACCATATGATTATCGGCGGCGCGCTAGCCGACGCGTCCGGGACTTTTGAAGCTGATATTCGCCCGCCCAGCCGTGAATCAGAGGGAGGGCCCTTTATGGCTGGACTTCACAGCGTGGTCGCGTTGGGCAGCAAAGAGGGGGGAGCGAGCGCTCCACTGGTGATTGTGGTCCCGCCGCCGGAGCCGGAACCAACTGCCGAACCCTAAAGCTGTGAACTTTCCCCAGCCCCGGACAGCAACGAGCAAAACCGCCGAACCCCCCTTTTCGAAAAGGGGGGTTTTTAACTTGCCCATCCCGCGCTGAATCCCTAACCGAGATGCCACAGTTCTCCCTCGCCCATCGGAATGGAGGTCTGCCCGCATCGGCACGGTTCGTGATGCAACCTACTCAACGTAAGGGAAGCTAACGGGGAAATGCACACCTTCGGGATCAGACGGCTATGGTGTGTCCATCCCCGCGGCCGATTTGGGTAGGTCCACGCCTTCGGAAGTAGACCCTGGGCGTCGAAAGGCCCCTCCCTACGTCCGAGAGGGGCCTCACAGTTGAGCCGTGAGTGTGGGCCGGTCTCCGGCCCCAGGCGTCAGGTGTTATCTGTCCAACCAGACATGCTCGAGTCTGCGCGCCTGGGAGTACTGGCCCGAGAAGCGTTCGTTCGGCACGTTCTGTACGTAGTTCCAGTGGACCGGGTATCTCACAGGCCAAAACAGGGGCACGTAGGGGATGTCATCATAGTATATCTCCAGGGCCTGGTCGGCCAGGACTTTGAGCTTCTCCACGTCGGACGTGACCCGCATTTCCCTGAGAAGGTTGTCCAGAGCCTCGTTGCAATAACCGATGTTGTTCGTTACGGGGGGCTCATCACAGAAGGAGACTTGGTCCAGCCAGTCATAGGGGTGGTCGACCCGCGCGCTGCTGGAGGCGGCGGCCTCGAAGAGCCAGTCTGCCGTGTTGTGTTTCTCCACGTAGGCGCCGCTCTCCTGTACGTCCAACTCCAAGCGAATATTCAGGGTATCCCGCAAAATGAACTCCATCATCGGGCAAAGGTGGTCGCGGTAGTCCGCGATGTCGCGGCACAGAGACTTTACCTCAAACCCATCTGGATAACCGGCGTTAACCATGAGCTGCTTAGCCTGAGCCAACTCGGCATCCTTGTCCTGGCCGGGCATCGCATAACCGGGCCTTGTCGCCAACTCTTCCCGCTTCACCTTCCCGTAGACCGTAGAGGCCAGGTAGTCGCCCATAATGCAGTTGGGTAGCGCGTCGCACATCTGGTCCCGGTTGATGGCCAGGTTGATCGCCTGGCGGACCCGCTTATCCTGCCAGGGGCCCTCCTCGCGCCAGTTCCAGCGGATCCCCCTGCCCACCGGGTGAAGGCCAGGGAAGAAAGTAATCTCCCCGGGGTGGCGGTCCAACACGGGCTGCAGGTTCTCCGGGAAAAGCCCGTGGCTACTACCCATCATAATGTAATCGAGCCTCTGGGCCTCGAAAGCCGCCAGCTTGGCCGCAACGTCGCGAATGATGAAGGTATTTACGCCGTCCAGGTAGGGCCGGTCGTCCTTGAAGTATTGCTCATGCTTCCGATATACCAACTTCTCGCCGGCCTGGTGGTCTTCCAGGAAGTAGGGGCCGGTCCCAACGGGGGTGTCCAACGACTCCATCTCGTCGTATTCCGTTTCTGTGTACATCGAGTATTGTTGCAGCCCCATGTTGGCCAAGAGGATGCCATCGGGCTGTTTCAGATTAATGATCACGGTCACGTCATCCGGGGTCTCTATACTTTCGACGGTGCTCTCGCCGCCAACGCTCAGGAAGGCATGGGGCGGCCTGTTGGCCGTCTCCTTGGTCATAAGGTCCAGGGTGAATTTGGCGTCGGCGGAGGTCCAGGGGTTGCCATTATGATTTATCACGTTGTCGTGGAGGTGGAACGTGTAGGTCTTGGAGTCCTCGCTGGCCTCCCAGGAGTGGGCCAAGTCCGGTCCTACACCCAGGAAGTCAGGGTGTTGCAAGGAGAGCAGTTGGTTAAAGACCGGCGCGTTGGACGTAGTCTCATCAATCGCGCTGCGAACGTCAAGCCGGAAGTGGAGCGGGCTGCGGCGGTGGACCTGGTTCAGGATTCCCCCGCGCTTGATGCTGTCCGCAGGTGCAGGTACCGCTGTCGGTTTGGCTTCGCCGCCGACTTTTGCCCCAATCGCGTACCCTCCTATTTGAGAAGAGCCGGTGGATACCTGCTCCGCGGGCTGCGCCTTCTCCGGAGCCAGGGGTTGCGCCGGTTCGGCTCCCTCCTGTGCCGCCTGGGGCTTCTCCGGGTCCGCGGGCTGCATCTGCTCGGCTGTCTGCACTGCCGGCTGTTCCGCGGCGGTCCCGCAACCAATAGCCAGCGCCGCAAGCATCAAGCAGACTACACTCAGGATTGTCAGTTTAAGGTAACGGCGAGTCATAAAATCTTCCCTCCATAGTAACGACCAGAATAGTCCGGTAAGGCTACCTGTCTAATTTACGCCCATTTTACCCGGACGGGTCTCCAGATTCCGCAAAAAGGGACACGGATGATTATATTGCTGGCTTTAGTAGTGTCAATCCCTGGACCCGGACTGGCCCGATAGCGCGGCGCCGGTATCGGCGGCACAAGCCGCAGCACCGGCATCAATTGACACTTTCATGGCCCTTCTCGTATTATCGGTGCCGTCTGAAGAACGTGGGAGCCGAGCCCAAGACTCATCGCGCGGCCTCCTGAGAGGCGGCTGATACGGCCTGCCCGGTGCACCACTCGCCCAGAAATTCAGCGCTACAGGTATCTGCGGTTTGCGCCAATACACCGTTAGACGGTTAATTCTCGGGGTCCCGACGATTCTCGGGGCTGCACTTCTAATCTTCGTCATCATGCGCGTGGCGCCGGGAGATGTGGCCAGCCTCATCGCAATCGGCGGCGCAGAAGGAGAGGAAGAGATAAATCAGGCCGCCCTGGACAAGATCCGGGAGCGCTTGGGGCTCGACGCCCCTCTGCACATGCAGTTCCTCAACTGGATGTGGGACCTGGCGCACTTCGACCTGGACGAGTCCCTCTGGTCACGCCAGCCAGTCAAAGACCTGCTAATCCGCAGATTCCCATTAACCTTGCAACTTTCCGCGATGGCCCTGGTCCTGTCCTGGATAATCGCCATCCCGGTGGGGATTCTCTCGGCGGTCAAACAGGATAGCCCCTTGGACTACATCCCACGGTTCCTTAGCATCATAGGGCTAGCTACGCCCAATTTCTGGCTGGGCATTTTGATGCTCACCTACCTTGCGGCCTTCCTCGGCTGGGTGCCGGCCCTCACCTACCAGGCCCCCTGGCGCGCCCCGACGGAAAACTTCTCCCAGCTCATGTTGCCCGCAATCGTGCTGGGTACCGCCCTTGCCGCAATTCAGACGCGCATGACCCGCGCCACCATGCTGGAAGTGCTGCGTGAAGACTATATCCGCACGGCCCGGGCCAAGGGATTGGGCAGCCGGGCGGTGTTGTGGCGTCATGCCCTGAAGAACGCCGCCATTCCGGTCCTGACCATTTCCGGGGGACAGCTTAGCGGCCTCATCAGCGGTTCACTGGTAACCGAAGTGGTCTTCAATCTGCCCGGCCTGGGTCTCGCCACCGTAGACGCGGTCAGACTGAGGGACTACCCGGTCATCCAAAACCTGGTGCTCTTCATCACCATCGTGCACATAGTCGTAAACCTGGGTGTGGACCTGCTCTACGCCTTCCTCGATCCCAGAATACGCTATTCGGACTATTAAACCTTTAAACCTTCACCTAACCCTCTTGGGGAGCGAGCATGAACGTTAATCCCGGGACGCCGGCAACCGAACCGGTGTTGGTCATCCCAGAAGCCCATTGGGTACGGCGCATCCGCTGGACCCGCCGGTTCCTGGCGAACAAGCCCCTTGGGGCGGTTGGCGCGGCCATAGTCCTATTCATGTTCTTTCTCAGCGCTTTCGGACCGTTCCTGACGCCCTACAACCCTATCGACATGGACTTTTTCGCGAAGTTGGAATCGCCCAACCGGTCTCACCCGCTGGGTACCGACCTGTACGGACGGGACGTGCTGAGCAACATCATCGGCGGGGCGAAGATATCCATTTACGTTGGGTTTGCCTCGGTCATCGCGGGCACCGGGTTGGGGGCAGTATGGGGACTAACCAGCGGTTACACCGGGGGCAAGTACGACCTGTTCAGCCAGCGCCTCATCGACATCTTGCAGAGCATCCCGACCCTCGCGCTGGCGCTGGTCATCGTGGCGTCTCTGGGTTCCAGCCTGAACAACATCGTCATCGCCATAAGCATCGGATTGATAGCCACTTCAGCCCGGGTGGTGCGCTCTTCGGCAATAGTCATCCGCAACATGGATTACATCCTGGCCGCGGTCGCCATGGGGGCCAGTTGGCGGAGGATCGTGTTCAGCCACGTGATGCCCAACAGCTTCGCCCCGTATCTGATCGTGGCGACCGCCGCCCTGGGCGGGGCAATTTTGCAGGAAGCGTCTCTGAGCTTCCTGGGAGTGGGCGTGCCGCCTCCCCACCCGTCATGGGGCAGGATGCTATCGGGGATTGGAAGGGACTACTTCCTAATCGCTCCGTGGATGTCCCTGGCTCCGGGACTGGCCATAGTTCTTGTGGTGTTGGCCTTCAACCTGTTCGGGGACGCCCTGAGAGACATACTTGACCCGAGGCTCAGGGGAACAACCCGCCGGTAAATCGGTTATTGGCCGGCTAGTGGTTAGAAGCGGCTAACTGGAAGTCACTACGGCGCCAAGTCTGCATAAACCCCTCTATCCGAGACCCAATTATTGACGATCGGCCACAAGCCGCCAAAATCAAGACTACAGACAGGCTATCCGCTCTGGGTAATTCTGGCGGCCAGGACGCCCACCAGGGAAATCAGGGCGACGATGACCCCGCCGCCGATACCCAGGATAGCCAGCGTGAGACGGTCTATCCTGGTATTGAGTTGGTCTATCCGGGCATTGAGGGCGCGGATTTCCGCCCTCATGTCCTGGAGCGTGATGACTACCTGCTCCATTTGCCCTTCTAGCCGCCCTAGGCGGGAATCGTCGGTTGAGATTGCCATTGCCAACTTTTCCCCGTGAAATTAAAGCTACGCGCAGGCTATCCGCTCTGAGTAATTCTGGCGGCCAGGACGCCCACCAGGGAAATCAGGGCGACGATGACCCCGCCGCCGATACCCAGGATAGCCAGCGTGAGCCGGTCTATCCTGGTATTGAGAGATCGGATTTCCGCCCGCATGTCCTGGAGCATGATGGCTACCTGCTCCATTTGCCCTTCTAGCCGCCCTAGGCGGGAATCGTCGGTTGAGATTGCCATCGACAGCCTGCCCCATCAAGTGATTGACTACTGACAACGCGCCGCCGCCTCACCGCACGAACTGGGGCAGGATCTCCGTTCCCATGATCTCAAGCTGTTCCATGGTCTCCTCGGCGGGACACAGTGGCCGGACCACGAACTTCTGGGCCCCAGCGTCTACGTAGCGGGAAATGGTCTGGCAGATCTGCTCCGTAGACCCAAGGGCGCTGTACTCCGTGAAGTGGGCCCCGGGGCGGGCGCGGGTGATGTACCTCTCAGACTTGGCTTCGGCTTCCTCGGAAGTGGGAGCGACGTAGTAACCCAGCAGAACGCCGACGTGGTCGTCCTCGATCTCCCGGCCATGTTCGGCGGCGGTGCTGAACATGATTTCCCGGCCCTCAGTGATCTCCTCTGGTGTGGCGCTTGAGACAAGCCAACCATCACCCACCCGGCCCACTCGTCTGGCCGCGGCGGCGCTGCGGCCCCCGATCCATACCGGCGTGGAGGGCTCCAGGAAGGGCTTGGGGGTAACCGTCACGTTATGACAACTGTAGAACATACCCTCATGGGTGACGTTCTCCTCCTCCCAGAGGCGGCGCATTAGTTGGATGGCTTCATCGGTACGGCGGCCCCGGTCTTCCTTGGAGACTCCGCAGGCCTCGTATTCCTCTGGCTCTTCCTGACCCAGGCCCACGGCCGGGAAAAAGCGCCCCTGGGACAGATAGTCCAGTGTGGCGATCTGTTTGGCCAGCACGACGGGATTTCTAAGCGGCATGGCCAGCACGCTCGTGCCAAACTTCATCCGGTCAGAGTAGGCGGCCACCATGGAAAGGGCGATCATCGGCTCCAAGCTGAACCTGTCGCTAACGATCCTGTCGCTGAGCCAGATGGAATCGTAGCCATGTTTGTCTCCGATCTCGACCAACTCGCGGAGAAATCCGGGGGCTCCGCCTCCCTGGCCGAATGCTCCGGGTACGTAGCCTATGGCGATGCTCATGGCCGCTCCTTCTAAATCTTGGTAAATCCGGTGGCCCTTGTCCGGGGTTATATAAAGGTTCCGGTCCGGCGCGCTACCGGAACGCCGGGGGAAGACTCAAGAACGCGGTGTTGACTCCCTGGTGATGATGCGGACTATCTCGGGCGGAATTAGCACACCGCTATTCTCCAACGCCGCTAACTCTTGCTCGATGCGTTTCCGCTCCGCCTTCAGCGCCTGTCGGCGGCCTTCTTCCCGGCCCTTTTGCCTTGCCCGTTTCTCAATCGCTTCTTTTGCCGCAAATATCATGCTTGCCACCCCATAAACTAGGAGTGTCGATGGGAACAGCAGCAACGAGGCGACTATTATCACCCCGTCCTGTCTATTGATGGTCAATTCGTGAAGGTAGCCGAGACCCCACACTCCAGCGAGAAAGGTAGAATTATGGATTCCTACTGCAATGAGCGCAGAGGCACTAATAGATGCCGAACCGTCGGCCAGGAGCCAGGCCGGGTAACGTCCGCCACTATCATCCATTATATCACCCACGCGCGTCCCGTTTGCCTAGAACGCTGCGCCCCGCAGGGTCTTTCAATTGTACTTTCGAGAGTACGATACAGACTTAACCGTCGTCCTGGCGAAGGCCGGGAGCCATGAATCCTACGCGTGAGCGGACGTTCTAAAGCGAAGATTTACTAGATTCCGGCTCAAAGCCTGCCCCGTACTGGATACGGGGGCCGGAACGACGGGTTGGGGCAATGCTGACAATTGAAAGACCCTGCTGCGCCCCGGCCGATCCTAGTCCTACCCTATAGGTTCCATCCCCGCTTCGGCGCGGGCGTCGTTTATGTGCTCCAAGATGCGCACACTGAGAGGGGCCATTTCATAGCCGATGTCGGCCAACATACGGCTGTTGTCCACCATATAGATGTGAGGGACCGCCTGGTCACCGGTCGTGATCTGGGCGTCGGGTATGAAACTACGGACCTGGTCCGCCATGTCCTTGATCGTTGCCAGGTGGCCGCCGCTGATATAGATACGGTGGTCCAATTGGCTGCTCAAGGCAGCCCGGACGAAGATCTCGGCGGCGTCCTCGGCGTGGATCATCGGAGAGGGCTCATCCTGGTGAAAGGGCATCGAGATGGGCTGACCTATGGCAGGCAATGAGACCATCAGACCGCCGATCATCCCCGTCATCCCGGTGACCCGGCCATGCCCGAACACCGTGCAAATGCGGATTCCCACACAGTCCAGACCATAACGTTCGTTGTATTTTTGGGCGGCGAAATCGTTGGCGGCCTTGGTCATCCCGTATACGTTGACCGGGGCCGCAAGATCGTCTTCATTGACCGGCCTATCACCAAAGGTATCCTGCACGCCGTAAGCGGCGATGGAGCTTGCGTAGACCACCCGTTGCACACCCGTCCAGCGGGCCACCTCGAAGACGTTGTTGGCGCCCTGAATGTTGATCAACATTCCGAAATGAGGCCGGTCTTCAGTGTCGGGGGGCAAGAGGGCCGCCATGTGGATGATGCGGTCGACATTGTGGGTGTTGATCGCTTCCAGCAGGTGGGGAAACTGAGTGATGTCGCCCCGGTACACGCTGATCCGGTCCAGGTAGGGCGTGAGGTTGGCCCGAGGAGGCGCGAGGTCGAAGCAAACGACTTCCTCACCCCGCTCCACCAATTTCCGCACAATGCGGTTTCCAATGAAGCCGGTTCCGCCGGTGACCATAGTTGTCATGGGACGTCTCCCTGGCAATGAATGGAGTTCCCGGAGACCGGCGAACCGCCAAAGAACGGCCTACGAACGGCACCGGGGTTCGCCCATAATACAAACGCCGCCAGCGCCATGCAATCCCCGCCAACCTGTGACGGATGACTATTTCGTTACTGATTCGGCGCTCAGATTTCGAGACTGAAGCAAGTCATGTTGACTTTCGTTCACCCTTCCTGATACGCTTTTCCGAAGTCATTTGCAGAGGTGTGCGGAGATGGCTAAACGCCTGTTCAAGGAACTGGAGAGGGCTTACGGATTCGATGAAGTTGCGATAGTTCCCGGTCAGGTCACCATCAACCCGGACATGACCTCGACCAAGATGACCATCGGCCAACACAGCTTCGACATTCCTTTCCTGGCGTCGGCGATGGACGGAGCGGTATCCCCCCAGTTCGCGGCTATGATGCACCAAATGGGCGGTCTGGGAGTCCTGAATGCAGAGGGGCTTTACACGCGGTACGAAGACCCTTACTCGGTGCTGGAAGAGATAACATCCATGCCCCAGGCCGAGGCCACGGAGTACCTGCAACAGGTCTACTCGGAGCCGATACAAGAACACCTCATCGGCGAAAGGGTGCAGGAGATACGCAAGTCCGGCGCGATCTGCGCCGTCTCATTTACACCCCAAACCACCAAACGCATGTCTCCGATCGCCGTTGAAGCCGGAGCCGACATCCTGGTGGTCCAGTCCACCGTGACAACGGCGCGGCACATGTCCCGCAGCTACCGCGGCCTGATATTTTCCGAGCTGATAGAGGCGCTGAAGGTGCCGGTGGTGGTGGGCAACTGCGTCACCTACGAAGTGGCGCAAGAGTTGATGGAGACAGGCATCGACGGTATCCTCGTGGGAGTCGGACCCGGCGCGGCCTGCACGACCAGAGAAGTGGTCGGAGTGGGAGTGCCCCAGGTGACCGCGACACTGGAATGCGCCGCAGCCCGTGAGGACTACTACCGGCGCACGGGACGGTACGTGACGGTGATCACCGACGGAGGACTTCGGACCGGGGGCGACATTTGTAAGGCCATCGTCAGCGGGGCCGACGGCGTAATGCTGGGCACACCTTTCGCCCAGGCCGAAGAGGCGCCGGGACGCGGGTTCAACTGGGGAATGGCCAATCCCCATCCGGAGCTTCCCAGGGGCACGAGGATCAGCGTCGGCACCAAGGGCAGCTTGAATCAGATCCTCTACGGCCCGACAACCATGACCGACGGGACCCAAAACTTCATGGGCGCGTTGCGGGTGGCGATGGGTATGTGCGGGGCGTACACCATCCGCGACCTGCACAAGGCCGACATGATCGTCGCGCCAGCCATCAAGACGGAAGGTAAGTTCTACCAGATGGTAACATAGGCGGATCGAGTCCCTCGCCCATCTCCCTGTAATTGCCTCCTCCGCATACGGCCCATAATGTCGGCTTCAGACCAGCAGTTGTCCATTCACGCCTCTGACCGGGGCATACCTTTGCGGGACCACGCCCATAGCTACCGCTGACACCAAGAAACTATCTCACCATGAGGCTTCCCCAGTGTCTCTCCCACCGTTGCCTCGGCCTGGTCCACTCTGAACAGTTACATCAGGCTAACACCCTCGACAATTCGCGCAGCATCCACTAAGTTATAGGCAATCAACGATGACCAATGGGAGGACAGCATCATGCCGGACTCAGGGGACACCATTCGCATCCTCGACCCCAGCGCCGAGGATGTGCCCGAGGAAAAGGGCCTCAATCCCAACCTTCCCAGTCTTCGCGGCAAGGTAATCGGCCTCCTGGAGAACCGCAAATACCACGCCGACTCCTTCTTGGACGAACTCAAGGACGTCCTAGTCAACGACTACGGCGCGGACAAGGTCATCTACGCCCATAAATTCAGCTACAGCGCGCCCTGCGCCACCGAGACGCTGGACACGCTGTCCCAGGAGTGCGACGTGGTAATCCACGGCGTGGCGGATTGAGGGTCCTGCACGACGTGGGGTCTCCACGACACAGTGATCACCGAGACAAAGGGAGTGCCTTCCCTTAGCGTCATCACCAGCTCCTTCACGCGGGCGGCCCATGCGCGCACCTCTACGCTGGGTATGCCCGGCGCGCGAATCGTAGTAATCCCCAGCCCTCTTGCCACCCGATCAGTCGCCGAGGTACGGCAGATGGCCCACGAATTCGCACCCGAAATCGTCGGGTTGCTGACGGAGCAGGCATAGACACTGTTTGAAATTGGGAAGTCCTGGATGAGGGGATTATTGGAGCAATGAGTCACTTGAGCCTGCAAGACGGCGCTTGGCGCGCCTTCATTATAGAATCGCCTATGCCAAGATGACACGCTGGATTGTCGATAACGAGCGTGAATGGGGTAATGCAACAGGCGCAGACCTATCGGAAACGCAGCCTGGAATATCTGAGCAAGGCGTTCCAGGAACTGGAGGCCGGAGATCTGACGCAAGCCTCCGAGAAGGGCTGGGGCGCGGCGGCCCAGATGGTCAAGGCTGTTGCCCACGACAAAGGAATGGAGCACCATTCTCACCGTTCCCTCCTGTTCGCGGCGCAAGACATCGAGAAGAACATCGGCGGTGATACGGCAACCCAGTTCGCATTCGCTGAGCAACTGCACAGGAATTTTTATGAGGATACGTTGGACCGGGCCGGCGTGACCATGCGCTTGGAGCAGGTCGCAGGTTTTGTTGACTCTTTGGATACACTGTTGCCGGCGTGAACCAATAGATACAGATAAACAGGAGGCATCAGGTGTCTAACGGGCTGGACTGCCGGAAAGGAGCGTGAATGAGGCAATGCAGCAAGCCCAGACCTACCAGGAACGCAGCCGGGAATATCTGAGCAAGGCGTTCCAGGAACTGGCCGACGGTGACCTGACCCAGGCCTCGGAGAAGGGCTGGGGCGCTGCTGCCCAGATGGTCAAAGCTGTTGCCAATGAGCGTGGACAAAGGCACTCTCAGCATAGGGATGTCCTGGGCATGGCGCAGGCGTTGGCCAGGGAGACCGGTAACCGGGATATGGAGATCGAATTCGCCTTAGCACGTGAATTGCACAGCAACTTCTATGAGGACACCCTGGACCACGAGGAAGTCGAATGGAGACTCCAGCGTGTGGAGCAGTTCGTGAATAGAGTCGAGCGCCTGTTGCATTAGGGCTGTCAACGGCCGTCCGGGGCTTCCCCGGCTCATGTAGAAACATACCTCCCCCCAAGGACCAATCATCATGCGCAACGCCCTCTACTACGGCGACAACCTCCAGGTCCTGCGGGAGCAAATCCCTGGCGAGTCGGTGGACCTGGTCTACCTTGACCCTCCCTTCAACTCCAACGCCTCCTATAACGTCCTGTTCCGGGAACGCACCGGCGAGGAATCACCCGCCCAGATCAAGGCATTCTCCGACACCTGGGAATGGACCCAGGAGACTGAGTACACCTTCGAGGTTGACATCATCCAGAACCCCGCCGTGCCCTCGGCGGTGAAGGATATGGTCACGGCCTTCCGACAGTTCGTTGGCCGAAACTCCATGATGGCCTACCTGGTGATGATGGCTCCTCGCCTGGTTGAATTGCACCGGGGCTTGAAGCCCACAGGCAGCCTGTACCTGCACTGCGACCCTACAGCGAGCCACTATCTGAAGATTTTGCTGGACGCTGTTTTTGGGAAGCAGAACTTCAGGAACGAACTTGTCTGGAAAAGGACGAGCGCCCACAGCGACGTCTCTCAGGGAGCACGGCACATGGGGCGTATTCACGACACCATATTGAGATATTCAAAGGGTGCGGTACCCAACTGGAATACGGTTTATGTCCCGTATGACAGAGAGTACATAGACTCAGTTTATCGTTATACGGATGAGTCCGGCCGACGCTACCAAACGCAACCGCTTCACGCAGCCAAGGCGGGTGGGGACACCCGATATGAGTGGAACGGAAGACTGCCTCCTCCAGGCCGCTATTGGGCGTACTCAAGGGAAAACATGGAGCGGTTAGACGCTGAAAACAGGATCGCGTACAGCCGTACAGGAACCCCACGTTACAAGATTTATTTGGATGAAAGCCCAGGAAAACCCCTCCAAGATATTTGGGACGATGTACCTCCAGTCCACGTAAAGCCCAAAGAACGTCTCGGTTACCCCACCCAAAAGCCGGAGGCCCTGCTGGAACGCATCATCTCTGCATCGTCCAACGAAGGCGACGTGGTTCTGGACCCGTTCTGCGGGTGTGGAACGGCGGTAGCGGCAGCGCAGAAGCTGGGACGGAAGTGGCTCGGCATCGACATAACGCATCTGGCCGTTGCGCTGATGAAGAACCGCCTCAAGACGGCCTTCAACCTGGACCCCATCGAGGACTATGACGTGATTGGCGAACCCCAGGATGAGGGCAGCGCCCGGGCCCTGTGGCAGCAGGACCCTTACCAGTTCCAGTTCTGGGCGGTGTCGCTATTGGAGGCCCAGCCGCAATCGGAGCAAAAGCGAGGCGCAGACCGGGGTATCGACGGTCTGCTCTACTTCATCGACGGGCCCAAGCGGTCGCCGCAGAAGATTGTCGTCCAGGTCAAGGGCGGCCACGTCACCGTATCCCAGGTCCGTGACCTGATGGCCGTAGTGGATCGGGAGAAGGCGGCGTTGGGGCTGTTCATCTCCCTCGACCCGCCGACAGCGCCCATGCGCACCGAAGCCGCCAGCGGTGGGTTCTTCCATTCCGACTTGTGGCAGCGTGACTTCCCGAAGATACAGCTTCGCACAATCGGTGAGATGCTGGCTGGCAACGGGTTCGACCTGCCGCCCCGCCCGGCGGCCTACCAGCCCGCCCAGCGAGTCCGAGGGTCCCAGGGCCGCCAGGCAACCCTTGGCGAGGCCGTATAAGAGTATGGAAGAATGATTAACGCCAGCCGTTCCCGTTTACTTTACAGCGTCAAACATTTTCTACGCTTGTTGCCTGCTCGGTCAGCAATTCGAGGAACGGGGTTAGATGCTCCGAAGCATGGCTGAGTTCAAAACCTACTACGTCGAAACCGTCCTCTGCACTGCCAAAGTCAATTATCAGAGGCGGGCTAACTCGACCTGATGTTGCGATGCGCCGGCCAGGAATGAGCATTCTTAAGATGTCGAACTCCTTATCATAGCTGACCTCCAAGTTCACAAATCACCTCGCAGATACTTTCTTGTTGCCGGTTCGTCGAAGAAAGCCGTCGGGATGGTCTGGTCGTCTTTCTTGGAAATGGGGACTACCAGTAACGTAACATTGCCCCCAACGAAACCATAGTAGTTTGTAAGGTCGTTGAATTCATCATCCTCAATTGCTGCTGGAGAATTTATCGCTTGAATGATCCACTCTATGGGGATATTACGTTCTCTAATCCTCATAAGAACGTGTTTTGAGAGCCTTCGTTCCCGGCCTCCGGCAAATATGGTTCGTATCGGCTGCATTGAGGGCGCGCACGCTGGCCGTTCTGTCTCCGGTAACAATTATCCACATCGGCGCCCCCGACCCATGACTCAAGCCTGTTTGCTTGCGGCTTCCTGGAGCGAGTTTACCGTTTCCGTCCCGTCGTCACCCCTGGAAATAGCCGCAGCTCCGTGACTTGAGAGGCCAAGGCGAAGCTACTATACTTGGCGGATCATGCAGAATCAGACGGAATCACTAACCCTCCAAGCCCGCCGCATCGACGTGCAGAACTCCTTCGACGCCATCCAGGACTACTACGAGAAGCAGGGCTGGACCGACGGTATGCCGGTGGTCCCGGCTACCGAGGGCCTTGTGCGCCGGATGCTGGAAGGTTGCGCAGAGCCTCCGGACCACTCCTTCGGAGTGATGCACCCCCGGAACGCCAGGGTTACCTTGGAGAAGGTGGCCATCAACGCTGTGATGGCGGGTTGCCGTCCGGAGTATTTTCCGGTGGTGTTGGCGGCTGTCCAAGCCGTGCTGCAGGACGAATTCAACGTAGCCGGTGTTTCATCCACAACCGGAGGGGCCGCTCCAGTCATCATTGTAAACGGCCCCATGGCCACCGAGCTTGGGATCAACGGCGATGCCGGTTGCTTCGGACCCGGTTACAGGGCCAACGCATCCATCGGACGGGCGCTACGCCTGCTGATCCGCAACGTGGGGGGCCTGGTTCCCGGCGAGATGGACAAAGCCACCCTGGCTATGCCCGGACGGTACTCCTTCTGTTTCTCCGAGAACGAAGCCCGGAGCCCCTGGGAGCCCAGGCACATCGAGCTTGGCAAGGACGCGAGCGTCAGCATCGTAACCGTGGCGGGCATCCGCGGCGTCTACCCCGTCATGGAGACAACCGCTTCCACCGGAGTGGAGGTGCTGAACACCATCGTCGGAACTATGCGGGGCCCGGCGGTTTCTAATTACTATCAGATAGGGACCGGAGCCCAGATCGTGCTGGTGCTTTGTCCTGAGCACGCGGCAGACGTATCCGGTTCCGGCTTCTCGAAGGAAGACGTGCGCCAGTTCGTGTTCCACAACGCCCGTATGCCCGTTGGCCAGCTAAAAGGCGTGGCCCACTACGGCAACCGGAATTGGCCCGCCTGGGTGAATGAAGATGACCCCAACACAATGGTCCCTATTGTAAGGGAGGCGGAGGACATCGCCGTGGTCGTTGCCGGCGGGGACGGCCGCCATTCGGCGTGGTTGGCCGGTTGGGGCGTCACGAGAATGGTGACCCGCGAGATAGACCCACTCCGGTAATCCCCCGGTCCCTGAAGCCAACCCCCCCTTTCTAGTATTTACCTCCTGTCCTTACGCCCGTCCCTAGCGCCAGCGCCTCGTGCAACATCCCCTTGATACGACCCCCACCGGAATCGCCTTGTCCATGACCGGAGCCTATACGTTGTCCGGTCTGCTATTCGGCGTCGGCTACTCCCATGACCTGTTTGCGATCTATGCGGATACCATTCGCTATCAATTTCCGTAGGAGTATTGACGTATACCAACTACTTATGGTACGATAATCGTCACAAGCTGAGGGGAGGGGTATTATGGCACAACCAGCTCTTGTTCCCAATACCGAAGAGGTTTCCCTGCCGGTAACCTGCCGCCATCACTGGGTGATCCAGTCCGCAGAAGGTCCGGAAAGCCAGGGCGAGTGCCAGGTGTGTGGTGAGGTCCGCCGGTTCAAGAACTATGTTGACGGCGGTAAGTGGGGTGACACCCGTCTCAACCCGCAGACCAACGAAAGCAACATTTTCTCCAAGGCATCGGCAGTCATGTCGGAAGAGGAGGACTTCGACGCCGCGGAGTAACGCTGGGTCTGGCCCGATGTACGCTTCGCGCCGCGTTTGTCCAGCCTTGTAACAGCGATGTTCGATCTGTGCGGGCCCTGTAAGAGTCACTTGGGAGCTCGCACATCCCCGGAACCCTAAATTCCCTCTTCACGCCGCCACTAACTCCGGTTACCAGGCGGTCCTCGAACACGGTCCTGGCGATCACACTACCCTCGGGGTCTTTCGATTTTCAACCTTGGCGTTCCGGTTACGGGCGTTTCACCAAATGCGTGAACCCCTGGATTCACGCTTTCGCGGGAATGATCAGAATGTGGAATACAGCCGACTATTGAAAGACCCTGCGTCACCCCCGACGTGTGGTAGCCTATTTTAGGTAAATTACCACATATTGTATCCTCCCCCCTTGACAACCACCTATCCGGTGGGGGTTTATAATAACCTTCGCCGGAGGTTTCCATGTTAAGCCAAAACCACTCCAACTCTTTCGCCCACCTGCATGTGCACACCGAGTACAGCATGTTGGATGGGATCAGCCGCATTCCGGAGCTTGTAACCCAGACCGCCAGTCTGGGCATGTCCTCTCTCGCCATGACCGATCACGGCACCTTGTACGGCGTGGTCGACTTCTATTCCGCCTGCAAAGAGGCCGGCGTCAAGCCCATCATCGGCTGCGAAGTATATGTCGCCAAGAACAGCCGGCTCGACCGCAGCAGTTCCGAGCGGAGTCCTCATCACCTGGTGATGCTGGCCAAGGACAACACCGGCTACCGCAACCTGATGCAATTGGTCACCAAGGCCCACGTGGAGGGATTCCACTACCGTCCCCGCATTGACCGCGAGCTTATCGAACAGTACCGAGAGGGGCTCATTGTCCTATCCGGCTGCCCTTCGGCAGAGGTCCCGAGGCACCTGGCCGACGGCGATTTCGAGGAAGCCAAGCGCGCTGCCAGTTGGTACCGGGACCTATTCGGAGACGGGTATTTCCTGGAACTGCAACGCCACGAGCACATCCCGCAGCTAACTGAAATCAACCAAGGCCTGGTCCAATTGTCCAAGGAGATGGACCTTCCCCTGGTGGTCACCAACGACGCCCATTACGTCCACCAAGCCGACTCCCCGCTACAGGACGTATACATCTGCATCCAGACCAACACCAATTTGCAGGACGAAAAGCGCCTGCGAATGGAGGACACCTCTTTCTATATCAAGAGCGCCCAGGAAATGGCCGGGTTGTTCCCGGACTTCCCGGATGCGTTGTCCAACACCCTGCGCATCGCCGACATGTGCAATGTGGAGCTGAATTTCGATCAGACCCACTTGCCCAGGTTCCCCACTCCCAACGATATGGACGCCGAAGAGTACCTGACCCAGCTCTGTTGGGAGGGGTTCAAGCGGCGTTACCCAAATCCAACGCCAGATGCTGTGCAGCGGCTGGAGTATGAGCTAGAGGTAATCAAGTACACTAAGTTCGCCAACTACTTCCTGGTGGTCTGGGACATCATCGACTTCGTGCGCCGCAGCGGCATCATGTACGGAGTGCGGGGTAGCGCCGCAGCCAGCGTGGCCCTCTATTGCCTGGGAATCACCAACGTCGACCCGCTGGAATACCGGCTGGTCTTCGAACGGTTCCTCAACCTGGAACGCAAAGAGATGCCGGACATCGACCTGGACTTCCAGGACGACCGCCGGGACGAAGTGCTGCACTACGTCATAGACAGGTTCGGCAACGACCACGTGGCGCAGATCATCACCTTCGGCACCTTGGGGGCGAAGGCCGCGCTCCGCGATGTGGGCCGCGCCATGGGTATGAGCTACGGCGACGTGGACCGTGTGGCGCGCATGGTGCCATTCAAAGCGCGCAACCTGGAGGATGCGCTCCGAGTCAATCCAGAGTTCGACAACGTCTACCACAACGAGCCTGCCGTAAACAAGTTGGTGGAGACTGCCAAGGGGTTGGAAGGCATCGTCCATCATGTCAGCACCCACGCGGCGGGGGTGCTTATAGCCGACGAGCCCTTGACCGAGACAGTCCCGCTGCAGCGCCCCAGCAGGGGGGACGAGTCCAGCCCGGTGCTGATGACCCAGTATTCCATGGATCCCGTGGCCAAGCTGGGTCTGCTCAAGATGGATTTCCTCGGGCTGACCAACCTGACGATCCTGGACCGGGCCGTGAAACTGCTGAACGAGACCCAGGGTATCAGCATCGACCTGGACCGGCTTCCCCTGGAGGACAGGCAGACCTTTGACCTGTTGTCTTCCGGGCAGACCACCGACCTGTTCCAGCTTGAAAGCGCAGGGATGCGGCGGTACATCAAGGAGTTAAAACCCTCCAGCCTTAGTGACATTTCGGCGATGATCGCCCTGTACCGCCCCGGACCGATGGAGAACATCGACGCGTTTATCGACTCCAAGCATGGCAGGGCTCCGGTCACATATCCTCATCCCAGCTTCAAGGACCTCCTGGACGAGACCTACGGGATAATTGTCTACCAGGACCAGGTTTTGCTCATCCTGCAGCAGTTTGCCGGCTACACCCTGGGTGAAGCCGACATTGTGCGCAAGGCGATGGGCAAGAAGATCGCTTCGCTGATGGCCCAAGAGCGGGAACGGTTCGTCGATGGGGCCAAGGCAAAAGGGTTCGACCATGACATCGCGGTTGAAGTTTTCGACCTGATCGAACCCTTCGCCGGCTATGCGTTTAACAAGTCCCACAGCGTAAGCTACGCCCTGATCTCCTACTGGACGGCCTACTTCAAGGCCCATTACCCGGTGGAGTACATGTGCTCGGTCCTGAACAGCCGGTTGGACAATCCGGAGAAGATGGTATCCTCCATCACCGAGTGCCGCCGTCTGGGAATCGCCGTGCATCTACCGGACGTGAACCGGTCCGAAGAGTTCTTCACCATCGATCAAAACGGCCAAAACGGCGAATCGTCTCCCGGTCTCCGGGTGGGGCTCGCGGCCATCAAGACCGTGGGCGAAGGAGCCGTCAGGCCCCTGGTGGTGGAGAGAAAAGAGAACGGTCCATACAAGTCCATAGACGACTTCTGCCGCCGGGCCGGGTCCCAGGGGCTCAACCGCCGGACCATGGAGGCCCTGGCCAGGGCTGGTTCTTTCGACAGCCTGGCCCCTCGCGGCGCGGTTGTGGAAGCCATCGACCAGATCGTCGCCACCTCGCAGCTCGAAGCCCGTAGACGCAACTCGGGACAGACCAGCTTTTTCGACGGCAGCCAGTCCCAGGAAGGGGACGAAGCCCTCCCCGGTATCTCCCTCTCAGGAGAAGACGCGGACGACAGCGCCAAGGCCGCATGGGAGAAAGAGTTGCTGGGCGTGTCGCTTTCCTACAATCCTCTCCTGCAACTCGCCGGCCTGGAAGCGGGGGACGCCATTAACACCGTGGACCAACTGGACGACGAGATGGAGGGCGAGACCAGGACTCTCCTGGGGCAGGTGTCGAACGTATCCGAGAGGTACACCAGGGAACAGAAGCGTTTCCTGATCGTGACCCTGGACCTGCTTGGAGGCCCAATCGAAGTAGTGGTCTGGCCCAACGTTTTGGAGGATACGGACGGACTCTGGACTGATGGGGCCGTTCTGAGGGTTACCGGGAAACTTCGCTCCCGTGGAGACCAGATGTCCTTGGCGTGCGACATGGCCCAGGAATATTCTTCCGCTCCCGTTGGCGTCACGAACGGCGGCAAGCCCCAAAACCGGAACGGGAAGTCCAGCTACAAGAACGGCCAAGCCAACGGTACAACAAATGGGACGCCCAGCGGCTCCGGGTCCAATGGTTCCTATGACCCTCAATCAGCCCCAAGGTATTCAGGCAACGGCGGGGCCCCGTCCAACGGCAACGGCTCCCACAGAGATGGCCCGGCATCCAACGGAGGCTACCACCGAACGCTATCCCTAGGGGTGGTCGAGTCCACGGACGCCGTGGACGACGCGCACAAGCTGCGCGAGGTCATCGGAATCTTGCTGGAGTATCCCGGCCAGGACCGGGTGAACCTGGAGATTCACACCAAGGGGTCCCGGGTTCTCCTGGAATTGCCGGTGGTCAACACGGGCTACTGCGACGAGTTGGGAGAACGTTTGACGGCTATGTTGGGAGAAGGCTCGGTGCGGTACCAAGACGGCAACGGGGCCGTATCGCCGGGAGCGGCGGTCTAGGCCGCGGGCTTCCCGCAGCCGTTAACCCTGCCCCTCGCCCTTATCTTCCTTGCCGAAATGTAGTTCCAGCTTCTCGGTGAACTCTTCCGGCGTGAACGAGTATTCCTGGGTGCCGTAGGTCTGAACGGCGTAATGGGCGCAGACCGTCCCCATCTCCACCGCCCTCCTGATCTGTAGGCCCCGGATCAGGCCGACGAGCAATCCACCTCGAAAAGCGTCCCCCGCTCCTGTCGGGTCCACGGCGTTTTCCGTTGGAATGGCGGGCACCGTCACCATACCGCGCCGTGTGATGATGTCCGCTCCCCGGTCCCCCTTGGTGGTAACTATCACGTTCAAAGAGCGCAGCATTCGCACTACCGAAAGTCCGGTGCTGTTGGTGATCAACCCCATTTCATACTCGTTGGAGACCAACATTTTCGCCCTGGATATACTCCGCGCCAGCCCCTCACCGTCCCAGGCGGGCAGCGATTGGCCGGGGTCGAACACTGCGAAAATACCCTTCTCCTGGTAGGCCCGCATGTACTCCGCCATGTCGTCGAGGTTGCCGGGGCCGACGATGGCGATCGTCTCGGCGGAGTCCAAATCGCTCAGGTCATGACCCGAAGGGTACTTCATGGCGCCCGGATTGAACCCTGTTATCTGGTTTCCGGCGGAGTCTGTGGTTATGTAGGCGGAGGCGGTTGCCTCCGATGGGACGATCTTGATACCGTCGGTGGGCACGCCGCACTGGTCCAGCCACTCGAAGTAACGGTGGTAGTCGTGACCGATTGTGGCCAGAATCCGCGGGTTTTCCCCCAAGAGAGAAAGGCAGTAGGCGATGTTCCCCGCGGTGCCCCCAAATTTTTCCTCTAGACCGTTGACCGTGAAGCTTACGTTGATATGCTCCAACCTGTCGGCAAGGAAGTGGTCGGAGAACATTCCGGAAAAGTCCATGATCCGGTCATAAGCCATTGAGCCGGAAACCAATACGTCCATAAGTGCCTTTCCTGATGATTTGTTATCCCCGGGCGGCGATCCCGGAGCCCATTTACTCTACCGCCAGAGCCCGCGCCGCGCAAACCCAACATGGTTTAGACACAATCTCAAAACTGAACGAACAGGCTTGGGCAGAGGGGAAATCCGCCTTAATCCCCCTTTTGCGAAAGGGGGAGACATTGGCGACGCCTCCTCTTGCGATAGTTTCTTAGTAGAAGGGAAACCCCTCCATTCGTCTCTATCGTGGTGGGAACGCGGCGCAGGCTGTCACGAAAATCAGCAACCGTACTTGCCTTCCAGCGCGCCGGTAAAGGAGACGGAGTCACCCGCGCCAAGTTCCATGGAATCCGATACCCCCGCGTCGATTTCCAGCACGTAGAGCACTGGGATAGCAGGGCCATAAGTGAGCAGGTCTGCCAGGGCCTGGTTGGGGTCCGGCTGCGGCACGTCCCGGGAGATATCAACCACGGTGCAAGCGGCGTCTATCCACACCATGTCCAGCGGGAAATTCATCTCCTTCATCCAGAAGGTGCGGACTCCCTCGTTCTTGAACACGAACAACATCCCCCTGCCATCGGCCAAAGGCTCACGGCCCGATAGCCCCTGCGCCCGGCTCTCGGGAGTCTCGGCTACCTCGACTTCAAATGAGGCTTCGCCGACTTTGACCATTGGCCTGGGACCGGATGGGGCCGGGAGTTCCGTTGTTGGTGGAGGGTTGGAGGCAGTTGGCGGCATGGCGCTGGTGGGAGTCCTTCTTTCGGCAACTGTCGCATGAGTGGCTGAGGGTGTCACCCTCGCCGCGGCCACTGTCAAAGTTGGCCTGTCTGTTGTGATGTCCGGAGTATTAGCCGGAGCACTGGCCGAGGACGTTTCAGGAACTACACCCGTTGGCATGGGAGTTGACTCAACATCGACGGGCCGGCCGGGAATGCCGGAGCTTGTGGCTCTAGGACGCGAATCGGCCGCTGGAGTACCCTGCCCAACATCTCCCGCCGTGCAACCCAGGACCAGGAGCAAAACCAAGGCGAACGCTGAAAGCCCGGGCGTACTCGCTATCCACACCTTGAGCGTCCGACACAAGGTTACGGAAAGATTCCCGGCACGAATCGCCAGCTAACTACGTCCCGTCACCTTATGAATCGCCGAGACCCTGTCACTCATCGACCGGAGCAGTATGGAGGGGGGAGGCGGGGCTACGTGGGAATAACCGACGCCCAACTCCAACAGTTCCTCGGGTCCCAAGGGCAAAGCCGGGTGGTTCATTGACACGGCTAACTTGGCTTTGCCGATGGCCTTGACCTTATCGGCGATCTCCTTCAATTTCGCTTTCAGGCGCGGGTCGTTTGGGTCGCGGATTCCCATGTATTCTGAGAAGTCAGTGGGGCCGATGGCCACCAAGTCGATACCGTCAAGGGCCGCGATCTTCTCGATATCACTGATCCCCTTTTCGTCCTCCGCCATCACCGACAGCAGGATCTCGTCGTTTGATTGTTGAATATGGTCTTCCCAGGACACAGTGCCGAAACGGGCGGCCCTGCTGCCGCCGGCGGCGCCCCGCTGCCCCAGGGGAGGGTAACGCACGGCGTCCACCGCCCTCTTTGCCCCTTCTATTCCCTCGACGTGGGGGATTATGATGCCCTCCGCTCCCATGTCCAGCAAACGCAAGATGATGTTTGCATCGTTGCCTGGAACGCGAATTATCGATGCCACGCCCGCCAGGTCGGCGGCGCGGACCATCTCCCCAACCAGTGTCATTTCGAAGTTGGTGTGTTCCATGTCGATAAACGCGGCATCGAACCCGGCAAGCCCGATTATCTCCACAATCTGGGGATCGGACAGGGCCACGTAGGTCCCTATCGCGAGCTTCCCATCGGACATCACTTGCTTTACTCGATTGCGGCGCATGTTCGACCTCCTGGCTGGGTGTGTGAAACAGGGTATTTGGAGCAGGGTACGCGGACCCTTCACGCGGCCCTATCTTAACGCCGAGCCCTTTCAACCACAAGAATCCCATTCGAGCCAATGGCTCATGCCATGGTCAACGCAGACACCCAACCCCCTAACACGGAACGCGGTGGAGTGGCAGGCAGGCGTCATGGAGCAAGGCTCCAGCCATCGGGGAGCCTGGTCCCACCGGGTCTAATATTGACTGGCTGTGCCGGCTGGGGTATTTTGAATCCCGGAATATGCACCCAACGGGGAGATAGACTATGACCCAGGAAACACAATCGGCGCTTACTCCAGAGGTCCAGGCCATGATTGGGGTCAGTGGCGAAGTGGTGGAAGGTTGGGGCGTCGTGGACGCGGAGTACCTGCGCCGCTTTACCCAGGCCGTCATGGACCCAGACCCGAGATATTGGGACCAGGAATTCGCCGCGGGAACTCACTACGGCGAGATCATCACCCCGCCCATCATGGTCAGCTACATGTCCAGCCGCATCCGGCCCGATCAGGAAGACCCGATAACCAGGGCCTTTGAAGAGGACCCTATGTCGGACGGAATCGGCAGGGTGAGCCGGCCCGGTTCCCTGCCCGCGGTCCCGACCAACCTGGTGCGCGTGCTTAACGCCGGCAACGAATTGGAAATCTTCAAATACCCCAGCATCGGGGACAAGATACTCTTCCAGAACCGGTATTCGGACATACGGGAAAGGGTCGGCAGGGATGGCAGGGCGTTCCTGATCATCACCAGCGAGACCACCTACAAGAACCAGAACGACGAGCTGCTGTGCATCACCAGGGCTTCGTCGATCCGAAGATAAACTCGCTCGCCCCGTATCCTAGAGCAGAGAGGTAACGCAATGACCATCGCGCTGGAAGAGCTCCTGCAAATGTCCGCCGAGGAGATCTGGGCCCGCAATGAGCGCCCAAACGCGGACCAGTTGCGGAACAAGGACCAGACCTTCTTCGAAGACGTGCATGAGGGCATGGAATTGCCCAAGTACATCTACAGACCCACTCCCACTCACCTGTTCCGGTGGAGCGCCGCTATCGAGAACTTCCACCGGATACATTACGATTTGGACTTCGGGCTCAACCATGACAAGAACCCCAGCATTCTCGTCCACGGGTCCTGGAAACAGAGCGTAGTCCCCCAGTATTTGAAGGACTTCACGTTGCCCAGGGGATGGCCGTGGAAGGCCCGCTTCGAACACCGGGCAATGCTGGTGCCGGGCGACGTCCTCATCATGTGGGGTAGGGTCACCGACACGCGGGAAAAGGGCGGAATGGGCTTGATCGATCTCGAAATCGGGATGAAGACTCACGACGGCGTTGAGAGTATGCCGGGAACCGCCACGGTGGTCTTGCCGCTAAAGGACGGCCCGCCAATTCCCTACCCGTTCATTCCTCCCGCGGACTAGGGGCCAGGACGGGCGAATCCTTGCCCGTGTCCGAGACCTACGAAGGCGCCGAAAGACCGGGGTTATCATGACCGTCCCGGACTTGGGTGCAATGCAGACTGTAATTTTCCAGGCCCCAATGTGAGCCCGGGGCTATGAGAGGTAGACGCTTAAGATGGCCCGATTCATCGCAATTCACAACGTCCCCGGCCTCACCGAAGAGGGATTTCGAGAGAAACTTGACGGTGTTGCCAAGTGGCGCCCGGACCGGAGGACGACAGTCCTCAAGGTATACGGTGACCTGGCGAACGGCAAGCTGGTTTCGGAATGCGAAGCGGTCGAACAGGCCCATTTCGAGGACTGGATCAACCTGGTGGGCTGGCCCGCCGAATCGATCCACAAGGTGGACATGATCTGCCAGGTGGGGAACTTCTGGAACCTCTAGGCTGGGAGATGACGGCGTCCGGTTAGTCGTCCGCCGCCTGGGGATGCGCCGGTTCCTCTTCCTCTGCCGGACTTCTGGACCGACGACCATTGAAGCTGGGCGGACCGGAGTCGTGAGGTCTCTCTTGGTTGGGCATCGAGAAGACGCCGGAAACCGAATGGCCCTGGCGCCTGAGCCGGGCGCGGCTGTATTCGGAGCTTACCTCCGCACCCAGGATCAGTATGATCGACGAGAGGTAAATCCAGGTCAGAAGCACAATCACCGACGCAACCGAGCCGTACACCTGGGTGTAGCGGGCCACGTTCTCCAGGTACCAGACGAAAAGACCCTTCCCGATCTCAAATAACACCGCCGCCACGACCGCCCCCGTCCAGACGTACCTCCAGTATGTCTTGCAGTCCGGGGCGAACTTGTACAGCAATATAAAGATCGAGAAGCTGGCCATCCAGGGGACTACCCACAGGGCCGGCTCACCCACTCCAATACCCCGGAAAAAGTTCTGCCCGGGAATTCCCAGATCGCGGGATGGGTCGGCCAGGACTTCGATGGCCAACGTGGTCAAGGCCGACAGTAGGAACAGGGTCGCCACCGCGATGGCCAACGCCAACTGCCGAGGCTTCGCAATGTAAAAGGGGCGTTCCCTGGGAATGTGCCACGCTCTGTTTACCGCCCGGTTGATAGCCGTAAACAGACCGCTGGTAGCCCACAATAGGCCCACCAAAGCGCCGATTCCCAAAGCGCCTCGAAGCTCCACCAACCCCACCACGTTTTCCGTGACGAACCCTTGAGAACCCGGCAAGCTATCCGTCCAATACCTCAGCAACCGGTCCTGGATTTCCGGAGAAGCCAGGATGATTCCCACAATGGATAGCAGCCCTAGGAGCAACGGAAACAAGGAGAAGAATGCGTAGTACGCAACGCCCGCTGCCATGTGGGTCGCGTCGTTGTGGCGCATTGCCGTGATGATCCGCCACAATATCAAGCACACTCGGTTGCGGACAAGCGTTCGTGGCCGCACCAGCCGCCTGGTACGATTTACGGCGGATGAAATCAAAGCGGGCCTTTCAGTCTGCAAGGTCGCATTTTAACAGGGTGAATACAGGTCAAGCACTGCTATCTTGGATACTTTTCGTTCTGTTTGGGGCCTTAATAAACGATTATGTAAAGCACATGCGTTATGTGAACGTGGTCCATCGATTCACTGGCCAATACCTGAACCAAAACCGTCCCACGACGAGTTCACGCCTGACAGGGCCAAAGGAGCGGCTGTCCTCGCTGTCCCTACGGTTGTCGCCCAGCACAACATACTCGTTCGGACCGGTCCACCACTCCCCCCGGTCCCTATACCCCGGCGCCGGGGGAATCGTCGTGTAATTCTCCTTCAGGAGGTTGCCGTCCAAGAAGACCTGTCCCGCAGTCATCCGCACCTCCTCACCCGGCATTCCAACGACCCTCTTGATGTAAAGGTCATAGGGAGGGCCAGGTCGCCGGAACACTACGATATCTCCCCTCACAGGCTCTCCATCTGTCCAGTCGGGTGACCTAAGGAGGACATAGTGCTTATCGGCAAGGTTAGGCAACATACTGTCGCCCTCCACCCGGTAGCGGCTCGCTTTAACTATGCGTGATATGTTACGAAGTACGCTGGTCATCAGATGCCGGTCAGGGCGCCTGTGACACCCCAACTCTGGGAAATCATAAAGCCATGTAGCTGGACCAAGCAACGGCTCCGCGTGCTGGGGCCTTCCGGCTGTCCAGGAATCCGCCGGACGAGGTAGTGGCGAGTGGCCTCGTCAGCCACCGGTCACTGAACACTTACCCAGACCAGGGCCTTTTCATTCTCCTTCTCCCGTGGGGAGAGGGCTGAGGTTAGGGACAACTCTCCCTGCAATGGTAGTAGCTGCGGCAAGTCAGTTTACGGGGGAACGCCCTCACCCTAACCCTCTCCCAGGGGGAGAGGGGACACCTTTCCGAAAATGAAAAGGCCCTGTACCCAGACAATGCCGTCTAGACGGTAGGTTCTCTCCCACCCTATAATGATTCGACCTTGAGACCCAGCCCAGGAGGAAGAGCGCCATGCCTGACGGAATCATACGTGTGGGCCTCGTAGGCGCGGGGGCCAACACCCGCCGGAGACATATTCCCGGCCTGCGGGAACAGCAGGGCGTGGAAATCGTAAGCGTGGCCAACCGCAGCCGAGAATCCGGAGAGCGCGTGGCCGGAGAATTCGAAATACCCACGGTGTACGATAGCTGGCTAGAGTTGATTCGGGCCGACGACACCGACGCCATCTGCATCGGCACCTGGCCCTACATGCACAAGACGCTTACCCTGGCGGCCCTGGAGAACGAGAAGCACGTGCTCTGCGAAGCGCGCATGGCAATGAATGCTAGGGAAGCCCGCGAGATGCTGGACGCTTCCCGCCAGAAACCTCACCTGGTCACCCAAATCGTACCCGCCCCGGCCACCCTGGAGGTGGACGCAACCATCCACGATTACATCGCCAACGGCTACCTTGGCGAGATTCTAGCGGTGCGCTTGAGAGTCGCCAACACCGAAGGACGGTCCGCCCCGGGAGACACCTTCGCCGACTATGATTCCCCGCTGCACTGGCGGCAGGACCGCGACTTGAGCGGTTACAACGCCATGAGCATGGGTATCTGGTATGAACAGGTCATGCGCTACGTGGGCCCCGCAACGAAGGTCATGGCAATGACCAAGGTCTGCGTGCAACAGCGTGTCGACCAGAACGGGCGTGTGCGGTCTGTATCGGTCCCTGACCATATCAGCGTAATCTGCCAGATGGCCTGCGGCGCTCAGGCGGACCTCAGTTGGAGTTCGGTTGCCGGGCTTCAAACAGGCTCAGAGCTTTGGCTTTTCGGCTCCGAAGGCACCCTGCGTCTTACCGGCCCGCCGATGAACACGCTTCACGGCGGACGCCGCGGCGAAGACGGTCTTCAAGAGATCGTCATCCCACCTGAGAAACGCGGGGGCTGGCGCGTCGAAGAGGAATTCATCAACGCGGTCCGAGGCCAAGAGACAGTAACCCACACCCCATTCGACGTGGG
This sequence comes from Dehalococcoidia bacterium, assembly GCA_965197545.1. Taxonomy (GTDB): domain Bacteria; phylum Chloroflexota; class Dehalococcoidia; order Lucifugimonadales; family UBA3495; genus CATOSP01. Next base: position 67,860 of record CBDANJ010000006.1, read on the forward strand.
TGTGCATTACATGGAATTCACGGAGGCTGTGGCCCGCAGTTCCCAGACGGGACAGGCCATCTCCCTACCGCTTTAACTCCTAGAGGAGGCGAATCATGCCAAACGAAGAGGTCCGGGTCGGCCTGATCGGCGCCGGGAGAAATACCCGGGAGCGCCACATACCAGGTTTTCATCAAGTCGACGGCGTCGAGATTGTCAGCGTCGCCAACCGCAGTCGAGAGTCTGGCCGCCGGGTGGCGGACCAGTTCAATATCCCCGACGTACACGACAACTGGCGCGCCCTGCTGGAAGACGACGGCATCAACGCGGTGTGCATCGGTACCTGGCCCAACATGCACCGCACCCTCACGGTGGCGGCCTTGGAGGCCGGGAAACACGTCCTCTGCGAGGCTCGCATGGCCGCGAGCGCCCATGACGCCCACGAGATGCTGGCTGCGTCCAGGCGCAATCCCGGGCTGGTTGCCCAGATCGTACCCTCTCCCTTGTCTTTCAAGGTGGACAACATGCTCCAGGAAATGATCGGGGACGGCTACTTGGGCGAGTTGCTGTCGGTAGAACTTCAGTCCCTGGGACCGGAATTCGTCGACACCAGCAGCCCCCTGCATTGGCGTCACAACAGGGACATCAGCGGGTTCAACATCCTGAACATGGGAATCTGGTACGAGGCGATGATCCGCTGGGTTGGCCGCGCGACGAAAGTCATGGCCATGAGCAAGATCAACGTCCCCCACCGCACCGACGAATCTGGTACGCGGCACGCGGTGACCATCCCAGACCACGTGGACATCCTCTGTCAACTGGCAAACGGCGCTCAGGCGCACATGAAGTTTAGCGCGGCGACTGGGCTGTCCAACGGCAACGAGGTCTGGCTGTTCGGTAGTGAGGGCACAATCCGCCTGGACCACCGGCTCAACATCTACGCCGGAAAGCGCGGTGGTCACGAGCTTGCCGAAGTCCCGGTACCAGAGGAGAAGCAGGGCTTCTGGCGGGTGGAGGAAGAGTTCGTGAACGCCATCCGAGGGGAGGAAGAGATCACCCGGACCCCCTTTGATGTCGGCGTTCATTACATGGAATGGACCGAGGCCGTAACGCGCAGCGCCCAGACCGGACAAGCGGTATCCCTTCCCCTGTAGACCCGGAGCGCGTTCTGTGACGTCAACGGCGGCTGTGACCCGGCCGGAGTGGTCCACTACCTCCGCACAGCCGCCCGAGGAATGGGATGGCTGAAGGCCCGTTCACTTCTGAAGGGATCTTCCCATCCCACTGGCTGCGCAAGGCCGTGGACTCGGGTCTGGTCTCGTCAGCCGAATACCGGATTCCGGACGAGAGTTTCCAACCCGCGAGCCTCGATCTGCGCCTCGGTCCCAAAGCCTACCGCCTACGGTGCAGCTTCCTCCCTCATGACAAGTCAGTAGAGGACAAACAGACCGACTTCGTCATGGACGAGATCGATATCCGGGACGGGGCTATCCTGGAGCGGGAACGCCCCTACCTCATCCCCTTGATTGAAGAACTGCGCCTTCCCCAAGACATCCACGGCAAGACCAACCCGCGAAGTTCCACGGGAAGGCTGGACATCTTCACCCGGGTCATCACCGACCACAGCGACAGGTTCGACGAAATCAAGCCCGGCTACCACGGCAAGCTATACCTGGAAGTGGCGTCCAGGTCCTTCACCATTTACGTAAAGGAAGGCATATCCCTAAACCAACTGCGCCTGATTAAAGGGGCGTACATAGCGTCACACCGCCCCGAGCAAGCCGGGGATGACCAACCCAACATCCAACCAGGCAAGCCGGGTGACCCGGCGGACGTCCGGGCCGCCAATTCGGTGTTTCTTAGCATCGACCTCTCTGGAGACGCCGACAGGGTCGTCGGTTACAAAGCGCGAAGAAACAGCTTCCTGCTAGACCTTTCCACCGTGGACAAGTACGACGTCGAGGACTTTTGGGAGCCTGTTTTCCGGGAGCGGCAACAGCGGTTGGTGTTGGAGCCGGAGGAATTCTACCTGCTTCTCTCCTCGGAGACGGTCACCGTGCCTCCAGGATACGCCGCGGAGATGACGGCCTATGACCCCACCAGCGGGGAGTTGCGGACCCACTATGCCGGATTCTTCGACCCCGGTTTCGGCTACGATCACCAGGGGCTATCATCTGGCAGCAAGGCGGTCCTGGAAGTCCGGGCCCACGATGTCCCATTCATGATCGAGAACCGGCAGAAAGTATGCCGCCTGGAGTTTCAGACCATGGCTGAAGCTCCAGGTGTACTATACGGCGCGGACGTCGGCTCCTCTTACCAGTATCAGGAGCTAACGTTGAGCAAGCATTTCAAACGGGCGAATGCGCCTGTCCCAACGCGGCAACTACCTCTCTTTTAGGCGTCCCGCCCGCTTGTCTACCGTTTAACTGCCTACTTGGGGTCATTCTTCGGGAACAAGTCGGGCAGCGGAATTCCCGGATTGCCCGGTCCGAACCGGTCGTGGGGATTGGGCATTGGTCCCTGAGTCCTGTTGTGGAACTCCCGGTCCTCGGGCCACTCTCCCAGAGTCAATGGAACGGCGGTCTCGTCGCCATCCCGGACCACGGTCAGGCTGATTTCGTCCCCCGGAAGGTGTTTGTTCAGCTCGGTTATCAGGTCGGCGACCGTCACAACCGGCGCGCCGTTCACCGACACTATGATGTCGCCGCCCCGGGTTGGAGCGCCCTGCTGATCGGTGCCCGAAGGAATTAGTCCGGAATCCTTGGCGGGGCTGCCGCTCATCACCTGGGTGACGTAGACGCCGCTGTCCACGGGAAGCTCGAGCATCTCGACGATCAACGGTTCCAGCGTAGCGGCGCTGATGCCCAGCCAGGGGGGCCTGATCTCTCCCTTGGCCTTTAGCCTGGGAAGGAGGTTATTAAGAGTGTTGGTGGGCACCGCAAACCCGATGCTGCCCTGTCCCAGGTTACGGGGACTAAACATGGGTGAAGAAACCTGAATCGCCGTGTTAATACCCACCACATCCCCATCGCGATTCAGAAGCGGTCCGCCGGAATTTCCGGGGTTGATCAGGGCGTCGGTCTGCACCACCCCGGAAATGGGGCGGGCGATGTCACTGTTAATCGTGCGGTCCACACCGCTAATCACCCCCACTGTCACTGAGCCTCCCAGGCCGAAGGGGCTGCCTATGGCAATGGCCAATTGACCCGGTCGCAGGCTGTCCGAATCTCCCAGGGTTAACGGGGTGATGTTGGCGACCGCCTCAGGGTCGACCTTAATCAGAGCCAGATCATTGGCCGGGTTGGTGCCGAGAACCTCGGCGTCCGCGTTAGTGCGGTCCTGGAAGGAAACTCGCACGCGGTCGGCGTTTTGGATCACGTGATTATTGGTCACGATGTGACCGTCCATGTCAATCAGGAACCCGGAACCCGCGCCAAGACGGTTGAAGGAACCCGCTTCCTCCAAGTCCACGTTGATATCCACGACCGCCGGGCTGGTCTCCTCGTAGATTCTCTGCACTAAACCCTCGTCAAAAAGGGCTGCCGACGCTGGAGGTGTGACCCTGTCCAGTCCAGGACCGAACCAGGCAAACGCGACCACGGCGATTACGGCCATCGAGAGCGAGGTCACCGCCAGGGCAAACGATTTAGACAGTCCATTCATAGTGGCATCATCCTCAGTTTAGGTTGGGGCCAGGGTTCACAAGGGCCGCTTTTTTAGTTCGCTATCGGACCAATTGTCAATCCTAATCATTGCTCCTCTAGGAGCCGGTTTCGGCTGCCCACCTCCTATTGCTATGTGGGGAAATTCTTCCGGTCGCCGGACGGAGCCTGCGCACTCATGGTCCACGGCTGGTGCAGCCAGCCGCAAGACCATACCCATCACTGTCCACCCGGGCCCATTCGCGTGCCTGGAAACTCCCAATAGTATATATTATGAATCTACGAGAAAATATGGAGGCCGGTTTCATCGCGCCATGGGATTCGCGACCGCCACACTAAGAAACTATCTCAAAACTGAACGAACAGCCTTAGGCAGAGGCGAAATCCCCCTTAATCCCACTTTTGCGAAGGGATAGTGGGACGATGTTACCCACAGGCTCGGAAGCTGTGCAAATATCGGGGATGCCGTCCATGCCATCACTGGCCATTTTGCACAAAAACGGGGTGGCGAAGTCGGTATCGTGAGGATTCACCCTGACCTGTTCCGTCAGACGCTCGATCATCCGCCGAAGACCCTCGCTGCCCGCGGCGTCCATCATCCTGCGGAATTCGCGGTAGTCCCCCGACGGCTCCCCCTGGTCCATCCCGCCGTATTCCCCGGCCATGATGCTCCTCCCGTATGTCTGGGTATCCCGCTTTCGGGCAGATGCCCTGCTGCGGGAATGGCTCCTTTTGCCAGTGCGGAATGCCTATTGTCGAGATGTGTGGCTTGAAGGGGTGTCACGAGCCACTGCCGGGATTCGTGAAGCCACGTTCAGCCAGCCGGTGTTTCAGTTCCTCCAGCGACTTTGTGCCAAAGTTCCGTATCTTCAGGAGGTCTTCCTCCTGTTTCTCCAGAACCTCGCCTACCGTGTGAATCCGGGCGCTCATCAGGCAGTTGTACGTCCGGGGTGACGGCATTAGTTCCTTGATGTGCGTCTGGTACATGGCCACTCCCTTTCCTCCAGTGGTAACGAGCCTATTCCAGCAGTAGCAAACGGAACCTGCGGACACGGTTGTCAGGTGTGGGCAGATCCGGCTCGTGGCACGGACGTCAATCTGTCCCTACCAGCGGGAGCTCAGCCCCGGCGACGCGCCGGTCTGTCCCCTAGCCGCTTCTCTCCGCCTGGGTGGACTACACTCAGTCCCGCCAGGGGACTGATGCGAACCATGCCGCATCTATTATGATGGTGCAGCAGTTCTGTTAAAGCAACGCCGGTTTGTCAGTCGGCGCGCTGCTGGCATGGGTGGGAACCAAGGGTGAAAGGGGGAACGGAGCCTTCTGGCTACCGGCCATGAAGACCAGGGCCGTTCCGGTCTCTGGTGGAACGCCCGGTTGTGGGGGATTTTTGGCGTTTCGGCCCCGCCGATCTCAGCGGCCTGGCCGGCCTGTGGCTTTCCCGCTGGGACTCCCGCGCCGGAGTAGGGCGGCCGGGGCCGACCCCTCACGCCGCGTTTCTTCCCGGAGGGTCCACGCAGTGAACAGGTGACCTAGTAGGGCAACATCTTTGAATTGATGGCGTGAAGGGTGTACATCCTGACTTGGAGCAACATTACCCAAGAGTTGCCGAGCAATCCCGCCTATCTCTGCTACTCATCATTTCAAAGATTGCGGATGGCCTTGCCGAGGCCATGTATGAATATGGAAATTGCCTATTTTCATAGTAATGACGGGTGGGGCACCCTGCTAGTTTTGAGATAGTCTCTTAGTCACGCCAGGACCGGCGACAGAAATATAGCCTGATGTGGGGGAAACTGAGTATTAGGCCCCGGTATTAGCCCCCGTGGTTGGCGCCCATGATGAACGACATGCCGTCGGACATCTGGGTCATACGCCCGAGAAATAGGCTACCTTTGGCTACGAACATGGACTGTTCCATGTTGCCGTTAAGTATCTGCTCGTATGCGTGGCCCAGGTACGGGACCGCCGAGGCAATGTGTCCCTGTGTTGGAGAGAATCCCGGCATTCCGTGGTTCTCAGCAAATCCCGGGAGGTCGTCCCTACCAATCTCACCCTTGAGAACCGCCAACGCCCCTATCAGACGATAGTTTAGCTGGGGGACGTTGCCGCTGCCTGCCGGCTCGGTGAGCTCCGGATTGTGCAGCTCGGTTGCATACTTGTCGATGTCGCCAAAGCTCAGTCCAAGGCGCCCCAACGGCGTGGTTACCAACTCGGTGAAAATCGCCTGCTGGCTGGAACCCGCGCCAACCGAGTGCTTGCCCACCGAGTCCATCCGCAGCACAGGACTGACGCCGTCGTCCTCCCCCACCAGTACCGCAACAGACGCCAGTGTATCTTCCAGAATTGGCTGGTCGTGATGCAGGTGCCCTTGGAATTTCATCCCCAGCTTTGCCAATGAACAGCCGCCAACAACAGCCACCTGCCGATAGAGCCCCGAACTCACCAGAGCGCCGGCCATGACCAGCGCGTGGACCGGGCCGCAGCAAAAGGCCTTAACGTCCGCGCCGGAAGCGTTGGACAAGCCGCACATCTCCGCAACGGCCTTGGCCAGGTTGCCCCCGCCCCGCTGGTACCGTTCTCCCACCGCCTCTTCGCCGGTATTGAGGACATACTCGATGGTTGATGTAGCGGACTGATGGTCGGCGAGTAGAGTCCGCAGAGCCATCACGGCGGTGGCCTTGCAAGCCAGGTTTTCCAACACCACGTCGGCGGTCAAAGACGCGTCTTCTTCATGAGCGCGGTTGATGCAACCTACCAGGCGTCCATCGCGCAGGTGCAACGGTAGGGCCACTTCCGCGTCAGCAGCCTGTTTCTCTATGGCGGAATAGGGTTGACCTTCGTTCAGGCATTGGAGGTCTTCTTCTTGAATGAGTCTGTGCCCTGCGAGCGCGTTTCGGACCTGTGACGCGAACCCTTCCTCCAGCGTGACGAGATCGAATGCGTCGGCAACTTTGAGAAGGCCGTACATCTCCTCCTCAGGCATAATTTCGCCAAAGGGGAGCCAGCGCTCTCCGCCGTTATTGGCCTGAAACCAGGGACGCTCTATCTGTAGGAGGGCGTCGGGAGAGACTGCGCCGAGAAACGCCCGGTTGGGAGGGTAGGCCACCGCGTTTTCGTAGGAACGCAGATGAGAGGTAATTTCACCCAGCAGACCGGCACGCTTGGCAATCTCGCGCGACGGCTTGGAACCGTGGCGAACAAGCCCGGGAGCGTGGGCTAGCTGGTACTTGACGGCTTTGATTACAGGTCTCGCGGATAGGTTCGCCATGGTGACTCATGTTAAACCCGGCCATGCCCGATTGTCGAGACAACGACCAGGGTCCTTTAACTGTCCAGTCCTCGGCCCGGTGATGGATAGCCCCCCTTTGGCGAAAGGAGGGTTGGGGGGATTTCCCGCTTCAGGTAAGGAACGTTTCGAGCGTAAGTTGGCATCGAGAACATATTACACGACTGGCGAATCAGTAGCCGGGCAGCGGAATAGATTCATCCAGCATGTCTGACCCCGAAAAGAGGGGAAACCCCCTTAGTTCCCCTTTTGCGAAAGGGGGAGACTTATGCGCTTCCCTGACAACTAAAAGGCCCTGAGCAAACGGCAGCCGCGGCTGGGCTGTCTACCTGCAATGTGTTACGCTGGCAACCGGGCGTGGGAATCCAGCCATAGCTATGGAGCGCAACTCTGAGACCATCAAAGTTGGGCAAGAGTATGAGATGGAACCTACTGGCTGCGCTTGCGCTGGCTATCGGGGTTAGCTTGGCGAGTCCGGGAGAAGTCGCCCACGCGCAGGTCAATTGCACCGGATCTGGGTTCCGGCAGATGGGGTTTGCGATTTACGGTTCTCCGGGTGGTGACCTGATCGACTGCGTTGGCTCGACTGCCGACCTGGTAATTTTTGGGATGGACGGCAACGATGTGATTGTTGGCGGCAGCGGAAGGGACATCTTAATTGGAGGCAACGGGCTGGACTTCATGTTTAGCCGCGGGGGGAACGACTTCCTCAACGGTGGCGAGGATAGTGACTTCCTATTCGGCTCCAACGGCGAAGACTTCCTTACCGGCGGAAACGCCAACGACCTGCTGGTCGGCGGCAATGGAAGCGACGTGCTTCACGGCGGTCCCGGAGACGACATTTTGATCGGCGGCAATGGGAGAGATGTGTGCGACGGCCAGGAGGGTGACTATGATTTGGCTGCCGTCGATTGTGAAGCTCCCATCAACATCAACTTCTACTAGTAGTCAGTCAAACTTGTTTTAGATGGTGCTATGAAGGGTGGGGCAAGGGTGTTACGCTGACCGGTAGATAGTGTTGTTGTGAGGTGGCGGTATGGTCCGGGAAAAGTACGGAGTCCGGCTGACGCCGGAGCAGCGGGATCGGCTGGAGCATCTGGTTAGTGCCGGGAAAAACTCGGCCCGGGTGACCACCCGGGCGCGGATATTGCTCAAGACCGATGACGGTTGGCCCGGGCCCCAGGTGGCCGAAGCCCTGGATGTGGTCGAGGGTACGGTATACCGGACAAGCGGCGCTTTGCCGAGGCTGGGCTGGAAGGGGTGTTGCAGGACCGGCCCCAAGCCCACCGGTACCGGAAGCTGGATGACCGGGGCGAAGCCCACCCCGTATCCAGTACGGGGCAGGCTCTGGTGGCCCCCCGGTCGTGGCCGGGGGCAGGCTCTGGCCTGCAGCCCAGCCCCCGAAGGGCATGACCACTGGACCCTGCGCCTGTTGGCTGGGAAGGTGGTGGAGTTGGGGTTGGCGCCCGCCCTGTCCCACGAGGCGGTGCGCCGGCGGCTCAAAAAAACGTGCTCAAGCCGTGGCAGAAGCAGGAATGGTGCATCCCCCAGGTGAGCGCCGACTTCGTGGCCCACATGGAGGATGTGCCGGACCTGTACGCTGAACCCTATGACCCCCACCGGCCGGTGGTCTGCTTCGACGAGACCTCCACCCAGTTGCTGGCCGAGACCCGGCCACCGATGCCACCCCAGCCGGGGCGTCCGCTGCGTCAGGACTACGAATACCGGCGGGAAGGGACCCGCAACCTGTTTATGGCCTGTGAACCTTTGGCGGGCTGGAGGCAGGTGGCGGTGACCCAGCGGCGCACCATGGAGGGCTTTGCCCACCGGATGCGCCGGCTGGTGGATGAAGCCTACCCAGACGTCGAGATGGTGCGGGTGGTCTGGACAATCTGAACACCCACCGGCCAGCGTCCCTCTACGAGACCTTCCCGGCGGCCGAGGCCCGGAGGATCGCGAAACGTCTGGAGTTCCACTACACCCCCAAGCACGGCAGTTGGCTGAACCCCGCATCAAGTACGGGGCAGGCTATAGCGGAGATTGAGTTCAGCGTACTGTCTCGTTCCTGCCTGAGGCAGAGGCTCCCCGGCGAGGATGCTCTCCGGCGGGAGGTTCAGGCCCTGGTCACCGAGCGCAACGCCGCCCGAGCCACCATCAACTGGCAGTTCAACACCCGGGACGCCAGGTCCAAACTCCACCGCCTCTATCCCATCGATTCCAAACATGACTGACTACTAGATTGACAGCCAACGCGGGTAAACGTATGATTGCGCGGCCCTGTTCCGGCGGGGTATTTGGCGGGAGAATGGACTTGAGGAGACATACTTAGATGCGGCGGGCCATTGTCAATTGGTACGTTGGCACGGTTGTCCTGGTGGTCCTGGGCGTGGCCATCGGCGGGCTGGTCTTCGGCTACGTCTGGCCCGGGAAGCCCAAGATCGGCGTGATCGACATCCCCTTCACCATCATCAACGACGACTCTTCCTACGTCATCGGCTCCTTTCTCGACTACGCCCGCCGGGACCCTTCCATCAAGGGCGTGATGATCCGGCTCAACTCCCCCGGCGGCGGCGCGGCGGCTTCGGAGCAGCTCTACTACCAGACCCGCAAGCTGCGGGAGAAGAAGCCGGTGGTCATCGTGATGAACGACATCGTGGCCAGCGGCGGCTACATGATGTCCATGGGCGCGACCTACACCTACGCCAAGCCAAGTTCTTTTGTCGGCAACGTGGGGGTCATCCTCTACTTCCCGGGAGCCCTCATCCCCAACCCCCCCGGCGAGCAGATCATGCCCACCGGACCCAACAAGCTGAACGGCGGCGGCAGGCGCTACTTCGTGGGCGTCACCGACCAGCTAAAGCAGGCCTTCGCCTACATCGTGACCAGCGAACGGGGCGGGAAGCTGAGGATGTCCCGGAACGAGCTGTTGCAGGGGAAGATCTACACCGGGGTGGAGAGCGCCAACACCGGGCTGGTGGACGCCGTGGGCGGCGACGCCGACGCGATCGAGAAGGCGGCCCAGCTTGCGGGAATCTCCAACTACGGGTTGGTGGACGTGAACACCGAGGTGTTCCGGGCCTTCAACCAGCGGTTCAAGCGCATTATCGAGCCGCTGCAGGGCGGCGGGGACAGTGAACAGTGGCCGGTGGTTAATGGCCAATGGACGGCGAGCGGCGGCCATTCACTGGACACGGGACACCAATCACTAGCCGGAGGCCAACAACCACTGGACTACGTGCGCCGCTACATGCTCCCGTCCGGGATGGGTGAGGAGCAGGAGCGGGCCCTGCCGGGCTTCCCGATGAAGGTGAACGGGCCCAACGTCTACTACCTCTACGTGGGGCCCGAGCAGTAACATGTGGCGTCTCATCATCGTCCCGGTCCTGGCCGTCATCGTCTTCGCGGCGTCTTATTTCTATTTCTACACCGGCAGCGGCTACAGCGCCCCGCCCTCCCCGGAGGCCCCGGTGGCCCACCTGACCGCCCCGGTCTCGACGGTTGGGGACTTCGAGGACCGTCCCCGAATCAGCAGAGGGACCCTGGTGGTGGACGGGCTCCACGGCAACAACACCTCCAGGGAGGAGCTTTCGGCGTTCCTCTCCCTGGTCGCCGGCCGGGGCTACGAAGTGAAGGTGCTGGGGGAGTCGGCCCGGTTCGGCGGCTTCCTGAGCTCCGACCCCTCCGTCAGCTTCAAACGGCTGGAGGAGGAGCTGCGCGGGGCCGACAGCCTGCTGGTGGCCGTGCCCCAGGACCGCTACAGCCCGGAGGAAGTAGACCTGGTTGAGGAGTTCGTCGCCCGCAAGGGCGGGAAGCTGCTCATGATCGGCGACACCACCCGCCGCCACGAACTCAACAGCCTGGCGGGCCGCTTCGGGGTGTCCTTCCAGCCCGACTACCTGTTCAACACCGTCGAGTACGACCTGAACTTCCAAAACGTGATCGTAAGGGACTTCCTGCCCGGCGAGATCACCAGGGGCGTGGGACAGATATCCCTCTACTCCGCAAGCTCCGTCAAGGGCCCCGGACCGGGCCTGGCGGTGGCCGACGGCAACACCCGCTCCTCCATGTCCGAGTCGCCGGGACCCTTCTATCCCCTGGTGCAGGCCGGGGACGGCCGGGCGCTGGCCCTGGGCGACCTGACGTTCATGGTCCCGCCCAGGAACTCGGTGCTGGACAACAACCGGCTACTGGCCAACATCGCCGATTTCCTTACCGAGTCGGAGAGGGAATTCACGCTGTCGGACTTCCCCCACTTCTTCAGGGGCGGGGTGGACATACTGCTGGGCCGTCCCGAGCTTCTGGACCTGGCTTCCGGCCTGGGAGAGGACATCTCCAAGGCCACGGCGGCAACGGCCACGGTGGCCCCTGCGGAGGACAGCTCCAGGGACAGTGTGTTCCTTGGCCTCTACGATGACGCCCCCGAGGTGGCCCAGTACCTGCAGTTGGCCGGGGTCCAGGTAGATGGGGTAAATGGGATAGAAGGCCGCCTGCGGACCCCCTTCACCGCCGGCATGGACACCGCTGACACCGGGGTCATTCTGCTGCACGCAGCCGATGAGCGCCGCGTCTTGGTGGCGCTGGCCGACTCCCAGGAGTCCCTGGACGGGTTGGTGTCCCAACTCCGGTCCGGCGGATTTCGCGCGGGGCTGGTGGGCGATTTTGTAGGAGTGTACCGTTTCAAATGATGATCACTAAACGGCTCACCGGCTTGTTGGCCCTGGGCTTTATCCTGCTCCTGGCCCTGGCCTGCACGGCCCAGCAGGAGGCGAAGCCGTTCACGCCGCCGGAGTCCACCGCCGCGCCGGACATAGCTGCCACCGTCACCGCCAGGGACCGGGCATTGTCCCAGGGAGGCCCGGAAGCCACGCCAGTGCCCGCCAGCGTTAGCCAGGCGGCCGGCGAGTTCGCCGCGTCCTACGCATCCCTGTCCCAGGAATGGGACGGGGTACACCGGGACCTGGACACGTGGCGGCAGGGTCTGACTTCCTGCGACGCAAGCGCGGTGCGGGTGGCCTTGCGTGGTTTCTCCGGCGACTTCAGCGCCGTTTCCCGCGCCGCCCAGGGTCTCTCCCGCCACCCGTCGGTCAGGGGCATGTCCGACCAGCTAATCGAGGCCGCCCGGCAGGAAGACGCAGCCCTTCGCCGCCTGCGGGACACCTGGCAGCCGGGACAGCCCGGCCCCGCTCCGGAGCCCGCGTCCGAGTCCTCTTCTTCGTTTGGAAGCAAGGGAAGTAACGGGGAATCGGACAAGGATAACGGCGCCGGCAACGCGGTGGCCGTGCCCGCTCATCAACCGGGATTCGAGGGTGTGGCCCAGGCCCGCGCCAACGCCCTGTCTCTCAGGCAAAGCGTTGCGGACCAGCTAAGCGACCTGCAGGACTTGACCGGCGCGGACTCCGAGGCCCAGGTAGCGGCCTTCGCCGCCGCCGTCGACGCCCTCGGCGAACAGTGGGACCAGTTCCAAGCCGATTACGATTCCTTCCGCGCCGCCCAACCGGGCCAGACCCCCGAGGAGAGCCTGAAGAGGCTCAACAGCCTGGTCGGCCAGCACCGGGAGATCGTGCTGGCCCAGCGCGCCCTGCCGCCGGGAGCCAACACCCGCCGCGTGTCCGACGTGCTGGCCATTGCCGCACAGGATGAGGACTCGGCCCTGCGCCGGTTGCGCGGTTCCTTCCAGCAGGGAGGGGAGGTTGAGGGCGGCAACGGCGAAGACGCCGGACCCGCGCTGATCCCGGGTCTGTTCGGACTGCCTGTTCCGGGAGACGCGGCGGAAGAAACGCCGGAGAACGGGGAGGGCGGGATGGAAGAGAGTCCCACGCCCGAGCCCAAGGGCAACGGCGGCTCCGCGGTAGAGGTGGGCATCCAGGCTGGAGACCCCGGACTGTTCGACGCCTTCGACGTGCAGTTGGGGATGACCAACCAGGCCCGCCGGGAAGCGGGCCTCGCCCTGGCCGGAGCGGTGTCAGCCGCTTCCGCCGGCAGCCGGGCGGCGGTGACCGGCTTCACCATCGGCCATGACGGCCTGGTGCGCAGTTGGGACGGGTTCCACGGCGACTACGATAGTTGGACGGCCACCGAGGGAGGCTGCGACCGGGCCGCCGCCACCGCCGCCATCGGCGGGTTCGCCCTGCGCATGGGGGACATCGCCGCGTCGGCCAGGCAGTTGCCCAAGGCCCGGCCGCTGCGCTCCCTGGGAGAGTTGACGGTTGAAGCCGCCCAGCGGGAGGAAGAAGCCCTGAGGGAGTTGCGCGGCGTCTGGAGCCCCTTCGAAGCCTCGGTCTACCAGGGGTTGGACCGTGAGATCACCGCCTCGGGCAAGATGCGGCGCCAGGTTTCCCTGGGCATCCTGGAGCTTCTCGACCGCTACGGCATCTCCGCGCCGTAGGCCGCGAGGCTGATGTAGTCCCCAGAGTGTTTCATTTTCACAATGAAATGCCGATCAGGCCTGCTAACCCCGCTCATGGTGAACGGAGTGTAGGGGAGCCCAAGGACTGGCCAGACTGGAAAAGCCCTTCGACTTCACTAAAGGTGAGCGGGGCAACGATTAAGGAAAGTCCCTGGGGTACGCTTCTCCAGCGACGTTAGCGGTAGATCTTCCTGGGGCCGACGGTCTTCATGTAACCTTCGTAGTTGCGGCGGGTCTCGGAGATCGAGTCGCCGCCGAACTTCTCCATAAGTGCGTCGGCCAGCACCATTGCAACCATCGCCTCGCCAATGACTCCGGCAGGGGGCACCTGGCAAACGTCGGAACGCTCGAAGTGCGCCTGCACGGGTTCCCCGGTGTCCAGATCGACCGAGGGCAAGGGGTTCCGCAGAGTGGCGATCGGCTTGATCGCGAACCGGGCTATGACGGGCATCCCCGTGGTCATACCGCCTTCAGTGCCTCCGGAACGGTTGGTATTGCGTTGCCAGGGATTGTCCGGGTCGGTCACCGGCTCGATGACGTCCTGAAACTCAGAGCCGCGCCTGCTGATGGCCGCCCAGCCTTCGCCAATGGAAACGGCTTTAACGGCATTGATGGACATCAGGGCCTGGGCGATCCGGGCGTCAATTTTGCGGTCCCAGTGAACGTGAGAACCCAACCCGATAGGTACGTTTTCCGCCACGACCTCGACTGTGCCGCCTACAGTATCCCCGGCTTCCTTCGCCTCGTCGATTTCGACCATCATGCGGGCCGCGGCTTCAGCATCGGCGCAGCGTACCGGCGATTCCTCGACCGCGTCCCAATCAATGGCCCCCTGGGGTTCCGCCCAGACCGGTCCGATCGAGATGGCATGACTGTGCAACTTGATTCCGAATTCCTCCAGCAAACGCATGGATATCGATCCCGCGGCTACCCTGGCGGCCGTCTCCCGGGCGCTGGCCCGCTCCAGGGAGTTGCGCACGTCGTCGAAACCGTACTTCATGGTGCCTGGCAGGTCGGCATGGCCGGGGCGAATTCGGGTGACGCGGGCATTCCGGCCTTCCTGAGATGGGTTCTCCACGTATTCGACGGCCATAGCTTCTTGCCAGTTGACCCAGTCCTTGTTTTCCATGGTCATGCCGATGGGACTGCCAAGGGTGTAGCCGTGGCGCACGCCGGAAATTATGCTGGCGCGGTCCTGCTCGATGAGCATCCGGCCACCCCGTCCATAACCCCGCTGCCTGCGCGCTAACTGGACTCCGATATAGTCCTCGCTAATCGGCAGTGCCGCAGGAACGCCTTCGACGATTATCACCAGGCCCTGTCCATGGGACTCTCCAGCCGTGAACCAACGGATCATATCGTGTTCTCCAGACACCAGATGGGGGAACGGGACATAAGACGGCGGCGAGCGGCAGTCCTCAGCGGGACGCCATAGCCCGGGTTGCCGCTTCCAGCATCACATCCACCGGGGCGGGCTGACCGGTCCACATCTCGAAGGAATCCGCACCCTGGTACACCAACATGTGAATCCCGCCCAGGCACTTCGCGCCCGCGGCGTTGGCCTCTCGCAAGAGGGGGGTATCCAGGGGATTATATACCAGGTCGTTGACCAAGGCCGTGAAAGGAATTTGTTCGCGGGAGATGGGGGAGCCCGCCTCGTCGGGGCCGTGACTCATTCCGACGGAAGTACAGTTGACGATTAGCGCAGCCGCCGATGCGCCAACATCCAGACCGGGACCGGTTAATTCAATGGCGTCGGCCTGAACGCCACCGCCCAGCGCTAGCTCGGCCAGCCGTTGTGCCCTCGCCAACGTGCGGTTCGCAATGGTCAGGTGTCCCACACCCTGCCTGACGAGGGCGAGGACAACGCCCCGGGCCGCGCCGCCCGCTCCGAGAATGAGGACCCGGCGTCCGGCTGGGTCCAATCCGCCGACCTCCCGGAGCGCCCGCAAAAAGCCGGAGCCGTCAGTGTTGTGACCCGTGAGCATCCCGTCGCGATTGACTATGGTGTTCACTGCCCCGGCGCTGGAGGCCCATTCATCCACGTGGTCCAGATGCGGGATAACCGCTTCTTTATGAGGAACGGTGACGTTTATGCCAAGGACGCCAGATGAACGAAGCTGCCGGACGAATTCTCCCACGTCGTCGGGCGCGACCTGGTAGGCGCGGTACGAAGCATCAATACCCAGATGTTCCAACGCCGCCTGCTGGAACAGTGGCGATATGGAGTGTCCTATAGGGTCACCGATTATCCCCAACTTGCTATCCACGGGGTCCCACCATCCATGAGCGGACTGGCTAGCTCTCTAGCTGGGCCAGGATTTCACCAAGCCGCTGGCTTGTTTCTTGGAGAGACTTCAATCGTTCCTGTTCGGTCACCACGACGTCGGGACGCGCCTTGGCCAGGAATTCGGGTTTTGAGACCAGGTTGGATACCCGGTCCAGGTTTCGCTGGCAGTCTTCAAGCTCCTTGCGCAGCCGCTCGGCTTCGGTAGGCAGGTCAACCACGCCTTCCAGGGGGAGGCGGACCACCAGAGGGTTGATTAGGAGGGTAATCCCCTTCGGCTGGCCGGTAGTCGTGGAGCCGACGGAAACGACGCTCAACGGTTCGATTCTCGTCAGGGTGCGGATGACTTCCGCCTCTTCCTCAATGGCGTTCTGAAGACCGTCCGCTTCCACAACCGCTTCCAGGTATTGGCTGGGGGGAATCCGTAACTGGGCACGGGTGTTCCGGATCGCCCTAACAGTCTGCATCACCAGGGAAATTTCGCCTTCGGCCTGGCTGTCCTCGTAGCCCTCGGTCACCTCGGGGTAGGTGGAGACCATTATCGACGGCGAATGTTCGCCCTCCGACGGCAATTGGTCCACCAGGTTTTGCCATATCTCTTCGGTGATAAACGGCATAAAGGGATGGAGCAGTCTAAGTGTACGTTCGAGCACGTGGGCCAGCGTGGGCAGTGGCGAGGGATTCAGACCGGAACGAGTCCTGATTTTGGCCATCTCGATGTACCAGTCGCAGAAATCGTTCCAAATGAAGTCGTAAAGCTGTTGCTGGGCCTCTCCCAGCTCGAAGGTTTCCAGGGAACGGCTCACCCCGTCAATGGTGCGGTTGAGCCTTCCGACGATCCACCGGTCCTCCCGGTGCTCCGGCCGATAGCCGCCGGACCACGGCCCCGTACCGGTCTGGCCGTCAACGCTGGTCATGACGAACCGGGCCGCGTTCCAGACCTTGTTTGCGAAATTGCGCGCCGATTCCAACTTGCCTTCGGTGAGACGCAAGTCGTTGCCGGGTGCGGTGCCGGTGGTCAACGCGAACCGCAGGGCATCGGTGCCGTACTTGTCGATGAGCTCCAGGGGGTCCAAAACGTTGCCCCTAGTCTTGCTCATCTTCGCGCCCGAGCCGTCCCGGACCATTCCGTGCAAGAACACCGTGCGGAAGGGGACTTGTCCCGTGTTTTCCAGCCCCATCATTATCATGCGGGCGACCCAGAAGAACAGGATGTCGTACCCGGTTTCCATCACCGCCGTGGGGTAGAAATAGTCGAGGTCGTCGGTCTTGGCGGGCCAACCCAGGGTGGAATGGGGCCATAGGCCAGAGCTGAACCAAGTGTCCAGGACATCGGGGTCCTGATGTATATCCACCGAGCCGCAGGAGGCGCAGCTTGACGGGTCTTCCATGGCCGAGGTCTGCTGCCCGCAGGCGCCGCAGTACCACACCGGGATCCGGTGCCCCCACCAGAGCTGGCGGCTGATGCACCAGTCCCGTATGTTTTCCAGCCAGTTGAGGTAAACGCGGGTGAAGCGCTCGGGGACGATGTTGATATCCCCGTGGGCGACGGCGGCGTATGCCCGTCCCGCGATGCTGTCCGGTTCGTCGTGATGGCCTACGTTGACGAACCACTGTAGGCTAATCAAGGGTTCCACGACGGTACTGCAACGCTGGCATGTGCCAATGGCGTTGCTGTGATGTTCGACTTTCTCCAGCAGCCCCAGGGCATCCAGCTCAGCCGCCACGTCTTCCCTGGCCTGGAACCGCTCGAAGCCCTGGTATTTCCCGGCCTCCTCGGTCATGTTGCCGTCAAAACCGACCACATTGATGAATTCCAGGTTATGCCGAATCCCTACCTCAAAGTCCATCGCGTCGTGGGACGGAGTAACCTTCAGTGCGCCGGACCCAAACTCTGGGGTGATTCCCTCGTCGCCGACGATGGGGATGATGCGTCCCATGATTGGAAGGGTTACGCTCTTCCCGACAAGATGCTTGTAGCGTTCATCTTCGGGGTGAACGGCTACCGCGGTGTCGCCCAGCATGGTTTCCGGGCGGGTCGTGGCCACGGTGATGTAGGAGTCGCCGCCGCCGGTTAACCCATCGCTCAAGGGATAGTGGATGTAATATAGGAGCCCGTCTTGCTCCTGATATTCGACCTCCAGGTCGGACAGGGCGGTGGCGCAGCGAGGACACCAGTTGATGATCCGTTGGTGGCGATAGATGAGACCCTTATTGAAGAGGTTGACGAAGGTAGTGCGGACCGCGTCGACGGGACCGGGGTCCAGGGTGAATCTAAGGCGGGACCAGTCGCACGAGGCTCCGAGCCGTTTGTGCTGCTCGTCAATAGTTTCTCCGTAGGTCTCGACCCATTCCCAGACTCTTTCCTGGAACTTTTCCCTGCCGATCTCGTGCCTGTTGGTCCCCTCGCTGGCGAGCAACCGCTCGACCACCCACTGAGTTGCGATGCCGGCGTGGTCCTTACCCGGCAACCAGAGGGTGGGGTCTCCCAGCATCCGGCGCCACCGGATGAGGATGTCTTGCAGCGCGGCGGTAAGGGCGTGCCCCAGGTGGAGTTCACCGGTAACGTTGGGCGGGGGCATGATGATGGTAAACGGCTGGGAACCGGGGATTATTTCCGGAGTAAAATAACCGCTGGACAACCAGTTATCGTAGACCCGCCGCTCTACGGTTGCGGGGTCGTAGGCGCTGGGAATCTGGGAAGAGGGGGAGGCGGTCATGAGGGCTCCTTGCGTCCGGCGGGGAGAATATCGACTTACCGGCAGATCACTACGAAATTCGCCTTTTAATCAATATACCACCCGCTGGCTCCGGGAGTCTATGAGCAATTGTAAGCCGAACAGGACGATTGCGAAGTTGTTCGATTGTCGCCGTCCCGCTTTGAAACAGCGGGACTCCAGGCTTGGAACCGTGGATTCCCGCATTCGCGGGAATCCACGGTTGGAGGCATATTCTACAGTGTGGAAAGACTTTGCAATCTTCCCTGTAAGCCGGACACACGGACCCGCGAAGAGACCTATAGGCCGAAAGCCTGCTTGTAGCTGAGACTCATGCGGCGGGTCTCTGCGTTGATGTTCAAGATCAAGACGCTAATCTGTTGCCCCGAATAGACACACTCCCTGGGGTTCTCCACCCGGCGCTGGGACAGCTCAGAGATGTGGACCAGCCCTTCGATACCCTCTTCGAGCCTTACGAACGCACCGAAGGGGACGATGTTGGTCACGGCGCCTTCAACAATCTGCCCGGCCCGGTAACGGTCGTGGACCGTGTCCCAGGGTTCAGGTTCGGTCCGCTTCAAGCTTAGCGTCAGCCGTCGCCTTTCTTGGTCTACGCGCAACACGGCGACTTCGACGGTTTCGCCCACGCTTACGATTTCGTCAGGCGTGCCGATCATGGTCCAGGAGAGTTCCGAGATGGGAATCAGGCCGTCTATGTCGCCCAGGTTGACGAACGCGCCAAAGTCACGTATCGACGAGACTGTGCCGGAAAGGAGCTGCCCTTCTTCCAGAGTCGCGAGCATACGCGCCTGGGCTTCGGCGCGGCGACGCTGCCAGATGGCCCGTTCCGAGAAGATCAAACGGTCGCCGTCGCGGTCCAATTCCAGAATATTGAATTCGGCTTCCTGACCGAGGCGGCCTGCAACCGCCTCTTCCCGGTCCACGCCTTGCACCGGAGCCAACTGGGAGAACGGCGCGAAACCCCGAATGCCTTGCCAGTCCACGACCAGGCCGCCGCGGTTTTGTCCCGTAACCCGGCCCGTTACCGTGGCGCCGTCGGAAAATAGCTGCTGTAGTTCCTCCCACCGCTGTTCCTCCAAGGCCTCGTCCATCGAGAGGAGGAGCATTCCGTCCGGTCCGCGCCCGCTAAGAATGGCGACGGAGACGCTTTGGCCCGGCGTTAGGCCTTCGCGTTCCGCCGGATCCAAGAGGCGCATTTCCTGGGAGAGGACCATTCCTTCCATCTTTTGGCCGACGCTAACGACGATCCCTTCGTCGTCCCGCCGGACTACCTCGCCCAAAACAACGTCACCTCGACGATAGGTCCGAGGGGCCAATTCCTCCTCGGCGATATCCGACATCTGAGAAAGGGCCTCGGCGTCAACTTCTGGCACAGCGGCACACGCTCCTTACCACCCACACGAATCTTGGGGAGTTGCTAAATGGCGCCGGTCAAAAGGCGCTAGTCTATCCCGCACTGGGAACCCGGCCGGCGTGGAATCGCTTTGGATATTCTTGAATATTCTACGTGCGAGGCCTCATGCTTCGATGTATTCGAGCCCGGGGTCCCGCACTTGCTCCAGCTCGCGCAAACGCTGGATACCTTTTCTGGTGTCGCTGGCAACCCTGGCGGGGTCCCACATGTCGACCCTGCGTTTGAAAAGCCAGTAAGTGAATTGCTTCATGGTGGAGAGGGAGTACTTGCGTTCGCGCCCCAGGTGTTGCAGACGGCGAAACTCGTTCAGGAGATTGGTCTTGGTGTCGCCGTACAAGTGGGCAAAGGCCTCTTCCACCAGGTCTTCACTGTCGGCATAACAGCGGGCCAGGTGACGCTTCCGCACATCCTCCTCCACCGCGAGTTGCAGGGCCTCTTCGACGACGACACCATACCAGTAGTTCAGGTAGGCCGGGTACTTGCTGGAGCCCAGAAGTTCCTTGAACCGTTCCGGGTCGATTTCACCAGGCAATCTGCCTTCGAAGAGCAACCGCTCCCGGTCTTCCGGACCAATAACAATCCACGGGACCGAAGAGCCCAGGTCATCGAATAGCCTCTCCGCCAACACCAGCCAATCGAAAGCTTCTCCCAAAATTAGATAGTCGTAGGTGCGGCCCCCGTAGATCTCTCGGGGCAGCGTCCAGAGGGCCATGGCTTCAAGAATCGCCTCATACCACGGAGCGCCGTCCCGCACCGCCTTCCTGAAGTGCAGAATTGCCTCGGGAACGCTCTCCGAGAGGTCCGTATGGAAGGGGTCTATGACCTCCGCTTTCGGGTCCATCAGGTGGCGTCCACCGGGGCCGCGCCGTCAAACACAGAGAGGCGGTGTGGTTTTGGTGTACGTATGAAGGAGAGGAACCGGTCGAGGGGGAGGGTGTTCAGGATGTTTCCTGGTCCGCACCAAGCGCGGCGGGCAACTGCGACCCCGAACCTGCGGTTTGCCAACTGGGTATGCCGGTGCGAGTCGGTACTGATTACCAGGGGCACTCCCAACTCACGGGCCCGGTACGCATGAGTGTCCTTGAGGTCCAGCCGTTCCGGGGCGGAGTTTATTTCCAAGGCGGTGCCGGTATCCCGCGCTGCTTGCAGCACAGCCTCCAGATCGAATTGGATGGGTGATCTTGAACCCAGCAGCCGGGTGGATAGATGGCCGATAATGGTAACCGACGGATGCTCCATGGCCTGGATGATTCGCCGGGTCATGGTCTGCTCATCCTGGCCCATAGCCGAATGCACCGAGGCCACCACAACATCGAGCTGGGCCAACAGGTCGTCGGGGTAGTCTAGCGTGCCGTCGGCGCGGATGTCCACCTCGGAACCGCAGAGCGCGGTAATCGGGTAGCGGCCATCCAGCGACCGCAAGATTCCCATTTGTTCGGCCAACCTGTCGTTGGAAAGCCCATTGGCGATTCCCAGCCCGGAGGAATGATCGGTAAGGGCCATGTATTCATATCCCTGGGCCGCCGCCGCTTCAACCATGACCTCGATGGGATCGTTCCCGTCGCTCCAATTGCTGTGTAAGTGCAGGTCTCCGCGAAGGTGTTTCTCCTCCACCAGGTCAGGCAGGGACGCCGACAGCGCCGCGTCCAATTCCCAGACCCCCAACCGGAGTTCGGGTGGAATGTATGGCAGGCCCAGGCGGGCGTAGAAGGACTCTTCATCGTGGAAATACTCGACCCGGCCTGTGGCAACATCGGTGATCCCGTATTCATTCAGGGACAGCCCCATGTGGTTGGCGAAATCGCGGAGGCGGAGGTTGTGCTGCTGGCTGCCGGTGAAATACTGGAGCATCGCGCCGAAGGATTCGGGTTCTCCGATCCTCAGGTCCACCTGGATTCCCGGCTCCACCACCACGCTGGTCTTCTTCGAGCCATTGACCAGCACCTCACGGACCTGGGGCAGACCGGCCAGCGCGGCGCCAACTTGCTCGTGATCTCCGGACGGCCCAACGAGGTCGATGTCCCCGATGGTCTCCTCCCACCGGCGCAGGCTGCCGGCGGGGTACAGGCCGCCCCCGATTTGGGGGCATTGGGCGTCGAGGGCTGCGGCGACCTCTTCGGCCACCTCCAAGGCCTGACCGATGGGCGTGCGCTGGTCCTTGGTCCTCATGGCCTGGATGTGCCGGAGGAGAGAATCGGCAGCCTTCTTGCCCATCCTGGGGAGCGTGGCGACCCGGCCATCCACCACGGCCTGTTCGACCTGTTCAACAGTGCTAACGCCCAATTCTTGGGCTAGGAGCATGGCGGTCTTGGGTCCTATTCCGGGGATGTCCATCAGGTCGAGGACGCCGTGGGGTGCAGAGGCCACCAATTTGTCGTAGGTGGAAACGTGTCCGGTGTCTAGCAATTCGCGAATCTTGTCGCTAATCGCCTTGCCGATTCCGGGGACCTTTTTGAGGTCCGTACCTTCGAGCACTGCGGATTCTAGGGGAAACGGAAGGTGTTCGATGGTGCGCGCGGCCCTCTGGTAAGCGCGAATCTTGAATATGGAGTCGCCCTGCATCTCCAGGAGGACTGCCATGTTCTCGAATAGACCGGCTATGTCATCGTTGCTTACGGGCATTGTTCGGGCCTGGATACCGCTTTCGCCTTCACCGCGTGGACGAGGTGTGTTCGGTGATTTCCACACTTCCTTCGCCCTGGAGTTCTTCCACCAAGTGGCTCATCACGGACGACAGATAGGACGCGCCGCTGATCGCCTCGGGGTATCCCATACGGGTGGGACCAACCACGCAGATGGTGCCCTGCAACTCGTCCAGGAGACCATACCGGCAGAGGATAACCCCAAAGGAGCGTAGAGCCTCGTTACGGTTCTCCGCCCCAATGTATATGGCCACATCGTCTTCGCGAGGGGCTTCGGATATCAAGGTTTGCTGCAAAACGCGCTCTTCCAGCATCTCAACCAGTTCTCCGGCCCGGCCGCTTTGGGAAAACTCGGGTTGATCGAGCAGGCGGCGCAACCCGTCCATGTGGTGCTCTTGCAAGCTGCCGGTAGCCGCCTCACGCATCATTGCGCCCGTGTCCCGCTTGACCCGCTCTTCCAAGGAAGTCAGTTCCAAGGGATTGGCCTCTATGTCGTGATAGCTGAGCCCTGCCAGGCTCTCGTTCAGCTTGTTCGCGGACCGGTCCAGTTCGTCCTGCCCCAAGCCTTCGTCCAGGGGAAGCAACCGGCGAAGCAGCCGGGCTTCCTGCAGGACCACGATCAACAACCCCAGGAACTCCTTCAGGTAGACGAGCTGAATCTGCTTGAGCCGGGGAGACTGCGCCATGGGGATGGTTACGATACAGAGGTTTCCGGTGATCCTGGAAAGCGCCGAGGCGCACTGTTGGCACCAAGCGTCTGTGTCCGGCTCTGTGCGGTCGAAACCTGCGTGAATCTGGCGGCGGACTCCGGCCGGCAACTCCGGCACCCTGCCCAAAGACTCCACGTAGTGGCGGTAACCCATATCGGAAGGTATGCCGCCCGACGACACGTGAGGCCGGGAGATATAGCCTTCCTCGGTCAACTGGGACATGGCATTCCGGACCGTAGCCGGGCTGACCTTGGACGACGAGAGACGGGCGATATCTTCCGAGGCCACCGGGCTGGCGGTCTGGACGTATTGATCGACCAGTATCTTCAGAACGGACGTTGCTCTTTGCGACAGCATAGACCCACCATCGGACCGAGCTGATGCCCTCGCTCGTCTGGCATCAAGCCTGGACAAAAGCGATCTTACACTCGTTGACCCTAACTTCTACCCGTTATTATACTACTATAATAGTGAACCAATACCTGCAATACACGATAGCTGTAACGCTGAAACTACACGGAATTTACCTTCATCCCAGCTTTCCACCGCGAGGATGAAGGAGTCTGGCGCCCTCTCCGTGCAGGAAAGGGTGGGGCAAAGGGCGCGTGACACGAGCCAAGCATGGGTGGACGGGAGGAATGAATGGACATCACTTGGCTGGGTAACGCTTGTTTTCGATTGGCGGCTGACGACGTTGTTGTCGTGACCGACCCTTTTCCTGAATCGGTGGGGTTGCGGCCCGACATGAGACCGGCAACTGTGGTCACAGTCAGCCACCGGGACCCCAACGGTAGCAATTGGAAGAATGTACCCGGCGATCCCAAGGTGTTCGCCGCTCCGGGGGAGTACGAATACAGAGGCATCGGGGTACGGGGGGTTATGACCCCTCTGCCTGCCGACACTTCCCAAGAGGACCGAAGCGTTGCCTTCGCAATCGAGATCGGCGGCGTGACCATTTGCCACATGGGGAGCGTCAAGTCCCCTCCCACGCCATCTCAGATTGACGAGCTATCCCCGGTGGACGTGCTGCTGATCCCCGCCGGCGGTGGAGCAACTATGGGGGTGGAGCAAGTGTTCCAGACCATGCAGGACCTGTCACCCAAAATCGTCATTCCCATGGGAGACAACGTCCCCGCGGTAGCGGGAGAGGCCGCCGCGCAGCCCCAGGGAATGGAGGCGTTCGTGCGGAGGATGGGCCTGGACGACGTGAGCCCACAGCCCAGGCTAGTAGTCACCAATTCAAATCTGCCCGCGGACATGCGCGTTGTGGTCCTGTCACCCAGGGCGCGCGCCACTTAGAAGCTATCTCAAAACTGCACGAACGTGCTTGGGCAGAAGGGAAATCCCCCTTTTGCGAAAGGGGGAGACATTTGGGAAAGCCTCGTTTTGAGATAGATACTTAGCGCCAGGTCTCCTAAGAGACAGTCAAAGGCGTGGAGTGGAAAGGCCAAATTCCGGACAGGCGACGGGAAACGTTCGCCCTGGCGACGGGCGTAAGAGCCCGACATGCCGCAAAGCGCAGTTTGAGGATAGGCGTTGAGTCAAAGCCTATCCTCAAACATGGGGCTCCGGATATAAAGGCCGGTGGCCGCGACCAGGACGGAATCAACCTCCCCGACGCTCTCCGGCCCGCTTCGGGGGGTTAGCCGGGATTGTGCTTGTCGATCAGCGCGACCACTCGGGAGTCCAAGTCGCCCAACTCCACGCCGGCGTCGGCGCGGGCGACACCCAGATGGGCCGCTCTCTGGATCTCCTCCCAGTCCGGCTCAAGTTCCCATTCGTCCCGTAACTCTTCGAGTAATGCTTCTAAGGAGTCTCGATCGAACATGGCGGTGTTTCTGAACCTCCGTGATTGGGATGGGTTTTAGTCCGACTTACTGGCCTCGGTCCCCGTCTTCCCGGCAGGCTTGGAGAAGCGGCTGGCTCCTCCAACGTTGGGATGACATCACCATCTGAGGCGAGGAATAGTCTACTATCTTCCGAAGCTGAGGGCAAGTCTAAGACCAACTTTTGCGCCGACTCAGAATGGGGCATATCCGCGCCAAGTGTTAACGCTTAGTTATTGAATTGCTCCGGAGTTGTTGCTCAATTCGCCTTCTCTGGCCGAAATAGAATAGCATCAGGCCCAAGGGCATCGCCAATATCAATGCGGCGAGCGTCAATACGATTGTCCACGGGCCCACGCCAAACATGTGGTCGATGAGGTCCTTGATCCAGATCAGAAGGTCGGGACTGGCCGCATCCGCGTGGTGGCCCGCCACCGAAGCTAGAAATACCCACATGGCAAACGTGCGGTCAGCCCGGCGCCGCGCCCGCGGAAGCCGCCGTTTGGTAGCGCACCGAGTACTTTCGCTCCTTAATTGTAAAGGCGGCGAAAGCGGCCGGGAACAGCAACGATCCTGCGATGGCGAAGGGCAGGGTGTAAGAACCTGTCACATCGTAGAGGATACCGGCCAGCAGAATGCTGGACGCTCCGCCTAGCTGGTGGAACAAGAACGAAATGCCGCCGATGGTCCCAAGTGCGCGCAAGCCGTAGATATCCGCGGTGAGTGTGGTGGTGGGAGGGTTGGTGGCGATCCAGGACGTGCCGGCCACCACCGCGAAAATCCAAAGCCCCACTTCTCCCGGCACCGTCAATAGGATTACGTAAGCCAGCCCCCTCGTGAAGTAGGTTGCCGCCAGCAAGTTCTTGGCGCTAAAACGGTCCGACAAGAACCCGACGCTAACGCTGCCAATGGTGTTCATGAACATCATGACGCCGAAAATCAGAGCCGCTTTTGAGCCGGGGATGCCCTGATCGGCGGAGAAGGCGATGAAATGGAAGGAGATTATGGCGGTGGTGGTGCCACAGACCGTCAGGGCCCCGCTCAGTTGCCAGAAAGGCGGGGAATGGAGCGACTCGGACCACTTTTCGACCTCAAGCGGCCCTTTCTTTCGGGCTTCGGTGTCGGCCTGGGCGCGCTCTGGAGGGTCGGGGGCACCGTCGGGTTGCAGCCCCATTTCCCCGGGGTCGTCGCGCAGGACAAGTAGTGCGAGAGGCGCGGCCAGGACCAGGATAATCAGCCCCATGGCCGCCCAGGCCCAACGCCAGTCCGCGGCTTGGATCAGGTAGACGGCGAAGGGCACCATGATAAGGCCGCCCAGGGAGACTCCGCCGGTGTTCAACCCCATCACGGTGGCGCGCCTGCGCCGGAACCACCTGGCCAAGAGCGCCCCGGTGTTCGTGGTGGATGCCCCGCTGAGAGCAATGGAAGAGACTAGGCCAAACATGAAGACCAGGAAGAAGAAGTGGAACGTGAAGCTCAGCAGCGCGGTGGTAACTCCGAGAACCACCAGGCTGATTCCGATGACCCTGCGGCCACCGAGGATGTCCAGCACGCGCCCCATGAACGGTTGGGATAGACCGCCCACCAGAAACCCGACGAACCCAGCCGCCGAGATGGTGCTGCGGTTCCAGTCGAATTCCGCCTCCATGGGAAGGACGAACGCGCCGAAGCTAGTCCGCGCTCCGTTGCTCACGACAGAGACGAAGAAGATGGTGGCCAGGATGTACCAGCCGTGGAAGACCGTTTTAGGCTGAGCGCTGGGTTGAGTCATGGCACATTGGCCATCCTATGTCGAATGGGCAAACCGAGGCCCGGATCAACCACCCGCTGGGGCAGCGGCCATCGCCGGAGCCTGGTACCGGACGGAGTATTTCTTCTCCTTGATGGTGGCGGACGCGATGGCGGCAGGGAAGAGGAGCGCGCCCGCGATGAAGAACGGGACTTGGTAGGAACCGTAGATGTCGTAAAGCACCCCCGCCAACAATACGCTGGCGGCCCCGCCCAGTTGGTGGAAGAGGAAGGATACACCGGCGACCGTCCCCAGCACCCGCAAGCCGTAGATGTCGGCGGTCAAGGATGTCGTAAGCGTGGGAGTCGCAAACCAGGAGAACCCCGCCACGACTGCGAACATCCACAGGGCGGCGTCTCCGGGCACGAAGAGAAGAAGCATGTACCCACAGCCCCGCAGGAAATACACCAGCCCCAGCAGGTTTTTCCGTCCAAACCTGTCCGATAGCATCCCTGACCCTACGGACCCGAATACATTCAACCCAAGCATCACGCCAAACACGGTAGCCGCGGTGTTCGGTTCAACGCCGCGGTCCAGGGCAAAGGGAACAAAGTGGAATGAAAGCAAGAAGGTAGTTGCCCCGCAAACGAAGTAGGCGGCGGACATCTGCCAGATGGGCATGGAACGGAAGGACTGAGTCCACCTTTGGGCCTCCAAAGGCCCGGAGGGCCATTCCACGGGGACGCCCTGCGAGTCCGTAGGCGGCGCATCATCACCATCGGGCTGAAGCCCCATGTCTGCGGGATTTTCTTTGAGGAAGATGTACGCCACCGGGAAAGCCAGCAGCAGGATGGCCAACCCAAGCACAACCCAGGTCAGCCTCCAACTGGTGGCGTTTAGGAAGTACATGGCAAAGGGGACCAACAGCAGGCCGCCCATTGAAGCGCCCGCCGAGCTAATTCCCATAACCGTGGCGCGGCGGCGGCGGAACCACCTGGCCAGCAGCGCGCCGGCGTTGTTCAGGCCCGACGCACTGGAGGCAATGGAAGCCACTATCCCGAACATGAAGACCAAGAAGAGAATGTGGAAGGTGAGGCTTAGTAGGGCAGTTGAGAGCCCGATAACGACGATTCCGCAGAGTATCACCCTGCGTCCACCCGTCATGTCGAACAGACGGCCCAGGAAAGGCTGTGAGAAGCCGTTGACCAGTGCGCCCATCACCCCGGCCAACGAGATAGTGGTGCGATTCCAGCCAAACTCGTCGCTCATGGGGACAATGAAATTCCCCATTGCGCTGCGGGCGCCGGTGGATACCAGAGCTACGAAGAACACCGCGGCGACGATGTACCAACCGTAGAAGATACCCCGTTTTCCGCTGGATGATTGGTCCATTGTGCTCAAGAACGCCTCATGGCTGCAGTCTCTGGGTGCCCGAATTTCCGGGAAGGTGCGCCGCGAATGCCGGTGTTGCTTTTGCCGCTATGCTAACATGTTCCCAAGTCACAGCACTAGTCAGGGGTAGACGCGGTTCGTAGCCAGTGGCCACTCGCGGCGCCTACTCTAGGAGTCCTTCAAGGCCATCGCGTCCTGCGCCGCGCTGGTACCGGCCAGACGGCCGAACACCATGCCCGAGGACAGCCCGGAGCCTCCGGGATAGTTGTAGTAGAAGAGGCCGCCCACCATCTCTCCCGCCGCGTACAGGCCCGGTATGGGGTCCTGGCCGTTGGTTACCACCTGGCCGCGGGTGTCGATCTTCACCCCACCGAAGGTAAACGTGATGCCGCAGGTGACCGCGTAACCCAGGTATGGAGGCGTGTCTATCGGCTGGGCCCAGTTGGTCTTGGGCGGGGTGATGCCCACGGTGCCGCGGCCATCCTTTACCGTGGGATTATACGGGACGTCCTGCTGCACGGCGGCGTTGTATTCCCGGATGGTGTTGGCGAGGCCCTCGGGGTCAATGTCCAACCGCCGGGCCAACTCCTCGATAGTGTTGGCCTCGGCCATGGTGACCTGGGGGATGTGGTACTCGTCGCGCAGGAGGTGCTTCACCTTGTCGTCGAAGATTTGGAAGCCGAGTCCCTGGGTCTGGGTCAAAAGAGCGCGCCCGTAGGTCACATACGTGTAGTTGCGGAAATCCGCCCCCTCGTCCAGGAACCTGTTGCCCTCCAGGTTGACGATGATCCCGAAGGGGTAGGAGTGCTTCTGGAATAGCTCGGTGATTACCCGGTCTCCGAAGGCGGGCGCGTTCATGTCCCAGGCAACGGCGTGGCAGCTACTCCAGTGGCCGTGGGCCTGAGCGCCAACGTCCAGGGCCATCTTGATGCCGTCTCCCGTGTTGTAGGGGATGCCCCGCACCTTGACCAACTCCCAACCGGGGCCGAGGTAGCGGCAGCGCATCTCGGCGTTGGCCTCGAACCCGCCAGCGGCCAGCACCACGGTCCTGCCGGGGATGTCCTCGAAACCGTCCGGCCCAAGAACGCGTAGACCGCGCACCCGTCCCTTATCATCCTGCAGCAGGTTCACGCCCTGGGTGGCGTACCGAATGTCGATCCCGTCCTTCTCGGCCGCTTCGAACTGCTGGTCGGACAGCCCCTTGCCCGCGCCCACGGCCTCCACCAGCAGCCCGCCCCAGAAGCGGAATTTGTCCCCGTCCTTGAACGCCTGCCGTCCGTAGGACAGGACGAAACGCACGCCCTTGCTCTGGAGCCATTGCATGGTAGGCAGCGACTGGCTCACCAGAATCTGCGCCAGGTCGGGATCGGTTAGACCCTGGGTGACCCGCATCATGTCTGCGTAAAACTGGTCCTGGTTATAACTGCCCACCTCGATGGAACCTTCCTCGGTGGGAGACATATCGGGGATTACGGTCTTGATGTCCTCCAGACCGTCGAAGGCGAACCGGATAATGCCGCCGGTGAAGTAGGTGTTGCCGCCGCGGAAGTATTCCGGGGCCTTTTCCACCACCAGCACGGACTCACAGCGTTCCCTGGCCGCGATGGCCGCGCAAAGCGCCGCGTTCCCGGCGCCCACCACTATGACGTCGTAAGAGTCTGACATGGTAAACCTCCGCAGGCTATCGCCTGATAAGAATGTGGGGGAATGTGCCTTACACTATGGGGACTGCTTCTATGCCTTCAAAGCGCCGCATGTCCCTGTCGTCTGACACTATCGTTAGGAAACCGTGCTCCAAGCAAAGGGCCACAATCTGGGCGTCGAACACCAGGTTTCCCGATACGCCGGCTTGAAGCGCCACGCGGTTGAAAATCTTCCAATACCTGTCTCCGGGCCGCAACAGGTGGACGCTGGGACTTTGTAGAAGAGAGTCAATAACTTCCAGAGCTTCGTCCAAAGGTGTGGGTGAGGGAAAAAATCCGCGATACGTAACCACACGCAGGAACTCGCCTATGCAAAACACCGGGATGCCCCAGGGCGTGTCCCCGACAACGAGCCGCCGGATCAGTACCTTCGCAGCGTCGTGCTTGTCCATTTCATCACGATGCGCGTACACCAGCACATTCGTATCAATCGCTATCGGGGGAGTTGTCCGGGAAACCATAGAGAAAGTCCCTGCTGGTGAAGTCTATGCCCGGCCTAGGCTTGCCGGACCTGGTTACCCACTTTAGCTCGAAGGGCAAGGAATCGCGCAGGTACACCCGCAGGGCAGCCTCAACCAGGTCCGAGAGGGTTCTGCCGTCCTCATCCACCTTTTTCTTGGCTGCCTGGTAAAGTTCGTCGTTGATGTCTATGGTGGTTTTCATGTCGAGCCTACAAGCCAACCGTTCAGATTGATATTGATAGGGATTATACGACGGATTAAGGCCCTATAGCGGCGCAGTCTTAAAGGGGCATTGCCGGACTTACTCAATCTGTCCCAACAGATGGGGCTTGAGTCGGCCTCTGTCCAAAGCGCCAGACTGAACAGCGCGCCGCAAACCGGCTTCTATTTCTCTCCTCGGTATCCGGGCGTGTTCGCCTGATGATATGACTTGGGCAAGCTGTACGAGTCTTTCCGCCGTCAGATTCGCCAGGTCATAGTGTAGTCTGTTCACTTCCACGTCGGGAGTCTGACCGTCCCGTTAGTTAATTGCAATGCCAATTGAGGCCAAACCGGCGTCGTCGAATATAGCGTAGTCTAGGTTCGCCAAATTGTCCCGGTTCGCAGCCAACGCAACAATGACGCGCTCCCGGTCAGTTTCGTTCTCAACCCTGTAGACCGAGAGCGCGTTGCCGCTGGTTTGGAGGTCGCCGAGGGCGTCGGCTTGAAGGCCGCCATCCGGCAGCCAGTCCAGTTCAGGATACTTGTACCAGCGCGCCTGTCTGACTACCCTCAAGAAGTGGGCCATTGGGCCGCTTGCAACTGGTCCAGCGCCAATGTCAGGTTCCGCCTCAATTGAGGGAAGGCTTCCCGGTCAACGGCGTCCCGCAGGTCTTCGATGGCTGCCGGGTCATCCAGCGCCGCCAACCCTATAGAGGCTGCATCCCGAAGGCGTGGGTCAGGCGATTTCAGGCTGCTTGTCAAGACTGCCAATCTGCCACGATGCGTCCGAGGGTCTTCCATAGAACCCATTTGTCTCAAGATTTCTCCGGCAACTTCGACATTGACCCCATTAGAACTCATCAGCCGCTCCATCGCGCGAACGGCGATGTCACCATGAGTCTCAACAGCCAGAGTTATCCCGTAAGAGAAGGCGGATTCCATACCATCAACGAATACCTCGCCAGTAGTGTCATGGGCGAGTTTGTTGAAGTGGTCAACAAGACTTTCTTCCAAGTTGCATTCTTGCTGCGCCTCTACCAATTCGACAGGCCCCGATGATTCCGGTAGATGCGTCAGCCGAGTCCTGTTCTCCATCATTTCCCTCTGCCATCAGGATAAACCTAATCTCAGGCGGCTAATATAGCACGGCAAGGTCAAAACGCACATTAGCGTCCGCTGCCCCGAACAGGCTTCCGAAGGTTTCCTTGCCGCCGATTTTGTTGCCCTGCTAATTCTCTAACCCACCCTCAGCGAGTATCATTTACGCGACACGCATGACTCGATTGGATTTCACAGGTTTATGATCAAACTTATGCACTGGCTATGCTCGCGGATGGCATTTGGGATAGTCGTGCTAGTCATATCGGCCGCTCCGGCCTGTGGGGACACATCAACAGCCACTCCACCAGCAGCAGTCATTCCACCAACGGCAACTATGCCCCCGCCGACCCCGACTCCTACTCTGGTCTTAACTCTCAGCAACTGGTTAAGCGTAGATTTCTGGCGTAAAGCTGATGTCCGGGATGTGCGCGTACAACTGGAGCATGGCGCGCCTATTGATGCAAGTAGCGGCCATTACAATGCAACACCCCTTCATGTGGCAGCGGGCTATACCAACCAACCGTCGGTCATCACTTTGCTCTTGGACCACGGCGCCAACATCGAAGCCAGGGACAATGAAAACCGGACGCCTCTGTACATGGCGTCGAGATTTAATGCCGATCCCTCGGTTATCAGGTTGCTACTAGACAGAGGCGCGGACATCGAAGCAAGGGGTATAAATGGTGGTACCCCACTTCATGCGGCGGCGGCATTAAATTTCGAACCTTCGGTTATCGAATTGTTACTGAACTACGGTTCGGACGTCAATGCCAAGGACTCCATAGGAATTACACCTCTGCATTGGGCGGCAGCGTATAACCTAGTACCGTTTCAAAGTAATCCTGATGGATATACATGTTGGAGTTTACTGCGGGCGTCCTGAGTAGAGAACCGCCACTCTATGACGGCTCCAGCATCGTTGCGCTCGCGTTCGAGGGCGGCGACCTCCTGCCGCAGCAACACTTCATCGCCGACCCGGCGGTTCAGACACTGTCTGCTGAAGACGCTCAACTCGATCTCGGCCATGTTCAGCCAGCTTCCATGCACGGGAGTGTGGTGAAACTCCAAGCGCTTAGCTATACGACGCGCTTCGGACGCTCCAAATGCTTCGTAGAGCGAGCCCAACTTGTGCGTATTGAGATTGTCCAACACCAGCCGGACGACCCTGGCGTGGGGGTACGCCTGGTCAACCAGCCAGCGCATCTGGTGCGCGAAGTCCACCGCAGTGCGGCGCCCGGTCACTTCGACGTGTCTCCATCCGCCCTTCGGTTCACAGAACATGAACAGGTTTCGGGTACCGTTTCGTCTGTACTCGCAGTCGTAGCGTTCCACCCGTCCGGGCTTGGCTTTGATGGGCGGCCTCACGTCCTCGACCAACTGCCTGGAGGTCTCGTCGAAACACACCACGGGATGCTCTGGGTCGTAGTCTTCGTGGTACAGGTCCAGCACATCCTCCATCCGGGCCACGAACTCTCCGCTCACCTTGGGGATGCACCACTCTTTCTTCTTCCATGGTTTGAGTTCGTTTTTTTGAGTATCTGGCGCACCGTCTCAAGGGAGATGCTCCCGGCAAACTCCATCGCCACCACCTTGTCCGCAAGTAGCTGGAGCGTCCAGTTCGTGTGTCCTTCGGGCGCATTGCTGCAGGTGATGGCGACGAGGTGCGCTTCCTGTATGCCGCTCAGCTTGCGCCCCCGGCCTGGCCGTGGCCGGTCGTTGATTGCGGCTTCGAGTCCCTCCTCGACGAACCGTCTCCGCGTTCTGGCAACAGTGGCGGCGCTGATCGAGACCGCCTCAGCCACCTCGCGGTCTGACAGTCCTTCGTCAGTTTTCAACAGCGCAAGGGCCCGCTTTAGCGTGCGGGCTAACGGCTTGCCCCGGCGGGATACCTCAATC
The DNA here is from genome assembly GCA_965197545.1 of Dehalococcoidia bacterium. Lineage (GTDB taxonomy): Bacteria > Chloroflexota > Dehalococcoidia > Lucifugimonadales > UBA3495 > CATOSP01. The sequence goes on from CBDANJ010000006.1 coordinate 101,294, forward strand.
AGACCGGACCGTTCGGATGGTGTCAGTTCAACTTTGTACTTGATGGCAGGCATGTTCGGGTATGGCCTCCCTAGAAGATCATACCCAAGCCTACTCAATCTCCCGTAATATACAAGACTTCATAGAAACAGTACTAGAGTCGGTCGTGGAATTGTTGCTGGACCGCGGCGCGGAAGTCAATGTAAGGGACAATGGCCGCGTTACACCCCTGCATGACGCGGCAATGAGCAGTAGCAATCCGAAAGTTATCAAGCTGTTACTAGACTACGGAGCAGATTCAAAGGCCAGAGAGAGTGATGGGCACACAGCGTGCGAACTTTTGCAGTATAACGATGTCCTCAAAGGCCATACTCTCTCGGAAGTCCGCGATTGGCTGTGCCGGTAGGTGCCACCTCTCCACTCCCCATCCCGCCCTCCGGGGAGTATCATACCCCCAACCAACTTGATACACCCAGACCGGGAGGTGCGACATGCGTGGGGTTACGTTTAAGGGCAACCGGGAGGCGGGCCTGTCTACGTATCTTGACCCGCGATAACTTTCCTTGACGCCTGAAACGCCGCTTCATAGGATCGCATACCCATACACTTCATCACGAGGAACAGGGGTTAATATGGCTCCCTCAATGCACACCCGGCAGAGCCAGGACCCACCATACCCGTTGCCTGTCAGAGAAGGACAGGGTGAGGATGAATTGCAAAGGAAATTGGTCCGTACCTATGAGAAGTTCGGTCCGGTGCAAGCCATTGCGCTCGGGGAATATCTGGAGGAAGTCCAGGTGTTCGTGCTGCTTTCGGTGAAGCACCACGACGAGTCATTGATCATCGGCTTGCTTGACGCAGAATATATATTGCGTGACGAGTTCCCGGCTGCGTGTATGTCCGTGGACTACATTCCCATAGGCGATGCCGGACTCGACCGGACCACTTACCTTAATAGCTCCCTGGTCTGGAAGCGGGAGTCTCCATAGGGTGAGTGACAGGCACCCCCATATCGAGCAGGCGCGGCACAACGAAGGACTCGCGAGGGAATTTGCCGGCACCGGATACCGCTTCAGAGACTGGTCCATCACAGCTGCCTTCTATGCCGCGGTGCATTACTTTGAAGCCCGTCTGCACGGCCAACCGGAGTTCACCCACCGGGAGGCAAGCGGCCTTATTTCCCACACCGAAGATTCAGTCCCACGGACAAACGGCCGCATGAGATATTCGCCTCATGCTTGGCGTGAGGAACTGATTCGGGCCAACTGTGATCTGCAGACTTGGCGGGCTTACAGGTCCCTTCGAGTTGCCAGTGAAACGGCGCGGTACCATGCCGGAAACACGATACCGTCAACAGCCCACGATTACTTCACAGACCTGGACGTTGACCGTTATGTGGAACCCATCTGGGACAAGTAAAACTGGGCTTGGGTGTAGACTGACTGCCGCCCCTGGCACGTTTGCGCCCGTACCACCCCTCCTCCACTCCCCATCCCGCCTTCCGCAGAGTATCATACCCCCCAACCAACCTGACACACCCAAACGGGAGGTACACCATGCGCGGGGTTACGTTCAGTGGCAACCGGGAAGCCGAAATCCAGGAATTCCCCGACCCTCACGCCGGTCCGGGAGAGGCTGTGCTGCGAGTCCGGGCGTCCGGCTTGTGCGGGTCCGACCTGCACCGTTACCGGGGCGGTGAGCCGACGGTGATGATCACCGGCCATGAGCCGTGCGGCGTCATCGAGGAGTTGGGGCCGGGTGCGCCTCCGGGCCTCAAACTGGGCGACCGGGTGATGTGCCACCACTACGCTGGCTGCGGCGTCTGCGAGATCTGCGCCATGGGCTACGAGCAGCTATGCCCCCAGGGCCGGGTGACCTACGGCGGCGGCACGGGCCACGGGGCCAACGCCGACTACATCCTGGTCCCCTCCCGTACCCTGGTGCATCTGCCCGACGAACTCTCCTTTGAGGAGGGGGCCGCCATCTCCTGCGGCACGGGCACGGCCTGGAACGGGTTGAACAAGATGGACATAAACGGCAAGGACACCGTGGCGGTGTTCGGACAGGGTCCGGTCGGTCTGAGCGGCACCCTCTCCGCCAAGGCCATGGGCGCGCGGGTGATCGCGGTCGACGTCGTCCCGGAGCGGCTGGCATTGGCCCGGGACCTGGGGGCCGATTACGTCATCAACCCATTGGAAGCGGACCCGGTGCAGGCCATCCGTGACCTGAGCGGCGGCGCGGGAGCATCGGCTTCTTTAGAAACGTCCGGCAACCCAGTGGCGAGGCAGCAGGTATTGACCTGCCTTGCGCCGTTCGCCCGCTGCTGCTACGTGGGTGTGGGTCCTCCCGCCGAGATTGACTTCAGCCGCGACGTTATATTCAAGGTGATCACGATCTTCGGTTCCTGGACTTTCAGCAAGTCGGAACTGATCGAGATCGCCCGCTTCTTCGTGGAAACCAAGGCGCCGCTGGACAGGCACATCACTCACCGCTACACACTGGACCAGGCCATCCAGGCTTTCCAGACATTTGACGGAGCGACGACGGGCAAATGCGTCTTCGTATTTGACTAGCCCTTGCTGACCATCCGCCTCCGCTTCCTTTATACTGGACTGAGGCGCGAGAACGGTTATGACATCCATAAACGACATTTCCGATTTGGCCCGCATCCTCCGGGAAAGACCCGAGTGGGCCGACACTATCCGAAGCATACTGTTGGGCCAGGAACTGTTGGAATTGCCGGAACGGTTCGCCAAGTTTGTGGAACTGACCGGCGAGAACTTCCGGCTGGTCCACCAACGGCTAGAACGGCTCGAGACCGACATGGCCGGCGTTAAGACCGACCTCGCCGAGATTAAGACCGACCTCGCCGACGTTAAAACCGACCTTGCCGACGTCAAGACCAATATCGCCGAAATCGAGACTCGAATGAACCGGATGGACGGCAGAATGGACAATGGGTTCGGTACTAACTACGCAATCAAGGTCGAAAGGAACATCAGAAGCATAGCGGGCCAATACCTCAACCTGCGCCGGATAAAAGTGCTGAGAGGTATCTATTCGCCGGGGGATCTTGAATTGGAGGCCCGCATCGAACAGGCCGAAGAGGACGGCAATATCACCTTGGAGGAAATCGACGGCCTCTGGCGGTCGGACCTCATCCTCGCCGCTAGAGACAGAAACACCGGGTCCGACACATACATCGTGATCGAGACCTCCATCACCGTAGGAGACTCAGACATCGCCCGGGCCAAGGCGCGCGCCGGGACGCTGGCCTCAATCCTCGGCCAACCGGCAACACCGGTCGTCATCGGCGCAATCGTGGACGCAGACCGGACGGCATCTGCGTCCCTCGAGGGGGTCGCCGTTGCCATCGAACCCGAAAGCTGGAACGCCTGACCCAGAAGGCATCCATAAGCATAGTAGTGCCTATTTGTGGCTTGGATTGTTCTTGACCGTATGCTTCGCAGTATGGCTTGGCATAACCGCCCGCACAGAACAAGGGTAACTGTGCGCACTTCATGTGTCCTTCCTACTCCTAGCCCGTCATTCCGGGCCCCGTATCCAGTACGGGGCAGGCTTTGACCCGGAATCCAGGAGCATTTACAACCAGCAACATTCCCTATCATCGGCATTTCTGGATTCCCGCCCCCGGATCGAGCCGGGGGCAGGCTCTGCGGGGGAATGACGGATTGGGGGCGGGACATGTTAAGAGGACTATCACAGAGATGACCGATGGGGGATTCAGCCAATCCGCGTCATCGAGTCTGAACAGTTACCGCTACTCCCTCTCCCTTGCCGAAGCGACGGTCTCATATTAAGATACACCGGGATTTGACCACATGGATTCTGTGCCCGAAGGGAGTAACGTAAGGATATGAAAGCAGCCAGATTGTCCAGCCCGAAGAACTTTGAATTCATAGACATCGACACGCCGGCTCCGGTTGACGGGGAGTGCCTGGTCAAGCTGGAACGGGTCTCGGTATGCGGCAGCGACATCCGGCATGGCTACGGACCCATTGAGCCGGAGGAACATTACCCCATGGAACCCGGCCGGCCCTGCCACGAGTTGGCGGGAGTCATCGTGGATAGCCGCACCGACGCCTATCATGAGGGCCAGAGGGTAATCGTCATCCCTTCCCGGGGCCTAGGAGGGTTGTGCGAATACACGGTGTCCGACCCGGGGCGCATGATTCTACTGCCCGATGAGGGCAGCCTAGCCGAATGGGTGATGTGCCAGCCCTCGGGCACGGTGCTGTACTCATGCCGGCAAATGGGCAGCGTGTTGAGCAAGAACGTGGTCGTCTTCGGCCAGGGCAGCATCGGCCTCAGCTTCACCATGATCACTTCACGCATGGGAGCGCGCAACGTCATCGCCGTAGACCCCTTGGACTACCGGCTGGAGAAGGCCAAGCAGCTCGGCGCGACCCACACGGTCAATCCAGATAAGCAGAGCGTCACGGAAGCGGTGCAGGAGATTACCCGGGGCGAGGGCGCGGACATCGCCGTGGAGGCCGCCGGCTATCCGGACACCTTCAACGAGGTGTTTCGACAGGTGCGCCAATTCGGGACCGCGATCATCTTCGGCATTCAGAGCGATGACTTCGTGCCATTGGAGCACAACTTGTTGATGGACAAACAGCCTACCATTATCCCCACCACCGGGGCCCGCAGTGGCGACCCCATCTCACAGATTGCGGATATTGTGGCTTTGCGCCAACGGGGTTGGTGCGACCCGGGCCAGCTCATCACCCACCAAATCGGATTCTCCCAGGTGCAGCAAGCCTACGACATGTACGAGCAGCGGACCGACAACGTCATCAAAGTAGTGATGAACATCAACGAGTAGGCATCCCACTCCAGGGCTAGGATATGGTAACCAGCGGGGCCTTCGGGCCGGAGTTGGAGATCCAGATGGTCAGGGAGAATTTGGCCCTGGCCATCTCCTATTGGACGGCGGTCAGGAAGGGTCAGATAACCCCGGCGCACCTTCCCGCCCAGCGGGACGTCGTGACCACGGAGACCGGCCACGTGGTCGAGGTGTTCAACCCTCTCAGGATAAGGGGCCAGGCTGAGTTGGCCCGGTGCGCCACCAACCAAGTGCGGGGCGCGTTCGCATTCTCCGCGATGCAGAGCCATCGCACCCTCGAGTCGGTCTGCTCCGGTAGTCCTCTGTCAGAAACCGAACCGGGCCTTCGGTCCGCCCGTGCTTGCATCTACCTATTGGACCGGTCATTTAGGCTGGGCATGTTGACGCCCGTGTGGTCCTGCCCCCCCGAATACCGCCAACGATTTGCGGTTAACTCGATATCGTTTGCGCTTGACGCCTCGCAGATCGATGGGCAATCCATAGCCTGGAGCGATTTCGGAGGACTGGACAAGTACCTGGGTCTACTGGAATATTGCGCCAGGTACATTGAACGGTTGCCCACGGTTGAATCCCCAATCCCGGACCAGCCAGAGGAAGACAGTGCCGGAGACCAACCCGCTCAAACTTCGGCCCCGCCGCCAGAAATTGCTCATGTAGAAAGCCCTCCTGTCGCAAGCGCTCCTGTCGAAAATGCCCCGATTGACAGCGCCCCTGTCGAGAGTGACCCAGCGGAGGACGAAGGCGAGCCGGTAGCTGAGGTCGACGGTCAGGCTTCGGTCAGCCGGTTCGTGACAGAACGCTGCATCGTGGGACCTGACCTGCGGACCATCGCATCAGGACTGTATGCCGCATACGTGGACTGGTGCCAGGAAACACAGCAGACGCCGATGGCGCAGAGGAGTTTCGGGATGCGTCTGACGGGGCTGGGATTCACCCGGCGGCGCAGAGGGCGGGGCCGCCACTGGTGGGAAGGCTTGGGCGCCGAGGGCCAGCAGGACTAGCCGGGGTTGGCGGGAGTAGGTCAGTCTCCCTCACGGGGAGCATCGGGCAGGGGCCTTCAACAACCGGGCTGACCCAGATTGCCGCAGCAACTTTGCCCCGAACGAATCTTTGTCAGGTTGTTTGCCAAGACCAGCCGCACTTTGCGCCACAGCGGCATCGGCTCTCTAAGGTTTCGCATGAATGTGAACTGGTCTTGACCATTCCCCATAGTTCCACAATTATGGCAGCGTATAAGCACTTTGTATACGCGGGTCTGCAGCGCCAATGGGCACGCTTCCCGGCACCTTGGCTCCAGCTAACCCGGCCGCTTTGGAGCACATTCGGCATCGAGGAGGGACCATGTCAACCGAATATCTGGACCGGCTATCCAGCTTCGCATCGGGCCTACGTCTCGAAGACCTGGAGGATTCTACCGTGCGGGCCGCCAAGCACGTGGTCCTCGACACAATAGGCGCGATTCTGGCCGGAAGCAGACTGCCGGAAAACGCGAGCTTCGCCGGTCTTGCCAAGACTTTGGGCCCGGGCGGAGCATCCACCCTTATGGGTCACGCTGGTAAGGTGCAGTCTACATACGCCGCGCTGGTCAACGCCACCGCCGGGGTGGGGCTGGAGATGGACGAAGGCACTAGGTTGGGCGGCGGGCATCCATCCATTCATGTGACTCCCGGCGCGATAGCCGTAGCCGAAGACCGCCGCGCCAGCGGGAAGGCCCTCCTGGAGGCCATCGTCGCCGGATACGAGGTGACTTCTCGCATCGGGTCAGGCACCAGGGCAAAGGCGGAGGTCCACTCCCACGGCACCTGGGGGACCATTGGAACGGCGGTGGCAACGGCCCGACTGATCGGGTACGACGCCGCCGAAATGAAGACCACCATGAACCTGGCCACCTCGATGAGCCCGGCCAACACCTGGACCCCCTGCCTGGAAGGGGCCACCGTCCGCAACCTCTACCCAGGACGGTCCGGGTTCCAGGGCATACTCGCGGCTCACCTGACCAGGTGCGGATTTACCTCGGTGGAAGACGCGCCCTCAGACGTGTACAGCGGGCTTCTCGGGGACGGCTTCGATTCGGATGCGGTTGTGGAAGGGCTGGGACAGCCGGGTTCCTACCGGATTCAGCACAACTATTTCAAATTCCATGCGTGCTGCCTGTACAACCATCCCGTATTGGACGCGGTACAGGCGATAGTCCGACAGGAGAGCTTCGCATCGCAGCAGGTCAGCCGCATCCGGGTGGAAGCTCCGTCGCTCGCGTTAATCATGGCGGACCCGGAACCGGAGAACATGTTGGCCGCCAAGTTCTCGATCCCATACGCGGTAGCCGCGTCCATCGAGACCGGACGAACGGACGTTACGGCGTTCTATGCCGAGCCAATCGCCAACCCCGCGATACGATCATTGGCGCAACGGGTGGAGATCGCGGCGGACCCGGAGATGAACTTCCGCCGTTACGATTACCCTTCGGCACGTGTGTCGGTAGAGTTGCAAGACGGACGCACCCTGCGGCATGAGGTGGTAGCCCAGAAAGGCGACGCGCAGAATCCCGCGACCTACGAGGAATTGCTGGACAAATTCAGGTCATTGACCCGTGAAACCCTTAGCAAGGAGACAACCGACGCCGTAATCGACGTGGTGTCCCGCCTCGACCTTGTCGAAGACGTGAACGAGCTTACGATTCTATTAACCGGGAAGTGACGGCTCACCGCCCAACTTCACCGCCCCCTCTGGTCAGCCCAGAGCAGGATGTGCAGCCTGGTGGAAAAGCGGAACCCTTCCTTCACGCAGGCGTCGGCGACCCATGGACTCCGGTCCCGAAGCGCAGCCGCCGAGATGCCTTCGGGCATGAGGATTATGCGTTCGTTGGGGATATGGTACCTGTCGCGCAGGCCGAGTACCTCGTCCAGGTCGGCGGGCGTCGCAATTACGAATTTGAAGAGTGCGTTGGACAAATCGGAGAAGCCTTCCAACACCTCAGGCAGGACCCTGCGTGCCAACGGGTTGCCGGAGTTGGCAAGTTTAGGGGACACGTTCCATTGGTCGATGCTGCGGGCAAGTTCCGGGATGGGCAGGATGGTCCCGTTGGTCTCAACCTCGCAGTAAAACCCCGCGTCTCTCAGTCCCGCGCCCAGCGATGCAAGATCGCGCTGCTGCAAGAGAGGTTCGCCCCCCGTGACCACGAGGTGGGGACAACCGTAGGCCAATACCGCGTCCCTCACGTCTTCCACGCTCAGGGTCATCACCTCGTCTTCGTAGCTGTAGTTGTCCCAGTCCCAGGTGTACTTGGTGTCACACCAGGAACACGCCAGGTTGCATTGGGCAAGGCGCAGGAACACGGTGGCCGTGCCGATGTTCGCGCCTTCTCCTTGGAGAGAGTGGAAGATTTCGGGGACTCCCCCAGACTGCCGGCTGACGCGCAACACGCTCAGAACCTCCCCAACTTGACTAGGGCGGGGTCGGGGACGCCCGCTTCGGCAAAGCCCTTGGCCCGGAGCAGACAACTGTCGCAGCTACCACAGGGATAATCGCCGCCTTCGTAGCAACTCCACGTGTATTCCAGGGGCGCGTTAAGCTCAACGCCCAGCTGCACGATCTCACGCTTGGACATGTGAATGATGGGGGTTTCCACTGCGAACGCGACGCCATACTCGGCCCAGAGCTTACTGCCGTAGGCGAGGCCCTCGGCGATCTTCTCAAAATACTCGGGCCGACAGTCGGGATACCCGCTATAGTCGATCGCGTTGGGGGCCATGTAGATATTCGCCTTGAGCCCGGCGGGGTCCAGCCCTTCGTGTTCAATCGAATACAAGACCTGGCTTTCCAGGTAGGAAGCGGCCAGGGCCAGGAAGAAAGTGTTTCTGAGGGGAACGTATGTGATGGGAATACTGGCCCCCATCTGCTCCGTGGTCCGGTCCCCGGGAATCGGGAATCGCTCCGGGTTGGTGAGCGCCGAGTACCATGCCACCCGGCCAAAAAAGGAGATATCCAATAGCTCCATGGGGATGCCCATCATTCCGGCTATCTCATCTGCGCACTCAACCTCTTTGCTGTGGGCCTGCCCGTAGTGAAAAGTGAGGGCGGTCAGGTGGTCGGTCTGGCTGCGGGCAAGGGCGGCGACGGTAGTGGAGTCGAGTCCCCCGGAGAGTAGGGTTACGCCATAGCTAGCCATCGGGACCGGCATCCCGGGAAAACTCGGCGTATTGGTCCAGCGACTCCCAGACCCGGACTTTGACCGGCGTGGTCCCGCAAATTTCGGCCACGGTGTCGTACAACACCCGGCTGATTACTTCACAGGACGGGTTCTCGTCGCTGAATTGGTACACCCTGCCCTTGGTGAGTGAGGCGAGGGCCCGGATAAGCTCCGTGTCGCGGCTATTGACGAGGAAGGCGTGGTCCCAGTTGTCGTCGATCCAATTCTTCACCCGGCGTTTCAGGTCGGTGAAGTCGAACACCAGTCCCTGTAGGTCCAGGGCCGCGCCTCCCAGAAACACCTCGGCCCTGTAGGTGTGCCCGTGGGGGTAGGCGCATTTCCCATCGTAGTCCAATAGCCTGTGGCCGCTATCGAAAGTGGTCTCGATCCTTACCAGGTACATCCGGCTATCCGGTAACCGGATAGGCGACCGACACCGAGCAATGGATCCCGCCCCGAACTTTATAATCGAGGGTCACACTCATGCTCCTGGGACTGCATAGCCCAACCAGGTCCTTGAGGATACGGTTGGCCGCGTGTTCTTGAACGACGCCCACGTCTCGGAATGACAGGAGATAATACTTCAGAGACTTAAGCTCGATGCAACTATCAAGGGGGACGTAGGAAATTTGGACTGTCCCGATGTCTGGAAGCCCTGTCCAAGGGCAAACGGCGGTGAACTCGTCCGTGTCCACCCGGACGACCGCCTGCTGCTCCGGATAATCGTAGGCGAAAGCCATGAGACACTCGGTGTCGATGGCCCCTTCGTCTCTAATGGACAAACGATGGTCCAGGCTCTCGTATTGCTCTTTAAGTTCCGGGATAGTAGTCATTGGGTCCCCCTCACGGGCGCCGGGAGTGCGGGATAGGCAGCCGTGCCGAGCGCCAACACGCTAGCTCTTGCAGATGTCAAGCCGTGCTTGACCAATGAGTGGAGACCGTGGGACTATGGAGTCATGCATAAGCGGTCGAGCATCAACATTCATCGGAGTTGACACGATATGGCCTCACCCATTCTAAGTGTTGAACATGCGGAAGAAAAGGTGGAGCCGGATTCTCACGAGAACCGCTACAACTCGCAGGACAAGAACCCTGCTGCCGTTGCTCTGGGAAGGCTCGGAGGACGGAAGGGTGGACCAGCCAGGGCCAAGAAATTATCCGATGCGAGACGTAGAGAAATCGCGAAAACGGCAGCGGAGGCCCGGTGGAATCGACAGAAAACGGAGTAATCCCCTATGGTGAGTCGTGTCCCGCAGACTGCCGATGACATTATTCTAAACCAGCTCGATGACAGAGCCCGCGCTTTGGAAACCACGCTCCAATCCGACGTACTATACCTGAACGGTGGAATCGTAGACGGTGTCGATGATCTCGTTCGCAACATGGTGGAAAGACTTAAGACCAACGGCAATAGGAGAATGAGACTAGCAGTCGTGTTGACCACATTCGGAGGTCTTATCGAGGTCGTCCAAAGAATTGTGGATACCCTGCGACACAACTACCATCATGTTAATTTCGTTATACCAAATCATGCATTTTCGGCAGGAACCGTTCTGGCTATGTCCGGTGACGCCATCTATATGGACTATTATTCACGCCTGGGTCCAATTGATCCACAGATACAAAGCGCAACTGGTCGCTGGGTTCCCGCTCTAGGATACCTGATTCAGTGGGAACGATTGCTTCAGAAGGCCATTGACGGTAGTATCTCGATGCCCGAAGTTCAGCTCATGATAAGTGGATTTGACCAGGCTGAGCTTTACCAATACGAGCAGGCACGAGAACTGTCCATATCGCTCCTTAAGGAATGGCTGGTTAAGTATAAGTTCAGTGGTTGGACCAAGACCGAAACTCGGGGCATTCCCGTGACTGACGAAATGAGACAAAGCCGGGCCGTGGAAATCGCGAGCATTTTGAATGATACCGATCGCTGGCACACCCACGGTCATGGCATTTCCATGGAAGTGTTACGGCGCGATCTTTATCTCTTGATTGATGACTTCGGTCAAGAGCGAATCATGAGTGACAACATTCGTACCTATCACAACCTATTGGGTGACTACATGGTGAAAACTAGGGCCGAAGGCGCCCTACACATATTGGGAAGCTATCTTCCCTTCTCATGGGAGGTCTAATCTTGATCAAACTTCCCAACATTGAAGAAATCTTGGCGGCGAATCCCCATATTGATCCTAAGGAATTGGCGGAAGCTACCGACCTGTTAAGAAGACTCCGGGAGTCAGGTCTCAACCCATCCGGATATAGATTGGCCCCCCCTTTTTCCCGACGCCACATTTCGGTTGGACCTAAGGAGGACTCCCGGGTCATACGCCTCGGCAAGGCCGCCAAGAAGTATTACGCGAGCGCAGCTTTATGCCCTACACGTTAGCCGAACTGGACGAGATGACCTTGGAGCAGGCCCACGACCTGCCCTTCGTGGACCGGGACCAACTTCTGGACCTGATTATCGCCGCCGGACGTCATCAATCGACCGCCATGCACTCCTACCGTGTGGGCCTCTACTGTGATTACTTCGAAGAGGACCTTCTACGCATGTACAAGGTCGACGCGATCAAGGTCCATTGCCGTGGAACAACGTCCTCCGGGTTTGACGGAATGGTCGTGGGCGAGACCGACGCCGACCAATACCGGGCCGGATTCCAGCACGTGCAAACTCATCTTGAGGCCGCTGGGTCCAGCTTCAGCCGGGTAGTGAGCCTGGTCATATTCTTGACCGACATGGACAACTGGCCGCTGCTTAACGAGATTTACCGGGAATTCGTGCCCAACCCTCCGTGCCGCGCCGTCATAGGCACCACCGGACTGGCGCAACCGCCCCTGGCTATCGAGATCGTCGAGTGCATCGCATACCGGGTGCGCGACTAGAAACAAGTCGAAAATTCCCGGCGCAAGGAGTCGCTCAAAGGGACTCCAGGATGTAAGCTGGAATCCCTGGCAATAACCAAACTTGAGGAGGGATGTTATGGCGGAACTAGCCCTGGCCTACAAGGTACGGAGCTACAGCACCGGCACCCTGGGAAGGGCGATCTGCAACGCGCGGACCCACCACTGGGTTGCCGACGGCACCAACGGCGACGAAGTTGGTGCGGGAGAGCTCTTCCTGTCCGGCATCACCGCCTGCGCGGTCAACATGGTCGAGAGGATCGCCAGCGACGAGGAGATTCCCCTGGAATGGATGGATGTGAGCGTCGAGTCCTACCGCGACCCGGAAAAGACCCCCGGAGACATTTCCCTTTACGACGCCATTCGCGTTAACTTCGAGATGTGGGGGGTGGCCGCGGAGCAGGCCAACGAGCTGGTGGACACCTGGAAACGGCGTTGACCCCTCTACGGTTCGGTCGCCGTGGCGACCCCTGATACCACCGTAGACCTGGTCTCCCACAACGAGCCCCACCGGTAATAGAGCGGCAGGGGCGATAACCCCTTCGGCCGTGGTCCCCGGCAGGACGCGGGACCTACCGGCAGGGTAAGCTGCAACACCCCGGCTAAGACTCGGAGCCCGCCGAATCAAGGATTGGCGGGCTCCCGTCGTTTTGCGAATGGGCGCCCGGCATGATGGCGGAAGGTAACTGTTCAGAGTTAGCAACGGCGACGGAACGTTCACGGAGAATCTCCCCCTTTCGCAAAAGGGGGATTTCTCTCTTACCGGCTAACGCAGTTACGAGGACCGGGGTCATCTCAACCCGGATATTCCAACCGGAAACCACCACGGTTGGAGATGTGCAGCGCACCCGTTAGCGACTCTACCCGGAGCGGGAGAAATCCCCCCAACCCCCCTTTTGCGAAAGTGGGGCCTTTGTTTCCGATCAAGTCCGATCAAGTCTGAACACTTATGGCGAAAGGCATCCTTGGATAGCCAGCGGTATACTAGGCGGACAATACCCGTAAGCCGTTGCTGGAGGCATTGGCCCCATAGATCCTACAACCTCCATACCTCTTCTCGCACTGGGCAGCGAAGACACAGGGTTGGTCCGAGACCTGGCCGTGATAATGGCCGTGGCCGGGGTCGCCCTGGTCATCTTCCGTCTTGTCCGAATGCCCCCGATCCTGGGCTACCTCGCCGCCGGGACTCTCATTGGCCCCTTCACAGTGTGGAGTCCGTTGGTCGAGGACCTGGACACTATTCGCCTGCTTGCCGACCTGGGACTGGTGCTACTCCTCTTCGGCATAGGTCTCGGCGTGGGGTGGCAACGTATCCGGAGCGTGGGCAGCAGCGTGGTCATCATCGGACTGGTGGAGATGACCATCATGTTCGCCCTCGGCTTCGAGATGGCCAACCTGTTGGGCTGGTCCAAGACCGAGGGCGTCTTCCTGGGAGCGGCGTTGTCAATCAGCAGTTCGGCCATCTTGATGACCATGCTTCGGGAATCCGGGGAATTGCTACAGACCCGTGGGCAATTGATCGTCGGAATCCTGGTCATCGAAGACATCGCCGCTGTGATATTGCTAACGGTCCTCACCGGCGTGGCCACCAGTGGCGAAACCGACCCTGGTTCCATAGTCGTGCTGGCGGTGAAGCTGGCCACCTTCGGGGCCGTAGCCCTGGTCGTCGGTGCATTGGTAGCGCCCCGCGTAGTTGGTTTCGTGAACGGGTTCCAATCCCAGGAGGCCCTGCTCATAACCGGACTTGCGATGTGCTTTGGACTGGCGCTCATCGCGAGTCAGCTCGGGCTATCCCCAGCCGTTGGGGCGTTCCTGATTGGAGCGGTGCTTGGCGACACCGATCACGCCGAGGAGATGGACCGGATCATGGGACCGGTCCGGGACATGTTCGCCGCCATCTTCTTCGTCTCCATCGGACTTCTGATGGACCTCTCCGTGGCGGCGGACTTCATCCTTCCAACTCTGATCGTGGCGGCGGTATTCATCGTGGGGAAGGTGCTTGCCGACACCCTGGGAACGTTACTTGCGGGACACAGCGGCAAGGAGTCGCTGGACGTGGGACTGGGTATGCCCCAGGTGGGAGAGTTCTCGCTCGCCATGGTGCGAGTCGGGGCCGAAACGGCGGCCATCGGCAGCTTCCTCTATCCCGTGATGACCGGAGCTACCGCCATTACCGCGCTGGCGTACCCCTTCCTATTTCGAGCGACCAATGTGATCGCCGGGTTCCTGGACCGGCGTTCTCCCCGGTTGCTCAAGCTATACGGAAGCAGCCTGGTCCTGGCCCTGGCGGCACTGCGCAGCGCCTTTCATTTCCACAGCCCAAGAGCCCGCCGGATACAAAGAAGCAACCGGCTGATATTGCTCAACATGGGGATCATCAGCTTGTTCATCGCCATCGGCACGGGGAGCCTGCACTTCACACCCCAGTTGGCCCACGTGCTCCATCTGCGGGAGAACGTGGTTGGGCTGGCCATCGGTGGCATGGCCCTGGCGCTGTCCGTTCCTCCAGCGTTACAGGTTTGGAAGTCGCTGCGGACGCTCAGCGACGGGATAGTAGGTTACATCCTGCCCAGGCGGCTCAGAGCGTCCGAGATCCTGCGCGGGAGGAACATGCACGTGATCTTGCGGGACAGTATAGCGATTCCTCTCCTTATTCTACCCGCAATCTGGAGCATCCCTCTCATCTCTCGTCTGCTCTCAATGGGCGTACTCGTGACGCCGCTAGCAGCCGCAATGGCGGTGGGTTTGGTCGCCGGGCTGGCCATCGCCGCGTTTCAGATCCATCACCTGTTGGAGCGCACCTTCATCCAAACTTTCCTCGGACCTGACGAGTTGGAATACCGCGACGAACCTGATCCCCACTACGTGGACGACGACCAATACGTATATATCGACGACCAGATCGACCCGGAATACACCTTCAACATAGACTCCGCGCCTTCACCGGACGTATCACCGGGAGACGATGAAGGCTGTTAGCGTTGGTCGTCAAAGGGCGTGAATGTTAGAATGACCCAACGGCCACCGGAGGTTTTACATGCGTATCTGTTCGTTCCTCCCCAGCGCGACCGAGATTGTTTACGAACTGGGCCTAGAAGACCAACTTTACGGCGTCACCCACGAATGTGACTTCCCGCCCGACGCGGCTCGCAAGCCCCATGTGGTCCATAGCGTGTTTGACGGCATGGAGCCAACCAGCGCGGAGATTAACCGCGTGATATCCGAGCGCCTGCAACAGGGACTCGGCATCTACGACATCGACCAGGAGATAATGAAGGCCGCCGAGCCCGACCTCCTCCTGACCCAGGCCATCTGCGAGGTTTGAGCCATTTCCACTCGGCAGGTAGCTGAGGTAAGCGTGAGCCTTCCCAAAGAGCCCCAAGTCCTCTCTCTGGACCCACAATACCTGGGCGACGTGCTTTCGGACATTCGCGGCGTTGCCCACGCCACCGGCACCGAGGAGAAGGGCGAACTCATCACCGCCCGGATGCAAAAACGCATCGACGCCGTGGCCAGCCGCGCCGCGCTGGCGAACAACGCTCCACGTGTCCTACACGTGGAATGGGTCGATCCCCTGTTCTGTGGTGGTCACTGGGTGCCCGAGATGGTGGAGATAGCCGGAGGGGAAAACTGCTTCGGCGACAAGGAAACGGGCTCGTTCCAGATGGAATGGGACGCCATAGTGGAGAGCCAGCCCGAGGTCATCATCTTCATGCCCTGCGGTTTCGACGTAAAACGCGCTCTGCAGGACGTACCCATCCTGACCGCTCGCGAGGGATGGGACACACTGCCCGCAGTTAAGAACCAGAGGGTGTATGTGATCGACGCCAGCGCCTATACCAGCCGGTCGGGGCCTCGTTTGGTGACAGGCTTGGAAATCATGGCTGAGATGATCCATCCGGAGCTGTTCTCGGGGATGGTGCCGGAGTTTGGAGCGGCCAAGATCTACGGATCACTGGTGAAGGTCTAAGACCGGAGCGGTTAGCGCCGGCGGATAGACTTAGTTGAGGCGCGGGCCCTTGAACGGGTTCCGCTTCGCCACCTCTTCCCGCAGGGCCTCGTTGCCGCGTTTTATCAAGGGGACAAGGCGTTCAAGCCTTTCCTTGGCGGTGGAGGATTCCAGGAGTTGTTGTTTGATATCCGTTGGCAGTGGGATGCTGGTGACGAGAGCCGACGCCACTGAGAAAGAAAGCTCGACCGGCTCTTCAGGGACATCGGGCTGGGCGGTCCAACCGCCGGACAGGGCCGTCAGCATCCGAAGGAACTCGGCGTACTCGGGACTGATTTCAGCGACAACGCTCGATAGATCATCCCCGGCCGCTTCCTCCATGTACCTGATCTCGGCGGCCACGTGGGGGACGCGCTGGAAGACGTCCACCACCTCGAACCGGCGTTCACCCCGGGTCATGATATTCAGACGGCCTTCTTCGAGGGTCTCAGACTGGACGATCCGCGCGGTGGTGCCAATCCTGACGGGCTCCGCCGGGTCGCCGACTTCGCGCCCCTCTTTGATCAGAACGATGCCGAATGGCTCTCCGCGCTCCAGGCATCCCCCGATCATGGCTTTGTACCGCTCCTCGAAGATGTGGAGCGGCATGGGCATGCCGGGGAACAGCACCACGTTTAACGGGAACAGCGGGATGCGAACAAGTTCTCCGGCGGGTGTATCTTCAGGGAAGGACATAGTATGCTGAGTATATGCCCCGGTTGCCGGTAGCACAAGCGCGCGGAATTTGCTAAATTGCGCTAATCCCAGATAAGCCTGTGGCCGAGTTGGAGGGGCCGAGAGCTCCGCCCAGACCATCAGAGTGCACCCAATGAACTCGACGTACATGGCGGTAATCAAACAGAATGCCGATTGGTGGATCGGTTGGGTGGAAGAAGTCCCCGGCGTGAACGCGCAGGCCGCCACCAAGGAAGAGTTAATGGAAGACCTGCGATCAGCCCTCACCGAAGCCTTAGAAATGAACCGGGCCGATCCGCTAAAAGCCGCCGAAAGCGGCTACGAAGAGGTCGCCCTACAGGTGTGAGGCGCCGTAGTGTCCTTGCCTATCTCAGATCTCATGGTTGCGAGGTGGTTAGAGAGGATCGTAGGCATTCCTGGTGGGGAAATCCACAGAATAATCGCCGAACGGCGGTACCCAGGCACAACGAGATCGACGAATTCCTGATCCGAAAGATATGCCGTGACCTCGGAATCCCTAAACACAGGCCTTAGTTATGGAAATCCGGATAGACCCGTGGAAATTACGGCCCTGGCAGCCCGGAGACGTGGACGCACTCGTCAAGTACGGCAACAACTACACGGTCTGGCGAAACCTGAGAGACAGGTTCCCCCACCCGTATACAACCGCCGATGCCGAGGAGTGGGTCCAACTATCGAACCAGCGTGAAACCGTGACCAGCCTGGCCATCGCCACCTCGGATGAGGCCATTGGCGGCATCGGGCTCACGCTTCAAGACGACGTCCACTTCCGGTCCGGCGAGGTGGGTTACTGGCTCGGTGAACCATTCTGGGGACGGGGCATTGCCACCAGGGCGTTGCGCGCCTTCTCCGAATACGCCTTCGCAAATTTTGACCTCGTGCGGCTTTACGCCATCGTGTTCGAATGGAATCCCGCTTCGGCCCGCGTTCTGGAGAAGGCCGGGTTTACCTTCGAAGCGAGGATGCGAAACAGCGCCACCAAGGCCGGCAGCACTGTCGACGAATTCTTGTACGCACTGGTAAGAGAATAGCAATGAAGGACCTGCCATCGTGACGCAACCAACCATTGACGGCGACCGCCTCAACCGCACTCTCCAGGAGTTGGGGAAGATCGGGGACTCGCCATTGGGAATGCAGCGGATCGCCTTCTCCCCGGAAGACATCGCCGGGCGCGAGTACACCATCTCCTTAATGCATAAAGCCGGGCTCGAGACCCGGATAGACCCCGCGGGCAACATCATCGGCAGGAAAGAGGGCGCGGCCGCCGGACTTCCCGCCATAGCCATGGGGTCTCACACCGACACCGTTCCCAGCGGAGGGAAGTACGACGGAGCCCTTGGGGTCATGGGAGGGATCGAGTGCGTACAGACGCTGGCAGACGCCGGGCAATCTCTTCGGCACCCCGTCGAGGTGATCGTCTTCACCAATGAAGAGGGCACACGGTTCCATCGCTGGCTCATCGGCAGCAGGGCGATGGCGGGCCAGCTATTGGAGGAAGACCTGGCGGCGGTTGACGACGAAGGCGTGAGCCTGGCCAGCCGGATGGCCGACATCGGCGGCGACCTATCCAGGGTTGGAGAGGCCCGCAGGACCAGCGACGAGTTGGCGGCATATTTCGAACTGCACATAGAGCAAGGTCCGGAATTGCACCAGTCCGGCGTGCCCATAGGCATCGTAACCGGCATCACCGGCAGGGGCATGTTCGAGGTGGAGTTCCAGGGCATGTCCAACCACGCCGGAACGACCCCCATGCCCTCCCGTCGAGACGCCCTGGTCAGCGCGTCCAGGTTGGTCCTGGAGGTCCAACGAATCGCGGCGGACTCGGAAGTTTGCCGGGTGGCGACCGCGGGCGCGATTCACGCGCATCCCAACGCGGTCAACGTAATCCCAGGTCACGTGCGCGTCGGGGTAGAGTTCCGCGACATCGAGATTTCCGCCCTGGATGCGGCGGAGGCTGAGTTGCGCAGGGCGGCGGAATCCATCGCGTCGGACGATCAGGTCTCCGTGGAAATACACCGGCAGCGGCACACCGAGGGAGTGCCCATCACGCCCGAAATGCAGGCATTGGTTGAAGAAGCGGCCCGCATTTCCGGTTTTGCCTCGCAGCGTGTGCCGTCCGGGGCGGGCCATGACGCCCAGGCGATCGCCGCAATCACGGATATGGCGATGGTGTTCGTGCCCAGCATTGACGGCATCAGCCATGCTCCGGAGGAGTACTCTACCCCCGAAGCCTGCGCCAACGGAACGCAGGTCCTATTGAACCTGCTGCTGCTGGCAGACCAGAGATAGCGGCAACCCACAGGGAGTAGGTCCATGAAGGTCTCAGGCAGCTATACGTTCAATGCTCCGGTCCAGAAGGTTTGGGACGTCTTGACCGACCCCTCCGTCTTGTCCGGCTGCATCCCCGGCTGTTCGGGACTGGAGCCGTTGGGGGAGAATGAATACCAGGCCTCGTTGCTGGTTGGGATTGGGCCTGTCCGGGGCAACTACAACGCAAAGGTGGCCATACGGGACATGGTCCCTCACGACTCCTACAGGCTGGTCGTGGAAGGCAACGGCCCCTCGGGGTTCGCCAGCGGGGAAGCTACCATCAGACTCTCGGCCCAGGGAGACCAGACCATTGTAGCGGTGGACAGTGACGCCCAGGTGGGAGGCACGGTGGCCCGGGTCGGGCAGCGGCTCATGGGCAGTGTGGCCAAGATGATGATGGACCAATTGTTCAGTTGTCTAAGAGACAAGGCAGCCTAGCCACGAAAGGAGAATGACCCATGGAGCGAAGAATACCTACCAAGGAAGAGGTCCTGGGATACCTGAAGGACGACCGGAACTGGGGCCGGTGGGGAAACGAAGACCAGGTAGGCGCGGTTAACATGGTGACCGATGAAAAACGCGCTGGCGCGGCCAGGCTGGTCCAGAAGGGCCGGGCGGTAACGTTGAGCCGGGAGTTCCCGGTCACTCCCGCGGCCAACAACCCAACGCCGGCGCTCCATTACATGCGCCGGGGCGTACGTCCCAACGGCGGCGGCTCGGCAACTGACTTTTACGGCATCTCCTACCACGGCCAGGCTACCACTCATCTCGACGCCCTTTGCCACGTTTGGGACAGCAACGGCATGTGGAACGGGAGGGACGCCGACGACGTTATTGAGTTTGACGGCGCGAAGTGGGGCTCCGTGGAGCATTGGAAGGAAGGGATCATCACCAGGGGCGTGCTCTTGGACGTACCCAGATTCAGGGGAACGGACTTCGTAACCCACGAAGAGCCCATCCACGGCTGGGAGCTCGAGGATGTTGCCAAGGCCGAGGGAATAACCCTATCGCCCGGAGACGCCATCTGCGTTTACGGAGGGCGTGAGGCCTGGAACCGGGTCAACCCCCTGTGGGGTTCGGACCCCAACGGCCACCGCGCCGGGTTGCACGCGTCCTGCCTGAAGTTCCTCCGGGAGTCAGACTGTTGCCTGCTGGTCTGGGACATGATGGACTACCAGCCCAACGGATACGATCT
Organism: Dehalococcoidia bacterium; assembly: GCA_965197545.1. GTDB lineage: Bacteria > Chloroflexota > Dehalococcoidia > Lucifugimonadales > UBA3495 > CATOSP01. Next base: position 121,446 of record CBDANJ010000006.1, read on the forward strand.
CCCTTGGTCGGTCCACGGCTCCATTTTTGCCTACGGTATTGGGCTGCTGGACAATGCCCTGTTGGAACCGCTGGCCCAGGTCTGCGCCGAGGAAAACCGCTGGGAATTCATGCTCACCGTCAATCCGCTGCGGGTCGTAGGCGGCACCGGCTCACCGGTAAATCCCATCGCCCTCCTCTGAAACAGGTGTCCTCGCGTTGGGGGCTGGCCGCGCAAAGTAGGGATGGATATGTAGTATAGTGAATTTGTTCGCCCCCTACTGGACGGCTTATTACCTGGTCTACGTCGTCTGCGTGGGGTATGGCGATTCTGGGGGCTGTTGCAAAAGGACGACTGGCTGTACCCGCTGGCGGCCATCTTCGGCTCGTCAGTGGGTACAGCCTTGCTGTTGGCGATTATCGTGGAGGTGACAGGTAGAGTGGTGCTGCTGATTCCGGCTGCGATAAAGAAGATAAAGGAGGAGGCCAAGGAAGAGGAGCGTGAAGACCAACGCAAGCGTATGGCCGAAGCATTGAGGCGGTTCGGCGTCGAAAAGGACGGTGTGACTACACTCACGATTACTCCCGAGATCCTGAAGTTTCTATCCGGCACGTCGGAGAAACCCTGATGCTGTTCTATCCGTCGCCGAGGGATTCCAGATTCCTGGAGGAAACCATCCCGAAGGCGATAGCTGGATTGGCTTGGCGGGTTCCGCTGGTAAGAAAATGGGCAAGGGATAAGGAGCGTGAAGACCAACGCAAGCGCAGAGCCGAAGCCTACAGGCGGTTCGGCGTAGAAGTGGATGGCGTGCGTATGCTTCCCGATACTCCTGAGGTAGAGGAGTTTCTATCCGGCACGTCGGAGAAAAGTTGATGCGGTCCCATCCGCCAGGCCGGTGAAAAGCGCCTCGATATCGGGGCGCTTTTCATTGATACAGCATACGGCAGAAGCGGTATCATCGACGCCGTAACTATTGACTCGGCTGAGATTCGCAGTCTATAGTACAGCGGTTTGCACGGAAGCCTACCGGTGAATGCGGAAAAAGGCTGCGAAACAGGAAGACGTTAAACGATTTAGCGCATATGTTGTCTGCATTTCGCCGAAGGATTCCAAGGGAATCCAGGCTTATCGTGGATGGAATAGTCTGATCCCCAAGAGGCAATAGTCATTATACAATTCGGAGGTCTTACAATGAGGTATCGTTGGCTGTCACGCCCCCAACTTTGGGTATTCACCCTACTAGCCTTGGTCTTGGTCGCCGCTGTTGCCTGCGGAGCTGCCCAGGAGGCAGACACCACAAGCCCAGCCGATCAAGCAACAACCGCTGCCCCTGCCATGAGTGAAAATACTCCATCTTCAAGCGCCGGCGAGTCGATGACCGCCACCGCCGTCCCTGAATCGACCGCGGTTCCAGACACTGCTGTGATGACGGGGCCAAGAGGCACTTTGACATTTGGCTTGCCTTTGATCCCTCCGTTCCATGTCTTCCCGACAGTCACGGAAGGAGCCGGATATCACCATAACGGCTTCACTACTGGCGAAACTCTTCTTTACATGAACGAACAGAAGGAGATCATCCCCAGGTTGATCAAGGAATGGAGCGTCGAACCCGACGCGACCAACTGGACATTCAAGCTCGAGGAGGGTGTCGAGTTCCACAAGGGCTACGGGGAGATGGACGCCGAGGGCGTTCTCTGGAGCATGATGATCAGCGGAGGCGAGAGCTCCAGGGTGGCCTACAACACCCATATCAGGAGGCTCTGGGGTATTGGAGGGGATGTCAAAGAAGGTACGACCGTCACCGGGAAGATTGACGAGGGACGCTCCAAGGCAATAGACAAGTACACCATCCAGGTGAACACCGGATCACCCCAGTACGACACTTTGAGTGTCCTCGCTTTCGTCCACATAAACATCTTCAGCCAGAAGCAGTTGGAGGACGTCGGCGTCGAAGCCGCGAGCCGGAATATCGCCGCCACCGGCCCCTGGGAGATTAAGGAGCACAAGGGTGACCAGTTCACCAGGTGGGCCGCGGTGCCCGACCACTGGCGCAAGACCCCCGAGTTTGCCGAAATGATCTGGCAGCACATTCCTGAGGAATCCACCCGTATAGCCAACTTCCAGACCGGCCAGCTCACCGCCATGGAGATGAATCTCGACTCGATCCCCGCGGTCCAGGACGTCCCAGGCACCAGCCTCATGCGGATAGCCGGCGGCAGCGCCGTCAGCCTGTCCTTCTACGGGAACTACTACGTTGGGATTGAGAACGGCGTCCGCTCCGAGGAACACAAGGAAAGGGTCCCCGGCTACGATCCGTCACTGCCCTGGATTTCCGGCAACGAAGACCCTAATTCAGAGGAGTGGATAAACGCAGCCAAAGTACGGACGGCCCTATCCATTGCCATAGACCGCCAGCTAATCACGGATACGCTGTTGAGCGGCGAGGCGATCCCTGATCCCCTGCCGGCGTGGGCGTTCCACCTGGACAAGCTCCCGCCGGAGTACAGGCAGTGGGAGTTCAACCCGGAGAAATCCAGGCAACTACTCACTGAAGCGGGCTATCCCGATGGGTTCACCATCGATCTGACACCTCTGGGCGGCTCCAATTATCTCGAAGTGACTGCCGCCATAGCCCAGATGTGGGATGAAATTGGAGTCAAATCCAACCAGCAGAACATGCCCTACAAGACCTTCCGGCCGGGCATCGTGACCCGCACCTACAACCAGGCGTACCAACACACTCATGTTGCCGTCGATCCCCTGGACCGTTGGGCCGTCGCGTTCAACCACGAGAGCGCCTGGAACTTCGGGGTGGACCACCCGTTCCTGCGGGATACCATGAAGCAGGCCCAGGGCACCGTGGACAGCGCCCAGAGATTCGCGATCATGGCCGAGGGGGCCAAATTCATGTACGACAACGCCCTGACCGTTGGACTCTATGCACAGAACCTGGTTTTCCCCCTGGATGGCAACACGGAACCCTGGAACGAGCACCTGAACTACGCGGAAACGCGTGACCTAACCGCGTTCGAACACGCTCCAAACCTCTCGCAGCAATAGAGGGGCGAGACGTTATTATTTGTAGCTCACCCCGGCTCCGGGCTGCATAGACAGCATAACGGCCATGATAGTCACAATTGTTGGGCGCGCAGGGCTTGGATTGCTCCTCGCCCTCGTGCTCAGCTTTGTGGGGGTGTGGCTAGCATGGGGGCTGTACTACTTCTTTACTGACACTAGCTCTAAGACAATCCGGGACGTCATGTTCTTGTTGGGTGCGGGAATTGGGGCGGGACTTGCCGGATCTCTGACGTGGCTGCGAATCGACGGCAACCCGCGCCCGGCGCTCCTGCTCACCGCTGTTGTGGGACTCGCGGGCGGTCTCCTCGGTTCGTGGATCGGTTATGAATATGGGCTGAACAGAGAAGTCGAGTGTTGCGGCGATCCTCCACTCAGCGCCTTTTCCTACGCGGCGTTTGGCGCGACGCTTGTAGCCAACGGGGGAACTCTCCTGCTTGGTGTGGTAAGAGAAGTCTCCGCCTACAGACGGTAAGACCGGGACGGCGCGTCTCACAGCTTATGATAATGGGCATGGTGAAATGCAGCGGTTTCTGATACGACGATTTTTTCTGATGATTGTCACCCTGTTCGCGGTGTCCATGATTATCTTTGTCATGGCGCGTGTGGGGGGTGACCCCAGGTCACTGCTCCTAGATGACCATGCCACCAAAGAGCAGTGGGAATTACTGGGCGAAGAGTTGGGGCTGGACAAACCCCTATATTACCAATACGCGATTTTCATGTCGGGCGTGTTGCGGGGCAATTTCGGCGAGTCCATCAGCCTACGCCGGCCTGTCATGGAGGTAATCTCAGAGCGAATTTTACCTACAGTCCAACTTGGCGGCGCCGCGTTCCTTCTGGCCTTGCTTGTTGGAATCCCATTGGGGGTGCTGTCGGCAGTCAAGAGGGGCACCATCTTCGACCAGTTTGGAAGAGCTATCGCCCTCATCGGCCAGGCGGCTCCCTCCTTCTGGTTGGGCATTATGTTCATTTTCTGGTTCTCCGTGGGGCTGGGACTCGTGCCGCCGTCCGGGCGCCAGGACTGGAACAGCTTCATCCTTCCAACGATTACTCTGGCCTGGGGCGGGTTCCTGGCAGGCAGTTTGCGCCTCATGCGCTCTGCAATGCTTGACACTCTGGACTCGGAATACGTAAAACTGGCCAGGGCCAAAGGGTTGTCCAGTCGAACGATAATCTGGAAGCACGCCTTCCGCAACGCCCTGATCCCGCCGTTGACTCTGGCCGGCGTCTCTATGCCGGCTATTCTTACCGGGTCCATCACGACGGAGTTGGTCTTTGCCTGGCCGGGCATGGGCCAGCTCGCAGTCCAGGCTCTATTCTCTTCAGATTACCCCCTTATCCAAGGGCTGACCATCATGTTCACCCTCGGGTACGTGTTCGTCGCCTTGCTGATAGACATACTCTACGCCTACGTAGACCCGAGAATCCGGTACTCTTAGGAGGCTGGGAGAAGTTAGATGGCCGACGCTACGGTCTTTGCCCCTCCTACGCCCGCAGTGGTGCGGGTGTTCAAAGTCATTATGCGCTGGCGGCGCCCAGTGTTTATCATCCCGGTGTTTATCTTGACATCGGTAGTGGTCGCCGGAATCACCGCCGACTGGATTGCCCCTCACGACCCTGAGATAGGGGACCCGAATCACCGTCTCCAACCAGGGTTCTGGGCGTACGAGGAAGTCGCTCCCGTGATAGCCACCAAAGAGGTGGTCGCAGTAATCAGTCCCGGCGACATTAGTCTACAGAAAAAACAGATTACAGAATATAACGCCCAGCAGATCGACCCCAATGCGGTCATAGGCGACAAAGTGGACGTGGTGGTCAGGGAAGGTATCGACACCATGTACATCCTTGGTACTGACCACTTGGGCCGGGACCTCCTGACCCGCATCATCTACGGTGCCCGGGTGTCACTGGTCATGGCGGGGCTCACCCTGCTGGTGGGCGGCACTATGGGTACGGTACTTGGCCTGACCGCAGGCTGGTACGGGGGTTGGGTAGACGAAGCGGTTATGCGGATGGTGGATATCATCCTCGCCCTGCCTCTCATCTTGATAGCTTTGGTCCTGGTCGTGGCCCTGGGTCCCTCATTCCAGTTGATTATCGTCATAATGGCGATAGCGATCTGGCCTCTCTTCACTCGGGTCACTCGCGGGGAGGTGCTGCGCGTACGGACCGCGGACTACGTCGCCTTGGCCCGAGTGGCCGGAGCCGGTACATTGCGGATAATGTTCGTCCACATCCTACCCGGCATCGCAAATAGCGTGATCGTGGTGGCCACCCTGCTGGTGGGTGTGGTGATCCTATTGGAGGCCGCCCTCAGCTTCCTCGGCGCAGGCGTTCCGCCTCCCACGCCGGCATGGGGCTCCATGCTCTCAGAAGGACGGGACCGTATCGCAATCGCATGGTGGATATCTTCACTTCCCGGGCTCGCCATTTTCATGACCGTGTTGTCTCTGAACTTGTTCGGTGACTGGCTGCGGGACGCTCTGGACCCAAGGTTGCGCCAATTAGAGTGACGGTTCCGGGCCAAGTCCAGACGTGTCAAGATAAGGAATAGCCGGGAGAGAGATTCTGCCCGGCTTTTCTGTTGGCTGACAGTGTCTTATTGACCTCTCCTGACCCCGGTTGTACGCTCGAATCGTACTCATCGAACTTACTTTTGGTCTGGAGGATTCATGTCCCTCAATACTTATCTCACCTTTGAAAGCAACTGCCGCGAGGTGTTCGAGTTTTACCGCTCGGTCTTCGGTGGAGAATTCGCCACGGTGTCCACCTTCCGGGAAGGGCCGCCTGCCATGGGCATCCCCGAGGAAGAACTGGACAGAATCATGCACGTTACGCTGCCCATAGGTTCCAGCGTGCTCATGGGTAGCGACAGTTCCTCCGCCTTCGGTCCCCCTCCGGTGGCCGGGAACAACTTCTACATCTCCTTCACCGCGGAAACACGGGAAGAGGCCGATGCCCGTTTCGCGAAGCTGTCCGAAGGCGGCGAGGTGGAAATGGAGATGCAGGACATGTTTTGGGGGGCTTACTTCGGATCGCTCAAGGACAAGTTCGGCCTAAAATGGCAGGTGAGCCACGGGGACGCCGAGTAGGAAGTTTCTCCTACCCGGCGTCAAGCCGCGGTTCCCGAGTTACGTTTCCGGGCTAGAGGGCGGCTGGAGAAGCATACCAATTTCGGACTGCAGCGCCGGCAATCTGGTTTGGACCACGTCCCATACTAGACGGTCGTCCACGTCGGCATAGCCATGAATCAGGATGTTCCGAAAGGCGATGATTCTTCCATGCTCCGTGATGCAGCCTACCAAATCCGGGTCGGTCCGTGCCAACCGCCCTACGGCCTCACCGATGATTTCGAACTCACGCTCTACCGCGGCTCGTAACATCGCGTCCTGTTGATAGTCCAGGAATTGCTTACCATTGGTGAAGTCGGCTAACAGCGAGACAGCACGCCACATGTCGTGGAGGAGTTTCCGTGATTCAAGCTGCATATATCAGTGTCTTGCTCCGCTGTACCGACTCCCTGAAATAGGGATTCTTGATAGCGGAATCTACGACCAGGTCCACCGGCGCCCCGAACAGTCCCTCCAGCCCTTCCAAAAGCCCGAAGTAGGCGTCAGCATACCCACCCGCACCAAATGGATGGAACTCCACCAGAAAGTCCATGTCGCTCTCCCCAGGAATATACCTTGAGGTGAACGCGGACCCAAAGACTTCGAGCCGAAGGACTCCGTAAAGACGGCATAATTCTTCAAGGT
>CBDANJ010000007.1:0-1759660 GCA_965197545.1 Dehalococcoidia bacterium
AGGACTACATCATGGCTGATCGGCTAGCAGGAAGAGTAGCGATTGTAACCGGAGCGGGCCGGGGTATTGGCCGAGGCGTGGCCATGCTCCTGGCGGAAGAAGGCGCGTCAGTGGTCGTCAACGACCTGGGCGTGAACCTGGATGGTACGGGAGCGCCCACCGACACTGGCCCCGCCGACGAAGTGGTTGCGGAGATACGAGAGGCGGGCGGGACCGCGGTTGCCAACCGTGACACCGTAGCGGCCTTTGCGGGCGGGCGGGGCATGGTGCAGACCGCGTTGGACAACTTCGGCAGAGTGGACATTTTGTGCCATGTGGCAGGAATCCTTCGGGACCGCATGGTCTTCAACATGAACGAAGAAGAATGGGACGCGGTGTTGGCGGTCCACCTCAAGGGGGCTTTCAATACGGTGCGCAACGTTGTTCCGCACATGGTCCAACAAAAATACGGGCGCATTTGCCTGTTCTCGTCCGGTTCCGGGCTGGGCAATACCGGACAAGCCAACTACTCGGCGGCCAAGGAGGGTATGGTCGGGTTTGCCAGGGCTCTGGCTCGGGAGCTAGGACCCCACGGCATCTCGGTCAATGCCATCTATCCGGGCGGCGCGACTCGCATGACAGGTTCGGTGCCTGACGCGGCCCGTGAGTTGCGGGCTGCCCGCGGTGTCATCGGCGGCGGCCAGATGGCGGGCCGGGCCGCGGAGGCGGCGGAAGGCTCCAGGGACGCGGGGAACAACGCCCCGAAGGTCGTCTACCTTTGCTCCGAAGCCGGAGGCGCGATCACCGGGCAGGTAATAGGCACCAGCGGGTGGCAGATGGCTCTGTACTCGCCGCGCCACGTCACGCGCAGCATCCACAAGGACGGAAAGTGGACTGTGGACGAATTAGCAGAGTTGGTCCCGGTGTCCCTGGCCGCGGGAATGGTCAACCCCGCCCCGCCGCCGTCGGAGGGGTAGGGGGTCAAGACTCCTCGATGTATGGGAGACGCATAGAAGCTCTATGTGCTGCTGCTTCATCCGGTTCACTTAGCTACAGTAATCACTATGCCGTGCAATTGGCGGTCCGCGCTACGCCGAGTAGGGCAACATCCAGTTTCTCCTCTGCGAGGATGCACCAGAGGTCATTGAGGACTACGCCCAGGATTTTAGGGGAAGCAGTTGCCTCATCTGGGGTTTGACGGCCGACGGCCGGGTGGGGCATCTGGTATGTCGCAATCCCCCTGATCCGGTGGTCATAACGGCGTATTTTCCTGCAGAAACCCAACCGGACATGTGGGAGGGGGACTACCGTACAAGAAGGCGGGAGCAGTAGGATGGACTGTATTGTATGCAACGGCATAGACAGTATGGAGGAGAAGTTAATCCGGTTTTGCGCCTGTGACTCTTCCGACCCTTTTCTGGTCGAGAACATGCCGGGGTTGGTCTGTTGCCTCTGCGGGAACAAGGTGTTTTCCGGCAAAGCCATCGAAGCTCTGGATGCGGTCAGAAACGGCAAAGCCCAACCCAAGCGGTGGCAGAGAGTGGCAGTGTTCGACTTTGAGGAATGATGGGCACTTTTCGGCAAACCGTCGAAGTAGGGAACCCCGCTGGCGGAGACCTCGTCGAAGTTGAGGCGTTGGTGGATACTGGGGCTGATGACTCCATGTTTCCTGAGTCTTTGCTCTCAGGTCTCCACCTGCAACCCCAACGTCATTTCGAATACACTGTCGCTGATGGGCGGCTGATTAGTTATCCGTATGGTCAAGCCCGAATCGTGATCGACTGCACGGCATGGATATGTCCTGTTGTCTTTGGGCCGGATGATAACGCCCTCCTGGGCGCGACTACATTGGAAATTTTCAAACTTGTCGCCGACCCTGTTCGCAAGTGTCTGCTACCGGCAAGAGTCCTGCGATTAGGTTGGGGTGGCCGTGCTTAGTAACCATCTCAAACCGAGGCTTCCCCAATGTCTCCCCCTTTCGCAAAAGGGGGACTAACGGGGATTTCCCCCTGTCCAAGCCTGCTGCTCGTTCAGTTTTGCGATAGTTTCTTAGCGCCCTGCTGTCTAGCGCCCGCCGGTTCGTATCTCGTTGACCAGACCGATGACAGTGGAGACGAGGATCGCCCCGATGGGCGCGCCGATGTGCAGGCTGTGTTCCAGGGTGTACCCTCTGCCCAGCAGGTCCGGATCAGCCTGGGCGCCATAGACTATCCCCAGATACGCTCCAACTACCCCACCGGCAACGGTAAGTAGCAGGATGGCAGCTATGTAGCCCCGGTGGATGGCGAAGTTGGCCCACCCGATGTAAGCGCCCACTCCCGCCCCGATGCCTATTCCGAGGTAGTAAAGGTTCCGGTGCAAGTCCATGGACCAGGGGTAGCCGAGCAGGGCGTTGAATATGAGGATGATCCAACCGCCGCCGATCCCCAGGATAGTGGCCAAAATAAACCCGGCGATTGTCCTGGCCACGGGCAACGCCCAAAAGAGTATGCCGGTATCTCTCATCTAGACTTCTTACCTATTCTGGTCTGACCTGGGGCGAGGGTTAGTTGGATATGCCTGCTTCCTTGGCTTCTTTGGTGGCCTTGAGCCAGCGCCACCTTTGCAGCGGATCGCTCACGGCCCGCATCCACACTCCGAACAGGTTGAAGGAAAGGGCCGTCAGGAATATAGCCAGGCCGGGGATCACCACTATCCACCAGGCCGACGTAATGTACTCGCGCCCCGAGGATAGCATCAGGCCCCAGGAGGATTCAGGCGGCTGGATGCCGAATCCCAGGAAACTCAGGGTGGACTCGGTAAGGATAGTCCCGGGCACGTCCAGGGTTGCCAGGGTCAGGAGGGGCGTCATCAGATTGGGCAGGATGTGGCGGACGATTACCCGATGGTCGCTGCATCCGATGGCCCGGGCCGCGTCGATAAAATTCTGTTCCCGCAGAGACATGACCACCCCACGGGTAATCCGGCAATAGAGCATCCAGCGGGCGACGGCGAACACGATGAGGATGTTGATGAAGCTCGATCCCAGGATATAAATCACCATCAAAGCCAATAGGAGCAAAGGCACAGCCATGAACACGTCCACGGCGCGCATGACGACGTCGTCCACTATGCCTCGGAAGTATCCCGCCGCCAACCCCAGGACAATGCCTATGCTGCTGGAGCACAGCACTCCTAGGATACCTACCGCCAGAGAGATACGCCCACCCCACATCAAGCGGCTCAAATAGTCGCGTCCCAGGTGGTCCGTGCCCAGAATGTAATACCTTGCCTCCGTCGCGTAAGGTGTAACGCTATAGTCCACGACGGCGCTGCCGGTGGAGAGGGGCGGCAGATGGCGCAGCGATAGCTGTTGCTCCTTGTGGTTGTGAGGAGCAACCATCGGGGCGAAGATAGCGCCCAAGACGACTAGTAGGACGAAAGCTGCCGAAACTACGGTGATGGGGTCATTGAAAAACGCCTGTACCAGGGGCCGTTGCCACACAGCCGCAACGGCGTTGGGGCGTCTTTCAATCGATGCCGTCTGATCTCTCATCGGTATACAGCGTCCTCAGGTCGTCCTGGACATACCACCACTATGAGGCCGTGCCGCGAATTACTTGTATGCGATTCGCGGGTCCAGCCAGGTATAGACCAAATCCACGATTAGATTCGTGATCATTACGATCAGGGCTATCGTGAACACCGAGGCGGTGATCACGGGCAAGTCCCGGAAACTGATGGCTTCGATGAGCAACTGGCCCAACCCCGGCCAACGAAATATGACTTCGACCACCGTTGCGCCGTTCATAAAGCCTGCTAGCTCGGCTCCCAACAAGGTCACGATGGCAATCGCGGCATTCTTCAGTACGTGGGTGTAGAGGACGGTATTTTCCGCCAGCCCCTTGGCCCGGGCGGTGGAGACATACTGCTTGGACAGCTCTTCGATCATGGTCGCGCGGGTAATCTGCGCGTTGCGCCCCAACACCCTCGGACAAAGGGCTATGGCCGGCAGAATGGCGAACTTCCAGCCGGCAGGTCCCAGACCATCATATCCGGAGGTCGGCAATAGACCGAACTGGACTGATACGATGAGAATGAGCATGAGCGCCAGCCAGAAGTCGGGGATCGAGATAATCGCGAATGACATGATGTTGATGAAGCGGTCCACCAGACCCCTGGGCCGCCTTGAGGCCAGGATGCCCAGGGGGATCCCAAGGGACCCCAGGGCCCAGGCAATGGCAGCCAACGTAAAGGTGTTGGGCAGGCGTTCCAGGACCATGTTCCCGGCCCCTATCCGGTAGCGGATGGACTTGTCAAAGTCCAGCATGGCCAGGTTTTTGTAAAACTCCCCAAGGCGCACGTACAAAGGGCGGTTCAACCCGTATTCCTCACGCAGCCTTTCGATCATTGCCTCGGAGGCCTCCTCATCCACCAGCAACTGCGCCGGGTCCCCCAGCACGTTTATGGCGAAGAAGAGCAGGGCCATGATCCCCAGGATGATAAAAATGGAGTGGCCCAGCCGCCGGATCATGTAGGCGCGCATGTCGCTTCCCTAAATAGTGCGAGGGCTCAGGGCACTCCTAAGCCCTCGCATCTTGGCGCTAATGGAGACCGCATTGACCCAAAATCTAACGCGGCTCCGCTTATGGGCTGAACCAGATGCCGTTAACCCGGACTATGGGGTCCAACCTTGGTTGCCAGTTTACCTTGGGGTCCACGGCGAAGAATACCGGTAGGTCGAAGAGAGGGATGAACAGCACATCCTCGTGGAATTTGTCCGCCAAGACTTCCAGTAGTTGTTGGCGTTCGTCCCCGGAGGCGGCTAGAGCGGGAGCAATCTTGTCCTGTATCCCGCCCGGACTCGGATCACAAATCATGGAACTCCGTGCCGAGCAGCTCATGTAGTAACGCACCTGACGGCCAAAGTCCAGAGACTCGTTGGACGGCTGGTTGCCGATTAGGTCGGCGGAAACGCAGGTGCTCGCGCCTCCCCCATCGATGGCGGCCTGGAAGTCCGCGTTAGTGGCCGTGTTGAGGTCTTGTTCCTTACCCGCGTTCTTGAGAACTTCCTCGGTGGCCGCGGCCATGGCGCAACGGGCGAAATCTCCCCGCTTGGCAGGCTCCACTATGCGGAACTTTGCGTTGATACCAACATTGGACCAGAAGGCTTGCAGCGACTCAGAGACCTCTCTCTGTTTAGGTATGCGGGTGCCGCGGCTTATGATCGTCATCTCATTGTCGGGGCTGTAATTGGCCTCCTGCAGCAGCCGCTGGGCCAACTGGGGATTGAACTTATAGGGAGCCGTGTTGGACTCGGTAGCTCCTATGATGCCGGGCCAGATGATGTTGCCCCGGCAGGTGGTGTAGCCACCGTACAATTGCTCGATCATCTCCTGGCAGTTGATGGCGTGGACCATTGCCTGCCGCACTTTCTTCTTCTTTAGCTCCGGGTGCCAGACGGTGTTGGTCGTCAGGGCGTAGGTCTCGGCCGAGGTGCCCACCCTGATCATATCCGCGGGCAACAGCCCGATGGCGTCCACACCCGCGTCCCAGGCCAGGTCGGCTTCGCCGCCCTTGACCATTGCGGCCATTACCGTAGTCTCGCCAGACCAGACCCATTTCGCAGTCTGGATGTGGGGCTTCTGAAACTCGAAGTGGTCGCCAACCGGGACATAGTCTTCGTACGCCTCCATGGTGACCGACACCCCGGGAGTCCAATCCGTGTGCTTGTAAGGACCGAAGCCAACGCTGGTGCGGACGACCTGCTCGTCCGGGGTGTTGGCAATATATTCCGGTGCCTCAACGGTCAGGAAGAAGGTGGTGTTGGGCAGGATGGGGCACGGGATGCCGCAGTTAAGGTTAAGCGTGTAGTCGTCCACAGCTTCGGCGGTGAAGGGGCCGGTGAGGGTAGTGGCGCCGTAGGGCGAGTTGATGTCGCCCTCATAGTTCATGCCGGGGACCGCGGTATGGGCGTTCCAGGGTTCTCCGTTTTGGAATTTCACACCCTGGCGCAGGTCGAATTGCCAAGTGTCGATGTCTATCTGTTTCCAGCCGACGGTGGCGCTGGTGGGAACGATGCGGAGATCGTCGCCCGACTGCCAGGTAAGGGGGTCGCGCAGGGACAGGGTCATTCCCTGGAGGAGACTGGCGCCGGTCCCGATACGGGTACTCAGCCCGGTGGGTTCATGGACCACTACCAGCGTAATATTATCCCGGGCAGACTTGATGCCAGCCGGTAAGGGCGTGTTCGTCGGCGCTGGAGTAAAAGTGGCCTTGGGTGGCGGCGTATTAGTAGGTTGTTCTACGCTGGCCGGCGCTGTCGTGGCAGCCACGGGCGCCACTGTGGGTTCGGCCCCGCCGCCGCAAGCGACGAGCGTTATGAACAGAAAGGCAAACATGCCCACCGCCCAACGACTCCAATGATGATTAATAGTTGGCATAATTTCGATAGTTCGACCTCCGTAAATGACGTTGGAAAGTACAATTACGCGACCCGGCGATACGGGCGAGAATACATCCCTGCCGAACTCCAAGTCAAGGCGGCTGTGGCCCCGGTCAGGGCCTTTCAGTTCTCAAAAACCCATCCCGTCATTCCAGCCCCCTACCCGTCTTTCCCGCGAAAGCGGGAATCCAGAACGTCTTTGCAGCATGGGCCGCTGGATTCCAGCTTGTGCCTGAATGACGACATCGAGGCGATCGTGGAAAACTGAAAGGCCCTATGGCGCGGGTAGCGTTTCCATTCAAGTGGTTGGACTTGTGCATAGGCGTTGGAGAGGCCACCCTCCCAAGTTGGAATCCGAGACCCGAACAACTATGAAGACCACTTCACGACCTAAAAAGAAATTCTACCGTATCGCCGGGCCAGGGCTTTTCGGTCCTCATAGTTACAGGGGCCCATTGGTAGTGAACTTGTCGAATCAGGAGCGGACGTCCCTTCAATAGGCATGGGACGAAAGGCGGAAACCAGCATTGTCCGAAAAACCGAAAGGCCTTGGCGGATTGACGGTAACTGCTCAGAGTTAGCAACGGCGACGGAACGTTCACGGAGAATCTCCCCCTTTTGCGAAAGGGGGATTAAGGGGGATTTCTCTCTTACCGGCTAACGCAGTTACGAGAACCGGGGTCATCTCAACCCGGATATTCCAACCGGAAATCACCACGGTTGGAGATGTGCAGCGCACCCGTTAGCGACTCTACCCGGAGCGGGAGAAATCCCCCAACCCCCCTTTTGCGAAAGTGGGGCCTTTGTTTCCGATCAAGTCCGATCGAGTCTGAACAGTTACGATTGACGGTAACTGTTCAGACTCGAGAGGAAATGAGCAACCGGCGGCATTCCAGGAAGGGGTTAAGGCCCCTGGCCCGCCAGGTTCCAAAGAGGGATGCCAGCGTCATTTTGCTGTCGCTGCCCGGTTGCGAGCGAGTCCCGCCACTGATTTTACGGCTGATCACCAGGTGGCGCAGACTCCGTTCGGCGGCATTATTGTCAGATGGGGCCTCCGGGTGCGACACGAAGACGAACAGCTCCTTGATATGCCGCTCAATCCGCCGGCAGAGCTTGGCTTGCACTGCCAACGGGTCTTCCAGGAAAGGCAGGCACAGCGCCAACTGTCCTCGGGACGGAGGGCGTCCCCCGGCCGCCGCCCATTCCCGGCCTTTGGCGTAAAGCCGTTGCACTCCCAATGCCCACTGGGCCAGCCCGCCGTCTTCTGGGTACAAGACCTTCAGCGCGTGAATGTCCCGCAGCAGAGCCTGCCCCCGACCCCGGTCGGGGGTGGGCCCAACACCTCTGTTTGAGTCCGGGGTAGTGGTGGTAGGCCACGTAGAAGTCGCTCACCAAAATCCCTTCGAAGGACTCGCCCAAGACCTCGTCCACCACCACCCCGCCCCGGCCCCGGCGCAGGAAGAACCGCTCCTTGGGAGTGCTGAAAAGCCTGCCCCCGGCCCCGACCGGGGGTCCAGACGTAGCCGTTTTTCCCGTTCTCCCGCCAACCCGTTTCATCGGCGTGGACCACCGGGCTGCAACGGATGCGCTCCAGCGCCTCGTCCACTTCCGGTCCGGCCTGCCGGGCAACCCCGTATCGAGTACGGGGCAGGCTCTGATGGACCGCCCGGACGATGGCCCCAACGCTCAGTTTCAACTGATGGAACATTCGCAGATACCATTGGATGGTCCTTACAGGCAGCCGCCCCTCTTCCCGCAGGGTCACGATCAAGCCCACCAGATTGGCTCCGAAGCGTTGCCGACCCACGGCCAGACCTTTCAGAGGGTCCTGGGGCAGCCGCCGTTTCCGGCACAAAGGACAGGTCCGGGCTATGAATACGTGCTCCGTGACTTCCGCCGGGACTACCGGAATGTCTATGACCTCCCGGGTCCGCTGGGCCCATCCCCCGGTGAGAGCGGTATGGCATTCGGGGCAAGACTCCGGGGCGTGGACCACCCGCCAGGTGGGTTCCATCCGCGGCCGGGCGAAGCCGTGCTGACGCTTCTTTCGCGGCTTCTTTTCTTCCGCCGCCGGCTTCTTGCGCTTGGCAGCAGGCTTATGCCCCGGCATCCTGACCCCCGGCCCGCCGCCGGACAGTCGGGCTTCCAGGCTCTCGACTCGCTGCCTCAGTTCCGCGATAATCTCCAGCAGAGCTTCCCGGCTCGCCTGGTTCAGGTCCACTTCCGTTTCCATAGTTCTCTTATGCCACAATCGCGCCCCGCACACCAGCGTTTTTCAGAGAGAAGGCAGATTTCGGTCAATCCGCCTCATCAAGTCTGAACAGTTACGATTGACGCGGCTACTACCATTCGGGATTTGGGTTGTGATAGAATCGCCCTCGGAAAATTCTCATCCTGCGAGGTCTTTATGCCTATATCTCGAATGCTTCTCTGGCTGTCGGCGCTTGGGATTTTGAGCGTCGCCCTGGTCCTTACAGCCTGTGGCTCCTCCAGTGAGCCAGAGCTTCCCGACACTACCTCCGCCTCGATGCTGGCTTACTTGGAGGAAGTGGACTACGGGAATAACGATGACTGGAAGCTCTGGCCTGGAACAGGAGAGAAGTACCAAGGCGGCGACCCCCACGGTATGCTCCTGACCACTTACCTCAACCCGGCAGCCTTCGAGGCTATCGAGAAGAACGCCACTACGCCCCCAGGGTCCATTATTGTCAAGGAAAACTACACCCCCGCAGGCGACCACGCCGCCGATACCGTGATGTACAAGAAGTCCGGCTACAACCCCGACCATAGCGACTGGTTTTGGCTCAAGGTTCTGGCCGACGGCACGGTGGAGAAGGAAGGCAAGGTGGAAGGCTGCCAGAAGTGCCACGGGGATGCCTCAGACTACGTTTGGGGACCGCAGCAGTAGGCGCCTTACCCGGCCGCTATCCAGACCAATCGGCCACAGCCGGAACAGTTGCGTTCCGCGCAACAGCGCAGGGTTGGTGGCCTATTGCGGCCCGGCGATCAACAATATCTGCACGTGGATCTGGTCCTCAATCGACACCACCGACCGGGCGGTGGGGACCGGGATGTTTAGCTGCTCCCAGGTGACGATAGTGCGGCCCAGCACGTTCAGCACAGCGCCATCGTTGCGGACCTCCAGGTCGAAGGTTATGGGGAAGTCCGCGCCGTTCAGGTTGAGAGTCCCGGAGACCGGGCGCTGAATAGTATCCCCGCTGTAAAACTCTGCCGGCAGGCCGGTCACGGTGTCCACCGTGAAGGATGCCGCCGGATGGCTGGGGAACATGCGGGTCCGAACGTACCTATCACGGTACTGCTGGTCGCTGGACAGGGAATGCAGGTCGACTTCGATGGTGGAGGGTTGGCCGTCGATGTTGATTTGGCCTGATAGTTCGGTCGTCCGCAACACGGCCTCGATGGGATTGGGAAACCGGGCCAGCACCTCTCCAACCGTAAAGGTGATCTCCGAACCCTCCCCCACCACGTAGGGACCGGCCGCGCTGTCAGCGGACTTGGATGGTGTCGCCGTTGGCTTTGGGGACGCCGCCGGGGTAGCGGCGCCGGTCGGCGAGCGCGCTGGTGGCGTCTCGGTGGGATCTGGTCCTGCGGCCACTCTCTCCTGGGATGCGGTTGTGGCCGCCGCGGTCCCGGCGGAAGTGCTCCCAACAGAGGTCGCCGGTGTTGCCGTCGCAGTGGCCGCTTCGGTCGGGACCGCCGTTGGGACCTCAACTCTCTCGGGCAATGACAAGTCGCCGCTCTCCGTGTCGCCCTGGCCCATGAGCCCGATGCCCAGTGCCACGGCGGCGATCAGCAAGACCGCCGTCAGCCCCCGGGTTGCGGTAACCGAAACGCCGCCAAAGGAAAGGGCCATCACTCCAGACAGAACGAATACGATGGCCGAGAGGGGAATGGTGAAGAACGCTAACCGTTCGAGCCAAGTGTCGCCGACTATTGCAATCACCGCCACTATGACGAACGCGGCGGCCAGTACGCCGATGTAGTATTGAATGCGTCTGGGACTGGCCGCCAGACTTGTCCAGAGTAGCCCGGATGCCGTACCCACGATCAGCGACGCGATTGTCACCGTCACGGTATTGAAGACGCTGTCCAGAGGCGAGTACAGCGGCAGGGACACGAGGGAGGCCACGATAGCGGCGACCGACCCGGCAATAAGGCCAGCTAACATCTCTTCTCCTCAGTGGCTTGTGTGGGACAAGTATAGACCGCCAGCCTTCAGTAACAAACCAACCTTCGAGAGATCGTGAATTACCGGGTAGGGGGAACCAGGGCCTTTTCATTCTCCCTCTCCCTCAAGGGAGAGGGCCGGGGTGAGGGAGAATCCTTCGCATCGGCAACGCTTTCCTACGAAGAAACGCCCTCGCCCTAACCCTCTCCCTCCGGGAGAGGGGACTTTCCCCCGAAAATGAAAAAGCCCTGCAGGGGGACTACGAAGCGGCGGGAGCAGTCGGAATGAGGCAGGTCGGAGAGCGTAATTTGCGAAAGTAGGGTGACCGCCCTGACCTCAGCGGCGCTCGGGCCGATGGGCTGATGCAGGACACCCGGAGGGCTCTCATTTCGGGCCGAGTCCGTACCTAAATCGATACGCCGGCTTCCTTGGACTCCTTGGTGGCTTTGAGCCAGCGCCACCTTTGCAGCGGATCGCTGACGGCCCGCATCCAGACCCCAAAAAGGTTGAACGAAAGCGCCGTCAGGAATATGGCCATCCCCGGCACAACCACTATCCACCATGCCGCAGTGATGTATTCGCGGCCAGACGACAGCATCAGACCCCACGATGACTCAGGAGGCTGGATTCCCAACCCCAGGAAGCTCAGCGCGGACTCGGTCAGGATGTTGGCGGGGACGTCCAGGGCGGCCAACGTGAGTATCGGAGTGAACAGGTTTGGCAGCATGTGACGGGACAATATCCTCCAGTCGCTGCAACCGATGGAGTGGGCCGCATCGATGAAGCTCTGTTCCCGCAGGGACATCACCACGCCGCGGGTAATCCGGCAGTAGAGCATCCAGCGGGCTACCGCAAACACGATGATGATGTTCTTGAAGCTGGGTCCCAGGACGAATATCACCATGAGCGCTAGGAACAGGAGCGGCACGGACATGAACACATCCACCGCCCTCATGATGATGTCGTCTATGATGCCCTTGTAATACCCGGACACCATCCCGAGAAATACGCCTATCGAGCCCGAGACCACGACTCCCAGGAATCCCACTGCGATGGAGATGCGTCCACCATATATCAGGCGGCTAACCAGGTCCCTGCCTAGGTGGTCAGTGCCAAGTATGAAGTACCGTTCCTCCTGCACGTCCCTGGCCGCCGTGTCCTTGACGGTCGCTATTCCGTACGAGAAAGGAGGAAGGTGCCGGAGGTCCAGTTGCTGCTCCTCGGGTTTGTGGGGGGCAGTGAACGGCGCGAACACAACCGCGATGACGATCAGAAATATGAACGCCCCAGACACCATTGTGATCCGGTCATTCAAGAACGCCTGGAATAGGGAATGCCGCCAGATAGCCTTAATCGGGTTGGCTCTGCGTTCCAGGCTTATTGTAGTGTCTTGCACGTCGCTACCCTGTCCAAACGCCCGAAGTGGCGCTTGACGCTCGTTACTTGTATGAGATCCGTGGGTCTAACCAGGTATAAACCAGGTCCACAATTAGATTAATGACCATCACCATCAGGGCCACGGTAAATACCGTGGCGGTGATGACCGGCAGGTCCCTCACGTAGATCGCGTCAATGAGTAGCTTCCCCAACCCCGGCCAGCCGAATATGGTCTCGGTGATCGTGGCCCCGTTCATAAAGCCGGCCATTTCCGCGCCCATCACGGTAACGATGGCGATGGAGGCGTTTTTGAGTACGTGCCTATAGAGTACGGTCTTTTCCGCCAACCCCTTGGCCCGCGCGGTGGCCACGTACTGCTTACCCATTTCGTCGATCATTACGGCGCGGGTGATCTGGGCGTTGCGCCCCATCACCCGGGGGCATAGGGCGATAGCTGGCAGGACCAGGTACTTCCACCCCTCGGGACCGAGGCCGTTGAACCCGGATGTTGGCAGCAAATCGAATTGCACTGCCACCAGAAGGATAATCATCAAGGCTAGCCAGAAGTCCGGGATGGAAATTATGGCGAAAGAGAGCACGTTGACGACCCGGTCCATGACACCCCTGGGATGGCGAGCCGCGATCATACCTATCGGGATTCCCAGAGCGCCTAGGGACCAGGCAACTAATGCCAGGAGGGCGGTGTTGGGCAAGCGTTCCAATACCAGGTCTCGAGCATCCAGATGGAACCGGTAGGAACGGCCGAAGTCCCCCTTGAAGATGTTCCCGAAGAACTCACCAAATCGGACATGGAGGGGACGGTCGAAACCGTATTGCTTCCGCAAGGCGTCGATCTGCTGGTCCGTAGCGTCATCGCTAAGCAGCAACTCCACCGGATCGCCCAGGACGTTGGTGGCGAAGAACAGCAGCGCCATCAAGCCCAGGACAATAAAGACGGAATGCCCTGCCCTGCGGATCATGTAGTTGCGCACTGCATTCCCTCGGCTCGGTTAGAGTCAACCACCTCGCCTCGAATAATCTTTGAGGCGAGGTGGTTGGGTTAGCGAGTTGGCCCGTTCACCCTATTGGGTGAAGTACATAGTGTTGGCCCGGATCCTTGGAGCGTAGTTGGGTTCCCATTCCAGGTATTCTGATAGGCCGTAGACCACCACGTTCATAAAGTTGGGAACGAAGTGGAAGTGATTGTGGACGTGGTCAGCGATCTCCACCATCAGCCGAGTGCGCTCGGGGCCGGTGTCGGTGGCCATTGCGATCTCTATCATCTTCTCCAGGTCGTCCTCGCAGATCTTTCCGCTGGTAAAGCAGCTATTTCGGAGGATGGCCTGTCTCGAAAAGTCCAGCGACTCGGTGGAGGTGGCTGGCGCGGTGAGGTTGGATGACGTGAAGAGCGGTTCAGAGACACCCAGGGACCGGCATTTCTCGACCAGGTTTGCGCCAGGAGCGGCGTATATTTCCGTCTTGGTACGTCCACGGGCGCAACTCGAGCGGCCAATGTCACCGTGGACTTTCGATTCGACCACGTTGAGCCGGGCGTTGACGCCCACCTCCCTCCAGTAGGAGACTACGGCCTCGCCGTACTCGACGTCCTTGGGTACCCGCTGGGAGCGCTGGCTGAGGACGATCTCGTTGGCCGGATCGTAGTTGGCCTGCTGCAGTAACTCTCGGGCGCGGGCCGGGTCGTAACCGTAGGGTGCGGAGTTCTCATCGGTGATTCCGACTGTGCCCTTCTGGGCGATGTTGCCGTAGCATTTAAGCAGGTTGTTGAAGAGCTGAGTCATCAGCTTCTCACAGTCGATAGCCAGGTTCAGGGCCTCTCGTACCTCAACCTTGGAAAGCTCCGGATGGTAGACCGTATCCATCGTGTAGACGTAGGCTTCGTTGTTGGTGGCTACCTTGTACTTGGGCGCCCTGCTGACGTCGTCCAGGTTGATCTCGGCCCAGTCCGCTTCTTTGGCCTCCAGCATGGCCGCGCGAACCAGAGGCTCGTTGCGCCACTGCTGGATCACCGTTTGCAGGATCGGAGCCCTGGCGTCGGAGGCCGCGTTGGGTATGTACTCGTCGTTCTTCTCCAGCTCCACCTGGATGCCCCGCTTCCATTCGACAATTTTGTAAGGGCCGAGGCCCACGGTCATGGTCTCTATTTCGTCCGGCGTGGCGTTCTGGTACCATCCCACGTCCTGGAACTTGGTGAAGATCACCGTGCGAGGCAATATGGGGCAGGCCAGCTTGCACACTACGTCCAACGTCAAGTCGTCGATGGCCTCTCCGCTAATCACCCCGTGGAAGCTGAAGTCGTTGCCATTACCGTGGCCGCTGGTCTCCTCGTCACCGAAGAAGTCAATCCAAAACGCGGCTTGTTCGGCATTCCAGGGCGCTCCGTTGTGGAACGTGACGCCCTCTCTGAGATGGAACCGCCACCGGTTGGGATCGACTTGCTCCCAGCTATCCACCTGTTGCAATGGCACGACCTCGAAGGTATCGCTATCGATCCATGTGAGGGGGTCGCTGGCTATGTCGTCGCAGACCGTGTTCTGGATATTGCCGCCGCAGCTCTGGCTGGCGGCTCCCAGGGTGGTGGGTTCTTCGTTGGTCACGATGACGACGGTGTCGCGGGCGCTCTCCACGCTCACCTGGGCGGGGGCCTCAGTTGGTGCGGCCTTTTGTTCTATGGCCTTGGTAGCGGAGATTCCCGCCGTTGGTTCCTGGCGAGGTACAGCCGTGGGGTCGGCAGCAGGGGCAGCGGGCGCGGCCGTGGGCGCCTCCGCCCCTCCGCACGCGAGGACTAATATCATGAGAAAGGCCAGGAGGCTTACACCGCCTCGACGGAATATGTGCATGATTTGTATTTTCTTCAACATGTTTCAGCCTCCCAGATTATGAAATACGATGCGAATTGCCATATAATAAGTATCAAGAATCGAGACGTCACAATACATCACGAAATGGGCCGATGTCAAACTACCTGTCGTCTCTGTTGCCCCTGCGGAACCAGCGGCGGCGGGGTTCGGGACGCTCCAAGTTTATGGCTGAGACACGTTCCAACCATGGGCCTATGCCCAGGTACCGGAAGTCGAAACCCAGGAAGGAGTCGAGCGCGCCGGCGAGGGAGTAGAGGAACAAGAGGATGGCAACGAGGAACGCGAATTCGGTCAGGAAAAGGTCCGCTGCCCCGGCGGCGGCGAACGCGAAGACCAGGAGTTGGACCACGCACGCCTGCATGGCTTGAAACGCCCCCCACGCCAATCTCCTGCGCCGAAAAGAGCGGGAGACCATGTACGCGACGACGGGGCAAGGGGCCAGCGCCCAGGGGAAGCCCAATAGCAACAACCCAAGCGGAGCGCCGAAGATCAGTGCGCTGGCATGGGCCACACAGCTACCCCACCGCTCAATCCTGGAGTGAGGCGGGGCGCTGGACTCGCGGCTTCCGTTAGGCGGTTCTCCTGCCAAACGGGTGGTGTCCCCCTGGCGGCGGTTTGGGGTGCGGGAAGTAGCTAGCTGCCGCTACCGATACCGAGTTCACGCAAGGCCACCTGGCTCTCACGCCGCAGCGTGAGCCCCTGGTCCAAGGCAGATTCGAACATACGGTAGATAGACGCCAGATCGTCTGCTGCGGGGCGTAGGCCTTGGCCCCGGTTTTCGGCAAGCGCCGGTAGAGAGTCGTACGCCTGGTCCACGCTCCAGAAGAAGGCCAAAATCCAGGCCAATTCGCGTTCGCTTGTCGGAGGCGGGATGTCGTTCAGATCGATCAGAACGTTATTGACCTTGGTGTAACGCAGGATGCCGGCCTTGTCCTGGGAGTCTCGGCCGTAATAGCGGCGGCGGGCAATTTCGACAACCCGGCGGTTGTAGTCCTGGACGCCGTAGATTTCACTGGGTATCCATTGGGAGCGGAGGTCCACTACCCGCTCTCCCTGGCGGTTCAGAATTCCCACGGCGATGTTCGAGCCCAGGCCGGAGTCGTGCTCGAATTCAACGGCTTCCCGTAGCAGCGCTTCCTGGAGCATGAGGGTCAATTCACGGGGGATTTTTCTGTACAGAGCGCCGCTGGCTTCATCGTTGCTGTCGGCCCCGACCCCGCCGGTGTTGAAAACGTAATACTCTTGGGGCATCCCGCCGTCGTGGATTTGTTGCAGCGTTTGGTGCATCAGATTGGCGTTCTCGTCTTCCAACCCTATGATGAAGGGGTCCGAGAAATACTCGACGTAGGGCCTACCGATTGCCCCGACCGCGGCCCCCATCTGCACAGCCTCACCGTACATCAATACGCGAATGTACTGCTCCAGGTTCACTTTCCGGAGCGGCGGGATCACGGTGTTCTGCCGCATGACCGCTTGCCAGAAGATGCGGTCGGTATTCTCCATTGGTACGTGGACGCTGTCGCTAAGCTCGCCTCCGGTGATGGTCTCTATCAGGTGGCGGGAACCTTTGCGGGCGATCAAGCGGGGCCGGGACAGGGTCACCCGCATGTTCCGTACCGGGTTTTGCAGGTAGTTGGGAGTGGCCTGTTCTAGGCTGACAGGTACGTTCTCCAGCGTCTCCTGTGCGTTGGGGGCTTCCATGGTCCCCCGGACGGCCTCGTAAGTGATGGGGTCTTCGGCCTCGTTTAGGCCGAAGGGCATGGCGTAGAAGTTGTTCTCGGTGCCGTCAATCCCGTGGGTGATGCGAAAAGCCTTCCCGTTCCTGGAAGTTTCGATGATTTCCTGAAGAGGTTGAAGCAGAATTATGTCGTCGTTCATGGGGAAGACGCCCTCGTCGGGGTCTTCCGTCAGGCCGAGATGGTTGGAAAGCTCGCTATTGGCCAGCTCGATCATGATCGTTAACGTGCTCTTTCCGTGGAGCGAAGGACCGATGGTGAGCATCGCCGTGTTCTTCATGTTGCCGGACAGGGTCTTCGCGCTGGCCAGGCTGAGCGCCGCCTGGATCGCCAAGCCCCGCTTCTGCTTGACGAGGAACATGGCGATGGAGAGCGGCCCCATCTTGTGTTCTCCGACGTAATCGAAACCCAAATGGAGCGAGAGCCCCTTGGTTGGGGCCTTGAAGACGAGCTGGGGGAGGCCGGCTTCCTGAATTCGTGAAATCAGTTCATCGGGCAGCCCCAGGTCCTCGAGCCAATGGGGAATGGAAACTTCCAGGATGTCGGGCGGGCTGTTCAGGTCTCCCGAGGGCAAGTCAAAGGTCAACTGCCGCCACATGATGGGGATCTGCATGTACCGGGTGCCGAAGAGAAGCTGACGGGCGTGGAAAGAGCGGCCCGGGGCGTCGCAGATTTGCCGGTCCGACTGGACGATGGTTTCTCCGGCCTCGAAGCTGCGCTCCATGAACCGGATGATGTAGGGCAATACCTCCAGGAATAGGGCCTGGTTCTCTTCGCTGAACGCCTCGGCGTCCCGGTTGCGGGAGAAACCGTCCACCAGGTATTGGGTGAGGTCAGGACGCCGGACTACTCCCAGTTGGCTAAAGAAGGCCAGGCCGCCGCTGTCGAGTCTGACCGCCACCTCGGGCCAAGCGCGCCGGGCTGCCCTGCCATCGGCGTTGGCTTCCGCGGCCTCGCGTTCTACCTGGGAGGCTTCTTCCAGGATACGGTCCTGGGTTTCTTGGGGCATGTCTTGAAGGACGGGCACGTTGGCCAGCAGCCACTCGTTGGGCGGGTTATAGTATGGGCTGTATGGGGAGTGCCCGCGCCGGGCCAATGCCGTAAGTTGGTCTAGGGCATCGGCGAATTCTGGATTGACCGGGGGAGCCTCGAGGGGCGATGACTGGCCCGGCTGGTGTTGCAGACTCATTGCGTCGTCTCTTAAGGGGATAGCGCCGTATTTGAAAGGCGGGTCCGAATGGGTGGGAACCCGGAGCTTAACCATCCTACATTGTTGCCGCATTCAAGTAAAGAGAGGGGTCTTCCCCGGTCGGCTCTCAGAGGGTGTGTGAGAAAAGAGTATTCACTCTCGCCCTGACCTCCTCTCACATATGGCAAAGTGACTGGATTCCCGCTTTCGCGGGAATGACGGATGGGTGACCGGCCATTATCACACACCCTCTCAGAGACCCAAATCACGGCGTTTTGGCGGCTCGCGGATAGTCCCGGCGAGAGCTTCCGGTGTTATTCTGATTTTCAAAATTCTAGACTGTATTTCAGGCCTAAATCCAAGAAGCAGTCCAGACCGCGTGGAAGGAGTCATACATTGAAGGTATTCGGTAGCATCCCCAGGGACGATCTCGGCAAGATTCCGGATAGGGCGCGATGGGCCGAGGAAATGGGTTATGATGGGATCAACACCAACGAGGACTTTTCCAGCCCGTTCATGGCCCTGACCTTGGCGGCCGAGCATACCGTAAAGGCGCTGCTGGGCACGTCTATAGCGGTGGTCTTCCCGGTAAGTCCGATGACCACCGCGTACATGGCATGGGAATTGCAGAAATATTCCCAGGGGCGATTCCGGTTGGGCATGGGCAGCCAGGTCAAGGGACACATCGAGCGCCGCTTCAGCATTCCTTGGGTTGCTCCCGGCCCGAGGATGCGCGATTACGTGCTATCTGTGAAGGCGATCTGGGACAGTTTTCAAAACGGGGGACCTCTCCGATTCGACGGGGAGCATTATAAGTTCAGCTTGATCACGCCCCACTTCAATCCCGGACCCATAGACTACCCGCATCCGAAGATATTCATCGCAGCGGTGGGGCCGTACATGTTCCGGCTGGCCGGGGAGCATTGCGACGGGGTGCTTCCACACGGGTTCATGACCGCAAAGTACATGGACGAGGTGGCCCTCCCGAACCTGGAAAAGGGGCTCAAGCGGTCGGGACGGACTCTGAAGGACATCGAGATCAGCACCGGCGGATTCCTGGTCATGGGTGAGAATGAGGAGCAACTTGACGAGGCGTTTCAAGCAGCGAAGCGGCGCATCGCGTTCTACGGTTCCACACGCACCTACAAAGGCGTAATGGATGTACATGGCTGGGGAGATGTATGCTTGGAGCTGAACCGGATGGCTTCCGCGGGCAAGTGGGACGACATGCCCAAACTGGTCACCGAAGAGATGGTAGAGACCTTCGCCACCATCGGCACCTACGACCAGATTGTTGATAAGGTAAAGGAACGCTACGGTTCCTACGCCACCCAGATAGGCTTCAGCCTGCCGGTAGACAGCTCTGCCGACGAGGTACGCCTGAAGGAGAAGATCAACGAACTTCAGGGGATATGAACCGTTCTCACGGAAAATCAAGCCGGGCACGGGTTACTGGCTTCGGTGTCCAAGATGGACTGTTGGAAAAAGAATCGGCATTCGTTGCATATCACCTGACCCCGGTGATAGAGTAGCCACTGCCCGCGAATCGCTTCGAATTAAATGCGAAGTTGTACGAATACGGACTGATCGGCGACATGTCCTCGGCGGCGCTTGTCGGGACCGACGGCTCCATCGACTGGTGTTGCTTCCCGCGCTTCGATTCTCCCAGCGTCTTCGCCGCCATTCTCGACCCGGAAATTGGTGGGCGGTTCCGCATTGGTCCCGTTGGCCCCATTCTTGAGACCCGGCAGGAATACCTCGCCGACACCAACATCCTTGAAACTACTTTCAGGACCGGCTCCGGTGCAGTATCCATCACTGACTTCATGCCTATTACCGACGATGATGGTGATGGCAGACCCGATACGCAGCCGAACAACCCTCCCGAAATCCACCGAATAGTTACCTGCCACACCGGGGAGGTCGCACTGCGCTGCGACTTCCAGCCTCGGCACGACTACGCCCGCACTCTTCCCAGCTTTCGTCCGTTGCGCGGCCATTCCGCCGCCGGCGCAGTCGAAGCCCTGGGCGGCAGCCAAGTCCTGTACCTCGTAGCCGACATCCCCCTCCCCTTCGACGACCGGGGCGTCACCTGCGATTTCAGTCTTGCCGAAGGACAGAGCGCGACCTTCGTCCTAGCCTACGGACGCCCGGCCAGCCTTGAACGGGGCCGCACTGCGGAGAGACTGGACCAGACCCGGCGCTACTGGCGGGGCTTGGTGGCCAGAATGGAATACGAAGGACTCTGGCGCGACTCCGTTGTCCGTTCTTTCCTAGTGCTCCACCTTATGATATACCGGCCCACGGGGGCCATCGTCGCCGCGCCGACGACCAGCCTGCCGGAAACCATCGGCGGCTCGCGCAACTGGGACTACCGCTTCTCATGGCTGCGCGACACCAGCTTCACGGTGGATGTCCTATATCGCCTCGGAGACACTTACGGGGCCGACCGCTATATCCACTGGCTGTTGGAACAGTGTCAGTTGCACCACCGCAGGACTCGCATCGTTTATGGCATCAGCCCCGATTCTTCTCTCCGGGAGCAGACCCTCGACCATCTGAAAGGGTATGCGAATTCCCGTCCCGTCCGCATCGGCAACGCCGCCGCAGAGCATATTCAAATGGACGTCTTCGGAGAAGTCATTCTCTCTATCCATTCCTTGCTCGTGCTTCACGGAACGATACCAGCGGAAGCCTGGGAATTGGTCCATTCCCTGGCGGAGACAGTCATGGCCAGTTGGCAGCGGAAGGACCGGGGCGTATGGGAAGTGCGCGGCGAACAGCAACACTTCGTTTATTCAAAGGTGATGTGCTGGGCCGCTCTCGATTACGCGGCATACATCGCCGCCGCTATGGGGCATCGCCAATTGTACCGCCGCTGGTCTCTGGCCGCTGACAATATCAAGTCCGAAATTCTCGACTCTGGATGGAGTTCCGCCAAGGGGGCATTCCGTCAGCGGTACGGCAACGATGCCTTGGACGCGTCAAACCTGGCAATACCTTTCATGGGCCTGGTGCCGCGCGACGACCCCCGCGTCCGGCATAATGTGGACGCCATCGAACGGGAACTGACCGACGGCCCACTGGTCTGGCGCTATCTCCCGGAGGAAACGGACGACGGGCTGGAAGGTCAACCGGAAGGCGCTTTCACCCTGCTCAGTTTCTGGCTCATTGGAAACCTCATCTACACCGGGCAGACCGACCGGGCCTTCGATTACTTCCACGAAATGATTACGCGGCACGCCAACCATCTAGGCCTTTTTGCGGAGATGATCGACAAGGACTCCAACCGGCAACTGGGTAATTTCCCCCAAGCGTATTCGCACACCGGCCTGATTCATACTGCCCTCAACCTGTCCGGCTATATCGTAGACACCCCTACCAGGCGCGCGAATCGCCCGCAGTAGCTACACGGTCCCGGGCAGCGCCTAAAGAGCGCCGATGTTATTATTCGCAAAATCCAACTTCTGACCAGGAGTACACCGATGGGGTACACGCCCAACCGCCTGGGCCACGTCAACATCTATGTGCGCAACGCGGAAGAAGCCCACAAATGGTACGAGGAAATACTCGGCCTTCACACCTACGACTTCGTTCCCGGACGCGCCGCCTTCATGTCCGCCAATCTGGACGAGTCCCACGAGATGGCGCTAATGGAAGTTGGCGCGGACGCCGCCAGCCCGTAGGCGAAGCGGGTTGGCTTGAACCACATGGCTTGGCGGATGAACAACCTGGAGGACCTGGGGGAGTTCTACCACAGGCTCAAGGACCGGGACGTCTCGATGGGCATCGGCGACCACGGCATATCCCTCGGCATCTATTTCAACGACCCCGACGGCAATGGCATCGAAGTCTACTATGAGTCGCCCAGGGACCAGTGGCACCGCCAGGAGAACCTGTTCCTGCACGGTGACAATCCCAAGGGCCGGTTCCCCGGCCCGTGGGACGAGATTCTGGAGGCGCAGAAGGCGGCAGCGGCCCGGTAGCCTGAACCAAGCAGCCCCCGGACTCCACGGTCTGGGGGCAAAACCGGCACGCCAGGCAATCAATTTCCCAAGACCGCATTATCAATCCGGGGAGGCTGCATTTTGGGTTCAAGGGAATTGGATGCGAGGGGGAGAGGGTGGGAAATGGAATCGCTGGGCCCAGGATGTTGGCGAAGTTGGTGACATGGCCGCGGAATTGGCTTCGCGGGAGCAAAAGGACCAACTGGAGCAGATGGATTACTACCCCGACGACGAAATCCTCACTCCCTGAGACGACGAAATCCTTACTGAAACGGCGACTACCCTTATTCACCAATGGGCTACGCTCCATGACCGGTTTCGGAGCCTCTCAGAATCGGGATTCGGTGATGGGGGCCTGCTTGAGTTAAAGCGTATAGCGTCGGAAAGGCGGATCACTGCGTTGGGGGCTATCTCACTTGCGCGAGTCAGGAATGTAGACAGGGGTATCTACCAGCCAATTTACAATATTTTCCAGGAAATGGTGGAAGCTCAAGTAGAAATATGGGACTCCCTACTGAAGGCCCTCAATAACCCAAAAGAATTGGAAACTGTAAGCTATCTCTTGCAGCACTGTGGATGGCTGGGGGAACAAGCCTTAACAACCCTGCCGGACATAGCGCGGCAGCGGCGTGAGAAAGAACGCAAAGAGAGTCGTCTCGCCGGTATCGGTTGTGTGATTTTCTTACTCCCGTAGGGGGGGTTGGTCATTGCCATGGCGGCCGACTGCATAGTTGATTGAATGGGCGAACAATCCCCGGCAACGCTGACAGTCCCGCCACAGGAGACTACGTTAGGGCATCGTCCTAAACGAGCTTGCGGCTGGTTTAGGACGCGGCGGCGGGTCCAATGCACTCTAGCCCGGAGTTCTTCACTAAGTTCTAAGGAGGGCATTAAGTGCAGCAGACGCAGACCTACCGGGAACGAAGCCGGGAATACTTGGCCAAGGCGTTCCAGGAACTGGAAGCCGGAGACCTGACCCAGGCCTCGGAGAAAGGCTGGGGTGCGGCAGCGCAGATGGTCAAGGCCGTGGCCGACCAAAGGGGCATGGAACACCGGAGCCATCGGTCCATCCTCTTCGCTGCGGAGGCGTTTTCACGGGAAACCGGGACTATCCATACGGAAAGACTTTTCGACTCCGTCCGCACACTGCACGGCAACTTTTACGAGGACACACTGGACCGGGCAGGCGTTTCACGGCGGCTGCAAGACGCATCGAATTTCGTGGACAGGATGGAGCGTTTGCTGCACAACACTTGACCCCTGTGGGCTTACGATCACGGCGGCAATCAGGCAGCATTTTGATTCGTTTTGCACAGCTGTCCGGCTCTCCGCAGAGGTGGTGCCCCTGCTATTTTGGCAGGGGCTTTGTGTTTCTCAACGTGCAGACCTTCCATTAGGAGGACGCAACCTAAAACAGCCGCAGGGTGGTTTCCAGTGTGGTAGCGGGTTCGATACACTCCCGACCTGAATTCTTGGGGGAGTTGACCACGCTGGAGACCACATATGAGTCCAGCCACTCGGCGGGCGACGGGGTCAGCAGCGGCGTGAGGGTGTCCGTCTCCTCAGTCATTGGGTCCAACCACAGCGGTTCGGTCTCCTGGGAGAGGATCACCGGCATACGGTTGTGAATCGGGGCGATGAAGTCGTTGGGCTTCGTCGTGACGATGCTGCATGACCGGATGGTCTCCCCCTCCGGCGACTTCCACGTCTCCCATAGCCCGGCGAAGGCGAAGGGTTCACGGGATCTCAAGAATATGTAGGTCGGGATCTTCGATTTCCCTTCTTTGCGCCATTCGAAGAACCCATCGGCGAGGACCAGGCAACGCCGCCGCTTGAACGCCGCCCGGAACGCCGGCTTGGCGGCGGCGGTTTCGCCAACGGCGTTGATCATCCGGTAACCGATCTTGGGGTCCTGTGCCCAGAACGGGATGAGCCCCCAGCGCATGGTCTCGGGCCGTGGTTGACCGTCGTTTACAACGGTAAGCACTTGCTGGCTAGGGGCGATGTTGTACCGGGGTTGATGTTCCATGTCCCGCGCCTCAAATCCGAACCTGGATTGTAACTCGTCCATGTTGGTAACCAGGGTAAAGCGTCCGCACATGGCTCAGTCTCCTTCAGCTTCGGTTTGCCCTGGCGAGCAGCGCGGGCAGGGTTATATCGGAAAGCGCGTCGAGCCGCAAGTCGGCATGGCCGATCGGTAGGTCCCGGGTCATTGGATTGGGGACGGCGACGCAAAAAGCACCTGCGCTCTTGGCGGCGGTGACGCCGTTGGCCGAATCTTCGATGACCACGGCGTTGCCCGGCACGGTGCCGAGGTTGGCGGCCGCCAACAGGTAGAGTTCCGGGTCGGGCTTGACCCGGGCCACGTCGTCGGCGCAATTGACCGAGTCGAAGTAATGAGACAGGCCCCGGCGCTCCAGGTGTCCATCGACCCAGTCGTGCCCGGAGCTGGACGCGATTGCCAACTTCAACCCTAGGTCCTTAGCCGACCCCAGGTATTCCAAGACACCTGGCAATAGGGGGTTGGACTCGACTACCTCTACGTAACGCCGCCGTCTGCTCGCGATCAAGTCTGGGCAGTCCACGGCTCGCCCCACCAGGTCCTCCAGCAGGGTGCAAATCTCCATGCGGCGGCTGCTCCCGCCGATGAACTGGGTCCACCATGATCGGTCTAGTT
The DNA here is from genome assembly GCA_965197545.1 of Dehalococcoidia bacterium. GTDB lineage: Bacteria > Chloroflexota > Dehalococcoidia > Lucifugimonadales > UBA3495 > CATOSP01. The sequence goes on from CBDANJ010000007.1 coordinate 24,458, forward strand.
CTACACCGTACCCCTGAAAGGTCTCTTCCCAGGTCAAGAAGTCCGGGGTTTCGGTGTCGATGATGATTCCGTCGAAGTCGAAAATCAGGCTGTCAATCACTGGTGTTCTCTCGCGGCCAATGTGCCGCCTATGTCAGCTAATTTAGTGGGACTCGTTTGGCGTGTCAATCGGGCGTAGACAACGGACATGGGGTGCGCAACTGCGGGGATACAAGCGCCTCCGCCGCAACCGTCCCGGTCTTGAGCCGGAGTCCAGGAATTCGCGCACCGGGTTATGCTCTTAAGGCGGAATGCTTCTGGGTTCCCGCTTTCGCCCGAATAACGGAGTGGGGGAATATGGAGGCTGCCTGCTGCGGCCAATTGCCGAAAGACCCTGGGTTGGATGGGAGGTTGAACCGCATTCCTGAACTCGGTGGTATATAATTCAGCCCGGCCCTTGAGAAAAACGCGTCGAGGTGTGAGACCCATGCTGTACATGGTTTCGCTGAGTCACAGCCCCCAGCAATGCCCTGGTGTGGCAGTCGAAATCCGAGACCGGGCCCTCTTGATGGCGTCCACCATGACCGAGGTGCTCCAGAGTTATGGATGCAGTTATAAGGGCGGTTGGGTCGGCAAGTCTTCGCACCAGACTTTTCTGGTGCTGGATGCCCCCGACGCTCACTCAGCAGACAGCGCTCTTGTAGACCTGGGGTTGGCGGTCTGGAACACCGCGGCCATATATCCGGTGATTACCCTGGAGGACGCTTTCGGGGGACTACCTAGCTAAACGAATACGGGTCCCAAATCAAACTTGCACAGGTGACGAGATGGCAAATTTAGATTGGGTTGGCGGTCCTCTAGTGGAAGGCCAGATAACCGAACGGGAGTTTGTGATCGACGCGGGGAACGGGCCGATACCCGGAATAGTGTGGACGCCCGAGGAAGTGGAGAAGCCCTTGCCCCTGGTGCTCTTCGGCCACGGCGGCAGCGGGCACAAGAGGGTCTCGAGGTCGCTGATGCTTGGGCGGAGACTGGCCAGCGTTTCCCAATTCGCGATGGTGGCCATTGACGGCCCGGCCCATGGAGACCGGCAAGGGCCAGAACTATCTGATCTATACGCGGAGAGGGGTTTCGACAACGTCATAGACGGCATGGTCGACGATTGGCTGTCCACGCTGGCCTGTTTCTCTGAGATGGACACGATCAACGCTGACCGGGCTGCGTACATGGGATTCTCCATGGGGACACGCTTCGGTTTGCCCTTCGTCGCCGCCGCGGGTGACAAGCTGTGCTGCGCCGCCCTAGGTAAGAACGCCTTGAAGCGACGGGCCGAGGCTGACGGCAACGACGCCCTTGGGGATAGGTTCAAGAGCGACGCGCCCAACGTGAAGGTCCCGTTGCTGTTCCACATGCAGTGGGATGACGAGCTGTTTTCCAGGGAGTCCCAATGTGACCTGTTCGACCTATTGGGGTCAGAGGACAAGCGGATGATCTGCTACCCTGGACCTCACGGCAAGTCTTCGCCCGAGTCGGTAGACCATTGGTGTCAGTTCGTGGAAGGCCACCTGAAGGCCTAGTCTTTGCCACTTCTAGCCGGTGGTGAGACAATCCTCCTAGACTTACTAGTAGAGGTATGAATAGACATGGCTGACAAGGAAATCCGGGGAGTGATAGTCCCCATCCTGACCCCTCTAAACAATGACGAGACCGTGGACGTCCCATCTCTGAGGCGTCTGGTCAATTACCTGATCGACAGCGGCGCTCACGGCATCTGGGTATCCGGGACCACCGGGGAGTTCGCCAATCTGCCCGACGAGCAACGGCTGATCAGCATCGAGACCGTGGTCGACGAAGTTGCGGGGCGCGTGCCCATCATCGGCAACGTCTCCTGCGCGAGCACCCAGCTATCACTTAACATGGCCCTGGCAGTCCAGGAGATGGGTCTGGACGGCGTGGCCGTGACGCCTCCTTACTACTATCCCAACGCCCAGGACGAATTGTTGGACCACTACCGATACATCAGTGACCGTTCCGGCGTGCCCCTGTGGGTGTATAACATACCGTCGACGGTCAAGACGGCTGTCGCGCCGAGCACCGTCGCCACCTTGGCCAGCGAAGGCGCGGTGGTCGGGATCAAGGACAGCTCCGGGGCCGGGGAGTTGCTTGCGGAACTTAACATCCTGTGCGAACAGGGAGACTTGAAGCTGATGCGATTCCTCGGCACGGTGTTCCGGATCACCGTTGCCGGCGGCGTGGGAGTCGACGGAGTAATCCCCGGTTTGGCAAACCTGGCCGCCAATGCTTCCGCCCGTGGGTGGGAAGCGGGAGAGGCTGGCGACGCCGCCACGGTACGGGAGTGCAATGCCAAGCTATTGATTGCGGGAAAGATCGCCACGTTGGCCAAGGGAGGCGGGGCGAATGCGGCGAGCTTCGCGGCTATGAAGTCGGCGTTGAAGATGATGGGCGTGTTGGACAATGACACCGTTTCCAGGCCGCTCCGCCCTCTAACGGAAGACGAGAAGAAGGGCATCCCCGCCATCCTGGAGGATCTGGGACTCTCCAACGGCCACTAGGATTCTCTGACCGGGACCGCGCCCAGTGAAGATGGGGCCGATCGGGGCCCCATCGGCATTTATGCGCCGTTATTTCCAACCGGGACCAGGACTGATATCACGACTGAGATAAGGAGTTATATGAGCGGCATCCAGAGATGCGCTTAGACCGGGCACAGGGGGAGGAGGCTCCGCAACAGGCTCCACCGCAGCGCCCGGCGGCCGCGCCGCGCCGCGCACGCGTCCAGACCTTCACGTCGCTTAAGAGCAAGGACTTTAGACTCCTCTGGGTTGGCAACATCTTCGACCATATGGCCCTTTGGTTGCAGATGATTACCCTCAGTTGGTTGGTCTGGGACCTTACCGAGTCTGCCCTGCTCTCCGGGACCGCCGCGGGGCTGAGGGGATTCCCCACACTGATCATTGGGCCGTGGGCCGGTGTGGTCGCCGACCGGATGGACCGGCGTAAGGTGGTCATTGTCTTTCAGTTCTTCCTGGCCGGGGTGGCCATAGCGTTCGCCGTCATGGTGGCCACTGCCGTCGTCCAGGTCTGGCATGTCTTTGCCTATGCGGGTGTTTCCGCTATCTGCTTTGCTTTCATCATGCCCGCCCGCCAATCTCTGATTGTCAATACAGTGCCGCCCGGAGACCTGGGCAACGCCATGGCTCTCAACGCCATGACCGTCACCGTTAACCGGCTCATAGGCGGTATGCTGGGCGGTCTATTGATAACCACGGTGGGAGTTACCTGGAACTTCTACGTTGAGGGTGCGGCCTACCTGGTCACTGCAATACTGCTCATACCCATGCGGACGCCGTACCGCCGCGAGTCTACCGCCCACCGAGACTCCGTCTTGACCAACCTGAAAGAGGGGTTCGTCTACATCTGGACGGAGAACCGGATCATTCTGCACCTTATTATCATGAGCTTCATCCTTACGTTCTGCTTCATTCCCCTGCCCGCGTTGTTGCCTGCCTACGCCGGAGAGGTGCTGAACTCCGAGGCCAACGTGGGTGGGTATCTTATGGCGGCCCAGGGTGTTGGAGGCGTCACCACAACGTTCCTGATAGCCTCGTTGGGGTTTGGCATCAAGAAAGGGAAGCTGGCTCTGATCTCCCTGATTGTGGGTTCCGCCGCTATTCTCACCCTGTCCCAGTCCCATTGGTTGTTGCTCTCGCTGTGTATGATGGTGGTGCTGGGGCTGTGTCAGACCAGCTTCATCGTTAGTAATCAGACGCTGGTCCAGGCGATGGTCTCGGACAATCTGCGTGGCCGTGTCACCAGCATATACATGCTGGAACATGGGTTGGGTCCGGTGGGAATCTTTCTCATTGGATTGCTCATGGACTTTTACACGGTGTCCGGCGCCCTAACCCTGGTGGCTTCCATAAGTCTGGGTACGGCGATATGCTTCTTTCTGATCTTCCGCAGGGTCCGCCAATTGGACTAGGGCGGACCCCGGCGAGGGACACGGTTGGAGAGGGAAGAGACCATGCGATACGACGCAATCATCATTGGAGCGGGTTCGGCGGGGTGCGTGTTGGCCTCCCGGTTGTCTGAGGACCCTGGGCGGTCGGTCCTGTTGCTGGAGGCCGGGCCCGATTACCCCAGCTTCGAGCGCTTGCCTTATGAGCTTAAACACGACGCCAACCAGGCGGCGTCTGAAGCCGGGGCGGCGCACAACTGGTCTTTCGTGGGTAGGTCCAGCATTCTGGGTCCGGACGGATTGGCGGTCGCCCGGGGAAAGGTGGTGGGCGGCACCAGCGCCATCAACCATCAGATATTTCTGAGGGGAGTCCCGGAGGACTACGATAACTGGGCTGCGAGAGGCAACGATGGTTGGGGCTTCCTGGACGTCTTGCCGCATTTCAGGAAGTTGGAGGCGGACGCCAATTTTAGGGACGATTTCCACGGCTCAGATGGTCCGATTCCGGTGCGCCGCCACTTGCGGGACTCATGGCTGCCGCTTCATTCAGCCTTTTACCAGGCCTGTCGTTCCGCCGGGTTTCCCGACGATGAGGACATGAACAATCCCGAATCCGGCGGCGTGGGCCCCGTTCCTCTGAACAACCACGAAGGCATCCGTTACAGCACGGCCCTAGGCTACCTAGACCCCTGCCGCCACCGGCTCAACCTCACGATCAAGCCTGGAGTCTCCGCCAGACGCATACTATTCGAGGGCAACCGGGCCGTTGCGATAGTAGTCGAGAGTGGGGAAGAGACCTTTACGGTGGAAGGGCAAGACATCATCCTGAGCGCGGGCGCGGTGGCGTCGCCACAACTCATGATGCTGTCCGGCATAGGCCCTTCTGATCATCTCGGACCCCTGGGGATCGGCACGCTCCTGGACTCCCCCGGCGTCGGGCAAAACATGAAGAACCATCCATCTGTGTCTCTGCGGTTCCGTCCCGAGGATGGCTACGCGTTGGAATCGGACTCACCCAGAAACCAGGTTGCCCTGAGGTTTGCTGCGCCTGACTCGGACACAAGGAACGATATCCAGGTCCAGCCGCTTACTTCTGGTCCGCTGGGACATGAGGCCGACGAGATACGGGTCGGTTGCCGGTTGGAGCTGCCATTGAGCGTTGGCCAACTGCGTCTGGCATCCGCGGATCCCACGGCGCAACCGATTTTGGACTACCGGTCATTATCCGATCCCTGGGACCTGCAACGGCTGCGGGAATCGGTCCGGCTATGCGTCCAACTCTTTAAGGACCGGGCCTTTGAAGGCATAGTAGCGGAACGGATTGCCCCCTCGGACGTTGACTTAGCGTCCGACGCGGACCTGGACGCATGGTTACACCGCAGCGTGGGGATCGCGGGCCATACGTGCGGCACCTGTAAGATGGGTCCTGATTCTGACAATCTGGCAGTGGTGGACTCGCATTGCCGGGTACGCGGCGTGGAGAACCTGTGGGTGATCGACGCCTCGATCATGCCGGATATTCCGAGGGCGAACACCAACGCCACTGTCATTATGATCGCAGAGAGGGCAGCGGAGTTTGTGAGGTAGGCAGTCGGCTATTTTAGACGAGCAATGGCTCCAGCTTATCCAGAAATATGGACACGTCACCTAGCCCGGACGCTACGCCTTCGGCCGTATCCCAATTCTCATAGAAATTGGTGTGCAACTGGCCCGCTACGTGGAACAGGTTAAACACCTGGAGGTCTCCCGTTTCTTCTACGATGGTTCTCACGATTTGGCATAGCAGGAAATGACTGTGATGCTGCCAGCCGCGTTGCTCGGCCACGGCCTTGACCATCTGCGCCGCCGCGCCCCAACCCTTCTCCGAGGCTTGCCGTGGATCCCCCTGGGCCAATTCCTGATTAGCCTGGTCGAGCAGAGTACGGCTAGCCACCTGGTAAGTCGCCGGTTGGGTCATAAGAAACTCCTAATTACTGTGTGCTTTAGTTTAATTTGACGGATAATCCTTGTACAGGAAGAAACACAGGACGATTGCAAAGTTGTTCGATTGTCGCCGTCCCGCTTTGAGACAGCGGGAATCCACGGTTGGAGGCATATTCTACAGTGTGGAAAGACTTCGCAATCTTCCTGGGAAGAAACTACAGCGAAGTTGCATTGCAAGCGCGGTGGAATTAACATCCATTAAACGAAAAGGCAGGTGAGGGATATGGCAGGAACGAGCATTCTAGTGGGCACAGTGGGTCAGGGGATCATGCGCAGCCCCGACGGGGGAGAGACTTGGCAGAGGGCCGGAGTGAACCAGGGCATTTACCAAAACGCGATGGTCCGGTCACTGCAGAACCACCCCAGCAGGCCGGAAGTAGTCTTCGGAGGCACCGACAGGGGGTTATACCGAAGCGACGATTCCGGGCAGAATTGGTCACCCGTCCCAGGCGCTTTGGAAGGCAAGCCCGTATTTGTGATCTCAATTGACTCGGGCAACCCTGATCTGATGTACGCGGCGACGGGAACTCCCAATCCGGTGGAGTTTTACAAGTCCACCGATGGAGGCAAGACCTGGGCGCAGCGGCCGGTGGAGGTAGCCAGGGACTGTCCGATAGGGCATCCTCTTCCCACGGCGATTGCCATCGACCCGACGAATCCACAGAGCATCTGGCTGGGCATCGAGGTCGACGGATTGCGCCACAGCGCCGACGGCGGCGATACGTGGGAAAAAGCTGGGACAGACATTCCCAACCTGGACGTCCACAACGTGGCAGTCACCGCCGGACCGCCGCAGACGGTGGTCGTGGTGGTCAACAACGACGTATGGACGAGCACCGACGAGGGGGCGAACTGGAGGCAGGTCGGGATCAGGGAAGTGTTCCCCTACACTTACCCCAGGGGAATCATTGTCCAGCCGGACAACCCTGAGACCATTCTCATCACCATCGGAGACACCACGCCGGGGCAGACCGGAACGGTGATGAAGTCCAGGGACGCCGGACAGACCTGGGACCAGATGTCCCTGTCCACTCCGCCCAACAGCGCCATGTGGGTGGTGGATATCCCGCCCTTCGACACGCAGGCCGCCTACGCGGGCAGCCGGTACGGACATCTGTTCCAGAGCAGCGATGGCGGAGATTCGTGGAACAAGCTCTCCAGGGAGTTCAGCGAAATCGCCGCGGTGCTGGCGGTTCCCGCCTAGGCGCCGAAGCTTGTTGCTGGTTGGACGGGTCGCATCTTCCTGGGAGTTTACTCAGGGAATCCAGCTAAGAACATGTCGGCCATTCTCGGCCCGTGCCGATCTTGATCTATGTCAAGTCAGACACGGGCCAAGGCTGCCATGAGTAAGCGAATCGACGTGCTGTTCCAGCTTTCTGGATTGATGCATGCAACGGCAAACCGTGCGGCGCCGTGAGTCAGCCTTGATTCTAAATTGGGGCCGACCAGTTGAAATGGACATCAAGCTCGGCCAGCATATCGAAGGTATTAATGTCACAATCGACGCCGAACTGCTGGCAGACGTTGGGCAAGGGAACCCTGCTCCGTGCGTCTGGATGTCGTCCCTCATGGGTAACGAGTATCCCGTTATGAACTCTGGAATATGCTGCAAGCCAGCCGTCAGCGCCCCTGGAAAATTCGTCCTGCGCCGTCCGGTAAAATTGTTCGTTGGCGTATATCCATTGCATGACCGCCCGATATTCCGCAACGGCGGGCGGTTCCAGGGACGATACGAACAATTCTCCCGGGGTGCCCCTCACCCAATCTGATAGCTCATCGCCACGCCCAACGAGTTCGTCTCGCACCCGGTCAATGCTGACTAACCGATGCTCAGGGCAATAATATGCCAGGCAGTTCCAGAATCCGGGGCATATACTGGACTTGTAGTAACGCTGGTGCGCCTCTATAAATACATTGGCGTCGAGGACAAAGATTCGCCCTGATTTGCCGGTCATACAGACTCGCCTGCCCAATCAAGAAAACGGTCAAAAGTCTTGCCATTAAGTCCGGTGAGCGAGTAGGCTTCTCTGTAAAGTGTTCGGCCTTCCTTGACGGAGCGAGCGACTGCGCCCCCGAAGCGTCGGCCAAGTCTCACGTTTTGATTGTTCCAAAAGTCGCCTCCTCTCGGGCTGTTATCTTTTCTGCGGCGCTCGTCAGTGAGATATTTGTCATAGAAATCGAAATAAGTTGTGCGGTCTATCAAATCAAGGTCTAATGCCCTTCTCGCTGCAACTATTACACTGACCTTGAACTCTCGAGCAATCTTCTGGTATGGCTCGGCATCGCCTTGTAAGGTTTCCCAGAATTCCCCTATGTCTTCGCGCGAAACCAGGAACTCGGCTGCCACTCTGTTACAGAATTGTTCGTCAGAGTGTGGGTAAGGGAGGTATGCCTCAAAATTGGATACGCCCTCCAGCCCAACGAAAACATGAGCCAACTCGTGGGCAAGGGTGAACATTTGGGCCGAAGTGTAGTCGGCGTTGTTGACAAAAATCAGCGGTGCGTAGTTGTCAATCAACGCGAAGCCACGAAACTCGTCCGGGTCCAGCTTCCGGTGAGTATTGTTGCCAACGATCCCATTGATGAATACCAATACCCCGGCTTCTTCTAGGCGGTTTCTGAGGAACCGCAGGGCAGATGCCCAGGTTGGATCACGGGAAGCCCAAGCGGATTCGAGAGCCAGGACTTCCCTGATACCGCTGGCAACTTCTTCAGAGTCCGTACTGTTGTTGAACGCGCCTACGAATTCAAGCGGGGCAGATTCGTCCAGCTGCAATTCCTCGCGCATCCATAACTGACGACGCTGCATGGAATAGACAGTTTCCAGAAAGTTGGGGCTGGGACGGTGCAAAGGGTGGTCTCCGGGTGTTCGGAAGTCGGCTATTGGCAAACTGTCGTCCGGTGGCTCATCCAGGAAGAGGTTCCCCTCGGGCGTATATGTATGACGGGCGAGCTTGCGGACCTGGGCCATGCTGATACTGCCGGAACGTTCCCATTCCACCACGCGCTCCGGCTTGACCTGCATTTTCGCCGCAAGTTCGTCCGGGTCTAGACTGGCCCGCTCCCGCGCCCACCGCAGCACTTCAGGCGGCAAGGTTACTTTCATTCGTCGAGTTGTCATTGACTCTACGGTCCCTGGGCCGCCTGCACCGTGTGCCTGAAATCCGTGGTCGGCGTTCCGGCATTACCAAAGCAACCACAATAACCCTGAGGGTTGCCACTGCGCCTTGCGAAGCCTGCAGGTTGGGACGACCGAATGGCCATTGACCTAATGGCCGGAGGCGGTGGGTTTCTCCACTTTAAAGTGGGGCATGACGCCCTCGGCGAAGCGCTCCAACTGCTCCAGCATGACGCTCAAGGGCGCACCCATCCGGTTGCAGCCCACGTGCATGTACTCCAGGCCGGGGTATTTCTCCTGGATCTCCATGATCCGCTCGGTGACCGTCTCCGCGGTGCCGCATAGCCAGGCGCTGGAGGCTACGAAGTCCTCCATAGTGGGAAGACCGGCGTAACGGGCGCGTTTGGGGTCGCCCAGGGCGATGATCTGGTCTGGAGTCAGGTCCCGGAAGAAGCCCAGGGGGGCGAACATCTTCATGTCCTCTTCCAGATAGGCCCTGGCCTGCTCGATAGCCTCCTGCTCGCTGTCGGCGATGAAAGTCGACAGGCCGATTACGAGACGGCCTCCCAATTCGACCTCCCGGCCGTGGCGGGCCAGCGCGTCGGTCCACCGCTTGATGACCTCCTCTGAGGCCCCGCCGGTAACCGCGCCTCCGCCGATGATGGCCTGAATGTCATGACTGGCCATGAAGTCCATTGCCCTCTGGCTGGCGCTGACCATTGGCTGCCAGATCTCCACCGGCAGGTTCCTTGGGCGTGGGACCAGGGTCAACTCCTCTAGCTCATAGCCACGGTAGGGAACGTCAGGGGGGAGCTTGTAGAACCTGCCCTCATGGGAGAATGACCGCTCGTTGAACGCCTTCAGGATTATCTCCACCTGTTCCTCAAACAGCTCCCGGTTGGCGTCGCTGTCTGTGTTGGTGCTGGGCGCGCCGAAGGTGTCGACCTCACGGGAATGATAACCTCGTCCGACTCCGAAGATCACCCGGCCATTGGTGAGGATGTCGGCTGTGGCGAAGTCCTCGGCCAACCGGAGGGGGTGCCACATGGGGTTAATGTTGAAGCCGCAACCAAACTTGAGCCGCTTGGTCAGATGTGCCAGGTGGACGTAAAGCATTATCAGGTTGGGGATGACTTCGTTGCCCTCGCGCTGGAAATGGTGTTCCGCAGCCCAAAAGCTATGATAGCCCAGCCGGTCCATGGTTGTGACCAACTGTTCGGTGCGGTCGAAGATGGTTACCAGATGATCGTTTTCGAACCAACGGTCGTTGACCGGAGTGGCTTCGAGCCCGATGTCGCCAAGGTCAACATGTCCTGCGTATAGACTGCCAAAATGCTTAATCATCGTGAGTGTCCTGGTTATATTATTCGGTTTCCGTGTCCTTGGGTCCCGTTGCTGGCCTAGAGGGACGGCCTCCGGGTGTGCCAGTCTGTGGCCTGCTCATAGGCGTAGGCTACGTTGAAGACTGTCTGTTCGTCGAATGGCTTCCCGCCGATTTGGAACCCGATGGGCAGACCCTCAGAGGTGAACCCGCAGTTGATGCTCAGTGCGGGGGAACTGGCTAGGCTGAACGACGTGGTCATACCGGAGCGGTTGCGGTTGCTATTTTCCTTGTTGTCGATGATTGGGTCCGGTTCTACCTTGGGAGCCGCGGTCCCCATGGTCGGCATCACCAGCGCATCGTAGCCGGAGAGGGTGTCCAGGATATTCTGCCTCAAAAGCGCCCGCAGCTTGAGGGCCTTGTAATATGCCAGCGCGGGGGTGAGACTCCAGGTCAGGTAGGAGATGCGGTTATCGTGGTTGATCTCGGAGATACGGTTCCGGATCAAGTCCCGGTTGTTGGTCGGCGCTTCGACTCTGAGCACGCTTGAGATGGTGTTGGCGGCGGTGGTCAGCGGAATGGAGACCTCTTCTACGTTCGCACCCAGCTCGGCCAGAGCGTTGGCGGCCTGGACTACGGCGTCGCGGACTTCGGGGTCCACCAGGTCGGTATAGAGCATCTCCCGCACCAGGCCGATCCTTTTGCCCGACAGATCTGGGTTGAGATTGGCGCGGTAGTCGGGGACCGGCGCGTCCCAGGTGTAGGGGTCGTTGGGGTCATGCCCGGCGATGGCCTGAAGGGTGATGGCGCAGTCCTCGACCGACCGGGACAGCGGCCCAATGGTGTCCATGGACCACATACCCGGCCTCAGACCGTAACGGCTTACCCGGCCCCAGGACGGCCTTAGACCGACCAACCCGCACCAGGCAGCCGGGCCGCGGACTGAGCCGCCGGTGTCCTCGCCCAGGGAAGTGGCGCACATGAAGGCGGCTGTCGCACCGCCGGAACCGCTGCTGGAACCTCCGGTGAAGCGGTCCGGGTCCCAGGGGTTGCGGGCGGTGTCGAAGGCGTGGGAGAGGCTGGTTGTGCCAAACTCGGTCATGTTGAGCTTGCCCAGCAGAATCGCTCCGGCCGCCTTTAGCTTTGCGATCACGGTCGCGTCGTAGTCTGGGACAAAATCGTTGAAGATGGGCGTGCCCGACGTGGTGCGGATCCCATTGGTGTTTAGCTGGTCTTTCACGGCGAAGGGAACGCCGTGCAGCGGCCCAAGGTTTTCACCCCTGTCTAGGACCTGTTCCGATTCCCGTGCGGCCTGCAGAGCCTCGTCTCGGCAGACTGTCAGGTAGGCGTAGAGCCTATCGTTCAGAAGGTTGATGCGGTCGAGATATGACTCGGCCACCTCAACCGGAGATACGGCGCGGTCCTTGATTAGTTCCGACAGTCGGGTTACGGGCAGGAATGGAATATCAGCCTTGTCCATACAGTGACCGCCTTAATGGATGAATCGCGGGATGGATCATAATTTCCGACGTTTTGCCCAGTATGCCCCGGGCTTCAGGATCGCGCAAGGTGGCTGCTGGGGATTCCCCACGCCGATCATGACGGTAGGGTATTATTAAACCCTACGAACGGGTTGGAGGGGATTCAGTGAACCGTCTCCGGACTGCCGGAGGAACCCGTGGACGCCGCCGGGTTCCACGACCGGGGCAACATCTACAGCCGCCACGGAAATTACGAGAAGGCAATAGCGGACTACAACCGGGCCATCGAGCTGGACGATGGATTCGCGGACGCCTATTACGACCGGGGATTCTCTTTCTACGAAGTGGGGCATTACGAGCAGGCCCTATCCGACTTGTCCCGGGCAATCGAGCTAAACCCCCAAGGCGCACGCTACTACGCCCAGCGGTCCCTGGTCTACCTGTTCGCGGACGAGATGGAATTGGCGGAAGCGGACCAAGAGATGTCGGACTCGCTCCGGGACCAGGGGTTTGCCTAGGCCGCTGGATAGTTCAGCGGACCGACGGGAGCACTTCATCGGTGAACCGGGCCATCTGTTCCATCTGGCGCGGCGAAGCGAACCTGACTATGAAGTAATCCGCCCCGGCCTCTTTGTAGTTCTGGATGGCCTCGATACATTTCTCCGGCGGGCCGAATACGCATAACAACTGCTTGCTGATAATGTCGTAGGGCACGCTGTAGTAGGCTTGCATAAACTTGTCGCCTTCCGACAGCGCTTCGGTTTCTTCATTCAGGTTCACGGAGATGTAGAGGCACCGGCCGATCTTCTCAGGGTCTTTGGCAACTTTCCCGGCCCGGTCTTCGATCCTCTCCCAGCACTGCTGAAACAGCTCAACCGACGGCACGTTGGTTATCCAGGCGTCGCCGAGCTCGGCCACCCGGTTCAAGCCTCGTCTTACCCAGTTGCTTGATATCCAGATGGGAATTGACTCTTGTACGGGGCGAGGTTCCAGGGTCACGTCGTTCAGCGGGTAAAATTCTCCCTCGGACGACACGCTCTCGCCGGTCCACAAGGCCCGCAGTACGTTGATGCTCTCCTCCATCCTGGAAGCCCTCTCCTGAATGGGGACTCCAACGGCATCGTGCTCGTTGACGAACATCTGGTTGTTGCTGCGGCCCGCGCCTACGCCCAGAAGCGTACGGCCGGCGGAGATGTTGTCTATGGTCGCGGCGGCGTGGGCCAGGTGTACGGGGTGACGCAGCGCGTTGAGCAAGATGGCGGTCCCGATTTTGACCCGTTGAGTGCGGGCTGCGATGGCCGCCATCGCGGTCAGGGGCTCCAGCCTGGGCTTGGACGTAATACTATCGCCGACCCAGACAGAGTCATACCCGGCCCGTTCCGCGGTCTCGGCCATCTGCCAGACCAGTTCGGTCCTTGGCCCTCCGCCCCCGGCATACACCAGCACGCCCCTGGTCGGCAATAGGACTCCAAAATTATCAACAGGTGTCATGGGTTTACCCCGTTTCATATTGCATGTAGTGGGGTCATTATATATATTCGGCATCGACCGGGCGATGTCAGAAGAGCGGAGACGAAACCGTTAGGAGGCCACACGATGTTCGAAGGGTTCGACGAGCTTCAGATCGAGACCAGCGGCGCAACCATCAACCTGGTAAAGGGAGGGTCAGGGCCTCCCCTGCTCATGCTCCACGGATACCCTCAGTCACACGTAATGTGGCACAAGATCGCGCCCAGGCTGGCGGAGGACTTCACCGTGGTTGCTCCAGACCTGCGGGGATACGGGGATAGCAGCAAGCCCCACGGAGACCCCGAGCATCTTATCTATTCCAAGCGGGAGATGGCGCGGGACCAGGCGGAAGTGATGACCCAACTGGGTTTCGACACGTTCTTGCTGGTCGGCCATGACCGGGGAGCGCGGGTCTCACACCGGCTCACCAAGGACCACTCGGATAGAGTGCTGAAACTCGCGACGCTGGACATCATCCCCACTCACAAGATGTTCCAGATCGTGAACAAGGAGATGGCCACCAACACCTACCACTGGTTCTTCCTCATCCAACCCTACGACTTCCCGGAAAGAATGATAGGGGGCGCGGCGGACTACTTTATACGCACACGGTTCACTCGCGGAGCCAACGCCGAGACCATCTTTCCTGCCGAAGCCGTGGAAGAGTACGTGCGGTGTTTCTGCGATCCGGGGACTATCCACGCGACCTGCGAGGACTACCGGGCGGGCGCGAGCATCGACCTGGTGCATGACGAGGCGGACTTCGATAATAAAGTCACCTGTCCAATGCTGGCGCTATGGAGTGAGACCGGATACGTGGGCCGCACCCAAAACGTGTTGGAGGTCTGGAGCGAGTACGCGACCAACTTGCGGGGATTCTCCCTGCCCGCCGGTCACTTTCTGGCCGAGGAGCTACCCGACGCTACCTACGAGGCGATTGCGGGTTTCCTGCAGGAGGAGGCGTAATTGCGGTATAGACCGCTTCCCTATCCTCGACTATGAGTGAACGACCCACAACCTTGAGCGCCTTCTCTATTTGGCTCACATGGGTGCGGTACCTTGGGTCGAGCAGTTTGCCAACGGCGTCTTCGCTGAATTTCAACTGCTCGGCCATCTCGGCCTTCGTGATTCCCTGCTTGCGCATAGCCGAGTAAACGGCAAGGCTCGCGGCAGCTATTGGAGGTACGGAAATTAATACCTGGCCTTCGGCAAGAGGACTAAACCAAAGCCAAGGTGAAACGTGCAGGAGCGTCCGGTAGAATCGGGGGAGTCGCAGGTGCGACGCGGGAAGCAGGAGTGGGATGGTGCTGGGCATGGGAGAGATCGACCGGTTCCTGGAACAGTGGGAAATGGACGCGCCGGGTGTGCACCAGCGGCTGATTCTGGCGCCGACACCCCGGGAGCGGGAGCGATGGCACGCCATCTGGCTCCTGTCCCAGGGCTGGAGTGCCGCGGACACTGCCGTGGCCCTGCGTAGGGATTCTCATACCATAGGGAAGTGGCTTGCCGCCTTCGGCCAGGGCGGCCCGGCGGCTTTGATTTTCGAGCAGTCCGGAGGGTCCCCCCCGCCCTTGGCCAGGCGCAGCGGGAGGAGTTGAAGGCGGCGGTGCAGGAACCTCCTGGCGCATCGGGCATTGGCTTGGCCAACTGGAACTGGAGGGCGGTGTGTCAGTTTGTCCTGGAGTGCTTCGGCGTCAGCTTGAGCCGCAGCAGTTGCCTGAACTACCTGCACCGCTTGGGATTCGCCTTCAAGCGGCCCAAGAAACGCCTGCTCAAGGCTGATGTGGAAAGGCGGGAGGCCTTTGTGGCAGAGTACGCTTCCTTGGTGGAGGAGGCGCAGGAGAACGGGGAGAAGATATTCTTCGCCGACGAGGCCCACTTCCGGGCGGACGCCGAGTTGCGGGGCAAGTGGGTGCTGAGGGGAGAGCCGGCCTTGGTAGACTCGACCAGCCCGAGGTACGGCGAGAAGGCTAGCTACTATTCGGCGGTGTGCTTGGAGACGGGGAAGGTGGAGTGGATGGAGTTGGAGGGAAACAGCAACAGCGAAACGTCGGCAGCCTTCCTGGAGCAATTGCGGGAGAAGCACGGAGGTCGGCTGAACGTGATCTGGGACAACGCGCCAGCGCATCGCGGCGAGGCGGTGAGGGAACTCCTGAAAAGGCCCGGACTGAACCTGCGGCTGGTGAATCTGCCGGGGTACAGTCCGGACTTCAATGCCGATGAGGCCATCTGGGGCTGGGCGAGAGAGGAGGCGACCGGCAACCTGTGCCTGGGAAGCAAGGGGCTGGTGCAGGAGAGAGTCGGCAGCTTCCTCGCCGGGCTGGTCAGCCGGAAGGACGAGGTGAAACGCCGTTGCCGAACCGTCCTGCAATCACGGACCGCAGGATTACTGCGCTCCACCCAGCCTGATTCCCAACATCCAGCAAATGCACATCCCACCTTGGCTTTAGTTTAGGACCAAGCCTACCGTACCGTCCGATTGACCCTGCTGGCGGGCGAACCCCAGAAGAATCTGGGCTGCAGTGTCATCGTCATCACCGTCGTCATCTTCGGCGATGTCCACCAGGGATCGTCCCGCTTGCTGGGGGTTTTCGTTGGCGTTCTTGGTGAATTGGTTTTTCGCCTGTTCTGGATTCTGGTTGAAGACCTGCACAATCTCCTGAGTAGGTTCAGGCGTAGGTTCCAGCGTTGGGACCGGAGTAGGTTCGGTGTCGGCTCCGGCGTGGGTTCGGGTGTCGGTTCGTCGGTTCGGGTGTCAGGTCCGGGTCCCCGCCATTGCCTCCCCCGCCGCCTCCGGTGGGTGGTGGTGGCGGGAGTGGTGCTGGCGAGACAATCACTCTAAATGCCATAGACCCGCTTAGAGCCTATCCTAAAAACGGGTAACACCCGCACGGAAAAGGGGTTATTAGGATAGGCTCTTAGTGGCGTATCTTCTCCCTCGGGGTCTCTTTCGATGGCTATAACGGTCACAGTTGCTGAGCCTGGTCCGACAGGGGTGAGCGCCAGGCTCGTTCCGGATATCTGCGTGGTAACGACGCTCGTATTGCTGGAAGAGGCGCTGTAGGTGAAGCTGTTGTTTTCGGGGTCGCTTAACCTTTCTGACGGGCTCAGGCTCCTTGATCCTGTTCCCGAGGTAATGTTCTGGTCCTGTATGCGATTTTCGACCTCTGGAGGTTCGTTAACGGCGGTAACGTTAATGGTCACGTTGATATAGTCGCTTTTGTCGTGGGGATCGGTCGCGGTGACAGTGACTGCATAGCTATCCTTCTCCGCCTCGAAATTCAGAGGGTCCTTCGTCCTAATTTGCCCTGAGGTAGGATCGAAACCGAATAAACTGGAGTCTGGACAGGACAGGACGTATGTCAAGGTGTCCAATACATCGGCGTCAGTGGCTTCGACCGAACCACCGATGTCTTGTCCCGCCGGTGTGTTTTCTGCAACTTCGCGCGTTGTGTCATCGCCCTCGTCAAATACCGGAGCCACAGGCTCTGTTGGCGTCGCCTCTACACTGTTCGAGACCTTGCTATTGCCATCGAATTCACGGCCGGACCTGGAAAGTGTAGATTGTAGCTGGCGTGAGACCGGTCACCCCATAGGAAGTCGCATGTTTGCCACCGGGGCCGCTCAATGGGATGTCGCTCCAGGCGCCGAACTCCCCAGTGCCTTCTTTACGCCGGACCTGGTAAGCGGTGATTGAGGTGTCGACGGGGCCGTTCCAAGTCAGAAGCGAGGCCGCGCCCTTCGGAACGGCGGTCAGGCCGTTTGGAGCCGCGGGATCACGGTCGTTGTGTAAGCGCGGGTAGGTGGTACCGGTGTCGAAGTCCCAGGGTTCGTCTACTCCTGTGGACGGTGCGTTATCTACGTCAATGTTCCAGTTGGCGTAGATGCCGGTGTAGTCTAGCGGGCCTTGAAGCTCGGAGGTGGACTTGCCCACGCCTCCGCTGCTGGTAGATTGACCGGAACTCTCGGTGTCCCAATAGCTGCTGGTTACGGTCGCCTCAGCGACCTTGGCCCCGACCAATCCGCTGGCTGCCGACGGACCCGAGACGGCGCCGGTGGAATAGCTGGCGGTGATGGACCCAAGTGGGTGGAACCCGACCAAGCCCCCGGCCCCGGTCCCCGAGCCGCCAGCGACACCGGCAACGGTACCGGTGGCATAGCAGCCAATCACGGCGCCCTTGTTCTGGCCCACCAAGCCACCGGTCTCCGACTCGCCGGAAACCTTGCTAGTGGAGTAGCTGGTGGCGATACGCCCGTGCCCTTGATTGAAGCCGGCCAGACCGCCCACCCTCGTGCTCTGTGCGGCTCCGCCCATACTGCCAGTGGAGTAGCTTTGGGTGACGGTCCCGTCATTGTTTCCAACCAATCCTCCGACATCGGAACCGCCCGTGACAGTCCCTTTAATGTAACTCACGGATACCGTTCCCTCGTTCAACCCCACTAGGCCGCCTACGTGAACATTCCCGGTCACATTGGCCTTGTCTATGCCGATGTTGTGCAGCTTGGCTGAGGAGCCAGTGTAGCCGAAGAGGCCGACCTTGTCCGTGTCGAGCAGGTCAATGAACAGATTGGAGATGGTGTGGCCGCCACCGTCGAAGATGGCGTTGAACCGGGTGGAGTCATCACCGCTGGAATCGTCGCCAATGGGTTCCCGGCGTGCCCCGCCGTTCCAATGCCGAGATGTGGCCGCAGCAGTGTTTGGAGACCCGGAGGCTATCGAAGTGCAACCCATGACCTTCGCCGAGCGGGGACCGGCGCTGCAGGCCGGGGAGACGGACCTGGTGACTCTGACCACTACCTGGACGATAGGGCGGGAAGCGCGGTGGGGCGATTTCGCCGCGATCATGTTCTACAACGGGCAGGCCTTCATGGTCAGGAGGGACGCCGGGTTCGAAAGCGCGCTGGACCTTGACGGGACTACGGTCTGCGTGACAGGCACCACCACCACGGAGCTTAACCTGGCGGACTTCTTCCGGGAGAACGGATTGGAACTGGAGACGGTGGTCTTTGAAGACCGGCTGGCGGTGTATCAGGCCTACGAGGAGGGCCGGTGTGACGCTGTGACCGATGACGTGTCGGCTCTGGAGGCGGTACGCGCCAGCTTCGAATCTCCGGACGACCATATTGCCCTGCCGGAAATCATCTCCAAAGAACCCCTTGCTCCCCTCGCGCCCCACGGTGACGAGCAGTGGCAAGACGTCGTCAGGGCCGTCATGTACGTGTTGATCAACGCCGAGGAATTGGGAGTGACCCAGGAAAACGTCGAGTCGATGAAGTCCAGCAACAGCACGCTGGTACTCCGGATGCTGGGTCAGGAGGGTGAGTTTGGTCAGAAGGACCTGGGCCTGGACGCTGATTTCGCGGTGGACATAATCAAGGCCGTCGGCAACTACGGGGAGATTTACGACCGTTACATGGGGCCGGAAGGGGAGTCTTTCCACATGCCCCGGGGCGTGAACCAATTCTGGACCGACGCGGGACTGATCTACGCGCCGCCGCTACGGTAGCGGCCATAGTTCCCCTCTCCAGAGGGAGAGGATTAGGGTAACGGGGTCGTTACTCCCTGGAGGTGGTCGGTTGCCGCTTTCTCGGCTTCTTCGGCCAGCGCCGCAATGTCTGTTATGTTGCGCGATTCTCCCGCGTGTAAGAAGAGGAAGACGACTTCCCGTACCGGCATTCCGGTGGCCCGCTGCGCCGCCAGGGCATAGGCTCCGCCCTGAAGCTTGTATCTGGTCAGGTAGCCTTCCAGGTTTTCGGAGTCTACGGCGTCGGTCTTGTAGTCGACCACCACCAGCCCGCCGTCTTCCTGGAAGAGCAGGTCGATGAACCCTTCGAGGACGCCATCACCCACCGGGATAGCAACCGGCACCTCACGCCAATATTTCGACGCGGCAACCGCCCGCCGTACTGTGGGGCTGTCTACCGCTACCCGCGACAACCGGGCAACCTCCGGCGCACGGGCGGGAAGTCCCTCCGCGGCTGCCTGGGCCCTCGACGTTTCCTCGATGCCGTTTCCGGTGGCCAGGTCGATGGTCTGAAGCACCGAGTGGACCGCCCTGCCCAGGGAAGTCCCACCCCGGCCCCGCTTCCAGGGCTCGTCGGTCTCGGGCTCTTTCTTCGGGTCCCGGGTATCATCATAGTTAGCGGACCTTTCGGGTTTGAGGCGGTGAAGGCCTGTTGCGGCGACGGACGCCGGCCTGCCTTGACGTTCCAGAAGCTCCGCTCTGCGGCTGCTCCATTGCTCTCGGTCAGCCAAGGAGTGGCCTTCAGGCTTCTCACCGTCGACGGCCTTGAGGACTGTTTCAGGGACTTGGCCGCTGGCGTCCGGTGCGGCCGTCCACAAATCGTCATTGCCAGTTAGAATCTCCACCATCTTACCCGCTCCCGAACCGGAGCTGCGCTGGCTACGGAACAGGCTCAACACCAGGTGGTCCCTCGCCCTGGTTGCGGCCACGTACATGAGGCGAACGTATTCGTCGGCCTCAAGTTGTTGTTCATTGGCCAGAAGTGTGTCGAAACCGGTAGTTGCGAACTGTGTGTCGTCGGCGCCAATTCTTACCTCTACCGCCCCGCTTTCCCGGTCGAACAGGACGTTCTGGACCCTTGGACGGGGGTTTGCATTCAACCCGGTGAGCAGCACAATGGGAAACTCCAGTCCCTTGGCCCCGTGAACGGTCATGATCCTGACCGCGTCTTCGTCACTGTCGGGCACGGGCGTTTCCGTGAAGCGCGCGCCCTCCGAAGTCTGGCGCTCCACCCAGTCCAGGAACGCTCGCAGCGAATTGCCCCCGGCTTCGGCGAAGGACCGAGCCTGCTCCACCATGAACCGGTACCTTCTCCATTGCTCTCGCGTTCGGGGGTGGTCCATGGCCGACTCCATGAGGAGCCGTTCCCGGATGAAGTGGTCGATGAGCGCTGCCGGGGAGTCCCAGAGCCGTTGTTGGTGGAATTGCCGGAGGACGTCGAGCGCGTCCGGAATGGGGCCCCGGAGGCCATTTACACCATCGAAACCATCGGTGGCGGAAAGGAAGTCGAATTTGCCTCCCGCGTCTGAAAACCGGAACAGGTCCACGTCGCTACAAGCGAACGCTTGGGACCGTAGGGCGGCCACCGTTGCGATCTGGTCCGCCGGGTCGTCCACAGCTTTCAGACAGTTGACCAGGTCTCGGACTTCCTGGGTGCCGAAGACCAATGCGTTGCCCTCGAGCCGGTAGGGAACGCTGGCCTCGTCCAGCGCCAACTCAAGTCCCCTCAAACCTGTGCGTCTCGGCAGCAGAATGCACACGTCGGAGTAGGAGGCGTCCCGGTACTGCTCAGACCCACTGGACTTGGACCCGTCCGTATCCAGGACCTGCCAGTGGCCCGTCACCATGCCGTGAATCTGGGCGGCGATCTGTTGTGCCTCTTCATTCCTGATCTCGCCAATATTGCCTTCACGTAATCCGCCCAGCGTCCAGACCCTGGGTCCCGCCGCATGGTCCGTCTCCGCGTTCCACCTATGGATCACGGCGATGTACTTGGCTTGGTTCTCACCCTCTTTCATCCACGGTTCGAAGATGGAATTGACCCAATTCAGAATTGGACGTTGGGAGCGGAAGTTCTGCACAAGGCGCAGTGTGTCGCCTCCCATTAGCTTCTGGAGCTTGAGCATCTGGGTCACGTCGGCCCGTCGAAAACGGTAAATCGATTGTTTGGGGTCGCCGACTACGAACAGTTTCCCTTGTTCTGGCGTAATCTCCTGCCATGACTTTGGACGCGCGCCGGGCTCAAGGTTGTCTCCGGCGTCCTCGGCTATGAACATGGCAATCTCGGCCTGGATCGGGTCGGTGTCCTGGGCCTCGTCGATCAACAAATGGGTGTACCTTTGCCGGAAGTGGTCGCGCACCGGGATATTGTCCCGCAGCAGGTCTCTGGCCCAGACCAGCAGGTCGTCGTAACCCGCTACTCCACGGCGCTTTCGGTCTTGGGCGAAGTCCACAGCAAAACTCTTCAAGGCGCGCAGAACGGGCATGAGCGCGGACCGGCGGGCCAAGACCAGCTCATCCGCCGCCGAGGCTTGAAGGTCGGTGAGCCAGTCCTTCAGGTACTTACATGCGTTGACGGACGTGACGAGGTCACGCTCCCAATCCGGCTGTCTCCCGCCCGGCTGGCTAAGGGGCATCGTTCGCTGCAATAGCGGATACGTTGGGCTAGATTCCGCCTCCAGCTCCGAGAACCGGGCGGCGGCCCTCAGCAAGCCCTGGACATGGTTGTACAAGCGGTCTTGGTCTTGCAGCTTGGAATATTGACACAGCCGCTCGAATTCTGCCGACCCCTCAACCAGTTCATGCACCACGGTTGCCGGGGGCATCGGCGTGTCCGCGAACGCGGCTTCTTCCAGCAGGTCATAGTTCTGGTGAAAGGTGAGCGCGATGATCCGGAGTTGTCTTATGGTCAGGCCGAGCGATAAGGCCAACGATAAGCTGCCAGTAAGTTCCTGGTCGTCCAGCGCCTTGTCAACCCAATCGGTCCAGGCTTTTTCGAAGGCAAGATCGCTGGCGATTGCGTCCATGGTGTCGAAAACCGGGGGCAAGCCGGCCTCTAGCGGACGCTCTTGAAGGATGGACAGGGCGAAGCTGTGCAGGGTTTGTATTGAAGAGCGGTCCAGGTCCGCCAGGGCGCGTTGGCGCCGCAGCAGCTGTCCGCTGTCATTGGAGGGGGCGGTAGCGGCGGCCTCCTCCAATCGTTCGCGTATGCGGTCGCGCAGTTCAGCGGCGGCGGCCTCGGTGAACGTGATTACGGCGGTATTGTCCAGAGTCGCCGCGCCAGAGGACGCCAGCGTGACGACCCGCTCCACCAGGCTGGTGGTCTTTCCGGTGCCTGCACCCGCTTCCACGAATAGAGTCTCTTTGATGGACTCGCGAATTCTGACCCGGATCTTCTGGTCCTGGGGAGTGAATGTATTGGTCACGATGAGACCTCCCCCGACAATTCCAGGTAGTCCCCTAGAATCGGGTGGCCTTTCTTTCTGGCCCAGAGGGCGTCTTTCCTCGACGGACACAGGGTCTTAAAGTCGCAGTACCGGCAGTTGTGAAAGTCCTGGTTCTCTTCCCTGCCGGGGTTTGCCGGGAAGACCCCGCCGCGGATCCCCGAAACAATGGCGGATACGCCTTCTTTGAACCGTTCTACGGTGCCAGGCTCATCCAGATCCACGGGATTGTCAGGGACGATGGTGAAACTCCCGCGGCTCGATACGAACCAGTAGGCA
This sequence comes from Dehalococcoidia bacterium, assembly GCA_965197545.1. Taxonomy (GTDB): domain Bacteria; phylum Chloroflexota; class Dehalococcoidia; order Lucifugimonadales; family UBA3495; genus CATOSP01. The sequence continues at coordinate 47,075 of CBDANJ010000007.1, forward strand.
GCCCGTATCCTCACGTTTGAGCCCAGGGCTTCCCGCGCCGCGAGGGAGTAGACCGCCAGTTGCAGGCGCCTTCCCCTGTCGATTGGGTCAGCCTTCAGCCCCGAATACGGATCGGGACTCCCCGTTTTGTAGTCCATGACGAGGATGTCTTCACCCGAGGGGCTGGAGTCTATCCGGTCTATCACTCCCCGGAATTTGATAGGGGCCGAGTCTCCAACCCACAACTCCGGGGCCGGCCATGAATCGCCGCCCAGACCAAAGCGCGCTTCGAAATGGGAAGGGGAAAGGTCAAAACGGCTTCGCAGCCTGGTGTCCTCTTCCAGGAAGCTATAGAGGTCGTTGAGGATGACTTCCTGTTCCAACTGCCACATAAGGGCTTTGCCGGTTACGCCTTCGGCCTCCGCCCGGCGGAAGTTGTCCCGGGCGATGCGGCCAAGGGCGGCGCGGTGTCGAGCATCCCACGGTTGGCAAGGCTGGGGAAGTGTGCCCTCTTTCTTGGCTTCGGCGATGAAATCCTCCAGGACCTTATGCACCAGGGAACCTTTGTGCATGGGGGTAATCGAGAATATCTCTTCCGGGTCCTCCAGAGCGCTAATGCGGAGCACATGGCCGAGGAAATAGCTAAAGGGGCAACCTGCCCAGGTCTCAAGGCTGGTGGGGGATAGAGCGGTGTCAGCCAACCGTTTTGTTAGTCCAGTGTCGTCCACGGCGCCTGACAGGTTGCCGTCCCATTCGGTGAAACTAGAGCTTCTATAGCGGGCGCGGCCAAGCCGCAAAGACCTGGCCAGTGTGCCGGACGCGGCCAGGGGGTGGGCTTGTACTTCCTGCCCTGAACTCGTCCAGCGCCAGAGGCGTTCCAGGTCGTAGTCGTGCTGGTCCGCCGGCGCCGCTGAGACCACCGACTCCAGAGCCCGTTCCATAGAAGGTATTATGGTCAGCCATGTCCGGTTCCCCAGTTTGCCCAGGCCGGACGAGGTGACTCGGGAACCTTCCAAGAGCGAAGCGAGTTCCAGAAACCAACGTGAGGCGTAGTGGGCCCGCTGTCCCGCGGGGTTGGCTCTTGGATAGGACAGAGTCGCTTCAGGAGCCGAGCCCAACGCCGACAGAAACGCGTATCTTTCTTCCGGCTGCCTTACATGTTGCAGTGGTAGACCTTCCGCTGGTCCGCCCGCAGCCTGTCTTTCCCGGTCCGGTATTAGAGGGTCGTCTCTGACCGGTGCGGGTACTGCGCCTTCGATCATGCCAACCATGTGGACCACGTCGAAGTCCATCGCGGTGGCGGAGGAGATGGGCCCAACGAACACGCCCTGTCCAGTTGCCCCGGAATGGCCGGCAGGCGACCGGAGTGCCTCTCCCAGATTCTCCCGAAACGCCTCGAAAGTGGGTGACGGGTCTACCTCGTCTGCGGACTCCAGGCCTTCCAAGATGTCCTTCACCTTGCGGAAAGCATCCGCTTCCGGCGGGGGCATTTGGCCCGGAGGCATCAAGTACAGTTGCAGAAGATTGGACGCCCAATCGGCCAACTGGCTCCAGGTGTTGCCGCCTGGGGGATGAGTCGAGTCCTGGGCCAGGGTCTCGATAAATTGGTGGAGGTCTCTGGCGGACTGGGCCTCGGTCAACATAAGGTTGGCCTGTGCCTCTGCGATATCTCCATTCTCCTCCCGGCCACGGGCGTAACGTTCGATTTCGGAGGCGTAACGATTCAGCCGCTCCGCCCACTGTCCCAGACCGGCTACAACGCCCGCCTTCTTTGATATGGCGTCCCAATTGCTGGGGCTAAAGTTTTCCCGGGCTTTCGTTTCCCGAGGCCGGACCGGGCAGCCCATGAGCCATGACATAACCTGGTCACGGGGAAACTCGCTGTCCGAGAGTTGGACTAAGCCGATGAGTGTACGGCCCACGGCGGTGCCGCCCAGCGGAGAAGGGTTTGGGCCAGATACGGGGATGCCGGAGAGTTGCAATTCTTCCCGTACCAGCGTGTTGTAGGGGGTTGCAGGGCCGTACAGCACTGCCACACGGTGGAAGGGCGTTCCGGTCTCCGCTTTATGGACGATTTGCCGGATTACCCACCGCACTTCTTCGTGAGGGCCGGGGGTGATTAGCAACCGCTTACCCGCCGGTGAAAGCGCCGTGAGTACATCGACATCTGACGATGCCCCGCGTTCCGGCGCTCCCAGGAACGGGGACAACTCTTGCGCCAAAGACTCTACCGGTGCATCGGCATCCGAGTCTCCGGTGAGTCCCAGGAAGACGGAGCAATTGTTCAGCCGGGCCAGGCTCCTTACAACCTGTTTCTCGCCTTGGGTCATGCCGCGAATACGGTAGAAGAGTACGAACCCCAGGTCGTCCAGGGCGGCGGTGCTGCCGCTGCGCACCGCGTCCGCGGCGGCTTGCGCCAGGTCTTCCGCGTCGTAGTAGCTCTGCGTCTGGTCCCGGAACATCCGGTAAAGTTTGACGATCTCTTCACGGAGTGGGTCCTGGGTGGCGAGGTGGTCCAACGCGGTGTCGCTGGTATGCCGGAGTTGGCGGAATGTATTCTTGATGCTATGAATGGTGGATGGGTGAGACGTGTGCCCGGCCAGCGCTCCGGTTGCTTGTCTCGTCACAGCCCGTACCGATGCGCTTTCGATGATTGAGGTCAGAGGCTTTCGGTCCCGGGCGGCGAGAGAGGGAGACCCCAGGAACTCGGAGAGCCGGGAAAATACGAGGAACCGGACGTTGGCGAATCCCGAGCGCCCCAGGCCGCGGCGCAGGGTCAGGTTGGCGTAGGTGGAGGGGCCGATTACCGTTACCGGGGCTAGGGAGTCGCCCTGTTGGACCGACCGTACCAGATGTGCCAGCGGCGCGGTGGACCCCGGTAAGTCCCTGTGCAGATACAGTTTTGATCCCGACTGTGGTAGGGAGGATCCACCCGAATTCCTGGTCATTTCGCCCTCGCCCGCGCTTGACGGTAGGTAGAACATCCGTTTGGAAAGAGTGTATCATACCGGTGGCTGACGGTCGATGGAGTAGGGGCCGGGACTCAAGCCGTTCCTTCACGAGGACCATATTCTGTGGACAGAGACGCGAAGATTTGGCCTAATGCTTGCGGGATGGGAGCGAGACAGACGGCCCATGGATAACCCGATGGAGCATATGCGGCTCTATAACGAACTGGCGTACCTGTGGCCGGTGATCAGTCCCAGCGAGGACTACGCCGAGGAAGCGGTCTATTGGCTGCGCGCCATCGAGGACACTCTTGGCCACGGACGGCATCATCTGTTGGAGTTGGGGGTTGGCGGAGGCCATAACCTGTCCAACCTGACGCCCCATCACCGGGCCTCGGCAGTGGATGTGTCGCCCAGAATGCTGGAATTGTCCCGGAAATTGAATCCGGAGGTCGATCATCATCTGGGTGACATGAGAACGGTCCGGTTGGGAAGGTTATTCGACGCGGTCCTGATACACGACGCGATCTCCTACATGCTCACCGAAGACGACCTGCGAGCGGCTTTCGAGACCGCCCGGCTGCATCTGCGCCCAGGCGGTCTAGCGCTAATTGCGCCGGACTTGGTGGCCGAGTCCTTCCGTGAGGGATCTGTGATCCGTTGGTCGACTGCCAAAGGGGATATTGCGGTGACTACCGAGGAGCGGCTCCATGACCCTGACCCCTCTGACACGCAGGTAGAGTCCTGGTTCACCTACGAAATCACGGAACGCGGGTCAAGCCGGGTGGAGAAGGATGTTCATGTGACGGGGCTGTTTCCCATCAGCGTGTGGACATGTCTGTTGACTGAATCAGGTTTCGATGTGGAGTTGATTGCCCTGGCGGGACAGGAAGGGTTTGGGGAGTGGTTGATTAGCGGAGCACTGCGGTGACTCGTCGAGTGCGGGGCGGGTCTTGCGGAGTTCCAGCAATGAGGGAGTAACCTAACCTAACGCCGGGAAGTGACTCGGCGTCAGGTATTTGCCGGTGAGGGACCTGAGTGCTAGGGAAGGACTCCGGTTTCTTGGAGCATCTTCTGGGTCCCGGCGAGGTCGGCCAGGCCCGTAAGCGCTATCTGAGGGGAGTTGATGTCCGATAGGGGAATAAGCACCCTTGGCGTCTTCACATCCTCGACCAGGGGGTATTCGTATGTCTGAGAGGCGAAATATTGTTGACCTACCCTGGACAGCATGAAGCTCAAGAACCTCTCGGCATTCTCGGAATTCTCCGCAGAGGAAAGGATTCCGGCGCCCGCAACCATGATTACCGACCCGGGGCCACCGGCTCTAGGATGGTAGTTCCTGGCCGCGAAATTCTCCCCCTCCTCGGCCAGGAAGCGGAACAGATAGTAATGGTTCACGAAACCAACGTCGATCTCCCCCGCTGCGGCTGCCGCGACCTGGGGAGTATTCTTGGGGTATACCCTGGGTTCGTTGGCTTGTATGCCTTGCAACCAGAGCCGCGCCCGGTCGTCGCCCCACAGGGCGCGCATGGCTGTGACCATCGTTTGGAACGAGGCGTTAGTTGGCGCCCAACCGATACGACCTTTCCACTTTGGGTCGGTAAACCCGAACATGTCGCTTGGCAGATCGTCTTCGGTGAGCTTTTCGGTGTTGTAGACGACGGTCCGCGCGCGTCCCGAGATGCCCACCCAGAGCCCTTGTGGAGAGTGCGCCCAATCGGGTACTTGGTCAAGGATAGAGTCGGGCAGGCTGGCCAGCATTCCTTCGACTGCTCCGAGTCCACCCGGGTCCTGGGCGAAGAAGACGTCTGCCGGGCTATTCTTCCCCTCCTCCAGGATCGTAGCTGACAACTGGGGCGTGTTGGCGTATTTAACTGCCACGTCTACGCCGGTAGTCTCGGCGAACTGTTGGATGATTGGGTCGACGAGGGACTTGCTGCGGCCTGAATAGATCACGAGTCTTCCGGGGGCCAGGGCGCGTTCCACGGCTTTGGACACCAGGGACTCGACCTCTTCGGCGGTGATGCCCGGCTTCACCGCTTCTGCTATCGCCTGCTCCACCAGCGGGCCAACGTCTTCAGCCTTCAGACCTTTGGCCATCGCGTCCGAAACTGCCGCCTCGATCATGACGGTAATCTCATCGCTGCTGGGACTGTCCGCCATGGCTTCCGAGACCGCCGACTGGACCATCGGAAGCCCAGTGGACATCGCGTCGGTTACGGCTCTCTCCACTGCGGAGTTAATCTCCTGGGATGAGGGCGCCTGCTGGGGGGCGGGAGCGGCCTTGTTCGACTCGTTCACGGCGTCTTGTACTGCCGACCGGATGCTTTCCATGTCTATACCCTGAGGAGCGGGCTGCTCCTGGGGTTGGGATGAGGAGCCGCAGGCCAAAATGAACAGCGCTGTGCCGAATACCACAAGCAAGCCTAAAAGTTTGGAATTCCCGCGCGAGCTAATCATTAACATTAGTGACCTCTCATGTATCGAAATAGTCTGAACATATCGGCGATTCAGGGTGGAGCTCATGGTCTAGGGTTCGACGGGGTCGATACACTCCCTCCGTAGGCCACCGACCCTATCGCAAGTGCGTTCACCGATCTGAATCGGATACGGCGGAGGAAGTTGGCTACAGCAGCCTAGCATGACGCTGGAGAGAAGGAGATACCTGCCGATTGACGTAACCTGCGATAGGTGGGGCATGGTTGCCTATCTCTTCTTGGATATGTGCATACTTACCAAAGTGGCGCCATCATATCCAAGGTGTAAGTATCTGTCAACATGTAACTAGATTGTTAATACAGACGAATTGCGCATCTTGAGTACATATACGCCACGTCGCTGGTACTCTATCGTGGTGGTATGGGTTACTGAATCCGGTGGGGACCGATGCGGTCTTACTCGGCAATTTGTCAAAAAGAGAGACGCAACTCGCCTTTAGGAGGAAGTTGCGTCTCTCTGAAGGGTTAGGGCCAAATTTCCTGCAGTCTATGGCCCTGGCGCCTGTCCTCAGGTGTGGATCCGGTAGACCCGGGCCGCGGTGTTGTGGAATAGGTCCGCCCTCTCCGACGCTGTGTAGCTCTGGGAGAGACGTTTGAAGGCGTTGTACATGACGTTATATGAGAAGGACACCTTATCCGGTGGGAAGTTGCTCTCGAACATGCAGCGGTCCGGCCCGAACTGCTCGATGCAGTAATTCATCCAGGGGGCCATCTCCTCCGCTAGCTCCACGGAACCGATGGGGACCTCCCTTGCGTGCCATCCAAATCCCCAGCGCGGCATACCCATACCGCCCAACTTGCAGGTCACGTTGGGACAGGCAGCCACGGCGGCGATTCCCTCCCTCCACGCGGGAATGACCTCGTCATCCTTGCCGGTGTAGATTCCCGACCGGCTGACGCCTCCCATGTGGTTGAGGATAATCGAGACTTCGGGCACAGCCCTGGCAAACGCGGCCAGCTCGGGAAGTTGCGGGAATGAGAGCATGGAGTCAAGGGACAGCCCCATTCCCGCCAGGACCCTCGCCCCCGCCCGGAAGGAATCGGTGGCCAGCGCTCCCTGGACATCCCGGTTGTCCAGCGACGGGTCAGGGCTCCAGGTTACGTTGTGCCGGATACCCTTGAAGCGGTTGGGGCTGGCCGCTTGCAGTGCTTCCAGGACCGGGGCGGCTGCTTCGCCGAGCTTGAGGTCGGCATGTCCCACGATCGCGGCCGCTGCCCGGCTCTCGCCGTAGATGCCGCTTGCGCTGGACGCGGCCAGCCCTTGAACGAACTCCACTTCACCGACCGGACGCAACTCCACGGGCCCGTCCGGGCGGTACATGGAGCGGGCTTCCACAAATACCGTCGACCGGACGTTGTGCCCGCTGCCCAGGTCGCCCATTAGCTCGTGTAGCAGGTAGCGTTGGTAGGGCATACTTCCGGGCCGTCCGTCCCAGAAGTGGTGATGGGGGTCACACAGGGGGAGACCCGGCTCCAGGGCCGGTTCATCGGTCAGGGCTAGCCAATCATTATCGCCGAAGGGCATGTCGAGACCTCCGAGGCTGGGTTGAACGGCCCAATAATAACATAGCCGAGACAACCTAATGTGAGCCATGATCTAAGAAAATATCCTCTACAGGGTAGTCGACATAACACGCAATTCAGAGACTCACAGTGATTGCACTAAGGAACTATCTCGAAATTGGACGAACAGGCTTGGGCAGAGGGGAAATCCCCCTTTTGCGAAGGGGGGAGACATTGGGAAGCCTCGTTTTGAGATAGTTGCTAAGACCGTCGCGGCGGCCACTCGCTCAAGCCATCAGTCCTTGTACTGGGATGAGCTTCTGGGATACAGGGTCGATTCCCATAAAGACGCCCTCCAGAGCCAAAGCGCCAAGCAAGGGCAGTGTACCCTCGTCGTTGAACAAGACTTGCGTGATTATTTCCCGCCCCTCGACTCGCAGCCAGGTCTGCCCCACCTCCATAGGTCCTGACTTCTCCCTGCCCGAACTCAAACCGTTGCTCCGTTATTGGGTCTACGCCGAAGTTGCGCAGGACTGAACCGGGAACGGACGTTATGGAGGCCCCTGAATCCACCAGGGCATCAAACCTAATCCAACGCTCCCTTTGGGGATCACCGATTGCGATTTCAACACTGAACGTACCAATGTACCCATTGGCCCAATCTGGCCGTTTGGACCTCTGTATGGAATCGTCTACGCCACTACCCCTGGCGCAGGCCAATTACGCCTTCGACTTCGGGGGAGCGTTGGCCTTCGTGGCGAGTCAGTAATACACACCCCACGACAATCGTCCACACCAGGAACGCGGGGCCGGTAATGCGGTGCATGAAGGTTGCCGCGTCTACCCAGATAAACAGCATTGCTACGCCGACCACGACCGACGCGGGAGCGACGATACGGAAGGCGCCCCCCGGCTTCCACATTGGTATGGCCGCCGCTGCCAGTCCCAGGCCCGCCGCGGTGAATCCGGTCTTTCCGGTGAGCCAACGCAGGTCGGCCAAGAACTGGACCAGGGAAGGAACCGTTCCGGAGTTGACCGAGCCCGTGAGGCCGGGAGCGGAGGCACCCAATGCCACCGCCGACACTCCAGAGACCGCCGTCAATGCGCCCGATGCAATCAATAGAAATGACGTGACCTGGACAGCCGGGCTTCCAGGAACGGTCAACACCCTGCGGAGGAACCATCCGGCCAGAAGAAGGGCAACCCCGGAGACTAACCGGGCGGTCCCACCGGCCAAGTAGGCCGCCTGATTTTCCGATATGGCTGCCAGCGATTCCGCCAGAGTTGGCTGGTCGGCGCCGGCGGACACCCTGGCGAAAACGGAGACCACTGTGGCTATTGCGGTGAACAGAAGGAGCAGGCCGACCCTTCGCTGAGGAGAATCAAGCATGTGTCCATTATATTCCCGTTGACGGACCGGTAGGCCATCATGGGCTTGGGAGTTCCGGACGTTCTGGCAAATCCAGGGTGTCTATGGGGCCAAACCCTCCTTGCGTTAAGCTGGACGGCCCGACTAGAATCAGGGGGCCAGCCCCACGGAGTCCACGCCTACTCCTGATTCACACCTTGAGGAGGTCATTATGGCCACGAAGGTTGAAGGACAAATTAGGGCCGGGACCCTGGACGAGCTTAAGGACGGTGTGTGCCGAGTCGTCACCGGCGGGGGCCACACAATTGCCGTCGTATACCACGAGGGCCAGGTGTATGCTGTGGACAACCGCTGTCCCCACATGGGTTTCCCGCTGGACCGGGGCAGCGTCAGCAACGGTATTCTGACCTGTCATTGGCACCATGCCCGGTTCGATCTCTCCAGCGGCGGCACGTTCAACCCCTTCGCCGACGATGTCCGCAGCTTCCCCGTAATGGTGATCGACGGCGAGGTCTGGGTGGACCCGCAACCCGCCGAACGGGACGAGGCCGGTCACTGGGCGGGCAGGTTGCGAGACGGGTTGGAGCACAGCATTCGCCTGGTGGTCGCTAAATCCGTGCTTGGGCTTCACGCCGCCGGGGCGGACTATCGACAGGCCCTGAGAATCGGGGCCGACTTCGGCGCTACCTATACTTCGGCGGGTTGGGGGCCCGCCATGACCATCCTCACCTCAACAGCGAATATTCTCCCCCTGTTGGCCGAAGACGACCGCCCCGTCGCCCTCTTTCAGGGTTTGCTTCACGTAGCCAGGGAGTGCGCCGGGAAACCGCCCCGTTTCGTCGTAGATCCGCTTCCAACCGGGGAGACCCGGCCCGAGGTCTTCAAACAGTGGTTCCGGGGTTTCATCGATGTCCGAGACGAGGACGCCGCCGAGCGTTGCCTGCGTACTGCCATCGAGTTGGGACTGTCGCAGCGGGACGTAGCGGACATGGTCTTCGCCGCGGCCACCGACCATATCTACCTGGATGCGGGACACGTAGTCGATTTCGCCAACAAGGCCTTCGAACTCTTGGACCACATCGGCTGGGAACATGCAAGCCAGACGCTGACCAGTCTGGTCCATGGGATGGCCCGGGCCCGAAGGAGCCAGGAGCTTAGTTCTTGGCGTCATCCGATAGACCTGGCGTCGTTGGTCTGGCGGGCGCGTGAGGAGCTGCCAACCTTGTTCGAGCAGGGTCAGCGCGGCGGCGCGGTTTGGGACGGTGCCGACGCCCTGGCCAGGGATATGCTCAGCGATTCTCCGACCGGCATCGTGGGCGCGATCAAGGACGCTGTACGGTCCGGCGCTACTGCACAGGACCTGGGTTCGGCCCTGTCCTACGCCGCGTTTCTCAGGATGGCCCACTTCCATATTTCCAACGAGTTCAACGATTGGGACACGGTCCACAACACCTTGACCGCTGCCAATGCGTTGCACCAGGCGTTGAAGCGCGCCCCATCGCTGGAGCTTATGCGGGCCGTGTTCGACGTTGCCATGAGCATCTACCTGGACCGGTTCCTGAACATGCCTCCACAACGCATACCGGAGACCGGCAGCGGCCCGGTGGCCGGAGATGAGCTTCTGGCACAACTGTTCGAGCAGATGGACGTCCGGCAGCAGGTGGAGGAAGTCTCCAACTTGGTCTCGCGGTACATCACCGGAGATGGAGATCCAGACGCCCTGATGGCCGCGCTTGGCCGGGGGATGCTCATGGAAGATGCCGGGTTTCACTCGTTCCAGATTGTCGACGCGGCGTTCCGGCAGTACCAGGACCGCCGGGGGACTGAGTCGGGAAGGCACGTTCTCATAGGTATGTCCCGGTTCCTTGCGGCCCACGCCCCAACACCCCGCGCTGTAAACCAGACCTACCAGATTGCGGTGCGGCTCCACCGCGGCGAGGAGATTTTCCGAGAGCCTTAGGTTTGAGAGACTAGAAAGTCCTTCGACTCCGCTGCGCTCCGCTCAGGATGAGCGGGGGTTGGATCGCCTGCCAAGAGCGGGAGATGGACTCTAAACAAGAGGGAGAGAAAACATGGCCGTTGGAATAGTCGTGCCCCTGCCAGCCTACACCATCGACCCGGCGTTTATCGCAAAGAAGGCCGAAGAGCTGGGTTTCGAGTCCATGTGGTACCACGAACACCCGATCCTGCCGGTCAATAGCGGCAGCCCTTTCCCATCTACCGGAGGGGATATCCCATGGACTTACCGCCACTTCACCGACCCGTATATCGCCCTGTCCCGGGCCTCTGCGGTCACCAGCAAGATTATGCTGGGCACCGGAATCACCCTGGTTCCAGAGCGTAATCCATTGATCTTGGCCAAGGAGGTCGCAGCCCTCGACCACTATAGCGGAGGAAGGTTCCTGTTCGGGATCGGCGCAGGTTGGAACCGGGAAGAGACCGAGATGATGGGCGGGGACTTCGACCACCGCTGGACCCAGACTCGGGAGGCGGTACTGGCGCTCAAGGAGCTATGGACCAAAGACGAAGCGGAATTTCATGGCCGCTACTACGACTTTCCGCCCGTCTATTGCTATCCCAAGCCGGTCCAACAGCCTCATCCCCCGGTACTGCTGGGTGGCAACGCGCGCAACGTGTTACAGCGTATTGCACGTTGGGGCGACGGCTGGCTGCCGATACGGGTCGCGCCCGCCCAGATCGATGAGAGCCGGAAGATGCTAGACGCTCTGGCCGCCGAGAGGGGTCGCGACCCGGAGTCCATCACAATATCCATTTTCGGCCAACCACCCGACACCACCAGGCAGCAAGTCGAAGACTTCCTGAATGCCGGCGCGGTCCGGGTCTCCGTATGGGGCGAGCCCTGCGAGACCGAAACGGAGATGGGAGAACAGCTAGAAAGAATCGCGGAGGCTCTGGTCCGCTAGCCGGTAAACCTGTGGTGAAACAGATGCGATACCAAAAGCACAACCTGTATACCGGGGAGTACGATCTCACAGACCATGGCGTCTGCACTCCCCCCGACGACAGTGAATGGACCGTTCTGGCGGTGGTTGGCGAACATGAGGAAGGCGGTCAATTCACCGCGATAGAAGGGGAGGCGGAGAAGATTTGCCTCGTCCTGCAGGACGCCGAGTTCTGGCCGGTGTTGAGCTTCATCACGCACACGGAGGCGCGCCTACTGGCCCATGCACTACTGGAGGCGGTGGGCCAGGAGCATCAGACCTAGAGGATTACCCGCCGATCAACCGGCTGGCGAAGATGGCCACGAACAACCCGCCGCCGACCGCAAGAATGGCGTAGAACAGGCGGTCAACACGACGGTTAACTTCCCTTAAGTCGGCTCTAATTTCGCCTTGGCCTTCTTTGAGCGAAGTGATATCGCCTTCGATACGCCCAATCGCCCGCCATATGGCGGTGGCATCAACCTGATTGTCTGATTCGGTCGTCATCGTGCCGGTCATCCATCGAGGTTGCGAGCCTGAGGGAAGAGTGGCGCGCCTCCGGGCGTCAATCCGAAGGCGCGTTCTATGTTACACGAAGGCGAACTGCTCGAAGTTGCCGTGGACTATGGGTTGTGGGTCGAGGCCCAGCCACTTGTCCAGAATGGTTGCGTAGGTTGAGCGGAAGTCATTGGTGAAGTGAAGGTCCCCTTCGGACTGGTCTTCCGGCCTGAGGGACGGGAACTCTCCGTAGAAGCCTCCGTTGACCGAGCCGCCGATCACAAAAGCGACTCCGCCCGAACCGTGGTCCGTGCCCGCGCCGTTGTCCCGGATCCTGCGTCCGAACTCGGACCAGACCAGGACCAGCGTATCGTCGAATAGGCCGTGCTCTTCCAAGTCCTGGGTGAAGTCGGCGATGGCCGTGGACACATCAGTCCAGAGCTTGGCGTGGGCTGGCCTCTCGTTGCTATGGGTGTCGAAGCTGCCGTGCTGGGCGTAGTAAATGCGCGTGCCAAGGTCGGCGGACATCACCTGCGCGATGTTCCTGAGCGCCCCGGCGATGGGACTGTCGGCGTACTCCACGTCTGAGGTGTACTGCATCGGCGCGGTCCGCAGCGTGTCCGCGCCCCTGAGGGCGTTGGTCCCGGTTTGACCGAGCACCTGCGCCACCGCGTCTTTGGCCTGAGACGGCCCGTAGATGCGGCTAAAGGACTCCAGCGCCTGCCTCCGGGCCGTTTCATCTTGCATGTTGGGCAGCAAGCCGTAGGTCTCAAGGTTGCCCACCGACGCTACGGGGACGCCCTTGGACACCATCGCCCTGGGAAGAGCCCGCCCAAAGTTCACGCCGGTCAAGACGTTTTCCGCGTTGGCATCCAGGTCGCGGACCGTTGCTCCCAGCCAGCCTTCGGCGCCGATCTTGTCGGGCTCGGCGGTGTACCAGACGTCCCTGGAACGGAAGTGGGAGCGGTTGGGGCTGGGATAGCCTATCCCCGGAATGACCCCAATTTTGCCCTGGTCCCATAGGTGCTTGATGGGTCCCATACTGGGGTTGAGGCCGAACTCGTCATGTACCCGGATTACTTCATCCTGCGGGATGCCAACGGTGGGCCGGAAGTCGTAGTACAGACCGTTGTTGTACGGGACTACCGTATTCAGGGCGTCGTTGCCTCCCTGAAGCTCTATGACTACTACCGACCGGTCCCTCTTGATGGAAGTCATGGTCATTCCTCCTAAGCGCCAGGCTTGTAGACCTGGATTCTATGGCGATTGCTCTCGATTACGTAGAGGTTTCCGGCGGGGTCCAGCTTGACCGACACCGGAGACCAAAATAGTTTTTCGATATGGGAAGATTCCTCGTGGGGCTCGTCGACGAAGTATTCTATTTCAGGTTCCAAGTTGGCTCTGGACCGTGCGGCGCCCTCTTCCTCGTTAATCTTCAGGAAGTTGGCGGCCCATTCCGAGAGGGTTGCCTCGCCGCGTAGAACCTGAACGGACTGTCCATCCTGGTCCAACACTTGCACACGCTCGTTGCCCCAGTCCGCCACGTAGATGTAGCCCTCGCCATCCACGGCGACTCCTGACGGGCGGGAGAACTCCCCGGCTCCGCGTCCCGGAACGCCGTAGGACGCAAGGTGGATGCCGTCCTGGGAGAACTTCTGGATGCGGTCATTTCGCCAGTCCGCAACGTACACCTGGTCGCCGGCGTCGATGGCCAAGCCCCAGGGCATGTTGAACTCGCCAGGGCCGTCCCCGAGGTGTCCGAAGCCCAGGAGTAGACGGCCTTCAGGGGTGAATTTCTGGACCCGGTGGTTGTAGGTGTCGGCGACGAAAATGTTGCCCGCGCTGTCCACGGCCAATCCTGAAGGCGTATCGAAGTCCCCTTCGGCGGACCCATGTTGGCCCCACCGGGTGATAAACTGGCCTTCATCGTCGAAGACCGAGACCTTATGTGTGTATTCGTCGCTGACGAACACTCGCCCCTGGCCGTCGGCAGTGCAGGCGGAAGGCCAGATTAGCTGGCCTTCATCTTGGCCGAAGAAACCGAAGGTGCCGTAGTATTCGCTATCGAGGTCGCACACCGTGACGCGGACACCTCGTACGACGCTTTCCAACGACTTGTTGGTGACGTACATACGCCCGTTGGGGCCGATGGCGGTATCTGTGGGGTAGTAGAACCCCCGGCCTTCCATGGTGGTCATCCCCACGGTGCGCAGGTATTCGAGGAATTTGGTCTTAGTCTTGCCTTGCGCGGTGGTCATAGTCTTCCCTGCCAGTTTTTCGATAGGGTAGGCGCTCTATGCGCGCTGGAATTCCTGGGTCGATGCGGCCATCTGGATCACTTCGGCGATGCGCTGGCGTCCAGCTTGGTCGAGGCTACCGCTCCGTACTCCGCTGGAGCCTACCGAGGACGCGAAATTAACGAGTTCTTGCCTGGTATCGTCGGAAACGGAGATCGCTCCGATCTGGTCGAGGCACGCGTCCACCAAGCTCTCCGAGGAGTCCAGCGACACCCCGGCAGCCTCAATCCGGTGGATCATGGCCTGGACTCCGGGCCGGTTGACGTCCCCCAACTGCTGGGAGGAGAAATTGATCCTCTCGACCAGTGAGCCGGTGTCGATCCAATCGGCGCCCTGGTGCCAGCCTTCGACGCTGGGAGGGTTGTTCAGGTATTGGCCCATGAATACCGCCTGCTGGTACCGGTCCAGAATTTCCTTGCGTGGGCGGTCGAATTCGGAGGTCAGCCGCAGCACCCCGGCCACCAGTTCCACCGGGCTCTTGACCTTACGGTACCAGGAACCTTGGGCCTTGAAAAACTCGGAATTGAACAACACCCGCAGCATGGCGGAGATGTTGTAGTTGCTCTCGAAATAGGTCTTGGCCAGCAGATCGATGGCCGCCGGGTCGGCTGGTTCGGTGTACGGCCATTCCGGGACGGGAGGTTCGTCGGCGACGAAGAAGCTGTACATATGGCGGGCGATGAACCGCGCCGTTGCTTGCTGCTGGCAGATGATATGCACGACGTCCTCGCCATTTAACCGGCCACGGTGCCCAAGGAACTCCTTCTCGCCGCCGTCGTGGTCTTCCTCGTTGAACTCGAAGTGCCAGGAGATTCGGCCGTATGGCCAGTCCGAGTCCCGCATGGAGCGCAACTCCATGTATTCCCGGTTGCCCAGGGTCCAGCCGGTGAAGGCGCGGGCGCACTCCTTGATGTCCTGTTCGGTGTAGTTGCCGACGCCCATGGAGAACAGTTCCAGCAACTCGCGGCCGAAGTTCTCGTTGATGGCGTCCTTGTGGTTGTCCTGGTTGTCCAACCAGATAATCATCGCCGGGTCTTTGGCTAGCTCCAAGAGGAGGTCGCGGAAGCTGGCCATGCCGTAGCGGCGGAACATCCTGATCTGGTCCGAGAGCGCTTTGCCGTGGATCACCTTGGGGTATCCGGTGGCAAAGATGCCGTGCCAGAAAAGAGAGACCTTTTCCCGGAGCGGCGTAGAGGTCGTCGCCATGCGGTAGAGCCAGTTTTCGCCGGAGGCCTGGGGGCCCATCATCCCGGACAGCTCCGGGTGGAAGCGGCGGATTACGTCGTCTCCCATCCTTTGCTCATGGGACTGGTCGAGCAACTGCTCGACGGTAGCCTCGTAACCCCTTACGGCGAATTCCTCCAGTTGGTCGCGGGTCGCGCCGAAACCAGCCCGGCGCATGAGGTGCGCTATCTGTTCGATATTACGGTTTCCCATAAGCTAACCTCTCAACTTTGACGATTGGATGGCTAGTCTTCCGGTCTTGATGAAATCCATGACTTCCGGAGTGCAAGGAAGGCATCGCACACCGCTCGCATCGATTCCAAAAATGTCACAGGCTTCTTCGAGGCGTTTGAGTACCTTTATCACCGCCACGAACGAAGCCGTTGGTGATGCCCCACTCAAAACTCTCGTTGAACCGGATCTCTTCGTACATCTTTGCAAGCAACTTGCCAACCCCAGTTGTCTGCCGGATCCTTAATCATCCCTTCCCTCAAGAAACTCCTGGACTTCTGGAGTGTCTGGCAGGACTCGCACGCCGTCCATGTACACTCCAAACCGCTCGTAGGCTTCGGCGCGCCGTTTGCGCTGCGCTTCCCTTTCCTTTTCCACGCCCTCGTAATACCGCTTCTTGCGGTATCTCTCTGAAATCAACACGATGGCCTCCACATCGGCGAAAACTACAATCGTTACGGCGACAGATATACCTATGCCCTGCCCGATTGCCATAATGGTTTTAGACCAAGGCTCACTTACATCGTAAAATATCTCATGCCATGCAACCAGTGCAATGAGTCAGTTGACCAGAACGACCGATAGGATGCAATACAGCGTTAGCCCGTCCGGTTGTTTAGGCAAACTGGCAACTGCCGAGGGAATGTGATGCAAGGCAGTGGATTCGGGTCACTTTGCCTGTTTCGGTATGACTGTCGCTATGGCCCCGCCTGCTCTTCGGTCCTCCTCTTCCATCTTCCCTTTCCCTTCCTCAGAAAGCGTCCCCTCTTCGACAAGTTGCTCGCACGTATTGGGATTTTCCGCCAGGACACGTCCGATTATTCCGGGTTCACCAAGCTGCCGTTCTCCCATGACAGTATACTGGCAGATGCCATCAATGCGCTCACCTTGCTGTATGAACCGCGTTCTGTTTTGGATGGGAGGATCATCATCCGGAGGGTGAGTAATAACGCCATCCCCTCCCAAGTGTGGACCATCTTGCAGGCCATTTCCTTCTGAGACATCTCCAGTCGGGGATAGGACCGCCATTACGGTTATCGCTATAGCAATAACCGTAATGGCGGCCAATCCTACCCCAATACCTATCTTTAGTCTCATCGTCTTTTACCACAACGGTGAGATTATCATCTCGGTCATTATTGGCCGACCTAATTCTTCCGTTCGCACAATGGGCGAGAGTTTCAGTGTTGAGATAATCCATGAGGTGAACTGATAGCGAAGATGATTAATTCTCACTATCCGTAACGTATTCTTTATGAAGCAACCAACTGCATGGACCGGACACGAACGAATGAGACGCCCACGTATAGCCTCCGGTCCAGTGCCCCGCTACTCTGATGTATGGATAGTAAGCGTGATCTGGATGGAAATTCATAGGGGGATCGTTATGAAAAACGTCACAAACGAAAGGGCGGACTCATTATTCTTCATCCTTTCCCACTATTAGTCAGTCAACCGAGAAATAGCAATTACTCTGCTTGCGGTTGGGATGTGGATAATTTTGGCTCGTGTCCCTGGTCTCCCCGGAACACCTCCCATATCAAACATGACTGAGTACTAGGAAACCTCTGAACAAGTCGGCCGCACGACCATTTCCCCTATCTGACGAGGCTCAATTCAAGGACTTATTCAGAGTATTCCTAGTAGATGTTAACGAATGTCGTAGTTAAAACACCGTAATTGGTCCTGCGGCTACTTCCCCTGCTGGATGAACTCGGAGACGCGCTCCCCGATCATCATGGTGGTGACGTTGGTGTTGGCGCGAACGCAGTCGGGCATGATGGACGCGTCGACCACCCGGATGTTTTCCAGTCCACGGACCTTGCCGTACTGGTCGACCACGGCCATTGGGTCGGAGGCCGGGCCCATCTTGCAGGTACAGGAGATGTGCTGAGCGGTGGACACTTCGCGCAGCAGCCAATCGTCCAGAGCTTCATCGGAGGCCAGATCGGCGTCGGTGGGCTCGATTCTCTCCTCGACGAAGCCCTTGAAGCCGTCGTGTTCTCCCAAACCCACGACCATCCGGACGCCCTCGCGCAGCCGTCGGCGGTCAAAGTCTTCCTGTAGGTAGTTGTAGTTCAAATAGGGCTGCTCGTTGGGATCAGTTGAATTAAGCCGCAACTCTCCCGCGCCGACCGCCAGGTATATGGATACGGACATTCTGATTCCCACCGGTTCCATCCGGTTGCCGCCCCGGTTAACCCGGCCGGTGGCGTAGGACGACATCATTACGATCATGTCGTTCCGGAGGTCTGAGCCCTCCGCCGTATAACGCAGGCATAGCTGGCTTCTGGGGGCCATGCCATCGAGATCGAAGCCTGGCTTGGTGCGCCAGGTCACCGGCACGATGGGATGGTCTCGCAGGTTCTGGCCGACACCGGGAGAATCATGGATTACCGGAATCCCCAGGCTGCGCAGGTGGGCTGCCGGACCTACGCCGGAGAGCATCAGTAGTTGCGGAGAAGCGATTGCCCCTCCGCTGAGGATGATCTGGTCACCCTCTACGGTGAATGCCTCGCCGCCGCTCTCCACCTCCGCACCGATGGCCCTGTTACCCTCGAATATGACGCGGCGGACCGTGCAGTTGGGCCGGATCGTGAGGTTCAGACGGTGTCTGGCCGGGTCAAGGTAGCCCAGGGCCGTACTCCAACGAATGCCATTGGGGTTGTTGTAGGGCGTGGGGCCGACTCCCGAGGCGTCCGGGCTGTTGTGGTCCGGGCTGTCGGGGAAACCGTATTCCTTACATGCGTTGTAGAACGCATGCTGTGCGGGCAGCCAGTCGTCCTGCTTGAAGCGGCGGGCGATGATCGGGCCGTCGGTCCCATGAAAATCGTCCTGGAAGTCAGTGTCGGTTTCAAGCTTCCGGAAGCAACCAAGAAGGTCCTGGAACCTCCACTCGTCGTTGCCGAAGGAGGCCCACGTGTCGTAGTCCTCGGGCACTCCCCGCAGGAACATCTGTCCGTTGATGGCGCTCGACCCGCCGGTGACCTTGCCTCTGGGCACCATGATCTCCGGCGCCTTGTCGGTGCCCCTGCCAACGAACTGCCAGTTGTGGTCGCTGGTCATTACGTCTACGGTGGTGGCGTAGCCAAACTTGACCTCATCCGGGAGATGTTCGAAGTCCGGATAGTCCGGTCCTGCCTCCAGGAGAAGGACGGAGCGGTTGGGGTCCTCGCTCATCCTGGTGGCTACAATGGAGCCAGCAGACCCTGCACCGATGACGATTACGTCGTATTTCAAAGCGGTCCTCCCGATTTCAGGTCCCGCCTCGGCGGGCGGCAGACCTGGGAAATTGTGCCCTGGCGAATAGCGCCAATGATACTCGAACCCGTTGGACAATTCCAGTAATCATCAGGGGGAAGGTGTTCAGACTTGATGCGGTGAAGTTGTCTAAGCTGCTTGGCAGGCGCGATGCCCCGCCTACTTTAGGGTCTTGATGTACTCAACCATCGCATCGATCTCGGCCTCGTTGAAGAATACGGTAGGCATGGCGTCTCGAAAGTAGCCGAGTACGATTTTCTCGTTTGGGCGCTTGATTGACTCCCTCAGGTAAGCTGCGTCGGCCGATACTGTGGCGCCTCCCACCAGTTCTCGAACGGTCCCATAAAGGCCCTCAAATGTGGGGGCAAAGTTGGACTCTCCTTGGACCGTGTGGCACCCCAGGCAGTTATTGCGCTCCACCAGGCGTTTCCCCCTGGCCACCAGCAGAGCTATGTCTTCGGTGGGACCAGGCGTGGGAGTAGGGAGAGCCGCAATGGGTGAGGGGGTGGACGCGGATGTACCGCCGGGAATATGGGCTTCCGGTCTTTTCGGTGGTGGGGAGACGGGTGGATGCGTAGGCGTTGGTGCAGATGCGGGAGGAGTGGCCACGGTCTGGCCTAACTTACTCGCGGACGTGCTGGCCGGCCTTGAGGCGGGCCCCGGCGGTTTGAGCATGGGCGTAAACGTGGAGGTGGGGGTTGGCGTTGGCGTTGGACTCACGTGGGTCTTGCCAGCGTGCGTGGGGGAAACCCGGTCTGGTCCCATGCCCGTTGGAACGGCTGTTGGCTCGTGAGCAGTTGTCACGCCAAGCTGCGCGTCGCCTCGGCGATCTCCCGCCGCGCAGCCTGTCAACAGGGCCAACATCATAAATACCGCTACAGACCTAATGGGAAGCATTTCCCAGCTCCTTAGCGGTCTTGCGGTATGATGAGCCCAGAGGGGAGGGACCACCCATATCACAGATACATGTCGCCCATGTGCCCGATCGTCCGGTTGGAGAATCGTCCGGTTGGAGAGAGGAGCATTGGATACGCCAGCCAACGGTCAACAAGTTGTCGGTAGGGAAGACCTTCTGGTCCTGGCTGAACTGATCGGGGTAATCTGGGGAATGCCATCGTTATCTACGTAGACTGTGGCGTTCACGCCGTAAACGTCCTTCAACATCTCTGGTGTGAGCACCGACGCTGCGTCTCCCGATACGTAGACCTCCCCACGGTCCATGACTACAAATTGAGTGGCATACCTGGCCGCCAGGTTTAGGTCGTGAAGGGCGACCAAGGTGGTAATTTCGCGCTCCTCGGTCAGGTAGCTGATTAGGTCCAACACCTCCAACTGGTGTTGCAGGTCCAGGCTGCTGGTTGGTTCGTCCATCAACAGGACCCGTGGGTCGCGCACTAGGGCCTGGGCGATGGAAACCATTTGCTTCTGGCCTCCACTCAGTTCGTTGAGGAAACGAGTCGATAGTTCCTCGATATCCAGGTCCACCAAGACGCCTGCCACCGATTTCAAGTCTTCGTCGCTGACGCGCCATGACAGTGTGTGCTTCCTGGCCAGTAGAACAGCCTCGAAGACCGTCAACACGGCGTTGACCGGACTCTCTTGGGGCAGGTAGGTCACGTGCCGCGTAATCTCCTCCTTCTTATAGTCCCGTAGGTCGACACCATCCAGCAGGATTTTCCCACGGGGCTTGAGCAGGCCCGCGATACACTTGAAGAACGTAGTCTTGCCGGCGGCGTTGGGACCAATCGCGGCGGTGATCTTACCGGGTTCCATATCTGGGATTGTGACTCCCCTCAACACCGGATTCGAGCCATAACTGAATTGGATGTCCTCTACTGCCAACCTCATTACCAGAGTTGCCTCCTTCTGGTCAGGATCAGGCTGACAAAGAACGGAACGCCGACCAACGACGTGATGATACCGATGGGGAAGATTGCCCCAGGGGTGATCATCTTGCTCACTATGGAGGCCGCCGAGAGCAAGATTGCTCCGGTGATGGCCGACATGGGGAGGAAGAACCGTTGGTCCTCGCCCACGAGCATCCGGGCCACGTGTGGTCCAACCAGCCCTATAAAACCGATGGTGCCCACAAAGGCGACTGCAGCCGCGGCCAGCAACGATACCGATATCAGCACCTGGAGTCGAAGCCGTTGGACGTTGATGCCCAGACTTTGAGCCTTGTCATCCCCTAGCCTAAGCGCGGTGAGAGTCCAGACATGTTTGACAAACAGGGGGAAGGTTACCAGCAGGACGCAGATTCCGATGCCTATCTTGGGCCAGGTGGCTTTCACCAGACTTCCCAAGGTCCAAAACACGACCTGCTGCAAGGCTTGTTCCGACGCGATGTACTGGAGCAGCGCCAGCAAAGAGCTGAAGAGGAACACCAGGGCTATACCCAACAACACGACGGTCTGAATTGTTACTCCTCTCAGACTGCTCAAGAAGAAGATGGCCATCGAGGCCAACATCGCGAAGAAGAAGGCGTTGGCCGAGACCAGAAATATCCCGGCAAATGGGATGATGCTAACCCCAAGCACCAGAGCAAGAGCCGCCCCGAACCCTGCCGCCGCCGAAATTCCCAGGGTAAACGGGCTGGCCAAGGGATTGTTGAGGATGGTCTGCATCTCCGCTCCTGCGATTGACAGTGCGGCCCCCACCAGGACGGCCATGATGGCTATTGGCATCCTAATGTCCCAAACGATGACCTGGGTCGTGATTGGGGCGGAATTGGGCATGAGGATGGTTGAGGCGACCTCCCAGAGTCCCAACCGGGCCGGTCCCAGGGATATGTCCAAGACCAGAGTAAACACCAGTGCAAGCGCAAGGGACGCCATCACCAGGTATTTCCGTCCCGTGATCTGGTGGTAGATTCGTCTGCCTTTGGCAGTGGTCTGATCGCTGGCCTGGATCGTAGCTGTTCTATCTGTCGTCATTAAGCACCGCGACCGAATTCTATTAGTCACGAGACGACCGGCCTAGTGCCGGTCGTCTCGTGCCGACAGGGAGGCGAGCCGGCCAATTGGCCGGGCCCATCTACTCGTTGACAGAGAGCATGAACGCGCCGCTGTAGTCTATGGGAAGGAACCGGTCATGAAATTCCGCGAAATTGGCTACCGGGTCCACGTCGCGGAACTCTTCTGGGTAGAACCACTTGGCGAACTGCTGCAGGACGACGAAGTGGTACGGTGAGTTGTAAAACTGGTGCCAGACCACATGGTACCTGCCGCCGGTTATCGCGCCGAGGTTGTCCCAACCGGGCCGGCCCTGGGCCAGATTTCTCATCGCCAACCTGGAGTCGGCGGGGTTGGTGTAATAACCCATGCTGACGAAATCTCCATCAGGGTTATAGGTGTACCAATTGGACCCCGTGGCGATGATCACGTCGGGGTCCGAAACGATGATCTGCTCCGGGTTCAAGCTGCCACTCCAGCCTGGTATCAGGTCTGAGCCGAGGTTGATTCCGCCCGCCCTTTCGATGAGCAGACCCAGGTTGGCCCTACCGAAAGTTCGGCAGCAGTCGCCAGCTCCCCTGATTCCAGCCGCCGTGTCTATAAAGACCACCGGCTTGTCTCCTTCGATCTGGGCAACCCGGGAATACACCTGGTTCACCTGTTGCAGGTAGAAGTCCACGATCTCCTGGGCGCGATCCTCCTGGTCGAAGAGGCGCCCCAGCAAGATGGTGCTGGGCACGGTGTTCTCCAATGGCTCCTGGCGGTAGTCTATGACAACCACGGGTATGCCAACCGCGGCAAGTTGGTCGATCATGCCGGCCTCTTTCGCCCGCTCCAGGCCACCCAGGTTCAGGGTCACGACGTCGGCATCGAGAGCAATCGCCCGTTCAACGCTGAATTCCCCGCTGTAGGGGCTACCGAATTCTTCGATGTCCGCCACTTCGGGGAAAAGTTCCTTGTACTTATTGAACGTGTCGGCGTCGAACAGCCGGAGATCGTTTCGCCACCCGACGAGCCGGTTGAAGGGATTGCCTGGTTGCAGCGCGGCAACGATGTAGATTTGCCTGCCCTCGCCCAATATCACGCGCTCCACAGGCTTCTCAATCGTGACGGTCCGCCCGGCTATGTCCGTGAGCACGATGGAGCCGGACTCTTCCGCCATCACTTGCTGAGCAGCCAGGGCCTCGGCGACGGCTTTGGCCACTGAGGCTTCCACTTCCTGAGCGGTGGCCCCATCGGTAGGGAGGCCGGCGACAGCCTTGGAAATCAGGGCATCCACTTCCTGAACAGTAATGCCAGAGGAGCCGCCGGCAGCCACGGCCGCCTCGACCATGCCCCTTATTTCTTCGGGGCTGGTCGTTTGCGGAACAGAAGATACTACCGCTTCCTGGACCAGAGAGCGAAGGGCATCCCGGTCGATGCCCGGAGGGGCCTGGCCGCCCGCCGCGGGCAGTTGTGCGGGCGCGGATGCGCCGCAACCAATGCCGAGTAAGATCACCAATGGAACGAGCATTGTTAGTGATGCCATAAGGCGTATTCTAGGGTTCACGAATCTCAAGACTTTCCTCCTTGGGATATATTTACAACGGCAGTGCGCCTCTAGTCTTAATGTAGATAGTGTCTTTATACATAAGGACACACTGTTAAGTGACCAATATAGAGACTGTTATAAAGTGTGTCAAGAGAAAATAATAGAGATGATACAAGTATATAAGATATCTCTCTACAGTATACATAGATATAATATGACCGTATCCTGGAGACGTATATAGTGATTACCATCAATAATCTGCACAGTAAAACGCCGTTACAGCTAACAGAAGGAAGATCAGTGGATGATCGAGCATGTCCTAGAAACGGAACGTCTGCGAGGTGGGTGGCATAGCTCATAGGGGCGGCCACTTAAGGAGCCGCACGAGGGCTGTAAGATTACGCCAGGCGTCTTCAGATCGTGTGGAGGGGGATTGCGGCCATTGGAGGCCAGAAGAGACTATATTAATGAAGTGACAATAACCCCTAGACCACCGATTGAAGACGCGCCCGATAGTACCCCTGCCAGGGGTTGGGCCGTGCTGCTGCTGTTCCGCGCCCACGGGAGTAGCGTGGTGCTCATCTCCTATACATTCGGTCTGTTCCTGCCGTTCATCCGGACCGAATTGGACATCTCCCCGTTGGAGGCGGGGCTGTTGCAGGGAGTGTGGTGGGTGACCGCCGCGCTGGTTTCCTTGCCAGCCGGGGCATGGTTCTCCAGATTTAGACCGGTGGCCCTCGTGCTGGTGTCGATGGTCCTCTCCCTGCCCTTTCTCATCTTGCAGGCATTGGCCTCCGGGTTCCCGCTTCTCTTCGCCGCCAGGTTTTTCTTTGTTCTATGCCACGTCATCACCGCCCCGGCACGGACCCTGCTTCTGCAGCAGTGGGCCGTCCCCCGGCAATTCGCCCAGATCAACTCGGTGGGTCTGTCCCAGCACAGCGTGATTCTCGCCTTGGCCGTGAGCACTAGCGCTCTCCTTATAACCGTTGTTGGTAGCTGGCGCACGGCCTATTGGATCATGGCGGGCCTGTTCATGTTTCAGACCATCGCATGGGCGATGATCTCCAGAGAGGGCAGGTCCCTGGCGCCAGACCTCGGGAGCCGGTTGCGCCAACAGACCGGGACGCCGTTGAAGGCAATAGCCGCCTATCCACAGGCGTGGGTCCTCGCCGCAATGATGTTCTTCCTGTCGGCAACATGGACCGCGATCGTCACGTTTCTGCCCAGCCTCTGGCTGGACGAACGGGGTATCGCCCCGACACTTGGCGGACCGCTCCTGGGCTTCCTTTATTACGGGTTGATTCCCAGCGCGTTATTCGGCGGCTTGCTGGCGCGCAAGGTTAGAAACCGGAAGCTGCTCTTGGTGGTCCCCGCCCTGCTCAACATGGTGTTCGGCCTGGCTATCATCCTGAATTCCCAGCCTGTAGTCCTTATGTTGCTCATCACCGGACTGGGGATGGTCTGGGTTGCCACGCCCGCCATAAACGTGCTGCCCTTCGAGTTCCCTGGCATTCAGCCGAGGGAGGTGGCGGTAATATCGTCCCTGGTGACGACGTTTTCCGGCCTGGGTTTTGCCGCCGGTCCTGTGTTCACCGGCGTGGTGGCGCAACAGACGGGTTCGGTCCAGACGGGGCTGATCGTCTTGTGTCTAATAACCGGCCTCGGCGCGGTATTTAGCTTGCTGTACCCTGCCCGCTCTCCAACCCTTGGTCATGTTAATATGTAGGCGGCAATTGGCCATAATTTGGAAATCCTTTATCCCAGGAAGATTTGACACGGACGGAGGGAGAATATGTTGGACTACAAGCCAAACATCGTCCTCGCCACCGGCGAATACGATGTGGTGGGCACCCGTCCCATCCGCCACGATGGGCCGGACAAAGTGCTGGGCCGGGCGCGGTACGCCGCTGATATCAATTTACCCGGGATGCTTTACGGAAAGCTGTACCGGAGCCCCCACCCCCACGCGCGGATCAAGAGCATCGACGCCACTCGAGCGCTTGCACTGCCCGGAGTGAAGGCCGTGGTCACCGCGGCGGACTTCCCTGAAGTTTCCGCGGCGTTGGCCGACCAGGAAGAGGGCGGCACGGTCAACTACGGGTTCTACACCCGTAACATCATGGCCAGGGAGAAAGCCCTATACAAAGGCCATGCCATAGCGGCGATCGCGGCCACGTCCCAACACGTTGCGGAACAGGCCCTGGAACTGCTGGACGTGCAATTCGAGGTGCTGCCTACCGTCCTGACCGTGGAGGACGCAACGAAAGAAGGCGCGGCCCTCCTTCACGAACGGTTGGTCACCGGGGCGAGTCCCAACGCCAGGGCCGGCGGCTGGGGTACGGAGGAGGAGACCAACGGCTCGAACGTTGCCAACAGGTTCGAGTTCACCGCCGGAGACCTGGAGAAGGGTTTCCAGGAAGCCGACGTGATTGTGGAGCGGGAGTTCACCACAAAGCCCGTTCACCAGGGCTACATCGAGCCGCATTCGGCGACAGCCCAGTGGAACACCGACGACAGCGTGACGATCTGGTGCAGCAGCCAGGGCCATTTCGCCCTTCGCGACCATACTTCAGTGGTGCTGGGCATTGGCGTGTCCAAGGTCAAGATAATCCCAATGGAGATCGGCGGCGGTTTCGGTGGCAAAGGACAGGGTGGTTGCTACCTGGAGCCGGTGGCGGCGGCTCTCGCCCACAAGGCCGGGCAGCCCGTGAAGTTAACCATGACCCGGACCGAGGTATTCGAGGGCACGGGGCCCACTTCCGGCAGCGTCATCAAGATGAAGATGGGCGCGACGAACGATGGCAAGATCACCGCCGCGGAAGCCCACTTGATCTATCTGGCGGGCGCGTTCCCGGGTTCGCCGGTCCCTTCGGGCTGCCGGACGATGCTGGCGCCGTATGACATCGCCAATGCCTATGTCGAGGGTGTGGACGTTGTCGTCAACACCCAGAAGACGGCGGCCTACAGGGCCCCCGGGTCTCCGGCGGCAGCCTTCGCGGCCGAGTCGGTGATCGACGAGATCTGCCAGAAGATATCAATGGACCCGGTGGAATTCCGAATGCGGAACGCCGCTAAGGAAGGGACCCGGCAAGCGACCGGTCCGGTCTTCCGGCGTATCGGTTTTGAAGAATGCCTGCAGGCCGCCCAGCAGCACTCCCATCTGGCCGCACCGTTGGAAGGCCCCAACCGTGGCCGGGGCGTGGCGGCAGGCGCATGGTTCAACGGCTCCGGCCCGGCCAGCGCGGTGGCCAGCGTCAACCCCGATGGCACCATTAGCCTGGTGGAGGGTTCCCCGGACATCGGCGGAAGCCGCGCCGCGATGGCGATGCACGTGGCGGAGGTGTTGGGCATCCCGGTGGAGGAGGTCAAGCCTGCCGTTGTCGACACCGACTCCATCGGCTATAGTTCCGGTGCGGGCGGAAGCGGCGTCACGTTCAAGATGGGTACGTCCTGCTACGAGGCCGCTGTGGACATCAAGCGCCAGATGGTCGAACGTGCGGCCAGCATTTGGCAGGTCGAGGCCGACGACGTGGAATACGACGGAGGGGTCCTGCAGCACAAGCGCGACCCGGAATTGAGGACCGACTTCAAGACCCTGGCGCGGCGGCTGAACGGCACCGGAGGTCCCATCGTGGGACGCGGCACCACCAACCCGGCTGGCGTGGGCAACGCTTTCGCCCTGCACATCGTGGATGTCGAGGTGGACCCGGACACGGGTAAAGTGGATATCCTGCGGTACACGTCGATTCAGGATGCGGGCAAGGCAATCCACCCCAGCTACGTTGAAGGGCAGATGCAAGGCGGAGCGGTCCAGGGGATCGGCTGGGCGTTGAACGAAGAATACTACTTCAACGACCAGGGCCAGATGATGAATTCCAGTTTCCTGGACTACCGAATGCCAACCAGCCTGGACCTGCCAATGATGGACACGGTGATCGTCGAGGTCCCCAACCCCGGCCATCCCTTCGGCGTGCGCGGCACGGGAGAAGTGCCCTTGGTGCCCCCGATGGCGGCGATAGCAAACGCCATCAGCGACGCAATCGGGGTGCGCATGGTGAAGCTGCCCATGTCGCCGGGAGCCATCCTGGAGACCATGTGGGAACAGGGTACGTGAAGCTAATCTAACGCCAAGTTTCCCAGCGATCCATATCTGAGGGAACCCGATGGGCAACCAAAATCCGGCCCGGAGCGAAAGTCTCCGGCCGGGTTTCTTTATGGAGTCCGGATCAAGGGGGTGTGCGTCAGATTTTGGCGGAAGGCAATAAACGGAGTCCGGGAATCTGGGAAACTATCGTTGGCTCAATTTAGGAGCCACTCGGAAAACCCCGCCAAACGACCCTGCGCCAAAACTTGACGGACACCCGGATCAAGGTCGTCTATTGACATGGAAAAACCCAGCGTCTATATTCTAAACTAATACCAAGGTGAAATACGCATATTGAGGAAGCCAATCGGCGGCACTGGACCGCTTTCCAAGTACAGGTGGAAGAGACTCACCGTACCATCCAGGCTAATTTTCCTCTCCCCACAAATGTAGATTTCACCTTGGCTTTAGTTTAGGTTCAGCCGTCAATCCGTTTCTTGGGCTTGGTAGGTCGCCCGGAACATCTCCCGGTTGAGCCAGTCCCGGAACTCCTCGTTCCCGTTGTATGTCTTGTAGAGTTCAGTCTGGCACCGGACCATTGCGGTGATGAGCCGTCTCACCGCCGAGTCGTGCTCGATCTGGGCGTTCTGCCGGTCTGAGTTCAGACGGGCGTTCCGGTAGGCGTCGTCCTCCGAGACCTGGCTTGGCATCCGGTTGATTATCTCCGTGACCCGCTCGGGCTCGGTGAATTCCCCTCCCCACAGCCGGTTGAACTCGGCGATGATGTTTGAGAGCCGGTCCATCTCGGGCTTGCGGGCCTGCCCGCCGGCGGCCGCCAACACCGGGTCTATCTCCGCGTCCTCCTCGGCCAGGCTGATGCTCCGGGCTGCCTGCCGCTCGGTCCGGTAGCTGTCCATGTCCACGGCTTCCAGGATGCCCCGGGAGAGGTCCGGCTCCTCCGGCGCCGGCAGCTTCGGGATTAGGAAGTTCAGGAAGATCGAGAGCTTCTCCCACCGGGCGTTCCCGTAGGGCAGCACCTGGGACAGGAAGGCGTATAGCCGGGTAAAAGCCTTGGCCGAGCTCTTGAACTCCACCTGCCCGGCCTCGTCGAGCTTCAGGTACTCCTCCACGCAGAGGTCGAGCGTGGGGTCCAGTTGGGCCCGGTCCGCGCCGTTCAGGTAGGCCTCGACAAACCGGTCCACCTGGTCCCAGGAGTAGACCTGGCGCTGGTCCAAGGCGCCCCGCAGGTCGTGGAGCTTGTCGGGGTCGGTCTCGTCGGCCAGGATGGTGGTCTGGTAATAGTCCTCGAAGGATGCCTGGATGGCGTCCGGGTCGTTCATGAAGTCCAGCACGAAGACGCCGTCCTTGTTGGGCGCGGCCCGGTTCAGCCTTGAGAGGGTCTGGACAGCCTTGATGCCTCCCAGGGTCTTATCGACGTACATGGTGTTCAGCAGCGGCTCGTCGTAGCCTGTCTGGAACTTGTCCGCACAGATGAGTATACGGTAGGGGTCCTCTCGGACCTTCCCTGGTATCTGCCGCGAAGGGAACCCATTCAGAAATGCCTCGCTGACTCTGGCGCCGTTGTGGTCCCGCTCTCCGGAGAACGCCACGATGGCCCGGAAGGGAAGTTCCTTCTCGCTGACGTAGTCGCTGATGGCCAGGTAGTAGTCGATGGCGCGGTTTACGCCGTCGGTCACCACCATGGCGCGGGCTTTCCCTCCCATGAGCCTTGGACTGAACACCGACTCGTTGAAGTGGTCCACCATGATCTCGGCCTTGGCCCTGACGGCGTACTCGTGCCCCTCGACGTGGTGGCGCAGGCGCCGCTGGGCGCGCCTGGAGTCGAACTCGGGGTCGTCGTCGATCATCTTGACGAGGTTGAAGTAGCTCCGGATGCTGGTGTAGTTGCCGAGCACGTCCAGGATGAATCCTTCCTGTATGGCCTGCTTCATCGTGTAGTTGTGGAAGGGCAGGTGCTTCACGGTCCCGTCGGGTTGGGGCGACGGGTCCCCGAATAGCTCCAGGGTCTTGTTCTTGGGGGTGGCCGTGAATGCGAAATAGCTGGCGTTTGCCAGCATCTTCCGGCCCTCGATGAGCTTGTTGACCTGGTCCTCAAAAGTGTCCTCGTCCTCGTCCTCTTCCGGCAGGTCCCCCAGGGCCATGTTCATGACGGCCGAGGTGCGCCCTCCCTGGCTTGAGTGGGCCTCGTCGATCACGATGGCGAAGTTCCTGTCCAGGTGTTCCCCGGCCATGGCGTCCAGGATGGATGGAAACTTCTGGACGGTGGTGATGATGATTTTCTTGCCCTCGGTGATGAGCCGC
Organism: Dehalococcoidia bacterium; assembly: GCA_965197545.1. Lineage (GTDB taxonomy): Bacteria > Chloroflexota > Dehalococcoidia > Lucifugimonadales > UBA3495 > CATOSP01. The sequence goes on from CBDANJ010000007.1 coordinate 76,713, forward strand.
TGGAGGTCTCCAGAGGTCTCCGCGTGGCCCACGGTGGAGTTCACCTGGGTGAACTGCTTGACGGTCTCGCTGATCTGGCTGTCCAGCACCACCCGGTCGGTCACGATGATGGTGGAGCCGAAGATGGTCTTGTTGTCCTTCTGCAGCCCGATGAGCTGGCGGGCCAGCCACGCGATGGAGTTGGACTTGCCGCTCCCGGCGGAGTGCTGGATGAGGTATCGCCGCCCGGCGCCGTTCAGGGATGCATCGTACAGAATACGGCGCACGGATTCCAGCTGGTGGTAGCGGGGCCAGACCTGCTTCCCCTGGACTTGCTGGGCGTAGTTCTCGATGATGTCCGTGAGGCTCCCCGGTGTCAGGGTTTCCTGCCAGAGGTAGTCTGTCCGCAGCCCCTGTGGGTTGGGCGGGTTGCCGGCTCCGCCGTCGTGCCCGCGGTCGAAGGGCAGGAAGACGGAGGCTTGTCCCGCCATCTCCGTGCAGAAGCGGACCCGGTTCTCGTCGACGGCCATGTGGGCGGCGCAGCACCCGGGATGGAAGAGGTCCTCACGAGGGTCGCGGTCCCGCTTGTACTGCTCGACCGCGTCCTCCACGGTCTGCTTGGTCAGGTTGTTCTTGAGCTCGAAGGTGATGACCGGCAGGCCGTTGATGAAGAGCGTGAGGTCCAGGGACAGGCTGGGGTTCCTGGGGCTGTAGTGGACCTGCCGGGTTACGGAGAAGCGATTCCTGGCGTGGAGCTCCCCGGCTGTCTGGTTGCCCGGAGAGGGTGTGCCGTAGAAGAGCCTGACGCTGTGCTGGCCGTGGTCGATTCCGTTCCGCAGAACATCGATGATGCCACGGCTCCCGATCTCCCGGTGGAGCCGTCTCAGGAACCGCTGGCGGGTGTTGGTGTCGGAGTCCAGGTTGAGGGCCTGGGCCGTCTCCGGCTGTGTGTCCTGCAGGAAGGCCGTGAGGTGGGCCAGGTCCATACAGGATGCCGGGAGGTAGTCATGGTTATCGCCCGGGAGCCAGCCGGACTCCAGGAGCAGGTTGAAGATGCGGGTCTCGAGTCCCTTTTCGCTGGTGTCTGTGGGCATCGGAATGGCCTCTACTCACGGGCGTTGGTCCCTAGTCGGCGGTTCCCTTGGCCGCTTTTCTTCCCGGGAACCTCACCCTTGTCATGTGTTCCACGAGGGCCTGGTTGATATTCCGGTAGGCTTCTTCGGGAGTTTCGGCCTGTTCTTCGAACCAGTCCACGACGTTCTGATCCAACCTGAGGGTTATGTCCTGCCAGTCGGGCTTGTAGAACATTCCGCGTTTGGCCTTGGACCAGTCGATGGGCCGCTCGGGAATGTCGGAGAGGTCTATCTCGTCGTCGGACATGGCCTCCAGTGCTTGGAGTTCAGCCCTCTGTTCTTCAGTCAGTTTGACCATTGCCTTCCTCGTAGGTGCGTCTCTCGTGTCTGGTGGCCCCCCGTGCGCTGATTATTCTCCCGGGGCTTCCTTCAGGCCAGGTGTGGACGACAATTATGACAGAGGGTCCGACCGTCCCGGTAGTCCTCCATCGTTGCTCATCAGGGTGGGGGTCCTCCTCGGTGACGCGGTATAAGTCTTGGAATACCAGCTGGGCGGTCTCGAATCTGATGCCGTGCTTGAGGATGTTTTCCCGGTCCTTTTCCGGGTTCCAGGTCCATTGCAAGTTGCCTTACCCCCTGTGGTGGCCGGCGGCCGGTCTTTTCAGGGAGCCGCCGGCAACTGGGTAGCGGTCCCGCGCACGTCCAACTGCCCGGTGACCACGTCGGCGATGAGCCGGGTCCGGTACTCGTTCATGAGGTCGATCTGACGGTGAGTGCGGTGCACAGATCCACTTATGGCGGTTATAGCTTCGTCCAAATATTCAACTATGGCGACTTGTTCATGGAGTGTCGGGAGTGCGATTTTCATTGATCCAATACGGTTTATGTTGAGGTTCCCTTGGGTGTTTACAGGTGCCTCCTGCAGGAATTCGTTCTTCATGGAGCTAAGCAGGAAGTACAGATGGTCACGGTGTATATGTTTGTCGGGAACAAACCCTACCACGCTGTCGGGAAAACAGGCATCAAAGTTTAGAATTGCCACGTCCCCTATGTTTGCAGCGATGGTCATTACGAGGGTTCCCCTAGAAACCGGGCCGGAAAGCCCTGTTCGGGGAGATGAATTTCGGCAATGAGGCCGAGGTAAGCAAGGCTAGTGCCCAAATCTGGCAGAGCCGTGCAGGGATGAAATCAACGGTGGAATGGATGGTCCCGGCGCGGAGGGCACTGCCGACTTTGAAAGCGCCGCCGGTGCCAGCAGACAGACCGGCTTTGGAGGCCACCAGGGTCAGGTTGGCCGCGGTGGCTGCCAGGTACAGCTGGAACCGGGTTTTGGCACGGCCGAAGTAGCGGGACTGGCGGATTCCCAGCTGGACCAGCCGCGCCAGCCGGTGCTCCACCACCACGCGGCGCTGCCGGTATTCGGCAAAGGCCTCGCTCTGCTGCAGGGCGCGGGCCTGCTGTAACAGCGCTTCCTGCGGGTGCAGTTGCACCGTTCGTCCCGTACCCGGTTTTGCCGCCACGCACTGGGACCGCAGGGGGCATACCCCGCAGACCGCCGCGTCGAATCGGAAGGCCTCTAAACGGTAAGTCCGACCCGTTTGGCCGGTGCGCCGTCCCGCCGGCACCATCGTCCGGGTAACCTGCCCCGCCGGACAGGTGCAGGAACCCGCCTCCAGGTCAATATGGAAGTCTTCTTTCGGAAAGTGGGTCCGGTTGGGACGCCCCGGCACCCTGGCAATCAGAGTGCGGCCCGCGTCGGCGAAGGCCTGCCTGGTATCGCCGTCGCCATAAGCGGCATCGCCCATGGCCTCTGCCACCGGCACGCCGGTGTTGGCTTCGCTCGCCTCCACCAGTTCCAGCGCCCCCAGGTTGTCCGGAGCGTTGCCGGGCAGTACCTCCACGGCGGTGATCAGCTGGGAATCGGTGTCCACCACGATCGCCGCCTTGTGCCCGTCGAAACGCCGGCTGCTGCTCTTGTGCCCGTGGCGCATCTCCGGATCATGCACCGACATCATGCGGTCCCGGCTCACCCCGTCCTTGAGGCTTACTCCGAGGCTTACTCCGTCATCAGTGCGCTCCACGTCCTGGAGCAGCAACTGCCCCAGCAGTTCCGCCGCGGCCACAATCCGCTGACGCTCGGCGCTGTCCTCGGGCAATTCCCCCTGCGCCTGCCGCGATAATTCCAAGAGCCGGTCCGCGTCAGCCACAATCCCAGCCAGCAGCGCCGCCCGCGCCTGCCGGTCGGCCCAGTCGATGGCTGCTTCGCCCTTGACGCTGGAGCCCAGGTATCTCTCATATCCCCTGGCCTGGGCCCATTCCCCGACATTGATTCCCTTCAGCTGCGCCAGCGCCCGCAGCAGTTTGACGATCCCGTCGGTCAATAGATTGTAGGTGTCCTTCACCGCGCCCCGACCCAGGATGTTGGTCGTGTCCAATGCCACCCGCATCCCGCGCCCTTTCAGGAAGCCCGACTCCCGGGCCAGCCGCAGACTGGACTCGAATACCTCCCGCACCTTGTCGTGCAGGATCAGTTGGGCGCGAAATACCTGCAGCGTGCTCTTGGCGAAGGGCCGGTCTTCCACCTCAATTCCCAGGGCCACTTTCCAGCGGAGGTCAAAGTCGGCCCGGGCCTTGGCCTCGGCGTCGCTCACCCGGTCGTGGGACTGGAGCAGCAGGGCCGTCGCCAGCAGGCTGGGCGGCACGCTGTCCCGGCCGTTGTCGGGGCAGTAAAACTCGGCGAAATCCGCGTCTCGGAACAGCCGGCCCCGCAGCGACGCCAATACGCCATAGAAGGTGTCCCGCCCCACGTGGTCCAGGTACAGCCGGTCCGCTTCCCAGAGTCCCCTCTGGTCCGATCGCTCTCCCAGCATCTCAGCCCTCGCTATGCTTGTTGACCCCAAGTATAGCCGCTCACCCATCTCCCGCCACTTTCCGGCCAGATCTCTAGTACTACAACGACGGCTTTAGGGTGGCGGCTCCATCCTGCCTTCACGGCGGGCGGCGCGGCGTTTCTCGTGGGAGCGGCGCGCCCGTTCATTGCGTAACTGGGTATCCGCTAGCCATAGCAGCAACTCATCCGGCCCGAACTGTTCCCTGGGCAGCATCTCCCGGACCACCCGGTACACCCCCGTTTACACGAGGGCAGGCTTTGGGACCGGGTGATCCGGGGCATCTTTTCCCCCCGATTCCTGCTGCAAGTCCAGCAGGAATGCCCCGCCCAGCAGGCACATGGCGATATGGTGATGCCAGCCCGCCCAGCTCCGGGTCTCGTATTCGTCCAGCCCCACGTCGCCCTTCTCAGTCTCGAACTCCGTTTCCTCCGTTTCAATGCGTCACCTGGAACCGCCCACGTACGCCAGGGTCTCCAGGCGAGTGCCTTCTGGGGCGTTGGACAGATAGTAGCGAGGCTCGCTGCCGTCCAGGTTGCATCGCCAGATGGCCCAGACCACCTCACCGGGCTTGCGCCTCTTGGTTACCCGCACCCGCTGGGCGCTGAAACGGTAGGTGCGGGGCCCCTGGGATCCCTCCGCCACCGTTATCTCCCGCCAGGCCTCCTCCGGCAATTCATCGCTGCGTTGCTCCATGGTCCGGCGCTGCCCATCCCGCAGTTTGGGTTTGCGGGGCGCCCGAACCCCTGATATTCCGGATTGGTCCACAAAGGCTCCAGCGGCCAGACGGTGGCGCCGCCAGGAACGTCCAGCACGTACCACATCCCCTGAGCCGCCAGTCCCTCCCGGAAGGAAGGCGACATCCCGAAGGCGTCGTCTCCGGCAACCCACTTGGCCCTGAGATGACCCAGTTCCCTGGCCCGCTCCAGCATCTCCAGGGCCAACTCCGTCTTCGAGCGGTAGCTCCCCCGCTCCTCTGGCACCCCTGCCGCCGCGCATCGGCCCGGGTCCGAAGTCCAACTCTCGGGCAGATACAGCCGTTTGTCCACCAACGCCCGGCCCAGGGGGCTGACGTAGGCCAGGAACATCCCCGCCTGGCAGTTGGCCACCTTGCCCAGTCTCCCGCAGTACTGCCGGGCCACTCCCGCCGATTTCCTGCCCTGCTTGGGGAAGTCGCTACCGTCGAACACCCACACCGCCTCAGGGTGAGCCAGCCTGGGGGCCAGATACTCCTGCAAGTGTCCCATCACTGCGTCATCGTCCCACCGAGCCTCAGTGAGAAAGCGCTGCAGTGCCCGTGCCGAGACGCCCACCGATTCCGAGAGATTCTCAGCGTTGCGCCGCTCCCCGGCCTGCACCAGCAGGGCCTGAAGATAGTTCCGGCTGCGTTCCCGCCATTGCTTGCGGCCAAAGGCCTGGGCGAAGAAGGCATGAAATTAAGGCGCCCTCCACCCCCCGCTTTCGCGCGGGCAGGCTCTGGGGACGTTCCTGCGCAGCTTCCGGTGGGGCCATGTCCGCCAGTTGGACCGGGTGAGCCGGGAACTGCTGGTCCGGGCCTGGGCCGCCGGCGCCGGACCCGGCGACGGGCCGCTGACCATCGACCTGGACTCCACCATCTGCGAGACCTACGGGCTGGCCAAGGAGGGGGCGCGACACCATGGCTACACTGGCGCGCGGGGCTATCACCCGTTGCTTGCCGTGGCCGCTGGCACCGGCGACGTGCTGATGTCCCGGCTGCGCGAGGGCCGGGCCAACACCGCTCGGGGCGCCGCCCATTTCCTGCGGGAGACCGTGGGACGGGTGCGCCATGCTGGGGCCAAGGGGCAACTCACGGTGCGGGCCGACAGCGGCTTCTACACCCACGCAGTGGTCGCCGTCTGTCGCAAGACGAAGGTCCGCTTCTCCATCACCATCCGCCAGCGTGCCAGCCTGCGCAATCTCATTGAATCTCATTGAATCCATACCCGAGGCGGACTGGACGCCCATCCCCTACTGGATGGACGGCGCTGCCGATGTGGCCGAGACCGCTTACACTCCCTTCAGGAGCAAGCCCGATGCCGCGCCGGTGCGGCTCATCGTCCGGCGGGTGAAGCCCACGCCCGGTTCCCAGCTGGCCCTATTCGCCAGCTACAGCTATCACGGCTTCATCACCGACCGGGACGGGGATACCCTGGAGCTGGAGGGTCTGGTCTCCCCTGCAGCGGGGTGCCTCCACCCCCGCTGCCACGAGGCCTCGGGGCGGCCCTCCGGGCTGTACGGAAAGCCGCCCTCCGGGCCGGCTTTTTTGCCCATTTTGACCGGCGTTTTCCGGTCCGGAGGGGGGCGTGGGAGGCCCCGGGCGCGGTGATTTTTCGCCGGGCCGCAAAAAACGGACCTGTGTAAAAAAGTGCGAGGGGGTATCCGGCTACGGGTTGTAGGGTTCACGCGCTCGGATCTGTGCAATGAACGTTCGTTCCGAACGGATGTTAGTATCTGCACGATTTGCAGATACGGCTCAGATAGGGCGGGTGTGTAAGAAAAGTGTCCGGTCGTCCGGGAGGGGGGTACAGGGGGGTCCTTGTCTAAGAAAATGAGGCTAAATTGCCTGTAGACCTGTGTAAGTTTTTATCGAATTCCGGCGGGGCTGAAAATTCCCGTTTTTCGGCCCCGAAACGGGTGTTTTCCGGGCCGTTTTCTCCCAGGTTTTGGCGGCGGTCCTGCACGGTCCCTGCACCCTTCTCCGGGCGGCCGATTTTCGGCCCTGATTGGGCTTCCGGCGGCTCTGGAGGGGGCGGTCCTGTCCAGTGATTGGGTGGTTTCCGCCCGGCGATTTTGCCGTTATGTCCGGCGGTGTGGCTGTTCTGTCAGATGTCCGGTGGCCCTGTATTCCATGCGGCCTTCGCGGTCACCCGCCGCGTGCGAGCCGGTATGTGGGGTTGACGCTCTCCTGGGGCGATTCCTCCAGGAGCATGACCTGCACCATGCCGTTCATGCCGTCCGTGTCAGCCTCCGCCTCCTCCAGGGTGGAGCGGTTGATCCTGGCCCACCTGCCCGCGGTGATGGTCTCCTCCGGCTCTCTTATCAGGAGCTCCAGCACCCGGAGCTGCCTGTGGTTGAGGGGGCGGCTGGCCGTCCTGTTCCATCAGGGCGGCGTTCTGCTCCGCGGCAGACAGCGCCTCCAGGGCGTCGTCCATGGCCCGCCCGAGGCACCCGGCGAACCATCTGAGCCAGGCGGTGATGTCGCAGGTCCCCGTGGTTTCCAGGGCGGCGTTCTCCAGGGCGCGGTAGTACGCGTCCCTCTCCCGGAGTATCCGGTGGGACACGCTGTAGAGCCGCATTGGGCTGCTTTGGGACCGGGCTAGGGCCATGTCGGTGATGGCCCGTGCGATGCGGCCGTTGCCGTCCTCGAGGGGGTGCACGGCGGAGAACCACAGGTGGGCGGTCGCAGCCCGGATCACGCCGTCGGTCTCCGGGGGGCTGTTGAACCATTCCAGGAAGGCGCTCATCTCGCCCGGGACCCGCTCCGGATCCGGGCCCGGGAGGACCCGCGTCGGCCCGGTCCGCCAGGCTCCGGCCCGGCCCGGTTGGTCCAGGTGTATGCTGTTGGGGAACAGCCATGAGTGCCAGCCGAGGAGGCGTTCTTCGGTCAGTTCCTCCCGGTATCGGGCTGTCGCGTCCAGCCCGTCCTCGTGCCGTTCCGGGTCGCCGGCCCTTTCAATGACGGCTCTGCGGCGCTCGAGGACGAGTTTGACGCAGTGTCCGGCGGTCTGGTGAAGGGACACAGCAGCACTGTTCCCGGCGCGGTCGCCGGAACAATGCCAGAGTTTCCGCGAACCGTCAGTCGCTCCTTTCCCTGAAGAGCAGGTGGGCGGCGAATGAGCGCCGCTGGGCTGGGTCGGCCGCCTCGAACGCTCTGATGGTCAGCTCGGTCTCGGTCGCCATCTGCAGCACTTCCGACCTGGAATCCTGGGTCTGGGGCGCGTAATCGGCCCGGTGGCGGGCCGCCTGCAGCCTGACGAACAGGTCCGCCATTTCTATGATTTCACCGGGAAAGCGGGGCATGGCGGGGTGCTGGCAGCGCGCTCGCGCTGACCGGTGATCGATGGCGCGGTAGGTCAGCATCCATGCGGGGTCGTTGCGGGCCTGAGTGCTTGAGCCGATCAGGGTGTTGGCGTTGTTGTTGGCCAGGGCGTGGAACGCGGCGTAATAGATGGTGCTGATTGCCCGGCTGAGTTCCGCCCGGCGTGGCCGTCCGGTTAGCGGCGGCAGCGCTCCGGCGGCCAGGACTCGGGCTATTGCGATGAGGTCGTTCCAGTTCATGCTTCTTCGTCTTTGAAGAGGTCCTCCCATTCGGAACTGTGGACCCACGACGTGATGGGCATACTGGCGTAACCGAGCTCGGCGAGCTGCGGGCGGATGCGGGCTGGGAGTCTGACCGTCCAGCGGGGATCCAGGCCGTCCTGGTCGCCGTCGAACACGATGTAGATTTGGAGGTAATCGAGTCCCTCTTGGTAGTCGGTCCTGATCACGGGCAGGACGGGGCCGAAGGTTATCTCGCCGCTGAAGCGTTCCGCCAGATGCTGGTGGATGATGTTTGAAATGCGCTCGGTGGTAACGTCGTCGGTGGTGAGTATGTCTGCCATGGCGACACCTCGGTCGTGTCATAGGGATAGTTCTTCGTCGGGATGTTCCGCATCCTACCGGCGTGGGGTTGCTCTGACAAGATGGCGGTTAGCCTGACGGCGCCAGGCTCGGCGGGCTGGATTGTGCCGCCGGTTCAGGCAGTGCGGGCCGTCTCCGGTTTCAACCCAGTCCCAGAGAGTGCGCCTTCTCGCATTTCAGCACCATGCCCTCTCGTCCGCGGGGACGGGCGCCGCCTGGGTGCGGTGTTGGCAGGCCCCGGGTTGCCGGAGTAGTTGACCAGCGTCATGGCGCCGCTCTGTCCGCCCTCATGTTGTGATTCATTGTGTCTAATGTAGCACGGCGGACAGGCCGCAAAACCCAGCGGGAGCCGGGTATAATTGATCTGTTGAAAATGACCGATAAGAGTATTTATCGCGCATCTTACACCTCCCGGATTCCGTCTGAAGAGGCACCCGTGGCCACATCCAACAACATCCCGCGGAACAACGGCCGCCCGCTTCCCGGCTGGAAGGTGACAGCGCCATGCCCCCGGTGAGGCGGCACCGCATCGGCGACCAGATGCCCGCGGTCAGCCACGCAGGTCCCGACCCGAACGCCATCGCCCTCTGCCGGGATCTGGTGGCAGAAGCGGCCGTGGATGGTGCCATCCTCTTCGGCTCCCGGGCCCGGGGTGGCTGGGACGAGCAGTCCGATCTGGACATCATCGTCATCCACCAGAGCGTCGGTGATGAGGGAGAGGAGAGGAGCGTCGTTGGCCACGCCATGGACCGGCTCAGGGAGCTCCACTATCCGGGCTATCTGGACTACGAAAACCCGCACCACGGTGTGGTGGACGGGCTGATTGTGGAGACACCGGAGGATTACCGCGCCCACCGCCGCACCCTGAACGACGTCATTGCCCGGGCAGCCCGGGAGGGCCTCGTCTTCTGCAAAGAGCCGGGGACGGAGCACCGCTACCGCCACGACGGCGACGTCTCCAACGAATGGGAACTGGTGACCAGGAAGCGGCTCTGCCGCGCTGCCTCGACCCATCGCAGCATGGAGTTGTTGCGGGGCCTCTCACCCTGGTACTCGGAGGGAGACCCACCCGCCCGTCGGGACCGCATCAACGTCCACACCAATCAGGGGCGTGATGCTTACAGACTGCTGTGGAACTCGGGAGCGGCGCTCCTGTCCATTATGGGCGCAGTGTACCCCCGGGACTCGGTGGCGGAGATGGTCCGGACCATCGTAGAGCACGACGCTGGCTGGAGGCACGATTTCCGGAGCGACCTGGACCGCATCGACCAGTACTCCGGTTGCGGGTGCGAGGTGGTCGTCACCGACCCCATCGACGACGTGCCGGCCATGTGGCGGGACCTGGAGGTGGACCGGGATGCGCTGTGGAAACGGATACGCGCACTCAGCGGGAATGAACTCGCCTTAACCCTGGAGGAGCATGACAACCGACACTGATCACAGCCTCATTCAGGGTCTTCCAGACGGAGTTCCTGCAGAGTAACTGTTCAGAGTTGCGGGGAAATCAGCAGCCTGCGGCATTCCAGGAGGGGATTGAGGCCCCGGGCCCGCCAGGCGCCAAAGAGAGATGCCAGGGTCATTTTGCTGTCGCTGCCCGCTTCCGAGCGGGCGCCGCCGCTGAATTTACGACTGATCACCAGGTGGCGCAGGCCCCGTTCCGCGGCGTTGTTATCCGGGGGAGTCTCCGGGTGGGAAACGAAGACGAACAACTCCCCGTATCGGGTACGGGGCAGGCTCTTGATGTGCCGCTCAATCCGCCGGCACAGTTTTTCCTGGACGGCCAGCGGGTCCTCCAGGAAAGGCCGGCACAGCCCAAGCAACCGCCTTTCCAGCGTCAACTGCTCCCGTGAGGAACAGCCCCCGGCCGCCGCCCAACCCACGGCTTTGGCGTAGAGCCGTTGCACTCTCCGGCCCCACCGGACAAGCCCGGCGTCTTCCGGATACAACAATTTCAGCATTCATTTCACGCCCACCAGCGCCTCCTGGCTGAACCTGGTGGAGCGCTGGTTCGGTCTGCTCACCGAACAGCAGTTGCGCCGGCGCGTCCCCGACTGCCTCCTGCCCGCCACCCTGAGACCCGCCGAGAAGCGGGCCATCGACCTCGTTTCCGACTGGCCTGGACCGCCCTGCAAGACCTGGCCGGGATGCTGGGCGTCTCCCACCAGCGGGCCTCCCAGGTAGTCATTCCCCTGGAAGCACTCAAGCTCCTGGCCCGGCCTCCCGGCGCGGGCGAGCGCCTGGCTCTCACCGACTGGGCGCTGACGTTCCTGGCCCGTTGGACCGCCCGGATCGGCCTGGGCGAGCAGGTGGTGACCACCAAGACCCTCCGCCCGAGGGTCTTCGCCCTGGCGGGACGGCTCACCCGCTCGGCACGCGGGTTGACCCTGCATCTTCCCCGGCGCTGGCCTTGGGAGGAGCTGTTCAGCCGCGCCCTCGCCCGGCTGCAAGCGATTCCACTCCCAACCTGACGCCGCCCGTCCGCCACTGACTCGCCATCCGGCCAACCGAACGTCCCCGCCAACTGGCGCCACCCGGTGCGAGTGTCTCTCACCGTGTCCTATCCCGCCCTTTCTCTCACCACAGCAACTGTAGGCCACCATCGGCGCCCCAAAAAAGTGCCTGAAGACCGCCCGCCAGCCTCCTGTCTACCCGAATGCGAGCCCGGATCATCGCGCCTGTAACTCCCTCACCCCCCTTCCACTGTCCTCACGCCGTCCATCCGTGTCCATTGGTGGATCGGGTTAAAGCGCATCCTGCGAGGATAAATTCCCTGGAATTCCCGCCGATCGGTGTCAGTCCGTCCCTTCAAGTCCAATTCACCGGGAATTGCCGGTCCGGTCCTCCGGCCTCCTTTGGGCCTATTTGGTGTCTTGGTTGTAGTGGCCGCGGGTCACCGAAAAGGCCACCACCAGCGTTTCGGTTGGGGTGCTGCGTCTTGCGCCGCAGGCAGGGCTTTCGTCATGGTCTTGAGTTGCTCCAACAGCTCCTGGTAGCGCCAGTCGGCGTCGGCCAGCCTTTCACGGTAAGAGGTCCACCAGCTCGCGGAGGCCCATGACCTCGGTTTGGAGGATGAGGTTCTCCGCCCCGGTGTCGTTTCCGGTGTACTCACTGTCTCCAAGGGTGTGACCATTGGTGTTTCCAGTGGAGTATTCATTGGTGTCTTCGACGACATCATCCATGAGGATCCAGACGGTATACCTAAGACCGTGTTGCTCTGTCTCGGTGGCCAGCTCGCCCCGCTTGATCATTCGGTCAAGAGTTGACTTGGATACGTTTAGCCTGGCCGCGGCTTCTTTTCTGGTTGTTCTGGTCACTCTGCTGTCCTCTCTGTGCTCCGGGTGTGCTCACAGGCATCACCGGAGATGGTAAGTGGATTCAGAGCGGTAAGGCCTTGGTATCATCAACGACTTCAGAGGAGTTTTAACCCTTACGTTGACCATCGAAGGAGATGGGGAGTGGTTGACAGCCCTCGCGTGGGGTGTTGTTACTAAACTAAACCCAAGGTGAAATGTACATATCGCTAGACCGCACTGTCGGGGCCTACCCGGTTGGGCCTAAAGGTGATATGAGGTGGCGTGGAGTCCTTTCGGTCGTCGTCAAGACCCCCGAAATGCACATCCCACCTTGGTATTGGTTTAGTTACGATGGAAAGAGACTCATATTCGGAGGACCTGACGATGGTGAAGTCATTTGACCCCGTTGCTTACACGATACAGGTGGGCCAGGAACTCGTGGCAGCTTTCCAGATGGCTGGTCTTGCCACTACTCCCGGTCTGGTGGGCTCTGCTCGCGAGGTGCCGGTGAGGGAGAAGCTTATGAAATTGCTCCCTAGAGGGGTAGGCGTCGGGTCTGGCTGCATCATAGATAGTTATGGCAACACCAGCAGACAGATGGATGTCGTACTGTTCGAAAACGAAATCTGTCCGGAATTCGCCATCAACAATGATCCGGCCTCGACGTACTATCCGTGCGAAGGCGTGATTGCTGTAGGTGAGGTCAAGACTGCCATTGATTCCAGGGAACTTGAGGATATTTTCAAGAAGGTCAAGAGTGTGAAAGAGCTTCGACGATTTGCTAGGCCGTCGCCGAGCGGTTCGCCCAGAATTGAAGACTATGTGGCCTTCCGTAAGTATGGCTCCCTAATCAGTGCGGCAGCGCCGAAGCCTGGGGACTATAACCAAGATATGCATCCAACTGACCAGATATACGGATTTGCTCTCGCCGGTCGTTTGGATCTCTCCCATGAAACACTATGCGGTAAGTTCGCGGAACTTGCCCTAGCTAACGGTTACCCACTCAGTCCCAACTTGGTGGTTGCGCTAGATAGGACCGTACTTTGCCCACTATCCATCCCTCCTGACCGTCACAACCCTACTATTGCCGTGTCACTACAGGAGGCTAACAGCATCTACGCGGTCAGTCATCCGAATAAGAGTTTTCCCTTTCTTCTTGCTCAACTGCAAGCCATGTACACTACTGGAAGGACAGTCGATGCGCGTGCCTTTGACAGGTATCTTGTTGAGGAGGGCATTCTTACGCTTCCGTCCGACGGCATAGTGAGGCCCTTGCCGCCATCTGGCTGACACTAAGCCCGAATCCACCGAAGGGATGAGGTTACAGCAGCATAATGGGCGATGAGGGGCAAGGTGGGGCGATGGTCCGGGCACGATTTCGGGTAGAGGGGGCCGGTGTCTGTCTTTAGTCGCCGCAGGGAGACCTTGTGACCGTCTGCGGACGTTGGGCAGGGCGAGATGGCGGGGAGAGGACGCAGCAAGAGACCCTCGCGGACCGGGCTGGCGCGAGTTGGCGGGGACGTTCGGTTGTCCGTTGGGTGGCTCAGGCGCCGACGTTGCCGTCAGGCTGGGGATGGCAGGGCTCGCAATCGTGCCAGGGCGCGGCTGAACTGGATTTCCCAGGGCCAGCGCAGTAGCCAGTACTTGCCGTCGGTGAGGATGCCCATTCGGACGCGGCCGGCATCTTCCAACTGCTTCAGGTAGCTATCGAGCTGTGCCACGTGATCAGGGTGAGGGTTGCCGTGGGTTCCGATACGCTGTTTTGACTCCAGGAAAGTGTCCAAGGCAGTCAGGACCACGGCCTGCCGGGAGGAATCGGACGGAGGATTTTCCTCAGTCCTGGCCAAACCAGTGGCGATGAGGAAGCTTCGGGTCGCGCTGGTGATGTTAGCTTCGGGTTCTTGGACCTCATGCCGGCGCAGCAGTTCAACGGCTGCCGTGGTGCAGTCCGGGTCGTCGTAGCGCGGCTCGGGAACGGTCATTGGTCTTACGCTCCGTAGTCGGTGGGAATCGGTTGGCTGTGTCGTCAGACCGCGTCAAGCTCTAGTCTTGGACAGGTTTACTATGCACGAACTCAAGGATTAGGTGGACGGTAGTCAGAGAGATCGAGACAAGTGTCATAGGTCGCTTTATCTATGGGTACCCAGGTAGTGTTTGGGATTCCAAAATGACGCCTTCCGGGTACTAGAGGAAAGGCTGACTCGATGTCGATACTCCGGTTTTGCTCTTGGGCAATCTCTCTGGCCAGCGCGACTGCAGGAGCCAAATCCGCATCCTGGCTCACGATGATAGCCACGTCATAAAGCTGCTTGTAGGTAGCCTGAACCAGTTCGACCGCCAGCCTGACGTCTATGCCTTTCTCTTGTCCGAGACTGCTCAGCTCCTGCCGATAGACGACGACTCCTTGTCTGCTCAAGTGTCTGAGCTTGTTGTTCCAAAAGCCATGCCAACCGGCATCCTGAGATTGGCTGGGGACTCCCGTGTAGAACCGCACCTCCGCCAAGGTCCTTCCCGGGACTCTAGAGACGAGGGCATTCGCCAACTTCACAACGTCGTAGCTGGGCCAGTGATACGGGTAGACACGCCCGTAGGCCCGCATAGCCAGGCGGTAGAGATTTTGGCCGTCGAAGAAAACCGAGGTACGCATAGGCAAAAAAACACCCGCCCGGGGGAGGGGCCTAAACCACACTCCAGCGGACGGGGATTAAGTAAATTACAGGGTATAGGACGTTGTATAACGTGTCAACGCCTTTGTGTCAGGAGGGTGTACGCCAAGATTTAGGCAGGTTTGAGTTGAGGGCGGGTAGCGGGCCAGATGGCGTCCCATCGGCCACTGAGCAACTGGGTCCGCAAGCTCAGGACTGCTTGAGCCCCCATCTTGGTCCAGCGCATCCCCGCCTGTTTGAGCCGTGCCCCGATTACCCGCTTGCAAGCGCTTTCCACTGTGCCGCTGCCGATGGGATAGCCTTGGGCCCGGAACTCAGCGCAGCGCATTCGATGCCGGTTGGTCTCGAAGTAGTGGACCTCTGATTCCCCTTTCCCCGCTCTCAAGGCCGTCAGCACCGCCGCCACTTCGCCTTCCCACAATTCCTCCTTGCGGGCTTCCATCCAGGCCTCCACCCGGGCGCTGTCCTCTCCCCACCGGTCCCTGGCCGCGGCCCACAGATGTTCTACGGCATGATACCAGTCCAGCACTTCCACCCGGTTGGGGAAATGCAGCCCAAACTGGCTCCAGTTGGCGGGCGCGCCATCTCCCAAGCACACCACCAGCTCCTCCGCCGGGTCAATGCCCCGCGCTACTGCCTCCCGGTACAGCCGTGCCCCAGCCTGCTCCATCGGCCCCGTCTCCGCCAGGTAGCTCCGGGCCGCGGCCTTCCCTCCCGCCGTCTCTCCCCCTCCCGCCGGGGTTCAGCCCAAAAGGCCACTCCCGCCTTCACATCATGCCAGCCATCCTCAAAGCGCACCCTGGCGGCGTCCAACGCCACCGCCCATACTCCGGGGCCAGCCGGCGCAGCAGCCCGGTCCACCGCCGGCTCCCCCTCTCTCTCCTGGCAGGCTTCCGGCGCTTCACCACGGCCTTCCGTCAGCCGTTCCGCTTCCCGGGGCGAGATGGAGACCCCGGTAAGCTCGGTGAAACTCTCGGCAGCTAGTGCAAAGGGCAGCACCGCCCCAAGCCGGCACAGCCCGCGCTGCAACCCATCGCTGAACTGGCCCGGCCCAATGCCCAAAGCCTCATCCAGGGGGTAGCGCCCGCTGCGGCAGGTCTCGCAATAGTGATAGCCCCGCTGCCAGGTGATTCTTCCCGCCAGGGTCTCCCGGCTCCGCTGCTGCCGGCCTTTGTACCTGGCCTCCTGGCCACATCCGCACCGGGGGAACCCTCCCAGTTCCTGGGAACGCCACCGCAGCAGCCCCTCCAGGACCGGGGCGAAACAGTCCCGGCTCAGCCGGCGGGCCTCCGCCTCCAGTTCGGCCAAAGTGGCCTGGGGATGAGTTTCCGCATAGTCCAATATTGCGTTGACCCGCCGCTCAAACTCCGCCACACTATGTCTGAGCAGCAGCGCCCGCTGGCTCTGTGTGCTCATGCTACCCTCCGGGATTCGGCCTGCCAGCCGGTTTTCTTGTACCCGTAGGGTAGCATTATTTTCCCTGCCTAAATTCTGGCGTGCACCCGTGTCAGGACGATTGCGAAGTTGGTGGATAAAAGTTTATAAGGTACAGGGAAGCGGGAGATGGGAGTGTGTGGATATGGGTGCTGCGGAATCTCTGTTCGAGTGCTTGGAACAGGTGCCGGATCCCAGGAGGGCCAGGGGAGTTCGTCATCCCTTTCAAGCCATTCTTCGCCTGACCCTGCTGGGCTTGGTCTGCGGTCAGACAACCATGGCCCACATCGCCCTCTTCGCCAGGATGCACTGGCCGGAACTTAAAGAACCCTTGGGGTTTCACCGGGACCATCCGCCTCACGCCACCACCATCTCGCGCACCTTGGCGGGGGTCCCGTATGAGCAGTTGCAGGGGTCCCTGACCGAATGGGTGGCCCGGGTGGTGGCGGACCAGGAACTGAACGCCTCGGTGGACGGCAAATGGGCCAAGCAGTCGAAAGATGCCCAAGGCAATCCCCTGATGATGGTGAACGTACTGGCCCACGACCTGAAGCTGTGTCTGGGCCAGTGGCCGGCGACGGAGAAGCGGTACGAGCCGGGGGTGTTGCGGGAGAAGTTGGGCCGGCTGTTCGAGGACTACCCCGGCCTGCGGCTGCTGACTATGGACGCCCTGTATGCGGAGCGGGACCTGTGCCGAGCCATAGTCAGCCACGGACGGGACTACCTGGTGCGGGTCAAGGGGAACCAGCCGACGGTGCTGTCCGCCTTGGTGGAGGGGTTTGCCGGAGCGGAACTGGGAGAGCCGGCGGCGGAGACCGTAGAAAAAAAGCGGGGATGATTGAAAGGCGGCGGATTTGGGCCGATGCCGAATTGGCTGATTATATCCGGGAGGAGTTGGGATACCCTGGGGCGAGGCAGGGGGCAATGGTGGAGAAGCAGAAAGTGGATATAACCACTGGGGAGGTGAGCCGGGAGCTCTGGTATCTGCTGACCAGCCTGAGCTCAGGTCAGTGTGGGCCCCGAGGGTTGCTCAAGCTGTTCCGCGACCACTGGAGCATTGAGAACAGCCAGCATCATGTGAAGGACCGCAGCTGGGATGAGGACATTCACACCCTGCGCCGACCCGGTCTGGGCGAGGCATTCGCCACCCTGGTCAACACGGCATTGAATGCCCTGCGCCTCCAAGGATGGTTTCCTGCCCAGATGTCCATGCCCCTGCGAGCCAAAAGCTGCGCCTTCCGCCCAACGCAGACCATCGCCCGGTTCTACGGACGAACTTCCTGACTTCGCAATCGTCCTAGCCCGGCGGCGGTGACAAAACTCTCGGTCCGTGAACCGGCCTCCACCGCCAAGTCTCGGCATAGACCGGCTGGGGCAGATAGTCTTCCCGCCCGAAGACGGGTAAGACCGGAAGCCGCCGCAGCGCCCTGGCTATGTTGTTGAGCAGCAGGCCGCCTTCGCCGAAGACCAGTGTCAGCCTGATGATGGCCCACGGTATCTCGGGATCCTCCAAAGTCTCTTCAACCTGCCCCTGGACCCGGAAGTAGGGCAACCCGGAGTTCGAGGAAGCGTTGGCCACCAAGAAGTGGAGTCGTCTGTCTTTCAATCAACACAAAAATCGGTACTCATGGGCAGCCGATTTGGATGCAACTGGGGTTGAATAGATTTCGACAGGCTGCGGGAGCTACAGACCTCCCATCTTTGATAGATTGAGGAACAAGTCTGCCGACCGCCCTAAGGATTCAATCCTTCGCAGGTGGACCGCACCTTTGTCAGGGATTGCTGGTTCCCGGTCTTAATAGAGCGCGTCGATCATACGGACTCGTGACCAGGCATGACGTGGCTAGTATCCGGTCAAATTCACATTGTCAGGCCTGTCTCATGTTGGGTTGTTTGCCAAATAGGTCAAGCGAAACTCACAATAGAGCGTGGTGGGTGCCATCAAGTAAGAGGCGAGACACGATGATTGAAGTGACCTTCGACCATGAATCAGAACACATAAGAGAGGTGTACGCTCGGTTTGGGTTGGCGATGTATAGAGCGCAATGCTTAGAGCGGGAGCTTGCCCTGATATTGGCGACGAGGTACGGGCCCGATCCAACACGAATCTCTGAGAGGGAATTCGATGCCATCCTCGAAGATTTATTCTCGAAAACTCTTGGTCACCTCGTGGGCGAAATCGAAAAGGTCGCAGCATTAAGTGAAGAAGAGAAAGAGCAATTGCAGACAGCCCTCAGCAAACGAAATTGGCTGGCCCACGGCTACTTTTGGGACCGTGCGGTGGATTTTTGTCTGAATCTGGAGGGGTTTCGATGATCGAGGAACTCCAAGAGATGACATATTCCTTTGAGACATTAGACGAACTATTCACCAAGAGGACCATCGAGCATGCAAAAAGCCTCGGCATAACCCAGCAAGTGTTAGACGAGACACTGGAACGGCTGGCTAGAGGCCCGTCCGGTTCGTAGAAGCGAGCGGAATCACTACAAGAAACTTTATGTGGCAGTCTGACTCAGTGCTAGGACCCTGTTTCGGGAGGGTCGTTGAAGATGCCGAAGCTGGACAAGGTATGAATTATGCGACTCCTATCCAGGAGACCAACAATGCGGGATGTCAGACCCAATTCCCGCAACCTTTTCACAAAGTCATTGTAGTCCCACATGTTGACAGAATCGTCACCAGACTCAAAACCCTTCAGGTTCGCCAAAGAGATGAACAATCCGGAAACCCGGTCTATGGAACCCTCATACTCCAAAGCTTGCGCCAGGGCAGGCAACCGGCCCCACAGGTTTTCAACCTTGTGACCAAACCTTGAAATCTGCTCCTGAAGTGCCTTGTCGAGAACGTCACCACCCTTGACTTCAATGACCAGGCACTCTCCGTCCTTTACTCCCAGGGCGTCGTACTCATAATCACCCAATGAAGCGCGCTTTAGCGAAACTTTCACATTGCTGTAACCCTGAGCTTGCAACCAGTGGGATGCCAGGAGTTCGGAGAGTCCCGCCCGCAATTCCGAGTTGGCATCTACCGCTCTTTGGCTCAATTCCCGCATCGCTCGAAAGGCGGGGAGTTCGCAATATGACAGCAAGTCCCGGTCCGTAATCCCGTCAACTCTTTCGATGACCAAGTCGTCCTTGAATCGAATCAACAGGCCCTTGACCTCTTTGATGGCACGGCCGACGGCGCTATCGGTTACGTATCCCTCGTGGAACATCTTGTAGAACAAGTACCACCTGGTGTGGTTCGAAATAAACGTTTCCCTTCGGCACCGGACCGCGATGGATACCCATTTACGATGGTCGGACTCCACGGAATGCGTTGCCAGGAGAATTTCTACCGGAGGATCAGGACTGGTGGAAACTGCGCCGGAAACGAAGATGTCCAGGTCCATGAAGTCGGTGAAACTACCCGGCGTGAACAACCGCACCGTGTCTGGACCCAGGATTGCCGCCAACCTGTCCTTGGCAGAAATGGTCTCCATGCCTGCGGTTTCGGGCCGGGGCAAATGTGTCATTAGTTCCTCTTTGGAAACATCAGCGAACTCCGCCAACCCGTATTCCAGACTGGGCCAACTCCCTTGTGGATGTAGCGGGTTCACAAAATCCTGGAGCTCCTTGAACCAACCGGGACTATCGAAAACCTTCGTGTCAGCATTGAAGTGGGAAGGCAGGGAAACCCCGTCCAATCTGACAATCGAGTCGAAGCCGAACAGGAGGCCATCGTGCCATCTGTCGGGAATCCCCCTGCCGAAAGGTGAAGAAGAAACATGGTCCAGGTGAGTTTGGGCCTGCAAAGTAGATTCATCACTCGGGCGACGAAACTCCTCCTCTTCGCCCCAGACCAATCGAAATGCTGAAGTAAAGTAGCTCGGCTGCCATACATAGTCCACGACGCGTTCGGCGATCAACTTGCGGAGCAGGGAATCGCCATTGGCCACCTTGCTCCCATCGTCTAGGGAGACAACTTCACATTTTCCAAGAGTCGCCCGGAGGATGGCTCCAAAATTGCCGCACTTTTCGATGGCCCCTATCGTGTCGGCCAATCCCTGGTCTGATCTCAGCACGGAATCCAG
The DNA here is from genome assembly GCA_965197545.1 of Dehalococcoidia bacterium. Taxonomy (GTDB): domain Bacteria; phylum Chloroflexota; class Dehalococcoidia; order Lucifugimonadales; family UBA3495; genus CATOSP01. The sequence continues at coordinate 96,759 of CBDANJ010000007.1, forward strand.
GAGGCTATTGAACCCCGAACACAAACGTGCCAAATCCGACTCAGGGTCGGAGATGGCGGACAAGATAGACCCCCCGTTTTCGCGGGACCCACTGACCAGCCAGTGGTTGAGCCTGTCGTCATATTCCAGACCGAGTGAGTGCGCATTGCCAACTATAAAGCCTAGCAAGCTGTTCAAGGGTGTTGCTACGGCAAGGCGGTACCCGCGAAGGAAATTCCGCCTGTTCCGAAGGTTCATCGCCTCTACCGCGGTCTCCAGGCGAATCAAGGATTCAGCATGGCACAGGTACTCAAGCGCGATTAAATCCAAGAAGAAACCCAACCGGAAACGGCGGTTCAATGGTTCGTGTGCGGACAGTTCCAAAAACTCACCTCCCATGCCATCAGATCATACCAAAATGGCGGAGAACCACGCATGGAGAATTCGTAACAGCGATAGTTTCAGGATGGCCAGTCCTAGATGACAGTTTCCCCTTGCACAGCAGGTATCCGTAGCGATACAAGCGTAGAGGATGAGTCAAACCCACGACGGTGAGAAAGCGGCAATGGGCAGCACGGAAACACACGCAGAATACCCAGCGACCGAGGAACACATGACGGCTGCCCTCAACGCCGCCCTGGAAGCGTGCGATCTGGACCGCATCATGGGCTCCTTGGGCCAGATGACCCGCTCCCACCGGATGAGGAGGGTAGCCCAGGAAACGGGCTTGGGAAGAGAAAGCCTATACAAGTCCATGCGGGCCGAGGCTAGCCCTGAGTTTAACACCGTCTTGAAGGTGCTACGCGCCCTGGGCTTCCGGCTCCAGGTGACGCCCATCACCAGCAAGGTTAGCAAGTACGCCAGCGGGCCTGGACCGCGCCCAGACACGCTCTCATAGAACACACAGGAACAGGAGAAACCAGCATGAATCAGCTAGCAACTCTCACCCCTGCAGCCCTTTACGCCAGGGTGTCCAGCGACCGCCAGGACGTGGACCTATCCGTCGCCGCCCAGCTACGAGCGCTCCGGGACTACGCCGAGAAGAACGGCTACGTCGTGGCCCGTGAGTACATTGACGAGGCCGAGAGCGGAAGAATCGCCGACCGGCCCCAGTTCCGCCGGATGCTGGACGAGGCCAGCAGGTCCGACTCCTCTTTCCAGGAAATCCTCATACGAAAGACACAATAGCAACGGAAAAATGCACTACTCGTGGGCGGTCAATCTGGATGCCAGCATGTAAGATTACAGCGACATATCCTGAGGTGGACCCGGTCAGTTGGACAGGATTGAGCCAGAGTTAAATTATGGTCGCATCGCATTCGCGGAGGAACTGAGGCGGACCCGGTTGGTTGGCTATTCGGCGCTTCTGGTCATTGGTCTTCAGACTATATGAAGAAAGATGGGAGGTAGAGCAAAACCCCTATCGACACATGCTGCTCTGTTGCCAACCTCCCAAGAATAGAAGCACCCGGCATTAATCGCGAGCCATTGCTTGGACTTTCACCCAAATTCCGGAAGAATTGAGTTCCCAGGCCCGCCTCACATCTCATATCGAAATGCCGACTTGTTGGATTAGCTTCTGAAAGTCATGGTCGCTAATCGCGGGTGGATTCCTTGTACCCGGTATTCTGCCAAATGTGTCATACATAATTTCGTCGGTCAAAATCGGTGGATCGTTCAATTCCAAAAAAATGATCCTACACGCGAGAAATACGCTGATTCTCCCAACACGGTTGCAATAGTCAGCATCCCATATTTCAACGTTAGAACATTTATGAGGATTGCCGGTTTCTTCGAGGTTCAAGGGTGGATTACCTTCCACGATGCAATTGCGAGGTACCTTCACGCCTTGTTTTTGATACCACTGGGCAGCTTCTACGTGCGATTCGAATCGCTTAAGAATTTTTAGAACGGCGGCCAATCTCCAATGTCGAAACCCAGGCCCGGGCCGGTAGTTATACTTGCGGGTGATGTACACTACCAAGTCCGATTCTTGGAGCCTCGGCGCAAATTGGGTTCCACGACAGATCGCCGTGATCGAAGGAAAATGGGCCTCAAAGTCCGGTTCCCTCCGGCAAGAGTCGTCCACGTAGGGAGGAAAGCCATACTTATGGATGGCACGCTTCCCATTCTTGCTCTGCACCAACGGGCGGTATGACACGAGGTAGTTCATATTGAGACTCCTGATGTTTCGGATGACGGCCGTTTGTCGGCGACACTGGTTATACGATTTATCTCGTCAAGTCTAGAAGTATAAGACCATGAGGTGGAACCCAAGTTGATCGGCCACAAACTCCGCTAAACCAAAGCCAAGGTGAAACCCGCATTCGGGTCGGCTAGAATCAGGGAGGCATAGCGTCAGGACTGGGAGCAGACTGAGTGGGGATGGTGATGGGTATGAGGGGGATAAGGCCGGACTTGGAGGGGTGGCAGTTGGACTTGGCTAGTGTGCGCAGCAGGATGTACCTAGCGCCGACACCCCGGGAGAGAGAACGGTGGCACGCACTGTGGCTCCTGTGCCGGGGCCTGACCGCCTCGGGCACCGCCCAGGCACTGGGCCGGGATGCTCACACCATCGGCAGATGGGCCGCCGCCTTCGGCGAGGGAGGGCCCCCGTTTTCACGAGGGCAGGCTCTGCAGCCTTGATATTCGAGCAGACCGGGGGTTCCCCCCCGCACTTGGCGAGACGCAACAGGCGGAGTTGACGGGGGCAGTGCAGGAGTTGCCCGAGATGTCGGGCATAGAAATGGCCAACTGGAACTGGAAAGTGGTGCGGCAGTTTGTCTCGAAGCGTTTCGGCATTGGCCTGAGCCGCAGCACTTGCCTGAACTATCTGCACCGCTTGGGGTTTGTCCTGAAGCGTCCCAAGAAGCGTCTGGTCAAGGCAGATGAGCAGAAGCGGGAGGCCTTCGTGGCGGAGTACGCCACCCTGTCGGACGAGGCGTGGCGTACGGGAGCGAAGATATTCTTCGCCGACGAGGCCCATTTCCGGGCCGATGCCGAACTGAGAGGCAAATGGGTGCTAAAGGGAGAGCCGGCCCCCCGTTTCCACGAGGGCAGGCTTTGGTGGACTCGACCAGCCCGAGCTATGGCGAAAAGGCCAGCTACTACTCGGCAGTGTGCCTGGAGACCGGTGAGGTGGAGTGGATGGACCTGGAGGGGAACAGCAACTCCGGAACCTCGGCTGCCTTCCTGGAGCGGTTGCGGCAGAGGCACTCCGGGCCGCTCAACGTGATTTGGGACAACGCGCCGGCGCACCGCGGCGAGGCGGTGCGTGAGTATCTGCGGACGCCGGGCTTGGGGCTGCGGCTGATGAACCCCCGTTTTCACGAGGGCAGGCTCTGCCGGGCTACAGCCCGGACTTCAACGCCGATGAGGCCATCTGGGGCTGGGCGAGAGAGGAAGCCACCGGAAACCTGTGCTTGGGAACCAAGGCCCTGGTAAAGGAGAGGGTCGGGAATTTCCTCTGCGGGCTGTCCATCCGGAAAGACGAGGTCAAGGGCCGCTGCCGCACCGTCCTGCAATCAAAGGCCGAAGGCTTTCTGCGAGAATCCCAGCCCAATCACCGATGTATTGTAAATGCACATCCCACCTTGGCTTTGGTTTAGTACTGAACCAAATCAGGATTGGCAGGGATAAAGGCGATGGAGTTTGCGTCTGGCGTCTTGGGCAGTGAACCGCCAGTTAATGGTAGCTCCTATCGCGTTCCGCTCCGACACGCAGGCGCTGACGGCTCTTTCCAGGCTGTCTTCATCTCCGTTGCGTCCGCGCAGGCAGGCCCGGGCCAGCACGCTGAACTCGATCTCCGCCATCCCTTCGACAAGCTCAGGACAGGATTCAGCCAGCTTCCGTGCTTGGGAGTGTGGTGAAACTCCAGCCGCTTGGCAATGCGCCGGGCCTCGGCCGCCGGGAAGGTCTCGTAAAGCGAGGCCATCCGATGCGTGTTCAGATTGTCGAGAACCAGTCGGATCACCGGGACATCGGGGTAGGCCTCATCCACCAGCCACCGCATTTGCTGAGCGAAGTCCTGCATGGTGCGTTGCCGGGTTATCGCCACGTGGCGCCAGCCCCGGCGAGGCTCACAGGTGAGGAACAGGTTGCGCGTCCCTGCCCGCTCGTATTCGTAGTCCTCACGCCTCGGCCTCCCAGGCTTTGCCGGCAGCGGTTCCGTGACGTCGGCCAGCAACTGGGTTGAGGTCTCGTCAAAGCAGACCACCGGCCTCTGGGGATCATAGGGCTCGGCGTAGAGATCCAGCACGTCCTCCATGGCCGCCACGAACTCTCCACCTACCTTGGGGATGCACCATTGTTTCTTGAGCCACGGCTTGAGCGTGTTTTTTTCAGCCGCAGGCGGACCGTCTCGGGAAACAAAGACTCCACCAATCCCAACTCCACCACCTTGCCCGCCAGGGCCCGCATGTTCCAGTGGTCATGACCATCGGGCACCGGGGTGCAGGCCAGGGCTATCAGAGCCTGCCCCGTACTGGATAGGGGGTGGGCCTCCACCCTTTCATCGACCTTTCTGGGCCGGTTGACCTGGTTATGGTGCCTCAGCACCTCGTCCAGTCCTTCCTCGGCATACCGCCGCTTGGTGCGGAACACGGTCCGCTCCGACGCGTCCAGTGCGGCGGCCACCTGGGGGGCGGTCCAGCCCTCATCTATCTTGATCAGGATGCGGGCCCGGGTAATCGCCTGTGCGGAACTCCTCCCAGCTCTGATCATCTTCCTGAGCCGTCCCTTTTCCTGTGTTGCCAGCCGGACTCCGTACTTCTCCTGCACCATGACCACCTCACATCTCACAACCCTTCGTCTATCCCCAAGGTAGCATCCTGTCTGGGCTCATGTACTAACTGACAATGCCAGATTGACTATCGAGTAACTGAGGTTTTCACGCGCCGGTCGCGGCCGTCGCCAAGGGCAGATCAAGGGCCCGGTTTCGATCATCGGATGTGGGTACCAGTTCGTAACCCAGCTGCGCCGCCCTCCGTTTCGCAGACCGCAATGCTCTTTTATGGTACTGGGCCTCGTAGTAGTCAGCGCCGTCATCCACGTACTGCTGCCCATAGCGCAGCATGGCGTAGATGATTCTGGCCAGCTTGTGCGCCGTGGCCGTAATGGCCTTGGGTGGTCCCAGTTGCGCCTTCTTGCGGCGCAGGAACGCTCCCAACGCACTGTTGGAGCGGTACAGGGCGTTGGCCGCCAGCCGCAGCGCCTTGGCTGCCCGGTTGGCGCTGGGCTTGGTTCGGGAGCTGATGACCCTGCCTCCGGTGACCCGGTTATTGGGACTCAATCCCAGCCATGAGGCGAAATGCTTGGCCGTTGGCCACCTGGTCATATCGGTGCCTACCTCGCTGATTACCTTCAACGCCGTGTAGGCGTCCACGCCGTTGATCCGGGTCAGGTCCACCCCGGTCATCCGGTACAGGTGGCCGCGGACGTCAAAGCGCGGCGCGTTCCCCTGGATGCGGTTCCTCCTGGGCTGTTCTGCAGGCGCTGCGCCACCGCTATGGTCGTCAAACCGCCCCATCTGGGTTTCAATCTCCCGGTCGCACTCGGCAATCTTGGCCTGATACACCCGGTACAACTCTAGGGCCTGGGTCAGCTCGAAGATGTGCTCCTCCTGCCAGTGCCCCTCCAGCGATAGGGCTATGGTCTCCTCGTCTGCCTTGGTCCTGGGATCCCGAAATTGCGCCAGCTTTCGCGGGTCTCGCTCATCCCCCACGATGGCTTCGACGATGGTCATCCCGGTCTTGCCGGTGATGTCGCTGATGACCTGGTGCAGCTTCACGTTCATCTGGGTCAGCGCCTTCTGCATGTGCTGAACATGCTGGGCCGCATATTCCACCAGCATGGCCCGCTGCCGCAGATAGCTTCTCAACCGCCGGATGTCGGCCTCGGGCCGGAAAGCCGCCGATAGCAGTCCGTAGGTGTGTAGCTGCTGGAGCCACTGGCAGTCCAGCACGTCGCTCTTGCGTCCGGGCACGTTCTTAATGCGCCGTGGGTCCACCAGCATCACCTGGAACCCCCGGTCCTCCAAGACTCCAAAGAGTGGCATCCAGTAGACTCCGGTGGACTCCATCGCCACTGTCTCCACACCGCACTCGGCCAGCCAATCGGCCAGGCGGTACAAGTCCGCAGTGAACGCGGCAAACTCGCGCACCGGTTGCTCGCAGCTGTTTTCGGGCACTGCCACGAAGTGGCTGCTGGCCCCCACGTCCACTCCCGCCGCACCAAAATTCACCCGGGATAGTTCCGCAGGGAGACTCTCCCGCCTGCTGGCGGCCTTCACTGCCGGCTTGGCCCTGCTCTTGTATGTGCTCATCGTCCCATCCGCCATTACCATGTAGGCGTGTCGCCAGGGGGTGCCACCAGCACGTCACAATCTATCGAACGGGAGCGCCCCCGAAAGGGCAGTCACCAATGATGCGGCCGTAGGACACCCGGACCATGCTGAATAACGGGCAATATGCGCCACTGTCAATTCGGTCTTATCCTGGACGACACCGCCCGCCACGATCGTACCTGACCGGTGTCCTCTCCAGTTACTCCCCTCTGCACGGCCCGGTTTCGGGCATAATACTGCTGCATACTAAACCAAAGCCAAGGTGAAACGTACATATCGCCAGACCGCACTGTCGGTGGCCACCCAGTTGGAGCTTAAAGGTGATATGAGGTGCTGTGGAGTCCTTTCGGTGGTCTTCGAAACCCCATAAATGCACATCCCACCTTGGTATTGGTTTAGGTATACAGAGGTCCGCTCCCGGCCAGTCCTGGCCCGAGGCGGTAGTGTCCGGCGGGCGCGTGATATTCTTCCCTTTGGCGGCGGCGGTTCTCGCGGTTGGGCTTGGATGCGCAGTTCCGGTCTATAGCCTGTTCTGGGGGTGCAACCATGGTTCGTGATCGCGGTCTTTGGAGTCGGGGCGACTTTTTTGCTGACCCTGATGTCATCGGTTTCTTGGATTGGTCCGCCGGTCTCATGAGCGGACAGACGTCTCTGCGGCATGACTGGGTGTCAGGAGCATCGACGTTTAATTGTCAGACTCTGTATGAGGCGTTCCTGCAGTACCGTTGGCCCAATGAGCCGCACGGCGAGAGCTTCTCCGGGAAGGTCTGGTGGTTTGACAGGCTTCGCCTGCTTATCGAGGAGATTCGTCCCATCGTTGATGAAGACGGCAGGGAGAGATTCCTCTGCGTTGCCCGTGCGGTGATGCTGTGGGGGCGCATGGGTAGGCATTTGAGGAATCTGAATGGCTGGTTTCCCCAGGAGCCCGGCGGTGGGTTGGAGGCCCTCCTCGTTCGGGTCAGGGAGGGGCTGGACCCACTGCGAGAGGACAGGTTTCTGCCACGGGATCTCCCCGGTGTGAACTCAAGCCTAAGCAAGATCTACTCGCTCTTGGTCCCGGGTCTGCCTATCTATGACAGCCGGGCAGCCTGCGCTATCAGGTGTCTTGTCAGGGTGTATCTTGAGGATGAGCCGGATCGCAGTTCGTTGCTGGATTTCAGAGTTCCTCCCCCTGATGGTAGCAGGGAGGGAGGACGTCCTCCTGGGAGGTGTTCGGACCCAGGGACGCATAATGCACCTCAGGTGCATGCGCGGAGCAACCTGAGGGCCGCCTGGCTTCTCGAGGGGATGCTGGAGAGTCCCGGACAGTTTGATCAGGTGGATCATGCTCACCAGATGGATGCGCTGCAGTCCGCGTTGTTCATGTTGGGCTTCACGCGTATTGGACACGGCGCGATCGGCCCTGCTCCTGCGCAGTAGCTGCGGAAAAGGTGGCTTTCCGGTTCGTGGTGGCGGTTCGCTTTCCCCTGTTCTGGTTGCTTCCAGGTGTTCCGTGAGATGGGTCGGTTCAGCCTTGCACCTGCGCCAAGTTGGTTGCCCGGCTGTAGGCGAACCAGTCATCGCCGATTCGGAAGGCATGCGGCTATGCCGTCTGCGGCGTTGCGCATCATGGCGAAGTCGTCCTCGTAGGGGTCAGCGGCGAGTTCGCCCTGCCGTTCGTGCTTCACCTCATGGACCAGGGCGAGGTATCCTGGGGCCACGCGCTCATGTGGTTTCATCCCTGTTTCTTCTGGAGTCACCGGGTCGAGGAGGGGGTCAGGCGCCTGATGCGGGGCTTCTGAACTGGCCAGTGCTTGGCGGTGTGCCTGCCCTCGTTCTGCAGGTTCTCGTGCTTTTTCCCTGGCTCTGGCCTGCTCAACTCTCTTCGGAGATCGCCTCCTTCAGAAATCTGACGAGGCCGGTGACGCCATCCACCTGCACCTCGAACTGGCGTGTGACGTCCCTTCCGATCAGGGCATGCCATGGTATTCCGCTCTCTCGCAGGGGTGCTCCTCCGACAGGTGCGGGGATCTTTGTTTCCAGCCATGGGATTTCGATTTCGGTGCTGAACCTCGGGAACTTCCCCGGTCCGGTTATCCCTGTGATTTCGTGTTCCCCATGTTCTTGTATGTCCAGTTCCCGTGCGAATGAGATGTCTATCAGAGATGTCCTGGACCCCATGTCCACCAGCGCTATGCCCACCGTGAGTTGGACCAGTATTGGCAGGGTCACTCCGGACTGTTCCAGTTGTCTGGGGTCCAGTTGCATCCTTGAGATTTCCGCTCTCAATTACTTGCGGTCCCGGTGTTTATGATGACGGTCTCGACCCCGACCGGCTTGAACAGGCACTCCATCTTGTTCAGGCCCATCATTGTTGCCGCCTCGTCCGCCTCCTGGAATGAGCCGTAGTCTCCCACCAGCCTGGCATCGGCTATGATGACCCACCTGCCGGGGTAGTCCTGCTCCAGTTCTTTTCGCATTTCCTCGTAGGCACTGACCTGGTCCATCAGTGGGTGCCGGAACCTTGTTGCGTCCGTCATAGCGCTCCTCCTTTCTCCATAGGCGGAACATATGTGCTTTGTTCTCGAGTTTATATGCCGGAGGGCGTCGGGGCAACCCTGTTGTTCTGGGTGCACGGGCATGAGGGGGCCGGCAGGAGTTTCGCTGGTTGGAGAGGGGACCAGGACCTGATGCGGGGCTTATGAGCGGGCTTGGGCCGCGGCATCCTCCTCAGCTGCCAGGCTTGCTTGGGCGGCGCCTGTGGTGGCTTGGGGCCTGGTCTCCGGTTTTGGCGGTGCCGATTACCATCTCGTTCCTCCTCGTGTTTGTTTCTCGTTCTGGCGAGCGTCCCGGCCTGGCCTCCAGTGGTCCCGAGTAGTACTTGTGCCACGCGGCAGCGATGACGCGGGAAGTGTGGTATCGGAACCACCGTTCGCCTCCCGGGTATAGGCACAGGGTTCCTGCCGGGGCTCGGCATTCGGGGCATGGCTGCAAGATGGGCTCGGTGCTCTTGATGCCCAGGGTGTTGCCCAGTCGGAAGTTATTGAGAGTGCTGGCCAGTGCTCTGCGCATGGACATGTCTCGGGGCGCTCCTTCGGGGGGGAATTGCAAGGCCCTGCCGGGGATGAGAGATCGCGGAAGTGGTGACGGAAAGCTGCAGATGTTCGGCTAATGAAGTCCATCCTCTCGTGGCCGGGCGGCAGCCGGAATCCTCCCCGGAGACGGGCTTTGTACTATACATCGTTTTCGACCAGAATTTTGGTGCAGAGTTGTTCAAAGTTCTGGACCGGCGTCATTCTCCAGGAGTTCGTCCTGCCTTTCGGGGACTGGGCTGTTCGTCCCTCCGCACGGCGTTCTCCCCTCCGGTGTTTCCCGGCCCGCGGGCGGGGGAGAGGCGCAGGCCGGCGCCGGCCGGGTCAGTCGATGGTCCATATCTCCACCAGGTCCATCCGGAGCCTGCCTGCGTACTCCCGGAACTCGCCGGCGGACCCGGGGCCCCGGCTGTTTCTGAGGACCAGCACGACGTCGAAGGGCCGGCCTGGGCCCTCGCCCTCTCTGACCATTTCCTCGAACCGGGGGCGTTCCGCCGCGCGCGGGCCCATGCCCGCGTACTCCGCGTACACCTCCATCCCCAGGACCTCGGCGTGCCTCCGCAGGCGGACCAGCTGAAGTTCCACCGTTCGTCCGGCTTCCGGGTCGTCCAACGGGGCCCTGGCGTACAGCGCCGCCCTTTTTGGTCTGTCCATCTGCGGATCCTCCCTTCTCGCGTTTGGCGGCCGGGCGCCGCGTTGTTCCGGCCCCATTTCCTAGCTGCCGGTAAGTGCCGAATGCCACTTCTCCCGGAAGGCTTTGCTGCTTGATCACCGGTGGACCGGTGCATCCGCCCCGCCGCCGGGTGCGGGGCCTGGCGGGGAGGGCGCCCAACGCCGGTCAACCGTCTTCATCCTCCACGGTCGGCAGGTCGTTGAGGTGCTCCGCGCCCATGGCCTGCCGCAAGCCGGCTCGCACCGGGGGGCTGCGGTCCCCGTTCATCAACTGGGAGAAATGCGGCGGGGCTTCCGTTTATTCTTTGGACGGTGCCGTGATAGGATGCTGCTCACGCAGGGAGATCGGGTCTGATTTCCATCAGGACCGGATACATTTCATGGGGGTTGAGAAAATGAGCTTTCGCAGGACCGGGCGTGTTGCAATCTACGCGGCTGCGGCCTGGCTGTGCCTGCTGGCCTCCGCCGTGGTCGTGCGGGTGACGGGCGTGGAGATTGGCGGCGTGCAGCCGGAGGCGGTGATGCTCACATTCATGATGACGCTGCCCTTCCAGCTTGGGTTGATAGCCCTTGCCGTCGGGGTAACCGCCCTGCTTGATTGCCTGTCCGGGCGGGGCAGGTCCGGGCGGAATCCGGTGGGGTGAATTCATCCCTGAAGGCGGAATCCGCCAACGCCGGCAACCGGCCGGGGCCGTGGCAACCCGGGCATGTCCGGCCTGCCATATACAAGCAAACGGGACCCGGCGGGGAGATCCCGAGCGGGTGCGCCGCTTTCTTCTGGGTCATATCGGGGCGGTCCAGGATTTCCTGGGGCGGAACTGGCTCGAGGCTTGATCCTGGACGTCTGCGCTTCATCGCGCCCTACTTCCCTGGGGGTGTTCTACATCCGCTAAGGGGGCTGACTGCGGACGTCCCTGACGGTGGCGGCGAGGCCCGAGCAGACCTCGCCAGTTGTCCATGTCTGTGTGTTTTTTGTCGCCCGGTTACCTCTCTTGGGCGACCAACCTACTGACCAGGACCGCTCACGGTCAGCTCCGTCCGGTTGGACAGCCGCCTGCCGTCGCCGGTGCAGATGGCTCCCTGGACGTTACAGTCCGTGGTCTCGGGCAGCACCACGGTCACGCCGGCGTCAGAGTCTGGCTTGACCTTGATCTCCCACCGGATGTTGCTGCCCGCGTCCAGCCGCCGCGCCTTGACCACCTCTCCTCCCGTTACCGTGAAGGCTTGGTCCAGGGTCTTGTAGCTGAAGTCGTCCTTGGGCGTCTCGCTGAAGCGCAGCTCGAAAGTGAACGAGGAACTCCCGTCATGAGACGCGGGCGCGTCGTGGATGCTGGCCGTCAGAGGGGTTGCCTCCGGTGCAGCCTCCACTGCGTCCGTGGCCGCGCTGGTCACGGACTCCTCGTTGTCGGCGTCGTCGGTGAAGGAAACGCGCACCTTGATGGTCTTGCCCTCGTCGGCAGAGACCGGCGTGTAGCTGTCACTCGTCGCCCCGGCAATAGCCGCATCGTCGGCCAGCCACTGGTAGATGAAGGCGGCATTCTCCAGGCCGTTCGCATCCGCAAGGCCGGACGTGCTGACCGTCAGCGTCTCGCCCACCCGGGCCGTGCCGCCAATGGTGGGCTGGCCCGTCGCTTGGTTGTTGGGCGGAGATTGCACAGTGAAGGAAACTGAGATAGTGCCCAGTTGATCACCGGCCAGAGTGCGCTCCGAGTAGGCTGTCGCCGTCAGGGTGTAGGTTCCTACCGGGAGCGCCTCCCCATGCAGGGCATTGTCTCCATCGTCCCCGTAGAGGGAGTAAGGCGCGACATTCTCAGTCTTGTCAACCGACTTCCCTCCGGTGAGTTGCAACCGGACGCTGCCGATGTCCGCTCCGGACTGGGTATCGACCTGGATGCCGTAGCTGCCGCTGGCCGGGTCGTCCAGGGTCAGGGAGCCATCGTCGGTCAGGGTTGCCAGCACGGTCTGTGTCCCGCCGGAGGCATCCACGACGGTGAATCCGGTCAGGGGCCCGGCTTCTGCACCGGTTCCCTCTCCTGACGGGGTGTCGTTGGTCACCTCCTGCCCGCTGAAGGACTCCACCGCGTTGCCAGCCAGGTCCCTGCAACCTGGCCGCCGTCTCCTCTGTGGGGATGGTGTAGTCCACCGTGACCGCATCTCCCGCCTCCACCGCGGTGGCCAGCAGCAGGATCACGTCGGACTGGCCCACCCCCACGCCCGCGTGGGCGGGGCAACCGTTAGCGCCGCGCTGGCGAAAGCCGGGGAACTGGGTCTATCCCCGCGTGGGCGGGGATTGCTGGCGCGGCTCCGATGATTTTCCTGACAGTGCCCGTTTGGAACGGATTTCAGACGAAGGGCTGCTTGGCCCATCCTTGCTCGAAAGTCGCGTTGAAAAGACCGAGAAGGCCCGGGACTGGATCAGTAATGATTGCACTTGATGAATCTGATGAGGACAACCATGTTCGAAGCTCTGTACCGACGCCCGCGCGCACGTGGTTGGCCACGTCCATACCTGGCTAAGTGATGTGCCGGCTAGGCTCTCGCAAACCTCAGCTAGGCCAGGACAGCCTGTATCTGGGGTTTGGTCCCGTTTCGGGAGCCGGCTCCATGAGCCCGGCCGTAACCAATTCCCGGACGTCCTCGTGGGCATCCTCTGCACTGCAGCGGGCGACCCGGGCCCACCTGGCAGTGGTGACCATCTCTTCGGGCTCATCCAGGAGCAGGCCCAAAACTCGCCGCTGGCGCTCGTTAAGGGCAGTGTCCCTGAGCCTCTCCCGGAAGGTGGCCCTGGCCTTTGCCCGGCCTGCGGCACTCCATGCTTCGCTATGACACGCCGCAAACACCCCACAAACCAGCTGAGCCAGGCGGTTATGTCGGTGGTGCCCCTACTGGCCCTCTCCAGCGCCCGGTAGTAGTCCGCTCTCTCCCGGAGTATCCAGCCGGACATGCTGTAGAAACGCACAGGGCTGTCCTGGGAATGGGCGAGGACCATGCTGGTTAGGGCCCGGGCGATGCGACCATTGCCGTCCTCGAAGGGGTGTATGGTCGCGAACCACAGGTGTGCGATCCCGGCCCTGAGCACATCGTCCGTATCCGATGTGGTGTTCAACCAATCCAGGAACGCCTTCATCTCCCCCGGGACCATCTCGGCTTCGGGAGCATCGAAGTGGACCCGTTCCCGCCCCACGGGGCCGGAGACGACCTGCACAGGCCGGGTGCGCCACGCGCCAGTCTCGACTCTCCTGAACCCGCTCCTTCCCCTTGGGAAGAGCCATGAGTGCCACGTGAACAGGCGTTCCTCCGTCATGGGTTCGGCGTTAGTCCCGGTGGCGTCCACCGTAATTTCTACGATCCCCTCCAGGTCGGAGGTGGGCCTGGGCAACTTCCCGGCGTCCCTATCGAGTCTGGTGGCAACAGATGAGCGCACCTGGTCCGAGTCCAAAATCTCTCCCTCAATCGCGCTGGTTCCCAGAGCCTCGCGGGTGAGCGCATCGGTTTCCACCTCCCGGCTGACCTCGATGGCGAGGGTTTCCAGTCGCCCCCTGAGGCACCTCTCGTGGCGGTGGATATCCGCGAGGGTGCTCGAAAGCCCTTTCGTGTCCCAGTGGAACGTGGGCCAGTCAGGGATCTCGTGGATGTATCTCCGCATCATGTCCTGGATCTCTCCGCCACCTGTTTCCGGGGCATTCTATCACCGTGCGGCGAGGCCCGACTTTCGGAAGTGGTTGGACCGGCTGGGATGGGCGAAATCGCGACTGAGGGGGTTGTGGAGGGTGGACTGCGAGGGGTTCATGGCGTCCATCGCCCACATCGTGCTGAAGGCGGTGCGTCGGCTAGGTCTCGGATCAGGTCCACCTGGACCCCACGCTCCCACCGACTGCGCTCAGTTCCTCCAATCCCGGGACTCCGGCGAGCCTTCAGCAGGCCTTCCTCACCCCATCCTCGTACTCAGCTGAGCATCCTGTTGCACCTTGGCTGAAGTCCAGTCTTCCCCTTGAACCACTTCCCCGCCGAAGACAGGCTTTTTCAACAAGCCGTTAAGGCCGTCAATAACAGTTGATGGTCGTCATTGGGCGATAAGGCCTCAGACCTTCGTTTGGGCGGCATCGGGGGAGAAGCCGCGCCGCCCTGTTGCCTGGAGTCTTCCAGTCGTACCGGTCCGTGTCGGACTCCTTCCAGGGGTCCGTGCCCGGTGGGCCCGCTGCCCCGCAGTGTTGGAGTTGAAGGCGGCGCGGGCGAGCCCTGACAGGTCACGCAACTGCGACCTGGACCATCCTGGTAGACCCGATGATGCGATCATCCCCTCGACAGCTGCCTGACGCCGGACATCGCGTCCAGAGAGCTTTTTCGACAACCCCTTCAACTTGCTAGTGACATGGGCTGCCGGGACCAAGTCCGACGTCGCCCGGCGTTTCGGGCAGGTCTGACCGGGAGAAGTCCGTTGCTCCCCATGGGGTCTCTCCGCCGTCCCGAAGTCCGTCGATAGATGACCTCTTTTTTTGCCCATGCCGTTCCGTCTGCCGTTCCGTTTGCTGTTCTGCCGTTCCGTTTTTTCCCATAATAAAAGGCCCTCCATGCACCTCAGTGCGTACAGGAGGGCCTTTTTCGTATCTGGGTAGTTTCTTTTTCGGTCTCAGTGAGCCCCGGTGAGGCTCCCTGCCGGATGGCTTACGGATTAAGAGTCCGTTGCTCTGCCAGTTGAGCTAGCGGGCCAGGGTCGCAACTTGATCGATTGTTTCAATTGAGACTAGCAATAATCGATCTGCGTTGTCAATGTTCCGGCGTCCTCCCGCGTATTCCCGCCAGTCCTCCGGCGATGAGAACTAGAGGCCGTGGTCGAGCCGGTCTATGAGGTATTCGGGCAGCCCAGCGGCGCGCATCTTGTCCTGCGTCCTTGCGATATCGTACTCCACCCGGTGCCGCTCGATGGTCTGCATGGATTCATCATAGATAGCGTAGCTGGAGCGAGGGTCCCGGTCGCGGGGCTGCCCCACGCTGCCCGGGTTGATGATCAAGCGCTCATGTCCTAAGGGGAACACCTCGTCTTCAACGAACTGATTGAATTGAGGCGCGCCGCCGTTTTCGGCGCAGATGAAGGGCAGGTGGCTGTGTCCCACGAGGCAAAAGCGGACCTGCAATAGCTCCAAAGTCGCCTGGGCGGCCTCGGAGTTAAGCAAGTATTCGTCGATCGGCCCCCTCAAGCTGCCATGCACCAATGTAAACGGTTCACGGGTCTCGGTGAGAGGCAGGGCGGCCAAAAACTCGGATTGTTCGGTGGACAATTCGTTGATGGTCCAGACAGCGGCGGCCCTGGCCGCGCCGTTGAAGTCGGCTATCGTCCGTTTGCCGACGGCGGCGAAGTCGTGGTTGCCCGCGACCGCAATCAGGTCATAGCTTCTGAGGAGCGCAAGGCAGGGACCGGGATCGGGCCCGTAACCCACGGCATCCCCTAGGCACCAGACCTGATCGAAGCCTCCACGGACGGCGGCGTCCGCCACGACCGCATCCAAAGCTTCCAGGTTGGAATGGACATCCGAAACGACCAGGGCACGCACCGCCACTTCATCTCCGTTGGCCGATTAAACCGAATTATACTATCCGGGTCACGGGAGTGTACGGCCCTGGTTACCAAGATTGAGCGACTTGCCGCTTAGGAATGCCGGGAGTATACTCCCATCCGCGAGGCGATTGTGGGTCAACGCCGACCCGGCGCCGTCTCACAATTGGCAAGAAAGCAGGTCCAAGGCGTGGTTCAAGCCGTCGAAGCAACACAACAAGGCGCCCCCGAAGAACAAGCCCACATCAAAGACAAGACCATGGCGACGACCCTCATCGGCGCCCATGGTCTTGAACATTTTTACGGCCATAGCTTCCCGGTTCTCGTCACGGCGATGTACGCATCGTTGGCGATGGACCCGCTCCAGGCGGGAATCCTTTCCACAGTAAGGCAAATTGCGGGTGGACTTACCAGCGTCGGCAGCGGATTTTTCGTCGACATCTTCAGATACCGTAGCGGTCAAGTGCTAGCTGTAAGCATGGCCTTGATCGGAATCGGTTACCTCTTAGTCTCCGTTTCTCCCAACTACATAGCAATTCTCGGCGCGCTGATCGTCGCCTCGGCTGGCAGCGCTCTGTGGCATCCCCCGGCCCTGGGGCTTCTGGCGCGCCGGTTCCCGCAACAGCGGGGACTATTCATTTCGCTGCACCGCGCCACCGGCAACGCGGGAGACCTGGCCGGTCCCCTTGTAGCCGGTGCGCTTCTGTCCGTGTTGGGTTGGCGATGGATTATGGGTGGAGGCACGCCCCTGCTATTCGTTCTTTCTGGAGTGGTGCTCATATTGCTCTGGAACGTCGGGGGGCCCAAACCCGGACCGGTGGACCTGGGCCGGAACCTGAAGGCTCAAATAGGCTTGATGTCGCAAGCGTTCCAAGGCACCGGAATGTGGTCAATATTCATCGTATCCGCAGTGCGTGGCATGGGGGACCGGGCCTATGTCTTCTTCCTCCCTCTGTACCTTAGCCAGGAGCTAGGGATGGACCCGTTTACGCGGGAAGGCGCGTTCTTAATTGGAGTTGCGGTGGCGCTGGTCGCGGCTCCCGGAGTGATATCCGGCCCAATATTCGGGTGGTTGTCTGACCGTGTCGGCCGGCGGTCGGTAATCGCCTTCCTTATGCTTGTCGCGGTAGTGCTCTCAGTCACGACAGTTCTTGGAGACGGAGGGTTCTGGATGTGGACTTCGATCACTCTCTTCGGACTCTTCCACTCCTCCGTGAACTCCTTGACGCAGGCTGCGGCCATCGACGAGGTAGAAGGAAAGGGCTTGGACGCCACGTTCATGGGGCTAATGTGGGGCAGCAATGCGGCTTTTGGGGCCTTAGCGGGAGTGGGCGTGGGAGCTTTGGTCGCGTTTACATCCTGGTCGATGGCCTTCTACGCGGCGGCGGTGATGTTCTTCCTTGGGTTCCTGGTGACGCTGATAATGCCCAGAGGTGGTTCCCACCTTGCGGAGCCAGCCCACTAACTAACTATCTCAAAACGAGGCTTCCCCAATGTCTCCCCCTTTAGCAAAAGGGGGATTTCCCCTCTGCCCAAGCCTGTTCGTTCAGTTTCGAGTTAGTTTCTAACTCGGTTTCTCATGGAGTCGGAGGCTGGGCGGGGAAACAGAGTTCAGGGTTAGGGACTATTCCAGACCGCGATATTCATTCGCCAGCCGTATGAAATAAGGGTCTGGATGTTGCCGAGGATCGAAAGGGAGATGGACCCTTCCAAGGGTTGATGTAAATTCCTCAATCCCTCCGGCCAATTGCAGGCCGTGTAAATCATCCGCAGCCTTGGAGTTTAGGCGCATCACCATCTCACCGTCCAAGTAAATCAAGCCGTTGTCAAACGCGCGATGATAGGTAGGCGACAGCGCTATCCCGTTCCGCACGTCGTCGATGCTCCTAGGGCCAGCGGCTACCGGCAGGATATGGGC
The DNA here is from genome assembly GCA_965197545.1 of Dehalococcoidia bacterium. GTDB lineage: Bacteria > Chloroflexota > Dehalococcoidia > Lucifugimonadales > UBA3495 > CATOSP01. Next base: position 114,296 of record CBDANJ010000007.1, read on the forward strand.
CGCATCGACAAGCCGTAGTTGCCGTCGCGTGACCGCGCATCTGTTATCGTATGCGTTCAATACTTGCCGCCGAAAGCTCATCGAACGCGACCAACGGAAGGCCTCTCGAACTACCAGTTGGCGTTCCTGCGGAAGGTCTAACACCTCATCAGGAACTATCTCTTCCAAGCCGGAAGCCCGTTTAACCATGTCCAAAGATGTCGAGTCTTCTCCTATGAGGGTGTCTCCAAAGTCCCATCTCCTACCGGAGGCGTATCTGGGTGAGGGCCGATCCCACTGTAGCGCCCTTTGGCTGCCGTCGGGGAGCCCTCATCCCGGCCTTCTCCCCAGGGAAAAGGGGCTTTTGAAACACCTTCTTAAACCAGCCGCCATTTTCTATCAGCGTTCTCTATCCGACCCTGCCTTTTGAGTTGCTGCTGGGCACCCCTAACCCAATGTTTCCAACGTTTGCCGAAATGGACGCCATTGATTACCCGGTCAATTGAGTTATCGCAGAGATCAGGATGTATGCCCTCGATGATCGGGTGTATTTCCCGCGTCGATAATGGCCCTCGCTTGAGGATGTGCAGGATTGTGCGAGCAAAGATGGAACTGGCCGATTCTCCAGGTTTGGCTCTCAGGTTGCGCAAGGCATTGCGAGCTGTCTCCAGTTCGTCTTGAAATTCCTTATTGGCCCGGTGTCTCGCGGTATGCAGCGCCTCTGCATATTTCAACCGGAGCGTTCGGGTAATTTCCGTGAGTTCGTCCAACTCGGGGAGAGATACCGGCGTACCCAGGGAACCGTACTCTCGAATATCGGTGGCAATCAGCCGTACTACCTCCGGATCTGTGATTTGTATCCCGTATTCGTAGTTGCGATATAGCGATGCTTGGGTCATGTTGCCGGAGGTGATGATGGCCAGATTTTCGTCAGCGATGTATGTCTTGGCATGAAGTCCTGGCAGGTGCCGAACAATTACTGAGGACCAGGCCCTGCCGAATCCTGCTATGGCTTCCGGATCTACCGTGCCGTGCAAAAGGCTGTCCGCGTCCAGGTTGGTAATCAAGTCAATCTTTGGCGGACGGTCGGGGTTGAGCGCCGCGGCCAAGTCTCCCAGCGGCCCGGCCCCTATGAAGGGCGCAGCCACAATAGCCTCTGAGCGAATCGCACTCCCGAAATTGGAAAACGCCTTTGCCCATGGTGAGTGTATCAACTGCATATCCGGCCACTTTACCCACTTTATCGCCTTGCGGTCAATGAGCGAAACGTCATTTCTTCCCCTTCCCTGACGCTACCGAGAATTACTGTACCATTAGCCTAACCTCCTCAACATGGGCATATGCGGGCGTCTATGGCGTTCTGAGGGGGGAAATACCTGGTTTTCTGCGGGTCTATACCGGTGACGACGGCCAGTCACACATTGAAGAACTGGACTTCGAGATGCGGCCATTCGTCGACACCGGGAGTGCTCACGGTACGTCCGCGCCGATAATCAACACCCTTGGGGTCGCGTTTCGGGAGTACCAACCGGACTATTTTCTCGATTACCTCATCGCTCCCGCAGACAGTACAACATAACCTTGACCGGTGAGATAGAGATTGGGACTCCCGGCGGGATGGTCAAGCATGATGGCCCCGGAACTTTTGGGAATTAAGAAATTTATCCCTACATCCTAAACCAAAGCCAAGGTGAAACGTGCAGGAGCGTCCGGTAGAATCGGGGGAGTCGCAGGTGCGACGCGGGAAGCAGGAGTGGGATGGTGCTGGGCATGGGAGAGATCGACCGGTTCCTGGAACAGTGGGAAATGGACGCGCCGGGTGTGCACCAGCGGCTGATTCTGGCGCCGACACCCCGGGAGCGATGGCACGCCATCTGGCTCCTGTCCCAGGGCTGGAGTGCCGCGGACACTGCCGTGGCCCTGCGTAGGGATTCTCATACCATAGGGAAGTGGCTTGCCGCCTTCGGCCAGGGCGGCCCGGCGGCTTTGATTTTCGAGCAGTCCGGAGGGTCCCCCCCGCCCTTGGCCAGGCGCAGCGGGAGGAGTTGAAGGCGGCGGTGCAGGAACCTCCTGGCGCATCGGGCATTGGCTTGGCCAACTGGAACTGGAGGGCGGTGTGTCAGTTTGTCCTGGAGTGCTTCGGCGTCAGCTTGAGCCGCAGCAGTTGCCTGAACTACCTGCACCGCTTGGGATTCGCCTTCAAGCGGCCCAAGAAACGCCTGCTCAAGGCTGATGTGGAAAGGCGGGAGGCCTTTGTGGCAGAGTACGCTTCCTTGGTGGAGGAGGCGCAGGAGAACGGGGAGAAGATATTCTTCGCCGACGAGGCCCACTTCCGGGCGGACGCCGAGTTGCGGGGCAAGTGGGTGCTGAGGGGAGAGCCGGCCTTGGTAGACTCGACCAGCCCGAGGTACGGCGAGAAGGCTAGCTACTATTCGGCGGTGTGCTTGGAGACGGGGAAGGTGGAGTGGATGGAGTTGGAGGGAAACAGCAACAGCGAAACGTCGGCAGCCTTCCTGGAGCAATTGCGGGAGAAGCACGGAGGTCGGCTGAACGTGATCTGGGACAACGCGCCAGCGCATCGCGGCGAGGCGGTGAGGGAACTCCTGAAAAGGCCCGGACTGAACCTGCGGCTGGTGAATCTGCCGGGGTACAGTCCGGACTTCAATGCCGATGAGGCCATCTGGGGCTGGGCGAGAGAGGAGGCGACCGGCAACCTGTGCCTGGGAAGCAAGGGGCTGGTGCAGGAGAGAGTCGGCAGCTTCCTCGCCGGGCTGGTCAGCCGGAAGGACGAGGTGAAACGCCGTTGCCGAACCGTCCTGCAATCACGGACCGCAGGATTACTGCGCTCCACCCAGCCTGATTCCCAACATCCAGCAAATGCACATCCCACCTTGGCTTTAGTTTAGTAGTCCAACAGTTTTGAAATGATGGTATGAAAAGTATGCACCTCTACGGAGAACAACATTACCCAAGCATTGCAGGGCAATCACACCAATCTCGGTTACTCATCATCTCAAAGATTTCGGACTACCGGCCCTGCACCCTTAGGGCCTCCTCGTACTGCTCAGGAGTGTTCAGGTCCCACAGCACTTCAGGCCCGTCCATTGGGACCCGGCTGGTCGAGGACTGGCGCCGCCTCACGACGGCTTTCACTCCCAAGGTCTCTTCGTCGATCCGCAGCAGCTCGCCCAGTAGTGAAGCGTCCAACAGGATGGGATGCCCGCCCTTCCCTTCGTATTCCGGGATCGTGATAAGGAACCCTGACCGCTGGTGCCGATCCAGCAGGAACCTCACCGTCTCGGCGCTGCGGGGCTGGTCCACGTTCAAGACCAGTACGGTCCCGGTACTCTCCGGGTCGAGCGCGCCAAGCCCCGCCTTGATGGACGTGGTCTTGCCCTCAAGATAGTCGGGGTTGAGGCGCCAGGTGGCCCCGTCAATGCCCTCCAGCAGCGCGGTAAGCTCACCGGCCCGGTGCCCCACCACCACGACCACACGGTCCACACCCGCAGAAAGCAACGTCTTAACCTGGTGTTGGAGCAAAGAAGCGCCCTGCCATTGCAGCAGGGCCTTCAGTTGTCCCATGCGGCGGGATTCCCCGGCCGCCAACAGTATTGCGGTAGTAGCCGCCATAACGGGGCGTCCTCCCAGGTTTACGGACTTAGACTCCCACTTTGCGCCGGGCGATGCTGGCCGCGCGTTCCACGTACCAGTCGTCCATCTGCAGCGGCCCGCCCTTGCCGCCCCGGCGCACCATGATTATCTCCGACATGATGCTGACCGCCAGTTCCTCGGGCGTCAATGCTCCGATGTCCAGGCCGACAGGCGCGTGAATCTCCTTCAGACGCTCCAATGGAACGCCCTCCATGGAGAGACGCTGATAGATCATCAGGTTCTTGCGCCGGCTGCCCAGAAGGCCAACGTATCTGGCCCGGGTGGTCAGGGCAGACTCCAAGGCCATATCGTCGAACCGGTGGCCACGGGTCGCGGCGACGACGAAGCTGTTGACGTTCACATCCAGGTGTTTGGGCCATTCGTCGTAAGGAGCAACAACCACCTGCTCGGCGTATGGGAACCGCTCCTTATTGGAAAACTCTTCGCGGTCATCGACGACGAATACGCGGTAGCCCAGGTTGTGGGCCAGGTCCGCCGTGGCTTTACCGACGTGCCCTCCTCCTACCATAACCAGGGTGGGTGGTGTGGTGAAGCCCTCGACGAATACTTCTGTGCCGTCGCCGGTGGAAAAGGACTCGATGTTTCCCACGTCGGCCACGCGCTGTGCGACCTCGGTGGCGCGGGCGTCCAAGTCCGTATCGCCCAGCGTGCCGACGGTGGAGCCATCGAGACGCAGGAGCAATTTCGCCCCCAGGTTCTTGCCTCCATCCGCCACATTGACCACGGTCGCCAGGCTTACGGCGTCGCCGCCTTCGTAGGCCCCGATCAACTGCTCCCCGATCTCCACGTAGTCATCCGGCCTCCACAGCGGTTCCAGGAAGAAGTACATGGTGCCGCCGCAGACCAGGCCGTCGCGGGCAGCCACGTCTTCGTTGAGGAAATAGTCTTTGAACTCCGGTCCACCGCGGCGCCGCAGAATCTCTTTAGCGGCGAACCAGATGTCTCCCTCGACGCACCCGCCGCCCAGGGTGCCCACTCCGCTGCCGTCCTGCCGGACCAGCAGCATCGCCCCGGCTTTCTGGGGAGTGGAGCCTTTGGTGCGGACCACCGTGGCCAAAACGCCCGGTTGACCGCTTTCAAGGAGCTTTACCGCTTCCTGAATGACTTCTTTCATGCCTTCCTCACCTACGGGGATGAGATTCAGATTAAGCTTATCAAAATCTCCGATCCCAGGCAATTATAACCGTGCGGAGAGCGTAAAGTCCCAAACGCCGCACAATCGTAACTGTTCAGACTCGATGAGGCGGATTGGCTGAATCCCACATCAGGCATCTCCATGATGATTCTCGAACGATGTCCCTCAGCCGCAACCAGTCATTACCCTGAAAATAGGCAATTTTCATATTCATACATGGCCTCGGCAAGGCCATCCGCAATTCCCGCGCAGGCGGGAATCCAGAAATGCCAATGATAGTGAAGGTCGCTGGTTGCAAAGGTTTCTGGATTCCGGGTCAAAGCCTGCCCCGTACTGGATACGGGGCCCGGAATGACGGGCTGGGAATAGGAAGGACACATCAAGTCTGAACAGTTACGCACAATCTGATTATTGGCTGCGGCGAACCCTCCTCGATGCCGGTGGAGGGCGATCGAAATCCCCCATCAAGCGCGTCCTTAGCACTACCGTTGGGAACCTAAATCGGGTAAAATACATAATTGTATGGCAGTCATAGCCCTCACTTCCGTCGAACTTCGGAACGCCCTCCCCTACCTGCAGGCTACGCAACCTCTCGGCTTGGATGTCCGCTTGCTGATGCCCGAGGACTCCGGTTCCGTGCCCACGGAAACGCTCATGGAGGGTGTGGGCGGACTGTTGCTCAGCGGCGGCCCGGATGTGGACCCTGAATTCTATGGGGCCACTCCCGACCCGAACGCCGGACTCTACATGAGCAAGCCTTTGGACGACCTGGAATTTCGGCTGTTGGAGCATGCGCTGCAAAGGGACATGCCCGTGTTGGCCATCTGCCGAGGGATGCAAGTGTTGAACGTGGCCTTCGGTGGGCAGCTAATCCAGGACCTTCCAGGCCACCGCGCGGTCAGAGAGGGCGACCGCTGGGTCTCCGAGTCACATCAAATATACCTGGCCCCGGGCGCCAAGGCCGCGCCCATCATCGGTTCGGCGGGGTTTTTCCGGGTGAACAGCCGGCATCACCAAGGAGTGCGCGAACCCCAGAAGTCTCCGCGGCTCATGGCAACCGCCTATTCGGTGGAAGACGGTTACATCGAAGGACTGGAGAGCCCTGAACACAGTTGGGTGATCGGTCTTCAGTGCCACCCTGAGCGACAAGACGAGGTGCCTGCCTCCTTTGCCAATCTGTTCAAGGCCTTCAAAGACCGCGCCGAGAGCCACGCCGAACTGTCCCGCGTGTAACGGTCTCCTGGGACTGGTCCGCGGGAGTCTATGGTAAGTACCGCGACTGTAAGTACCGCGGCAACTCCGCCCTCACAAGGGCAATCGGGGAAGTGAACGAGGGGTAGAGGAGGAATGAGTTATGGTAACTAGCGCCCCAACGCCTCCAACGGAACACATACGCCCGGTGCACATCGAAGACGAGATGCGCACCTCCTATCTCAACTACGCGATGAGCGTCATCGTAGCCCGCGCCCTGCCAGATGTGCGCGATGGGCTAAAACCCGTGCAACGCCGCATTCTATATGCGATGCACGACATGGGGATACGTCCCAACTCGGCCTACAGGAAATGCGCCCGTATCGCCGGGGAGGTCCTGGGGAAGTTCCACCCTCACGGCGAGACTTCGGTCTACGACTCCCTGGTCCGGTTGGCCCAGCAGTTCTCAATGCGTTACCCCCTGATTACCGGTCAGGGCAACTTCGGCAGCGTGGATGGCGACCCTCCCGCGGCCATGCGCTACACCGAAGCCCGACTGGCGCCAATTTCCGAAGAATTGCTGGCCGACATCGACTACAACACCGTCGACTTCAGTCTCAACTTCGATGACTCGCTGCAAGAGCCCAGAGTTCTCCCCGCCCGCATTCCCAACATGCTGGTCAACGGAGCGTCAGGCATCGCCGTAGGGATGGCCACGAACATTCCTCCCCATAACCTGAGCGAAGTATCCGACGCGATCTGCTACCTGATCGACCACCCGGACTGCACGACGGAGCGCCTGATGCGCCACGTGCAGGGCCCGGACTTTCCCACCGCCGGCATACTCCGCGGCAGGTCGGGAATCGTGGACATGTACACCACCGGGCGCGGCCGAATGATGATGGAGGCGGCGACCGACATCGAAGAGGTCAGGGGAGGCCGGGAACAGATCATAGTAACCGAACTGCCCTACCAGGTTAATAAAGCCACCCTCGTGGAGAAGATCGCCCAGCTCACGAGGGACAAACGGGTGGAGGGCATCTCAGATATCAGGGACGAATCGGACCGCCACGGGATGCGCATCGTGATCGAGTTGCGCCGGGACGCCCACGCGGAGATCGTCCTGAACAACCTGTTCCGGCACACCGCCCTTCGCTCTTCCTTCAACGCCATCATGTTGGCCCTGGTCGACGGACAACCCCAGGTGCTCGGGCTGAAACGCTGCCTGGAGCTATTCGTCCAACACCGCGAAGAAGTGATCCGGCGCAGGTCTGAGTTCCTGTTGAAACGGGCCCAAGACCGGGACCATGTGGTGCAAGGACTGCTTCTGGCGCTGGACCGCATGGATGAGGTTGTAGCCATTATCCGTGGTTCCGCCGACGTGGAGACGGCGCGCAACAACCTGATGGAGCAACTGGACCTGACCCAAATCCAGGCTCAGGCGATCCTCGACATGCAGCTCCGCCGGTTGGCCGCTCTGGAGCGCGAGAGGCTGGAGAAGGAGCACGAAGACCTGCTCAAGACCATCGCGGAATTGGAAGCGCTGCTTGCCAGCCCGGAGAAGATCCTCTCCGAAATCAAGAAGGAGACCCGCACGCTAAAAAAGGACTTCGGCAACGCGCGTCGAACGGTTATCTACGAGCAAGAGGTCGAGGACCAGAACGCCGAGGACTTCATAGCCCACCAGGATATGGTGGTCACCCTCAGCCAGCGCGGTTACATCAAGCGGGTGCCCTGCCAGACCTACCGTACCCAACACCGGGGCGGCAAGGGAGTCCGGGCCATGTCCACCAGGGAAGATGACGCGCTGTTGGACCTGCAAGTAGTGGACACCCACAACACCCTGTTCTTCTTCACCAACCGGGGGAGGGTATACCCCCTGAGGGTATTCCGAATTCCTGGGGATACATCGCGCACCACTCGGGGGACCGCGTTGGTCAACCTGCTGAACTTGGCTCGGGGCGAAGTAGTCCAGGCAATGCTGTCGATCAGCGACCCCAAGGCGGACTATCTGCTGGTCCTGGCCACCAAGCTTGGGGAAGTCAAAGCCCTCAAGACGGGCGAATTGGCCAACATCCGTCCGTCAGGACTTATCGTGATGGACCTGGAGAAGGACGACGAACTGGTCAGTGTGTCCCAGGTCGGGGAGGCCAAAGACGTTGTAATGGTGTCGGAACGCGGGCAGGCCATCCGGTTCAGCGTCGATGAGCTGACCCCGCGTTCCCGCAGCGCGGGAGGAGTCCGGGGTATGAAGCTCGCGGGCGCCGATCAGATCGTGGCTATGGGTACCGCCCTGCCCAGCGACCACTTGCTGATTGTGAGCCAGGGCGGCTACGGTAAGTCTACGCCGATATCCAGATACCCGAGGCACAAGCGAAATGGACAGGGAGTCCGTACCTTCCGAGTCACGGACAAGAACGGCCCAGTCGCCGCGGCCAGGGTGGTCCAGGACGGTCCCGGCCAAGATATGTTCATTATTTCAGCCAAGGCGCAGGTGGTCCGAATCACACTAGACGATGTACGGGTGACCGGACGGGACGCCCAGGGCGTGATCGTGTGGCGTGACCGCGAGCCCGACGACTACGTGGTATCCATTGCCTGCTTCCAGGAAACTCTCCAAAACCGCGCCGAATCTTCGGGCGACGAGTCAGTCGACGGCGGACGTGGCACAAATAGCGCGAACGGGACCAACGGCGCAAATGGCGGCAACGGCGCCTCGGCCCCAGAGTAGGCCCGGCCAGACGACCTACAGCCAGACCGGAGGAAGTTAGCCGACGAACAGTAACGAGCCCTTACCGAGGCCGGACTCACCAGGAGAACAATCGCGAAAGGGGGTGCTTGATTGCATCCCCTTGGTTTGCAACCGCCTTTTCTCGCCATGAGGAAGAAGGGAGGTATTACGAGGTTAATTTAGGTCACGTAAGTACGGAGATACATCGCACTAAAGGAGCTCTTTATGAAGTTGGTATTCCTGCATGGCGCTGGGGGATCGAGTCTATCGTTCTACTACCAGATGCGTCATTTTCGTAATTCAAAAGCCATCGACCTGCCCGGTCATCCTCAAGGCACGGCCTGCCCATCCATCGAGGGTTACCTCGAGTGGGTCCGCGGCTTCAACACCGCCCGCAGATACAAAGACGTCGTCCTTTGCGGACATTCCATGGGCGGAGCAATCACCCAGCTCTATGCGCTTCGCTACCCCGACGAATTGCGGGGGATCATCCTAATCGGCACCGGGGCCAGGCTACGGGTGCACCCGGACTATCTAAACCGCTGCGAGAGCCCAGGGGAAGATAATTCCAGTTGGATCGAGGGCCAGAAAGACACCTTCAAGAAAGTGGACTCTGATATCTACGAAGTTCTGGTCCGGAGGACTTCTGAGGTCGGGCCTCAGGTAGAGCTTAACGATCTAAGGGCCTGTGACCAGTTTGACATCATGGACGAGGTCAAGGATATTTCGTTGCCCACCCAGGTGATCTGTGGCAGCGAGGATATCATGACCCCGGTGAAATACTCGGACTACCTGGCGCAGAACATCAAAGAAGCGCGGGAAGAAGTGATTAGCGGCGGAAGCCATTACGTTCAGTTAGAGAAGTACCAAGCGGTAAACGAGCAGATAGAGAGGTTCCTGGCCACTCTCAAGTAGTGGCCAGTCACCCTAGCCGGCGGCTGGATTGTACCAGCGGCTGCGGTAGAACATGAGAGGTGCGCTGGGATCGTTCTGGCGTATCTCCTCCACCTCTCCCAGGTAAATCGTATGGTCCCCGTATACATGGGAACCGATTACTTTGCAGTCCAGAAACACCATGGAATTATCCAGGGAGGGCATGCCCCCATCTGACGTGCTGTAGCTGTATTCGACGTCGCCAGTCCGGTCCTCCGGGCGTTTGGCGAAATACGCGCCCAAGTTCTCTTGGTCTTGCCGCAAGATGTTGACCCCGTACCGGCCCGCGCGTTCCAGGTACCCGTAGGTATGGGTCCCATGAGCAACACACACCAGGACGACCGGCGGCTCAAGGCAAACCGACGTAAAGGAGTTGGCGGTCATCGCGTGGGGTTCACCCTCGTGGTCGACGGTGGTGATGATGGTTACTCCGGTGGCGAAGTGGGCCACTGCAGCCCGGAAATCTTCTTTGGTTACCACTATCTTACCCTTCCCGCGTATTTGTCCCCATTATAAACACACTCAATCACTATCGCCAACGGCAACGGGAGCCGCTTCAAATCCAATCTTCAACCCCACAAGGCCGGCCTCCAGACAGCGATATCGATTGACCAACCTCGAAGTCAGCCTGGACCACCTGGATAGGGCCGAAAACATCCGGAGATGTCTCCCGGTGAAACTCCTGAGGCCAGGGCGGGGTCCAGCTTCGCGACCGCATCCGAGGGAACCATTCCTTCAAACCGGTCCGGGTGTGTCAGTTCGGCTAGAATCTCCAGGCCTTCGACGACCCTTGGACCAGGGCAACTGAAATACACGTGGTCGATTAGGTAGACTTCGCCAGAGCGTACCGCGGGAAGCTCCTCCCACCCATCCTGACCAGCCAACCAGGAGACCTCTCTCAAGCCCCGCGCCACGTCGGAGGAGCAGAGATCAATAAAAAGCTTTTCCGGGGCAAAGCCCCGAACGTCTTCCCATGAAATCCTGGATGCGGCGCAGCCGGGGGAAAATGGGACATGACCGCCGGCTAAACTCAACAGCTCCGGTATCCAATGACCCCCGATCACGATGGGGTTTATCCCCTCCAGCGAGTAAGTTTTCGGGGTAGTCTTGACCGATTTCAGCCTGTCGGTTATCCTCCCGACTCGATTGGAGAGGCCATCGACCAACCGCTGGGCCTCGTAATCGGCCCCGCAGGCCCGGCCTATCTCGCAAATGCTGTCGAATACCTCGGGCAGAGTCCTCGGTTGCAGCACCACCACCTTTGGTTGTATGGGCATCCCAACCACGGCGCGGTCCACAGTCGCGGCGTCGATCTCACAGAAATAGCAAAGGTCCTGGGTCAAGACCACGTCGGGCGGGTTATCCCACAGCCACTCCAAGTCCAACTCGTAGGGGCTCTCTCCGGCAGCGAGGATTTGCCGCATCCGCTCCTCTACCTGTTCGCTGGACATCCTATCCACGTCGATCTTGCTGCGGGAGACGACCTGCTTGGCCGCCGCTTCCGGTGGATAGACGCAAAGGTCGCTCACGCCAACCACCGAGTCCCCGAGGCCGAGGGCAAACAATATCTCGGTGCCGCTGGGCAAAAGAGAGCAAATATTCATGAGCAAAAGCCCTCAGTAATGGAATCGGTCGTGGATAGCCCCCTCCGGGGCATCCCAGCGATGGCATCCCGGCAATCGCTGTAATTCCTAGGATAGGGCCGCAGATGATGTTGTATCATAGGGGCCCGGACCATGTCACTATCTGGACATGACACCTGGAGCAATCTGGCCCTACTGAGGCTCAACGCCTTCGGCGTGGGGATCAATGGCTTTTTCCTCGGCGCAGACACCGTAATTCTGCCGGTCCTAGTCTTGGTCCTGGCGCCAGACGCTCTTAAAAACAGCTCGGTGGGCCTCTTGGGAGTCAGCGGCCTAGTTGTGGCGGGACTAGTCCAGGTGGTCGTCGCGAGGTTCAGCGACCGTACGCGTTCCAGGCTGGGCCGCCGGGTCCCCTACATGATCGGCGGCTGCGTCATTGTTTGCCTCGGCATGGTGGGCATCGGCTTCGCGCCCCATTTCCTACTGCTCTTTGTAGTTTGGCTCGTGGTGCAGGCGGGGATCAACGTGGGCTACGGGCCCTACCTGGCGTTGATACAAGACCTGGTTCCAGCGAACCGGACCGGAGTCGCCTCAGCTATTAAGATTCTGGCCGACGCCGCCGGAGGCGTAACGTTCATCTGGATAAGCACCAGAGTCATGGGGATGTACGCATTTGGCGCGGCGATCGAGTGGCTATGGGTCGCCCTTATAATCTTGGGCATAAACCTCATCGTGGCCACCTCAATTAGCTCCGCTACTGTTTTGAGGAGGCAACCAGCCAGGCCACGCCCCGCTGACCAGACCGACACGACGGGGTTCAGACCCGCGGGCCTTCACCCCCAATTGAGGTGGTTCCTCGCATCCCGGTTTATGCTGGTAGCCCCGGTCGCGGTATTCCAGACCTACGGTTTATTCTTTCTCCGTGACAGGGTTGGCCTGGAAAACCCCGTGGTGGGTCTGGGAAACATGATCCTCTTTGTGGGGAGCGGGATAGCAGTGAGCGCGTATCTCGCCGGGTGGGCGTCGGACAAGTTTGGACGCAAACCGGTGCTGCTAGCCGGGTCCTTCGGCGCGGCGGGCAGCACGTGGTGGATGCTCTCCGCCGGCAGCGCGACGGAAGTGTTGGTGATCGCAACGGTGATCGGCCTGTCCGTGGGCGCGCTCCTCAGTTCCAATTGGGCGCTAGCCAACGACATGGGAACCTCGGGCCGGGAGGCGGTGCACATGGGAGTGGTCAACCTGGCAACCATCGGTGGGGCTGCGTCCGCCAAACTCCTCGGCCCGGGTGTCGACCTGCTCAACAGCGCCTCGCCCGCCTCGGGCTACCTGGCCCTGCTGATGGGGTGCGGCGCTTCTTTCCTAGTCGGCGGCCTCGTGTTGTTGCCGGTGAGGGCCGACCTCCGCCGCACGCCTACTTAGGACCAGGTCTCGATACACGCTACAGGCCCGGAGATCAGGCGTTGGCGACCTTACCCAAGAACTCGGCCGCTCCCCGGGCGACCCAGGCGTTCCATGAAGTCATGGTGAACTTCACGCCCTGGTTTATGTACCTCGTGATGTTGTCGTCGTTGACCAGCGTCCCAGCCGTCCGGCCGGAGTCCACGATGCGGGCGATACCGTCGTCGATCGCTTTCTGGACGTCAGGGTGGCCGGGGTTACCGATGTGACCCATGGTCTGAGCCAGGTCAGAGGGGGCGACGAAGAACACGTCTATGTTGTCCACCTTCAAGATTTCGTCCAGGTTTCGAAGCGCCTCCGCTTCCTCGATAAGGACGACGACCATCGACTGTTCGTTGGCGTGTTCCAGGAAATCGGGCACTCCGAACGCCTGGCGCCCTCCGAACATTCCCCGGTACCCCAGCGGCGCGTACTTTGCCGACTTCGCAGCCCTTTCCGCTTCATCCCGGTTATTTACGTGTGGGACCACGATCCCCATTGCACCACGGTCCAAGGTTCGGGTGATTACCGATGGCGAGTTGGCATCCACACGCACGACAGGCGTCATACCCCACAGATCGCAGGCCCGGGTCTGGTCTCCCAGTTGGTCCCAGGTAACAGGCCCGTGTTCCCCTTCGATCCACGCTGCATCGAACCCGAGGGTCCCGAGAAAGTCGATGGTTTCGCTGCTTTGCAGGCCGGAAATGGTGGTTACGACCTGGCCTTGCTGTAGCTTTTGCTTGGCCCGGTTGGGCCTTATCTGTGCCACTATCGTCCTCCCATGAGGGAATTTTCGCCCCTAGCCGGGGCATTTCCAGTGTAGCAGACGCGGGCGATTGGGGTAACAAAAGCGCGCTGTACTCGGCGTCTGTCGGCTGGACACTCCAGCCGCGCGGATGGTAGACTGCCCGTGAGCCCCTTACGGCAATCTACTTTGATTATCGGAGCAGGGCATATAATTTACCCGCAGCCCAGCTACTAATCGACCACATATTTGGAGGCAGCCGGATGTTAATCGGTCACTTCACCGAGCAGCCATGGCAGGACGAATCTTCGGGTCTGATGGGGACCCAGAGCACCGACCTTTCAATCAGCAACGCCAACTACAACCCGGCCATCGGCTCGCGTCTTTACAACCGCTATCTCGACGAAAAGATGTACGCGGAAGAGATGGGCTTCGAAGGCCTGATGCTGAACGAGCACCACAGCACCCCGTTTTGTATGCAGGGTGTTACCAACGTCGGCGCATCCATTCTGGCCAGGATCACCAACAAGGCCAAGATCATCATTCTTGGCAACGTGTTGCCCATCTGGGATGACCCCCTGTGGCTGGCCGAGCAGTTGGCCATGATCGACATGATTTCCGAAGGCCGCCTGGTCTCCGGCTTCGTGCGTGGCGGCGGACGGGAGAGCGTGGCCCACAACGCGCCCCCGACCTATAACCGGGAGCGGTTTGAAGAAGCTCACGACTTCATCATCAAGGCGTGGACGACGCCCGGACCGTTCCGCTGGGAAGGCAAACACTACCAGTACCGGTACGTCAACCCGTGGTGCCGTCCGCTGCAGCAGCCCCATCCCCAGATCTGGATACCGTCTACTGTGAGCGTGGAAACCGTGAAATGGTGCGCCGAGCACCGCTATCCGCTGGTCCTTCTGGCCACCAAGCTCGGACCCACCAAGGACGCTTTCCAGCTCTACCACGACACCGCGGCGGAGTTCGGTTACCAGTCCGGCACACAAAACGTCTCCTATCTGTGGAAGGTCCACGTTGACGAGACGGAAGAGAAGGCCGAAGAGGTTGGCCGGAAGTACCTGTCCGGTGTCAGCAACCCCTTCCTGGCTGGCAACGAAGGCCAGGTCAACCCGGCGGTCATGAACCTGCCCGGGCACACCTCGCGCAACTCCCGCCGGCTGGCCGCCGCCTCGTTCGGGCCCCAGGGCCGCGGCGGCATCAACCGCCGGCCGTTCGAGGAGCAGGTCGAGGACTATACGATTATCACAGGCACTCCCGACACCGTACTTCCCAAGATCCGTTACGTGCTGGAGTACCTGCGCCCAGGCAGCGTCTTCTTCTGGGACGGCGATGGAGCAATGACCCACGAAGACCAGATGCGCAGCCTCAAGCTCATGGGCGAGGAAGTGATCCCCGCCGTGAAAGAGATGGGGAAGGAACTCGAGCTGTTCAGCCCCTTCGAGATCGACCCCGCAACCAACAAGCCCTTCGAGGACAACGTGCCGGTACCCGCCGACGATTAGCCAGGCCGCAGCGCCGGCCGGCCAAACGGCCAGACTACCCCGCAATACGACCCCACCCCCTGGCACTGTCGGGAGGTGGGGTCTCCTATTGTGCCCATTGGCGCTGAGGTCCACTTTCGTATACGGGGACGGTGATGCTTGCCCGGTATCCCGAGCGATTGAAGCTATGCGACAACAGACCTTCCCAAGTTGACAGCAAATGGCGGCGCGCGGATAATCGTGGGAACCTGCGGACCGGAGGTCACTGTCCATGCCCGATGCGGCGGATGTGGTAGTTATTGGCGCGGGCGCCGTTGGTTGCTCAGTAGCCTACTACCTGTCGTTGCAGGGCCTAAACGTGACCCTCCTGGAACGCGATGCCATAGGCAGCGGTGCATCGGCCCATGCTACCGGTTTCCTGAGTTTACTTGGTGGCGAGTTCTCCGAGGGCCCTTCCTTCCAATTCGGTCTTGCCGCTTACCGCGAATTCACCACCCTCGTGCCCCAACTGGAGGCCGCCACCGGCATCGACCTGCTGTGTCAGCGCAGGCCGTCCCTGCGCCTCGCCTTGGACGAAGAGGAAGCGCAGCTCATCCAAGAGTCGATGCTCTGGCAACAAGAACACGTTGCCATGAGTTGGGTCCATCCTTCCGAGATCCGCAAAATCGAACCCCGGATCACTCCCAACGTCCTGGGCGGCGTATACGAGGAAGAATCTACCCAGCTAGACAGCTACCGGCTCACCCTGGCGCTGGCCCAGGCAGCCGAACAGAACGGCGCGAAGTTGCACCTCAGGGAAGTTACGGGACTGCTCACCGAGGGCAGCAGAGTGGTAGGAGTCAAGACGGATGGCGGCGAAATCCCCTGCGCTTCGGTAGTTCTGGCTGCGGGAACGTGGAGTTGCGACTTCGGGGATAACCTCGGATTTCCAATTCCGGTCCGTCCGTTAAAGGGCGAACGGCTGCAACTAAAATTCGAAGGACCGGCGTTGGAGGTGTTGATAAGCTCCCCCAAACGCGGTCACATGATCAGCAGGCGGGATGGGTTCCTTAGCGTGGGTAGCACGGGAGGACGCGATTATGACACCGAATCGCTGTTCTGGGGAGAAGAGTTCGACCGGCGGCCAACGGAGTCAGCCAGGATAGAGTTGCTGCAACGGGCCATCGACGTCCTTCCCGAATTGGAGAACGCCCAGTTGGTCCAACAGCTTGCCGGCTCACGCCCGTTGAGCCCGGACCGTCTGCCGATAATCGGGCCAGTGCCCGGCTGGGAAGGGATCGTCCTGGCAACCGGACATACCACTAAAGGCATCCACCTTGGGCCAATTACGGGCCGCGCCGTGGCGGAGTACATCTCAAACGGATGCGGCCGAATGCCCGCCGAGATGGAGATTTTCCTTCCCGATAGGTTCGCCCATATCGCCGAAGACTTCTACGCCAGCAGCAGGCTGGTGGAAGAGTAGCCAATCACAACCGGACACCCAAAATCACTCCCAGAAGGAGACAGCAGATGGCTAAGATCAGGCATATCGCGTTGACCACAGCCAATCCCAGCGAGGTGGCCGAGTTTTACAAGAAGGCATTTGAAATGGAGGAGGTCCGCCGCAGCGATAACGGGGCAGTGTTTCTCTCCGACGGCTACATCAATCTCGCAATTCTGAACCACAAAACCACCGAGAAGGACGCCGACGTAGGGCCCAACGGGGACAACTACAACGGCATCCACCACATCGGCTTCCTGGTGGATGACCTGGACGCAGCCTGCGATAAGCTGGACGGCGCAAACGGCACGTCCATCAGCTCCAGGGAAGGGCTCGACACCAGCATGGCGGCGCCAGGTTCTCCCCGCAACTTCGAGATGAAGTGGTCGGGGCCCGATGGCGTGGTGATCGATATTTCTCACACCGGCTGGGTTACATCCTCGTAACTCCCATATCGGCCGTGGCTCAGACCAATCCTGCCCCGGCCGAGTCCTCGTCGAGGTGATGGTCGAGTGCCAGACCTAAACGTCGTCACCGGCGCGTTCGGGTTCACTGGGAGGCACATCGCGTCCCACCTCCTGGCGAGAGGTGACCTGGTCAAGACCATCACCGGGCATCCCGACAGCCCCAACGATTTCGGGGGTCGAATAGCTACGGCCCCCTTTTATTTCGACGCTCCTGAAAAGCTCGCAGCCGAGCTTTCCGGCGCAAGGACACTTTACAACACCTACTGGGTCAGGTTCAGCCGGGGCCAAGTGACCTTCGAGGGGGCCATTCGGAACATCAAGACCCTCATCCGGGCGGCCAAGGACGCCGGGGTCCAACGGTTGGTCCATGTGAGCATTACCAACCCGTCCCTTGACTCGCCTTACCCGTACTTCAACGGTAAGGCGCAGGTAGAGCGGGCGATTCTCGAGTCGGGGCTCTCCTATGCCATTGTCCGGCCCGCGTTCGTATTCGGCGAAGGCGACGTCTTGCTGAACAACATCGCCTGGATGCTTCGCAAGTTCCCCGTATTCGTCGTACCCGGCACAGGCGAATACCTGTTGCAACCCATCCACGTCGAAGACCTGGCCCGGCTGGCTGTCGATTCGGCGGACAAGTCTGAAAACTTGGTCGTAGAGGCGATCGGACCCGAGACCCTTTCCTTCAACGAGTTGGTCGACCTGACGGCAACCGCCATAGGCAGCAGGGCACGGGTGTTGCATCTACCGTCCAAAGCTGCCCTGTTCTTCTCCCGCATGATAGGGCGGGCGCTCAATGATGTTGTGTTGACCTGGGACGAAGTCGGCGGGCTGCGGGACAACCTGCTCTTCTCGGAGGGCGCCCCTACCGGAGCCGTCTCTCTGAGAGAGTGGTTGTCGGACAGGCGAAATGCGTCTGCCCTCGGGGCCGAATATGCGTCGGAGTTGCAGAGGCACTACCTGCGATAGCGGTTCTCTGCTAAGCATTCCCCCAAGCCCCAGCGAAGTTCAGGGCCTTTTGATTTTCCGCCCATAAGACCGCTCTCCTCCTTTTGCAAAAGGCGGACCACCACAACACTTCTCCCCCTTTCGGAAAAGGGGGATTTCTCCACGGCTCGCGTCTGAGCGCGCTGAAATCGTCAGCAATTGGTCCCGGCCCCCCTCCTTGAAGCTAAGTACGGGTACTCTGCTAGACCCGAGAAGTGTTCTCTAGTTCTGGGCGGCAACGGGGGAAATCCCCCAACCCCCTTTTCCGAAAGGGGCTTCGTGTGACTAACTATTGAAACACCCGCGGCGCATTTATCCAGGCTTGAATCGGTAGCTGCCCCGGTGTATGCTGCCAACGACGTGTCCCTCAACTGGTGCCGTTATACGGCATCCGGAGGGTGCCTTAGTCCCGCCATAGAGCGCCACAAGGAGAGGCCGCATGAAATTCGGAATCTTCACCATAGTTCCCTGGCACGAGACGTTCACTCAACAGCAAGCGTTGACCGAAGCCCTCGAGCAGATCGAGCTTGCAGACCAGCTAGGCATCGACGAAGTCTGGCTGGGAGAGCACCGTTTTTCCCGCCACGGCCTGCTATCGGGAATCTGGTCGTTCCTTGGGACCGTCGTAGGCCGCACGAAGGATATCCGCATTGGGACGGCGGTCATAGTCCTACCGTTGCATAACCCGATCCTGGTGGCCGAAGAAGTGGCCATGCTCGACGTCATGAGCGGCGGCAGGCTCAATCTTGGCATCGGAGCCGGGTACCAGCAGCAGGAATTTGACGGGATCGGCGTCGACATAGATACCAGCAGGGACCGGTTCGCCGAGGCAGTCGACGTAATGATTAGGGCTTGGACCGAAGAGAAACTGACCTATCACGGCCAGTTCACCGATGTGGACGACCTCTGGGTGCTGCCCAAGCCGGTGCAGAAGCCCTATCCACCCCTTTTCCAGGCCGTCAGCACCAGCCCGGCCAGCGTTGAATTCGCCGCCAGCCGTAAGATACAGGTTATCGCCGGTGGACCCACCGACATCATGGGTCAAGCCCCCCAGGTGATAAAACTGTGGCGCGAAAAGATGGAAGAACACGGTCACGAACACGCCCACCTCGACCCGCCAATGTCCAAGTCAATTTACGTCGCTCCCACGATGGAAGAGGCGGAGAACGACCCAATAGGACTGGAGGACTTCTCCTCCAGGATTCTTCGTTCCACCGGGACCAACGGCGCGCCCATCGGGATGCCCGTGGACAAGAACGGCAAGATCGCCAAGGGTTATGAGCACTGGGCCAACCGCCAACAGGACCGGGAACGCCGGGACGACCTGGGCCATGCAGGCCTGCCTCCCCTCCGGGGGACCCCGGACGTGGTCATCGAGCGGCTTAAAGAGGTCCAGGCAGCGGGAATCAACCACGTCTTCGGCAACTTTGGGTTCGTGGGTCTGCCTCACTGGAAGGTGATGCGCTCCATCGAGTTGTTCGCCAAAGAGGTAATGCCCCACTTCAGCGAAGTAGCCGTATCCTAGCGTCTCCGCACCAGCACGGCGCAGTCCCCAGCGTCGTCGCGGTGTAATGATTGGGATTCTTTGGATGTAAGAAATCGGCCCTCACTCGCGGCCCCAGCCCGTATCGTCGGGCTGAGGCATGGGGTGAGGGCCGATTAACGATCGATATAGGAGCAGGTCATGAACTTCGGTATGTTCACAGACTTCCACGTGCGCGGAGACATGACCCAGGCAGAAGCCTTCGAGGAGTCTTTCAGCCAGGTCACGGAAGCGGAACAGATGGGCATGGACTCGGTATGGCTGGCCGAGCACCATTTCACACCCGACCGGTCGGTGCTCGCATCTCCGCTAATCATCGCCAGCGCCATCGCCGCACGCACCTCGAAGCTTCGCGTGGGTCTGGCCGTGCAGGTGCTTCCCCTGACCAACCCTCTCAGAGTCGCGGAAGAGGCGGCCACCGTGGACCACATTAGCAGGGGCCGGTTCGAATTCGGGATCGGACGCAGCGGGCTGACCAAGTATTACCAGGGCTACAACGTCCCCTACTCGGAGAGCCGGGGCAGGTTCTTCGAAGCCCTCCAGGTCATTATGAGCGCCTGGAAGGGCAACGCCTTCTCCCACCAGGGAGACTTCTACGCTTACGAGGACGTGCAGGTTGTCCCTCAGCCGTTCCAGCAACCCTATCCGCCGACGCGGGTCGCGGTGGCCTCTGAGGACACTTTTCCGATGGTGGGCAAGCTGGGGCACCCCATCTTCATCAGCGCGGCAACGGGTATCCCCGTGTTGAAGGAGCGGCTCAGTCTATACCGCACCGCCCGGCAAGAAGCGGGCTTCGAAGGCCCAGGGGAGGTCACCCTGCGCATACCCGCCTACGTCGCTGAGACCACCGCTAAAGCCCAGGAGGAGCCCAAGGAGAGCGCGATTCACGCAATCCAATACGCGGCAACCGAGCTAATCAAGACGGCGGCCAGCGAGGAGGGCGCCGAACGGCTCCGGCGTCTGGCCAACATCCCCTACGAGGAGATATTGGAGCGCCGGGTCATGTTCGGCACTCCACAGGAAGTCACCGCTAGGCTGGAGGAATACCGGGACGAGTTGGACATCTCCGGCGTCGTGCTAGAAATGAATTACGGAGGACAGATACCCAACGCCCGCGTCATGGCATCGGTGCGCCTGCTCACGGAGAAGGTGGCGCCCAAGTTCAAGTAGCGAACGCAGCTGAGGGGGCGGCGCTTGTGATCCGTCAGCCGCCAATGAAGCGGCTGACAAAGATTGCAACCAACAGCGCGCCACCGACGCCAAGGACAGCATATAAAAGCCGGTCAGTGCGCCGGTTCGCTTCCTGCAACCCATTATCTAACCGCTGGTTCATTTCCCTCAGCCCTTCGTCCAAGCGCCGGTTCGTTTCCTCCAACCCGGACTTGATTTCCCGCTGGCCTTCCAGGAGCGCCGCAACATCGCCTTCTAGCCGTCCGATTGCGCGCCACACCTCGGCGGCGTCAATTTGATTGCCGGTGTCAGCGTCGGTTGTCATTCGTTCCCTCCCACAGGCGGCGGATCCAAGGCCAAGGAATGGCGTTGGATGCCCTCGGGTTAACCGCTAGCGCACCGGGCCGCCCATTGGAGACCGGGGCGAACCCGACTCTACAAACTGCCCAACGCCAGGCGTTTGTTCCAATACGCCGTCATTCAACAGGACCTTGCCCCGCAACAGCGTCATCCAAGGGCGGCCCTTAACCTCCCAACCCTCGAACAGGGTATACCCGGCATTGCTCTGGTGGTCCTTGGCGGTGATGATGCGGTCGCCCTGGGGGTCCAGTATCAGCAGGTCGGCATCTGACCCCACCTGGATCACGCCTTTCCTGGGGAATAGGCCGAATATCCGCGCCGGGTTTTCCGACATCACACGGGCCAGCCACCAGATTGGAAGCCCACGCTTGACCACGCCCTCACTGTACATCAGGGAGACTATCGTCTCCAGTCCAGGAGAGCCGAAAGGTACCGACGCGCCCTCGGGAGTGACGAAGATGTTGTCCCAGCCCACCTGCTTCAGCTCTTGCGGGTGGGGAGAGTGATCGCTGGCCACGATAGAAGTGTGGCCCTGCTCCAGGCCCCGCCACAGGGCGTCCTGGTCCGGGCCGTCCTCGGGACGCAGCGGCGGGCCGATCTTGGCCAGAGGGCCTACTTTGGCCATCTCGGCGTCCGATAAGAGCAGGTATTGGGGGCATGTCTCCGTCCACACCAACTGTCCCTGGGCCTGTGCGTGTTTGATCCGCTCCAAGCCTAGCTGGGTGCTGAGGTGCACCACGTAGGTCGGGCAGCGGGTGGCCGATCCCATCTTGATGGCCCGGTTGATGGCCTCTTCCTCGGCCCAGTCGGGACATGCCGTCGGGAAGTCAGTGGGGTGCGTGTGGCCCTCTCCGATGAGCTTGTTCTCCAGGTACTCGATGATGTTGCCGCTCTCGCAGTGGAGTTGTAGCACTCCGCCGCCCTGGGACACCATGTCCATGGCGTTGCAGATGTAATCGTCGTCGCACATCCTGCCGGGCCGTTTCTTGTAGGTCATGAACATCTTGTAGGACTTGACGCCCATCTGAAGGGCTTCTGGAAGGCTGTTCAAGATGCTGGGCCGGTTCTGCAGGATGAAATGGAACGCAAAGTCGACCAGCGCCGTGCTGGTGACTTCCTCTCTCACGCGGTTGATGGCCTGGGGCAGCGTCTCGTCTCCTTCCAGGGTATAGGTGCCGAATGGGATGAGGGTGGTAAGTCCGGCGCGGGCCGCCGCCAGAGCGCCAAGTTCGTAGTTATCGTGCCCATCCAGATGGACGTGGGAGTCGATCAGACCCGGCAGAACGAACTTGCCTTCCGCGTCGATGTATTTGTCCGCGGGAGGTAGGAGTTCCTCTGGTCCGAGAGCCACTATTTTCTCTCCGGTGATGGCGATGGCGCTGTCATAGACCTGGGATGAAGTAACCACCTGCCCGCCGCGAATAATGGTGTCGACCCTTGCATCCGGCATTTTTATCCTCCTGGAATCGGTCTGGAGATGGTGTAAAGCGTGGCGAAGTCCCGCTACCTGGGGACTACCGGAAGCGTTATGTGGGAAGGGTGTTGCGCGTCGTGCATAACAGTCTGCAACGCCGGCTTGAACTCCGCGTCTCCCGCAATGACATTCCCGGTGTTTGTGTTCCGGTCGAAACGGGGGAAGTTGCTGCTGGAAATCTCGACTCGGATTCTGTGACCCCGCTGGAAGACGTTGCTGGTAGCCCACAGGTCAATTGTGTAATGGTACACCCTACCCGGCTCAACGAAACTGGCATTGGAGGAGGAGTCGCGGTACCGGGCGCGAATGATCCCATCAGTGAGATTGCGAGCGCAGCCGTCTTCGCATACGTCCACCAATTTGGCCGTGAAGTCGGTATCGGTCTGGGAAGTGGCGGCCCAGAGAGTCACGGTGACGGGTCCGGTCACCTCCAAATCCCGCTCCAGCGGAGGCGTCGAGTAGACAAGCACGTCGGGGCGGGCTTCGATGTCCTGCTGGTCGAACGCGCCGTTGGCCGCGAAATAGGGGTTGCAGCAGAGGCCCCCGCCTCTGGTGGGCACGGGGTCGGCGGGGTTATAGAGGTAAACGTCGGGAGGTTCCTCCCCCGGCGCCTCGGGGCTAAGCGACCCGTATCCGCTGGACGAGTTAGCCTTGCCCTGGCTATGCAGGTAATAGCTGGTGTTCTGCACCCTGGCAAGCGGCCACTCCTGTTCTTCCCGCCAAACGTTGTCCCCCATCACGAAGACCCGTACTGGAGGCTCGTCTAGGACACCGTTGTCTATTCCCTTGAGCCAATAATCGAACCAGCGGAAGTGTACCCCATCCAGGTCGGCGGCCATGGCGTCGGCGGCGAGGCCGAAGTAGTGGTCCCCGACCACACTTCCTCCCCTGGAGCCGTGCTGCCAGGGTCCGATCAGGAGTTTCTGGCCCCGCCTCGCGTCATCGCTCCCGCCGTTGGCCCGCATACCCAGGAAGTTGCGGATGGTCCCTCCCAGAAAGATGTCGTACCATCCGCCGATGTTGTAGGCAGGGACATTTAGCCGGGGGTGGTTGTCCTCGATACAAAGGTTTTTCCAGTAGTCGTCAAATTCGGGGTGAGCCAACCAGTCGTAATAGTAGTCCGCAAGCCCGCCTTGCAACTGTGGGAGGTCCTTGGTGGGCAGATGTCGGAAGGACAATTCCATGTCGTTCACGGCATCGATCAAGTCCCGCCGCTTCTCCGTGGGAACACTTTTGGCCGATGAGAGGGCGCCAAAATTGGCCAGGGTCAACTGAAGCAAGGTCCAGGAGACATTGAAACCCAACTCAAACGCGCCTCCTTGGTAGGCCCAGCCCTCATGGTAGTTGGAGGCGGTGACGTTTGGGACGATTGCCGCCAGGTGCGGAGGCCGCGCTACGGCTGCAAGCCACTGGGTCGCGCCGACGTAGGACGCTCCGTACATTCCCACCTTGCCGGTGGACCAGGGTTGGGCCGCCGCCCATTCCACCGTATCGTATCCGTCGTTGATCTCGTCCCGGAAAGCGTAGAACTCCCCTTCTGAAGTGTAACGGCCCCGTGTGTCCTGGATGACCACGGCGTAACCGTTGCGGGCGGCCTTCATCGGGTCCAGGTTGGTCATCGATCCTGCCGAACCCTTGTCATAGGGTGTCCTCTGCAGCGCCACCGGGAATGGGCCGGGGCTGTCGGGCCGGTATACGTCGGCGTAGAGGACTATACCGTCTCGCATCTTAACGGGCAAGTTGGTCTCGACTCTTAAGGAAACGCTATCAGGCATTTCAACACTCCCTCTATTTCGCCTCGGTGGTCCCAACGGTAAGCCTAGCTGTTGACCGGATGGCCGGCCGGTAAAGGAAAAGAGTCCAGGCTAATGCCCAAGACTAGAGCAGCGGAATTGTATCACAAGGCCTCCCGTTGAGAGACCATCGCCACTCAGTTACAATGACCGGACGATTGCGGGGGTAACGAATGCTCAAGGTCAATCTCCAACCGGCAGAGTTGGCGATAGGGAACCAAAGATTCCATTACGCGTGGGTTATCGTGGGAGTGGCCTCCGTCATGTGGATGATCACGTCATCCATCCGGTTCGCCACCAGCATGTTGGTGCCTCATCTGCAGGAAGCTTTGGGCTGGAGCATCTTCGCCATCTTCGTGGCCTTCGCCCTGCAGTGGGTGTTCTCGGCCTTCTTCAGCCCCATCGCGGGTTGGATCGGCGACCGGTACGGGGTGCGCAAGGTCATGCTGGCCGGGGTGGCGCTGTTCGTCACCGGTATGGTACTCACCGGGACGATGACCCACCTATGGCAATTCTACTTGTATTACGGCCTCATCCTGGCCGCCGCGATGGCCATATTCCAGGTGCCGCTGGTAGCCGCCGTAACTCTATGGTTCCGTAAACACCTAGGCGTGGCCATGGGGACACTGCAAGCGATTCAGGGAATGGGGACTGCCCTGGCGATATTCGGAGTGTACGGACTGCTGGCCCTCGGCCTGCAATGGACCTTCTGGGTGCCAGGCGTGGCCGGTGGAGCGGTCTTGTTGTTGCTGTTGCGGTTCTTCCACGACGAGCCCGGTGCGGTGGGGCTGAAGCCGCTGGGAGTGTCCGAAGAAGCGCCCACGGAACAACTCCTGGCGGGCAACATCGCCAAGGTAAGGACGAGTGTCTTCATACGGCAGGCCCAACGAACTCACGCGTTCTGGAACCTAATCGGCATCCATTTCTGGGGTTGCGCAGGCCATAACATCATCCTGATGGGCATCGTCGCCATGGCTGTGGAGCGGGGCATGTCCCTAGGCGAAGCCGCGGGAGTGTACGGTACGCTCACGATAGTTAGCACCGTGACCCGGTTCCTGGTTCCGATTGCCGCCGACCGACTCGGGAGCAAAGGTGCGATGTCCGTCTGCTTCTGCCTGCAAACCTTCCCCGTGTTGATGCTTCTATTCGCAAACGACTTGTGGATGTTCTACCTTTTCGCCGTCATATTCGGGATTGGCATCGGCGGGGAGATGACCGCCTTCCCCATAATCAACCGCCAGTACTACGGAAACGCGCCGATGGGCACGACCTATGGCTGGCAACTCCTAGGCGGTGGCATGGGGATGGCCCTGGGGCTGGTGCTGGGCGGTTTTCTTTGGACGTATACGGGCAACTACGCCGGAGCGGTGTGGCTGTCCTTCGGGTTAAGCCTGGTGGGAGTTGTTTCCATCGTCGCCCTGCCCACGACATCCCACCACCTGATCCCCCATTGGGAAGAAACGCTGCCGCCGGAGGCCCGCTCATCCGCCTTTGTCTGACTCCGTGTGGAGCAGCCATGTTACAATTCCCGCGGCCTGGTTTTGGCCTCGATTCGAGGATTATGAGGAGGGCTAATTATGCCGGTTAATTGGGTGGACATCGACGTCGGCGGTGACACGATGGAAGCGTATCTGACGACTTCAGGGAGCGGGGAACCGAGCCCGGCGGTCATTGTCATTCAGGAAATCTGGGGAGTGAACTCCCATATTCAATACGTCACCGACCGTCTCCCGTCCCTGGGCTACGTTGGCTTGGCTCCGGCCATGTTCCACAGGCAGGGCAGGATGACCATGGGGCTCCACGAGGAGTTCGATGGCGCCATCGCCAGCATGCAGCAATGCACCGACTCCGGGATAATCGCGGATGTCCAGGCGGCGGCGGACTACCTGAAGGCCCAACCATTCGTCCAGTCGGATAGGATCGGAATCGTTGGATTCTGCTTCGGGGGCAGGGTCTCTTACCTGGCCGCCTGCTCAATTTCGGACATCAAGGCTTCCGTGGTCTACTATGGCGGCGGGATCAAAAACGCCCTGGGCGGCGACGGCCCCTCTCCCTTCGACCAGACCGGCAACATCACCGCGCCGATGCTCGGGTTGTTTGGCGAAGAAGACGGCAATCCCAGCCCGGCGGACGTTTCCGATATCGACGCGGCCCTGACAGCCGCGGGCAAGACCCACGAGTTTCACATGTACCCCGGAAGCGGCCATGGCTTCCACTGCAACGCCCGCTCCAGCTACCGGCCGGAGGCGGCGCGAGACGCCTGGGCAAAGACAATGGCGTGGTTCGACCAACA
Source organism: Dehalococcoidia bacterium (assembly GCA_965197545.1). Taxonomy (GTDB): domain Bacteria; phylum Chloroflexota; class Dehalococcoidia; order Lucifugimonadales; family UBA3495; genus CATOSP01. Next base: position 140,756 of record CBDANJ010000007.1, read on the forward strand.
CCTTAAGGGATAGTATCGGGACGGCAGTACGATGGTAACTTCGTTCACCACGGTAGGCACGCCCGTAAAGAGGGGGGAGGGCCCGGACAAGGTTTCGGGCCAGACCCTCTACACTGCGGACTTCAACCTCCCCGGACTACTCTGGGGCAGGGTCCTGCGAAGTCCGCTGCCCCACGCCCGCATCGTCAGTATCGACACGTCAAGGGCGAGGGAAGTCCCCGGAGTACACGCGGTGATTACAGGGAAGGACATTCCCGACAGGCTGGTTGGCAGGCTGCTGCGGGACTGCCCGGTCCTGGCCAGGGACCGAGTCCGCTTCGTCGGCGAAAAGGTAGCCGCTGTGGCCGCCGAGGACGTGGACGCCGCGGAGGAAGCCCTGCTCTTGATCGACGTGGAGTACGAGGAATTGCCGGCTGTGTTCGACCCACCGGAGGCTATGGAGCCTTCGGCCCCTGTCCTGCATCCGGATATGCCGTCTTATGTTGGCCTCCCCCAGCCTCCGTCTTCCATCAGCAACGTCTTCGCCCACAACAGGTGGGTTAAGGGTGACGTTGCCCAGGGATTCCGCGAATCGGACCGGGTGTTCGAGCATACTTTCTCCGCCCAGCTCATGCACCAGGGATACATAGAGCCACATGCCTGCATGGCCAGAGTCGACGACGCGGGGCGTGTGGAGCTGTGGGTCAACAATAAGGCCCCTTTCAACCTGCGCTCCCAACTGTCGGCGGTGTGGGACATGCCGGAAGACCGCATCACTCTGCACCCGACCAGCATAGGAGGCGATTTCGGAGGTAAGGGCTCGTTCATGGACGCGCCCCTGTGCTACTACCTGGCCCTCCATTCCGGAAGGCCCGTCAAAATGGTCATGGACTACCTGCAGGAGTTGATGGCGGGCAACCCCAGGCATCCGGCGGTCATCACTGTGAAGACGGGTGTCAAAAACGATGGAAGATTGTGGGCCCGGGAAGCTCAAGTAGTCTTTAACAGCGGCGCCTACGGGGCGTTCAAACCCAGGGTCTACCTGGGGGGCGCGGACCACCTGGGCGGGTCCTACCGGGTGCCCCACGTGAGCATCGACAGTTTCATGGTCTACACCAACAATGTCCCCTGCGGCCACATGCGCGCCCCGGCGAAGCCCCAGGTCCATTTCGCCGTGGAGTCACACATGGACATGATCGCGGAGGGACTGGGTCTCGACCCGCTGGAATTCCGGCTGCGAAACGTGATTAGGACCGGAGACGAAACCCCCACAGGCGGAGCCTGGGAAGAAGTCAGAGCCGAGGATACCCTCCGGCAGGCCGCGCAGACTGCGGGTTGGGGCGTACCGAAAACCCGCGCCAACTTCGGACAGGGCATGGCGATTTCAGACCAGCCTCCGGGAGCGGGACAATCGGAAGCCAGGGTCGCCATAGACGCCGGGGGCCAGGTCGAAATCCAGATGGCCTTATGGGACACGGGAACCGGCGCACACACCATGTTGCGCCAGGTGGTGGCCGAAGAGCTGACCGTACCGGTGGAGGATGTGCGTGTCTCGGTGCAAAACACCGATGCCGTGGCGTTCGATTCGGGTTCCGGCGGCAGCCGGGTCACCTACACCGCTGGACAGACTGCCTTGGGCGCGGCGCGGGACCTGAAAGCCAAGCTGGTCCAGCGCGCCGCCGGACTGTACGAGACCGGCGAGGACCGCATCAGCCTGGCGCACGGCTCTTTCCAAATCCAGGATAATCCGGTACGGACTATTCCCCTCAAAGAAATGACTTCCCTGGCGGTGCGTGACCTTGAGGGCGCCATCATTGGAGAGTTCACCTTCGCCGGAACTACCTCCCCGGTCACGTCCTATTGCACGCAGATCGCCGAGGTAGAGGTCGACACGGAAACGGGTCAGGTCCACGTGGAGCGGATAGTGACGGCCCACGACGTGGGGACAGTCATCAACCCCCTCACCCACCAGGGGCAGATCGAGGGAGGCGTGATTCAAGGCTTGGGTTACGCGCTGATGGAGGAGCTAGGCACGGAGGAGGGAAGAATCTCGACGTTGACCCTCGGCGATTATAAGATGCCGACTATGCCGGACATTCCCAAGCTGGAAACGGTCCTCTTGGAGTCGCCGTCGGGACCCGCGCCCTACCAAAGCAAGGGGATCGGCGAAAGCAGCAACGTGCCCATCGCCGGAGCGATTGCCAACGCCGTGTACGACGCCGTGGGAGTACGGATCACCAGCCTTCCCATCACCGCGGAAAAGGTGTTGCGGGCACTGAAGGAAAAAGAAGCTGCTGGCTGACGCGCCCTACTTTTTGACCAGCGCCGCTATCCTCTCCCCGACGATTCGGTCCTCTCCGGGGTTCAGGCCGAACATGTGGATCGTGATGTAGTCGTCTTCGTCCCTAACCCTGGTCCAGATGGGCGGGTCTCCGTCTTTCAGGCGGTCCCTCAAATCGTAGATATTCATCCCAGCCTCGGCCGGATTGACCCATAGGTTCAGGCCGTAAGGCTGATGCCCGATGACGTTGTCGATCATCTCCGCCCTTATCCCAGGTAGACCTGAGACCAGTCCCAGGATGACCCTGGTGCGCTGCTCGGCATCGGCCAACCGGTCCTCGTGATTCATGGTCATCCAATGCCTGACCGCGGCCACCGCGCCGACCATCTCCTGGCGGTCGACCTTCTGGGGCCTGCCCACGCCACGCACCCGGCGGCCCTCGTAACTGGCGAAGGCGTGGAGGCCGATCTTTCGGATCATCTCCTCGGAGCCGAGCGCGAGTCCAACCGACTGGGTCGCGCCCAGGTACTTGGCGGCGATGCACTGGAAGTCCGCGCCCATCCTGACGTACTTGCCGAAGTTCTCCAGCGGGTAGATCTGCCCCGCAGCGTCCACGGTCACCAGTACGCCGTGGGCGTGGGCGACCTCAATCGTGTCCTCCAGGGTTAGCGCAAGGGGATCGATAGCCTGTTCCACAGCGTAGTAATGCACGGCGGCGGTGTTCGGACCAATGGCCTTCTCAAGGTCTTCCTTGGTCGTCTGTTCCTCGGAGCCGAACATCACGAGTTTGGCCCCGGCCAATTCCAGGCACCGATCGTACCAATAGCGCTGGAGAGTCTGGATCAGAATCTCGTCCTTCATCCCGCTGGTGTTCGGAAGCTGCTGAATCTTATCGTCGTCGTCCCCCGCCATAGCTGCGGCGGTGGCCAGCATCAGAGCTGAACCCGCTCCCGACGTGATGTAGGCCGCGGGCACATCCACCATCCTGGCAATGGCGGCTCCGGCCTTCTCCTCCAGCTCCATAAGCGGAATATATGCCCTGTCGGCGTGGGCCATGGCGTCCTTAACTTCAGGTATCGGGGTCGAACCACCCAGCATCGTCACGCTGCCGGTCGCGTTAATTACGGGAACGGCGCCAAGCTCTTTGTAAATGTCGCCCCAATCGGCAGACAGCATCACGATTCTCCTTCGTCTGTGGAAGTATCTTACGGGTCCGTTAGTCCAGACCCCCAACCGCGCCAGTATGATAGCCTCAGAGCCCTGCCATGTCCAGATAGGCGCGATTGCGCGGTTGTGATTTATCTGGAACGGCATTAGTCCTTACGGTGGTTTAGAATAGTGTTGTTGCTTAGAGAGGTGAGGGAATGAATCCAGTGACGGACGAACTCCTGCAAGAGATGGTGGACAGAATTGTAGCGGAAGTGGACCCTGAGCAGATTATCCTCTTCGGGTCCCAGGCGAGAGGCGACACGCATGAACATTCAGACGTTGACCTGATAGTGCTGGAATCTGAGCCGTTCAACACAGACAGGACAAAGCACGGGGAGATAGTCCGTCTATACTACGCTCTTGCGGGCCTTGGGGTGGCCAAGGATATCCTGGTATACACTCAAGAGGACGCCGAGTATTGGCGGGACTCGCTCAACAACGTCCTTGCACGGGCAATTCGGGAGGGGAGGGTGCTGTATGAGCGACGTTAAACAGGCGCGTGTGCTAGTAGGAGCTGCGATGCGAGATTTGAACGCTATCCGCGGTTGCGCGACGTGGAAGTGTTCGCCGACGAGATATTCGGGTTCCATGTCCAGCAAGCCGCCGAGAAACTGTTCAAGGCTTGGATCGCCCTTTTGGGCGAGGAGTACCCTTCACTCACAACTTGGTCCGCTTGCTGGAATCCCTCGAAGAACAAGGCGTTGTTATGACGCAGTTTTGGACGCTAACTGGCTACAGCCCCTACGCAAGTGGAATCCGCTGCGAAGATGACGATTTGAGTGTGGCGCCGGTCGACCGGGAACGCAATTCTACTCATAGAGGAATTACTTGGGCGGGTCTCCCGGCAACTACCGGAAGGGGAGGGCCATCTACAACAGGGGATCTAACTTTGCTAGAAGCAATTCCACGTCTGTGAGACCTATCTCGACTACTTCATGCGTAACCCAATTCTCGTAAAAATTTACATGAAGGTTACCTGCGGCATTAAATAGCAGGCGTATTTCCCTGTCGCCTGTTTCCTGCGCCAACCGGTTGGCGGCCTCGTACAGATGCGAGTGACTGCTATGTGGCCAACCTTTATTTTCGGCCACTGCTTCAATCATCTGGGCCGCCGCGCCCCATCCCTTCCCGGAAGCCTGTCTGACGTCTCCTGCCTCCAACTCTTGTGCGGCTTGTCGGAGCAGTTCATAAGAAGCCGCTCGATAGGTTGGCGTCTGCATAGGTTTCCCTCGTCAATCTAGTATACGAACTGTAATCCCTTTGTAATAGAATCTCAATCTATTCGCGGTTCAAAGTCCTCTCAGATCCCAACCCCATCGCAAAGCCAACCAGGAGTCGAAAACCAGCCCCGATTTGCAGGGCCTTTTCATTCTCCTTCTCCCGTGGGGAGAGGGCTGAGGTTAGGGACAACTCTCCCTGCAATGATAGTAGCCGCGGCAAGTCAGTTTACGGGGAACGCCCTCACCCTAACCCTCTCCCAGGGGGAGAGGGGACACCTTTCCGAAAATGAAAAGGCCCTGCCCCGATTTGGGCAAGCCATTACGTTCTCAGGCCGGAGTGGGCTATAATGCGGGTGCCCGCCGTATCCCGACCCAGGGAGAGTGACTTGAAGAGTATCGAGTTGGACTACAGCAAACGGTGCGGCGAAGAGCCCACCAAGGGCCACAACCGTTGGCACCCGGACATCCCTCCGGCCGTTGAAGCCGAGCCCGGTGAAGAAGTGGTCATACAGACCAGAAACGCCTTCGACGGCGGCGTCACTCCCTCCTCAACTGCCGCGGACCTGAACAACGTGGACCTGAATGTGGTCCATCCCCTCACCGGCCCCGTGTATGTACAAGGGGCAGAGCCCGGCGACCTGCTGGAATGCAACATCCTGCACATTGACGCGGCTCGTTGGGGGTTCACCACCATCATCCCCGGCTTCGGGTTCCTCCGCGACGTGTTCCTATCCCCCCACGTCGTGCACTGGAACATAGCCGACGGGTTTGCCGAGTCTCCGGACCTTCCCGGAGTGCGCGTACCGGGAGCGTCGTTTATGGGCACAATCGGCGTCGCCCCTTCCCGGGCCTTGCGCCAGGAAATGCTCCTGCGGGAGGATGAGCTGCTCCGACGTGGTGGGGCGGTACTGGGGCCAGAGCCCGCAGGAGCCGTGCCCGCCGGAGAACCCTTCGCGTCCGAGGGTCTGAGGACCGTGCCGCCCAGGGAGAACGGCGGCAACCTGGACATCAAGCAACTCACCGCCGGGACGCGCTTGCTCCTTCCCGTGTTCACGGAAGGGGCGTTGTTCTCCGCCGGGGACGCCCATTACGCCCAGGGCGATTCCGAGTGTTGCGGCACCGCCATCGAGATGGACTGCACGCTTCATGTAAGTTTCCAGGTACGGAAGGGCGAGGCGCAGCGGCGCAACATCCGGTTCCCGATTTTCGAGCGGGACGACTACTTCACGATTCCGGAAATGGCCGCGCCGAGGCGGTTCATTGCCTCCACCGGCATGTGTATCGCCGACGGTGTGAACCAGTCCGAGGACGCTTCCTTGGCCGCGAGAAACGCATTGCTCAGCATGATCGACCTGTTGATGGAACGAGGCTGGACCCGTGAACAAGCCTACTCCATCTGCAGCGTGGCCGTGGACCTGAAGATTAGCCAGGTCGTAGACGTTCCCAACTTCGTTGTATCCGCCTTCCTTCCCCTGGACATATTCGTATAGGAAAAGGAGAGTGCCATGCTAGAGGACAAGACTCTGCTCATGGAGATGCTGCGCCGGATGGTGCGAATCCGCTTTTTCGAGGAGAGGGTCATCCAACTTGTGGAAAGGGGCGAGATCGTCGGCGCGGCCCACTCGTACATCGGTGAAGAAGCCGTGGCCGTCGGGGCGTGTCTCGCCTTGAGGGACGACGATTGGATGACCGGCAACCACCGGTCGCATGGCCATCCCATCGCCAAGGGCGGAGACGTAAACAAGGCGATGGCCGAGCTTTTGGGTAAAGCCACGGGTCTCTGCAAGGGCAAGGGCGGCTCGATGCACCTGGCCGACTTCAGTGTTGGCATTTTGGGTGAATCGGGAATCCTGGGCTCTTCCATCCCCACCGCCGTGGGCGCGGCCCTTGGCAGTGTGCTGCAGGGCAACGACCGCGTAGCCGTACCGTTTTTCGGGGACGGGGCCAGCAACGAGGGGGCATTCCACGAGTCCATCAACTTGGCGGCGATTTGGAAGCTTCCAGTTGTATTCCTCTGCGAGAACAACCAATACGCCGTCTCCAGCAGCTTCAAAAAGATGGTGGCCTCGGACAACATATCCGACCGCTCCGCCGCCTACAACATCCCCGGCGTGCTGGTGGACGGCCAGGACTGCATCGCCATGTATGAGGCCGTTTCGGCGGCCGTTGAGCGTGCCCGGGCCGGTGACGGACCGTCCCTGGTAGAAGGCCGGACCTACCGCTATTACGATCACTCTCTGGGACTGGGCCGGATCGTGCGAGGAGGGTCATACAGAGACGATGAGGAGGTGGAGCAGTGGATGCAGCGTGACCCCATAAATATCCACAAAGAGAGGCTACTCTCCCAGAATATCGCCACTCAGGCTGAGATAGACCAGATAGATACGGAAACACAACAACAAATCGACGGCGCCACCCAATTCGCCAGGGAGAGTCCCTACCCGGAGCCCGAAGCCCTATTTGAGGACATGTTCGCCAACCCCATTCCACTGGAATAACCCAACGAGCCGATGATATCCGACTCACACCGCTCCGAGAGGAGCCCTAACGCCGAGGAGGTGGAGCATGACTCAAACACAAACACAGACAAGAGACATCACATTGACCCAAGCCTTGAACGAGGCGATGCGCGAGGAGATGCGGGCGGATGAGCGGGTGTTCATCATGGGTGAGGACATCCAGTCCGGCGTCTACGGCGCGTCCGCCGGTCTTGCCCAGGAATTTGGGTTCGAGCGAGTAAGGGACTGCCCCCTTTCGGAAAACGCCTTCATGGGCGCAGCCGTGGGCGCAGCCGCCGTGGGTATGCGGCCCATCGTCGAAAGCGCGTTCTGTTTCATGTGGGTGGCGATGGACTCGCTGGTGAGCCAGGCGTCTAAAATGCGGTATATGTTCGGCGGCCAGGTGGACCTGCCCATCGTATATCGGGCCTCCCTGTACTACGGCGGTAGCATGGCAGCTCACCACTCGGACCGGTCCTACCCACTGTTCATGCACATTCCGGGATTCAAGGTCGTGTTTGCCAGCAACTCCTATGACGGCAAGGGCCTGATGAAGACCGCCATTCGGGAGAACGACCCGGTGCTCTTCTGCGAGGACCGGACCATCCTGGGAGCGCGAGGCCACGTGCCCGAGGGCGATTACGCGATCCCCTTCGGCGTCGCTGACATCAAGCGTGAAGGGACCGATGTGACGATAGTCGCCATCGGAGGCATGGTTCCCCGGGCCCTCCAAGCCGCCGACGCCCTGGCGCAGGAGGGCATATCCGCCGAGGTGCTGGACCCGAGGACGTTGGTCCCAATGGATAAGCAGGCCATCCTGGATTCAGTGGCAAAGACGGGGCGGCTGGTTACGGTGGACATGGCCCATAAGACCTGCAGCGCCGCCAGCGAGATCGCCGCCATCGTAGCGATGGAAGGTTTCTGGTCGCTGCAAGCGCCGGTCCAACGGCTGGGCACAGCCAACGTGCACATCCCCTTTAGCACCGCTCTGGAGCCTCTATGCTATCCCACCGCTGAAACAATCGCCCAGGCCGCGCGAGACACGCTGGAATAGCCGGGATTAGTGGCCACTGGCCACCAATCACCGACCACTGGCCACTGAAAAATGACCACTAACTAAGGAGGGCCGCCGTGGCCACCGAGGTATTGCTTCCCCAATGGGGCATGGAGATGGCCGAAGGGACCATCGTTAAATGGTTCAAGAACGAGGGGGACACCATCCAGGAAGGGGAGCCCCTGGTCGCCATCGAGACCGCCAAGCTGGAAACTGACCTGGAATCGATAGCGTCCGGCGTGGTGAGCCACATCATGGTCCCTGAAGGCGCGACGGTGCCCATACGTACCGTGCTTGCCGTCATCGGCGAGCCGGGAGAGGAAGTGGCCCGGCCCGGCGGTCCCTCCTCCTCACCAACCGCAGCTAGAGTAGCGGCCGACGCCCCTCCCTCGTCCGCCGCGCAGCCGGCGAGCGACGGAGTGCGTGTCCAGGTCGTCCCGGCAGCAAGGCGGCTGGCCCAGGAGAACGGCATAGACCTGGCCGAGGTCCAGGGTTCCGGTCCTCGGGGGAGAGTCCTCATCGCCGACGTGGAGAGGGCCATCGAGACCGCAGTACAACCGGCCGCGTCTGTTGCGGAGGAGGCCCCACGGGTCCAGGTGGTCCCGGCTGCCCGCCGTTTGGCCCAGCAGAACGGCGTCGACCTGGCCACAGTGAAGGGTTCCGGACCGAACGGAAGAATCCTTATCGCCGACGTGGAACACGCCATCGCCTCCCCTCCCGCAGCCGGTCCCGAGCCGGTTCAATTGGCGGGTATGCGCCGGACCATCGCGGCACGGATGCTGCAAAGCGCCCAGACCAGCGCACCGGTCACATTGATGTCAGAGGCCAACATCACCGAGGCCATGACCCTCAGGGCTGGGCTTGCCCGCCAGTGGTCCGAACACGGCCTTAGCCCCTTGGCCCTGGTGATAAAGGCGGCCGCCCGGGCCCTGAAAGACCATCCCCGGCTTAACGCGGTCCAGGGAGAAGATAGCTACCAGGTCATGCCAAACATCGACATCGGCGTAGCCGTATCGCTGGATGAGGGGCTGATTACACCCGTCCTGAGGGGAGCCGATTGGAAGGGATTGGCCCAGATAGCGGCGGAGTCCCGGGAGTTGGCATCCAAGGTGCGGGAAGGCCGGGCCAGGCCCGAAGAAGTTACCGGAGGAACGTTCACGATTACCAACCTGGGCGCGAATGACGTGGACGGTTTCACGCCCATTATCAACCCGCCCCAGGTGGCAATACTAGGCGTGGGCCGGGTGTTGGAGAAGCCCGTCATCCACAACGGGGAGATCGCCAAAGGTCAGACGATGTTTCTCAGTCTGACGTTTGATCACCGGATAGTGGACGGTGCCCCGGCGGCGGCCTTTTTGCAGACGGTAAAGCGTTACCTGGAAGACCCGTGGTGGATGGTGGCCTAGTCCAGCAGCAGCCGTCCCGATTCGGCCAAGTCCTTGGTTACGAAAAACTCCCGGGTTTCGTCCGAGGGGAAACCTGGAGTATCGACGGTCACCATGCCCGGGCTCTGCAGGCCGGCCAGCACTATCGACTTGGTAAAGTCGCCGATACTTTCGGCGCTCAGGAACTCCTCCACCGGCAGCCACAGGCATTCCTGGATTTCGTCTTCCTGCATCGTGATTTCCGTACTGAGTGGCCGCAGCCGGCATACGAAGTAAATGTCCGACTTGCCATACCGGTAGCCGTGCCAGTGGCGAAAGCACACTACGGCGTCGAAGACCGCCTGCACCCCCGTTTCTTCAAGGACTTCCCGGACCACCGCCTCGGCCAGGTGTTCCCCTGAACGTAAAGCGCCCCCTGGCAGCTTGAGTTGCGGAGCGCGGCCCGCAAACCCGTACCGCTCTCGGACGACGAGAAGGTCGTTATTGTCATTCAAACAGATGCCGCCCGCGCCTATATAGTGGGAGGCGTAGGGCGGGATAAGGGCGGACTCGGACAGCCGCGTGGTGAGCATCAGGTACTCTTCGCCGGTGTGGTGGAACTGGAACCCCGCGTCCACCGCCACCGGGACCAACGCCGCCCGGTTGATCGGCACCTCCAGCCAAACGGCAACTATGCCTTCTTCCTTCCACTCTTGAAGCGAGAAGTCGAGCCTGCGTTGGAATTCCCGGGGATCTTCGGGCAACGATCCAGGATCGGCAACCATTCCCCCGAATTGGTTCTTCCTCGCCTCTACCAGGTCGGGCATTGCTTCCTCCCGTGCGGTGGTGAGTGGTTGGCTTTACGCGGACCCCTCGAGCCTCATTTTCCGCGAGTATAGCATAAGGAGAACCGTCAAGCTGTGCCCTTAGCAACCCGCAAAATCCCGGCTTCCTCACCAGCTTATCCATCTTTCCAGTGGAGATTGAGGTCCCAAGGCACCGCACCTTCAGGACGTACAAGAGGCGAAGGACTCCTGGACTTGCCCTCAGGCCCGAAACGACGAGTTGGAGACCTGACACTCGCCCGTCGAGAGACCCGGTGCCTTGTGCTAAACTTCCACCATGCCGTTAGCCCAATTTCATCCCATCATCCAGGACTGGTTCCGAAGCCGGTTCGATGCGCCAACCGAGGCCCAAGCCACCGGCTGGCCCGCAATCGCCCAGGGGCGTCACACTCTGATTGCCGCGCCTACAGGCTCAGGCAAGACCCTGGCCGCGTTTCTGACCTGCATCGACCAACTGGTAAGGCATGGCCTGAACGAAGGACTACCCGATACAACCCAGGTGGTCTATGTTTCTCCCCTCAAGGCCCTGTCCAACGATATCCAGAAGAACTTGGCGACACCTCTCGAAGAGATCGAGGACCTGGCGGAGGCTCGAGGCACACCGCTCCCAACCATCAGGACCGCCGTCCGCACCGGAGACACTCCGGCTTCACAGCGGCAGAAGATGGCCAAACAACCGCCCCACATTCTGATTACGACACCGGAGTCGCTCTATATCCTGCTGACTTCGGAGAGCGGACGCCGAGGACTCAGGCAGGTCAAAACCCTCATCTTGGACGAGATTCACGCGGTCGCCGATGACAAGCGCGGCGCCCACCTCTCCCTGTCAGTGGAGCGGCTGTGCGCCCTTGCCGAGGGTCCCATAGCCCGCGTCGGCCTTTCCGCGACACAGCGCCCAATCGAAGAGATGGCCCGTTTTCTGGTGGGAAACCAAAACATCTCCGCCGGCGGTATCCCGGACTGCCTGATTGTCGACACCGGGCGGGCGCGAAAGATCGAGCTTTCGGTCCAACTACCCCCCGGAGAGTTGGGCCCCATCGCCACCCACGAAATCTGGGGAGAGACCCTGGATTCGATCACCGAAATGGCCCGGAAGCACGGCACGACCCTGGTGTTCGTGAACACCCGCAGGTTGGTCGAAAGGGTATCCCACCAGCTCTCCGGACGAATGGGTGAGAGCGCAGTCGTGGCCCATCACGGCAGCCTCTCCCGGGCAACGCGCTTGGCCGCGGAGCAGAAGCTGAAGCAGGGTGAGGTCAAAGTTTGCGTGGCCACCGCGTCATTGGAATTGGGGATAGACATTGGCGACGTGGATCTCGTGTGCCAGATCGGGTCTCCCCGCTCCATCGGGTTGCTGCTGCAACGCATCGGCAGGTCCGGCCACACTGTCGGGGGCACTCCCAAGGGGGCGCTCTACCCCTTAACGCGGGACGAGCTAGTCGAGTGCGCGGCCCTGTGCCAGGCAATCCGCCGGAAGAACCTGGACGCCTTGAGCGTGCGCGCCTGGCCGCTGGACGTTCTCGCCCAGCAGATGGTGGCCGCGTGCGCCGCGGAAGACTGGGACGAGGACGAACTTTTCGACCTGTGCGCTCGGGCATATCCCTACCGGGAACTTCCCAGGGACAGGTTCGATCAGGTGGTCGAATCCCTATCCCAGGGATTTGCCTCACGCCAGGGGCGGAATGGGGCGCACCTTCACCGGGACGGTGTAAATCGCATCCTAAAGGGTAGACGAGGCGCGCGCCTCGCGGCCATGACCAGCGGCGGCGCAATTCCCGACAACGCGGACTACGACGTGGTCGCCGACCCTGAAGACACGTTCGTGGGCACGGTCAACGAGGACTTCGCCATAGAGAGCCTGGCGGGCGACGTGTTCCTTCTCGGCAACACGCCGTGGAAGATACGCCGGGTTGAGAGCGGTAAGGTGAGGGTTGAGGATGCCCAGGGCCAGGCTCCCACCATCCCATTCTGGCTGGGGGAAGCTCCAGGAAGGACCAGAGAGCTTTCCGGCGAGATCACCGGTATCCGCGAGGGCGTCGATGAACGCCTCGAATATCCTCCCGAAGCCGAGGAGTGGCTTATCAATGAGTCAGGGATCGGAGTCGACGGAGCGAGGCAGATCGTATCCTACATCGCCGAAGGCAAACGTGTCCTGGGCATAGTCCCCACCGGCAACCGTGTGGTGGCGGAGAGGTTCTTTGACGAGAGCGGAGGTATGCAACTCGTCATTCACGCCCCCTTCGGAGCCTCCATCAACCGGGCCTGGGGAATGGCCTTGCGTAAGCGCATCTGCCGGACCTTCGACTTCGAACTGCAGGCTTCGGCGACTGACGACGGTATCAACTTCTCCCTTGGGCCAAACCTTTCGTTTCCGCTGGGTGAAGTGTTCAGCTATCTGTCGTCCCGGACCGTAGACGAAGTGCTCTTGCAGGCCGTTCTACAAGCGCCGGTCTTCGGCACCCGTTGGCGATGGAACGCCACCAGGTTTCTAGCCCTACTGCGCCATACGGGAGGCAGGAAGGTCCCCGCGCCCCTGCAGCGGATGCGGTCAGACGACTTGCTGGCGGCGGTGTTCCCCGCCCAGGTCCAGTGCCAGGACAACGCGCCGGGAGTGGAGATCGAACCTCCCGATCACCCTCTGGTCTTCGAGACTATCCGGGACTGCCTCACCGAGGCCATGGACCTGGACGGCCTCAAGGAAGTCCTTGATGAAATCTCCCGCGGAGACGTAGAGGTCTACGCCAGGGATACGGTCCAGCCGTCCGTCTTCTCCCACCAGATCTTAAACGCCATGCCCTATGCCTTTCTGGACGACGCCCCGCTGGAGGAACGCCGCGCCCGCGCGGTGACGCTGCGCCGGGCCCTTCCGGACGACGCCCGCGACCTGGGAAGACTGGACGAAGCCAGCATCGAAGAGGAAAACGTCAACGCCTGGCCCAGGATTCGGGACAGCGAAGAACTTCACGACGCCATGCTGAGCCTGGGTGTTCTACCCGAGTCCCTGGCATTCGGCGGCCGGAAGGAGACTGGCCCACAGGATATCGTCCGATGGTTCGAGCAGTTGATCGCCGCCGGCAGGGCCTACCGCCTCAGACTGCCCGGAGTTTGGACCGCCTGGGTCGCCGCGGAGCGAGTCCCTCTGGCTCTGGCGGCATACCCAACCAGCGACATTTCCCCGCCTGCGTCACGCCTTCCTGGCACGGTCCCTCTCATGGCCCAGGACCAGGCCAACCTGTTCTTGGTCAGGGGGTGGGCGGAGTCTTCTGGCCCGTTCACCGCCTCCGAGTTGTCCGAGACTCTTCGACTTACCGGACCCGGCGTGTCCATAGCCCTGACCCAGCTCGAGGCTGAAGGTCTGGTGCTGCGAGGAAGTTTCAGGCCCGGCGCGACTGAGGAGGAATTCTGCGACCGGCGGATCCTGGCGCGTATTCACCGCGGCACGTTGGGTAGACTCCGGCGTGAGATCGAGCCGGCGCCTCAAACCAGCTTGATGAGGTTCTTGTTCCGCTGGCAACACATGGACCCTTCTTCCAGGGCCAACGGCGAAGGCGGACTCTTGGACGTTGTTGAGCAACTACAGGGGTTCGAGGCCGCCGCCGGAGCCTTGGAGTCGGAGGTCCTGGCCGCCCGGGTTGTGGACTACCGGCCCTCGCTGCTGGACGGGCTCTGTGTGGGCGGAGAAGTTGTCTGGGGTTGTTTGGGCCGGCAGATGGAGCCCAGCAACGGAAGCGGCGGACGGTCGCCCCTGACAAGAGCAACGCCCATTACCCTGGCTTTGCGGGAATCCCTGGACTGGCTGCTCGGACCGTTGCCTCCGGAGGAGCGCCACATCAGCGGAGCCGCAGGCGAGATACTGGAGGTCCTGAGCAACAGGGGCGCCTGTTTCGTGTCTGACTTGATATCCATGACACGCCGGTTGCCGTCGGACGTGGAAGAAGCCCTGTGGCTGCTGGTTGCCATGGGCAGGGTCACGTCTGACAGTCTGGAGCCGTTGCGCAACAGAGTCAATGGGAGCCAGAGCAAGAACGGTCACCGGAGCCTCACCCGCCGTGACATTCGCAGACGCACGCCCGCTCCCCGCAGGAGGCAGGGTTACAGCCGTTGGTCCCTTTTACAACCCTTGGACCTGGAGACCGACCCTGTGGAGCTTCGCGCCCTTCAGTTGCTCCGCCGCTACGGTATCGTGTTCCCGGAGTTGTTGGCGCGGGAGTCTACGGCTCCCAGATGGCGGGACCTGGTGCGGGTATTGCGCCGGCTGGAAGCGCAGGGAGAGATTCGTGGCGGCCGGTTCGTGACCGGGTTCTTGGGGGAGCAGTTCGCATTGCCGGAGGCAGTGGGTCTGCTGCGTGAGACCAACAACAGCGCACCCAATGGCCGCATGGAGGTCGTGTCCGCATGTGACCCTCTCAACCTGGTGGGAATCACCACGACCGGGGATAAGGTCCCCGCGGTGCTAGGAAACCGGGTAGTGTTCCAGGACGGCGCGCCGGTCTCCTCCCTGGAGGGCGGTAAGATAGTCAACAGGTCGGCAGCCGACTCGGCGGCCATGGCCAAGGCGTACTCGCTGCTGCAGATGCCCCGGTTGGGGGGAAGTGACAGACAAGGGGCATGGAATTAGCTTTTACCCGCCATGCAACGGCCCAGATGAGAGAGCGAGGAGTCAGCGAATCAGAAGTCGTGCAGACTCTCCAATCAGGGATTGAACTTCCCGCAAAACTCGGCCGCTCTTTAGCCCTTCAGGTTTTCTCAGCAGGATACCGTCATCCCAGAAAAGGAAGTCCGGGTCATCCACAAGGAAGAGTTTCAGAGAACCATCGTGATCACAGTTCTAGCTAGGTACGGAATCTGGAGCACGCCCCATGAGAATCACTTATGACCCTCACGCGGACGCCGCGTATATCTATTTGGCTGATGTGGCTACTGGACTTGAGACTCGTTGTGTGGACGACGACGTCTACGCAGACTTTGATGCGGATGACCGGCTGGTTGGAATAGAAGTGCTCGACGCATCCCGCAGGCTGGACCTTATAGGGTTGCGTCCCATCATGGAGAAACTCGGGCGACCCAAGGTGATTGATGCTCCCAAATAGCCGTCTCAACGCCAGGCAGAGTCTCCGATAGATCGGGCGAGTTCCTTCTTCAGCACAGGGGCCGCGCCAGGACTCCGGGGGCGACCCGGCGCGCCAACCATTGGCCGTCCGACGAGTCTCCAGTTAGCTGGCCGTCTTCTACTATGACCTTGCCGCGCAGGATGGTCATCACGGGGTAACCCTGGCACTCGAACCCTTCCCAGATCGAGTAGTCGGAGTCCGCGTGCAGGTCGTCCAGCGTCAAGGTCTTATTCAGGTCGGGATCGAAGATGACTATGTCGGCGTCGCTGCCGACGGCGATAGCCCCCTTCTTCGGGTACATGCCCAGTATCCTCGCCGCGTTCGTGGACGTGATGGCGGCGAACCGTTCTAGCGGGATACGACCCGTGGAAACCAGCTTTGTGTAGGTCACGGGCATCCGGGTTTCGATTCCGTTGTGCCCGCCGCATACGGTGAGGATGGTGTCGCCCGAGAGCTTCGCGTCCTTGTAGGTCGTGTACTCGTCCGTGGCGGTGGTGCAGAGTGACCCATCAGCCAGCCCTTCCTGCAGCGCGTCCCGGTCGTCGGCGAACTTGATGGCCGGGTAGGTGTGTATCGCGGTTCCGCCCGGTTTCCGGTAATCGTCACACGTGAACTCCAGGTAGTTGTGCAAGGCCTCCCCGTACACCGGCTGTTGCCTCAACCGCGCCTCGGCAATCGCCGCCACTCCTTCTTTGGCCGTGGTGTGGACGAAGTAAATGCCGGTCTCGGTGTGGTTGGCCAGCCGGAGAATTTGGCGAAAGGCCAGGTCCTCGGAGATGTTGTTATGCACCAGGTGGAGGTTATAACCCTGGTCCCGCCCCTCCCTGGTCAGCTTTTCCTCCATGTGGGTGACGATGTCGTCGTCTTCGGCATGGACGGCCATGATCCCGCCGTGCCTGGACACTTCCTGGAAGACCTCCCACAGGGAGCCGTAAGGGACCCTTGAAGCATTGAAGGTCGTAAATATCTTGAAGCTGGCAATTCCGGACTGGATTGCTTCCCCGATTTCGCCTATGGTCGTTGGCGATACCGCGCCCGATAGAATGTGATGGAAAGTGTAGTCGATGTAGGAATGGCCCGAGAAGGCGTTTCGCCTGTCATCTACCTGCTGGGTGATGGGGCCGATGGCCGGGGTTTCCCCGGGTTGAATAGAGAGGCTTCCGGAGAAGTCCACGAGGGTAGTGACTCCGCCGAAAGCCGCGGCGCGGCTGGCGGCCTCGGGTGGCTGGGTGACAACTTCGGCGCGCCCTGCCCAGTTCGTTGGGACGGGGATGCCGATGTGGGTGTGGGGTTCTATCCCCCCTGGGAGCACAATTTTGCCCGAGGCGTCGATAGTCCGGCCGGCTTCGATGTCCAGTGAACCCGCCTGCGCAACGACCGCTATCTGGCCTCCCTGGATGCCGATGTCCATCTCCGCCACACCCTCCGGCGCGACGACTCTACCCCCTCGAATGATCAAGTCCAACATCACAAACCTCCAATAATCAGGAGTGTAGCCGGTCGTGGCCGGGGCTCGCGTGACGCCCGGCCCCGGATCGAGACATGCGCTAGAGTGGCGGCCCCGTGGTCATCCCGAAGTTTCGGGAACCGGCGCCCGCAGGGTATCCGGTATCCATTCGGAAAGAAGCAGATCCATTTCGTCCCGGCATTCTTCCAACCGATGCTCCGCTCCGTCGTAGAACACTATCTGTTTCGGCTCCAACGCCCTGTCGTAGATCTGTTGCGAGCAATAGAAAGGCAGCCGGGTGTCTGCCTTGCCGTGGATCAAGAGTAGTGGACGCGGCGATATCTGCCACGCCCTATCTGCGCCGAAGGTCTGCGAAGATAGCGCCACCACCCCTTTGACGTGAGGGCTGGCCGCGCCCGCCGCAATGACCACCGCGCCTCCGAATGAATGGCCGACCACCACCACCGGCCCGAAACCGGTGTCTTTCAGGAATTCCACGGCGGCCAGCAGGTCAAGGAAACACTCGTACAGGTCGTTGGGGTTACGGTAATCGAGGCGCAGGGAAGTGATCCCCTGCTCTTTGAAACTCTCGGCGAGCCGGACGTATGTGCCCGGCCCCGGACCTCCGAAGCCGCCTCGCGCGCCGCACACGAACACTACGGCCAGGTCCGAGTCCGGCGCTCCGTGCCGTATTGCGTGCAGGTCGCCCCTGGTGGTGCGGAACACTATGCCGTCTCCCGTCTGGTCCTCCGGCGGGGTCCACGAGTCGACCCGGTGGATACCGATAGCCACGTCACCGGGGTTACCGGGCCCCGAGTTTCGGTCCTGAGCCATATTCGTACCCTTTCCGGTTACAGGAACCGGGTGACTGCGGTGTTGAAGTCGTCCGGGTTGTCCTCGAAGACCATGTGCCCGGCGCTGGGTATCTCCACTAACTGGCCGTCGGCGAAGGTCTCGACCATTTTCTGAGCTACCTCCAGGGTCAGCAGATCGGTTTCCGCGCCGCGAACTACCAACGTGGGGCACGTGATTCTGGAAAGCGCGGGCCAGAGGTCTTCTTGCGGGCTGGAGATGCCTTGACGGCGCGCCTCCCGGATGGCCAGGTCGTAGCGCCATCCGGTCTTACCGTTCGGCAGCTCCTTCGTGGCGTAGGTCAACCGGCGCCTCATGACCCGGTCAGACGCAAACCTGTTCTGCTTGTTCATGTATTCGACAACGGCCTCGAAGGAGTCGAACTCCTCGGGGACGTTGATTATCTCTCGTGCGATTCGCGCGCCGCCCCGAGGGTCGGACTCGGGTCCTACGTCGACCACGACCAGTTTTTCCAGCTTTTCCGGGTATTTGCCGCCGAAGGTCATACTGTTGCGCCCACCCATGGAATGGCCCACCAGAGTGAACTTGTTCAGACCCAGGACTTCGCTAAAACCGGCAAGGTCGGCTACGTAGGCGTCGGTGCTGTAGTCGCCGTCCGGGGCCCAATCGCTCTCGCCGCGGCCCCGCTGGTCCAGCGCCATGACGTGAAAGTCCTTGCAGACCAAGGCGGAGAAATCGTCCCAGGAGTGACGGTGGCCCCTCAGACCATGAACCAACACCATGTCCGGGGCGCCCTCGTTTCCCCAGTCCAGGTAGTTTAGCTTAAGGCCGTTTACGGAAACCGTCTTGTCTATCGGTTGGACCTGAGTAGTCATTGCAGACCTCCGTGTTGGTGTTGGATTGGGGCGCCTGGGCTCGGGCTGGACGCGGGTTCACTTCACCACGATGTTCACCAGCCGTCCGGGGACGTATATGGTGTTGGCAATCGACTTGCCCTCGGTGTGGCTTTGGATACGGGGACTGGTCATGGCCAAGTGCATTGCCGCTTCTTCCTCGATCCCCGCGGGGACTTCGATCCGGTCCCGGACCCTGCCGTTGACCTGCACGACCAGGGTGATAGTCTCCTCTGCCGCCAGGTCGTCGTCCCAGGTGGGAAACGCCTGTTGGTGGATACTAAAGGGATGTCCGGACCGTTCCCACATCTCTTCGGAAACGTGGGGCGCTATGGGGGCCAGCATCAGCAGAAACTTTTCCACGCATTCGCGCCACGTGCCACTGTCGACGCTGGAATCTGTCCAGACGCGGTTTAGATGATTGGACAGTTCCATCAACCCAGCTATGGCGGTATTGAACTTGAAGCGGTCCAAATCATTATGACACCGCCGGATGGTCTGGTGGAGTAGCCGCAGGGTCTCCCTGGAGGAATCGCCGTCTTCCGCAGTCCTGAACGAGGCCTTGTCCGGGGCGTCCAAATCGGACGCATCGCGCCCTAGGATATCCCAGACCCGGTTGAGCCAGCGGGCCACCCCGTTGATCCCCACCTCGCTCCAGGGACCACCCTGATCCCAGGGGCCGATGAACATGAGGTAGCAACGCACAGCGTCGGCGCCCATCACGTCCACAACCTCGTCGGGGTTGACCACGTTGCCTCGGCTCTTGCTCATCTTCTCGTGGTCTTCACCAAGGATAATTCCCTGGTTGTAGAGGCGCAGGAACGGCTCCTCGAAGTCCAAAATCCCCATATCGTGCAGGCCCTTGATGAAGAACCTGGAGTAGAGCAGGTGCATCACGGCGTGTTCCGCGCCGCCTGTGTATTGGTCCACTGCCATCCAATTCTTGATGACGTCGGGGTCGAAGGGGCCCAGGTTGTAATCGGGAGACAGGTAGCGGAGCATGTACCAGGACGAATCGAAGAAAGTGTCCATGGTGTCGGTCTCCCGCCGCGCCGGGCCGCCACATTGGTAACACGTGGTATTCAGAAACTCAGGGTTTGCCGCCAGGGGCGAACCGCCGCCGGTGGGTATGAAGTCGGAGTCGGTGGGCAGTAACACCGGCAACTCGGACTCCGGGACCGGAACGATGCCGCACTGGCCGCAGTAGACCACCGGGATCGGCGTGCCCCAGTAGCGCTGACGGGAAACGAGCCAGTCACGTACCCGGTAAGAGACGGACCGGCGGCCCCAACCCTGTTTTTCGACGTCGTCGGCGATGGCTTCCGTCCCTTCCTGGTTGGTCAAGCCTTCGTAGCGCCCCGAATTGGTCATGAAACCGTCGCCTAGGTACGCTTCCATTGGTTCGGTCCCATCCCAGTCCACGGGTGCGATGACCATTCGTATGGGCAGCCGGTACTTGCGCGCAAACTCGTAGTCCCGCGCGTCGTGGGCCGGGACGCCCATGACCGCGCCGGTCCCGTAGGTCATGAGCACGTAGTCGCTGGTGAAGATGGGTACCCGCTCTCCGTTGAGCCGGTTGAGCGCG
The DNA here is from genome assembly GCA_965197545.1 of Dehalococcoidia bacterium. GTDB lineage: Bacteria > Chloroflexota > Dehalococcoidia > Lucifugimonadales > UBA3495 > CATOSP01. Next base: position 161,055 of record CBDANJ010000007.1, read on the forward strand.
TATGTGCCGAGGAATACCCCCGTCTTCTCCCTTTCCGTGGACAACCTGTCGATTTCCGATGTCCGGCGGGCTTCATCGACGTATCCTTCCACCGCGGATCGCTGGGCTTCGGTCGTTAACTGGGCTACCAGGGGATGCTCTGGGGCCAAAACTACGAAGGTGACACCGAAAATGGTGTCAATCCTGGTAGTAAAGGTAGAAAACTCCTTCTCTTCAATACCCTGATCGGATATGTCGAAGGAGATTTCCACACCCTCGCTGCGGCCTATCCAGTTGTGCTGCATTGTCAGGATCTTGTCCGGCCAGTCGATAAGCCCGTCGAAGTTCAGGAGCCTGTCGGCGTAGTCGGTGATCCGGAAAAACCACTGTTCCAGGTCCCGCCTGGTTATGGCGGCGGCGCAGCGTTCGCAGTTGCCGTTGACCACCTGCTCGTTGGCCAGCACAGTCTGACAAGAAGGGCACCACACCACCGGGGCCTCTCCGCGATATGCCAATCCGTGTTCGTAGAACTTAAGAAAGAACCACTGGTTCCAGTGATAGAATTCGGGTAGGCAGCAAACGATTTCGCGGTCCCAGTCGTAAATGGCGCCGATGGAGCGCAACTGGCGGCGCATATTTTCGATATTGCTGATGGTCCATTCGTAGGGATGAATACTCCTGCTGATGGCTGCGTTCTCGGCGGGCAGACCAAAGGCGTCGAACCCGATGGGGTGCAGCACGTTGTAACCCTGCATTCGGCGGAAACGCGCGTGGCAATCGGCCGGAGCGTAGTTGTACCAATGGCCGATATGCAGGTCGCCCGAAGGGTAGGGGTACATCACCATTTCGTACCACTTCGGGCGGCTATCGTCTGTGTTTACTCGATGCAGCCCATCCTTCTCCCAACGGTCCTGCCACTTGCGGTCGATGGCAACTGCGTCGAATCGCAGTTCCACATGCCGGGAAGTCGTCGCCATGGGTACTCACCTCGGCTCGGTCACAGATTGACCCTATCTTAGCATACTAAGGGAAATCGAGACCGGATTCGGGTCCAGCGGGTCCAATAGAGCGTTGACTAGCGCCGGGCCAACAACTAGAATCCTAGCCGGTGAATTTGGGGGCCCATGGTCACGTTAACCGGACCGAGGGAGCGTTAGTTGGCCTTCAACCCGCCGTCAAGGGCCCGTACCACCGTCATTCGGCAGCCCCGGCAGGGGGAGCGGCAGCCGTCGGAACCCCGGACCGCCCCAGAGCGCCACCCGCACCGCGTGTTTGGCTCCATTTACGCCCTGCTATTCGGGTTCATCCTCCTGATCGTCGTGGGCGGAGTTCTACTCGCCCTCCCAGTTTCGCAGAGTGAGGGGGCCTTCACCCCACTGGATACTTCGTTCTTCACCGCCGTATCCGCGGTGACAGTCACCGGCCACATAGTAGTGAACACTCCAACCTATTGGAGCGGGTTCGGCCAGGCGGTAATCTTCTTCCTGATGCTGGTGGGCGGCCTGAGCTTCATGGCCGTATCCACGTTCCTGCTGGCCCTCATCGGTCTTAGTCCGTCACTTTCGGAACGGCTGGTGGTGCGGGAGAGCATCGGGGCGGACAAAATGGCGGGGCTGACCCACGTGACCCGAAATATCATCCTGGTGGTCGTTCTCTTCTACCTGATCGGCGCGGGGGTCATCTTCGCCAGCATCCGGGGGATGGACGGCATGGATGCCGACGAGACGGTGTGGCAGTCGATCTTTCTTTCGGTGTCCGCATTCAACAACGCCGGATTTTCCATCTTGCCGGAGGACCCCTTCGGCAGCGGGCTGGCCCGCCTGTCCTCCCACTGGGTCATGATGGGCCTGCTAACCGTGATGATCATTCTCGGCGGTATTGGCTGGACGGTGCTGGTGGACGTGGCGAGACACCGCCGGTTTGTCAGGCTCAGCCTGGACAGCAAAATGGTCATCGTGACCAGCCTGTTTTTATGGGTGGCGGGCGCGGGCATATTCTTCCTGGCCGAGTTTGGAAGGGTGGAGACCATCGGTCCTCTGGACTTTGGCGACAAGGTGGTCTCCGCAGTGTTCCATTCCGTGAGCGGACGCACCGCCGGATTCACCGCGGTCGACTTCGGGAAGGTGGACGATTTCACCAAGCTGACATTCCCCATGTTGATGTTCATCGGCGGCTCCGCCGGTTCTGTGGCCGGCGGGATAAAAGTGGTGACCCTGGCAGTCCTCATCGCCGCCGTATTCTCCTCGCTCCGGGGCCGGCCCGAAGCCGAGGCCTTTGGCCGTCAAGTCTACCATTTCCAGGTCCTGCGGGCTGTGACGGTCGCCGCGCTGGGACTTGCCCTGCTGGCGGTCATGATCCCAACCCTGACTGTTACCGACCCGGACGTGCCGTTCGTCAATATGCTGTTCGACATCGTCTCCGCGCTGGGAACCAACGGGACATCCACGGGGATAGTTCCTGACTTGAGTCTCGCGGGGAAGTCCATCTTCATGGTCGCCATGTTCGTTGGAAGGTTGGGACCCATCGCCTTGGCCCTGACGCTGGTATCCAGGGAGGAGACAACCACTTACCGTTTCGCCCAGGAAAGAGTTAGGATAGGTTAGGTTAAAGGAGAGTTGCCTTGAAGAAGCAAGTCTGCGTTATAGGCCTGGGCAGGTTTGGCTCCACGGTCGCCAGGGAGCTCTACCAGACTGGACATGACGTGTTGGCCATCGACATAGACGAAGAAAAGATTCAAGACATGCTGGGCCAGGTCACCTATGCGGTCCGGGCTGATGCGGCCAGCGAGGCGGTGTTGAAGGAATTCGAGGTCTCCGGCTACGATGTGGCGGTGGTGGCCCTGGGAAGCGACAACATTCAGACCAGCGTTCTGGTAACGGTGCTCCTAAAGAGCATGGGTGTGCCCTACATCATTGCGCGGGCAGGCAGCGATCTCCACGGCGCCACGCTGGAACGGATCGGAGCCGACAAAGTCGTCCACCCCGAGATGGAGAGCGCAACAAGGGCGGCGCACGTGGGATTCGACTCCGGGGCCATTGACTACATGCCGATAGTCCCCAACTTTGGCATTAGTAAGCTGAGGCCTCCCGAAAGTATGTTCCGCCGCACGTTGGATGAGGCGGGGCTAGGGGGGGCAGGCGACGGCTATAACCTCTCCGTCGTGGCCATCCGGCGAGGACGCAGCTACATAATGAACCCCGCCAACGATGAGGAAATCCAGCCCGGCGACGTGTTGATCGTAGCGGGCACCAACGAGGACCTGGGGCAACTAAACGAGGCTGCCCTTGGATGACACACCCACGTTGTCCGGCCTAACGGTACCAACGTTATGTTTACCGGGGTTTCCCGTGACCCAACCCTGTTGATTTGCGCTGAAGCCGCATTTATAATCTGCCGATAAACTTTCCGGGACGGAGTTGATCACAGAGCCATGGGCAAGAATGCAGTGCCTAAGCACCAATTCAAACGAATCCTGGTGCCGGTGAGCGGGGATGAGGTAAGTGAACATACCTTTCGCTGGGCGTGCCAGATGGCGCGGCACTCCAAGGCCCAGATTCATGCCGTCCACGTGATCGAGGTCCCCATGGACCTTCCCCTGGAGACCCAGGACCCCCAGGCCATCAACCAAGGTGAAGCCGTGCTGGCCCGCATGGAAGCCATCGGCCACGAAGAGAAGTGTAAGGACGTTCACGCACGGTCGTTGAGGGCGCGCCACGTAGGTCCATCTATCGTGATGGAGGCTGAGGAGCGTGGCATGGATGCGGTGGTCTTGGGAATCCCCTACCGCCGGAAGTTCGGCTCGTGCAGGATGGGCGACACTGCCAATTACATTTTCGAGAACGCTTCCTGCCAAGTGATATTTTCGCGCGCGGGCGCACCCCAAACCGTCCTCGCCTGAGGCTGCTCAGTGCGGGTGTTAATCCTGGGGTGCGGCAGACTTACGCAATCGCTCGTCCCCAGCCTGGCGCAAGCCGGCCACCAGGTCACTGTGTTGTCGGGAGAACGGGATTGCCTGGAGACTGTGGCCGAAAACCCCGAGGTCGACGTCCTATTCGTACCCGCGCCAACATTGCAGGACTACCTGCGGCAAGGGGGAATCGACCGCTCTAATGTATTCCTCGCCCTGTCCGAAGACGATCACCTAAACGCGCTTTGCTCCCAGATTGCGAAGCACATCTTCGGCGTTCGTAAAGTAGTCTGCCTTCTCGAACGCCCCCATCTACAATTGCTCTACTCAAGCCTGGGGATCGACGTGGTCGGCTATTTCATCGGGCTAACCCAGGACATACAACAGGCAATCGAAGGATGATCCCAAGGCGATGTTCGCACTGATCGTCGGTTGCAGCGAGATCGGTTACCACCTGACCAAAGCCTTGATGGCCGCGGGTCACGAGGTGCTGGTGGTGGAAAAGGACCGTGACCGCTACCGCCTGCTCACGGAAGAGCTTGGTGGAGTGGCGCTCCACGGGGACGGCACCGACGAACGAACTCTAAGAGAAGCGGGGGCGGCGCGCGCCGAAGTGTTCTTCGCGCTGACCGGTCGGGACGAGACCAACCTGGTAGCCTGCCAGTTGACCAAGCACGTGTTCAACACTCCCCGCACCCTCGCCCTGATTCGCGACCCGAAGAACGAGTCCGTGTTCCACTTCCTGGGAGTCGACGTAGTGGTAAACTCCGTTCAGCTACTGCTGGCCTACCTGGAAGAGGGGGTCCCCGGACGCCCCATGGTGCATCTGCGTGATCTCCCCGAACCGGGGACCGCGTTGGTCAGTGTCTCTATACCAGGAGACTCCGCCATCGTGGGCCGGCGGTTGGGCGACTTGGAGTTGCCTCCCCACAGCCTGATTTGTCTGGTCATCAAGCGCGGCGGACCCCAGATTCCTTCCAACACGTTGGTGGTGGAAGCTGAGGACGAGTTGGTGGCGGTGGCCATGACCGAGGACCAGCAACTCCTTTACGACATCCTCACCGGAGTCTGACGATGGCCAGAAGCATCGCATACCTGGGACCGCCGGGCACGTATTCAGAAGAGGCCGCCGTCCTCTACGACCCCGATGCGGAACTGCGGTCATTCCCCAGCATCGCCGCCGTGGGGTTGGCCGTGTCCTCGGGGACCACTGACCAGGGTATCGTCCCCATCGAAAACAGCCTGGAAGGAGCGGTGAACTTCACGCTGGACCTGCTGGTCAGCCAATCGGACCTCTACATTTGCCAGGAGGTGGTCCTCCCGATACAGCACTTCCTGATGGCCCAAGCCGGGACGCGCCCCTCTGACCTCCAGGTGATCTATTCCCATCCCCAGTCCCTGGGGCAATGCCGGGACTTCCTCGAACGGTGTTTTCCAGGGGTCCAACAGATGGCCTCGTTGAGCAATTCCGCGGCGGTGTTCGACATGAAGGAAAGCGCTCTGCCCGCGGCGGCCATCGCGCCAGGACGGGCCGCCATTCTTTACAACGTGGAGATAATTGGCCGGAACATCCAGGACAACCCGAACAACGCGACCCGCTTCGTGGTGCTCGACAAGCAAGACCACGAGCCGACGGGCAGCGACAAGACTTCCATGTGCCTTTCCTTCGAGCAGGACGCTCCGGGGATTCTCTACGAGGCGTTGGCCGAGTTCGCCCTACGGGGAATCAACCTGGTAAAGATCGAGTCCAGACCGACCAAACAGGTCCTGGGCCAATACATCTTCCTGATAGACTGCGATGGCCATCAGAACGACGCCCAGGTCGAAGAGGCGATAGGAGCTATCCGGGGAAACAATCGCACGTTGAAGGTACTGGGATCATACCCCAGGTGGAAAGACGCTGAGTAAAATAAAGTCAGCCCTTCCCTGACCGCCGGTAAGTCCACACCACCCGTAGGGTTCCCACACCTCTTAGCCGCCTATACTGTCAGGGAAGGGCCTGATGGGTAAGACCCTGGCCCGTGTAGGGGCCGTTCGCCTCTTGACCAGAGCCAGCCGCCCGCCGCGACTCAATGTTGATTGGAGCGCAAATCGCTCCGGGTCCCGGAATTAACCGATAGCGCTTACGTGGCCGTTGGACTCCTGTTCCATCGAAACCGGGGTGGAACGGCGGACCCTCTGCCTCAAGCTAGTTACGAGATCATCGGCTTGGACCTTGACCTGGCCAGCCCTGGAGCCGACGATCTGACGCGACTCGATCCCCGTCTTGGGCGCAGCCAGCACCCCGGCGACCGCGCCGACAAGAGCCCCCGCAATCAGTCCGATAGCAAAATTAGTCCCTGTCATCTTCCTCATTCCTCCTCTCTCTTGATACCAATCGCTGCACGAATCCCAACACGTTTTGAGCTACTTCCATCAACGGTGGGATGGTGGTCAGCGGTTCAACCACCCTCTCGCGAACAATCGAGGTCATGGCCTCGACATTTCCGACGGTCCGTTTCACCGACCGATACAACCGAAAAAGCCAAACCGTCCATAATATCAACGCGACCGTCAGGCACACCGTGAGTGCTATGATCGACACGTCTCTGATGGTGGCTATTAATTCGGTCGTCATCTCCGCCAGATTTTATATTTATCTTAGATTCTGGACATAATCTACCAGTTATGTCAAGGCTCTGTCAATGGATAGAATTATGTCATTCACCGTTTTTTCCATTTATGACAACTAGGATATGTCTAACGACTGTCCCTCTGGTAAATAACCACTTGCTCGTTTTCGTACACAGGACTCATATACCCTGCCTTGGATAAGTATTGGAACTTTCTCAGTCCCTCGTCGGAGTAGTAGGTCCGCTCAAGCTCTCCAACGACTATATATGTGACCTCGTACCGGTCCAAAAGCTCTTTGGCGCGCACCAAATCACCGGTGTCGTAAAGTTCTCGTACGTCGAATGCCCTCTGCCGGACCGTCCGCTCGTAATCCATCCGCTGTTGGACCTGGTGCCAGGGCCAACCCAACACAGTTGGCAGACCGGTGTACTTGGCTATGCGTCCATTCCATCTGTATTGATCGCCGTGTGCCTCCAGGACCACCGGCGAGCCCTCCACGTTGTCCTGGAGCCACTCTATCGCCTGCAGGTCCCAGCGAAGCGTAATCGGCTGCTCCTGCTCCCAATGAACGGCCCTGGTCATGTAATCCGCGCCGTCCAACGTAAGCGGGCCATGGTCGAACCGGTCGGCAAGCCTGGATTTAGTCCCCCAGATAGTGTAGATCAAGCTGGAGCCCACCAGGAGTAGTAACACTCCTACCCAGATCGCCTGCCTCCATCCCAATCTCTCCCTGCCCCGCTCCACCAACTGCCACAGGAAGAAGGCGGAAGCCGCGCTGAACAATACCCAGACCTCCAGGTAATACTTGAACTGAGTGTTCATTCTTCCGATATCGCCTTCGATCCTGATTATGTCCACTCCGGCGGCTATGGCAAGCCCTATTCCCGCGAGTACCATGGGCGTAGCCATCCAGGGTAATTCTTCGGCGCGCCGGTCCATTGCCTCCAGCAAGGCCAACATGGTCAAGCCCATCAGCATCACCAACAACGCAACCGTCCAATACCCGGCCGCCGCGAAGAACACGGCCAGCGTCAGCCCCACAGCCACTATGACCGGCGCGAACCCTGTCCCTCCTGACCGGTGGACGTCCTCCCCCGGAGTGAGCCCTACTCTGCGCAGCGGCCAGCGTGCTAAGGAGACAGCCCCATACCACAGCGCTCTCCGAGTCTGAACCAGCAAGAACGAACCTATCAGGAACAGGAATAGTCCGTGGACACCAATAAAGCTGTGGAGCGGCGTCTTCCATTTCGAGGGCTCGATCCCGCTTTGGAATGTCTCATAAGACTGATGGAATGGAAGGAAGGAGACGATGCTAACTGCCACCAAGGCCACGGCCAACACGGCCCACAGTCCTACCCGGCCCGCCGTGGGACCAAGCCGACAGTACACCGCCAGTCCAGTGAGGGCCAGAGTCAAGAGGACGTAAGAGGGGTAGTCCCAGCTATTGATTACCCACAACGACCCCAAGGTCGTTCCCATTCCGAGCGTAAGCGCGGCGGTCCACCCAATCCCGCCTCCTCGCAGCCCGGCCACGAGGCTCAGGGCAAACCCAAGGAGCAGCAGGGTGAACGGCATGACCATCATGTGTGCATGAAGGTCGGCGAACAGAAAGGTGAAGAACGGGAACTCGGTGATGTGGGTGGAAAAGTCCGCGTGGCCTGGAATAGGGTCGGGCACCCAAAACGCCAGAACGGACGGCTCGAAATCGTCCAGGTTGGGAATCATCCTGCTACTTCGCCAGAAGTCGAAGGCGGGGAAAGACTGACCTTCCACAAGCTTGAGCCAGGTGCCCTGCGCCACCTGCACGATGCCATCAAGGTTCCCAATGACCGATGTGAAAAGTCCCGCAGTCAGACCGGCCCACACTGACGTCCGCCGGGAGAGGCTGCGAAGCCAGGATGCGTCCTCGTGCTCAGGGCCAGCACAGTCCTCGGAGCCACGCGCCCGGCGGACCCCCTCTGTCAGGTTGTATACGAGAGAATAGGCTCCAGTGAAGGTCAGCGCGAAAAACAGTGGCGCCGCCAGGTTGAAGGCCACCGAGGGCAGGATTCCGGTCACCCGCACCAAACCTGCGATGACGAAGTAACCCCAGTAGTAGTAGTTCAGGTAGCCACCGGCGTACCAGGGGTCATAAGGCGGCATCAGCGTAGAGCGAATTACCGCGTTGAGGTAAGTCATCTCCATGGGCTTCTCGCCGCCCCGCCACGGGTGCCACAGGTCCGGGTTCGCGGCCCTCACCGCGACGAAGGCCAAAAAACACGCCAAGAACAATGCCTCCGCGAACAACAGGCTGCGCCAATGGTGGACCAGGAACGACCAGATCTGCCTCCATCGAAAGACCAATACGGCGATAGACAGCAACGCCAGGATTAGTAGTCCGATGTAGAAAACAGACCGAGAAAATTCCGCCCATCCCAAGCTCACCAGCGCCCAACTGAAATAACTCACCGCCAGCAGGCCCAAAATCCTCGCCAACACAATGCCGCGGTCCGGCAGGGGACGGAACAGGAACATGGCCAACGGCAAGGCCAGCAGGTACACAATCTCCACCAGGCCAAGCCAGGCCAGGACCGGCAGCTTATTGGGCCAGCCGTCGCGGTTGACGATCTCGGACCATGTTCCACCGGCGCGCTGAACGGCTTTCTGTTCCGGGGTCATGAGAAGTCCCGATTCCGGCGCGGGCTGCCGGGTGAGCCTGAATTCCAACAGAGATTGCGGTAGGCGTTCTTCGTTTTTGAAGACCAGCGCCTGGGGATGATCGTAACCTGCCACAACGTCGTCGGCGTACCCCAAGTCAAGCGCCAAGACCGCCGGTCGATCCGGGATTGCGGACTCCGGAAGCGAGAGTCCAGCCTGCGGCAACGGGTTGTGGCGAAACTCCACGCCCCATAACCTTGGGTAGGAACTAAAGCGCCGGTGCAGTTGATAACCCAGCTCACCGCCAAAGAGCTGCTGATAGTAGGCATGACTGAGCGGGAACCTGCCGGGGTCCCTGGCCACGCTGCTATAAGGCCGGTTGCTGTAGAAGACCAGGTAGTCCGACATAGCCAACCGCGCCGCCAGGGTCCGCATCTTGCCCGTGGTGTCCGTTTCGTAGACCGGATATTGCCACATCCGGTACTGGTACATGTTGGGAAGGTGCTCGTCCCAATGGTTGTCGCTGATGATCGGTGTCCCTGATGGAACGGTCTCGTTGAACCACGTTGAAGCGGCGATGGCCGGGTGCTCGTCCGCGTAGACTCGCTGGAAGGCAAAAGAGTAGAACGCGGTGGATGCAAGGACCAGCGCGACCGATCCCCCGGATATCCACACTAACGTTGGGGACATTCCGTCCAGCTTCCGTACCAACGGGTGCGGAGGAGGGTTCTCACCTGCGCTTTGTGCCGCCTTCCACTTCCGGCCCAAATCGGCGCTTCCGGTTATCGCCCAGACACCCATGCGCGACGCCATCAACAACATGAACGGGACCAACGGCGTCATGTAGCGGAGGAAGCGCACCTCGAACGACTCAAGGAACAGGAATGTCGGCACAACCCATGCCAGGGCCAGCAGGTCCGCCCGCCGCCGCCCGCCATACATGGCCATTGCCACGGTAAACGGTATCGCCAACCATGCCAGAATCCCAAGGGGTAGGCCCAGCCCCCAGACCGAGGTCTGCTGGACCTGGTACAGGAATGGTGGCGTGCCAACGTACTGAATCGTAAACGGCAGGGAGCCTGCCGTACTCGCCATCGCAACCTGACTGCCAACTCCCTCAGCGAACGCCCTGTAATCCAACAACGAATACGGTGTCGTCACGAAGAAAGCGGCGAGGGCTATCACCCCGGCCATGCCCGCGTGGCCTATCGTCGACCAGAATGCGCCAGCGGGAATTGCCGAAAGGCGTCCGCCTCCCGCATCCCACAGCCTGGAACCGTACACCAGAGCCAGCGGGGCGAGCAGGGGCAAGACGCTGACCTTGGGAGCGAGAGCCAGCCCGACCAGAAGCCCGAGCAACACCGAGTCCCGCAGCCGGCGGGTCTCCATAACCCGCAACATCGCCCAAAAAGCGCCCAGAGTTAGCAAGACGCTGAGAGTCTCCGGCCGGTAGAAATGGCTGTTCTGGACGTTTATAACCGCCAGGGAAGCAAACAGCGCGGCCAATAGCCCAACAACCGGGCCGTACATCCGGCGCCCCAAAAGAAACACGAAGAACACCGATCCCACATCGGCCAGGGCAGACAAGGGCCGACCCACGTAACGCATATCCAGGGCTGATACGTCGGTGAAAAGTTCTACCGCCGACCGGAAGAACACGAGGACATAGATGAGTATGCTGCCCAGTGGGAACCAATGCGGGTTTAGCGGGCTGCGTTCGGCGTCGAAGAACTCAGCGGGAAAGGGCACACCGGCGGTCGTCTCAGGGAAGTCACGCAGGTAACCGCAGTCCTGGTAGCCTGGGGCGTCAACCAACGCTTCGTACATGCATCCTGAGCGCATGTAGATGTCGCGCTCGTCAGGGTGAAAACCGTAACCGTCGTCCCAGTTGACCCCATTAAGTCGCAGACCGAGGCCCAGGAGAAGTATCAACCCCAGACAGAGGTAGACCCAGGGAAGTCCACGGACCGAGGGGGAAAGGCGTATCCACGAGCCAGGCGTCAATGCACGTTCACCCGGCCAACGTAGAAGCGGAACCAAACATGCGTATTAGGCATCCGATCAGATATCTGGTGTAACAAAAGACTCTCCCTCTTCTTTGGCCATTCAGAAGAGGGAGAGTCAGCTTCCGGGATTTTAACCTGGTCCTATTGGGTCATTCCGTAGGCGTCCGGAAGTTTAGATACCCTTGTCGCTCATCAAGGCGCACAGGTCGGCGGTGCGGCATGAGTAACCCCACTCGTTGTCGTACCAACCCATAACCTTGACCATGCGGCCCTGCATCACGATGGTCGACAGCGCGTCGAATATGCAGCTATGGCTGTTGCCTTGGAAATCCGAGCTTACAAGCGGTTCTTCCGTGTATTCCAGGATGCCTTTTAGGCCCCCTTCCGCGGCGGCCTGGAACGCGTTGTTGACCTCCTCGATGGTCACGTCCCGGGAAACGTTGGCCACGAAGTCGGTGATCGAGCCCGTGACCGTCGGGACGCGGAAGGCCACGCCGTCGAGCCTGCCGTTCAATTCAGGGAGGACCAGACCCACGGCCCTGGCCGCGCCGGTGGTGGTCGGAATGATGTTTGCCGCCGCCGCGCGGGCTCTTCGCAGGTCCGAATGGCGTTGGTCGAGGATCGACTGGTCGTTGGTATAGGAGTGGATGGTGGACATCACGCCGTGCTCCACGCCAAAGGCGTCGTTGACCACCTTGACCATGGGGGCGAAGCAGTTGGTTGTGCAGGATGCGTTGGACACGATCTTGTGTTTCTCCGCGTCGTACAGATGGCCGTTGACTCCGAGCACCACGGTCAGGTCCTCGCCTCGGGCCGGGGCGGAGATGACCACCTTCTTGGCTCCGCCTTCCAGGTGCTTGCCAGCCTGGTCGGCGTCGGTGAAAATTCCGGTGGACTCGACTACCAGGTCCACACCCATTTCTGACCACGGGATCTGGGCCGGGTCCCGCTCGGAAAACACGCGGATGCTGTTCCCGTCGACTACCAGGTCCCCGTTGTTGGTCTCAACGTGGCCGGGGTAGCCGCCATAGGTGGTGTCATACTTGAGCAAATGGGCGTTGGTCCTGGCGTCGGTCAGGTCGTTGACTGCCGCCACCTCCAACTTATCCGGATGGAGCGCTTTGGTGGCCCGCAGCACCAGGCGGCCAATTCGTCCGAAACCGTTGATCCCGATTCGCGTTGCCATTCCATACCTCCACTATATTGGTGGCGCTTGCGGCAGGCGGCCCCACAGGAGGGGGCCCGCCGGATTTGTCCGTATATAATACCTTGCAATGCGAGGGTTGGAAAGCGTGAATTAGGAGGCTAACCGCCCCTCAGTTGCGCGTATGCGCCGCGCCCGGCGTACCTCGCCTGTTCTCCGATCTCCGACTCAATGCGTAGTAGACGATTGTACTTGGCCACCCGGTCGGAACGGGCCGGAGCCCCAGCCTTGATCTGGCCCACGTCCCACGCCACCGACAGGTCGGCGATGGTCGTGTCCTCGGTCTCGCCGGACCGGTGGCTCATAATGGCCCCCCAGCCCGCCCCGCGAGCCAAGTCCAGGGCGCCGCGAGTCTCGGTGAGGGTGCCGATCTGGTTGGGTTTGAGCAGCACCGCGTTGGCCGCGGCCTCATCGATGCCTCGCTGAATGCGAATCCGGTTGGTGACCAGCAGGTCGTCACCCACCAATTGCACCGATTGGCCGATGACCCGCTGCATCTCCGCCCAGCCTTCCCAATCGTCCTCGTCCAAGCCGTCCTCGATGCTGAGGATAGGGTATTCCCGCTGCCAACCGTCGTACAATGCGACCATCTCAGTAGAGGTCAAGCTAACGCCTTCGCGCTCCAGCACGTAGAGTCCGGAGTCATCCTGGAATAGCTCAGACGCCGCCACGTCCAGGGCCAGGAACACGTCCTCCCCGGGAGAGTACCCAGCCGCTTCCACCGCTGAGACTACCAAGTCGAGGGCGTCCCGGTTGGATGGGAGGGTCGGGGCGAACCCGCCTTCGTCGCCGACGTTGAGGTTGTGCCCGCCCTGCCGGAGGATGTCCCGAAGGGAATGGTAAATCTCGGCCCCAGCCCTCAGCGCGTCGGAAAAGGACGCCGATCCTACCGGCACGACCATGAACTCTTGGACGTCGGTGGAGTTGGAAGCATGCCTTCCGCCGTTGAGGATGTTGAACATCGGGACCGGCAGGCTAACCGCGCCCCCGCTAGAAAGGTGACGCCAGATGGAAACGCCTCCGCCGCCGTAGGTCTGGGTTGCGGCTCTGGCGGCGGCGAGAGAGGCCGCCAGGATGGCGTTGGCCCCCAGGTTGCTCTTGTCCGGCGTGCCGTCAAGCTCCAGCAACCTGGAGTCGATGACCGTCTGGTCCAGTGGTGACATACCAGTCAGCGCGGGCCCGATCACCCGGTCGACGTTGGCGACCGCGTTGCGAACGCCGTTGCCCCTATACCGGGTGGAGTCCCGGTCCCGCATTTCCAGGGCTTCGTAAGCCCCGGTGCTTGCGCCCGACGGGACCGCGGCGGTGACCACAGACCCGTTGGACAGGCCGATTTCCGCTTCCACGGTGGGGTTGCCCCGGGAGTCCAATAACTCCCGGCCCCGCACAGAGACAATGGTGATGCTGTTATCAGGGGAGGTCATATTGCGGTGCGGCTACTCATCCTCTCGCGCGAGAGCGGCGGCCAGGGCCTTGTCTACGGCGTCCACCGGGTCTGAGGCAAAAACCATCTTCTCGAGTGGCTGACCCTCGCCTGTCATACTGAGCGGCCACGTCTTGAGACCGATAACCGGGATGTCGAACCCCAGGGCGTGCCCGATCTCGGAAAGAGTCCCATAAGCCCCGCCCACGGCGATCACCGCCCTACCGGTGCAAACGACCACTACGTTCCTCGAATACCCCATGCTGGTGATGATGGGAATGTCCACATAGGGGTTCGCGTCTTTGGGGGAGCGCCCAGGCAGGATGCCGATAGTAGTTCCGCCAGCCGATTTTGCCCCCCGGCAAGCCGCTTCCATGACGCCGGTTAGACCACCGCAGACCATGGTTATGCCGCGTTTGGCCAGCTCTCTCCCAACTTCTTCGGCCAGTTGTAGGTGTTCGTCAGACTTGGGTTGGCTGCTTCCGATAACCGAGATTATCATTTCCCCGGCCATATAAGTTTTATAGACCCTCCGGCATATTCAGATTAGTAGTGGCGGGACCGGATGATGCTATGGACCCAACATGATTGCCTTGCTGGCGGCGGCGATGGCCTCCAGCAGGGGTGCCGGGTAGACACCCAGCACGAAAACTCCGATCAGGCTAACCAATACAACCGCTACCATCAAAGCCGACGGCGATAGAGCCAATTCCGGCGGCAGCGGGGGTGGCGGCGTGTGGGTCAGGCTTCCGTGTTCTTCATGTTCCGCGTGTTCTTCCTGTTCCTCGGCTTCGGCTCCAGGGCCGTGAGCGCCTAGCAGACCCGGAGCGAGGTGGATATACATCTGCCGGATGACCTGTAGATAGTAATACAGGGATATCAAGCTGGTGAAGATCGCCAGACCCGCAAGCCACAGCATTCCGCTGTTGGCAACCGCCGTAAACAGGTAGAACTTGACCGTGAACCCGGCAAATATCGGCAGCCCTCCCAGGGAGAAAAGCCCAATGGCGATTGCCGCCGCCAAAAATGGCTGACGGTCGGCCAGTCCCGCGAAGTCGGTTATCTGTTCACCCTCGGTCATATTGAAGAAAGAGATCAGTCCGGCGAACACAAGCATGTTGGTCACGGAGTAGCCCACTACGTAGAGCATCACCCCGTTGGCCGGGAGAAGTGAGTCTTGGGACAATGCCGCGACTCCGGCGAGTATGAACCCAACATGCCCAACGCTGGAGTAGGCCATCAGCCGCTTGATGTTTCGCTGGGCCAGGGCGACCAGGTTACCCACCAGCATGGTAACGGCGGACAGGACCGCCAATACGATGCGCCACTGGTCCACGGCGGGCATGAGCCCTTCGGCGAAGAACCGCAGCACCAGAGCGAACGCGGCAGCCTTGGACCCGATGGCGAGATAGGCGGTCACAGGCAGGGGCGCGCCCTCATAGACGTCCGGGGCCCACATGTGGAATGGCACGGCGGCCAGTTTGAAGCCTAGGCCCACCAGCACCAACGCCAACCCGACCCACAAAGCCGGACTAACCCCGCTTCCGAGGGTCAGTTGCTCCGCTATAGCCGCGAACTGGGTCACGCCGAGAGAGCTGTAGACCATGCTGACGCCGTAGAGCAAGATCGCCGAGGAGAAAGCTCCAATAATGATGTATTTCAGCCCCGCCTCGTTGGACCGGGCGTTATTCCGGGCGTATGCCGTCAGTACGTAGAGGCTAAAACTCAACAACTCCAGGGATATGTAGGCCGTCAGCAACTCCCGGGACATGGCCATTACGTTCATGCCCAGGATGGAGAAGAGCAGGAGTCCGTAGAACTCTCCGGGGTGGGTCAGGAACTTCCCCACATACTCGACCGAGCTTAGGATTATGAATATTCCAAGCCCCATGAAGAAGACCTTGAAGAAAAGGGAGAAGGCGTCGACCGCCAGCAACCCGCCATACAGGGTCTCCTGCTCCTGCCAAAGCATCAACACCGACAGGGCTATCAGACCAGCCAGGCCGAGGACCGACAGCCATGCCAACAAGGCCTTCCGGTTTTCCGGCGTGATAAGGTCGACCGCCAGCACCAATAGAGCCAGCCCTGCCAGGGCAAACTCCGGAGTCAGCAGGTATAGCTTTGCGGTTAGTTCCATGAATTCTTAAACTCGGTCACCCTTGGTCCGCCTAGAGTCCAGGAAGAGAGTTGACGCCCACGTTGATGACCCGCATTATCGGATCGGGCCAGACTCCCACGAAGATAAGCACCACGACGAACGCCCCGCCGACCACCTTTTCCATGGGGCTCGCATCGGTAAGTTCATCCCATCTCGGGTCCAACTCCCCGAAGAAAGTCTTGGCCAATAGGCGCAAGATATAGACCGCCGTAAGGGCCGCCCCGATCACCGCCAGCACCGCCAGAGGCAAATAAGTCCTGAACGCCCCGGTAAACACCATGAACTCGGCTATGAACCCACTGAGCCCCGGGAGCCCCAGGGAAGCCAACCCCGCTATGGCAAAGAAGTAGCTGGTCACGCCCATCCGGTTGAAGAGTCCGCTCAGGACGTTGGTGTCCCTGGTGTGGGTCCGGTCGTATACCGCTCCCACCAAAAGGAACATGAGGGCCGTCATGATCCCGTGGGAAAACATCTGCAGCACGGCTCCAGCCACGCCGATCCGGTCCAGGGTTGCGATGCCCATGAGAACGTATCCCATGTGGCTGACGCTGGAGTAGCCGATGACGTACTTTAGGTCGGTCTGGGACATGGCAGAGACAGCCCCGTAGAGGACGTTGACCGTACCCAGAGTTATCAAAACCGGCATCCAGACTTCCGCCCCTTCGGGCAGCAGCACCATACCCACGCGAATGATACCGTAGGCCCCCAGTTTCATCAGCACCCCGGCGTGGAGCATACTGACGGCGGTGGGGGCAGCCACGTGGCCGTCGGGAGACCAGGTGTGGAAAGGCCAGAGGCCCGCCAGCACTCCGAACCCCACCATGAACATGGGGAAAACCCATATCTGGAATTCGCGGCTGTATTGTCCGCTGGCCGCCAGGTCTCCCATGCGTTCTAGCGAGAAGGTGGGGAAGCCGAGACCCGCTCCCTCAACGTACATCGCCAGAATGGCCACCCACACCAGCACGCTCCCAGCCACGAGGTACAGGAACAGCTTCATCGCCCCGTATTCCTTGGTGCGTAGGAAGGAACCGAAGTCTGTGGAGCTGCCCCATACCCCGATGAGCAGGTACATGGGCAGCACGGCAAGTTCGTAAAAGAAGAACAGGAAGAAGAGGTCGCGCACGAGGAAAGTGCCGTAGACCCCCGCCCCCAACGCCAGCAATAGGACGAAAAAGTCCCTCGTACGGTACTGGATATTCTGGGATATGAGGACGCCGCCCAGCAGAATGATCCCGTTCAGCAGTATCAGCGGGGCCGCGATACCGTCTACGCCAAGAGCCAGGGTGATGTGGACCGGCGACTCCAGCCAGTTGAAGCTCTGCGAGAGTTGGAAACCGCCCGCTCCATAGTCGTAACGGAAGAACGTCACGAACGACAGCACGAACGACACGGCGGCGACCACCACCGCGAAGTACCAGACGTCCCTCGGCCGGTTGCCTGGCATCATCATGGTCAACAGCGCGCCCGAAAGGGGCACGACTATCAACAAGAGCAACAAGGCCCGGTCGAATCCTTCAAATAGGTTCATGGCAGTTCGACCGGCGTTCTGGCGGCGCTTCCCTTATGTAAACTGGCTAAATCCAAATGGACATGTCCTATGCGGAAATCAGCCACCAAAATAGGGCCACGGCCACCGTGCCTACAACCATCCCCATGGCGTAGCTGTACACGTGCCCGGTGACATGCACCCGCATCGCGATCCCCAAGCGGCGTACGGTGTTGGCAGGCCCGTTAACCGCCACGTCGTTGACCACTACCCGGTCGAATAGGCCGATGAAGTTGGAAAACACCAATACGACCCGGTCTATGGTCCATTGGTAGACCTCGTCGAAGTAGTACTTGTTCTCGACCACCCGGACCAGCCCGGACAGGGAATTCCGAATCCCATCCAGCGAGAACGCCCGCCGGAAGTAGAACAAATAGGCCAACAGGAACGCTCCCACGGCCAGCGCTATCGACAGCGCTCCCAGCCATATCTCGAACTCGAACCCGTGTGGCTTATCGTCGAACACGAACCCACCGAAACCTATGTATTCGCCGGGCCAATTGATGGCCAGGAATCCAAACCCCACTGCCAATATAGCAAGCAGGAACATCGGCACAGCCATCGTCGCGGGGGCATCGTGTACGTGTTCCTGCTCCCGGCGCAGCGTCCCGAAGAAGGGAATGAACATTGCCCGCGCCATGTACAACGCGCTCAAGAACGCGGTGATAAGGGTCAACACGATGAACACCGGCATCCGGTTGTGGCTCACCGCCAGCAGGATCTCATCCTTGCTCCAAAAACCGGAGAGTATTGGTATCCCCCCAAGGGACAGAGCGCCTACCGAGAAGACAAGGGCAGTCATGGGCATGACCTTCCTTAACCCGCCCATGTTGCGTATGTCCTGCTCTTCGGTGCTGTGGAGAACGCTGCCCGCGCCAAGGAAAAGCAGGGCCTTGGCGAATCCGTGGGCCAGCAGATGGAAAATTGCGGCGGTGTAACCAAACGCCCCCAGGGACAGCATCATCAGGCCCAGATGACTGATGGTCGAATAGGCCAGTATTCGTTTGAGGTCCGTAGACACCAACGCGATGGTGGAAGACATCAGAGCGGTGACCAGTCCGATGATGGCAACGACCACCAACGCAGAGCCGGAGGCCTCGAAAATCGGGAAAGCCCTCGCCACCAGGTAAACCCCGGCCACCACCATAGTTGCGGCGTGGATCAGGGCGCTGACCGGCGTGGGACCCTCCATCGCGTCGGGGAGCCAGACGTGGAACGGGAACTGGGCCGACTTGCCCATCGCTCCCAGGAACAGCAGCAGCGCGGCGGCGGTGGTCACGCCCTCGCCCATTGCCCCGCTGCGGACCGCCTCGAAGGCTACCGACATCTCGAAGCTGCCTACCTCGCGCCATATCAGCAAGATTCCCACCAACATACCGACATCGCCTATTCGCGTCACGACGAAGGCTTTCTTGGCCGCTTCCCTGGCGGCGGGCCGCTCGTGCCAGAACCCTATGAGCAGGTAGGAACAAGCCCCCACCAGCTCCCAGGATACATAGAGGAGGAGGAAATTGTCGGCCAAAATCAGGGTCAACATGGACGCCGCAAACAGGGCGTGTACGGCAAAGTACCAACCGAACCGCGGATCGCCGCGCATGTACCCGATGGAGTAAATCTGCACCATTAGCGCGACAAAGGTCACAAGGCCCAGCATCACCACGGTCACCGGATCGATCAAAATGCCCCAGGTAAGCTCGACGCTGCCCTCTGACCCAGGCAGACCCGCATTGAACCAGGTCTTTTCGTATTGGCAGGTAAGGGGCCCTGATTCGGCTCCGGTTTCCGCCGAGATAACCTTGGCGCACCCGTCGGTTGCCGTGGTGGCGCCCATGAATCCGAACAAGGCAAGCCAGAATATCCCGAAACCGGCGGCAATAGCGAGAATAGCCAGAAACGCGCCTTTGCCGGGCAGCCAGCGTCCGGCCACGACGATCAGAGGCGCAGCTACGAAGCTGAGTACGGGAATCAGCCAGGCCCAGGTCATCGGCTGGCTCTCCTTCGGTCCAGCCCGTCGCGGTGTTTCGACTGCATCGTCACTCCGGCATTTTGATGGAGGTCTACCATCGCATCAAATCAATCTCGTCCACGTTCACCGTGGCCCGGTTGCGGTACATTCTCAGAATGATTGCCAGGGCCAAGCCAACTTCGGCTGCGGCCACCGTGATGATGAATATGGCGATGATCTGTCCATCAAAGTGGACGAACACTTCACCGACGGACCGGTAGCCAAGGTGCGCGGCGGCGGCGATCAGGTTAATGTTCACGGCGTTTAGCATCAGCTCTATGGACATGACGATGAGCACGGCGCTACGGCGGGCCAATACACCATACAGGCCGATCACGAACAGGGCGGCGCTTAGTAGCTGGAAGTACACCAGAGGGACCACGGTCTAGCTTTCGTCCTCCCCGGTGCGGGCGATGATAATCGCGCCTATCAGGGCCACCAGCAGCACCAAAGAAGCCACCTCGAAGGGGATTGCCCAGCGGGTGAACAAGGAGTTGGCCAGGTCGTTCAGGGCTGGGCTCTCAGGTCCCTGAGACTGGGGTTGCGCAATCCAGAAGGACGCCGCCAGTACCGCAAGCAGTGCGACGGCTGCCACTGCGGCCAGGGGCCACTGCCGGTTGTCCGATATCCTGGGGTACTCGGAAGAGCGCGTGAGCATTACGGCGAATAGGAGAACGATGACTATTGCCCCGCCATAGATGAGGACCTGCACCAGCGCAAGAAACTCGGCGAAGAGCACTAGGTAAATTCCCGCCACGGCCAGCAGAGAAACCAGCAAGGCCAGGGCCGCATGGACTACGTTTCTGGTGACGACGACTCCCAGCCCCCCGGCCAGGGTAACCACTGATAGGAGGATGAACAGGAACCATGCCATGTCTACCGGACCCGAGCCCTTCCGCCCAAGCCAGCCGTTGTGTACTTAGAAACTATCCCAAAACGAGGCTTCCCCAATGTCTCACCCTTTTGCGAAAGGGGGATTAAGGGGGATTTCCCCTCTGCCCGAGCCTGCTCGTTCAGTTTGGAGACAGTTACTCTAGTTACTGGCACAGTTGCAGCCGTGTGCTTCGGACAAATAGGATTTTTCCGAAGCATTCCCTGACCACCAAAATATGAGCCACCAAATCGGCGGCTCCAGACTTTCCCAATCATTGCCCTGGAACGGTTGAGACCGCCCGGGCGCGCGGGGCTGGTGAAGATCAAGCGCTCTCCACGGGTGTGTCGCTCGCGGCGGCGGCAGATTCCTGCTTCTGTTTGGCCAGTACCGTGGGCGGGATCCAGTTGGTGTCTCGTTGGAATTTCTGACCTATCTGAAGGAGAGCGGGAAGGTCCACCCGGTCTCCATTTCGTTGATAGGTGCTCATCTCATGCTCGTGGGACATCACGATGGCGTCGAAATTGCACACCTCGACGCAAATCCCGCACAGTATACACCGGTTGAGATTGATTTCGAAGGTGTCGACAATCTTGCGCCGGTGGCTCTTACCCTCTTGCTGCAAAGGGTTGTCTATCATGTTCGCCGACATACACTGGGTAGGGCAATTCCGGATGCAGACCATGCAACTGGTGCAGAAAGGTTCGCCCACCTCCCCGTCCCATGTTAAGGCTGGGAAGCCCATGAAACGCGGTTGCACCGGAGTCGGCGCTGCCTTCCGCTTCAAGAGGTTGCCGGTAGACGGGTATTGGCGCGTCACCGGCTGGCGAAACCCGTTCACCGTGGATATGAAGGTCAGGAGAAGTCCCTTTAAGCTATAGAGCATGTTAATTGCCCTCGTAGAGTGGTTGTAGAGCCGTCAAACGGTCCACCTGTCATTTTATCAGTGGGAGTGAAGCCAAAACCAAGTTAAGCCGCTCCCTGCCTTCTTGCCTGAAGCGCCTGTTGCCTTGCCCGTATCTCCGCTACGCGGTTAGCCGGGCCGACCAGCCGCCGGTAGATCAGCCACGCCACTACGACCAATCCGGCGACGGACATTAGCGTGAGGCTCCAGGCCGGCCAGCCGTAGAACATGTAGACGGCGGTGATTACGATGGTGTAGAAGGACAGGGGCACCATGACCTTCCACGCAAAGGCCATCAGTTGGTCGATGCGCAGCCTGGGGAACGTACCCCTGATCCAGAAGATGACAAGAATAACAGCGTAGACCTTCACGAAAAACCACACAATGTCCCAGTTGCCTTCCAGGAAAGGACCGGACCAGCCTCCCAGGAATAGCAGCACGGTCAGGGCGGCAATTGCGAAGGTGTTAACGTACTCCGCCAGGAAGAAGACCGACCAATGGGCCCCGCTGTATTCCACAAATGGCCCGCCCACGATTTCCGATTCGGCGAAGTAGATGTCGAAGGGTGTCCGGCCCACTTCGGCCAACCCGGCGATGAAGAAGATCACCAGGCCGAGAGGCTGTATCAACACGTAGGGGTAGGGGGCCTGTTGGGCAACAATCTCTTTCATGTTCATCGATTGGGCCAACATGGCCACGGCGATGACCACCATTATCACCGGAATCTCGTAGCTGATTAGCTGGGCTGCCGCGCGCAGACCTCCTAAAGTGCCGTATTTGTTCGCCGAACCCCAGCCGGCCAACACCAGCCCCAGAATCCCCACGACGGCGAAGGCAATGATGTAGAAGAGTCCCAACGACTCCAGGTTTTGGATCACGGCGTCCGGGGAGCCTGGAATGGTGACCCAGATCATGAAGGCGGAGACCACCACTATCACCGGCGCGACCCAAAAAATCGCCTTCTCCGACTCGGAGGGGATGATGTCCTCTTTCAACACCAACTTGATTGCGTCGGCTACCGGCTGCATCAACCCCATTGGACCAGTACGGGTCGGTCCCAAGCGCCGCTGGAGGCGGCCCAGCACCTTCCGCTCCAGCCACGTGAGGGACAGCACCACGACCGACAGGAAGACGAACATCACCAACAGCCCAACGACTATCCATACGAAGTTGAGCAGGGAAATCGCCAACAGGGAAGGTGAGAGGATCACCGGTCGACCTCGCCTAGGACGATGTCCAGGGACCCCAAAATCACGACGGCATCCGCGATCCAGGAGTCCTTTAGCATGTGCTCTATGGCCGAAAGGTTGCAGAAGGAAGGTGGCCGCACCTTTACGCGGTACGGCTTATCCGTGCCGTCGCTGACCACGTAAACCCCGATCTCTCCCCTGGGGTTCTCGGCCCGCATGTAGACCTCACCCTTTGGTGGCCGGATCAGGCGGCGGCCCAGCGAAGACGCAACGTTGCCAGCGGGAATTTGCTCCAAAGCCTGTTCGATTATGCGCAGGGACTCGTACATCTCCTGGACCCGGACGTAATGCCGGTCCCAGCAGTCGCCGTCCAAGCCCACCGGGACATCGAAGTCGAAGCGGTCATAGACCGAGTAGGGCTCGGCCTTCCGCACGTCATAGTCAACCCCGCAGGCCCTCAAACAAGGGCCGGTGAGGCCAAAGTCCAGGGCGTCTTCGGTTGAGATAACGCCGACGTCCTTCAGGCGGGCAAGGAATATCTCGTTAAATGTGAGTAGCTTGTCCGACTCCTCAACGTCCTCCCGCAACAAAGGCAGCAGGTCCGCAATTAGCTGCTCGAAGTTGCCGGGGAGGTCCTCCTTGATGCCGCCCACCCGAAAGTAGTTGTGCATCATGCGGGCGCCGGAAATGGCTTCGAAAAGCGACTGGACCCGTTCTCGTCCCCGGAAGCAGAACATGGAGGGCGTCATCGCGCCCGCATCCAGGCCCATGGTGGCGACAAAGAGCAGGTGGCTGGCGATGCGGTTAAGCTCGCACAGGATCACGCGCACGTACTCTGCCCGTTCCGGCACTGTCAGGCCCATGAGTTTTTCCACCGCCTGGCAGTAGGCCAGCTCATTGTTGAAGTTGGCGACGTAGTCCAGCCGGTCGAACAATGTGATGATCTGGTGGTACTGCTCGCCCTCGCACAACTTTTCCGAGCCCCTGTGCAGGTAGCCGATATGCGACTCGGCCCGCGTGATCTTTTCGCCGTCCACCCACAACACCAACCGGAAGACACCGTGGGTAGACGGGTGCTGCGGGCCCATATTGAGGAGCATCTCCACGGGTTCGCCGCGGGGTTGGGCACTTACAATTTCCGGGGTAGCTTCGGCCATTATGTCAACCTTCCGGGGTCGCCCGGTATGCTCTGTCTCGAACTCCGCCTTAAATCCTGTCGTCCGGGTCGGCAGGCCTTCCGAGGAAGCGAATTAGCGGGTCTCCCACCGGAGTCACGAGGTTACTCATCCAGACCTCGCCATCGTCGTAGAACCCAGCGTCTATGAGCACGTCTTCCAGTACACCCATCTGGTCGCAGTCTTCTAGGTAACCTATAACTTGCGAACGCAGGGCCGATCTAGCCTCCTCTGCCGAGTCGCCGAATCCCACCATGTCCAACTCGGGACAAAACGCCTGGCAGGTCGGCCCCGACCAGGACTCTTCTATCTGGTAGACCACACGGTCGTAGGAGCGTCCCTCCGCTGATGACCCCGTCGTCATCGCGGCCGCGCTGGCCTGTGCAAGACCAGCACGGGCCTCACTCGACAAACTCCAACTGCAACTCCGTATCCTCTTCGACTCCAGGGAACCCGGCATCCGCCAAGGCGGGAGCAAGAGTGTCTGTGCCATCGTTGGACTCGATCCAGACCCTCATTGCCAGGATCAGTTCGTCCTGCGCCTCTTTCACTGATTCGCCCGTCCCCTCCAGTGGAAGGGAATCGACCCTGGCGACGAAACGGTCTTCGTCCCAGGTTACTCGAGCTGTCAGCACCAATTGCTCCAACCTACCCTAGAACTCCTGGTAGTCATTGAAAGGAAATTCCTTGCGGCCCGGGAAACCCTCGAATCCCTCGTAAAGGAGCAGCGGACTCAGACCCGGATGACCGTCGAAATAGACCCCAAACAGGTCGTGCGCCTCCCGTTCATACCATTCCGCGGCCCGCCAAACGGATGTAACCGAAGGCAGGGTAGGTTGCTCGTAGGTCACGTCGGTCTTGATGGCCAGCGTTCTTTCGGGTTCCAGGGAGTGGAGGATGTAGACGAGCTGCAGATACTCTTCATAGTCCACACACGCCAAGCACAAGAGTTGGCTCATTCCCATCCCTGGCGCGTTCTTCATCAGTTCGCAGACCTGGAGGGTATCCCCAGGCTGTACAGCCAACTGGGGAACGTCGTCGAGGACTCCCGGTTGTGGGTCGAAGTCCTTGAGAAGGCCGACAACCAACTCGAGGAACTCTCGCTTGGGCTGGCTCAGGCCGGAAAGGACGTCCTCAGGGGCATCTTCTGACTGGTTGCTATCGGCTTCGGCCACTGGCTTTAGCGTCCTGCATAATTTTCTCTTGCAGTTTAATAATTCCGTACAGCAGCGCCTCCGGCCGTGGTGGGCAACCCGGAACGTAGACATCGACCGGCACAATGTGGTCGACTCCCATGACCACGGAATAGGAGCGGTAGTAGGGCCCCCCGTTGGTGGCGCAGCTTCCCATGGCGATTACCCAGCGGGGCTCGGGCATCTGGTCGTACAGAAGCCTCAACGGCTCGGCCATCTTCTTGACCACCGTGCCGGCAACGATCATCACGTCCGACTGGCGGGGCGAGGGCCAGGTGACCACGCCGAACCGGTCGAAGTCGTGATGGGCCATGTATGTGGACATCATCTCGATGGCGCAGCACGCCAACCCGAAGGTCATGGTCCACAACGAGGACTTGCGCGCCATGGCGAAGAGCTGCTCGGTGGTCGTCGTTATGACGCCGGGCATCATGCCGGAGGTCTGGTTGAGCAAGCTGGGCCCGGGCTGGTTCCCGGTTCCCATGATTATTTCTGCCACTCTAAGGCCCCCTTTTTCCAGGCGTAAACTATTGCAAAGAAGAGGACTCCAAGGAAGAGCATCATTGCGTAGAAGGGTACCGGGTTGCCCAACGCCTGCTGCTTGATGAATATCACCGCCCAGGGGAAGAGAAACACCGCTTCCACATCGAAGATCAGAAACAGGATCGCAAAGATGTAAAACCTGACGCTAATATTGGACCAAGAATAGCTGGTGGGAGGGATGCCGCACTCGTAGGGGGTCAGCTTGATGTCCGAGTGCCTGCGGGAAGAGAGGACCTGGGATGCGGCGAACATGCCGCCTATGGCCGCTATGGCCACGATAGCGGAGATGGCTACCGCCGTCCAATTCTCGGCGAATACAGTTGAATCGAAGGCCTGAAGAAGGAAACCAGCGCTATACGTCATAATTATGGGATGATTCGTGAGATGGTATGACCGGTTTCGAGCAGGCTTCGCTGGGCGTCCCCAATATAGCATCGGCTACTTAGGGTGTCAATTCAGGCGTTGATGAAGTCGGGGTCTTTTGATTCTCGAAAAAAAGTTCCCTCTCCCACTGGGAGAGGGTTAGGGCGAGGGCGTTTCCGCCGTAGGGAACCGTTGTCGGCGCGAAGGATTCCGCCCTCACCCCGGCCCTCTCCCTCCAGGGAGAGGGAGAATTGAAAGACCCTGGCCGTGAAGTCCGTGTGGTCAGCGGTGTTGGCAACAGCGGTGATCGTCACCTGCTCGTTAGACACTAAAGTCATAGAAATTGTCATTAGAGTCTTTGGCGCTATTCGTCAGATCATTTTTTAAATGCAGGTGGTTGGACACCATGCGGGACTGGAGTGGAGTAGCGAGGGAGTTAGGCGAACGTGCAAGGCATTCCGGGGACAGGGTCGGAGCATTATCCGTACAAAGAACAGGGCCGAACCGCTCTAGCGGTCCGGCCCTAAACCTTTCAGGTCGTGGTTTCCTCAAATTTCCTTGCCGAAGTTCTAGTTAACCTTGGCGCATACCGCGTAGACCGTGAGCACCCAGCTTCCGGAGTTCGCGTTGGCCTCTATGGCCTTAGCCCTCCAAGCTGAAGGGACCTCCCCCGGCACGCCGGTGGGGCGCGATTCCACTATGGCAACATTGCCCCCGGTGGAACCGGACAGCATGGCTCCACCAGAGATGGCAGACAGTTTCTTGCCGACGTCGCAGGTCGCCGTTTCGGTCTTATCATCACTGCTTGACGCACTCGCCGTGGTAGCGATTTCCACACCGGAAATTCCTGATTCACCCCGCACACCCTGAGGGCCGTGAGGGCCTTGGATTCCTTTAGGTCCTGCCGCCCCGCGCAGTCCTGCCGGTCCTTGCGCTCCTGTGGACCCTCTAGCCCCCTGAGGACCGGCTGAGCCCTTTACTCCCGCCTCTCCTTGTTCTCCTTCGGGTCCCTGGGCGCCCGCTGGACCATTTGGTCCTTGCTCTCCGGCTTCACCCCGGATTCCCTGGCCGCCTTCCGGGCCAGTGTCGCCCTTTTCACCGCGGGCTCCAATGGACCCTTGAGGCCCGGTTGGACCCTGGGCTCCCTGCGGTCCTTGGGGTCCACCTGGATCTCCAGTGTCTCCTTTGAGTCCTCGAGGCCCTTGTTCTCCCCGAACACCCTCCGGGCCGACGGGGCCCCTTTCACCAGAGGCTCCTCTAGGACCTACGGCTCCCCGCGGCCCACCCGCGGCGCCCGGTTCACCTGCCTCGCCTCTGGGACCCTGCGGGCCCGGGGCGCCGGCTGCGCCAGCCTGACCACGTAGGCCGGCCTCGCCCTTGGGACCTGTCTCGCCTGCGGGACCCTGCAGGCCCGGGGCGCCGGCTGCGCCGGCCTGACCACGGGCGCCAGCCTGACTCTGGGCGCCTGCCTCACCCTGAGGACCCTGAGAACCCTGTTGACCGGCAGGTCCGGACGGACCTGTTTCACCCGGCAACCCTTGAGCTCCGGCACAAGCGGAAGCCACAAGCGCCAACGCAGCCAACAGGGTTGCGGTTCCCAGCCATCCTCGAACAAACGTGTTAATACACTTGGAAACCACTCTCATCTTTACCTCATCTCCCACTTTATGTCATCTCCCGCGAGAGTATATTATGGAAGGAATATATCGTCAAGTAGGCGGCTGATCCACGATTTCCAGGCCGCAGTGGGGGCAAATCCTGGGACCTACCTGCCGCCGCTGTACTTCCTCCAGGAACCCGGACCCCAGTATCCCCGCGGGCAGGGCGAAGAAGCCGATCCCGAGAATTGCGATAAACCCGGCCAGAATCCTCCCCACCGACGTGATGGGGAAGACATCGCCGTAACCCACGGTGGTCAAGGTGACGATGGTCCACCACATGGCCGCCGGGATGCTGGAAAACGCCTCGCGTTGGACTTCGTGCTCGGCGAAGTACATGAGACATGACGCTAAGACCAGTAGCACTACCAGCACCAGCATGACGGTGAACAACTCGTAACGCTTGGCCCATAGGACGCTTCCCAACGTGCGGAGCCCGGTAAAGTAACGACTCAATCGCGCTGCCCTGGCCAGCAGCCTTACCGCTCTCAGCGCGCGCAGGTCTACACCCACGAACGCGGCGAGGAAAAAGGGCAAAATCGCCAGCAGGTCGAGCAATTGGATGGGTGAGAGTATGAATTTGATTCGGCCGCTCACAGGACTGGAATACCGGGGCTCTTCGGTATAGGACCAGACCCGAAGCACGTATTCAAGGGTGAAAATTCCTACCGAGACGGCTTCGAACGCAAAAAACGCCTCAGGAGCGGTGTCCTTGACGCTCTTAACCGAGCTCAGGATTAGAGCCAGGATGTTGGCGCAGATAAGGGAAACGAGGAACACGTCACAAGCGCGGCTAACGTGGTCACCGGGCGCGGCAACCTCCAGGATTTCGTAGACTCTTCGCTTGACTCCCGCCATTCACCTATCTTACCGACAGGCGAGTCTACGAAATACAGATATGGGCTTGGATTAGGACGGGTCTGATGAGTCTATCGGGATGACGGCCTTCAGGTAGGTCCAGTCAGTCCCTCTCAGGATTCTTGGCCGCGCAGCTCGCTAGAGGAGATGTCGTTTCGGAATGCGGATTCGGGGACCTCTTGAAACAGGGGTGCGAAGCCCTGGGGCACCGGCACGTCGGCGAGGGTATGGAAAGAGTCTCCTTCCCTTCTCCCGGCTACCAGGAACCGGCAACCCCTCGCCCACATCTCGGCCAAAGCCGTGAGCATCGCAGTTTCGTCGTCCCCATAGTAACGGGGCGCGACCAGCCTTACCGCCGTGTCCCATCCTATGACGAAAGGACAACCAGGGAAGAGGGCCGACTTCTTGTGAAACGTCTCGGCCCTGGTGAGCGCCACGGTCCCAGATCCGGCAAACTGCCGCAGCCTTTGCTCGACTTCTTCGCGTGTCAGGGCCGGTTTGTCCACATTTACTACAGAGAGTTCGTAATACACGTCGGCGCCCAACATCTCCGACGTCGTGCGAGCCAATTGCCGGTGCCCTTCGTGCACCGGCCGGAAAGAGCCCGGGAGAAGCGCGGCATGGACCGGCTCATCAACCGCCATCCGGCCGTCGGGGTACACGGTTACGCTTCCGGCGGACCCGGACAACAGGCGATCCAGGGCGTCGGGATGGTTCTCGTGGACCACCACCAAGTCGTCCGCATCGCTAAGTCCCAACTCCAACTCGGCCTCGATACCACAGGCTTCCGCTAATGCCTGAAGCACCAGCAGGCTAACAACCTCTTCTTCCTCGGCCCGTTCACGCCTCCCTTTGTCGAGTAGCAGGGAGTAGGTGGAAACATGGTTCTCGTCCCAGGTGGCGACGTGCGCCCGGTGCTCGCCGCGCTTGGTGCGGTCGGTTGCGATAGTCGCGGTGCAGCCTAGTCCCAACACAGGTGGAGTCCCTTCCCGCAGCCGCAACGAACGCCGGTAGGTGGCTGAAGCGATGTCCCTGGCCGTCTCCGCCGAGACGAACTGCGCTGGCTCGTGCCCAACCAACTCGATCATCGACTGGGAACCGTAGGGAACTACGACTTCCAGCAGGGTCCGGGATGCGCCGCCCACGCCGAGAAGCCACGCAACCGCCTGGCTTCCCGCGCCGGCAACAGCCAGCACGGTTTGCTGAGGAGAGTCGTGTATCCTCTGGATCAACCCTTGTGTGTCGTTCATGGCGCCATCCGCACCGGTGTTATTCGCCCGTTCGGGCTATAGGGACGGTTTCCAGGGCTTAGGGTCTATCTCGGCCATGCGTTTTCTGGAAAGCTCGATCTCCCCCGTGATCTTTCGGTCCCATTCCTGGTTCCATTCGTCGGGGATCGTGCGGCGGGCGTCGCGCCACCAAAGCGGTTCGCCATCACTCAACATCTCTCCATCCAGCACTTCGGCCAGGAAACAGGTCATGTCTCCGCCGTCCATCGCGTTGACGACGCGGCAGTCAAGGTAGCCCCAGCACTGGTCCAATACCGGGCTGCCCGTTGGCCCGGGGCGATGCCCCACTCCCGCCAGTTTGTCATGGTCCCTGCCCGACACCATCCCGAAGTCCTTGATCCAATCGAGGCGGTCGAGCCGGAGGAAATTCAGGGCGAACGCGCCGCTGGAGTAGATGAGGTCATGGCTGAGATTGGTCTTATATATCTGCGCCACCACCCGGGGCATATCTGGGACGATGGATGCCCCCGCGATGGCCACGGCGATTTGCACGTTGGCCTTTCCCTGCCACTGGCTGGTGACCGCGGCGATAGGTGACCAGAGCCGTCCCATCATGGGTGCGATGCGCGCGTATTCCATTGGGCAGGAACAGACCTACATAATAAGAGTGGGCCGAACCTGGCCTTGTTCGGAGCAGTCGG
This sequence comes from Dehalococcoidia bacterium, assembly GCA_965197545.1. Lineage (GTDB taxonomy): Bacteria > Chloroflexota > Dehalococcoidia > Lucifugimonadales > UBA3495 > CATOSP01. The sequence goes on from CBDANJ010000007.1 coordinate 191,221, forward strand.
AGTGTAGCACTCCAGGTCGAAGCGGGCTAGTCGAGGCGGCGCGTCGGTGTGCAAGTTTCCTTAGAAACTATCTCAAAACGAGGCTTTCCAAATGTCTCCCCCTTTCGCAAAAGGGGGATTAAGGGGGATTTCGCCTCTGCCTAAGCCTGTTCGTTCAGTTTTGAGACAGTTTCTTAGCGCGCGGAGAGATTACCACCTCGGTGAGTGGTCCTCGGCCATGTTGTTGGTCAGCCGAAGTTGGTTCGCCCCGTCGGCATCCATCACGAATATTTCCCCAGCGCCGTACACCCTGGACACCCAGGCGATACGACTGCCGTCCCGGGACCATACGGGGGAGTAATCGTCGGCTTCGTTGCTGGTCAGTCGGCGTTGTTCCGACCCGTCGGGATGCATAGTGTATATCTCCGCCCTGCCGTCGCGGTGGGAAACGAAAGCGATTGACTTCCCATTTGGAGACCATACCGGGGACAGATCGTCCTCTTGGTCGTGAGTTAGACGGCTTATCTCAGGCTGATCGTACCAGTTGCCGCCCTTATGCCTAGTCACCACGAAGATATCGGCTTCCTCGTCGTGGCCCCGCACGAATGCGATGTGCCGCCCGTCCGGAGACCAGAACGGAGCGGTGTCGTCACCATCGGTCAGGCGTACCAGGTTGACGCCATCGGGGTTCCTCAGCCACAGGCCTTGCTCCGACTCTCCGCCAAGGCTGTAGAAGACCAGCCATAGGCCATCAGGCGACCAATCGCCCATCCGCTCGTGAGTGTGATTTGTGGTCACTCTGGTCGGATTGGACCCGTCGGCGCCCATCAGATAAATCTCGGGCTGAGCGTCCCGGTTCGAGATGAACGCCAGCCGCGACCCGTCGGGAGACCATCGGGGAGCCATGTCGTCGCCCTCGCTATGAGTTAACCTGGTAACGGTCTCGCCCTTTGGGTCAGCCAGGTTGATCTCAAGTTCTCCCGTGTTGCCGGACACGAAGGCGACAAACTTCCGGTCCGGGGACCACCTGGGGTCCGACTCCTCGCCGACGTTGCTGGTCAGGGGCGCCATTTCCCCGGCCTCGCTATGGAGCAGCGCGACTTCGGGGTCCCCTCCAAGGGTGGAGATGTAGGCAATTCTTGATCCGCCTGAGCCAAAGCAACCCGATGCGGCGATCATCAAACAGATCGCCGATAGAAGTAGAACCATGCTGGGGGAGCGCGTAGCAACGTTCATCTGTCTGCCGCTCAATTCAAAAGTGATCTCGACCACGTACTTCACCAAGCGCCATTTTGCTTGGGTGAGTCCTTAAATTATAGCCAAATATGGCATCTAGCTGCTGTGAATCCCATCCCATCTTTTGGCGGAAATGCGCCCCGGCATTCGCCCCGTAAATCCACGCGGACCCCGGCGGGGCGCCTCCCGCTCAATTACCTTGACAAGGTTTAAGGGCGTAACTTAGCATCACCGCATTCCGGCAACTCGTGCTAGATGCGCTCTAATAGCGCCTCTAAACCCCAAACTTGGACCCCAATCACAACCTGCAGCGGAGGTGATCCCATGAAGGCGTTGGTGGGATGCAATCTGATCGACGGTACCGGCGGCCCGGTAATGAACGACGCGGCGATACTGGTCAACGGAAACCGTATCGAGGCCGTCGGACCCCGCGCGGCCTTGAGTTGGCCAATCGACACGGAAGTCGTGGATGTCTCCGGTATGACCGTGCTTCCGGGGCTGATCGACTGCCATGACCACCTGGCTTCCAAGGATTACACCTTGATGAGCCGTTGGGGCCTGGACGAGCCCATGTCTCTCGGTTACCTGCGCACCGCCAAAGCCATAGAGGACACTCTTGCCGCCGGATACACCTGCCTACGGGAGGCGGGAGGACTGGACGCGGGATTCAAGACCGCGGTGGAACAGGGATTGATCACCGGGCCAAGATTAGTCCTATCCATCGGCATAATTTCTCCCACGGGCGGGCTGGCGGACAGGGTTGCTCCTTCGGGCCACCACAACGCCTACAATTTTGACCCCAACACCCCGGCCGGTGTGGCGGACGGCCCCGACTCCGTCCGAGCCAAGGTAAGGGAGATGGCCCGCGTAGGAGCAGACGTAATAAAATTCGCCACTACAGGCGGCGCCAGCTCCCGTCCCGGACACGGACCCATGGATATCGAATTCGGGCCCGGCGAAGTAAAGGCGCTGGTCGAGGAGTCCGCGGCCCTGGGGCGCCGCACCATGTGCCATGCCGTCGGCGGGCCTGGCTTGCGCATGTGCGTCGAGGCTGGGGTCGGCTCGGTTGAACATGGCTGTTACCTGGCCGCCGACCCCGACCTGGTCAAGATTATGGCCGACAAGGGAACGTTCTTCGTTCCCACGTTCGAGATTTACGACTTCCACTCCACCGTCAGCGCCCCCCACATGGTAGAGCGGGCCAAGGCTTTGCTGGACATCCACCGGGAGAGCCTTCACCAGGCGTTGGCGGCAGGTGTCAAAGTCGTGGCCGGCACGGATGCCGGCGGATATGTCCACGGTGACAACGCCCGGGAGATAGAGCTTCTGATCGACCGCGGCATGACGCCGATGCAGGGCATCCAGGCAGCCACGGGCTGGGCGGCGGAATGCTGCGGCCTGGAGAAGGAAATCGGCACCATCGAGGCGGGGAAATTGGCAGACCTGCTGGTCGTAGATGGCGACCCGCTGCGCAACATCTCAGTATTGCGGGACCGGGAACGGATCAAGATGGTGATGAAAGGCGGGGAATCATTCGTCAACAAGTTGGAGGCTCCCGCGCCTTCCCCGGCGGCTGTTAGCTAGACCCCCATACCTGAAAAAGGCGAGTCTTTGGGCGAGGCCGTGGTTTCCTGTATCATTGACCCATGCGGTTCCATGTCCTCACCCTCTTCCCGGAGATCATAGAGGCCCCCCTACAGGCCAGTATGTTAGGACAGGCCCAGCGGCGGGGTCTTATCTCGGTCGAAATCACCGATATCCGGACCTACACCCATGACGTCCACGGCACCGCCGACGACTATCAATTCGGAGGCGGTCCGGGCATGGTGATGAAACCGGGACCAGTGATAGAGGCTGTGGAAGCCGTTCTGTCCTCCTCATGCTCCCACTTCCCCGACGCGCCTGTCTTGATTACCTCTCCCCAGGGGCAGGTCTTGGACCAGTCGTTGGTGGACGAGTTGGCGGCGTTCCCGGAAATCGTCCTCGTCTGTGGCCATTACGCCGGTATCGACGAACGTGTGAAACAGTGCTTCAACGCCCGTGAAGTCAGCATCGGCGACTATGTGTTGACGGGGGGCGAGCTGGCTGCGATGGTCCTGATAGATGCGGTGTCCAGGCTGGTCCCCGGCGTGGTTGGGTCTCACGAAAACGTAACCCAGGACTCCATCACCTCGGGCCTGCTCCAACACCCCCTCTACACCCGGCCCGCGGAATTACGGGGCATGACTGTCCCTGACGTGCTACTCTCAGGCCATCATGCGGAAATAGACCGTTGGCGGCGGCGTCAGTCGCTGCGCCGCACCTTCGAAAGAAGGCCGGACCTTCTCGAGACGGCCAACCTTTGCCCCGAAGACCTGAAGTACCTGGCGTCTTTGGGTTTCGGACATGACGGGGCGGTTGGAAAGGCAAGTTAAAGGACTCGCAACCCTCCGATGGCCAAAAACGACTTCAAGTTCCACACCACGCTACGCGTCCGCTGGATGGAGTGCGACGCCCAAGGCATCGTCTACAACGGCAAGTACATGGACTACATGGAAATCGGCCAATCGGAGTACTTTCGCAACCTGGGTTTCAGCATCTACCGGGTTGCCGAGCGGGGTTACTTCGACGTTGCCACCGTCAGGGCGTTGATAGAATACAAAGCCCCGGCGCGTGTCGACAACGTCATCGAGATTTACGTCCGTGTCTCCCGCATAGGCGATACGAGCATCACTCTGGATATGGAAATATACCCGGAGAGTTCGGACACCCTCCTGACCACGATGGAGGTGGTGTACGTTGGCTACGATGCGGAGTCGGGAGTCACTCGGTCCGTCCCCGACGACATCCGGCAACTTGTAGACCACTTCGAGGCCACGGGTGAGGTGTTACCTTTGGACCGGTTTCCTGAGCTGGCGGAAGCCGGGGCTTAGTATCTATCTCAAAACTGAACCAGCAGGCTTGGGCAGAGGGGAAATCCCCCTTAATCCCCCTTTTCCGAAAGGGGGAGACGTTGGGGAAGCCTAGTTTTGAGATTGTTACTTAACCCTTCCCACCGAAGGAAGGCTTGGGGATAGCCCTGTATTGCGGGGGTAAAGCGGCCCTTACGGGGCGGGCGGGATAAGCTCCCTGAGTTGAGGGGCCACGTGATTTGCGAACAAGTCCAGGCAGTTCAGACCGATCTCCGGCGGTTCCCAGTCCTGGCTCAGAAGAAGCAGCGTGCCGAACCCTCCCGAAGATTCGTACAACTTCTTGATCTGTTGCACGCAGAAATCCGGGTCGCCCACGATCCAACGGTTGTCCATCATGTACTCCGCCGTCAGCGCCTCGTCGGGCATCGACTCATCGGACTTAATCATGTTGAAGAACCCCAGGGTCCGAAACAGCGGGAAGAAGTACTCGTTGTAGGTGCGGGCCATGCCGTGCTCCAGCACTTGCCTCCGGGCCTCCTCGGTGGTCTCCGCTACATGCATACTCACGCACACCCGCCAATCGCGGCGGTCAGCCACCTTGCCGGTCTTGGCGGCGCCCCTGGTGTAAGCCTCCCAGTGAGTGGGAATGTACTCCGGCGGCAGGATATCGGTGGTGAGAGGGATCCATCCGTTCTCCCCAGCCCACTCGATGGTCGAAGAGTTGCGGCTCACCCCGGCCACGGCTATGGGCGGATGTGGCGACGTGGCGGGCTTCAGCCACAGACCCAACCCCACCTCCGGGGCCACCGGAGAGGGTGACTTGAATTGGTGGAATTCGCCCTGGTAGTCCAATGTGCCGTCGGACTCCCAAATCTTCAGCACCGCGTCAACGACCTCCGCAGCCCTGGCGTGGCGCTTCTCCTCGTCCACTTCAAACAATTCAAACTCGGTGGGAACGCCGCCGGTGCCGACGCCGAAATAGAACCGCCCGTCGCTCAGGTGGTCCAGCATGGCGATCCGGTGAGCCAGGTCCCTGGGGTCGTGCAACTGAAGGAGAACGACTCCAGTGCCCAGCTTGATGTTCCGGGTCCTGGCGAAGGCCTGGGCGATGAACAAGTCGGGAGCGGGGAGGTTTTCCCAGGGGATAGTGAAATGCTCGCCGATCCAGGCTTCGTCCAAGCCCAGAGCGTCGGCCTTGATCACCGTGTTCATGTCCTCTTGAATGGTGCGGGGCAACCCTTTGGTGGGATGATGCACGGGCATCATAAACAGTCCAAATTTCATACCTGCCGCCTCCCGGTCATTTTTCGGAGTTTACGCGGGGAGTATATGTGCCTTGAAGAGTGGCTTCAACCACCCGTATTCCCACTGGAGACGGTACTATTCCGGATGCCCTATGTGGAAAATGGACATCTCTCAGACGAGTTTCGACCCTTGGGACTGAATGCGCGCCATTGACTGGGGCCGTGATGGCCTATAAACTTGAAAAGCTGCGGGTTGACGGATTCCAGCCAGCAGCTTAACGCAACCATGGCAAGACTTTTTGACCTCCATATCCACACCACCAAAGGCAGCAGCGACAGTAATCTATCCCCAGAAGACCTGATACTGGAAGCCGACCGGCTTGGCCTTCGCGGCCTCTGCATCACCGAACACAGCGGGCCGTGGGACAGGCATGAATTCCGCCGGTTCGCCAGCCTCCATAGTGTGGTGCTGGTCAGGGCCATGGAAGTTGAAACGGACCTGGGTCACATGCTCGCTTTCGGAATGGACGAGTACCAGGCCGGATTCCATAAAGCGGAGAATCTGAGCAGGGCAGCCAGGGGGGCGGGCGGATTCGTTGTAAGCGCGCACCCTTTCCGGGCCGTGCTGAGCAGGCCCCGGCCCGCTAGACCGCTGTTGTATCCCTCGATGTCGGAGCCGCTCCCGGAGCAGCCGGAACAAGCCTTGGAACATCCGGTGTTCAAACTGGTGGACGCGGTAGAGGTCGCCAACGGCGGCACGGCGGACAATGAAAACGAATTCGCGTTCAAGGTTGCCGAAACCCTCCAGATGCCGCTGACCGGCGGCAGCGACGCCCATTCGGTGCACGGACTCGGTAAGTTCGTCACTGCCTTCCGGGACGACATCAACAACGAGGCGGAATTTTTGAAGGCCCTCCATTCGGGGTCGTTCTATCCGGCGGTGGGTCTGCGGACTGGGCGGCTACAACCTTTTACTGGCTAACGGTGCAGGGGTCAACGGCGTAGGGCGGGGAGGTCCTCCTTCAGAATGTCTTCCTTAACGTCTATCGAGGCGTCGGCTATTTCACCCTTTGAACAGGTGTGCGTCGCCCTCGACCTGGAAACTACGGGGCTGGACTCGACCCGGGACACCATCATGGAGGTCGGGGCCGTCAAATTCCAAGGGGACGAGGTCTTGGACACGCTCCAGACCTTTGTTAACCCCGGACGCCCTATCCCTGAACACATCCAGAGGTTGACACACATTTCCCCCAGCCAGGTTCGCCGGGCTCCATTCTTCAGCTCCGTTGCAGACAGGGTTGCCGATTTCGTGGCCGACTGCCCGGTGATTGGGCACAACGTCACCTTCGATCTAAACTTCCTGGCCTCCCACGGTGTACCCCTGGACAATCCCGCCTACGATACGTGGGATCTGGCCTCAATGCTGCTGCCCCGCAGTATGCAGTACTCCCTTCGTTACCTGAGCGAGTTCTTCGGCATAGACCACTCGGACCCCCACCGGGCGTTGAGCGACGCCAAAGCCACCCAGGGGATCTTCCTGGCGTTGGTAAGGCGGGCGGCTGTCCTGGACCCCGGACTTGCGGGGTACATCGCGGGTTTGGCCCACCGGAGCAATTGGTCCTTGACGCCGGTTTTCCGAGGTCTGGAAGGAGGCTCCGGCGGTGGCCTGTCCGCTTTCGGCCTCACCGGGCTCGACCGCGAAAACCTGGGGGCTAGGCTGAGCCGGCCGGAAAAACGCCGCGCCGACGGCAACGCCGCTTCCGTGGACCCTTCCAAGATCGGGGACTTCCTTGGGTCCAAAGGCCCCTTTGCCTCTGTTTTCCCGGGATTCGAAAACCGGCCAGAGCAGGAGGAGATGCTCGCCGCCGTCACTGAAGCCATCTACGGAGACCGCCACCTGGTTGTCGAAGGCGGGACCGGGGTCGGCAAGTCGATGGCCTACCTTCTCCCCGCAGCGCTGTTCGCGGCATCCAAAGGAAAACGAGTCGTCATCTCCACCAACACCATCAACCTGCAAGAGCAGCTCTTGACCAAGGACATCCCGGCCCTGCTCGAAGTGCTGGAGGGTGAGGGCGTGATCTCACCCGGTTCCGTGCAGGCCGCTCTGCTGAAGGGCCGGAGCAACTACCTCTGCCTGCGCCGGTGGGACCAACTTGCCCGGGGCGACAGCCCGAGCGTCGACGACGCCAGGTTGCTGGGTAAGACCGCGGTGTGGCTCCAAGAAACTGCATCAGGGGACCGCAGCGAGATCAACCTTTCCGGACGCGATGCGTTCACCTGGAGCCGTGTCTCCGCATCAGACCGCGGCCACTGTCCGGGACAGCGTGACGGCAGCCCATGTTTCCTTCGCGCCGCACGGGAACGCGCCGACCAGGCGGACATCGTGGTAGTCAATCACGCCCTGCTCATGGCGGACCTCGTCCGGGGCGGCGGCGTAATTCCCGATTATCAATACCTGGTTATCGACGAGGCGCACAACCTTGAAGACGAGGCCACGTCCCAGTTGGGTTTCCAGGTAACCGCGGACCGGGTTGACGATCTGCTGGACACCCAGGGAAGGCTGACCAACGGAGTTCGGGCCGCTCTCCGCGGGGAGGGATTGGCGTCCGCCATTCGCGAAGAGGCGGAGAGCGTCGTATCCGGCGTCGAGACCGGTCCTCCAAGGTTGAGAAACCTGTGGGCGCGGCTCTTGGCGGCGGCGGAACGGCTACTGAATGCACAAAATTCCGGGGGGTCCAACGAGGCGTCGCAGTTGCTGCTCACCCGGCAGATGCGAACGCAGGAAATCTGGTCCGACATCTCCTTGGCCAGGGAAAACCTGGAGGTCGGTCTGGGCAACGCGTTGAACGCCGTGTCACGGCTGCGGCAATTCCTCGACACCACCGCCCTGCCAACCGCCGCCGACCAGCCTGCTTTGCTGTCTGAGGCGTCGTCCGTGGGGGACAACCTGGAAAGCCTGAGAGACGATCTCGACCAAATCCTGGGGTCCCACAAAGACCAGAGTATCCTCTGGATATCCCGCAACCCGTCGAGGGGGGAAATAAGCTTCCACTCCGCACCGTTGGATGTGGGGGCCATTCTTACCGAGCAGCTTTTCTCAAAAAAGGAGAGCGTGGTGCTGACCAGTGCGACCCTCAGCACTGGCGGGAGTTTCGACTATTTCCGCAGCAGGACGGGGGTCCCGGAGGAGAGCGGCGAGCTATTGGTTGGCTCACCGTTCGATTATCAGAGAGCGGCAATGCTGCTCATCCCCGACGACATGCCCCCTCCAAACGACCAAGGCTACACGGGCGCTCTTGCCCAGGTGCTCATCAACCTGGCCCGGTCAGTGGGAGGGCGGACAATGGCGCTGTTCACGTCCTATTCCGCCCTTCGGTCAGTAAGCAACCGGGTGCGGGAACCGCTGTCCGCCGAGGGAATCCAGGTGTTGGCCCAGGGCACAGACGGTCCGCCCCAGCAGCTTATGACCCGATTTGCTGAAAACCCCAGCAGCCTGCTCCTGGGTACGAGCAGTTTTTGGGAGGGCGTCGACCTGCCCGGCGGCACGCTAAAGGCGCTGGTCTTGACCCGTCTGCCGTTCCAGGTCCCAACCGACCCAATAGTCAAGGCGAGGTCGGACCAGTACGCCGAGCCGTTCCGGGATTATTCCGTACCCCAGGCGGTGCTGAGGTTCCGCCAGGGCACCGGCAGACTAATCAGGAGTAAGGGAGACAAGGGGGTAATCGTGGTGTTGGACCGCCGGATTACAGGCCGCTCCTATGGGAAGTCCTTCCTGGACTCCATCCCGCCCTGCACACTCAGACCCAGCAGCATTGCCACGGTGGGCGCGTTGGCTGCCGAATGGACTGGTGAAAACCGTGTGGCTAGACCCTGAACAGCCCTTCGACCTCACCGCCAGCCTGGAGAGCGGCCAGGCCCATCGGTGGCGAAGGGAAGAAGAGTGGTTCACCGGCGTCGTCCGCGCCAACCACTTAAGGATCAGGCAGAAGGGCCACAAGGTCGAGTTCCACAGCGAACCTTGGCCTGAAGCGTCCCTGGTCCCTCTCCTCCGCAGCTATTTCCGGCTGGACGACGACCTGGAAGAGATCTACGGCGAGATAACCCAGGACCAGCGGGTGGCCGCCATGGTCGACAGGTATCCCGGCTTACGCGTACTGCGTCAGGAGCCCTGGGAGTGCTTCATCGCCTTTATATGCTCGGCCAACTCCAACATTCCGCGCATCCACCAGGTCATGGAACGGATGGCCGACTCGTTCGGCGAGCCGATAGACCTGGACGGGCAGGTGCGTCATTCCTTCCCAACGCCGTGCCAACTCAACCAGGCCGGTGAACAGGAGCTTCGCCGGCTTGGCCTTGGATTCCGCGCTCCATACGTGGCTAAAGCGGCGACCGCCGTCGCGGAAGGAGGGCTTGATCTCGACGCGCTGGTCCGGGCTCCCTATGCCGAAGCCAAAGAGCGGCTGATGGAGTGCTCAGGTATCGGCCCCAAAATCGCGGACTGCATCGCCGTCTTTTCCCTGGACAAGCTGGAGGCCTTCCCCATCGACGTCTGGGTCCGCCGCGCCCTGGGAGAGTGGTACTTCCCAGGTCAAAAGACGCCGCCGGACCGCGTGCTGCTGGAATGGGCCCACGGCTATTTTGGCCGGTACGGCGGCTACTCCCAGCAGTACCTCTTCCACGGGAGAAGGCTGGAGAAGTAGGCCCCTGGCTCAGGTGCGATGCGCCAGCCCCCCTTAACCCTGTGTGAGCAGCAGCTTGCCGAAGAAGCCGGTGGCTTCCATCGCCCGGTGAGCGTCGGCGGCCTGGGCCAGTGGGAAAGCACGGTCCACCACCGGACGGACTACTCCCCGGTTTAGCATCTCCACGATCTCCCGCATATCTTCCTTGGTGCCCATGTAGACGCCGTAGATCTCTTTCTGCATGGTGAACAGCAGGCCGAGATGAAGTTCCGTCCGGAGCCCGGTGGTCGCGCCGCAGATGCCGTACCGCCCTCCAGCGCGCAACGAAGCGAACGCTGGCCCGAAGAAGTCGGCTCCCACGTGGTCCACTACGGCGTCCACTCCCGCCCCTCCGGTCAATTCCCGCACTCGCTCGCGGATGTCTTCCTCTGTGTAGTTGATGACCTCGTCAGCGCCAAGATCCTTCGCCTTCTGTGCCTTCTCCGGGCTGCTGGTCGTGGCTATGACTCGGGCCCCGATGACATCCTTGGCCATCTGGATGGCGGCGGTACCGACACCGGCTGAAGCGGAAAGGACCAGCACGGTTTCCCAGGGCTTTAACCGCAAGCGGCGGACAAGCATGTTCCAGACTGGCAAGTAGGTGGTAGGTATGGCGGCGGCCTGGTCATACCCAACCCCTTCGCCAATGGCGTGGGCGTTGGCCGCCGGGACACATAGATACTGTGCATAGCTGCCGTCCATGGCGCTCCCAAGGAATTGGGAGCGGCGGCACAGGTCGTCCTGACCTGCCAGACAGGCAGGACACTGCATACAGCTCAATCTTGGGTTGACGATGACCCGGTCCCCTTCATTCAGCGTCCTGACTCCCGCGCCCACTTCGGCAACCTCGCCGGCACAGTCGCCTCCGAGGATCAACGGCGGAGGAAACTCCCGTTGCAACCCGCGCCCGCCTTCCCTGGTGTAAAGGTCCAGCCGGTTCAGGGCCGTGGCATAGACTCTGATCTTGACGCCGCCAGGCTGTACCTCGGGGTCGGGCCTTTCGCCGTGGGTAAGGACTTCTGGGCCGCCGTGGGACTCGATATAAACCGCTTGCATTTCTCAATCACTCCAAAGTCTAGGGCCTGCGGCCAAAGTAACAGTCATCGCACAAGTACACGATCGCCAACGCCTCTTCGTGACTGCCGATGCGGCCGCACTGGGGAATCTCCCCGTCCGGAGTCCATGGCTGGTGAAACTTCCCGCCGCACATCTGGCAGGAAGTCTGGTGAACGCCGTCGAGAGCCTCGCCGCAGATCACGCACGCCTCTAGTTCCAGTTCGTCATCCAACCTGACTACCACCTCCCCGGACCAACGCTTCCCTTACGAAGCGCCTCTCGTCCTCTACGGTAGCTACACGTCCATCGAGCCTGGCGTCGAATAGCTCATCAATGATCCGGCCCAACTCTGGCCCGGAGGGCGCTCCCAGGGCCATGAGGTCGGCGCCGTCGAGTTGGGGCGATACCGACCTCAACTCGTCCAGGAATTTCGAAACGCGGCGCCCGGCCAGCTTCTCCGATGTGATTTGCGCCACGGCCCGGAGGGCATCCTCGGACAGCGGCTGCAAGAGGCGAACAGTCCGAGAATCCAAGAGACCAGGACTGGCTAGTTCCGCTTCGAGCCCACGAAGAGTCTGGGTGTCGCGGACCACCTTGGCCCACGAGTTCGGCATGTTCAGGCGTTGTATCAAGTCTTCGGCCTGGCCTGCCGTCATTTCATAGGCCAACGCGGCCAGGAACATCATGGGCGTGGGCGAGGAGTCTCCCGCATATCCAGGGCCGTGCCGTGGCCGCGACGCAAGGCGTTGGACGGCGTCAACTTTCGACCATGCCGCCGACAATTTTTCCAATACGCCCAGTTCCGTTAGCCGGGCCAGGGCGGGCACCGGATTCGACTCGTGAAATACACGCTCTAGCTCATGCCGCGCCCGGTCGGGGCTTAGAAGGCCGATGTACCTGGATACCAACGCATTGTCTATCCACGTTTTCGTCTCGTCTTCGAGCCGGAATCCCAGCCGCTGCTCGTACCGGGCGGCGCGGAATATCCGCGTCGGGTCGTCTGCAAAGCTTCCGCTATGGAGTGCGCGTACGACGCCAGCCCCCAGGTCGTCCAATCCCCCATGCCGGTCCAACACGGAAGACTCGCCCGGAGACAGGGAAATAGCCATCGCGTTGATGGAAAAGTCGCGCCTCGCAAGGTCGTCGGCGATTGTCCCGGGAGCCACCGTCGGCAGCGCGCCCGGATGAGCGTAGACCTCTTTTCGCGCCGTTACGATATCGACCCGGTCATCGCCCAGGGTGACCGTCGCGGTCCGGAAAGCGTGGTGGACCACCACCTCTCCGCCAACTTCAGCGGCCAGGTCACGAGCCAAGGCGGGTGCGTCTCCTTCTACGACGAAATCCAGGTCTCCAATTGGCGAATCCAGCAACACGTCTCTGACCGGACCACCCACCAGGTAAATGGACGATGGTCCTTGCACGGAGCGTCGGCGCAGGGCGCGCAGGATGGTAAGTTGGCCACCGCCAACCCGAGTTTGGACGGTATCGAGTGGGGAGGTGATGTGCTGGACGTTGGGCGTAGCGGGGCCTCCTGAAGTTCGCAACCTAGTATAACACCCAGGTCCGAAACCTAGGGCGGTGGCATTGCCGCATACTTTGACAACCAACAACCGCGCCGATACAATCGGAATATCTATCCGCGAGGAGGAAAATCGTGGCTGACGCAGCGTTCATTACCTATTACGACTTTCGTTGACCCTTCGTCTATAACGCCAACCGGTGGTTGGAAAAGGTGGAAGAAGCCAAGGGAGCTGAAGTCGAGATTGACTGGCAGCCCTTCTCCCTGGCCCAAGTCAATAGCAAAGAGGGACCTGATTACAAGGTCTGGGAGCAACCGGAGATTCTGAACGGGACCGATAAGACTCTGCTGGCCCACCAGGCAGGCCTCGCCGCCAAACGCCAGGGTAAGGAAGCCTTCAAGTCCTTCTTCACCACCCTGCTGGCGGCCCGGCACGAAGACAAGGTCGACCTGAACGACCAGTCAATTATCGAGTCTGCCGCGACCAAATCCGGCCTCGACCTGGCCCAGTTCAGGGAAGACCTGGTAGACCCGGACCTGCTGCGCGAGATCGGCGAGAGCCACACCAGGGCGGTCGAGGAAGTCGGCGCATTTGGCGTTCCGACCTTCGTCTTCCCCGGCGGCAAATCGGCATTCCTCAAGATGTTCCCGCCTCCGGCGGAGCAGGCCGAGGAGATCTTCGACAGCCTGATTAAGACCATGAGTGAATTCGCTCACGTTGGCGAGATCAAGCGCCCGTCGCCTCCGTGGCCCCACGACGTGATCTAGGAGCCAACAGTTGGCTACCTATCGCTTGGAAGCGGCCCTGGGCCTGGAATTCCTGGACCCGGAGCCATTGCACCAGGCGTTGGTCCATAAGTCCTACCTGAACGAACAGGGAGGACAACCCGCCGACTCCTATGAGCGGCTGGAGTTCCTGGGAGACGCCGTTGTCGAGCTCACCATATCAACCGAACTCTTCCGGCGTCTTCCCAACCTGAGCGAAGGCGAACTGACCAAAAGCCGGGCCGAGCTTGTCTGTGGCGAGTCCCTGGCTGGTGTAGCCCGGCGTCTGGGGTTGGGCCAGTATCTACTGCTGGGGAAAGGTGAGGAGGCCAATGGAGGCCGCCGGCGGGACTCGATCCTTGCTGCGGCGTTCGAGGCCGTTGTCGCGGCGGTGTACGTAGACCGGGACTTCGACCATGCCAGCGCCTTCGTCTTGCGAGCCATGTCGAAGGAACTGGAAAGTTTCTTCCAACAGGGCGGGCCCCGGGAGAACCCCAAGTCCCGCCTTCAAGAACACGTCCAATCCCAGGGAATGCCCACGCCCCGCTACCGCGTTGTGTCCACCCATGGCCCCGCCCATAACCCGACTTTCATGGTGGAAGCGCTGGTTGACAACCGAGTTGTCGGCCAGGGGGAGGGCAAGAGCAGGGCCGACGCTGAACGCTCCGCCGCCGATGACGCGCTAATCGCACTGGCCCCGAACGCTTGAATAGCCCCCGCTTAAATAGTCTATGCTTAAATTTTTCCGGCGCAACCCGCCCAAAGACAAAGAACAGACCGAAGAGGCCACGAAACCCAGCAGGGACCGCTGGTTTGGCAGGATCCTCACCGCGTTCAGAAGTTCACGCCTGGATGATTCCCTTTGGGAAGAACTGGAGGAGATTTTAATATCCTCGGACGTGGGAGTCGATACCTCCCTCCGGATCATTGATGAATTGAAGGCCCGGATCAGGTCCGAAGGGACCAACAGCCCAGACCAGGCATTCCATCTCTTGAAAGACATCCTTGTGCGGGAGATGGAAAACTCCGACTCCGGAGACATGCTTTCCGGGTCAGGCGAAGACACCGCGCCTTATGTTATCTTGATGGTCGGGGTCAACGGAGTAGGCAAGACCACGAGCATCGCCAAGTTGGCCCACCACTTCGAGCAGTCTGGGAAGCGGGTCATCCTCGGGGCGGGAGACACCTTCCGGGCGGCTGCGTCGGAGCAGCTTCAGATCCTGGGCGAACGCGTGGGAGTAGACGTGATTAGCCACGGCTCCGGCTCGGACCCAGGCGCGGTGGCCTACGATGCTTACCAAGCCGGGCGGGCCAGAGGCGCGGACATTCTAATCATCGACACGGCGGGACGGCTGCACACCAAGTCAAACCTGATGGAAGAGCTCAAGAAGGTGGACCGGGTGCTCAAGCGGCTCGACCCCTCCGCGCCCCACCAGGTGATCCTAACCCTGGATGCGACCACCGGGCACAATGGGCTCATCCAGGCCAAGTCATTCAAAGAAGCCGTGGACTGCACCGGAATATTCTTGGCCAAGCTGGACGGTACCGCTCGCGGAGGGATCGCGCTGGCCATCAAACAGGAACTGGGCGTCCCTATAATGTTCATCGGCACAGGGGAAGGTCTGGACGATCTAGCCCCCTTCGACGGCCGGGAATTCATCGACGCACTCCTGGCGCCAGTGCCCTAAACCTCGACCCAGAACCATACCTGACTATCTAGCGCCAAGCCCCTCATAATCTATGGCTCTCTAAGCAAACGTGGTCGACGTTCTCGTCTGGCTGCTGGCCGTTGAAGTTCTCGGCATTCTAGCGTTCCCGCTCGCCTTTCTCCTTTTCCGCGCACTGCCCGACCGCGGCTATAGCATGGTCAAGCCCCTCGGACTTGTGCTGGGGTCCTATGCCCTATGGGTCGTGGGCCTCACCCACACCGTTCCCACTTCCCAGCCTGCCGTCTTCTCCATAGTTGGACTCCTGGCGATAGTTGGCCTCTTCGCGCTGTGGCGTAACTGGGACGCGGTGTCCGATTTCGCCCGGAAGGAGTGGCGGACACTCATAGCCATCGAGTGCGTCTTCCTGGCGTTTTTCTTTCTCTGGGCGTGGGTTACCTCCGAGTCTCCGGCCATCACTGGCACTGAAAAACCCATGGACTTTGCCTTCCTGAACGCATCGGTCCATGCCGCCTCCCTCCCTCCGGAAGACCCCTGGCTTTCCGGCTATCCCATTAGCTATTACTACTTCGGGCATTTCATGATGGGATTTCTGACACAGCTCGCTGGAATAGGAACTAACTTCAGCTACAACCTCTCAATATCCCTGGTCCCGGCAATGGCTGCCGCCGGCGCCTTTGGGTTGACCCATAACCTGGTCCGGCTGTCGGGCGGGACCGTCCGCGCCGGGCTTGCAACTGGGGTGCTGGCCTCGGTCCTGTTATTGGTGATAGGCAACCTGGAGGGTGTAATGGAGTGGGTACACTCGATGGGATGGGGGAGCGACGGCTTCTGGGCCTGGGTAGGAATCAAAGGCCTCGAAGGGGGCGGGTCCAGCGCCGGCGGCTTTCCCGGCCAGTACCTATGGTGGTGGCGGGCCACAAGGCTAATCGACACGCTGGTTGACGGCCAGAGCATCGACTACACCATTACCGAGTTTCCAATGTTCAGCTTCCTGCTCGGCGATTTGCACCCCCATGCGATGAGCCTGCCCTTCAACCTTCTGGTCCTGTCAGCAATGCTCCATTTCTTCATTTCACCGGGCCCCCTCGGTCTCACCTGGCTTAGAGGTCACCCTGTGCAAGCGGTGGCGATTTCCTTGCTGCTGGGCTCCCTGGCCTTCATCAACGCCTGGGACTTCCCGCTGATGGCCGGAATCTTGACGGTCTTAGCGCTGGTAAAGGCGTATGGAAACCACGAAGCAGAGCTGGGGAGGGCGGCACGGGACGCCGCGGTTGTCGTCGTCCCCATAGTCACGCTGGCGGTCGCCCTATTCTTGCCCTTCTATTTGTCAGTCGATAGCCAGGCGTCGGGCGTACTCCCAGTCACCGGTCCGGGCACAAGACCGTTCTTGTTCATCCTGGCCATGGGGTTCTTGGGTTTCCTGGGCCTGTCGTTCCTTCTAAGGCAGCTTGTGGGCCTGCGGACCACGCCAGGGGAAAACATCCCGTTAATCAAGTTGCTGGTATTGGTCTGCCTTGCGCCGTTTGTGCTCTGGGCAGACATCATCCTGGTGATCGGATACATCGACGACAGCTTCGCGCAGGCTGCGGTCAAGGTCGGGTGGAGAGCCCTATGGGTTGGGCCCGCGCTGGTGGCCGTGGGACTAGCCGGCTTGGCGGCCGCTCAACGGGCGCGCCTCGAGTGTGGGCCCGCCACGGGGTTCCCGCTGATTATGCTGGCAGCAGCCTTCTATCTCCTGGCAGGAGTCGAGTTCTTCTACGTTGTAGACTTATTCGGCAACCGGATGAATACCGTATTCAAAGTGTATTATCAGTCATGGCTCCTGCTCTCGTTGGTAGGAGGCTACGGAGTTTACTATTGGCTTTCCAGACCCCGAGCTACGGGACCGGCCAGCCCGGAACCACAATCGGGCCAGACTTCGCAGCTTCCAACTTCATCCGCCTGGAAACGCTTCCTGCCGGCGGGGAGCCACGTTTGGACCGTCCTCGTGTTTTTGCTCCTGCTCGCGTCGTTATACTATCCTCTAGGCGCGGTGGCGGACCGGACCGGGTTGTTCACCGAGGGCCACACCCTCTCAGACAACACGTTAGACGGCCTGGCGTTCGTCCGTGACTCGTCGAGGGGAGAATACGAAGCAATCGCCTGGCTGCGGGACCAAGCTCCCAGGGGGCGCATAATAGAGGCGGTGGGCGGCGACTACTCCGACTTCGGCAGGATTTCCGCCAGCACCGGGCTTCCGGCGGTCCTCGGATGGCGGGGGCATGAACTCCAGTGGCGGGGGAGCAGCGACCCCATGAGGGGAAGGGAGGCGGATGTGGCGGCGGTATACCAGAGCGGCGACCCGGCCGTGGTCTTAGACGTCCTGGAACGTTACTCCGTGCGGTACGTTTACCTGGGAAGCCGCGAGCGCACCAAGTATGGCAATGACAACCTTGCGGTCCTTGGCGACCTCCTGGACACCGTATGGAAGGGTGAGGGCGTAACCATTTACGAATTCAAGCCGCAACCCCCGCAAGGTACATCTGGCGCCTATGCAACATCCCACGGCTAAAGGACCGCTGCTCCAGCGTCTCGTCCGGCCTAGATTGCCAAAAATACAAATCGGTTGGCTGGAGTTGGCATTCCTCATATTGGTCCTCGGCGCGTTCGGCCTGCGTATGTGGGAGCTGGACGGGCGGACGATGCACTATGACGAAGCTATCCACGTCCACTTCTCCTGGAAGCTGTTCAAAGGGGAGGGGTTCATCCACTCTCCTTGGATGCACGGGCCGTTCCAGATTGAGTTAACCGCGCTAATCTTTCACATTTTCGGCGACAACGACCACACGGCCCGGCTTGCATATGTATTGTTCGGCGCGGCTCTGGCCAGCGTCCCATATTTCCTTCGCCATCACATCGGCGGGCCCGGTTCCGTGTTCACAGGGCTCATGCTTGCGCTATCGCCCAGCCTGCTCTATTTCAGCCGGTTTGGCCGAAACGACATCATGATGGCCTTTTGGGCAGCGTCCATACTGGTCCTCATGTGGCGGTACTTCGAGTCGGGCAAGGCTCGTTACCTGGTGTTGACCTCCGCGGTCTTGGCCCTCATGTTCACCACCAAGGAGACCGCCTACATGGTGGTAGTCTTCTTCGGCGCCATCGCCTTTCTTATGGCGTTGCCGGGGCTGACGCCCTGGGCCCTGGGGCGGCTTCGGTTTCGGGACCTTGGCCCGCCGAGTATGTTCGTAGCCCTGCTCTTCACGCTAACCCTTCCCCAGTGGGTGGCCGCGTCCGGGCTGTTTCAAGACCTTTTCGGACTCGCCTTGACCAACCGCCAGGGAGTGGAAAACGGTATCGTAGGCGCTCCGCAATGGGCGGCTCCGTTCGTCTCCGTGCCTGTTCACGAATTCCCGATGTGGCTCCACTTGCTCGCCGCAGCAATGGTCCTGGGTCTCCTGGTCTGGAGAAACCTGCGCCGGGTCAGAATCACGACTCCAACGGAGACGGCTCAACCGACGGAGTCCTCACCAGGGCCTACCGCGTGGCAGGGGCAACGGCGTGTGCCCATCGGCTCCCCGGCCCTGACCTTGGGACCTGAGGTTGGCGCGGTCGCCGGAAGTACCCTGAAATCCAAGGTGACTCGTCCCATGGTCCGGTCTTGGCCGTACTTCCGGGAATTGCTGCCAGACGTCGCCGCACCTGCGTTGAGCGTCACCGCCCTCGCTTGGGTCCTGTTCCGCCCCATAGCGTGGTACCAGGTGGAAACGGGGAATGCGCCGGATTTCGCTGTCGCGGGAGTCCTCGTTGTGCTGGCGGTGGCGATACTGATCGTCACGCGCCAACTCTGGGGCCGAAGCGGTCTCCTATTGCTGGTCCCGCCGATGCTCGCGTTGCCATATCTTGTGCTCTTCACTCCGTTGGTGGACGTAGCCGCCGTCGTGGGCATGGTCCTGCCCAGCGGCATAAGCGTTGACGCCAGCGTAAACGCGCTCCCGGTCAACTACCTGGTGGCCGGGGTCTTGCTGTTTGGCGGGTTGTCGGTCTCGGTCTACTGCGGCCTCAGGTTGTTGGGTGGCGTTTGGCTCTATTGCGCGGCGGTGTTTTACCTGATCTGGGTAACGCTCTACACCACATACTTCACCAACTTGGCGGGGATATTCAGCGGCTCCTGGCTGGGGATGGGCTACTGGGTTGCCCAGCAAGACGTCGCCCGCGGGAACCAGCCCTGGTACTACTACTTCGTCGGGCTGGGAGTATACGAGCTTCTACCAGTCGTATTCGGGCTGGCCGCCACGGTGTATTTCCTACGGAAAGGCGACGTCCTGGGAATCGTTCTGGCCCTGTGGACCGGGCTAACCCTGGCCGCCTACACCGTGGCTTCAGAAAAGATGCCCTGGTTGCTGGTAAACGTGACGCTGCCCTTCATTTTCCTCGCGGGTAAGTTTCTTGGGGAACTGGCGGACAGGGTATCCTGGAGGAATATCCTGGTCCGGGGGCGAGTTGCGTTGCCGGTGCTCGCGCCGGCGGCTATCGTGGTTGCCGTCTACCAGGTTTACACCTACGTCCACGACGCCTCAGACACAGCGGCGGGGCCAACCCTGGGCAACTGGCTCCTGCTGGGGGCCGCGGTCCTGCTTGCCTTGGCCTCGGCGGTTGTCGTTAGATTCAGCGGACCCCGGGAGGGGATGGCGCTGGCAGGACTGGGAATCGCGGCGCTTCTGCTGGGGTTCGGCGTCTTGGGAGCCCTCCGGGCCTCCTACTCCTATGACGACTCCTACAAAGAGGTCCTTGTCTACGCCCAGGGAAGCTCCGACCTGCCTCTCACTTTCACCGAATTGGATAGCCGTGTGTTCAATGACGCGGAAGACGGCGTCAAGGTGATGGTCGATTACGATATGTGGTACCCCTTCCAGTGGTACGTGCGGAACGTGCAGGAAGACGGACTACTCTCGTTCTCGTGCTTCAAGAGCGAAGATGAGGATGGATGGAACACTTCGTGTAATCCCGCCTCCGATGATACAGACTCCGAGGCCATCCTGTTGACCGCGCCCCACATCCGGCCCAATGCCAGTTCCCTCGAACGGCTCGAGAGCGACGGGCCCTTCCGAGACTTGCTCTGGTTCCCGGAAAGCTACCGCCGTCCCAACGAAGACCGCCCCAACGAAGGGTTCGTTTTGGGCCTTCGCGCATTCCCCAACAGGAAGCAACTGGGCCTGGACATCCAGTACTTCAAAGAAGTGGCAACGAGCCGCGAGTCATGGGCCGACGGACTGGCGTATTTGATACATAGACGCCTGGACGCCGAGTGGTACACGTCGGAGTTCTACAGGTATTTACCGGGAGAGTGAGAAACCACCCCGCATCGCAGCCACATCGGTCCTTCCGGTATGCCGAATTCCCTTGTGGAATCGCACCGCCTTCAATATAGTGGGCATTCCTGTCCTGGACTCCATCGACTCTTGGACCAGCCCAGTGGTGGTCCGAGTGGACATCCTAACCGAAGCTGGCGTCGATGATTAGTTCCTCTCTTCTAAGGAATTGGCGGTTCTGGTTGACCGTGGCGTTGAGCCTGCTGTTTCTATTGCTACTGGTCTACCAGGTGGACTTCTCCGATGTCGGAGCGGCGTTGAGCCAGGCCAATTACCTTTACGTCGTCCCGGCTATAGCGGTGTATTTCGTGGCGGTTTACTTCCGGGCATTGCGTTGGAGATACCTGCTCCGCCCTCTGCGAGTCTTCCCGGTCTCCAGGTTATACCCGGTAATCGTGATCGGTTATCTTGCCAACAACGTCCTCCCGATGCGTCTAGGGGAGCTGGTGCGGTCGTACTACCTTGCAAAGAGAGAGAATTTCGGCTCCGGCCCGGCTTTGGCGACCATCGGGGTCGAAAGAGTGTATGACGGAGTAACCCTGATGGCGTTCGTGGCTATATCCGCCCCCGCGCTGCTAGCGATGGGATGGTTCGATAGCACCGGCGCCGTAACCCGCACCGCATGGACCGTAGTCATGGCCGGGACCGCGGCGGCTTTCCTGGCCGCGCTGGGCGCGCTGACGTTGTTGGCGGTTTCAAGTAACGCCGCCGCTACCGTGAGCCGGCTTTTGGGAGTGGTCCCGGAGAGGTTCGGACGTGAAAAGATACTGAGTTTCGCCGCGGCGTTCATCCAAGGGCTGCGGATACTGAGTTCGCCGCGGAAACACCTGGCTCTGTTCCTGTTGTCGCTTCCCGTTTGGATCGGGGAGACGGCGGTCTATTTTCTGGTAGCCTATGCCTTTGATTTATCTCAAGTGTTTGGATCGGTCTGGGTCCTGGCGATGGTCATGGTCCTGTTGACCGCTACGTCGAACCTGGCGACCGCAATTCCAGCGGCAGTGGGCGGAATCGGCCCCTTCGAAGTCGTGGCGCAACAGACATTGCTCGCGCTGGGGGTGGGGGCGTCGGTCGGGGCGGCATACGCCACTTTCGTTCACCTGGCCGCCCTCTGGCTGCCCGTCAACCTGGTGGGGTTGCTGGTCCTTTGGAGCCAGCACGTTTCGCTCAACCAGTTGACGGCCACTGGCGGCACAGAGCAAACAGACGCCGCGGGAATTCCGATAACTCCACCGGCGTCCAAGGACAGTCCCTCGTGAGAGTTGGAATCATCGGTGGTGGCGCGGCAGGGCTCGCCGCCGCATACGAGCTGACCAAACGCGGCCATTACGCCGAGGTGTTCGAGCGGGCCCCGTTCTTGGGCGGCCAGGCGTCTACGTTCGAGGTCGGAGGCGGGCACCTGGAGCGAGGGTACCACCACCTTTTCGTCAGCGACACTTCCATGACGGAGCTGATTCACGAGTTGGGGTTGGGGCACAAGCTCGCATGGCTGGAGTCCAAGGTCGGCCTGTTCTACGACGGCAGGATTTGGAATTTTTCCACCCCAATGGACCTATTGCGGTTCAAGCCCCTCTCCTTCGCCCAGCGGGTCCGCGTGGGGCTGTGGACTTTCTTTTTGCAAAAGACGACGAATTGGCGGAAGTTCGAACACATCACCGCCACCGACTGGCTCGTGGCGCACATGGGGGAACGTGCCTTCCGCGTGATCTGGGAGCCGCTGCTTCGGGGGAAGTTCGGAGCCTACTATGACCAGGTAAGCATGACCTGGCTCTGGGGCAAGATCTACCTGCGGGTGGCCTCCCGGGAAAAAGGTCTGCAAAAGGAGCGGCTGGGTTACCCCATGGGTAGTTTCGGGGAGGTCTTCGACACTCTCGGCGACCGCATACGGGAGCAGGGTGGAGACGTCCATATCTCCGCGGGTGTCAACAGGATAATCGTGGAGAACGGTTCCGCCACTGGCATGGAAGTACAGTTCCCGGGACAAGATGCGGAGGCAAGAGAGTATGACGCGGTCATCGCCACCACGCCGTCATACGTATTCACCCGGCTGGTGCCGCCCATGCCCACTGAATACGAGGACAAGTTGACCGGCGTCCAGTACCTCTCCGCGGTGTTGATGATACTGGTGTTGGACAGGCCACTGTCGGATAAATACTGGATGAATATTGGCGACCGCTCCCTGCCGTTCTTGGGCGTGATCGAACACACCAACATGATCGACAAATCCCTATACGGCGGGATTCATATCGTATACCTCACCAACTACCCCAGCCGCGACAGTGAGCTTTACCAAAAGACCGCCGAGGAGCTGTTGGAGGAATTTGTCCCTCATCTCCGCAAGCTGAACCCAGACTTCGAGAGATCGTGGATCCTCGAGTACCACCACCACAAGGTTGACGGAGCGCAACCGATCATCGGCGTCAACTACGGCGAACGCATCCCCGGCCATCGGACTCCTTTCCATCATCTATACCTGGCCAACACGACGCAGATTTACCCGGAGGACCGGGGAACGAATTACTCGGTGCGCATGGGAAGACAGGTGGCCAGGATGTTGTTGGAGGACGCGGGCGAGAGTTGACGTTGGACTGGCGTAACTGTTCAGAGTTGACCAGGCCGAGGCAACAGTGGGGGAGACTCTCCCCTTTTCGCAAAAGGGGGATTTCTCTGCTTCCAGCCAGTAGGTTGACAAGTATCAGGGGCAGCGACACTCCGACATTCTAACCTGAAGCTACTCAGGCCCTGGCCGGATTGGAGGGTCTTTTAATTCTCGGGTTCGGTGTTTGCCTACCCTCTTTCTATCTTCTCAACAACATTCTGCTGGCTGGGCCAGGCCGTCAGGGATTCTCCCTGCGGAGCAGTTCTTCCAGTTCGCGGACGCGGGCTTCGGCCGCGGCGCGGGCCTCCCGCTCATCCGCCAAGGTCGTGATGCGCCGGCCCGTGCCAGGGTTGTAAAATCGCAACTCGCCCCCCTCCCAGCGGATGTTCAGGTCTAGGATGGGGCTGTATCCCTGCAAGCCGCCGTCCGGGAGCTCTTCGATGTCTATGGCGACGTATTCCCCCTCCACCAGCCGTTCCCCGGCCAGCCGCGCCCCGTGAGACCGGCCCGTTTCGTCAAACCGCCAGTACTCTCCGATGCCCAACGCGGCGTAGGCGCCGCGCTTCGGCCCGGTGTCCTCCAGGCCAGTGCTGGGCGACGCGGTCTCCAGCGCGAAGTCCGGCGGCTTCCCCTGCTCCGAGATGACGTAACCGTTGCTGGCGGCGTAGGCCGCCGGGTCCACCCCAAAGGCCACGAACAGGTCGGGGTACCGCAGTCCGGTCATGTCGCCGGTGGGTGCCGGGCTGATGTAATGCTCGCCTGCCACCAGGGTGCTTTCCTGGTTCCCCAGGTGCTCGATGAGCAGGTATACGTTGCCGTTGGCGGCCAAGCGGTCAAAACTGGTCATATCGTCGGGCTCGCGTTCAGGCGGGTCCGGCAGCCGGTAGCGGCCCTGGACTTTGGAGATCTTGACGAAAGGGTTGGATGTGGTCATTCGCACCTGGCAACTGGCGGCAACGCCGACCCATTCCCCGGCAGGCCGCCGGGCTGGCATCGCCACTCCTTTGACTCCCCATCAAATGCACTATTCTTCGAGTGATATTCTACACCACCCGGCGATTTTCGGGCAGCAGAAGAGCCAGCAAACCAGGGTCTTTTAATTGTGGCTATCGGTCCATCGAGTCCGTTCGTGGTGGGCTTTTCGAACTATGCATGGGTGGCCCTTCGATAAGCTCAGGCGAACCGGACTGACAACTACCAGAAGGCCCTGGCCGGACTGGCCCGCGGGTTTCAAAATTTCGAGACGAGTAGTAAAATCAGTCGACGAGGGGCCGGGGCGGTCACAGGGCCGATCCGACCGAAGCCAGAGGGTCCCATACCTCCGGACGCAGAGTCCGGAGGCGCGAACTCCAGGAGTAAAACGTGTCTAAAGACCAACCTAAAAACAAGCCAGCCGGCCATTCCCGCCGGGGATTCCTTGCCTGGATTGGTATCGGCGTGGCCGCGGTCGCCGCGGCTTCCCTCCCCTTCGCGGCTTTCCGGGGTAGCGGTGGCAAGGCTTCGGGCGACCCGTTTCCCGGAAAAGGGTCGATCTTCCATCCCGCCCAGGACCCCAGGCAGGACCCCCGCAGAAACAATACAACCTAAATCCCCGCCAGGGTATTTACCGGCCCATTAGCGTTGGCCGGACCCTCGTTTGTGGAGGTTTACTATGGCCGCAAATACTCTTACTGTGGGAAATGTCCAAATCGTCGCGATTCACGACAACGAGGGCGCACTGCCCTTGAGCATGACCTTCCCCAACGTTCCGGCCGAAGCATGGGCCCCATATCAACAGGAGTATCCGGAAGGGTTTTCCGGCGCGGAAAACCTGCGCGTCCACTTCGACTGCTACATCGTCCGCTCCCAGGGCCGTACCATCCTTGTGGACACTGGCGGCGGGAGCATGGCCACCAATCCGGGTACGGTTGGCAACCTCATCGGCGGCGTGGATGGGCGGTTGACCTCTGAACTGCGGTCTGCGGGAGTCGGCCTGGAGGACGTGGACACCGTATTCCTCACCCATTTGCACCCCGACCACGTGGGGTGGAACGTCTCCCCCGGCGGGTCAGGTCCTGCTCCCACCTTCCCCAATGCCCGGTACGTCTTTGGTCAAGCAGACTGGGAGGCATTCAGGTCTCCGAAGGACGAAGAGCTTTTTGGGTTCACATTCTGGCGGGAAACCCTTGCACCCCTGGAAAGCGCTGGTGTAATCGACCCAATCCCCGGAGAGCAGGCCATTACCACGGAAGTAACGGCGGTGCCAACGCCGGGGCATACGCCGGGTTCCATGAGCCTGGCGGTAGTATCGCAGGGACAGCGGGCGTTCATACTCGGCGACGTATTCCACGGCCCGGCTCAGGTCACCGAACCGGACTGGGTATTCAGCTTCGACATGGACGCGGCCCTGGCGGTCCGTACCAGAAAGCAGATGCTCGACCGGGCGGAATCGGAGGACGCCGTCATGGCCATCTGCCATCACACGGGTTTCGGGAAAGTGGTCAGGACGGGGGACCGCCGCTACTGGCAGGGAGTCTAGGTCCGCCAGCGATCTAACGCCGGCCGAACCCCTGCTCCATGTGACTCTCGCTGAAGTGGAGCATTGTTGGCCTCCCATGCGGGCAGGTGTGGGGGTTGGCTGTCGCCTCGAGTTGCTCCAGCAACGCCCGCATCTCGGTCTCGGTGAGTGACTTCCCCGCCCTGATTGCACTGTGGCAGGCGATGGACGCCGCCAGGATGTCCTCCTGCTGCCGCACCAGTCCTTCCAGCGCCACCATATCCAACACGCTCAGCAGGGATTGGCCGGGGTCCTGGGATGTCATGACCCCAGGTACCGCGCGTACCAGGTATCCGTTGTCGCCAAATGGCTCTACGGCAAACCCGTACCTGGCCAACATTTCCGCGTTCTCGCGCAAGACCTCGACCTGCCCGGCTGACAGATCCACCGTCACTGGCTCAAGGAGCAGCTCGCCAGGCCGGGAGGGGAGCCAATCACTGGTGATTTGGGTGATTTGGTCGAACAGGATCCGTTCGTGGGCCGCGTGCTGGTCCACCAAATACATGCCGTCCGGCCCTTCAGCCACGATGTACGTGGCCTTTACCTGCCCGACAACCTTGAGGGCGGGAGCGGGCTGGATGGGGGCCGCCGCTTCCGGCGGGCCGCCTGCCAGAACAGTCTGACGGCCACCAAACGCGCCGCGAGGAAAAAACGAGCTTGACTCGAACCCCGCCGGACCCGGCAGCGTCTGGGTCCCTGATGGAGACTGAATTGAGCGTACCGGAGAGTCCGCAACCAGGGCGCCCCGCACCGTGCGTTGCAAGGTCCTGAACACAGCGCCTTCGTGGTGGAACCTCACTTCCCGCTTGGAGGGATGGGAGTTGACGTCCACCTCCCCGTAAGGCACCGACAAGTTAATCGCTGCTATTGGGTAGCGTTTGACGGGCAGCAAACCATGGTAGGACTCTTCCAGGGCGAAGCCAAGCATTCGGCTCTGGATCCACCGCTGATTGACGAACAAGCTTATGTAATTTCGGTTTGCCCGGTGGATGTGGGGAGGGCTTATCAAGCCCTTGACCCTGTAGCCGCTCTCCGGGTCCTCGCCTTCGATCTCCAGCATACCCTCGGCGACTTCCTTTCCGTACACGGCCAGGCAGGTCTCCCGAGGGTTGCCCGATCCCGGCGTGGACAGCAGGCGGCGGCCTTCGCTGGTCAACTGGAATCTCACCGACGGAAAAGCAAGGGCATACCGGGTCACCAGGTCTTGGACGCGGCCCGACTCTGTCCCAGGGGTCCTGAGGAATTTTTTCCTCGCGGGCAGGTTCTCGAAGAGGCCGGAGACGCGGATGTTGGTGCCCGGAGGCGAGCCGCGGGAGCCGTCACGGACCACCTGGCCCCATTTAATTTCGATTTCGTGACCGGCATCGCTCTGGGGGGTGCGGCTGGTCAAGCTGAGATGGGATACGGCGGCAATGCTGGGCAGGGCTTCACCCCGGAATCCCAGGGTGGCGACGGCGTCCAGGTCTTCGGGGGAGGCCAGTTTGCTGGTGGCGTGACGGAGGAAGGCCAAACGTACTTCATCGGAGGGTATCCCGGCTCCGTCGTCAATCACACGCACTTCCTCGGACCCGCCGCCCTTGATTTCGACGGTGATGGACGAAGCGCCGGCGTCCAGGGAGTTTTCCAGCAGCTCTTTGACGACAGACGCGGGCCGCTCGATCACCTCACCCGCGGCGATCTTGCTGGCCAGGTCCGGTGGCAGAACCTTTATGGGCATTGGAAAGCCCTAGAAGAGGGGTACGATAGTCCCCTTGACCCTATACTGGGGGTCTTCGGAGGCGCCGGTCTCGATGAAGTCGCAAACAATCCGGTAGATGCGGTCCATCTCCTGGTCGAAGTTGCGCTTGAAGAAATAGGGGGGCACCCAAACGCCCCCGAAGGCTGCTACGACTTCCGGATAGTCGTCGATTACGAACTCGGGCTCGAAGGGGACCTTCAGCTCTTCAAGGCGTTCGTGAAAATGGTGTGTGGGCTTTTCGTATACGCCGCTGACGAGGGGGGTGAGTCGGAACTTCTCTACTACTTCCCATCGTTCGCCCATTCCCGACCAGATGTATATTTCGTGTCCGTCGGCCTTGAGCTTCTCCAAGGTTTCCATGGTTCCTGGGCGCAGGGTGTCATCCAGCCCCAGAATGGTGTAGTCCACGTCGAAAAATATCTTCATCGAGAATACTTAGCCGTTCTTTCTATCAGCGGATGTGGGGATTATATCCTAATACCCTTTCTGGGGACAGTGCCGCGAGAGTCCCGCATTGAACAATTGGTAGGTGTCCACGTCGAGCCAACAAGTCTCCCGTAACTGTTCTGACTTGATGTGTCCTTCCTACCCCCAGCCCGTCGTTCCGGGCCCCGTATCAAGTACGGGGCAGGCTTTGACCCGGAATCCAAAAACCTTCGCAACCGACAACGGTCCCTATCATCGGCAATTCTGGATTCCCGCCCCCGATCGAGCCGGGGGCAGGCTCTGCGCGGGAATTGCGGATGGCCTTGCCGAGGCCATGTATGAATATGAAAATTGCCTATTTTCATAGTAATGACTGGTTGCGGCGAGACATCTCAAGAGGATTATCATAGAGATGACTGACGTGGGATTCAGTCATTCCGCGTCATCATCTCTGAACAGTTACAGTCTCCCCTGTCTTCCGGAGATTCACCGAGTCACAAGCCCATGACCCCATACCTGGGCCATCAGGGCAGCGCCAGAGACCGGTCAATTATCGGTTATGCGCCAGACAGGGCCGCTTCGACGGCTTTCATGTTGGCGCCCACCAACATGCTGCCGCCAATTCGGATGATGGGGCGGCGGATCAGCCGGGGCTCCTGGAGCATGAGCGCCAGCATCTCATCGTCTGACATATCCTTGCCCGCAAGTCCCATCTTCTTCAGGCTGGGGCTCCGCCGGGCGAACATCTGAGAAGCGCCGACCTCGCCGGCTAGGCCCTTAAGCTCGTCCTCGGTGAAGGGTTCCTTGAAGTAGTCCCGCTCTTCAATCTCAGCGCCGTTTTGTAAGAGCAACTCCCTTACCTTGCGGCATGACGATCAACGAGGCCACCAGTACAACGTTACATTCTCGCTCACCGGAACATCTCCTTGTCTGCTGCGGTCGATTTATAGCCAGACCGGTAGGTCCCAGGCACCATATTCTAACGCCCGGCGCGTCCCACGGCAAAACCGCTCCAGGCCGGGAACGAGTGCCTGTGGATCAACCGAGTTGCTCCGCCTCGCGAGCTTTCTTTTGAAGCTCGTACAATCGGTTGATGGCTTCCAACGGCGTGAGGTTCGGAATGTCCAACTCCCTGACCTCCTCGGCAAGAGACTGTGCAGAGGCGAAGAGGGGCATTTGCGGCGAAGACGACCCTCGCGCCCGCCGTTTTGTGGCTGTTGTTTTTCCTCCGCCGTTCTTCTCAAGGTCCGCCAGGACCTCCCATGCCCTGCTCACGACGCCGGGGGGCAAACCAGCCAGACGCGCCACATGGACGCCGTAGCTCTTGTCTGCCCCGCCCGGCACGATTCGGTGCAGGAACACCACTTCGCCATCCTCTTCGGTGGCGGCAACGGTGAAGTTACGCACTCCAGGCAGCACGTTGGCCAACTCAGTAAGTTCATGATAGTGGGTGGCGAACAGGGTCTTGCATCCTAGCCTGAGATCGTTGTGCAGGTGCTCGATCACAGACCGGGCGATTGCCAGGCCGTCGTAAGTGCTGGTGCCCCGGCCTATTTCGTCCAGCACCACGAGAGACCGGGGTGTGGCCTGATTCAGGATCGCGGCGGTTTCCACCATCTCGACCATGAAAGTGGACTGCCCCGTGGTAAGGTCGTCCTGCAACCCCACGCGCGTGAAAATACGGTCCACAACCCCTATGGACGCCTCTGCCGCCGGAACAAAGCCGCCGGTTTGAGCCATCAGTGTAATGATCGCGGCCTGCCGGATAAAGGTGGACTTGCCAGCCATGTTGGGGCCGGTAAGCACGATTATCCGGGCGTCATCGTTGCTCAAGTAGACATCGTTTGGCACGTATGCGCCTGTCCCTAGGACCTTCTCAACCACGGGATGGCGCCCATCTTTGATCGAAATAGAATGGCCCATGTCCAGCACAGGGCGGACGTAACCGTGGCGAACCGCCACTTCCGCGAGGCTTACGAAAACGTCGACCCGTGCGATCGCCGCGGCCAACTTGGCAACCGGGGCCGCTGACTCCGCCACCTGGGCGCAGACCCGCTTGTACAGAGACCGCTCCATCTCATCAATCCGGTCCCGTGCTGTAAGGACCAGGGACTCGTATTCTTTCAGTTCGGGAACGATATATCTCTCGGAGTGGGTCAAGGTCTGGCGGCGTATGTAGTCGTCTGGGACCTGAGCGGCGTTGGTGTTGCTCACTTCTATGTAGTAGCCGAAGACCTGATTATAACCGACTTTCAGCCCCCTGATTCCGGTGCGCTCGCGCTCTTTTTGCTCAAGCCCGGCGATGTAACGGCGGGCCTCCTGGGACTGGGCTTTGAGTTGGTCCAACTCTTCCGAAAATCCTGGGCGGATTACGTTTCCTTCCCCGGCTTCCCCGGAGGGCTCCGGCGCGATGGCGGCCTCGATCAAGGCCGTCAGGTCGGGAAGGGAAGTCATTTGCGTGCGGAGCCAGCCCACCGGGTTGCCAACAACTTCGGGTCCCGGCTGGTCCTCGGATATGGTCCCGCTGTCCAATATGACCCCCAACTCCGGGACGGTCTCCAGCCCCGCTTTCAGGGCCAACAATTGGCGGGGGCCTACGACACCGGCGGTGGTCCTGCCCAGGATGCGTTCCAGGTCGGGGACTTTGGACAGTAAAGACGCCGCGCTGTTGCGTCGGAACCCGTCCCGGACGAAGTGCTCCACCGCGTTCTGACGTTGGTGTAGAGGCTCAAGCTCCACCAACGGTTGGCCCAACCAGCGGCGCAGGAGGCGTCCTCCCATCGGTGTGCTGGTCAAGTCCAGGCTTGCCAGGAGGGACAACTCCTTGCTCTCGGCGCGGCCCGCCTGAAACAGCTCCAGGTTCCTCCGGGTCTGGGGGTCCAAAGTCATGTACGAAGAGGTGGAATAGCGGGTCAAGGCCCCCAGTTGGGGGAGCGCCGATTTCTGAGTAAGCCCCAAATAGTCGACGATAGCTCCCGCAGCGCGCACCGCCAACGGATACCCCTCGACTCCAAAGGACTCTAGGGAGAAAATGCGGTAGTGGTCGAGTAGGGCTCGTTCGGCCAGGTCCAGGTCGAAGGACGCCGGGTTGACGGGAGTAAGCGGGCTACCCGTCGCGCCGCTGCGCTTCAATGCCGCCACCCATTGGGGAGCCTCATCACGTAGGGGGGCGATCACTTCGGAGGGCGCGATTCGCTCGATCTCCAAGGGAAGTTCATCCAACGCGAGCTGGGTGACGGCGAACTCCCCGGTGGAAACGTCGACGTAGGCGAGACCGGCGGAGTCTTCTTCCTCCACCACCGCCGCGAGGAAATTGTTGCTCTTTTGGTCCAGTAGGGCCGATTCCAGCACCGTGCCGGGAGTAACAACACGGACCACATCCCGTTCTACGAGGCCGCGGCCTGCTACCGGTTCGGACAACTGCTCGCAGATCGCGACCTTGTGCCCTTGTTTTACCAACCGGGCGAGGTAGCCATCCAGGGAGTGGGCGGGGACCCCGGCCATAGGCACCTTGAGGTCTTTGCCCATGCTGCGGGAGGTGAGGACTATTTCCAGGGCTTTCGACGCGGTCTCAGCATCTTCGTCGAAGGTCTCGTAGAAGTCACCGAGGCGAAAGAGGACGATGGCATCGGGGTAGGAATGCTTGATTTTGAGGTACTGCCGGCGTATCGGCGTCACTGTCCCACCAACCCCCCGGGGTCTGTTCCGGTCATTCTACCCCACGCCACAGTCCACGAGAAGCAGCAACGCAACAGATAGGTTTCCGGTCATCTAAGCTGGGATACTGATCACGCCGACACGGTGACTATTGCTTCCAGAACCGTTCTTCCTTGAACTTCCATCCCTCGGCGGAAACCTTTTCTTTGATATCCTCGATCATGCCCGGGTGCCCACATGCGTAGATGAGGGTGTCGTCCTTGGGAGGGTCGAACTCCTCGAGGTACCGCTCGAAGATGGCGTTGACCCGGCCGCCTGCGCCTTCCCACGCGGCGTTGCGTTCCTCGTTGGGCCTGCTCACTGTCGGCACGAACTTTATGAAGTCCGGATGGGCAGCCGCCATCTGCGCCAATTCCCGGTCATAGGTCAGTTCGTCATAATAGCTGGCGCCAAGAAGAACGTAAAAGGTGTGACCTTCGCCCGCGTCCTGGAGGTATTGGCGAAGGATACTCAGCGAGGGAGCTACGCCTGTGACCGTGGCCGCCATGAAATGGTGGTGGACGCGCTGGTCCATGGTAAACAGACCCTTGGCCCGGGGTCTGAGGCTCATGGTGTCGCCGACCTTCATGTCCCACATCAGTGGGGTTAACTCTCCGTCGGGAACCAGTTCGACGAAGATTTCCAGGAAGGGTTCGTAAGGGGCGGATACGATGGAGTAGGCGCGCTCGATGTCCTGGAGGCCCAGCGTGCAGTACTGCCCTGCTTTGAATTTGTATTGGCCCATTTCGGGCTGGAGCTTAATCACCATCAGATCATCGGTGATGTCGGTACGCTCCACCAACCTGGCTTTAGGCAGATTGGCGATGGCCCGCGATTTCCGGGACTGGGCAGTGGCCTGTGTTCCCTGGTTCACCATCGATCAAATCTCCTTCAAATGGCCGCAGGAGTCAACTTCACGATTGCCGCACGGTGTATGTCCAGGCCAGCGACGTTAGACGCGGGGTCCGGAGCCTGGCTTTCTTGCATCGCGATAGCCAGTTGACCGAAAATCGTGGTGGTGGAGATCACTCCCCGGGGCACCACTTCGTTCAGATGCACGGTTCCGGTTAACGTCGTGCCGTCAATGCCGTTCTTCGAATGGACCTCCACCAAGTCACCGTCCTCCACCGCCAGCGCCGTGGCCGTGGCTGGGTTCATCTCCACCCAGTCTTCACGCTGGACCTGGTTGCGCTTTCCCTTGATGATCTGCATCTCCCTGCCCTGGTTGAACAGCACCCTGCCGGGAACCAGCCAGGAGGGGAAATCCAGGTCGCCGGCGTCTTCCACAGTTCTGAACTCGGGCGTCTCCAAGACCGCGTTGCCCTGGGGAAACCCGTCCGAATATAGGACGCCCGTACCCGGAGCGTCTTCCGCCGGGCAGGGCCACTGAATGCCGGAGTATTCCTTCCCCGCGTGGAGCACCTGGGTCGGCTGAGGGCTCTCCAGGTTGGTGCGCAGCACGAGTCTGCCTTCCTCTTCGAGCCGGTGGGAGGACACTCCCCCGTAGATGGGTGTGAGGCTGGCTATCTCTTCCATTACCTGGCCCGCGGTGAGGTAGTTGAACCCCTGGGCCTGCAAACGGTCTGCCAGCTCGCATATCACCCAGCTTTCCGGCCGGGCCTCGGTGTCCTTGACCTGCAGGGCAGGGCGGATGCGCTGTATCCGCCGCTCCAGGTTGGTGAACGATCCGTCCTTCTCCGCAAAGCTCACTCTCGGCAGCACCACATCGGCTGTCTCGGACACCGGTCCCAGGAAAGTATCGTGGACCACCAGGAATTCCAGGTTGGACAGAGCGCCCAGGCCATCGCCCAGTTTTCCGTTGGTAAAGTTGGGACTGTCCCCGATGACCATCATGGCCTTGATACGTCCGTCCCTTGCGGCGTCCAACATGCCGGATAGGCGCAGGCCCGGTTCCGGCGGCACGGCGCCTCCCCAAGCTGTTTCAATCTCGCGGCGGGCGTTCGGGTCCGTAACCCGCCGGTAGCCTGGAAGTCGGCCAGGGATACAGCCGGCGTCCCAGGCCCCCTGCTCGTTCGCCCCTTGCCGCATCGGGTACAGTCCCGCGCCGGGTCTGCCGACGTTGCCGGTGATCAGGGACAGGTCTATTAACGCCCGGACGCAGTCCTCTTGTAGGGCCTCCGCGACGTTGTCCAGGGCGTAAACAATCGCTCCCGATTCCGCTTCACCGTAAAGCCGCGCCGCCTGGGAAATCTGCTCCAGGCTGACATGGGTCACCCTGGAGACCTCATCCATGTCCAGGTTGCGCAGCGCGTAGTAGAGGGTTGCGGGACTCTCACACCGCTCTTCCAGCCAGCCCGTGTTTTCCAGACCCTGGTCGATCATGGACCTCAAGACCCCGCCGAGCAGCAGCAGTTCCGTGCCGGGGACAGGCCGCAGCCAAACGTCCGCGTACCTGGTCAGCTCGACCTCCCTGGGGTCTATGACGACCAATTTGGTGTCTTTTCTGGCGGCCCGTTTGATGGGGACACCCACGACGTTGTGTTCTTCAGTCACATTGGAGTTGAACACGAGGATGCAACCCGCCTGTTCCAGGTCCCACACCGGGTTGGTTGCGGCGGGGTATCCCAGTGAGCTTTCCAAGGCGTCGACCAGCATGGGTTGGGTGTCGGAGGTCTGGTCCACGTTGTTGGTGTTCATCACCAGCCGGGCGAATTTCTGGGCGAGGTAATGCTCTTCGTTGGTGCTGTTGGGCGAGGTCAGAATCGCGAAACCGTCGCCGGAGTAGTCCGGGAGCCTCCGGGAGATATACTCCAGCGCCTCGTCCCAGGTCACCTCCTCCAAGATTCCCTCGCGGCGCACCAAGGGCTGTTTCAGCCGGTCGCGGCTGTTGACGAACTCCAGGCCGAACTTTCCTTTGAAGCAAGCCTGTCCCCGGTTGGCCGGAGAGTTTAACTCAGGAATGGAACGTACAAACTGGTCTCGGGAGTTGATCTCAAGGTTGAGTTGGCATCCCACAGGGCAATGAGGGCAGATAATCCTCTCCACGCGGGCGGCTTTCTCCCACTTGTGCTCCCGTTCCACCAGCGCCCCAACAGGGCAGACGTCGATACATGCCCCGCAGAATTCGCACCCCGACTCCAGCAGAGACGTACCGAAGGAGGTGCCGACCAGCGCGCTGCCTCCCCGTTCGGTAAAGCAGATGGCGTCGTCTCCTCTCAACTCCTCGCACGCGCGAACGCAGCGTCCACAAACGATGCACAGGTTGTAGTCCCGGTCATAGAAGGGGTCACTCACTTCCAGGGGAATCTGACGGTACTTGTACTCCAGGGGCGATTCCAAGCTCATCCCAAGGAATCGCACCGTGTCTTTCAGCTCGCAACGCTCGTTCTTGGGACAGGTGACGCAGCGGTCGTTCACCGAAACATGGCGCAGGCAAACATCGCTGGGACCGCAGATATCGACCCGGTGGCAGGTCAGACAGCCGTTTGGGTGCTCTGCGATGAGCATCTCCATGACCGAGTTACGAAGCTGCCGGACGTCGGCATCTTCGTTGCGTATCTTCATGTCGGGCGCCACTGGAAGGGCGCAAGCCGCCGGGTATCCCCGGCCCCCCTCAACCCCCACGACGCACATGCGGCAGGCGGCGAAGGGTTTCATACCCGGGTGGTAGCACAAGTATGGGATGTAGACCCCCGCCTCGATGGCGGCTTCCAGGACCATCTTCCCCGGCTGAGTCTGTATCTCGACCCCGTCTATGGAGATGGTGATGTCGTCAGGCATTCCTCGTTCTCCAGCCAGTTGTCATCGTGGTCAGCCTACCGGGGAGGCCGCGAATCTGCGGGTCAGGGCCGGTGTAAATCTGGGTTTCAAGCAGACTCCGGTGGGGCAGATATGCCCCACGATGTGGGACTCGAACTCATCTCCGAAGTACCGAAGCGCGGAGGACACCGGGTTGAACCCCAGTTGTCCGTGTCCGCAGAGGGACCCGGCCTGCATGTTCTCCCCGACTCGGCGCATCAGCCCCAGGTCTTCGGTCGTACCCTCCAGCCGGCAGATCCGTTCAAGGACCTCCAACAGGTGGCTCATCCCCATCCGGCATGGGAAGCACTTTCCGCAGGACTCGAACTGGCAGAACGCTATCAGCGCCCTGGTCAGGTCCACCACGCAGGCATCCTCGTCGGCGGCGATGATCCCTCCCGATCCCAGGATGGCACCCGCATTCCGCAGTATCTCGAAGTCCAGCACCACATCCACGTTATCCGCGCCCAACACACCGCCCAGGGGGCCGCCGCTTTGGACTAACTTGAGGGCCTTGCCGCCCGGGACTCCCCCCGCTGCCTCGTAGAGCACGTCTTTCAAGTTGATCCCCAGCGGTACTTCGATCATGCCGGTGTATAGAAGGTCGCCGGTGAGGCAGAGGATCACGGTCCCTTTACTCTGCTCGTGGCCAATGGATGCGAACCATTCCCCGCCCTTGGCGATGATTTCTGGAACATACGCGAGAGTCTTGACGTTGTTGATGTTGGTGGGCTTGCCGAACAGGCCGAATTGGGCCGGGAAGGGGGGCCGGAACCGGGGCATCGCCCGGCTTCCCTCGATGGCCTCCATCAAGGCGCTCTCTTCACCCGCGACGTATGAGTCCCCGGTCAAAGCGACTTCCAGCTCAAAGCTGAACCCACTGCCGAGGATATCCTCTCCGACCAGACCCAACTCCCGCGCTTGCTTCAGGGCTTCGCGGGCGCGGTCGATGGGGCCGTCATGGCCGTGGCGGATGAATATGTATCCGGCGTTGGCCCCAGTGGAGTAGCCCGCAAGCAGTATCCCCTCGATCAGAGTGTGTGGGTCGCTTTCCACGATGGCCTTGTCGTTGAACGCGCCGGGGTCTCCTTCCTCGCAGTTGCAGAGGATGTACTTCACCGGGGCGTTGGAACCTGCCAGGAACCGCCACTTGGTGCCTGTGGGGAAGGCCGCGCCGCCTCTTCCTCGGAGGCCGGAGGCGTTGACCTGCTCCAGAGTATCCGCCGGGTCCATTTCGGTAAGGGCGCGGTGCAGAGCGTGGTAGCCGCCGTTGGCGACGTACTGATAGATATCGCCTGGGTCGATGTTGCCGGCGTTGCGAAGGGCGATCTTGGTTTCCACCGCGCGCAGAGGGTGAAAGTCAAGGTCTTGGAGCATGCCGGGCAAGGCGGGCGGAGCAATCGCCCCCGCTGCTCCCTTCAGGTAACCCAAGGCCAGGCGCTCAACGGGCACACCGCCGACAACGTGTTCCCGGACGATCTCGGCCGCAGACTGCGGCGTAACGTTCCCGTAGAAGACCCTTGGCCCGCCCGGTAGCTGGACGTCCAACAATGGCTCTGCGTAACAAAGACCGATGCAACCGACGCGGCTGACCTGGGCCGCGCCTCCGGTGGAAGATAGGGCCGCTTCCACGGCCTGGACTACGGCGTCGCAGCCAGCGGCCTGTCCGCACAGGGCGGAGCCGATGCGAACCCACGGCGCATCGCCGACCGAAAGTCCCTGCCAACGCCTCTCGGCTTCGGCGGATATATTCTGGAAATCACCAGGCATACCAATTACCGCCCAAGAAATACCGTCTAATTAATGAAAGCCGTTCTCGCTGAGGTCTAGCCGGACCCGCCGCACCATAGGACTACTGGAGTAGTCCCGCGATCTTGTCTCGCGCCGAATCGGGGGTCTGGCGTCCAATGAGGTGGTGGTCTATCGCCATGACCGGAGCATGGGCGCAGGCACCCAGGCAGGTGTTGAACCGCAGCGAAAGCCGCCCGTCTTCACGGTCGCCCTCGGTTTCCAACCCGCAGGCGTCCATGACGGCTTCCATCAATGGCATTGCGCCCACCAGGTGGCACGAAGCGCCCCAGCAGACCTCCACCTGGTGGAGGCAGGGCGGCTCGAAACGAAAGTTGGGGTAGAACGAGGCAACGGCCCACACGTCGTTGATGGTGGAGTCTGTAAACCGTGCGACCGACTCGATACCCTCTTTGGGCAGATAGCCAAGCTCGTCCTGTACGGCGAGCAACGTGGAGAGGATGGTGATGGTGGCCTGCTCCTGACCGAGCATGGCCCTGGAGATCCGCTGTGTTAGCCCTTCCATTTCCGGGGCTCCTCAGCGCAGATGGACTATCAGGAAAAACTTCGTGAATTTGGTAACAAAGTCATCCTAACACAGGGGAATGTCTGGTTCAACCGAAGACAGCTCTGGCCCCAGGGCTATCGCATTTGAAGTGGAGTGGGTGAGAGGCCTTTTCAGTAGTAGATAATAGAGGGAATAGGGCGGTGAGGCATCCGGGTGTGTGGAGGCTGTGGTGATGGGGGCGCCGGTTGAGGAGTTGGAACCGCTGGAGGATCCCCGGCGCGGAAACGCCGGGCGTCATTCCCTGCATGACATTCTGGTTATCGCCTTGTGCACCATCCTCTGCGGCGGGGAAACGTGCACCGGCATGGCCCTCTTTGGACTGTCCAAAAGGGAGTTCCTGGAATCCTTCCTGCCGCTGCGAATTGGAATCCCCGGTCATGACGCCTTCTCCAGGGTGTTCCGGCTTCCGGATCCGGAGGAGTTCCAGAAGTGGTTCCTGGGATTCATGCGCCAGTTTGCCCAAGGCTGCGAGGGGGTGGACCGTGGACGGCAAGACGCTGCGCCGCTCCTATGACCGGGCGGAGGCCAAGCCGCCCCTGCACCTGGTCAGCGCCTGGGCTGCAGAGCAAAGGCTGGCGCTGGGACAACTGGCCGTGGTGTTCAACGAGGACCAGTCCCGAAACCGGAAGGACCACTGCCCCGACAATCTGGCCTTGTTACGGAAGCTGGCGCTGAACCTGGCCCGGCTGGAACCCTCGAAAGGCTCCATCAGAGGCAAGCTGAAACGGTCCGGATGGGACAATGACTACCTGGTCATTATCCTGTCTCAGTTCACCAAAATCCAAATGCGATAGCCCTGTGGGGTGAGTCCCTTTACTTGACACTGGAAGGGGCCTTTGGTACAAGAAGACCCACCGATAAACGGTGGCCGCGCCGGTAGCACCAGCCCGGGTCACCTCGTGAGTTGAGGTCCCGCGGAGTGCGGCACGAGCCGTGATGGAGGCGAAAGATGGGAGAAATTCTCGGCATCGGACTCACCCACTACCCCGGGCTGATCGGGCCTGACGAGAACCGCGGGTTCCCGCTCACACGCACCTTGAAGAGCGACAGCCTGCCAGCCGACCTCAAGAACCCGGCGAATTGGCCCGAACCCATGCGGGTCGAATACGGTGAAGACGAAGGTTTGGCCTCGTCCCGCATCCACCGGCAACGGCTGGTCGACGGCTTCCGCAGACAGCGAGCCGAGTTGGACGCCTTCAATCCGGACTTCGTGGTGATCTGGGGAGACGATCAATACGAAAACTTCAAAGAAGACATCATTCCCCCCTTCTGCGTCCTGGCATACGACGATATCGAATGCCAGCCGATGAAGAACCGGGATGGCAGCCCCAAGGACAACGTCTGGGGCGAACCGGCGGACACGACGTTCAATTACCGGGGCCATCCGGGGGCCAAGGCCCTGGTGTCCGGCCTGATCGAGCAGGGCATCGACATGGCCTACGCCTACAAGCCGCTGCACGAGCAGGGCGGCCTGGGCCACGCGATTATCAACACCCTGCTGTACCTGGACTACGACCGGAAGGGCTTCGACTACCCTGTCGTCCCGTTCCTGGTCAACTGCTACGGAAGCAAGGTTATCCGCAACCGGGGCGGCGCGGTG
Source organism: Dehalococcoidia bacterium (assembly GCA_965197545.1). GTDB lineage: Bacteria > Chloroflexota > Dehalococcoidia > Lucifugimonadales > UBA3495 > CATOSP01. The sequence goes on from CBDANJ010000007.1 coordinate 230,354, forward strand.
GAATATGAGAAGGAAGACGATCCTCCCGGCCCTTCCCCCAAGCGTTGCATGGAAGTGGGCGCGGCCACCGTCAAGGCTCTCAAAGACTCGCCCCACCGGGTTGCGCTCATCGCATCTTCGAGTTGGTCCCACGCCTTCCTAGTGAAGAAGAACAACCTGCTCTACCCCGACATCGAGTCCGACCGGGCCCGGTTCGAGGAGTTGAAGGACGGGGACTACGACGCCTGGAGGCGTATCTCCACGGCCCAGATTGAGGACGCCGGACAACAGGAAATGCTCAACTGGATGTGCCTGGCAGGGGCAATGGACGAGTTGGACCGGAAGCCCGAAATCCTGGACTACATCGAGACCTACGTGTTCAACTCCCAGAAGTGCCTGGCCCTATTCAAACCCTAAAATCGCATAGTCAGGCAGGCGGCATAGCATCCGCCCTTCGCACAACCACAAGAAGGCCCCGCTCGGTGCAGCGGGGCCTTCTTGTGGTTGCCGAGTCGCGGTTGCGAATCTAACGGCGCCAGTGGTTTCCGGAAAAACTCTACTCGTAGGGCTTTAGCTGGATTTCGTGCAACGCGGGTATGACTTCCTCACCCATCAATTGGATGGAGCGCATGACGTCCGCGTGAGCCATGTCGCCTTCGTTTCCGTAGATGTGAAGGTAACCTGGGCTCAGGCGCTCGATGACCTCGGTCAGCTTTCTGATCACGGTATCCGGGCTGCCCACGATGATATTGTTCACGTCCTGCAGCTGTTGGTAGCTAAAGCCAACACCCAGTCCACCGCCGCCGGCCACGTTGCCAGTGGGGCGTTGGGCCTTCACGTTGACCGCCTCGCGGGACTGGTAGCCGGGCGGGTCGTTATGCTCCATGGGACCGCGCTGGCGGTGGCCGATGGTCCACATGAACTTCTCGCCGACTTCGATGGCCTTCTCGTCGGTGTCCGCCACCAGGCAGCGGAGCAGGTATCCGAAGTGCTCCGGCCCGGGCTGGTACCCCACGTCGTGGGCCGTCTCGATGTAGACCTGCTTCAGCCATTCGGTGGTGTCCACCAGGGCGCCCAGGTTCATATAGGGGTGGCCGTGCCTGGCGGCCCAGACCACGCTCTCCGGGCTGCCGGTGCCGGGGAACCAGATGTCCGGGTGCGGGTTCTGCATCGGCCTTACCCACGGGTTGACCACCCGGTACTGGTAGTACTTCCCCTCGTAGCGGAAGGGTCCGGGTTCGGTCCAGCACTTGATAATCAAGTCGTGGGCTTCCTCGAACCGCTCGCGGTTTTCCGGCGGAGCGATGCCGCCCTGCAGGGTCTCAACCGCCGTTCCGCGCACGAATCCGGAGATGATCCTGCCGCCGGAATAGCAGTCAAGCATGGCAATCTCTTCAGCCATGCGGATGGGGTCGTTCACCGCTATGACATTGCCCAAAATGGCGATCTTGGCCCGCTTGGTTACCTTGGATATCACGGCGGCGTCGAGGTTAACCGAAGGCTTCATGCACCAGTACGAGGCGTGATGCTCGTTGGACATGATGCCGTCGAACCCCACCTCGTCGGCCAGCGCGTACTGTTCGTGGTACTCGTTGTATAGCACGCTTGCCCTGGCGGGGTCGAAGTAGGAGTTGGGGAAGCCCAGGCGGCCCGACTCGTATTGTTCGAGGTCCTCATTGGTCACGTGGCCGTAGGGCTGTTCGGTAAAGTAGTAAACCTCTACCTTATCTTTGGGCCTGGCTAGCTGGTCAACCATCAGTCCCTCCTTTTGGTTGGCGTTGGCTGGATGGTTCAGGATGACCTGGGTCGCGGCAACCGGGGTGGCACCGCCACGGGACCCGTTCCGGTTGGAACCTGCCGCGCAGGCCCATTATAGGGGCAGTCCCACGCCGTATCAACCAATACCATGTTGTCCCTAGGGCCTTTCAGTTTTCCACGATCGCCTCGATTTCGTCATTCAGGCACAAGCTGGAATCCAGCGGCCCATGCTGCAAAGACGTTCTGGATTCCCGCTTTCGCGGGAAAGACGGGTAGGGGGCTGGAATGACGGGATGGGTTTTTGAGAACTGAAAGGCCCTGATGTTGTCCCCGCGCGTGACTGCCCTTTGGGACACCAAAAGGGTGTTGGCATATTGGTGGGGAAGGCGCAAAAGGCGCTCGTAGGCTTAGGCTGACCACACAGCCAAGGACAAACTCCTAACCACTTCGAAAAACCCTTATAGCGCTCCACTACCCGAATATCCACTCGGAAACGGCCTCTGGGACGGCCTCCAAAGCGGTTGACAACCCAAAACTCTTGTGAGAATATGCCCCCCTTCTCGATCATAATCGGCCGTATCTCAAAGGCGCCGATATAGGGAGAAATGAGGAAACGTATCGCCCTGGCGACGATACCGTCCTGGCCGTAATCGCAGCCGCGATTGCGGTCGGAGTCGCCCTTCGGGAAACCGGCGTACGGGCCGACGCTCCCACCGAAGAAGAGCGTGAGGCCATGCGCCAGGAAGCGATCAAGCACAAGAACCCGGAGCTCCTCCCGGTCTGCCGGGAGGAGGACATGAACACTCCACCTGCCGAGTACAAGCCTTCACCCGAGAGCGTCTGGGACGCCTCGATTGCCAAACTCCAGCTCCAAAAGGAGACGAGATAAAACGAGGCCCCGGCGGGGCGCCGGTGGCCGGTGGCCACCACGATGGACGCTGGCACGTAGGCATATACCGCCAGCCCGGCTCCGCCAGTGAATACGACCGCGGAATCAAGGCAGTCATGCCCATCGTCAATCCGGTCATGGACATGAACGCCACCAACAACTTCTACGCCCATCGCATGATGATCATAGGCACCAACGACCACAGCCTCGAAGCCGGCTGGTACGAGGCCACATGAAGCAACGGAACCCAGGTGATCTACTACCAGGACTCCCATTCCTGCAACAGCCAAGGCTGCGAATGGATGGGCAGAAACACCCCTTGTGACCGGAGCAGGGGAATCGCCGAAACACGGCTCATATCCTACGGCTCCACCAACAAGTGGGCCGCTTGGTGCTACACGGGCTCCGTGTGGCGAACAATGATCAACAATGTGAACCTCGGCAACCTCAACGCCTGGGAGATCGAGGCCGCAGGCGAGGTCTACATCACCAACCAGACCTTCGACACCACCCTCCCCGGCGACGGAGCAAAGTTCGAGGACCTAAGACTCCAGAACGATAACACCCTGTGGTATCCCTGGGACACCTTCATAAGCACGTCCCACTTCAACGACGGTGGGCCGTATGAGACCGACTTTGTCCACAACTACTATGAGTTCTACGTGGACGAAACGCCATAGCGAGGTAGGACGATGCTCAGGGCTACGATGATCACCGCAATTGCACTCGCCGCTATCCTGCTAACAGGACTCGCGACACACCGCCTTATGGGAAGCTCCGGGCAGGACACCAACATCCCCGACCGCCACGACACCCATCTAGCCCAGCCATCGCCAACAACACCCCAGGTAATAGCTGAGACTCCCACTCCCGACGACCCGGAGGAGCAGGAAAGGGAAAGGCAAAGACAGAGGGCCATCAAGGAGAAAAACCCGGAGCTGCTTCCGGTATGCACCCAGGAACAGATCGACAACATCCCTGAAGTCACCCGCCCATCACCGGAGAGTGTATGGGACGCGGCCGAATGTAAGTCTCCTCCATCACGACCAGACCAGAAAAAATGGGGGCCTTGAGGCGACTAGTATACACCCGACAACCCCGAGAGCCCATAACGCAGCCCTGCATAGGCAGACCAGGCCGAGCCGCCCACCCATCTAAGGGCGGCTTGGTTTTTGTCAGCCAGGAGGCTACGCGGAAACGCAGCTACTTCCTGGTATTCAACCAGATGCGCCAAAGGAAGAACAGGACCAGCAAGGGCAGGACCGAAGTATTGAATATGGCCAGCACTGAGTGGAAGACCGTGAGGACTCCGCTAAAGTAGATCAGCCAGTTTCCCCAAAACAGCATCGCATAGAACAGGGCCGCTCTCCTCAGACCATAGCCACTTCAGACCGGCGAAATACCACAACGTCCAACGCGCTTTCTCGCCAGGAACCGGCCCGTCCTTAAATCTGTCAGGGGCCGGTTTCCGGCCCTCTGAAATATCAGAAATGCCGCTTTCGCGTTGCCACCGGATACCATATTAGTGTCTTCAGCCCACCGACGTTGTAAAATAGGCTAGCCTTCAGAGGGCCAAGACTTCAGATATCATCATCGATAGACTGCCACGAAAGGACAACGATATGGCGCGCGAAATTCCATCCGAAGGCCAGGTATTAGAATGGATGACCACCCTCAGCAATTGGGGACGCTGGGGCGCAGACGACCAATTGGGATGCCTGAACCTCATCACCCCGGCAAAACGCAAGCAGGCCGCTTCCCTGGTGCAAGACGGCGTGCCCGTTAGCTGTTCCCGCCCCATCGTGTCCGAGATGACCCCCGACGTTACCTACCAGGTACAACGTTTCATGGTTGACAGCGGCGAGGGCAGGGACACCGATCCACCCGAAAGGAAGATGACCCGCCGGGGAGCCGCCGAGTTCATTGGTATGGTGTTTCACGGACAGACCATCACCCACATCGACGCTCTGTCCCACTACTCCTGGGACGGCAAGATGTACAACGGCGCGCCCGCCAACAGAATCACCTCCAGGGAAGGGGCGCAGACCCATTCGATAGAACCGGCGGCGGCAAACGGGATCGTCACTCGCGGCGTACTGCTGGACATCCCGGCTCTGCGGGGTATCGATTGGATGGACCCCACTGACCCAGTCCTGCCCGAGGACCTGGAGGCCGCCGAACAGGCAGAAGGCGTCCGTGTGGAAGAGGGAGACATACTTTTGGTCCGCACGGGCAACTACCGGAAGCGTCTGGACACGGGGCCGGTTCCCGGATCGGAACCAATGACCGCCTGCCAGGTCGCCTGCACGCCATGGTTCAAGGAACGTGGAATAGCGATGCTGGGCACCGACACATCCAACGACGTCCGGCCCGGCCACTACGCCACCATCGTCTCGCCGCTGCACACCATGAGCCTGGTAACCCTTGGCCTGTGGCTGATCGACAACGCCAACCTGGAGGAACTGAGCGCGGCGTGCCGCGAACGCGGACGGTACGAGTTTATGTTAACCCTGGGGCCTCTCAAGCTCAGAAACGTCACCGGGTCCCCCGTCAACCCCATCGCCCTGTTCTAGAATTCGGCGGGGCTGGCCGTGGTCCGGGCGGGCTGCAAACGGCGAATGGACCAAGTTAGGAACGAGCCGGCGAATAGCGCGACCCCCACTGCCAAAGCGATCAGCACACCGGCGGCTCCTTCGGCCAACTGGCTGATAATGGAGACGGCGATGTCGCTGATTAGCTCAGTCAGCGATACCGGGAAGTCACTGACGCCATCTGTAACCGAGTCCACCAGGAAGCTGGCCCGATTCGCCAGGATCGACTGAATTATTTTGGAGACGATTAGGCCCGATCCACCCGCGATGATTGCCGTCACTCCCAACCAGCGTAACCCTGTGCTAAACCGGGGGATGTGGACCAAGACCAGCAAGACCGAGCCGCCCAACAGTAGGGGCCAGCCCAGGTTCCGCGCCAGGCCGGTACCCCGGATGACCCACCTTCTGAGGTCCGCCATCCCGTCGCGCAAGTCCTCAGCAGTATCCTCCCCACTGTGCCTGGCCAGCCTATCCAGGAGTTGCAGTCGGTCCCGCTCGTCTAATTCCTCGCGCACTGCCGCCACGGCGTCATGGATCGCGGGAGTGACTATCGGTATCACGACCGATTTGACCGCCGCATGAGTATCGCCTTGAACAAACGCGGCCCGGATCTCCCCACTCTGGTCCATCAGTCCATCCACCACTCGCCCATCGGACCGGCTGGACCTGACCAGGCCTTCGTGGGTCGCGGCGTAGATTAGCTCGCGGCATCTTGGCGACAGCGGCTCAAGGGACGGTAGAGAATCGGGAATTCGGCCTCGTTGGAGCATATTAGCCCGGTCGGCGAACTCCTCCGCCAGGTGGGCTACTCGCACCGGTGAACAATCCGGTACTCCCTGAATCCTGGCGGGCACTCTGTCGATACGTTCCTCGACAAAGGCCAGAAGAACGCGGGCGTCACGTCGTTCCAGTTCCCGGGTCAGACTCAACAGGTATAGCTCCAACTTCTAGCAGAATCCCCTCGCATGTAACCGTAGCGGGCTGCCTGATAACACGTAATCTCTCCACGTGCCTCTGCAATGACGCGCGGCGTCAGGATATCCCTCGCCAAGCCGGCCTACTCGCCTATTACCCTACGTCGTGCGTAGCGATATCCTCGCGCGTAAGGCAGGTTCTCTCCAGAACCACTCACGAACCCGGTCGTCCACCAATACCTGATCGTAGAGGAGGCGGTAAGTGTCATGCTCTCTCAGGAGACCCGCATAGAACTCGCCGTTCAACAATTTGCCCGATACGGCCCGTTCCACGACCAACAGGAGAAACGCAGTGCAGACCAGGACCGCCAGCACAAAGGCCACCGCGGCCCGGAGCACCGGGATATATGGGCTCAGAAAAGAAGCCAGTCTCTAAAACCCGGACCGCATCTCCCGCAGCCGCTTCACACGCTCTTCGATGGGGGGATGGGTCGAGAACAACCGGGCCATTGCCCCTGCGTTCAATGGATTGACGATGAACAGGTGGGACGCCGACTCGGATACCTTCATCGGACGGTACTCGCGGCCCATTTCCAGCTTCTCCAATGCGCTGGCCAGGGCGTAAGGGTCACCGCAGGTTCTCGCGCCGGTGGCGTCGGCCTGAAACTCCCTTGCCCGGGATATGGCCATCCGGACCAGCGTGGCGGCAATGGGCATGACGATGGCCACCACGAGTAAGCTGATGATGTTGCCTCCCCTCTCCCGGTCTCCGCCGAACCCGCCAAAGATGGCGGCGAACTGGGCCATGAAGGCCAGCATGGACACCGCGCCGGCTATGGTGGCCACCACCGCCATGATCAACGTGTCCCGGTTGCCGACATGGGCCATTTCATGAGCAAGGACCGCGCCCAGCTCCTCGCGGGTGAGGGTCCGCCTGATTCCAGTAGTCACCGCCACCGTCGCGTGCTTCGGGCTGCGGCCTGTGGCGAACGCATTGGGTGAGTCGGAATCAATCTCATAAACGTTGGGCATCGGAAGTCCGGCCAATTTCGCCTGGTGCGCGACCAGCCCGTATAGGTCCGGGTCTTCCTGTTCCGTAACCGGGTAGGCGTGAGTCATGCCCAGGGCAATCCGGTCGCTAAACCAGTAGGCGCCGAAATTCATGATGACCGCAAACACCAACGCGATCATTATCCCCGTTTCGCCCCCAATCAGTCCGCCGACCAGCAGCAAGATTCCAGTCAGGACCATGAGGAAGAAGAATGTCTTTATCGTATTCATATCCCTAGTGTCGTCTCCCGATAGTTTCGAATCTCGCCACAAACTCTCCGGCATACCCCCCGTTGCCTATATTAATTATCCTTCATTCATTCCGGGCTTGACCCGGAATCCAGAAACCTTCGCAACCAGCAACGGTCCCGATCCCTGACATTTCGGATTCCCGCCTGCGCGGGAATGACGGATTGCGGGGTGGGCCATGGTAAGAGGATTATCACAAAGCTGACCGATATGAGATTCAGCCAATCCGCCTCATCAAGTCTGCCAGTTACTCCGGCGCTCGTTGCCTATAACAATTATACCATTCATTATGGGGAAATTATGAGCGGACCCCCGGTTGGCGACAGGGTCTTTCGATTGTTCGTCTGAACCGTGATTTCTCTGATTCCGGAATTTATATGATTGGAAATCCCAAAATCCTGTGCCTGCCGATAATCGAATGACCCTCGGCCGTGGGAGCCCCGCTGGGCGCTTCGTTTGCGCCTGCAAAACCCGCCATCCGTGCCTGAATCAATTGACACGTCGCGAGAGTTGGTGATATCTTTCACACGGTCTCAGCCAGCCCCATTTTTCTGGAGGATACCCTATGCCGGTCAACATCGCCGTGCTGGCCAAGCAAGTGATTGACCCGGAGATGCCCTTGGCCGCATTCCGCATCGACGACGCCGCCAAAGCGGTTGTCCCGCCCTCCAACATTCCCCCGGTTGTGAACGGTTTCGATGAGAATGCGGTGGAGGCCGCCCTCCAGATCAAAGACGGCCAGGAAGCCACCATAACGGTGCTGTCAATGGGGACCGCCTTCGCCCTGGACGTAATGAAGAAACCCCTCTCCATGGGCGCGGACGAGTTGGTCCTGCTGCAAGACGATTCCTTCCAGAACACAATAGACAGCTTCTTCACCGCCCAGGTCCTGACCACCGCCATCAACAAGCTGGGAGGCTTTGACCTGATAATCTGCGGCCGCCAGGCGTCGGACTGGGACAACGCCCAGGTGCCCCTGGGAGTGGCCGAGATTCTGGGACTTTCGACCGTCGCGCTGGGTAAAAAGGTGGAAGTGACCGGCGACAAGGTGTCCGTGGAGCGGGTCACGCCCGACGGCTACGAGGTGGTGGAAGCCCCTCTTCCCGCCCTGGTTACCGTGAGCAATGAACTGGGCCAGCCCCGGTACCCGACCCTGCGGGGTATCATGGCGGCCACGCGCAAGCGTCCCACAGTATGGAGCGCCGCCGACCTGGAGATGGACGCCGCGCAACTGGAACCACGGGTGACGCTTCTCAACCTCTTCGTCCCAGTGCGTGAGCAGCAGTGCGAGATCGTCGAAGGCGAGGACGCCGCCGATGCGGGCCGTCAACTCGCCATGAGACTGCGCGAAGCCAAGATAATCTAGCCATATCAACGGAGGCACCATGCCCGAGGCGACCGGCGTACTTGTCCTGGGTGATTCCATAGGTAGTGAGCTTAGCACCACGTCGCGGGAGTTGCTGGCTGTTGGGCGGAAGGCCGCGGACGACCTGGGCGAAGAACTGGCCGTCAGCCTGCTGGGAGACACTCTGGACGTCCCCTCGCAACAGGCCATCGCCTTCGGAGCGGACAAAGTCTACGCCGTTACTCATCCGCTGCTCTCCGATTACAACGTAGACCTATCTCTTGCCGCGCTCGATTCTCTGTGCCGCGAAGTCGCCCCTCGCGTCGTTCTCATAGGCAGGACCAACGAAGGCCGGGAGCTTGCCCCCAGGCTTGCGTTCCGCCTGGGGGTCGGCCTGGCCCAAGACTGCCTCGAAGTATCCGTCGACCCCGCGTCAAAGAGCCTGCTGGCCAACCGGCCGGTTTACGGCGGCAACGCGGTAGCGGTGGTTAGCTGCACCTATACCCCACAGATCGCCGCTGTACGCCCCAAGGTCTATGAACCGCTGGACCCGGATTCCTCGCGTCAAGGCGAGGTCGTCTCCTTCCCCGTGGAGCTTGACTCCTCCCAGGCCAGGAGCCGGGTAGTCAACACAGTCCAGGAAGAGGCGGAAGGCATCAAGCTGGAGGACGCGAAGATCGTGGTCTCCGGAGGGCGCGGCCTTGGCGGTCCGGAACCCTTCGCCAACCTGGAGGAATTGGCCAAGCTGCTGGGCGGAGCGGTAGGCGCATCCCGTGCCGCCGTGGACTCGGGATGGGTCCCCTCCAGCTATCAGGTGGGACTCACCGGCAAGACCATCACACCGGACCTGTACATCACCGTGGCCATCTCCGGCGCCAGCCAGCACCTGGCCGGTTGCTCCGGGGCGAAAGTTATTGTGGCGATCAACAAGGACGCTGAGGCAAACATCTTCAAAGAGGCCAGCTACGGGGTCGTCGGAGACTGGGAACAAGTGGTGCCCGCCTTCGCCGAGGCGGTGAGGGAGCTTACCCAGGACTAACGAAGGGGGAGTTGTCCAGGCCGGTCATCCCAGAACTATGTTGTCTATGAGTCTGGGCCTCCCGATCCGCACGGCCACCGAGACCATCGCCGGCCCATCTACCGTGTCCATCTCTTCTAGGGTCTCAACGTCGGCCACGCTGACGTAATCTATCCGTGCCACCCTGGGTTCCGCGTCCAATACCCTCCGCGCTTCACTACGCAGCATGTCCGCGTCCCTAACGCCACCCTCCCACGATCTCCGCGCCTCACATAGAGCCCGGTACACCACCGGCGCCGCGTTCCGTTCCTCCTTGGACAGGTAGACGTTCCTGCTGCTCAGGGCCAGACCGTCGGGTTCCCGCACAGTGGGGGCGACCACCACGTCCACGCCCAGGTCCAGGTCCCTGGCCAGCCGGCGAATCACCACAGTTTGTTGCCCGTCCTTTTGACCGAAGTAAGCCCGATCGGGACGTGTGAGGCCAAATAGCTTGGCAACAACGGTGGCGACTCCCCTGAAGTGGCCGGGACGGTGCGCCCCCTCCAAACGGTCACCCAGCACAGGGACGTCTACCCACGTGTCGAAACCCGGCGGGTAAACCTCCTCCACGGGAGGGACATATACCAGGTCGGCATTTTGGGCGAGCAACGCGGCCAGGTCGTCTTCCAGCGGGCGCGGGTAGGTGGACAAGTCTTCGGTTGCGCCGAATTGGGCCGGGTTGACGAATATCGTCGCCGCCAGTGTCTCGTTCTCCTCGCGGGCCCGCCGGACCAGGGACATATGCCCCTCGTGTAGCGCGCCCATGGTTGGCACCAGACCCAGGGGGCGCGCCGCATCCCGGCACACCGCCGCCATATCCTGGGCCGTTCGGATTACCTGCATAAGGACCGCCGCCGGATGGAATTAGGGGTTGACAGCCAGTTCTTCCAGGACCGACTCGTCCATGTTGAAACTCTGCCGGCCTGTGGGAAACGACCCATCCTCCACCTGTTGCTTGAACACTGTGAACGCCTCTTTCATAGACTCGGCGAGAGTGGCGAACTGCTTGGCATGGCGGGGAACGAACTCGGTGAACAGTCCAAGCATGTCGTGCAGCACCTGGACCTGACCGTCGCATTCGGGACCCGCGCCTATCCCGATGGTGGGGATGGTCAGCCTCCGGGATATGAGCCCGGCAAGCTGTGTCGGCACCAGCTCAAGGACAACGGCAAACGCTCCCGCCTCTTCCAGCGCCTTTGCATCCTGGAGAAGTTGGGCGGCGGCGCGCCGGTCCCTCCCCTGGACGCGGTACCCGCCGAACGAGTTGATAGACTGAGGGGTCAGGCCGATGTGACCCATCACCGGAATGCCGCACTGGACAATCCGGGCAACCGTCTCGGCCATCCATTCTCCGCCTTCCAGTTTGACCGACTGGGCCCCCCCTTCTTGGACCAGTCGGGCGGCGTTGGTCATCGCCTGGGCCGGGTCCACCTGGTAGGTCATGAATGGGAGATCGGCTACGATCATGGCTTCTTTCGAGCCGCGCACCACCGCCTTGCAGTGGTGGAGAATGTCTTCCATGGTCACCTGGATGGTAGATTCATAGCCCAAAACCACCATGCCCAGGCTGTCGCCCACCAGCAGTATCGGGACCTCTGCCGCGTCGGCCATCAGGGCCGTCGTGTAATCGTAGGCGGTCAGCATAGGTATCTTCCGCCCGCTGGACTTCATCTCGGCAACGTCTCGAACTGTTACCCGTGGCATAGCTCCAACCTCCAGCGATTATCCGGCGCTCGAGTAATGATCGATCAACTCTTCAATGGCCAAGAGGCCGTCGGGCCCCACTCCCCGGCGCGCTCCCAACGGCAGCGACGCCCTGACAAGGCTACTGTATAGCGGGACCAAGTCCGGGGCCCTCTGAAACAAGGACTCCAGGTGGGAACGGATCGTCTCGGTATCACCTCGCGGTACCGGTCCCGTAACGGCCCCAACCAGACCGCTGCGGCCTACGTTTTCCACTGTGGCAAGGGATAGCGGGTACAGGGCCTTGATCGCTTCTTCAGGGGAAAACCCGATTTCTTCCCATAATTCCGCCGCCGCCTGCATCAGGGCGACCATGTAACCGCATACCATGACCGCCGAAGCATGGTACAGAGGCCTGTCTGCGTCGGCTATGGAAATGGGGTGACCCCCCAGGTCATGGGCCAGCCGGGAGAGATAGCCGGGCAGCCAGCCATCTCCGGCAAGCGCGAATGTGACGCCTGACAACCGCTGAACGGTCTCCTCGGGAGTATCCAGTCCGGCGAAGGTCTGGAACGGGTGAAACGCCCCGGTGAGCGCCCCGGAGTCCGCCGCCGAGCCAAGTAGTTCGGAGGACGCGGCCCCGCAGCAATGGACGACGGCTTGGCCAGCACGCCAAACCACCGAGCCCGCTACCTGGGAGATTACCGAGTCGGGGGTTGTGACGAAAACGAGGTCTACGGCGTCCGCCAACTCTTGCCCGGTGGCGTATGCATGACAACCGGGAATCCGGTCGGCAAGCCATTGGGCCGACTCCAACCTGCGACTGCTGGCGGCCGCAACGTTGTATCCGTGTTGCGCCAGGGCCAGCGCTAGTCCCTTGCCCAGCACGCCTGCCCCGATGAACCCGATCGTCGCGTCTCGTTCAATCATTGGGCAACTCGCCTATGGCCGGAACCCCGCCCAGCCCAGTTGCCGCCCGCACGGCCTGAATCACGGCACGAGCCGTAACCTCTGCGGCAGCGGCGCCCAGCGTGGTCAGGTCGAATACACCCACGTGGCGGCCCGTCGCCAGGGCAAACATGGTGTCGCCGTCGCGCATTGTATGGCAAGGGCGGACCGTCATGGCCAGCCCGTCGTGACTCAACATGGCCAGGTAGTTTGCCTCCTCCCTGGTCAAAGGGGCGTCGGTGGCAACGATACCGATCGTGGTATTGGACATACTGTCCCCGGGGGGGTCTTGTACTTGTGCCAGCAACAGGTCCACCGGGTCAGCCATACCTCGTCCGTCTTCTGACCTCGGACCGGCAATCACCTGACCCGTTCGGTGGTCCACCACTCCGCCGTAGGCGTTGACCGCGACCAAGGCAGCAACCACCGGGCCCCGGGGCAACTGGATGCTGGCCGAGCCTATCCCTGATTTGAGAGCAAATTCCCGCCCGCGGCCCTTGGCAACCGTCGCTCCGGCCCCAGCACCCACGGTGCCTTCGACTACGGGGGCGGCGCTGGCCGCCCGGCAGGCGGCGCGGCCTTCCTCCGGCCCAGGCCTTACTTCCGAGGAAATTAGCCCCAGATCGAACAGGATGGCGGCGGACACAATGGGGACTAGGGCTGGTCCTGCCTGGAAACCGACGCCCCCATCTTCCAAAAATCCTACGACTCCCGAAGCCGAGTCAAGTCCGAACGCGCTACCTCCGCTCAGTACGACGGCATGAACGCGGTCGACCCGGTGCGCGGGGCGAAGCAAATCCGTCTCCCTGGTGCCGGGTGATCCACCGCGCACGTCGACTCCGCCTACGGCACCCTGGCGGCAAATCGCAACCGTGCAGCCGGTGGCGTGAGTCAGGTCGGTATAGTGTCCAACCTCGATGCCCTCTACAGCGGTCAAAGAGGGATTCACGGGCGGGACTCCAAGGGTAGCGGCGAATTGCTAGCAGGAGAGCCCCAGGGCGCCGGGGCATATGGGGGATAGTGATGTAGCACGCCGGCCGTCTGTGTCGTCATAGGATCCCAGCGGCCCAGGGAAAACCGAGTGATGTCGGGCGCTCGTGCTAGCCTCCCCGTCAGGGGTAAACTGCGGCCTTATTTTAGGATTGGCGGTTGTGGGTGTCAAGCAATCTGGAGGCTGCCACAAGGCCCTTCGTTTGTTGTCCTGTTGGCCGTAGTAGGCGGCCCCGCCATTGCCGCAACCCCATTCCCGCGAATGCGGTAAAGAGACCGCCGTTCCCACGGCGCGGGAACGGCGGATTCAGGTCCTATTCTAATTTTCAGGCTTGCGCCGGAAGTTAACCGTCCTCGTGTATCTGTTGGTTGAGATAGAGGTCGATCCCGATTATCTTGATGGTCTCAAGTTGGGTCTCGATCCAGTCCACGTGCGTCTCTTCCGAGCGCACCATCTCTTCCAACATGCTGCGAGTCGTGAAGTCTTGCACCTGGGCGCAGTGGGCTATGGCCTCGGTCAGGGTCTCCACCGCTCCCATCTCCGCCCGGAGGTCCAATTCCAGGTCTTCCAAGACCGACTCACCCACCATCACCTGGTTTATCCGCTGTAAATTCGGCACTCCTTCCAGATAGAGGATATGCTGAATCAGTTCCTGGGCGTCCTTCATCTCCTCCAGACTGTTGGACCGGAGGCTGCTCGCAATCCGGTTAAACCCCCAGTTCTTGCACATCTCAGACTGTACGAAGTACTGGTTAATCGCCGTAAGCTCTATCGTGAGAATGTTATTGAGACGCTCTACGACACCGTCTTTGGCCCTCAATGAAACCCCTCCTATGGAGACCAATGGCTGGGATACTAGACCAGCGAAGCGCCCATGCGAGGCCGGGCGAAAATAATAGCCCACCGAATTGACCGCGTCAATCGCCGGGCTATTCCAACCAGGGACGTCTGTTTGTGGTGTAGACTAGCTGCCTATCTGGGGACTGCCACTGCCGCAGCCCTGACGTTGACCTTCAGCAAGGACTGTTGGAGTTCGTCCGTAACCAAGACCACCAGCGCGTCTATGTCGCGTGCGCACCTGCCGCAACACTCGGCGTCTTCGAAGCCGAAATGCTCGATCATGGCCTCAGGAGAAGTAGCGCCAGATCTGGCCGCATCGACGGCCTCAGAGACCCGGACACCCTTGCACATACACAAGAACATAATCTTGATCTCCAGCGTCCTGAGGGGTTCATTGGCAAGCGCGCATAGTCTAATCTAAGAGCATAAGTATGTCAACACATTTTTTCCTAGTCAATTATACTCTGTCCTCTTACGGATCGACCCTATATTCCTTAGTGCGACCGGACAAGCAACGAAATGCTATTGCCCAAGAGTTGTGCACAAGTAGGGCGTGCCGGGATAGCTTAACCGCCATTCCTCGTCCCACCCTTAGCGCCCATTGACACCACCTGTATATGGACAGCGACACCCAAAGAGACAACATCAACAGGCGAATTCGGACGGAGCGCCGCACGGGTATTCCGCCGGTCAGAAATCTTCTCCGGAATCTCCAATGGAGGTAGGCTCAAATGTTATATCAAGGGTTGAATCTGGAGGGCAAAGTTGCGTTGGTCACCGGCTCCGCCAGGGGGATTGGCCGGGCCCTGGCCGTCGGACTGGCCCAGGCCGGAGCGCGGGTTGCCGTCTCCGATATACCAGCGAATTCAGACCAAACTCGGGAAGCCGCATCTGAGATATCGGCTCTCGGCCGCGACACCCTTTCCTATTCGCTGGACGTGCTGGACATTGGCAACATTCGGGAGACGATCGGCGAGGTGGTACGGGATTTCGGGCGGCTGGACATCCTGGTGAATAACGCGGGGATTCGCAGACGGCAACCCGCGCTGGAAGTAACAGAAGAAGACTGGGACGCGGTCCTCGACACCAACCTAAAGGGTGTGTTCTTCTGTGCCCAGGCAGCGGCCCGCCAAATGATTCCCCAGGGCGAAGGACGCATCATCAACATCGCGTCGCAACTGGCCATTGTTGCCCGTCCCGGCCGGGCGGCTTACTGCGCCAGCAAAGGAGGCGTGGCTAACCTGACTCGGGTATTGGCCCTGGAATGGATCAAATATGGAATTACCGTGAACGCCATCGGACCGGGACCAACTACAACCCCTGGTTTACAAGAAGCAGACATTCGCCCGGAGGCGGAGGTGGAATTGGAGATGGAAGCCCACATGCCCCTGGGGCGGCGCATGGAGCCGGAGGAACTGGTAGGTGCGGCGGTCTACCTTGCCAGTCCGTCCGCCAACGCCACGACTGGCCATTTGTTAATCGTCGACGGCGGTTGGACTGCGCTATGAACCTGCTGGTTTAGCCGCGGTCTCCCCATTGGTTATAGGAGGTCACTTCTGACGACGGGCGCCGCGTCGTGGGACCGAAGTTGCCTCTGGGGTATCCCAAGGGGGTCAGGCACACGGTTTCTACGTAGTCCGGGATGCCCAGCAACTCCCGCACTTCGTCCTCGCGCCGGATATGCGTGGTGGTGATGCGGGTGCCCAGCCCGAGCGCCCGGGCGGCCAAGAAGAGGTTCTGGACCGCCAGCCAAATTGACGAAGCTTGCCTCCCCCGTTCGATGGGCTCTCCGGGGGTGTGGTTGCCTCCCCTGGAGTGGTCGACGCAGATCAAGATCATCGCCGGGACCTCGTGAAAGTGGTTGGCCAGGTAGCGCGCCGCCCGGTAGACCGAGGTCTCTCCAGGGGCCGGTGTGTCGCCCCGCGCGCCCAACCACAGTTCGCGGTAGATGGTCCCGATCTTGTTTATCTTGTCAGGGTCGGTGACGACGACAAACTCCCAGGGCTGACTATTGCCGCCGCTGGGCGCCTTGGTGGCTGCGTCGATGATCTGGTCGATGGCTTCCCTGGGTACCGGGTCCGGCTTGAACCGGGTAATCTGGCGCTGAGAACCGATAGCCTCGAAAAGTCCTATCTCTTCCAAAGTGGCCCCCTGCCAGGGTCGAATTGCGGGCATGGTTTGAGCGTGTACCAGAGGTGGATAGTGGACCCGTAGCCTACGGATGCGGCAACACTTAATCGAGCGGAACGTCGGCGAAAAGGTGGCCGTCTTTCACGGTCACTTCATAAGCCATCATACGGGCCATCGGACCGTTGATGCACTCCCCACCGTCTTGCTCGAAGCGCCAACCATGGCTCGGGCACATGAACGTAGTGCCCCAGTCCACAACCTCGCTGCCAGCGTGGGGGCAAATGTTGGAGAAAAGCCTGTAATTGCCCTTGCTTTGGACGAGGAAAAACGCCCAGTCTCCCAAGTGTACGGTCGCCGGGAACTTATTGAACTTCGTTTCGGGGCCAAGGTCCATATCTCTTGCTCGCTCCAAGGAGATTTCGGAGGTGGAATCCTGGGCGGCCCGCGCCCGCTTACCGTTAAGTTCTTACGATCAAATTTTTGGTAGTATACTCCGTGCGGGACCACGGCTCAACAACGTCCCTAAACCAACGTCAGTTAACCACGGAGGCCGACATGCCGGACCTGTCCAAGGAAGAAGTTAAGGCCATGGGCCATGCGGTCGGTCTGGAGATCGATGACCCCGATCTGACCGAAGTCACCTTCAGCCTGAACGCCCTGCTGGAGGCCCTGGAAGCCATCAACCCGCCGGGGCTAGACGGTGTCGAACCCCTGCCCATCATCATTCCCCCGGCTCAAAACGGCTGACCCTAATCCGGGCCCGCCATCTCCCGCTCCATCAGAGACTCCGCGCGGCGCAGTATTCTTGCGCGCCGCTGTGGATCTATTTCGCGGCTTTCCAGGTACATGCGGAGCGCTTGCATGGGCTCCAGGTCCTGGGCCGACTCCGGTGAAAGACGGGTGCGGCGAGGACCGTCGGTCGATTCCCTGCTGATGGACGCCACGTAGTGCGCCGCGTGCAAGGCGTCCCTTATCTCCCCGTCTCGTAATCGCGGACCGGCGTCTCCCGGCAGGGCAATGCGCACCCTTACCACCGCGCCGGAGACATCCTTGGACTCGATTGAACGGAGCACCGTGGCGGTCGGGTCGGCGTCACCTGGCTCGATGCTTGCGTCCACGGTGACGAATGGGCGGGCTGCCAACTGGTGGAACTGGAAGTCAACCAACCGTTGGCCCTGGGGCGCAGCCGGGTCCAGGTCTATCACACAGAAACCCTTGTCATCGTTCTCTTCCGAAAAGTCCACTCGCTGCAAGCTGCCGGAATAGACCATCATGGGCTGCTCCCACCGGAGGACCTGGTGCTTGTGAATGTGCCCCAGCGCCACGTAGTCCAACTCCGGTCTGGCCATGTTGCCCCCCATGAGCACATGGTCGTTGCCCAACATCATCGACCGCTCCGTGCCCACGGTTGCGCCGTTCACCGTCACATGCCCGGACAAGACCGCGGGAATGCCCGGGTCCAGGTTTTGACACCGCTCTATGATCGCGGCGGTCATGCGGCGCTGCACCTCTTCCCGCACCTCATCCACCGAGAGACCCCGCGTCTCTTCCCGGCTGAGTATGCCGCTCCGGCGGGGCCAGGGCACTGACACAAGCTGCAGAGGACCCGACTTTGTGGCAATCGTGTTGGTTTCAATGCTACTGCCAACGTAAATATTGGGCACTCCCAGCGTCGGGAATATCTCCACCGCAGTCGCCCGGCTAACCGCGTTGGGCAAGTCGTGGTTGCCCACTACCAGGAATGTGGGAATCCCGGCGGCGGAGAGCCGCGCCAACCGCCTGGCGAACTCGCGTTGGTGAGTCTGTGACGGGTCACGCCCCTTGTAAGCGTCGCCGGCAAGTAGCACCATGTCTACGCTTTGAGTCAGAGCGAATTCGACTACTTCGTCCAAAGACTGGAGAAAGTCGTTGAGCCTGGTGGAAAGACCGGTTGCGGGATCGGTGCGGCCATAGTTTTCCACACCAATATGCAAGTCGGAAAAATGCAGAATGCGCATAGGCTCCGCCTCTATCCCTCCCACGGTCTCCCGATATGCGCCCATGCGCTTACGCCGGGGCTTCGAAAACGGGGTGTCCGGAGCCCACTATACAGGATGACGGGCACGGTTCGGAAGGCATATCCTGGTCCTCAGGGCTATCGCGAAGTGTACGCCGCCCAGTGGCCAACGCCCGCCGGTCCTCGGCAATCCGGCGTTAAGCCACCTTCAACGACGTTGACAAGGGCCCCGGCTGTTCCTAGAATCAAAATCACGATTTGAGCTTGACCCATCAAAGTGGCGAAGCGTAGGCGGAATGACCACAGTTAGACAGCTCTTCTCCCTGCAAGAGGTAGACTTGGACCTGGAACGTCTCGACGGCCAGAAGGTCGAGGCGGAGCAGGAATTAGACCGTGTGCCCGCGTTCGAGTCCATGCAGTCCGCCCTTTCGGAAGAAGAGCAGCGGCTGGAAGAGTTCAAGGGGCTCCACCAGACCAATCAATTGGACGTGGAGACCCTCCGGCAGCGGTCGGTCCACCTGGACCAGCAACTCTTTGGCGGGGATGTGGCAAACCCGCGAGACCTGCCTACCCTGGAGCAGGAAGCCGAGAGTGTCCGGGGTCAGCTCGAGAAGCAGGATGGAGACCTCCTGGAACTGACCGTGCGAATGGAAGAGTCTGACAACAAGTGCTCGGAATTGCGGCAGCGGATTTCCGATACCCAATCAAATTGGGAGAAGCGTCAGACTGAATTGCGCGCCCAGTTGGGAGAAATTTCTTCTGAACGCGAGTCTGTTTCGGCTAAGCGCATTGCCCTGGCCGCCGATGTGGAACCCGCGGCCCTGCAACGCTATGAAGCCCTCCGGCTGGCCAAGAAGGGGCGGGCCGTAGCCAAGGTCGAAAGAGGGCTCTGCCAGGAATGCCGTATGTCCCTACCCACCCAGCAGCAGCAGCGGGTCCGCAGCGGCCGTCAGATCGTCCAATGCAGCACCTGTGGCAGGATGCTGTTTCTCAGCTAGCTACCCCCTATCCCAAGTCCACCACTGGTCTCCGTGTCACGGCTTCCTTGACCCCCCTATACCCTTGTGCTACATTGCCGGTTGGA
Organism: Dehalococcoidia bacterium; assembly: GCA_965197545.1. Lineage (GTDB taxonomy): Bacteria > Chloroflexota > Dehalococcoidia > Lucifugimonadales > UBA3495 > CATOSP01. Next base: position 249,858 of record CBDANJ010000007.1, read on the forward strand.
GAGGGCCAGGCATTCCGGGTGGCCGCCGCGGTGTCCCGGTAACACGGCTCACCGGGGAGGAAAGTCCGGGCTCCGCCGGGCAGGGTGCTGGGTAACTCCCAGGACTCTCCGGTAGCCGTGAGGCTGCCGGAGAGGACGGAAAGTAGCACAGAAACATACCGTCTGCCTCGCGCACTCCTGTGCTGAGGCCGATAAGGGTGAAATCGGGCGGTAAGAGCGTCCGGTCGGCTGCGGTGACGCAGCGACGGCTAAACCCCACCTGGAGCAAGGCCGAATAGGGGGACTATGGGTGCCCGGCCCGTCCCCGGGTTGGCTGCTCGACCCCGATGGCAACATCGTTCCACCCACGTGGGATCCCCTGACCCCACAGGTCAACGGGAGGGCTAGATAGATGGTCACCACCCACTGCTTCCCGCCGCCATGTGCCAAAATAACAGGGCGTTGGAAAGCAGTGGGTACAGAACCCGGCTTACAGGTCTGCCAGGCTCTCCCCTCCGTCAACATGTATTTGAACGCGCTAAAACCCAATGGAGTAGGCTGACGCTTGGGCTACGCTGAAGACGCTTGCGCCGCTGTCGTGGAAGGGTTGGAGGCCATCGGCCTCGACTACTTCATTCACGTCCCGGACAGCTTCGGCGCTCCGGTTATCTCCCACTTCGAGGACGACCCCGGTGTCCAGTCCTTCCCCGTGGCGCGAGAGGAGGAGGGTGTCGGCATCGCCTCCGGTCTGGCCATGACCGGGAAGAAGGCGGTGCTCTTCTACCAGGACACGGGCCTGGGAAACTCGATAGGCGCCTTGACCACTTACGCCATGGCCTACCATGCCCCAATGCTCTTGATGGCGGTCCGCAGGGGCGGCTTCGGGGAGTTTAATGCGGCAAATTTCAACTTTTCAGAGTCCGCTATAGACATGGTTGAGACCATGAAGCTCAAGGCCTTCGTACTGGACTACCGGGTGCCCCTCGACGCTTGGCCGCGGGCCATCGAGCAGGCCTTCGAATACGCCCACATGACCAACCGCCCCATAGTGATGTTTTTGAACCTCAAGGAGTGAGCCCTGGAGATGCTGCCCACCAGAATCGACTCCCTCTCCCTCATCTCTCAGCAGTTCCCTGACGATCCCGTGGTGCTCACCTGCGGGTCGACCTGCCGGGAAATGGCCGCCGTGGACCGCCGCGAGAACCACTACTACATTGTCGACACCATGGGAATCGTGACCCCGGTGGTACTGGGGCTCTCCCTCGGAATGGAGGGCGAACCCGGACGAAAGGTTGTTGGGGTCGAGGGCGACGGCGGGATGCTTACCAACCTGAACGCGCTCACTACCGTTGGATTCCTTCAGCCGTTGAATTTTCTGCTTATCGTGCTGGACAACGAGAGCTACGCCTCCACGGGCGGCCAGTACACCTTTTCCACCAAACTGGACCTGGCCGACATCGCCCAGAGTTGCGGCCTTCGGTCCTGGCGGGCGTCCGGCCTGGAAGGATTGAAACAGGCGATGACGGAGGCCTCGGAATTCCAGGGCCCTTGCTTTATCCACATGAAGATCGCGCCGGGGAACGCCCGTGTGCCCTTGCTGTTGGACGACCCGGTCACCCTCGGCTTCCGGTTCAATCAATGGTTGGCCGGCAACTAGGGCGGTTAGATCCTCTGGGTTGGATTGGAATCAGGTAGAGGGTCTGTACGACAGGTCCAATGCCGCGGAGTCACGTCCTGACGCGAATTCAAAACCAGGTCTCGAAGGTTCCAAGAACGTGATCGCCTCGTAAAATTCGTCCAAGGCAACGAACACCCCGTTCTCTTCCGCCCATCTTCGCATCCGCTGGTTGCAAGAGTGAGCCCAAGACAGAATCTCCACTCGCCAGCCTCGCCGGTGCATCCTCTCCAACGTGCTATGAAAACCCGCTCCTTCGAGGTAACCAGCGCCGTCTCCCGTCAACAGGACCACTATTCCCGGGTCCCCGTTGAAGTCCAGAGCATCTTCCAACATCCGCAGTTGGAGCAAACGGTCTGGCATCTCCTGTTCCCCCCTTTCGGGACTGCCTCGATCGAACAATTGGACCTCCACACCGTTGCTCTCCATGCGGTTCCATAGCTGGCGCAATTCTGGTGGCACTGAGCCTGCGGCTATCGCCCGTTGCATTGGCCGGTCCGCGTGGGCCAATCCCAGCAAATTATCGAAGTTGATCCGCACACGGTAGCGAGCATTCGCGCCTTCGGTTCCCTCTTCCGCAAGACGCTGGGCTTCGTGAAATATGTTGGAATTGTCCCAGTAGATAAACACACGGTCCATTTTGAATAACCTCCAGTAATCGAGCATACCATCATTTTGTTTGTTCATCTGTAGGCCGGTCACCCGCCAACTCTTCAAATCATGACTTGTGCCCCGGTAGGCGAACGTCCGGCCATGTGTCCGGGTTGCGATGTGTCCGGGTTGCGCAGAAGCATCCGATGGCGTCATCGGGACCCGTTGCGGCAGTTGATGAATTCATCCCCAGCACGTATCATGGTGCTTGGCGGCTTCTGAGCCGGGTCTTCGCTTGGAAAAACTCCGTGGAAAATCCCCTCGGTGGCCTCCGAGCCTGACCAATAATCACGGCGCCAGTCCCGGAGGCAGTGTCTCTTCCATGTACCTAGATCTGCATAGCCACTCCGTGTCCTCGGACGATTCCAGGGCCACCGTGGAGCAATACCTGAAATGGATCTCGGTGTTGCGCAAGAGAGGACACACAGTAGACGGCATAGTATTGACCGAACACCGGAAATTCGATTACGGCCTCGACTACTCCACCCTGGCCCGGCAATACGGCGTCATGGTCCTCAAGGGGTCCGAACTGGACACCCGCTATGGCCACTTCCTTGTCTACGGCGTCACCGGTCCGCTGACCAACGACATCGACTTCGGCGACGTGAGGATGGACTCCAGGGAGCTCATGAAGGCGGCGCGGCAGCACGGAGCTATAGCTATCCCCGCCCATCCGGGCAGGTTTGGCATTGGCCTGACGGAGTATATCCAACAGGGCGAAGTATTCGAGGACGTCCACATTGTCGAACGCCTGAATGGGGGCAGTAGACAGGGGGAAAACGAGAGGGCCTGGGAGCTGTGCGACTCCCACGGCTACCTGGGAATCGGCGGCAGCGACGCCCACCTGACCAGCCACATAGCCACCTGCCTTACCCATTTCCCGCAGACCATAACGAGCGAGCGCGGCCTTGTGGATGCGCTGCTGTCCGAGCAGTTCCACCCGATCTGGCTGGAACAGACCAAGGAAGACGCCTCCAAATAGGCGCCATTCGCCACCGAGTTGAACCTTCCCGCACCCACCAGCATCACCGTTAAGAAGCGAGCGAGGGAATAGACACATGGTAATGGAATTGCAATACGACCGGTCACTGTACGGGGTAGAACACGAGGCTGGTCCGTTCGAGATTTCCAGGGACCAGATCAAGGGATTCAGCAAGGGTCTGGGTGAGACCGGACAGATTCACCTTGATGAGTCTGCGGCCCAGGCCGAAGGCTACCGAGACGTGGTCGCGCCTCCCACGTTCTGCACCGTCCTGGTTAATAAGGTCAAATTGCCGGACATCAACCTTCAGTTTGGCCGAACGTCGATGCACGCCGGCCAGCGGGTCCAATACCGTGAGCCCATCGTCGCCGGAGATTCCCTTACGGCCTCCTCCCACCTGAAGGATGTTTACGCCAAGACCGGCAGGTCCGGCACCATGGTGTTCGTCGTCTGGGAAACCACGTTCCGGAACCAGGACGGTGACGTAGTCGCCGATGTCCAGGAGTCTTTCGCCCGCCGCGAGTGATGCTCATGTCCGGTGGTTATTGGTTTTCGCCAGACAGTCGCAGACCATCTAGGAGCAAGGGAATTGGTCTATTTCGAAGACGTTGACCTGGGGGACGAAATCGGACCCCTGGAGACCGAGGCTACCGACGACGGCGTGGTCTCCTTTTGCACAGTCTGGCAGAGCCAGATGCCAAACCGCTTCACAGACCGGGAGATCGCGGAACAGTCCCGCCTTCCGGGGCCCATAGTACCCGGCATTATGTCAATGGGCATCATGGCGCGGTTGCTTACCGACTGGGCGGGGCCCGGCGCGGTTAGAGACCTGGACCTGGTCTTTCGCCAGCCAGTGCCCCACCACCGGACCCTCACCGTGTCAGCCACCGTGACGGATACCCGCCAAGAGGACGGCGACAACCTGGTGGAGTGCGACATCCTGATGACTGGGACCGAGGGTGAGCGGTATGTTGGCGGCAAAGCCATAGTAGCCCTGCCCTCCAAGGACTAGGAGCGTCCTTTGCTTCACAAGCTGAGGCAAGTAGCCTTCTTGGTTGACGATTTGTCCGGAGCGGCTGGCCTTTACCGGGATATCCTGGGCATGGAGCCTGCCGTTTCGGGCGAACTGACCCAGTATTCCCTTACCAATATGGTGCTGCCCGCTGGCGGGGGTACGTTCGTCGAATTGCTCCAGCCAACCTCTCCCGACTCCGCTGGGGAACGCTTCCTGTCACGGCGCGGCGAAGCGCCTTACATGCTTATCTTCGAGACCAAGGAATTTGACCTTCTTATCGACCGCCTCAAGTCCATGGGCGTGCGGATCACCGGCGAAACCCGGAGCGAAGACCAAAAGTCCGCATTCATACACCCTTCCTCCGCCAATGGCGCGTTCCTGGAGATCATCGAAGTCAACCATCCCGAGAATCCGTGGCCAGCCGCCGGACCTGATTGGTACGAGAAAGAGTCAAATCCCCAGACTAGCCAGCTACGGCAGTCGGCCATTCTGGTCCGGGACCTGGACCAGGCGGTGGCGCGCTGGGAAGAGATGTTCGGACTGCGGGCTACCCAGCGGTTCCAGATCAGTTTCACCGACCTTGAAATAGCGGTGATTCCCCTGGCTGGCCTGGACACTTTCATTGAGTTGGCCCAGCCCACCAGCGCCGACACCACTTCGGCCCGCTTCCTCGAAAGGTACGGGGAGGGAATTTACCTGACCATCTACCAAATCAACGACTCCCTGGCCATGGACGACCGCCTCAAGGCCCAGGGCGTGCACTACACGTCGTCCCGGGTAACGGAGAACTACACCAACATGGGCTTCAATAGCATCTGGCTGCATCCTCGGGCCATGCGCGGTGTGTTTACCCAATTGTCCCAGGTGTTGGACGCGGAAAACCCCTGGCCGCCCGCCGGAGATAGCTGGTACAAATAGCTGCCAGCGGTCTTTGCTCCCCGTCCCGGCACGACTCCCTACCTCCCCATTAGGGTTCCTCAGCCAACCGCTGTCGCCTCACGACAGCTCCAATCTAGTCAGTGTTAAAATCTATGCTGGGAATGTTGCTTCGCCGTCCCAGTCCTCAAAGGGCAGGGTGCGGCGTAGAAGTCTAAGCCAGAAGTGGAGTAGCGGTATGTATGATCTGGACGGCAAAGTCGCGGTAGTAACCGGAGGGGGCGGCCGCCACGGAATCGGCAGGGCCATCGCCCTCCGATTGGCCCAAGAGGGGGCCGACGTGGTGGTAACCGACATCCAACGCAGCGTCGAACGGATGCGCGAGGAAGACCGCCAAGCTGGCTGGAGGGGTCTGCCCAGCGTGATCGAAGAGATCGAGGACATGGGACGGCAAGGCTTGGGCCTATATTCAGACGTATCCGACAGCGCCCAGGTGGCCGAAATGGTCAACGCCGCCCTGGAACGGTTCGGGCGCATCGACATCCTGGTGAACAACGCCGGGTCGCAGCCAGGCCGGGACAGGGTGCTTGTGGTCGACCTGGAAGAAGATGCCTTCGACGAAGTGGTCCGGGTCAACCTACGGGGGACTTACCTCGTCTCCAAGGCCGTCTCCCAGCACATGATCAACAGAGGGGGCGGAGGCAAGATAATTGTGATCTCTTCCGGGGCCGGTCTGCGGGGCCGCTCCCACTTCGCGGCCTACTGCTCTTCAAAGTTCGCCCTAATCGGCTTCACCCAATCCCTGGCCGAGGAGATGGGTCCCCATAGAGTAAACGTCAACGCCATCTGCCCCGGAATGGTGGACACCGAGCGTTACGACTTCATCGCCGCCGCCCTCGCGCCCGAGGGTCAGTCGGCGGAAGAGCACCGGGCTCTGATGATCCGCGAACGGTCCCAGGCTGCCCCGCTGGGCAGGGTGGCCGTGGGCGACGACATCGCCCGCACGGCCGCGTTCCTGGCGTCGGCGGAGTCGGACTACCTTACCGGTCTCGCCATCAGCGTGTCCGGCGGCTCCCAAATGCACTAGCACGGAGTTTGAAATGCCCCTCGACCGCCAACAGGTAGAGCACATCGCGTCGTTGGCCCGGATAGGACTCACGGATGAGGAGATCGAGCTGTTCCGGCAGCAACTCTCCCACATCCTCGAACAGTTTGAGATTCTGGACGAACTGGATACGGCAGGCATCCAGCCCACGGGCCACGCCGTTGACCTTCATGGCGTTCTGCGGGAGGACGAGGCCCAGGGCTCCCTGACCTCCGAAGATACTCTGAGGAACGCGCCCCGCCGGGAAGGGGATTTTATCCGGGTCAAAGCGGTGTTGGAGGAGTAGTGTGCTTCCTGGACTACCCCTGACCATTCACAACGCCTCGGCAAGGCTGGCCCGCCGGGAGTTAAGCTCGGTTGAGCTGACCGAAGCTTGCCTGGAGCAAATCCAACAGCGGGAAGACCGGATCAAGGCGTTCGTCACCGTTACTCCCGAACTTGCCCGGAGGCAGGCGGCGGAAGCCGACCGGCGGATAGTCCAGGGAGACGCCGGGCCTCTAACCGGAGTGCCAATGCAGATAAAGGACCTTATCTGCACGAAAGGCGTCACAACGTCGTGCTCCTCCCGAATGCTGGAGGACTACGTGCCGGTGTACGACGCCACCGTCGCCTCCAGATTGTTCGAGCAAGGAGCCGTGCTACTCGGAAAGGGCAACATGGACGAATTCGGCATGGGCTCTTCCTGCGAGAACTCCGCCTTTTTCCCTACCCATAATCCCTGGGACGTGGAGCGGGTTCCCGGTGGCAGCAGCGGCGGAGGCGCTGCGGCGGTCGCGTCCGGGGAAGCAGTGTACGCGCTGGGGTCCGACACCGGAGGCAGCATCCGTCAGCCTTCGGCCATGTGCGGCACGGTTGGCCTCAAACCCACCTACGGGCTGGTGAGCCGCTATGGGCTCATCGCCTACGCCTCGTCCCTGGACCAGATAGGCCCCATCACGCGGGACGTCACCGACAGCGCCTTGGTGCTAAACGCCATCGCCGGGCCGGACTCCAGGGACTCCACGTGCTTGAACCTCCAGGTCCCCGACATGACCTCCGGGCTGGGCGGAAACTCCTCCGCCCCCCTTGCCGCCGCCGAAGATGCGTCGGCAATACGTCTGGGCGTGCCAGAAGAGTATTTCGTGGATGGAATGGAGGCGGGCGTCAGAGAGGCAGTCCAGAAGGCCATCGACACCCTGGAAGCTCTAGGGGCCGCAGTGGAACCCGTTTCCCTGCCCACCACCCGGTACGCCCTGGCTTGCTACTACATCATCGCCCCATCGGAGTGTTCGGCCAACCTGGCCCGGTACGACGGTGTGAAGTACGGGTATTCATTCCAGGACACCGACGACATGTGGGAGGCGATGGAGCAGACTCGCCGCAACGGGTTTGGCCCTGAGGTGAAACGCCGCATCATGCTGGGGGCCTACGCCCTGTCCGCCGGTTACTACGACGCCTACTATTTGAAGGCGCAGCAGGTCAGAACGCTGATCCGCCAGGAGTTCCAGCAGGTATTCCAGCGGGTTGACGCGCTGGTCACGCCCACTTCTCCGGTCGTGGCATTTCCCTTGGGTTCCAAGACCGGCAACCCTGTAGAGATGTACCTGATCGACGTATGCACCCTGCCGGTAAACATCGCGGGACTTCCCGCCATTTCCGTGCCATGCGGCTTCTCCCAAGGGCTGCCCGTCGGATTGCAGCTAATCGGTCCGCACCTGTCGGAGCAAAGGCTGCTGCGCATCGCCTACGCCTACGAGCAGGCGACCGAGTGGCACGAGGCCAGACCCGCGGGCTAGGACGCCGAGCCAGTCCAGACCGAAGCAACTTTGCCCTCGTCCCCGCCTTGGCCGCTACCGGCGCCGGTGCTAGAATGGTCGTAAAGGGGTCAGCCTATGCTGCGCACCAAGATAAAGGATATCCTCCAGCGCGAGTCTGCGGGCGGAGACGTTTTGGTACAGGGCTGGGTTAAGACCCGCCGTTCTTCCAGAAACGTTTCCTTCCTCCAGATCAACGACGGCTCAACCCTTCAAGACTTGCAGGTCGTTACCGATGAGTCGGTCTCCAACTTCTCCGTCGTCGAGTCTCTGAGCACCGGGTGCAGCGTCTCCGTGTCCGGTGCTCTCGTCGAGTCTCCGGGCAAGGGTCAGCGGTACGAGGTGCAAGCCAAATCGCTGGAAGTCCTGGGGCTGGCCGACCCCGACACCTACCCCCTGCAGAAGAAACGTCACACCGTAGAATTCCTGCGGGAAATCGCCCATCTCAGGCCGCGCACCAACACCTTCGGAGCGATGGCGAGGGTAAGAAACGCCCTTGCCTTCGCCATCCACAACTTCTTTCAGGAACGCGGCTTCCTATACCTCCAGTCCCCCATGATCACCGCCAGCGACGCTGAAGGGGCGGGCGCCATGTTCCGGGTCACAACCCTAGACTTGGAGCGGCTTCCAATCAAGGACGGAGCGGTGGACTCTGGTGAAGACTTCTTTGGGAAGCCAACGTACCTCACGGTCAGCGGCCAGTTGGAAGCCGAGATATTCGCCCTTGCGCTGTCCGATGTGTATACCTTCGGTCCCACGTTCAGGGCGGAGAACTCGAATACCTCGCGCCATCTTGCTGAATTCTGGATGGTCGAACCCGAGGTCGCATTCTGCGAGTTGGACGGTCTAGCGGAACTGGCCGAAGACTTCCTCAAGTACACCCTCGGCTACGTGTTGAATCGTTGCCCGGAGGACCTGGCCTTCTTCAACCAGTGGTACGACAAAACCGTCATCTCCACGTTGGAGGCAATAGTCGACTCCAGCTTCGAGCGCATGACCTACACCGAGGCCGTGAATATCCTGCTGCGGTCGGGAGAGACCTTTGAATTCCCGGTCCATTGGGGCGCGGACCTTCAATCCGAACATGAGAGGTTCTTGACGGAAAAGCACGTCGGCAAGCCGGTGATCGTCACCGACTACCCCAAGGAGATCAAGGCCTTCTACATGCGCTTGGGCGATGACGGCCAGACCGTCCGGGCCATGGACGTCTTGGTTCCCAGGATCGGCGAGATCATCGGAGGCAGCCAAAGGGAAGAGCGGCGCGATATCCTCCTTGAGCGTATGAAGGAAAGCGGACTCGACGAGGAAAACTACTGGTGGTATCTGGACCTTCGCAGTTACGGCACCGTGCCCCACGCCGGCTTCGGTCTCGGCTTTGAACGCACCGTGCAATTCGCAACCGGAATGCCGAACATCAGAGACGTGATCCCCTTCCCCCGCACTCCCAAGAACGCCGAGTTTTAGGCTCCAGAAGTGGCCTCCGGGTCTGACATCGCTTCCGCGTTTGGCCGGGAAAGCGACACCTATAATGAGGTTTTTCCGGGCTTGTTGGACCTGCTCCAGCGCTTCGGTGACTCGCCCAGGGTGGCCCTTCGGTATAGGGAATGGCGCTACCAACGCTCCCTTGCGGGCCGGTTGGCAGGAAGCGATCAGGCGGCTTTTGCCCGTCACACCTACCTGGCCGCGCTCTCCCGGCTCCTCGTCCGCCGGTTTCTAGGCGCCCCCCCTCGCGTTCACAACATTCAACAGCTCCACGAAGTATTGGCGGGAGACTTTTTTATTCAGCGAGGTATAGACAACTTCGCCGATCACGATCACTTTACATGGCCAACATCTCCAGAATTGGCCCAACAATCTCTGGAGGCGCTATCTCCCCTATCCGAAGCGGTGTCACGCATGCCTGGGTTCCCTCCAAGACCGGATGACTGGTCCGAGTTGTATATTGATATCGGAGGACCGCTGGGCCAACGCAGCGCATCCACCGGCCCAGGCCCTCCGGCTCCGCCTCAAGCTCCACAACCCGGCGACGGGCAGAATGAGAGGGTATTGCATCGCCAATGCGGCAGCGGTGAGGAGATTTTCCGGACTGTTAGCTCGGTCTCCACTGGCCTGCTCGAACGGGGACTGGACGAATTTGACACCCTGCTTCTGGTCCTTGACCGCGTCGCGGCGACCGACATTGACCCCCTTGCCGTCACCCTGGCCCGGGCCAATTTCCTTTTCGCCCTTGGAGGCATGATTACAGGCCCACATCCGCCAGTGGCAATCCCGGTTTACCTGTCAGACAACCAGGCGGCGGACCTCGAATATGCCCCCGCCCAACCAAGCGCGGACGCCGTGCATACCTTCCGCGTTGGAGAGCCGCAGTTGGAGTTCAACCTTCCGGCGCAAGTGGCGGAAGACCTCCAGTTGCTGGAGTGGCTCGTATCGCGGCTGCCAAATTACCTCAACGGAGCCGCGTTGCGGCGCATATCCCAGGGCAACCAAGCGGCGACGGAAGCCGTGTTGGCCGCCTTGCACAACTACCTGCTGGCTCCGAAACCCCGCACTCCCGTACCGGAGCCGCTGACTCCCGAAGCGGCAGTCGTAATGGAACAAACGGCAGCCAGGTTGGTCTGTCTCTACCTGGAAGGTGAAGACCTCTTCTGGCTGTTCCTCCTGAAAAACGTGGCCGCCTCCGCCCTCCTAAAGCGTCAGAACTTCGGGCTGAGCATCGTCGGTTGACGCTCATTCTGGGCCACGAATATAATGGGCGCGACTTAAATGGCCCAGTTGAACGCGCGAGGAGACCTCATGACGACGCAAGAAGCAGTCCTGCATCCAACCGCTATTATCGAGGAATTAAAGAAAAATAGCTTCACCCACGTGGTGTGGTTGCCGGACAGTGAGACCAATTTCATGTACCAATTGCTCACGTCGGAACCCACTTTGGACCTGGTGCCGGTCTGCCGGGAAGGCGAGACCATGGCCATCGCGGCCGGGCTCTGGGTCGGTGGCAAGAAGCCCGTGGTCTTGATCCAAAACACCGGGATATTCGAGGCCGGCGACTCTATCCGTGGGCTGGGTCTCGACGTGAACCAACCTCTGGTAATGCTCGTCGGATACCGGGGCTGGAGCCGCCACGGGGTTACCGGCGACTCGGCTGCCCGGTTCATCGAGCATATCCTACATGCCTGGGGTATCAGCTACTACCTGATCGAGACCGACGACGATGCCGGCCGCATTAGCAACGCCCTGGAGGAAGCCGAGCGGACGCGGAAGCCGGTGGCGGTACTGGTGGGCACCGAGTTCGGGGCCTAATCGATTCGTGGGAGAATCAACAAATGATCGACAATACCGACGCGGTTAAACTCCTGGACAGTAAGCGCGAAGACTCTGTGTTCGTGGCCACGATGAACGCAAACAACGTGAACTTCGGGCTGCCCAGCGTGTCCACCAATCAGGACCTGGACTTTCCCCTCTCCGGGGCTATGGGCAAGGCCTCCTCCCTCGGCCTGGGACTGGCTCTGGCCCAGCCGCAGAGGAAGGTCATGGTGCTGGACGGTGACGGCAGCTTGCTAATGAACCTGGGCGCGATGGTCACGCTAACCAGCAAGGCGCCGAAGAACGTCTACCATTTCCTCTTCGACAACGGCGTGTACGCCGTAACTGGCGGCCAGCCGGTGCCGGGCGCGGGCACGGCAGACTGGGCCGACATGGCCAGGGCCGCGGGATACGCCGCCACCTTTGACTTCGACAACATCGAAGATCTCGCCACTGGTATCGACGAGGTGTTGGCTACAACAGGACCGGTTTTCGTCCGCCTGGCGATCACTCCGGAGGTCGAAAACACGCCGGTCCAATTCAGGGCAAGGCCGGCCCGGTCCGTGCTCACCGCGTTCCGGGAACTGCCCAAAGCGCTGGGAAACGAGTAACCTGCGCTCGTTCAAGACCGGCCCAGGCCCCCTTTTGATAAGCAGGTCCCGATGATGGCAACGGGCTGTGACCGAGGCGATGACTTGCTAGTCGCCTCGGTCAGCTTTATATTTGGATATCGGACCGGCTGAAGCCGGAGCGGCAATGGTAAAAGGGCTGGGAAAGGGTCTCCTGGCAAGGTTCACCGCGTATGGTGTCCTATTGTTGGGATTCTGGACGCTGTACCGGGGGTTCTTAGGGTCCAAGATCCCTCTGGTTCTTGTGGGCGGAGTCCTGATTCTTGTGGGAATGTGGCTCCTGGTATTTACCCGCAAGGGTCCTTCGACCGGCGACACGGAGATTCCGGCCAACACCAAGGAGGATAACCCGGGTGATTCCCTCGATTGAGGCTACCAAGGCAATCAACTTCCACCGGAACGACGCCATCGTCGTCTCCACATCCTCGGCATGCCGTGACTGGAACGTCATATCCGAAAAACGGCATTTGGACGTGGATTTGACCGATTGCATGGACCGGGCCCCGGCGGTGGGCCTGGGCTTGGCCCTTGCCCAACCCGAGCGTAAGGTCCTCGTGTTGGACTGCGACGCCACACTGAGGACGGACCTTGGTGGCCTGGCTACGGTCGGCGAGATGAGCCCCCAGAATATGGTCCATTTCGTGTTCGACGACGCCAACCATCTCTCCACTGAAGGGCTCCCGATTCGCGGGATGGACAACCTGGACCTAATGGCCATGGCGGAAGGCGCGGGTTACGCCATACGCTACGAATTCGACACCGTTGAAGAGCTATTCATAGGCCTGGAAGAGGTCATGGTGCAGGAAGGGCCAGTGTTCGTGATCATCAAGGTGTTCCGCGACGTTGACGAACCACCCTTGCCGGAACGTTCCATGGCCGAGAGTTGGGGGCTGGTGCGTCAGACTTTGCTTTCCGGCTACCGGGGCGATGCCGCCTCGGCATACCTCTCCTAGCGGCGTCAGAGAGCCATCGCGGGGTAGGTCCACATGCATCACTGGGAAATTGGTGGCGCGATCAATATCGGTTGGCCGGACTACGGAGTAGAGGAACGTTCCTACACGATTGTCGAATTTCAATCCGAAGGGCAGGTTTTCCGCGCCAGGGTCACCGATGGCAACAAGCAGGGCGGGTTTCTTGTCGTCTACGACTGCCCGGACGTTGTGCTGGAGATGCTGGCTGAAGACGCCACGCGCACGTCCGGTTACAAGATCGTCGTGTCCAATCTCCGTTGCAGCATCGACGGGACCGTACTTCGCAGCTTCGACTACGAATGGTACCCCACCCCGGAATACGAGGACCGTCCTTCCGTATTGACTCGCGCTATCGCTCAATCCCTGGACGCGATGAGAGAGCAAGGGACGGATTAAACAGCCACCCCACCCAATTCCCCCGTTCCTCCGGCCGACCCGGCACGTTGGTCCACTCCCAGGGCCTTTTCATTTTTGGAAAGGTGTCCCCTCTACCTCTGGGAGAGGGAGAATGAAAAGGCCCTGGGTCCACTCCTCCCGGATATGGACTTGCCCTACACGGCGGGTTATCATTACCCACGGCGTGCGCCCGCCTGTGAAGGTCCACGTGAGAGGTACAGACTTCCACTTACTGGGCAACCGCCCTATTCCCACAACCTACCCACAATATTTTGGTGCGAGGAGGGCGTAATGAAAAAGGTCACGATGGGCAGCGTGCCCAAGACGCCTGCTGAGATGACCGGCGGCCTGATGACCGGTACACAGGTCTGGCGGCAGGGCATCCTGGAAGGGGAAGACAGCAACAATTTCAACTTTGGCATCGTCAGCTTCGACGCGGGTTCCAGAAACAAGTTCCACATTCACTCCGGCGATCAAATCCTGATCATCACCGAGGGCACTGGAAAGGTGGCGAACGACGCCGAGACCTGGACGGTAACCGAGGGCGACGTCGTCGTGATCCCGGCCGGTGAAAACCACTGGCATGGAGCCCCCGACGATACCTCCATGGCCCACATCACCATCACCGTCAAGGGAAGCGCAACAACCCAGACCGAGGCATAGACCCATATCCCGGAATCGCCCGTACAAACTGGCGTATTAAACGGCAGTAGGAAAGAGTCCCGGAACGATTGCTCCGGGACTCTTTGCTTTAGAGCCTATGGAATCATCACGCCGCCAGCAACCGCCGCTACGGCGTAAGGCGCGGCGGTTGACTCGCTACGAAGCGGGTTGCCGGGAAACTAGTACCGTTTCCAGCTAGATTTGTTGATACTGGAAAGCTGCCTCTAACTCTGGATTCCTGCTTGCGCGGGAATGACTAACAGGTGAAACAGATATCCGGTATAAGGCATATTCAAGTGGAAACGGTACTAAACCAAAGCCAAGGTGAAATGCGCAGATAGTGGAGGTCAAACAGCGGTGCCGGACCATTCTCCAAGTACGGATGAGAGGGCTTCACTGGCGCAACCAAGCCAATCTTCATCGCCCCTCGAATGTACATCCCACCTTGGCTTTGGTTTAGGTTGAGGTCTCGGCGGAGTTGCCCTGTACCCATTGCGCCAGGAGTTGCATAGTCTCTTCGAGACTCCGTTCCCGGTCCCTGGACTCCGGAGTCTCTTCCCCAAGCGGCGTGCCACCAATCAACCGGTACATGTCCGTGACGCCCCGGAAAAGATGGTGAGTCAGTCCAAGGTTGGCGAAGGTGGCCTCGATCTCCTGCATCTCGCTAACCCAGCGGCGGGACCTCGCCGGAATACCCGGGATTCCCCGCTCCATTCGCTGCATCACCGCCGATTGGCTGTGGCGGAACTCCTCTTTCACGTGGTCCGAAAGCCCCATAAGCTCGGCGGCCAGCAATAGCTGGGCGTACAGGGCGGATGAACCCTTGGTCATCGCCGCATAGCACATTTTGATCCCGGAAGCCTGCCCCACTTCCGGTCCCACCGGGCGGACGTCCAACCCATAGTCCTTGAGCCGCGCCAACTCCCCGGTGTGGTCACCCGACGTGTAGAAACGGGGGCTTGAACCGTTGCGCGGCGGTCCTCCCACTATGGAAGCATCCACGTATCTCGCGCCGGAGCCGGTTATGATCGGCTCCATCTCCCTGGACACCTGGGGCGCGATCGCGTTGCACTCCGCAAACAGAAGGTCGGTCCCGGTCTCTCGCACCGCCGAAGCTATCTCCATGCACAAAGCGGGTACGGCTTCCGACACGGTTATCGAAAGCAAGATTTGGCTGTGTTCGACCAAATCTTCCATGGTGGGAACGTCCACGATCCCCGCCTTCTCCGACAAAGTCCTCGTCCGCTCGCTCCTCCCATCGAGGCAGGTCAATACTCTCAGCCCTCGCTCTCCCAACAACTCCCCAACCGCATGGCCCATGTCGCCAGGGCTCAGAATCGCAACCGTGTCCAATCCCATATAGAAACTACCTCCATTTAGACGGCTTCGCGAATAATATCATACATGTGTCTGAAGAGCTTAAAGGCCTCTTTAGCAACGAACCACAAGTCTCCCGTATTGGTGGGACGGACGTGATCGAAGGCCAGCACCTCGGTGTAACGGTAGTCTCCCCGGTCTGCCAGTGCGTCAGCCATCCGGCGGGATTCCGCCGCTGGGACCAGATGGTCGTCCCTGGTGTGCATCAGCATCACGCGGGCCTGCAAATCTCCCATGTAAGCGCTGGGAGAGACCGTCGCCATGTCGCTCCGGAAACTCTCAGGCAAAGCCTCGTAAAGGGTCATCGCTTCTTCGAGACTCGCGCCGTCCAGGATCCGGCGGACCGTTTGGGCGTCTGCTGGCAGCGCATCCAGGCCACCCGGCGTTTCCTGTTGGCCATTAATGTACCGACTCGCCATGACCTCCCTGGCCCGAGAATCCTGAATGGTCTCGATAAGCTCGTTCGCCACGACCGACATGGTCAGCTTGTCCGGCTGCCAGGGCTCCGTCTGCCCATCGTGGAAGCGGGACCGGCTGGCCACCTGCTTCAACAGGTCTGCCGCATCGAAATACGGACCAAAGGCGTTGACAAACACAACGTCCCGCCGGATGCGTGCGTCCGCCGCCGCCACCAACGCGAAAGAGGCGCCAACGCAAAACCCTCCCATACCGACCTTGCCGGAGTCCACGTACTCCCGCGACCTCAAGTATTGGAAAGCGTGCACCAGATTATCGACCTCGCGGGGGTCGATATTGCTCTGCAACGCCATCGTGTGCGACCAATGGAACATGGTCACGAATCCCGCACGAGACAGACTCTCGCCAAGGTTTACGACATCCTTGTCATCCCTGCCCGCGGCGTTCGCCCCCAGGAAAATCAGGACTGCCGCCTGCTCTCCCTTACCGGTCACCCGGTAGATGTCCGCGACACCCTCGCCGTCGGCCTGGGGATAGCGCACCTCCTCCCGGACCGGCTCTCTGGTAAACCATGTTTGGGGCTTCACGCCGAGATCCAGGACCTGCAACACGAAGAACGCCGTATGATAGCCTGCCCGTCCTTGAGGGGTCACTATGAGGAAAATAGCCAGCCCGCCAGCCAACGCGAGGAGCGCCAGTGTCGCCCGGCGGAGCCATTTTGCTAGGGACCGTTTCACGGCTTTAGTGTACCAACGGGACCTTAAACTCTGACCCGAGCAATCATCCCGGCGGACACGACCCTGGTGACCGCCATGGCCAGGAACACTACCGGCCATGGGCTGCCGCTCATGTCCAACACAAGGCTGAACACCATCGCCTGGAGCCCCGCATAGGCGTAGCCATGAGCGTCCAGCAGCCCGGAGGAGGTCCCTGACATTCGCCGTCCCGCAATGTCTACAGCAAGCGCCGACATTGGCGACAGCCCCATGGATACCCCGCCCAGCAGCAGAAGCGATGCGCCCAGTACCGCGTTGGCCGGCGGAGCAAGTGCGATGGCCACCAGCGCGACGGCGCTCAAACCGCAGGAGGCGACTACCATCGGTCTCCTTCGGCTGTCCATGAGCCTGTCCGAAATGAGGCCGGAGACCGGGGGCGCAACCAGGTAACCCAGCGGAAGAAGCAACGTGACTAGCAGGGTGGACTCGATGGAATGGCCGCCCTCGGTGAAGTAGTAGATCGGCACCCACGTAGTCAGCCCATACCGGACCACATTCTCGAGACCCTTGACGTGGCTAGCCAGGTGGAAGCGGGGGTTGGACAACAGTTCCTTGTAGGGACCCATGCCCTTGAGCCGGGCGGAGTCCATTGCTTCCGGGGTAGCTGAGACCTCGTCTTCCTCGATGTATTCCGGTAACCCGACATCCGAGGGACGGTCCCGAGTCATCAAGTAAAACAGGACGCCCAATGCGGTAATGATTAGCGGTGGATATCGAAAGGCCGCCCGCCAACCGAACTCGGCTCCCACGGAACCCGCCACCCACCACATCAACAGCATTGCCCCGCCGGTGGCCGTTCCCAGAATGCCCATCGCCATGCCACGGTCGCGGCGCGGCCACCACTGGGAGATCATACTGATGGCCGGACTCCAGCAGGCGGCGTTGACGAATCCAGCGATTCCCCAGGGAATGGCGAAACCTATGGCGGAGTTGGCAAAACTGGTGACCCAGCTAAAGAGCGTGGTCAGCACCGCCCCGCAAAGCACCCACAGCCGTAGGCCATACGCCTCAGCCAGCCGCCCGTGGCAGATGTCCCCCAGGCCGAACCCCCAGAGCAAAAAGGCGTTGATCAACCCGATTTCCACGTGGCTCAGAGAGAGGTCTTCTTGCACCAGTGGCGCGGTTGGCCAAAAGCTGAACCGGCCAAGGTAAATGAACAGGTAAAACACGCAAAATGAAAGGAGGACCCGCCATTTCCACCTATGGTAGCTGTCGGGTAAGTCGGAATAGGGGAGGGCTTCGGGTCTGGTGGTAGGGTGTCCGGCCATTATGACGGACCTGCCAGGAGTTTCCCGCTACTCTAAAGACTCGCGGCTGTCCTGGCAACTACCGTTGCGGTTAAACGGGACCGGTGGAGCCAACGCTGTTCGCCGGATTGACTGCCTGGCGGACGATCTGCTCCAACGCCCAGGAAGTCGAAGCCGATGAGTCGACGGTCAGGTGTCCCCTGGGAATCGGCTGTTCAAACGGCGCCATCTTGCAATAGACCGTCCAGCCCGCTTCGGAGTTGTCCCCAGGGTTGGCCCCCGCCAGCCTGGATTCCAGCCGCTTTCTTACCACTCCCCGGGGAGCGGTGAACCGGACGACAATTAGTGGTGATGAAGTCCGCTCAGCTATGTCATAGAGGGGCTGCCGGAAATTCTCGGTCAGGTTGGTCGCATCGAAAAGCACCCTGCGTCCCTCACTCAAGAACTCCTCGATCAGTAAATGGCAAGCCGCGAACACCCTGCCATGCTCCTCTGGCGTGTATCGCGGTTTCGTGACCATCGTTCGCCGCAGGCGGTCACTTTCCAAGACGACCATCGGTAGCCGGGCCGTCAGACTCCTGGCGAAATGTGACTTGCCGGTCCCCGGCAAGCCTGAAAGCACGACCAGCAGAGGGTGGCCGCAGGCCAACGCGCCGTTGGCCGCCGCGTCCCGTTCCAATAGTTCCCGCAACGGAGCGGCAACTTCCAAAGCCGTTTCTCGTTGGACACCGCCGAACAAAGTATCTTGCATGTTTCTTACCTACGCGAGAAACCTGTTAATGAATACCGGAAACGGTTGGCGCTCACTATCCAGAGTCCCCGTCCACTGTATGAAACGCGATTCCGAGCGTTCCGGGACCCGTGTGGGCGCCCATCACTGGGGTGAATTGGCTAGTGAATGCTTGCTGGCAGTCGAATTCGGCCTGAATTCGGCGGAGCAGACCATCGGCATCCTCGGGGGCGTCGGCCTCCATGACGTTGACCCGAATCGGTCTTCCCCCCACCCGTTCCCGGAGGAATGCCAACAGGCGTTCCGTGGCTCGTGCCCGTCCTCTGGGCTTGGCGACAAGACTCGTCTGACCCATCCTCAATTCGGCGACGGGCTTGATGTTTAGCAGGCCGCCAGCCCAGGCCGGGACCCTGCCCATTCGTCCACCTCTTTGCAGATACTCCAGCGTGTCCAGGAACGCGACCAGGGCGATCCGGGGAATCAACGAACGTACTCTCCGGGAGACGTCGTCAACTCCTAGCCCCTGGCAGGCCCAGTCGGCGGCGGCCAACGCCAACAACCCCTCTCCCCCTGCGGCGGTCCCACTATCGACGACTTCGATCCTGGTATCTTCTAGGCCGTCCTGCGCCATACTGCGGGCCGTCAACGCTGACTGGTGTGTAGCGCTAAAACCGGCGGCGGGCGTGAGGCATACCACATCCTTGCGCCCCTGTGCGGCATTGGAAAAAGCCTCCAGGAAATCCCCGGGCGTTGGGCCCGAAGTCGTAGGCGTGCATCCGCCAGCCCTAAGGGTCTTGTAAAAGTCCGCCGGTTGAATGTCCACTCCGTCGCGGTAAGTCTGGCCGTCTAGGACGAGCCGGTGAGGGACCACGGTAATCGCCCATTTACGCAGCAGTTCGCCAGGAAGACAGCTACCGCTATCCACCACCACCGCTAGGCCGCGTTGTCGGACCACCTGGTGCTACCTCACGGCTGGAATCCACGGGTGAAGATGGAAAGTAGCGGTTTGCCATCTGGTAGCCGTACATCGGCTCAATCTCCAACAAGCTCAGAAGCAGGGTCTCGGTGTTGCCTTTGAGCAATTCTCGCTGGTGCATGACTAACCGCTACCGAATTGGAGATTGAACACCGTTCATAGTCTGGACACCAGGATCTCCCTGATCGCCCAGAGAATTATAAGGGCAACCATAGGGCTCAAGTCGAACGATCCCACGGTTGGAAGAATGCGCCGGAGGGGAGCCAACAGTGGTTCAGTAAGTTGGACCACCACGGCCTGGAAGTTCGCCACCAAGGGGTGGGGACGATTGCCAAGGATGGGCACCAAGAAGGACAACAATGCGCGGGTGAAAATAGCTACCGTCAGCAGGGTAATTACCAGGTTCAGGATATTTACCAAGGCAACCCGCTACTGCTGGCCGAGCTTTATCGACTTCAGGTAGGCCGCGTTGACGGCCTCGACAAGGGCGGCGGGAACGCCGGCCCGTTCCAGAGCCTGCAATCCTTCGGCGGTCGTGCCGCCGGGGGATACAACCATGTCTTTCAGGTCCGCCGGATGCCTGCCGGTGTCCATCACGAGCTTGGTGCTGCCGAAGACGGTCTGCAACGCCATCGTGCGGGCCATGTCCCTGGGCAGTCCCACATACACCCCAGCGTCTATCAACGCCTCCAAAAACAGGAAAACGTAGGCCGGGCCGCTTGCGCTCAGGGCCGTGGCCATGTCCAGGTATTTCTCGTCGTCTACGTAGATTTCCTGGCCAATGGTGGACAGCACAGACTTGGTAAAGTCCCGTTGCGACTCCGCCACCTGCTTGGAGCAGGTCCACATGGTCATTCCCGCGCCGATCTGGGCGGGAGTATTAGGCATCACCCGGATCACAGGCGGATGAGCCATACCGTCTGCCAGGGTCTGCATCTTCGCTCCGGCTACGATAGAGACCACGGCCTGGTTGTCACTGAGGCGGCTCCCAAGCTGATCGAACACCACGTGCAGGTCCTGTGGCTTGATGGACAGGACCACGAGGTCGGCATCATGGGCTGCTTCCAGATTGTCCTGGTGGGCCGCGACGCCAAACTGCTGGGTCATATAGTCCCGCCGTTCAGCCCTGGGTTCTCCGATACTCACGTCCCCGGGTTCGGCCACGTGGGCATCTATAACACCTCGCATGATGGCCTCGGCCATCGTGCCTCCGCCTATAAATGCAAGCTTCATCGGACCCGACCTTTCATTCTCGTCTCAATAGCCTTTCGGCAGTGATGCGCCATTATAGCACCGGCCATCTCCCACGCCTCACGTCAGAAATCAGACATGCCTTCGCCTTTGGCCAGCGAGACGGCTAAACGAATTGACTCCAGCATACTGACTTCGCTTGCGATGCCCTTCCCGGCGATGTCGAAGGCCGTGCCATGGTCGACGGACGTGCGCACAAACGGCAGCCCCAGATTTGCGGTGATGCTTTCCTCGAAGCCGTAGACCTTCACCGGTATGTGGCCCTGGTCGTGGAACATGGCAAGCACCGCATCGTATCTGCCCTCTATCGCCTGGTGAAAGATCGAGTCCGCGGGCACGGGTCCTGTAACGTCGATACCCCGCTCCCGGGCCTCGGCCACCGCGGGCGCGATCTCGTCCGCTTCCTCGTTGCCCAGCAGTCCGCCATCGCTGCCGTGGGGGTTAAGCGCCGCGGCGCCGATTCTGGGATGTGGGAACCCCCACTTTATGAAGCTGTCATGGGTCAATTGCAGAAAGTCCAATATGCGCGGTTTTTTGACATAGTCACACGCCAACCGCAGAGAGCGGTGTGTTGTCAGGTGGACAACCCGCAGGTTCTTGGCCATCAGCATCGTTGCCACGATCTTGGAGCCTGTTAGCTCCTGTAGCAGTTCCATGTGGCCGATGGATTCATACCCCGCCAGGCTGGCGGCCTCCTTGTTCAACGGCGCGGTGGCTAACCCGGCCACATCCCCGCTGACTGCCAACTCTCCGGCCCGCGTCACCCATTCCATGGCTGCCTTGCCGCACGCCGGACTGATCTGGCCAACCGTAATGTCTTCCGGGTTCAGGTTGTGGATGTCCAGCACGTCGACGACTTGCGGGTCCAATCCCGCAGCGGATGGGTCATCGGTCTCGCTGATGCGCAGCGACGAGCCGGTCAGCTCCACAGCCCGCTCCATCGCGTAGGTGTTACCCACCACCAGCGGCCTGCAGGAAGCATATACCCGCAGGTCCGTGAGGGCTTTGACGACCACCTCAGGGCCGATGCCGCATGGATCACCCATTGTTATGGCAATGGCCGGTCTGTCGTTAGCATCCATTTTTCCCGTCTCCTGAGAACTGGACATTGGGATTGACTTCTGTTTGAATAAATGACAATCGCCAGCCACTAGATAGGCGTGACGCGATTATAGCACGCTAAAAGGAGAAGCCCCCGGGGCCAGCCGGGGGCTTCAGGGAGGAGGACAGGCAGGCGCTTTACCCTGTTACCCACGAGGCTCAATCGCCCGGATCGCAGAGCAACCACCACCTTCGACCACACGCGCCTGCATGCCTTCTCCGGATCGCAAGATAAACGCCCTACTCACACTTGTTCCAGCCGCAAGAGACACACTTGATGCAGCCCTCTTGGAACACGACCGGACCGTTGCAATCAGGGCACTTCTGTATCGCGTGGTAGCCATTCCCATTTCCGTTCGCGCCGGGGTTTGACCCCCCCAGCATTTTCATCTGCACCCCGTTAGAGGGGTAATTCGGCGTGACATCTTCATCGCTGCTGACGTGACGCTCCAACGCCAGGGCAACCGCATCCGGACCCGACCGCACCAGGATGCCCTCATCCCAAGCGGGACAGCAGGTAATTCCCCGAAGTTGCTCAATGACCACTCTGGGGTCGATCCGGGAGCGAAGCGCCAGCGAGACCAACCTGGAGATGGCCTCCAATTGGGCCGAGTCACACCCCCCCGCCTTGCCCAGGTTGCCGAACACCTCGAAGGGGTTCTTCTGTTCGTCAAAGTTGATCGTGACGTACATGTTGCCATGCCCGGTACGCACCCGTTCGGTAACTCCGGTAATGGCCTGCGGCCTCTCCCGTGGAGTCTGGTAGGGCCCCGAAGCCTCTAATGCTTCCGCCAAGATGGCTGCCAGGTCGGGGGTCGCGTCGGCCTCGGCTCCGGTCTCTCCGGTGCTGAGCACCTGCCCGGCTTTGCTCCCGTCCCGGTACACCGTGATCCCCTTGCACTCCAACTCGTGGGCCAGCATGTAGGCGGTGGCCACATCCTCAACCGTGGCTTCGTGGGGAAAGTTGATGGTCTTGGACACCGAGTTGTCGGTGTACTTCTGGAAGGCGGCTTGCATACGCACGTGCCATTCCGGGCTAATGTCGTGGGAAGTTCGGAACACGTCCTTGATCCACTGGGGTATCTCAAACTCGGAGTCCAACCGGGATAGGCTGCCCTTCTGGGCAAGCTCTTCCATTAACTCCCGCGAGTAAATCCCTTCTTCCTTCGCCACGGCCTCGAAGTAGGGGTTGGCCTCCACCAGCCGGGTGTTGTCCATCACGTTGCGCACGTAGCTAAGCGCGAATAGGGGCTCGATACCGCTGGATGCTCCGGCGATTATGCTAATCGTGCCCGTGGGAGCGATGGTAGTGGGAGCGGAGTTGCGCATGGAGACCGGCTGTTCCTGCGTACTGTAAATACTGCCGTCCCAGGCGGGGAAGTTTCCCCGGACCTCGGCCAGCTCGCGTGACGCTATATGCGTTTCCTCTTGCACTCTGCGCATAACGTCTTCGGCCAGGGCGACACCTTCTTCGGAGTCGTAGCCGATCCCTAGCTGGATCAGCAGGTCGGAGAAACCCATCACGCCAAGGCCGATGCGCCGGGTCTTCTTACTCATCTCCTCTATCTCGGGGATGGGATAATCGTTCCTGTCAATTACGTTGTCCAGCATGTGGACGGTGGTCTTGACCACGCGGGCCAACCGCTCCCAGTCGATCTCAACTGTCCCTTCGCCCTCCTGTGAATAGCGGACCATACGCGCCAAATTCACCGAGGCCAGGTTACATGACTCATAGGGCAAGAGCGGTTGCTCGCCACAGTTGTGAACGACTACCCCGTTGGCAACGAATGAATGGGTTTCCGGCTCGGTCAAGTCATAGACTTGTTCTTCGCCTTCCGGCATCAAAGCGCTGAAGGCTGCGGTGAATGACTCCCGGTGAGGTCCGCGGCGATAAGAGGCCAGCCGGGCAAGTAGCGCCGATTGTTTTGCCTCGCTAATGAAACCAATCTCACTGGCGAACCGGAGCAGGTTGTCTTTGCTGATGACCAAGTCGTGGTAAGCCTGGCAGTGGTATTGGGCATAGCCGCCCTTGCCATCTGGCAGGGACCGCAGCCCCTCAACCCGCCGGTCCGAGTAGATTACGCTGACGATAGCGAAGTTGAGAAGCACCCGTTGTACGTCGACCAAGAAGGAGCGGTTGATCGAGGTCAGCCGTACGCTGATACCCTTTTCCACCTGTCCGCTAACGTGACCATCAGCGGTGAAGAGGGCTCGCATGAACCCGGACTGCATCTCCTCGCTGCCTTGGAGAACTGACTCTGGGACCATGTGCTTGTTGCCTGGGACGAGACCATGCTGGGCTGCCAGGTCCAGGAAACGCGATGAGGACACGCGCGACTCATCCCGGTCCTTGACCGCTACGACGCCGATTTCGTACTCAGGGCGGTAGCCGGAAGGGGCGCGTACAACCGACTGCATCATGGCGGCAAATTGAGGCGCAAGTTCGGTTTTCTCATCGCCGAAGAACGACAGCACTGCCCGGTCAGACTTCAGCGTTCCATCGCCGACCAGCCAGCCCAGGAGTTGGCCCAACTCCGAGGAGCCCCCGCTGCCGAAGCCACCCTTCTGATTGAGCAGATTCACCTTGTCGCCGGACTCCAACTCCGACGACGGCACCCAACCTCGATTGGTCATGACCCGATGGTCGCCGGTCAGCCGTACCTCGTAACCCTCCTGGGTCACGAGCCGATAGATTGGCTTGACCCCGGTGGCCATCACGGGTCCTGAATGCTTGAAACGTCCCGCCGTGAACCGTCCATCTACGACCACGTGGGAGTCCTTGCGTCCGGCCCAAAGGTCCTGAGCACGTTGCAGCCCTTCCTGCGTATAGACCAACGTATCGCCGGTGATGCACGGATTGGTGCTCTCTATCTTGCCTAGCTGTGGGTTCGGGTTGTCCCGGTTTATCAAGTCGAGGAATATCAGTCCCGGGTCCCCGGTCTGCCAGGCCATCTGCGCGATCTGGTCGAAGACGTGGCGGGCGTTCAACTGGCCTGTCACCTCGCCGGTGCGGGGATTGACCAAGTCGTAGTCCTCGTTGGTCCTCAACCGCTCCATGAACTCGGTGGTCACGGCCACGGAGATATTGAAGTTGTTGAGGTTCTTCCCATCCTTTTTAGACTCTATGAACGCCAGCACGTCGGGATGGTCAACGTTGAGAATGCCCATGTTGGCGCCGCGGCGCGTCCCACCCTGCTTCACTACGTCGGTGGCCGTGTCGAAGGCGCGGATGAAGCTCACCGGACCGCTGGCAATTCCTCCGGTCGAACCCACGACATCTCCGGACGGACGCAACCGGCTGAAGGAAAATCCGGTTCCGCCGCCGCTCTTGTGGATCAACGCGGTCTGCTTGACCCGGTCGAAAATGGAGTCGAGGGCGTCGTCGACTGGCAACACGAAGCAGGCGGATAGCTGTTGTAACTCCCGTCCCGCATTCATAAGTGTGGGCGAATTTGGCAAGACCTCCAGGCGGCGCATTGCATGGTAGAATTCATCCTCGGTGGCCTGCCGTTCCTCTTCCGTCGCGCCGTACTCGAAGTCGGCCAGGGAAAGGTCCTTGGCGACACGGCGGAACATGCCATCGGCATCCTCCAGAATGTTGCCCTCGCGGTCCTTGGAAAGGTACCGGCGTTCGAGCACCACGTTGGCGTTTTCGGTCAATTCGGGTGACTCAGCATCGATGTCTCCGGTGATTCCCGCCTGCCGCAACGCTAAGGAAATCCGGGCAACGACAGAGGCTTTCTGGCTGCTTGCGCTGCTGTTTCTAAAGGTCATAACTCGGACATCTCTCTAAAGGGATTGCTATCCCAGGTATTCTGGCACCGTTTTAACACTTCCCGCACCGTAATGCGCCATTAAGGTGTCAGTCACTCACTCTGATTCTTGGCTGGAGAATCCACTCTTGTGTATGTAAGAGCGTCTGTTGGCACTATATATAGTATATCTACTACAAGCGCACACAAGGGAAAGTATGGGGAATATACACCGGGGTTTCGTGAGTGTCAACAGTTCGGTCCGCGTGTTTAGCCCGAAATACCTGGACCCGTTCCGAAGCCCCCTCAGCCGCCCGTCCCTGGCCGCCATCCGGGCATAGCCGGGGCGCTAATCTAGGCCCGGACGCCTCTATTCCTGGCCATCTGCATCCGGTCCACCGTCTCCCACCGCGCTTCCCTCAGTGGCCTCATTAGCTCCGTTCTCGGCCCGACTGGAGGCCCGCAGATTGGTCGCCCCGGCGGGCGCCCTGCGGCGAGAGCGCCGCCTGAGAGGGGGAGCTTCGTCCATGAGCGGAAGCTGGGTGTTGTCTTCCCGGATGTCCTGGACCGCCTGCTCGAAGCTCTCGATGTTCTGGAAGTCCTCGTAAACGCTGGCCCAGCGGATATACGCCACCCGGTCCAACTGCTTGAGCCGTTCCATCACCATCGTCCCCAAGATATGCGTGGGCACTTCGACCTGGCCCAGGTGTTGGAGTTCGGCTTCGATATCCTCCACCATCTTTTCGATAGCCCGGGACGAGATGGGACGCTTGGTGCAGGCTTTGCGTATCCCCCCGATCAGCTTCTCGCGGTCGAACTCCTCCCGTCGGTTGTCACGCTTGGAGACCATCAGCGAGGTGGACTGAATGCGCTCATAGGTCGTGAAGCGGAGGCCGCATCCCTGGCATTCCCGGCGGCGGCGAATGCCGTTTTCCACGACCCGGGAGTCGGTAACCTTGGAATCCACTACGGTGCAGTAGGGGCAGCGCAATTTCTACGTCATTTCCGGGAAATATTCCAGACTTATTTGAAAACACAACATGATGTGCCGAAGTCTTGCTAAGTATACCACCAGTAGTGCCAATTCTATGCACACCCCGACAACCAAGTCAACAAGATTAATCCACCCCTTCGCCATGCCGATTGTTGGCCGTATTGGGCATTCCCATCATCCACCCTACCCTGTCACTCCCCCAAAAGCGGGAATCCAAGAACCCCGTAGCTTTCGAACGCGCCAGCCTGTAAGAATCTTAGGGCTCATGGTCAAGCCCGTCGGGAGCGCAGCCCGCTGGCTTCGCACCCGGACCACTGGTCCATCAATTCAGCATTAGTACCAAATATGCCTAAGACAACACAAAGCGAAGAGGCCGCCCTAATATAGGACGGCCTCAAAAAGGGTTCTCGGCGCCCGAGGTTGCTAATTGTCCCAGAGTAGGGGTAGTAGTGCTTTTGGGCTTCCGAGAATATTACTCCCTACGGTATATCTACCGGAAGAAGCCCCGGTTCCTGCTGGACGACTGTCGGCGCAGGAAGCTGGGTACGTCCAGCTCTTCCTCACTCTCCGGTATCACGTCCTGCAACAAGCGTTCTAATTCAGCTTCCCTGGCCCCTTGGCTATCCTGCATCACCGGGAAGGCCGCGGCGACCATGGTGATCTTCACTTCGTCATCGAGCTTGGGGTCCCGGGAGGTCCCGAAGATGATGTTCGCGTCGGGATCGGACATTTCCTGGATCACGTTAGCCGCGTCCTGGACCTCTTTCAGGCTCAGGGTAGGGCCTCCGCTAACGACGAACAGGATCCGCTTGGCGCCGTCCATGGCGATGTCCAACAGCGGGCTCTTGGTCGCCATCTTGGCGGCTTCCACAGCCCGGTTTTCCCCCTTGCCCCTTCCGATGGCCAACCACGCGGGGCCGGCGTTACTCAGGATGGTCTTGACGTCCGCGAAGTCAACGTTGATCTCGCCGGGGACGGTCACCACCTCTGCAATAGCCTGGATGCCCTGCTGCAATACCGTGTCGGCCGTGCGCAGCGCGTCTTCCCACGTGAAGGTCTGCTCGGACTGATTGTTTATGTGCAGCAGACGGTCGTTGGGAATCACGATCAGAGTGTCCACGTGGTCCTTGAGCCTAGCGATACCTTCCTCGGCGTTCTTGCGGCGAGTGTTGGCCTCGAAGGAGAAGGGACGGCTCACGACACCCACGGTCAACGCGCCGGTCTCCTTGGCGATCTGGGCCACGACGGGCGATGCGCCGGTGCCAGTGCCGCCGCCCATACCGACGGCCAGGAATATCATGTCGGAACCCTTTAGGGCCTGCTCCAAATCCTGCCGGCTCTCCTCGGCAGCCTGCCGGCCAAGATCAGGTTGTGCCCCGGCGCCCAGGCCGCGAGTCAGGTTGGAACCAATGGCGATCCGGTGGGCAACATCGCACCGGAATAGGTGCTGGGAGTCGGTGTTGACCGCGTAATACTCCACCACAGGCAGCTTTTCTTTGTACATGCGGCTGACCGCGTTGCTGCCTCCTCCACCAATGCCAACGACTTTAATTAGCGGCACTCCACCAACCTCGGGCATGAGGCTCAAGGGATCGGTGGAATCCCCAAGGGGTTCCCAAGACGCTGAGTTCTCAAATACCATATCTTCATCCTCCACAGCACTTATCTGGTCTGGTTAACTGGCCTCCACCGCCTCTCCGGGCCGGTTTTCGGCTTTTCCCGGCTCCGTGACCAGCAGGCTGTCGAGCCCCGCCGGAAATCGCGCCGAGTCTTGGTCCCTAACCTACCGGTGCTCTTTGCTCGTCCTTCTTGCGACCCCTCAACATATCCCGAAGGCTTCTCTTTCCGCCTTGGTTCCGCTCGTTGAGGCCGTATGTACGCTTCTGACCCTGGTGCTTGATGCCCCATAACAACAGGCCCACCACCGCGGAAGCGCTGGGTTTTTGCAACTGGGTTGGAAGCCCGGAGATGCCCATGGGATGGGCAATGCGGACCGGTCCCCCTATCGTGTCAAGAGTCAATTGGCGAAGCCCTTGCAATTCAGCGCATCCGCCGGTAATCACAAGTCCGCCGGTGGGAATCTGCCTCAGGCCCGCCTGCCGTACTCGCAGCAGGATCATCTTTAGCATCTCCATCGTCCGCTCCTGCAACGGCTCGCACAGAGAACGCCGCTTCACCACCCGGCGCGGCTGTCCCTGGAACCCGGGAACCACCACTTCCTCGTCGGGCTTGATCATCTCGGGCAGCGCGTTACCCCATTTGATCTTGATCTCTTCCGCAAGGTAATAGGGGATGCGCATGGCCACGGCCAAATCCCTGGTCAACTGATTGCCGCCTACCGGTATCACCGAGGAATACCATGGGTTGCCCTGCCGGTAGATGACTAAGTCGGTTGTGCCGCCGCCAATATCAACCAGGATCGAGCCCATCTCTTTTTCATCGGCGGTGAGCGTGGACTCCGCGGAAGCCAGGGAGGACAGGACGAGGCTCCGGACGTTGACCCGGTTTGACTGCACTGCCTTGACGGTGTTCATCAGAGTGGCGGAATCGCCCATGACCACGTGGGACTCCACCTGCACCTGCCTCGCGTGGAGCCCGGAGGGATTACGCACAGACGTCAGACCGTCCACTCCGTACCCTATGGGAATCATGTGCAGAATCTCTTGGCCAGGATCAGTCCGAGGCGCCGCGGACTGGAGCAGTCTCTCGACTTGGGTCGAGTCCAGGCCGTCTTCGTCACTGGGGTTATCCAGGACATCTTTGGTGTTAAGGCAGGTGATGTGGCTGCCGCTGACACCGGAGTACACTCCCGAGACGATGCCTCGGCCGAGGTAGCGCTGGGCTTCCTCGAGGGAGTCCCTTGCCGCGACCCGGACTTCTTCGATGTTCTCGATTTGGCCTTTTTGGACGCCCTGCGACGGGACGAGACCGGTGCCAAGGACCTTCAATTCGCCCTCGGCGCCGATTCTGGCCACCACGGAGAACACTTTACTGCTGCCGATGTCTACCGCGGAGTAGAACGTTTCTTTACTCAACCTCCCACCATCCTTTCATGCTGATTGGGTTTCTCCTTAGCCGCTTACCGGCGCTCCGAAACCCGCATTTTGGCGCTGCGGCTTCGGGGATTCGCATTCACTTCTTCCGGCGAGGGTCTGATGATCCGGCGGTTCACGGTCCGCATTGTCTGCTCATGGTCACACACGCAGATTGGGAAGCCCGGAGGGCAAACGCAACTGGCCGCGGCCCGGGCTAGAAAGTTCTTCACAATACGGTCTTCGAGGCTATGATAGCTGATGACCACCAATCTCCCACCCGGAGTCAAGATCTCTACCGCGGCCTCCAGACCCTCCCTTAGTGCGTTCAGCTCGTCGTTCACGGTGATGCGAAGAGCCTGGAAGGTACGCGTGGCCGGGTGGAGCCTCCGCCCCCTTCCAGGCCCGAGGGCTGTCAAGACCACCCTGGCCAAAGCTGCGGTGCTTTCGATGGGCCGGGACCGGACGATGGCCCGAGCGATTCGCCTGGCCCGAGGCTCTTCGCCGTTTTCCCGCAGCAACGACGCAAGCTCCTGTTCGCTAAAGGTGTTGACAACGACGGCGGCCGTCAGTGGGGCCGCCGGGTCGAAGCGCATGTCCAGAGGTTCGTCGGACTGAAAACTGAGCCCGTACCCGGGGGATTCCAACTGCCGGGAGGAGACGCCCAGGTCCATAAGCACACCGTCGGCGGCCTCGATACCACGGCTCTTCGCGGCCTCTACCATACCAGCATAGCTGGACCTGACTGAAGTGGACCTGCGCCCGAATTCGCTCAGGCGTTGGTCCGCAATTTCGAGGGTGCGCGGGTCTCGGTCGAGACCCAGCAAAGTTCCACCGGGTGAGGTATAGCGAAGGACTGCGGAGGCGTGTCCTGCCTCTCCGAGGGTCGCATCCACATACACACCACCCAGCCGCACGACCAGATGCTGCAACACCTCGGAGAGTAGGACAGGTTCGTGGAAGACGTGGGGGTTGGCATCCCGGCCCACGCCGTCCTGGTCCCCTGAATCCTGGGGTCCAGGGCCGCTTAGGCCGCCGCCTGTTGTCGACACCGCGAGAACCAACGCATCTCCTCACCACCTAGCGCCCGAGTGTTGGGGGTTGGGCCTTACTGTTTCTGTCCCCCAACTCAATGCAGGCAATTTATCAAGTCCTGGATATTTATGTCAATAAATTTATTAACTTAATTTGAATATTTTCTCGATTTTATAGAAAGTAGGCGCTTCTATATCCTTGAATGAAACCGGTCGTAGTAGCCCTCTGAGTCCGAGGCCCCGCCCGACGGGTCCAGTCCTCACCGCACCTGTCGCATCCTGTACCGCTCCTGGCGCCTGCCGGGGTCAAAGTTTCCAACGCAAAGGGGTTATGCTATACTTTTCGTGGCGCCCTAAAAGCGATTTTGTGAAGCTATTTGCCGGTGTTGGCCTCCCAGCCCGGCGGTTTATAAGAACGGAGATATTCTGCGGTGATCGTCACCAAGGTTTCGGAAAGCCCCACCGAAGTTACTCTCAATATCTCAATGGACCTTGAGGACGAAGAGCCCTTTATCGGGCGGTCTTACCGCAGGGTCGTAAGCAGACTACAAATCCCCGGGTTCCGCCGCGGCAAGGCCCCCCGCTCCATCGTGGAGAGTCATGTTGGCCGCATCGGCTTGCTCCAGGAAGCCTTGGAGTTCATGATTCCAGAGACACTGGACACGGTCCTGAAGGACGAGGAACTCCGGGCTTACGCCGAACCCGAATTAGAGCTTCTGGAGATGGAGCCGGTCAGTTTCAAGGCCATAGTCCCTCTGGAACCGGTGGTCGACCTGGGAGAATTCCGCTCCTTGCGCGTGGAGCGGGACGAAGTAGAGATCACCGAGGAAGAGGTCGACGAAGTAGTCGAGCAGGTCCGCGTCCAGTCCGCCCCTTGGGAGCCCGTTGAGCGTCCTGTACAGTTCGGAGACCTCCTCAACCTGGACGTCACTGGCGAAATCGACGGCGAAGAGGCCATCAACGACCTGGGGATCGACTTTATACCGGAACAAGATGGTCAGTTCCCCATGCCCGGCTTCTCCATCTATCTGGAGGGCATGTCCGAAGGCCAGGAGAAGGACTTTACCCTGAATGTTCCCGAGGAGCACCACCAGGAAGAGTACGCCGGGAAAGCATGTCACTACCACGTAAAGGTAGTCTCCATCAAGGCTAAGGACCTTCCTGACCTGGACGACGAATTCGCCAAGGGCGTTGGCGAAGGATACGAAAGCCTGGAAGCCCTGCGTGAAGACCTCCGGGGCCGCATCTCATCCGACGCCGAAGCGAACGCGGAGCGCCAGCACCACGAGATGATACTCCAGGAACTGTTGAGCAGCGCGACCATCCAGGCTTCAGAACTGATCTACCGCCGGGAACTGGAGGGAATGCAGGAAGAGCGGGAACGTTCTCTGCGCAACCAACGGTTGGACATGGAGACCTATCTGCGCTACATCGGCCTGACCGACGAGCAGTGGTTGGAGCAGATGCGTCCCAGGGCCGAGGAACGCCTGAAGACCCACCTCGTACTGGGCAAGGTGGCCGAAGTAGAAGAGATCGAGGTCTCCACCGAAGAGGTCCAGTCAGAGATCGACCAGATGTTGTCCACGGCCGGAGAATCCGAGGCTGCCATGCGTCAGACCCTCTCCGCTGAACCTATGCGCGACAATATCAGAGCGTCCCTTCGCAACCGGGAGGTTATGCGCCGGTTGGTGGAGATCATGGGAGGGGATGCCGAGGAATCGGAGAGCCCAGCCGCAGAAGACTCCGGCATGGCCGAACCCCCGGAGGCTTCTGCCGCCGAGGCGTCCACGGAAGACGAAGGAACGGAAGGACCCCCACAAGGAGCTGAAACGAATGCTGAGTAACCCTCAAGACTCATCGCTGTTTGTGCCCGAGAGCATCGTCCCCATGGTGATCGAGACCAGCCCGCGCGGTGAGCGAGCTTTTGATATCTATTCTCTGCTCTTGAAAGAGCGGATCATTTTCCTTGGTACCCAGATTCACGACCAGATGGCCAACCTGATAATAGCCCAGCTCCTCTACCTGGAGCGGGAAGACCCGGACAGGGGGATCAGCGTCTATATCAACAGCCCCGGTGGGGTTATCAGCTCCGGACTGGCGATTTATGACACTATGGAACTGATCAACCCTGAAGTCTCCACCATCTGTCTGGGCATGACTGCCAGCATGGCCACCATCCTGCTGTCGGGAGGAAAGAAGGGGAAGCGCTACGCCCTCCCCAACTCGACTATCCACATGCACCAGCCCATGGGTGGGGCCCAGGGTCAGGCAAGCGACATTGAGATCGCGGCGCGGGAAATCATTCGGTTGCAGGACAAGATCAGGACCATCCTGTCCGACAACACCGGTCAGGCCTACGACAAGATTGCAAGGGATACCGACCGGGACTTCTATTTGACTGCGGAACAAGCCGTGGAGTATGGGCTCGTAGATGAGATTCTGGGCGGTAGCGGTAGCGGAAGCGCATCGGCCAACGGGTCCGACTCCGGAGAACAGTCCTCCAGCACGTAGGTTGCTCTAAACTGCGCTGCCGCTCCCCATTTGAGGGACGGCGACGCGGCGTAACAGCGCCAAGGCTGTTCTCCTGCCCTCTCTGTCAGACGAGAGGCCATAATCAAAGATGTGTTGGGTGGGTGATGGGTCGATTAGGCGCCTCGAATGGGATTTCACAGGTCCGGGGGTGAGCGGTGGCCGGCAATAGAAACGGGACCAGGGCTATGCAGTGCTCATTTTGCGAGAAAGCCCAAATAAGGTCCAACTTGGTATTGGCCGGTCGTGGACGGGCGGCAGTCTGCTATGATTGCATTAACGTCCTGGGGCAACTGGCTGAAGAAGATACCCCCCAACCCGCCCCCGTAGCTGACACCCGCGCTCCCATCGTGCCCAGGGAGATCTATTCCAACCTCGATACCTATGTGGTAGGCCAAGAGCGGGCCAAGAAGATCCTGAGCGTCGCGGTTTACAATCACTTCAAGCGCATCTGGAACGGCCGGAACAAGTCGGAAGTCGAACTCCAAAAAGCCAACATTTTGCTGATGGGTCCCACGGGTTGCGGCAAAACCTTGCTGGCGGAGACCCTGGCCCTGACTCTCGATGTCCCGTTTGCGGTTTGCGACGCAACCTCTCTCACCGAATCAGGCTACGTAGGCGAGGACGTCGAGAACATCCTTCTGAGGCTCATACAGGCCGCCGATTGGGATGTCTCCCGCGCCGAGCACGGCATCGTCTACATCGACGAGCTGGACAAGATCGCCCGTAAAGAGGGTGTAAACCGCTCGATCACCCGTGACGTTTCTGGCGAGGGTGTTCAGCAGGAACTCTTGAAGATCATCGAAGGCTGCATTGCCAATGTGCCTCCCCACGGAGGCCGCAAGCACCCCCACCAGGAGTCGATCCAGATCAACACGCGCAACATCCTATTCATCTGCGGCGGCGCGTTCGACGGTCTGGACGAGATCGTGTCCCGGCGTCTCGGTTCCGCATCCCCTAGCCTGGGATTCCTCGCACCGGCGCGCCCCAAGGACGGAGAGGAGACCAACTCCCTGCACGACGTCACCCCGGAAGACCTGCTCCATTTTGGATTCATCCCGGAACTCGTCGGAAGACTGCCGGTTACCGTAGCCCTGGACTGCCTAGACCGCGAGGCGTTGGTCAAGGTCCTCACACAACCTAAGAACGCCCTGTTAAAGCAGTACCAGTACCTATTTAGCATGGACGGCGTGGAGTTGGAATTCACCGAGGACGGCCTCAGCGCCGCGGCGGAACGGGCCCTGGAACATCAAACGGGCGCCCGCTGTTTACGGTTCGTCATCGAAGAGACTTTGATGGATGCGATGTATGACCTTCCATCGCTGGGCAACGTAGTCCGGTGCGTTGTCGATAGAGACGCGATTGAGGGCGCTACGACGCCTCAACTGATAACCAACACCGGAGAGACCATCAGCCTGACCTTGGAACCAGTTCAACAGTCCGCCTAGACCCCACCCTTCAATCCATCAGCCTCCATCAACCGCCCCACTTCCTCATCCAGGTAAATCCCCCACGAGTCCTCACCATCACCCGTTGAACGTTGTCGCGGCAGCTGGCTCAGCGCCTCCAGCGATACCTTGCCGTTCGCAACAGCTCTCAACGTCTCGAAGAGAAGGTAAGGTTCCTGGGCGTATTGACGCTGGCGGATCGCCTGGAATAGAGGATAGTCCTCTCCTTCCGACTCTTTGACGCCGGACACGTCCTGTCCCTCCAACGCGATCCAATGGTGGGCGAACTTATCACCGGTCAGCGGGACGGTGCAGTAGGAGACCACTGGCCCCCGGTCCACTACTTCGGTTGCCAGGTGGACCATAGTGCCCGTTCGGCGCGCCCTGGTCTCTATCAGCTCCCAGACCACCTGTTGCCAGGCGCCGATAGGACCATCAGGCAAAGCGGGGTGCAGGTTCAGAAACTGATGGCGGCGGGACATTTCGGCCCCAAAGATGAGCATGTAACCTGCCAGCACGCAGATGTCTGGCCGGAACCCGGTGAGCCTTTCAGCCACCAGGCCGTCAAATTCCTCCCGGTGGTCGGCGAACCTTCCCCTCCTGGCCCGGCGGAACTTCGTGGATGAAAGGGTTACCAGGGGGAGGTCATACGCTCTAACAAGCTCCATGTACTCGTCAGAGCCCTCGGCTTCTCCGGCTTCCCGGTTGCTAAAAACGAACTGAATCCTGGCGTCGACACCTTCCCGGGACAGCCGCTCTTGCACGAAACGAAGCAGCCCACGGGAACCGGGACCGTTACCGGTTGAAAACCACCCGATATTCAGCGTGCTCACGAATACACTTGGGCCTGCGGATTGAGGGACTTGGTCCCTACATCTTGGTGGGAAAACCGAAAAGCCCTAAAAAGGCAGGTCGTCCTCAGAGTCTTCGATGTCCGCACTGGGAGATGAGAAAGAGTCCCGCAGGTTGGTGATCCTAAGCTCAGCCTCGTCCAACAAGCGGTTGCAGAGCCGTACCAGTTCCATTCCTTCTTCGTACCGGGACATGGCGTCGGAAAGGCTGACTCCGCCTTCCTCCAGGGATTCGGCCATTTCGTTAAGACGGCGGTACGCTTCCTCGAACGGAAGGGAGTCCGATTCGGGGGAATCGCTTGAGTCCTCGGGACCCGTCATCTCGGCAACCCCCGCCTCAGAGCAGGCGCTCCATCGCCGGCGCCTGCTTCGCGGCCTTCCTTGTCCTTCGTGGCGACTTGGACGTGCCGCCTGTGCCGACGGTAGCGGGGATGTCGCCATCGGACACGGTGATCGATAGGGATTCACCGTCCGAGACCTGGT
The DNA here is from genome assembly GCA_965197545.1 of Dehalococcoidia bacterium. Taxonomy (GTDB): domain Bacteria; phylum Chloroflexota; class Dehalococcoidia; order Lucifugimonadales; family UBA3495; genus CATOSP01. The sequence goes on from CBDANJ010000007.1 coordinate 285,894, forward strand.
CCGGCGACGTGACAACCTTGCCGGTCTCCTTTAGCTGGACCACCGAATACCCCCTGCGCAACGTGGCCGTGGGATCAAGGGCCCGGACGCGTTCCTCCCGGTTTTCGACAGACATCCTTGCTACCTTTAGCCGGTTAATTAGAGAGACCCCCGAGGTCCTGGCGAGGTCATCCACCCTGCGCCGAAGGGAAGAAGTGTCGGGCAGATTCCGTTCCAGCCTCCGCGACAGATCGGCAAGGTCTCTTGTCCTGGCGGCTACTCCGTTGGCGGCATGGCGGTATAGGTAGTCCTCTAGCCCCCTGAGTTGCCGTTTCAGTTCATCTTGGTCCGGGACGACCAATTCGGCGGCAGCCGAAGGAGTCGGCGCGCGGCGGTCCGCAACCCGGTCCGCGATGGTGAAGTCAGTCTCATGGCCCACCGCGCTGACCACCGGAATCCTACTGGCGTAGATAGCGCGGGCAACAGCCTCTTCGTTGAAGGGCCATAGCTCTTCCAGAGACCCGCCGCCGCGGGCTACGATGATTACGTCGGCGCGGCCATCATGGTTCAATTGGCCAATGGCGTTGACGATGTCCGGCGCGGCGCTATCGCCTTGCACTAGAGAGGGGGCAATCAACAATTCAGCCAGGGGGTAACGTCGCCGGACCACGTTCTCTATATCATGGAACACCGCCCCGGCCATAGAAGTAACGACCCCGATGACTTGGGGGAATTGGGGCAAAGCACGCTTCCGGCTCTGCTCGAACAACCCCTCGGCCTCCAACCGTACAGTCAGGCGTTCCAACTCCAGGGCCAACTCGCCCACGCCGGCGGCCATCGCCATGTCCACCATGTATTCCGTGGAGCCGCGAGGTTCGTAGAAAGTGATGTGCCCGTGCGCGAGTACCGCGTCGCCATTGGCCAGCAATTCAGCGCCCGGTCTGCCGCGAAACATCACACAGTTCAGGACGCTCTGATCGTCCTTGAGGGTGAAATAGGAGTGGCCCGCGCCCGAGACCCTCAGGTTTGAGACCTCCGCCTCCACGGTGAGGTCCGCCAGCAGAGGGTCACTCTCCAGAGACTCCTTGAGGTACGCGGTCACCTGGCTGACGGAATGGACTGCCACCGGCCTAGCTCACCCGCTCGGTGTAAGCCCCGTTGCGAGTGTCCACCCGTACGATGGTGCCGGGGGTGATGAACATGGGCACGTTGACGCGGAGACCCGTCTCCAAAGTCGCCGGCTTGTTTCCACCCTGGGCGGTGTCTCCCCGGAACGCCGGGGGCGTGTCGGCGACCGCAAGCTCCACATGGGTCGGCAGATTGATACTGATGGGAGAACCGTTGTAGACGACCACTTCAACCATCATTTGCTCTTTGAGGTAATTCAACGCGCTCCCGAGCACTTCCTTGCTCAACTCGTACTGGTCGAAGCTTTCCTGGTCTAGGAAATAGTAATACTGGCCATCGGTGTAGAGGAACTGGGTCTCGCGGTTGTCTATGTCCGCCACGGCAAACTCGGTGTCGTAACGCTGGAAGGTGCGCTCAACCACGGTTCCATTGATGAGATTTTTCATCTTGATGCGAGTCACCGGGGCCCGCTGCTGCATCTTATGACGTTCGTAGTCCATAATTTGCCAGGGTTGGGCGTCCAGCTCGATTACCATGCCTCGGCTCAGGTCGCTAAAGTTAATGCTCATAAGAATCTATCTCCTGGACAACTCGAGTGCGCCAACTGCCGGACTACTTGGACGCCTTGCTCAGCGGAGTCGCGCCGCCGTCGCTCAATACCACGATGTCCTCGATTCGCACTCCACCCCAACCGGATATGTAAATCCCGGGCTCCACTGTAAACACCATCCCTGACCGCAAGGTGTCGGACGAACCCTGGCCCACGTGCGGTCTCTCATGTACGGCCAGTCCCACGCCGTGTCCCAAGCTGTGGGAAAAGTTCTCCCCGTACCCGGCCTCTTTAATCACCGTGCGGGATAGTCCGTCGCCTTCCTCACCGGTCATGCCAGCGCGGACCGTGCTTATAGCGGTAAGCTGGGACCCCAGCACGATGTCGTAGACCTTTTTGAAGGTCTCGTCGGGCTCGCCAACAACCACCGTGCGGGTGATGTCCGAGCAATACCCGCCGACTCGCGCTCCCATGTCGATCACGATGGGTTCTCCCGCCAGGACAATCCGGTCCGAAGGTCTGTGGTGGGCCATAGCGCCATTGGGCCCAGCGGCGACAATTGTGCCAAAGCTGGTCCCGTCTGCCCCAAACTCGCGCATGGCCGTTTCCATGCGCCAGGCGATTTCCTTCTCGCTGATACCATCTGTGATCGTTGGGCAGACCGCTTCCATAGCCCCATCGGAGGCGTCGATCGCTTTTTGGAGGAGGACCATCTCCTGGGCGTCTTTCAGACTCCGCTGATCCTCCGCGACGGCTGTGGCGGGAAGGAGAGAGACTTGATCAAGGCTCCCGTCACTCTTCAGGGAGTCGATGAGACCGTTGTAGGCGGCCACCGTCATATGACGACTTTCAAAGCCGAGACGCTTGACACCGGACTCTCGCAGGGACTCGAGGAGCCAATTCCAACCGCGCCTCACCTCTTGCACTTCGCAATCTGGGGACTCGGCCGCAGCCTGCTCAGAGTATCGGGCGTCAGTGGCGAGTAGCGCCCGCCCTTCGGCAATGAAAAGGAAGCCCGCGGAGCCGGTGAAGCCAGACAAGTACCGGCGGTTCTCGGGTGAAGAGACGAGAACAGCGTCCAACTCCTGGTCTGCCAGTCCGCCCATCACGCGCTCCAATCGCGCCCTCATCCCGCTGCTTCCTCTCTCACGATCGAGGATAGAATGCTCAGGGCCGCAGTATAGCCCCTATAACCGAACCCCGCAATCTGACCGCGGGCGATGTCTGTAATGACCGAATGCCTACGCCAGTCTTCCCGTGCGTACGGATTGCCCAGGTGTACTTCTATGACGGGCACCCCCGCGTCTATGAGGCCGTCCTTCAGCGAGTACCCGTAGTGCGTGAGCGCTCCGGGGTTGATGATGATGCCGTCTATTGTCCCCCAGTGTTCCTGGATGCAGTCGATCAGCGCGCCTTCCAAGTTGGACTGGTAAAACACTACCTCGACGCCCAACTCCTCCCCGGTCTTGAGCACCTCCTGATTGACCTCTTCCAGAGTTTTCGCCCCGTATATGCCAGGGTTACGGCGGCCAAGGATGTTGATGTTCGGCCCGTTCATTACCAGGAATCTAGGCATCTTCATCCTCAGAAGTGGATTCCCCCTCGATCGTGGTCTCGTCGGCCCGCGCCAGCGCCCCCGCGACGGATCTGGGGTGGTGGCTAAGGTAGGAGGCCAATGCTTCCTGTTTAGTTACGTGTGTGTATATCTGGGTCGTGGTGGGACTGGAATGGCCCAACAATTCTTGTATGACCCGCAGGTCGGCCCCGCCTTCCAGCATGTGGGTGGCAAATGTGTGGCGCAGAGTATGTGGGTGGACCTCGCCGCGTGTGTCGGCCTGCGCGGCGTAGCTCTTGACGAGCTTCTCCATGCTGCGCCTGGAAAGCCTTGCCCCGTAGCGGTTGAGGAAGAGGGCTAGTTCAGGATTGGCCAATAGTCTTGGGCGCGATTCTTCCATGTAGTGTTTCAGCGCCGCCGCGGCATGGTCTCCGAATAGGACAACCCGTTCCTTGGAGCCCTTGCCCCGTACACGGATCTCGCGGCGTGTGTAGTCCACGTGCGTCAGGTCTATGCCGTGAATCTCCGCCAAGCGTACCCCGCAGCCGTAGAGGACTTCCAGAATCGCCCGGTCCCGTATGCCGGTAAGCGCCGCGTCGTCCGGAGCTTCCAGAAGCCTGGCGGTCTCTCCTTGCCCAAGGAAAGGGGGAAGAGGTTTATCTACCTTGACCCGGAAGCTGCGGCCCGAGGGTACTGGACTGGAATTGAACATCCCTTCTTGCACAAGGAAGCGATAGAAGGAACGCAAAGCGGCCAATTTGCGGGCGATGCTAACCCGGGCGTACCCGCCTTCTTTGCCCCGGGCCTCGGTGGCGAGCCAAGCCAGGTAGCCCCGGAGCATCTGCCGGTCCATGTCCTTCAGGCCCAGTTCCTGTAACGAAAGATATTCGCGGAAGGAACGCAGATCGTCCAGGTAAATGCGAACCGTGTTCTCGGAGAGACCTCGTTGGCCCCGCAGGTAGGCCGGAAACCGCCCCGCGATGGCCGCGAATTCGGTCAACCCCTCCGACTCGCGCTCCGCGGCGGAGGTGTCCGCGACAGAGCCGGCTGGGGTATCACCCGCCAACAGCCACCTGCTCTTGGGACTGTTCGGCCAGGGGCTCGCTCCAGTCGCAGTTGGTGCAAGCCGCAAGGTCGCGGGACCGTTGTACCATCAGACCGCTGCACTCCGGGCATGGATTGCCTAGGGGCAGTTGATTGACCAAGAAGTCGCACTCGGGATAGCGGGAACACCCATAGAAAGGTCTCCTGCCCCCCCTGGAGCGGCGTTCCACCAGGTCGCCGCCGCACCGGGGGCAATTCACGCCGGTGCGCTTCAAGATCTGCTTGGTGTTGCGGCAATCGGGGAATCCGGTGCAGGCCATGAAACGGCCAAATCTCCCCGTTTTAATGACCATTGGAAGCCCGCATTCCTCGCAGACCTCGTCGGTCTCCTCTTCGACCTTGGTCCGGGGCATGGACTCCTCGGCAGTCTGGAGTGCCTTTTGGAACGGGTCGTAAAACTGGTCCAGCATGGGCACCCACTCCCGCTCGCCTCGGGACACCTCGTCCAGCTCTTCTTCCATCTTGGCGGTGAAGTCTGGGTCCATGACTCCGGTGAAAAACTGGAGCAGCAATTCGGTGACCGTCGTGCCTAGCACGGTGGGCATCAGCCGGTTCTGCTCCTTGGCCACGTAGTGGCGGCTCATTAACGTCCCAACGGTGGGGGCATAGGTGCTGGGACGGCCGATCCCCTTCTCCTCCATTGCCTTGATAAGCGTGGCCTCCGTAAACCGTGGAGGCGGCTTGGTGAAATGTTGAAGGGCTTCCAGCTTCTCGCAGTCCAGCGGGTCATCCGTGGCCAGGACAGGCAACGCCTGGGAGGAATCGTCGTCCGTGTCGTCCTTGCTCTCCAGGTACAGAGCCCGGAATCCGGGGAAAACCAGCACCGAACCCGTGGCCCGGAACATATACACTTTGCCTGAAGTCTTGCAGGTGGCGTCTATGTCTACCGTTGTTGCTTCCGAACGGGCTTCGGCCATCTGGCTGGCAAGCATCCGAGACCAGACTAGCCGGTACAGGTTCAACTGTGTCCTCGATAGATATGACTTAATCGAGTCAGGCGTCCGGAAGATCGACGTCGGCCGGATGGCCTCGTGGGCTTCCTGCGCCGCTTTAGCCTTTGTGGTGTAGACCCGCGGCTTCTCCGGGACGTAGTCCTTGCCGTATTTCTCGGTGATGTACTGTCGCGCCTCTTGAATGGCCGAAGAGGCTACCTGCACCGAGTCGGTACGCATGTAGGTAATCAGGCCGCCGGAGTCTCCGCCGCCTAGAGGCAGGCCCTCGTAAAGTTCCTGGGCGACCCGCATCGTAGTCGTGGGAGTGAGCCTCAGCTTACGCCCCGCTTCTTGCTGCAACGTGCTGGTGGTGAAAGGAGCCGTGGGACGTTGACGCACCTGCCGTTTGCGGACGTCAGCCACAGCGTAGGCCGCGTCCTTTAGCTCGGCTTCGCGGCTGCGGGCTTCATCCTCGTTCGGGATGGTCAGCCTGCCGCGCTTGCCCTTCTCCGAGTGCAAAACTCCGGTAAACAGATGGGCCTTGTCAGCCGGGTCCGCCTCTTTATGCAACTGGGCTTCCAGCGTCCAAGACTCCACCGGAACGAAAGCTTGAATATCTTTCTCCCGCTCCACGACCATACGGAGGGCCACCGACTGGACCCTGCCGGCGGATAAACCCCGCTGCACCCTGCGCCACAGGAGCGGGCTGATTTGATAGCCCACAAGCCGGTCCAAGATGCGGCGGGCCTGCTGGGCGTTCACCAGCTGCATATCGATCTCGCGGGGGTGCTCGAACGCCTCTTCCACCGCTTGCTTGGTGATCTCGTGGAACACGACGCGCTTGGGCGGGTCGGGCCGCTGGTCCCACTGGGCGGCCTGTTGCAAATGCCAGGAGATCGCCTCGCCCTCACGGTCAGGGTCGGTGGCCAGGAAGATGCTGGAGGCTTTGTCTCCAGCCTGTTTCAGGTCCTTCAGGATCGAGCGCTTGTCGCGCATGATCACGTAGGACGGCTGAAAGTCGTTCTCGACTTCGACACCGATCTTGCTCTTGGGCAGGTCACGCAAATGCCCCTGGGAGGCGGCGACAACGTATTTGTTGCCCAGGATTTGGCCAACGGTGCGCGCCTTTGCAGGCGACTCCACAATGACCAATTGCTTCCCAGAGCCCTTCCTGGCAGTGGTCTTCTTAGCCGTGGTCTTCTTGGCCTTTGGCTTGCTCTTCGTGGCCTTGGTGTCTTTCGTGGAAGTGGCCTTTGACTTGGTTGCGGGTTTAGTCACCATAGATCGCCGCCACCTCCCGCATCCGAACGTAATGCATACAGCCTACTTGCCGCGCCATTCCCTTTAACTCCAACATCGTGAGCATACCGCTCACGGCCGTAATCGGGAGGCCGGCGCTTCTTCTAATATCGTCTATGTGGACCGGCTCGTCGGTCAAAAGGCCCAGCAACGTTTCTTCATCACCCCCAGGCGCGGGCAATTCCAGCCCCGTGGCCAGGGGCATCTCGATCTGCTTGGTCACAGAGGTCAAGTTTAACTCTTCCAGGATGTCATCGGCGGTAGCCGCCAGCTTGGCTCCTTCCTGGATGAGCTGGTTGGTCAATCTGCTGTTCGGTGAAAAAATGCTGCCGGGAACGCAAAAGACCTCCCGGTCCTGTTCCAAGGCATGATACACCGTCCAGCGGGAACCGCTACCCTCACCGGCTTCGATTACAAGAGTGCCCAGACTGATCCCGCTGATCAGCCGGTTCCGCCTAGGGAAGCTGCGGGGGTCGGGCTTGACTCCCAGGGGGTATTCGCTGATTACCGCCCCGTGGGCCTGGGTCTGCCGCGCTAGGTTGGCGTGTTCTCTGGGATAAACCGTGTCCAGGCCGCTGGCCAATACTGCTATGGTGCGGCCATCGGACTCCAGAGCGGTGCGGTGGGCGATACCGTCGATGCCCCTAGCCAGGCCGCTGACGATAGTAATCCCGTTCTCGGAAAGCTCCTTGGTGAGAGCAGCCGCAGCCTCTCTGCCGTAGGTAGTGGGGCCGCGAGTGCCAACCACGGCCACAGCACGCTCGTCGTCAGGGAGCAGCGCGCCCTTAACATATAGTATTGGGGGAGGGTCGGCAATCTCCTTTAGCCTCGCCGGGTAGCCGGCGTGATTCCAGTTTATCGGTGTAACTTCCTCTCGCTCGAGTCGCTGCAATTCGGCGTCGGGAGAGGTCTTGACGCGGGCGGCTTGGATCTCCTTGACAACCCGGACGTCCATCCCGGCCCTTTTGAGGTCGTCGGAGCCGGCGTTCCACGCGTGTTCGAGATTGCCGAAGTAAGATTCCAGCCTGCGGAACCTCACCGTACCTAACTGGGGTACCCGGTTGAGGGCCACCCAATATTTGAGATCGTCCATGGCTCGATTCTAGCATACCCCTAAAAGCCGAAACAACGACGTTCGTTCAGTATCATCCTCCGTCTCGTCGAGATGGGCGAAGTTTCGGCCCGTAACGATGGAGTCTCGTTTGACTGAATATTTGCACTCCGATACACTTCCTCCGCGATGGCCGCCGTGGGACCGGGCCACGCGAATGTTCGAGCGTATGTCCGCCTATGTTAATGTAGTTGGGCATATCCTAATATAAGCGAGAGGACAAGACATGAGCATCCCGCAATTTGACGTTGCCGGCCAGAAGGTCCTTTTGGTGGGAGCGGGCCGGGGAATCGGCAAGGGAATCGCCCTAGTTTTCGCCGAGGCCGGGGCCGACGTGGCCATTACCGGGCTGACCAACGTGGGAGCTACGAAGGTCGCCGAGGAAGTCCGGGCCATGGGCGGCACGGCAATTGCGCTAAGCGGCGACGCCACCAAGTCGGCGGACATGGACCAGATCGCCCAACAAACGCTCTCCGAGTTCGGGCATGTGGACACGCTGGTCAACTGCGTCGGCGACGCGATCCGGAAACCGGTGGTCAAGCTACCTGGAAGCACACTGGAGGGAATGACCGAGGAAGACTGGCGCCACGTCGTCGACATCAACCTCACCGAAGCTTTTCAGGGCTGCCGCGCCCTCGGGGAGCATTTACTCGAACGAAGACAGGGCAACGTGATCAACATTTCAGGCTGGGCGTCTTTCCGGGGCAGGCCGGAATCCTCCGCCTATGACTCGGCCAAAGCCGGGTTGATGCGCTTCACCGAGTGCCTGGCGCAGGAATGGGCCCCGTTCGGAGTGCGTGTGAACTGCATCGCCCCCGGCTCTTTCCCGGACCCGGAACAGATGTCCCCCGAAGCCTACGAGTCAAGGCAGGTGGCCGCCGCGGGTTCAGTGCCCTTGGGCCGCACGGGTTACCTGAAGGAGCCCGGTTACCTGGCCGTGTTCCTCGCCTCCCCCGCGGCCGCGTACGTCACCGGTCAGACCTGGGCCGTTGACGGCGGGGTCAGCATCAAGCACCCTTAACTCCGGGACGAGAGCGCAACCTTGGCGAATGTTGCCGCTGACAAAGCCATCTTTGTTCAGGGCTTGGAGAAGAGCTACGGCGACATCCCCGTCCTATGGGGCCTGGACCTGGAAGTGGCCTGGGGGGAGTTGGTGGCCCTCCTGGGAGCCAACGGAGTTGGCAAGTCCACCCTCCTGCGGGTCCTATCCACCCAGGCCAGGGCTGACGCCGGATTCGCTTCGGTAGCTGGTCTGGATGTCCGCCGCCGCGCTTCCGCCGTACGGCGGCAGGTGGGCGTGTTGGGCCATAACAACTTCCTTTATGACGACCTCACCTGCGCAGAGAACCTGGTCTACTACGCCAGGCTATTCCGTCTACGCAACCCCCGGCAGATGGCCCTGGATGCCCTATCGATGCTGGGCCTCTCCGACCGCGCCGACCAGCGCACCCGCACACTTTCCCACGGGCTACAGAAGCGCGTAGCCGTCGCCAGGGCGATTCTCCACAAGCCGCGACTCCTGCTAATGGATGAGCCGGAGTCGGGACTCGACACCGCGTCTGTAGCCGGCCTGCGGGAGACCTTACGGCAGTGGACCGCCGCGGGGGGCGCGGTGCTCATGACCACCCACAACTCGCACATCGCCTCGGATTGGGCCGACCGGGTCGGGGTCCTAACCAAAGGCAAGATATCCTTCGCCAAGTCCGGGGAGACCACTGGACCTCACGGGCCCGGGGAGTTGGCTTCGACAGTGCCCGTGGCACGGCCATGACCCAATTTCTTGTCCCGTTGCTGGTCGTGGTGTGGAAGGACATCCTGCTTGAGTGGCGCGCAAGAGACCTGGTGATATCGGTCCTGGTGTTCGGCCTGTTGGTGGCTGTGATGTTCAACTTTGCCCTCAACATCGCCCCGCAACGCACGACTACCCTGGCCCCGGGCATATTATGGGTGACTTTCACCTTCGCGGGGACCATGGCGATGAACCGGGCGTTCGTCCGGGATAGTGAACAGGGAGGGCTGAGCGGGCTGCTCCTTACCCCCGTGAGCCGGGACGCCATCTTCCTCGGGAAGGCCACTGGAGCCTTCCTCTTTATGCTCGTAGTGGAATTACTATTGCTTCCCGTCTTCGGAGTCTTCCTTAACTTCTCGGCGTTGTCGTTGAGCCTGCTGCTCACGGTGGTGTTGGCGACCCTGGGATTCGCCCTGGTGGGTACCCTTTTCTCGGTGATTGCGGTCCAGACAAGGTCCCGGGAAATCATGCTGCCGGTCCTATTTTTTCCAGTTATATTGCCGGTGATAATCGGCGCGGTGGAAGCCTCGGCTGCGTCCCTCGGTATCGAACCCGGCGTCGCCCTGACTAGGTGGTGGCCCTTGCTGGGTGCATTTGACGCACTTTTCCTGGTAGTATGCCCCTGGGTTTTTGGGGTAGTCGTCGAGGAATAGACGGTCCACCAGGGCCGTTCGGGAGTCCCGGCAGCATGAACATTAGGAATATACTGCTCATATTGTGCGGGCTGATGATGGTCGCCGACCTATGGCTGATCTTTCAGGTCGCGCCCACCGACGCCACCCTGGGCAATGTGCAGCGGGTATTTTACTTCCACGTGCCCGTTGCCATCATCTCCTTCCTGGCCTTTTTCGTGGTCTTCGTAGCCAGCATCGGCTACCTGGTCCGGCGTTCTCTTCCCTGGGACCAGGTGGCTTACGCTGCCGCTGAAGTGGGCGTGTTGTTCGTGTCCCTCGCCTTGATCACGGGAATCATCTGGGCCAAGCCGGTCTGGAATACCTGGTGGACCTTCGAACCCCGGCTGACTACCACCCTGATACTCTGGTTCATCTACGTCGCCTACCTGATGATAGGTTACGCCGCGCCAACACGGGAGAAGGGGGCTCTCTACTCGGCGGTTGTGGGCATCATAGGCTTCATCGACGTTCCCATCGTCTACTATTCCGTGGTCTGGTGGCGGTCCATTCACCCGCCCCAGATGATCGGGCCGATGGCCGAAAGCGGAGCGGTCCAACCGGTAATGATGAACATACTGATGTTTTCCCTATTAACCTTCCTGTTGCTATTCGCTTTTCTGGTGATTCATCGGGCCTCCCTTCGCCGCGCCGAGGATGAGTTCCGCGCCATTCGGTTGGAACTCCGGCGGTCCTCTGCCTAACGGGCCAACGCCAAGCAACCCTTGACCCTAACCCCTGGAAGAGATTGGAGCTTATGCTGGTAACCCTACTTCAGGCCGCGCCACCATCAAACCTCACCTATCTATTCGCCGCCTTCGCGGTTAGCTGGGTGATCTTCTTCGCCTACGCATTCTTCGTGTCGAGGAAGCAGCAGGAGATGGAGCGGGAGATTAGGCAATTGCGGCGTTCGCTGCAGGACCGGGAAGGTCCGGGATCTGTCTAAACGGCTCGCCGGTGTATAATCGTTGCGGCGGCAACTCTGGGAGGTAGGCTCCGTTGGCGGACTTGAGATTTCAACAGGATACGGATTCAGACCCCGGCGACAGGGGCAAAATATTGCTCCGATTCGCGGTGCTCGGCGTGGTGGTGGCGCTGGCGCTGGGATACATGGTTTACGCCGCCCTAGCCAACGACCTTTACTCCCTTAGCGTCACCGAGTTTACGAATAAAGAAGAGGTCCAGGACGGCAGGATGGTCCGCGTCTGGGGGAAATTGGTGGAGGGGTCGTTCGACCGGCAGGGCAACTCCATCACGTCCAACTTCCGGCTACGGGATGATGATTCCGGTGCGCAGCTACCGGCTACCTACGTGGGCGTCCTGCCTGACCTATTCTTCAACCCGCACTCGGAAATCGTCCTGGAAGGCAGCTACGGGCAAGACCAGGTGTTCCAGACGAACAACATCCTGGTCAAGTGTCCGTCCAAGTATGAAGGGCTGGAGAACGCTTCGCTGTACGAGTACCAGTAATTCGCCGCGAATCCATTCGCTTCTTTGGCGTTCAAGGACCACGAATGCTTTGGTCCCGGTGCCCCGCTCAGCCTTCCCTTTGGACCCGCCTCATCACGGTTTCCCGGAACCCCTCGGGAACGGTCACCGGCGGAATTCTGGATAGTAGACCGATTGTGGCCGAAAGCGTGTCTATGAAAGACCTGCAGGGTCCGCACCCGGCAAGATGGGCCCTAATGGCAGCTAACCTGTCAGAAGAAAGGGACTGCTCCAAGTAGTCGGAAGCGTTCTTCCGCACCTCTCCGCAGTCGACCTCACCCTTTCCCAGTATTTTTCTAAATAGTCTTAACACGTCGCCGGCCCGCCTAGATTCTCTTCGATGCCTGGTCGATCCAAGTTGGCGAACAACCGCACTGTCTGATGTAGACAGTTACGTCCGTTGGATGCACAATTCTGCTTCGGGGTGACATTGCAACAAGAGAACGTGTGTCTGAATGGATGATCAGCCGCTACTGGACTTCGAACAGATTGTCGCGCAGTACAGCGATTTTGTATACAACCTCGCCTATCGCATTCTCGGCAATCACGCCGATGCGGATGACGCTGCCCAGGATGCGTTTCTGGCTGCGTACCGGAATTTTGGCCGCTTCCGGGGGGAGTCCAGGGTCAGCACGTGGTTGTACCGCATTGCCACCAACGCCGCTTTGATGAAGCTTCGCCGGGAGCGGCCTCGCCGGGCGCTGTCCGACTCCGATTTTGATAGCGTCGACCTTCCCAGCCCGTTGGAGGGGCCGGAAGAACTTGCCCTGAACGCCGAGCTAAGAGACCACATGGAGACCGGACTTGACGGACTTGCTCCAAACCTCAAGGCCGCCGTGGTGTTGAGGGACATCCAGGGCTTGAGCAACGAGGAAGCCGCCCAGGCCCTGGATATCTCTGTATCCGCTCTCAAAGCCCGTTTGCACCGGGGCCGCGTGGCGCTCCGCAAATACCTGCAGGACTACTTGGAGTCCAACCTCTGAGGCGATGGGACCCCTTTAGAAACTATCTCAAAACGAGGCCTCCCCAAGGTCTCCCCCTTTGGCAAAAGGGGGATTAAGGGGGATTTCCCCCCCGCCCAACCCTGCTCGTTCAATTTTGAGATACTTTCTTAACCTCTGCCGGGGTTCACGCTAAGGCTGGAACTCAGAATGTCATGGAACCGGACCGTGTCCTTTGGCGTATCCCTGGATTCCAAGTCTAACCCGAAATGACGGAAAAGGCGGGATGGCCAACGGCGTCGGTTAGAGGGTTCAAAAGCGAAGGTGCAGGAAAGAAAGACTCCCCGGTGGTTCCGGGGAGTCTTCGGTTAACCGCTTGTTGGTTCCCCAGACTAAAACTCGAAGGCGTCCATCAAGCCCTGGACCGTCTTCTCGCTGGTCTTTGTCCAGGTATTCTCGACCTGCTGGTCCAGTGATGGACGGGTCTTATCGTGGTACACCACGCCTACCGGGATGCCGTCCTGCTGGAGCAGATTGTAGGCCGCGGCGCGGTCACTGGCATCATGCTCGTCAGAAACGGTGAACAGCGCGGGGTCGATCCCTTTCCGGACATTGCCTTTCAGGGCGTCGAAAGTGTCATTGTACGTAGTGCAGGGAGACTGGACATGCACGATGGAGAATCCGGGATGTTCCATCCCCTGGGTGATCAGGTTGGCGAGGGGCCTGGGCTGTCCGGAGAAACCGGACCCGATGAACGATACGCCCAGTGTTAGGTATAGCTCCAGTGGATTGATCTCGGCTTCCAGTTTGCCGTATGGCGTGGAACTGGTAATCTCGCCGATCTTGGTGGTAGGCGAGCTTTGTCCCTTGGTCAGGCCGTACACGCCATTATCCATAATGACGGCGCATACGTTGAGGTTTCGGGCCGCCTGGGGTCCGATGTGCTCGCCGCCGATACTCAGGAAGTCGCCGTCTCCGGCCACCACAACCACATTCAGCTCGGGACGGGCCATCTTGACGCCAAGGGAAATGGGCAGCGACCGGCCGTGAATGCCGTGGAACCCGTAGGGCTGGGACCCTTCTAGCAGGTGCACCAGGTTGCCGGAGCAACCAATCCCCGCGATCACCACGTTGTTTTCAATGGGTTCGCCGCTGGTCTCCAACCGGTTGATCATCGCGATTTCTAGAGCGCGGCGGACTCCGAAGTCGCCGCAACCGGGGCACCACTTGAAATCATACTCGGGGTTTTTCTTGCTCATACTCCAGCCATCTCCTTCCTCACGAACTCGGTCATCTCGGTGACGCGATTCACCAGGTCCCGGACCTTGAAGGGGAGCCCGGTGTATTGAGTGATCGCCTCGGCGCGCACGCCCTGAGAGCGAAGGATGCTGGCGAATTGCCCCTGGTAGTTTAGCTCAGGGACGATTACCAACTCCTTTTGCCTCAGTTCTTCCAGCAACGCCGGGGGCAAGGGATTCAAGAACATGGTGTAGGCCCAGCCTACAGGGACTCCCTGCTCCTTGAGTGTGTTATAGGCTTCCTGGCCCGGGCCTTTGGAGCCTCCCCATGGCATCATAACCACGGGCTCTTCGGCCCGGTCCCGCTCGTACTCGCTCTCTTCGAGAAGCTTGAGCTTGCTGAAGCGGCGCTCGGTCATCTGGACGTGCCGCGCCGGCAGGTGGGTCGTATCGCCGATGTCGTCGTGTTCGCTGCCGTTGGCCACGTAGGCCCCTGGGCTGCCGGGCAGCGGCATCGGGGAGCGCTCCCATCCCGCATACCGTTTGTAACCGTTGTTGCCCTGGTAGACAAGGCGGCTCTCCGCTTCGACTTTACTAAGGTCTGGCTTGTGGATGTTTTGCGCCCGCTCGGCCAGGGACATCTCGGTCATTAACACCACGGGGCCCTGGTATCGTTCGGCCCAGTTCAAAGCCTTGATGGCCCCGTAGAAGCACTCCTCGACGGTTCCCACCGCAATAATGGGGATTTTCACGTCCCCGTGGGCCGGGAACATGCAGGCCATCAGGTCCGATTGCTCGGTCTTGGTGGGTAATCCCGTCGCCGGGCCTCCGCGCTGCACGTCGACCACCACCAGGGGGATCTCGGCTATCCAGCCCAGGCCCATTCCCTCGCTCATCAGCGAGAACCCCGGGCCGGCTGTAGCGGTCATCGCTTTCTTGCCGGAAAAACCAGCGCCGAGGATGGCGGTGATTGACTCGATCTCCGAACTCACCTGATAGGAGAACTTGTTCCGGCCGATGAGGTTGCGTTCCATGTAGAGGAGAATCGTGGTCGCCGGGGAGATGGGATAGCCCACGTAGAATTCAAGCCCCCCAGCCAACGCTCCGAGGGACAGGGCCTCGTTGCCCTTGAGCATAAGCTGGGCGTAGTTGGGCATCTGCGGCAATTCTAGGGCTCCCAGCGATAAACCGCTGGCCGACATGTGCTCTCGCCCCAGGGAAAGAGCTTGGATGTTGGAGCGAATGATCTCATCGTCGCCTGCCCTGCCCCTGGTGAAGCGCGCGGTCACGAACTCCTCGAGATAGGACTGGGGCATATCCACCAGGTAGGCCAGAGCCCCGATGATAACCATGTTGGCTGCCCGGTTATTGCCGGTGGACCGGGCCAACTCGTCAAATGGCAACCCAAACCCACGGGAGTCGCCTTCCAACTGGAATTCGTCGGAGTTGAATATGATAACCCCGGTGTCCCGCACGTCTTCCGCGTGGGTATTAAACGCTTCTTGATTGAAGGCCACCAGCACGTCCACGTCGTCGCCGGGGCTGAGCACCGGGTCAACCGCGATCCGGGCCTGCGTCCAGGTCGGCCCGCCCAGTATCTGGGATGGGAACGTGGCGAACGTGAGGGCGTGGTAGCCGACTTGGGTGGAAGCCTGCGCCAACCCTTCGGCCGAGGTTACCACCCCCTGTCCGCCTTCGCCGGCGAAGCGGACAACAAAGTCACGCATTTGCATAGTGAAGCCTCCCTGCGAAAAACTCGACGCAGCTTTACCTAGTCTAAGCTCGTCGGGGACTGGTAGAGGAGAACCAATGGAGACTAATACCGGAGGAATGGGTCGGGAATGGCGATATCGAGGCTGCTGTCATGGTTATTGGGGAATCTGATATTCGGTTTACGAGGCCCGCCAACTACTCATCGCTATTCGGGACCCCTGACTGCTCCGGGCAGCTGTTTGACGTTGTGAAGCCGGACTCAGATGAGCCCTTAACCCATCGATGGAATATAACATCGGTCATAACCGGTGTCAATTAACAATGGGCCCTGGTAACTGTTCAGAGTTAGCAACGCCGACGGAACGTTCAGAGATAATCTCCTCCTTTCGCAAATGGGGATTTCTCTCGTAACTGTTCAGACTTGATGCGTCCTTCCTATTCCCAGCCCGTCATTCCGGGCTTGACCCGGAATCCAGAAACCTTTGCAACCAGCAACGGTCGCTATCATCGGCATTTCTAGATTCCCGCCCCCGATCGAGCCGGGGGCAGGCTCTGAGCGGGAATGACGGGTTGCGGCTGAGGAACATCGTTCGAGAATCATCATGGAGATGCCCGATTTGGGATTGAGCCAATCCTCGTCCTCGAGTCTGAACACTTACCTTCTCTCTTTTCGGCCAACGCAGTTACGTGGACGGGGTCATCTCAACCCGGATATTCCAACCGGAAACCACCACGGTTGGAGATGTGCAGCGCACCCTTTAGCGACTCTAGCCGGAGCGGGGGAAATCCCCCCAACCCCCCTTTTGCGAAAGGGGGCTTTCCGTCCCTCAGGGCTGAACAGTTACACGCTCGCAGGTAAGTGCAAAACTCCCGAAAGTAGTCCTTTTTGAAGGCAGAAGCCTGATTGGAGTCTCAATATATCATAGCCCGCAGGCCGGCTACGGCTTACGCAAGGGAGAGGCCCGGTAACTCTGCACCGGGCCTCTCTAGTGACGATCCCCGCCAATACAGACGCTAAAGGGCTATTCTTCCTTCCTGCGTACCCGCACCGGCTCCTCGGACCCGGCCTCGTATTCCTCGATCCACGTCTCCTTCCCTTCGATCACCGGCGGCTCCTCGTCCAGCCCCCAGAACCCGTTGGGGCCGAAGTAGCCGACGTGTACACCTTCTTTGTAGACCGAAATCTTGTTGCTAGTGTCAAGCTCTGACGTGGAAATCTCGCCTGCGTAGTTGCCATTCCGGTCCAGGACCCCCTCCGTGGCGGGTTCCTGGGACATATCGATGATGCTATCCTCGCCCTCCCAAGGGAATCGTACCGGCAGGTCGCCGGGGTTAATAGCTCCGGCTGCTGCCGGAGCCACCGTGCCCACGAGGACCGCCACCGCAGCGACCAGAATCAGAATCAGCGCCTTGTTCTTCATGTCAGACTTCCTTACTTGTACTGGAAGTGTAATTCTCAGGATGTCGGGAGCGAATGGCCAACGTTGCCGGACGAGATTGACCCCCCTTTCCATTGACCGTCGTTCTTCAAGTGACCGTATGCGACCGTCCTGTAGTTGCCGGGCCCGCCAGACCGGACTGGCTCCGTGGTTGGTGCTAATGATGAGTCCCGCGGCATCGCCGGCGTTGTATGTCCAGCCCGTATAGGCGCACGATGTCCAACTGGAGCCATTCTGCTTGTAGAGCTTATATTTGACCCGCAAGTGGCCGGACGGACGGCTGAACGGACTGAAGCAAGTGAGGTCGGCGAGGTCCATATTCTTCTTGGACCTCACATCCACCTTGGAGTACCCGCCTCCGCTGCCGTGAGAAATCTCGGCCCGGTTCCAGGTGCAGTCGTGGCTGCTGATGCAGGTATACCGTCCTCGTAGATGTATAGTGGGCGTAGAGCGGCGATAAAGCCGCCATAACGCCAACGATCACTCCAGCTACTGCGATAACCAACTTGTTCATGCCATGCCTACTTGGTTTTGGGATGCGTCCGAGAATATCAGACGGTGGCTCCGGCAAGAAATGGGGATTCTACTACCAGATGCCTGGAAACCACTCTATTACTGGCCGGGAAACTACCTACTGTTTCAAGCTCCCGAAGGTCCAATTCTCAACAGCTCTTCCAGCCTGCCCGCAAAATGGACTACCCGCTCAAGGCTCCATGCTGCCTCTTGATGAAACCCAAAGCTACCTGCCAAGGGGATGAAATCTACCACCGAATTCGACGCACACCCGGCTTGCAGGGGTGACGTATCATTGGCGCCTGCCTCCGCTCGTGACGCGGCGGTCCGATATTAACCATAGCCTGGGCAACTGGATAGAATAGAATGGTATCCGTCAAGCGTAGTAGGTGCATGTAACTGTTCAGACTCGATGAGGCGGATTGGCTGAATCTCACATCGGGCATCTCTGTGATAATCCTCTTACCATGTCCCGCCCCCGCAATCCGTCATTACTATGAAAATAGGCAATTTTCATATTCATACATGGCCTCGGCAAGGCCATCCGCAATTCCCGCGCAGAGCCTGCCCCCGGCTCGGTCGGGGGCGGGAATCCGGAAATGCCAATGATAGTGTCCGTTGCTGGTTGCGCAGGTTCCTGGATTCCGGGTCAAAGCCTGCCCCGTACTGGATACGGGGCCCGGAATGACGGGCGGGGAGGAAGAAGGACACATCAAGTCTGAACAGTTACAGGCGCATAGTACTAGGGAAACTCTGAACAACTCTGTCTGCTTGTGCATAGTATTGCTGGACCAGCCGGTGCCGGACGGAGTGAGAATAGATGGACCAGCCGACCCCCGTTTTCACGAGGGCAGGCTGTTTGCCGACCTGGAATACCAAGGCAAGAAACGCAAGGCCCGCCGCGAGCTGTTCCTGCAGCGCATGGACGGCCTGATTCCCTGGCAGAGGCTGGAGCAGCGCATCCGGCCGGTTTATGCCAAGCCGGGCAAGGGCCGACGGCCTTACCCGCTGCCGGTGATGCTGCGGATTCACTGCGTGCAGTTGTTCTACAACTTGAGCGACCCTGGCATGGAGGATTTGCTCTACGAGGCCGAATCAGTCAGGCGTTTCGTCGGCCTGAGCCTGTCGGAAGCCCTGCCCGACGAGACCACCATCCTCAACTTCCGCCATCTCCTGGAGCGGCACCAACTGGGCAAGGGCCTGTTGGAGGAGATCAACGCCCATCTGGAGTCGCAGGGACTGCGGCTGCGAGAGGGAACCATTGTGGACGCCAGCATCATCGAGGCTCCGTCCTCGACCAAGAACCGGGCCGGGAAGCGGGACCCGGAGATGCATCAGACGAAGAAAGGGAACCAGTGGCATTTCGGGATGAAGACGCACATCGGGGTGGATTCTGAAACCGGGGTGGTGCACAGCCTGAGCGCCACGGCAGCCAATGTCCACGACGTGACCGAGGCACACGGTCTGTTGCATGGCGGAGAGACGCAGGTGTGGGGCGATGCCGGGTATCAGGGGGTCCACAAGCGGGAGGAGAACCTGGGGCGTGAGGTGGAATGGCAGGCGGCGATGCGTCCTGGGAAACTCCGGAAACTCGACCCTGAGAGTGCAGAGGCCGTATCGGAGAAGCGCAAGGCATCAGTGAGGGCCAAGAGCCTGCCCCCGACTGCGATCGGGGGTGGAGCATCCGTTCCTGAAGGTGAAGCGGGTGTTCGGTTATGCCAAGAGCCTGCCCTCGCGAAAGCGGGGGTGCGCTACCGGGGCCTGGCCAAGAACACGGAGCGTCTGGCGCTGCTATTTGGCTTGGGCAACCTGCTGACGGCGGAAGGCCAACTGACCGGCTGACGTGGGCGCAGTGGGCCCAAATCCGGACGGGGGCCACCGGAAGGGCCGGTCAAAGCCCGCAACGGCCCCGCTGAAACGAAATAGGAGGGCGAACACTTGGGGGAAACGGCCCCGGAAGACGGACGATTCCCGCGAAACTCCCCCGATAACCGCGAGAAAAGCCCTCGCCAAGCTTATTCAGAGTATCCTTAGTTGACTACGGCCAACGGAGGGGGAAGCAAGCTCTCCAAGACCTGAGGCAACTGCTCGCAGGGCACGTTTTCCAGGGCCCTTCGGGGCATACCGGCAGCGACGGCCAACCGCTCGCCCAGAAAGATATCCACGGCGTCCACGATTTCGCCTTCGATTTTGGTCTTCTTGCCCAACAAGCCAATGTCGGCCATGGTGTAGTTGCCGCAGGCGTTGGGACACCCCGACCAGTGCATGGTGAAGGGGTCTGTGGGTCCCAGCCGCTGCTCCAGAATCCGAGAGGTCTTGAGGGCCAGCCCCTTGGTGTCGATGAGGGCGAAGTGGCAGTATTAGTTGCCGGTGCAGCTAACCAGGCCCCGAACGACCTCCGGCGGGTCGGACCGGAATGCCTGCAGCAGAGGTTCCGCTCTCAGGGCGTCAACCGCTGAATCGGGCACGTTGGGAATAATCAGGTTCTGCGCCGGGGTCAATCTGATCTCGCCATTGCCGTAGGCATCGGCCAACCGGGCCACTTCCAGCAACTGGCTGGCGCTCACCCGGCCACCGGCACTGCCAGTCCCAGGCAATTTAAGCCGGGCTGCTTCTGAGGAAATATGCCCACGTGGTCGCCGTAGCTCTCGCGTATCAAGTCTTGACCCGCGGGAGGCAGTGCGCCCCCGAATCTCCGCTCCAGTTCTTCGCGGAATATTTCCACTCCCCACTCATCCACGAGGAACGCCAAGCGCGCCTTGTTGCGGGCCTCCCGGGGTCCGTGGTCACGGAACATGAGGGTAACAAGGCTGCAAACGGTGGCGGCAATCCCCGAGGTTACGAAAACATCTAGGGGGGAGGCCGCCCGGAATCCCCCGGAGCCCTGCTTGCCGCCAACGGCTAGGTTGAACCCCTTGATCTCCGATCCATCCTCTATCCTGATGGCGAGGGTCAGCGCGATGTCCTGGGTGACGGCGAGGGTGCAGTTTTCCAGGCAGCCGGTGATGGTGACGTTGAATTTGCGGGGCAGGTTGGTATAAGCCTTGTCTCCCAGGAAAATGTCAGTGTATTCGTCGACGACCGAGGAGGCGTCCAACAGCTCATTGGGTGTGAGTCCGGCTAACGGGCAGCCCACAACGTTCCTGATGTTGTCCATTCCCGTCTGCAAAGAGACCAGTCCCACTTCTTCCAGGCGGTCCCATATCTGCTGAACGTGATCTATGGTGAACCAGCGTAGCTGTATCTGCTGCCGTGTGGTGATGTCAACAAACCCCTTCCCATGCTCCTGTCCAATGTGGGCCAGGGCGCGGAATTGGGCCGAATTGCTCTTGCCGTTGGAGATGCGGACTCGCATCATGAAGTGGCCCGGCGTCTGGCGGCGGAAGAATACGCCCAACCACTTCAGGCGTCCTCTATCACCCTCGGTAATGCCTTCCCAACCCTCCCGGGCATAGCGGGGCAGGTCGTCCATTACGTCCAGGCCGTCCTTCTCTTTCTTGTACTCTTCTATTTGGTTCAAGGTGGCCCCCAATGAGTGAAGTAATTTCGCTAATGTCCCTTATTGGCCAGCTTCCTGAGTTCCGATCCGGCAAAGCTGGTCAAGGAGGGACAGAACGGGCGCGGGGGAACTGTTGGCCACCAGGGCGCTGAGGGCGTCGTCCAGGACCGCCTGCACCTGACCCTTGCAGGTCCCGCAACCGGCTGCCTGCCCGGGTAGCCTCGCACACCGCCTTGAACGTGTCCCGGACGTTCTGCACAGCCTCGCCGATTCGCCCCTTGGACACCCCGTTGCAGGCGCAAACCAGGGCCGTGGCCGGAAGGTTGGCGGGGTCCATCACCTTGGCCGCGGCGGAGGTGGGGAACAGAAGCTCCGCCCGGTTCTGCGGCAGTAGCTGCCCTCGATCAAAACTCCGGAGCACTCCGGGAATCGCCATGCCGTCGCCCAGCAGGATTGCCCCAGCCAGGCGTCCCTCCCGGATGATGAGCTTCTTGTAGACGCCCCGGCTGGGCTCGCTGTAGTGTTCCAGCTCAGCCTCTTCCGAGCGAGGTTCCTTATCCCCCATGACCCTCAGCTGGGTGGAGACCTTCGCGCCCTGGAGAGGGGCGTCGGGGTTCTCCTCGGTCAAGCGCTGGGCAAATATTCCCGCCTGGTCCCACAGGCGAGCCACCACACCGTAGAGCTGCCCCCGGTGCTGGGCGCGTTCCCCGATGGAGTAGACGTCTGAATTGTTGCGGCAGGACAGGTGATCCTTGACGATGGTACCACGTTGGGCCGCACGCCCGCCGCCACCACCATGTCGCAATCCAGGAGGTCTCCCTCCCGGAAAGCCAGTCCGCTCACCCGTTGGTCCCCCAGCACGTTGACGGTCCAACGCTCCAGGTGAATGTTTACTCCCAGGTCCTCCATGGTGGACTTGAGCATCCTGCCGGATTCCCGGTCGAGCTGGGTGTCCATCAGATAAGGGTTGATTGCACCACATGGACTTCCAAACCCCGGGCCAACAGGCCCCGGGCCGCCTCCAGCCCCAATAGGCCTCCGCCGATTACGGCTACATTGCGGGCGGCGCCGCGTAGTCGGTCAGCTTGCGGCAGTCCTCCAGAGTACGGAAAGCAAATACTCCTTCCTTCAACTCTCCGTATTCATCATACAGGTCGCCCAGCGGGGGGATGTAAGGGTTACTGCCGGTGGCGATGACCAGCTAGTTGTAGGACTCCGAGATGCCGGCGGCGGCGTAGACGGCCTTACTGATGCGATCGATCCAACCCGCTCGCACACCGGCGTGGAGTTTTACGCCGTTTCGCTCATACCAAGGAAGGGGATTGATGAAGATGTCGTCAGGGTCGTGGGAACCGGCCAGAACGTTGGAAAGCGGGATACGGTTGTAGTTCCCGCAAGGCTCGTCGCCGAACATCGTGATGTCAAAGCGGTCGGCGCCACCTCTGGCCAGCGTCTCCTCCACGAATCCGGCTCCCGCCATACCATGGCCGATTACAACTAACTTCTGCTTTTCCACGGTCGATTACCTCAACTATTGCCGCACGCGCTCGATGCGGACGGCACAGACCTTGAACTCGGGCATACGGCTGGTGGAGTCCAACGCCGGGTTGGTCAAGCGGTTGGCCGATTGGCTCCCTCCCCAGTGGAAGGGCGTGAACAGAGTATCCGGGCGGATTCCCGGGGTAATCTTTACCCGAACGTTGGCCGATCCCCGGCGCGTGGTCAGCGTCACCCGGTCGCCGTCTTCCAGCAGGTTTGGCTAGCAGTCGTACCGTGCATCTCCACATGGGCCTCGGGGACCATCTCCGCCAGTTGGGTCACCCGACGGGTCTGGGCGCCGGACTGGTAGTGGGCCAGCGTCCTTCCGGTGGTCAGGTATAGGGGATAGTCTTCGTCCGGTTCCTCGGCGGGCCCATGGAAACGCACCGGGTGGAACCTGGCTTTACCGCTGGCAGTGGGGAACCCGTCCTGGAACATCCGAAGGGTATCCGGGTGGTCTTCCCCGGGGCAGGGCCAGAACACGCCCTGGCTTTCTTCAATCTTCCGGTAGCTAATCCCGGAGTAGTCTGCCGCACCACCGGCGCTGGCCCGGTCCAGTTCGACGAACACTCCCTCAGGGCTGGTTTAGGCGAAATGGGCGCCCTTGCCCAAGCGGCCCGCCAACTGGCAGATGAGGTCAAGATCGGTGGACACTCCTGGGGGCGGTTCGAGGGCGGCCCGCCGCCGAATTACCCGGCCTTCCAGGTTGGTCATGGTTCCCTCTTCCTCGGCCCGCTGGGCCGTCGGCAGTACCACGTCGGCCAATCGAGCAGTCTCCGAAAGAAAGAAGTCGGCCACCACCAGGAAGTCCAGGGCTTGTAGCCGCTGTTCCACATGTTGGGCGTTGGGGGCTGAAATCACGACGTTGGATCACAACACAAGCAGCGCCTTAACTGCGCCTTCCTCGCCGAGGCTGTCCAATATCTCGTGTAACAGTTCAGACTTGAGGGGACAGGGCCTTTTCATTTTCAAGAGGAAAGGCCGGCAAGGACGTCAACCCTGCTGCTCCTGAGCCCAACACGCCCCAATTCCGCTCATCCTGAGCGTAGCGCAGCGGAGTCGAAGGACTCTCATCGCCGGAGGCGGCCCTTCGACTTCGCTCAGGGTGAGCGGGAAGGAGGACAATGAAAAGGCCCTGGGGAACCGCAGCAGGGCAAACGCATTCTAAATTGGAGCAAGAAAATGGCGGTCTATTTTGCGCCGGACGGGTCTGATTTAACCAACTTGCGTAGGATTTAACGGAGATTGTGGCCAGGCGCCGGTGGAATTCAGCGTCTCCAGCCCCGCCGATTTTAGAATGCGTTTGCCCTGGGAACCGCACAGGGCCTTTTCATTTTCAGAAAGGTGTCCCCTCTCCCTCTGTGGAGAGGGTCAGGGTGAGGGAGTTTCCACGCAAACTGACTTGCCGCAGCTACTACCATTGCAGGGAGAGTTGTCCCTCACCTCAGCCCTCTCCCCACGGGAGAGGGCTGACAAGGGTATGTAAGGGGTTTTTACGATGGGACATGGCGAGTAATCTCCAGGTTGGGCTTGGGTTCTGGCCAGGGTTCAGGCAGCAGCCAGACGCGGCTCCAGAGCCGACCTTGGAGGAGCAGCCGTCTGAGCCAGTCGATGCCATGTCGGGTTACGCTGACGGTGCGGCCCGTCCGGCGCCAGGGGTTGCGATGTAGTTGCGATGTATCGGAGCTGGGGCCTGGGGCGGTGTGCGCAGGTTGCCCGGGGCGATTCTGCGGTCATAGGCGTCTTCCACCCGGGTGCCGTAGGCCAGGGCCAGCAGGGTGGCCACCGACAGCACCAGCCAGTGGCGGGAGATGCGGGCCGGGTCGGAGCGGCGGGTCTTGTCCCACTTCCAGCCCAGGCTCTTGATGACCTTGAAGCCCAGTTCGATCCAGAAGCGCAGGGCGTACCAGCTGGGTCCGGCGTCCTCCGGCGGCAGGTCGGTGAGGATGATCCAGGGTTCTTCCTGCTCGGCGTACCAGACCACCAGGAGAGTGCAGCGGCGTTTGGCCTTGGGAGTGCTGAAGGCGGTGCCGCGGCCAATCCAGGCGGTATCGGGACGGCACAAGAAGCGCTGGGCGGGCAACCGGCGTCCACCATCGGCGCAGAAAGTGATGTTCTTCCGGTAGCGCATACAGGGATGCCAGCCTTGGGAGCGTATCTGCTTCCACAATTTGGGACTGGATATGCCCCGGTCGCAGAGCACGATGACGGTCATATCCCTGGGAACCGCTGGGGCCAGTTCCTTGAGCAGTTCCACCGTGGGGTCCATCCAGGAGCCTTTCTGGGTGGCCTTGTGGATGCGCCAGGCCACGGGGATGGCGCAGCTACGGTAGACGACGCTGATGACGATGGCGGTGATCTGGTCCCCTTTCAGCGTGGGATCTATGGCCAGGGCCAAGCGGCTGGAGAGCCACCAGGAGAGGACCCAGCGGAGCAGGGGCGCGAAGCAGAGAGTAACGTCCAGTTCGGTCTGGCAGGGACGGGCCCGGTCGCTGCCGTCGTAGAGCCACTCCCGGAGGTGCTGGCGCAGGCTGTTCCAGTTGCCCTTGGCGGAGAGGGCCGAGGCTACGGCGTTCTGGCAGGCGCTGCCAGCGAAAATAGCCCCGCAGACCCACAGCGCCAGGCCGGTCAACTGTGGCCGGGAGAGGTGAGGTAAATGCGTTTCAATGACCTGCTGCATCTGATAGCATTCCCGTGGAAGGCGCATGGGACACCTCCAGCACCTGGTTTCGTGACTGCTGCCAAGATGCCGGAATCCCGTGCGCTTTCCAAGTTTTCAGACCATTTCAGCCCTTACATACCCTTGTCAGACGGGAGAGGGAGAATGAAAAGGCCCTGGGGAACCGCAGGTGCGGTCTCGACAGCGTCCCATGAGTCCAGGTATAATTAGCAGCCACACGGGGACGCGCGGGTTCGACAGGAGCGTTCTACAGTGGATTGCAGGCCGAGATGCCATCTCTCTCGTTAAACAGGTGGCAAACAACAACTGACAACCGTGAATTCGCACTAGCCGCCTAACCGTGGCTACGTCCGCTCCCTGTTAGTCCCGGAAGTGGGGATGCGGGCGCCAAAGCTCCGGGATGCTGCTCCCCTGACGCCGATGGGGCGGGGCTCAAGATTATCGGCTGGTCCTTGCAAGATTTAGTCGGCGAAAGCTGGCAGGGGCGACAACAAAGCGCCGGATAAGCCTGTAGTACATCCTCCTGCGGCACCTTCTGGACGGGGAGTTCGACTCTCCCCCGTCTCCACCATCCCCACTCAAACCATACCTCCCTTGGCTTCAACCGCCACATGAAGCCATCGCTAAAACGGCGGTAAGCAACCCCTTCCTCGGCCCATCACCGACCAATTTGTGGCTCTCGATGCCCGCGTGAATCCGGTTTAGCATAACCCGTAGGACCCGGTCGCGGCGGGCCAAAGATGCGGAGTTCCACAGGCCACGAAAGCAATTGTTGCCCTACTCGTAGGACGAAGTCCGGCAACTCATTGGCATGGGACATTAAGGGCAGAGGCAATTGACCGTGTTCCTCCTACGCGGAGCCTATGCGGGGGGAGCATCCTAATCACCTACGGGCATACTTCCTCTGCCAGTATTTCCGCAAGCCGGTCCCCGTTGCTGAATTGCGGCGACTGTTAGACAGGCTCTCAGCTCTTACGGTTAAAGTGTCGACGTCGATGCCTTCTGCCACTCGCACTCACATTGGATGAGGTCCTAGCGCTTTTCGAGAATGCAGGTCGCCATGTCCTGGTGGCACGACTTCCGCGGCTTGACCACGACTGCTACTCTTGAGAAAGGGCGACGGATGCCGCGCCCTTACCGTCTCCACCAATTCTTCATATTGCCGCTTTCGTCGCGACTCCAAGTGAAAGCGTCTTGTCGTATGCTATCAATCTCCGAATCCTGCCTTGACAACCCGGTCTCCCAAGCTACAATTGCCTGTAAATCCCAGTAATTCGGTCAATAAGGAGAAACTGCAATGCCCTTTTACGAGAGAGGCGATGTCCGCATCCATTACGAAGAGGTCGGCTCCGGCTTCCCGCTCCTGGCCACACCGGGCGGCGGCCTGAACTCCGTAGCCGACGGCTGGCCGAGACAAGTATTCAACGCCATGGAAGTGTTCAAGGACGACTTCCGGTGCATCACCATGGACCAACGCAACGCCTTTGGCGGAGAGTCCACCGGGCCCGTCCAGGTTGAAGACCCCTGGGGCGCTTTCGCCGATGATCAACTGGGACTGATGGACCATCTCGGCATCCAGGAGTTCTTCTTTATAGGCTACTGCATAGGCGGCCCATTCGCTCTTAAGCTCATTGACCGGGCTCCTGAACGGGTCCTGGCCGCTGTATTCTGCCAACCCGTGGGTCACAATACCGAGTTTCCCGACTCTATGTACGACTCCGGGCACGACTCCTGGGGACCCGAGCTGATCTCGCGCCGCCCGGGGCTCACAATGGAGACCATCGAACAGTACCTGCACAACCTCTACCGGGTGCAGCCCGACTTCATGTACAGCGTGTCGCGAGACTTCGCGCGCTCATGCCAGACTCCCATGCTGGTCATGCCCGACAACACGCCTTCCCACTCCCTGGAGGCAGCAATGGACCTTGCGGAGTTGGCTCCCAAGGCCGAGGTTACGGCCTATCCGTGGAAGGAAGACCAGGAGCTGTTCGCCAAGACCATCATCCAGGTCCGAGAATTCCTTAAGTCGCATCAACCCGCCACAGCCACCCGCTGACACACGTAGGTCATGTGTCCAGGTCCCAGGGCGGCGGGGTCAAACTCTGTGGGATCTCCTTTCTCTTATCGCTGAGAAAAACCGATTTGGCCATAGAGTTCGGGGAACCAGCCGCCTTGGCCGCTCTAGCGGACCCAAGGGCAACGGGGCATTGACGAGGGTTGGGACATAGAATTCAGCTGAGGTTGGGGCTTGATGCCCCAGGGAATGGCCGCTCGGCCATGAATTGGCTATACATGTAACCACCGAGACTAAATCTGACAAACGGGGAATAGATTGCGGCGGCGGGCTGAAGGCCAATGTTCGCGGTTTGATTACCTCCTCGGCTTAATTCCTTTTCCTGAACCATGTCCCTGCTCAGGTGAAAGGTCTCCCGGGGAATCTGCCTATAGCAGTTCCAGCCGTAATGAGGACGCTCCGGGTCGGAACTCTCCAACCGCGTTTCCGAGTCTGTCCAGGATCTCAGAAGAGCCCTGGACAGTTTCTTCCGAATGAGCGAGCGCCTGCGGAGGGGTTGGCTTGGAGTAGTGTTGTTCAACTCCTTCGCGTCGGCAACATCCGCAGTATCTTCTGTGGTTCGCCATTGATCGATCTCCGAACTCAAGCTTACTGGATTGGTTTTCGTTTCCTCCACCCCTCCAGTGGCTATCTTCGCCACCATAACGGCGCACGCCGCTCCGTCACTGGGGCGCTGTTGGCCCTGTGGCCAGGGCAATCGCGTTTTAATTTGCATGTTGGAGATGGGTTAAACTTGAGTCATTGGGTGTCTATATTGGGTGTCTATTCGGTGTAAATGGGAAGGTGTGATGGTGAAGGGTGAAAGCGCATCCATTATGGACTGCTTCGAATCTTTGGAAGACCCCGGGATAGACCGCGCCAAGCGGCGCAACCTCTTGGACATTGTGACTATCGCAATCTGCGCCAGTATCCGCGGGGCCGGTAATTGGGTGCATATTGAACTCTTCGGCGAGAGCAAGGAGGAATGGTTCAGGACCTTCCCCCTATCGTGGCAGGGGGCAAGCTCTGGAGTTGCCCCGCGGCATCCCCTCCCGCGACACCCCCGCTTTCGCGGGGGCAGGCTCTTCGGGGGCGTGTTCTCCCGCCTGGACCCAGCCCGGTTCCAGAGTTGTTTTATGGAGTGGACCCAGGCGGCGGCCCAACTGGCCCCTGGGGAAGCGGCGGCGATAGACGGCAAGACCATGAGGCGTTCCCACGGCCGGGCAGGCGGCAAAAAGGCCATCCACCCCGTATCGCAGTACGGGGCAGGCTATGGTCAGCGCCCGGGCATCTCAGAACGCGCTGACCCCCGTATCGGGTACGGGGCAAGCTCTGGGCCAGGTTAAGACCGGGGAGAAGTCCAACGAAATCACCGCCATCCCCCAATTGCTGGAACTCCTGGACCTTCACGGGTGCATCGTCACCATTGACGCGATGGGATGCCGGAAGGAGACAGCCCAAAAGATTATTGGGGCCGGGGCGGACTACGTGCCGGCGGTAAAAGAGAATCAAAGCCAACTGTATGAGGATGTCCGGGATCTTTTTGAAGGCGCTGAAGCCCTCGGGTTTGAGGGAGTCCCATATGACTACAGCCATACCCCCGTATCCAGTACGGGGCAGGCCCTGGAAAAGGGTCGCGGACGAATCGAAAAACGGGAATGCTGGGTCATAACCGGCCCGGAGTGTCCGGATTATCTGCAAACCGGAAAACAATGGCCTTGCCTGAAGTCTGTAGTCAAGGCCGTAGGCCGCCGGGATACTGACCAGGGCGCGGTGAGCCAACCCCGGTACTGCATCAGCAGCCTCGACGCCTCGGCCCATAGGCTCCTGAGCGTGATACGCAGTCACTGGAGCATTGAAAATTCGCTCCACTGGACGTTGGACGCGACCTTCCGGGAAGACCAGCGCCGGGTGCGCAAAAGCCTGCCCCCGTGAAAACGGGGGACCGCGGGGCGCAAAACATGGGCCTCTCGCGGCAGATTGCCCACAATCTGCTCAAGAGGGAGACCAGCCTGAAAACCGGCATCCAAAGCCTGCCCCCGGCCACGACCGGGGGGCAAACGCCTCAACGCCGGCTGGAGTGAGGACTACCTGCTCAAAGTCCTTCTCAGTTAAAACGCGATTGCCCTGGCCATGTGGTCCTTTTGGCATTGTAAACCTCCCGTCCTCTGCTATAATAAAGGCCTAGGGCTGTTATCCTTGGGCCTAGTGTCCCCGTAGCTCAAAGGATGAGCAGATCGCCACCGACGGGTTGGATGTGGGTTCAAGTCCCACTGGGGACGCCTTCATCGTATACCCAATTTGTAAATCACTTAATGCCCACCCCACAGGGCTATCGCATTTGGATTTTGGTGAACTGAGACAGGATAATGACCAGGTAGTCATTGTCCCATCCGGCCCGTTTCAGCTTGCCTCTGATGGAGCCTTTCGAGGGTTCCAGCCGGGCCAGGTTCAGCGCCGGCTTCCGTAGCAAGGCCGGATTGTCGGGGCAGTGGTCCTTCCGGTTTCGGGACTGGTCCTCGTTGAACACCATGTCCAGGACCCAATGCAGCCGGTTCCCGATGCCCCGGTGTTCCCGGACGATGTGGTTGAACCGCTCCGGCGTGAATGCTTGGCTCAGCAGGCAGCACCGGCTCTCGACGCTGGTGCGGCCTCCCTGCTGCCGGCTGGCGGTTATCTTCCCCACTGCCGCCAAACCCGGCCACTGGCGTCTCTCCTGCAGCCAGGCCACGCCGCCGCTTATGCCGTCCGTCCGGGTCTCAATGCGCCCGTGTCCCGTGGTTGCCGTGGTTGCCGTGGTTGCCTGAACCTTTGGCGTGGCCGGGTCGTCCGGGAACAGGCGCACATCATCGTTTAGGGATTCCTGATTGCCCTTAAGGGCCGGCACGCAGTCCGCTCCCTGCTCCGGAATCTGCCGGGACAGTTGTCTCTGAGAGTGCATGGCGTCAGCAGTGACAACCATTCCCGGCAAAGCCGGCATTTCCAGGAGCTTGGGCGCCGCGGTTATCTCGTCGGACTTGCCGTCCACGGCCAGTTGTCCCAGCGCCGGCCTTTGCTCCGCAGCCCAGGCGCTGACCAGGCGCAGGGGCGGCTCGGCCTCCGCCCGGTCATAGGAGCGGCGCAGCGTCTTGCCGTCCACGGCCGGCACCCCCTCGCAGCCTTGGGCAAACTGGCGCATGAATCCCAGGAACCACTTCTGGAACTCATCCGGATCCGGAAGCCGGAACACCCTGGAGAAGGCGTCATGACCGGGGATTCCAATTCGCAGCGGCAGGAAGGATTCCAGGAACTCCCTTTTGGACTGTCCAAAGAGGGCCATGCCGGTGCACATTTCCCGCCGCAGAGGATGGTGCACAAGGCGATAACCAGAATGTCATGCAGGGAATGACGCCCGGCGTTTCCGCGCCGGGGATCCTCCAGCGGTTCCAACTACTCAACCGGCGCCCCCATCACCACAGCCTCCACACACCCGGATGCCTCACCGCCCTATTCCCTCTATTATCTACTACTGAAAAGGCCTCTCACCCACTCCACTTCAAATGCGATAGCCCTGGGAAGCGGGGTCATGTGCGGCCTTACGAAGTGCGCAGACGATTGGCCCGAACGCACAGGATTGCTGGGCTTATGGTCATCCACGTGCGGGCGAAGAGGTTAGATGCCGCCCGGCTTACGTGAATCCCCGGTCTGAATTGGGACGGTCCACCTATGGGACACGTACCGGTAATGGGAAGCCCCGGGCGCTCCCGGGTTAGGCAATACCCGGGCCGGCGGTCAGAAATTCGGGAGAGTACACCACTCGGTGGCGCATGGGCAGGTACACCTCATCCCCGAGTCTAATAGCCTGGAACTCAGGCCCGTCTCCGTAATCGCTGGTCAGGTTGAATGCTCTTGCCGGAAGGAAACCGAAGCGGGAGTAGAACGTCGGCCCACCCAACAGCACAACCCCGTCACAACCGTCGGCGCGACATCGGTCGATGCCTTCCATAACCAGCCGGGATCCGATTCCCATGCTTTGACGCGTTGGTACGACCCCTAAAGGACCCATCGCCACCCATACCAGGCTCGCCAATCGAGGCTCCAACCGAGGCTCCAGGGCCACCGGCGAAAACAGTACGTGGCCCACCACCTCACCGCCCACCACGGCAACGAGGGAAAGGGCGATTCGCCGTGACTTTCGCAGCCTTTCCACGAGCAGACCTTCTAATGCCTGACCGAAGACTAGGTCGTGCCCACGGGAGATGGAGCGATGGTCAGATGGGGTTTCCGTTCGGATTTCTGCGGGCAATGCGGTAGCGCTCTCAGTTGGGCGCCGCGTTACTGACCCAAGACCACACGAGGCAGACGCGGTCGCTGGAGAGCAGCCTCAATCGAGTGAGATTTGCTGGACATGAAGGCGCGAATAAGGTTAATCCCGCGCGCGGACTCCGTCTCGCCGTTTGCGCTTTCGGTCCAGGGCGGAGAGGTCCATCTTTCGCAGGCGCAGGTTCTGGGGAGTTACCTCCACCAATTCATCGTCGGCGATGAACTCCAACGATTCCTCCAGGCTCATCTGTATGGTGGCGTTCAGCCGCTTGGCGACGTCCGCCGTGGATGAGCGCATGTTGGTCAGCTTCTTTTCCTTGCAGACGTTGATCTCAATGTCTCCGTCCCGGCGGTGGGACCCTACAATCATGCCTTCGTACACCATGGTTCCCGGGTCTATGAATGTGTCTCCCCTTCCTTGCGCATTGAGCAAACCATAGGTTACGGCCACCCCGCCTTCGGACGCCACAAGGGCTGCCCTACGTTGGGACTTGATCTCTCCTTCCATCGGCTCGTAGGAACAGAAGAGACTGCTTTTGACCCCATCGCCCCTGGTTGTGCGGAGGAAGAATCCGTTGAACCCGATCAGGCCGCGCGTCGGAATTTTGTACTCCATGTGAACATAGCCATTCTCGTCGTAACGCATGTCCCGGAGCTGGGCCAGGTGAGTCGAGAGGTATTCGGTTAAAATCCCAACGTACTCGTCGCTGGTGCTGATGTTCAGAATCTCGTAGGGCTCGTAGGTCTTGCCGTCAATGAGTTTGGTCACGGGCGCGGGGCGGGATACCTGAAACTCGTACTGTTCGCGCCGCATCGTCTCCACCAAAATGGACAGGTGCAGCTCTCCCCGCCCGGCAACGACGAATAAATCAGGGCTGGCGGTGGGTTCCACCCTGAGACTGACGTTGGTCCGCAATTCCCGCATCAACCTTTCATGAAGGCTTCGCGATGTGCAATGCACTCCCTCCCGGCCCATGAATGGGGAGTTGCTGACTCCGAAAGTCATCCGCACCGTCGGCTCGTTGATATCAATCGATGGTAGGGCTTCCGGGTTCTCAGGAGAGGCTATGGTGTCTCCGATCGACACGCCTTCGGGTCCCGTTACCGCCACAATGTCCCCCGCGTGCGCTTCGGCAACCTCCACCCGGTCCATACCCCGAAACACGAAAATGCGTTCCAGGTTGTGGACCGAAACCTCGGAACTGCGGGACAGCAGGGCGACGTCATCCCTCAGCCGGAGCGTACCGTTGGTAAGACGGCCTATCGCCACTTGTCCGAGATAATTATCGTAATCTAGCGCCGCGACCAACAATTGTACCGGCGCGGCGGGGTTTCCGGTGGGTGGGGGCACCGAGTCAAGAATGGCTTCAAAGAGGGGTTTCATGTCCAACCCCGGCGCTTCCCGGTCGGCTATCGCGTATCCCTGCCTCGCCGACGCATACAGCACCGGATAATCAAGCTGGTCGGAACTGGTGGCCAGTTCCAGGAACAGGTCTTGGACCAAATCCTCAACTTCGGCCACTCGCGCCTCGGGCCGGTCTATCTTGTTAATGACCACCATGGGGGTAACGTTCTGTTGCAGGGCTTGACGCAACACGTAGGTGGTCTGCGGCATGGGCCCATCTACCGCGTCCACCAGCAGCAAACAGCCGTCGGCCATGTTCATGACGCGTTCAACCTCGCCGCTGAAGTCGGCATGGCCCGGCGTGTCGATGATGTTGATCCTCACCCCGCCGTAATTAACCGATGCGTTCTTGGCCAGGATCGTAATGCCGCGCTCCCGCTCCAACGGATTGGTGTCCATAATCAAGGCGCCAACCTGCTGGTGGGCTCGGAAGACCTGTCCCTGCTTCAGTAGAGCGTCAACCAGCGTCGTTTTGCCATGATCGACGTGGGCAATGATGGCCAAGTTGCGAATGCCGTTGTTCTGGTAACTGTTCAAGTTTGTTCACCCTAGCAACCATGATAACACCAGTGCGGAGTTATTGCTGGCATACATGGAATTCAATACAGGGTGTTTCAATTGTCAGCCTTGCCCCAACCCGTCGTTCCGGCCCCCGTATCCAGTACGGGGCAGGCTTTGAGCCGGAATCCAGGAAATCTTCGCTTTAGAACGTCCGCTCATGCGTAGGATTCATGGCTCCCGGCCTTCGCCGGGACGACGGTTAAGTCTGTATCGTACTCTCGAAAGTACAATTGAAAGACCCTGGGATTCAATACGTACTCATTCGCCCCTGATCGTGCGTCCTGTGGACCAGGGGACGGCGCACCGGCCCGGTTCCAACGGCTACAGTGGAAGCCCTTTCTCAGTGGTTTTTAGCCTGCGCCGCCGTAGTTGTACGTCCGGAAGCACGCTCGCCACAAAATTCCAGAACCCCTTTGAATGGTCCATGATCTTTAGGTGTGCAAGTTCATGGACCACAATGTACTCGATGAGCGAGGGTTCGAGCATCATGACCCGCCAGGAAAATCTCAGCACCCCTTTGGGTGAACAGCTTCCCCAAAAACTCCGTTGGGACCCTATAAGGACCGGCGGCGGCTCCAGGTAGTGGAAGGAATGGCTCCACTGTTCCACCAAGACAGGCAACTTCTCGGACGCACGGCCCCGGTACCAGGCGCTCAGGGCGGCCCTGATTTGTTCCTGCGTCTGGCCGTCATCGGTGTTAAACGGTACCGCGACCTGAAATCGTCGCCGGCCGAAGCGCAGCATCGGTGAGGGAATATCGCGTTCTGTGATCTCCATGCGGATGGCTTGACCCAGATACGGGAATTCCGCACCGGTCACAAACTTGAGGGGAGGCATAGGAGGAGCCACTTCGGATTGACGCTCAAAAATCCAAGTAGCCTGCTTGCGAATTATCGCCTCAATCTCCGCGTCTTTCACCGCTACCGGCGCGGAAACCAGGACCCGGCCATCCTTCACCGTCGTCTGAACCGTCTTCTTGCGGCGTGCGCTTCGGCGGACCTCATATTCAATGTTCAAATCACCGAGGCGGACCCGGTTTCTGGCTGTCGTCATTCGGTTGTGTCCATCCGTCACAGTTGCGGCGTCAGCTTTTAGACCTTGCGGAGGGCCATATACGTTACAGCTTGCCTATCAGGCTAGCCAGTAGACTTTCTGTCCTTGCCAATGAGGCGTCGGGTTCGTCGCCAACCGGGAAGGGAGAGGCGAGGAAGTCTGTCGTCCCAGTTTCCGCGAATGCGCGAATCTGGCTCGCGACTTCATCCTCGTCGCCGATGACGGCTATGTCCGCTGGGCCGTCCACCGACTCGATGTTTAGCATCCGGCGGTAATTCACCAGACCGCCGTAACGTCCGAAGAGCGTGGCGGCCTCCTCGAATGCCGTTGCCTTGTCATTGGTCACCGCAACAGGTAGCCCCGCGCATACCCTGGGAGCGGGACGCCCTGCCCTCTCCGCGGCCTGATTTAGCCGGGGTACCACATGGTCGCCGATGGTGTTGACACCGCACATCCAGGTGATCGTCCCGCCGGTGAGTTCCCCTGCAACCCGCAACATCGCGGGCGCGAGTGCCGATATCAGGACCGGAAAGGGTGACACCCCGGACATCTCGGCCCGGGCCTCAACGCGGTACATTACCCCCGAATAGCTGGCCGCCCCATCGGTTACCAACTGGTTGAGCACCGATACGTACTCGCGAGTATGCAACGCAGCTCTGTCATAGGAGAGCCCCCAAGAGTCCTCCACCGCGGGCCGGTGCGACGGGCCGATCCCCAGGGCTAGGCGGCCCCCCGAAGCAACCTGCACGGTCATGGCTTGTTGGGCTATGGCTGTAGGATGTCTCGGATAAGTCGGAACAACCGCCGTTCCAAGTTCGATACGGCTGGTCCGCCCGCCCGCCAACGCCAAGACGGTCAACGCATCGAATCCCCGCCCCGAAAGATGCGGAGTCCAATACCCGTCGAACCCATCGTTTTCCGCCCTGACCACTTGGTCAATCACTTCGTCCAAGCTCTTCAATTGCCCGGGGACGCTGCCGGGGAACAGACCTATGCGCATCAGACTCCTCCAAAAGGGAACGATTGCTTCAACTGTAACATCATAACCCGGCCCCGCGAAGCTCGGACCAGCGTCCTCCATTTGTGCTTGCCACGGATTTTGGATACATTAGATGCAGCAGAAACAGCGTGTGGCGTGTGCGCGGGCCACGGCCGTGACAACGCCTAACCCAAGGAGGAAACCAAATGCCGGATACTCCCTTGTTCCCGGTCACTGTCGTCGGAAGCTGGCCCCGCTCCACCGATTTAGTGCGGGCCTTGCGCCGAAAAGAAGCCGGGGAAATGACCCTCGACGAGTTCAACGCCGTCGCCGACGGCGAAGTCTTGGCCTGCATCCGGGCACAGGAAGATGCTGGGGTGGATATCATTAGCGACGGCGAGCAGCGCCGGGACAATTTTTACTCCTTCGCCGTCGACAAGCTCACCGGAATGCAATTGATGAAGGTCTCGGAGCTGTTGGACTACTCCAGAGACCGCGCCCGCATGGAAGAGGTGTTGCGGGCTCTCGACGTTCCGTCATTCGCCATCAAGAGCCCCATCGTGATCGACCGCATCGGCAAGCGGCATGGCCTGGCCCTCGACGAACTGGCGTTTATGCGGGAACACACCGACCGGCAGATCAAGGTCCCCCTGCCCGGGCCGTACATGTTGACCCGCTCCAGTTGGTTCGAGGGGTTGTCTGACCGGGTGTACCCCGATCCCGAAGACCTGGCCAAAGACGTGATTGCCATTCTCCGAGAAGAGATCATCGCCCTGCGCGACCAGGGATGCGACTTTGTCCAGTTGGACGAACCCATCCTGAGCCAGGTGGTGTTCGGCGAAGAGAGCACCGAAACTTTCATGTGCGCCGCCTTGCCCAACCGCCGCGACCCCAGCGACGAACTGGAAATGGCGGTCCGC
Source organism: Dehalococcoidia bacterium (assembly GCA_965197545.1). Taxonomy (GTDB): domain Bacteria; phylum Chloroflexota; class Dehalococcoidia; order Lucifugimonadales; family UBA3495; genus CATOSP01. Next base: position 322,335 of record CBDANJ010000007.1, read on the forward strand.
CTGATGAACCAGACCCTGGAGGGCATCACGGGCATCAGGACCGGGGTCCACATTTGCCGGGGTAACTGGAGCCGCAAAGAGGAAGTCCTCCTGACCGGCAACTATGGGCCCATGCTCCCATATTTGACGCAGATGAACATCGACCAACTGGTCCTGGAGTGCGCCACCCCCCGTGCCGGCGAGATGGAAGTTTTCAAGGAATACAGTAACGAAAAGGAAATCGGTTTCGGGGTCGTCAATCCCCGCACCGACGACATCGAACCCGCGGAGCAGATCGTCGACCGGGTGAAGGAACTGTTGCAGTACTTCGACCCCGACAAGATATACCTCAACCCGGACTGCGGCTTCGGCACCTTTGCCGAACGGAACGTCAACACCCATGACATGGCCGCCAGGAAGATGAAAGTCATCGCGGAAGCCGCCGAGAAACTGCGGGCCGAATACCGGTAATCCTTGGGCATCAATAACCTGGCTTGATAACCTGGCTTAACGAGCGCCAAACACCAAATAGGAGCTGGACATGACGCAAGAAGGTAACCTCAACGGGCTCCCACGAGAAAAACTGGCCGAAGTGCTTGACTCCTTCCGGGACCCGGATGTGTTCAACGCGGTAACCGGACCCTGGAAGTCTCGGGTAGTCTGGCAGGATGGAATGCGGGCCCGCGCCTACATGCGCAACCACCAGGTGGACATGGACGAACCCGGCGACCTCACCGCCACCGATGTCGCCGCCAGCGCCCATGAACAATTGCTGTCCGCCATCGGCAGTTGCATGACCGTCGGCTTCGTGGTCAACGCCACCAAACAGGGCGTTCGCATCCACGACCTGGAAATCGCGGTCGAGGGGTATTTCGATAACATACGCAAATGGGCCGGCGTCGAAGACGAGGGCAACCCGGGTTATGGAAAGATATCCGCCAAGTGCTTCGTGCGGGCCGACGCCGACGAAGACACCTTGCGGGAGATCTGGCGTCTGGCCGTGGAGGGCTCCCCGGTCACCCAGTCAGTGGCCCACCCCACCTCGGTTGAGACCGACTTCGAAATGGTCGGCTAATGGCCGCCTTTGTCTCCGCCGAATGGGTGTCTGAGCGTATAGGACGACCTGGTTACTTGATAATCGACCCCCGGTCGGCCATGCGCTACTTGATGGGCCACCTGAAGGGGGCGGTCAGCGTCCCCTTCAAGAAGCTCCAGGGCGAAGACGGACGTTTGGGGTCGGCGGACCAACTCGCCGCCGCCTTTGCCGGGGCAGGCTTGGGCGACGACGTGACCCCGGTCCTCTACGACCACCAAGACGGCCGCAACGCTGCCATGGCCGCCTGGGTGTTGGAATACCTGGGCCGAAACGACGTCCACGTCATGGACTTGCGGTACGAGTCCTGGAAAGAGCAGGGCCGCGAAGTCCTTTACCGCCCCGTATCCGTCGCGGCAAAGCCCTTTACGTTGCGCCTCAACCCGTCGGTCCGTGCCACCCTGGACGATGTGTCCAATCCAGGGGCTGCCAAACTCCTCGACACCGGCGCCCGGGCCATCTCCCGGAGCATGGCGGTCTCGACTCCAGGGGCCGCCAAACTCCTAGACACCCGCACCCCCGAGGAGTTCCGGGGCGAAGTGGAGATGGACCACCGCCCCGGTCATATCCCCGGCGCGGTCAACCTGCCCCACTCCGAAGCCGCAGGCTCCGATGGCAACTTGCTCATCGATTCCAACTTGCTTCGACAACGCCTAGCTGACGCCGGCATAACCCCCCAAGACCCTGTGGTCGCCTACTGCCGCAGCGGCGTCCGCGCTTCTCTAACCTACCTGGCCATGAAACAAGCCGGCTACAACGTCCGCCTCTACGACGGCTCCTACGCCGAATGGACGGACAGCGACAAGCCGGTGGAGGTGTGAGCCTCTCCCAGGGCCAAAACACAGCGAATTCGGTTATGCGGGAATCACCTCACCGGTGAAGACATAGTGAAACCGCCCGTCAAGGCGGTCCCTTGCCCTCTTCAGCGACGATGGCCGCCTGTTGCACCCGGCCTTGATAACCAGGATACGCAACATCCTAACAGTCTTAGTTCTCGCGGACGACATCGAAAGCTTTGTCGCCTCCGCCCCGCGCGGCTGGAGAGTTCATCAATTGGCGGGCAACCGCCGGAGTACTTGGAGCGTGTCGGTCTCCGGAAATTGGCGCGTCACGTTCGAAGACCATGAGGGCACGGTCATCCGCAAGGATTTGGAGGACTACCGTTAAAGGCGGATTCAGAGATCAACGTGGGTATGACTCCAGCTCGCCCCGTGACTTCGTCCGAACTGAAGTCCTCTATGGACTAGGATTGAGCATCAAGCGGGCGTCCGAAATTCTTGGAGTGCGCCGGGCCGCCCTTTCAGATTTTCTGAATGGTCACGCCGCGCTGTCGCCGGAAATGGCCCTGCGAATCAAGAAGGCCTTTGGGGTAAGCATGGAAATGCTGCTACGGATGCAGGCCTGGCCGTACCTGGCCACCGTCTCGTCTTCCTGGGTGAGAGATGCCGCCACGGATGCGGGCCTGGCGCCAAGCCTTCAAAATGCGTGTCCGCGAGATGAAATTGACCTTCCTCGTTACGGCCCGCTTAGCCCGGTCCACCGCCGTATCTGCATCGCGAAACTCGTCCCCGCCCCGCCTATCTGACACCTCCTCCAGGTCGACCGAACTTAGACTGCAGTAGCCAGCTCACCACCCCCACCCCGTCACCCCCTACTCCGTCATTACTATGAAAATAGAGGGTTCACGCCGCTTCGAGGGTGACCTTGTGGCCCAGACTTTCCAGCCGGCGTACCGCCCGGCGGGTGATCGCATTCCGGTCCCGCTCCTCGAAGTAATTGGGCCCCAAGTCTACAAAGGGCAGCCCTTTTTTGATGACGTGGTGGATGATGACGGCGATACTGTGGGCCACCGCCATGGCCGCCCGGTTGGCCCCGATACGCCAGGACAGCCGCCGGTATTGAGCCCCCAAGTAAGTCTTGGTCCGTCCGGCGGACTTGGCCGCCTCCACCAAAGCCTGCCCTCGTGAAAACGGGGGGCCGGCTTCAGCCAGTTGTTGCCCTTCCTGGGGGGAGCGCGCCTGCGCTTGTCCGCACTCTGATTGTTCCCCGGACACACCCCAGCCCACGACGCCAGGTGGCCCGGGGTGGGAAACTGGCTCATGTCCGTGCCCACTTCCGCCGCGATGACCTGAGCGGTGCGCCGCCCCACTCCGGGGATGGTGTCCAACGCCGCCGCCATCTCCTCAAAAGGGTCCAGCCGCCGGATTTCCGCCTCCAAGTACTGGAGATGGCGCAGTTGGCTGGCCAGCATGTAACGCTGGTGGTCCCCCACCAAGCCCCGGAGGGCTTCCTCCAGGTCACTCAGCTTCTCCCGCAGCCGCCCCTTGGCCAACTCGGCCGACGCCTTCGGGTCTTCCTCCCCCTCGGACATCGCCCGAAGCATGGCCCGTCCCGAGGCTCCCAGCACGTCGGTGGCCACCGAGGACAGCTTGATGTTGGCCCCCTCCAACAGCTTCTGAATCCGGTTCGCCTCCCGGCTGCGCTCCTCGGTCAGACTCCGCCGGTAGCGGGTCAACTCCCTCAGTTCCCGCTGCGGACGGTCCGGGATGAAGCCGGCCCTAAGCAAGCCGTGTTGGAGCAGGTCGGCAATCCACTCGGCGTCCCCGTATCCAGTACGGGGCAGGCTCTTGACGTCCGTCTTGCGCCCCGGCGCCGCCTTCATGTGCCGGGCGTTCACCACCATGTTAACCACCATGACCGCGAACTCGTCCTCCAATAGAGCCTGCCCCCGGCCACGACCGGGGGTTGTAGACCGGTTTCCAGTACACCCCGGCGCTCTCCATGTCTACCTGCGTTACCCGGTGGCCCGGTGGCCCGCCAGCCAGTCGGCCAAGGCCAGCAGGTCCTTGGTCATCGTGGAAAAGCTGCGCCCCTCCTGGACCTCCGGGGTGATGACCCAGGCCACCACCGTCTTCTTGCGCACGTCCAGCCCGCAGCACCCTTCGTGAACGCTCCGCATCTGACTCCCTCCCAATTGGGCTGCCGGCCGGTGGGTGACCACGAGACTCGAGACTTTACTATGCCTGCTCTCCGCCGGAGCGGGGCGGCATTCTTATATACCTGCCGGTCACCAGGGCAATTTCCCGCGCGGGCTCAAAGCGCCAATGACGGCCGCCCTTTGCGCCAACCGGCGCCCCGCCATTTTCATCCCCTTATGTGGCCTTCGCAAGGCCATGGCAATTCCCGCTAAGGCGGGAATCCAGAAATGCCAATGATAGTGAATGTCGCTGGTTGCAAAGGTTTCTGGATTCCGGGTCAAAGCCTGCCCCGTACTGGATACGGGGCCCGGAATGACGGGCTGGGAGGAGGAAGGGCACATCAAGTCTGAACAGTTACACAATCGTCCACTCGCCCCGCGGTATAGCCCTACAGGGAAGGGCGCGATAACAACGCTCGTTGTAACCGGTAACGACGCCAGACTGCGCTATTTGGATGGCACGTTGTTTCGCTGCGCCAAGCGCGGAGCGGGCCAGAAACCGCAGTCTGGACCTACTGAGCCGTGTATCCGCCGTCGATAACCAGCTCGCTGCCAGTCATAAAGGACGCTTCGTCCGAGGCCAAGAACAAGACCCCATTGGCGATGTCATCGACGGTGCCGATACGCCCCAAGGGAGTAGCGTCGATCCGGCGTTGCCTCATGCCGGGCTCGGACATCATCCGAGCCGTCATTGCGGTGTCGATGTAGCCGGGGTGGACCGAATTGCACCGGATTCCTTCACCTGCATACTGCACCGCAGTGGACTTGGTCAACAGCCGCACCGCCCCCTTTGAGCTAGCGTACGCTGAACCCGCCCCCGAGCCCGGATTTAGGCCAACCATCCCCGCAATGGACGAAATGTTGATGATGGACCCTCCACCAGCGTCAAGCATGGCCGGAATCGCGGCGCGGGTGCCTAGAAACACACCCTTGCCGTTGACGTCCATGATCTGGTCCCACACTTCTTCCGGGGCCTCATGCAGTCGCGGGGCCTGGACTCCCCCAATGTTGGTGCTGCCGATGCCAGCGTTGTTCACCAGGACGTCCAGCTTGCCATACCGGGTGACTGCCTCATTGACCGCGGAGGTCCATTGCGCGGAGTCGGTAACATCCAAATGGACGAAGGTGGCCTGCCCGCCTAGCTCCCGTATCTCGGCCTCCAGCTTGAGCCCGTCGTCGTCAAGAATGTCCCCGATGACTACTGCGGCCCCTTCCTGAACGAAAAGCTTCGCCTCGGCTGCGCCCTGACCGCGCGCGCCTCCACTGATGAGGGCCACCTTTCCTTCCAATCGCATTATCGCCTCCTAGAGTCGTCCGTTAGCCAACCGTCGGCCGTCCTTTGTGTGTCCTTCATAATGAAAGATACGCGCTGGGGCGCGGGCCGGTCGCCGCGCTAGAACATCCCATTCGGCTCTAGCCCCAAGAAGAACTGCCCGGCGGTCTCGTAATGGGCCATGCGTCCCTGGGCGTGTTGGGTGATTACATGAATATCCTGGAAGCGCCTCTGAATCGGGTTGGACGCGAATATCGCGCTGGACCCGCAGAGGTTGTAGCAGATATCGACCACTTCCGCCGACATACGAATCGCGTGGGTCGTAGCCACTCTCAAGCGGACCCGTTCTTCTGTGTCAAGGTCATGGTCCCGGCAGGCGCGTTCCCATACCGCCGCCGCGCTCTCCTGCTGGAAAGCACGCGCCGAATTCCAAATTGCTTCCGCCTGCCCTATCATCCTGTGAGTGGTGACTTGGTCCTGGAGCAGGTTGCGGCTTCGCCCTGGAGTTTTCCTGCCCGCCAGGTCTATGGTCGTCTCCAGGCTCCCCCTCGCGACACCCAGGGCGACAGTCGAAAATCCGGTGGCAAAAAGCAGACCTCGGGGAATGAGATAGAGCGGTCCATCGCTCCATGACGGATCAGCCTGGGAGTAGGTGCGATAAGCCGGCACGAACAGGTCATCCGCCTGGAAGCTAAAGCTGCCAGTGCCGCGAAGCCCGCTGGCTGACCAGGTATCCACCATCTTCACCTGGTCCCGTGGGACGAGCATAAGCCGAGCGTTATTCACGTCTCCCGTGGCTCCGGGAGCGGGAGAAGCGGGCTCCATCGGGGCAAGCGCGGCAACCCAGGTAGCATGATCGATTCCACTGCTGAAGTCCCACCGTCCGCTGATCCGGTAACCCCCCTCCACCCGTACCGCGCGCGCCGAGGAAGAAGGCGGGCCGTTGGTCACTACCGCCATTTTGTCGTCCCAGACTTCGTGCGCGGCCTTCTTGTTCATGGTGGATGCGGCGGTGGTGAATACGTTGTTCTGGTTGACGCACCACGCGGTGCTGGCGTCCACCGAGGCGAATATTCGGAGTATGCGCAGAAAGTCGGGATGGTCCAGCTCCGCCCCGCCTAATTCACGGGGAAGAAGCAACCGGAACAGACCTCTTTCCGCCATCTCACTGGAGATATCAGAAGGTAACTGCCTATCGGCGTCGATTCGGTCCGCGGCGGCTTCTATCTTGGGGCTTAGCTCGCGGGCTACGCCCAGGTAATAGTCTATGTCGGTCCGTGTCTTTTGTATCAAATCAGTCCGGTCCAGGTCAGGCTATCGCGGCCTTGATATTGGTCATCGTGTCGAGTTCGGGGGTATTGGAAACGCCGGGGTCCCATCCGCGCGCCACCGCTTCAAAGCTGGACTGGGCATCCTCGCTCTGTCCCTGTGACGCTTGCACACGGCCAGACCAAAACGTATCCCGGACCGAGTCCCGCCGCTGCAGGCGTTCGTTGAGCATCGATTCCGCCTTTTCCCACTGCTCGGCGCGAATGAACGCCTCGAGGAAAGTATCCTCGAACACCTCTCGCTGGGCGTGGCTGCCGCCGACGCGGACCAACTGGGGAAATACCGGCTCGAAATAGCGGACGGCATCGGTATAGTCCTCCCTGCCGAACGCATCTATTCCCTGGGCTAGGGGCAAGACTACATCCTTGATGAACAGATCGCCCCCGTCGGCGGCCTTCCGCAGCCGGTCGATCATCTGCTCCATTAGCTCGAAATTCCCGCTGCCGGCGAAGGCCAGGGCCGCGTGGGCGTCTCGGAACGCCGCTCCCGGACGTTGGGCGGCGGGCACGGCCAAAACCAACACTTCGTCCCAAGGCTTGTCCGGGGGCATCCCGCCGTAGATCTGCAATCGCCACATGAGCGACGCGCTGTCGTTCAGGGTGGACATCGCCTTGGATACTACCGACGGGCGGATGAAGTTCTCGTACCGGTCCAGCGTTTCCCTGTACTTGCCCAGGGCAAGCTCGAAGAGGGCTAGGTGCCACGAGAGATGCACGTAAGAGGATGCCGGGGAGTCGAAGCCGCGCAGCCATCCGCCGAGGAAGTCTTCCCCGGACGCCGCATCGCCCCGCTCGAAGTGTACATGGGTCATTGAATGGCTCGCCACGGCGTTAACCGGGTTCATGTCCAGGGAGGTCTGAGCGTACCGCCAGGCTTCGTCCAGATGACCCGTCTCATGGTGGGCGAAGGCGTATTCCGCAAGGAAAGCCCAGTCGTCCATGCAGTGCGTGGACACGCTGTTGAGCAGGGCCAGGTATTCCGGCGGAAAGTTGGGCGCCCCCGCGCCGCTGCATCCCAGCATGTACAGCCGGTGGGCGAGGCGCATCAGCAACCCGTCACGCGGGAATTCCCCCAGGTGTTCCTTGATAAGGGCGATGGAGTCTCTGCCCTTGCCGTTGATCCAGTGGGCCACCGCCTCTATCTGCTGCCGCTCTCTTCGGGTGATCCCATCGCTCAGACTCAAAGCCCGCTCCATGCCCATCTTGGCGTCGTCGGGCCGGGCCTTCTGCATATCGAAGTAGGCCAAACAGGCGTGGGCGAAGGAAAACCCTTCGTCCAAATCGATCGCCTCTTGAAACTTCAGGTCCGGACCGTGGTTTTGGGAGAGCATCCGGTCGACGCCCTCCACCACCGCCTCTGCCGCGGCCACCGAGTTGGTGGTCAGAGTCATTCCAAACCGGTCCTGGATCTTACTTGGCTTACTAGGCATTCGATACTCCCTCTTGGACAGAGTTTCCGATTAGGACTGGTCTCCGGACTTGGCCAAGTCCGCGAAAACCTGGCGCCAAGTCTCCGGGTCACCCTTGCCCATCCCGTTCCTATGGACAATGGTCCCGTTGGAGTCAAAGGCTATCTTCGTGGATTGGATGGTCACCTTCAAGTCCGCGAGGATCCCGCTCTTCGGTACGGCGACCGGAAATGTATAGCCCCTCTCGTTGCCGAACTCTTCAAAGAGTGCGACATCAGTGCCTGGAAACATCCCTATCGCGTAAAAGTCCACGTCATTCGAGTGCTGGGGGTAGATGTCCTTTAATAGCTGCAACTCAGCCGTGCAGACCGGTCAAGTGGTGGCCCAGAAAAAGAGGAACGTCGGTTGGGAAGCCTCCAAAAGGTCCGCTGAAGTGATTGTCGTGCCGTTCGAGAGACCCAAGCTGAACGGAGGGACATGTTTCCCTACTTCGACACCAATATTCTCTCCGAGGACCGGGAGGCCATGTACCTCGTCCGAAGACCGCTGCCAAGTCGCGCTAGAGGTCGCCGGCGCCGGTGTAGTTTTTGAAAGCGACGGTAGACTGAAAGCCCCGCAACCAACGGCAAGAACCAGTAATCCGGCGGCAAAAGCCGCCGGAGTGACCCGTCGCATCCAGCTTGAAAGGCGAACATCAATCATCAGGTCACCTCCCAGGGTAACCGGCCTGGACCCGGCGCAAGGTAGTTGCTTCCTCCGCGCCTATTTTACGCGCCTTCGGGCGGAAACGCCTGTTCTGCCTCACCGATGGCCTTGTCCAGGATGTCAATGGTCTCGTCGACCAACTCCCTCGTGAACGTCAAAGGAGGCGACAGTGTGATCGACTCGCTGGCCCGGGTGGCGAGACCGTAGCCCCGTATCGTTTCCGTGAGGAACTTGGCAAATTCTCCCTGGGGTCCACCGGGGTAAGGCTCCTTCGTCCGGCGGTCTTTCACCAGTTCGATGTTCATGAGGAGGCCCAAGCCGCCTCCGACAAAGCCCACCGAGGGATGGTTTTCTTGCAGCACCGCCATGGCCCGTTCGTACAGGTAGCGGCCCATTGCGTCGGAGTTCTCAACCAGGTTCTCTCGCTCCATGATCTCCAGGTTCTTTAGCGCCGCCGCCATCACCGCCGGGTGTCCGCCGTAGGTGACGCCGTGCTGGAACGCTCCGTTGGGTCCTTCCGTGTTGGCGAATGCCTCGGCGATCTCCTTGCTGGCCATCACGCCGCCCACGGGGAGCTCCCCACCTGTAAGCGCCTTGGCGACGGTCATGATGTCGGCGTTAACCCCGAACCGCTCCATGCCGAACCATGTTCCAAGTCTGCCGAAGCCGCAGATAATTTCATCCGCGATCAGGGTGACGTTATAGCGGTCGCATATCTCCCGGACCTGGGGCCAATACTCGTCCGCCGGGATCTGGGACCCGTTGGGTATGGGAGTGGCGATGAAGGCGGCCACCGTGTCCGGCCCTTCGCCCTTGATGATGTTCTCCAGGGCCCTGGGACTCTGCATGCAACAGTCCTGGTTGGTGCGGTCGTGGAACCCCCAGGGACAGCGGTAGCAGTAGGGAGGATCGACCTGGGTCGTGTTGGTCGGGAGCATGGAGTCGAATATTCCGGAGCCTCGGCGTCCGCCGGTGCCCACGCTCATGGGACCAGGAGTGGAGCCGTGGTACTGTCCCCGGCGTGAGATGAACTTGGTCTTCTGAGTGTTGCCCGATATGAACTGGTACTGGCGGGCCATCTTCAGGGCGATTTCCACCGCCTCGGAGCCGCCGCCGCAGAAGAAGGTGCGGGTCAGGTCGCCGGGGGCCAGGTCGGCCAGCTTCTTGGAGAGCAGGATTCCTGGAACGCTGCTATACGCCCCGGAGTTGGTGTACGCCAGGGTGGTCATCTGTTCGGCCACCGCCTGGGCGACCTCTGGACGGTTGTGTCCTATGTTCTTCAGGAACAGCCCGGCCATGGCGTCGATATACCTGTTCCCCTCGATGTCGTAAACGTGGCACCCGTCGCCCCGGACCATGATATTGTAGCCGCCGGGAGCCACCAGGTCGGCCATCTGGTGGTTCTGGGTCCAGAAATGGTCCAGACCCCATTGGACAAGCTGGTCTATTTCTTCCCGGGAGTAATTGTCCTTGATCCACCATGCGTTTAGGTCCGAGTTTGGGGTGACCATAGAAGGCTCCTTTCCGGGCTGGTTGAGGTGTGCCTCTAGGGCAGCGAGGCACACCAGCGCTGCGCTCATTCACAAAGCCAATGTTACCAGGGAATGTTACGGCGGAGAGACCGGAATGTCCACAGCGGGAACAATTACGGGTGTGCGCCTTAAACTGCGGATCGCAGAATGGAACGGGAAGGTTAATCGAGATGTTAGGATGTGGATACTAAAGATATGGCAACCGGAGATCGAGCAAGTGAGAAGGGAGGTAAAAGCGCCCGTGGGAACGTTTACAGTCCAGATTGCAATCGGGGACCAGGAGAGGGGGCGTTGGACGACGTTTGATGCCCTGGTCGACACTGGAGCTTCAATCACGTCGGTACCAGCTTCGGTTCTTCGAGACCTCAACGTACAGCCGTTAGCCAAGCGCCGGTTCCGGTTCGGTCAAGGCGAAATCAGAACGATGGACGTAGGTCAGGCCTGGGTAAGAATCGAAGGCGAGGAAATAGTCACACTGGTCCTCTTCAACGAGGAAGGTACGACCCCTTTGTTGGGGGCGCTGGCGTTGGAAGGGGTATTCATGGGGGTTGACCCGGTTGGCCAGAAGTTGGTCCCCGTCGAGGGACTGATGATGTAACCTCATTGCGGCGGCCAAGTTTGAATACTCTCGAACCAAGCTTATGGCGCCCAGACGCTGAAGTTCTCGAATAGAACTGTCCCTTGGTGACCCGGCAGTGAATTGCCGGTCACGGACATGAAGCCAGGTCGTGGGTTGTGGTCCAGATCGAGGTTGGCGACAAACTGGTTGTCAACGAATAGCCACCCGGAATCCGCGAGTGCGATTAACAAAAGATGGTTCCGGCTTGAGGATTGGGCACCAACTTCGGACAAAATCCTCCTCCGACTAGAATCCATTCCCTGTCCTCAGGATCCAAGGTGAAGTGTTCCTAAACCAATACCAAGGTGGGATGTGCATTTCGGGGGTCTTGACGACGACCGAAAGGACTCCACGCCACCTCATATCACCTTTAGGCCCAACCGGGTAGGCCCCGACAGTGCGGTCTAGCGATATGTACATTTCACCTTGGGTTTAGTTTAGTCTTCGTCAAACCCATAATTAGCCACCGATATAGCTTCAATACGCCCACGAGCCTGCTCGCGAAACCAGAACCCAAAGTACCAGCTGAAGTCTCTTTACCCATCAATTCAATAGCGGTGCTACACTAGACGGCCTCTACAAGATCCCAGGCGCCGTCCGCGCTTACGGCCTCGACTCCGTTGGCCCGATACTGCCGGGAGCTAGGGCGTGTTAACACTGCGTAAGGCATCGAAGATGATGGCGAACAGGATGAACCCGAGGTAGAGCGCATCTAGTTTGTCATATCCGGTGAAGACCCGGCGAAAGCCCTTCAAGCGCCGGAACAGACGCTCCACTTCATTCCGCCGCCGGTACAACGTCTTCCGGTACAACGTCTTATGGTACTCCCAGGGATGGGTACGGTTCTTTTTCGGCGGAACCGCCGGCGTGTATCCCAATTGCGCCGCCGGTTGGCGCGTTGCGTCTCCCTCATACGCCCGGTCCATCAATATAGCCGGTACTCCCTCCGGCGGTCCCATGCGGCGGAGCAATTTGCGTCCCTCCGGAGCATCGTGGGCTTGTCCTGGGGATAGGGGGAAGATTAGGGGTGTCCGGTCATCCGCGGCAACCATATGAAGCTTGGTGGTCCGGCCGCCCCGGGACTTGCCGATGGCCCGGGGGCCAGTTTTTTAGGGAATTATATACGATTCTACCCATCTATAAGATTCCGCATTAACATGGAACCATGCGGAACTGCTTCCGTCAATTAAATTCCGGCTTTCGTCTATATAGCAGTATTACAAGACGCAAAGTAGCCACCGGGTAAAATTGTATATAATCCCCTTTTTTTAACGCGCCTGCGCCGTCAGGATGCACCTTGACAATGGCGCTGTCCATCGAGACCACCTGAAGCTTGACCTTGATTATCCCAGCCCGCTGGAGTTGCTCGAATACCCGGTCCAGGACGCCCCTCTTGGACCAACGATTCATCCGGGTGTAGACGGTATGCCAATTGCCAAACCGGCAGGGCAGCCCCCGCCACTTGCAGCCCTGTTCGGCAACGTAAAGGATGGCATTGAGTACCTGAACATTGGGTGTGCTGACGTTGCCCCGCTGCACCGGCAGGTATGGTGCAATGAGTTGATACTGCGCTTCGCTTAGTTCCATGCCTGGATGGTATCATATTCAGACCTTTAGCGTGAACACACCCTAGTGAAGCAGGTATGCCGGTGCGTAGGAGCATCTTCAACACTCCATGAGAAAACGTGCGCTTTGATGCTTTGCAGGAGGCTCTGGACCAAGGTTTACACGAGACTCAGCAATTACCGGGCAGGCTCCCAGCTACCCACCGCGCTATACCATTCCGCGATGGCCTTCCCAATCGCCTCGGGGGAGTATTCTTGGAGGAAGTGACGGCCGGGGACCGTCACCTCTCGTTGATTCGGCCAGGCGCGGCAGAAATCCCGTTGTGCGCCCGTCAGAATCGCGCCAGGGTCTCCATTGATGAACAATTTCGGCACGTTGCTCGTGGACAGCCACCGGGAATATGCCGACACTATTTCCACTACGTCGGCGGGATGGCCGTCGATGGGGATTTCCCTGGGCCATGTGAGTGTGGGCCTCCTGGATTCCCCGGGTTACAGGTAGGGACGGTGGTAAATGTCCATTTCCTCTTGGCTTAGCTCCCGAATGATGCTTCCGGGCAAAATCCGTTCCACGAACAAGTTCCTCTCCAGGACCATTTCCTCACCATCTGGAGACCTCATTCCCTGAAAGATAGGAGTCGCCGAATCGGGCCACTCCTCCCAGGTAAGCGGGCGGACGATGGCTTCCAAGTAAACCAACGCTTTTACGCTGGACGGGTGGCGATGGGCCCAATGGAACGCCAAAGCAGAACCCCAGTCATGGACCACCAACGTGACGTTTTGGTCGAGGCCAAGCGACTCGAACCATTGGTCCAGGTATCGCGAGTGGTCTACAAACCTGTAGGAGCCGTCTTTAGCCTTGCCTGACTCTCCCATTCCCACCAAGTCCGGGGCCAAGCAACGGCCCAAGCCCTCCAGGTGCGGTATCACATTGCGCCACAGGTAGGAAGACGTGGGATTGCCGTGCAAGAGCACTATCGGGTCGCCCTGGCCGCGGTCGATGTAGGCTATTTCGGTGTCCAACACAGCAATCCGGCTCAACTCAGGGGGTACGGCAGATGGGGTAGAAGGTTGAGTCATGTATTCAGGGCCCTCCGTTTTGCTCAACGCCTGCGGCCACGTCCTGGTCTCATGCCCGGCCAATGAAAACTTGGGTATGGAATAATTCCCTCGGCGGGCCGGTCGGCGCTATGGATGGACCAGTCTTCGGGCAGACCGCCGATTCCCGCGAGGGGTCTGGGTAACCTGGCCGCGGCATGCGAACTCCTGAGAGGAATTTCCGTCTTGCCGAATTAGGACCGTCACAATCACGTTGGCGATTTCGATGTAATCTTACCAGGTAAATTCAGTCGCCCCCTCCCTGTAGCAGGACCATATCTGGGCATCGGTCTTGGAGCAAAGGCGGCGGCTGTGGGGTAGTTTGCCCTGTCCGCGAACATCGCCGCACCTAAGCGCTAGCTTGGGTTCTCCACACACGCAGATACGTCCGTCGGCCATGGGAACTAATCTACATAGGGTTTGAGTTTCGGTGTCTTCTTCATACCGGAGCGCCTCAGTGCGCCGCCCCTCGTGTTAGGATGACAATGAGATGAGTTGGGCGCGCTACGCTAATTGGACGGTCAAGGTCTTATTGGTCCTCTTCCTGCTTGTAGGCTTCCTCTTCCCCGACCTCCCACGTTTCGAAGGTAAGGCTTGGCCTCTACGGGCAATGACCTACCCCTTGGCCGCCCTGGTGGTGCCCCTGGTCTGGCTCATCAAGAGGCCTGACTTGAAATACCCGCACCTGGCGGACACCCTGTTGGCCCTGCCCTTCGTGGTCGACTTGGCGGGCAACGCGGCCAACCTCTTTGATACCCTAACCTACACCGACGATGCCTTGCACTTTCTAAACTGGATTTTCCTTGTAGCCGCCGTATCGGTGTTCGTCGCTCCCCTGGGTTTTCCACGGTGGAACCGGATAATTTTGGGCGTTGGGGTAGGTTCCTTTGCGATTGTGTGCTGGGAGGCGGCCGAGTACTTGTTAATGCTCAGCGGCGCCACGGGACTCCACTTGAGCTACGCCGATACCATGGGAGACTTGGTTTTGAGCACCGCTGGCGGCGCAGTAGGCGCGATTGTCGTTGCCCTGCTGCGAGTTGGCGAGGCCAGCCGGTTAAAGCGCGCGTGACGCACCCACTTTCCCCACTTGCCAAATTTTCACCGGAATCTTGTCGCCGCCGTCGCGCTGCCGAATCCGGCGGAGACCCGCTCCAACGACACCAATTTCACCGATGTCCCAGGCTTCGCTTGCGCGGCCCCCTTTGAGAGGTTGACTGCATTCTGGCTTCAAGACCCAGGTCCATTCAAGCTCTCGTCTCGACGCCCCTAGGGCTTTTCGGTTGCTTGCTACGCGGGATCGTTACCGGCTCCTCCGTCCTCGTATATCACCTGACATTGCCCCCTTTTCACTCCCGGTGACATTCCCCTATCATAACCATCAGCGGGCGTTGACTCCGACCCAATCCTCTTCTACGGTCATTCCATTATCGGCCCAATTGTCCGAACCGGGATTCACAGGATTTTGGGATTCGGATGATTTCCAATCATATAAATCCCGGAATCAGAGAAATCACAGTTTAGACGGACAATCTAAAGACCCAATCCCCTTCCTGTAAGGAGGATAAATGTCACAAAATATCCCACAATGACCCAGAATAAAAATCTCCAACCCGTCCACCTACCCCCGCCACAAACACAATCTCCCCCTTTCGCAAAAGGGGGACTAAGGGGGATTTCTCCGCCCCTCAGGTACCCTGCCAGACCTTCTAAGTGTTCGTTGGGCCTGGGCGGCGACGGGGTAAGTCCCCCAACCCCCTTTTCCGAAAGTGGGCTATTTGTGACTGACTAATGAAACACCCCCGTCACCCCGTAATTCCCAGGGAAGCGGGAAACCAGGAATGTTCAGCCCCACGAGCGAAACCCGGCGCGGGATTCCCGGATTCTGGCTCAAGGACGGAAAGACAAGAGGCGTAGCATGGCGCAAGGCCGCGATCAATTGGCCAAGTGGGAGAATTAAAAGACCCAGGGTTATTTCCCGCACACGCTTTCTGTAGATATAATTAACCCTTGGGTTGACTACATTGCTATCCGCATCCGACATCAGTAAAGCCTACTCGGACAGGACCCTGTTCGGTGATCTCACCTTCAGCGTATCCCCCGGAGACCGCATTGCATTGATCGGCGCAAATGGGTCCGGGAAGACTACGCTCATGGACATCCTGGCGGGTGGGGCCCTCGCGGATACGGGCAGCGTATCCACGCAGCGAAACGCGTCCATAGGTTACCTCAAGCAGGAACCCGCACCGTTCTCCGGCAAGACCCTGCTCCAGGAAGTGTTGGACGCCAACTCAAAGGTAATCGCCCTGGTGGACCGGATTTTCGCCGCACGTCATGCCCTGGCTCTGGAAACGGACCCTGAGAAACAGGCAGCCCTGGCCGAGGAGCTCAGCCAACTTGACGCGGCCCTGGAAGCCGCCGGAGGGGACGACCGGGAGCACGAGGCCAAGGCTATTCTCTCCGGCCTGGGGTTCAAGGAAGCCGACTTCCAGCGCCCCATAGGTGAGTTCAGCGGAGGCTGGGTCATGCGGGCGTCCTTGGCCAGGCTGCTGTTCCTGAAGCCAGACCTCCTCCTGTTGGACGAGCCGACCAACCACCTCGACCTAGACGCGAACCTGTGGTTCGAGAAATACCTGACCGCATTTCCCGGCGGAGTGCTCGTTACTTCCCACGACCGCGCTTTTCTAAACCAAGTGGCTACCAGGGTCCTCGCCATAGAACCAGGCGAGGTAGTCCTCATGAAGGGCGCTTATGACGATTACCTTGTTGCGCGGGAACGCGCCCTTGAGGTCAAGCGGGCGGCGGCGGCCAGGCAGGAACGGGAGATGCAGAGGCAGATGCGTTTTGTGGAACGCTTTCGTTCCAAGGCGCGGAAGGCGACCCAGGTGCAGAGCCGCCTAAAACAACTCGAGAAGGTCCAGATTATCGAGTTGCCCAGGGCGACGAAGAAAATCCGTTACACTTTTCCCGAGCCTCCCAGAGCTGGTTCCAAGGTCATCTGGCTGACCAACGTGAGCAAGTCCTACGGCGAAAACGTCGTCTACAGCGGCATGGACCTGGAACTTTCGCGGGGCGACCGCGTTGCCTTGGTGGGACCGAACGGCGCGGGAAAGACCACCATGCTGAAAATGCTAGCTGGTGTCCTTCCAATGGATGCGGGGGAAAGGAAGACCGGCCACAACGTGTCGATGGCCTACTACGCCCAGCACGTCCTGGAATTGCTTAATCCATCGAATACGATCATCGAGGAGTTGCAACAAGCTGCTCCAACGGAGCCGGAGCAGAACCTGCGCACCACATTAGGCGGGTTCCTATTCAGCGGCGACGATGTCCGCAAGCCCATATCGGTGCTGTCCGGCGGAGAGAAGGCTCGGGTGGCTCTCGCCAAGCTGCTCCTCCAGCCGAGCAACCTGCTGCTAATGGATGAGCCGACCAACCACCTCGATATAGCGTCCAGGGAAATACTGGCCGACGCCCTTGAGGACTATCACGGCACTATCTGTCTAATAACCCACGACCGGACTCTCATACGGCAGGTCGCGAACAAGATAATCGAGATTGACGGCGGCAAGCCCACGGTCTTCCCTGGTGACTACGACAGCTACTTGTACCTCAAGCAGGCTGAGAACCGTAACGGAAGCGGGAATCCAGCGGTCAACGGAGCGGCGGAGTCCACCGCAGGTCAGCGAACCGTTAGGAGAAGGTCCGGACGTCCCTTGAGCCCCGAAGATGAAGAGCGGCGGTCCCTCAATAGAGAGGCGCGCAAACTAGCGTCGCGGATAGAAGAGATCAACGTTTCTCTTTCCGCTCGCGAGACCAAAATCACGGAGTTGGAGGCCATGTTCTCCCAGCCCGACCAGTTTGACGACCCCCGCCAGTTGGCATCCAAAGCCGAACAATACGCAGTCCTCAAAGAGGAGACGGAATCCCTCTGGGAGGAATGGGAGAGGCTGTCGTTGCTGGCGGAAGACATCGACAGCCAGCTAGTGGGCCTGAAGGCAGGGTAGAAGGGCAGACGCGGTCCGCGATTCCGCGCTGTGCCTACCAGAGCTCTTGAGATGCGAGCCCCGCCCCTTCCACCATGGACGCGAGCTTCGCCCACACTATGTTGGTCTCCACTTTCCGGCCCCAGGCTGACGTGCCGAAGCCGCAGTCGCTCCCGGCCATGACGTTCTCTCTGCCCACGGCGTTGGCGTAGTTGACTATGCGCTGGGCGATTAGCTCCGGGTGCTCGATGAAATTGGTGGTCGTGTCCAACACGCCGGGGATCAGCAGCTTCCCGTCGGGCAGGTTGATGTCCTCCCACACCTTCCATTCGTGGGCGTGCCTGGGATTTGCCCCTTCAAAGGACAGACCCATGGGCCGGGCTTTCAACACCAGGCCCACTATCTCTTTGAGAGGGATGTCGTGATGATGGGGACCTTCTGTATTTCCCCAGCAGAGATGCAGCCGCATGCGTTCCGGGTCGATGTCCTTCAGCGCGTGGTTGATTACCTCTACGTGGAGTTCCACCACCTTCTTGAATTCTTCCACCGAGAGATGGGAAAACTGGGAGACACGAGTCATCGCAAGATCGGGGCAGTCGATTTGGAGAAGCACTCCCGAGGCCGCAATTGCGTTGTACTCGTCCTTCATGACGTCGGCTAAAGCGTACAGATAGGCTTCTTCAGTGGAGTAATACTCGTTAGGAAGGAAGTTGGCGATTACACCGGGCGAGGCCGCCGTCATGAACACCTCTTCTACTGGAGCCTCCGCTGGAGCGTCCGTCGAAGCATTTTTCAGAAATTCGATATCCCGCTCCACCGCCGGCCAATCTTTCCAGGAGATGGGTCCGGTGCATGCTGGTTGAGGCATGTTGCGCGAGGACAGGTGGGTCTGCATGGCGGCAAACTCCGGGAAATCGGCGTCGTCCAACCGGGGGCGGGAACGCACGAGCCGTTCCCCTTCGAATCCGGACAGGCGCTCTTTCACATAAGTAGCGTATTGGGCCCGGCCTTGCTCGCCGTCGTTAACCACGTCTATCCCGGCGTTCCGCTGCCGGGTCACCACCTCCGCGACCGCTTGCCGGACCCCCGAGTCAAACGAGTCCCGGTCGAATCGTGTCCCGTCTTCCCGTCCCCGCAAGAGATCTTGGAGATCTGGCGAACGTGGCAGGCTGCCGGTATGCGTCGTGAGAATTCTGGAGTCGCTTCTTTTCATGGGGCCTCCCTCGACTCTCATAGGAATGTCTTTAATTGAAGCTCATCTTTCTACCCACCTTTTCGGGTTAGATCATAGGCCAGGAGGTTACCCGCCTTGGATTAGGCTATGGAAATCAATCGTGGAGCCGGTTGATGGCCTGGGCTATGGGAATTTCAATCTCCTCAAAGAGCTGCTCAGTAGCGTACTTATCTGGCTGTCTGGAGATTTCAGCTACCGCCTGAGCCATGACCACCACGCCGATGTCGTTCCGGCTCAGTTTCCAACCATCCGTTCGCAACCTCGCTATCTGAGCCTCCGCGCGGTCGAGGGCGGGAGAGAGCATCAAGCCTCCCCAGGCATTCTTCCTCGCTGTTCCAGACCGATTCTTGCGACACACCATGATGATGTCGAAGTTGATGGGGGCTTTCGCTTGGTGCTTGGGTGCGGCAACAGACATCTCCGCCTTCACCGGATGACAAGCCTCGATGCGGAATCCAGCCGCCCCCATCGCCTTCAGCACGCTTCGCCAGCCTTCCCACCTGGAATGATGGTAGGTGAACACCAAGAGGCCATTACCCTTGAGAACCCGGGCAGCCTCTCGAAACACAAGGGTCAATTGCTTGGTGAATACCACGGCGTCTGAATTCTGAACCTCCGACTTTGAGCGGGTGGTGTCCGCCAGATGACTGAGAGAATCCTCGATAATCAGTCTCTGCCAAACGTAAAAAAAGTCAGCTAATTGGGAGTAGTGTACGTTGTCAAAGAACGGCGGGTCGGTGACAATCAAGTCCACGCATGCGTCTGGCAAGTCTGTGGCCGCCGAGTCTCCGCAAGAAATGTAAAGCTTGGGGTTCCTGGCGAACTGGTCATAGGACTCGCTGTTGGTGATTCCGGTCAAGGGTTCGTTGATGCTGTCCACCTTAACAGATCGTTTTTCCGGATCATCGGGTGACAACGCCAACTCAAAGGGCCGTTGAGCATATCGGGCGGCCCGAAGCAGCCGGCTGCGGAACAGCGTGGAGAAGGACCCGGAACTCTTGGGAGTCCCCCAGATGTTCGCCTCCAACGGGGTCCGTTCGGGTTTCAGGATGTGATGGTAGAACATGTGCCTGACGGCACCGGTCCCCTCACCCTTGTAGGACGCGAACATGTTGTTGAATTCGAGCACGCCGGAAAACAGGCAGGTGAAGGCGTCCCGTAGCGGGCCATCATCAATCTCCTTGATCCGGTTTGCCAGAGTGGAAATGCAAAGAAGCTGGCGGGCATTGAACATTTGGTGCCAAGATCGGAAGCCATAGTTCAGTACCTGGTTCGTGTTGTACCCGGGTTCTATAGTCCCTTGCGGAATCTGATAGGGTGACTCCTGTAGGTCAGTAACCGCATTCCGGTACAGAGCTTCGTCTTGGTCAGTAATCGGGTGGTACTCCTTCCTCCCGTCAGGGGTCAGGACGAGTTTTGCGTACATCCGATATGCGGGAGGGGAGCCGGTCTCTCGTATAGTGCGGCCCATTGTGAACTCGCAGAGGCATTGGGGGCACTTGGCCGCCTTGCCTCTTACTGGGCCGGAGGCCGGGGCGAAGCGGTGGCCGCATCCGGAGCACTCCATCTGCCTGGCTTGGTGGTCCTCCGGAGAGAGGGCACCGCATTTCGGGCACACGACATGTACCGTGGGATTGCGGCGGGAGTAGGCGTGCCTAGCGAAAATGTAATTGGAGAACAGGTCAACGGGGACGCAACATACCGGACAGGGCGCTTGCATCACCCAGAAATAGTACAGGACCCGGCACAATGTGCCGTCCGGCAGGTAGGTAGTATAGTAGCTGGAAATAGTGTCGGCGACATCGACTTCGATTTCTTTATAAGTCCTTTCCAGGTCCTGCGAGTCTCTCAATGTTAGAGCGGTGCGGACTTGGAGGTACGACACCGGGTTGATGTCTCGGCCAATGGCCCGTCCCCCGAGCTTCAGAGTTTCCCCCAGGGTCGTGCCACTCCCCATGAACGGGTCGAACACGACGGTATTCGGGAATCGCGCGGGCGAGTAAAAGAGGTCGAGCACATCAGTGCCTTCTGGCGTCAAAGCCCCCAAAAGGACTCCCCTGAAGACAGACCCCAGGCGCTGCGCCCACCACTTGTGAACGTGGTAGATGGGCCGATAGATTTCCTTCCGCCAGCTTTCCCGTTCGGCGATGCGGCTGAGCTGCTCAAAAGGAAAATCGTCGCTTTCAATGGCGCGCGGCACCGCCGACCCCGCTTCCTCCGGGCCATCCGCCTTCGTCAATTGTTCCAAGTGTAGCTGCATCAAGCGAACCTTAGTTTGGAATTTGGTTGGCCGCCGCCGAGCGCAATCAGTTAGGGCGTGGCTCTCATTGTTACCGCCGGACCGTTTGTCCCGGCAGCTCGGAAGGCGAGAAATCGGTGCTCCAGGCCAGCCGACGGGTTGTCCACGTATAGAGGGGCCAGAGTATTCTCCCTCAAGTCCGCGTTGTACCCGACGAGAAGGCGCTTTGTCTCTACGCGAACCAACTCCCCACACGATTCCAGCCGCCCATCCAATTCGGCATCGCTGGGCAAGATGAGGGTGCGTTCGCCAGCCGTACCGTCCGTCAACGCGAAGGGCGTGGGAGCCACGTACATTTTCCGGTCCCTTATCATAACGTCGCCGTAGCTCCCGAAGCCAGTGATATGTTTGTTTTCGTGGACGTACTCGCGGTTGGCGTTCAGAAAGTCGCCGTGAAACAGTACGAGGTCGATAAGCGGGTAGTCGTCGCCCTCGGGGTCTTTGGGGTATCGTCCAAACACGTAGTACACGGTCCTGCCGTTGTGGAAGCCGGTGGGCATCTGGCTGTTGGCGTCATAGGTGGCTTCGCGGCCAGGATAGGCCAGTGCCTTTACCTCGTATCCCACGGGGATATTTACCAGACGAAAATCGGGATAGGAGTTTCGGGCAGGCGTGTCGTATGTCACCTGAACTTCGTTCAACCGGGCCTGAAACCAGTCCTGGAAATGGAACTCCTTATCCGCTCGATTGGTTCGATGGATAAGTTGGCCTCGGCGGATCGCTTGGTCGCATTGGAGAAATATGTCGGCAACGGCACCGGGCATCTTGGTAACTCGCCTCTCGCTTACGGTCAACTGGTCGTGTCTGAATGGCTCCGGCTGACCCTGCCGGTCCTGGGATCGTAGGAACCCGCGAAGGCCAGTAGCTCCTGCTGGTCCACGAACCATTGGGTGCCTCTGCGAATCGCTTTCAGACGTTTCGAGCGAATGTTACGTCGAACGGTCTCCTCGCTTACTCCCAGGTAGGAAGCTGCTTGTGGGACGGAATGCTCCTCTGGCATACTCACGGGCCTTATCCCTTAGTTGATATTTGTGATGGATTATAATACACCATCTATCGACCAACGGACCGGAAACCAAGGGGCACTAATTCGGGAGTGGCAAATGATACTGATAATTGCTCGGTGAGTCCGATTAAAGTTCCATAGCCCTGTAGGTAAGTAAGAAACTATCTCAAAACGAGGGTTCCCCAATGTCTTCCCCTTTCGCAAAAGGGGGATTAAGGGGGATTTCTCCTCTGCCCAAGCCTATTCGTTCAATTATGAGATAGTAACTCAGAAGCTATGGAGTTGATCTAGGTTGAAGCGCTAGATGGGCAGGTATACCGCCAGTCCCGTCATGGCGCTTCGGTACACCGCTTCCGTCCATTCCATGTAGTGCACCCCGGTCTCGAAGGCCACCATGTCGACCTTTTCCTTGCCGCGTATGGCGTTGGTGAACTGTTCTTCCACCCGGTACTTGGCCTGGGTTTCCGGAGGATTGGGGACTTCGGTAAGTTCACGGTCACCCCGTTTTCCGGCCCAGACTTTGCGCTGGGGATCGACGTGAATGGTGCCTTCCGTGCCGAACATCCAGATGTGATTGCCTCCATTCAGTCCGGAGGTGCCGCTCATCTGCATATGGACTTGGGCCCCATTTGCCAACTCATACAGGATGTCTACGTGGTCGGGAATAGTGACTGAGGTAGGATACCCGCTCTCATCCCTCCGGTAGGGCACATGGATCTTAGACATGGCGAAGACCCGGTTGCCCCGTCCTAACCAGCGCATCATCGACTCATAGGATGCTCCGATGTTCAGGGTGTTGTGACCACTGAGCGCCCGGTCATGGCGCCAGTGCAGGGGACCGTCGAAATCGGCAAAGTTGTTCTGAAGGGAAGTGAAATCCACCGACAATAACTCGCCCAAGTGACCCTCGTCGATCAGTCGCTTTAGAACGTTATCGATTGTGTAGCTGGTGGATGTCGGGGTTAGCTGGCACACCAGTTCCGGATGTGCCTTGGAGGCGGCGAGCATGTCGCGGGCTTCCGCCGCGTCGGAGGCCATGCGGGCCTCGGTTAGAACGTGCTTGCCCGCTTCCAAAGCGGCGAGGGTCATCGTGCGGTGCATGTAGGGCCAGGTGCCGATGCAAACGGCGTTGATCTCGTCGTCTTCCAACAGTTCCCGCCAGTTGCCGTAAACCCTTGGGATGTTGAATTGATCGGCGATAGCCCTCCCAGACTCGATGGACCGGTTGGCAACCGCCACAATCTCGCAGTCGTCCGCCCCCTGAAAGCCCGGAATATGACGGGAGCGCACGTTCCCGCCCGCCCCTATGAGTCCCACCCTGATTTGTTCGTCATCCATCAGTCGTCTCCTCAGCTAATATGACGGAATCTTAAGGTTGGAATTGCGCGCGGTTACCTTTTGCCGCGCCACTCCCTGATTAAGCGTCACGCAATTAGGACTTCAGATGCTCATCGAAGAACCCCAAGACTTCCCCCCAAGCTGCCGTGGCGGCCTCTTGGTGGTACCGTTGCCCGGTGTCGAGCCTGTGTGGTTTATTCAGGCTTTTTGTATGGATCGGAGATTCATCAGTGCCGTCTCCCCAATATGGCCGATCCTATATTGAATCCTTCCATAGCTCCCGTGGGACCACAAGGCCAGCACAAGCTAAGAGATGGCCGCGGTCGCGCCGCCATGAGGCGAATCCGTCCGCAGGGCCTCGATCCCTTCGGTCAGTCCCGGATGCGCGAGACCGAGCAATCGCATCGTCTCGGCACAATCCAGCCCCAACATATCAGGGCTCCGAGACCCATCCGCATCGCCCGGCCCTCCCACTCCTGGGAGTCCTGTCGGGATGGGGCCGCTGGGCTCTACTAACACCCGGTCCAGGTGGAATGCCTGAGCGATTGCGGCGGCGAAGTCATACATGCTCACCCAATCAGCGCCCGCCACGTGGTGGATTCCCGTGTGCTCGCCGTCGACCAATTTAGCGATTCCGTCGGTCAGGTGTTCCACGTAGACCGGCGTCCGGTATACGTCAGTGGGGGCATGATATCTCTGACCCCTCTTGAGGCGTTCAATCAGCCAGGGGGCGAAGTTTCGGTGCCCTGGCTCCGGCCAACCATAGACTATGCTGGTCCGGAGAACACTCCAACGGGTGGCGAGGCTTGCCACTTCTTGTTCCGCCTCCCACTTGGTCTGACCGTAGTGGGTCGTTGGTCTCGGGCTCTCGTCCTCCCGGTAGTAACCGCGTTTGCCGTCAAATACGTACTCGGTGGAAACGAATATTAACTTCGCCCCGAGTAAGTTGCACATTCGTGCTATGGATGCCGTCGCGGTGACGTTAATCGCCGTGGCCCTCTCCGGGTCCCGCTCAGCCGTTCCCACGTCTGCAATTGCGGCGAGGTGCACCACCGCGTCAGGCCGGGCCAACCGGAACACCCGCTCTATTCCGGCGGAGTCGGCCAATTCGACTTGGAGCCAGGAGTGGGCGTCGTCTCCGGGCGGTCGGGACGAGAAAGTGCCAACGATTTCTCGGCCCGGTGTCCGGCCGAGCCGGCGCACCAGATGTCGGCCAATGAAACCGCTGGCCCCAACAATCAACACTCGCATTACGGTGGCCTGGGCCTGGGCTAGGGCTCCCCGAAACAGAGAACGGCGTTGTCCCATAGAATCTTTGGCAGCAGGTCTTGGTCCAGGGCCTCCCAGTTCAACACCAGGTCCACCGAACCGGGGAATCTGGTCTCCGGATGTGGGTAATCAGAACTGTACATCAGCAGGTGACTGCCCATCATGTCCGACACCATTTTGACCATTTCAGGGCCTTCATGCAGCACTATGGAGGCAAAGAACCGACCTCCGGTCATGTACTCGGACATGGTCTGTTTCAACTCTGGAACGTACCCCATGTAGTCCACCTGGTCCTGCATCCTGGCCGCCCAAAATGGCAGCCAACCGAACCCGGATTCCAAGATGGAAAACTTGATGGCCGGGTAGCGGTCCATGATTCCCGATCCGATGAACGACGCCACCGCCCTCATCGCACCCCAGGGGTGCGAGGCCGTGCGGCCCATGAACGGGTTCTGCCAGAGGTCTCTGTATCCCGGGTATCCGCCGGAGAAAGAGTGATGGACCACACACAGGCCCTCGTCTTCCACAGCGCACCATATCGGATTTAAGGATGGGTGGTCCATCGGGAAGTCGAGAGGCAGGTTCACCCATACTCCCACGGCCCAGGGAGTATCCCCCCATGCTTTGATCTCTTGGACCGACTCCTCGATAAACCTGGCGTCAAGGGTCAACAAGGCTTTGAGACGGTGCGGAGACGTGCCGCAGAAGTCGTTCAAAAAGCGATGATTCGCACGCATGAACTCAGTGTCAACGGTAAGGTCGTCGTGACCCCGGGGCACTCCGGGCACCATGAGTTGGACGTCCACGCCCTCTTCGTCCATATCCCGAAGCCGGCTCTTCGCGACCCACTCCCCGTCAGCGGTAGGAAGCTTGGAGCCCATAAATTTCTGGCTGCGGCGTTGGGTGCCGGCCTGGGGCTCAGCCTCGCCGAGGGTGCGGGGTGCGTCCGCGCCCCAGCCGCCGCCGAAGCTGCCCAGGTTATACCTGTGAGAGTAAGGGGCTTCGAGGGCCGCTCCCGCAGTGGTCCTCCTGATGGGGGTCTTGAACTGCTCCAGGTCTGGCAGCATCTTCTTGATCTTGGAGGCCAGGTAGGGTTCGAGTCCCTCTGCCGAAGCAGTGACGTGGGTATCGGAGTCGTACACTTTCATGCCGTTTCTCATGGATCGCCTCCTTTGCTGGTTATAAGGCTGCTTTTGATCGGTAAGGCGAGGTCGAGCCGGGCCCCACGGTTTTGAATTGCTGAACCGGTGAAGCCGCGCGGGCCGCTTTGTATCAGTGCCCGAAATATAACGGCACAACGCGCGGTCTGTCTATGCCGGGTGTACAAACCCAGAGAGCCATTCAATTTCGGAGGTCAAAGGCCAATGAGGTCTTGACCTCGCTCGTATTGTTTGGGTCTGGCCGGCGTGCGGCCTTGATATTCGGAATGACATTGTATGACCTTGTATGTTGGGTTTCGGACCTGAAAATTAGTATACTTTGCGATATATTATGATCCACATCCCCTAGCGATAGGCAAAATCTATTTTGGAAGGCGGTAGCTGCTATGGAAAAGGACTATAGTATTTGCGTTGGAGCCGTGGGATTTGGCGGCGGAGTCTGGCACAGTCCGGACGGCGGCGAGAATTGGAGCCGTATCCGAGACCCCTTCCCACTCGGTTGCCAGGTCAGGGCCCTGGAAGTCTACCCCGACAACCCCAGCCGTATCCTCGCGGGCTCAGACCACGGCATCTTCCGCAGCGAGGACAAGGGGGCCACCTGGGAGAAGCTGTGGTCGCCCATGGATGGAATACCAATCTGGTCAATCGCCATTGACCCTGAAGACACGGAAACAATCTTCGTCGGAATCAAACCGGCGGCTCTCTTCCGTTCCCGGGACGGCGGCTGTAGCTGGGCCAAGCTATCCGTCCAAATGGCCCAAGAATGTCATATCGGTCCTCCCATGGTGACCAGGTTGATGGTCGACCCGAAAGACCACCGCACCGTTTGGGCCGGTGTCGAGGTCGACGGCGTGTACCGAAGTCTGGATGGCGGGGACACCTGGACCCACATCGAAGGCGGTGTCCACCCCGATATCCACGGGATGGCCATCAGTCCTGGGGAGCCGAACAAAGTGCTGGCCAGCACACCCCGGGAAATCTTCGCCACCACGGACATGGGTGAGAGCTGGCAGTCTGTGACCACAACCGAGGGTTTTCCCCTCCCATACAGCCGGGGCATAGCATTCAGGCCTGGTGACCCGGACGTTATTTATTCCGCCCTTGGAGACACGGCCATTGGTAGCACCGGCGCTTTTCAACGGTCTAAGGACGGCGGGAAGACCTGGGAGACGCGGCCCCTGCCGGTGGAGCCTAATTCAAACATCTGGTCCATCGCCACTCATCCCGCGGACCCTGATTTCGTACTTGCTTCTAGCCTGTTGGGTGAGGTGTACTCGAGCAGTGATGCCGGGGACTCCTGGCGCAAGTTGAAGCGGGAGTTCAGCGAGGTCGGGGCCATGGCCTGGGTGCCCAATTAGCCATTCGATGGGCCGTTAGCCAAAAGGTGAAGTGAGAACTCCGGGCATCCCACGGGGGCGAAGACCAGCTTCGCCCTCGTGGCCTTTTTGGAGTCTGTCACTGTTAAGCGCCAGCCCATGGGACCGTTGTCTGCCTTCGGTCCGTGCCTGACGCTGGCCAGGTTTCGTGGGAGTCTGTCTTACCCTCCCGTGGCCATTGAACTCCGTGCCTCGGCGTCGAGTGTGGCTGCGAAGTCCAGAACGGCATAGGTAATCACGTTAGCCGTCAGTCCAGATATTGCGGCTAACTGTGAATGGAAAAAGATGAACACTTGCGTGATGAAAATCGAGACCAGGGCGCCGCGCATGTACCACCGGTAGGACCGATCGCGTCTGGACGGCCAAGCCCAAATCCCGATTGCGATGCATAGGATCGTGGCGGCCAATGATACAGCCTGAGCGTAGTGTGTCCAACTGATGTCAACGATGGCCCGCTCGCCCGCGAGCCCGTAAACGAGGTAGCCTAATGCCGCAGCTTGAGAGATGCCCCAAAGTAGGATAAGCGCAGGGAACAGGGCGGAGAAGGCCCTTTGCCGCACAACACGCTGATAGATAGAAATCATGCGCTCTTTGATGCGAAAGTAGAAATGCGCCGGGTCGTCAGGACTCGATTCAACTCCATCAACATAGGTCCGCAGGTGTGGCGCTAGGGGATCGGCCGGGTCTGTCTGATCGAGCATCGCCAAAATTAGGGACTTCTTCTCAGGGTTCATCGGCGTGGCAATGGAGGCCTGGATTAGGTTTAAGGCGTTGGCCAGGGCTTCGGTGGGCCCAAGAGTTCTGGTGCGGCGCACCGCCCTAAGGACCAGGAATATGCTGATGAAGATAATGTAGATGAGGCCGATCGTCGGTTGGTAGAAGTAGTTGTTGTCTGACGTGATGAATTTTCCCAGTTCGTCGATGAAAGTGCCAAAACCCACACCTCCTAGAACTGCCGCTAAACGGTCCAATGACTGACCCATGAAGGCGAAGAGCAAAATCATCGCCACCAACATGAAACCCCCGCCCCAAAGCATGTGGGCAATGTGGAGCCCGTCGCCACCGAGTTGAGGGTAACCGGCCGCGGCGAGAAAACCGCGGATGCCTAGTACTGAACAGATCGAGGCCACCAGAAACAGTTCGATGAGCTCACCCGCGCCTGAGTTGCGAATGAATCCACGACGCCAACTTCTAATGGCCTCGTAGGCCCCTCTTATCCAAAACCCAACGAGCCCATTAGTGTTGTTGGCCATCGCATGACTCCGACCGGTGGTTGCCTTCCGAAGTTCTTCACACCATCCTGATTGGGAGGACGCCTAGGCTGCGACGACTTTTACGAGACCAGCAATCTCGCGGCGCTCCTTGTCACCTGGCCCAATACTGCTCTACACGTCGGGAAGCTGCGCAGTGTCGCCGGTGCGGTGCTGCCACATCCTGATTCGGGCCGAAAGGTCGCGGATGCAGTCCTTTTGGGCGGGATCGTTGAACAGGTTCCGCTCCTCGTATGGGTCGGTGTTCAGGTCGAAGAGTTCGCTCTGGTCGCCGGCGCAGAGGTTCAGCTTCCAACGGCGGGAGACGATGGACCGCCACATGGAATGGTTCATCCGGTCGATCTCCGCCGTGGCCATCCCACGGTCAAAGTGACCTTCACGAACTCCGTTCCACTCAACGATCACGTCGGTGTCCTCCAGGGTCTCCCTGCCCTCCAGGACACCGAGGCGGCTCTGTCCGTGCAGATGGTCCGGAATTGTCTCGCCCAGCAGGTCCAACAGCGTGGGAACGAGATCGATCTGGCTGAAGCTGCCTTCGATCTCTGGTCCCTCCCGGTTGAGCCCGGGTATGGACATCAACAGTGGCACCCTGGCTGACTCCTCGTAAAACGACCGCTTCTCCAACATGCCGTGGTCCCCCAGCAGGTCGCCGTGGTCGCTGGTGAATACCACAATAGTATTCTCAGTGAGCCCGGAGCGCTCCAGCGCGCCCATGATCTTCCCGACCATGGTGTCTACCAGGGAAATGCTGGCGAAGTAATGCGCGCGCAGGGTCCGCCAGCCAAGCTCTGAGGTGACGTCTTCTCCCACCGCCGCCCAGGTTGTCATATATGGGTCCTCGCTGGGGTCGCCTCCTTCCAAGTATTTGAGGTAGTAGTCCGCTTTAACCCGGTGAAGCAACGACGCATCCTCGGGCTTCTTCAAGAACGTGGGCCCCACAGGCAGGTCCTGGGGGGTGTACATCTCTTGCAACGGGCCGATGTACGGTGAATGGGGCTCGACGCAGCTTACGTACATGACAAAGGGGTGGTTCCGGTTCTCCTCGATGAATTCGGCAGCCCTATCACCCAGATATGGGGCCATCTGGAACTCCGCCGGTAAGACGGTGCGCCCGTTGGTCGAAAAGGTCTTCACCTCTCCGGCGTACCGGTCGGGCTTGAAGCCGTGGTTGACCAGGTGTTGATGGAAATCGCTGAGGCTGGAGAGGGGACCGCCACGGACGAACTCCCCCCGGTATCCGTCCTCTATGCTGACCCACTTCTTGAACCCATGCTGCGCGTTCGCGCCGTTGCCCAGGTGCCATTTGCCGAGGTAGCCGCACAGGTAGTCCGGCGACACCATTTCAGCGATGGCCGGGGTTTCCGTGGGAAGGGCAATGCCGTTTAGCACCGGCCCGGCGGCGTGGGGATACAGGCCGGTAATTATCGAGGCCCGCGAGGGAGTGCAAACCGGCTGGGTGACGTAGGCGTTGCGAAATACAAAGCTCCTGGACGCCAATGCGTTCAGGTGGGGAGTGTTGATCCACTGGTTGCCGTAGCAAGCCATCGTGTCATAGCGTTGCTGGTCGCTGAAGATGAACACTAGGTTCGGTCTATCCGCCATCAAGCTCTTTCCTCTTGGTCGAATGCAAACGATGAATGAGGTCTGTGTCTCCCGCCCGTATCAGGCGTCCCTTGCGCATCGGAATCCCAGGTTTCCCGTAGAGCTGTCCGGTGTGTTGGACCCACGGGCCGCAACGCGGTACCGGTTGCAATAGGACTGGTGGCATAGGTAGGAACCCCCGCGCATACTCCTGTGTCTCCCCGACTGCGGACCCTGTGGGTTGTCGCAGACCATTTCCGTGGGGTAGGAGGGGCTGAACCAATCGGAACACCACTCCCAGACGTTGCCCACCATGTTATAGAGACCAAAATCGTTGGGTGGATAGGTGCGCACGGGACATGTGCCCGTGTGACCGTCTTCCCGGCTATTGTGGTCCGGGAAGACGCCTTGCCAAATGTTGCAGCGGTGCTCACCCTGTGGAGTCAACTCGTTGCCCCAGGGGTAAGTCTCTTGAAGAAGTCCGCCCCGGGCCGCAAACTCCCATTCGGCCTCCGAAGGCAAACGCTTAGTTGCCCACTCGCTATACGCTGCGGCGTCGTTCCAGGAAACGTGGACCACTGGATGCTCCATCCGCCTGTGGATACTGGAGTCAGGGCCCTCCGGACGCCGCCAATCGGCCCGTTCCACTATGGACCACCAGGGAGTATCCAGGGGAGTCTTGGTGACACTCTGCGCGATTCGAGGCGAAACAAAACTGTGAAATACGAATGACCACCGGTATCGCTCCGCCTCGGTCACGTAACCAGAGGCCTTGACGAATCGGAGGAATTGAGCATTCGTGACCGCACAAACGTCCAACCAAAAAGGTCGGAGGACAACCCGGCGGGCCGGACCTTCTCCGTCTTCCGGGTGACCGGTCCCTTCGTCTGTACCCATCACGAATTCCCCGCCGGGGAGAGCCGCCATCCCTCTGGTCCGGCGCTTGGGTTGTGGGCGGGCTGATTGGCTCCCCACGGATTGGGTCACGTATGGCTGACCTCTGCCGGGGGCGCAACAAGGGTGTTCGGGGCTATTGAACATCGCGGCTTCCCATACACTCAACCTTGGACAACCTCGAATTTTAGGAATCAGTACAAACGCTGTCAACAGGCACGCAGGCGGCGATTTTGCGTCCGCCATGACGTGGCCGTAACTTTAGAACACTCGGTGTACCCGGTCTCGGACAGGCTGATTCGGAAGGTTGAACCATCCCGGTATAGTTAATCACGCAAACCTGTGGTTGCGTTCACGCTCTTTTCCACTAGTGCTAGCATCGGAGGCGACGAAGAGTAGTACCCCCGTACAACAAGGAGGCGCGAGCATGGACTTTGGACTGCTTAGAAACTATCTCAAAACTGAACGAACAGGCTTAGGCAGAGGCGAAATCCCCCTTTCGCAAAAGGGGGAGACATTGGGGAAGCCTCGTTTTGACATAGTTGCTTAATGCTTGAGGACCCGCTTCAGACTGAGGAACAGGTCGCGATAGTTGGCCAGGTCAGCCAGGGCCGGTTCATCTATGGAGCGGGAGGCCGGACCCGCGGCTCCGACTCGCGCCTGGAGCAGTAATGCGAGTACCTAGAGGAAATGATTCAACTCTGGTCGGAAGACCACTTCTCCGGGTTCGAGGGTAAGTATTACAATTACCCCGCGTTTTATGGACCGTACCTCGCTATCCCGAAGCCATACCAAAAGCCATACCCTCCCATGCTACTGCCCGTGGACAGCCAGGAGAGCTTCGTGCCCATGGGAGAAAAGGGTTACCGCATCGCCATCGGCGCGGGCAGCTCGCCCCACAACCCCAGAGGGTCCACGGTCCTAAAGGAAGACGTAAGGGCCTACCGGAAAGCCTGGATGGACGCTGGCACCCTGGAGATCCCACCACCGTGGTCCGTATACGCACGCTGGTGGCCGACACCAAAGAGGAAGCTACGCGCGGGACCGAAACCCTGATGAAACTGGCCCGGTCCTACTACTCCGGCAGGGTGGCCATCGGGATACCGACGCGGGTACTGCCAGCCCTGATGCAACTGCGAAAGTGAACCTGTTCGGGACGCCTGAAGAGGTCATAGATAAGATAGAGATGCTTCGGGACGACTTCAGCACCGATGAAATAATGTTCGAGGTCAACAGGACGTCGTCGGTCTCGAGGGACGTAGTCTTGAATACCATGCGTGTCATCACGGACAAGGTCATTCCCCACTTCAGGTAGGGTTGGGAACAGATCCACGTTTGCGGCGTCGCCTGCTTGTTAGCGGAAGAGGGGCATCACCTTTTCGCTAAATAGTGTCAGGGACGCCACTGTGCTTTCCGGCGACATGAGTCCTCTGTTGGTGAGCATCAAGTTTCGGATGCCCGCGTCGCGCATCTGGGCCAGTTGCTCCGCCACTCTCTCCGGGCTTCCGATCACGTTTTCCGGGGCGTCCGGGTCCGGGGTTCCAGCGTACCCTTCCGGGCCCATCGGCGGGGTTTGACGGTCCATCGGGTATTCGGCGGGGTTCCAGCGGGTGCGGTAGTCCTGCATTCGGCTGAAAGCTTCGTGTTGGGCGGGAAGGAACTCGTTCAGGGCCTGCTCGTCAGTCTCCGCCAGGTGCATCTCCCGCCAGACCCAGATCTGGTCCAAATTGCGCTCTATGGCGACCTCGTCAAACCCGGCCGCCGCCATTGAGTCGCGGTACAGGCGAATGCTGGCGGCTGTGCTGTTGGTGGAGCGGCCACGCAACAAAATGGGCCGTCCGATTCGGCCCATCTCTTTGATCGACTCGTCGTTGAGGCAGGCACGGGCCAGACGTGGATGCGGCTTCTGGTAGGGCCGGGGCCGGACCGAAGGAAACGAAGCCTGGTAATGTTTGCCCTTGAACTCCACATTGTCCGTGGTCCAGGCTTTGACCAGCAATTCCTCGGCTTCTTCCAGTTGCTCCACGCCCAACGTTGGGTTGGAACCGAAGCCGATGTACTCATAAGCGTTGTAGTTGGACCCTTTTGCCGTCCCCACGATCAACCTCCCTTGGCACAGGTTGTCCAATAGGGCAGTCTGGATTGCAACGCGGACCGGATTGTGCAAAGGAAGTTCCAGGATTCCGAACCCGAGTTCGACCCGTTTGGTCTTGACCGCTAACGCGCTGGCGAATACCAGGGGGTCGCCGTACACGCACTCCCCTGTGAAGTAATGTTCGGCTATCCAAATGGCGTCGAACCCCAGTTGTTCGACAAGCTCGGCCTCGGCAAGACACTCCTGGATGGCCTGCTCGTCACGGGAGTCGTCGAACTTCATCGGATAGAAAAAGTGGCCGAAGCGCATGTCTAAACCGACCGTTTGCGGGCATTTGACCCGCCCCAAGGATTAATGGGACCGCCGGGCGAGTATATATTCGGCTGTGGCGAGATTCAACCGCCGGCGTTTTCGTGTACTAAGCCACTATCTCTAAACGAGGCTTCTCAAATGTCTCCCCCTTTCGCAAAAGGGGGATTTCGCCTCTGCCTAAGTCTGTTCGTTCAGTTTTGAGATAGTTTCTAAGTCGGCCCCACTTCCCAATCGGTTACAATTGATGGAGCCTGGAGTCGAGTCTTGAGGCTGGAACGAAGTAGGTAAGGGGGAGACCCATGACAACCTCATCGGGAGTTCTGCAAGGGAAAGTAGCCATCGTGACGGGAGCGGCTAGCCCCATCGGCATGGGCCGTTCTATCACCACGGGCCTGGTGCGCGCCGGAGCCCGCGTAGCGATGCTGGATATTAACGAAGACTGGCTGGAGCAATCGGCCAACGACCTGCGGGAACTGGGCGGGGATGACGCCGTGTTGCCCATTGTGGCCGACGTCACCGACCCCGAATCCGCAGATAATGCGGTTGCGCGCACCATCAACGAGATGGGAGGGTTGCACATCCTGGTCAACAACGCCGGTATCAACCTGCGGTCCGGCGGGTTTACCGCGCCCGGAGAGACGGGGAGGCGCACTGACTTTTGGGGAATTGACCCCTCTGGCTGGCTGCGCGTCATCGCCGTGAACCTGAGCGGGCCGTTTATCATGTCCCACGCCGTTGCCCCACACATGGTCGAACAAGGTTTTGGCCGGATAATCGGCGTCACCACAAGCATGGACACCATGTGGCGCAAGGGCGGCGCGCCCTACGGACCCTCCAAGGCCGGGCATGAAGCCTTGGTGGCAATCATGGCTCAGGACCTGGAAGGGACCGGGGTTACCGCCAACGTGCTGACGCCGGGCGGCGCAACCGCAACCAACATGGTGATACCGCCCGAAGGCTCCAGCTCAAACAGCCTCATCCAGCCCGAAGTGATGCAGTCGCCGGTGGTGTGGATCGCTTCCGACGCCGCTAGCCACTGGACCGGCAGGCGCATCATAGCCTACCACTGGGACGACGCGCTCCCACTGGAGGAGCGGCTGGAACGATGCGGCGCACCCGCCGCATGGCCCCAATTGGGCATTCAGGCCGTCCATCCAGACTGGTACGCCCAGGACTAGGAAACTATCTCTAAACGAGGCTTCTCGAATGTCTCCCCCTTTCGCAAAAGGGGGATTTCCCCTCTGCGCAAGCCTGCTCGTTCAGTTTTGAGATAGTTACCTAAGTCCGCCCAAAGACCAATTTAACCCAAGACCAGGTCGCGCAAACTCGCTATCCCGATGGGATTGCGGTCCCGGTCAACCACAACAGCCCGCGTAAGATCGAGGCGCACGAGCAGGCGGACCGCATAGCGGGTTAGCATGTCGGGGTGAAGGGTCAGCGCGGGCTTCGCCATGATCTCATAGACGTTGACCCGATCGGGGGCACGATTTAGCGCTGTCACTTCCCGGGCAATATCGGAGACCGATAGCAAGCCCAACTCGTCCGTGTCGTCCCGCCGGTTGACGGCGAGAGAGTTGACATTGCGCTCTCTCATTAGGTCCATGGCCTCGGCTACAGTGGCAAGCCCATCAATACTATGGAGGGTGGCCACCATGACGTCCGCCACCCTTCCGGCACGTCTCTCGCTCATATCTCGTATTCCAGTTCTTCCAGAATTGTGGGTAGTTGAGTTGTGAGACCCACCGCATCCTCGATCGCCAGTTGAAATGCGACTCCAGCGCCGTGGTCCGTGTCCATTCGCCCCGCGTCGCGGATGCGCTCCAGGATGTCCCGCGCCCTGGTTTCGACCACCAGAAACAGGACCACATCCCGCTTTGCGGCCAGGTCCAGGCCAAAGAAGGTCTTCTCCGGTTTCAGCCCTTCGCCGCGGACGCTGGTGATGGTCGTCGCACCGGTGGCCCCGCCCGCCCTTGCCGCGTCGATTACGGTGTTGGTCCTATCGTCGCTCACCATAGCTACGATCAGTTTCATTCGCACGGCTCAACCCTCCTTGGATTGCCCAGCGTTGCGCCTGCGGTTGAACCACGACGCGGCCAGGGCATATCCCAGCACCGACATAATAGGAAAGACACTGGCAAAAGCGATAAGTCCGAATCCGTCTATGAGCGGGCTGCGGCCTGGAACGCTGGCGGCTAAGCCCAGCCCAAGCGCCGCGACCACTGGTACGGTAACTGTCGATGTCGTGACCCCGCCGCTGTCGTAAGCAAGGGGGACAATGGCCCGGCCGGAGCGGAAGGTCTGCACGATCACGACGATATAGGCGGCGATTATATACCATGGCAATGGAGTGCCGGTAACGATTCTGAAACAGCCCAGAGATACGCCGACAGCAACCCCCACCGCGACGGCGATCCGCAATCCCCATGCTCGTACCGATCCTCCCGACACTTCTTGGGCCTTCACGGCTACTGCGATCAGCGAAGGCTCTGCGACAGTGGTGGCAAAACCTATTGCCGCGCCAAAGACGTATACTAGCCAGTAGTCTCGCCAGTCCACCCCTTCTAATCCGCCTCCGGAGCCGATAGTCGATGTCGCGGTAAGCTGCCGGGCCATGGTCTCCCCGATGGGGAACAGCGCTTTTTCCAACCCGATCAGGAAAAGGGTGAGTCCCAACAGGACGAAGACGGCCCCGGCCGCGATCCGGCGCAGGTTGGGCAGCCGACGGCGCAATACCGCCACCTGGAACACGACCAAGACCGCCACTATGGGAGCAACGTCCACCGAAGTCGAAAGCACCGCTGAGCCGAAGCCGCGCAGGAACTCCATGCTCAGACCACCATCCCGTATGCGAGGACGCAGATCATGGGTGTCAAGCTGGCGAAAGCAATCAGCCCGAAGCCGTCGACCATAGGGTTGCGGCCCCGGATGGACGTGGCAAGTCCCACGCCGAGCGCGGTCACCAGGGGAACGGTGATGGTGCTGGTGGTGACGCCTCCTGAGTCGTAAGCTACGCCGATGATCTCGTCGGGCGCAAAGAGGGTCATAACCGTTAGCAGTACATAGCCGCCGATGATTAGGTGGTGGACCGGCCAACCCTTGAGAATGCGCAGCACGCCCAAGACGATCGCCGCCCCCACAGCCACTGCAACCACCATCCGCAGCCGGAATGCGTAGTCCGCGCGGGCATCGGCATGGTCGGCGATGGCCCCGGCTTCGGCCGCGACGTCCCCAGCCTCGGCGGTAACGGCTATAAGGGCAGGCTCGGCGATTGTGGTTCCAAAACCGAGGCAGAAGGCGAAACTCAGAAGTGCGGTCAGGCTGCCCTTGCGGGCGAAGCCCTCGGCTAGGGCCTCACCCAGGGGGAAGAGGCCGCTTTCCAGCCCCTGTATGAAGAGAGACAACCCGGCTACGACACAGACCAAGCCGATTACTACGTTGCCGAGGTTGGGGAAGGGTTGCTGCAACACCACGATCTGGAAGAACGCGATTACAGCGATGATGGGGGCCAGGTCGCGCAACGCTCCCACGGTTTGACGCAGCAACGCAGCCAAAAACCGGGTCACGCCTTCATCCTATTCCCCCGGACTACTCCCTATGATCTATTCTCTCTGAACGCGCGGGCTACGTAGAGAGCGAGTGGAAGAGTTGCCCCGGCGGGTTAAGGGCCAATACTCCCCTCACCATAGTCCCCTCATATAGAAGGAACAAGGGTAAGGCCTGCACATATCTTTTCACGGGAACCCAAGAGGGTCCCACTGGAAAGGGGTAGGGGGATTGCTCTCCCATGACGGCAAATCTTTAGCTGGCCGGGGGAGCCTCTAGGCAGTGACCTGGTAACACCAGATGCGGTGGATGACGTCGGGTTCGCCCTTGGGCAGGGGGTAATATTCGTCGGAAAGCTCGGCCAGCTTCCACTTGCCCGCTTCCTCCATGCCTCCCTGGTATTCCTTGAACCCGCCTTCCTCGTACAGGTCGACCCGAAGGCTGAAGGCGATATACCCGCCAGGCTTGGTTATCCGGGCCAGTTCATCGAAGGCCTGGGCGGGTGCGTGACCGGTAGTGAACACACCAACGCTAATCACCGCGTCGAAGGCGTCGGTGTCGTAGCCCAGCGTCTCGCCCAAGGTCATCTGCTGGAAGTCCTTGTATAGGTCCTTGCCGCGGGCTTCCTCCAGCATTCCAAGGGACAGGTCCATGGCATAGAGGTCAGTGAACCCGAGGGGCGCGAGGCATTCGCCCACCAGCCCGGTTCCCGCTCCCGCGTCCAGGATTTTAGCCCCGGCGGGGACGTGCTTGGCGAATAGGTCAACCGCAGTCTGCGGGGCGTTCCACTCGAACTCCTCGGCCAGGTCTTTGTCGTACTCTGTGGCCCACTGATCGTAGCGTTCCTCCAACTCCTGGTTGTTGTTGGAGGCGTAGACCCATTGGACCCTGTTGTGGCTGTCTTGCATGTTACTTCCGGCAGACGTACAGACCCCACCCCAACTCGTTCTTGTCAACGGCGGCGGCGGTCTCAAGATAGGCTTTGGTCAACCATTGGTAATGTTCGGCGTCTTCCAGGGTTTCGTCCTTGGGCGTGCGCTCGGACAGGCATAGGTAGCTCTGCTTCAGGTGTTGCGCCAGGTCCACCGCCTCAACCACCTCGAACCCCTGGTCCTTGAGGGCTTTCTGGTAAGACTCGAAGGAGAACTCCGTGTCGTAAAGCAGGCGGTCGTAGACGTAGGTCTGGGCTTCGGGAGTAATATCCCGCTTGGGCCGGACCAGGTCGTCGAACACGATTATCCCGCCGTCTTCGAGCACCCGGTAGACCTCGCTGATTACCTTACGCTTATCGGGCACGTGGTAGATGACGGCCTGGCTCCAGATGTGGGTGAACGTCCCCTCGGCGAAGGGCAACTCCGTGGCGGAAGCCTTCTCGAAGGCCACTCTCTCGCGTAGAGGCGCCGCCAGCGCCTTGCGCTTCTCCAACGCGTTCGCCACCCGGACGCCGCTGAGGTCGATTCCGGTGACGTGTCCGCCGCTGCGCTCAGCCAGCCAGATGGCGGTGGTGCCGTTGCCGCAGCCCAGGTCCAACACCCTGGAGTCCTGGTTGATGCGGCCCTTTTCGACCATCGTCCGGTTGAGGTTCTCGCAACCCTTTAAGAAGTCCGTGCCGGTGGTGTCGTCGAACAGACCCCAGTGGACGCTTCCATCCTCGTCCCAGACGGAGCGGTAGATGACGTCTTCCGCGTCATAGTAGGACTCGGTTTCCGACTCAGAAAACCTGCTGACCATGTTTGGCGCCCTCCAGATATTCGACGAAGCGGTTGTCCTGGTCAACCAGAATCATTTGCGGGTCCACCGGGACGTCGGTGACGTCGAAGGACATTATGATCACGCAGTTACCGGGAGAACTGAGCCTGGCAGCGGCTCCCTGTATGGCAATGACGCCTGAGCCGCGCTCGCCGGCGATGGCGTAGGTCTCGAAGCGGTTGCCGTTGTTGATGTCGCAGACCAGGACCTTTTCAAAGTTCCACAGGTCTACCTTGTCCATCAGATCCTCATCGATGAGGATGCTGCCAACGTAGTCGGGGTTGGCGTCGGTAACCCATGCTCTATGGATCTTGGACCTTAGTACCTCTCGCATTATGAACCTCCTGAATTTCTGTTGCCCCAAAATCGTGACGAGCACGGTTAGGGCGGGGTTTATGACTTGTGTGAAGGACCTCCCTGGGAGTCCTCTGAGGATGTTCGCCAAGCCAGAATCCCACCAATTTGGGGAGTAGGTCGTGACTGGCTTACGAACTTCGGTTCTGAGCCGCCTTCGGTCAAGGACGGCAAATTATTAATACTGCCAAATTTAGGAGCGGATAAACTCGGTGGCAGAACCAGAACCGGAGGACTCAGGGAGAGGGGCCGGGTGACCCCCGATAGGTTGGGGTGGGGAAGCTAAGGCTCGCAGGGGAGAGAATAGCGTTGGCGGCTGCGATAGAGAGCAGCCTTCGTATAAGAACGCCCCGTCTTGGGACTTTTACAGTATCTTTGCATGACTCACGTCCGGTCGATCAGGCGCGATTGATGCGCTACCTCCCATCCACGTCTAACCCCTCTGCAATCGCCGTGAGTCTAGCAGTGCGGGCAGAGGCGGTCAAGTTTGGGATTGGGGTACTGTGTAGTAATATGACGTTTTCTGTGGTGATTATGCGTTGAATACCGACAATTTAAGGTATATGTAACAGTAATATGGCAACATGGTCGTCGTTCGTATGAGATTCCCACAAAATAGACAATTTAGGGGACCCTTGGCACGCCAAGGGTCGCGGTTGTTAGGCGATGGAAGGCGTCTGAGGCGTTGCACTTGGCAGGTTCTTGTTTCCCAGCGCAGTGGACTATTCGCGCCTAAGCAACGCGCAAACATGACTTTAAGTGCGTGCACCTTGGGGTGGCAGACATAAATTAAGTCGTCGGCCGTTGAATAGTGTATGGTGCTTTCCGTCGTAGTTTCGGCGCACAGGATCGGCAGTCGTAGCCCAACGGTGCCCTAAAGTAACCATTTCAAAATTGAACGAGCAGGGTTGGGCAGGAGGGAAATCCCCCTTTCCGAAAGGGGGAGACGTTGGGGAAGCCTCGTTTTGAGATAGTTACTTAATACCCCAAAGACCGCTTTCTACGGCCTCAAGCACGAAGACTTGTGGCTGGACCGGTAGCGAGCCCCAAATTCTCTGTGCTGCGACTCCAGGAGTGTGGCGCAGACTTAAGCCGCATTGGAGAAGTTGTAGCTCCGGTCCCAACGATTATCTACCGTCGGGTCAGGAGGCCGCTATGCCGTTCAGACCTCCTTTTAGACCAATTACCCTCTTGGGCGCCTTTCTTGCCGCGGCAACCATCCTCGCCTGCGGAGGCGGAAGTGAACTGGGCTCGGTAGACTCCCTCTTGGACGTTGTCCCACGGGGGACGGACTCCTTCATGTCGGCCCAGGTGGAAGACCTCCGGGATGAAGGGTTGGATGACTTGGTAGATGAACTGGCAGAGATGGTGGACGCCGACCAGCTCCAAGATTGGGAAATCGACTTTGACGACATCACGTCGCTGGTCATCTCGGAACCTGGCGGAATGGATTATCTAACGCTCCTCAGGGGGTTTCTGTCGATAGAGGACATAGAGGAAGCGTTGGACGACGACGGGTTCCGCGACGACACATATCAGGAAACCGACATCTGGACCAAAAGGCGTGGGGACGTAGCGCTGGCGTTCCCGGCGGAAGATGTGCTCGTCATCGGAGCAGAGAAGAACGTAGAGAAGGCCATCGACACACTCAAGGGGGATGGCAGGTCGTTGGGAGATGACGAAGCTGTCTCACATCTGATTGAGAGGTATGAGGACGCGTTGGTCTACACGGTCATAGATGACTGCTATTACCGCGGCTGCAAGATGGCAGGTTTGGGAATTATGGTCTACGAGAGGGACCTCATAGGGATGATGGTCTTCGATTTCCGAAACGAAGACGCAGCTTTCGACGCCGAGAACGACTCGGAGGTTCTGACCGCCGCTTCGGTGACCGATCACTGGCGGGAAGTTCCTGCAATCCGGGACATCCGAATTTTCGACATCCCTGAAACGGCTGCCCGCGTAGCTATGCTGGAGACCGGGGAGGCCCAAATCTCAGGTGAGCTTCCCTTCCGTGACGTCGTCCGTCTGCAGAGGGAAGGCTTCAAGCTCCAGCGGGGCAGCGGCCTCGCCCACGAGCGGGGGGTGTTCTTCTCCGGCAACTACTGGGAGACCGAGCACCCGATTACCGGCAGACTTTTGGTTCGCCCCCGGGAGCAGAAGCCCTGGATCGGCTTTATCGAAGACCCGGCGTCAATGGAGAGCGCCCGTCTGGTCAGGTGGGCGATGTCGATGTCAATTAACCGCGAAGAATTAAAGGACGCACTCACAGGAGGGCTGGGGGAAGTCTGCTACCTGAACCAGATATCGACCTATCAGGCTGGCTGGAAAAATAAGTGGGAGGTCCCATTCGATCCGGAACATGCAAGACAGCTCATGGTCGAAGCCGGCTATCCCGACGGCTTCGAGGCTGAACTCTGGGTAGGTCCCGGCGGGTTTACCGCCGAATTGGGCGACGCCGTAGCCCGTATGTGGGCCGAATACCTGAACATCTCCACCATCGTAGACCGGGGCACCTATACCAGGTCCCGCCCAAGCCTGGTACGCCGCACCAACACCCAGATCTATTCCAGCGCCGGTGACGAAGGCAAGACCGGCTTCCCCGTCCATTGGCCCAAGGGCCTGCAGGGTAGCGCGGTTACCGACGGTGGCTGGGGCCCTGGGTTCGAGGACCCCTTTTACAGCGGCAGCTCCCTCAGGATGAACTCGGAAGGTGTGCCTGATAAGCGGATGCGAATGGCCGAGGCCTTTTTGAATTACGCACACCACCAAATGTTGTAACCATGTTTTGTCCAGGCGCCCTTCATGCCCATGTACAACCCCGATCTCATCGAGGAGTGGAAAGTAAATCCCAACATGAACGGCAACCTGAGCGGGGCCAGCAACTTCGAGACGATAGTTTTGAAGTAGTGCGCGTTTCCGGAGGAAGAGAATGACCTCCTGCAACACCAATTCCCGAAGGCGTGCCATCATCCCCAAATCCGGTTAGAATAGGTTTAATCGGGGCGGCCCTTTTCGTTTGTCCGGGCCTCGTAAGTCACTTTTGAGGAGAAAGATATGACCAGTGCGCAGCAGCAAACGTCTACGGGCGATGCGGGTCAGGGTGAAGACGTGGGACGGTTCGACGTGCTTATCATCGGTGCGGGAGTTACCGGGTTGTACGCTCTGTACCGGCTCAGGGAGCTGGGGTTTTCCGTCCAGTCCTTTGAGGACGGCACCGGCGTCGGCGGCACCTGGTATTGGAACCGCTACCCCGGCGCCCGCTTCGACTCGGAAAGCTACACCTACGGTTACTCCTTCTCCGAAGAGCTATTGCAGGAGTGGGACTGGAAGGAGCTCTACTCCGGCCAGCCCGAGAACGAACGCTACTTGAACTTTGTGGCCGACAAGTTCGACTTGCGCCAATACATCCAGCTCAACGCCCGAGTAACCCACGCGGCTTACGACGAGGCCGAGAACTGCTGGCGGATCGAGACCGCCGACGGCAGGACGGCGCGGGGCCAGTTCCTCATCACGGCTGTCGGTCTCCTGTCGGCACATTACGTACCCGATTTCGAGGGCCTGGAGACCTACCAGGGCACATGGTGTCACACCGGACGATATCCCAAGGAAGGGTTGGACCTGGCAGGTAAGCGCGTTGGGGTGATTGGCACGGGAGCCACGGGAGTCCAGTTGATTACTGAGATCGCAAAGGAAGTCGGCCACCTGACCGTTTTTCAGCGCACGGCCAACTACTGCGCCCCCCTCCGGAACCGGGAGATCGGCGACGATGAGCAGGCGGAGATCAGGGCTCATTACGACGAGATTTTCCAGAAGTGCCTGGAGACGCCCGGCTCCTTCATGCACGAGTTCGACCCTCGCTCCGCCCTTGAAGTCTCGGACGAGGAACGGATGGAGCAGTACGAAACGTTGTGGCGGGAGC
Source organism: Dehalococcoidia bacterium (assembly GCA_965197545.1). Taxonomy (GTDB): domain Bacteria; phylum Chloroflexota; class Dehalococcoidia; order Lucifugimonadales; family UBA3495; genus CATOSP01. The sequence continues at coordinate 365,299 of CBDANJ010000007.1, forward strand.
CTGGCTTCAAGAAGTGGCTCTCCAACTTCCACGATGTAATGCTCCCTGGTGAAGCCAACGAGGACTACGCCGAATTCGTCCGCAACAAGATACGCGAGCGGGTCCACGACCCTGAGGTCGCCGAAATGTTGGTGCCCAAGGACCACATGTTCGGCTCCAAGCGCCTGCCCTGCGAGAGCGGCTACTACGAGGTCTACAACCAGGACAACGTGAAGCTGATCGACGTCCGTAAGGCCCCGATCCAGCGCATCACTCCCACGGGACTCCAGACAACCGACGCCGAGTTCGAGTTTGATGTGATAATCTTCGCCACGGGCTACGACGCCGTGACGGGCTCGCTAAACCGGATCGACATCCGCGGCGAAGGCGGGAAGTCGCTCAAGGACAAGTTCGCCCAGGGGCCGCGCACCTATATGGGAGTCCAGAGCAACGGATTCCCCAATCTGTTCACCGTCAACCAAGCTTCCGTCGGCAACTTTGTCCGGGCCGCGGAGCCTCTGGTGGACTGGATCAGCGAGTGCATCCGCTACGTCAAGGACAATGAATACGCGACCATCTCTCCCACCCCCGAAGCGGAGGACGCCTGGGTCCGGCACGTGAACGAGGATGGGGCGAACCTCCTTCGTTCCAAGGCCGACTCATGGTTTGTGGGGGCAAACATTCCAGGCAAGGCCCGCGCCCTGCTTACCGCCCCGGACAGTGCTCCGGTCATGCGGGCCAAGCGCGCCGACGTGGTGGCCAACGGCTACAAGGGATTCAAGCTACAGTAGATGGACCGGGCCCAGGTGGCAGTGAGATTTACCCCCGGATAGTCCATCAGCCGGATGCTGGGTGTCCAGCATCCGGCTTTTCTCACGCGGGTCCGGGTTCAAAAGTTGAGCATCCCGTATATAATGGTTCCGTTCAGTTTTGGAGGGCCGTGCGGTGCGAGGCCGGCTCCGCGCAGCAGGAGGAATACATGTTAAGACCCCATTCGTCCCGTATCGTGGCAGTCATCTTGGTCGTCGTATTGGCGCTCGCCGCGACGGCCTGCGGCACATCCGCCGAACCTATCATAAAAGAAGTGGAAGTCGAAAAAGTCGTTACCCAGCAGGTGATTCAGACCGTCGAGGTACCCCAACAGGTAATAGTCAAGGAAGAGGTCATAAAGCAGGTTCCCGTTGAGAGAATAGTCGAACAGCAGGTCGTTAAGGAAGTACCCGTAGAAAAGGTGGTCACCAAGGAAGTGGTCCGCACCGAGCAGGTGCCGATGCAGGCGCTTGACCCCCTGATCCTCGGCCATCTGAATGTGTTCACGGGCTCGCTGTCCTACTTCGGACCGACCCACCGGAACGCGGCCGCGTTGGCAGCGGACCACGTTAACCGCGCCGGAGGCATCCAGGGCGCCCCGGTGGTGATTATCAGCCGGGACACCGCAGTGAACCCGGTCCAGGGTGTCGATGCGGCGCGGGCTCTGATCGACGTCGAAAACGCCGTGGCCATAATCGGCGCGCTTGCCAGCGGTGTCACGATCCCGGTTGCCCAGTCGGTGACGGCGCCCAAGAAGATTCTCCAGGTCACCGGAGCGTCCACTTCTCCCGGAGTGACGGTACTGGAGGATGATGACTATTTGTTCCGCACCACCCCCTCGGACGCGGCCCAGGGCATCATCCTTGGGCGGTTGGCCAACGAGTTGGGATACGATTCCGCTGGAATCATGTACATCAACAACGCTTACGGTGAGGGCTTGGCGGACCAGTTCGAAGCGACCTTCACCGAATTGGGTGGTACTGTAACTGGCAAGGTCCCCCACGAAGACAGCGCGCCCACCTTCGCGTCAGAATTGGCTAAGGCAACTGAAGGTGATCCCGACGTATTGGTCACCATCAGCTATCCCGGACAGGCCGAAGTCTACCTGAGAGAGTCGATTGAAGGCGGGTACGGCGACACCTTCTTGTTCGTCGACGCCACCAAGTCGCCGGAGATGATGGAAGTAGTCGGTTGGGACGTACTCGAAGGCACTTATGGCACCGTTCAGGGGTCCCCGCTGACGGACGCGCTGGCCACGTTCAACCAGTCTTACGCAGACTCCTTCGGAGCCGGTGAGCCGAAGCATCCCTTCTCCGCCGAGACCTATGACGCGGTAGTCCTGACCGCGCTGGCGGCGGCCAAGGCCGGAAGCACCACCGATTCCACCGCCATCAGGGACGCGGTACGGTCCATCTCAAACCCGCCGGGCCAGGCGGTCGGCCCCGGAGTGGACGGCATCCGCGAAGCGTTGAACCTCATCGCCGAGGGCAAGGATATCAACTATGAGGGAGCCGCCGGTCCTGTGGACTTCGACGAGAACGGCGACGTCGTCGGCCCCATCGAAATCTGGAAGGTGGAGGACGGCGAGATCAAGTCCACCGGCAGGTTCGAGGTCCCGTAACGCCCTCTGACCCAAGTGGCGAAAAGCAGCCGCGGCCAGCGCTGGCCGCGGCTGTATGCTTCGTCAACTCTCAGCCTGTGGGGCGGCTGGTTCTGGTGCGGCGGGCCTGCGCGCTATGCGGCGTTCTTCCCCCAGGATGCCGCCTGGTCGGAGCAGGATCACCGCCACTATCAATACTCCTATCATAAAGAGCCGCAGGCTGGGGTCGGCGAAGATGCCGGGGAGGAACTGGGTCCCCGACCAGATTCCCCAGACTATGAACGCTCCAAGGATGGCCCCTAGGTTGTTCCCGGACCCTCCTACCATCAGCATCGCCCATATTATGAATGTAGCGAGCAGAGGGTCGAATGTCAGGGGGGCGAGGAACCGGAAATGGTGGGCGAACAGCGCGCCGCCGATGCCCATGATGACCGCCCCCAGGATGAACGCCTGCAACTTGAACTTAAAGATGTCTTTGCCGCTTGCCTGGGCCGCAACTTCGTCCTCTCTCACCGCCCGCAGCACCCTTCCCCAGGGAGATTTGACCGCCCGGTCCACAGCGAGATACAGGACGAGCAGGACTGCCAGCACAACAACGATGTACAGGTAATCGTAATGCGCCGGGTCCACTATGTCTCCGAGGAACGCCGGTATCCGGTAGAGCCCCTTGGAGCCGTTGGCCACCCATTTCTCGTTGAGGAAGAACAGCCGCACCGTCTCGGCGATGCCAAGAGTTGCAATGGCCAGGTAGTCGTCCCGCAGCCGCAGGGTGACGTAGCCGATGACGAGGGCCACAATGCCGCAGACCGCCGCCGCCGCTCCAATTCCCAGGAAGAACCAAAGGTCTATTCCCAGGTCCAAGAACCAGGTCTGAGACCAATTGCCTCCGAATACGAAGTCCTCGAACAGGGCGGGGTCGGGCGGTTGGGTGGTCAGCAGCGCGGTAGTATATGCGCCAAGGGTGAAAAACCCGGCAATGCCGATGTTGAATAACCCGGTGAAACCCCAGTGGACGTTGAGCCCAAGGGCAAACACCGAATAAATTCCGGCCATTATGACGAAGCCGACCCCGTAGCTGAGGATGCCGACTATGTCCATGCCGTGTTAAGTCCTCCGGTTACGCGACATTTCGTTACGGCCGCCGTCAATTCCTGGGTCCTCCGAAAATGCCCCTCGGCCTCACCAGCAGCATCCCGATCATGATCGCGAAGGCGACCGCGGGCTTATAGCTGGGGTTGATCCACTGGGTCGAGACTTCGGAGGTCACACCAATTAGGAAAGCCCCCACCAGCGCGCCGTAGGGGTTGCCGATTCCTCCCAGGATTACCGCGGCGAACAGGGGAATCAGGAACCTCCAACCCATGCTTGGCAGGAGCTGGGCCTGGAAGACCGCCAATAGTATTCCGGCGGTGGCGGCCAGCACTGCGCCGATGGCCCAGGTCCACCAGATTACCCGGCGGGTGTCGATGCCGCTGACCAGCGCCAGGTCCGGGTTGTCCGCCGTCGCCCTCATAGCCTTGCCCATCTTGGTGTGGGTCAAGACCACATAGACGGCGACTACCAGGACGATGGTTACGAAGGCGATAAAGATGGCGTCAGGGGGGATGCGCACGTCCATGGGAAGGTGGAAGACTTGGCGCGACTCCCTTGGAAAACGCTGGGTCTCACCGGTCCAGATGATCTGAATCAATCCCCGGATTGCGATGGCCAACCCCAAAGAGGTCATAGCCAATACGACCGCGTTGACTCCCCTCTCCCTGAGTCTCCGGTAGATGGCCACGTCCAGAATGATAGCGCCCGCCGCAACCGCGGCCACCGCGATTGGCAGGGCGATTAGCAGTGAGTATCCAAAGGAGAAAGGGCCAAGCCCGGCGCTTTCAATCCCGATCTTAGGCAGCAAGTAACCAACGAAGAACAGGGCGATATAAGCCCCCAGGGTCATGGAATCGCCGTGGGCGATGTTGGCGAAGTTCAGTATGCCGTAGATCAGAGTCAGCCCCACGGCTCCCAGGGCGATGATGGCCCCGAGGAACACGCCGTTGACCACCAGACCCATCTTGACGAAGGGAAGGAAGCCGACCGCAACCGCAAGCAGGATTATCGCGGCGGTTGTGCGCGCCGGTGTCCAACCCCGGTTGAAGCGTCTAGCGGTGTTTTGCAGAGTTGTCATAGAGGTCCAATGGACCCGGGAGAAAGTCGTATCCGGGAGAAAGTCGCTGCGGCGCAAGTTCCTTGATCCTAGCGGACGTTATCCACCCAGATATAGGCTGGCCACCTCCGGGTTGCTTAACAGGTCCTTCCCGGTGTCCTCCAAGCGCTTTTCGCCGGCAACGAGGATGTACCCTCTATCGGACATTTGCAGTGCGTCCCTGGCGTTTTGCTCTACAAGCAGCAGGGCGACACCGGACTGGTTGATCTGGCGAATCCGGTCAAACACGGTGTTCATCATGGCCGGGGACAGCCCTGCCGAAGGTTCGTCCAATAGAAGTAGCACAGGGTCTAACATCAGGGCGCGGGCGATGGCCAGCATTTGCCGCTGGCCGCCCGACAGACTGCCGCCTTTTTGGCCTGGGTGAGCGGCCAGGTCCGGAAAGAGCTCGAACATTTCCTCGATGCGTCCGTCGTAGCCATCATAGCGGACGAAGGCCCCCATCTCGAGGTTTTCCCGGATTGTCAGCGACGGGAACACGTTGTTGGACTGGGGGACGTAGCACAGTCCGGTCCGTACGATCCGCTCCGGCGGGTGGGTGGATATGTCGGAGCCCTGAAACGTTACGCTGCCGGTGCGGACCCTCACCAGCCCGACGATGGTTTTCATAAGGGTGGACTTCCCGCAGCCGTTGGGTCCGATGATCGTGACTACCTCGCCCTGGTCCACGGTGATAGAGACCCCGTGGAGGATCTCCGTCTGCCCGTACCCCGCCACGACATCCGACGCCTCAAGCAGCGCCATGGACCGTGCCTCCAAGGTAGGCTTCCAGCACTTCCGGGTCCTCCTGGACTTGGGCCGGTGTCCCCTGGGCGATGACCGCCCCGTTGGCCATAACTATGATTGGGTCGCACATGGCCATGATGAATTTCATGTCGTGTTCGATGATTACGAAGGTGACGTCCCGCTCGACGCTTGCCCGGAGGATGTTTTCGGATAGCTGCCGGAGCAAGGTGCGGTTGACCCCCGCGCCGGGTTCGTCCAGCAACACCATTTTGGGATCGGCCATCAGGGTGCGGGCCAACTCCAGCAGCTTTTTTTGACCGCCGGACAGGTTGCCCGCGTACTCATTGGACAGGTGGGAGAGGCTGACAAGGGTGAGCACTTCCTGGGCTTGGGCCTCTATGCCGCGCTCCTCGCGAAACACGCGCCAGGGCATTAGCCAGGAGGTCCAGAGGCTCTCACCGGCCTGGGGCGCGGGCACCAGCATCAAGTTTTCCAAGACCGTCATGCGCTTCATCTCCCTGGGGATTTGGAAGGTGCGCATCAAGCCCAGGCCGAAGGTCCGGTGCATCTCCATGCCGTCTATTCGGCGTCCCTGGAAGATGATCTGGCCGCTGGTGGGGTGAGTCGCGCCCGAAACCAGGTTGAACAGGGTGGTCTTGCCCGCTCCATTGGGGCCTATGAGCCCGGTGATCGCCCCCGGCATAACCTGGAGGGAACAATGGCCCACGGCCCGCACACCGCCGAAGTCCTTCACAAGGTCTCGGACCTCAAGAATGGGCGTGAGATCCGCCAATCTGCCTCCGGATGCGGTGGAATCCACATGGAAAGCCCGGTGAATGAGAGGAGCATTGCCGCGCACTATTATAAGAGACTGCGCGAATCATAAAATACCCGCACGCCGCCTTCAACAAGCCCCTTCCTCCCCAAATTCGCTTAACCGGGGCCGTCATCGTCGGCGGCCAACGCTTCCCGAACCTCTTCCCAAACGCCGGGGGCCGCCGGGCCGCCCCAACCGTCGTAATGTACCAGGGCGTCCAAGGGTAAACGGTCCCGCCAGCCCGCTGACTGGAGCAGCGGCTCGTCCGGGAACTCCACCGGATACCCCAGGCACAGGTAGGCCACTGGGATGATGTGGGGCGGGATGCCCAATAACTGGCGCAGTTGGGGCCGTTTCAGAATACTGACCCAACCCACTCCCACCCCCTCTGCCCGGGCGGCCAACCAGAGGTTTTGCACAGCGCAGCAGGTGGAGTAAACGTCCGTCTCCGGCATGGAGTTCCGTCCCAAAACCTCCTCGGCCCTGGTGGGGTCGCAAGTGACGCAAAGGTTCACCGGCGACTCCATGATGCCCTCCAGCTTCAGGGAAAGATATTGGGAACGGCGCGGCTCGTCGAAAAATTGGGCGGCGGCCCGCCGTTCCCGGTCGAAAAGGTCTTTGACCCGGCCCCGTGTTTCGCAGTTGCTCACCAGGATAAAGTCCCAGGGTTGCATGAATCCCACCGAAGGGCCATGATGGGCGGCCTGGATGATGCGGGCCAGCACCTCCGGCGGCACCGGGTCATCCCGGAAGGCTCGAATGTCCCGCCTCGCGTAGATCGCCCGGTAAATCCCCTGCCGTTCTTCGAGTGGAAACCCGTCAAATCCAGTCATCGTCTCAGCCCTGTCCCGCCCGGCTGCGGAAGATACTATGCTCTCGCCTAACCCTCTTTCCCCTGAGCCTGTCCCACAAGTTCTTGGCGATATGAATACCGGTGGGTGTGATTGGCCTCAACCATTATATGCGCCTTTACGACAACGCACCTACACTCCTGGCCGATATCCGTTCCTCACGGGGAATTATAAGACTGGCTCAGGGGGAGCGGGGATTGGTGGTACAATGCCGGCATGGCCACTATCCATAAGGTTGTCGAGTACATCACCTTTGAGCGCCGGCTGCTAGTCTTTGAGCACGTGGGGATTCCCGGAGCCGGGGTCCAGGTAGTTCAAGGAACGGTGGAAGACGGTGAAAGGCTCGAAGACGCCGTGATGCGCGAGGCGCGGGAAGAGACTGGACTGCTAGGTTTGACCTTCAGGAGCTTCCTGGGTGACGAACTGATGGAAGTCCGCCGGGAAGAGTCCAGGGAGATGCACCGCCGTTCCTTTTATCACCTGGAGTTGCTTGGGCCACCGTCCCAACGGTGGAGGCATTACGAAGACCACGCCTGGGATGGCTCCCCGCCTATAGAATTCGAGCTATATTGGGCGCCGGTGTTCGTCCCTCCTGAGTTGGCGGGGGGACAAGGCGAGCACCTGTGCGAACTGGGGCGATTGTACGCCGACGCCTAGTTATGCCGCTGCCAATTACTGTCCCGCTTTGAGCCATTCGGCGCAGCGTTCGCCGATCATGATGGTGGTGCAGTTGGTGTTGGCGCGGATTACGTTGGGCATCACCGAGGCGTCGGCCACCTTGATATTTTCCAGTCCGTGAATGTTCAGGTGTTGGTCCACCACCGCCATTGGATCGCCGGACGGACCAAGCTTGCAGGTGCCAGAGGCGTGAGTGGTGTTGAACACCGTCTTGCGCATCCAACTGTCAAGGGACTCATCCGAGGCTAGGTCTTCTTCCGAGGGTTGCAAGACCTTCTCGATTATTGGGCCGAACGCGCTGTGTTCCAGCAGGTCAATGCTGATACGGACCGCCTCCCGCAGCCGCGCCCGGTCGCGCTCCAACTCCAAGTACCGATAGTTCAAGGAAGGTTGGACGCTTGGATCGTTGGCTGAGAGCCGCACTTCACCGGCCCCGTCGGCAAATTCCAAAATGCACTGGATACGCACACCACCGGGTTCAAATGGGTCTGCTCCGCCTATGGGAGTGGAAAAGGACGACGCAGTGATCTGCATGTCGTTGCGGTCTGGAGAGCCGGTGGCGGTGTAGCGCAGACCGGTCTGAGTGCGGGGCGCGAGGGGGTCCTGCTCGTGGTCGTCCCGCACCTCGCATATCACGGCGACTATGGGATGGTCGCGAAGGTTTTGACCCACTCCCGGCAGATGATGGACCACCGGAATGCCCATCTCCCGCAGATGGTCAGCGGGGCCCACGCCGGAGAGCATCAACAATTGGGGCGACGCCATCGAGCCTGCGCTAAGGACGATCTGGCCCGCCTCGATCTGGTAGACTTCGCCTCCGCTTTCGACCTCCACTCCGACCGCCCGCTTGCCTTCGAACAGGATACGCCGGACCATCACGTTGGCCCGAACCGTGAGATTGAGACGGTGGCGTACCGCGCTCAGGAAGGTCAGGGCGGTGCTCATGCGCACGCCTTCGGGATTGTTCATGGGAATGGGACCGACTCCACCGGAGTCAGGAGCGTTCATGTCGTAGTCTTCCGGGTACCCGGATTCCATGGCAGACCGCACGAAGGCTTCCTGGAAGGGCAGCCAGGCTTCCTTCTTGAAACGGCGGACTGGAATTGGCCCTTCGTTGCCGTGGAAGTCGTCTGTAATGTCCATATCCGTCTCCATTTTCCTGAAGAAGGGCAGGACATTGATGAACGACCATTCGTCGTTCCCCTGGGATGCCCAACCGTCGTAGTCCTCGGGAACGCCCCGGAGCAGGACTTGACCATTGATGGCGCTGGTGCCGCCGACGACCTTACCTCGGGGTGCGGGCAACATATCCGGCTGGTCCGCGGAACCCTGGGCCCACCAGGTCCAGTTGTGGGGAGCGCCCTGGGCGGAGGCGTCGGGTTTGTACCCGTACTTGAGGTCATCTGGGTAGTATTGGTAGTCGGGATAGTCCGGTCCGGCTTCAAGCAGCAACACCGACCGGCTGGCGTCTTCGGCCAGCCGTGACGCGACCACGCATCCTCCGGAGCCAGCTCCGATTACGATAACGTCGTATTTCATGATAACTCCCGTTTAGCCCCGATTGGCCCGTGTTTCTCGGTAGTTGCAGCCAAGGCCGGAACGGCCGGTTGAATCCGCGCTTCCAAGGAGAAGAGGCTCAACCCTATCGCCCTTCCTTGATGAACTCGGAAATCCGCTCCGCGATCATGATGGTGCTCACGTTGGTGTTGGCGCGGGGAGCGTCTGGCATGACCGAGGCGTCGGCGACGCGCAACCCGGTCAGACCGTGGACTTTGCCGTACTGGTCCACCACGGCCATCGGGTCCGAGGCCGGCCCCATCTTGCAAGTGCCGACCAGGTGTTGGGAGGTCCTGACCGTTCGGTGCAGCCAGGCGTCTAGGGCCTCGTCGGAAGCGAGGTCTTCATCGGTTGGGTCCAGACGCTCCTTTTTGATGCCCCGGTACGGTTCGCTCTCGGACAAGCGAACCACCAGCCGCACTCCGTCCCTGAGCCGCTCCACGTCGGCTTGTTCTTGCAAGAACCGGTACTCCAGGAGGGGTTGGTCGTGGGGGTCGGATGAGGCCAGGGTCACTTGGCCCGACCCTTTGGCCAGATTGAGCAATATCGACATGCGGAAGTCCTCACCGGGCCCAGTGAGGTCACCCATAGGGGTAGAGAAGGTAGTCGGGAAAAGCACCATGTCGTTCCGCAGGTCTGAGCCCGTGGCGGTGTAGCGCAGTCCCAATTGGGTCCTGGGCGCATCGAAGTTCATGGGAAAGTCGTCCTGGGCGCTGAAGGTCACGCCTACCTGGGGATGGTCGCGGTAGTTCTGCCCGACGCCGGGAAGGTCACGGACCACCGGTACTCCCACGCTGGCCAGATGCTCCCTCGGCCCGACTCCAGACACCATCAGCAAGTGGGGCGATGCGATAGAACCGGTCGACAGGACTATCAGTTCACCTTCCACCTCGAAGGCTTCTCCACCGCTTTCCACCCGGACGCCGGTGGCGCGTTCCCCATCGAACAGTATCCGGGTAGTGAGGGCGTTGGGGCGGATCGTCAGGTTGAGGCGATGGCGGACCGGGTTGATATAGGAAAGCGCGGTGCTGAGACGGACTCCAGCCACGTTGTTCATCGGCAATGGGGCGACGCCCGTGGAGTCCGGGTTGTTCATATCATGGCCAGATGGAAATCCCTCGGTTATGCAAGCGTCCCGGAAGGCGAACATCAACGGCTCCCATGCCTCTTCCTTGTGCCGCCGCACGCGCATCGGCCCGTCGTTGCCGTGAAAGTCGTCATGGATGTCCTGGTCAGCCTCCATGCGGCGGAGGAAGGGGAGGAGCTTCACGTATTCCCACTCGTCGTTGCCCTGGGCGGCCCACGAGTCGTAATCTTCGGGCAGACCGCGCAGGAACACCTGGCCGTTGATGGCGCTGGTGCCGCCTACGACTTTGCCCCTGGGGGCGTACATGTCGTTGGGGCGGTTGTCAGTGGGCTTGCCGACGAAGGACCAGTTGTGGGGAGCGTCGTGCAGCGAGGCCAACTCGGAGTGGTAGCCGTTCTTCAGGTCTTCGGGATAGTTGTCGATGTCCGGGTAGTCGGGCCCCGCCTCCAGCAATAGCACCGACCTTTCCGGGTCTTCCGAAAGCCGCGCGGCCATGGCGCAACCGGCGGAGCCCGCGCCAACAACGATCACGTCGTATTTCATAGCTGTTCCTGCACCTGCTGTTTGAGTTAGCGGTTTAGCCGACGGGTTGGCAACCTCTTTTGGTTAGGGCTGGGGTGACGGCGGTCCTCGACTGGTGGATAATACCACCTCGGCGCGTCCGCTTCCAAAAAGGGCCGCAGAAAGGGCCGCAGACTCTCACCTGCGGCCCTTGGGATTCCGAGGTCTGGATGGGTCCGGAGATGGCTATCCCAGGCCGTTGCGGAGTAGCCTTCCGGGGAAGGCCCCGGTGGGTTCGCCGTCCTCGAAGGTAATCTCGCCGTTGACCATGGTCCAGCGGTAACCCTTGGCCTTCTGGATGCGCCGCCATTCCCCGCCGGGCAGGTCTTCGGCGACCTCCGACGGAAGCACTTCCAGCTTCTCCAGGTCATAGACAACTATGTCTGCCGGAGAACCCGCCTTGATTGCGCCCCGGTCCCGGAAGCCTCCGAAGTGGGCCGGGAGATAGGACAGCTTGAAGTGGGCGTCCTCCAGGGTGATGACCTTTTCGTCCCGCACCAACCAGGTCAGCATGTCCGTGGGATAGATGCCCGCGGTCAGGAACTTGACGTGGGCGCCCCCGTCGGAAACTCCGGCGACGATGTGGTTGGAGTCCAACACCTCGGCGGTGAACTGGGCCGTGTCGCGGCCCTGGGTCTCGGCGTAGAACTCCGTCGCCAGGTCGTCCTCAACGCACATGTCCAGCAGCGCGTCGATGACGTGCTTGCCCTGCTCGTCGGCGATCTGCTGCACCGTCTGCCCGGCCTGCGGGCTGGAGGAGTCGGTCTCGTCCGGAGCCAGGGCGATCATGCGCCCGTCGACTGCGTTGACGACGAAGGACTTGAGGCGCAACTCTCCGTTGGTAATGCAGCGCCCGCCATCGTGTTCGTATTCGTAGCCGTGTGTGTCGCAGACGAACTTGTCGCCGTCGTTGTCGACGCAGCCGCCCTGGTGCGCGCAGACCACCGAGAGCAGCTTGTAGCCGTCGCGGGTATTAACCAGGAAGTAGTCCGCGCCGCCGGCGGACACTTTGGCAGGCAATTGGGTAAAGTCGGACTCGGCCCCGATGTCGATCTTGACCTTGCGGGTCATTACCTGGAGACTGCCGACGGAGCCAGGGGTGACCTGGACGGGGCGCTTGCCCGAGTCCCATTCTTCCTTCAGCTTTCGGCGCATCTCCGGATCGGACATCTTGGCCTTCCTGGTGGCCTTGTCACCCAGGGTGACCTCGATCCACATGGGAGTGTCGTCGAAGAGATTCCAGTCTTCAAAGGTCAACTCGAACCCGCCGCGGCGCGTGGCGCCCTGGCCGTAGACCCGCAGGCCGCGCTCGGCGCAACTCTCCAGCCAGCGGATGCGCTCGCGGTGCTGTTCGGGGTGAACGGAGTTGGGGGATACCGCTTGGTACAGCACCGGCCGGCCTGAAACCTCGGCGACCTTCTCGAAAAACAAACGGGTCTCCTCACCGAGCGGTCGGCCTTCCTCGCCGGTCTCCTGGTAGGCCAACTCGATGAAGCCCTCGTCTCGGTCCCGGAGCACCTGGGCGAACGTGAGGACCTCATGTTCCGACAGCATGTCGGTGATCATGGGAGTGCCGTCGTAGTCACGCTGCACCGAGTTTGCCCCCAACACCTGGGCCGACCAACCGCAGGCGCCGGCGTCCATAGCTTCGTGGATGAGGCGGCCCATTTCCTGTAGCTCTTCCTCGGTGGGGCGGCGCTTCTTGGCCTCGTCCCAGCCCATGACCCAGGCATACAGCGGAGTCAGGGGCACGTAGGTGAGGCAGTTCACGCCTTTGGGGGTGTTGGTCAGCGCGTCGATAAAGTCTGGGAACGTAACCCAGTTCCAGGGCATACCCTCTTTCATCGCGTCGTAGGGGATGGCCTCGTTGCGGGTCATGCTCAGCATGGCCCGGTCCTGGTCCTCGACGCGGGAAGGAGCGAAACCGAACCCGCAATTGCCCAGGGCAATGGAGGTCACGCCGTGCCACCCGGACAGTGTGCAGTAGGGGTCCCAGAAAATCTGGGCGTCGTAGTGGGTGTGAAGATCAACAAAACCCGGGGCCACGATCAGGCCCTTTGCGTTCAGTTCACGGTCCGCGGAGCCGCCGTTAAGACCGCCGATCTTGACGATTCTCCCGTCTTTGATTGCGATGTCGCTCACGTAACGCGGTGTACGGGTGCCATCGACGATGGTCCCGCCTCGGATGATGATGTCGTAGTCCGCCATATTTTCCCTCCGATATCGGTGTCCAGACTTAGGGATGGGGCGATGTGCGGCAATTCTATGGTGTTGTGAATGTTGATGTCAATTATTGTGTAAGTGAACTTGGCAGGGTATCTGTAAGCATGCCGTATTAGGCTAAATCGTGACGAAATACGTTCTACACCAATGTCTGCAAAAAGAGGAAATATGACCGATAGTCCCGCCAATGCCGCGTAAGAGGCAGGGTCTTCCGTGAGTCAACCCGGCTAAACCCGCCCGCTTGTGCCGGGCGGGTGGGGTGCGGCAAGCTGAGAATTAGATGACGGATCCGCCTGGGTTAGGCACGCAATAGACGATCAGAGAGCCCTTGGCGTAGGAGGATGGAAGGATTGCGGTTTTCACGGGAAACGCCGTCCCAAGTCCGCTGAACGTTCTGTCTCAGAATATTCCAGGGGCGAGAAACCGGGTCTCAGGCGTTATCTACCGTGGCAACGCTTATACTTCCTGCCGCTGCCGCAGGGGCATTTCTCGTTTCTCCCAATTTTCCGGTCCACCAGTCGGTGGACATTGCGCTTGTCCTCACAAACGGAACAGGTGCAAGCGGCGGGGTGATCGGCGTACCAATTGGGTCTTACCATTCTGTTAACGAGTCCATCTTGCTATTTGAGCGGTTCGCGGGTTGTATTAGCTAAATGTTTAGTCAGGCGCGTTGACCGGATCGAGTTTCCCAGTTTCGAGGTACAAGACTCGTTCGGCGATGTTGGTCGCCCGGTCGGCGACCCGCTCAAGGTCGTGGGCGATCCACAGCAGGTATGTTGCCCGTTGGATGGTACCCGGGTCCTCCACCATGTAGGCGAGCAAATCACGATAGACTTGGTCGTACAGGTCGTCGACCTCGTCGTCGGAGTCGCAGACGGCCTTGGCCACGACGGTGTCCCCGTGGACAAGCGCGTCCAGGCTGCGCCTTAGCATATCAGTGGCCTTCTCTGCCATCAATGGGATGTCGATCAGCGGTTTCAAAGGAGGCTCTTCACCCATCATCAAGCTGATCTTGGCGATGCCTTCGGCGTAGTCGCCCATCCTCTCCAGTTCCTCAGCAATGTGGAGCGTGGCAATCAATCTTCTGAGGTCCCTGGCAACGGGTTGGTGCGAGGCGATCAGCTCGATGACGTTTTCTTCCAGAGAGGTGCAAGCCTCGTCTATCAAGTCGTCTTCCCGGATCACCTGAGCGGAGGTTTCCAGGTCCCTGCTTTTAAGGGCGTCGAGAGCCTTGGCCAGCGCCTTTTCCACCATGCTTCCGAGTCCCAGGAGATCGTCGGTGAGTTTATTGAGACCGGTGCTAAGGTTAGATCGGATCATGATTGGCCTCCTTCTCTCTGATCGTTTCCCTGCTTATTGTCTCTGAACTACGAGCCGGGAGCATCGCCGAAACCTGGACCAACTGGCACGTTCTCCGATTACGAAATCATTGATGACTCCCGCCACAGACCCCCAGATATGGACATGGATGCCCAATACGGCAACGTGTTACGAGGGGTCTTCGATTGATTTTCCGTATGTCTGTAACGGTAAGAGTGAACTATAGCAGCTTTTCCCACCTTGCGGTAGAGAGGTTCCGGGGCGGACATGGCCTTTTCATTCTCCCTCTCCCGTGGGGAGAGGGCTGAGGTGAGGGACAACTCTCCCAGCAATGGTAGTAGCTGCGGCAAGTCAGTTTACGGGGGAACGCCCTCACTCTAACCCTCTCCTATAAGGAGAGGGGACACCTTTCCGAAAATGAAAAGGCCCTGCGGGGCGGACCAGGGGCTTTGCGTCGTATGAAGACCGGAGTATAGAGGCCCCGCAGAAGGCCGGGAAACTCGGGGACTGATACGCGCCCAAAGCGGGTTGGGAGACACGTTGCTATAGATTTGGGCCTGTATTATCATCCCCACTGGAGCATGTTGCTCCAGCCGAAAGACTCCGCTTGAAATCTCGGTATCACGTGTGATGGGAGGGGCCGCTGCTCGCAAGGTCCCGCGAGTCGTCATTTCGATTATGCAGTCAAGACCTACAGGACATAGGGGTGTTCTCGACCCCGGCGCAGGACTCGGCAACCCATTAGGCTCTCCCGAATCGGAGCCTACATTGGCAGCGACGCAAGGGAACCCGCCGGACTGCCCGGTCACGGCGGTGATCGACATCGGCTCTGGGTCTGCCCGCGCCGTGGTAATGCGGGTCAACTCAGGTGGAGGCATCGAAGTGGTCGCCCAACAGCGCATGAACCTGGACTTGATGAGTCACATAAGCGGACACGGAGCGTTGGAATCCGAAAGCGTAGAACGCACCCTGGACGCGGTTGAAGACTTCGTTCAAGTTTGCGTGGGCCACGGCGTGGGCACCATCCACGCCGTCGGGACCGAAGCGTTGCGCGAGTCCCTAAACGCCGCTGAGATCACCGAGTCGGCGGCGCGCCGGTTTGGTGTGCCCTTCCGGGTGATAAGCGGGTTCGAAGAGGCCGCATATTGCTTTATCGGGGCCGTGCATGGCTTGCCAGTCAACGACGGCTTGATGGCGGATCTGGGGGCGGGCAGCCTGGAAGTCGTTGGGTTCGGCGGGCGGTCGCTGGAGAGCCTTCATTCCTTGCCACTGGGCAGCTTGCGCATCGCCAACCAGTTCCAACTCACAGACCAGCCGACACCCGAAGATGTGACTGCGGCCTTCAATCACACCAAGGACTACTTGAAGTCGGCGCATCTGCCAGAGGTAGGTCCGGTTGGCACGCTGGTAGGCTCAGGGGGCTCGATGCGGCTGTTGGCAAGGCTGGACCGAAGGCGCGTTGCCTACCCGGTCCTGAAGATGCACGGCTACTGCATAAGCGCCGAGAGTCTGGCCAATCTCACCGGCTGGTTGGCCGGCGCCACTAGAGATGAGCGGGCCGGCTTCCCCGGCATGAACCCTGGGCGGACCCATTCGATAGTCGGCGGAGCGGTGGTCGCACAAGCCCTTCTGGAACACGCAGGCGCGGACCGCATAATGGTTTCGGGGCAGGGGCTAAGAGAAGGTCTGGCCCGTCATCCATGGCCGCTTCCGGAAGACAGCAAGATCACCCTGCCGATGCGTTCAACGGTGCGAATCGAAGGCGTTGCGGGCTTGGTCCAGCGATTCGCGCTTCGCTTCTCAGAGCGTGGGCCCCGCCGGGCGAATCTGGCGCGCAGGCTTGTTGCCGCTGGCTGGCGGCGCCCTCACGCCCGTCTGACCTCGTCCCTGCAATGCGCCGCGTTGGTGTTGGACATTGGCAGTGCGATTGATTTCTACAACCGTTTCAACCGGACTGCGACGGTGATCTCCCGGTCGGACTTGCCGGGGTTTAGCCACCGGGAGTCCGCCCAGATCGCTGCCATTTTGCTAACGGCGGAACGGGGGAGCGTACCGCGCCAATTCCGGAATACGCCGCTGCTCACAGCCGAGGACAAGCGGAGGATGGGCCAGGCCGCAGTCGCGCTACTGGTTGCTGATGAACTGGACCGGCGGCTTGCCCCCGATTGCCCCGCTGAGTCCGTAACCATCTCCCGTGAAGGTGGTGGGGTTAGCGTGGTCACGCCCGCATGGTCGAAGGCGTCCGCCGCGGGTATCGGAGAACGTTGGGAGACAGAATTCAACCAACCCATTCATATCCGCAGAGGTGAGTGATGACCGACCATCATGTCAGCGCCAACTTCCCGATGGGGAAGCGCTACGGTGAACATCCCTACGACGGGGAGTATCCCGGCAAGCTGATTATCGTGGAGGGAATCGACGGCTCAGGCAAGAGTACCCAAATCGACCTGCTGGGGAAATGGCTCAATAGCCTCGGCTTCGTAACGATATTCACCGAGTGGAATTCCTCGCCCATTGTGCGGCGGACCACCAAACGGGGGAAGGACGAGCGGATGCTGACTCCGATGTCCTTCAGCCTGATCCACGCCGCGGACTTTGCCAACCGGGTCTATACACAGGTGCTTCCGGCGTTGAAGTCCGGGACCATCGTTTTGGCGGACCGGTATGTTTATACGGCGTTCGCCAGAGATGCGGCCCGGGGTGTAAACCGCGACTGGCTGCGCCGCGTCTATTCCTTCGCCGTCACGCCGTCGTTGGCGCTGTATTTCAAGGTGCCGTTGGAAGAATCGATCAGCCGGATCGTAGCGGGCCGCGAGGAAATAGGCTTCTACGAATCGGGCCAGGATATGGGATTTTCGGGCAGCCGGGCCGACTCGTTTCGCACCTTTCAAGGAAGATTGCTCGACGAATACGATAGCCTGACAGAGGAGTATGGCCTCGTGACGATTGATGCGACTCGCCCTATCTCGGCTCAACAGCAGTTGGTGCGGCAATACGTCGAGCCCTTGCTACCCGGCGCAATGAAGATTCATGGACAGGACGTGCACGAAGCCCTCACTACATCCGGACTGACTGGCCGCTACATACGCCACGAAACGCCCAGCAGGCAACTCGAACCTACGTCCGCACCTGATATTTAGTTCAGGTCTTCCCACATAGTCGGAGCTGGTCCACCACCGCCGCTCGACAGACCGGTGAGGCCAGACAGCCGGTCAATGCGGGGAGCTGGGGAGAGCTACTTATGAGTATGCCTAGATTTTATGGTCACACCCCACTGGGCTTTGGCGAAAACTCCATGCCCGGGCGTTTGATCGTCATCGAAGGCACGGACGGGGTGGGCCGCTCGACCCAAATTGCCCTGCTCAAGGAGTGGTTGGAGACCGAGGGTTACGCCGTGTTGGATACCGGGTTCCGCCGGTCTGAGTTGACCGGGGACGGCATCGACCGGGCCATGCGGGGCAACACGCTGGACCACATGACTCTCAGCCTGTTCTACGCCACCGATTTTTGGGACCGGCTGGAGAAGAGCATCATTCCGGCATTGCGCGCCGGCAAGGTCGCGCTGGTTGACCGCTACATCTACTCGATCATCGCCAGGGCCCGCGTGCGGGGCGTTCCCGCCCGGTGGCTGGACGATGTGCTGGAATTTGCGCTGGTGCCTGACCAAGTGTTCTACATGGAGATCGACGTCGACCACCTATTGCCCAGGGTGCTATCGAGCCGCGAGCTTGACCACTGGGAGTCGGGCGAGGACTTCTTGCGGGAGTCAGACAGGCACGCCAGCTTTGTCCGATACCAGGACTCCTTACTGCGGGAGTTCGGCAATCTGGCGGACCAGTATGGGTTCGAGACTGTGGACGCCCGCCGCAGCGTGCGCGAAGTCTTCGAGACCCTGCAGCAGAGGGTAATGACGACCTTGGAGACCATGGACAGATAGGTCCGTAGTTGGTCTTAACGCGCCGTGAACGCCGTGAACTCGAAGACGTTTCCCTGCCCTTTCCGGTCTCCTACCGACACCTCTGATGGACCAGGGGCTTGCTGCCTAAACGCGATTGCCCGGGCGGGAAGTGGAACGCCAATTCACCACCGGCCCGCATCCTAACGGCGCGGCTCCCACCGGAAGAACCGCACGGCCACCAGCGTTCCCAGCGCCAGCCAACCAGCCATGACCAACAGCCGCCAGGGTTCGAACCCCAAGCCGGTCTCGAAGGGGTTGAATGCGGTTTGCAGAGCTATTGAGAAGTGCCTTACCGGGAAGATGTCGGCGAAGGTCTTGATCCAGTCCGGAGCTTCGTTCAACGGGATGAACACGTCGGAGATGAACAGTAAAGGAAGGACCGAGACGTTGACTATAGCGGGAGAGGCGTCCGCGTTCGGGATAACAGACGCGATGGCCAAACCCAAGGCGCAGAAAGTTGCGGCGCCCAGGGCGGTGGTCACCAGGAACGCGGGGAGGGTGTTGCTGGGGAGGTCAACGTCATAGAACAACACGCCCGCCCCGGCGACCAACACCACCAGAATGACGGCCAGAAACATTGCGTGGACGATCCTTCCGAACAGTAGTGACCAGCTAGGCAGCGGCGTGCCGCGGACCCGTTTGAAGAGTCCCCGGTCCCGGGCCAAGGAGACCCCCATCGCCACGTTGGTGTAGCAGGCTCCGATGACCGATAGCGCGGCGATGGACGGCACGTAGAAGGTCGAGGTCTTGACGGTGCCGCCGGGCAGCGTCATGTCGTTGTTGCCGAACAGCATGTTGAAGATGACGAGGAACATGAAGGGGAAAACGAAGGTGAACACCGCTGCCACAGGGTTGCGCCAAAAGGCGGTATTCTCGTACCTGACTTGCCTCAGGGCGAGCGAAAAGCCGTTCACTGGCTGACCTGCTCCCCCCGGGCAGCCTCGGCAATTTCGACGAAGACATCCTCCAGGGAAGACGGGGCTACCGATAGCTCTTCCAGGTCCATCCCATTCTCCATCGCCCAGCCGGTCAACTGGTGCAGACTCTCAGTCGGGGTATCCGTCGTCAGTGTGTAGCGGCCGTCGTCACCGGCGGGTTCCGCGCCAATTTCGGCGGGCATCCGGAGGTCGCGGGACTCCAGCCTGAAGCGAATGGCTGTTGACCCGTTGCCCCGGACCAATTCGCTGGGGGTACCTTGGGCCACTATCTGCCCTTGCACCATAATGGCCACGCGGTCCGCCAGATTTTCCGCCTCATCCATGTAATGGGTGGTGAGCACAACTGTTTTGCCAAGGCTCTTCAGGTTTCTGACCATGTCCCAAGCGCCGCGACGGGCCGACGGGTCGAAGCCGGTGGTGGGTTCGTCTAGGAAAAGCAACTCCGGATTGCCAGATAGCCCTATAGCCACATCCAAGCGGCGCTGTTGTCCTCCGGAGAGCCGCTTGACCCTGACCCTTCGTTGTTCGGTCAAGCCGGTAGCGGTCAAGATATCGTCCAGCGGCAGGGGATTCGGGTAGTAGCCCCGGAACAGGTCGATCGTCTCCTGCACGTTCAGGTACGGCTCGACACCCGTGGATTGGAGTACGATGCCGATCCGCTCCTTGAAGCTGCGTTCATTCCTGGCAGGATCGTGTCCCAGGACCGAGACCTCCCCTGCGGTCTTGTCTAGATACCCTTCCAAGATCTCGATGGTGGTCGTCTTACCCGCACCGTTGGGGCCCAAGAGGGCGAACACTTCCCCGGCGGATATCTCAAGGTCCACGCCCCGGACGGCCTCTACAGGGCCATACGATTTTCGCAGGCCACGCACCTTAATCGCCAGACCGGATACGTTATCGACCTTCGCCATGCTTCAATGTTAGCGACCAGCCCAGCCGCAATCAAGCACAGCGGGAGAATGGCTTGACATCACCCGGTCCCGTATGTAGGTTGGACAACATTACCTTCCAGATAGGAGTCGTCATGGCGATTCGAGCGTCGGCGGTTGTGCCGGAGGCGGCTACGAGCCGTCCCCCGGTGGTGCTAGTCCATGGTGCGGCGAACTCATCGCCCGTGTGGAGATTCTGGCAACGGGAGTTGGCTGGCCTGGGGTGGCCTTCATACGCCGTGGACCTACGAGGCCACGGGCCCGACGATCCGGCTGACCTAACCCAGACGGGCATGGAAGACTACGCCGCCGACGTGCGCCGGGTTGTGGAAGAGGTCGGCCGTCCGCCGGTCGTAATGGGTTGGAGCATGGGCGGGCTGGTGGCAATGATGGTGGCGGCGGCGGGAATAGGCGTGCCCTGCGTTGCTTTGGCCCCCAGCATGCCGTCTCGGTCGGAAGACCCGTCCGTGGAACTGCGGACGGGGGAGTTCGGGCCGGAAGAATACGGCATAACGAGCCTTGATCCAGACAACCAGCCTGCCATGCCGGATCTGGACCGGAAAGAACGTGAAATCGCTCTGGCGTCATTGGGCCGGGAGTCCCGCCGCGCCAGGGACGAGCGTCGGCGGGGCATCGTCATCGAAACCATGCCTTGTCCATTCCTAATCGTCACGGGAGACATGGACCGGCAGTGGCCCAGCGAGGTCTACGACGGCCTTTGGCTCGAATCGGACCGGCTCATTCTGGAGGGCGCGACTCACTGGGGCCTGGTCCTGAACCGGCGGGCTATTACCCAGGCCATCCCCAGGATCTCGGAATGGATGGAGAGGGCGGTGAGCGGCGAGTGAATGGCGGCGTGAGTGTTGTGGGCGACCATCCAAGGGTGGTGTCCAAAGTAGTCCAGGGATTTGACCTTACGAAGGCAGGTCAAATAAACTTAACGTATGGCTAAGAGATTACAGGTCCTCGTTGACGAGGAAGAATATTTGGCGATCCGGACTTCGGCAAAGAAGCAGGGCGTCAGCGTCGCTGAGTGGGTAAGGCGCGCTATAAGCAAGTCCTGGCGCGTTGAGTCCGAGGCTAGAAAAGACAAGATGGCGAAAATAATGGCCATTGCTGAAAGGTGCAATGACCCGAATACGCATCCAACCGCGGACATAGAGGTCATGTTGGAGGAAATCGAGAGAGGGCGGCGCCAGAGTTGGTATTCATAGACTCTAACATTCCCATGTATCTGGCCGGGGCCGCTCATCGTAATAAGGACCGTGCTATAGTGCTGATAAGTCAACTTGAGGCTGAGGGACAGCGCTTGGTCACCGACGTCGAGGTCTACCAGGAATTACTCCACCGTTACACGAGGATAAACCGGTTTCAAGCGCTGGACGATGCACTGGAATCGCTAGATTACATCGCTGACGAGGTGCTGAGTTTCAGCCGGTTAGAAGTGAGGGCAGCTAGGACTCTAATCGAGTCAGTCCAAGGCATATCCGCGCGAGATGCCATCCACGTGGCCGTGATGTACAGAGCGGGAATTACTGAGGTCCTAAGTTTCGACCGGGGTTTCGACAACTGCCCCGGCATAACCCGGTTGGACTGACTATACGGTGGCGTAGAGCCCGAGTTACCCCTCTGACACCTTTATCAGCAGTTTGCCGAAATTCTCTCCCCACATCAGTCCGATGAACGCCCTGGGAGCGTTTTCCAGGCCCTCCACCACATCTTCCCGGTATTTGATCTTTCCTTCCCGCATCCAGGCGGCGATACGTCGGCGGCCCTCGTCATGGCGGTCGCGGAACTGGCTGACGAGAAACCCCTCGGCTTTCGCTTGGCGTCCCACCAACAGCCCCATCTTCCTAAACTAAAGCCAAGGTGAAATCTACATTTGTGGGGAGAGGAAAATTAGCCTGGATGGTACGGTGAGTCTCTTCCACCTGTACTTGGAAAGCGGTCCAGTGCCGCCGATTGGCTTCCTCGATATGCGTATTTCACCTTGGTATTAGTTTAGGGCCTGTGGACATTTAACTTACCCGTCGTTTGTCCTTGTGGTCTTGGCAGCGTGATTCGCTCCGAACATGGCCCGCCCGGGCTCCTCAGCGTCCAGCCTGGCCAGCTTCGCGGGGGCGAACAACGACGCCTCCAGGCGGTCCATCCGGTCCTTCCTGGACTAGAGCCAAACAGACATCCAAACCAAAGGAGCATCACCCTCCACCAAAGAAGCCCCGGCTCTAAAGCCGGGGCCTCTCCTTTGATCACGTTCTTCGTGTCAACCGGACCGCCAAATTGCGGACATCGCGGTTCCTGAGCCGCACCGCTTCAACAACCAAAGCAATCGCCCAAGCCGCGGCACTAAACGTCCACTCAGGTAACACCACAGGGATGCACAGCCCCCCAAACCCAGGCGATACAGGAATGGAAAAGGCAGCCTCAGGAGGCATCACCACACCACTTCCACCTGGCGCTTCAACAGCAGCACCATACCTGAAGGTCCCCTTCCACATGGAAAGCTCCGCAGCAACGTCCGTTATGCTTCCACCACCAAGCAATTCCTGACTACAAGTAACCAGAGCCGAGGGAAGCAAATCTCGCCGCACGTTGAACCAGTTTAGCTCCTTGACCAAAGCCTCAGCACAAGGCTTCAAGTTGCCAACCGTTACCTGAACAGCAGTCAATTCCAAGGTCCCAAACCTGGAGAGAGCGTCGCCAAAGCATTGGAACAGAGGGACCAAGACCCGCACAGCATCAAACTCCGTATCCACCTGCACGTAGCCAACCCTTCCGCTCGGAACTTCAATCAGCTCCCCTTCGGAATCCTCCGACAACTCAGCTTCATTCATGCCCCAAAGCGGAGAACGCCCCGACACAGAAGCTAACGTCCCAGGCAGCCCCATCATCTCAGAACGGCTATTGAAGACACTATACAGGTCCTCTTCCCTGGCGTCGATGTCGCCGTCAGGGACCATTTCCCCAAACGCTTCCACAAATATCGTAGACAACGTATACAACGCTCTCTCCTATCAACCGCTAGGGATCAGGATAGCATGTCAGATTTACCTCACGAGAGTAAGCCACATTCCCGGGATCCCATATACCCGGCAGGTCAACATCAGCCACACCCCTGAACCCAACCAGCGCGTCAGATGAACAGTTGACCCTGGCAGTCACTCTCTTGCCCCTGCCTCCACCAGGTCTAATGCGATCCTCATCCCTGGCCACCTGAGACCACCAACAGCGTTCACTCCAGGAATCGCAAACCACGGCCTGAAGCACCGTTGTCACATCAGCACGGCTCGGACAACCTGTGACCGACACACGCTCCCACCAGCCATGAACCGACACCTGGCCAGCGGACTTATGAGGATTGTCAACCCTCGTGTCATAAGTGCAATCTCCCGCCGTAGCCCTGCTCCTACCGTATTCTGCAACCAAGAACTGGCCGAAACTCCCCACCTGACCATCCCAATCATCAGGCGGCTCGCCCATCTTGCTGGAGTCGTAAGGCCCCCAGTCATACCTCGGCTGCTCGGGATCAATTCCCGGGGGCGGCCCGTCCGCAGACGCCGTCCCCATCAACAGGAACGTCGCCAGCACAGTAATGGAAACCAAAGCCTGAACCTTGACACCGTATACCTCCACCATTTCAAGTAAAGATTCACCGCCGGGTCCACCCAGCAAAGGAAAACCAACAGCAGCGCGTAACCGCGCCACCAGCTAGGGGCGCCAAATGAACACAGCTCAATCCCTCCCTTACCAGGATTCTCTCGACCGATTTGCTCTAGCTGCCAACCAGCGGCCCTTGCGCTTCCGCGAACAGACATTTGAACAGGTCTTTGCTGCCGGGTATCGCTGGACCACTTCTAATGCAGACGCGCCGCGCCGGTCGCCAAAAGGCCCCGGTAATCATCGGGGCCTCAGGGGTTACGCGAGGATTATTGAATCACCGTAGAGCCTGTCCCATGAAGTTGGGGAGAGATGTAAGGCGTCACAATGAGCTTGATAATTGGCGTAACACGCATAGATATGAATCAGTTATGGCGACTATATGGCTCTTGTTGACGATATCCGAAACCGACCCTGGCTTATGGGACAGGCTCCGTAGTCGTCAATTTCTTTTTTGATGGCTTGCAAGACTGCGGTGGCGTCGTCCAATCCTTGATTGAAACGTTGCGGGTCTTGTCCGGGTGTGGGGTCTGAGATGATGATACCAACGGAACTGGAATATCGTACTCCCTCAAAAGCCGAATAGAAAATGCCGAGGCCCATGTCATCCCTCCTCATTTGAGCCGGTTAAATGTCCACAGGCCCTAGTACTACAGTTGCAGAATTGTGGTGAGGAGTTTCAGGCGGCGTCGGTAATGACAGCGCCGGGCCGTTGCTTGGTGCCGCCGTCTCCACTGGGACCACCGCAGCACTGATTCGTCCTTAGGGTGGTGTCTCCATATCAGCCGGTAGAGTACCGCCGAACCTCGGGCACCGTCAGCGGTATCAGCCTTTCGTCCAAACTGGGGCAGCCCCCTTTTCTCCCAGACGTCCCTGCGACGATGCCTGATGCTGTACCACCGCCAGGTAGGCGTGGGCCAGCATCGCCAGAGCCTGCCCCGTGCCACGACACGGGGGTGATGTGCCGGTACCAGCCGTCCCACCGGCGCACCTCGTACTGGTCCAGTCCCACCCCCGCCTTCGCGGGGGCAGGCTCTGTCCCTTGGCCTCCTCAAAGCATTCCTCAATGGCCCACCGGGTCCCGGCCACCCGCACCAGTTCCTCCAGGGTTGTTCCCGCCGGGCCGTAGCACACGTAGTAGGCCAGTTCCTCGGGCTTGGCCACGCTGCGCCGGGCCAGCAGCCAGCACCCCTTGCCAGGTTCCCTCAGGGGCCGAATATCCACCAAGGCCCAGTCGTAGACCCGAGGACCCTTGGCCCCATCACCGGCGCTCAGCCGGACCCAGCCCGACTCTTCAACCCCAGACGCCAGCCGGTCAGCCCGCACCTGGCGCGGACCCTTGTCCGTCCAAGCCCATAACTTCTCATTGCTCTTGATGGCCAGCACGTGGGGAATGTCTCGCCGCTCCAGCCACAGCCGCAAGTTGCGGTCATTGCCGTAGACCTCGTCCCCAGTGGCCCAGCCGAAGGGGACTCCCGACTCCACCGCCCGTTCCAGCATCCGCCGGGCCAGTTGCGGCTTGGTACGGAACGCCACTTTCTCCGGCACACCAGCCTCCTCCCTACGTTCCTGGTCATCGGCCCACACCTGGGGCAGGTAAAGCTCCCGGTCCAGCAGGGTCCTCCCCTTGGCAGTAGCGTAGGTCAAGAATACCCCAATCTGGCAGTTCTCGATCCGTCCCGCCGTCCCGCCGTGCCGCTGTACTGACGCTGCACCCCCACAGACTTGTTCCCCTTCTTGAGAAACCCGGTTTCATCCACCACCAACACCCCGTTGGCGTCGCCCAAGTGCTCCACCACGTAGTCCCTGAGATCATCGCGAACCAGGTCCGCGTCCCAGATGTAGGTTGACAGCAGATGCTGCACCCCATAGGGTGTGGCGTCCCCGGCCTGCTCCGCCAGTTGCCACCCGTTCTTGCGCTCCACCGGACTGAGCAGCCCTTTCAGATAGTCCAGCGACCGCCGACGTGGTTCGGGACGCCGGAACCGCCCCGCAATGCACTCGTGTACCCGGTCGATACCCTCAGCCCACCGGGCCACTTCCGCCACCTCATCTCTCCCAACAAAAACCACCGCCTCACCACCGCTAGAATGCCTCAATTCTACCCATTATTGTTCTGCAACTGTAGTACTAGGTCCAGGCTCCGGCTCGTCCTGGTTGTACTGGGAGATAGAGCCGCAAAGGGAGAGGCGGGCTCCCAAGTTTAGGTGGTCGAAGACGGCGTCGGTTACGTCACCGCCGACGTTGTCGAAATAGACGTCGATTCCCAAGGGGCAGGACGCGCCCAATGCGCCGGCCACGCTTTCAGTCTTATAGTTGATACCCGCGTCGAAGCCAAGCTCGTTCACAATGTAGTCGATCTTGGCCGGAGAGCCCGCGACGCCTATCGTGCGGCACCCCATGATCTTGGAAATCTGTCCCACGACCTGGCCCACGGCGCCTGACGCCGCGGATACGACCACCGTATCTCCCGTGCGCGGCTGGCCCACTTCCAGGAAGCCGAAGTAGGCGGTCATTCCCGGCATACCCAGGACTCCCAAAGCGGTTGAGAGAGGCCCAAGCCCCAAGTCCACCCGCCTCAGGTTGCTTCCGTCTGAGACCGCGTACTCCTGCCAGCCCAGGGACCCTTCTACGATCTCCCCCTCGGAAAAGGCCGGGGTGCGTGAGCGGATGATCCTACCCACGACGCCACCGACGATGACCTGACCCAGCTCCATTGGGGTGGCGTAGGCGTGGGCTGCCCTCATTCGTCCCCGCATGTAGGGGTCGAGGGACAGCCATAAGGTCTGCACGAGGACTTGCCCCTCACCAGGTCCCGGAATCGGAGTTTCCAACAGGGCGAAGTCCGATTCCCTGGGGTAGTTCACGGGCCTTGAGCCCAGGGTAATTTGCCGGTTCACGTCTCCCGCCATTTCAGTCCGTTCCTAACGATGAGATATCGAGCATGGTCCCTATAGTGGAGGATGCTGGTTATGCCATTCGGTTGCCTGCTCGTAGGCATGAGCCAAACGCAGCAGAAGGGCTTCGTCCAGGTCACGTCCGACCAACTGTAGTCCAACCGGGAAGCGGCCTTCTTTGGCGAAACCGCAGGGGACAGAGATCGCGGGCAATCCCGTCTGGCTAGCCATTCCGTTCAGGTAAACTGCGCGGGACCGGGCAGGGACAGTCCGGTCCCTGATGACGGCGGAGGTGGCGTCCCACTTGTCTCCGATGGTGCTGCCGGTGGGCATCGCGATGGCGTCCACGGTCTGAAGGACCGAGACGACTTCCTGTCGAATCGCCATTCGCGTCTGTTGGGCGTGAATGTATTCGGCGAAGGACTGCTCATATCCCCGTTCCAGTTGCGGGTGTACTTCCACCCACTCCTTGAGTGCGTCTTCGGAAAAATTGTCTCGGAGCCAGACCGGGGCTTCTGCGGCCAGGGAGTTATTACGCGCCTCATAGCTGAGGGGGATACTAACCTCCAGGAATTCCGCCCCCAGCTCTTCCAGCACACCCACGGCTTTGCGGACCGCATCCTCCTCATCCTGGTTGATCCATTCTCTCCAGACCCAATTGTCCGATGGGATTCCGATCTTGAGACCGCGCACTCCCCCATTGAGCGTAGAAGTGTAGTCTCCTGGCGGCAGGTTGATGCTTACCAGGTCGCCGGGGTCGTAGCCGGTGAGGGTTTGCATAGCGAGCGCATTGTCTTCCACCGTCTTGGTCAGGGGGCCGGCCTGGTCCGTGGTCCACGAGGTAGCCCAGACACCCGCACGGCTGATGCGGCCGAACGTGGCTTTGAACCCCACCACACCGCAGTTGCTGGCAGGGTGGCGCACCGACCCCCCGGTGTCGGTCCCGATGGAAAGCAGCCCCATCCCGGAGGCGACCGCCGCGCCCGAGCCTCCGCTGGTCGTTCCGGGGCTGGTGGAAGGGTCCCACGGGTTGTAACACATCACCGGGGTTTCTCCCCTGCCGATGTGGGAATAAACCTTGCCCAGGAGCACCGCTCCCGCGCTTTCCAGCAGATTGTGGACCGCCGCTGATTTGTCCGGTCTGAAATCTATCTCCCTGGGGTTGCCGAAGGTGGTCCGGACGTCTCTAGTGGCGATCACGTCCTTTAGGGTGTAGGGGATGCCGTGCAGAGGTCCCCGGTACCGGCCTGCGGCAATCTCCGTTTCGGCTTGCCTCGCCTTTCCCAGGGCGTATTCGGACGCCAGGGTTGTGAACGCTTTGAGAGTTGGGTCCAGCCGTTCACTCCGGCGGATGCAGGCTTCGGTCAGCTCCACCGGGGAAAGCTCCCGTTTCCTGATTAGTTGGCTGACCTGGGTGATGGTAGCGTCAAGCAAATCGGTCTCGGCCATAACACTTCCTCGCTGAAACGATGCCGCTGAAACTAGGCCTGGGCCCGGAGCGCGTACTTGGTCTGGTCTGGCATGTAGTCCCGGAACCGGGGCATCACTTCCGTGGCAAAGAGCCGCATGGACCGAAGCACCTTATCGTGGGGGATTTGTCCCAGGGAGAAGGTGCAGTTGAGGTAGGTCATGCCGGTGGCTTCGGTAAGGCTTTGGACCTTCTCCGCGACTACATCGGGAGTCCCGAATAACCAGTCCGCATAGAGGTGGCCGGGGTCATCTTCCTCTGGAAGGCCAATAGTCAGGTCGGTCCTGGCTTTGCCCGCGTCGACGCGCAGGGTGTTGGTCCGTAGCCCCCTTGCGCTCCGTGTGTGCCATACGGCATGAGGCAACTGCTCTTTCGCGTCTTCCTCGGAGTCGGTCACGTAGACGCCGCGTTGCACGATGAATTCCAGGGGCCATTGCCGCCCCGAAAGTTGCGCCGCTTCCTGGAACATGTGCCAGGAATCAACCACTCGTTGGGTCGAACCGGCGGTGCCGCCGGTGATGACGTTCATGCCGCGCTTGAGGGCCTGGGCCATGCTCTCGACTCTGGATGTTGCCCTCCAGAAAGGCGGGTGGGGTTGCTGCAGCGGCCTAGGCAGTATGGTGGTCTCAGGAATTTGATAGTAACGGCCTTCATGGGAGAACGGCGCGTGAGCCAGCGCGTTTGAAATGACGTCCAACGACTCCTCGAACATGAGCCGGTTCTCGTCCAACGGCCTTTGAAACCTCTGGAATTCATACTCTTGGTATCCCGTGCCAAAACCCACCTCCAACCGTCCGTTGGTTAGGTGGTCCAGCATGGCGATCTCTTCGGCGGTGTGGATGGGATTCCGCAGGGGGAGCACGACCACGGCGGTACTGAACCGCACGCGTTCCGTGTGTTGGGCCAGGGTTGAAATCAGCATCAGAGGGTTGGGCAGGAAACCATAGCTGGAGAAATGGTGCTCCGCGGCCACCACGTAATCAAAGCCCAACTCGTCGGCCAACTTCGCCTGCTCGATGGCATTGGAGTAAACCTCCGATGAGGGGAGCATATCCGGGGACTGCATGAGCATGAAAATTCCGAATTTCATCGTTCGGCCTCTCGAATAGTGGGTCTGGGATGGTGGGATTAGTAGCCCTTCTGCTTGTCGATAATGCTCAGGAGTTCCCGGCCTTCCGAGAACCGGCGCAGGTTTTCGCAGAACAGGTCTATGGTGCGGTCCAACCGCAGGGGCGAACCCCCGGAAGCGTGGGGAGTGATGATGACGTGAGGGTGGTCCCAAAGGGGACTGTCTTCCGGGAGGGGCTCCGGTGATGTTACGTCCAAGCCCGCCCCGAAGATGAGCCCCTGCTCAAGGGCTTCCAGCAGAGCTTCACCGTCGATGATGGGACCGCGGGTGACGTTGATAAGCAGGGATTCCGGTTTCATGTGGCGGAAAGCCTCGCGGTCGAACAGGCCTCGGGTCCTCGGTGTCAGGGGACAGCACACGGAAACCACGTCTGACTGCTCCAGCAGATCGTAGAACCGGTCGATGCCCCAGACTTCCTTCACAAATTCCGGCTTTTCGACGGGCTCGGGATCGACGGCGATCACTTCCATGCCGAAGCCTGGCGCCCGCTTGGCCACGTCAAGACCGACGCCTCCCAATCCGACGATTCCAAGAGTCCTTCCGCCAAGCTCCCAGGTCTCGCGACGGATGGACATCCTGTTTGACCAGGTGTGCTCCCGAACTGCCCGTCCCACGCCCCGGAGCAGCCCCAAAAGCAACGCCCAGGTGTGATCTGCCAGGTGGGGGCCCACGGTGCCCTTGGCGCTGGTCAGGATGACGGGGCTCTCGACGAACTCCTCGAACATCAGGTTGTCTATGCCTGCTCCCTCCGTCTGCACCCACTTGAGGTTCGTTGCCGCCTCGAACAGGGGCCGGCTGAAGGAGCCGAATACGATATCGACGTCCCCAGCCTGGGCTAGCTGTTCTTCCTGGGTGCGGGCGACGATTATCTCGTTCTCTTCGGAAACCGACTGGACCCGCCGCATCTGTTCTTCGGTCAGCTCGTCCAGATTGGCGTTCATCATGATCTTCAAGGTCTTCTCTCCTGGCTCCATGAGAGCGTCTATGGGTTGGTGGCTGGATTTTACACCTTTTGAGATGGGGACGCCCGGACTTATGTATAATCCTTCGCGAACGCAAACCCCACGATAGATAAGGACTACCTAGACAAGGATTCCCTTACCAGCTACGAGGAGGCGCGACCGATGTTAGTCGTTGATTCGCAAATACACCTTTGGGGGAGCAATCTGCCGACGAATCCCGCCCACAGGCAGATAACTTCCTATAGCGCGCAGGATGCGCTCCGGGGCATGGCGGAGGCGGGAGTGGATGCGGCGGTGATCCATCCTCCCGGCTGGGACCCTGACTCCGACGCCATAGCGGTCGAGGCAGCCAGTCAACACCCGGACAAATTCGCCGTCCTGGGCAAGTTCCCGCTGGACGACCCGGCCAGCGCCGCGCTGATCGACGGCTGGAAGCAGCAATCAGGGATGTTGGGTCTGCGGTTCACCTTCTTGCAGCCGCACCAGCAGACCTGGCCTACGGACGGCACGATGGACTGGTTGTGGCCGGCGGCAGAGGAAGCCGGCCTTCCCGTAGGGCTGGCCTGCGCCGGATTCCTGCCGGTGGTGGGCCAGGTGGCCGAGCGTCATCCTGGTCTCAAGCTCATCGTCGACCACATGGGCAGGTCTGGGGGCGCGACCGATGCGGCCGCATGGGAGACTCTCCCCCAGCTGATCGAGTTGGCGAAATATCCCAACGTTGCGGTCAAGGCGTCGGGTGCGCCAAGTTACTCGTCCCTACCCTACCCCTACGCCAATATTCACGACCACGTCCACCAAATTTACGACGCATTCGGTCCCGACCGCATGTTCTGGGGCACCGATATCACGCGGATGCCCTGCTCCTGGAAAGAGTGCGTGACCATGTTCACGGAGGAATTGTCCTGGTTGACCGAAGAGGACAAGGAGCTAATCATGGGCAAGGCACTGTGCCGCTGGACCGGCTGGGACCTGCCGGGGGTGTAGATTGTCCATTGACCATCTTGGCGCGGCGGCATATCATCATTATGCACTAAATCGTGAAGATATGATGAAGAGTATAATAAAACAGGGGGTGACTGTATGGCGGTAAGGGACAGTTCCTCCAAGAAATCAAACAAGAACAGCAACGACTTGATTCCGGCGCCGGAGGGTATCGACACCGACTGGAGGGCCAAGATTGCCATGGCTAAGAGAGTGAAAGAGGATGCCACAAAAGCTCGGCGCGGGAAATCTGTGGCGTTCAAGACTCACTTGTTCGGATCGAGTTGATTACAGAAGGGTTCCCACCGTACGAGGAACCTCCGCAGAGCCCCCTGTTTCACGCGAAGAATGCGGGACGCTATGCTCGGCAACAGTTGATCCGGGAATATGAAAACCACGTCAACTGTCGACTTATCGTGATGATTGATGTCATCTATTACGACAGTGTCACTTTTCTCGAGGAACTTCTCTACGATTGTAGCCCTAACGAAGACCTGCACTTGATGATCAATTCTCCCGGAGGCGTGGGGGAAGTAGCCGTGAGATTGGCGCGGTCGGCCCAGTCTCGCTGCCGAGAGCTAACAATCATTGTTCCCGACCAGGCCAAAAGCGCTGCTACTCTATTAGCGGTAGGCGGGCATCAGATAATAATGGCGCCTGCCGGTGATCTGGGACCGGTCGATCCGCAATTCTTTCACGGACGCGGGTGGGTGGCTGCTAAGGACATAATAGCGGCAGTAGAAGACGCGCTTCAGAGGGTGGAACAATCACCCGCAACTTACCCGGTCCATGTCTCGCTGTTGGGGGATGTGACGGCGGTCATGGTCCAACAGGCCAGATCTGCTTTGGGCAGCACAGAAGATATGCTCCGAGAAGCATTGCGTAGCAATCCCGATAGGGAGGATCACGAAATCCAACAACTTGTGGATGCGCTTCGTGGTCCTTTGATCGAGGTGCCTCAGTCCCATGCTGCGCTGTTTGGCGCGAATGATGCGGAGAGGGCCGGGCTTAAGGTCAAGTCGGCGGAAACGGATTCACCCCAATGGAAAATGCTCTGGCGGCTCTGGACCAAATACTTTGACCTAGGGATACTCTGAATAAGTCCTTGAATTGAGCCTCGTCAGATAGGGGAAATGGTCGTGCGGGCGACTTGTTCAGAGGTTTCCTAGGTCTCTCAAAGAGCGTATACAAAAGCGGCGGAACACTTGAGATGTTCCGCCGCGCTTATGATGTTGATGACGTGAACGGCGCTTAGTCACGGTTTTGGATTAACCAAGCCATCGGGGGTCATCTTAAAGCTCTCCCTTCGATGATCGAATCAAAGAGGAACTATGGCCCAGAATGACGACACCGTAGACGTGCTGGTAATTGGCGCGGGAGCGTCCGGGGCGGCCTTCAGCTGGAGCTTGACCCAGGCTGGGATGAGCGTGCTTTGCCTGGAGCAGGGCGGTTGGATGGACCCCGCCGCATATACTTCTTACCTGTCCGATTGGGAGATTCACCGGCAGACCGATTTCAACCCCAACCCAAACGTTCGCGGGCTGCCCCAGGACTACCCGGTCAACGAGGTCGATACACCCATAGCGCCGCTCATGTTCAACGCCGTCGGCGGTAGCACGATACATTGGAGCGCCCATTTCCCCAGGCTGCACCCTTCCGACTTCAAAGTCAGGTCATTGGATGGGGTGGCCGACGACTGGCCGGTTAGTTACGCGCAATTGGAGCCCCATTTCAGCCTCAATGACCGGATGATGGGCGTGGCTGGAATCACCGGCGATACCGCTTACCCTCCAAAGACCGAGCGGCAGACTCCTCCGATACCACTTGGCAAGGCGGGCGACACTATAGTCAAGGGTTTCGACAGGCTGGGATGGCATTGGTGGCCGTCGGACAGCGCGATACTGACACGTGCGTACGACGGACGACGGCCCTGCAACAACTGCGGTCCCTGCGAAATCGGCTGCCCAACAGGAGCGAAGGCCAGCACCGACATTACCTACTGGCCCAAGGCCATCGCCAGCGGTGCGGCGCTCCAGACCAACGCCCGGGTAAGGGAGATAACCGTCGGCAAAGACGGTCTGGCTGACGGAGCAGTCTATTACGATGCCCGGGGACGGGTCCAGAGACAGAAGGCGCGGGTAGTAGTGATGGCGTGCAACGGTATCGGCACCCCGAGGCTGCTTCTAAACTCCCGGTCCAGCCTGTTCCCGGACGGCCTTGGAAATTCCAACGGTCTATTGGGCCAGAATTTAATGTTCCATCCCTACTCGATGGTCACTGGGGTCTTCGAGGAGCAGTTGGAAGGCTACAAGGGCCCCCTGGGCTGCATGATTATAAGCTCGGAATTTTACGAGACCGACCCCTCCAGAGACTTCGTGAGGGGGTACGCATTCCAGGTGGTTCGCAGCTCCGGCCCCGCGATCACAGCCCAAGGGTTCGCGGACCGGACTCCAGTCCCGTGGGGAGCCAGGCATCATGAGGTTTTTGACCAGCGGTTCGGCAACACCATCACCGTTGCCGTGATAGGGGAAGACCTGCCGG
This sequence comes from Dehalococcoidia bacterium, assembly GCA_965197545.1. Classification (GTDB taxonomy): domain Bacteria; phylum Chloroflexota; class Dehalococcoidia; order Lucifugimonadales; family UBA3495; genus CATOSP01. The sequence goes on from CBDANJ010000007.1 coordinate 399,177, forward strand.
AGCGCCATAACCGGGTCACCCTCGACCCCGCGTTGACCGACAGCGATGGAATTCCCGCCCCCAAGGTCAATTACACCATGAGCGATAACAGCCTGAGGATGATGGAGCACGGCGCGGCCAGGGCAACCGAAGTGCTGGAGGCCGCCGGGGCTGCGCAGGTGACGGTCAATCCGCTGCTGCGTCCCGCAGGGTGGCATTTGCTGGGTACGGCGCGTATGGGAGCGGACCCCTCCAATTCGGTGGTGGACGGGTACGGCAGGAGCCACGATGTGAAAAACTTATTCATCATCGACGGCAGCGTATTCGTAACGGCTGGGGCCGTGAACCCTACCTCCACCATTCAGGCCATCGCCTTGCACGTTGCGGACTACTTCAAGCAGAACTCCAGGCATCTCCTGGACTGAGGTGCACAAATGGCAACATCCACGCGTTTCTTCACCGATGACCAACGGGAGCTAGTCAAGAGGGTCCTGGACAGGATTATCCCCTCCAACGACAAGATGCCCTCCGGCGGCGAGATTGCCGTCGATTATCTGGACGGGTTTGCCGGAAGCGCGCCCCAGCGCAAGCGGCTGTTTGGTGAGGGGTTGATGAACATCGAGGCCGAGGCGTCCCGCCTGTATTCCAAGGCTTTCCAAGAACTCACCGGAGACCAACAGGACCATGTACTTCAGCAGGTTGAAGCGGGCCACCTGGCCTTTTTCGACCAACTGGTGCGCCAGGCGTATAACGGCTACTACACCAACCCGCGGGTGGTTGAGCTTCTAGGACTGGAGACCCGCCCGCCTCAGCCCATGGGTTATCGGGTGGAGACCGGCGACTTCTCCTCAATTGAAAGAGTCAAGCAGCGGGGCGGCGCCTATCGCGAGGTGTAGTTGCCCCGGCCAGAGAAAATCCCGCGCTTGGCCAGAATCACGGCGGCTGGCCATGATTCGGGAATTCTCCTGGATGGTATAATGCAGCATCCAATTATTCTGAACGAGGTCAAGAGGTATGGCTGAGACGACTGGACTGGGGCATGTTGGGATTTACGCGGAAGACCTGATGAAACAGCGGGACTTCTACAGCAGGGTTATCGGCCTGAAAATCGCGGATGAAGACCTGGAAGGCCGGGGAATGGTGTTCATGAGTTCTGACCCCGTGTCAGAGCACCACGAGTTCGTGCTGATGAAGGGCCGGGTCAAGAACGAGGACACCAACGTCATCCAGCAGATTTCCTTCAAGGTCCCAACCATCGCCGATTTGCGCGAATACAAGCACAGGCTGGAGGCGGAAGAAGAGGCGAGCATCGAGCGGATAGTAAGCCATGGCAACGCTTTCGGTATGTATTTTCTAGACCCGGAAGGCAACCGGGTCGAGCTTTACTACCGCACGGGTTACCCGGTACCGCAGCCCCACGGCGACCCCATAGACCTGGAACGGTCCGACGATGAGTTGCTGAGCGACGCCAGACATCTCCTCATAACCAAGCAGCCCGTCAAGTAGCACAACCAAAGCGTCCTGTGGCCGGATAACGCGCCCAATCCCGGCGGCTTAGCTGCGGGATTGGGCGTATTTTGGTTCCTGCTCCCGGAGGCAAATCCCGATCTGGAGATTGGTCAATGAAGATAACCAAGGTCGAACCGTTTTTGGTGGACGGCGGCTGGCGCCCGTTCATTTTCGTAAAAGTGGAGACAGACGAAGGCATCACCGGATGGGGCGAATGCACCGACCCCAGGTCTCCCAACGGGGTGGTTGGCGCCATCAAAGACCTGACGCCGGCGCTCCTCGGGCGGGACCCTGGGGCGTACGAAATGCGTTTGTGGGATATGTTCCGGGCCTCCAGACAGAGCCCAGGTGGGATCGTGGCCAAGGCCATCGCCGGAATCGACTGCGCCCTGCTCGACGTCAAAGCCAAGTCGTTGGGCATTTCGGTAACTGAGTTGTTCGGCGGGCCGACACGGGATACGGTGCGTGTCTACTGGTCGCACTGCGGCACCAGCCGAGCCAGGTACCCGGAGTTGCTGGGCACTCCGCCCATCCGCACGATGGAGGATATCTCCGATCTTGGCCGGGAAGTCGTCCAGCGGGGATTCACGGCGCTCAAGACCAACATCGTAATGCCCGGTGACCCCGCCACGGTGTATGGCGGAGGATTCGCCCTGGGCCCGGGCAGTACCGACGGCGCAATCACTACCCCTGTGCTTCGTCATGTCGAAGAGCTGATCGGCGCCTTCCGGGACGCAGTGGGACCGGACGTGGACATCAACCTTGACTTGAACTTCAATTTCAAGCCGGAGAGCGCGGTCCGCATTGCCAAAATGCTGGAGCAATTCGACATGCTGTGGCTGGAGATAGACATGTACTCCCCGGAGGGCATTCGGCGCATAAGAGAGTCGACCAACACCAAGATATGCACTGGTGAAAACCTTTTCTACATGCGGGAGTACCTGCCCTATTTTCAGATGCAAGCCGCCGACGTGTTCATGGTCGACGTGCCCTGGAACGGATTCACCCAATCGAAGAAGGTAGGAGACCTGGCCGAGGTCTTCCAGCTAAACGTCGCGCCGCACAACTACTATAGCCACATGTCTACTTTCATCAGCGCCAGCCTTTGCGCCGTGCTGCCCAACGTGCGGATCATGGAGATAGACATCGACGACGTGCCCTGGAAGGACGACTTGGTTACCGAGCAACCCAAGATCGTAGATGGCTGTATGACCATCCCGAACAGCCCCGGTTGGGGCGCCGACCTCATAGAGGAGGAGTTGATAAGGCACGCCTGGACGGGGTGATAGCGAGAGTGGGAATCAGGGTGAGATACCCCGCATAGTGGGTTGTTGTCCCTATTTTTGAAGGGGCATTTCGGCCGGGTATCAGCCACGGGCGGATGTGAGGGTTTGAGTCGGCGTCCCGGTGGATGGGGATAGATCAGAAATGGGGGAGCTTGAGCCCGTTAAGGCTTAACTCGCCATTGTTTTCTTGCAGTAGCGGAGGAAATCCCCCCAACCCCCCTTTTCCGAAAGGAGGGCTTTAGGGTGTAGCTTCCGCGCTCCATAAAGTGGGCTTTAGCGTGTAATCTCCGTTTGCCATAGGGGGCTTTAGGGTGTGATCTCCGGCTTGCATGGTTTGGAGATGATGGCTATTCGCTAAACGGGCCGGTTACCCCTCAACTTTCATGGCTCCTCCCAGGGCCTGGCCCCGCCATTCGGGGCGGTAATAGGAATACACAGCCGATGTGACCGGCTCAGCCCTCACCGGGAAGACCGCCCGCGCCTGGAACTCCACGGACAGGGTCTCCCCCGCCGCCATATCTTCGATGTAGATGATGACCTTCCGCCCGGCCACGTCGTGACGCTTAATCCTGGGCTCGGCTTCGGCCATACGGTCGATGGACCCGGCCACCGGGCTGAAGCCGGTGGGTATGGCGACGTCCAACACCACCATTCCGGCCTCCACGAACTCAGGAGGATTGAAGGTCACGTCGGCTGCGATCGTGATCAGGTCGTCCACGTCCACGTGATCCGTACCGTAGTCGACGTCGATGTCGAAGACCGGTCTCACGGCATTCACCACGGTGGGCATGTTGAACCTACGGACTGCCTGGACCACGACCTGTCCTTCGCCCTGGCCCGACACCTCAATCGTGGCTCCGGCGGGCGCCTCGACGATTTGTAGCACATCCGCGTTGTCGGGAGTGATGGTCAGCCGCTTGCTCCAGTTACCGGCGTTAAAATCCACCGTCATGTCCACGTTGTACCGGGCGTTGGCGGCGAATTTGGTCATGGCCTGCAACCCCACGACCGTATCCTGGGTGGAGCCGTAGCCGCCGTAAGCGTTGCGCTGGTTGACCAGCCACTTCCCGGCGTTTGCCGCGCTGATCAGGTCGCCGCGCTCCAGCAGCGCCAGGGTTGCGTAGCCGGTTGTCTCCACGGCGGCGACCCTATTTCCGGAGTGGGAGTGCCCGTTACCCAATGCCCGGGGAGCCGGCGTCTGCCCCAGCTTGAATTGTGGTGTTCCCCAACTCAGTCCATCGCCGCTATTGACTGACATCGACATGAGCTTGTCGTAAGCCGCCCCGGCGCGGTTGCTGTCGGCCAGTTCCAGCGCGTAGGAGACGATGGCGGTGGTATAAGGGTCGTCGATGTCATTCAGATTCCATTCCAGGAAGCTGACCGCCCGGTCCGAGGCCCGCTGTTCACCGGCTTCCATCAAGGCAATGGCCACATATGCCGTCAGGGCCGTGTTGCCCTGGAGCCCTCCCAACAGCTCTTGATGGTGCAGGAATCCCACTGGCTCGAAGGAACCGTCGGACCGCTGGTGGCTCAGGATCCAACTGGAGGCGCTTTCCAATACGTCGGGGTCGATGTGAATCATTCCCCTGGCCTGGGAGAAGGTCTTGAGGACGAAGGCGGTGAGCCATAGGCTTCCATCCTTGTCGCTGTCGCCGAAGGCGGAGAAACTCCCGTCGTGCCTGCGGTAAGTTAGCTCCCGCTGGTAGCCGGTAAGCATCAGGTTCTCTGCCTTGGCCATGATTTCGGGCTTGATCTGTTCGGTATCGCGCAGGTAGTTAGCGACGAAGACGTTGGGAGCGAACAGGACCATGTTCTGTTCGCCGCAGCCGAAGGGCATCTTGAGCAATCCTTCCAGCCCGTCTATGATCTGGGCCACATAGCTGCCGGTGACGGAAACCAGCGTCCGGGCGGAATCGTCTACGGCATTAAATGGCACAGCTCCGTCGAACGTATGGCTATTACCCGGCGTCAGGACCAGGTTCTCGACCAGCTCCTCGGGCACACCCTCCGGCTCGACAATCATCTCTTTGATCACGGCGTCGGAAGCTTCAGGGCTGCGGGCCGAGACTTCAAGCTCGATCTTGCCCACGTCGGTCAGCCTGACCCTGAACTCCGCGCCTCCGATGTCGTTGGGGCCGACCATGACTGTCCTGCGAGGGTTGTCCAAAAGCTCGTACTTGTCCGACGATGCGAGTTCCACCTGAATCTGCTGCGGGGTGTCCAGGTAGTTGTAGAGGGCAATCTTGGCCGGCAGCACCTCGCCGCGGATTCCCGAGAAAGGCAAGTCGGCCTGGAGGAAGAACGGCTGGAACACCTTGAGTTCGCTCTCGGAAATGCCCAGGCCGTGCTCCTTGGACAGGCCGACGGCCCGCAGCACCCATGTGGTAATGCTGTCCGGCGCTTCCACCGGCAGGGTTGCCCGGCCTTGTTCGCTGGTGACCACGTTGGTCCAAAGCCAGGTTTCGGGGAAGAACTGTCGGACGCGGGTAACCTCCGCAAGTTGCTGGTCCTGGTTCTCTACGACGGATAAGGGTGCGACTCTCGTCATGACGGGAGCTGATTCAGGTACGGCAGCTTGTGCCACAGCGCGGTCTCGCACCATCTCCTTCATCACTCGCATCATCGCCGGGGCAGGAGTTGGCGTGGGTCCGTGGAATTCCTTCCCTTCCGGAACACGCTTGTTGCTCATCACGACGACGCCCGCGTCCTTGAACGTTTCCAGCGCGCCTCGGGTGGCAACGCGGGACTTGAGCCGAACGTCGTGAAGCTCCACCCGAGGCTGCATGTACAATCGCTCCAGCTTGTCTAAGACTTGCTGAAGGTTGAGTCGGTTCTCAGCAAGGATGAACACCGACCGGTCCACGACGGCCAAGCCCACATGAGACGGACCCTGAGTTTCGACGTGGATGTTCACCGCCTCTCCCGGCGCGACTTGGTCATGTTCGAAGGACGCGTTGACCTGGTGTGGGTAAACTCCCGCGACCTCAAAGGGTAGATAGTCGGCGGCTATCTCGCTATTCGGCAATAGCTGGTAGGCCAAGATTCGGGAACCGGGAGCCATCACGGGGGTCACCGGGAAGGAAATATCCGGAGACTCCGAGACCTGGGAAAACACGACCTTTCCACGGGACACCACCTCGTAGTAGAAGTTAGTGGTCTCCTTCGTGGCATGGACCCGGAACGTGGCATGGCCGCCAACCGCCAGTTGTCCGGGGCCCTGCTGGGTTACGTGTATGAAGCTCCCCGACGGTGAGTAGCTGGCCTGCATGGCCAACGCGGCATGAGCCTCTCCGGTCCGGGCCTCGGCCGCCAACGCCACCACCCCTTCCGGGGGGGTCACAGTCAGGACGGCTGTGCCGTTGCGCGTGGTTACGTGGTGGGTCTGCCGCTCCTGGCGTTGTAGTCGTTCGCCCATGTAAGTCAGGTCGACCGAGACGCGCGCGTCCACCGGCTTGTTGTCCGGGGTTTCGGTCACCACCAGGAACGAGAAGGGCAGTGAAGGCTTGAAGACCCTGCTTTCGGATACCAGGTGGAGGTTCACTGGAGTGTTGGCCACGGTGACCAGGCGGGTTGTGGTCTCTTCGTATCCCGTGCTTTTTTCCCGCACGGTCACGTCCAGGTTCACGTTGCCCATGCCCCTGGCGCCGGGGACGCCGGCAACGAAGCCCACCGCGGGTAGTTCAAAGGAGTCGCTGCCGTTAATTTCCCTGGTGATTGTGGCGTACTCCTCCCACCTGCCAACGTACCGGGAGGCTACGATTTCCACCTCGCCCTGCACGGGTTTGCCAAACGTATACTCTGCATCAATCCGGCCGGTGATCTTCTCGTTGGCCAGTACCCATTCCTTGGGCAGTTCGACGGACACTTCGTACTTTGGCAGTACGTATTCCTCAACTCTGATGTCTACTTCGGTATTCGTGTCCGCGGTCCGGGCGGTGATCTTCCATACGCCCAGGTTGGGTTCGCTGGACAGGGGCATGTCCAGTGTGGCCATACCGAATTCGTTGGTCTCGGCGGTCTTCTTGAACACCTTGGATCCCTTGGCGTCCTGTATTTCGATGGTTACGTCTCCGGTCAGGGGCCGCAGTTCGGGGCCCACGGTGAGGACCCGCATCATCACATTCTGGCCGGGCTTGTAGATGGGCTTGTCCGTCTCCAGGAACAGGCTCGCGCCGGACTCGACGCGCAGGGTAGTCGTATCCTGGAAACCAGGGCCCTGCACTCTGAGCCGGTAGTTGCCTTTTGGCAGGTCTGGAACTGAAAGGGCAATGGAACCGGTCCCCAAGATCAGCCCCGAGGCATCCGCGGACTCCCGTCCATTGGTCTCCAGGCTGACGCGGACGATACCCTGTGCAGGTCCGTCCCGGTCGAACAAGGAGACCGACACGTTTTCCGTCTGGCCCGACCGCAAAACCTGGGGAGCAATAGCCATGTAGCCGTTTATCCTCTCGGATAACGGTTGCTTTGGAGGCTCAGGCGTCGGAGTGGGCAACTGGAATGGCTTGGCTTTGGGTGGTGTTTCGGGCGTCGATGTGGAGCCCTGGCCTGACTTCCGGGTTGGCGCAGGGGATGTCTCCGGCGGGACTGCGGTTGTGGCAGTCCCCTGCGGCGCGGTAGGAGCGACGGATGGGGCTGGACCGGTGGCGACTGGCGGAGCGCCGGCCGGCGGTTGCTGGGTGCAGCCAATTACGACCGCCAGGGCGATGATCAGGGCTCCCAAGACCAGAAGGAGTGCTCCGGATTTCATACTGTTACCTCGCTAGGTGGTTTAGCTATTATGACGAGGCAAGGTCTGAAAAAGTTCCCGCTGATCTAGCTGGTCTATAGGAGTGGTGTAGGGGTGGGGAGACTATCGGGGCCTTTTCATTCTCCCTCTCCCGTAGCTGACAAGGGTATGTAAGGGGTTTTTACGATGGGACATGGCGAGTAATCTCCAGGTTGGGCTTGGGTTCTGGCCAGGGTTCAGGCAGCAGCCAGACGCGGCTCCAGAGCCGACCTTGGAGGAGCAGCCGTCTGAGCCAGTCGATGCCATGTCGGGTTACGCTGACGGTGCGGCCCGTCCGGCGCCAGGGGTTGCGATGTATCGGAGCTGGGGCCTGGGGCGGTGTGCGCAGGTTGCCCGGGGCGATTCTGCGGTCATAGGCGTCTTCCACCCGGGTGCCGTAGGCCAGGGCCAGCAGGGTGGCCACCGACAGCACCAGCCAGTGGCGGGAGATGCGGGCCGGGTCGGAGCGGCGGGTCTTGTCCCACTTCCAGCCCAGGCTCTTGATGACCTTGAAGCCCAGTTCGATCCAGAAGCGCAGGGCGTACCAGCTGGGTCCGGCGTCCTCCGGCGGCAGGTCGGTGAGGATGATCCAGGGTTCTTCCTGCTCGGCGTACCAGACCACCAGGAGAGTGCAGCGGCGTTTGGCCTTGGGAGTGCTGAAGGCGGTGCCGCGGCCAATCCAGGCGGTATCGGGACGGCACAAGAAGCGCTGGGCGGGCAACCGGCGTCCACCATCGGCGCAGAAAGTGATGTTCTTCCGGTAGCGCATACAGGGATGCCAGCCTTGGGAGCGTATCTGCTTCCACAATTTGGGACTGGATATGCCCCGGTCGCAGAGCACGATGACGGTCATATCCCTGGGAACCGCTGGGGCCAGTTCCTTGAGCAGTTCCACCGTGGGGTCCATCCAGGAGCCTTTCTGGGTGGCCTTGTGGATGCGCCAGGCCACGGGGATGGCGCAGCTACGGTAGACGACGCTGATGACGATGGCGGTGATCTGGTCCCCTTTCAGCGTGGGATCTATGGCCAGGGCCAAGCGGCTGGAGAGCCACCAGGAGAGGACCCAGCGGAGCAGGGGCGCGAAGCAGAGAGTAACGTCCAGTTCGGTCTGGCAGGGACGGGCCCGGTCGCTGCCGTCGTAGAGCCACTCCCGGAGGTACTGGCGCAGGCTGTTCCAGTTGCCCTTGGCGGAGAGGGCCGAGGCTACGGCGTTCTGGCAGGCGCTGCCAGCGAAAATAGCCCCGCAGACCCACAGCGCCAGGCCGGTCAACTGTGGCCGGGAGAGGTGAGGTAAATGCGTTTCAATGACCTGCTGCATCTGATAGCATTCCCGTGGAAGGCGCATGGGACACCTCCAGCACCTGGTTTCGTGACTGCTGCCAAGATGCCGGAATCCCGTGCGCTTTCCAAGTTTTCAGACCATTTCAGCCCTTACATACCCTTGTCAGGGGGGGGGGTCTGGATCCATGCCATATTCGCCTCTCCGAGGGGGTTGGCCATGGGGGGGTCTTTTTCAGCTACAAACTACGTACTCCTGATTCCGGCGACGAAAATCGTCGTCCAACTCAAATTTCACTCGGGGGCCAGGTTCAAATATGTGTACCGATTTTCCCGGACGCCATTTTGGTGGGGTGCGTACCCCCTGGTTGTTAAACAAAATAGGCACGAATTAGCCACAATGTACGTCGTTTTGATTCCGGGGCCATTTTGGCCCCCTGATTGGTATCAAAAGGCCCATTTGGTCCATTTGAGGGAGAGGTGAGGACAATGCTGGAATCCGAAGAGAAGGGGGCTCCTGGCGGGGGCCGGTTCGACCTGTTGCTGGACCAGTTGGGAGCCGAGGTGGTTGCGGAGAGCCTGGGGGTGGAGGTTGGCGGAAGGCGGCGAGGGTGAGGGCGGAGGTTCGATCCGGCAGTCCTCGATCTGCTCCACGTTGAAGACCCGGTGGGAGCGGAGCATGGGGTAGGTGCGGGGTTTCCCGTCCTCTCCCATTGGATTGCCTCCCGGTTGGCCGTCTCCCTGGGGGCCGTTCCCGCCCCCGTCCTCCCGGTCCCGCACGGGAACCCGTTTCCAGAAGACGATCTCGGTGGACGTCTCTCCCTTGCGGACGTGGCCGCCCAGGGCCTCGGCCTGCCGGTAGGTGAGCCAGCGGGGGTCCTGGTATCCCATGACCATGTGGGTGAGGAGGGTCATCCAGCGGTTGACGCCCCGGTAGGGCTTCATGCTGACGGCGTTCCGGGGGAGGCCGTTGGTGGAGTCGCGCCAGTCCTTCTCCCAGGGGGGCAGTTGACCCTGGTCCAGGAGCTCGATGATCCGGTCGGCGACGGCGTCCTCGACGCGCTGCCGGGAGGTCTTCCCATCGGCCGGCTTCCCGCCCCTGCCCTTGGGGCTTGAGCCGGAGTTGGCCTTGGTCTTGGAGCCGGGCGCACTGGCCCGGGTGGATGTGATTGTCATGGGGCGTTTTTCTCCTTCGGGAAATGTATTGAGTGGTCCGTGGCGTCCCCGGCGGCGTTTTGGGGGGATCGGTCACGGCGCAGGACGCCCGCCAGGGCTCTCAGAGCGGCAATGCGCCCCCTTTCCGGGGTTTCAGGACAATCACGGATTGAGGCAATGGGGCGCTTCTATGCCCTTCTGGGGCGATCGTGGGGGATTGCGTGGGGGAGTCGCGGCGCAGGGTGCCCGTCAGGGGTCTCAGAGCGGCGATGCGCCCCCTTTCCGGGGTTTCAGGACAATCTCTCTCGGTTTGGGGCAATGGGGCGCTTCTATGCCCTTCTGGGGCGATTGTGGGGATCGAGTGGGGAGCCGCGGCGGCGGCGGCGGTGAGGAGGACTGCCGGGTGGTCCCGGCGGGAGAGTTTCCGGGGTTGCGGCGGGGGGGCTGCCTGGTGAAGCCGGCGGCCTTGGGGCGGCCTGGGAGGCCGGGACGGCGGGCGCTCCCGCCGTTCTCTACGGGGTTTGGGGACCCGCTTTTCCCACGGGCCTCGCAGTCTTTTCCCTCCGGCGTGATGTTCGGGAGATGGCTCGGAAGCTGGGTGGGAATTTCGGCCCTGGGGATGACGCGCGTCTTGAAAGTTTCCACGGCGCCTGCCGCAGCGCGGCGCTGGCCCGGGGTTCTTCCAGTCCCGGGTTGCCCGTCCAGTCGTGGGTTGGAGCCGTGGACACGGCCTGGCCGCGCCTGTTCCCGCACGACCGCGTGCAGAGGGGCAGTGGGGAGACGGGAAGCGTGGAAACCGTGTCCGGGGAGAGGGGGAAGTTTCCTGCCGCCCTGGGGGGCGGATGACCCCGGCCCTGAGCGCCGGGGTGCAAGCCTTGGGAGGCGCTCCGGGGGCGATGGAAGGGACCCTGGTGGGACCGGCTGACAGGGGTATGTATGGGGTTTTCATGCAGGGGCATAGCGGGTGACCTCCAGGTTGGACTTGGGTTCAGGCCAGGGTTCGGGCAGCAGCCAGACCCGGCTCCAGAACCGGCCTCGGTGCAGCAACCGTCTCAGCCAGACGATGCCGTGCCGGATTACGCTGACGGTCCGTCCCGGCCTGCTCCAACTACTGCGGTGAGTGGGCGCCAGGTGTTTCGGAGGTGCTCTCAGGTTGCCTGGGGCAATCCTCCGGTCATTGGCGTCTTCCACCCTGGTCCCATAGGCCAGGGTCAGGAGCGTCGCCACCGACAACACGAACCAATGCCGCGAAATCCGCGCCGGGTCGGTCCTCCTGGTCTTATCCCATTGCCAACCCAGGCTCTTGACCGCCCCCCGGTCGGGGCCGAGGGCAGGCTTGAACCCCAACTCGATCCAGAAGCGGAGCGCGTACCAACTCACCCCAACTTCCTCCGGCGGAAGGTCGGTCAGGATGATCCACGGCTCCTCCTGTTCAACGTACCAGACCGCCAGCAGGGTGCAACGGCGTTTGGCGGCGGCTCTGCCGAAGGCGGTCCCCCTCCCGATCCATGCGGTATCCGGACGGGGAACGAAGGCACGCGCGGGAAGCCGCCGGCCCCCTTCAGCGCAGAAAGTGACGTTTTTCGGATACCTCATATAGGGATGCCAGCCTTGGGCCAGAATCTGTTTCCACAATTTCGGACTGGCCAAGCCCCGGTCGCACAGCACCACCACGGTCATTTCCCTGGGGACCGCCGGGGCCAGGGCCTGCAGCAGTTCCACTATCGGGTCCATCCAGGCCCCGCGCTGGTTGGCGCGCAGGATGCGCCAGGCCACGGGAATCGCGCAACCCCGGTAGACCACGCTGATGACGATGGCGGTGGCGCCGTCCCCTTTCAACGTGGGGTCAACCGCCAGCGCCAGCCGGCCGGAACGCCACCACGCAAGGACCCACCGGAGCAGCGGCGCGAAGCAGAGACTTACGTCCAGTTCGGTCTTGCAGGGACGCGCCCGGTCGCCGCCGTCGTACAACCACTCCCGGAGATACTGGCGCAGGTTGTTCCAGTTGCCCCGGGTGGAGAGGGCGGACGCGACGGCATTCTGGCAGGCGCTCCCGGCCAGGATGGTCCCGCAGACCCACCAGGCCAGACCGGTCAACTGTGACTGAGTGAGGTGCGGTAAATGCGTTTCAATGACCTGCCGCATCTGGTAGCATTCCTTGGGAAGGCGCATGGGAGACCTCCGGCATCCGGTTTCGTCATTGCAACCAAGATGCCGGATTCCCCTGCGCTTTCCAAGCTCTCAGACCATTTTCAGTCCATACATACCCCTGTCAGCCTGCCCGGGGAGGGGAGGGTACACCTTTCTGACAATGAAAAGGCCCTGGGGAGACTATGCCCGGAGTGGACAACCTGCCGAAGCCGGGGCTACTATACGCCATCGCATCCTGACGCCAAGCGATCCTGCCTGTTATGCACCATCTGGAGGAGAAATGGCTTTCACCAGAATTCACCATGTCGGAATGGTAACCAGCGACTTGGACGTGGCCAGAAACCTGTTCTGCAACGGGTTCGGCCTATCCGTGGATGAGCATCGGACACCCTGGCCCGAGGGAGGCGCGGAATCCACTGGTTCCGTGACAAGGGTGGAATTCCCGATAGGGGAGATGTACTACGAGGTGACCCGGCCCAACGATGCCAACAGCAGCGCGGCCCAGTTTTTGAGCGAAAGCAACGGGCGCGGGGGGATACACTACATCTCCATCGCCAGCAACGACGTTCAGGCCGACGTCCAAACTCTTTTGGGCCGTGGGCTGAGGCTGAAGTCGGACTGGGACGGCAGCGGGCCGGTGTTCCTGGACCCAGCGTCCAGCCAGGGGTTGGAGATACAGATCATGCCCGACGACCAGTACTACGTTCACCCCTACTACCGGGGCAAGGGGTTGGTCACGGGAATGGCCCACGTGGGACTGGCGGCCCGGAGCTCCGAAGAAGTGCGTGAGTTCTGGGGAGGCGTCTTCGGCTTCGAAGAGGATAAATCCATGGAGCGGGGATTGGACAGGGCTGTGGAACGAGCGCCCCGTCCCGCCGGCGATCCGGTACACCTGGTGGAGTTTCCGCTGGGGGGCTCGGTCATCGAGGTAAGCATTCCCACCACCGACGACAGCGGAACGGCCCGTTTGGTGGCGCAAAGGGCGACCCAGGGCGCGGTTTACCACCACACCTGCCCCCACGCCCCGGATGTGCATAGCTTCACCGACGAAGCATTGGCGGCGGGTATCCAGCAGATCGGAAGCATTCCGCCAAGGGAAGAGCGAACGCGGGTCGTGGCCTGGTTCCACCCCCGGACTTGCCTGGGGATGCTGGTGGAGGTCTGGAACCGTCCCCCGGGAGACTACCACTACCGGGGATAGTAAGACGCCTCGCTACTCCTCCGGGAAGAAAGTTATGGCGAAGGTGACGCGCGACAGTTCCGCGTCAGTCACATATCCCAACGCCACCGCGCTCAGGGACTCCTCCAGAAGGCCGGGCTGGTCGTCGTCCACGCCGATGTCGTAACCCTCCATCTGCTTTATCACGGGCTGAAGGTTGACGAAGAAGACGCCCTGGACACCGTTTGGAAGGTGTCCGATCACTCGTTTGTATTCGGTGACGTCGTTCAGGGTCTCGATGTCCCCATTTTGGGCTTCGACGATGGATGCTAGGGCGTCTTCGGTGGTCCCGATGGTTAGGTAGCCATCGTGAAGCACCCACCCCGGAGAGTACGGCGCGTCTCCGGTCCAATTCTCCACGTCGAACACCACAGCGTTTTCCTCCGCCCCCACATCCACCGAATCTTCGTCGATGCCCAATGTCTCGATCAACGCGCCCACGTCATCGAGGGTACCCCTCAGGTCTTCTTCGTTGTCGTAGACGTAAGAGAGGACTGCCACGGCGTCAACGGCGTATTCGTCCGGGTTGCTGGAACGCAAGAAGTTGAACTCCCTGACGCTAACGATGAGTTGCCCGCCCAAATAATCAAAGAAGTCTTTCTCCAGGTCGATCCCCGTGGCGTCGTCAACTAGCTCGATCGCCACGTCGAGCACGTCCGCGAATGAGGAGCCCGAGTCCAGGGTTAGGTCGTCCAAACCAAGACCGCCCATCTCCCAAAGAATCTCATCGATGGCCGCTTCACCGAAGTATCCCAGGCTCGTCAGGTCGTATTCGTCCAATTCGTTGCGCCAGTTTTCCATAGAGGGATCGAAAGACGCCGCCAGGAATCCCAGGGTGTCGCCGGGGAGTAGTTTGGCCGGTTCTCCTATCTCCTTCAGATTTGCAGCGAAGTCGAACTCGGTGGGGGAGACCGTATCCACCACAATCCCCCGGTCTACCCACTGAGCGGAGACTGCGGCCCATTCCAGGTCCCCCATCATTCCCCCGAAACCCATTCCGGGCGCCAGCGCCATGTCGGATAGGCCACGCATCGAGTCCATTACCGATTGCAGGTCTACGTATACCGATGCAAACCGGCGGCCCGGCATTGCGGCGCGAGCTTCCTTGAAAGTTTCTTCCTCCGCCAGCGGCCGACCTCCGTCGCCGGAAATTAGGTCCAACATGTCCTCCAGATCATTCTCGGTAGTTGCAAACACGAACCAGTCCTCGGAGAGTGCGTAGGCGCCCACGTCCAGGTCTTCGTCTACCCAAGTATCGAAATCACCGACGGTGTCGCCGTCAAAGTTCGCGCCTTCTTCGTCTTCGAGGTAATCCAAGAAGTCTTTCAGGAAATCTGATGCGGCATTGTGATCGCGAACTCCAATAATGCCCGCGACCCTAGGCGTAAAGAAGCCACCGAGGTCAAGGACCGCCAGGGAAACTTCAGGACCAATCCACGGCCATACGTCGTCCTCGAAATTGATCCCGGTCTCTTCTTCCATCTCTTCGAGCATTTCTTCCAGGCCGTCCTGGAACTCGGAAAACTCGGAGAACCGATCCCAGAGGTCCGTCATCTGGTTCCGCTGGCCATCGACCGGATTCAGGGTGAACCAGGTATAGACGACAGTGTCTCGGGGGAAATACTTTGCCGTGCTTTCGGGTACCGAACCCCCGCCACCCAATAAAAGCGCCGCCACCACGACGATGACCAGTATCACCAGCGCGGCAACACCTCCGATGGCGATCCACATCGTGTTGTTTCGGCCAGTTGCAGGCGGCCCACCTGGGACACCGTTGGATGGCTGTTCAGGTACAGATTCTTGGGGTTCTTCCGGATTTTGGGCCATTGGACAAACTCCATCGCCGTCTGGTTAGCCGTCTGATTAATCGGTGTTCCGGGACGTTTTATGTGCCAACTGATGATATTGGAAAGGCTCTAATATTCGCAATGCTACGATACGGTCGCTTTGAGCGTCAACACAACTATCGTGTTAAAGGCGCCTGGCACTGGTCCAGGGCAATCGTTGTATGGCTGGCCTCGCGGCCACTCCAGTCCTTGCTGGGGTCCAGAGTTCTCGGACTGGCATGTCAATTGTGGGAACTTCCAGGCTCGGGCAATGGATTCCCACTTTCACGAGAAGGGGCGTCTGCGATCCGGATGCGATTGCCCCGATGAGTGACCATCGACGGTACCAATCACCAATGCGATGTGGTAACCTTGGTAGCTGAAAATCTTATCGAATTGCAGGCGAACGACCATGGAAGCAGCCCAGTTAGTTAAGACGGAACCCAATCCTCGGATACCTGGCTTCGGCCCCGGCGACACGGTGCGCGTGAATTTCCGCATCCGCGAGGGTGAACGGGAGAGGGTTCAGGCATTCCAGGGTGTGGTCATTAGACTGCAAAACGGCAGCGGCCCAGGGGCTAACTTCACGGTCCGGAGGATTACGGCCGGGATTGGTATAGAGCGGATTTTCCCCCTCCACTCGCCCCTCATAGATTCGCTGGAGGTTACGAGACGGGGTTCGGTGCGCCGCGCCAAGCTCTATTACCTCCGTGGACTGCAGGGCCGTGCGGCCAGAATCAAGGAAAAGACCCTGCCGCGGCGGCAGCGCGGACAGGGCGCGGCAAGCTCGTAACAGGCAATCACGTAACTTCGGGCAGGAGCATCCGCTCTTGCCCCAGTCTCCCCTACCTCCTCCTTAATCCTCGGGTCCGGCTGAGCGCATGAGATACGCCGAAGTCGCGGTCGATGCCCCCGTTGGCCACTCCCGCACTTTTTCCTACAGTTTTCCCAGCCACCAGTCAGCCATTCCAGGACAGCTCGTCTGGGTCCCATTTGGCAGGCGCATAGCACAGGGTTTGGTCATGGAATTGACCGATGCGCCACGCGTCGAGGTTACCAAGGATATTCTCCAGCCCGTCGATCCGGCCCCATTGGTCAGCCAGTCCCAGCTTGCGGTGTCCCGGTGGATCAGCAGCCATTACCTGTGCTCTCTATTCGGTGCAATCGCGTTGTTCCTGCCGCCGGGATTTGAAGCCCAGGTGCGTTCCCGTCTCCATCTCTCGGGTGAGGTGGATGCGTCGGTTGAGATGTCTAACGCCGGTGATTCGCTCCGAGAGCTTGCCGCCAGTCCCGGGATGGACGAATCCGATTTCGTCAAGCTGCTGGGCCGCGACGGAGACCGGGCGCTCAGACGCTTGGTCTCGCGAGGCGTTGTGCGCCGAGTCGTGGAATTGCCCGTGCCACGGCTGAAGCCCCGATACGCCTGCCGTCTTGTTCCGCTGCCCTCTCCTAGAGGTCCGGCCTGCGCGGAGCCGTGTTTGACCCCGTTGCCGGACCGTCAAGCCCAACTCCTGACGACTGTGGGGTCCGCCACTGAGCCATACCCTTTGACCCTTGCCAACAAAGAGTTCGGCGCTGGCGTCGCCAATGCCTTGTTGCAAAAGGGGCTCATTGGCCAAGACTGGACCCGGCTAGACCAGAGTCCGATTCCGGAAGGCCGCGACACTGGACCCGGCCCGGCCCTTACGTTGACTGGCGACCAATCGGAAGCCCTCTCCCAAATCAACCGGGCGCTGGATGACCCGTTGCAGCAGCCTCGCAGCTTCCTGCTCCACGGCGTTACCGGCAGCGGCAAGACAGAGGTGTACTTGCAGGCGGCGCATAGGGCGGTTGCCAACGGGAGGCAGGCCATCTACCTGGTGCCTGAAATCTCATTGACTCCACAGACCCTCGAGCGCGTAAGCAACCGGTTTCCTGGACGGGTGGCTGTGGTGCACAGTCGATTGACCCAGCGTCAGCAGTTTGACCAATGGTGGAAAGTCCGGGAGGGCGAGTACGACGTGGTGGTCGGGGCGCGGAGTGCGCTTTTCGCTCCCGTGCCTCGGTTGGGGCTAATCGTGATCGACGAGGAACACGAGTGGACCTACAAACAAGAGGAGTCGGAGCCCCTGTATCATGCCCGCGACGCGGCTTTACAGTACGCACGGCGACTTGGGGCGGTAGTCGTGATGGGCAGCGCCACTCCCGACGTCGAGACATACCGCCGCGCACAGGCGGGGCAACACAAGCTATTGGAACTTCCCCAACGCATAGGCAGTAACGGCGCGGGACGCAACGCGCGTTTGGCAAGTGTCCGCGTGTGCGACATGCGCCAGGAGTTGAAGGAGGGAAACCGGGGCATCTTCAGCCGGGGACTTTCACAGGACCTCTTGGAGTGTGTTAGCCAGGGACACCAGGCGGTGTTGTTTCTCAACCGCAGGGGAAGCGCGTCCATCGTCCAATGCCGGGGTTGCGGCTATGTGGCATCTTGCCGCAGTTGCTCGGTATCGATGGCGTACCATTCCATAGACGCAACGCTGAAATGCCACCGTTGTAACCGGGGCAGGAGGCTTCCCGGAAGATGCCCGGAATGCGGCGGCAACCAGATTCGGAGGATGGGCGTGGGCACGCAAAGGGTGGTGGAGGAGGTGGAAGCGCTGCTTCCCGGCGCTCAAGTGGAACGCTGGGACTCCGACGCGACGCGCTCCGGGCTTAGCCACTCCGAGACAATGAGCCGGTTCGCCACCGGGCAGACCCAGGTGTTGGTGGGGACTCAGATGGTGGCCAAGGGTCTGGACGTTCCTAACGTTACCTTGGTGGGCGTGGTGCTGGCCGACTTGGGCCTTAATATGCCGGACTTTCGCGCCGCTGAAAGGACCTTCGGCCTTCTGTGCCAGGTCGCGGGCAGGGCCGGTAGAGGAGATTTCAACGGAAAAGTCCATATTCAGACGTATGACCCGGAACACTACGCCGTATCCGCGGCCGCCCTTCAGGACTATGGCGAGCTTTACCAAAGGGAAATCCGGTCGCGCCGGGAGTTGGGCAATCCTCCCTTCAACGAGTTGGTCCACGTAGTGTTCCTGGACTCCGACGCTACGGCGTGCCAAAGAAAAGCCATCGGGGCCTCGCGGCTGCTTAGGCAGAAAGCCTATTCCGAGGGACTTACGGACGTGGAGTTGGTTGGACCCGCGCCGGGACTGCCGTCAAGACTGCGTGGCCGCTACCGTTGGCACGTGGTGGTTAGAGGCCGTAACCTCCACCGGTTTTTGGAAGGGTTGAAGTTCCCTCCCGGGACCACCGTGGACGTGGACCCGGCCCACGTACTTTAGCCTCGCTTTGCACTCACGAAACCCCTTGGCTATAATTTTCTGAGCGTGAGACCCGTAAGAATCGCGGGTCCGGAGATTGGGGAGGCAGACACAGTGACGGTCCTCGGCATGAAATTTCTACCAGACCCCATTTTGAGGCGCCGAACGCGCAAGGTTGGAAAGGTACCGCCGCGCATGAAGCAGTTCACCGATGACATGATTGAGACCATGCACGCGGAATTGGGCGTAGGGTTGGCGGCAAACCAGGTGGGGTCGCTGCAGCGGGTGGCGGTGATACAACTCCCCGATTGGGAAGAAGCCCTTGTCTTGATTAACCCAGAGATCATCCGCCGCGAGGGAGAACGGGAAATCGAGGAGGGCTGTCTGAGCATCCCCGGGTACCGGGGTGTGGTCAAGCGGTCGGTGAGCGTCAGGGCCAGGGCCATCGGCCTGGACGGCAAGGAGATACGCATCAGGGCCGACGGTCTGCTTGCCCAGGCCCTCGAGCATGAGACCGGTCATCTTAACGGCAGCCTCTACATCGACCATCTTGTGTCCCCGGAAAGCTTCTACAAGATCGGCGCTCCCCCAGAGGCCGAGGAGCAAGAGGAGACGCCCCCGGACGGTCCCGATGACTCACAATCGTCCGGAGAGGGGGACCCCTCTCCATAACATCCCAGGAGTTTCAGGCTCCCGCTATTGGGTCCGCACCCCCGGCCAGGGTCGTTCGATTGTACTTTCGAGAGTACGATACAGACTTAACCGTCGTCCCGGCGAAGGCCGGGAGCCATGAATCCTACGCATGAGCGGACGTTCTAAAGCGAAGATTTCCTGGATTCCGGCTCAAAGCCTGCCCCGTACTGGATACGGGGGCCGGAACGACGGATTGGGGCAAGGCTGACAATTGAAAGACCCCGTACCCCCAGCGGTCAACGCTTGCTGGCGCGAAATGGCTGCGGACCACCGGAATACCATTTCCTGTCCCCCGCGTTCGCTACAGGACTAAGATGACTGACTCCAACACAACTCTCGCCCGCGCCGACTCAGTGCTATCCCGGCTGGACGAGTTCTTTTCCACCAGGCAGGTCAATGCTTACCTGGTGGGCGGCTATGTGCGGGACTCGCTGCTCAGGTTGCCCGTCGGCCAGGATATTGACCTGGCTGTCGCGGCGGACCCCTACCTGGTTGGCCGGGAGCTTGCCGACTGGCTCGGGGCCGCTTTTGCGCCATTGGGCCCAGCCCACGGCGTGGCACGGATCGTAATCCCCGGTGGCGGCCCCGCATTTATTAGCGGCGAAAACGGCGATTACGGCGACCTGGAGGGTGGAGAGGGTTCGTCCGGTACAACCGGGAGCGGCTGGACAATCGACCTGGCCCCCCTTTCCGGGACAATCGAAGAAGACTTGAAACGCCGGGACTTTACAATTGATGCGATGGCCATCCCGCTGGCCGATTGGGAGACCGGCGTCTTCGGTGACTCGGTCATAGACCCGTTAAACGGACGGCAAGACATCGTAAACAAGAGCATTCGGGCCATTCACGCGGGTGTGTTCCGGGAGGACCCCGGCAGGTTGATGAGGGCGGTCAGATTGGCCGGCCAACTGCGGTTCCGCATCATGCCCGAAACCGCCGGAATGGTGCTCGACGACGCTCATTTGATATCGATGGTTTCCGGAGAGCGGGTGAGGGATGAGTTGCTGCACATCCTCGCGTTGGACGGCGCGAAGGGTTACATAGAAGCAATGGACCGCCTGGACCTGCTCTGCCGGATCCTTCCCGAATTGGCGGAGACGAAGGGGGTGGAGCAGCCTAGGAACCACCACTATTGGGACGTTTGGGGCCATGTGATTCACGCGGTCGAGTATGCCGAATTGGTCACCAAGGGCCACCAGAATTCCCCGATATACTCCCTGTCGCCCTGGACCGCGGAAACTGAATCGTATTTCAACCAGGTCTTGGCCGGTGGGCATACGCGGAGGACGTACCTCAAGCTCTCCGCCCTGCTCCACGACATTGCCAAACCTCAGACCAAGACCACCGATGAAACGGGCCGGGTCAGATTCTTGGGGCACTCCGAGGAGGGCGCGAAGGTTGTTCGGAGCCGGTTGTCGCAGCTCAAATTCCACGGCCGGGGAATCGCCGCCGTGTCCAGAATGGTGAACTACCATCTCCGGCCCAGAGGCGCATGGCATAGGCGCGAACAGCCGTCGCCGCGAGCCGTTTACCGGTACTTCCGGGATGTGGATGACGTGGCTATTGACACCCTGTATTTGTGGATGGCCGATTATTTGGCCGCTAGAGGCCCCGAGTTATCGTTCGAACAGTGGGCCTTCCATGCTAGAATGGTTGCTGAAATGCTCGAGGCCGGGAGCGAGCCCCGAATCTCCAGCCCGATGGAAAGGCTGGTGACCGGCCATGATTTGATCGCACAGTTTCAACTGACGCCGGGCCCACTCATCGGGACCATCTTGGAGCGGACCGACGAAGCGCAAGGCACAGGTGAAATCTCCACACGGGCCGAGGCGTTGGAACTAGCCGCCGAGGTCCTGGAGGATATCCGCAGGGAGGGGTAGTAGATGCGGGCGCGGAGCATCCGGTTGACGCTGGTAGTCCTGGTTATTCTGGGGCTGGCCGTAGCGTCTTTAGCATTCCGGGAGATTAACCTCTATATTCCAGGAGTTACCGAATTTAAGCGCGGCGCTGATGGACCGCTGGGACTCAAGTTGGGTCTGGACCTTAGAGGGGGCGGCCACCTGGTTTACCAAGCGGACACTGGCACCCATCTCGACCTCGTCTTCGACGAGGCCGTCGAGGCCAAGGACATCAACCTTGCCCTGGCGGACCTGGACATCTCCGTCTCCACCGATCCAAGGAGCCTCACCAGTTACCGAGTCCGCGCACCGCTGCTTTCCGGCGATCAGCGCGAACAGGCGCGCCGTACCCTGGAATCCGAAGTCGGTTCGCTCAACAGCTTCCGGGTCACGGACATCACCGACCCCACACCCGACCAGATGGAAGGAGTGTTGGACACCATCAGCCGCCGGATCAACCTGTTTGGCACCGAAGAGCCCATCGTCCAACGCTTCGGTGACGACCGGATCATCGTCCAGCTTCCCGGCGCCAGCGGTTCGATCACCCAATTAAGCTTTACTGAGCCGGTCGAGGGTGAGGAACTAGGGGTAGTCCTGAGTGGGATGGACCTGGGTGACGTTTCCTACGAACAGTTGGACGATCAGTCTTTCACCGTAACGTCCGACAATCTGGGGGCGGACCGGCGGGCGGCGCTTCTGAATGCGCTCGAGAGCCGGTTTGGTTCCCTGGCGTCGTTCGGAGTCAAAAGCGGCATCGACGAGGCCAAGAGATTGATAGGTCAGACGGCCCGGTTGGAGTTCAAGCGCCGCACCTGTGCCGACAGCTTCTGCAACGTGTTCGATGACTCCGATATCGGACTCACCGGCGACCAATTGGAGAACGCCTTCGCCGCCCAGGACAACAGGGGCACAGGTTGGGTCATCAACATCCAGTTTGACGATGAGGGGAGCCAACGCTTCTCCGACTTAACCAGAGCGATAGCTGGGGTGGACACCGAGCGCATCGCCGTATTCATGGACGGGGAAGAGCTGCTCGCCCCCGTGGCCCGCAACTGGATTCGGGACGGTCGAAGCGAGATTAGCGGCAGCTCCCTGGACCCATTCACCAGGGAGGAGGCGCGGACCCTGTCGATCCAGTTGGAGTCTGGCCGATTGCAGGTACCTCTGAGGCTCATCCAGGAAAACGACGTGAAAGCCCTTTTGGGCGAAGAGTCTCTGAAGGCCAGTCTTTTGGCAGGGCTCATCGGTCTGGCATTGGTCGTGGTCTTCATGCTGGTCTATTACCGTATGGCCGGATTGGTGGCGGCCATGGCGCTGGTCTTCTACTCGCTGATTCTGCTGGCAGTGTTCAAGCTGGTACCGATTACCTTGACCCTTTCCCACATTGGTGGGTTCATTCTCTCGATAGGTATGGCCGTGGACGCTAATATCCTGATCTTCGAAAGGATGAAAGAAGAGGTGAGAATAGGGCGGACCCTGGCGTCCTCGATGGAAGTGGGGTTCAACCGGGCCTGGCCCGCGATCCGGGACGGCAACTTCTCCACGCTGATTACCTGCGGAGTGTTGATCTGGTTTGGCGACCGGCTGGGCGGAGGGCTCATAACCGGATTCGCCATAAGCCTGGGAATCGGAGTGCTCATCAGCATGTTCACGGCGGTTGTGGTGAGCCGCAACCTGCTTCAACTTCTTGCCTGGGTTGGCCTCAGGGACCGGGTGAGCCTGTTCACGCCCGGGCCGGCGCAACGGGCCGCCGGGGGTGGTGGTTAGAGATGTTGGATATAGTCGGCAAAAGGGGTTGGTACTTCTTGGTTTCAGCCCTGCTTATTCTCCCGGGACTGGTCTCGATGATTGCCCCTCCGGACGGGTGGGCGGCCGGCGGATCCGGGCTCAAACCCGGCATAGACTTTTCCAGCGGGTCGGCGTTGCAAGCCTCCTTCAAGGCGCCGGTGACGGAGTCCCAGATCAAACGCCGGTTGGATGTCCTGGGTCACGATGAAGCCTTGATCCAGAAAATCGGGTCGCGCTTATTCTTCATACGCACCAGGGTGCTCGAGGAAGCCGTCGAGGGCGGAGAGTCGGAGCGGGAACGCATCGAACAGGACCTGGATGAGAACCTCGGACTCGAACGGGACAAAACACAGTTCGCCTCGGTCTCTCCCATAATCGCCGCGGAGACGGTCCGAACAGCGTTCCTTGCGGTGCTGGTCGCTTCAATTGGCATATTGCTTTACATCTGGTACGCGTTCCGCCGGGTCCCCAGGGCCTACCGGTACGGCGTTAGCGCCATTCTCGCCCTGGTCCATGACGTGCTGTTCGTGCTGGGGGTGTTCTCCATTCTGGGAAGAGTGATAGGCATGGAGGTCAACTCCATGTTCATCGTCGGCGTGCTGATCGTGGCGGGATACAGCGTGAACGACACGATCGTCGTGTTTGACAGGATACGGGAGAACCTGCTGCGCTACCCCGACCGCGCCCTGTCCGCTACGGTCAACCAGAGCATCATGGACACGGTTGGAAGGTCGCTGAACACCAGCTTCACGACTCTGTTCGTGTTACTGGCGCTGCTGCTTATGGGTGGGCCGAGCATCCGGGAGTTGCTGTTGGTGGTGGCCGTAGGAGCGATCATCGGTACCTACAGCTCCATCTTCGTGGCCAGCCAGTTCCTGGTTATATGGGATCGGGGCGAGGTTTGGCGGATATTCCGGCTGGGACGCCGGTCTTCGGCTGCCGCCGCCTCTACCCTGCTATCCATCATAGGCCGGGGTTAAGCGCCACCCGGCCCAGGACCCTTCGCTCGGCCATCGCCCCGACGACGGTCAACGCCTCTTCAAGTGGCAGGGGTTGGCTGACGATGGGGTCCATAAGCCCTTCGGAGACCATGCTAGCTACACGCTGAATCGTGGCGCGGGATACCCCCGATGAACCCAAGACCCGGGCGTCCCGGAAGATGATCTCGGCCAGGTTCAGCTCCACCGGTCTTCCGGCAACCTCTCCCAGCAGGACAAGCCTGCCGTACTGGGCCAGGCAGCGTATCGTGGACTGGAAGAGCGCGGAGCCCACGTTGTCGATAATGACATCCGCCCCCTGGTCTTCAGTCAATGCCAGGACCAACTCGCTAAAATCAAGTTCGTCGGAATGGAGGATTTCCTCCGCGCCCAGGCTGGCGAACTCGCCCAGCTTCTCCGGCGACGTGGTCACAGCCATAACCCGTCCGCCCAAGGCCACGGCGGCCTGTATCGCGTGGATGCCGAGCCCTCCGCCAGCCCCCGTGACGACCACCGAGTCACCTTCCCGGACGTTTGCAACTTGCTCGACCGCCTGGAGCGCGACTCCCATCGGGCAACCGAACAGCGACGCGCCGGTAAGGTCGAGGTCCTCGGAAATCGGTACGGCGCTGAATTCTTGAACGACGACGTATTCGGCAAACCCGCCGTTCCGGGCGTGTCCGATTCCCTCCCCGTTGAGGCACCGGTGTTCCTGTCCCTGGAGGCAACGTTGGCAGGTACTGCAGGCGTTGGTCAGGAGGGAAACCACCGGGTCTCCAGGCTGCAGAGTATCCACGTCCTGACCTACTTCGACAACCGTGCCGGAAATCTCATGGCCCAACACCACGCCCGGCCTGACGCCCCGGCGCAGCACACCCGTCATGACCAACAGGTCGTGGTAACAGAACCCGCAGGCTTCGACCCTAATGAGGACCTCGTTGTCCCGGGGTTCGGGTATTGGCAAGTCCCGCACTGACAGAGTGGGAGGACGGCCTGCTTGTTCCACAATTAAGGCGCGCATTGTGGTGGGAATTATACGCTAGAACGGACGCGGTTTCCCTTCGTCACGGAGGATACCCAGGGTCTTTCGATTGTCCGTCTGAACTGTGATTTCTCTGATTCCGGGATTTTATGATTGGAGATCATGGGAATCTCATAATCCTGTGAATCCCGGTTCGGACAATTGCGCCGATAAACGCAAGACCCCGCCTGCCAAGGCTGGAGCCCGGAGATGGGATGTTGGGAGGATTTCAGTGAAAGGGGGAGATTCCTGGCTTCCGGCTGAGGGCGGGAATGACGGCGCGATTGGACCCCTCTATAATTGGATAGGCCCGCCGGAAGAACCACGCCGCCTTTGGCGCTGGTGTATTTGCCTAAACCAGCGGGGCCACAGGGAGGCTCGACGTGAGAATCGGAGCGCATGTATCCACCTCTGGAGGAATCAGCAAGGCCGTGGGCCGGGGGGTTGCGATTGGTTGCGAGACTATTCAGATTTTCGGCTCGGCTCCCCAGGCCTGGGCCTTCAAGCCCGCCCCGGATTCGGAGGTCGAGGCGTTCCGACGGGAATTGGCCGAGGCGGAGATGGACCAGGTGTACCTCCACGCGATTTACCTGATTAACATGGGGGCCAAGGACCCGGCCCAGGTGGAAAAAGGCGTCCAGTCTCTAATCAACTATATGACCCTTGCGGAGGCAATCGGAGCTGAAGGCGTGATCTTTCACCCCGGCAGCCACAAGGGTGTTGGGTTCGAGGCGGTTCTTCCGCAGGTGGTGGACGCGGTCTCGAAAGTCCTGGAGAACTCCCCGGAGGGCCCCTATCTGGCCGTGGAAAACATGGCCGGGATGGGGCAACACATAGGAGCCAAGTTTGATGAATTAGGCCAGATCATTAAGGGCGTTGACAACCCGCGGCTAAGAGTGTGCCTCGACACTCAACACACCTTCGCCGCGGGGTACGATCTGACTAACGGACAGGGGATCGAAGATATGATCTCCGAGTTTGACGATGCAATCGGGCTGGGCAGGTTGGCCGCCGTTCATGCGAATGACTCCAAGCGCCCCTGCGGCTCCGGAGTGGACCGCCACGATAATATTGGGGAAGGATTCATCGGTGAAGCGGGGTTTGCCTCGATCATGGGTCATCCGTCTTTCGCCAACGTTCCCTTCTTCCTGGAAGTCCCCGGATTCGAAGGTAAGGGCCCGGACCTGCAAAACATCGATATCCTGAAGTCGATCAGGCAGCGGGTGGGTCTGGACCGTTAATGCGCATCTCCCGGAGAGAATTCAACCGGCTGGTGCGGGCGGCTTACCGTCAGTTGCCCCCCGCCATGCAGGACGCCATCGACAACGTGGCCATTGTGGTTGAGGACTGGCCTAGTGCGGAAGACATGGAGCTTGTCGACGGGAAAGGCACTCTGTTTGGGCTCTACATGGGTGTGCCGTTGCCGGAACGGGAAGGGGCGGGTCCGGCGCTTCCCGACAGGATCGCCATTTTCAGGCAGCCCATAGTGGCAAGTTGCTCCTCCAGGGCGATGGTGAAGGAAGAGATCCGGACCACCCTTTTGCATGAGATCGGGCACTACCTGGGGATGAGCGAAGAAGACCTTCACCGCGTTGGGTACGGCTAGAGTTGGGGGTATGTAACGTTCCAGAGTTTCATGCTTAGCCAGTTATTCCGAAGGACGGCACATACACTGGCCTTACTGATAGCCACCGGGTTCGGATGTGGACTGTCGCCAATCGCTCCTGGCACGGTTGGCAGCCTTGTGGCGGTGGTCCTCTACTACTTTTCCCCGCTGGTTGCGGGTTCGCTCTTTCATCGGGGTGATCCGGACTTGCTGGTTTTTCTCCTGCTTCTAGCGGTCAGTTTCTTCGTGGGTATATGGGCTGCCAATGTAATCTCTTCACCGTCGAACCCGGACCCCCGCGGGTTTGTTTGGGACGAGTTCGTGGGAATGTGGGTGACCTGCCTGCTGCTGGACAAACATGTCATGATGTTGGCCATAGCGTTCGCAGCTTTCCGATTCTTCGACGTGGTAAAACCCTTCCCAATACGGCGCCTGGAACGGCTTCCTGGTGGGCTGGGGATCATGGCGGATGACCTGCTGGCTGGTATATACGGGGCGGTCCTGTGCAACCTCTCGTGGTTTGTGTTATTTGTCACGGCTAGAATCTGACTAACCGTGGGCCGGTCTGGAGGGTGTCTTCAGATTGCCCGGCATTTGGGGCTGTGATATACTTCACGGCACTAATGGACGCCTGAAGGCGCTTCCCAGGTAGTTGTGTGCCTTGGCCCCATCAAGGGGCTATACTGGGGAGGGCCAGTGACCCATAAAGCAGGAAGAGAAAGGCAGACTATATGGTACAAGCAGTAGACACCCCAGTCGACGAGCGCCCATCTCCCCCACCCAGAGAACCGTTGACGATGAAATCGCTTCTCGAAGCCGGGGTCCATTTCGGGCACCAGACCCGGAGATGGAACCCGCAGATGAAGCGCTACATCTTCACCCAGCGAAATGGCATCCACATCATTGACCTGCAGCAGACCCTTGGTCTAATCAACGAAGCCCACCGGGCCATGGTCCAACTTGCGGCCGAAGGCGGCAAGGTGCTGTTTGTCGGCACCAAGCGCCAAGCCCAGGAAGTGGTGCAGAGCGAAGCGGAACGCTGCGGAATGTGGTACGTCAACCAGCGGTGGCTTGGTGGAACCCTGACCAACTTCCAGACTATTCGCACGCGGATCAACTACATGCTCGAGCTTCAGCAAAAGCGGGACCAGGGTTACTTCAGGGTCCTGCCCAAGAAGGAAGGCGTGAAGCTTCGGGACACTCTCGCCCGCCTGGAAAAGTATTTCCTGGGCTTGAGGGACATGACTGAATTGCCCAAGGCCCTGTTCGTAGTTGACATCGGGAAAGAGGACATCTGCATAGCAGAAGCGATACGGATGGGTGTACAAGTCTTCGCGATCGTGGACACTGACTGCGATCCAGACAAAGTAACCCACGCCATCCCTGGCAACGACGACGCGGTGCGTTCCATCCGCCTGATCTCCGGTAGAATGGCCACGGCGGCGTTGGAAGGGCAGGCCCAGCGCGAGGCTATTGTCCTTGCCCAACAAGAAGAGGCCGCGTTAGCTGAAGCGGCTGAACGCGAAGCCTTGGGGTTGGATGAGGAAGAGGATGGCGACTCCGAGCTGACCCTGGACGAGCAGATCCAGCGGGACATGGAGTTCATAATCGAGGAGTCGGATTTCACCGCCTCCGCTCCCGCACAGGCTGAACCCGAAGCCGAGGCGCCGCCCACCGAATAGGTTTATTACCCGGGTTGCTGGACGTAGGTAAGCACGTCTTTACTCACTCCAGCGCCCGTGTGGTAAGAATACTCTTTTCTTCGCCTTCTTAATTACACAGGAGGGACGCACTTGGCCGTCACCGTCGAGCAAATTCGGGACCTCCGGAACCAGACCGGCGCCGGTGTAATGGACTGCAAACAAGCCCTGGAGGCCAGCGATGGCGACCTGGAGAAGGCTGCGGAAGCTCTCCGGGCAAAGGGTTTTGCCCAGGCGGCCAGACGGTCGGACCGGATTACCAACCAGGGACTCGTCGAAGCCTATGTGCATACCGGGGGGCGTGTGGCCGCAATGGTCGAATTGGGTTGCGAGACCGACTTCGTTGCCCGCACTCCCGAGTTCAAGGACCTGGCCCACGACATCGCGATGCAAGTTGCGGCTATGGCTCCGGCATATCTGGACGAAGACGATATCGAAGAGGGAGACGAACGCCCTCCGGCCCAGGTCAGCTTGCTACGGCAACCCTTTATCAAAGACAACTCAAGCTCCGTGGCTGAAGTTGTCCAGGAATTGGCCGCCAAAATGGGGGAAAACGTCAAGGTGCTTCGATTTTCCAGATTGGCGCTGGGGGAGTAGCCCCGGCCGGACGCGATGAGCCAGGCTCGGTACAGTCGGGTTGTTCTCAAGATAAGCGGCGAGTCTTTGAAGGGCGCCCAGGAGTACGGCATTGAACCGACGGCCGTGAACTACCTTTCCGACCAGATAATCGAAGCCCACGAACTGGGCGTCGAGGTCGCTGTGGTGGTTGGAGGCGGCAACATCATGCGCGGCGCTTCGGCCGAGGCGCAGGGTATGGACCGGGCTACGGCGGACTACTCGGGAATGATTGCCACCATCATAAATGCCCTGGCCCTGCAGGACAGTTTGGAACAGCGGGGGATCACCACCCGGACCCAGACCGCACTGCAAATTCAGGCGGTGGCCGAGCCTTATATCCGCAGGCGGGCGATCCGCCACCTCGAAAAGGGACGGGTCGTGTTATTTGCCGCTGGCACCGGCAACCCCTTCGTGACCACCGACACAGCTTCAGCGCTCCGAGCATTGGAAATCAACGCCCAGGTCCTGCTCATGGCCAAAAACAACGTCGACGGTGTCTACGATTCGGACCCCAACGAGAATCCTGACGCCCGCCGTTTTGGCAACCTGGACTACATGGACGCATTGAATCGGCGACTGGGCGTAATGGACACCACCGCCCTGTCCATATGCATGGACAACGAGTTGCCCATCGTCGTGTTCGATATCTTCCGGCCTGGAAGCATGGGCCGAATCCTATGCGGTGAACCCGTAGGCACCTTAATCACCGGGAGGGATTGACCGTGGCAACGAGGAACGATGACCAACAGACCCCCGAAAACGTGCTGTCGGAAACTGACCGGAAGATGGACCGCGCCATCGACGCCCTGAAGCGGGACCTGAACACCCTGCGCACCGGAAGGGCTACTCCGGCCCTGATCGAGAATGTGCCCGTCGACTATTACGGGTCCCCCACTCCCCTGAAGCAGATCGCCTCCATTTCCGCCCCGGACGCTCGCGCAATTCTGGTCCAGCCCTGGGACAAACAGGCTCTTCGCGAGATAGAAAGAAGCCTGATGAAGTCTGAGATGGGCTTCAACCCGTCCAACGACGGAAACAATATCACTGTGCCCATACCGCCACTGACCCAGGAACGCCGGCAGGAACTGGTCCGGTTGCTCAAGCGCAAGATCGAAGATGGCAAGGTGTCCGTGCGTAATGTACGGCGTGATGGGCAAGACACGCTGCGCAAGATGGAGCGTGACAAGTCCATTTCACAGGACCAAAATCGCAGGGCCCAAGACCAGTTACAGAAGGCTACGGACAACCATACCAAGCAGATCGACCAGGTCGGGGTCGAAAAAGAAGCGGAGATCATGCAGGTCTAGCTGATGCAACTAGGGACCAAAGTCTCCCAACAGGGCCAACCGGCCCTGCCAGGCGTTCCCGGACACGTGGCTATCATCATGGACGGCAACGGCAGGTGGGCCAAACAGCGAGGGCTTCCGCGACTGGAGGGGCACCGGGTCGGGGTCGAACGGATTCAGAGAATTCTGGATACTCTGTCGCGGCGCCAGGTCCGGTACGTCACCCTGTACGCTTTCTCCACCGAGAATTGGAGCCGTCCCGAAACCGAAGTTACCGGGATTTTGGAAATCCTCCACCATGCCCTCCGCGAACAGACCGCGGCGCTGCACCAGAATAACGTCCGTTTAGTCCACATTGGCAAAATCGAACGGCTTGGGCCCGAGATTCAAAAGGAAGTTGCCTGGGCGCAGAAGATGACCCAGGACAACACCGGAATCACGCTGAACGTTGCCTTGGACTACGGGGGGCGGGAAGAGATCCTGGAAGCGGTGCGCAGGATCATTCGTGACGGGGTAAAAGAAGAGGCGGTGGACGAAGGACTATTCCGGACCTACCTCTTTACCCACGAATCTCCAGACCCGGACCTAATCATTCGGACTGGCGGCGAGCTTAGAATCAGCAACTTCTTGCTGTGGCAATCGGCTTACAGCGAGTATTACCACACCACCACGCTCTGGCCGGACCTCGACTGTGATGAGTTGGAGCGTGTCCTGGAGGAGTACAGCCGCCGTCAGCGGCGCTTCGGCAGAGTAGACCCCGAGGAGTAGTTCTTGCTTCCGCGGGTCCTGACGGCCCTGGTTGGCCTCCCGGTCCTACTTGCGGCTATCTGGTCCGGTGGTTTCTGGCTCACGGCGTTGGCGCTGTTGGCCGCGGGGCTGGGAGTGCGCGAGTTCTACCGGTTGACACCCCCCAGTGTGGGAGCTTTGTCCACCGGCCTCGGTGTGTTGTGGGTAGTGGCGATGGTGTTGGGAGCGGAGGCGGCCTCTGGTCCCGGTAGCTTCTTGCAAATCTCCGCGGTGATCTGGCTGGCCGGGGCGTTCGCGGCGCTCCTGTGGCTGACAGCGCTATATTCCGGCGGCAGTTACGTCACCGCCGGAATATACACCTTGGCCGGGCCTGCATACGCTGGATTTCTGTTGTCCCATGCGCTGGTCCTGCGGGAATTCGGGGGCTTGGAGGAATTGGGTCGGCTCTGGCTACTGTTTGCGCTCCTGGTCACATTCGCCACCGATACCGGGGCGTTGCTGGTGGGCCGGACCCTGGGACGGCGCCGGATGGCCCCCAGAATCAGCCCGGGTAAGACCTGGGAAGGCTCGGCCGGAGGATTTACAGCCGCAATCGCAACCGCCGCCGGGCTCGGACTACTCCTGGACCTGGGAGTCGTGTTGTGGCAAGTGTTGGTCATCGGTGCTACAGTGGGCGTGGTCTCCCAGTTGGGGGACTTGCTTGAATCCGCCCTGAAACGTTTATCGAATGTTAAGGATGCCGGTAGTATAATCCCTGGACACGGTGGGATTCTTGACCGAATGGACAGTCTCGTGATCTCTCTACCCGCGGTCTACTACCTCGCGGTTACGGTATTTGCACCATGAACAAGATCGTTATCCTCGGTTCCACCGGGTCCATCGGCAGGCAGACGCTTGACGTTGTCCGGGCCTTTCCCGAGGAATTCGAAGTGGTGGGACTGGCAGCCGGGAACAACGTGAAGCTCCTGTTGCAGCAGGTCCAGGAATTCCGGCCCCGGTACATGTGGTGCATTTCCCCGCCGTCGAGTTTACCCGGCGGCGTTTCTTTTATGGACATGTCTGGGATGGTCACACTCGACGACGTGGACATTGTCATGGTGGCCACCATCGGTAGCGTCGGGCTGATGCCCACCCTGAAGGCGCTGGAATTAGGGAAGACAGTGGCGCTGTCCAACAAAGAACCCATCGTGATGGCCGGTCAGATAATCAAGGAGTACGAACGCCTCTATGGCGGCACGATTTTGCCGGTGGACAGCGAACCCAGCGCCATTTGGCAATGCATTCAGGGAGAACCCGGCGGCATACGCCGCTTGATGATAACGGCTTCCGGGGGTCCGTTCAGGAATACGCCTCTTGAGGAATTGTCCGGCGTAACGCCAGACCGCGCATTGCAGCACCCGACTTGGAACATGGGCCGTAAGATCACCATCGACTCCGCAACTTTGATGAATAAGGCATTCGAGGTCATCGAGTCCCATTGGCTCTTCGGGGTTCCCTGGGAAGACATAGAGGTCGTGGTGCATCCGCAGAGCACGATCCATTCCATGGTGGAGTTTGCCGACGGCTCGGTTAAGGCCCAACTCGGCCCGCCGGATATGCGGCTTCCCATCCAATACGCCCTGTTTTACCCCCGCCGCCTTCCCAACGAGATGATCCCGCGGCTGGACACAGGTATACCCCATAGCCTGACGTTCGAGCCCCTGGAGCCGAAACGGTTCCCGTGTTTCGGGCTGGCCGTGCATGCGGCCCGGCGTGGAGGCACGTTCCCGGCTGTCTTGAGCGCGGCGGATGAAGTGGCGGTCAACGCTTTTCTGGATGGGAACATCGGCTTCACCGAAATTTACGACGTGGTAGACAAGGTCTTGTCAGAGCATGAGTCGTCGCCAGCGCCCGATGCTGGAGAAGTCTTGCGGGCCGACCGGTGGGCTACCGAATACGCAATCAGTATCATCGCCAAGTAGGTCTACATGGAATCGTTCCTGATAGCAATCGGATCTCTGGTGCCAATGCTCCTGGTCCTGGTGGTAGTGCATGAATTAGGGCACTTCGCCACCGCCAGAAAGCTCGGTGTCAAGGTGCTCGAGTTCGGCGTCGGCTTCCCGCCACGGGCGTTCGGTGTGCATACCGGAAGCACCCGCGTATTGATCACACAGGACACCGCGTTTCTCAATTTGGATGGACCTTCGTCCCTGGGGCGTGGTCAGTTCGTCAAGCTGGCGTCGGATGAGGACGAAGACGGCAACCTGGTTGCCCGGATCATTGAAGTCCCGAGGACCGACCTGAAGCTCAAGGACCGGCTGCCGGGCCGCGGCGCCCTCAGCGAACAGCTGGGCTCCGACGCATGGTTGCGCCACGAAGGGAAGATTCGAGCCGTCGAAAACGGGTCGTTGGTAGTGGCGGATATGCTCTACTCCGTCAATTGGACTCCCCTGGGAGGGTTTGTCCGGCTGGCTGGCGAGAACAATCCCAACGTGCCGCGCAGCCTTGCCGCCAAGGGTGTTGGCACCAGGTTCCTGGTGCTGGTGGCCGGTCCCCTGATGAACGCCATCCTGCCCATCGCGTTCTTCACCATTATGCTGATGCTGCCACAGGATGTGGAAGTCGGGCAGGTAGCGGTGACCAAGGTCGCGGAGGACTCCCCGGCGCAGGCGGCGGGACTACGCACCGGTGACATCGTCACCAACGCGGGCGGGCAAAGCATAGAAAACACATCGGACCTGAACAGGGCCGTCAACCTGAATGGTGGCTCGCAAATGCCGTGGCGAATCAACCGGGGTGGTCAGGAACAGGTCCTCCAAGTACAACCCAAGTTCTCCAGGCCGGAGGGCAGGTGGCTGACAGGGATCATGATCGGGTCCGACTCAGGGCAGGTCGTCATCAGTAACGTAAGCAAAGGCTCTCCCGCGGACAGAGCGGGACTCCAGGCTGACGACGTAGTTACGGAGGTCAACGGCCAATCGATAACGGGTGTGGACGACCTGATCAACGCCGTCCAACTCAACGGCGATTCCCAAATGGAATGGGGGCTGGTGCGTAACGGGATCGAACGGTACGTAGTGGTTACCGCCAGGTTCCAGCAGCCGGAGGGCGAGATGTGGCTCACCGGCGCATCTACCAGTCTGACGAACAGCCACACTGATACGCGTTCCAGTCCGCCGTGGGTAGCGCTAGGCAACAGTTTTGTGAGGACCTGGGAAGTCTTGGTATTGCTGAAACAGGGGATCACCGGAGCGTTTTCCCAGGGGGCGGCCCCTCAGCTATCAGGACCCGTCGGTATCGCGCAGATCACCGGGGAGGTTACGCGGGAAGGCGGCCTGGCTGGTTGGATGGCCATCACCATTTTGCTGTCCATCAACCTGGCCATCTTGAACATCCTCCCCATACCAATGTTGGACGGGGGCCGCCTGGTTTTTGTCGTGTTGGAGTGGCTACGGCGAGGCAAGCGCGTCCCGCCTGAAAAGGAAGGGATGGTCCACCTCATAGGCTTTGTGGTCCTGATCGGACTGATCGTGATAATAAGCGCCAACGACATAAGCCGCCTGGTCCAGGGCCAAAGCTTTCTGGGCGGATAGGTAGGGGGCGCCGGAGCAGAAGTGCCCGACGATCGGCTCTTGCTAAAAGGTCACCCCATGAACGGTCGGCCAGGCCGGCCTACCAGCATCCACACTTACACATAGCCACGCCGGGCTCCCTGGCAGGTTACCGCGGGTCCCAACGTGGATTACCGCCGCCCGATCCAACTGTTAGTGTATCTAAAACAAAGGACGTGGTAACCGACGCGGGCCAGGACCTTTACGCTTGCTAGGTGGTTCCCCGCAGTCTTGGGTCCAAGACGTCACGGAGCGAATCGCCCAGCAGGTTCCACGCAAACACCACTACGGCAATAGCCGCCCCAGGGAACAACCACATGTATGGTTGTATCCTTATCTGGTTGGCCCCCTCCCGCAGCATGCCTCCCCAGGTTGGGACATCCGGCGGTGACCCTACGCCGAGGAAGCTAAGAGATGCCTCGGCAATGATGGCCCCTCCCAGGTGGAAGGTGAAAATCACGATCAATACGGCAGCGAGGTTGGGGACCATGTGGCGGAACATGATACGCCAGTTTCCCGCCCCCACCGCCTGAGCCGCCAATATGTAGTCCATCTCTTTAATAGCCAGGGCCTGGGAGCGCAGGATTCGGACGGTACTCGGTATGTATATGATGCTAAGCGCAATCACCACGTTGTTTACCGATGAGCCAAGAGATGCCATGATGGCGATGGCCAGAATTAGGGCCGGAAAGGCCATCATGGCATCTACGATTCTCTGAAGGAAGAGGTCGGTCAATCCCGCATAATGGACGCTGACTACACCCAGGACCAATCCTATGCCAACGCCGAAGAGCGACGAAAGGATACCCACGTACAGTGAAATCCTTGCCCCGTAAACGACCCTGGTGTACACATCGCGGCCCAGGCTGTCGCCTCCAAACCACGCTTCCGAGCCGGGCGACATACGAACAAAGTCTGACCTGGTTAACATAGGGTCGGCAGGTGCGATGATAGGGGCGAAAACTGCGAATATTACCAGGAGCCCCGCGACCACCGCTCCGAAGGCCCCCAAAGGCTTTCGCAGAAAGAAGTTGCCGATATGCTGCCAGACGGTACGCTTGGGCCTTAAACCGGCGATAGCCTGCCCGGCAACCGTGGATTCTGCGACCAAACGTTCCTGACTCATGCCTCTCCGATCGGTTTAGTGAAGATTAAGCGTAGCGGATCCGCGGGTTGAGCCAGGCGTAGAGTAGATCGAGGGCCACGTTCAAGGCCAACACGATCACCGCTATGATCATTACTATGGCTTGAATCATGGGGAAGTCGCGGTGAAAAATGGAGTCAATCAGAAGCCTGCCCACCCCCGGCACAGAGAATATCACTTCGATTATCACCGTTCCCCCTATAAGCCGCCCGAACTCATAACCGGATACGGTGACCACGGGCAGAAGGGCGTTCTTGAGGGCGTGCCGGTAAATCACGGCTCGTTCCCCTAGACCTTTGGACCTGGCGGTGCGAATGTAATCCTCTCTGAATACCTCTAGCATGGCCGACCGGGTCACCCTTGCGATGAAAGCCATATTAGAGAAACCGAGAGCGACAGCGGGAAAAATGAGCTGTTGCAGATTGGTCCCCGGCTGTTCCCAAAGGTCGGTGTACCCTAGGGGGGGAAGCCAGTTGAACCACATGACCAGCAGGAATATCAGCATGATGGCAACCCAGAAGTTGGGGAGCGCTATTCCCGCGATGGTTATAAGCCTGGCCGCGTAGTCGCCCAGGGTATCTTGTTTTATGGCTGAAAGTACGCCCAGGGGAACCGCAACTACGCTGGCCAGAAGCGTAGCCAGGACGGTCAGTTCTAGGGTGATGGGAAACTTTTTGACCACCTGCTCGCTAACAGGATTGTTGTAAAAGTAAGAACTGCCAAAGTCCAGCCGAAGCATTTTCCACACCCAGTCTCCGTACTGGATATACATGGGCCGGTCCGTGCCCAGCTTGGCTCGCATGGCGTTGAGCTCTTCCAGGGTATATTCCTCATCGGCATCCGCACCCTGGAGGAGCATGATTGCGGGGTCGCCGGGAACGATTCGCAGGATGAGGAATACGAACGCCGTGACAAGTATTAGCGTTGGTACAAACAGGACAACTCTTTTGGCTAGATAAGCCTGCATTGGTCCGCCTGAATCTAAGTAAAGCTCTGAATTCCCGCCCAGTTTTGCAATTTGGTGACGGTCAACGGGAGGTTGGGACAAAGCGGAGCGGTAGTTTCAATTGAAGTGATAACTGAGGCAGGCCCGGCGCCGGGCCTGCCTTATCAATAGGGACCTCTAGCACGCTGGATCGCACCAGATTTCCTCGTGCTTCAGGTGGGCGTAAATGCTGGGATGAACATTGAAGCCTTGGATTTTGTTGTAGACAGGCCAGTGTCTCATCTCCCACATGAGGGCGGGGTAGGCGTTGTCTTTGTTCAGAAGTATCTCTGCCGCTTCCAAAACCAACGTCTTCCGCTTCTCCCGGTCTGGCTCCTGCTTTTGCGCGTCAAAGAGCGCCTGGACCCCTTCAGCCGTGTAATACCGTTCCCCTTCCCCCGCTCTCGCGCCGGCGGCATTCCATCGGGTCATTGTACCCGGGACGTACCGCCGGAAGGCCGCATCAGGGTCCGCCAGATTGAAAGAAGTCCCTTGGGCCATGAATGTGTAGTCGCCGGCATCGTAGGCTTCGAAGCCCGCCGCGCTCTCCATGGTCCGCAGAGTGACGTCCCAACCCAGGAACCGTCTGAGTTGGTCGGCCACGATTTGGGCTATATCCGGATAGGAGCAGCAGTTTCTGGCCGACAGCGTGATCTTGAAACCTTCTGCTGGTACGCCCGCCTCGGCCAAAAGCCTCTTTGCCTCGGCCAGGTCGTCGGGGTGTTTCTCGCCGTCCAGCTCACGGAAACCGGGATAGGTGGCGGCCTCTTCATTGGTATAACTGAACCACAATCCCGGCGGGAGGGGGGTGCCCAACAGGTTCATGCCGCCGCTCAACGTTTCTATGATGGGCTGGCGGTGGAGGGCCAGCATCATTGCCCGCCTAACCCGCACGTCATCGAAGGGTTTCTTTGTAGTGTTCATGCCGATACCCTGTATCCCAGCCGGGCCGCCCCAGTGGACGGTTAGCTTGTCGGCGTTGTCTTCTCCCAGCTTGAGGGCTTCGATGACACTGAGGTTGGTCACCATACCGTTGCTCATCAGGACCTGTCCCGTCTCATAGGCGGCAAAGGTGGTGCCGGGGTCCAGGATGACGAACATCTCGATGCTGTCAATTCGGGGATAGCCTTCCTTCATGTAATCGTCGTTCTTCTCGAACGTAGTCCCTACGTCGGGGTCGAATTCGACCATTCTGAAGGGTCCGGAGCCGTTGTAGTTCTCCCAGTCGGCAAGAGTCTGAATTTTCCCCTCATCGAGCACCGAATGGGCGGGGATCATGTTCAAGGTTTCCAGAGCTAGTGTGGGAAGAAAGGCGGACGAAGGGAAATTGACCTTTACCTCCACGGTCTTATCGTCTATGGCCCGGCAACAGTCCGGCCATGTGGTGTAGAGATTAATCTTCTTGACTATCGCGGACCTGCCGTGCTCCGCCAGAATGGCGTTACCGTCCTTGTCCAACACGCTTGCCTTGTCGATCATGCTGTTCAGGCTGAACATCACGTCGCGGGAGGTAATGGGCGTTCCGTCCTGCCACCGGGCGTTGTCCCGCAGGCTGAAGGTATAAGTCCTGATGTCGTCACCCAATTCCCAGCTTTGGCACAGGTCACACCTAAGATCGTCGGGGTCCGCGGTCTCGGAGTTAAACTCCACAAGGGTGTTAAACCCGGGTGAGATGATTTGGTCTGTCGGATAACCCCATTCGTGAATAGCCTTAATCGAGGGGGCGGCATAGGCGGCCATGGGGATAGTCCCACCGGATTTGATCCCCGAGGAGGGCTCGGGCACAGACGTCGCCGTAGGCTTGGCGGTGGGTGCGGGCTGGGCGCCCGCGGCCGGGGCCGTAGTAGGCGTGGCGAAGGCCCGAATGGCCGTCGGCTCCGGCGTGGCCTGCTCTTGGGGCGCAGCCGTAGCTGCCGCTGTCTGCTCTTGGGGCACGGTTGTAGCCGAGGCCCCGCCGCATGCGACGACGAATATAAGGATCAATAACAAAGGCGTGTGAATTAGTGTCTTGGGATTCCTGCACCAACAGTAGGCCATGGTTCGACCTCCATATTCTGAATCGGCTGAAATCTCCGATCAGTGTCTATGCGGAGCATCACGGGTCAATCCCGGGGCGATTGACACATTTAGGCGTTTGAACGGCAGACTATGACTGAAATCATGCACTATACCGAGAAACCCTAGTCCATGGTTTAATCAACGCTGGATGTATACAGGTTAATCGAAGAACGGATACGTCAACTTAATCTATCAATACTTGGCATGTCAATAGGTTCTTCGATCAAGGGCAGGACGATTGCAAAGTTCTTCGATTCGCAGTGTCTACCTGGAGATTGCAGGGCTCCAAGCGTGGAATTTGTGGATTCCCGCCCCCGGTCGAGCCGGGGGCAGGCTCTGCGCGGGAATGACGGGGGGAGGCGGGAATGACGGACCAGGGGAAGATTCAACTGAGTGGCAAGACTTTGCAATCGTCCTACGATCAAGGGCAGGGCTATCGCATTTGAAGTGGAGTGGGTGAGAGGCCTTTTCAGTAGTAGATAATAGAGGGAATAGGGCGGTGAGGCATCCGGGTGTGTGGAGGCTGTGGTGATGGGGGCGCCGGTTGAGGAGTTGGAACCGCTGGAGGATCCCCGGCGCGGAAACGCCGGGCGTCATTCCCTGCATGACATTCTGGTTATCGCCTTGTGCACCATCCTCTGCGGCGGGAAATGTGCACCGGCATGGCCCTCTTTGGACTGTCCAAAAGGGAGTTCCTGGAATCCTTCCTGCCGCTGCGAATTGGAATCCCCGGTCATGACGCCTTCTCCAGGGTGTTCCGGCTTCCGGATCCGGAGGAGTTCCAGAAGTGGTTCCTGGGATTCATGCGCCAGTTTGCCCAAGGCTGCGAGGGGGTGCCGGCCGTGGACGGCAAGACGCTGCGCCGCTCCTATGACCGGGCGGAGGCCGAGCCGCCCCTGCGCCTGGTCAGCGCCTGGGCTGCGGAGCAAAGGCCGGCGCTGGGACAACTGGCCGTGGACGGCAAGTCCGACGAGATAACCGCGGCGCCCAAGCTCCTGGAAATGCCGGCTTTGCCGGGAATGGTTGTCACTGCTGACGCCACGCACTCTCAGAGACAACTGTCCCGGCAGATTCCGGAGCAGGGAGCGGACTGCGTGCCGGCCCTTAAGGGCAATCAGGAATCCCTAAACGATGATGTGCGCCTGTTCCCGGACGACCCGGCCACGCCAAAGGTTCAGGCAACCACGGCAACCACGGCAACCACGGGACACGGGCGCATTGAGACCCGGACGGACGGCATAAGCGGCGGCGTGGCCTGGCTGCAGGAGAGACGCCAGTGGCCGGGTTTGGCGGCAGTGGGGAAGATAACCGCCAGCCGGCGGCAGGGAGGCCGCACCAGCGTCGAGAGCCGGTGCTGCCTGCTGAGCCAAGCATTCACGCCGGAGCGGTTCAACCACATCGTCCGGGAACACCGGGGCATCGGGAACCGGCTGCATGGGTCCTGGACGTGGTGTTCAACGAGGACCAGTCCCGAAACCGGAAGGACCACTGCCCCGGCAATCCGGCCTTGTTACGGAAGCCGGCGCTGGACCTGGCCCGGCTGGAACCCTCGAAAGGCTCCATCAGAGGCAAGCTGAAACGGGCCGGACGGGACAATGACTACCTGGTCATTATCCTGTCTCAGTTCACCAAAATCCAAATGCGATAGCCCTGTGGTCAAGGGTGTCCGTCATATTTTCGCGGTGGGTTGCTGGGGGAGGTTTGGTGAGAGAGGTTTTCTTCCGATACTCATACGGCGCCAGGGGCCGTTGGCCGCCGCTCAGTGGCTGCGGAAGGTTTGCGATTTTGTTCATGGTTCTCCCCAAAGCTTTGCGGGGTAAGCTCTGCGCTGCTTCGGGCCGCCGGTCCGGTATTTGCCCGGCAAGCCTCCTTGGCTACGGAGCTCTCTTGGGGGCTGGGCTTGGCCTGGCGTCCCACTGCTTGCTCCCTGGCCTTTTCCCCCAGCCGTTGGTTGATCTGTGGCCACACCTCTCCCCACCGGCCGCTGCAAACCACCGTTCGCAGGGCTACCATGGGGTTTACGTGTTCCCCGGCCCAGTGCATCCCGGGGCCTTTGAGCCGGGCCTCCACCACCAGCTTGTTGGCGCTCTCCACCGCCCCGCCGCCCGCTGGGCCCCAATGCGCCGGGCGAGGCGCCGGTACTGGGCCCCCAGGTAGGTCTTGGTCCGTCCGGCGGCCTGGGCCGCCTCCACCAAAGTCTGCCCTCGTGAAAACGGGGGGCCGGTTTGAGCCAATTGTTCCCCTTCCGTACCGGGCTGCGCCAGCGCTTTTCCCCGCTCCGGCGGTTCCCCGGACACACTCCGGCCCACGACGCCAGCCCACGACGCCAGGTGGCTGGGGGTAGGAAAGCGCTCCATGTCCGTCCCCATTTCCGCCGCCACCACCTCCGCGGTGCGCCGCCCCACCCCGGGGATAGTGTCCACCGCCGCCACGGTTGCTTCAAAAGGGCTCACCCGCCGGGCCACCTCCGCGTCCAGCCCCTCAATTTCCGTGTCCGGGCATTCCAGATGGCCCAGTTGGCTGACCAGCATGAAGCACTGGCGGGACCCCATCAGGCCCCGCAGGGCTTCTTGCAACTCTCTCGTCTTCTCCCGCACCCTGCCACGGGCCAGTCCGGCCAGCGCCTCGGGGTCGGTTTCACCCTCCGCCAGGGCTGCCGGCATGGCCCGACCCGAAACCCCCGGAACGCCGGTGGCCACAGACGCCAGCTTGATGTTGGCTCCCTCCGGCAACTTCCGTATCCGGGTTGGCCTCCCGGCTGCGCTCCTCGACCAGGCTGCGCCGGTAGCGGGTCAACTCCCTCAGTTCCCGCTGCGGCCTGTCCGGGATGAAGCCGGCCCGCAGCAGACCATGTTGGAGCAATTCTGCAATCCACTCGGCGTCCTTGACGTCGGTCTTGCGCCCCGGCGCTTTCCATCGCTACGTGGCTGACCTCACGTGGCTGACCTCCTTCACCCGGAGCCAGTCAGCCAATTCCAGCAACTCCTTGGTCATGGACCGGAAGGTGCGGATTTCCCGCCCCTGCGGAGTGATGACGCAGGCCACCACTGATTTCTTAGAAGCTATCTCAAAACTGAACGAACAGGCTTGGGCAGAAGGGAAATCCCCCTTTTGAGATAGTTTCTTATGCACGTCCAAGCCCCAGCGCCGCTCGAGAACAGCCTCCATGACACTCCTCCAAACACGGGCTGCCGACCGGTGGGTGACAAGCGATTCAAGACATTCTTATGCCTGCTCACCGCCGTGGCGGGACAACATTCATACATACCTGTAAGTCACCCGCGCAAATTCCCGCGCGGGCTCGCTGCGCCAATGACTACCGCCCTTCTGCCGGCCGGCGCCACACCATTTTCATCCTCATACGTGGCCTTCACAAG
Source organism: Dehalococcoidia bacterium (assembly GCA_965197545.1). Classification (GTDB taxonomy): domain Bacteria; phylum Chloroflexota; class Dehalococcoidia; order Lucifugimonadales; family UBA3495; genus CATOSP01. The sequence goes on from CBDANJ010000007.1 coordinate 441,120, forward strand.
GCCATCCGCTATTCCCGCAAGAGTGGGAACCCAGAGATGTTCACTTCCAGGAGTGAAACCCGGCGCAGGAATTCCTGAATCCTCTCAATGCCGGAAAAACGAACAGCGCAGCATGGCGGTATGCCGGCGATCAATTGACCAAGCTTGGGGAATTGAGAGACTCTGGCTCCGGTCGAGACAACCCTCGGCCAGGTTAATGCCCAGGTTTACGGACGTGCGGCCGCACCCATCGTTCCGGCCTTGAGGGGGCTGGGAGAGCCGCGAGCCTAGACGCCGTTGAGCCTTAGTTGCACCCCAGCCTTTTCTTCCTGGATACGGGCCACGGCATCGGAATCTTCCGCGCCCCAACCCCGGAACATGGCTTCGACATGGCGCTGGTCCACCAGGTTGGCCAGGTCCATGGGAATCCCATACTCCCGGCCCAGATCTGTGGCCAAGCGGACGTCCTTGGCGGCCAGGGCTGTGGCAAACCCCGGCTCAAAGTTGCCTTGGAACAGGAAACGCGGGAATTTCTCGGTAAGCCGCCTGCAACTACCGGAGCTGTTGGCGATAACGTCGGCCAGCACGGCCAGGTCGACACCGGCCTTGACCCCCATAGTTAGGGCCTCGGACAGCAATACGCCAATACCCATGCTGAGCAGATTGTTGCAGATCTTGCAAACCGAACCGCTGCCGATGGCGCCGCAATAGACCACGTGGCTGCCGATGGCGTCGAGGGCCGGCTTCACCTGGTAGAATACCTGCTCGTCCCCGCCCACCATGACTGCCAGGGTTCCGGCAGCCGCGCCGTAGGTCCCACCGCTGACCGGCGCGTCCAGCACGCTTATGCCCCGAGCCGCGCAAATCTCGTGGAGCCGGCGTATTACCGTGGGAGAATTGGTGGAGAGGTCAACGTAGATCGAGCCTTCACCTGCGCCTTCCAGTATTCCGCCCTCGCCCAGGAGCACCACCTCGACGTCCCGGGGGACGGGAAGGGAAGTGAACACCACCTCGTTGCCCGGGACCGCGTCTCTGGGACTGTCCGCCCACTCTGCGCCCATCTCGAGGAGGTTGGTTGCGGCCTCCCGGCGCAGATCGTGGACTGTTAGTTGGTGGCCGGCCCGGATCAGGTTGGCCGCCATCGGATTGCCCATATTGCCGGTCCCGATGAATCCTAGCCTCATCGTTGGCGCTCCTATTCTGGATTCCCGACACGGGAGGGCCGCCGGGGACCACCCGCTGAGACGCTTGCGGCGGAGGCGGCGGGGGTTGAAAGCCGCCAAGCTCGTCGAAGGTCTCTTTGGCCACCCGGAACGCGTTCACCGCCGCGGGCATCCCTCCGTAGAACACCATCTGAGCGATGGTCTCAGTAATCTCCTCTTTTGAAACACCGATGTTCAACGCGCCCTGAATGTGGCGGCGAAGGAGTTGAGGGCTGTGTCCCAAGACTGTAATGGCGGCGATGGTGCAGAGACTGCGCGTTTGCAGGTTCAGTCCGGGGCGGTTGTAAATTTCCCCGTAGACAACCTGGTCCACCAGGTCCATTACTTCCGGGGCAAGCTCGGCCATGGCGGGTGGCGGACCGGGGTCGGCGTCGTGGCCGTAATAAAGAACGCGGAAATCCGCCGCCGCCTGGCGCAAATCTTCGGGGCTATGTTCTGGGCTATCCTCGGGGCTATCGTCGGTGGTCAATGAACGTCCGTTCCGTTTGCCGGTGGTCAGTGGCCCGTGGCCAACTACTTGCCACTACCCACCAACCACTGGCAACTGCTAGATTCCCTGCCAGTAGCGCCGGCCTTCCAGCCGGACTACCTTACCTAGGTGGTCACCGGGGGTGAAGTGCCCCGCAGCGATAACGTATGACTCTTTCTCGGCCAAGTCCAACAGGTTATTTCGGCTCTGGCGGCTGGCGTCCTTGTCAATATCGACGCCCGCGCACCAATCGGCCTGGGAGACCTGGGCCTTGTTGTGCAGCACGTCGCCAACGATCATCGCCTTCTCGCCCTGGGAGGAGACGAGGATCGCTTGATGCCCCGGAGTGTGGCCGGGGGTCGGAAGGGTGCTCACCTCATCGGTGATGTTGTACTCGCCTTCCACCAGGTCCATCTTGCGCAACCGGCGCAGCGGCACCACTTGACGCTCCACATGGGGCGCGGTGGGAAGGACGTCTGGCTGGGTGAAGTGGTCCCAGTCGGCCTTGGGCACCAGGTAACGGGCGCGGCGGAAGTAGGGGGCGGGCATCCCGCCGGAGTACCGGAGGTTCCAGCCCACGTGATCGCCGTGCAGATGCGTATGAACGACTATGTTCACCTCGTCGGAGGGGCCCACGTTCGTATTGTTGCGCCGGTCGGCGGGAATCAAGACGTCCCGCAACCGATCGAAAAGCTCGCCTTCCACGTTGCCCCGGTCCGCGTGGGGACCTGGCCCCATGCCCGTGTCCACCAGGATGGTCGAACCCTGGGAACGGACCACCCAACAGCCGTAATAAAGTTGGAGTTGGCCGTTTTCCAGGGCGTCCTGGTGCCCGGCCCAGTCGTCAGGGGAGGTATCCGGGAACATCATGGTTGGTTCTCTCGACGGTGGGATCATGTCGAGAACGGGGATGATCTCAACGTTGCCAACAGTTACGCCGCTTGCCATCTGCTACTCCTTCCCAAACCATTATAAGTTGGGTCGTATCTCAATATTCGACCAGGGAGAACACGTCGTAAGCGCCCAGGGAATTTCGCCCTGAAAGTCCGGTTAGCTCGACGACCACTCCCATAGCTCCGACGACTCCCCCCGACATCTCGACGAGGTTGGCCGCCGCCGCCAGAGTGCCTCCCGTGGCCAGCAGGTCGTCCACGACCAGGACACGTTCACCGGCGTGGACACCGTCCTGGTGCATCTCCAAAGTGTTCTCGCCGTATTCCAGCGTGTAGTCGGTGGAATACGTCTCCGCAGGCAGTTTTCCGGGCTTACGGACCGGGACTATCGGCTTCCCCAGTTGGTACGCCAGCGGAGCGCCGAACAGGAACCCACGTGACTCGATGGCCACGATGGTGTCAAACTCCTCGCGCCGGACCCGGTCTGATAGCCGCTCTATGACGTGGCTAAACGCCTGCGGGCTCCGTAACAGGGGAGTGATATCCCGAAAGAGAATCCCTGGTTCCGGAAAATCTGGGATGTCCCGGATAAAGGCCTTCAGGTCCATCGGCCTGTCACCCTTCGTCCTGAGCTAAATCGCTCTTGAGTTTTCAGATTTCGACGCGAGATTCGCGAAGCGCGCCGACTGGCTAAATGCCCCGGTGAAGTGTAGATTAAGCTCCAATTCGCGTCAAGCATCAGGTTGGGCCGGACAGGGTCTTTTCATTCTCCCTCTCCCGTGGGGAGAGGGCTGGGGTGAGGGACAACTCTCCCTGCAATGGTAGTAGCTGCGGCAAGTCAGTTTGCGTGGAAACTCCCTCACCCTGACCCTCTCCCAGAGGGAGAGGGGACACCTTTCTGAAAATGAAAAGGCCCTGTTGGGCCGGAGCATTACGGCCGGAACATTAGGATAGTAGGGCCGGCGTTGAAGTGGCGGAAATTACCCGGCGCTATGATTTTGCAATCGTCAGGTCAGGCAGGCAGTTGTATGCTTGAGGCATATCTTGGGTGATAAATCTTGGTAAGAGCTTCGGATAGCATCGCCTTGTATCCAAAATATGCGAACAGTTCAGGTATAAATGGCCTCCTCCATTAGACAAAAGCGCGTCATTCTGCTGGCAACCGGCGCGGCGGTGGTTGTTGCGCTGATCGTACTGTACTTGTTGGGCAACGTCCTCCTGACGATCGGCCTCAGCGCGGTTATCGCGTATACGCTCTTGCCGGTGGTCAAGTTGTTGGAGCGTGGAATGCCCTGGCGCAGGCGTCATCCAGATCTGAGCCGCGTCGCCGCTATTTTGATTATATTTGTCGTTGGGCTTGGATTTGTTGCCGGGGCGCTGTTGTTGGTCGTCCCTCCCATGGTCCGTGAAGCCGGTGTATTCATTGAAGAATTCCCACGGTTTTTCAATACCGCTCGACTCACGGTAGAAAGATGGATAGCAGTCTATGCCGACAGGATTCCAGAGGAAATTAAACAGGACTTAGAGAAGGAATTAGCCGGTGTCGGGCGCATCCTGGTCCAGGCGGTCTGGCAAGCGATCGAGAAGACGGTTGGCATAGTTTCCAGTTCGTTAAGCCTCATCGTAGGTCTTGCCACACTTCCGATATTGGTCTTTTACCTGATGAAAGACTCCGGCGGGATCAACTCGGCGGTGTGCGCCCCCTTTCCCACTGCGATGCGCACACACCTGCTGGCCATGGTGGACATTATGAACAGGACTCTCGGCGCGTACATCCGGGCGCAACTCACTCTGGCCTTGGTGATCGGGACCGTCGTAGCCATAGGGCTGTTGCTGTTGGGGGTGCCTTACGCAATTTTCCTGGGCATAGTCGCGGGGATAACCGAACTAATACCCATAATTGGCCCCTGGATTGGAGGGGGTATAGGCGTTCTGGTGACACTCGCCACAGAGCCGCAAAAAGCGCTTTGGGTGATTCTGCTCTACTTGATAATCCAGCTTGTGGAGAACACCATCCTCGTTCCGCGCATCCAGGGAACCGCCCTAAAACTGCATCCCATCGCGGTAATCGTCGTCGTTATCGTCGCCGGCCAATACTTCGGCCTATTTGGAATCATCCTGGGGCCGCCCCTAGTGGCTATGGGCAAAGACATGCTGGTGTATTGCGTCCACGAATGGAATCCGCCGGATGAAGAAGAGAGCAGCCTGACGGAGGAAGAGGAAATCAAAGACACGTAGCAGCCTACGGAGTTATCCAGGGAAACCCTTGTGATGGCGCTTTTCGATGGCCCTTTTCATGGTATAGACGGGTGGGGTCGACTGCGACTTGGCAATCGTCCGTGCTGCCAAACCACGCCGAGAACATGCCCTCGCACCCCAAATGTGGTATTCTTTTGGCCAATATAATAGAGGCCATCGTTGTATAGGCGGGAAAGAGCGACGACTACCGGCTAAAGGACAGCAGAAGATGACGACCTCTCAGACCAACGGGTATCAGACCAACGGTCACCAGACCAATGGACGAAATGGAAACGGCGCCAGCCGCTACGTTCCCAGGGGAGCATCGGGCATTGGCGTCCACGACTACGTACCCGAGCTTGGCTACCGCGAATATTGGTACCCTGCGGTGGAGGACAAGTTAATCAAGCGCAAGCCCGTCGCCCTCAAGCTTCTGGGGGAGCAGGTCGCATTCTTCCGCGATGCCGACAACGAGGTTGCTGCGGTATCGGACATCTGCCCCCACCGCGGGGCCTTCCTGTCCGGGGGAATCGGCAAGGGCATGGGGAACGACGAGTTCAAAGGGTTCATAACTTGCCCCTACCACGGCTACACCTTCGACGGCAAGGGCCAATGCGTAGCGGCCCTCTCCGACGGGCCGGACTCCAAGCTTGCCCCGAAGCTCAATGTCCGCAATTACCCCACGCGCACCCACCGCGGCGTCGTTTACGTCTGGATGGGTGTCACCGGACCCGTGCCCTTGGAAGAGGACTTGCCAGAGGAATTCTTCCTCGACGACGTGGAGGTCCAGACCTACGTCAAGATCTGGCCCATGAACTGGTCGTTGACAATGGAGAACTCCCGGGACTCCCACAACAGCAAGATTCACAGGGGAGGCATTCGGCGCTTCTGGAGCGGGCAACTGTTCAACCGTCTGTCGGCGTTCTGGGAGGGCACCGACATTACAGAGGAGGGCGACAACTATATCTGTATCGCTCCCCGTGTGAAGCAGAATGTCGAGGAAGGCTACTTCCCCGGCCTGGGCAAGCAATGGCCCCAGCACAGTTGGTGGCGGTTCAGGAACGCCCGCAGGCTGAACCCCCTTGTCCAACAGAAAAACGCGTTCAACAACTCCCGCCCCGGAGGGCTGTACCGGCTCCCGTCCATCGCCTGTCCCAGCGCCCGGGGCCAATCGCAGCACCTCCGGTACTTCACCCCCATCGACGAAAACAGCACCCGGATGTTCACCTTCGCCCTCAAGCGGGTCCGCCACCGGCTGATGGCGAAGCTTTGGTGGAAATTCTTCTACCACACCTGGTACGTTTACTTCAACGCGCCTCAGACGACCAACGAACGGGAAGACATGCCTGTACAGGCCGTGGGCGCGCTGGACCCCCACTCGTCACAAAAGCTAGGCGCGACCGACGCGGCTATCATCTTCTGGCGAAGGCGTATGCCCTGGAAATCCCGGGATGCCCAACGAATCTGGGGACAGAGCAGGACCGAAGCGGCGGAAGAGATGATCGAGATCGAAGAAGAGCGGGAGGCCGTGGAGATTCCCCTCAACTAGCAAACAACTGTCCGCGAAGATCGTTGAAGGCCACCCTGCGTGAGGTGGCCTTCATGTATTCTCACCATTTGGCATAAAGAGGCGCGCCTTCCCTTAGGATATTGGAAATCCGAGTGGTGGCAAGGCGGGTGGGTCTTTTGCCTTTAACCCTGCGAGGGCCCACAAAACCACCTTGCCGCTATTTCTTGTGGGACGGCATAGGCTCATCGAAAGGCTGACCGTTGGCCGCAGCCTCATCACGCCGTTTGATCCACGCTTCCCATGCTGCATCGCTTTCCTGCCGACCTTCCTGCCGACCTTCCTGCCGACCTTTTTCCAGACCTTCCTCGCGGGCCTGTTGAGCGCGTTTCTCTAGATACAGTCTCGCAAGCACCATTCGTGAACCCTCCCAGCAGATCAGTATGAATAGGGCTGTTCCCGCGGATGCACTCGACACATCCGCCACCCTTGACAGAACAACACTAAGACTCCATATTTCCCAGCGCCATCCCAAAGCAACGCACCAACCGACAAAGCAAACGATGTAGCAGGCACAGTAGAAAGTTCCCAACGCCTTGAGCGACTCATTGTTCATGGCCTTCTAGGCGAATGCCCGCTCCCCAGTTGGCTAGTCTTGGGTCGATTCGGCCTTATCTGGCGACCCCTGAAACGGCCACTAATGGGGCAGTGGGTCTTCTAGACCCGGCTCCTTATGGCCGGAGGCTGACCCCGGCCCATCAGTCAGAGGCATTGCTGCTGTAAGAGTAGTCGCGAAACCGCCGAGGGTACAGGGCGGTCCCAAGGAAGATCACTCCGAGGGCCAGATGCGCCGCGTTCTCCCATAGATGCTGCACGGTGAAAATTCCGAGGTTGATAGATTCCGCTCCCGACACAACCGCCGACAGGATAAACCCGGCTACACCGGCGACAAGGAAGAATAACCCTTCCAACCCAAGGAAGATCCTCTTGTACTCCGAGTTCCACACTTCGCCGACGTAGAGGGCCGCCATGCCCAGCGCCAGGTACGCGATACTCTGGCCAAGGTCCATGTGGTACAGGTCACCGGGGCTTGTACCCAGGAAGAACCCGGCAATGCCGGCGACCGTGAGCAACGCGCCGAAAATGAGGAGACATCGGCGGTTGGTGAGCCCTTTGGCGTAATTTTTGGTGACCGGACCGTAGCTGACGGTTATGCCCTTCGCTTCTCTCATCTCAGAGTCGACCTCCAGCGGAAGTATCTTCTATCACAGGGCTATGATTTTAGGGTCATCGGGCGTCAAAGATCATACCACGGCGAAGCTCCCTGAGGGTTGGGCTTGGAAGCCGCTGCAACCTTTTGCCCCCGCCAGGACGATGGCATATCATCTGGTTTCGGACAGTTGGATTAACAGCCATGAACAAGGAGGGACTGAATTGACGACAGAGCTAGACCCACGAGCGGCCGGAGGCAAACGGCTCCGGGACATGGTATGCGTGGTCACCGGAGCCGGCCAGGGCATTGGCCGGGCAACAGCCAGGCGCTTGGGAGAAGAGGGCGGCATCATCGCCGTAGCCGATAGAGTCGACGATAGCGCCGCCAGGACGGTCCAAGAGTTGCGTGACCACGGCGTCACCGCCCTCAAGGCGTTATGCGACGTCGGCACATTTTCCGGGGCCCAGCAATTGATGGCCGATGTTGTGGCGGAATATGGGCGCATTGACGTATTGGTCAATAACGTCGGTGGCACCATCTGGATTCAGCCGTATCACAAATACACCGAAGAGCAGGTGAACCTGGAGCTGGAGCGGACCCTCTATCCCACCATGTGGTGCTGCCTGGCGGTGCTCCCAATCATGATGGAGCAGGGCTCTGGGTCCATCGTCAACCTGGGTTCCCAGTCCCCCAGGGGGCTCCACAGGCTGCCCTACGCCGTGGGAAAGGGCGGAATTTTCGCCCTGACAAAGGTGCTGGCTATGGAGTACGGCGGCCACGGCATCCGGGTGAACACGGTATCTCCCGGTGGGACATCCATTCCAGACCGGATGACATCCCGGCTGCATCTCGGCGGCGGTGTCATGGCCGATGAAGACACGTCGGAAGATGCCGCGGAATACCGCCGGCTGATGGGGGAGGACATCAGGAACCAGCAGTCTATCAGGCGTTCCGGGATGCCCGAGGAACAGGCGGCCACCATAGCCTTCCTAGCCTCAGACGACGCCTCGTTCATCACCGGACAGGTAATCAACTGCAGCGGAGGCCAGTCCTAGCGAGTTCGCCCGCCTATACCAATGGCCACCGCTGCGGAACGGCAATGCCGGTCCGTCGCAATAGGTCCGCCCCGAACTCCTGCACTTTCTGGATTAGCTCCCACTCGTCGACGAACGTTGGCCGGTGGTCTTCCACGACCACGCGGCCATCGACGATTACCGTATGAACGCTCCTTCCGTCGGCGCTGTAAACCAGGTTGTTCACCGGGTTGAAGATGGTACGCCATTCGGGCCGCTTGGTGTCGAAGAGGACCATGTCGGCCTTTTTGCCCACCTCTATGGAACCTATGTCGTCGCCCAAACCCAAGGCGTTCGCTCCCTGGATAGTGGCCAGTTCCAAGGCGGTCTCCGCGGGGACCATGCCCACGTCCTGCCTGCCGTCTTTGTAGAGCACCGCCGCCAGGTACATAGAGCGCATGGTCTCGACCAGGTTGGAGTTGTTCCCCGCGTCGGTGCCCAGGCCGACGGTGACTCCCTGTTCCAACATCTCCGGCAGGAGGGCGCTCCGGGTCATACCCGACCCTCCCTTGACCGCCGCCGTGGGGCACATAACTCCTCTGGTGCCGGTGCGCGCCATGCACTCAACTTCCGCCATCTCCAGGCCGAGACAGTGGGCAAGGGTCGTGTCAGGGCCCAGGACGCCGATTTCCTCAAGATACTCGGTGGGCAGCATCCCATGGCTCCGAAGGGACGCTTCCTTGGACTGCGGGGTGTTGCTGTGATGGAGGGTCAGCCCCGTCTGATATCTGGCGGACAACTCCTTCGCCCCTTCAAGAAGCTCCCGGGTGCAGAACCCCTCCGAGAAGGGCATTGCCCAAGCCCGCACCCTGCCATCCTGCGCGTGGTCGTAGTCTCGGATAACCTCTTCCATGCCGGAGATCGCTTCGGCGGTTGAATATTGGGGCAGGTTGACGGGGTTGGGCCGGTCCGTGACGTGGCGGCCTACGATAATCCGGCAACCGGACTCTTCATAGGCCTTCATACACGCGTCGAGGTACTTGGTGCTGCCCGGGTCCAGGAAACAGGTTGTCCCGTATTTGAGCAGCTCAGTAATTCCCAGGAGCGATGTGTAATACTCCTCTTCAGCGGTCATCGCGCCCTGGAGTGTGAACACGTTGGGCAGGTAGGCCGGGCCGAGGTCGTCTGGGAAGATCCCCCTGGTGGCGTGGGCATAGCTGATGTGCATGTGGCCGTTGCAGAAGCCAGGGGTCACGACCATTTCGCTGCCGTCGATCACCCTGGCAGCGGGCACGTCCGTCAGTTCGCCGGACTTTCCTACGTGGGTGATCTGCTGCCCGTCAATGACAATGGAGCCATTTTGGATGATCCTCCTTTCCGGGTCCATGGTCAGTATGAAACGGGCGCCTCCGATCTTAATAGGACCTGTCGTCATAAAAGTAAACCTTCAGTCAAGGATTGTGTATAACCTACGGAGATGGGGGCCTGGGACCGCCAACCCTCCGTGTCAAGCCCATGATACCCTCAGCCGCGCTTCGGGCCAACGGCTATTGATTCCTGCAGGGCCTCTTCAACGGTGTCCTGAATCCGGCCCGCTTGCCCCGGAGTCTCCCCGTGGGTATGATGCGAAGCATCGGCCAAGCGCAGGAGGAAACGTGGCAGAAGCGGGATTGACCTTCGGTTGTAGTTTTGGCGGTGAAGGGTACTTCGACGTCGCGGAGTTCGCCCGCCGGGCCGAGGCGCTCGGATTTGACCGGATCACCACCGGGGAACATCTGATGGACGGAAATCCTCCAAGGCCGACGCTCCTGGGAATCCCCACGATGGCGGCGGCGGCCGGGGCCACGAAAACCCTGCGCGTTATGACTGGCATCGTCATAGCACCCCTCTATAACCCGGTCCTCCTGGCCAAGCTGGTCGGCACCCTGGACCTGGTCTCAAACGGCAGGGTCGATTTCGGCATAGGAATCAGCGGCCAACGAGGGACCCAGATCGAGTTCGACGCCGTCCAGGTGTCGGTCCGCACCCGGGGCCGCCGCACCAACGAGATGTTGGAAGTCATGAAGCGCCTCTGGACCGAGGAACACGTGACACATCACGGACGCTTCTTCGACTTCGAGGACGTCACCCTACTCCCGAAACCAGTCCAGCAGCCGCATCCTCCCATCTGGGTCTCGGGCCGAAGCGATGCCGCAATGCAGCGGGCCGCGCTTCTGGGAGATGGTTGGTACCCCTATCTGTTCACGGTCCGCCGGCTGCAACGGACCAACGAGGCCATTCGCCAGATTGCCGGGGAAGCCGGCAGAGACCTGACGGGTTTCCACTGGGGTTTGAACCAGCCTACCTCCATCTCGGAGGACCGGTCGATTGCTATGGCTCAGGCGGTGGCCAACGTGGGTCAACGCTATGTTACTCCAGACCGTTCAGCGGAGGACCTTGCTCAGGCCCTGTGTATCGCCGGAACGCCCGAAGATTGCGTCGTGGGTATCCAGGAACGTGTCGAGGCGGGAGTCCGGGACTTCAACTTCAGCTTCCTGTCTCCCGACGCCGACGGAGTCTTCCAGCAGATGGAGATGTTTTCCAGAAAGGTGCTGCCGCATTTCCGGTAACTAGAAAACAATCACCTAACCCGCCTCGATTGACGGAGGAGTCATGGACTTCGGACTGTTCTTGGAGTTCCCACGCCGGGAAGGAATATCACAGGCCGATGCCTTCGACGAGTGTTTCGAACTGGCCGACAAGGCGGAAGGCTTGGGAGTCGATTCGCTTTGGCTGGCGGAATATCATTTTAACGCCGGGCGCGTATTGTCCGCGCCGGTCACAATCGCCAGCGCGCTGGCCACCCGGACGAAGAGGGTGAGGATCGGGCTGGCCGTCCTTTGCCTGCCCCTAGGGAATCCGGTGCGAATCGCCGAAGAGGTGGCAACCCTGGACCACATCAGCAAGGGGCGATTGGAGTTCGGAGTAGGCAGGGGCACTTTCCCCAACGTGCATGAGGGGTACAACGTGCCGTTCCAGGAGAGCCGGGACCGCTTCGAGGAGTTCTTGGAGGTCATCGTCAAGGCCTGGACCTGTGAAACTTTCTCATTCGAGGGAAAATACGTTCAAGTCCAAGACCTGGACATAGAACCCAAGCCCTACCAGACACCCCATCCTCCCATCCACCTGGGGATCACCTCCGCCGAGAGCTTCCCAATCATGGGAACACTAGGCTACCCGATTTTCATCAACCCGTCCCGTGTGTTCGCCCTGTCCGAACTCGCGCCCCATATCGCCGACTACCGGAAGGCATGGCAAAAGGCTGGACATGCCGGCGAGTCCAAAGTGGGGTTGAGGATACCGGTATACGTGGCGGAGAGCGCCGAACGAGCGTATTGGGAACCCCAGGAGAGCGCCATGTTCTCCGTGAACCGGCTTGGAGTACGCGTCGGCAGCTACGCGGACTACGGCGGAACCACGGGAAATTGGCAGGCGGAGTCCGACCGTATCCTAGGGATGAGCTATGACGATTGGTTGAGAGATAAGGTAGTCTACGGCACGCCCGAGGCGGTGTCTGACAGGTTGCATCAACTCAGGGAGGAGCTTAGCCTGGACCAGATAGTTTTCGAAGTGAACTACGGTAGTCAGATTTCGCCGGAGCGGCAGCACAACTCACTGCAATTGTTCATGGAGAAAGTCGTTCCCCAGTTCAAATAGGTCCGCGCACCCATACTAAACTAAAGCCACGGTGGGATGTGCATTTGGCTGGGAGCTTTGCCGGAAAGCTTCAGCCCTGGATTGCAGGACTGTCCGGCAGCGCCGTCTCACCTCGGCTTTGCGGTGGCTGAGTCCCGCCAGGAACCGGCCCACCCTATCTTGCACCACCGCTCTGCGCCCCAGACACAGGTTGCCCGTGGCTTCCTCCCTGGCCCATCCCCAGATGGCTTCATCACCGTTGAAGTCCGGACTGTAGCCCGGCAGAACCTGCCCTCGTGAAAACGGGGGTTCACCAACTGCAACTCCAGGCCTGGCGTACGTAGGTATTCCCGCAACGCCTCCCCGCGATGGGCTGGAGCGTTGTCCCAGATCACCTTCAGGGGCCCGGGGTGTTTCTCCTTCAGTTGCTTCAGGAAGGCCACCGAGGTCGCAGCGTTGCTGTTGCCCTCCAGTTCCAGCCACGCCACCCCCGCTTTCGCGAGGGCAGGCTCTCGCCCGTCTCCAGACATACCGCCGAGTAGTAGCTGGCCTTCTCTCCGTACTTGGGACTGGTGGACTCCACCAACGCCGGCTCCCCCTTCAGTGTCCATTTGCCCCGCAACTCCGCGTCCGCTCGGAAGTGGGCCTCGTCAGCGAAGAACATCCGGGCTCCCGTCTCCTGGCACTCCTCCCACAAAGTGGCGTACTCTGCCACGAAGTCTGTTCGCTTCCCTTCATCCGCCTTCAGCAACCGCTTCTTCGGCCTCTTGTAAGCGAATCCCAGCCGGTGCAGCCACTTCAGGCAACCGCTGCGGCTGATGCTGATGCCGTATCGTTCCCACACAAACTGCCCCACCACCTTCCAGTTCCAGTTGGCCGGTTCCATACCCCAAGTGGTTGGCAATTGCTGCACCGCCTCTTTCAACTCCCCCTGTTGCGCCGGCTCAAGGCCGGGGGGAACCCCCAGTTTGCTCGAAAATCAATGCCCTGGGGCCTCCTTCGCCAAAGGCCGACGCCCACCGTCCTATGGTATGCGGGTCTCGCTCCAACATCTCCGCCGTGGCCGCCGCCGTCCATCCCTGGGCCGGCAAAAGGATGGCGTACCATCGCTCCCTCTCCCGGGGCGTGGGCGCCAGGATCACCCGGGGCTGCATGTCCTTCACCCCCATCTCCCACTGTTCCAGCGACCGGTCAATCTCTCTGACTCCCATCATCCCCTCCAGCCCGCATTCTCTTTGACCTCGTACCACCTCAAATTTACCCCAAACTTCTGCGCATTTCACCGTGGCTTTAGTTTAGACCAGAGAGGAGCCGGCGATTCCTGGATAGCCTCGCAGGAACTCGGCTCCCGTAACGGCGTTCCGGCCTTCTATCTGGAGGCGATTTAGCCCCAGCAGCCCGTCTCCGGTCACAACGGCCAGAGGTATGTCTACCTGGCCGGTGACCCAGACAGTACCCGGTCCGGCTTCCTGAGTGATCTCTCGCGGCAAGGCAACTACATCCAACAGCTTTACCATCTTGCCGTCCCAATGAGTGTAGAGGCCAGGCCACGGAGTGTAAGCCCTGCGCCGTGTGGATAGCTCGATCGCCGAAAGCATCCAGTCCGCTCTTCCATCCTCGCGTTCGAGTTTACGCGTCACCGTTGCCCTTGCTTCATCCTGTGGGCATAGTTGCAACGTGCCAGACACCCAGGGGTCCAGGTTCTCAATCAAGAGATCGGAGCCCCTGGCAAACAGGGCACCCGTCAGAGTCTCGGCCGTCTCCTCACCCGACAGCGGATATTCCGCCTGGGCGATGATCGGTCCGGTGTCCATCCCTTCGTCGAGCAGCATCAACGTGACGCCCGTGAGTCTGTCGCCCCCCAGGATAGTCGACGGCACGGGGGATGGGCCCCGGTACCAAGGGAGCAACGAGGGATGCAGATTCAGGCAGCCGTGGGGCGGAGTCGAAAGCACGCGGGGCGGCAAGAACTTCCCGTAGGCCGCGACCACGATAACGTCGGGGGCAAGGGCCTGGAGTTCCGATCTAACCTGTGCGGACCGCAGGGACTCGGGCTGCAACACATTCAGGCCCAATTCTAGCGCGTGGGTCTTGACCGGAGGCATTTCGGGCGAACGTCCTCGTCCCCGGGGTCTGTCGGGTGGAGCGTAGACCGCGGCCACCGACACATCGGCCGCGCCGCACAACGCATCCAGCACCGGTGTCACAAACGCGGGAGTACCCATGAAGACGACGCGCATTGGCCCTTCTCACGGGGAAATCCGGGCGCTACCCAAAGATTTTAGAATTCTAGTTGCGCGCCCAAATTCGGGTTGACATCGGAGTAAAGCGGTGGTTAGAATAAGTGAACCGCTTGGCGGAATTTTCGTAAAGGAGGTGATGGCGTATGAAACCTAGTTTAACACGTAGGGGCGATGGTAGGCATCTGTCTGGACACGACGAGGTGATCGTACACTAACGCACCCCCCCCTTACATACGAGAACCCGTTCGTCGGGCCCAGGCCAATGTCTATCATCGCCCCTAGGTAACCGGGAATCAGTCGGGGGTTTTACCGGCAGAGTGGCTGGGCCCGACCCTTTTTCCAGGCGCATCGAGATTTTTGGACCGTTAGAATCAGGTTCCGAACTCACTTAGGTGAATAGCGTGGCCCCAGCGCCAGAGCGCGGCTGGGGTTTTCTTTTGGCCCACATGCAGCGCCAACTCAGGCTCCTTGGGATGGGCATTAGGGTGATGGCGCTCCACATACCTGGATTGACAACATATGCCCGTCAGCTTACAATTTCAACTGACTCAAGTTCAGAGATGTAAACATTTGAGGATTAAATGCTACGAATTCGGCTAAGAAGGGTGGGTAAAAAGGGGAAACCGTCATATCGCATAGTGGTGGCCGAGGCTACCGCGCCGCGAGACGGGGCGTACGTGGAATGGATTGGCAACTACGATCCCTTGGTCGACCCCCCCTCTTTCTCCGTCAAGTCCGACCGGGCCCAGGAATGGATTCGCCAGGGCGCCCAGCCCACCGATGCGGTCCGCCGCATTCTGGCATGGTCTGGAGTCGTTGATGGAGACGGCGTTGCCGCCGCTGAGTCCGAGCCCGTAGACAGTCCTTCGGAGTCCTCTGAACCGGACGGCCAAGAGGAGCCAGCCGAGGTTGGTTCCGCTTCCGGTGATGGAGAGGCCTCCTCCACATGAAAGAACTCATCGAGTATATCGCCCGCTCCCTGGCAAGCAACCCAGACGCCGTTTCAGTGACCGAGGACGTGGAAGACGGGCGTGTGATATTGCGACTGGAAGTTGCTCCGGAAGACAAGGGCAAGGTCATCGGCAGGCAGGGCCGCGTCGCGCAGGCGATGAGGGTGTTGCTACGGGTGGCCGCGGTGAAAGACGGCACTCACGCAGTGCTGGAGATCGTATAGCGTAGCCCGCATGACTTCCGGGGAAGTGATTGTGGGCCGCGTCATCCAGGCTCACGGTGTGTCGGGCAGGGTCAGGGTCCAGGTTCTCAGCGACGTTCCGCACCGTTTCGACACAGGGCAACTCCTTAACATCGGCTTCGGTTCCTTCCGCATAACCGATTCCTCTCCCACCGGCTTCGATCAGGTGCTTCTCGAATTGTCCGGAGTATCCAGCCGAGACCAGGCCCAGTCTCTGGCCGGGTTGGAAATCACCGTGCCCGAAGCAGCCGCCCGGTTGATGCGGGAAGGCGAATATTTCCACTTCCAACTGCTGGGGCTCCGCGTACTCACCGAGGACGAGGAATTGTTGGGTGAGATCACCGAGATCCTTGAGACCGGGAGCAACGATGTCTATGTTGTTTCCGGCTCAGGCCGGGACGTCCTGGTTCCCGCGCTTGTAGATGTGGTCAAGGATGTGCGTCTGGACGAAGGCGTAATGATAGTCGATCTACCCGACGGCCTGCGGTGATTCCCTTTGACCTGCGCGAAACCTAGATGCTAGAATTCTCCCAAACTTCCGTCAATGGGGGTGGTTGCGATGTCTGGCCACTCTAAATGGTCCACGATCAAACACCAAAAGGGCGCCGCGGACGCTAAACGAGGCGCCATCTTCACCAAGCTAAGCCGGGACATCTCCCTCGCCGTCCGGGAGGGCGGCAGCGGCGACCCGGAGATGAACTTCCGCCTACGCCTGGCCATCGACAAAGCCAAGAGCAATAACATGCCGCAGGACAACATCGTCCGCGCCGTCAAGAGGGGCACGGGCGAGGGCGGAGAAGGCGAGGAGAAGCTGGACGAGGTCACCTACGAGGGCTACGGCCCCGGCGGCGGCGCGATCCTGATTCAAGCGGTCACGCCGAACCGCAACCGCACCGCCTCGGACATCCGCGCCGCTTTCAACCGCGGTGGCGGCAACCTTGGGGAATCAGGTTGTGTTTCCTGGAACTTCGAGACCAAGGGTGTGATCAGCCTCGAAATCGACGACGAAGACAAAGCCGAAGAACTCGGCCTCCTGGCCATCGACGCCGGGGCCGAGGACATCATCATCGAAGAGGGTGTGCTGGAAGTCCACACCGCCCCTGAAACCCTCCTGGCGGTCCAGGGAGTGTTGCAAGAGGAGGGTGTAACCCCCGCATCATCGGAGATATCGATGGTGCCGAAGACCACCGTCCTTCTTCAAGCCAAGGAGGCGGAGCAGACCCTCAAACTGCTCGACGCCCTGGAAGACCTGGCGGACATTCAGAAAGCCTACACCAGCGCCGACTTCCCCCCAGAGGTGTTGGAGAGCTACCGGTCCGTTTCCTAACGACACAGGGCGTTGGCCAAAGCGCCGGAGATTATGCGAGTTCTCGGCATTGACCCCGGGACAGTGAGGATGGGGTATGGTGTCCTGGAAACGGGACCCCAGCCAGAGGTTGACGATTACGGGGTGATCGCCTTGCCGCGCAACATGCCTATAGAGCAACGGCTCTACCAGTTATACACCCACGTCGTCAACATGATCGGCATTTTCCACCCGGACGCCATCGCCGTTGAGGAGCCGTTCGTAGGGCGGGGCGAGCGGAACTTCCCCGGCCCTGCCATCGCGGTCGGTCAGGCCCAAGGAGTGGTGCTTATCGGGGCCGCCAGCCAGGCTGTCCCCGTGTTCCGGTACTCCCCGGCCCAGATCAAACGGGCCGTCACCGACTTCGGTGGGGCAACCAAGGCCCAGATGCAAGAAGTGATAACCGTAACGCTGGGTCTGAAGGAGACACCCGAGTCCGACGCCGCCGACGCCATCTCCGTGGGTCTCTGCCACCTGGTCCAGAGCCAGGGGACCAACGCTCTCCTCCGGGAGATACCTCCTGGCCAGGAGAGGTAATGGGTGATAGTCAGCGTTCGCGGTAGCCTGGCAGCCGTGGGACCCGACTGGGTACACGTCCAGTTGGGCGGCGTAACCCTGCAAGTGTTCGTTCCTTCATCGGCCATCGCCCCGCTCGGAGACATCGGGGCGACCGTCTCCCTGCACACTCACCTGAGGATGCGCGACGAGCAGCCGGTCCTCTATGGGTTCCCTTCCCCGGCGTCCCTGGAACTCTTCCTGATGCTCACGGCGGTTTCGGGAGTTGGGCCGCGCCTTGCATTGGCCCTGCTGTCCACACTTGACGCGCCGGGACTCCAACAGGCCATCTCGGCAGGGGACATCCCCGCTCTCAGCGCGACTCCGGGCGTGGGCCGCCGCACGGCGGGAAGGATCGTTTTGGAGCTAAAGGGGAAGCTGGAGCAGACCTTGGCTGAGACCCCGGCTATGTCCGTGTCCACCGACACCGAGGTCGTCGAAGCGCTGATGGCCCTGGGCTACTCCGCGTCCGAAGCCCGCCGCGCTGTGAGTGACGGCAGGGACTCGGCGGGGTTATCCGTGGAAGAGCGCATCCGGCTGGCATTGCAGAATTTCGGTCCCGGCTAGAGCAGCGGTTGGTATAATTGCTGGCAGGAGGCATCCCGGTTTATGGGCACGTTTAGCCATCCTATCACACTAATTGGACCAACCGGTGGGCCACTCGAGACCTTGGATGCCCTGGTCGACACGGGCGCGACTTTTTCGTCCATCCCCGGTACTGTCCTTGAAAGGCTCGGGGTCTCCGCCGAATGGCAAGTCCGTCTCGGCCTTGCCGATGGAAGCATCGTACAGAGAGACATGGGCCGCGTTGATGCTGAGATAGACGGTGAACGCAGACCGGTCATCTGCGTCTTCAGTCCTGACGATGCTCCCGTATTGATAGGCGCCCATACGCTGGAAGCCTTCCTCCTCATGGGCGGTCCCGCAGAACAACGCCTTGTCCTTAAAGACGCTCTATGGTTGTAAACTCATGACTCAAAACACTCGCATCAGAAGATGGGCCGAAGCCGGCAGGGACATCAACGATTCGTGGTCTGAAGGCGCTAAACCCGAGGACCGCCGGTTCGAGTTGACCGCCGACTTCAAGATGACCGGCGACCAACCTCGAGCCGTGGAGAAGCTTGCCCATGGGATTGTGGAGGGAGCCTCCCGCCAGACCATGATGGGGGTTACGGGCAGCGGCAAGACTTTCACTATGGCCAACATCGTCCAGCAGGTGCAAAGGCCAACTCTGGTTATGGCCCACAACAAGACCCTGGCAGCCCAGCTTGCCACCGAGTTCAAGGAGTTCTTCCCCCGTAACGCCGTGGAGTACTTCGTCTCCTACTACGACTACTACCAGCCGGAAGCCTATGTCCCCCAATCTGACACCTATATCGAAAAGGACTCCAGCATCAACGAAGAACTGGACAAGCTGCGCCTATCCGCCACGACCTCCCTGCTCACCCGCCGGGATGTCTTGATCGTGGCCTCGGTGTCCTGCATCTACGGTCTGGGCGACCCCCAGGACTACTTCAACCTGGTGGCCCAGGTGAAGGTGGGCGAGGTTCGCAACCGGAGCCGGTTGGTCCGGCAGCTCGTGGACATGCAGTACGAGCGCAACGACATGGACCTGGCCAGAGGCAAATTCCGCATTCGCGGCGACACGCTGGAAATCGTGCCCGCGTATGAGGAGGCGGCGGTCCGGGTGCAGTTCTTCGGCGATGACGTGGAACGGATCGTCCGGTTGGACCCGCTTACCGGCGAAGTGCTGGCGGAGCTACCCGAAGTCTCGATTTACCCTGCCAACCACTTCGTGACGTCCAAGGATAAGCTGGACCTGGCCGTGGACGACATACGTGACGAACTGGAAGAGCGGCTCGCCGAACTTCGCAGCCAGGGGAAGGTCCTAGAAGCCGCCCGCCTGGAAAGCCGTACTCACTATGACCTGGAAATGCTCCAGGAAACAGGTTTCTGTTCCGGCGTGGAAAACTACGCCCGGCACCTTTCCCGCCGTGCCAAGGGAAGCGCACCTTGGACCCTCCTGGACTACTTCCCTGAAGACTACATCATGTTTGTCGACGAGTCCCACATGACCCTGCCGCAGGTGCGGGGAATGTACCACGGGGACATTTCACGCAAGCGGACCCTGGTGGAATTCGGTTTCCGGCTGCCCTCGGCGTTGGACAACCGGCCCCTCAACTTTGACGAGTACGAGTCCCACATCAACCAAGTCGTCTATGTGTCCGCAACCCCCGGGCCCTTTGAGATGCAACACTCATCGGCCACCGTGGAGCAGGTGATCCGCCCCACCGGTCTGCTGGACCCCGTTATCGAAGTGAAACCCACCACCGGGCAGATCGACGATCTGCTGCAACAGATCAAGGGCAGGGTTGAACGGGCGGAACGCTGCCTCGTGACAACTCTGACCAAACGGATGGCCGAGGAGTTGGCGGACTACCTCTCGGAGATGGGTGTTCGCAACCATTACCTGCATTCGGACATCCAGACCCTGGACCGCGTGGAGATTCTTCGCGACCTGCGCCTGGGAGTCTACGACGTCATCGTAGGCATCAACCTGCTGCGGGAGGGCTTGGACCTGCCCGAAGTGAGCTTGGTTGCCATTCTTGACGCGGACAAGGAAGGATATCTCCGCTCCAACACCTCGTTGATCCAGACCATTGGCCGGGCTGCCCGGCACGCCGACGGCCATGTCATCATGTACGCCGACCGCATCACCGATTCCATGCGTTCGGCAATCGACGAGACCAACCGCAGGCGCGCCATACAGGACTCCCACAACCAACAGCACGGGATTCAGCCGCAGAGCATCCAAAAAGAAGTACACGACATCACTGAAGGGATCAAGTCTATTTCCGACAACCGGACCCGCTACGAGGTCACCCGGCAGGAGATGTCCCGGGACGACATGTACAAGGTGGTGAAGGACCTGGAAGTGCAGATGAAGGAGGCGGCCAAGAACCTGCAATTCGAGAAGGCCGCCCAGTTCCGGGACGAGATTTTCGAATTGCGCCGCCTGCTGGTTTTGGAGGAGAAGACGGCCGTGCCGGAGTCCTTCCAGAACGAGAGTTGAGCCTGCCGCTGGAGTTCATCGTAGACGGAACGCCAGTTTCACAGCAGACGCGCAACAGGGCGCGCCTGCACTGGTGGATCGAACATGTACGAGATGTTGCGAGGCAATATTGGCCTACCGGAGAATCGGCCGTGTCCGGTCTGGTTATGGTCACTATTTTGTATTTTTACCTCGGCACACCGATGGACGTCGACAACATGCCAAAGCCAATCATCGACGCTTTGAAGGAACTGGTCATTAGGGACGACGACCAGGTGACGGACTTAATCTGCCGCAAGCGCCTTCTCGGCGACGACTTCCGAGCTGGGAGTCGATCAAGTATTCTATCCAGAGGTTTTCGCCTACGCAGGCAGTTCGTATACGTCGCTGTCGAGGACGCGCCCAACCAAGAGGTGATTGAGTGATGGATACAGGCGGCGCATTGGTTGAGCATCGCGCACGGAGAATCGCCCAAGAGTACCGCACCAGAGGCTATGAAGTCGTAGAAAGTCCATCGCAGCTGCAGATGCCGGAATTCCTGTGTGGTTATCACCCAGACTTCTTGTGTCGAAAGTCGGATGACGCGGTCGTCGTTGCGGTCAGACCCCGGTTAGCGATGACCAGGGAACCTAAAATTTGGGAGTTGGCCGAACTGCTACGGGACCGGCCCGGGTGGAGGTTCGATTTGGTTATCGTCAATGTCGGGGACCAGCTCGAAATCCCAGAGGGTTCGAGTCCGCTCACGCGAAGAGAAATCAGGAGACGTATAGCCGAGGCGCAACATCTCCAGAATGCCGGTTCCAACCAGGCCGCCATGTTGCTCGCCTGGTCAGCGACGGAAGCAATCGTAAGGTTGCTTGCGGAAGAAGAGGGCTGGGTAGCCGAACACCCCACTTCAGGGCATGTTATCAGCGCCGCCGTCTACCACGGCGCGATATCAAAAGACGATGAGCGGTTTTTGGAACATGCCCTGAGATGCCGCAACGCCCTTGCTCACGGGTTTACGCCGCCGGACTTCGGGGAGGAGTTGGTAGAAGCTCTTATCGACTCGGCCACCCGCCTCTTGGAAACGCCGCCTCTGGATTAAGTTGACCGTAGCGTGGGATGTTGCGCTTAAGACACCTCCACGATGCTGAAGGGAGCGCATAGAATGCTCGATATTCACGGCCTGATGACAGGACTGTCCCAGTCCCGTCCGGTATTCCATTCCGAGGCTGATTTCCAGCACGCCCTCGCATGGCAAATCCGTGAAGCAATGCCGGATTGTTCGGTCCGTTTAGAATTCAAGCCGTTTCCCGATGACGACAAACGAATGTACCTGGATATTTGGCTCCCGACTGTTGGAGTCGCCATCGAATTGAAGTACCCTACCCGAAAGCTTGAATTGAACCACAACGATGAATACTTCTCACTAGCGGATCATTCAGCCCAAGACATACAGCGATACGATTTCCTTAAAGACCTGCAAAGGCTTGAAAACGTAGTAGCGCGGCATCAGCCAGCTAAAGCGGGATATGCGGTCCTGTTGACCAACGACTCAGGTTACTGGAATGTTCCACAGAATGCGAACACAATAGATTCTGAGTTCCGTCTACATGAGGGCCGCACAATTACGGGCCGGTTGGCTTGGTCAGAACGCGCCGGGAGAGGAACGACCAGAAACAGAGAAAAGGCTTTAGAGATACAAAGGTCTTATGATTTGCACTGGAGAGACTACTCAGCTTTTGGAAGGGCAAGGAACGAGCGGTTTCGCTATCTAGCAGTCCCGGTAACCCCCTCCGTGTAAAACTCATAGCACACCTTCCTAACTAGCAGCATCACCCAATGGCCCCATCCACCCACCGCCGCAACTGCTCCAGCACCCGCCCGTTCTCCTCCGTCGTGAAGCCGTCCACGTAGTACTTCTGCTCGCCGGTCGTGCCATCCACCGCTCCCAGGTCCACGGCGCGTTCTATCAGCCGGGTCTCCTCTTCCAGGTCTGGCAGTAAGTCTCGACCCGCCAACCGGGACAATGCCGCCACCAGCCCGTACCCTCCCCAGTTGGAAACGCTGGAGATTATCAGCCGGTCGACTTTGGTAACCGCGGGGTCGTCGGGTAATGTGTCCACCGCTGGGATGAACTCCACCAGGTTTCCCATGCCGATTTCGTTGCCCCCGTCCCCGATGCCCACCGACGGGACCCCGAACTCGAACAGGTAGTCGAGCCGGGCCGTCTGCGGGGTGATGTCCAGCGATCGCATGTTCAGGTAGGCGTCGTTGCTGGTGCGGCCACAGCGCTCGATCGATACAATTAGACTCAGGTCCAGTTGGGATAGCATCTCCTTGGCGGCGGCGCGGCTGGATTCCACGTCTGCGATGGGGAAGCCCAATACCTCGGCGTCGCCACCCAACAACTCTCGCATCACAGGGTTGCAAATCTCATCGCCGATGTAGCTGACCTGGCGTCCCAGGGCCTCAAGAGCGCGGCCGATTGCTATGGCTCCGGGAGGGCCGTCGGTCTCCGGCTTGCCTGCGGACAGGATGTAGAAGCCCGTCGTGATTGCGACATTCCCCGGATGGTCCATGATGTACTTGGCGGCCTGAGAGCAAAAATCCGGGACCATGTGGGGCCTGAGAGCGCTAACGCCGCGCTTATCCTGTTGCAGGATAATGTCTTCGATGGTAGTCAGGCTCGATTGGGCCACGGTAACCTCCCTGCAGGACTGGTTAATTCTTTTTCCCGGCGGTTTCCGTATTGGGGCTACAAGACCGCATAATCGGCGTCGCGCTGGTTGGTGATGAACATCTTCCCCGGAGAGTGGGTGATCATCAGACTAGGCTTACAATTAAGCGCCACCGCTTGGGGAGTCACGCCGCAGGCCCAAAACACCGGCTCCTCGCCGGTATGAATGTCCACCGGGTCGCCAAAGTCGGGCCGGGTGATGTCCTTGATGCCGATCGCGGCCGGGTCCCCGATGTGGACCGGAGCGCCGTGGGTAGCCGGGAAACGGGAGGTGACCTGTACGGCGCGGACGATCTGCTCCCGATTCACCGGACGCATGCTCACTACCATGGGGCCCGCGAATTGTCCTGCGGGAGTCGTCTCGATGTTGGTGATGTACATGGAGACGTTGCACCCCATCTCCTGGTGGCGTATCCGTATCCCCGCATCGGTCATGGCAGTCTCGAAGGAGAAACTGCAACCCAGCAGAAAAGAGACCAGGTCATCCCGCCAGTAGGGGACCAGGGACTCCACTTCAGCCACAAATTCGCCGTTCTCGTAAATGCGGTAACCGGGCGTATCGGTGCGGATGTCGCTGCCCGGAGCGGTAATCGCCGGCTCCACGTTACCCGCCTCCACCACTTCCAGCAGGGGGCAGGGCTTGGGGTTGCGCTGGCAAAATAGCAGGAAATCGAACGCAAGATCCTTAGGTAAAATGGCCAGGTTCGCTTGAACGTAACCCGGCGCCACGCCGGAGGTGACGCCACGCCAGGCGCCAGTCCGGATCTGTTCCCGCACGTTTTGTGGGGCCCCGATGAAGGTCTGGGCGGTCATCAGCACACCTCGGTTATATTAATCAACTGGTCATGGGACAGCCATTCTAGCCTACCTCTTAATCATAGGGGCCCGGTTTCAGACCGTCAATTTTGGCCATGCAAGACCAGCTACACGCGGCCCCGCAAAAGGGATGGGCCGGGTGAAGCCGCAACTGTTCAGACTTGATATGTCCTTCCTACTCCCAGCCCGTCTTTCCGGGCTTGACCCGGAATCCAGAAACCTTTGCAACCAGCAACGAT
Source organism: Dehalococcoidia bacterium (assembly GCA_965197545.1). Taxonomy (GTDB): domain Bacteria; phylum Chloroflexota; class Dehalococcoidia; order Lucifugimonadales; family UBA3495; genus CATOSP01. The sequence goes on from CBDANJ010000007.1 coordinate 465,494, forward strand.
CACTGTGATTAGCATTTCTGGATTCCCGCCTTCGCGGGAATGACTGGTTGCGGCTGAGGGACATAGTTTGAGAATCATCATTCAGTTGACCGATGTGGGATTCAGCCAGTCCGTGTCATGGAGTGTGAACAGTTACGTACAGTCGCCGACACGAGATATGGTACTGGTGATATACTGCCGTATGCCCGGCGCTCGGAACCCACTGGCCGGAAACGCAAAGCGAAGTATCTTGGTCTTTTCATGGTTGGGGCTCGGTATTGTATAGCGTATTGTTGCTGGCGAACGAGGCGAACGGTCCTCAGCCGCTACTGGACGTGATAGACCAGGCCGGTCTATCGTGCCATGTAGGACCCGACTTGGACTCCGAGGACAAGACCGGAGGCTCCGCAATCCCCGAAGCGGTGTTGCTGGACCTCGCTTCGATTGCCGATTCGCAGGCCCACCAGGTAGTGGACCGGTGCAAGAACCTGAAGATTCCCGTGGTGGCGGTCGTGCCGCGGGAGGACGTCGCGGACCACGACCCATCTCTCAACGCGGACGAGTTTATATTCTGCCCGGTGGGAGAACGGGAACTGGTAGCCCGCATCAAGCAGGCCATCTACCGCGTTAACGGCGGCGAGGGAGGCCAGGTCCTGCGGATTGGCGAGCTGATGGTAGACCTGGAACGGTACGAGGTAACCGTTGCGGGCCGCCGGGCCTCTCTGACCTACAAGGAGTTCCAGCTTCTGGTGTTGCTGGCGTCGAATCCTGGCCGCGTCTACACACGCGAGGCGCTGCTTAGTCAGGTCTGGGGCTACGACTACCTGGGCGGCACCCGCACGGTTGATGTGCATATCCGGCGGCTGCGTTCCAAGATAGAGGGGCCGGGGCGTTCCTACATCGAGACAATCTGGAACGTGGGTTACCGCTTCAACACCGCCGCGTAGGCGCCAACTGCGCTTTCTCCTTGCAAGCCAGCTAACTGGTCTCGGAGCTGACCTGTCCCAGGAACCGCTTCACCCGTTCCGCCAAGGCGGCATTCTCCGGAGAATCGAGTCCCGGGTCTTCCTCGTTGAGCCGGCTCGCTTCCTCCCTAGCCAACTGGAGCAAAGCCCTGTCTGACACATGGGCCATCCGCAGGTTGGGAAGCCCGCTCTGGCGTGTCCCGAAGAAGTCCCCCGGCCCCCGAAGCTCCAGGTCCACCTCGGCCAACTTAAAACCGTCGTGTATCTGTTCCAACGCTGACAGCCGTTCGCGGGCGTTCGTCGATGGCGAGTCCGATAGCAACAGGCAGTAGCTCTTGTGTTCCCCCCGTCCGACCCTACCCCGGAACTGGTGTAGCTGGGCCAGTCCGAACCGGTCTGCCCCTTCTATCAGCATCACCGAGGCATTCGGTACGTCGATGCCAACCTCTACCACAGCCGTCGACACCAGAACGTCCAGTTCTCCGTCCCGGAACCTGCGCATCTGCGCGTCTTTCTCCTTTGGAGGCATCCGCCCGTGCAGCAGCCCTACCTGGAGGTCCGGAAAGACCTCATGCGACAGCCTTTCGTATTCTTCCGTAGCGGCCTTGGACTCGATGGTCTCGGACTCATCCACTAACGGACATATCACGAACCCCTGTCTTCCCTCCTGGACCTGCTTGCGCATGAACCCATAGGCGGCTGCCCGGCGTTCCGGCGATACCCATCTGGTAGCCACTTCCTGCCTTCCCTCCGGTAGCTCGTCAATGGTCGAAATATCGAGGTCGCCGTAAAGGGTCAGCGACAGAGTGCGGGGTATGGGCGTGGCGGACATGATGAGCGTGTGGGGTGTGTGGTCCCCGCGGCTGCGAAGCGCCCCCCTCTGCAACACCCCGAACCGGTGCTGCTCGTCGGCAATGGCCAGGGCGAGGTTGGGCAATGATACCCCCGACTGGATCAACGCCTGGGTCCCGATGACGATGTCCAGGTTGCCGTCCGCGGCCATTTGGACCAACTCCCGCCGTGCCGCCCTTCTGGTGCTTCCGGTGAGCAGGCCCACCGATACCGGCCTGCCCAGGGACTCCAGGTAGACCGTAACCAGGTAGTCCTCTTGAACCGGCCTGGCAAGTCCCCCCAGAAGGCGGGATACAGTTTGAAAATGCTGTTCGGCCAGCACTTCGGTCGGCACCATGATGGCGGACTGGAATCCGGCGGAGGCGACCGCCAACGCGGCGGAGAGGGCCACCACCGTCTTGCCGCTGCCAACCTCTCCTTGAAGAAGCCGATTCATCGGAGGCGTCCCTTGCTTGAGGTCTTCAAGGACTTCGCGCACGCATCTGCGCTGTGCCCCGGTCAACGAAAATGGCAGCGAGCCGAAGAAACCCCTGAATACCTCCCGGTTTATGGGTATGGGCAGGCCTTCGACGTCGTTGGTCCTGTTTCGCCTGCGGGAGAGGACCGCCAATTGCAGCGTGAAGAGTTCGTCGAACGCCAACCGCCGTCTCGCTTCCTCCCAGGAGTCGAGTCCGCGAGGGTAGTGGGCCTGATGAATGGCGTCCTTGATAGGCAGGAGTTGGTTCCGCAAGATCACGCTCGGGGGCAGCGCCTCTTCCACCCCCCCGAGCCATTCTTCCAACGCCTGCCAGGCGATGCGGCGCAGGGTCCGGCCCGTCAGACCTTCGGTCAATGTGTATACAGGTACGAGCCTGCCGGTATGCAGCGGCCTCTGTCCCTGGTCCAAAATTTCGTGGTCCGGCCCGTCGAAGGTTATCTGTCCGCGGAAGACCTCAACTTTGCCCGCGATTGCAACCCTGGCGGTCGGCTTCAGGGTCCGGGCCAAGTACCGCTGGCCGAACCATCTGACACGAAGGCTTCCCGTGTCGTCGCCGATCACGGCTTCGGTGTCGGTGCGCCGTCCGCCGGGACCGCCCTTCACATTGGTGGCCTGCCAGATGGTCCCCAAAACGGTACACAACTGGTCAGGAACCAGCTCGGAGATTTTGACGATGTTTGAATAGTCCAAGTGCCGCCTGGGGAACAGGTACAGCAGGTCTCGCACCGTGGACACGTCCAGACGCGCAAACCGGGCCGCGAGCTTCGTGTCGACGCCTCGGAGCCGGTCTACCGGTGTGTCCACGCTCAATCCGCCGGGAGGCTGCCGGTGGACTGGGGGTAAGGGACTTTCCTCCGCCTGAACAGTGGAACTCTCGCCCGAGAGGGGGGAAGGGGAGGGCGTGGACGGGCCGGGTGTCGACGGACTCCGACGACTCTCAGACGCGCCCGCTGTCGACTCGGCCTGCTGCCCGTCGATAACACTCCGCCATCGCTCAACCCAGCCTGGGCGTGATTCCCTCGGCACGTCGATATAGGGGGTGTCGAGCAAGGAGCGGCAAGCATCGATCCCGCCCAGATCTTCAACAATCGTCTCAGCCCAGCGTTGGATGAATTTGTCCAGGCCGCCGACTACTGACGTATTGTTGAAGCCGCGGGTTTCTTCGAGCTTCAGGATGTTCAGGAAGGGTCCGACCCAGGAGGCCGGAGTTGTTTGACGAGCAGCCATCAGAGGACGCTAGCTTTACGCCTGGGTCAATGCGACGCCCACGGCATCCGGGCCGACGTAAGTCCCTAGAGCGGAACCAAAGCGGGCCGTTATGATCTCGCCGTCGGGCAACATATCGCCGAAGCCATGCCTTAGCTCGTCCGCCATTTGCGAATCGGTGCTGTAAATCACTGCCAACTGGCTCACCGGAGCCATTTCGGATGCCAGTTCATGCAGCCGTCTGATGCCTCTCTGACGGGACCGTGGACGTTCCACCGGATGGACTTCCCCGTCTCTCATGCCAAGGATCGGTTTCACGCTTAGCACGCCGCCAAGGAATGCCTGGGCCTTGCCGATTCGTCCACCTTTCTGTAGGTATTCCAACGTATCCAGCAGGAAATAGCAATGGGTATTTGACAGGCTGGCGCGAACCTTCGCCGCCACGTCCGCGGCGGAGTCAGTTTCTCCGGTGGTCCGTGCCGCGTTCGCCACAATCAGGCCCTGGGCGATGGACGCCGTCCCCGAGTCGATAACGTGGATGTCGGCGTTTGCCAGCGAATACCTGGCTTGGCTCGCCGAATTCATCGTTCCGCTGACCTTGGCTGAAAGATGCACCGAGACGATGCTATGGCCTTGGTCAGCCAATTCCTGGTACACCGATTGAAAGTCCGCAACGGAAGGTTGGGACGTGGTTGGCAACCCGGTGTCCGAGACCAACCTCCGGTAGAATTCGTCGGGGCCGATGTCAACCCCGTCTTTGTAATTGACATCTCCGAGAACAACATTGCAGGGAATGACGGTGATGTCCAACTCCCGCGCCAGATCGGGCGGCAGGTCGGCTGCGCTGTCGGTGACTATCTTTATCGCCATGACTTCTTTCCGGTCCTTCGCAAAGTCTGGGGGCGCGGGGTGCGCGAAACTATTCCCGCGAAACTATTCCACGGAGGCCAGGTAATGGTAATGCGGTTGGCCCCCATTCACCACATCGATCTGGATTCCGGGGTATGCCGTTTCCATAGAATTTACGATAGAAGTTGCTATCGCTTCGGCATCCTTCTGCGCCGCGTCCTCACCCAGGTAGAGGGTGACGACTGCATCTCGGGAGAGTCCGGCTGTGTCGAGGGACTGCCCCAACGCCTGCTCCGGAGACTCGGCTGCCACCTTCAGGTCCCCGTCCACCAGTCCAATAAACTGGCCCGCCCTAACCGCGACCCCGCCAACGGTGGAGTCCCGCACTGCCCGGGTCACCTCGATCGTGCTCACACCGTCCAGCGCGCCCCGCATGGAATCAAGATTGGCTTCCAGCGAGTCTTCAGGGTTGAACGCCAGGAGAGCCGCAACCCCTTGCGGCACCGTATCGGATGGGATGACATGGAGGTCCGGCTTACCGGCGCATGCCTGCTCGGCGGACACCACGATGTTCTTGTTGTTCGGAAGGATGATGGTTTGCCCGGCGTTGGCGGACCGGACCGCGTCCATTAGTTCCCCGACGCTGGGGTTCATGGTCTGGCCCCCGCTGACCACCACCGAACAGCCAGTGTCACGGAAAAGTTGCGCGAGCCCTTCCCCGGACACGACCGCTATCACGGCCAGGGCAGTGGGCGGCTGGACAGCAGGGGCCCCGGCTTCCCGGTGTCCTGACACGAAGTCCACATTCTGATCGGTCATGTTCTGGATTTCGATGTGCGAAAGCTGGCCTATCGATGCCCCGTAGCTCAAAGGCGGCCCCGGGTCCAGTGCGTGGAGGTGTACCCGGACGTTCCGGTCATCGCCCACGATCACCGCCGACTCGTACATCTCGTTTAGCCGTTGGCGTATCAGGTCTGGAGAAAGCTCCTCGCCGGTGATGATGAACTGGGTGCAGTACCCCCACTGGACTTCCTCAATCGCGTCCAGGAAAGCCCTGTCCATCTCTTCCTGGCCCGCCCGGCCAACGGAAACGAATCCGTCGAGGACGGCGCGAAGCTCTTCATCCGCCATTCCGGTCAGGTGGCATAACGCACCGCCCCAGATGACCAGAATCCCCATACCCCCGGAGTCCACGACTCCCGCTTCCCGCAACACCGGCAGCATGTCTGGCGTTCGCGCCAACGCATCCTTCGAGGCGTCATAAGCTGCCGACCAAAGACCCCGGGCGCTTAACTCTCCGCCCTGGACGGCCATTTCACCGGCGCGCTCGGACATGGAATGGATGACGGTGAGCATCGTGCCTTCCACGGGCTGCCCAACCGCACCGTATGCGGCGTCCCTGGCCCTTGAAAGGGCGCGGGCGATGTCCGCCGCATCGTAGGCGACCACGTCCTTCGAACCCTCGGCGAACCCCCTCAGGAATTGGGATAGAATTACCCCGCCGTTGCCGCGAGCGCCCCAAAACGCGCCGTCCGCCAGATCGCCGATGGCCTCTCCGGCGGCGGCGTATGGCTCCTGTGAACATCGTTCCAGTGCGGCTCGCATCGTCAGCAGCATGTTGGTGCCGGTGTCGCCATCGGGCACCGGGAACACGTTCAGGGAGTTGACCGCGTCCCGGTACAGTTCCAGGTAGCGGGCGCCGGACACGAAGGCTTGTCTGAGATCGTCACCAGTAACGGCTGACATGAGCGGGGCCTCTTTCGGATAGAGAGTATAGGCATTCAGCCCTATTATATAGCAGCCATACAAGCCCGGTATGCGCGGCAAATCTGTGGGAAATTCGCATTTACCCCCGCTGGGGAAAGCCCTTACTCCTCATCCTGCGGCGGGCGGCGGCGGTGGTGGAATATGTCGGCCAGGGGGATGGACAGGCCGGGGAGCAGCGGCGTGGTCAGCGGGTCGGAGGCGGTCAACACGGCATGTTCGACGTACTCGCCGTTGCCCAGTTCCAGTTGTGTAACGGTGTCGTGTCGCAGGTCGAAAATCCAGTATTCCGGGACGCCGGCTTCGGCGTAGAGTTGCCGCTTGCGCACGAGGTCGCGGCTGCGGTTGGCGGAAAGGATTTCCACCACGATGTCCGGCACACCCTCGATGTAGCCGCCGACGATTATGTGCGACCGCTCCCGGAGAACGACCACCAGGTCGGGAATCAGAACGCGCCCCCGTTCCCGCGACAGGATGGACACTCCTTCAGACCATACATGAGCGGGTGGTTCGTCGAACTCGTTAAGATAGTTTATAAAGTGCCAAACCAACTGGTTTTGCACAAACTGGTGAAGGCGCCTGGGTCTGGGCATGATGTAGAGCTCCCCGTCGTCCAACTCCAATATCGGCTTGTCGTCGGTTTCGGGCAAGTCCAGGAACTGGTCCACGGTCAACCGCGTTCCGATAGTCAATTTCAGCGTCGTCATGGTAAAACCTCCCCCCTCTTTCAACTCAGCGGACGCAGAAAGAAATAATAACGGACCTCCGCGTCCGGTCAGTTTACACCCAGAGTCATCCAATACGGTGTGTCGATACGCACGGGGACCGTGTCTCCTTCCGAGTGCATCCGCCGAAACCAGTCCCGGAGAGACTTCCCGCCCATTACACGCGCTGTCCCGTTGAGGTTCGCGCTCCGGTTTACTTTGGCGTTAATCTCCCCGTAACCATCAAGGGCCAGGGTCACAGGGCCTTCGTCCGGCCGCACGAATTTATCGAATGCGACTGTAACGTTGAAGAACCCTTGATTGTAGTAGGTCCTACCGAGTTTAAGGCGGAAGATAGGTCGTGCGCTCAGGTCCTTGTCTCTGCCGTTATGTCTTGTGGGGGAGTGTGGTTCCTCCTGAATCTTACCTCTTGGAACAGGTGAATCAATCTTCTCCGGTTGAGGAGGAGCAAACAGGCATTCGCGGATTTCTTCTACACTAGCTTTGGCGTCGGGGCGATTAATTCGTTCCAGCACGTCGGCAATCATGTAAAAGTACGCCCTGGTCTTTTCTTCATCAAGGTCGGAGGCTTCGGGATGAGATACTTCATTCCGTATTTCTCGAATGTCGCTGACCCTGTTTTGTATAACTCGATCCCCAGAGAATACGGTCGAGAATACATCGCGCCAATTGTTTCTGATCAATTCTGGGAAAGCGTTGACGTCAATACTGCCCTCGATGCTCCTGCCTCGACGGATATTATCGTCGAATTGGTTAGCTTGATTGCCTCGAAGTGACATCCTTATAGCTTCTTCGAGCCGTTTGCCCGGAACCCGCCGCAGGTAGTGCGCCAAGAAAGGCCGCATAGAATCACGATAGATTGCTAACGCATCGTCGAGTGCGTTCCGATTCGGGCGAGGAATCGCGGTCATGGGAGAAGCGCCTCCAATGGCTTATCCTGGAAAATCTATGCCGCTAACTGATAGTTTGTCAACGAGCAGCCCTGGGTCGCATAGGACGGTTGCGGGAGTTTCCAACCCTTGACACGAACGGGCCTTTACCTTAGCATCAATCTCCGGGAGTTCAAATGGATTACGCAGTATTCAAGACTGGTGGCAAGCAATATCGAGTCCAGCCGGGGGACACTCTGGACGTGGAAAAACTTCCCGTGCCCGTGGGCTCGGTCGCGGAATTCGGCGAAGTTTTGGCGGTTTCCGAGGATGGAGAGGTGACTTTCGGGTCCCCTTATGTACCCGGCGCAAGTGTACGCGCCCAGGTACAGTCCCACTACCGGGACAAAAAACTCATGGTGTTTAAGTACAAAGCCAAGACCCGGTACCGCCGTAAGAGAGGACACCGGCAGAGCTATACACGATTGACCATCGAGGAGATCCGGCCAGGTTAGTCGCGTTCCGGAACAAACCGCACCGGGGTGTATCAGACCACGGCCCTGAAGGAGACAACGGCAATGGCCCACAAGAAGGCTGGCGGAAGCACTAACAACGGCAGAGACAGCAACGCCAAACGGCTGGGAGTGAAACGTTTCGGAGGCCAGGCGGTCACCAGCGGTTCAATCATCGTCCGCCAGAGGGGGACCCGCATCCGCCCCGGCGCCAACGTGGGTCTGGGCCGCGACTATACCCTCTTTGCCAAGGTAGACGGAAAGGTAACGTTCGAATGGGCCGCCAAGGGCAAACGCCGGGTAAGCGTCTACCCTATCTAGCAGCGGCGAGTAGATTATGAAAACTGACACTCACCCCAAGTTTTTCCACTCCGTAGTTACTTGCTCCTGCGGCAACGTGTTCCACACCGGAGCGACCAAGCCAGCCATGCGCGTCGAAGTCTGCAGCAAGTGCCACCCCTTTTACACCGGGGAGCAGCGCATTGTGGACACCCAGGGACGGATCGAACGCATGCGTCGGCGCTACAACCTGCAGTAAACCACTGCTTCTTTTCCGGCCCTACCGGTCCACGGGAGCTTAGTTGGATAACCAAGCTAGATTCACCTATGGTGGCCAGGCGGTCATCGAAGGTGTGATGATTCGTGGCCGGACACATTTCAGCCTCGCGGTACGCCGCCCAGACGGTTCCATCCACCAGTACCAAGAACGTCTCAGCTCTTGGTCTACAGGCCGCCTCCGCCGAGTCCCCCTCCTCCGAGGCGTGTTGGTGTTGGCCGAGTCCCTGACCCTGGGGGTCAAGGCCCTGCAACGCTCGGCTAATCTGGCCTCCGTTGACCAGTCCAGCGAAACCGATGAAGAGATTCCGCCCTGGGCAATGGCGGGCACCCTGGCGGTCTCCCTGGTGTTGGGTGTCGCGATCTTCTTTTTGCTCCCCTTGCTGCTGGTGCGGTTTCTGGATCCCATGATCCCCTCAGACCTGGCCAGCAACGCATTGGAAGGGCTGCTGCGTTTGGCTATCCTAGTGGCCTACATTTGGGGAATCGGGCTCTCCGGCGACATTAAGAGGGTATTCGCTTACCACGGCGCGGAGCACATGGCGGTGCACACATACGAGGCGGGACTCACTCTGGAGGTCGCCAACGTACGGAAGTTTGGCACCCCCCACCCACGGTGCGGCACGGCGTTTCTCCTCACCGTGATGTTGGTGTCGATCATCGTCTTTGCGTTTCTACAGCGGCCTCCCCTGGAATGGCGGATAATTTCAAGGGTCGCATTGATTCCCGTGATTGCGGGCATCAGCTACGAAATAATCCGGTTTAGCGGCCAACACCAACGGGCCTGGCTGGGCAGGCAGTTGGCCCGGCCCGGCCTCCTATTGCAACGCCTCACCACCCGCCAACCCGACGACGAGCAAATCGAAGTGGCCATCACCGCCATGCAAACGGCCATCGCCGCCGACGAGGGGAGGGCCTACGTAGCGCACCCAGCCCGGTCAGCGGCAAGCATCGACGGCGGGGCTGCGGAAGGCTCAACCGCAGCCGAGCCGACCGACGAGACCGAAGGCGGCGAGGTGGGCGTCAACGCTCCGAGATAAGCGACCGGGAACGCTCGGGCCAGATGGACTACCCTTCACAGAGCAGGCGTCATTCCCGCTTCTCCTGAGTCGATGGCATTTGCAAGTTCCTCCACCGCATGACAAAGCCTCCGAAAGGACCGGGAGTTGTCCGATGTGTGCGCCAGGTCAATTTGAGAACTGAACGATGCCTGGTTCGTAGTCTCCCTATAGCGCCTCCCCGGCATCAACACCCGAAGGGCTTCCTTGGCGCCAGCAACGCCTTCCGGGTCTCGGGCGAGCGCTGCCGTTCCACGGATTACAGTAGGCAAGTCTGCAAGGAACCAACTTTCGTATTCCCGGACAGCGCATACCACCGCAATCGGCACACTGGGGCCTGTGGATCGGCAATCTTCCCGGAGCCTCCTGACCAGGTCAAGGGCACAGTCCGAATCGGAATCAACCATGACCAGGATAGCGTCGCACCTTGGAGGCGTCTTAAGGCAGTACTGGACGAATTTTCCGATTCCTTTAAGTAGACTACTCTTGCCTCCGGCGTTCTTGGGCTGGCTGACCTGAATATCATACCGCCCCAATCGTTCATTCAGAATTCGTCTGATGAGGACCGGCGCGGCCCCGACGTCCCCTGAACCTTCGACAATTGGCATTATGTACCAGGGCATCCCTAGCCAACTTGCCGGTCGAATTGCAGCCCATCGATGGTGTGAATTTCCCCCGGAGTGAATAGGTGTTCCTTCACCGCCTCTTGCTGATACGAAGCCACAGGTCCCGCATAGGTGACACTGTCCCTTGACTCAACGACGCGGATACACTCAACGGGTAAGCGGTCCAACAATTGGGGACTGTGTGTGGTGACCAGCAAAGAAGTACGTCTGGCAGTTTCGGTCATCACCTCGGCCAAAACCGCCAAGGCTCCGGGGTGTACCGCAAGTTCGGGCTCCTCTACTACGATGACACTCGGTGCGGTGAAACCCGGCGGTGAGTCTTGGTATAGCGCCGTTAGGATGCCAAGAAGCCGCAGGGTCCCATCGGACTCCTGAGCGGAATTTAGAACGGTCGGCTTGGCGGCGTTAGCCATTTTGTGCGTGAATTCGAGATGAAGGTGACCTCCGGCATGTATTACGTCAACATCCACTATCGCCGGGACCATTTGGCCAAGGGTTGAAAGAATGTCCTGGAAGGCATCGGGATAGTCCGATCTCATTCCTTGCAGGACCGAAGCCAAGTTGCCGCCATTCTCCGCCAGCGGGTACCTAAACTAAAGCCAAGGTGGGATGTGCATTTGCTGGATGTTGGGAATCAGGCTGGGTGGAGCGCAGTAATCCTGCGGTCCGTGATTGCAGGACGGTTCGGCAACGGCGTTTCACCTCGTCCTTCCGGCTGACCAGCCCGGCGAGGAAGCTGCCGACTCTCTCCTGCACCAGCCCCTTGCTTCCCAGGCACAGGTTGCCGGTCGCCTCCTCTCTCGCCCAGCCCCAGATGGCCTCATCGGCATTGAAGTCCGGACTGTACCCCGGCAGATTCACCAGCCGCAGGTTCAGTCCGGGCCTTTTCAGGAGTTCCCTCACCGCCTCGCCGCGATGCGCTGGCGCGTTGTCCCAGATCACGTTCAGCCGACCTCCGTGCTTCTCCCGCAATTGCTCCAGGAAGGCTGCCGACGTTTCGCTGTTGCTGTTTCCCTCCAACTCCATCCACTCCACCTTCCCCGTCTCCAAGCACACCGCCGAATAGTAGCTAGCCTTCTCGCCGTACCTCGGGCTGGTCGAGTCTACCAAGGCCGGCTCTCCCCTCAGCACCCACTTGCCCCGCAACTCGGCGTCCGCCCGGAAGTGGGCCTCGTCGGCGAAGAATATCTTCTCCCCGTTCTCCTGCGCCTCCTCCACCAAGGAAGCGTACTCTGCCACAAAGGCCTCCCGCCTTTCCACATCAGCCTTGAGCAGGCGTTTCTTGGGCCGCTTGAAGGCGAATCCCAAGCGGTGCAGGTAGTTCAGGCAACTGCTGCGGCTCAAGCTGACGCCGAAGCACTCCAGGACAAACTGACACACCGCCCTCCAGTTCCAGTTGGCCAAGCCAATGCCCGATGCGCCAGGAGGTTCCTGCACCGCCGCCTTCAACTCCTCCCGCTGCGCCTGGCCAAGGGCGGGGGGGACCCTCCGGACTGCTCGAAAATCAAAGCCGCCGGGCCGCCCTGGCCGAAGGCGGCAAGCCACTTCCCTATGGTATGAGAATCCCTACGCAGGGCCACGGCAGTGTCCGCGGCACTCCAGCCCTGGGACAGGAGCCAGATGGCGTGCCATCGCTCCCGGGGTGTCGGCGCCAGAATCAGCCGCTGGTGCACACCCGGCGCGTCCATTTCCCACTGTTCCAGGAACCGGTCGATCTCTCCCATGCCCAGCACCATCCCACTCCTGCTTCCCGCGTCGCACCTGCGACTCCCCCGATTCTACCGGACGCTCCTGCACGTTTCACCTTGGCTTTGGTTTAGCCTCGGTCGGCTGAGGGCTCCTGAGCACGTTTGGGAATATATGGTAGGACTGTATTGACCTTAAGGATTCCCAAAACTCCACCAAGTATCGGGCCAACGGCCTCCGCGAATCAGAGTCCAGCATTAATGGTCCCGCAGTCGGAATACCCAGTGTCTGCGAGTCGCGAGTCATGGCTTGGACAAAAAAATCTGGCAACACGCCGGGAGGTTTAACTACCCGGCCTCCCTTGACCTCCAACACCGAGCCAAGAGCTTCCGGGTCTTCGGGTTTCAGGTCCAGTACCTCGTGCTTTACACGATGCGGACCGTTGGCATTCACCTGGATCGTGAAGTCATAGGACACCTTGAACTCGCGTAGTTCGACTTCCACGCCAAGGCTGATGTCCTTCTTACGTCTGGAGTGTTTGAGCGCAGCATGACCTCGGCTCGTCAGAGCAGCATCGAGCCCGTCCCGAACGGCGTCCGAAACGAACTTTGGAATGTCGGCAATGTTACTCTTGCCCGAAGCGTTTGGCCCGACCAACACCGTCAAAGGAGACAGGTCCAGCACAAGATCTTCCATACTCTTGAAGTTTCTGGCCCAAACCTTGCTGATCCGGGGGCGGTCTGGTGATTCAGTGTCCATACCGTTCTCGCCACGATTTACAAGATGGTCCCAGTATACTCCGGGGGTTCAACACCAAAACGCACTTCTCGAGAGCGGCTCGGCAAATGGCGGACAATAACCATCAACGCGCCGTTGGGACATCGGAGGCAGGGAATGAGGCAGACCGGGGGAATCCGGTGGGGCGTGGCCCCTACCCCTAGAAGTCCGGTTCAGCCCCTAGAAACCTCTGGGTGCCCGCAGTGACGTGCAGGAACTGGAAGCCCGCCCGCTCCGAGTAGAACTGGTCCATGTCCGTGTCGCCGATGTGGTAGTACTCGTCTGCCTGGAATTGCTCACGCACGATGCCAATGTCGTGCTTCAAGACGATGAAATCGACGGTGATCCGGCTGGCGTCCCAAATCTGTTGCTGGCTGAGGATGGTGCGGTCCGACGCGCTCCCGATCACATACCCCAATTCCTGGACCCGGCGCACCATTTCCATGGTGATGGTGCCGGGCGGGTCTCCCACTTCCAGGGTCCCGTCGATATCGAAACTAATCAGCTTGGGCAAAAATTGTCCTCCAGTCCTCTCAATGGTTTCCGTTGCGTGTCTATTCCTCAGGCCTGGTGAGTCCAGACCGCGCCTTGAGGCGGCTCGTCAATCAACTGGAATTGGGGGAGGCTGAAACCGTCTTCCCCGTCGTGGAACACCACCTCGACCCGTTTACCGATGGCGACCTTCTCCTCTAGCTCAGGGTTCATATCCGCGTCCACCAGGTTTGCCGTGATGCGCAGCCCGTCTCCAGGGTCGGGTTCGCCGCGCTGCTCGTCTAGCTCCACCAGCACGATGGCAAACGGCGCCCAATCGCGGAAGCTTGGGACCACCGTGTGGGCCACGATCTGGTAGCTGTAGATCGTCCCTTTGCCGCTAACGTCTTGCCACTCCCACTGGAGCGATGTGCACCATGGACAACCGGGCCCCGGCTCGCCCCGGAGAAGACCGCACTCGGAGCATTTCTTGACCACCAGACGATGTTCGCTGGCGGCCTCGAAATAACCCCGGTACTCGCTGTCGGCGTCGGAGATGTTAATGAGCTGTCCCCGGTATTCGTAGGTGGGCATCGGTCTATCTCCTCATGATGAGGGAGCTGCCCACCGCCGGGGTGCCCCATCCCATGTTCATGCTTATCTCAGCGTCCCGTATCTGCCGGCAATGTCCCTCGGAGTAGTCGTAGGTATGGATGCCCTCCGCGGACTGGGGGCAATAATCATCCACGGTCCCCCGAAGTTGGCGCACGTTCTCTATGACCATGTTCATCCCGTGGGTGTAACCCTCGCACAGGTGACCGCCGCTGGTGTTGTTCGGCCGCCGGCCGCCCAAGTTTATGACGCCGCTCTTGACGAAGTCTTTGCCCTCACCTTTCTCGCACCAGCCGTAGTCCTCGAACTGGAGCAGCACGGTATAGGTGAAGGCATCATAGCAACCGGTGACGTCGACGTCATCGTGAGTCACACCGGCAAGCTCAAACACCCTGGGGCCGACGTAATGACCGGCCACCCGGGTAATGGGCCCATGCTGGTAATGGAAGTCCCCGCCGGGTTTGGTGCCGCGTCCCTGGACTCCCAGGATGTAAACGGGCTTGTGCTTGAGGTCGCGTGCGCGCTCGGCGGATGTCACGATCACACAGGTCGCGTTGTCGGTCTCCAGGCAGCAGTCGAGGAGGTGGGCGCAGGGGCGGATGATCCAGCGGGAGCTCAGAACGTCATCGACGGTGACCCGCTGCTTCATCAACGCCTTGGGATTATTGCTGGCGTGGTTGCTGTGGGCGACCTTGATGTGGGCCAGGTCCTCGGATGTTACGCCGTATTCCATCATGTGCCGCGTGAATGTAAACGCGAAATTCTGGACCGCGCTGATCAAGCCATAGGGGCGCTTCGTCAGGTCGGGCCCGGCGATGGGTGCGGCTGCCCGCACGCCGGTGCCGCCGATCCGGATTTGAGAGTAGCCGTTCATGGAACGGAAGATAGCGATAGTATCCGCCATTCCGGCCTCGATGGCGCCCATCGCCAGGCCAACCAGGGCCTCGGTGCTTGAGCCTCCGCCGGAGCAGTCCATATAGAAGTTGGGGCGGAGCCCGAGATCATACTGAATGGCGGTCGATGGGGTAGAATCACCGCCGTGGTAACTCAGCATCCCGTCGACGTCCTGGGGCTTCAGCCCCGCGTCGTTCATCGCATTTCGGATGGCCTCCGCGCCCATGGCCCTGGTGGTGCGCCCGGAGCCGCGGCTGTATTCGGTCTCGCCCACGCCGACGATGCAATACTTTCCTCTAAGGTTGCTCTCCACGCTTCCTCCTTGGGCGCAATGTGGCTGGTGATGTGGCGTCGCCGGGGAAATCGAGCGGTTAGGCCGTAGCCTCGGCCAGAAGTCGGCCTAACCGCGAAATCGGTCCTGGGAGGGTCGGTATTGGCGCTAGAGCAGGTTCCAGCGCGGGTTCTTGGCCTTCTCTTCCGTCAGGTAGTCGACGATCCAGTCCTTGACCGCCGCATCGAGGTAGAAAGTAGGCCGGATCAGTTCACTCTCATCGGTGATGAGACCATCTTTCAGCGCGGTGGCTGCCAAAGGCGTCCCAGGTTGGATCTCAGCGCCAACCCGTAGGTTGACCATAGCCGGATTGATGCTGCGGATGAACTCCAGCTTGTCCTCGACGGACTCACGGGTCTCGCCGGGCTCGCCGAAGTTCTGGGAAACCGTATAGTGCAGTCCGCCTTCGTCGCACATGTCACAGGTCTGGCGCATCCTCTCGCGGCTCTCGTTCAACACGTGCCCGCCGTGCCCATCGCCCCTGGGTGTACCCATGATGACCAGGGCGCAGCCGGCGGACTTCATCAAACCCACCAATTCCTGGTCGCAACTGAAGGGGGCGAGGCAGGTGTTCCAGTGGAGTTTGAGATCGGCTTCGGTTAATGCGTGGCAGAGTGACTTGGCATGTTCGATGGGAACGTTGAATCCATTGTCTATGAAGAACACCTTCTTCAGCCCGAAGCGCTCTTCCATGTCTTTGACTTCGCGGACCACTTCTTCTATGGGACGGATGATCCGCCAGCTTCGCGCCTCAGCGGTCTCCGCCGCGTCGCCCGTGGGGTAGGCGAAATCACCCAACTTGGTCAGGATACCGACGCCGAACCCCGCAGCACGGTATTTCGCCATGTCCAGGTCCTCGAATCTGGGGGGCTTGGCGAATTCGGAGTAACAACGCATACCGTGATACACGACTTCGCCGCCCTCGCTCCTCACCAGACCGGGCAAGTCATAGTAGGAAGGCTCGCCAACCTCCAGGCGGTTGGCTAGCTCGGCAAAGGCCTCTCCCGCGTCCCCGGCGAGACCCAAGTCTGGCTCCAAGTAGGAGAAACATTCCCTGGGAAGCAGGCTGAACGCCGGTCCGCCGACAACAATGGCCGCCTTGGTGATCGAACGGACCTTGTCTATCACTTCTTTGGTTATCGGCAACGCCCACTGGGGATCGATATAGCTGTGGTTGCTCAGATTCCGGAGGGAGATCCCAACCATGTCCGGGTTAAACTCATTGACTGCGGTCTCCACGTCGGCCAAATAATCGTCCGAGAACATCAGGTCCAGGGTCTTCACCGAGTGCCGGTCCTGGTCCAGATAGGCCGCTACGTAAGCCATACCTATGGGCAGGGGCCTGGCCTCCATCCGGCTCATCAGCCTGTGATGGCGGTTGGTGGCAATCATCAATACTCGCATGTGAGCCTCCGGCGTCTGGTTGGAGGATGCCGAGCACATTATGGCCCATACCGTAGTCTTTGACAAACGGGAACGGGAGATGCCCACGCTTATGCTCAAGTGACGGTATCCTTGTTGACAGTGGGCTTTCGCCTCTCTAAACTGCCCATAACAATCGGCGGGAGACCTAAACCGGGTCACTTTCGAGTGTGAATAGCCATCCGGCGAGTGGCCGGTCCATGGTTCCGACCTCGGCCTAATGGCCCTCGCCCCATTCTAAATTCCTCGACTTGACCAGCAGGAGGCGACGCATTATGAGTATGCCCCGACCGTTAGAGGGTATCAGGGTGGTCGACTTCACCTGGGTGCGCGCCGGGCCTTGGGCCGCCCGGTGGCTGGGCACCTTCGGCGCGGAAGTGATCAAGGTAGAGTGGCCCGAAAACCTGGATATGCTACGGCAAAACCGGTTCACAGTCCCCCAGGGTGTCGAGCCCGGACCCAACTCAACCGGACAGTTTGCCGACACCAACGCCAACAAGCGTGGCGTCACATTGAATGTCCGAACCGAGAAGGGACTGGACCTGGTCAAGCGCCTGATCTCCGTCTCGGACGTGGTCATAGAGAACTTCAGCTCGCGAATCATGGAACGCTGGGGAATCGGTTACGACGTTCTAAAAGAGATCAAGCCCGATATCGTCTACGTGTCTATGGCCGGGTTCGGCCATACGGGCAGACATCATTACTACGGCACCATGGGTCCAGCGGCCCAGGCTCTGTCGGGGCTGACCTTCCTCTCCGGGCTGCCGGGCAAGCCGCCCGCCGGTTGGGGTTGGTCGTATCTGGATGACACCGGCGGCATGTACGGCGCCATGTGCGCCCTCACCGGCCTGAGAAACCGCAATGCCACCGGAAAGGGCCAACACGTCGATCTGTCGCAGATGATCACGGGAATTACCCTGACAGGCCCGGCCTTCCTGGACAGCACGGTGAATGGCCGCAAAGCTCGGCGTGAGGGTTATCCCCCCGGCAACCGTACCGTCTGGCCGGACTCACCGGCCCTGAATAACTACAGGGGCCGCACGGTCGCGCCCCATAACTCCTACAAGACCAAGGGCGGGGGGTATAACGACTGGTGCGTGGTCGCCTGCTTCTCAGACCAGGAATGGAAGAATCTGGTGGAACTGATGGGCAGTCCAGACTGGGCCAAAGACGCCAAGTACAGTACCCTAAAGGGGCGCATCGAACACCAGGAAGATATGGACCAGGGCATCCAACAGTGGACTGAGACCCTGACCAAGTATGAACTGGCCGCAAAGGCCCAGGGGGCGGGAGTCAGGGCGATGCCGGTTCAAAGCTCGGAAGACCGGGTGGAGCACGACCCGCAGCTACGGGAACGGCAGATGTACACCGAGATGGAACACCCCATGCTTGGGACGTGGAAATTCCAAAACGCACCCTTCAAACTTTCCAAGTCCCCCGCCCAGATGCACCGGCCGCCCCCCATGGTCGGCCAGCATAACATAGAGGTATTCGTCGACTTGCTGGGCATGAGCCCCGGCGAGGTGCGAGAGGCTTACCAGGACGGGACTCTGTGGCCCCCGGAGATGCCCATGTTCCCGTACATGCAAGAGGAGGCCCTGCGATGACCACCGACGGCCATCCAGGCCCGAATTACGATAACCCCGGACCGCTCGCCGGGCTGCGGGTGTTAGAGCTGTCCGACGAAAAGGGCCAGTTTTGCGGCAAGCTCATGGCCGACTTGGGCGCGGACTTGATCAAGATCGAGCCCCCCGGAGGCCAGAACACCCGGTATGTGGGGCCGTTTTTGGAAGACAAGCCCCACCCGGAACGCAGCCTGTCCTTCTGGCATTACAACACCTCCAAGAGGGCCATCACCCTGAACCTGGAGACCGCCGACGGACGCAGGCTGTTCCGGCAAATGGCGGCCACGGCTGACATCATCCTGGAGACTTTTCCTCCAGGCTACCTGCCAGCCCTGGGCTTGGGCTACAACGATCTTTCCGAGACCAATCCCCGGTTAATCATGTGTTCCCTAACGCCCTTCGGGCAGACGGGGCCTTGGCGGGACTACTTGACTTGCGACATTGCCCACTTGGCCGGCGGCGGTCAGATGGCATCGTCGGGATATGACCCCGAGGACGTGGACGGCGCTCCGCCCATCGCGCCCGGCGGTGGAAACGCGTGGCATATTGGCGGCCACTACGCCTACATGGGCATCCTCGCCGCCCTCTATTGGCGGGATATGAGCGGCGAGGGGCAGTACATGGACGCCTCGATCCACGAAGCCTGCGCTCTAACCACCGAAGGCGCCATCGCCATCTACCTCTCCACCGCCGAAGTGGTGCGGCGGCATACCGGACGCCACGCATCCCCAGACAATTCGGTGAAAATTCAGTTGCCCACCCAGGATGGCGGCTGGGTCAACGTAACCCGCTCCGGCAGCGCGTTGAATCCCGTCCGGCTGCGCCGGTTGGCTGAGTGGATGGACCAATTTGGCCTGGCCCAGGACCTGATGGACGAGAAATACAACGACCTGGCCACGGTCCAAGCCGACGCCCAGCACACTACCGACGTTCTGGCAGACTTCTTCATGAACATGCCCCAGGAGGACATATACCGCGGCGGCCAGGAGCGGGACTTCCCCTGGGGAGCCATTCGCTCCATGGACGAGATCATTGGAGACCCCCACCTGGAGGACCGCGGCTTTTTCGTAGAGGTGGAGCACCCCGAGCTTGGCAGGACCTTCACCTACCCCGGAGCGGCGGCGATCTATAACGGCTCTCCCTGGCGCATCTCCAGGCGTCCTCCCCTGATCGGGGAGCACAACGAGGAAGTCCTCTGTGGAGAGTTTGGAGTCCCGAGACAGCTACTGACAATGCTCGCCGAGTCCGGTGTGATCTAGGGCGCGTCCTTGGACCCAGCCGGACCGAAACCAACCTGACCAGCGGCTAGCCGGGGGCAGACGTATGGACTCCGACATCATCGCAACCAATTTGGCCGCAGTGGAAGCCCATTTCGGCAGCGAGGCTTCTGGCCGGATTGAAGACGCACTAGAGCTTTACACGGACGACGTTGTCTGGGAAGCCCCCAGCCGCCACCTGGTGATTGAGGGCAAGGAGGCGGTGGCCGCCAACTACCGGGAGATCTTCTCGGTCATCAACGACGTGGAGTTCCACTTGCTCGACAGGTTCGCCACCGAAGACCGGGTGGTCGACGACAGCATAGTAACCTTCACCGTGGCTAGAGAAGGGTTCATACCCCTGCCTCTGGGTTCCAAGGGCCAGATGCGGCTCACCCACATCTTCGAGATGCGGAACGGCAAGATTAGCAAAGAGATCGGGATCGAAGGTCCACCGGGCCCCAGGTAACCGCACACCTTCGGCTCCTGCTTCCCGTGGCTTCCCACGGTCCGGGGGTATCGCTTTGGCATTAACCATCGACGAGATGTTGGACCTCCTTAGCTTTGCCGGGACGGAGCTTGTTAACGGCAACGCGAACCACGGCCCGATGGCCGCCGAGGCTCTATTCACCCTGGGCCGGGACGAAGCGGTCCTACCCTGGGTGGAAGGCTACCGGGGCCGCCTAATAGACCGCCCAACGCCTGGCCTGCCTATTCCCAGGGATGAGTGGCGGGAGTGTTTGGGCAACCGAGAGCGTTTGGGGGACTGGATTCAGTTTTTCCAGGATGAACTGACGGAAAAACCCTGGCAGTCGGTTATTTCGGAATGGGCGCCCCATCTCGCACCGGCCCTCATATCCGCCGCCACTCACGGGTTGATCCGTACCGCCCACGCGGCGCGGAGCCTTGCATCCGGAGAATCGCCGCAGCGCATCTCCGAGTTAGCTCAGGGCTTGGGATATTGGGCGGCCCGGTATTACGTTCTTCCCGGCGGTCCATCCTCCGCCAACGCCGGGTATACGCCATCGGATGCGCTGGGCCAGGTCGAACGGCTGCACGGACCAGAGTTCGACGGAAGCGGCTCGATCATCGAACAACTCAAAGGACTGGAGGAATACCCGGAGTTCCAAGGAACCATCGACCTGGTGGATACCGGAGACGATATCTCACGGTTTATCTCAAAGATCACCGAGACTTTCGCCGGAGTCTACCTTTCAAACCAGAAAAACTTGATTGCGTTCGTCCACTCGGTCACCGCACCCAGCGCCCTGCGCTTGCTGGCCCCCTACCTGTCGGACTCAGACGCACGGCAGGCCGCCCGTTACGGGTGGCAAGCCTGCGCCGCTGTGTACTCCTGGTATTCCGTCTCCCCGCCTCCGGAGCCTTCCGAGTTCGAGGCTCCAGACGACGACCTTCAAGACCTCATCGACAGATCTGTCACGGCGGGCGGAGCCCACTCCATCAAGTTCACCGAAGCCTGCCTGCGTGAATACGCTCTTAATCCAAGTCCGGTGTACCTCGCCGCAGCCCGGGACGTGAGTGACCGGGTCGGCCCAATCTGACGTGCGCCCGCCATGACCCGGCGGTGTACGGCGCCCTATCCCTGGAGGTGAGATGACCGCAGCGGACGCGCCGCTGCCCCGGAGGTTGGGGGAGGTCGTGGAGGCGAATTCCACCTCGTTTGTGGCCCAAAGCTATCAGCTCTACGACACGCCATCCCTCGGATGCCTGGTCCGCACCGGTCCCCCGGACATCTACGCCGTTGTGTACCGGATTGGCACCGAACCCCTCGACCCAAGCCGCCCCGTGTTGGCCAGGGGAGAGGCCGCGGCGACTGAAGAAGAGGTGTTCCAGGAGAACCCTCAACTCAACAGGCTGCTCACCTCCCGGTTTGATGCCTTGATCACCGGCCACGGAAACAGCGAGGCAGTCCGGCCCTACCTCCCTCCTCAGCCTCCCAGGATTCATTCCTTCGTTTATACCTGCACTCCGGAGCAGGTGGAGCAGTTTACTTCTAGGCTAGACTGGCTCCGGCTTCTGCTTAACTCCGGCGTGCCCGCAGTCGACGAAGTGGTCTCGGCATTTCTGCGAGAGACTGCGGCCACCCATTCCGATGCCGCGACATTCCTGATCCGCGCGGCCAGGACCCTAGCAACCGAGTTGTCCGGCGACCTGCCAAGGCTGAACGCCGTACTCAGGACGGTTACATCATGACCGGCAAATTCCAGCCGTTAAACGGTTCCAGCGCCCCGGGTCCGGGAGACGAGAGTAACTCTTCGAGCCAGTTCCCTGGCCAATACTTGGGAATGGTGCTGGACGGGTCTCTGAGCCAGGGGTTGGAGGTGCGGCTCGACCCGGACACACCCGTAGACGATATCAAGGCGGGCACCCTGGTAACGATGGAAGGAGCCAACCACCGTTTCTTTGGCGTCGTTACCGACGTTTCCCTGGGCAGTTCCGACCCCAGGCTAAAGCAGACTCCCGCCCTGGTTGACGATCCTCTGGTCGCCCAGGTCGTTGCCGGAACGGTGGCCTACGGCGCCATCTCCGTGTTGCCCCAGTTAATCATGCCAAGCGTTGCCGGAGACGAAACCGACGCGCCCACGGCGGCAAAGACCATCCCACCGCACTTCTCGCGGACCCGCGTGGCTTCGCAACGAGACGTGGAGCTAGTGTTCGGCGCGGAAGACCAACGCCACTTCTGGATCGGCAATCCCCTGGACATGGAACATAAGCTCTGCCTCGACGTGGGCGAGTTGGTGCGGCGTTCCATCGGGGTCTTCGGCAAGAGCGGCACGGGAAAGACCTTCCTCACCCGGTTGCTCCTGGTGGGTATCCTCCAAGGTGGCGAAGCCTCCTCGTTAATCTTCGACATGCACAGCGAGTACGGCTGGGGCGCCGCCGATGCCGAGGGTCAACGGTTCGTCAAAGGGCTTAAACAACTGTTCCCATCCCGCGTGTCCACCTTCAGCCTGGACGAGGAAAGCTCCCGCAGGCGCAGGTCGTCCATCGACGATGTAGTACGCATTGGTTACGGAGACATAGAGCCCGAAGACATCGAAATGCTGCGCGAGACCCTGAACCTGTCCGACGTTGCCGCCTCCGCCGCCTTTAACCTACAGCAGCGGTTCGGGCAGCGTGAGTGGATGCGGACGTTCCTGGAATACGAAGGCAGGGAATCGGTCTTCGAGCTGGCCGGTGAAATCCAGGTCCAGCCTGCTGCCCTGGGAGCCCTGTATAACCGGCTGACCAGGCTTAAGCGGTTCGGTTTCCTGGTCGAACGCGGAGGCGGGGACGCGGCGGAGAGGATCATCGAGCACCTGGAACGCGGTCAGCACGTGGTATTGGAGTTCGGCAGGTATGGGCGCGACCTCACCGCTTACATGCTGGTGACCAACCTGCTCTCGCGGCGGATTCACGCCCGGTACGTGGAACGCAAGGAGGAGGCCGAGGGCGGTCACGGCCAGGACCCCAGGCCCCTGGTCATCGTCATCGAAGAGGCCCATAAGTTCCTGAGCCCCGCCGTGGCTGGCCATACGATCTTCGGCACCATCGCCAGGGAATTGCGTAAGTACAACGTCACGCTTATGGTCATCGACCAGAGGCCCAGCGGCATCGACGCGGAGGTCATGAGCCAGGTCGGCACCCGCCTCACTTGCCTGCTGGACAACGACCGGGACATCGAGGCGGTCCTTTCCGGTACGTCAGGAAGCCGACAGCTAAGAACGGTGTTGTCCAGGCTGGAGGCGAAGCAGCAGGCATTGATTTTTGGCCACGCCGTCCCAATGCCGGTCGTAGTCCGCACGAGGGAATACGGCTCTGCGGAGTCCTACGAGCAGCTTAGCCGAGGACCCGCCACACGCGTATTCCACACATCAGAGACGCCGGACGAGCAACTGGAACGGGAGATATCCGAGCTTTTCTGACCGCAACCCCGGTTTGGTAAGTCGACCACTTTAAGGAACATCGTCGGCGTAGTCCATACCGATATGGCCCTCATTCTCAAACTCGGCGTATTCTTCGTCAGAGTAGTCCAAAAGCGTCTTGTAGACGTACTCGTTGTCCTCGCCTAGCCGCACCGGACCGCGCCTGATTCGCATGGGATATTCGGACATCTTATAGGGCGTCCCAGGATACCGATGGGTGCCTGCGTCTTCTTGGGTGATTTCCTCGAACACCCCTCGGTGGTCCAGATGAGGGTCCGCGTAGGCGTCCCGTTGGTCGAGGACCGGACCTGCCGCTACTCCCACTTCCTGAAGACGGCGCATTACCTCGTAATGGTCTAGCTGCCTCGTCCATTCTGATATCCGCGGGTCGAGCTCGGCTTGATGCTGGTAACGGCTCAGGGAGTCGGCGAATTTCTCGTCCTCCGCCCACTCAGGACTGCCAATGACCCCGACGAACGCCTCCCAATCATCGTCACCAAAGATGGTGATGGTTACCCAACGGTCCTCACCCTTGGAAGGGTAGCAGCCCTGGACCGCCGAGGGGTGGCGGTTGCCGGTGGCGCTGGCGCTGCGTTGGTTCATCGAGTAATCCAGGAAGGGCTGCCCCATGAACGGCAACACGTTCTCCGCCTGGGAAAGCTCGATCAACTGCCCTTTGCCTGTCCGGTTCCGGTGGTGCAAGGCGGCCATGACGGCGAACGCGCCCTGAGTTCCGGCGGTGGCGTCGGACATGAGCACGCCGCTGTTGGCGGTGGCGTCCATGTCCTCGTAGCCGCGCAGCAGGGTATGGCCAACGACACCCTCGATGTGCAGCCCGAACGCCCGGTAGTTCTGATAAACGCCGTCGTTGCTATAGGCGGGCATCCGGAGCATGATGATCTCCGGGTTTTCCTCTTTTAGCAGAGAGTAGGAAATGCCCAATTTTTCCATGGTCTCCGTGGGGTTGTTTTCCACGAACACGTCGCTGATCTTGACCAGCCGCTTGAATATGTCCATTCCCCCCGGACGCAGAAGGTCCAGCGTAACACTCTTCTTGTTCCGGGCGTGAGCGTTAAAGAGAGGGAAGCGGTTCCAGGGCCGCTTGCCGGGAAGCCGGCCGGGAGTACCCCCGGCGAAAGAGCCCATCGACTTGAGCATAGCCTCGGTTGGGTGTGCCATGGACCCCCGCCCCAGCGGAACAAAGGTGTTGATCGTCTCGACCCGGATTACTTCGGCTCCCAGGTCCGCCAGGAACGATGTGCAGTAGGGGCCCGCCCACACAACGGTTATGTCAAGTATCCGGATGCCTTCCAGGGGGAGGTTAGCCACGCCTGCTCCTCCTCGACTCGCTTCGGGTCATATTACGCCTTGCGACCTCAACCGGACCATGTCTTCATCGGTGTAGCCGAGTCCGGATAGCGCTTCGGGGTTGTGTTCCCCGAGCAGGGGCGCTGGACGCCGGACAGTCCAGGGCGACTCTGACATCACGAAAGGACGTCCGGGGTACATCAGCCGTCCCGCCGCCGGATGATCGATTTCCTCGAATGCTCCCCGGCGCAAAAACTCCGGGTCATGGGCCAGGTCTTCCATCGTATTCAAAGGTGCGCTCAGGACTCTTGATCCCTGGGCTGTGTGCCACGCCTCGTATTTGGTACGCTCCAATGTCCACATCAGGAAAAGGGGCTCGAATTCTTCCTGAAGGCCGGCGTCCAATTGGGCGTCTGGTTCGTGCCATTTAGGATCGTCGAGGAAGTCAGGATACCCCATCATGCTCACGGCCCTGGGGAAGTAATTCCTTGAGCCGCTGATCTGGAAGTAACCGTCGGAAGAAGGGTAAACGCCGTTGGGATAACCGGCGGTCCGCAGCGGAGACCGCCCGGTGACCTCTCCCGTGTATTGGTAGGTCAGGAGCATACTCATCCTGCGGTCTATGGAACCCACCTGGGTATCCATCAACGATACGTCGACGTGCTGCCCGAGTCCCTGGAGTCTGGAAGCAAAGAGAGCGCCCATAGTGGCAACCGCCGCCACTCCACCGCCCTGGTACAGGTGTACGTTGACCCCCAGTTTGACGGGTTCCCGCTCATCCAGGCCTGTGGAATACATCTCCCCGCCCATCCCGTAGACCATAATCTCGGAGCTGCGATAATCGCGGTAGGGCCCCGTCTGGCCGAAGTTGGAGATGGAAGTCATCACCAGACCCGGGTTGACGACCCGCAGGGTGTCATAGCCGAGACCATAGCGTTCCATCGTCCCGGGGCGGAAGCTCTCGACCAGAATGTCCACATCCCGCGCGAGTTCCTTGACCACCTTGGCCCCGGCGCGGCTCTTCAGGTCCAGGGTGATGCCCCGTTTGTTGGTGTTCAGGTGGAGAAAGATCCCGCTCCCTTCCCGGTCCGGCGCATCTCCGGGGAACGGTCCCATTCCTCTGGCGGAGTCTCCCAACCCCGGACGCTCAACCTTGATCACGTCCGCGCCGTAGTCCGCCAACAACTTGGTGCAGTACGGACCTGCAACGTGATGAGTGAGGTCCAGAACTTTGACGTCTTCTAATGCCAGGTCAGGCAAGTGTCCTCGACTGAATTTAGACTGGGTCCGCAAGCAGCGAGATGGGGACCATCTTTAGCATTGCCGCTCCTCGGGCAACCGTAGCCACGAATATAGCGTCGATAGGACAGCCCTGCAACCGGGGCGAGAACTTCCTTTTCCGCTCATAGTCCAAGGGATATAATGCGGATGACCGGAACACTACAGGCGCATACGCTCGCCTATCCCTTAAATTCGCGCCTCTGGGGATGAGAATATGATCTGGTGCAGGTTTGAGAACGCCGGCAAGACCAGCTTCGGCATCGTCGAGGACAGCAACGTAACCGAAGTTTGGGGAGACCCGCTTACGGACTATGCGGTAACCAACCACGTCTATGCCTTGACCGATGTAAAGCTCCTGGCTCCGATTAAGCCGCCCATGCTCTACGCCGCCGGTCCCAACTACCGGGGCCACGTGGAGGGTATGGCCGCGCGAAGGGGGTCGCCGCCGTCCTACCCCGACAGGCCCTCTCCCAACTACCGCTCGGTCCATGCCATCATTGGCTCCGAAGAGAATATTGTCGTGCCCGCAGAGTCCTCCGGAGCAGTACAGCCGGAGGGCCAGCTTGCGGTGGTAATCGGTAGGAAAGCCCGGAACGTCCCCGTAAGCCAGGCCCTGGACCACGTGTTCGGCTACACCATCGGTAACGACATCAGCCAGCGCCCCTGGCAGCAAGCCGACCGAACGATGTTCCGCGGCAAGAACTGCGACACCTGGAAGCCCCTGGGTCCGTGGATCGTAACCGGACTAGACCCGAAGGGCTTCCGAATCATAGTGCGCCATAACGGGGTGGTCTGGGAGGATTTTTCCTCGGCGGACCAAATCTGGGATGCTGCCACCTGGATTCACGAGCTAAGCCAGTACGCCACCCTCTATCCGGGCGATGTCCTGTGGATGGGCACCCAGGGGGCGGACGGGGACATGCTCCCAGGAGACACCATCGAGGTCGAAATCAGCGGCATCGGCACCCTTCGCAACTATGTGGTCTCGGCGGCATAGGGTCAGAATCAGCCCGTCACGTACCCGTTCCGTAAGTCCCTTTTCCGGGCGGACGGGTCGCGGTTGGAGGGGTCTCCGAAGCCTCCACCTCCGGAGGACAAGCAGACGATCCGGTCGCCGGGATTGACGGCTACGCCTGTTTCCTTTGATCCCAGGACCCTTTCTGAGCCGTTGAACATGATCTTGTAAGTGTGGGGTAGTCCCGGCTCCGCGCCAAATAAGCCAAACGGCGGCACGACTACGCCGTCCCCGGCCGTGTTGAGGAGCGCGATCCCTGACCCTTCGTACACCAGGTCGCAGACCGCGCCCAGCCCGCCCCGCCATCTTCCGTCCCCGGCGGAGTCGGGCCGCAGTTCGTGGCGGCGAATGAAAAATGGAAACCGTTCTTCCGTGACTTCGATGCTGGGCGACCGGATGCCACCGGCCACGTTTACTTCGCCGACTCCCGTCCATCCATCGTTCCCGTAGGACGCTCCGCCGCCGCCCCTCGCCAAGAAGAAATGCCAGATGAAGCGCCGCCCTGTGCGGGGGTCAGTGCCAGTTATGGCGTACCGTAGCCGCCGGGAGAACCCCGCCGACACGGCATGGGGGACGGCCGGGGCGAGGGCCTGGAACACCGCTTCAATGATCTCTTCGGCGCAATGGTTGGTGCTCATGCACACCGGCGCAGGAGGGTTGGCGTTTACCACCAGACCCCTCGGAGCGATGACGCGGACCGGCCGCATGGAACCTTCGTTGCGGGCAACATCGGCGGGGGCCAGATACATGATGGCGGCGTGAGCCAGGGACCTGGTATTTGCATAGGCGCTGTTGATAAACCCGGTCACCTGCGGGCTCGACTCGCCAAGGTCGATGGTCATGGAGTCCCCGGCTATTGTGACCTCCGCGCGTATGGGCACCAGTTTGTTGTCGAATCCGTCATCGTCGACCAGAGACTCTCCCCGGTAGACTCCGTCGGGCCAACTGG
The DNA here is from genome assembly GCA_965197545.1 of Dehalococcoidia bacterium. Taxonomy (GTDB): domain Bacteria; phylum Chloroflexota; class Dehalococcoidia; order Lucifugimonadales; family UBA3495; genus CATOSP01. The sequence continues at coordinate 493,485 of CBDANJ010000007.1, forward strand.
AAATGAAATTGCGGACTTGGATTTCGGTAGCGGCCAGGATATCGGTCACCGCCGAGAGCAGTCGAGCGGCCCCATAACTCTCCAGCAACGACTCAATGCGCTGGGCGGCAATCATCACCGATCCGATCTGGGCGTTCAGGTCGCCCAGGAAGTTCTCAGGTTGGCGGACGTTGGCGGACAGCATTTGAAGCAAGTCGTTTCTGGGCGCCCCTTTGTCGTAAAGTCTCAGCGGGGGAATCCGGAGCCCTTCCTGGAATATTTCGCTTGCCGCGGGGTTGTATCCGCCGTGAGTGCCGCCGCCCACATCGCTGTGGTGGGCCCGGTTGACCCCGTAAAACAGAAGCTCGCCCTCGTGGAACACGGGCCGGATTATCGTTATGTCCGGTAGATGGCTGCCGCCGAAATACGGGTCGTTTAGAATGAAAAGATCGCCTTCGGAGATGTCGTCTCCAAAGTAATCCCGCACCGCCGCCCCAGCCACCGGCAGCGCGCTAATGTGCACGGGAATTCCCTCACCCTGGGCCACCAACTGGCAGTCGGCGTCAAGTATGGCGGTGGAGAAGTCCCGGCTGGAGTTGAGTATCTGCGACATGGAAGTTCGGAGCATGACCTCGGTCATCTCACGGGCTATCGACTCCAACCGGTGCTCTATCACCGCCAGGGTTACGGGGTCCGGCCGAGCGGCCTGTTCGGGGTCCGGGGCTGCCGCCGCGTCCGGTTTGCCCGCCCCCACCAGCATCTCGATTCCACCCATGCGGTCCATGGCCGCACGGTCGCCTGGATCGAGCACGACGGTAGTGAAATCGGTCTCCAGGACCGCCGGGCCGTCGATCTCCACTCCGGGAGAGAGTGTGTCAATGTCGTAAACCGGGACGTCCAACCATTCGCCGAAGTAGACGCGGCGAGTCTGCTTCGCCTCGGCCACGCCACCCCTGGGTAGGGAATCGGGCAGAGAAACCCTGGGAAGACGGCCCACCACGGTCACCCGCAGGGTGACAAGCCGCACCTCCTGGTCCTGCTGCCGGTAGGAGTACAACTCCTGGTATCTCTGGTGGAAGTTTGACTCCCACTCCGCCAAAAACGGCTCGTCATCCCGTTCCAGGTCTGGCAACGGGACAGGGACCTCGTATATCTGGTCCAGGTATCGCATGTCCGCCGACGGAAACATCTCCACGTCGTCTACGGGTACCCCCTGCTCCTCCAGTTTGAGGCGGCCTTGGGCCTCCAATTCGGCAACAATTGCCCGGACTTGCCCCAGGTCCATCGCGTCGAGGCTCGCGGGATAAGACCGGGAAAAGTCGTACTTCAAATCTGTGGAAAGCATTCCGAAGGCCGATAGCACCGGCGCGGCCGCCGGGATGTAGACCTTCTCGACCTGAAGTTGCCGGGCAATCTGGCCCGCCTGAAGTCCCGAGGCTCCGCCGAAGGCCATGATGGCGAATTCCCGGGGGTCCACCCCGCGTTGGACCGACATGAGCCGGATACCCTCGGCTATGGCGGTGGAAACCAACCTGCTCACTCCATAGGCCGCCTCTACGGTGGAGATTCCCAGTGGTCCGGCGATGCTTTTTTCCAAAGCCTTTTCAGCGAGCGCGGCGTCCAGCGAAGCCCTCCCACCCAGGAAATTTTGCGGGTCCAGGTAGCCCAACACGAGGTTCGCGTCGGTCACCGTTGGGTCGTTGCCGCCTTTCCCGTAGCAAGCCGGGCCAGGCTCCGCCCCGGCGCTGTCCGGCCCAACATGGAGTATCCCGCCCTCATCCACCCGGGTAATGCTCCCGCCTCCGGCCCCGAGGGTGTGGATGTCAATCATTGGCAAGGCGATCTTCCATCCGGCCTCGAACTTCTCGGTGGTAAGGTGGGGAACACCATCTTCGACGAGGGAGATGTCGGTGCTGGTCCCGCCCATGTCAAAGGCGATGGTCTTAGACTGGCCCAATCGTTCTCCCAGGGCAGCCACCGCGTTCACCCCACCCGCAGGGCCGGACAGGATCGCCCTTACCGATTGGCGCATGGACTCTTCGATTGGAGCGACTCCCCCATTGGACTGCATGATTAACACGTCGCGGACCCGCCGGTAAGGGTCAAGCCGCTCCCGAAGCCTGTCCAGGTATTCGCTAAACACGGGACCAACGTAGGAGTTGATGACCGTGGCGCTGAGCCGGTCGAATTCCTTGATCTGGGGAATTATCTCCTGGGACAACGACGTGTAGATTCCGGGAAACCTGGCCCGGATGCGTTCCGCAGCCATTCGTTCGTGGGCTGGGTTCAGGTACGAAAAGAGAAAACAGACCGCAAGAGCCTCCGCCTTCTCTTTCTCCATGGTGTCCAGCGCCCGGTCCAGATCATCCAGGTCCAGGGCCGTGTCGACACTGCCGTCGGCTCGGACACGCTCCGTGACACCGAGGCGGAGGTACCGGGGCGCCAGGGGCTCAAAGGGGGTCATCCGCAGGTTGTACCGGTCCTCTTTCAACCCCTCCCGCATTTCCAGCAAGTCGCGGAAACCCTCCGTGGTGATCAATCCGACCCTTGATCCCTTGCGTTCCACCAGCGTATTGGTTGCCACGGTTGTCCCGTGGATCACCAGCTCGGTTGCATCGAGCAGTTCCGGCAAGGGTAATTCGTAGCCCGCGGCCACATCCTCCAGCCCGGCCATCACGCCTTCCGATGGGTCCCGCAGTGTGGACGGGGTTTTGAAGTACCGGGGCGTCTGACCTTGTTCAACGACTACCAGGTCCGTGAAAGTGCCGCCGACGTCGATGCCGATCTTGAACATGGGTGTTTCCTCTCAGTGGCGCGCCGCGGAAGAACGCGGGTTACAGCGTGATGGTGGGGAGTGACGGGACTGCCTTATACTAGGCGTTGGCACCCTACATCGCAATGGCCGGCTCTAGACCGGCCAGGAAACGGGGGAGAGTCCTTATGGCCAATCCAAAAGAAGCGCCCTACGGCTCCTGGGAATCGCCCATTACTTCGGACCTAATTGTGTCCGGAACGATCGGTCTCAGCCATCCTGTCCTGGACGGCGCGGATATTTACTGGATCGAGTCGCGTCCTTCCGAGGGTGGCCGGAACGTGATCGTTCGCCGCTCCCAGGACGGGACTACTTCCGACGTCAATCCCGCCTCCTTTAACGCCCGGACCAGAGTCCACGAATATGGAGGCGGCGCGTATTGGGTTTCCAGGGGCGTGGTCTATTATTGCAACTTCTCCGACCAGCGGGTCTATCGTCAAGAGCCGGGTGGCCCGGCCAGTCCGATAACCCCCGACATAGACATGCGCTACGCCGAGGGTGTGGTTGACCTCGCCCGAGGGCGAATGGTCTGTATCCGCGAAGACCACACTGGAGGCGGAGACCCGGAGAATACCCTGGCCGCAATCCCGATCGACGGCGCGGATGCCGGAACAGTCCTGGTGTCAGGCTCCGATTTCTACGCCTCGCCCCGGATAAGTCCTGATAGTTCCCGTCTGGCGTGGCTCAAATGGGACCGCCCAAACATGCCCTGGGACGGGACCGAACTCTGGGTGGCTGACTTTCGTCCGGACGGAAATCTCGGTGAAGCTGCCCTGGTGGCGGGGGGCCTGGAAGAGTCCATCTTTCAGCCGGAGTGGTCTCCTGGTGGGACGCTTTATTTCACCTCCGACCGTACCGGGTGGTTCAACATATACCGTTGGCGCGACCAGGTTGTCGAAGCCGTATGTCCGATGGATGCCGAGTTTGGTAATCCGCGGTTTAACCTGGGCAACGCCACCTACGGTTTCGAGTCAGAAGACCGGATAATTTCCTCATATTCGAGGGACGGCGTATGGGGCCTGGCGTCTATCGACACTGGTTCGGGCGAGTTGGAGGACCTGGGCTCTCCCTATACCGAGATGGGCAGAGGAGGTGACCTGCGGGCCGGAGGCGGCGCGGCGGTGTTCACGGGAGGGTCGGCCAGCGTACCGATGTCGGTTGTCCGGCTGGACCTGACCACGGGCAACATGGAAGTGTTGCGGACGGCTTCCAACGTAGCCGTGGACTCTCGGTATCTTTCGCCCGCACAGCCCATCGAGTTTTCGACGGAGAACGGACTTACCGCCCACGCATTCTACTACCCGCCGGTGAACGGCGATTTCGCGGCGCTGGCGGGTGAACAGCCTCCCCTGTTGGTCAAAAGCCACGGTGGTCCTACAGGTGCTACATCCACGGCGTTGGACCTACAGATTCAATACTGGACCAGCCGGGGGATCGCGGTGATCGACGTGAATTACGGCGGCAGCACCGGCTACGGGAGAGAGTACAGGGAACGTCTGAATGGCCAATGGGGAATCGTCGACGTGGACGACTGCGTTAACGCCGCCCGATATCTGGTGAACCAGGATTTAGCAGACGGAGACCGGCTGGCCATCGACGGAGGAAGCGCGGGCGGGTTCACGACCCTGGCCGCCCTGACTTTCCGGGACGTTTTCAAGGCGGGGGCGAGCTATTACGGCGTGAGCGACCTGGAAGGACTGGCGACGGACACCCACAAGTTTGAGTCTCGCTATCTCGACAAACTCGTGGGCCCCTATCCGGAACGGCAAGACCTTTACCAGGAACGGTCACCCATCCATCACACAGAAGGCTTGTCGTGTCCCTTGATCTTCTTTCAGGGGTTGGAGGATAGAATCGTACCGCCAAGCCAGGCGGAGAGGATGTATCAAGTGGTGCTGGCCAAGGGACTGCCAACCGCCTACTTGCCCTTTGAAGGGGAGCAGCACGGATTCCGCAGGGCGGAAAACATCAAGCGGGCTCTGGACGGGGAACTCTATTTCTTCTCCCGCGTGTTCGGCTTCGAGCCCGCCGGTCCGCTGGAGCCCGTGGATATTGAGAACCTTTAGAGGAAAGGGCCGAGTCCTAAGCGGAGGCGGCCTGCGCGTCGGCTGAGGGAGTGCAGCCAGAGCACCAGCCGTAAAAGTCGACACGCTGCGCCGCAACTTCAAAGTCTGACTCGCCTTCGAGGATATTGCGAAGCTCGGCAACCATGTTCTGTCCCACGTCGGCGTCAACCACCGTTCCGCAGCCGACGCAGACCAGATTGGCATGGGGAGACAGGTTCGCGTCGTAGCGTGACTGCCTTTGGAAGGGCAATTCCCTCACGATGGCGGCGCGCTCCAGAACGTCAAGGGTCGAGTAGACCGTGGCCAGCGTGACGTAGGGAAAGAAAGCCTTGACTCGCTCGTATACTTCCTTGACCGACGGATGGTCGCCGGAATTGATCACGACCTCCGCGATGGCCAGACGCTGGGGAGTCAACCGGATTCCCAGTTGCCTCAGGCGGGTCGCCAATTCTCCTTGAGTCGTCAAACCTGTTTTCGTCCTTCGCCCGAATTCGACCCAGCGCCCCCGCCAAGTCGCTTCGGCTCTATGCTGCCGTCGTTCCCCCGTCGATCACAAGCTCGCTGCCCGTTACGAAGGAGGATTCGTCAGATGCCAGATAAAGCACTCCGTAAGCGATGTCTTCGGTCGTGCCCACCCGCCCAAGGGGTAGCCGTTGCATTCGCTGCTCCAGCCTGGAGGGATCGTTCAGGGTGTCCTGGATCATCGGAGTATCTATGGGACCCGGATGCACCGAGTTGCAACGAATGTTTTCCCGGGCGTACTGCACCGCGGTCGCCTTGGTAAGGAGCCGGACCGCTCCCTTGGTGGCGGTGTAACTGGGGGACCCGTCGGGGCTCCCAACCAGGCCGGCCGTGGATGAGATGTTGACTATGGAACCGCCCCCGGCGCGGCGCATGGCCGGGATGGCGCTCTTGGTCCCTAGGAAAACGCCCTTGGCGTTGATGTCCATGATGCGGTCCCAGTCCTCCACGGTGGTCTCTTCCAGACCCTTGCGTATCAGTATTCCGGCATTGTTGACCAGAATGTCCAGCTTGCCGTAGCGGTCTTCCGCAGCCTGTACCGCGGCCTGCCACTGGGACTCTTCCGTCACGTCCAGATGAACGAAGGTGACATCGCCGCCGAGTTCCCTGACCTCGGCTTCGAGTTTCATCCCCTCTTCGTCGAGGATATCTCCGAAGACGACCTTGGCCCCTTCCCCGGACAAAAACTTAACCTCGGTGGCTCCCTGCCCCCGCGCCCCTCCGCTGATGATCGCTACTTTACCGTCCAGCCTACCCATGATCTCTCTCCACGAGGCCGTTTGTTCAGATGGGACCAGGCCAGTTAAGGCCCGTTATGGCCTGGTCCTCGTAAGCGCTGTGTATGACTCTGCTAGGTCGTGGGGGTGTCGCTGGCCTGCTGGCCGCCGAACCGGCGGCGATGGACTCGGAGGGTTCAATCATCCATGACAACGGGAATTCCGGCAGCCTCGGCCTTGGCCGCCGCCGCCTCATCTATGACCCCATCCTGCATCCAGATGTACTTGACCCCGATCTCGATGGCCTCGTCCACCACCGGCGCGACCAACTCGGACCGCCGGAAGACGTCCACCATGTCGATGGGTTCGGGCACCGATTTAAGGTCCGGGTAGCTCTTCTCTCCCAAGGCCTCTTCGATCATCGGATTTACGGGTATGATCCGGTACCCCTGGGACTGCATGTACTTCGAGACGCGGTGACTGTCGCGCTCCGGGTTGTTGGATAAGCCCACGACGGCGATGGTCTTGCTATTCCTTAGCTGTTCCTCTACCAGGTCCATAGCTCCCTCCGACTTACCAGGTGACGGCGCGGCCCCAGCCGGTATTCGCCGCCCCTACCAGTTCTTGCTCCGGACAAAGTTAAAGGCCGATATCGCGGCGGTAGCTCCGTCTCCCACTGCTGTCGCCAACTGGGATGCGGAATTCTGCCGGATGTCGCCAACGGCATATAGTCCGGCTACCTGGGTCTCCATGGATATGTTCACGGGAATATGCCCAGCGTTGTCCACCTTGACCAGGTTGCTGACCAGGGATGAGTTGGGCTCAAGTCCCACATAGACAAACAACCCTGTGAGACTGACCGTATTCTCAAGGTTCGTGACTACGTTCCTGGTCTTGACCGCCGTCACGGTTCCTTCTCCCAGGACCTCTTCGACCACGGTGTTCCAGACGACCTCTATCTTCCGGTTGTAGTGGACCCGTTCTTCGACGGCGTGGTGCGCCCTCAACTGGTCCCTGCGGTGGAACAAGAGCACCTTGTCCACATACTCGGTCAAGGTTAGGGCTTCGTCCGCCGCCGAATCGCCGCCGCCGACTACGCCAACCACCTCACCCATGTACAACGGGCCGTCGCATGTCGCACAGTGGGAAACACCGCGCCCAAACATCTCCTCTTCGCCGGGAATACCGAGTTGACGCAGGTTGGATCCGGCCGCCACGATCACGGCCTTGGACCGAAAACCACCGGCATCAGTCTCCACCATCTTGAAGTCGCCGTCCCTGGAAATCGAGGCCACGTCGCCCATAATGAACTGCGCCCCGGCGTCCATCGCCTGCTCTTGGATCAGGGGGCCAAGCTCCGCTCCCGCGACGCCCTGGGGGAATCCGGGATAATTCTCGATTCTTTCAAGATTGATGATCTGTGCCCCGCCCATCATCCGCTCGACGAGGCCGGTCCGCAGACCGTACCGTGATGCGTACATCGCAGCGGTCATTCCGGCCAGTCCCGCGCCAATTACCAATACGTCGTAGTCGTTTGCAGCCACAGAGACCTCCTCAACACTACCGTTGCTTCCCGCTAACTATAGTGGTGGGCCGTTTTGAGTGTCAACAATGCTGGCCGTCCGGCAACCCGGTATCCGTTATTGCGCCTGTACCCCGCTATGCCTAAAATGAGGCCACCACCGCCGTCCGGAGACCAAAACCGTAGCCGGAGAAACATTTGGCGGGGGAGAGGTCCTTATGATTGTTGACCTGGCCGGCGTCACCACTAGCGACGGAATCAAGCTCGACGGGGCCTTCCTGGAGCCCGCCAAACACCAGAAAAGCGGCGCGGCGATTGACGCGGTACTGGTTATTCATGGGTCTACTGGGAATTTCTACACCGCCTCCACCCTGGGAATGGCCGAGGACCTGAGCTTACAGGGATACGCCGCCCTCTCCCTCAACACCACTGCCCATGATACGGTCTGGTATAACCGGAGCGACAACGCCTACTATGGCGTGGCGTACGAGATGTTGGACCGGTGCCGCCTGGACCTACGCGCCGGGATCGACCATCTATGGGAGCGCGGGTATCGGCGCATCGCCATCCTCGGCCAGAGCATGGGCGCGGTCAGGGTTGTATATTACGCCGCGAACGAAGAGGACGACCGCGTCAAAGCCGTTATCCCGGTCTCACCCGTAAGGCTGTCTTATTCCTACTACATGGCCTCGGAGGACGCCGCCGAGTTTCAGGCCAACATCGACCGCGCCGACCAGATGGAGGCCGAGGGACGGGCTATGGACCTGTTTACTGTCAACTTCCCGATCCCGCAGATGTTCAGCGCCGCAGCCTACCTGGACAAGCACGGGCCCGCGGAACGGTACAACATAATCACCCACGCCCCAAGGGTGAAGGCGCCTATGTTGGCCGTCGCGGGGTCACTGGAGACCCATACCCGTCTGCTGGATGCGGCGAAAGACCTGGCAACGGCAGCGGTCAACTCTCCCCGCGCCGACTACGCGATCATCGAAGGCGGCGACCATTCATTGACCAACCGCAGGCAGGAGGCCGCCGACACTGTCTTAGCCTGGTTGGCCAGCCTCACGCCGCAAACCGCCCTGGCTTAAGCAAAAACGAGCACCCGAGGTGATAATGGCGCAACCGGATAGCTCCTCTCAACAGGAGTACGAGGTCCACACCGAGACCAATGTGCCAGTCCGGATGCGGGACGGAATCATCTTGATGGCCGATATACACCGTCCCGCTCGCGGCGGACGCCCCGTGGAAAGCCCGTTCCCGGCGCTTCTGGAACGCACGCCCTACAACAAGTCGACCGAAGCGCGGGTGCTGGAAGCCGCCTTCTTCGCCACCAGGGGATATGCCACCGTGGTCCAGGACACCCGGGGCAGGTTCGCCTCCCAGGGAGGGTTCAGCAAGTACGTCAACGAAGGCGAAGACGGTTTCGACACCGTGGAATGGATCGGGCAACAGGGGTGGTGCGCCGGAAAGGTCGGGACCTACGGCACGTCCTATGCGGCCCACACTCAGGCGGCGTTGGCCAGCCTGAACCCTGCCCACCTGGGCTGCATGTGGCTTGATTGCGGTGGCTTCTCGAACGCCTTCCTCAGCGGTTGCCGCAACGGCGGCGCGTTCGAACTGCGGCAGGTGACCTGGGCTTACCGGCAGGCCCTCGACAGCCCGGAGGTCCAGGAAGACCCTCTGGTGTTGAAAGCTGCCCTGGAGAACCAGCGCATCCAGGACTGGTTCCAGCGGATGCCCTGGCGGCCAGAGCACTCGCCGCTGCAATGGACGCCGGACTACGAAAACTACCTGCTGGAGATATGGCGTCACGAGAACTTCGACGAATATTGGAAACAGCCCGGTTTGTGCGCAGAGGCCCACTATCCCGAATTCTCTGATGTGCCACAAGTGCACATGGGTAGCTGGTACGACCCCTACGCCCGCACCACCACCGACAATTACGTCGCACTCTCCGCGATGAAACAGGGGCCTGTCTCGTTAATCATGGGCCCGTGGACCCACGGTCAGCGCTCGGTAACCCATTCCGGAGACGCGGACTTCGGCCCTCCGTCGACGCTCGATGGGAACTTGGACGAGGACTTCAACCATATCCGCCTCCGGTTCTTCGATCGCCATCTCAAGGGTCAGGTAGGTCCCAGGGATTCGGAATATCCCGTCAAGCTGTTCATCATGGGCGGCGGTTCGGGCAAGCGCAACTCTGAGCGGCGGCTGGACCATGGGGGACGTTGGCGGGAAGAGAGGGAATGGCCGCTGGCGCGCGCGCAGGAGACTCCGTTCTACCTGCAGCACGGGGGACGCCTGTCCATCCAGACTCCCGCCGGGGAACACCCGCCCTCAAAGTACCTGTTCGACCCCAACAATCCGGTGCCCACCATTGGGGGCAACATATCCTCTGGGCTGCCCATAATGGGAGCGGGCGGATTCGACCAGCGGGAATCGTCGGAGTTTTACGGTTCTACGCAGCCCTACTTGCCCTTGGCGTCGCGGCCCGATGTCCTGGTGTTCCAGACCGAGCCGCTTGCGGAAAACGTGGAGGTCACAGGGCCCCTGACCGTGGAGCTTTGGGTGTCGTCAACGGCACGTGATACTGACTTCACGGCCAAGCTGCTTGATGTTTACCCGCCGTCCCCCGACTATCCTGAGGGGTACGCGCTAAACCTGACCGACGGAATTCTAAGGGCCAAGTTCAGGGATTCGTGGGAGGAAACCAAATTCATGGAGCCGGGGAAGGTGTACCGGGTAACGATTCAGCTATTCCCCACCAGCAACCTCTTCGTGAAGGGGCATCGGGTCCGGGTGGATGTCTCTTCCAGCAATTTCCCTAGGTTCGACGTGAACGGGAACACCGGAGAGAACCCGGCCGTATCCGCGGTCAAGTTGCCGGCGCAAAATAGCGTGTACCATGACGCGGAGCGTCCTTCCAATATCCTGCTGCCGGTAATCCCGCCGTAAAGGCGGACGGGACTAGCTCCGGCGGAAGGTCACCATGTAGTGCTCGCCGTTTAGGTCCCGCCACCCCAGGCTCCGGAACCCGGTGTTCGTTGCAAGTTGGACCAGCTCTTCCGGATCGATCCTGTGTTCCAGAGGTGGCCCGGATTCGGTCTCTTTCTTGTACCACTCCAGGACCACGCACCAGCCGCGGTTCAATATCAAGTCGCGAACGGCGCTGAGAAACCGGGCCCGGTCCTCGCTGTGGTGGACAACGAAAGCCATGAAAACCCCGTCCAATGAGGCCGGTTCCAGCGGGAAATCGTACTCGCCGCACTGCAGGACTTCCACGTTGCCCATTCGGGCCCGTTCCACCTGTTCCTGACATGCGGCGACCATTTCCTCGTCAATGTCCAACGCATAGAGCTTCCCGTTTATCAATGACTTTGCCAGCGGCACTGTGAAGTAGCCAGGGCCGCAGCCGATGTCCGCTACCGTTTCATGAATGTTGATGGGGCAGAAGCTGAAGATCACCAATGGATCAGACATAACGAGCCGGTCCGGGCTCAGCAGCAAGTCTATGAAATCACGAGTGGTCAATGGTTCCTGGTCAGATGACATTCCCTCTCCCCTACTCCGTTATTTCAGCTTGTGCGAGGCCAGTTCCGGCAACCCGGATAATTACTTTACATTAGCCGATTATTGGACGCAATTCGTTCCGTAACCAGCGTGGTCCTGCTGGCCGGAGTAGTCCCCGCCGGGAACCAATAGTGTCAACTACAGAGCGTCGTTGACACCCCTCCAGGCCGGGGATACACTAGCTTGGCCGCGACTGATTTCGCCGCTGGTGATGCTTGTTTGCCTTGCGTACGCGGCGGGCGACTCTACCGGCGGTTGGAGCGGACCGAGAGGAGGACCCATGTCCCGAGTAGCGGAACAGGACCCGGAGGTCGCCCGGGCCATCGAGCAGGAAAACGAACGGCAGCGCAACTGCATCGTGCTGATCGCATCCGAAAACTATGCCAGCATGGCGGTGTTGGAAGCGCAAGCCGGCCTAATGAATAACAAGTACGCTGAAGGTTATCCGGGCCGCCGTTACTACGGGGGTTGCGAATTCGTGGACGTGGTGGAAAGGCTGGCCATCCAGCGCGCCCAGGAGGTATTCGGAGCAGACCACGCCAACGTCCAGCCACACAGCGGAGCCCAGGCCAACATGGCCGTTTACTTCTCCCTGCTGGAACCTGGCGACAAGGTGATGGGGATGCGCCTGGACCACGGCGGCCACCTCACCCACGGAGCTAGCGTGAATTTCTCCGGCAAGCTGTACGATTTCATCTCATACGGCGTCGACCCCGAAACTGAAACTATAGATTACGATGAGGTGGAACGGCTGGCCCTGGAGCACCGTCCCAAGCTGATCGTCACCGGCTGCAGTTCCTACCCGCGGCTCATCGACTTCGCCCGGTTTCGTGAGATCGCCGACATGGTCGAAGCCCCTCTGATGGTCGACATGGCCCACATCGCCGGCCTGGTCGCCGGTGGGGCCCATCCATCTCCCCTGCCCCACGCCCAGGTTGTGACTTCCACGACCCAAAAGAGCCTGCGTGGTCCCAGGGGCGGGTTCATCCTCTCCAACAGCGAGATAGCCCGTGACATCGACTTTGGCGTGTTTCCCTTCACCCAGGGCGGGCCGTTCATGCACGTCATCGCGGCCAAGGCCGTGTGCTTCGGAGAAGCGATGGGCCCGGACTTCGCCAAGTACGCGGGGCAGGTGGTAACCAACTGCCAGACGCTCGCCCGGGAGCTGTCAGAAGCTGGACTGCGGCTAGTTTCCAACGGCACGGATAATCACCTCTGCCTGGTCGACCTCACACCCCTAGATATTACCGGGCAGCAGGCCGAGACCGCCTTGGAAAAAGTCAATATCGTAGTCAATAAGAACGCCATTCCCTTCGACCCCAAGCCGCCCCGGGTCACCAGCGGTCTGCGTCTGGGCACCCCCGCGATTACCAGCCGGGGCTTTGACGAAGCGGCCGTGCGGGAGACTGCCCGGTTGATCGTGAAGACCCTGACCAACATGGACGACGAGGCAGTGCAACACCAAATAACCCAAGAAGTCGGGGCGTTGGTCTCACGATATCCGGTGCCGGGGCTCGATTCGTAGTTGAGACCCTCAATTCCCGGATGCTATAATCACAGCAAATTGACCATGTATTCATCCGCGTAACCGCCGAGGAGCCGCCTTTTGCGCCATTATGAGCTCGTAGTAGTCCTTAGCCCCATGCTAAACCAGGAACAAGCGTCCACCGCATGGGGACGGATTAAGGACTTTATCACCAACCGCAGCGCCGAACTAGACCACGAAGAGACCTGGGGAACTCGCCGCCTCGCCTACGCCATTAAGAAGGGTCCATACCATTTCCTGGAAGGCAGCTATCACCTGACCCGGTTCAGCACCGACACGCCGTTTAACCAGGAGCTGCTTACCTTCCTGCGCTTGGACGAGCAGGTGCTCCGGTCCCTGCTAACCGTTACCGGTCCTCCGCAGCCAATCCCGGAACCGGCTCCGGTGGCCCAAGTGGCAGTGGCTGAACAGCCTGCCGATGAGACGGTGGACACCGCGTTGGCAGGTGTGGCTCCGGAAGCTGTGGCTACCGAGCCGTCCGCTTCGGCGGAGGCAGAGCCCGAACCCGTGCCTGCGGCGGTAGCCGTAGCCGAAGCGCCAATCGCCACGGGAGAAGCGGCGGAAGTGCCGGAAGCCGGTGGGGACGAGCCCAGCGGCGGCGAACAAACTCCGGCCTAAAGGGGGTGGAGTTGAACAAGATCATCGTCATCGGCAACCTTGGTAGAGACCCCGAGATGCGGTATCTGGCAAGCGGCCAGAGTGTTACCAACTTCAGTGTCGCCTCAAGCCGCCGCTATACCACCGCCGCCGGCGAGCAACGTGAGGAGACCGAATGGTTTAACGTCAGCGCATTCGGTCGGCTTGCGGAAATCTGTAACCAGTATCTCGCGAAGGGCCGCCAAGTCTACGTGGAAGGTCGTCTGCGTAGCAGGTCCTACCAAGGTAATGACGGACAGACTCGGTTTTCCAATGACATCAATCTTACCGACGTCCAATTCCTCGGCCGGACAGGTGAAGGAATGGACGCCGGCGGCGCATACGAATATGGAGGAGGGCGCGCGAACGACGGTCCCGGCGTGGACGACGTCGACGACCTCCCCTTCTAGCCTTTATATAAACCCGGAGGACCAGGACTGATATGAGTACTGCACCATCTCGCCCACCCCAGGGTAGGCCTCCCGGACGAGGTCCCGGAGGAGGAGGGCGCCGCCCACGTGGAAGGTACGCCCCCCGCCGCAAGGTATGTTCGTTCTGCGTCGAACACGTCAAGGACATCGACTACAAGGACGTTGAACGGATTCGCCGCTACATTTCGGACCGAGCCAAGATAGAGCCCCGCCGCAGGAGCGGTGTTTGCGCCAAGCACCAAAGGGCGCTGCGTTTGGCCATCCAACGCGCCCGGCACCTGGCCTTGGTCCCCTTCGTGCCCTTTGTCCCATCCATGAACCGGCTGCGCCGGTAATCCAGTATGGCCTCAGGCTTTGCCCCCAAGGGTTGCTTGAGACTGGACCAGCCAACCACCAATTAGATATTATGCCGCAGACCGATTCTCCGGTCTTTTCGAGGCTCTAGGATGGCTCTTCCTTGGAACCGTACCACCGGCACGGAGCAGACCGCGCCCGCTGAAGGACGCAGGCGCTCCAGGGGCCGCCGGGCGCGCCGTAGGGATGCGCGCGCCGAATCCACGCCCGTGAGGCTTTCCCGTGAAGCCCGGCACCAGCGTGCCGCTTTCGCAATCGGAATCTTTCTCCTGCTGGTGGTATTCGGCGTCGTCAGCTTCGGCTACTATCAGGAGTTCTTCAGGCCGCCCAGGGTCTGGGCCGGGAGCGTCCGCAACGTCGAATTCACCATGGGCGACCTGGTCCAACGTATCCGTGTGTTGCAGGGTATAAGCGGCCGGGTCGACCTCAGCATCGTTCCCTTCGAGTACCTTAGCAATCTCTTGGACGCCGAGGTGCTGCGCCAGGCGTCTCCTGGACTGGGCATCAGCATCACCGATGAGGACATCGACCGCGCCCTCAGAGACCAATTCTACCCCACCAAGCCTGTGGGGCAGGAGACCGACCCGGGTCAACTGGACGAGGAGTTCCGCAACACCTACCAGATTTTCCTGGCCAGGACGGGGCTTTCTGAAGATGACTTCGAAAAGATCCTGGAAGAGCAGCTAGCGCTCGGCTACTTACGGGCGATCCTGAGTTCCACCATCAAGGATAATCAGGAACATGTAGAGGTGCAGTGGATCCGGCTCGATGTCGAGTCTGGTATCGACTCTTCCGAGGTGAGGGACCGGCTGGACAATGAGGATTTCGCCAAGGTCGCTTCGGAAGTCTCGGTCCCAGGGGACTTCGCCAATGCCAGGGGTTACGTCGGCTGGGTGCCAAAGAAAGCGTTTCCCGGACTGGACAATCTCCTGTTCGGTGATGAAGAGAAGCAAGAGGAGCGCCTGGGACCCGGTGAGACCGGCAATCCCGAATTCAACCAGGACGGTATCTACATCGTCCAAGTACTCTCCGAACCGGAACAACGGGAAGTCTCGGACCTGATGCGGGCGAAGCTCAGCCTGGAATTGGTCAAAGAGTGGCAGTCACTGCAGCAACTCCAGGGAGCGGAAGGCGGCTGGCTGAAGATGAACTTCAACAGCGAGTACTACGCCTGGGTCGCGGACCAGGTCCATCTCAGCGCATCCAGGGCCGACCTGGGGCAGGGCGGACAGAGGGGAAGGTAGTCCAACCAGGTGAGCGACCCCGCTGAAATAGGTATTGGACTGATGGGTCTGGGTGTCGTGGGCGGCGGTGTCGCTTCGGCCCTTCTAGACCCGGACTCGGACATCTCCCGCAAGGTCGGTAGACCTGTCATGCTCAAAAAGGTCCTGGTGAGAGACGCGGCCAAACCCAGGGACCCGGCCATACCAGCCGACCTCATCACTACCAATCCGGAGGACATCCTAAACGATCCCGCCATTCAGATCGTTACGGAAGTCATCGGCGGCGATCAGCCCGCTACACGGTACCTGACAGACGCGCTTTCCGGGGGCAAACACGTGGTTACCGCCAACAAAGAGGCGGTGGCCAAGCATGGGCCGGAGTTGATATCGCTGGCCCAACACAACAATGTAAATCTGCTCTTCGAGGCTAGTGTCGGCGGTGGTATTCCCATCGTCGGCTGCTTGATGAGCCAACTCCTGGCCAACGATATCCGCTCCATTCGCGGCATCATCAACGGGACCACCAATTTCATCCTCACCCGCATGGCGCTGGACCACTCCAGCTTCGAACAGGCCCTTTCAGAAGCCCAACAGCGCGGCTACGCCGAGTCTGACCCCACCAACGACGTAGATGGAATTGACGCCGGATTCAAGCTGGCTATCCTCGCCTCCCTGGCCTACCACTGCCAATTCCAACCCGGGGACATATTCCGGCAGGGTATCTCCTCGCTGGAAGCTAACGACTTCCGTTACGCCGGAGAGTTGGGCTACGCCATCAAGCCCCTTGCCATCGCCAGCGTCTCCGGAGGGGCTGTGCGGGCAAGAGTACACCCGGCATTGATACCCCTGGACCATATGCTGGCCAAAGTGGATGGCGTCTATAACGCCGTAGAAGTCGAGGGAAGCCTCTGCGGGAACGTGCTGTTACATGGGATGGGCGCGGGCAGATTTCCCACAACCAGCGCGGTGGTGGGGGACCTGATCGAGATCGCCCGCTCCCTCGCTAACGGGCCGGGTGGTCCGACTAGAACAGTTACCTGGGCGGAGTCGGCCAGGGACGGCGTTACTCCTGTGAGTGTCGCCCCGGTCGACGACCTCAATTGCAAGTACTATCTGAGGCTCACCGTCGCCGATCGGCCAGGCGTGTTGGCCCAGATCGCCCGTATCCTGGGTGACGGCCATATCAGCATCGCGTCGGTAATTCAGAAGGATAGCGACCCGGCGAATCAGACCGCAGAAATCGTAATCATCACCCATCCCGCCCTGGAGTTGTCGGTCCAGGAATCTCTCCAGCAGGTCAACACGCTTGACGACGTGCGGGAGGTCAACAACCTGCTTCGGATCGAGGAATAGGGGAAAGGTCCGGGGTATGGGTCCAAGAGACACAGGCCACAATGCGGCGCACGAGGGCGGACTAAGCTAATGGGTATTGGCGTATTGAACGCTTACGCGGACTTCCTGCCGGTAACCGCCGCCACCCCCATGATCTCTATGGGGGAGGGTGACACACCGTTGGTTAAGTCCAGACGCCTCGGCGCAACAATCGGCTGCGACGATCTCTATTTCAAGCTGGAAGGCTGCAACCCCACGGGTTCTTTCAAAGACCGTGGAATGGTAGTGACCATTGCCAAAGCCCTGGAAGAGGGCAGCACGGCGGTAATGTGCGCCTCCACGGGCAACACCAGCGCGTCTGCGGCGGCCTACAGCGCCTACTGCGACCTCCCCGCCTTCGTGCTCATTCC
This sequence comes from Dehalococcoidia bacterium, assembly GCA_965197545.1. Classification (GTDB taxonomy): domain Bacteria; phylum Chloroflexota; class Dehalococcoidia; order Lucifugimonadales; family UBA3495; genus CATOSP01. The sequence continues at coordinate 510,604 of CBDANJ010000007.1, forward strand.
CAAGGGAGAAGTCGCCATGGGCAAGCTTGCCCAGGCAATGGCCTACGGGGCGAAGATCCTCATGGTCAAAGGAAACTTCGACTCCGCTCTCAACCTGGTCCGGGACTACACCGAGACTCATCCCGTAACCCTTGTGAATTCCCTAAACCCCCACAGGCTGGAAGGGCAGAAGACGGCCGCCTTCGAGATCGTGGACATCCTGGGAGGCGCGCCAGATTACGTATTCATCCCCGTGGGCAACGCGGGCAACATCACCGCCTATTGGAAGGGGTTCAAAGAATACCGCCGGGTCGGACGCAGCGAGGTCCTCCCGGCGATGATGGGATTTCAGGCCGAAGGGGCCGCGCCGATAGTCCGGGGTGCGCCGGTGGCCAACCCACAGACTATCGCGTCCGCCATACGCATCGGCAACCCCGCTAGTTGGCAGGGGGCTATAGAGGCCCGGGACGACTCGGGAGGTGTAATCGACATGGTAAGCGACGACGAAATCCTGGATGCTTACCGCATGATAGCTTCTCAGGAAGGCATCTTTTGCGAACCCGCCTCGGCGGTCTCCTTCGCCGGGCTGGCCAAGCTGCACCGGGAAGGTTTGAATCTGTCAGACCGTAGAGTAGTATGTATCCTGACCGGTACGGGACTTAAAGACCCCGACCTGGCCATCAGTAGCGTCCTAAACTTGGCCACGGAAGTTGAACCGAACATCGAAGCCGTCGAAGCCCTGGCGATGGCGGATTCCAATTAGCAAGAAGGCCATTTATCGTACACGAGCAGTTGATTGAGCAGTCGGTGTCCGGCTTTCTGGAGGCCATCGGTGAAGACCCACGGCGGGAAGGTCTCATGGAGACGCCTGCGCGGGTGGCGCGCATGTACCGGGAGCTGTTTTCCGGGGTGGGCGTGGACCCGGCGACCGAGATCGACACCGTGTTCGAGGCAGACCACCAGGACCCGGTGGTGCTAAGCAACATCCCCTTCCATTCCATGTGCGAGCATCACATCCTCCCCTTTTTCGGCACGGCCAGGATGGCGTACATCCCCGATCAAAAGATCGCCGGGGTCAGCAAGTTGGCCCGCGCGCTCGACGTGGCTGCCCGCAGGCTCCAGGTCCAGGAACGGCTGACCGGCCAGGTTGCGGACGCGATCTTTCAGGCCCTGAACCCAGACGGAGTCGCGGTGGAACTCCAGGCGGAGCACATGTGCATGTCCATGCGCGGCGTCCAGAAGCCTGGCAGCCGCGTCGTCACGACGGCGGTGAGGGGTAACTTCCAAAGCCGCGGGGTAAGCAGGGAAGAATTGCTCGCGTTGCTTCGGCGGAGGTAGTCTATGGCCCCATCTCCCCTCACATCGTTCCAGGAGATCGAGTCCGAATGGGAGGGCGTACTCTCGGCTTCCCCGGTGAATACCCTTTTCCTGACCCCACAATGGCAGCAGGTGTGGTGGGACACCTTCGGAGCGGATAAGGAGATGGCGGGCTTTTACCTCCGCTCCCCCGAGGGTGTTACCGCGGTGGCGTCACTCACCCAGACCGGCGACACACTGGCCCTGCTCGGAAGCCAGGAAACCGTCGATTACAACGATTTCATGGTACGCCCCGGATACGAGGCCTCCTTCTTTGATATCCTCCTGGGACGCCTGGACGAGCGAAGCTGGGACACCCTCCGGCTGGACTCGCTGGTGGAGACTTCCCCCACCCTCTCGTACCTGCCAGACCTCGCCCGGCAGCGCGGTTATTCGGTCCAGGTGGAACAGGAAGACACTTCCTCTGGGATTGATCTTCCCGAAACCTGGGAGGAATACCTCTCCGTTCTTTCCAGGAAGGACCGCCACGAACTGCGCCGCAAGTTCAGGCGGCTGGAAGGGCTCCCCAACTGGCGTTGGTATTACGTGTCCGGCCAGGAAGAGGTCATTTCCCGGCTGCCGGAGTTCATCACTCTGATGCGCATGAGCAGCGAGGAAAAGAACGAATATATGACCGGACACCGTGAGGTGTTTTTCCATAGCATCACGTCGCGGATGGCCCAATTGGGCCTCCTGCGTCTTTACTTCCTGGAGATCGAGGACGAAGTCGTGGCCACCAGCCTTTGCTTCGACTATGCCTCCTCGCGGCTGTTGTACAACAGCGGATACAACCCGGATTTCGGATACTACAGTGTGGGCTTGCTCTTGAACGCCCTGTGCCTCCGAAGCGCGATTGACGAGGGCATCGGATATTTCGACTTCCTACGAGGCTCCGAGCCGTATAAGCACCACCTGGGCGGCAGGCCGCGCAATCTCTACCAGATGGTGGTGAGGCGGCAGTGAGCCTTGACCGCGTGGCCATGGTCAGCTTCCACGCCTGCCCCCTGGCGGCGCTGGGAGAGGGCAAGGCCGGGGGCATGAACCTCCATGTCCGCCAACTGGCCCGCTCCCTCGGCAACCTGGGGACCAGGGTGGACATCTTCACTCGTGAGCACTCCGAACCCCACGGCGAGACCCATGAGATCTCACCAATGGTGCGCGTGGTCCACCTGCCCGCCGGAGGGCCTGAAACTCCCCTCGACCAGTTATTCGACAGCCTCCCTGAGTTCAGGCAACGGGTGTTGGAGTTCGCGGCGGTAAATGGGCTGACTTACCAGGCCGTACACTCCCATTACTGGCTGTCCGGATGGATTGGTCAAGACCTCGGGGCTATTTGGCGAGTCCCCCGCGTTATCACCTTCCACACACTTGGGCTGATCAAATTGCAGTCCCGAGCCGGGGAAGCGGAGCCGGTACGGAGGCAGGAGACGGAGCGGGACCTGATGGCTTCCGCGACCCGAATCATCGCCTACAGCCCCCACGAACGCGACTCGATGGTGAGGCTCTACGGCGCGGACCCAGGGAAGATCTTGCTGATCCCCTGCGGGGTTGACCTGCAGATGTTTCGCCCCCTGGACCAGCATACGGTCCGGGATAGGCTGGGGCTAGACGGAGAAAAGGTCCTTCTGTTTGTGGGCCGCATTGAACCGCTCAAGGGTCTGGAGTTGCTTATCCACGCCACCGCCCAGATGGACACATCCCAACCGTTGCGTGTACTTGTCGTGGGCGGAGGCTTGGAACACGATTCAGAGGTCGAGCGGATGCGGGGACTCGCGCGGCGTCTGGAGATATCGGAGATAGTCGACTTTATCGGCAGAGTGGACCACGAGGAGCTTCCCGTTTACTACAACGCCGCCGACGTTTGCGTGGTGCCTTCGTTTTATGAGAGTTTCGGCCTGGCGGCGCTGGAGTCGATGGCTTGCGGCACTCCGGTAGTGGCGACACGAGTTGGCGGTCTCTCCACCATCGTCCAACACGGCCATACCGGCTACCTGAAGTCGTGGCGCTGCCCGGAAGCTTTCGCCGGTTCACTCGAGATGATAATATCCAATAGGAGACTACAGCAGAGCATGGGCCATGCCGCCCGGCGCAGGGCCGAGGGGATGAGCTGGGACGCCGTTGCCGCGCGGGTGGCTGAAGTCTACGAGTCCTATTTGCCGACGCTCCCTCGGTAAACCGGAGGAGCGCTTGGCCAAGCCCCCAGAATCTCCTGGTCCCGCTTCCCGCCTCAACAGACCGGGAGGGTTCCGTTTCCTGCTTCGCCATGTGGAACGTACCCTGGGCGCGGGTATTTTGGTGTTGCTGCCCATCGGCATCACCGTCTTGGTCTTCAAGTTCTTCTTCGATCTCTTGGATCCCGTTCTAAAAAGGCCCCTCGGCTACCTACCTGGGCCTGAGATTCCCGGCATCGGCTTCGCCGCCTTGGTGTTCCTGGTCTATCTGGCCGGTCTTGTCGCCGCTTTTGTTCTGGGACGCCGGCTTATCGGCCTCATCCACCGCATCCTGGAAGTGATCCCGTTGGTCAAGACCATCTACGGGACCACGCGTAGTGCGGTGGAGCTTCTGTCCTCCAATCACACCTCCCGGTTTAGCAGCGTGGTTCTCGTGGAATTTCCTCGCCCCGGCTCTCAGGCCATTGGGCTGGTGACGTCGACCCTGGTCAATACCGATGGGGTGGAAACTCTGGCAGTATATGTTCCCACGACACCTCTGCCTTCATCCGGGTTCCTGATAATGGTGCCCAGCAGTGATGTCACGCCCACCGGCATGTCAGTAGACGACGCAATGAAGGTGATAATATCGGGCGGTATACTGGCGGGCACCCTATTGCAGCAGACGGACATTGGGCGTCAGGAGATCACCAGATCGGGTTGATGACCAATCCCCAATATTAACCACCGGCACAGAAACGGCCTTCGGACCAGCGTCCGAAGGCCGCTTTCGTTCCTAGAGGCGAGTGCGCCCCTGAAGAGGACTCTAGTTCGGATACTTGCCGAAGGCTATCCAGCCTCCGCCCAGGGGAGGACCGAACCCCGAAACGGCGGCCTCGGCCCTTACCGTGACCTGACGCGGGCCTGCCGCTCCCCGGAGTTGCTCAATGCTGTCGGTCCACATGGCGGTCCGAAGCCGGCCGGTCCCCAAGTTACCCCCGCTGGAGCTGAAGGGATGGGGACCTTCCACACGTATATCGTCGGCGTAGAACGGGAACGCGTCGCCTCGCTTTACCCCGTGCCATTGGAACGCCTCCAACCAAAATTGGGTCATTGTGGAGTAACCATCGTAGGGATTGAAGATGTCCACTTCGTCTGCGCTCAGTCCCGAGCCCTCAAACATCATGCGGGCGAGACGGTCGGTTTCCGCTTCGATCTCCTCGAGGACAGCCTGGGTGCTCCGCGTACCCGCGTTGTGCTGGTTGTGGTTGAGGATGTAGACCGGAGGCTGCTTCATGTCCCTCGCCCGTTCGGCGGTCGTAAACAGGTAGGCTCCGGAGGCGTTGACAGGTCTGTCGCAGTCCCACAGCCTCAAGGGTTTCAGGATAAAGCGGGAAGACACGTAATCTTCCACGGTAAGCTGCGGGATATCATGAGTCGCGTTGAAACCCCAGGGAGTCATCAGACCGTTCCGGTGTTGGTTCACGACAAACGGGGCCAGGTCGTCGTGAACGCCGCCGTACTTGTGACAGTACTGCTGGTGGGGGAAGGCGTTGATGAAGTCATTGCCGCCGTGGTTGCCCCAGGGTACGGTCCATTGCCGGCCTCCACGGGCGTGGTCCTCGGCGTTCTCGCCGCCCCGGCGGTAGCGGCCCTCCAGGTTTCCGGTGGGGTATATCACCAGACAGGTGCTACAGAGGCCGTCGGCAATCGCCTGAGAGGCCAGGCCCAACATCTCGCCGATGGCAGGCACCCCGGAGGGAGCGAATTTGACGTTGGTTAGGCCCATTTGCTTGACAAGCCATTCGCCGTTGACCAGTGTTAGGCCCCATTCTGAGTCGTAGGGTGCGTCGAAGTACGGGCGGGGCGCCCATCTACCGGCGGTGCCTCCGCTGGGTCCCGCGATGTGCGAGTCGCAGCAAATCACGCCGTCGATCTGATCAGCGGTAACGCCCGCGTCGTCCATGGCCCGTTGGCAAGCCTGTATTGAGAACGCGCCGACGGTCCTGTCCATGGATTCCTCGTCCCAGCGCCGGTCGATTTCGGAATGTCCGAACCCGGCGACGGCCACCTGCCCGCGGTGGTCCCATACTCCAAGTCCCTCGGTGTTTCTCCTCCAGGAATAGTCACTTAACGAAGTCATTTGCCGCCCTTTCTCAAGTCCAGGATTACGATTTTGGAAATAGGATAGTTAGGAAACAACGCGCCACTCGTGGATCAGTTGCCCAGGCGCTACCTCCTCAAAGTACACCTCTACCGCCGCCCCTATAGGCACATCGTCGACCGGAGTGCCGGGGAGGTTGGAGTAAAAGTTGATCCCAGGGTCTTCATCCAAGTGGACCAGCACCAGGTTGTAGGGCTGATCGGGACGCCGGCGGTCGAGCCGCCCGTCCTCGATTACAATGGCGGAAGAGATATGCCCCTTTCCGCTCACCTGTTTCCATTCCAGATTCTCGGCGGAGCCGCACTTCCCGCAGGTTTCCCTCGGAGGGTATTGGAGCAAGTCACAGCTAGTGCAGTTCTGAATCACGAGCCTACGCTCGTTCACCGCGTCCCAGAACGGCTTGCTCAACTCGTCGGACACGGGGATGACCTTCGGCATGTTTCTCCTCCCTGATTGGTGTAGTGGCCGGTTGTGCTGCCACGGCGCCCGGAGGCGTGCCGTGGGACCCGTCTGGAGCGTACAGCCTTACTTCGGGAGATGTCAATCACTCCGTTTGACCCCCTTCCACGGTTCCTGTAACATTGGTTGTATCTACTCTCCCGACTGATTCGCGATATCCCGTGGGTAACTAACGCTTCCCTAGTTGCCAGATGTTGGGGATACGGACCACGTTTCGCCGGGAATTCGTCGTAGGACCGTCCGCGCGGTGCGGCGTAAAGCCAACACAGCCGCCAGCGGTCCGCACATACCTGAGTTGGAGGAAATCTGCGGATGGAGGACACCCCGCAGCGTGTATTAGTGGTAATACCGCACCCCGACGACGCTGAGTTCTGGTGTTCCGGTACTGTAGCTTCGTGGGTGAAAGAGGGAGCCGAGGTGCATTACGTTCTTTGCACCGACGGAGGCAAGGGGACCAGTGATCCGGATGCCAGCGGTCACGAATTAGGAGTTATTAGAGAACGAGAGCAAAGAGAAGCCGCCCAGCTCCTAGGGGTCAAAGAGGTGGTGGAGCTGCACCATCCCGATGGAGAGCTGGAAGACTCCAGCGATTTTAGGAGGGAGTTGGTTAGGCAAGTCCGCCGGGTTAGACCCGACGTCGTCCTTTGCCCGGAACCCTACCGCAAGAACCTGGCCTGGCACCGGGACAATCGGGTGGCGGGACAGGTGGCCCTGGATGCCGTGTTCCCCTACTCGAGGGACCATCTCCACTTCGTCGAGCTATGGAGAGACGAAGGGCTGGAACCCCATAAGACCGGCGCCGTACTATTCTGGGGAGCCGAGTCACCCAACGCCTGGTACGATATCGAAGCCTCCCTGGAAGCCAAGGTAAAGGCGGTGATGGTCCACCAGAGTCAGATGTTTGGACGCACTCGGGAAGAGGTGGAGGCGTTCGTCAAAGACACTGCGCAGGAAGCCGCGGCGGAACAGGACTACTCATACGCGGAGGCGTTCCGCGAGGTGACGTTCCGTACCGAGCCCAGGACGCCGGAACCTTCGGACCGTTCCTAGACAGGAGACCCCGCTGGGTCCCGCAACATCGCCCGCCGCAACAGGGGCAACGCCGGAGCGCCGTAGGACAACAACCGGTCGTGGAACTCCTTTAGCATGAAACCGCTTCCCTGCTCCAGGCGGTAGTCGTCCCTGAGTTTCAGGATCATTAGCTTCCCCAGCGTGTAGTTCAGGTAGCCGGGATCAAAGGTGCCCCGAAGCGCTTCCCGGCGCGCCGGATGCTCCGCCATGAACGCCTTGTCAATGAAGTAGCTCGTTGCTTCGTCCAGGGTCATGCCTTGCGTGTGCATCCCCAGGGAGCACATGTAACGGCAGTTCCGCACCAGCGCTTCCAGAAGTTGGGTCAAACGCAACTCCGGGCGCTCCTTGCCGTAACCGCCCTCGATCATCATCGCTTCCGCGTAGTGGGCCCACCCTTCGACGAAGGCATAGGAACTCGCAACACGATTGATTAATGGAAGAGTCCTGCCATACCGGTTGTGCAGGTGGTGGACGAAGTGTCCTGGGTAAACCTCGTGGATGGATACAATGCGCAGGGTGGCATAGTTGAAGTTGGTCAGCCACTCTTCCTGCTGTTGCGCGGTCCAGTCCGCTTCTACGGGAGTCACGTAGTAGAAGGACTCCGTGGCCCGTTCCTCCAATGCTCCGGCGCTGTCCATGGCCGCGAACGCGTACCGCATGTAGGTGGGGGTCTCCACAACCTGGCAGCGGTCTTCCGACGGCACCGAGACCAGGTCCAGGTCAATAACCGACTGCCGGATATCCTCCAGCATATTCCTGGTCTCCGGTATTAGAGCGGATGCGGAAGGGTGGCGGGCGCCGGTCTCCTCTACGATCTCCCGGACGTCTCTTCCCGGACCGATTACGGCGGCTACCTCCCGCAACTCGCGAAGATTCTCCGCCAGGTTCGCCTCACCTATAGTTATCAAGTCTGCAACAGGAACATCCAGGGCCTCGCCCGCTTTCAGCATCGACGAATAGAGTCCCGGACCTACGGCAAACTCCTCCGGGGCCCGGTCCCGCCGCTGTTCCAACATGGAGGCAAACTTCTCCAGGGCCACGGTAGCTTGGCCTCTCGCCCGGTCGAATTCGGCCCGAATGCCCTGGTCGGTAATTTCGCGCCCGGCCTTACCAAGGTCCACTCTGTAAAACCGGGCCATTCCGGAATAGCTTTCTACGCTGGAATCCAGTACCGGGCAGCCAATCCCGTCGCTCAAATGGGATGCCAGCACTTCCAGGAACTCCGGCACTTGGTCGAGTACGCGGGTCATCGACCGCACACGGTCCACCAAAGGCGCGTAGTCCCGGTTCAGGTAGCCGCTGACGTCCAGGTATCCGACCTGTCTCATGGGGTTGGTTTCCAGGTTTCGCGCCTGCGTGAGGCTGAATAGCTCTCTCTGCAAGAACAAATCCAAGAGGCTATGGCTGAGGCGGTCTTCCTCGTTCAAAGAAGTTTCACCGATGGCGGAGACCGCGGTTAGGCCCTCGTTCAGCTCACGGACCCGGCGTTGAAGACTGGACGGGGTGAGGTCGGGCAGGGTCCCATCGTATTCATGCTTGCCGATGCGAGACCCTGACGTGGGATAGAAACTCCAGTATTGCCTTACGAGCCGTTGGGATAGCTCATCAAGGCCGTCGGTCGACTCGGCGTTTGGCATGGCGGCAATGGGCCTCACTTTGAGAATTGGCCATCTTAGCCAGCGTGGCGGGAATAGGAGAGTGGACCCACCGGGGACCAACCGAAAGCCGGCCTCCCGGTGGGGGAACCGGACGGAATGGGGAGGCGCGGCTGACCGCTAGGAGGAGACTTCGCTGATCTGGATAGTCGGCCTTATGTCGGTATAGTTCCTCCGGTCCCCCAACACCGGCCCGCCAGCTTCGACGAAGGCCTGATGGACCTCTTCGACGGTGTTGAAGGTCATGTGCGCGATTGCGACCCACGGGGGAGGCGCGTTGGGGTCGGTGGCGGAGATGCCTTTGTCCTGCTCGAAGCCAACCATTCCCCGGGAGTCCAACTCCCGATGAACGATCTCCCGGTGGGTCCCGACGAAGTAGTCCCAATCGAAGTTCGAGCCTTCATCATTTGCGTAGGCGAAGGTTACTCTGATCATAGTGTCCTCCTGCAGGTGTAGCAGCCCGGGAAGGGTCCGGCTAGTGGTGGACTGCCGTACCAGCCCCGCCACCGGCGGCGATGGCCTCACCACTTATTGCGATGGACCTGGGTGACGCGAAAAAGGCTACAACGTAGGCCAATTCGCTGGCGTCGACAATGCGCTTGGTGGAGTTATTGGCCGCCACCCGGGCTTCGACTTCTTCGACCGTGATGCCTTCGCGGCGGGCCTGCTCCTCGTAGGCGGGACCGCTGCGCTCGGTCCTGGTCGCGCCGGGGTGTATCAGATTGACGGTGATCCCTGAAGCGCCAAGCTCCTGGGCCAAGTACTTGGTCAGGTTGACCAGTCCGGAATTGCGTACCCCCGCGCTAACGTTGGAGCCCGAGGAGTTGCGCGCCGAAAGGCCGCCGATATTGACTATGCGGCCCCAGCCGTTCTCGGTCATGTGGGGTGCCACTGCGCGGGCGCAGCGAAGGTATCCGACGACCTTGGTATTCAGGTCATTCAGCACGTCGTTGTCGGAAATGGTCTCCAGAGGGCCTCGGGCGATGCCGCCCGGGGCGGCGGCGTTGTTGACCAGGATGTCGATGTGGTCAAATTCCTGGGCTGTCTGGGCCACCATGGCTTCAACCTCGGGAGTGCTGGTGGTGTCCGCGGTAATTGCCACCATCCTTCGCCCCGTCTCATCAGACAGCTCTTTCGCGGTCAGTTCCAGGTCTTCCGGGTTTCGGGCGCAGATAACCACGTCACATCCGCAGAGGGCCAGCTCCCTGGCGATGGCCTTGCCGATTCCGCGGCTCGCGCCGGTAACGATTGCGGTTTTTCCTTCCAGCTCCAGGTCCATGCACATTCTCCCCAGGGTCACAGGTTTTGGAAAAGGTCTCGCCCATTTTACACGACTGGCGGCGTCAATGAGCGGGAGAGGGGCCGGTATTGTGAGATCGCACCGAAGTCTCGCGGCACAAATCCGGTGCGGACTCTTTCACGTGAAAGAGTCCGCACCGCTCACGCGACCTGAACTCCGGAAACGGCACGGACCCTTGGTCTGCGTTGGTCCAGCCGCAGGACTACCGGGCGCTAAATACCAGGAGAAACCAGCCTCGGATCCTCCTGGCATCTCAAGCACACGAACTCATTCCTGTCGGCCGGAAGGGTGTTGATATCCACGTTCCGTTTTCGGTTGCAGACCGAGCAGGTGACAGACTCCATGACGGGCGTTGGCCTGGCCGGAGCCGTGTCGGCACCCCGAAACCCGACGTAGTCCGGGTTCTGGGCCCTTAACCGTTCGAAACGTTCCGCGTCTTTACGGCGGCTCAAGGAATCTCCTCCAAGACGCTCGGAAGCCGTGGAATTTAAGCGATTTCCACTACCGCGCCGGCGCCTTCCAGCTTGCCCTTGATCGTGTCGGCCTCGTCCTTGACGATTCCTTCCTTGACTGCGGCGGGAGCGGATTCCACCAACTCCTTGGCCTCCCGGAGACCCAGGGAGGTAACTTCACGGACCGCCTTAATCACGTTGACCTTGTTGGGGCCGATCTCCTTGATGCTGACCACGAATTCGGTCTGTTCCTCTTCTGCGGCTGCCTCAGCGGCAGGCGCTCCTCCGGCTCCGGGAGCCATGGCGACGGCCATTGGCGCGGCGGCGGTGATGCCGAACTCCTCTTCCAGGGCTTTGACCATATCGGCCAGTTCCAGGACGTTCATCTGCTTGATCGCGGTCAATACTTCGTCTTTAGTCATGGGGTCTACTCCTCTAACGCGGTGTATTTTCGTTAAGATGCGGGCTGCTCGGCCTCAAGCTGGTCCATTCGGGCCTTGAGTAAGCCGCCAAGGTTTTGCAACGGGCCGTTCATTGCACCCAGCAAACGCTGGAGCGGGGCTTGCATTTGCCCAAGGAGCAGCGACACAAGCTGGGGCTGGGAAGGGAGAGTAGCCAATCTAGCGACCTCTTCGGGCACTAGGGTCTGGTCTTGTCCCAGTAATGCCCCCCGAATAGCCAGCGCGGAGCGGCTGGTGCGGATGTAGTCGGCCAGGGCCTTTGCCACCACTTCCGGCTGGTCGTAACCAAACGCCACGGCGGTCGGCCCTTCCACGATGTTCTTCGCGGAGGGGCGCTCAGCCGCGTCGCAAGCCAGCTTCATCAGGTTGTTCTTGACCACAGTGAACTCGATGGAAGCGTTCCGCATTTGGCGGCGGAGTTCAGTGACCTCGTTCACTGGAAGACCGGTGTAATCTGTGGACACCAGGATGGAGCAGCGTTCCAGTTTCTCCTTGAGCTCGTTGACCCGGTCCACTTTTGCTTGTGTGGGCAATGTATCCCCCAAAAATAATTCTCGCGCCCAGTATAAGGCGCGAGAACGTCCCGAGAACTCTCTCAGCTACGGTCGCACCTGGGCGGGCGGCGCCAGACCCTTAGTCCCAAATTGCCGGGTACCCGCTGTCTTCGGCGTGATGTTGTTATTCAGTATATCAGATAACGATCAGATTTTATTCCGGCGCGGCAAGAGTTTGCAAGGCGGCCAAATCCACGGATACGCTTGGACCCATGGACGATGTCATGTACGCTGACCGCAGGAAAGCGCCTTTCACCGCGGCAGGTCTGTCCCTGTTAATTGAGTCCATCAAGGACGCCAGGTTGTCCATGAGTAGAGGCGTCTCAAAGCTAACTTTGCCGATGGGGCAGTGAATGATCGCCGTGCGGTCGGTCCTGTACTCCAACCTGCCAGCTTTTGCTTCGCGGATCGCGCGGGGAAGGTCCTGGGGCTGCACCATGGTCCCGGACCGCGGGTTCGGCATAAGCCCCCGCCGTCCCAGCACGCGGCCCAGACGACCGATCTTGGGCATCACCTGGGGCACCGCCAAGCCAACGTCGAACTCAGCCCAACCGCCTTCTACCTGGGCGATAAGATCATCCTCACCGGCGAAGTCGGCGCCGGCTTCCCGGGCGATTTCGGCGGCCTCGGTGTCGGCAAACACCAGTACACGAACGGTCTTGCCTAGCCCATGGGGAAGGGCGGCCACACCCCGGACCATCTGGTCCGCGTGGCGCGGGTCCGCGCCGGTGCGAAGGTGAAGCTCCACCGTTTCGTCGAACTTGGCGGTGGACAGTTCCTTTACCAGGTCCAAGGCTTCTTCCGGCTGGTAGGTCGCTTCAGGGTCCACCCTCTCGGCGACTGCGGCGTAGCGCCTGCTGTGCTTAACCACGATTAATCTCCAACCACTTCTATGCCCATGCTTCGAGCAGTGCCTTCGATGATATTCATCGCCTCGTCCACCGAAGAAGCATTCAGGTCGGCCAGCTTCAACTGCGCGATGTCACGCAGGGAATCCCGGTCCACGGCGCCTACTCTGGCCTGTCCGGGCTCCGACGCTCCCTTGTCCACCCCCGCCGCCTTTCGGAGCAATTCCGACGCGGGAGGAGTGCGGGTAACGAAGGTGAACGACCTATCCTCGAACACCGAGATATGCACCGGGATGATTGTGCCAGCCTGGTCGGCCGTGCGGGCATTGTATTCTTTGACGAACCCCATGATGTTGACACCGTGGGCGCCCAATGCGGGGCCGACGGGCGGAGCGGGCGTCGCCTTACCCGCGTCCAATTGTAACTTGATGATCGCCCTTAGCTTTTTTGCCACTGAAAGTCCCTAGATCCTTTCCACTTGCAAGAAGTCCAATTCTACGGGGGTCTCCCGACCGAAGAAGGAGACCAACACGCGGACCTTGCCTTTGGCTTCGTCGACGTCGTTAACCGCGCCGATGAAGTCGACGAACGGCCCTTCGGTAATCCGGACCGTCTCGCCCTGGGCCAGCCCGATCTTGATACGGGTGGGTCCGGCCTCCACCTGGCGGAGAATGTCATCTATTTGCTTGTCTTCCAAGGGCACCGGCTTGGGCCGTTTGTCGGACTCGTCTTCGCTGGAGACGAACCCTGTAACTCCCGGTGTATTGCGAACAGCGTACCAGCTTTCATCGTCCATCGTCATCTGGACCAGGATGTAACCGGGGAAGAGCTTCCGCTTCTCCGACCGGCGCTTGCCGTCCTTGAAAATCACCTCGTCTTCGGTGGGAACGAGGACTTCGAAAATCCGGTCTTGCATGTCCAGGCTTTGGATACGCAAGTCTAGGTTACGCTTAACCAGGTCTTCCTGCCCCGAGTAGGTATGCACGATATACCACCGGGGGGACTCTTCCTCAGTCTGTAGCTGTCCATCAATAGTCATAGTTGTCCTACCCAAACGGCGGCGTGACCGTCTTCCGGGGTTGAAATCAAGCCAACGGCTGCCGGGACGTCAGAGTACGAAGCGGCTGAATGTCTGGCTAAAGAACTGGTCCAGTCCACCCAGGAAGAAGGCGGCGACAATAGACAGAGCGATGACCACCATGGTCAACCGGGCCGTTTCCTCTCTGCTGGGCCAGACCGCCTTGCTAAGCTCGGACACCGTCTCCTGCAGGAACGCGATGGGGTTAACCCTGCCGGCGAGCCTGGGGGCCGCGGGACGGGAACCCCGCGTGGAAACCCTTGCCATGGTCCTACCTCACTTCGCGGTGTGCCTTATGGACACGGCAGCGGGGGCAGTACTTGCGCAGTTCCATCCGCTGAGGATCGTTGCGGCGGTTCTTGGCGCTCGTGTAATTGCGCTCCCTGCAATCGCCGCACTGCAGGGTAATTATCTGGCGAATGTCCGCAGTCTTTCTAGCCATCTCTTAATCCAATACCTTGGTGATTACGCCGGAGCCGACTGTGCGGCCACCCTCGCGGATGGCGAAGCGCATCTGCTCTTCGATGGGTACCGGGGTGATCAGCGAAATGATTAAGGTGATGTTGTCACCAGGCATTACCATCTCCACGCCGTCGGGCAGCACTACCTCGCCGGTGATGTCGCTGGTCCGGATATAAAACTGGGGCTTGTATCCGCTGAAGAAGGGAGTGTGACGTCCACCCTCTTCACGGCTAAGCACGTAGACTTCGGCCTCGGCGCGGGTGTAGGGGCGCATGGACCCGGGCTTCACCAGCACCTGACCCCGCTCCACTTCGTCGCGGTCCACGCCGCGGAGCAGGACGCCTACAGCGTCGCCAGCCTCCGTCGTATCCAGCATCTTGTGGAACATCTCCAAGCCGGTTGCCACGGAGGCGCGCACGTCGCCGAACCGGATGATCTCGACGGGCTCCCCTTGCTTTAGCGAGCCGCGCTCCACCCTGCCGGTTACGACAGTGCCCCGGCCCTTGATGCCAAACACGTCCTCGATGGGCATCAGGAAGGGGCGGTCGGTGATCCTGGTAGGCACCGGGATATAGTCATCCAGCGCCGCCATGAGGGCCATCACGCTGTCTTCGTATTCCTCTTCGCCTTCCAGCGCCTTGAGCCCGCTGACACGAACGATGGGTGTATCGTCTCCGGGGAAGCCGTAGGCGTTGAGAAGGTCACGGACCTCCAACTCCACCAGCTCCAAGAGTTCCTCGTCGTCCATCATGTCGACTTTGTTCAACGCGACGATGATACGGGGCACTTCCACCTGGCGGGCCAGGAGGATATGTTCCCTGGTCTGGGGCATCGGTCCGTCGGGAGCGCTCACGACGAGGATGGCCCCGTCCATCTGGGCGGCGCCTGTGATCATGTTTTTGATGTAGTCGGCGTGACCCGGGCAGTCCACGTGGGCATAGTGACGGTTCTCCGTCTCGTACTCCACGTGTGCGATGGCGATGGTCAGACCGCGGCTCTTCTCCTCGGGAGCGTTGTCGATGCTTTCAAGAGAACGCATGTCGGCCAAGCCCCTCTTGGCCAGTACGTTGGTAATGGCGGCGGTCAGGGTAGTCTTGCCATGGTCCACGTGGCCGATAGTTCCCACGTTTACATGGGGCTTGGACCGGTCGAATCGCTGCTTGGCCATTTGGGTCTCTTCTCCTTTGTTTGTACTGGAAGCTTGAGTACCGGGACTCGTATGTACTGGAGCCCAGAGGCGGGATTGAACCGCCGACCCCGTTCTTACCAAGAACGTGCTCTACCGCTGAGCTATCTGGGCTAAATGACGGTCGGGCCCCTGTGTTTGGTCCTACTCTGTTTGGTGGAGGGGGCAGGATTCGAACCTGCGAAGCCCTTCCGGACGCCAGATTTACAGTCTGGTGGCTTTAACCACTCACCCACCCCTCCAGGTTACACTAAATTGTCTGGTCCAGGTGTGGCGCCCCTTTTCGGCCGGAACCGTCTCCTACCCTCTGGAGAGCCCCAGAGGGGATTCGAACCCCTAACCTGTCGATTACAAGTCGACTGCGCTACCATTGCGCCACCGGGGCATCAATAACCCTGGCCGACGGACATGCATCAATATGGCCCCACTTGCCGAGGCCATATCTACGTGATAGTCCGCGCAAGATAAAATTATAGAGAATCGAAAAAGGGAAGTCAATCACGAATATCGCCGCCCAGGACGATTGCAAAGTTGTTCGATTGTCGCCGTCCCGCTTTGAGACAGCGGGACTCCAGGCTTGGAACCGTGGATTCCCGCGAACGCGGGAATGACCGGTTGGAGGCATATTCTACAGTCTGGAAAGACTTTGCAATCTTCCTTATCGCCGCCGAGTAGGTGATACATTTATGTATACAGAGGGCGGGCTACTCCACCCAACCGGAGTTCTTAGACCATAAAAATGCCTACCCTGAACGACGTCCAATCCCGGCTAAACACCTCCGAGATGCAGGGCATCGCCCGGCCCCGGGACCCGGCCGAAGTCTCGCGCACCATAGTCGACGCCCGCCGGCGAGGGATATCCCTTTGTCCCGCCGGGGCTCTCCATTCCATGGGAGGGCAGCAATTCCTGGAAGCGGGGGGCTCCCTGAGTTCGGCACGGCTCACGGGCATCGGACCGCTGGACCGGGAATCCCAGACCGTCTGGGTCCAGTCCGGGGTGACCTGGCCCAGTCTCGTCCAGGGGCTGCGCGAACAACAGCGGGGAGAGACATCGGAATTGTCGATCATCCAGAAGCAGACCGGGGCTGACGAACTAACCCTCTAACCCTGGGAGGTGCGTTATCCTCCAATATTCATGGCCGCGTGCTGGGGCGCAAGCTCATAGTGGAGGACATCGAAGCCTTTTATCTGACTGGACTTGACGGGACGAGGAAGCTCTGCAGCCGGGAAGAAGGCTGGGACCTATTCCGGTTGGCCGTTGGCGGGTATGGCCTGTTCGGGTTCGTTGACTCGATCAAGCTAAGGCTCCAGAAACGGCAAAACCTGGTCAGGCGCGTCCGTGAGGTTGCCCTGGATGCGGCGATTCCCGCGCTGGAAGACCAGGCCCGGCGAGGGGCGGCCTACGGCGACTTCCAATATAAGACCGATGAGGCTTCAGTTGGCTTCATGGCCGAGGGCATCATGTCCACCTATATACCAGAAGAGGGAGGCGACCCGGATTCCGCGTCTCGGGTGGGTCTCTCCGCCGAGGATTGGAGCAGGCTGTACGTGCTGGCCCATACGGACAAGGCCCGGGCATACCGTGAATACGTCCGGCACTACTTCCAGTCCGACGGCCAAGCGTACTGTCGGATGACCAGCAATTCAGCCCATATCTGCCCGAAGCCGGGGAGATGCTCTATCGCAGGATGGGCTGGAAAACCTATGCGCCGCTCATGATTACCGAGCTGTATATACCCAGGACCAGGTTTGTGAATTTCATGACCGCGGCCAGAAGGCAGGTGCTGGCCACTCACGCCAACCTGGTGTACGGTACCGTCCGGCTAATCGAGGCCGAGAGCGAGACCCTGCTACGCTGGGCCGCGCAGGACTACGCGTGCGTAATCTTCAACCTGCTGGTCGAGCATTCACCTGAAGGACTAGCCCGCGGCCAGGCGCAGTTCCGGGCCCTGATCGACTGCGCACTGGCCGAAGGGGGCTCCTACTACCTGACCTACCACAGATGGGCCAGGAAGGACCAGATGGAGCGGGCCTACCCAGAGTTCCCGGAGTTCTTGCGGCAAAAACGGCGGTACGACCCGGACGTGGTGTTCGCCAGTGACTGGCTCCGTCATTACCAGAACATGTTTGAGTAGGGATGAGCGATTAGCCCTGTATCTTGTCGGGTGTCAACAGCTCCAGGAACTCTATGCGTTGGCTCTCGATGAACTCCCGGGCCTGTCCGCCAACTTCCAGTGCCTCTCTGGGAATATCGTTCCCCGCCCGCATAGGGGACTGGATCGCGCTGTCTGTCCATTCCAGCACGACTATGTCCTGGTCCCCCGGCAGCGTATAGCCGTTGAAGGCGACTCGGAACTCGCCCCGATGCCCGGCGTCGTGGTAGATTTGGACCTGCTTGTGGACCAGGCTGGCCACCCGGCGGGCCTCTCCGGGTTTGGTCTTGTATACTCGCCGTATCAGGTACATATTCCTCTCCAAAGTTTCGCTTGATTGGGACGGGACTGCCGGGGGACATTGTACAGCCGCCGCCGATAACTTCCGCAAGGGATGACGGCTACGCGGACAATTTAAGAAACGAGGTGAATTAGATGGAATTCAGCGAATACGAGCAATTTGTGAAGAACAACCACCGGGGAGTGATTACTACATTCCAGCGGAACGGCTCGGGCCATAGCAGCATCGTGGTCTGCGGCGCGTACCGGGGAAAGGCCGCCTTCGTAATTGTCAGAGGCACCTCGGCGAAAGCGAGAAACCTGCGGCGGGACAACCGCTGTACCGTTATGGCCGTAGGCGACGACTGGCGCAGCTTCGCCGTAGTCGAGGGTGAGGCCGAATTGAAGGACTACCGCAACACCAACAAGGAAGAGATGCGGGTCGAGCTGCGCGAAGTCTTCCGGGCCTGCGGAGACCATGAACATCCCGATTGGGAAGAATACGATGTGGCCATGGTCAGACAGGACGCCGTAATCGTCCTCGTAACCCCGGAAAGAGTCTACGGGCAGATTCGGTCGGGCTAACCCCGGTCGATTCCACATGGATGACCCTTAGGGTCCACTTCTCGTAACAATTTATCCCCTGATAAATCGATCCCGGCGGCAACCCGCCGGGCGCGCAGGGCTATCGCATTTGAAGTGGAGTGGATGAGAGGCCTTTTCAGTAGTAGATAATAGAGGGAATAGGGCGGTGAGGCATCCGGGTGTGTGGAGGCTGTGGTGATGGGGGCGCCGGTTGAGTAGTTGGAACCGCTGGAGGATCCCCGGCGCGGAAACGCCGGGCGTCATTCCCTGCATGACATTCTGGTTACCGCCTTGTGCACCATCCTCTGCGGCGGGGAAACGTGCACCGGCATGGCCCTCTTTGGACTGTCCAAAAGGGAGTTCCTGGAATCCTTCCTGCCGCTGCGAATTGGAATCCCCGGTCATGACGCCTTCTCCAGGGTGTTCCGGCTTCCGGATCCGGAGGAGTTCCAGAAGTGGTTCCTGGGATTCATGCGCCAGTTTGCCCAAGGCTGCGAGGGGGTGCCGGCCGTGGACGGCAAGACGCTGCGCCGCTCCTATGACCGGGCGGAGGCCGAGCCGCCCCTGCGCCTGGTCAGCGCCTGGGCTGCGGAGCAAAGGCCGGCGCTGGGACAACTGGCCGTGGACGGCAAGTCCGACGAGATAACCGCGGCGCCCAAGCTCCTGGAAATGCCGGCTTTGCCGGGAATGGTTGTCACTGCTGACGCCACGCACTCTCAGAGACAACTGTCCCGGCAGATTCCGGAGCAGGGAGCGGACTGCGTGCCGGCCCTTAAGGGCAATCAGGAATCCCTAAACGATGATGTGCGCCTGTTCCCGGACGACCCGGCCACGCCAAAGGTTCAGGCAACCACGATAAACACGGTAACCACGGGACACGGGCGCATTGGGACCCGGACGGACGGCATAAGCGGCGGCGTGGCCTGGCTGCAGGAGAGACGCCAGTGGCCGGGTTTGGCGGCAGTGGGGAAGATAACCGCCAGCCGGCGGCAGGGAGGCCGCACCAGCGTCGAGAGCCGGTGCTGCCTGCTGAGCCAAGCATTCACGCCGGAGCGGTTCAACCACATCGTCCGGGAACACCGGGGCATCGGGAACCGGCTGCATTGGGTCCTGGACGTGGTGTTCAACGAGGACCAGTCCCGAAACCGGAAGGACCACTGCCCCGGCAATCCGGCCTTGCTACGGAAGCCGGCGCTGGACCTGGCCCGGCTGGAACCCTCGAAAGGCTCCATCAGAGGCAAGCTGAAACGGTCCGGATGGGACAATGACTACCTGGTCATTATCCTGTCTCAGTTCACCAAAATCCAAATGCGATAGCCCTGGCCGGGCGTGACTGTTCAGACTTGATGTGTCCTTCCTATTCCCAGTCCGTCATTCCGGGCCCCGTATCGAGTACGGGGCAGGCTTTGACCCGGAATCCGGAAACCTTTGCAACCAGCAACGTTCACTATCATTGGCATTTCTGGATTCCCGCCCCCGATCGAGCCGGGGGCAGGCTCTTCGCGGGAACGACTGGTTGCGGCTGAGGGACATCGTTTGAGAATCATCATGGAGATGCCCGATGTGGGATTCAGCCAATCCGCGTCCTCGAGTCTGAACAGTTACTACCGGGCGCTTCTTCTACAGGGTTCCGGACAGCCGCGTTTTATGGCCCGGTTACCAACCGCAACAGCTTGTCATCGCCTGGCCTTGGGCTTCCCCGCCCGTCCCGGTTGCTGGTGGTGAAGTAGAGGTGGCCGTCCGGCGACATTCCAACGGCCCGCAACCGGCCAAACTCCCCGTCGAACAGCCTCTCATGGAACTCCACGATACGGTAGTCCGGTCCCGCCAGCGCTACCCTGTGCAAGTGGCTGGCACGCAGCGCCGCGAAAAAGAAGTTGCCATTCCACTCCCTGGGCAGCGAGTCGCCCGTATAGAATGCCCCTCCCGACAGGGCAAGCGTTGGCGTGAAGGAGAGAATCGGGTCCACATACTGTGAGTCTCCCCCGGTTCCCATCGCCCGGGGCCAACCGTAGTTGCCCCCGGACTCCAGAATATTGATCTCGTCATCACTTCTGGGGCCGTGTTCGGTAATGAATAGCTGTCCGGTGCGCGGATGCCAGTCAAGACCTTGGGGGTTACGGTGCCCGTAAGTGTACACAGGGCTTCCGGGGAAAGGGTTGTCTTCCGGTACGCTGCCGTCGGGGTTTAAGCGCAAGACCTTCCCGGAGAGCGATCCCAGGTCTTGCGCGTTGTCCGCCTCCTGAGCGTCGCCCATAGTCACGTACAGCTTGCCATCGGGTCCAAACCCCAGGCCGCAGCCGTCATGGTTTCTTGCTCCGGGTATGCCGTCCACTACGGTCCGATGGTCAACGCCCTCCCCTCCCACGTCGGTGAGCCTCGCCACTCTGTTGATTAACCGGCCTCCGTCCCGGTAGGTATAGCAAACGAACACGTAACCGTTTTCCTCAAATTCCGGGTGCAGGGCTATCCCCATCAAGCCCGATTCCGAGACGCTGGCAACATCCAAAGTGGCGAAGGGAATCGCCAAGAGCACCCCATCCTTTACGACCTGGATGCGTCCCGCCCTCTCGGTTATGAGAATACGTCCGTCAGAAGTGAACGCCATCCCCCAGGGCACGTCCAGGCCCTCAACCACAACTTCAGCCTTGACAGTGCCGGGGCCTTTTGGGGGAGACTGGGTAACTCCTGGAGGCTCCTGTGTTCCGGTCGTGCCCAAGCTCCGGGGTGTTTCCAGGGGTTTCGGAGTCACCAGTGGCTGAGGTGTCCGCAGGACCTGTGGTGTGACAAGTCCTCGCGGGGACTCCAGGGGCCGTTGGGTCGCCAGACCGCCAGGTGGTACCAGACCTCGAGCCGTTGCCAGGGGCTGCGGCGTCACCAAGCCCCCGGTACCCGGACTCAGAGGCTCCGGCGCAGTGGACCGGTCTGGCCACTCGACTCCGAGATCATCAGAAGCGCACGCCATGAGCGCGATGCCCACGCAGAGAACCCACAATAACCCGACTCTCCCCAGTATGATGCGCCCCAATCCACTGATTGATCCCCGGCGTTGTTCGAATGCCACCAATCCTTCCACCGATGTTGCCAAATTTCTCCGGCTGAGTGTTACCGAGGTACCAGGTTTACGCCCGTACTTCCCCTCAAACCGATCTAACCCAGGAGAAATAGACCGAGACCCAATCCAAAATATGTTGCCGCATATACGAGACGGCCACGAGACGATTAAAATATGCCCTGAATTCAGACGGCGACGCTCGCTCGCCCACCCGGCAACTCATTTGAGGAGATTTCACATGACCACCGACGCCAAACCCAGGGTATACGTCATCGGCACCGGAGGGAGTATATCTTTTGTCGGCTCCCACCGGACCGACTATATCAACTACAGCTACGCCAACAAACACCTGACCATACAGGAGCTATTGGACCGGGTCCCAGAGGTCAACGACTTCGCCGAAGTCCGCTCGGAGCAGTACATGAACGTTGGCAGCACCGAGGTCGGCCCGGCCCATTGGCTGGGACTGGTAAAGCGGATCAACCAGTTGTTTCGAGAAGACCCCGACGCCGCCGGGGTGGCGATCACCCACGGCACGGCCACGATGGAGGAGACCGCCTACTTCCTCAACCTCACAGTCAAGAGCCACAAGCCGGTGGTGGTCACCGGTGCGATGCGCCCTCCAACGGGACTGGCCACCGACGCGGACATTAACCTGATCGACTGCGTACGGGTGGCCGCCGCGCCCCAATCGGCGGGCAGGGGCGTCCTGACTGTCCTGAATAACGAGATTCAGGCCGCCAGGGACGTCATTAAGACCAACAGCTACCGGCTGGAGACGTTCCGCTCCAACGAGTTGGGTCTGCTGGGCTATGCCGACTCGGATGAGGAGACGGTCTTCTACCGCAACCCCACCAGGGCCCATACCCTGGACTCCGAATTCAACGTGGAGAACGTATCCCAGCTTCCCCGCGTGGACATCGCCTACTCCTATGCCGGGGCTGACGGATTGTTGGTCAACGCCTTTGTCGACGCGGGTGTAGAAGGAATCGTGTCGGGCGGGCTCGGCAGCGGTGGCTCTCCCTCCGGCTTCTCCGCCGCGCTAAAGGAAGCGCGGGCGCGGGGCATCCCGGTGGTGATCTCCACTCAGACCGGCAACGGCAGGGTGGTCCGCACTAGAAGGACCAACGAAGACGGCTTCATAGTCGCGGACAACTTGCAACCCAAGAAGGCCCGCGTATTGCTAATGCTGGCCCTGACCAAGACCAAAGACCCCGATGAAATACAGCGAATGATGCTCACCTACTAGGCGCGAAGGGCCCCGGTAACCGGGCCGGAGTGTGATTTTCGCTCGCCCTTCGACTGGGCTCAGGGTGAGCGGTCTAAGGGAAGATGACGCACGATCTCGCAAATAACTAAATCGACCCCTGCCTCGATGCGGCAGGGGTCGATTTAGTTGACCGGGTAGCTATCTAACAGGACTAGCCGGGGACTTCATCGTAGGAGTGGTTCGTGCTGATGACGTTCTCTTCGTATAGCTCGGCTATTACATCATCCGAGTAGCCAAGGATTCCCGAAAGGACGTCCTCGTTATGTTCACCCACCTGGGGTGTCGAACCGACGGTCACCGGGGTCCGGCTGAAATGCCAGAAGTCTCCCGAGACGGCGATGGAACCGGCGAGGAAGTCCGGTACTTCCACCATTGCCCCCCGCTCCCAGGGGTGGGGGTCTTCCGCAGCCTGGGGGATGGTATTGACCGGAGCCGCCACCACGTCATGCCGCCGGAAGTGGTCGATTGCCTCGGTAGTGGACATCTCGGCGAGAATTTCATTGATGCGGTCGTTCACGATGTCCCGGTTCTTGGCCCGTTCTTCGCGGGTAGTAAATCGAGGGTCTTCCAACCACTCGGGCTTGGCCAGGGCGTTGCAGACCCGGTGCCAGTGGTGCTGGTCGCCAGCCGAAAGCAGGACCCAGCCGTCTTTGCACGGATAGGTGCCGCCCGGAGGAGCTCCGCGCTCGCCTCGGCGGGGAGGATTCTTCGTGCCGTGGTAGGCGGTAATGGGAATCTCGGTAAGGCTGTAGCCGGTGTCGGCCAGGCAGACGTCAATGGTCTGGCCCTCGCCCGAAACTTCCCGTTCGTGCAGCGCGGACAGGGTGCCGATAGCCGCATGGAGGGCCGTGATACGGTCAATGATGGGGACGCCGGTGCGGATTGGAGGCATTCCTTCCTCGCCCGTCACCATGGTGATACCGGACATGGTTTGGCCGATGGGGTCGTATCCAATGTTCTCCCGGTAGGGCCCAAACTGGCCAAACGCGGAGACGTTTACCATGATGATCCGGGGGTTCAGCTCTTTGAGCACATCGTAGCCGAAGCCCATCGTATCTATGGTGCCCGGCCGGAAGTTCTGCACCAGGACATCGGAAACTTTAACCAGGTCGCGCAGGACATCTTTGCCCTTTTCTTTCCGCAGGTCCATGCTCAGGCTCTTCTTGCCAGAGTTGTACTGGACCCAGTAAGAGCTCTGCTTCCGGACATAGGGGCCGTGGTACCGGGTCTCCTCGCCCCCGAGACGTTCGACCTTGATAACCTCCGCGCCCATCCGGGCCAACACCTGGGCGCACCTGGGACCTGCCTGGTGCCTGCCCAGGTCAAGTACTCGCACGTTTTCCAATGGATGATTGAGGCCTGCCATAGCTATGGACCCCCTTCGCTTTTGTGGGGCCATTTTACGACCGGGCCGGGTAAAGGGCAAGTCAATTCGGGAGTGGCCAGTGGTTAGTGGCCGGTTTCCTGTGGCCAGCGGCATCAATTCCGCCGTTTCAGCCATACGCGGTCCGTGGGTAGTATAATGTGTGGACTTTCCGGGAATGCACTCTCAAGATACCCGTCAGTAATCCGTGAACCCTAGCGCTCCTCTCCGAAAGATAGGCCCTGAAGAGCGGTTAAGAAGTGCGAAAGCAGCAACATATCCCCGCCGAGATTCTGGACGAGCTTACCGCGCTCCGGGAGCGCGTTACTGAGCTTGAATCGTCTGAAGCCGACCGCCGCAAGGAATGGATGGAGCTTCAACTCAGCGAGGAACATTACAGAGTTGCGGTAGATAACGTTGCCGAAGCCATTGTCGTAAACGTCGGCACCAACCGGGTTTTCGCCAACAAAGCCTTCCTTAGACTGCACGGCATAGACGACATCTCCCAGGCGGAGGGTCTTGGCCTGGACCATTTTATCCTGCCCGAAGACCGTCCCCTGGTAAGTGAGTGGATCCTGGCCAGGCAACGGGGCGATCCCGCTCCGGGAGTCTACGAATACCGAATTTTGCGTCCCGACGGGGAGATGCGCACGGTGGAGACTTCCGCCGTACCCATCCGGTTCGACGGCCAACCGGCCACACTCACCGTCCAGCGGGACATGACCGCCCGCAAGCTGGCGGAGCAGGACCTCCTCCGGCGCTCCCAGGAGATGGCCACTCTCTTCTCAGTTGCTAACATTCTGGCCCAGACGGAGCACTTCGAGGAAAAAGTCGCCCATGTGCTGGAGACACTGGCCCAGATATCTCAGGCAGATTCGGTTACCCTTCGCGTGCCTGACGATAACGAACTTGGACTCAAGGCAGTCGCCGCCGCGGGCCCCGCTGTCCAAGACTCGCCAACGGGCGTGCTCTCCTATACGGATAGCGTCTCCGGCACCGCCTATCAACACGGGGAGCCAGTCATCGTCAACGACTACACCGCACATCCACTTGCGTCGCCGCTGGGCATTAACCGTGGGGTAAAGTCCCTGGCCGCGCTGCCGGTGAAGAACGCCGGACAGACCATCGGCCTGGTGATCATCTATTCCCGGGTCCCCGACTTCTTCACCCAGGAACGTATACGGTTCCTTACCACGGTGGTCGGCGGGCTGGGAACGCTGCTGGACAACGCTAGGCTTCATGAGGAACTGGAGTACAGAGCGGAAGAATTGGCGCGTTCCAATGCGGAGCTGGAACAATTCGCCTACGTGGCCTCCCACGACCTGCAGGAACCCCTCAGAATGGTATCCAGCTACGTCCAAATTCTGGCCGAAGACTACAAGGGGCAACTGGACGAGAATGCAGACCGGTTTATCGGCTACGCCGTAGACGGCGCGAACCGAATGAAAGGGCTCATAGACGGTCTTTTGGCCTTTTCGCGAGTGGGCACCCAGGGTGAACCCTTCGAGGCCACCGATTGCAACCTCATACTGGAGCAGGTGATCAACGGCCTGGAAGAGACCATCGAAGACTCCGGGGCGTCCCTATCCCAGGAACGGCTGCCCACCGTAAATGCCGACCCAATCCAACTGTCACACGTCTTCCAAAATCTGATAAGCAACGCCCTGAAATTCAGCGGCGAAGGGTCTCCCAACGTTCATATCTCCGCAGAACAACGACCCGAAGACTGGGTGTTTTCGGTACAGGACAACGGCATCGGCATCGCGGAGAGGCACTACGAGCGGATTTTCAAGATGTTTCAACGGCTGCACCACCGGTCGGAGTATGAGGGCAGCGGTATCGGGTTGGCCCTCTGCCACAAAATCGTCCAGCGTCACGGGGGACAGATATGGGTTAAGTCCAAGGTCGGTGAAGGCGCCACATTCTATTTTTCCATCCCGAAGGCCGAGATGGAGGGGAGCTGAATATGACACTGGGAACCAGTGACAGACCCCTTGAGATCTTGCTGGTAGAAGATAACCCGGGCGATGTCGAGTTGACCCGCAGGATTCTAAGCCGCGCCCAAGCCAGGCTGAATATCAGCGTCGTCGAGGACGGCGAGATAGCAATGTCCTACCTACGAAAGCAGGGCAGGCACTCCGACTCGCTCCGTCCCGACCTAATTATTTTGGACCTCAATATGCCCAAGAAGGACGGGTACGAGGTGTTGGGGGAGATGAACGCCGCGCCGGAACTTCGCAGTATTCCGGTAATGATCCTCACTTCAACCCAAGCCGAAAGGTCCCGGCTCTATTCCTATGGCATCAACCCCACCACCGACCTGTGGGGCCTGTACCAAAAACCGCTGGAGCTCTCCCGGTTCGATTCCCTGGTGAGTCAGCTACTCGCATCTCCACCGGAGGCACAATAACCGAGGGACCCGCAGGAGCCTCGATCACTTACGGAGACGCATTAGGGCTGGAAGAGCGGGCGGGTCTCTCACTACTGATTTCCAGGAGAGCTATCCTGCGGGAGGTGGAGCGGCTGGCCCGCGAGATAACCCGGGATTACCGGGGATTGAATCCCCTCATCATCGGGGTGTTAACCGGATCGTTCATCTTCGTTGCGGACCTGGTTAGGGTCATCGACATTCCAGTGACCTTGGACTTCATCGACGCTTCGAGCTACCGGGCCGCCTCCAGTACGGGAGAGGTGTCCGTGGAGCGGAATCCAAGCGCCGTGGTGAAGGACCGGCACGTGGTTTTGGTGGAAGACATCGTCGACACGGG
Organism: Dehalococcoidia bacterium; assembly: GCA_965197545.1. Taxonomy (GTDB): domain Bacteria; phylum Chloroflexota; class Dehalococcoidia; order Lucifugimonadales; family UBA3495; genus CATOSP01. The sequence goes on from CBDANJ010000007.1 coordinate 537,252, forward strand.
GAGCACGGCAGCGCATATCACGGACTTGATTCGCCTGGGAAGTCCGGCGTCTCTGAGTCTGTGTACGTTACTGAACAAACCGTCGCGAAGGACTACCGAGGTCCCGATCGCCTACGCAGGGTTTCAAGTACCGGATAAGTTCGTGGTGGGCTACGGACTGGACCTGGACGAGAGCTTCCGAAACCTGCCTGACCTCTACACCGTCGACGAATATTGATATCAACCAGGGTGAGCCAGTGACGGCAAAACCAGATACGAAAACTCCAACCGCCAGTGAACTACTAGCCAGGGCCTCGGCGCTTCTGCCTGCGCTGAAGGAACGCGCCCCATGCACCGAAGAACTCCGGCGCGTCCCCGAGGAAACCGTCAAAGACCTCCTGGACTCCGGGCTTTACCGTATCGGTGTGCCTAAGCGGTTCGGCGGGCTGGACGTGGACTACGGCTTGGCGCTCGACGTGGCGGCGGAGCTTGGGCGGGGATGTCCTTCCACCGCCTGGTGCTACTGCCTCTGGGCTGCCCACGCCTGTCTGGTGGGCCACTGGCCGCTCGAGGCACAGGAGGAAGTATTCGGGGCAGGTCCCGACCCGCTCTGCTCTAGCTCCCTGAATGTCGGCAAGTCCACGACCGTGCAGGTGGACGGCGGCTACCGTGTGTCCGGTAGATGGGAGTTCTCCAGCGGTTGCGACTCAGCTAGTTGGTTGATGCTTGGTGTCTCCGGTATAGGGGACCGCAACTGGGTCCTCGTTCCGCAAGGCGAATTCCAGATCGTGGACACCTGGTTCGTCTCGGGGCTAAGGGGCAGCGGCAGCAAGGACATCGTGGTCGATGACGTCTTCGTTCCCGCCCACCGTGTGCTGGATGTGAGTACCGCGGGCGACGGCAATTGGAACGGCTGGGAAATACACGGTCAGACGCGGTACCGGATTCCCATTCCGGTCCTGCTGGGGTGGGACTTGGTCGGCCCCATGATCGGAGTTGCCAGGGGGATGATCGACGAGTTCACCGCCCGGACCATCGGCACTTCAGGTCCTGGCAGGACCGCGGACTCCCCGGCAATCCACTTGCGGCTATCCGTGGCGTCAGCAGAGGCCGACGCTGCCCACGCCCTGATGACGCAGGATATTCGTGAGATGTTCCAAAAGGCCGAAACTGGCCAGCGGTTCGGCTCCCTGGAGAGAGCGCGTTACCGGCGGGACAAAGCGTTCATCAGCCAGCTTTGCCTTCAGGCCGTGAACCGCCTATTTGACCTGAGCGGAGGCCATGCCCTGTTCGATTCGGTAGCCCTCCAGCGGTTCCACCGCGACGCCCAGGCCGTGGCCCACCGGGACGGGCTAATAATGGAGTTGGGCGGTCAGCAATACGGCAGAGTGGCGTTGGGCCTGGAGCCGGAGTCGGCTATCTAAGGGCGACTTGTTCAGCGGGTACGTGCCTCTGGATCGCACATCCCGTAGATAGCTGTTGCTAAAGGGGAATAGTTTCTCCGAGGTCAAACGGACCGGAATGATGGTGTAGGCGGCACGCCTAATGGATACCACCGAGTTGAAACGGCCCGAGTTGCGTGACTTCGGCGTAAAGCTGAAGGAGTACGAGTTGTATGCTGGGAAGTCCGATGAAGAATTATTGGGATTTCTGTTCCTTCCACTTGTCGTGGTTACTGTCCCAGGTGCTCTTTCGATCATCTACATTGCTACACGAGAATGAGTATATCTGTTCCATCCGGGTTGGGCGTTTATCTTTCTAAGCTGGTTCGTTGCTTACGGTTTAGCGAAGTTAATTGAATGGCCCATTATGCGATACAAAAAGGCCCGTCTATTACAATCCCCTGCCATTTCCCGGATAAAGTTATACGAAGAGGCAGAGGCAGAGGCAGTTTACCAAGCAGCCAAAGAAGCAGAGGAGACCAGGCGGCTCGAAGCCGAGAGACAGCGCAAGGAGATCGAAAGGCATGAGCGTGAAGCTGAGAGGGCAAGACAAGAGGCTCTGAGAGCCCAGCAAAGGAAACGCGAGCAATATTGGGAGTCTCTGGGCGGGATCGAGTTTGAACAGGAGCTGGGCAAGCTATTCATGGCCAGAGGCTACCATATGCAATCGACTCCCAGGACGGGGGACGAAGGCGTCGACCTTGTGGTAACAAAGAACGGCAAGACGACCGTCGTTCAGTGCAAGGCCCAAAAGGCCCGAGCCGGGCAGCCGGTGGTCAGGGATTTATACGGCAGCGTGTTCCACTTTCGGGCCGACAAAGCGATTCTGGCCTGCACTGGAGGTTTCACCAAGGGGGTTTACGAGTTTGTGCGGGGCAAGCCGATCACGCTTATTGACTCCTCTGACATAGTTCGCGTCGCCGACGCGGTCCCAGATACCCCAACATGAGGAGGCTACAAAGCATGGCAGACGAGGAACACCCTGACGAATACAACCTCCGTAGTTTTGAAATCGTACCGCCCAACAATCCCGACAGGTCCCCCGATATTCACGGACTACTACTCATGTCGTGGGAGAACGAAACCGCAACTTGGTGGATGACAAACGAGGAACTCAAGCGTCGGCACGACCGGATTGCTCGGATGTTGAATTTGCCAACAGCATAAAGGAATTGTCACGCAGGAATAGTCATCTGTATGACATCACCGGAGTCCATCTTCGCCGGAGGGACGGTCTCTCCACACTCGATCATATCTTCCAGGACCAGTGTGGCAGCGTCGTGCAGGGCTTGTAGGGCATCCTCTTTCGTGTAGCCCCACGTCGCGCAACCAGGCAGGTCTCCTATCCAGGCACTCCACCGCTCCAGGCACTCCACCGCCCGTCGTCTTCCTCTTGCAGGGTAGGGGTGAAGCTATAAATCATGTGATTCACCAACGAAATCTATATGACCCATTGAAGGCTGGCAAAACGAAAACTTGGTAATTCCATTAAAGTTGGTTACAGCGAAATCCCCGGTGGTTATGATGTCCATGCCGATGAGAATATCCCCACCGCTAAAGTTGCCCTTTGTTACGGGGACGCCGCGATAACGCACGTTGTTGGGAAGCAGTATGTTCACCAAGTAGGTTTCAGCCAGGGACGAACCCTCAACGTGCTCAACTCGGGCTATCCCGGTCGGCGCCAGTCCGCAGGCATCGACGACGGCCTGCGTGATTACCGAGTTTGTCGCTCCGGTATCCCAGATGGCATCAAACGTGATTACTTCGGGTCCGGGGGTTACCACTACCGGGATCCCATGCAGGAGAGACTGAACACTCGTTCAGCAGGGACCTCAGTAGTCCATCGCCGGTCGTGGTAAAGGCCCTAAACTGTTCCTGCATTATGAGAACGTTACGCGGGAGTGGAAGGTCTGGGTGTACTCCGCATTCCCCTCAGACACCTTCTGCACCAAGAATGTTCCAAGCTTGTATGACTTCTGCGTTTCCGTCACCGCGGTAAGTGCATCGTTGTACACACCAACGACATGGCCATCGGCAATGACGACGTATTGTCCATCGTGCTTCTCTACGAACTCGTTTTGATGGTGCAGGTAAAACTCAAACTCCTTTTCCAGTAATCTGCTCATGCCCATTCCTCAAGAAGCGGCTATAAAGTTCAACTTATAACGATAGGTGATACTTTCGATTGCAACAAGTTGAGTATAACATGCCCCTGACGCCACGCCGCACAGGGTACGGGGATTGCCCCTACCTGTATAGATTCGTCAGCCAGGCCAGCTTGTCGGGACGGAATTCCTTGTCCTTGAAGCCTGAAAAGTCCGGGCTGTAACGGTAGGCGCGGAACACGCGGTTGGCATAACCAAACCGGTCGTCGTAGCCGTAAAACGGGTTGGTGTAGTCCCAGACGATCTCCCCTTCGCGTGTGATCTCGAATATCCTCCCGATCATGCCCTCGCAGACCAACGTGTTGCCGTTAGGTTGCCTTTGGGCGCCGCTGATGAAAGCGCTAAAGAAGTCCCATCCCGGCCTGGCCTTGTATTCCCATTTGATCTCGCCGCTGGCCGGTTCCACTTCTATGACCCTGGAACTGGGAGTTGAAGCCGTGATTGCGTGCCAGCCATTGTCGAAGATCAGGACCGAACCGTCGTCGAGCAGCGTGGGGTCGTGCTGGTGGCCGAGAACGTCCTTGCCCCACTTCCAGTTGAACTCGCCGGTGGCTTTGTCCACGATTCCCACCGTATCGAGAAGCCGGAAACTGGTCAAAATGTTGCCGTCGGGAAGCACGTTGCAAGTATTGCAGTGAGTCCATTCGTCCCTGTTGTGGATGGGGCAGATTGAGTCCAGCTCGGGGTCCAGGTGATCGTAACCGTGCCACTCCCAGACCGTGTCGCCTGAGGGAGTGACCTCTCGGAAGTAGTCGCACCACAGGCCGCCGCCGTCACCCGAACCCGGCTTACCGCCCTTCACGCGGTCCGATATTTCCAGGGGGGTCCGCTCCCAGCCTAGCACCATGGTATTGCCGTTGGGCATCCGGGTGAAATCGTGGTGCATGGTGGGCTCCTCGTACTGCCAGACTACGTTGCCTTCCCAGTCATACTCCGTGATCATCCCGCCCCGTCCACCGAAGGTCACAGGGCCTTTATCGGTACGCCCCGAAATGATTAGATTTCCATTCTCCAGCAGGTATCCGTAGTCGCCGGGTTGGTAAGGGAGTTCCCACCTGTGGACGAAATTGCCTTGCATATCTATGAGGTAGGCGTTCTTGGTTTCCAGAGGGGAAAATAATGTATAGCCGTCAGAGGTCTTGTCAGGTTTATTGACCGATAGTCCTCGTCCACGCATCGGGGCTCACTCCTAACTTGGATATCGCCGGTCTGTTCCGTCGGCGGGCCGTGGGCATTCTATTGGGGCCGTCTCCGCGTAGTCAAGAAGCCACGGATTTAGGGATGCGGCCCGAATATTGTTGACACAGCTTACCGGATTCAGGACAATTGGGGTCGAGTCCCGTACACTGGGGCTTCAGATACTTGGCCTCGTTTCCCGGCTTCGGCACGAGCCGGGATCATCTCGGAAAATTGGAGGAAAGGCAATGTCAGACAACGATATCGCCCTGATGGGTCACCTGATGCGCCGGGCCGGATTTGGCGCGACCCGCGAGGAAATCGAAGCGCGGGCGGCAAAGGGTTACGAAGCGACTGTCGAAGAGTTGCTGAACCCCGAAGGACAGGAAGCCGTTGACCCGCTGGAGCTGCAGCGGTACCAAGGTTGGACCTGGAAGCCTGGCACAGTCCAGGGCATGGGCGCGGCCGAGTGGATGTACTATCTTCTGAATTCCAAGCGGCCCCTGGAAGAGAAGATGACCCTCTTCTGGCACCAGGTGTTCGCCACCGGCGTTTCCAAAGTAGACCACTACGACGAGCTGAACGACCAGATCATCCTGTTCCGGGAGCACGGTCTGAGCAACTACAAGCAGCTTTTGCTCGCCCTGTCCCGGGACCCGGCCATGCTTTATTGGCTGGACAATAACGAGAACCATAAGGACGCGGTCAACGAAAACTGGGGCCGCGAGCTTCTGGAGCTGTTTACCATGGGTGTGGGCAACTACACCGAGGTTGACGTCCGCGAGTGTTCACGCGCCTTCACCGGCTGGACGATCACCCCGAAACTGGCAAGGTTCCCCATGGGCCGGTTCGATTGGTTCTTCCAGTACAAGGAGGAGGACCACGACGACACGGAGAAGACCTTCCTGGGCGAGACTGGCAACTTCGACGGTGAGGACATCTTAAACATCGTCTGCCAGCAGCCCGCTACTGCCGAGTTTATCGCCAGGCATCTTTACAACTTCTTCGTAGCCGACGAAGCGCAGGTCCCCGCCTGGGCCGTGACTCCCCCCAAGGACCAGGACGCCATCGAGCTCTTGGCCGACACGCTGATGGAGTCCGACTACGACATCAGATCCACCCTCAAGGTCCTGTTCAACTCCGACTTCTTCAAAAACGCCCGCTTCGCCAGGCTGAAGAGCCCCACCGAAGTGGTCGTCGGCACCCTCCGCCTGGTGGGCGGCGCGGAGTTCCCAGCCCCCGGCTTGGGCGACCTCTCCCGCCAGCCCTGCTACATGGGCCAAGACCTGCTCAACCCCCCCAGCGTCGAAGGTTGGCACACCGGCGTCGAGTGGATCAACTCCGGCTCCCTCATGCGCCGCGTCAACTTCACCGCCGACCTCATCGGCGACACACAGCGCCCCGGCATTCAGACCATGATCGACCGCCTCAAGGGACAGAACGCCACTTCCCCCGAGCAGTTGGTGGATAGCTGCCTCGACCTGCTGGGTCCCCTGGAAGTCGCTGACGAGAGCCGCAAGGAGCTTGTCGCCTTCGTCTCCGAAGCCGGGAACGCCAACTGGAACTCCGACGACGCCGTGGCCGCCTCCACCGAGCGGGTCGGCGAGTTGCTCCAGTTGATAGTATCCCTGCGCGAGTACCAATACGCTTAAGTAGATACGTGTCTACCAGGAAGCAGCGGGGAATGGTCACGCAACCATTTCCCGCGCCCTGAAGTGCGGAACCGACAAAGAGTACCTATATGGAGTGTCCCGCAAAGCTGGCAATCGCTTTACCTGTGCTTGTTCAGCCTACAATTTTTCACCGTCTTTGGACTGATTGCATGGCATGAGATCAACTCTAAAGGTGACCTTCCTTGGCCCTACACACTGCTAGCCATAGGTCAAGGACTGAGTTCTCTAACCATTGGAATAGCGGCGAACAGCATTGTATTAACGGAGGGCTGGATGGTACTGGCAGCCTGGTACCTGGAGAGACAGGAGAAAAAGCGTAGACGCGAACGCGCCGAAGTCCAGTCAAAATGGGAAGAGTGGAACCGGCGAAGAGAAGCGGCGGCGGCGGCGAATGAGGAATTCACCGAACCGCCACCTTCGATGAATGATAAAGGCGATATATCTTGACTCAGCTTACGGAGGAAGGCGAATAATGACCCAGTCCAACAAAGACCCGGTCCTCGTTGTCCTGCAAATGACCGGCGGCAACGACTACCTGAATACCATCATCCCTTATTCCAACCCCCTCTACAGGGAGAACCGCCCCGTTGTCGGCGTCCCTGAAGAGCGCGTCCTGCCCCTGGATGACAAGATCGGCTTCCACCCGGAGATGGGTCCCATCAAGTCCCTCTACGACCAGGGCAGCGTCGCCGTCATCCACGGCGTAGGTTACGCCAACTCCCCGCGCTCCCACTTCCGCTCCATGGACATCTGGCACACGTGTGAGCCGGACAAGCTGGGCACCGAGGGCTGGTTGGGCCGCGCAACCCGCGAGATCGACCCCAACAAGGAGAACGTCCTCACAACCGTCTCCTTCGGCCCCTCGCTATTCCGCGCCCTGGCCATGCCTGGCGTACCAGTCGCCTGCGTCGACGACCTGGAGTCCTACGGCCTCCTCCCGGGCATCACCGAGGCCCAACAGCGTTCCAAGATCCTGGACCGCTTCGCCCGCCTCTACTCCCCGGTCATGGGCTCCTCCGCCGTCATGGACTACTTGGGCCAGACCGGCCTCGACACCCTGGAGGGCGCGGACATCCTGAAGGAAGCCCCCAGGATGTACTCCTCCACCGTCGAGTATCCGGACACCACCATCGCCGCCAAGCTCAAGGGAATCTCCCAGATTCACCAGGCCGGGTTCGGCACCCGCGTCCTCTACTGCGACCACGGCAGCTTCGACTCCCACTCCAACCAGACCGGTATGCACGACAAGCTCTGGAAGGACGTCTCCGAAGCCGTCGAGTGTTTCTTCGATGACCTCAGAGAGCACGACGCCTCGGACAACGTGGTAATGCTGCTCTTCACCGAGTTCGGACGCCGCACCCACGACAACGGCTCCGGCACCGACCACGGCGCGGGCGGCGGCGCATTCGTCATCGGAGACCCCGTCAAGGGCGGCCAGTACTCCGAGATGCCTTCCCTCGCTGCCAAGGACCTGGAGCAGGGCGACGTGGTACCCAACCACGACTTCCGCGGCATCTATTCCGTCCTGCTCGAGGACTGGATGGGCCTAGACGCCAAGCCCCTGGTCGAAGGCTCATTCGAAAAGCTCCCCTTCCTGGGTTAAATCACTCGGCTACACGCGCCGGTATAATCTTACCGGCGCGCCCATCTTTCTGAAACCAACGGAGGACTACCATGCTTACGCGAACGGTGGCCGGAAGGACGTTCGACTACAGCCACGCCGTGGGCGGACGTTACATAGGCCAACCCTGCAGCTTGGCCGTAGGTTCGGGCAACACGGTCTACGTGCTGCTCCGTGGCGGCGAGAACATCAGCGACGTCCCTTGGAACAAGACCGGTACGGGTTCCAGGGTAGCCCGCCTGTCCATCCCTGAAACCGTCGGCGATGAAGAGTTCATCGGCGAGTCAGGAACCTACGGCAATGGTGATGGCGAGTACATCTGGCCCACGGCCATTGCCCTGGACAGCAAAGAGAATGTCTACATTACCGACGAATGGATGAACCGCATTTCCGTGACCGATAAGGAAGGGACATTCATTCGCTCTTGGGGTTCGGCCGGCAACGGTGACGGCGAGTTCAACCGCCCGTCTGGAATCGTGGTAGACGCGGAAGAAAACCTTTACATTGTGGACAGCCTCAACCACCGCGTCCAGAAAATGACGAGGGACGGCAAGTTCCTGGCCAAGTTTGGAGGGTTCGGCAGCGGCCCCGGTGAACTTAACTCCCCTTGGGGCATCGCCCTCGACCATGACGGGAACGTCTACGTTGCCGACCACAAGAACGACCGCGTTCAGAAGTACACCGGAAGCGGCGAGTACCTGGCGACCTTCGGCACCTCAGGGACGGGCCGCGGCGAGCTCAACCGCCCCACCGACGTTGCCGTCGACCCCGACGGAGATGTGTACATCTGCGACTGGGCCAATGACCGGGTCCAGGCATACGCCCCCGACGGCGAGTACATGACCACTTTCATCGGGGACGCACAACAACTCGCCAAATGGCACCAGATGACCGTTGACGCCAACAACGACGTGATCAAGGCGAGGCGAAGAGTCACTACCCTCGAACCCGAATGGCGGTTCGCAATGCCCCGCGCCGTCGCCTTCGACGAGGAAAAAGGCCGACTCATGGTGGCCGACACCCAGCGCGGACGCATCCAGATCTACAACAAGCTCAAGGACTACCTGGAACCCCAGTTCAACCTGTAACAACTAACGGATTCCAGCGCCAATATCGCGTCCCCGGCCATGCCTTCACGGCAACTGATCGGGGACGCGAAGTTTGTCTGGTTGGAGCGCTAACAGTGGACTCGCAGACGGCACGACAGTACGTGGAAATGGCCAGGGAACGGCCCGGCATCCTCTGCGCCGATGTGCCGCTTGAAGTCCTGGAAGCGGCCACCGACGACGACTACGAACCATCCCCCTTCATCCAAGAGTACCTGGAAGCCGGGCACCGGCAATGGCTGATCCAGAAACACGGAAGGGTTCGCAAGAGCGACCAGATGCTCAAAAACGCGGTGGTGGTTCTCTGGGTCCGCGCCACCCGCCTCTACAACAACCGCAGCCTAAGCCGCCTTGATCCCGACGAGACCAAGCCCTTCTTCAGCGACGAGGGGCTTTACTAACCGGACTCCACCAAGCTCAGGACTTCCTCCAAGTAAGCGACCTTCACCCCGCGCCAGTCCTCACGGTCGCCCCTATTCGTGTCGTAAGGCGCCCGGATCAGCACGGAGTTCATACCCACGCTCGAGGCTCCGGTCAACTCACCGCTTCCACCGTCGCCAACATACAGACAATTTCCGGGGGAGACGCCCAGGCGGTCACAAACCAGTTGATAGATCCGAGGGTCGGGCTTCCTCAAGCCAACTTCACAAGAGAGGACCGCCGCGTCTATCAAGGAAGCCATCTGAGTGCGAGGCCAATTCTCAGCGTCCTCAAGTACGCAATCGCTTACCAGTCCGGTTTTGTGTCCTGTTTCCTTCAGCCGCACCAGGGTGGAGATAGTGTCGGGCCGAGGGGAGACGAGAGTCCGGAAGTATTCATGGCGAATACCCAAAGCTCGCCCGATCCCTTCCGGACGCGCAGGGACGTCAGCGCGTAGGCAGATGGACTGGAGATATTCCTCCATCGTGGCGTGGGCGCCGGTGTAACGCTCGTCCTCGGTTTCGGTCCACACCCGCCGATACGCCGGATACTCAATACCCAGCGCATCGGCCACACTAACCATCATGCTGTCCCACCCACCGGCGCCATCCCCCAGGTAAGCCGGGTTATCGACCAGGGTCCCGAACAGGTCGAAGATTACCGCTTCGTATCGCATTGCGATTCTTAACCCTCTATCCCACCGCCGCCTTCTGAGTGCTGACGAAGAACTTGTTGGCCACCTTCTCCACGAAGTTCCGCCCCATGATCTTGTAACCCTCGGCGTTGGGGTGAAGGTCGTCGGGTAGCAGGTGTGCCAGGTCCGGGCCAAAGATGTCCAGGCCGTCGACGTAATGCAGGTTGGAATCGCCTCGGTCCTTCATAGCCTGGACAGCCTCCGCAACCTCTTGGCGCATCTCCACCAGCGTAAAGCCCACCGCGTTGGGACCCGTCTCCCTAGGTGGCGAGAAGATGGGTGACACCACTACGAAGGGAGTGTCAGGGTGCTTCTCCCGAACGATGTGGACGAAGCCAATAATGGCCGCCTGGAAAGTGCGTGTATTCATGCTGCCGGAGTTGTGGACGTTGATCCCCACCTTAATCGAAAGAAAGTCAGCGGGAAGCTCTCGTATCATGCGTGCGACCATCGGCTCCAGGTGGCAGTTGCCTCCATAACCCAGGCATGTCAGGTTGTAATCTGACTGGCGCGCCGCCACTGCGGGCCATGTAAAGCTGGGACTCTCGGCAGTCCTGCAGTGGGTGATGGAACTGCCGTAGGTGATCCACTTGGGCCGAGTGTCCTCGTAGGGCGCAATAGAGGCGCCGTCTGAAAACTCCAGGCCCCGCAACCGGAACTCCCCATGCTGCGGCAGCCAAAGCTCGATGAGCTTTTCGCCCGCTGGTAGTCCTTCAAACCGGAAGCTCGACTGGCCTTCAAGCGGCAACGAGCCCTGGAACTGTCCATCGCAATACAGGTCTATGCCACTGGCCTCATCCGCAAGCGGCGCCGGAATCTCCACGGATCCCGCCAACACCTGAGTGTCGCTGTGGCATGAAATCCTAACCCCGGCGGGCATGGCTGCCCGGTCTCGCATTGCGTCAGGGGGAAAGAGCGAGCGGTCGTCGAAGGGGATGCGCCAGGGCATTCGCCACTGGTCCGTATCATAGAAGGAAATCGCTCCCTGCCAATTGAGCCTCGCATCGTCGGGCCGTACTTGTTGGGCCATCTCCTAGTCCTCCTAATGGGAAACTTCGATTCCGTTGCCCACCAGTTTACCGGGTTACGCCGCCTCCAACCACCCATAATCAGGAAGGCCCCGGAATTAAGTCCGGGGCCTTCCTGATGATTCCCGCGGTCCGGCTGATCGCCGATGCTCGGGATTAGCAATCTACCTCGATCTGTGTTTGGTCTTTGGCGATGATTACCGGATTATCTTGGAACATCTCGACCGTGCCCGTCACGCAAATCGTCTTGCCTGTATAGAATGTCCGGAATTCGGAGGGAAAGTTCTTGCTGTCCTCCCGCCAGATCAGGACCGCAGTGCTATCGGGGGTCTTGAGGTCGGAAACTTTGGAGCCCATCGACATGGCCGCGGTCAGGTCGAAGAGGAGAAGGGTCGGCTTCCCGGACCCGGAACCTGTGACTCGAATATAATCGGCTACAGTGCCCTGAACGGTCACGTCCTGGTCTATATGCTCTGCCATTCTAGCAGCCGGCACGTATCCGGCGGCCACAGCCGCTTCCTCTGCTTTCGCCACTTCCTCGGACTGGTCGGCGCTGGATCCCGCCCCACCACCGCAGGCGACCATAGCCATCAATACAATCAGGGCTGCCAGAACCAACACAAATGACTTCACAGTTTGCATCCTCATCCGCCGATGCCTCAAGGGTCGATCCACCTCTTTAGTCTGTCCCTCTCAGGCGCGGGTCCAAAACGTCTCGCAGCGCGTCCCCCAAAACGTTCCAGGAGAACACCACGACGAATATTGCCAGCCCGGGGAACACCGCCAACCAGGGGGCCAGGCTCACGTATTGCCTGGTCGCTCCGCTGAGCATACCGCCCCAGGACGGAGTATCTATGGGGCTGCCCACTCCCAGGAAACTCAGTCCAGCCTCGGAGATTATCGCCCCGCCAATGTAGAATGTGAATACGACCAGGTACAGGGCGAAAATGTTGGGAATGATATGCCTCAGAATTATGCGCCAGTTTCCGGCGCCCACGGCCCGGGCCGCCAGGACATAGTCCATCTCAATAATTGCCAGGGACTGGGACCGGACGATTCGCGCCGTGCTCGGTACAAACGCCACGGTCAGCGCGATAACCACGTTGTGCACCGACGCCCCTAAAGCGGACATGATGGCGATGGCCAGAATAAGGCCCGGAAACGCCATCATGGCGTCCACGACCCGTTGAACGGCCAAGTCCACCTTTCCCCCTAATTGGACGCTGGCCACGCCCAGAATGAGGCCCATTGAAGAACCCAGGAAAGCCGACGCAACACCCACGTACAGAGAGACCCGCGCACCGTGAATAACACGGCTGAAGACGTCCCGGCCCAAATGGTCGCCTCCGAACCAATGTTCAGCGGAAGGGTTTGCATACTGACCGCCTGATTGCACGTTGGTCCGATAAGGGTCGTGTGTGGATATGACCCCCGCGAACGCAGCCAGGATCACCAAAATGATAGCGACCGTCGCCCCGAATGCGCCCAGGGGTTTACGCGTCGCAAAGTACACTACGTTTAGCCACAGTGTACGCTTTGGCCTCAGCGCTATGACCACGCCAGCCTCAACTTGGACCAACTCGCCGCCCCGTGCGGCTTCGCTTCCTCTATCCAGGCTCATATTTTCTCTCGCCACGATTCCGGATCGTAGTCGGCCTTAGCTATAGCGGATTCGGGGATCTAGCCAGGCGTACAGCAGGTCGGCAAACAGGTTCATTACCAGCACAGTGACGGCGATCACCAACACCACGGCCTGAATCATTGGAAAGTCGCGGTTCCCGATGCTGTCAATCAATAGCTTACCCATGCCAGGCACCAGGAATATAGTCTCAATGATTACCGTGCCCGAAATGAGCCGCCCCAATTCAAAGCCAAACAGCGTGACCACCGGCAGCAGGGCGTTCCTCAGCGCATGACGGTAAACGATCACCCGTTCCGCAAGACCCTTGGAGCGGGCGGTGCGTATGTAGTCCTCCCGCAGCACTTCCAGCATGGCCGACCGGGTGATCCGGGCGATAAACGCCATATTTGAAGTGCCCAGAGCGATGGCAGGGAAAATTAGCTGCTGGAAGTTGGTCCACGGATCGTTCCATGCCTTTTCGTAGGCCAACGGCGGGGCCCATTGGAAAATGAGGACCAAAAAGAAGATGGTCATCACCGCTACCCAGAAGTTGGGAAGCGCAATGCCAAGAAGGGTGACAATCCTTGCCGCATAGTCGGAGACACTGTCCTGTTTTATCGCCGACAAGACTCCCAGGGGCACCGCCACGACAGAGGCCAGTACCAGGGACATGAGGGCCAACTCGACGGTCGTGGGAATCCGGTCCTTCAGATAGTAAGTGACCTGAGGTCTTCCTTCATAAAAGTAAGAGTCACCCAGGTTTCCTTTGAGCATGTTGCCGACCCACGTCCCGTACTGGACGTAAATAGGCCGGTCGGTGCCCAGTTTGGCCCGCAGTTTGGCTAGTTTTGCCTCGGTGAGGTTATCGGCTGCGCCATCCTCCCCCTCGCCCAGAATGATAAGCGCGGGGTCTCCCGGCACAATTCGCATGATGACAAACACCGCGACCGTCACCAGGAACATCGTGGGGACGAAGAGAAGCGCTCTTTTTGCTACGTAGGTTTTCATACGGTGTCGCCCTTACGCTTGAGGGGTAACCATGAAAGGCAGTCAGGCCCGGCGACGCCGCCGAGCCCGGACTGCCGGTTCCCCTGGTTGGTAGTGTGGGTCAGCAAGCGGGGTCGCACCAGATGTTCTCCCACTTCTTGTTCCACAATTCGAAGTTGTAGTTCTGAATGCGGTGCTCCAGCGGATGGTTACGCAGGCCCCAGTAGAGCGGGAAGTTTGCGCCGCCCTCTTCCTGGGCGATTCTCGCCATTTCGTGGACTATGGCCTTCCGCTTTTCCAAGTCGGATTCCTGCTGCTGCTCGTAGTACAGGTCCTCAATCGCGGTGATGGTCCAGAACTTGCCCCTGCCGCCGCCCATCCACTGGGGAAGGGTGCCGCGCACCCACTTGACCATGAGGGAATCCGGGTCGGCGAAGTGGAGCCCGTGACCCTGCACCATCATCTCGAAGTCCCCGGCCCAGTAAGCATCGAAGCCAGCGCCGGCTTCCATAATGCGGATTTCAATTTCCCAGCCGAACACGTCCTGCAACTGCTCCTTGACCAGGACGGCCCGGTCCGGGTAGCCGCAGCAGTTGCGCGCGGTAAGCTGGATGGGTACGGCTCCTGTGATGCCGGCTTCTGTCAGCAGACTCTTGGCCCCGGCTATGTCGTCGGGGTGTTTCTCTCCGTTAAGTTCCCGGTACCCTGGCATGACAGCGTACTCTTCGGCAGAGCGGCTGAACCAGAAGCCTTCCGGAATCATGTAGCCCATTGCGTCATTGCCGCCGCTGACGGCCTCGATGATAGGTTGGCGGTGCAGCGCCAGGTGAATGGCCTGGCGGACGTTCGGGTCATCGAAGGGGGCCTTGGTGGTGTTGACGGTGACCGCCTGCCAGCCTGTCGGCCCTCCGTAGTGAACGGTGAGGTTGTCCATCTCCTCGCCCAGCTTCTGGGCTTCCAGCGTCGTCAGGTTGGTAATCCAGTTGGTGGTCAGTATCTGCCCGGTCTTGTAAGCGGCGATGGCGCGGCCCGCGTCCGTGATGATGAAATGCTTCATACCGTCGATGTAGGGCTTACCGGGCTTCCAGTAGTCCCGGTTCTTGGTGTACTCAACGGAGACGCCGCTGACGTAGTCCACGAACTTGAAAGCCCCGGACCCATTGATGGCGCTCAAGTCCCTGCCGCCCTGGACGATTCCGTCTTCAATAACGGTCTTGTAAGATTGCACCGCGTTCGTTTCGACGGCCAAGGCCGCGAGGAAGGCTGCGGCGGGGAACTTGGTCTTGACTTCAACAGTGTACTGGTCGATTTCCCTGGTTGCGCCGGTGTCAACATATAGTTCTGTGTTGACCGTGGACGATGTCGACCTGCCCTCTAGAATCTCAAACTGGTCCGGGTTGACCATGCTCTCCATGGCGAACCAAATGTCCTTGGAGGTGACGGGAGTGCCGTCCCACCACTTGGCATCCTTATTCAGGTGGAAGGTGTAGGTCATCCCGTCGGCAGCCAGGTCCCAGGACGTGCAGATGTCGCAGCGAATGTCGGTCGTGTCCGCCGTCTCGGGGTTGTACTCCACCAGCAGGTTCATCATTGGGGAAAGGGTCATGTTTAGGATGGACGACTGGTGGACCAGCCGCTGCCGAACGTCGGCGTACTGCTGCATGTTGATGAACCCGCCGGACTTGGCCGACGTATCCGGAGTGGCTGTGGGCCCCGGAGTGGCCGTGACGACAACTGCCACTTCCTTGGAGACCTCCTTCACAACTTCTTTGACAACCTCTTTCTCTACTTCCTTGACCACTTCCTTTTCTACTTCTACTTCTTTGACCACTTCTTTGGTGACTTCGACCTCTTTGACAACCTCCCGTACTTCCGGCTCGGCCGCGCCACCGCACGCAACGATAAATACCGCGAGTAGTACTATGGGCGTAAGCACCAAGGCCCTGGGTCTGGTAAACCACCGAAATGACATATCCAATCCTCCGCGTCTTTGAGATTGAGTGAACCAAATTCCCCATTTGCCACATCCGTTCTTGGGACGTCAGGTCAAGGTTTCCGCTTTACGAAACGCTATCAACTTACATCGTGTATTTGGATTGTCTGACCACGGAATTATACGGTCTCACGATATGCAAACCGGTCTATCGTGGGATGCAACTGTGTGCCGATCCAAAAACGACTAAACCAAAGCCAAGGTGAAATGCGCAGATGGTGGGGGTCATACGACGGAGCCGGGGCATTCTCCAAGTACGGACCACAGGGATTCACCGGCGCAACCCAGCTGATGATCATCGCCACTTAAATGTACATCCCACCTTGGCTTTAGTTTAGCCCGGAGTCCGCCAAGCTTTCGTACAACATCATGGCCATCCCTGACTCCCTGCAATGGGAGATCAATCGGACCCCTCGCAACCGTAAGATTACTCACGGGCCGGGCCTCAGTGGGTTTGCCGTCGACGGCATCGAACCCGGGGCCGCGGTCTTCCCAAACGCCATCGAGGAAGTGAGTCTGCGACAATCCCACCCGGGCTTCCCAAGCTCGGGCCTGACCCCAAATGGGACCGGCGCAATGCCCTCAACGGGTATCGGTTCACGTGGATTCCTGCTTCGACCTGGCCACTCCCCGTTGCTATAATGGCATTGCAAGCTCGAAAGTGGTTCTGTCTACCGTCCAAACTGGCCCACCAAACTTCCTTGCGTCCTTCAGCTTTGCTTATAATAGGCTCGTCTTCTCATCGACCGGCACGTACTCAACACCGGCAACCGGAGGAGCTGAGATGGTAAGCGCACAATCTCATCACAACCTCGAACAGGGCGACATATCTCTGCCCGTCACCGGCCGCCCGGTGGTGCGCTCCACCGAGGGGGTCATCTCCTCCGGCCACTACCTGACGTCCATGGCCGGTATGCGAATGTTGATGGCCGGCGGCAACGCCTTCGACGCGCTGGTGGCCGCCGGATTCGCCGCCGCTGTCGTCGAACCCATCGCCTCCTATTCCCTGGCCGCCGAGGGCGTCTTCATGCTCTACGATGCTTCCAGCGGAGACCTGCTGTCCCTGTCGGGACAGGGCACGGCGCCCGGCAATGCCACCGCCGACTTCTACCTTTCCCGGGGCCACCAGCGCATTCCCACCGGTCCAGGGAAGGATGCCCCCCTCTCCTTTACGCTGCCCGGCATCGTTGACGCATTCATCTCCTTGCTGGAACGCTACGGGACCATGGAACTGTCCGACGTCATCGCTCCGGCCGTCAGCTACGCCGCAGAGGGAATCCCCAACTACGAGTACATGCTGGAGCGACTCAATTCCACTTCCGGTCAACGGCAATTCGATAACTTCCCGCCCGGCGGATGGGATGTGTTCTACCATGACCGGGAAGTGCCTCCCGCCGGTTCCCTATTGGTGCAGCCCGGGCTGGCCACCACCCTGCAGACCCTGCGCGACGCCTCGGCAGAAGCCCCGGGCGACCGCTCCCAGCGGATGCAGGCCGCCCGCGACGCCTTTTATCGCGGCCCCATTGCCAGGCTGATTGTCGAGTGTTCGGAAAAGGTCGGCGGCATCATTTCCACGGAGGACCTCGCCTCCTACTCCAGCCGGTTTGAGACTCCCGCCGGCGGCAGCTTCCACGGTTACGAAATCCAGGGCCAGGACTCGTGGAGTCAGGGCCCCATGCTCATGCAAACCCTGAACATCCTGGAGAACTTCGACCTCAAAGCGATGGGTCACAATAGTCCGGCCTACATCCATACCGTGGCCGAAGCCCTGAAACTGTGTTTCGGCGACCGGGAGGCTTTCTACGCCGACCCCGAATACGCCACCGTCCCGGTGGACGGACTGCTGTCGAAAGAATACGCCGCCGAGCGCGCCCATTTGATTGACCCCGAAGGCGCGTACCCGGCCCAACCTCCGGCCGGAGACCCCTGGCGCTTCTCCAAACACCGGGGCTCCACCCCGTCCCCCGTCATGTCCGAGCCGGCGGTAGCCGGTGCTGACCCGTCCGACGACGACGGCACCACCCACGTTTCAGTCCTTGACCGGCATGGCAACCTCGTATGCGGCACCATCAGCGGCGGTTCCTTCGCTAAATCCGTGTTCTTCCCTGAGCTGGGTTGCGCCCTGAGCACACGCATAGAGATGTTCAACTGCGAACCCGGCCATCCCAACGTCGTCGAACCCGGCAAGCGTCCCAGGACTACCCTGGTAAACTACATCATCTCCAAAGAGGGACAACCTCTGATGACCGCCGGATGTCCCGGCGGCGACAATCAGGTCCAGGCCAACGTGCAGTTGATGCTCAACTCCCTCGTTTTTGGAATGGACCCCCAGCAGGCCGTGGAGGCGCCCCGGTTCGCCACCGCCAGCAATGTCAATTCCTTTTATCCCCACGTCTATTATCCGGGCCAACTCGACCTGGAACCGGGAATCCCCGATTCCACCGCCGATGCGCTGCGGGTTCTGGGGCACAAAATTGAACGGACCGCCAACTGTGGCCTGGGAGCCACTGTCTCGGTCCGGGACAACGCAGCCGGATCTCTCAGCACCGGCGCCGATCCGCGGCGGGCCTGCTACGCCCTGGCCCTGTAGGAATTACACGGCGGGGCAGCGCGTTCCAGCCAACCCCCAACTTCCCCAAAACAACGACCTCCGACGCTTAATGGCGCCAGCCTTTGCACTGCGGCCGACCGCGGCAGCCTGAGTTCCAGTCCTGCACCACCCCACCAAACTGGACAAAATCAAGACCCTTTACGCTGAGGTTCGCTCTACAGGGGTAGCCGGTCATACGCCCCGCCCGAAGGAACAATAGACGAGCCCCTGCAGACACGGCAGGGGCTCGTCAGTTGCGCGGCTACGACATTTACAACCACAAAAGAACGGGAGCTGCGAGCGCCTCTCTACCGGACCTGCCCTTCCGCGCCCCCCTTATTCTGTGGGGTGCCTACTGCTCGTTGAATTTGAGCTGGCGGTGCACGTAGCGGTGGCGATGCGGTTTGCGGGGTGTCAAGGGCGGCGGGACGTTTATGTGGCGGACACCGACGAGGAAGCCCGGGCAGCGGCGGTAGGCGGCATGACCGCCCGGGTGTGGCGGGACTACCTGCTGCGAATCTTCAAGGAGTTCGACCTGCTCCACGTATTCGCGGATGCCCCGGAGGTGCCCAACGAGGACGTAACGCCCGAGTACATGGCGGACCACATATGGCTAATGGGTTCGCCCGATACGGTGGCGGGCAAAATCCGCAAATTGTACGAAGATGTCGGCGGGCTCCTGGTCCTGGTGTACGATCATTGGCAGAACCAGGAGGGGTGGGAGAAGTCGACCCGCCTGTTGGCCGAAGAGGTGATGCCTAGGGTGGCGGATGCAATGCTCGCCTAGTATTACAACGACGGTTGGCATGATAGGATGATGGCCTGGTTAGACAACGCTTGGGCAGGTGAGGCAGGGAAGTGGATGCGTCAGCTTTCGAGCAGGTGTACGGGGCCTTTCAGGATTTTCACGCTTACTTCGGTCCGCTGTTCGGCCGCAGGGAGGCGCGGGACCACAGCCGTCATTATCTCCAGGCTCTCCTGGTACAGTCTGGGGAGCGGCGCAACGCCGAGAATCTGTCGGAGACGGTTCCGGCGTCAGCCAGGGTGATGCAGTGGTTTCCCACCGAATCGCCTTGGGATGATGACGCGGTGATTCGCCGGTTGCAGGAGTACTTATCGCCCAGGTTGGGACACCCTGAGGCGGTGTGGGTGCTGGACGGCAGCGACTTCCCCAAGCAGGGCAGGAAGTCGGCGGGAGTGGCCCGGCAGTACTGCGGGAGATTGGGCAAGGTGGCCAACTGCCAGGCGGGGATGTTCCTGGCCTACGTCAGCCCGCTGGGGCGGGCCCTGGTGGACAAACGGCTGTATCTGCCGGAGAGCTGGACCTCGGACAAAGGCCGGTGCGCAGCGGCAGGGGTGCCGGAGGAGAGACGGAGCTACCGGTCGAAGACCGGGTTGGCCTTGGAGCTGCTGGAGCGGGCCTTGGAGCGCGGCCACCTCAGGGCCAAGTGGGTTGCTGGGGACGACGCCTTCGGGATGTCGCCGCCGTTCCGGGACGGGTTGGCGGCGCTGGGGATGCACTACGTGCTGGACGTCCCCGGCGGCAGCACGGTGTGGCCGCTGGAGCCGGCTTGGACCAGTGCGGAGTATCAGGGATTCGGGCACCCCCGCAAACCCAAGTTGCGAGACGGTCAGCGCCGGACCATGGAGCAACGCAGCGATGAATTGCCGGGGGATGCCTGGCGGGAGATAATGGTGGCCGAGGGAAGCTAGGGTCCCCGCAGCTACCAGTTCAGCGCCCAGCGGGTGCGGCCAACCAGCAAGCGGAAGCCCGGCGAAATCCACTGGGGCATCTACCGCCGGAACCTGAACGGCAGTGAGCCCCGGTACTATCTGTCCAACGCTCCCGAGGACACTCCCCTGGAGACGCTGGCCTACGTGGGCGGTTCCAGGTGGCGCATTGAAACGGAGTTCGAGACGGAGAAGAGCGACGTGGGACTGACGAGTACGAGACCCGGACCCCGTATCAAGTACGGGGCAGGCTCTGGCCTGGGTGGCATCACCACGTAGCCCTATGCCTGCTGGCTGGAGCCTTTCTCCTGAGTCTGCAGCAGGATTGGGGGGAAAAAGATGCCCCGGATCACCCGGCCCCAAGTCTACCGGGTGGTGCGGGAAATGCTGCCCCGGGAACGGTTGGGTGCTGAGGAGTTGCTGCGGTTGCTGGAGGCGGAGCAGTTGCGCAACCATCGGGCCAGCTGCTCTCACGCCAAACGCCGCGCCGCCCTCCGGGCGTCTCGGAACATCCCTCCGTGAACTGTCGTTGTAATATTAGCAGTAGGCCACCAAGCACAGTAGCAACCCAGATGATGCCAACCGCCCCGGTTCTATCGACTATCCACTTGGCCAAAGCCCCACCAAGCTACCATGTGCGCCGCACTACGAATCGCCCCGAGCCTCTCCGTCGCCACCGCCCTGCGACATCACTTCCCAATGGGACAGGCACCGTGTGTCATCGTCGTTGGAATATCAGGAGTCCGTCGTCACTGTCATACAGGATCAGGTGGTCTCCAGACACCCTAGACCGGCTCAGGCGGGACAGGAACCCAAAGTATCGCCGTTCCTGAGCCGACGCGGCCTGGGACCTCACACAAGTGTGCCTCACCGAGGCGTACAGCCTGTCGTCGGAGCGCCTCCTGTCCTCGTATATCTCATATCCCATCGGGCTGGAGTGGTCATACGAACTGCAATCTGTCTCTCCACTCATACCGGACGAGTGAAACGAGAGAGTGGTCCGCGTCCCCGGGAGCACTCCCTCCGCGTCCATATTCTTGACCCACCCTGCATGATCTACGTCGAATTCTACGAACGCCAGCAGTTCCCACTCCACGTCCGAGAGACCGACTGTGCCTTTGGGCATTCCCTCAAGGGTGATGATCCCGTGCCGATTATTCCGCATCTCGAGTCGCCTCCCGCCTCCCTGTTCGTATGCGGAGTACTCGATTGCGTTGTACACGAACCTCATAAATGGGAACTCGGACTCTCCGTAATCCCCGACGCAGGGGGAATCGACCTTGACTCGGTCCCAATACGGGAACTGCAAACCGTTCTGCTTTCTGGTCTGATAACGCGAGATGAAGATCCCGCAGTCCGTGTCTATCCTGGCCAGGTGATCATCCAGGAACGAAATGGTCGGCGCCCTATCCCATGAGAAGTCGTACTCATCCGGCAGCAGACGCCAGTTGGTGCCCGCCACATCCACGGAAATCTTCCGTAAGGGGTGTACCCGGGTGAGAGTCATCAGGACTTCCCCGCCATAGTCCATAAGGCTCAGGAGGTCTCCCTCAATGCTGTACCTCTGGGCCTTCCACAGGGCGCCCTTGTAACGGACCGCCTGGTATATGACTCCTTCCGGCTCACATCCCTTCTTGGTCTCTACGAATTCTGTAGGGCTGAACCACACCCATCCGTCCGGATCGACGGGAGGGGCCTCTATCTGACTCGCACCAGAGTTGCACCCGTCAAAGATGCCGAACCCATCCGCCCCGATCGTGAGCGTGAGATGAGTGCCAGGGATGACCGGAAGTCCGCCCAGGGTCTTGAGTTTCCACTTGGACCCCGTCAGAGATTGCGGGTCCGGAGGACTGGTCTGAGTCGGCGACTCTGTCCGGTCCATACCGGGCATGCCTATTGCCTCATTCCACCCCGCGAGAGTCCGGTCAGACTCCGCTGGTGATCGGGAGTCAGGCTCGCGATCTTGGGGCGGCGCCACGGTAGAGCAGGCGCTAAGCAGCAGTGCCAGGAGCCCGAGCAGATGGACTGCGCACTTGACCAGATGGACACTAACTGTCATGAGAATGGTGCCTGACCTCCCTCCGGAACTGCGGCCTCCTTGCTTCGGTGCCTGGGCGGCGCAGGACAGCAGGACAGCAGTACGGCCGTCGAAACGGTCAGCCCGACTGGACGCCCCGTTACGGTCACCCGACACCATTGGCCAGCCGATGGTCAGGTTTTCCAGCACGTGGGCCTCGGCGAGGTCGTCATGCTCCGGGGCAACCCCACCGGACGGTAGGCAGCAACCATCTCTAATGGTAAAACGCAAGCCAACCCGTCGCTGGCGGCATTCAACAGGAGCCAACCATGTAATCGGCGGAGGTAAAGTGTCCCATGTGGGCGGATGAATTGCTGACAATCGGCGATTGAATACTGTACCGCCTGCCGTCATCCATAGGTTCGAAGTCGAGCCAATGGATGGTGCGATGGATGTACAAGGTGGACGTATACCTGCGGGTCCGACGGGCGGTGATGGTGGATGGGATGAGCATCCGGGAAGCGGCGCGGGTGGCACCCGGAGAGCAACAGGCGGGATTGTGCACCAATTTGTCACGAAGAACCAGGTGGTGTGCCCGGCAAGGACGCCCTGGGTGTCGTCCCCCGGCACTGGATACCTGCAGCGGTCCGCAGGACAATCTCTTCGATTCACCGGTAGCGGGCAGCTTACCGGCCGCCGCGGCCTGCTGGGCCGGGGTGGGCGCGGCGGCCCTGAGACGAGCCAGACCTTCCCTTCGCAGAGCCGGCGGCCAGCCGCAAAGGCCGGGCTGATAGCAGCCCGGCTATTTTTGTGTCGCCCAGCCAGTGTCCCGAGAATTCTGCGATGGAGAATGCATGAGAATATCCCCACCGTTCCCTATCAAAGTCCTCCCGGAACACTTTCACGCGCTAATTGCGGATTCCAGAAGCAGCATAGCTGCATCCTGGTTTGCCAGGTTACGCCCCGAACGACATGAACAGGCTTGCACTTCACGCAAGCGGTAGCGCATGGAGAATTGAGGAGGTGTTCGGGCGGGCAATGAGGGGCGGGTTTACCGAAGGAAACCCGCCCCTCTCCGTAACAGAAGTCCCGGCAACGATCGAAGCCTGAAAGTTACTGACGCACCGCAAGGAGGATGACATGCAATTCGGCCAATGGGCCGGTGCCGCGCCCAGGTTGGCGCACAGTTGAATATCGCCGCCATTTAGGGCCGCACCTAGAAGTGCGGTCTTTTCATTCAACGCAGAACACAGAAGAAAGGAGAGAACATGGGAATGAAGA
Source organism: Dehalococcoidia bacterium (assembly GCA_965197545.1). Classification (GTDB taxonomy): domain Bacteria; phylum Chloroflexota; class Dehalococcoidia; order Lucifugimonadales; family UBA3495; genus CATOSP01. The sequence continues at coordinate 560,776 of CBDANJ010000007.1, forward strand.
TGATGCTCGAGCAGTTCCCGGAGCAGCGCCGCCAAGATCCCAAGAGGGGCGCGGAGGCCAGGGTGTTTGACGCCCTGCAGAATCTCGACCTCGACGGGCACGGCCTCTACGAGTACCGCTACCGCAGGGAGGGAAAGCAGGTCGACTACCCACTCTGGATCCATTCGATGGCGCGGTTCGCCGTCCAGGTGAAGGGCGGCAAGTACGAGATGGACAACACCGGCCAGTGGTTCCTGCACAAGCCCGACGGAAAGCTGGACCGGGTTCAATCCCCCCTGGAGGAAACTGCCGACGGGTGCATGGAAATGAGGGACGGCATCCTGGAGGTCACCGGCTACAAGAACTTCATCGCCGGGGTGCTCATATTCCCGGACATGGAGCGCGACGAAAAAATGGAGCACATGGCCGACGCGAGACCCGCCAGAACCGGCACCCAGAACAGGAGCGTGTCCAGCGTCCAGGCCCACAGCCTTCTCAGCCAGGAGGCGGGCTCCGGCCCGGCGGACCAGGTCACGGCCGCACCCCGGCCCCGGACGGCAAAGCGCCGAAGGAGCATACACAAATTCCGGAAGGCGTCCCCGGGGACACCCCCGAGGCTTCAGGCGGGGACGGGACCGAAGCGGGCAGATCTGAGAACATCTAACCTCCGGCGGGGCCGGACGCCCCGCACCAACAGGTTAGCACCGGGTCCTGACTCCCGTCCCGACGGAGGAGCAACGGGCCCAAACCCCCGGCCGGGACGGGGAAAAGACGAACCGGCCAGGGGCAACCGGGGCGGGCCCGGGGTCCGGGCCGTATTCCGGGCCGCCCCGGCCGGATGTAGAATGGAGCAGGGAGGCAGGACATGACGATGAACAGCCAGGACGACTTCCTGGACGCCCTTCGCAGCAATCCCCAGTGGCGTGACGCCGTGAGGGCGCAGATCCTGGGCGACGACCTGATGCAGCTGCCCCGGCAGATGGCGCAGTTCGTGGACACGACCAACACCAACTTCCAGCTGGTGCACGACAGGCTGACGCGCCTCGAGGACAGCGTCGCAGGGCTCAAGGACGACGTCGCAGGGCTCAAGGACGACGTCACCAGGCTCAAGACGTCCGTCGCCAGCCTGGAGGCCGGGCAGGAGAGAATCACAGGCCGCCTGGATAGCTTGGAAACCGGGCAGGAGAGAATCATCAGCCGCCTGGGCAACCTGACCGGGTCCGATTACGAGCGGGAGGTCAGCCAGTCGGCGCAGTGGATCATGTTCAGGCACATGGGCATGCGGCGCAGCACGGTCCTGCGCTCAAAGAGCGTACAGGAGAGAGACGAAATACCGGAACTCATCACGGAGGCCGTCCTGCGCGGCTCCATCGACCACAACGAGGCCTACACGCTGATGCGGGCCGACCTCATCACCGGCGGGCCGGACCGGGACGGAGACGACGCATACGTCGTGTGCGAGATCGCCGTGACGGGTTACGACGACGACGTCACCCGGGCCAGGGACAGGGCCGCCATGCTCCGGAGGGCAGCCCCGGGGGCCGGTGTGACGGCCGCGGTAATCGCCCAGTCCGCCCCGGAGCAGACCGCAGCCCTGGCCAACCGGGAGAACGTCCGGTTGATGCTGTTCCCGGAGCCCGCGCCGGACCGGGAAGCCCCAGGGGACTGAGACGCCGCAAGCTCTCCCTGCATTTCCATCCGGCCTCCCCTGGGGTCCACCTCTCCCCGCCTGAACCCGGACCGGGCGCCGGAGTTCCTCGAGTACGTCCGGGAGAAACTCGGGCGAGACCCACGATCCATCCACCGGCATGAGATATACGGAGGTCAGCAGCATGTGCAGATTGCCATTCATCGCCGTAGTCGCGGCACTGGCGCTAATTCTGGCCTGCGGCGGGGCGGCCGAACATTCAACGGAATCTGAGGCGATGAAGAAGAGCCTGAGTATGGACCGCAGCCCCATGGACCAGCCGGGAGACTTCTTTTCGGGTGGGGAGGATGCCCGGACAGTCATCGTGGAAAAGGAAGTGATGCAGGAGGTGGTTAGCGAACAGGTCTCTGAGGGAAGGAAGGGGCGCGCTAGCGCTGCCTCCAACGGGTCCGGGCCACTCCTTCAAATCGCGGACCGGAAGGTGATCTCGACAGCCTCCGTATCCCTGGAGGTGGAGGCAGTCCAGGAGGCGGCCGCCCGCGTGCGCACCATCGCGGAGAGCGCAGGCGGTTTCGTTGAGCATCTGACCAGCGGCGGAGGGCCGCTGCGGCAGCGGGCTACGATAACGGTCCGCGTGCCACAGACGGAGTTCTCCCCCGTATTGCTGCAAATTGAGGGCCTGGGCAGCGTCCAGGACACAACCCAGGGCTCCGAGGACGTGTCGGAGAGGTTCATTGACCTGAAAGCCCGCCTGGATAGCGCGCTTCGCGAAGAGAAGAGCCTGTTGGCGCTCTTGGAGAGGGCCTCCGCAGTCAGCGAGGTGCTGGCAATAGAGAGGGAATTGGCCCGCGTGAGGTCTGACATCGAGCGGTCCCAGGGCCAGCTGAATTTCCTGGAGCGGCGGGTCGCCCTGGCGGCCATCACGGTGACCCTTTCGCTACCCCCGAACCTCTTTCCGGAACCACCCGCGGGCACCCTCAGCGTAGAGACGCCCAGCGTCGAGGATAGCGCTCTGGCCGCCAAGGAGCTTGTCACGTCCATGAACGGCGCCATTGACCGGGTGGTTACCACGGTGCGGGGGGACTCCACCCGTTCCAGCCTCTCGGTCCGAGTGTTTCCCGCTGACTTCCTGCCGATGATGGACTTTCTGGAAGGTCAGGGCCGGGTGGACCACAAGCAGGTCGAGGAGGGATCTCCAGCGGCAGACGACAGCTTCTCGGCGGCCATGAGGCCCGAGGCGAACATCGACGTCGTGTTCTTCAGCGACCGGGGCAACCCCGGCGTGTATTGGACGATAGGGATCGCCGCCGCCCTGGCGGGCCTCGGCCTGGCCGCCGGCCTCGCGTACCGGCTCGGGTCCCGGCGCGGGCGTGGAGATTCCAGTCCTCCCGCCTCCCAAGAGTCTAGACCGGGCGCGGAGGGCTAGTCCGCGCCGTTCACCCACAGGGGTCTTCGCAGGAGACAGCCCACCAGGAGAAGACTGTCGACATCTCCCTGCAGGCCACCCAAGGCACTCGCACCCAGCACACCCAGAGGCATCCCGAGTCAATCTTGGAATCGAAAGGATAAAGGCGGTGAAGTTTGGTTCGGGCATTCTGGGTGTTGAACCGCCAGTTGATGATGGATTGGGCGGCGTTGCGTTCCCGTACCAAGGCTTGGACTTCCCTCCCGAGAGTCTCCTGGTCGGGGACCCGCTGCCTCAGGCAGGAGCGGGACAGCACGCTGAACTCGATTTCCGCCATCCCTTCGACAAGCTCAGGACAGGATTCAACCAACTGCCGTGCTTGGGCGTGTAGTGGAACTCCAGCCGTTTCGCAATCCGCCGGGCCTGCACCGCCGGGAAGGTCTCGTACAGCGACGCCGTTCGGTGGGTGTTCAGGTTGTCCAGGACCACCCGTACCACTGGGACCTCCGGATAGGCTTCATCCACCAGCCAGCGCATCTGATGGGCGAAATCCTGCATGGTGCGCCGTTGGGTCACCGCCACGTGCCGCCAGCCAGCTAGCGGCTCGCAGGCCAGAAACAGGTTGCGGGTGCCCTCCCGCCGGTACTCGTAGTCCTGCCGATGGGGGACCGAATACACCGTGAACAAGAAGACGGTGGAGAGAAGGGAGGCGGAGGCGGTCCACACGGCGGTGCTCCAGAGCGTCATCTCGGCGGCGCCGGGACAGCCGCTCAGGCCCACCAGGAGAAGGACGGACATCCACATCACGGGGGCCAGGGAGGAGACCGGCTGGCTCTTCGAGATGGGGATACCCATTCAGGAAATAGAGCTACCCTACGACGTGGACGTGCAGCAGAAGGTCGCGATACCCCCGAACCGGGACACGGTATCCGAGAAGTACCTGCAGGACATCTACGCCGAGGTCCTGAACGCGATGCACGAACTCATGCGGGAGGACGACTTCCGGGAGACGTGGGTCAGGAACGCCATGGAGAGCCAGAGGCCGGAACCGGAGGCGGTGAGGGACACCATTCTGGGGCGCTACGGGGAGAAGGCGGTCACCTGGTCGACGGACACCGAGGCCAACATGCAGGCCGCCGAGGAGGGGTACCAGGTGGTCCACCCCCGGAACATGAGCCGGGAAGAACTGAAAACCATGAGGGAGAAGGGAGGGCTCCAGAGCGCGGGCGAGGTCTTCGGGCGGCCGAAGACTCCCGAGGAGATCCTGGAAAGGAGCCCCCGGGTGGACATAACTGGGGACGCCGTCAAGGAGGATTTTGCCCGGTGGGTCGTGGAGCTGGGAGAACACGCGGGAAAAGAGGTGAAAACCGTATTCATCAGGGACCAAAGGCTGAGGGCGCTGGCCACCTGCACCATGAACAGCGAGAGGCCGGAGATGACGTTCAACCTGGCGTTCCTGGACGATGGGTTCTTCGAAGGGAGAGGGGAGAGGCAGCTGGACCTGGTGATACACGAGCTGGGGCACGCGGAGACGGACGGGGCGATGTCCCACGGGCCCCGGTGGGGAGAGGGCTGCGCCCGGGTTGGGGCGATGATCGCAACAGCGCTGTCCCGGAACGGCGGGGGCGGACCGGAGAACGGCGGGGGCGGACCGGAGAACGGCAGCAACGATGAACCAAGGCTCACTGAGGTGCACTGAGGCGCACTGAGGCCGAATAACAAGCCGTGATATTTCCGCCGGGGAATGCTATCATGCACCAAGGCTCACTGAGCCTCACTGAGGCCGGAAAACCTCTCCGGATGGCCGACGGAACGGCAAACGGCCCTGAAGGGGTGGGAAAAACTCCAGATTCGTAGCTGAAACAGGCAATATGGCCCGCTAGCTCAACTGGCAGAGCAACGGACTCTTAATCCGTAGGTTCTCGGTTCGACCCCGAGGCGGGTCACCAACCCCTAATTCGACCCATTGACCTCGTGCTTGAGGTTTCCCTGCGCTGCTGACAGGCTGCTATTCCTATCCCATTTCCTATCGGCTATACTGTGCTTGCTCCGGTCCCGGAGGCTGGAGCGGCCGACGCGGACCGGACACGTATGACGATCTCGAGCGGCGGTCCCATCAATGCGCAAGGAGAATGTAGATGAAATTCGGACTTCTATACGAGGCCCAGCGCCCCTTCGAAGGCAACGACGTGGACTGGAACAGCCTGTACAAGGAGACGTTGGACCAGTGTGAGTTGGCTGACCAGGTGGGTTTCGACAACCTCTGGTTCGTCGAACATCACTTTCTAATGGGGTTTTCCGGCTCGCCTTGTCCGGAGGTCCTCTTCGGGGCGCTTAGTCAACGCACCAAGAACATCAGGATCGGCTTTGGAGTGTCTATCCTGCCTTACCACCACCCCGTCCGAGTCGCCGAGCGGGTCGCCATGGTCGACCAGCTAACCGATGGCCGTGTCGAATTCGGCACGGGCCGCTCAAATGCCTACGAGCAGATTGGCCAGGGGATCGACCCCCGGGAGACGCGGGAAAGGTGGGATGAGGCTCTCACCATGCTGCCCCAAATCTGGCAGGCCGACGAGTTCGAGTGGGAAGGGAAGTTCTGGAGCGTACCGACCCGCCGGGTCCTCCCCAGGGTCTTCCAGAAGCCCCATCCCCGCATGTACCTCGCTTGCACTCAGACCGACAGCTTCCGCCTGGCTGCTGAGAAGGGAATTGGCGTCCTCTCCTCCGCTTCTTACGCCGTGGACATCTTGGCGGAACACCTGAAGGTTTACCGCGAGGCTGTCAAGAACGCCAACCCCGTGGGGGCGTTCACCAACGAGTTCTGGGGCAACAACGTCCACGCGTTCTGCGGTACGGACGACCAGGAAGCCAAGGAACTGTGCGCGTTGTCGATGAAGACTTTCTTCGGGCCGGACAAGCCCTATATTGCAGGCCGCATCGGCGCATACGAAGAGCTTCTGGAAGCCTGGGGCGGCGTACCCGACCACCTCAAGGCCGACTTCGGACGCTGGCTCCGGCAATCCGACGAGGACCACCAGGAGCAGGCCGCGGAAGCCGGGATCTCCCTCGACAGCGGTCCCGGCGCGGCGCGGGCCGCCATCGCCCAGTTGGATGCCAACACCCTCTCCGACCGCGGCGTAATCATCGCCGGTAATCCGGAGAGCTGCATCAAGACCATCCAGATGTACGAAGACATCGGCGTCGACCAGGTTATGCTCATAATGCAGACCGAGACTATTGAACACGACCGGGTCATGGAGTCCATCGAGTTGTTCGGCAAGGAAGTAATCCCCGCCTTCCAGAGGGAAGAGGCGAACGTCGCGGACAACTAAGGGACCGGACAAAGGCGAGTTGCATCGAAGCTCCGGGGGAATCCTCGGAGCTTCTTCATTTGAGACCCTTCGGAGGCGCGGCATGACCACGATGAAGACCGGCGAATTGGACAATCCACAGGCCGAGTCCCGCCCAGAGGATTCAGAAACCGCCGTCGTGTTTCGAGGGGACGGCGAGCCCGCGTCGCCTGGCTTGCTCCTGAGCCGGTTGGCCGAAGTGGAGGCGGAATCGGGTTTCGACGTCGATTCCTATTCGCTCGGTGGAAGTGTGGCCAAGGTGGAACAGTATTTCGCCGAAGCTCTTGGAAAGGAAGCGGCAATATTCATGCCTACTGGCACCCTCGCCAACCACCTGGCCATTCGGGCCTTGTGCGGCGGCAGACGCAGAGCGATTGTCCAGGAGCAGAGCCATCTTTACCAGGACTCGGGAGACTGCGTTACGCAACTAAGCGGTATCAACCTCGTTCCCCTGGGCAAAGGAAGGCGGTGTTTCGATCTTGAAGAGTTGAAAGAGGCGGTCGATGAGTCCACGGCGGGCAGGGTGCTCACTCCGATTGGGGCGATGATGATTGAGAGCCCGGTGCGGCGGCAACAGGGGCAGGTTGTGCCTTTTCAAGAAATGACAGAAATGACGGATTACTGCCGCGCCAACGGCATTCACACGCACCTGGACGGGGCCAGGCTATACATGATGTCCGCAGCGTCCGGGACCGCGCCACAGGAGTACGCTGCTTTGTTCGACACGGTATACGTCTCTCTATACAAGTATTTCGGCGCACCATTCGGGGCTATCTTGGCGGGTGATTCCAAGTGGACAGATGGGATGTATCACACCCGCCGCATGTTCGGCGGCGGGTTGTCACACGCCTATTTCGCCGCGGCCCTCGCCCTGCAAGGCGCGCAAGGCTTCGAGGCGCATTTCAACCAGGCGATGGCTAAGGGGCGGCAACTATTCGACTCGTTGAACGCTCTGGATGGCATTCGAATCACTGAGTTTGAGCACGGCTCCAACATCTTCCCAATGACGCTTGACGACGCCCTCGACCAGCAGGCGTTAGTCAACTGTCTACGTGAGCGTGACATTTTCGTCTACGCTTCTGAAGCGGGTGGCTCCATCTCGAGCCTGAGCGTGAACACCACGATTTTAAGGCAATCCAACGTCAGGATTCTGGGCGCGTTTAGAGCGGCCTTGGATGGTTCATAGACGTTTGGATTTCCGTTAGCTACAAATGGGGTTGTGGTAAAATGTGTCCTCGTCGGGGAAGTGTCGGAACTGGTAGACGAGCATGATTTAGGATCATGTGCTGAAAGGCGTGGGAGTTCGAGTCTCCCCTTCCCCACTTTTTCCGGCCTGAGAATTGTTGGCGAGGACATTCCGGGCAATCACGGTTTCCGCCCACTTGCCATGTATCCACTCACTCTGAGCGGGGTTCACGGCCTTACCGGCCCTAACCCTTGAAATCCGAATGCCTTTGCAAGCTCTTCCCAATCCGTGGCAGGGCCTTTCAGTTTTCACGGTCATTAGCCGATCAAGCAACCACCCCAGGTCATCCTGAGCGGAGCGTAGTATTGTCGAAGGACACGCTTCACTGGTGACAGCCATTCCAATACGCTACGTTTACGCCTGCCGCTTCACTTCGCTGCGCGCAGGGTGAACGGATACTGCGACTATTGAAAGACCCTGACCGGTTTGCTGCCCACTCCAGGCCCTCTGGCCCCGGTAAACACGGTCTCCTCACCGGGGAACGTGTCAACACAGACCCAAGGCGCTAAAGCAAGGTCATTCAAAGGTCATTCAAAGGTCATTCAAAGGTCGGCTGTATTCCGCACTTCCGTCATCCTCGCGAAATCGCCATCATTCCCGAGGCACACTTTATCCCCGTTACTGACATGCCAGTCAGCAAACTCTGGACTCTGGCAAGGGTCGAAGTGTCGGTAGGACCGGGTAACATGCCATTGCCCTGACATTTCCCCCTTCCCATTCCGGGTTGCACCTCTCTACCATCAATATCACTTAATGGCATTGAACATTACCCCAGAGTAACAGTTCAGACTCGAGGAGGTGAATTGGCTTAATCCTACATCTGTCATGCCCGGGGACAATACCGTTTCGATATCCCGCGGCCGCAACCCGTCATTATCCTGAAAATAGGCAGTTTTCATATTCATACATGGCCTCGGAAAAGGCCATCCGCAATTCCCGCGAAGAGCCTGGCCCCGGCTCGATCGGGGGCGGGAATCCAGATAAGGTAATGATAAGGACCGTTGTTGGTTACAAAGGTTTCTGGATTCCGGGTCAAAGCCTGCCCCGTACTGGATGCGGGGCCCGGAATGACGGGCTGAGGGTCGGGAAAGATCCATCAAGTCTGAACAGTTACCCGCCTTCCCATCCGTTGTAGCTGGGGTTGGGGCATGGTAGCATATTAAGTCAATGGACCAATCAACTACTCGCAATTTCTGCATCATTGCCCACATCGACCACGGCAAGTCCACGTTAGCTGACCGTTTCCTTGAAATCACCGGCACGGTCAAGCCCCAGGACATGCGGGACCAGTTCCTCGACCAGATGGACCTCGAGCGGGAGAGGGGCATTACGATCAAGGGCAAAGCCGTCAGCATGGTCCACCGGGCTCCCGACGGTGTCGACTACCGCATCAACCTGATCGACACCCCTGGTCACGTCGACTTCAGCTACGAGGTCTCCAGGGCGCTGGCCGCCGCAGAAGGCGCGCTACTGGTGGTGGACGCCAGCCAGGGTATCGAGGCTCAAACCATCGCCAATACCTTGCTGGCGATGGAATACGACCTGTTGCTGATCCCCGTGGTCAACAAAGTTGACCTCCCCCAGGCCGAACCCCAGCGCGTATCCGCTGAGCTTCAGCAGGTGTTTGGCTTCCGGGAAGACGAAATCCTGTTCGTCTCCGCCAAAGAAGGGACCGGCGCAGGCGAAGTCCTTGACGAGATAGTAAAACGGGTCCCGCCGCCCTCAGGCGAGGTCAACTCGTCCCTGAGGTCATTGGTGTTCGACTCTTCCTACAACCCATACAAAGGCATCATCGCCCATATCCGCGTGGAAGACGGTGAGGTGACTTCCGGCCAACGGTTGCAGGTCATGTCGTCTGGAAGGGTGGCGGAAATCATGGAAGTGGGCACATTCAGTCCCGCTCCCACGCCGGTACGGTCCCTGGGCACCGGCCAGGTTGGTTACGTGGCTACGGGATTCAAGGACGTCCGCGAGTGCAGCGTCGGAGACACCCTGACCGACGCCGCAAGCCCCGCAAAGGACCCTCTCCCCGGGTATGTTCCGCTGAAGTCCATGGTATTTGCCGGCTTGTACGCTTCCGACGGCGAGGATTTCACAAGGCTGCGCGCCGCGCTGGAGAAGCTGCAACTCAATGACGCCTCACTGACTATGGAACCGGAAAGCAGTTCGGCTTTGGGGTTCGGCTTCCGCTGCGGATTCCTGGGGCTGATGCACCTCGACATTGTACAGGAGCGGCTGGAACGGGAATACGGTCTAGACCTGATAGTCACCGCACCTAGCGTCGCTTATCAGGTCTTGACCACCAAAAACGAAATCATTGTCGTTGACAGCCCGGCTAAGCTCCCGCCCCCTAACGAGACCAGTCAGATAAGGGAGCCCGTGTTGGGCCTGACTATCGTCGTGCCCAACCGGTTTGTCGGCCCCATCATGGAGCTGATGCACACCCGCCGGGCCGAGTTCAAGAGGATGGAGTACATCCAGGGTCTGGCGCAGCAGCGGGAAGGCCAGCAACGCGACTCTGACCAGGCGCGCGTCGTCATGGAATACAAGATGCCACTGGTGGAGATGTTGGCCGACTTCTACAATCAACTAAAGTCGCGGACCCAGGGGTACGCCTCTCTGGATTACTCGTTGGAAGGCTACGAGGCGGCTCCCCTCGTGAAGGTGGACATCCTCATCAACCAGCAGCCGGTGGAAGCCCTGTCGATGATCGTTCACCGGGACCGGGCCGCTGCCCACGGCCGGGCCGTCGCCCAGCGGCTACGTGAGGCGATTCCCCGCCAGCTATTCGAGGTGCCGATTCAGGCTGCCATCGGAGGGCGCATCATCGCCCGCGAGACTGTGCGCGCCCTGCGCAAGGACGTGCTGGCCAAGTGCTACGGTGGCGATATCACCCGCAAGCGTAAGCTACTGGAGAAGCAAAAAGAGGGCAAACGCAGGTTAAAGATGGTCGGTAAGGTCGAGATGCCCCAGGAAGCATTCCTGACCTTGCTCAAGATCGGCAGCGATGAGTAGCTACATCCCCAGGGCGTCCCGAAGCTCCCTGATCTGAACCAGGTGCTCTCCCCAATGACGGGCAAAAACCCCATCCAACAACGCGGCTGCCGTCCGTTGGTCTTCCCGGTCGTAGCTCCTCAGGTGGGCCAGCGCGGTTTTCTGGGTTAACTCCTCGTCGCTGGCAGACCCCAGCGCCGATTCGATTCCGCTGAACAGATCCGCGATATCTTCCAGAACTGTCTCGATGTCGTTGGTCTGACGCACCGGAGTCATGTTGGTCCCGTCAGCCCAGACTTCGTACTCGGTCAGTTCGCCGGACAGGATACCCTGAAGCACCGTATGGATTCCGCCTGCCGGGGTGTCGAGTAGATGGTACACAACCTCCCTGACGGACCACGCGGACGAGTCGGGTTTCCAATCGAGACAATAGTCCATCCCATCCAGCAGACCCAACAGTTCCGACTGGATTCCTTGCGCTCTTTCTAGCTGAGAGTCCCTTTCGGTAGTCAAAACCTCTCCGTTGACCGTACCTGAAGACTACGGCCGAATGACCATCAGGAACAGAATTATCATCGGGAGCAGGGTGGCGATCCCCCCGAAAATGGCCCACAACCGGCTGGTCCTCCGGTATGCCGGGTCCACGACTCCCCGGGACACCCCTTCCCTTGCCAGTTGTAGCATTTTCCGTTCCAGCGGAACCAATACCGCCAGCCAGATAATGGCGGTGACGACCAGCATGACAAAGGACGCACCCAGCCACGGTTCCTGGAACCTGTGCCATCCGGTCTGGGAGACGATTAGAATGCCGGTCGCCATCAACACGACAAGTCCCGGTCCTGTAAAGAAGCAATCAGACAGAACAACCAGCCGGGAAGTAACGGCCATGGTTTCCAGGCCGCCAGACCGGTCCGCGCGCATCTTCCAGAAGGCGGCCGTTATGAGGTTTCCGAGGTACACCACTGCGGCGATCACGTGGATTGCGATTAGGACCCTGAGCATCTTTCTCCTTGCGAAGGGCGGTGATCAGGCTGACTCGAAGCTGTCGAGCAAGGACCTGACCGACTCCCGGGTGTCTTCCCTGGCGAGCCCGAATCCCAGGGACGCTTTCAATAGGCCCAGCGGAGTCCCGCCGTCATACCTGGTCCCTTGAAACTCGTAGGCGTAAATGTCCATGTCGTCCAGCAGGATCGAAAGCCCGTCGGTAAGCTGAATCTCCCCCTTGGCGCCGGGGGGCGTGCGCTTGAGGCAGTCGAAAATTTCAGGCGGGAGGATGTAGCGGCCCACGATGGCCAGGTTGGAAGGGGCGTCTTCCCTGGCCGGTTTCTCCACCAGGGATTTTATGCGGTGTACCCGGCCGGAGACTTGGGCGGCCTCAACCACTCCGTAGTTTCGGACCATCTCCCAGGGCACGGGTTCCACGGAGACGACCCCGCCCCCATGTTCCTCTCGCACATTGAGCATTTGGGAAAGCACGCCGGGGGTGTTGTCCACAATGTCGTCGGGGAGGATTACGGCGAAAGGCTCGCCGCCAACGGCTTCTTCAGCGGTGAGGACTGCATGGCCCAAGCCAAGGGGTTGCTCCTGAATCACGAAGGAGACATCGGCCAAATTGGATGCTGCCCGTACCTTTTCCGCCATGTCAGCCGCTCCGGTGTCCAGAAGGTGACGTTCCAGTGACTCTTGCGGCTGGAAGTACGAGGCAATGGACTCCTTGCCCTTCGCCGTGACGATTACGACCCGTTCAAACCCAGCCTCGGCAGCCTCTTCAACTACGTACTGGAGCATCGGCTTGTCCAGAATCGGCATCAGTTCCTTGGGGACCGACTTGGTAACAGGCAGGAACCGGGTACCCAGGCCAGCGGCGGGGATCACGGCGGTCCGAATCGTCATGCGTCCCTCCTAATTCGTAATAATTTTATCATCGGCGCGGTGGCGTAACAACGAACGGTTCCCGCCTGGGCGGGGTTAATCAATTGTTGGCTGAATTCCACGTTTCCGTCACTCCCCCGAAAGCGGGAATGACGGGACAATAGCTGGTGGCCAGTGGTTAGTGGGAACCGGCCACTGACCACTGGCCACTAACCACCAGCCACCGGCAACAGGATCTTTTCATTCGCCCTCTCCCCACAGGAGAGTGGAGAATGAAAAGGCCCTGCACCGGCAACCGGGGTAGCGCGCGGTTGTTTGTGCCATCGGCTGATGCTAAAATTGAGAGAGTGCCGAGGGCGCAACCGGAGATCACGTTCCCGAGTAGCTCAGCGGTAGAGCGGGCGGCTGTTAACCGCTAGGTCGCAGGTTCGAATCCTGCCTCGGGAGCCAACTACCCCTCTTTTCACGCACAATGTTCCCTCTATCTGCTGCGATCCCAAGCTAATTGGCTACACTTGTTCACGGGCATCCTCGGGAATGGCGATGACACCCCCTAAGTAACTATCTCAAAACGAGGCTTCCCCAACGTCTCCCCCTTTCGGAAAAGGGGGATTAAGGGGGATTTCCCCTCTGCCCAAGCCTGCTGGTTCAGTTTTGAGATAGACACCAAGCCCGCCTTGATTTCGAGGCCGGACCACCTGATACTGGGCTGGGTCTATGGTGACCGCCGTTAGTCCCACCATCCACGGGTCACGGCGTTGGCCCGCCGCACCGAAAATTCCCCGAATTGTTCTGCGCGGGAAAGTGAGTGACAGAAAAGCGATGGACCTGAAGGGGCGTTTGGAAAAGCAATGGGCGGAGTCGGTTGAGGACTGGATCGGAGAGGACCAGGCAGCCCGCACGGGTATGCTCGACTCCTGGGTGTTGGACGCTCTGGGAGAAGTTTCCGGACATCGGATTGTAGACATCGGCTGCGGCGACGGCCGGTTCTGCCGAGTCCTCACAGCCCTTGACGCGGAAGTTACCGGCATTGATCTGACCGACGCCTTTGTGACTAGAGCGCGTGCTCTGGGAACAAGCCGGGAGACCTACCTGGTAGGGGACGCCGAGGACCTGGCGGGGCTGGAAGACGAGAGTTTCGATCTGGCCGTGTCATACATAGTGATGGTGGACCTGTTCGACTACGGCAAGTCCATCCGGGCGGCCTATCGCGTCCTCAAGCCCGGGGGCCGGTTTGTGGTGTGCAACATTCATCCGATGCGAATGTCCCAGCCCGCCGGATGGGTTACTCAGGGAGGTAGAAAGCTTTTCTATGCGCTAGACGACTACACTTTCGAGGGCCCTCGAGAGTTTACTTGGTGGGGGAAGCCTTTTATCAACATGCACCGGACCTTGTCCAGCTATGTTTCCGCGTTTCTCGATGCGGGATTCGTGCTCGAGGGCATACGGGAGCCGGTCCCCTCCGACGAACAACTGGCTGCCAACCCCACGTTTGACGACGAGTTTCGCGCGCCCAACTTCATCATTTACGTGTTGAGAAAGCCGGAAGCCTGAACGAATGTCTCTCCCCGTCACTATTAGAGTTTAATTCACTAATTCAGCTAAATCCCTCCGGCCCCTTCTCGCATCGACGCGACCAGCTTGATCGTCTAGGAGTCTACATGACCCAACCATCCACAACTCTGACCCCCGTGCCCGAAGACTGGCAGACCGGGTTGGCCATCGTCGCCCACCCGGACGATTTGGAATACGGCGCCGCTGCCGCCGTGGCCCGATGGACGACTCAGGGTAAGCGGATCGTCTATTTGCTGGCCAGCCGTGGAGAGGCGGGGATCGATAGCATGCCGCCGTGGGAGGCCGGTCCGCTCCGGTTCCAGGAGGAGATCAACAGCGCCCGCGTCGTGGGAGTGGATACGGTGGAATTCCTCGATTATCCAGACGGCGTGATTGAGTACAGCGCGGGGTTACGGCGTGACATAAGCCGGTCCATCCGGCGGCACAGGCCGGAGGTCTTGCTAACCATCAACTATCACCTGCAGTTTCCCACAGGCCATCTCAACATGGCCGATCACCGTTGGGTGGGCCTGGCGGCGCTGGACGCCGCCCGCGACGCGGGGAATCGCTGGATTTTCCCGGATCTTCTGACCGAGGGACACATTCCCTGGGACGGAGTCCGTTTTGCCGCCGTGTTCGGCTCAAATCCACCCACGCATGCCGTGGACGTTTCAGCGCACTGGGAAGCGGGACTGGCGTCCCTGCGAGAACATGCGGTGTACCTGGAGAACCTGGGAGACTCCGCGCTGGGAACGTTTGACTTCCTAACCCAACACGCCCGAGAATCCGGGGACGCATTCGGGTGCGACTACGCTTGCTCCGCCCAGCTAGTCTTGATTAACGAACCGTATGCGAAGTAACACGGAGGAGTGGCCCACGTTTACAACAACCCGTGGCCCGTGTTACAAATTGCTGGACATCCGTTGGTCAATTGAACGCTTGATCGCCCGATGGCAATCAGCAAGCGCTGATTCCGCTTCGGTTGGATCTTGGAGGCAGTGCCATGGTAGAAAACACCGGAAGCATCGAAGCGCTACTGCAGGAGGACCGGTCCTTCCCGCCCCCTGAGGGCTTCGTCCAGCAAGCCAACATGCCCGACCCCGCGATCTACGAAGAAGCCCGCCGCGACCCGGAGGCCTTTTGGGCCGGGCAGGCCGAGGAGCTTGACTGGTTCCAGAAGTGGGACCAGGTCCTCGACTGGGACCCTCCCTTCGCCAAATGGTTCCTGGGAGGGAAGCTAAATGTCTCCTACAACTGCATCGACCGTCACCTGAAGACTGCCCGGCGCAACAAGGCGGCCATCATCTGGGAAGGCGAGCCGGGAGACTGGGCGGTCTATACCTACCAGGACCTGTACCGGGAAGTCTGCAAGTTTGCCAACGGGCTAAAGAGTCTGGGAGTGAAGAAGGGCGACCGGGTCACGATATATCTTCCCATGGTCCCGGAGTTGCCCATTGCGATGCTGGCCTGTGCCCGCATCGGGGCTCCCCATAGCATCGTGTTCGGGGGGTTTAGCGCGGAATCCTTGCGCGACCGGATCAACGACTCCCAGTCCAAGGTCATGATCACCGCGGACGGGGGTTGGCGGAGGGGGAACGTGGTGCCCCTGAAGCAGAACGCCGACGACTCGATCACCGGCGACACACCTGTGGAAAACGTAGTCGTGGTACGCCGCACCGGCACCGGCGACGACATGATGGTGGATGGCCGCGACGTTTGGTGGCACGACCTTGTCAAGGACCAACCGTTGACCTGCGAGCCGGAGGTTATGGACAGCGAAGACATGCTGTACATGCTCTATACCAGCGGCACTACCGGCAAGCCCAAGGGAATCGTCCACACCACGGGCGGCTACTTGACCGGCACCTATGCCACCACCAAGTGGATATTCGACATGAAAGAGGACGATGTGTATTGGTGCACCGCCGATATCGGCTGGGTCACCGGACACAGCTACATTGTCTATGGTCCGTTGGCCAATGGCGCGACCACGGTAATGTACGAAGGCTCTCCCGATTACCCCGGCCGCGACCGGTTTTGGGCTATTGTCGAGAAGTACGCCTGCACCATCCTCTACACCGCCCCCACTGCCATCCGCACCTTCATGAGATGGGGGGAGGACCTCCCCAAAAAGCACGACATGTCCAGCCTCCGCCTGCTCGGTAGCGTCGGAGAACCGATCAACCCCGAGGCGTGGGTCTGGTATTGGGAGAACATCGGCGGCGGCCGCTGTCCGGTGGTGGACACCTGGTGGCAGACTGAGACTGGTTCCATCCTGATCACGCCTATTCCGGGAATTACGACGCTGAAGCCCGGTTCAGCCACTCACGCATTCCCCGGCATC
The DNA here is from genome assembly GCA_965197545.1 of Dehalococcoidia bacterium. GTDB lineage: Bacteria > Chloroflexota > Dehalococcoidia > Lucifugimonadales > UBA3495 > CATOSP01. The sequence goes on from CBDANJ010000007.1 coordinate 577,168, forward strand.
GAGGTGGACGTGCTGGACGAGGCGGGAAACTCGGTTGGTCCAGGCGGTGGCGGCTACCTGGTCATCAAGAGGCCCTGGCCTTCGATGCTCAGGACAATATACGGCGACCCAGAGCGATACCACGAACAGTACTGGTCCAAATATCCCGACATCTACTTCACGGGCGACGGGGCCAAGATCGACGAGGACGGTTATTACTGGCTTCTTGGCCGCGTTGACGATGTAATAAATGTGGCGGCTCACCGTGTCAGCACCATGGAGGTTGAAAGCGCCCTGGTGGATAACTCCAACGTGGCGGAAGCCGCCTGCATCGGGCGATCCGATGAGATCAAGGGTCAGGCCATCGTGGCCTTCGTCACCATAAAGGAACACGTGACCGCGTCTGACGCGCTTATCGCCGAGCTAAAGCAGCATGTGGCGACCAAGATCGGTCCCATCTGCCGCCCCGACGACATCCACTTTGCGGCCGAACTACCCAAGACCCGAAGTGGTAAAATCATGCGCCGATTGCTGCGGGACGTGGCCGAGGGCCGCGCCCTGGGCGACACCACCACTCTCGCAGACCCGGCAGTTGTGGAGTCTCTCAAGGCCCAGTACGGCGACGAAGAGTAGGCTATCTGTATTTCTGGACCGACTCAGCCCTTCCCATTCGGTGGGAGGGGCTTCCTTTTGACCGTGATGCCATTTCCGGGGATTAGCAGCTATAGAAGCCTGGTGGCCGAAACCACTCGACGGGCGTTACTCCCTACCTGTTTGCCGGAGCCACAATGCCAGCGCCGCCGCCAGCACTAGGCTGGCGGCGGCGCCTACGGTGAAGACAGTCCAGGGGGGTAGTGCCAGTAGGTCCTTCAACTGGGCGACCGCGAGCCCTGTACACATCAGCGCCACAGTTAACACGAGGGCAGACACGATCAGCCCGCCCAATACCAATTGCTCGCTGATAATGGCTCGTTGCTGTTCGGACTGGTCCAGCCGCAGGGACGCTAGTCTTGCCCTCAACCTTCTGAGTTCCCCGGTCCTATGGAGCGCTGCCATGAGGGCTAACGACGCCAGAAATAGCGATGCCACTACCAATTGAGATATGCTGGTGGTGAACAGGGGACCGGTCCAAAAAGTAGGCCAGTCCAAACGGTTGTAGGATATCACTGCTGGAATCTGAGGAACCATCGTAGCCAGCGTCACGATCCAAAACGACGCGCGGGTCATCCCCCAGAACTGTAAGGCCCAATATATGGATATGGGCACGCAAAAAATGGCGAATAGCACGAGGAGAAAGAGGAGGAGGCCGGACTTGTCTGAAGCCCGCTCCTCGACGAGGTCCTGCCATACCCCGTCGAGGCCCCAAACGGCGCCCAGGGTCTCCCAGAACACATAGCCAGCCAGCAGCAACAGGCAGGCTAGGAGCAGCGATTCGAGGACCATTAGCCTGCCCATTCGGTCACCGTTGAATATGGAGGTTCCGGATCAGGGCGGTCGTGAAATTCTCCTGCGCCGGGTCCCACGGCAATACCGAAGCCCCGGCCCGGCGTAGGGAAGCGTAAATCGGCTGGACTTCCCATTGCATTAAGCCTTGGGCCTGAATCTCCAGAGGGCTCATCGCCCGGTGATAGCCCTTGGGCTCCAAGTGGACTACCCGGACCCGATTGAGTCTCCTGGAGTGGGGGCGCAGCGAAACGAGACGCTTGATCCCCGCATTGAATCCATCCAGAGAAGGTCCATTCTCCCCTCGTCCGGGATAGTAGACGTCCAACCTCGTAATTGTGAAAACCTCGGGCTGCAATCGGAAGAGGAAACTTTTGCACCATTCCACCGCTTGCAAAAGGTCCTGTTTGGGCGGTCCGGGCTTGACGTTGGTCAGCATGTTGGTCAACCGGCGGAACTGTTTCTGCCCCATTTCAGGAGTCAGGATGTCTCCCGGACTGTTGTAGACGTACGCGCCGAGGGTATAGCCCCTGGAAAGGTAGTATTGGGCGATGCTTCCAGCCGCCTCCACAGCGTGGTCTATCAGGGAAGAAAGCACTGGACCCACATCCATGTAGTCCGCGCCGTCTAAGAAAATCCAGACCGCTTTTCTGCCCTCCGGTTCGTACCGGTTGACCAGGAGGGGGTTGGAGCTGCCGGAACTGCGGGCGCTAGCTTTCCAGTTGATAGCCCGAATCGGGTCTCCCAAAGTGTATGGCCGCAGCTCGGTGAAATCCGTGGTAGATACCCCGGTGACCGCTACGTCTTCCATCGGTACGCGGTCGCGGGCCCTTCCCCTAACTTCGTTGAGCCTCTTGATAGCCTGTGTCCTGGGAACAACCGAGATCTCAATCGCCGCTCCCGCCGCTCCGTGATTGAGGAGCGGCAATCCCATCGGGGCCTCTGAGTCCCATGTTGTATTAGCCAGCGTGAATACGCCTCTCTTGGGGCATATGATCCTGTAGGATAGGTCATGACTCTTCACGCCAGGCCATTTCCAGACAAGGCGGAAGTTGTTGCCTGTAACCACTTCCGTCTCAGTCGGCAGTGCGTCATGGACGAATACCAGTCCGACTCCCGATCCGATCTCGACGTGACGTTGTATTTCTAGCCCATCGCCGGCCCAACAGACCACGCGGGGCATAGTTCGCTGGACCGATACGCTGGAAGGAGCCGACAAGCCCGCTCCCACTAACACGTACAGCAATAGAAAGACCGCTGCCGCCAACAGGACCAGGTTGCCGAGAGCTAGGCCGGCGGCCAAGAACAGGAACGCCAGGCTGAGCCACCGCGTGGGAACTGCGGAGAACATCAGACGGCAGCCCTGTGCCCCAACTCGGTAGGGACCGGGACCTGACCCACTATCTCGTCGATCACTTCTTCCGGTCTGACACCCTCCAGGGTGTCTTCGATATTCAGAATTAACCGGTGAGCCAGGACATCAGGGGCAACCATCTTCACGTCGTCCGGGACCACGAAGTCCCTGCCGTGGATGAGCGCCATGCTGCGCGACACCTTTAGCAGGGCCAGACCGCCCCTGGGACTGACACCCACGGCGATCCTGGGATGTGCCCGAGTTAAGCGCACCAACTGGGTTATATAGTCCACCATCACCTGGTCTACGTAGATGTTTAGCTCGACGCTGCGCTGCAACTCCAGGAAGCTTTCAACGTCCACCGCTGGCTCCAGGTCCGCGGTAGGATCGTCCTTCTGCCACGTAATCCGGCGCGTCAGGATGTCGTTTTCCTGCTCCCGGTTTGCGGGATATCCGGTTGCCAGCCGGAACAGAAAACGGTCCATTTGGGCCTCGGGCAAGGGGTAAGTTCCCTCTTGCTCTATTGGGTTCTGTGTGGCGATGACCAGGAAGGGTGGGGATAAGGGCATTGTTTGACCGTCTATGGTGACCTGACGTTCTTCCATTGCCTCCAGCAGCGCCGCCTGGGTCTTTGGAGGAGCCCGGTTGATTTCATCGGCCAGCAGGACGTTGGTAAACACGGGACCCTTGACCAACCGGAAGTCGCCTTCGTTTTGCCGCCAGACATTCGTGCCCAGGATGTCGGCGGGTAGGAGGTCTGGCGTGAACTGCACTCGCTTGGTCTCGCTGCCTATTGCCCTGGTGAACACCTTGGCCAGAAGAGTCTTTCCCAGGCCGGGGTAGTCCTCGAACAGGACGTGCCCGTTGGCCAGCGCCGCAGCTAGCAGTTTCCGGAGCAACAACCTGTTGCCCACGAATACCTGGGACACCCGGTCGATGATAGTATCGCAGACCCGGCCTGCTTCCTCGATATCGAATTCTCTCATGCGGTAAACAGTCTCCGCTCCACGATTGGATAGTCCTTTGGTAACACCGGACGCCTTGGCATTCGCCGTAGCAATGTGTAGCTCTGTGAGCCCTCGCCGGGCCGGAACCGGCACCAGTCCCTGGTCTCCTCCAGTATCTCTACCGCTTCCCCGAGGGACAAACGGTATAGATAGTAGCCCTGGCGTCTGTCTTCAATCGGTAGACGCTGGTCCACGATGGCCATCGCGAGAGAGTCGCAAGTAACTTCGAAGAATAGGTGAGATATCGCACCGTCCAGGATCCTCAGGCGTCGCTCCCTGTCCCACGTTCTGTCCGTTCGCCCACGTCTGAGCAACCGGGATATCGGTGTCACCAGGCGTCTCAGGAGTCTTGTCCTGGGACGGTCTGTTAGGGTCATTAGGGGGAACCACAAATCGACCGCCTGGTTGAGGTCCGCTCCACGCTGCCAATACGCGTTGGACAGCGCCACGGCCAGTTCTGTGGGATCTGCCCCCAATTCCACAAATGGCTCCGCTATCGCCCATAACCGGAGTTCATCCAGTTCTTCCGTCTCGGATTTGGGACAAGACAGCGCGGCCTCTGCCAGACCAATGGTGTCCGAGAGTGCCTTTTCTCGCCTTTTCCTTAGCCGCCCGGCCTTTCTGGGCCAGAGATCTGTCCTGGTGGAAGCAAGGTAGCAGCTTCGAAAGGGCTCGAAAACAGGTGGAATGCGTTGCATTGAGACCTGGTTCCGAAGCATCAATCCCAAGAAATACCCCCAGATGCGCTGCCATTCACCCGTCGCGATGAAAATTTGGTGATAGGTTAGAAGCCCATCCAGGTGGGGATCCCGCCTTTCCTCGGTAGTCTGCACATGGCGAGACCAATTGAGCCAGTCCGCGATTGGTGCGGCTACGATAGCGACGCCCGGTCTAATGCGTGTTCTGCTCCACATTATCGCCACCACAGCGAACGTGAGCACCACCAACCACTCGAAAATCGGGGCGAACCACAGCATGTCGTAAAAGAGGGGGCGCAAAAGTAGACCGTACGCGGCCAGGAATGAACCCAGGAAAAACGCCCTAAAGGAGGACCCGGCAAACCAGCGGATGACGTCGCCCGGCAGGGGCCCGCGTGAGGCCGGCGAATACCGGGCCAACCGTGAAATCGCAAGTGTAAACAGCCCAGTTGCGATTATGGCGCCCAGTAGAGCGTACCCGTGACCCAAGGTCGCTAGGTTTGCGCCGATTATCCACGTGATGCAGGCCATGAGGCTAAGTCCGGTGGCTTTGAGCAGGGGCATGTAATTCACTGTGTTTATGGGACCCGTGGTGGTGGGTAGCCTCGTGCTGAAGACCAGCAGCAGCCATAATCCCGCAATCAAATACCTGGCTTCGTATAACAAGCCGAATAGGGGTTGAGTCCTTGTCCCAACCAGATCGTAGGGCCATTGGCCAAGCAGCGAGGCGCTCACGTTTGGCAGGGTTGACAGGCAACCCCAGAGCGCCGTACCCAGGCTTGCCGCTCCCAAGAGCCCGGCGGTCAGCCTCATGTATTCCGCGGCCACTCCCGGCCAAACCCGTCCTTCAGTCGTCCATCGGTGAGATGTCGAGGCAATATTCCGCAGGATGGAACCGAAGTAGCTCAGCCCCACGGCTAGAAGCAGAGCAGGCAGCAATGGAGAGTCTGGGAACCCATAGGTTGTCGGCCAGGCCTGGTGGAGCAGAACGTATACCACGGCGAGGGCGGCGAGACGAAACAAGGGGAACCGAACGACCTCGGCGGTGACCGGCAAGACGATGGCGGCTGATCGGGCCACTACCACGACGGCGAGACATATCCCTATGCCGCGCACCAGGTTGTTGTAGAACTCCGCAGCCGTCCATTCGCTGCCCAAGACAAAGAGCACGCCAAGCGTTGCGATCAGCCACGCCGAGTCCCGGGACAACGTCCGAACAATCTGCAGGGAAACGAGGACCCACCGACTGAATTCATCCGGCAGCCGGACCGCCGCTCTCAGTCTCCCCGTCCCCTGTGCCCAGAAGACGAGATCGATCAGGAAGGCCAATCCCGCGGCGGCTCCTACCACCCACACCAAGTAGGCGGCCTCTCGTTCAAGGGGCTCTGCCGCGGGTCTCCATTGCGACGCCCATATTGCTCCCGCGAACAACACTGTGGTCTGGCTAAGAGAGGCCAGAAGCGGACCGCGGCTCTTCATGCTTCGTTTAGTCCCCGACTATCCGCCGACAGGCCCGGTACATCGCCTCGAACTGCCGCCTTTCAATCTCATGCTCGCTGTAGTCGGCCTCCTCGAACCGGGAAATCACGATTTCCAACGATCTTTGGTCAAGGTACAGGCCACTTGAGACGACCATAACCTCCATCTCACGAGGCGTAGCCTGGGCGGACACATTGGGCACTCGCTCTCGCACCCAGTCCAAGAAAGTGTTGTACCTCTGGACTATGTCGTCCCGGAACTGCACGACTTCAAACCCGCTGCGAGCCGAAGACGGTAGATAGTTTTCATCTCCCTGAAAGTCCGCGGTCACCGTGTACGCGCCGGGACCTTCCACTGTCCACGTGGCGTTGCACGTTCCCTGGCTGCCGGTCACAACCCGGATTGCGTGATCATTCCCGATGATCGCTTCAACCTCCCTGCCGATAACAGCTTCACCTGATTCGTCCAGTAAGGTGAACACCATCGTCAGTTCTTCGCCGACACCCCAGATGTTCGGCAGGTCGTCCGTCGATTGGTCGAAGCTGATCTCTATATGTGTCAGGACTGGTGCGTGAAGGCGGAATTCCCGGACCGCGGAGGCGGGCAAATAGAGGTCGTTTCCGGGAAACTCGGCCATGACCCAGTAGTCGCCCCGCGAACTCCCGGTCCAGGAGGACTCGCATTTCCCGTCCTGGTCCGTGATCAGCCGTTCCGGGAATTCTGAGCCGGCCCAGGTTACGTCCACAGATTCTTCGGTTACGGGGAAGCCCTCCTCATCGAGAAGCGTACAGGCGACAAGCACTTCCTGGCCGACCTTCCAGGCGGTTTCGACGCCTGGGGTCAATTGCGGGAATCCCATCGCTAGGGAGGTAACCGCCTGACCAGGCGCAGGTTCGGGCAAGTCAACCTGTACTGGTCTGGGAGAGACCGGTGTTTGCGGTTGTTCTTGGAGTGCTGCGCCCCGGCGGGACAGCAACGGCAACGCGATGCTCCTCCTGCCCCCGAGGTAACCACCCGCCACGGCGAGGATGACCAGCGTTGGCATTCCGACCCACAGCAGCCAGTTGAACGAGGTCTGGGCTACGGGCAACCCCACGAAGTAGGTCAGGGGGAGGTTCGCGTCGTCCCCGTCGAACCGGAAGGTTATCGGAATGGCCGACAGGCCCTCATCGTGCGGAGTCTGAATAGTTAAGGTAGCTACGCCGCCGGGGCCCGTCGTGGCCGGTGTCACTTGGCCATAATGGACCGGCGCGTTGGAAATGCCCAATCCCTGATCGTTCAGCAGCGTTACTTCCACTGGCAGGAGATATCCCGGACGGACCCGCTCCAAAGGCGAAACGATGATGCTGGTGGCGGACTTTACTACACCCTCCACAGTTGTCGTGGCCTCCAACTCGGACGCGGCCAATTCGATTTCCATCCTCCCAAGTGGAGAGTCTCCTGGAACAGCATGGCGGACCACAAAAGTCCCGGCGGCATTGGAACGAGTTGCATCCTCGCCGTTGATGACTATGGCTATGTCTTTCATCGTCTGTGGTCCTATTACCACGACCCCCCGAAGCGTGAGAAAGTCTCCGCGCGCCACAGGTTCCAGCGGCTCCACGACAATTTCGGGCACGCCAACGAGCATCGGCCAATGCACCAGGGCGGGTCCTAGTTCGTTGTTCCCGAGGAATTCGATCTTGACCGTCGTTCGAGTCTCCTCGCTAAATGTAGTATCCCAGGAGAAACCTCCCCGTGCATCGGTATCCAATACTGACCTGGAGCGGCCTTCGACTTCGATGGTCAATGGCATCCCTGGGAGCGGGCGGTCATCGGGGCCAGACAATACGCCCGTTAGGTGGTACGCCTCGCCTACCCGGACCACTTCATCTCCCGCAATTCGCATGAAGACGGGTTCTGTTGCCTTGAACGAGAGTTGGCTGGAGGCGGGCTCAAGTAGATCACCCCCTTGGAATGCAGCTTCCAACGTGTGTTTGCCGGGTTGGACCGAGGCGATCCGCAATTGGAATACGCCCTGGGAGTCGCTCTCGACGGGAGGGAGGACCTGATCATTTAGGAAGGCGGTGACTGTCTGCTGGGCCAGGGGATTTCCACCGGCGTCCAGCAGCGTACCGTCGATTAGGAGGTCTCGTCCCACGTGTGCGTCCCCGCTGCCCGTAAGCCGCAAGGAGACCGGCTCTGTGACCTTGACTGCGATGCTGCTGGTCGCGGACTGCAGGAAGCCGTCGGTGGCAAATCTCGCTTCAATGCGGTGAGCGCCGCGTCGGTCGAAAGTTCGGGTTAAGCGAATCTGGCCCTGAGCGTCCGTCTGAACTGGGGTGTCGGGCAGGCTGTTTGTGGAAATCGCGACCGTCCGATCAACCATTGGATTGCCCCGGATGTCTGCCAGGGAGCCGTTGATTACGTACTCTTCGCCGACCCGCGCCGGACCTTCTCCGCTCATTTGAAGCGAGATTGGTTCCGTAACCACAAACGACAGGGAACTTGCACTGGACTCGAGATTACCTGAACCATGGAACACTGTATCGATAGTGTGGACACCGGGACGGTCAACAGAGAGGCCAAATTGGAATTCACCCAGGGCGTTGGTCTCGATGGGCTCACTCGCCGCGCTGTTGAAGGATAGCAGGACCATCTGGTCCGCCAGGGAGTTACCCCGAATGTCCCGAAGCGCGCCACTTACACTGAACTCCTGGTCCATGCCTATTACCCCGGGTAGGTCCACAATCAACGCTGTGGGCATGGTTACCGACACGTCAAGGGAGGCGGAGACGCCCAGCATGAAGTCCTGCTCTTCGAACGCGACCTCGACTGTCCGTTCTCCCGCGGCTTCAAAGGTGTTCTCAAACTCGAACACGCCATTTTCGTCTGTAGACAGCGGAACCAGAGTTCGGCCATCAATCCGGACTTGCACCTCTCGGTCATTGACGGGGTCGCCGGTGTCCTTGGTCAGTGTGCCTCTGAAAATTGCCGGCACATCAATTGCGATCTCGGCGGGGCCGGTGAACTCAAGACCAGTGGTGGAATAAACGCCGATCTCCGGGTCACTCCAGGACTCTGAGTAGCCGTCGTTGGCTATAGCATGGGCTATCAGTTGGTAGCTGCCCGCCGTAAACGTCCTCGGGATGCGGAGTTCCACTTCGAACCTTCCGCGGTCCGTGGCGCCGGTGCCTACCTCGATGCCACCGTTTTCCTTTTTGACGTTGACGAAGATTTCGATGTCCATTCCGTCCACCGGCGCGCCGGACTGGGAAACGACGGAGCCGCCTATCGTAAATGGGACACCCTTCCTGGTGCGATTCGGCCATTCAGTGATCTCGGTCACCGTGACCTGCTTAGCCGCTGGCTGGACTGGCCCCGGACCAGGCATGGGCTTGGGGGCGGTGGGTCCCTCCGGCTTGGGAACGGGAGTAGATTTGAGTTCGGGAAGCTTGGAGGGCGTTCGGGACGGTGCGCCTCCAGCGGCGGTCGGTTCGAACGTCACCCACCCCAGGTCGGAGAAGGCCACTTCCGCCCATTGGTGAGCCTGGGAGCTAAGGACAGTCTGCGTACCTTGGGTTTGGTCGATGGCCCACCCGGAAACCACTCGCGCCGGTATTCCCACCGACCGGGCCATCAGCACGAATGCGCTGCTGAACTGACCACAAGTACCCTTCCCGGTTTCGGTCAGGAACCAGTCAACCGGGTCACGCCCCGGCGGCGCTGGCCGGTCGCCCGGGGAGGCAAAGGCGTAGGTGTAATGAGTCTTGAGATATGTTTCGATTGCCTTGGCTTTAGCGTAGGGGCCCGGCAACCCCCAGGTGATCTCCTCGGCCAGACCCCGAATGAATCTGGGCGAGTCATCTGGAAACTGCGTATAGGCCGGGTCTCGGATGGTCTTGGCCTTGGACAGTTGGTCCTGCGAAAAGAGGGGGACTCGTGACCTCCAGGAATACTCGGATTCAGGCGAGTCTCCACGGAAGGTGGCGCTGAACGGCCAGTATGTACCGTTGGGCTCGGCATGGTCCAAGTGGTATGAGATGGGCAATACTCCTGGAGGGAAGTCTCCCGCCTGAGGGTGGGCCGACACGGAAATATCGCTCTGGTGATAGTTCCCCGCAGGGACCTCTTTGGGCCATGCCAGAAGCGCCGTCCCCGGGCGCAAGGGCGAAGCGGCTATTTCCTTAGACGCGGCAGACAGCCCCTTGTCAACCAGAGGCCGGACGTCGGCCAATCCCCTATATGGCAACTCCAGTGGGTCCAACCGGGTCCATTGGCCATTGGAGTATTGGTCACCCGTAGCGGTGCGAAGGTAGCCGGTGTTCGCCGCGCCGGTCACCTGAAATAAGGGGACGGGATCAGGTTCAGCCGCCTGGCTGGTGGAGGTGCCCGGCGACCCATGACTCTGGCCTTCCCAAGCAATCACCGAACCGCCGTTTTCTAAAGGAGAAACCTTGGCTCCCAGGGTGTCCAACGCCTCCCCAGCTGCGGTCCTGACGCTCTCGATGTTACTGGATAGGAACGCCGCAGCCAATTCTAGGGCATCCGTTTCTCCTGCTCCCACCCCGGCCAAGGACGTCATTGCCAACGCCGCCGCGCCGGGGTTTTGGGCCTCCATGGTGTTAAGCAAAGACCCGGCCTGGCCCGATAACGAGACACTGGCCCCGTTTTCCGGAGGGATATTGGTGGCCCCCAAGCGTTCCAAGGCTTCTCTGACTGCTTCCCGGACCCCGCTGTCATCATCGGTTAGGGCGTCGCGCAAGGCTGCAATTGAATCCTGATGCCCAATCTCGCCCAGCGCATGGGCGGCTGCTGCCCGCACCCGCGCGTCGTCGTCGTTACCCATCGACATGATTAGCTTCCTGGTAATGCTCAAGTTGGATAAACTCGCTTTCTCAGATAGATTGGCCAACTCCCTGGTGGCCTCGGCCCGTAGGTCCGCATCTGGAGAATTGGCAAGGAGGCCGGCGAGCCGGCGAAGTTCATCTCTCCAGACCTGCTGTTCCGGCGCACGGGACCGGGCGCTTCCCGAGGCGGTGGGTTCAAACGTAACCCAGCCGAGGTTTTCGAAGGGGACCTCCGCCCATTGGTGGGCTTGGTCGGAGTACACCGCTTGGGAGACTTCCACGTCTCCGATTGCCCATCCGGTCACGACCCTAGCCGGTATCCCGGCCGACCGGGCAAGTAACACGAAGGCGCTGCTGAATTGGCCGCATGTGCCTTCCTTGCTTTCGAACAGAAACCAGTCTACCGGGTCTTGCCCGGCCGGAAGTCTCGGGCCGCCCGGTTGGGAGTAGGCGTAGGAGTAGTCTGTCTTCAAGTAGTTTTCGATGGCTCTGGCACGCAGGTACGGGTTTTCGTACTCATTCTTGAATTCCAGCGCTAACTCCCGAATTCGGGGGGGCAGATCGTCAGGCAGTTGCAAGTAACCGCCTGCTTCCGCTGGTTTGGCCTGGGTTAGTTGAGCCTCTGCAAAGATGGGTATCCGCGAGGTCCAAGTAAGTCCCGGCACTGGGTCATCGGCAACGAAGGTAGAGCTATAGGGGCGGTACACCCCGGGAACTGCAACTCTTTCCAGTTGCAGCGAGGTCGGAATCACGCCTTCCGGAATTCCCAAATCCGAAGGCCCGGTGTATACCGGGGAGAGAGAGATTTCGTCTTCGTGGTCTTCGGCTGGCCTTATTCGTTCCGGGACCCACCTCGGGGGATTGAACCGTCCCCTTGACTGGCCCTTTAACCGTTCGCTGGACACACCCAGATCACCTATTCTTTCGTTCGCATCGTACGGTAATTCCAAGAGGTCTATCTGGGCCCACCGGCCATCGTGGTACAGGTCGCCAACGCCGTCTCTCAGGTAACCGGTATGTAGTGCGCCACCCACTTTGAAGACGTAGAACCGTTCCCCTTTAGAAGCTTGGCTCGTGGATGCGCCGCCGCCTAAGACCGTAATTGGGCCGCTCTCCGGGGATATGGCATACTTGCCGTTCTCCAATTCCGTAACATCTTCCCCGAGCTTCCTTAGCCCTTCGGCGGCGCTCTCTCTGACTCTTGGATAATCATCGGAAAGCGCATGCATGAGCGGAGGGAAAGCCGCCGGGTCGCCGAGGTCACCGAGCGCTTCGGCCACAGCGCTCCGCACCCTCTCATCTTCATCGGCAAGCGCTTCAACCAACGCCTCCAGCACTTCTGGCCCCTCAAAGTTGGCCAGGGAGTTGGCCACTGCTTCACGGACCGTGGGTTGTTCATCATTGGCCAATCGGTCGATCAACGGGCCAATAGCCCTCGCGTCTCCCAATAGTCCGAGGGCGTCAACTGCCGCTGCTCGGACCATCTCCGAATCGTCCGCAATAAGCGCCTCTACCAACGGCTCCAACACCCGGCCCGTGGGCAAGTCCAGGATGGGGGCTATTTCAAGCAGTCGGAAGGCCGCTTCAGCCCGGTCTTTCTCTTTGTCACCGGAGAGAAGGACCTCTACCAACCGTTGGAACTCGGCCTCCCACACGCTCAAAACAGGCGCCCGGAACGGAGCCGCTCCTTGGGCTGAGGGTTCGAAGGTGACCCACCCAAGGCCCTCGAATGGTACTTCCGCCCATTGGTGGGCCTGGTCTGAATACACGGTCTGGGTCACTCCCACTTCGCCAACGACCCAGCCGGAAACGATCCTCGCCGGTATCCCAACCGACCGGGCCAGGATTACGAACGCGCTGCTGAATTGGCCGCAAGTCCCTTCTGGCTCGTCGAAGAGGAACCAGTCCACCGGGTCCCGCCCGGGGAGTGGGCCTCCGTATTTAGGCTCCGCGAAAGCATACTTGTAGTTGTTTCTAAGGTACTTTTCGATCGCCTTGGCCTTCAGGTATGGACTCTCTGCTACGCTGGTAATCTCCAGGGCAAGTTGCGTGATGCGGTTGGGGAGGCCGAGAGGCAGTCCCAAATATGTCGTGCCGGGAGCGAGATTGGCCAGTTTGAGTTCATCCAAGGAAAACTGTGGGACCCTGGAAGTCCATCTGTATGCAGCTAAGCCTGATTCTGATTCAAAAGTGGCGTCCCATGGCAGGTAGCTACCGTCGAAGCTGGCTTGTCGCACCCCCAGTGATACGGGCAACACTCCGGCAGGGACGGTTTCATCCGGACCAATGGATGAAACCGTCACCTCGTCTTGAATAAACTGGCCAATGGCATCCTGATCCGGCCAGGCCAACAATGCGCCCCAATAATCAGGACTAATGGTCAGTTCGCTAAGGGAGACGCCGGGTTGGGAGACGCCCAGCAATCGCTCGATTACCAGGCCACGAGGTTGGGTCCCAGCCACGTAAGATATTCTGTTGGAGTTATCTTGGCGCCACAGTCCGTCCGCATAGGAGACGCCTACCCCGGTACGTAGATACCCGGAGTGGTCCGCACCGGTGACTTGGAACACCTCTATAGCGTCTGGCTTTGCGGACCGGAACGCGGTGGCGCCCGGTGCCCAGAAGTCGAATTCGTCGGACGATACAATAAACCCCCCGGTCTCCAGCGGTATCACGTCCGCGTCCAGCGCTTCCAGGGTTGCTACCGCCTCTTCTCTGACTTCTTTGTTGACGTCCCAGAGCGCATCAACCAGGAACTGTAACGTTTCCAGACCGGGCAGCCTCTCCTCGCCTACCGGTTCCGGTATTGTTCCTGCGGGGTCTTGCAGACCAGGAACGTGCTTGATTTCCTCCACGATTCGCTGAATGGCAGGCGTTTCTATGGCGGGGATGTCGTTGGCTGGCTGCTCAATCTCCAAGGGCCGGTATCGCTCAACCGCGTTGGCGTAGGCCGCTGTTGGCTTCAATTGGCTTGGGTGCGGAAAGAGGTCCAACCCATGGATCGCGCTGGACTGAAACATGCCAGTGATCAGCGCTGCCACCAGCCACGCCACCAGGGGGATGGGGAGAAGGAGGGGACGAGTGATCGCGGCGAACACCACAGAAAGGAGGAATGCCGCCAATAGGGCCAACCCAAGCGGCTTGACTCCCGCAACTTCCACAGGGTGCTGGTCGTAAGGGACCTCTCCATTAAAGAGGCCGCCGATAGTAGGCCCGAAGACGGCAAGATAAATCCCCAGACCAAGCAGGGTGAAAGCGGGTATTCCACCCAGCACGATGATCCACAGCCTCTTGTGTTCCCGGCTGGTCAGCCATCGCCACATGAGCAAGGCGGTCACGCCGCTCAGCACGAAGCACATAGCTGGAGCCAGAACGGCTACGAGACCGGCGCCGCTTGGAATTTGGCTGGTTTCGCCGACCGAGTTGCTCACAGCCAAAATGTCCGATGGACCGGAGGAGATCAATCCCCGAAACAGATCAAAGAGGAAAAACAGCCCTCCAAGGGCGAGCGCGAGCGCCAACAGCAAGCCCAGGCGCGGCGCAGAGCGTCTTATTAGGTCCACCATTCGCAAATGATACCATTCCAGAAACTTTGCACGCGAACCACTAAAATGGTCTCGGTTTTCACCCTTCTCATCAACAGAGGACCGGGCCCTAAATCCAACCCGGCGGCACGACTTCAGCATCCAGTTGGGCTAACATGGAAGGGAGATAGACCCGGACGGAGTCCAGGACTCGCTTTCAGTCTGGTGGCGCCACCGGTAACGGGTTCCCGGTCCAGCGACTCGAGGCCGGAAGGGAGCGATCAATGCATAAATGCTTGGATGTGAAGTCAGGAACGGGGCAACAGGCGGGTGGAGTTAGCCATGTCAGGCAGGACTTGCTTCCGACGCCATGCGGCTCGGCAGAATCCGGTCTCTCTCGTTGGATCTGCCCTGGTCCGAGCCCGGAGGACCCGGTTTCACAGGTCAGATATCGGACCAGCGTTATAGGGGCGGTTCCTCGGGATGTCTGGTGTGCCAATCGGTGCGGGCCTGGAACTCGCGGGCGATGGCGATGCACACGTTTTCGTCGTAGGCTCTTGACATAAACTGTATTCCAGTGGGCAGGCCATCGGCGTCAAACCCGCTGGGCACGGAGATGGAGGGCAGTCCGCAGCCGTTTCCCACCGCTCCCATCAGGTCGCCCGGCCCGGAAGAAGTCATGGACCGGCTCCTGAATTCCTCGTCGATTGGCGTAGCGGTATTCATAGACGTCGGCGCGGCTAACGCGTCGTACCCAGACATTACCCCGTCCACCTGACGCGCCATTACTCCCCGGAGCCTGAGGGCCTTGACATAGTCAGTAGCCAGGACGGCTGGCCTCGCGTAGGGACCCCTACCGTGAAAGCCGGGTGCGGACAGGTTTTGGGGCCCTCCCTCCGCGATGAAGTCCTCGAAGGCGCTCGCCGACTCTACCATCAGGATAGTGGAAGTGACCTCGGTATACGGAAATTCCGGAAGCTCCATTTCCTCGAATTCGGCAACATCTTCCAGGATGGTCATCGCCGCCTCAAAGTTCTGTTTGACGGCATCTTGAGCGTCTTCGAGGACTCCCTTCAACACTCCAATCTTGTACCGGCGGCCAGTTTGGAATTGAGGGTCATAAATGAAACCCTCGGAATGGGTCGAAGGGTCCTGCGGGTCTGGCCCTGAAATGGCCTCAAGCACGATCCCACAATCGTCGGCGGTGAGACAGATTGGGCCCAATTTGTCGAGCGTCCAACAGAGGGCCATCGCCCCATGCCGGCTGACGCGGCCGTAGGTGGGCCGTATGCCGGAGAGGCCGCAGTTGTTCGAAGGCGAGAGGATGGAGCCCCAGGTTTCCGATCCGATGGCAAAGGGTACGAGTCCGGCGGCCACCGATGCGCCCGACCCACTTGAAGAGCCCCCGGTCCAACGTCCAAGGTCCCAGGGGTTCTTCGGTGGACCGGTCAGCGATGCGTTCGGATGGGTGTAGCCCATTCCGCCGGCCAACTCTATCATCGCCAACTTTGCGGCCAATGGGGCGCCGGAATTCTCAAGCTTGCTGACGACGGTGGCGTCGCGATCGAATTGCTGGTCTTTGAACGGTGTGGCTCCCCAGGTGGTGGGAATGCCGCCCGAGGTGGCCAGCAGGTCTTTCGCCCCCCAGGGAACACCATGAAGCAGTCCGCGATGGCGTCCTTGCGAAATCTCCAGTTCAGCGGTCCTTGCCAGCGCCAGGGCGCGTTCGCCGGTTACGGTCACAACCGAGTTGTAAAGCGGCCCCAGCCGTTCGAGGCGTTCCAGGCACAATTGGGTGAGTTCCACTGGGGAGACAGACCGGTGCCTGAGCAACCCGGCCAGTTGCCGGACTGTGGAATATATTAATTCGTCAGCCATTCTAGTCCCCTCGGAAGGGTTTGAAATTTGTAAAGGGCTCGACGTCGTTGGTCAGGCGGATTGCCCGTAACGGGTGGAACACGTCCCGGAGGCCCGATACGGCGGCCCGCACGCCTTCCAACTGCTCTTCCGTCAGCAGGTGTCCGTATTTTTCCTTCACCATAGCAAAGAGCAGGTCTTGTTCAAGGCTATTCTCTGAATTGGGCTGCATGGGCTCACCTCGGTGGAATGGGATGCGGGGGTCAACCCCGGCGCGGTGGCTAAGGGGGATGTTCGGGCTCCCCGTGGGGCCGCCGTCCGTTTAGTTGGAGCCGCCGGGGGTCGGCTCCACTGGAGCCTCTAGTAATTTCTCTGGTCCGGCGTCTACCAATGCCTGGACTGCGGCTTCATCCACGATCACATAGTAGGGAGACTCCGAAGACTTGGCAACGTAGCCCCCATCCGCGTTCAGCTTGCCGCCGATTCGGACCGTTTGCTCGGTGGAGTCCGAGTCCCCGCCGCCAACATTCACGGTAACGACCACGGTGGGGTCTTGGAGGCCGTATGACTCCATTTCCTCCTTGCCCAGGGGACGCGCAAGCCGGATGGAAGTGGCGCTCCTAACCATGTTCCCTGCCTTGGACTGGTCGATAGGCCGCTCCGATTCATGGTCTGAGATCGCCCAGTCTCCAGACTCTTCCAGTTCAACGGTGATTGTGCCTGCCGTGTTTTCGATGGTGACCGATTTGACCCGCTCCTGGGGCACGGAGAAATAGACGGGGTCCACCCAGGCGTCCTCACGCACGGGAGCGTCGAAGGCTGAAAGCCCCGGCGCCAAGTACACTTGGTCCCGGCCATCTATGCGCGCGTGTCCCGAGCGGCCGCGAGGAGACGTACCCAGGTAGAACTTGCGCTTGGTCTCGTCCGCCAGATCCAACTCGATGATACGCTCGAAGTTATCCTCGGCTACGTTTAGGCGTGAATGGCTCGCCGACGTATCCGTCACCAACGACGCCGTGGTCAGCGGCACTATGCGGCGGAGAAAATCCGGCAACCTGTCCTTGGCGCAGGGATAGTCCGCAGCGTCTGGCAGGACGCAGCCAAAGGGGCTGCGGGCAATGTGAATGGACTTGCCTTCCCCGTCGGTAATGGTAACGGCGACAACATCAGGCTCTTCCAGACCCCCTATGAGTTGTTCGATTCCTGGACCGGCTGACCTGGGCCAAAACACGCCAATTAGGACTACGGCCTGGAGCGCTAAAACGCCGGCGAGAACTTTGTTCCGCAAGTTCACGGTTGTTCACCGTCTATGGTCAGGGTCATTGGGACCTCGCTGCGTTGCCGGATGGCCCACACGCCGCCTATGATCAGTAGTGAGAACAATGCCACTCCGTAGTTGGCTAACTCCCAGAGGGTCTGTTCCCGTTCATCCAGGGGTTGGAGCAGGCGTGATTGGGCTCCACGGAAGCGAAGCCCCAGCAGGTCTTCATCCTCAGCGGACCAGTCCACGGCATTCTTGAAAAACTGCAAGTTCAGCAGACTCCGGTCGGTGGACACTGCTCTTGAAATCTCCAATACGGCGTCGCTCAGGAATTCCGAGCTTGACATAACCACCAGACGGGAAGTTTCCGGGGATGACTCGATTACCCGGCGAGCTTCTTGCTGCCCGGCCTGCTCCCCGTCTTGGAAGGGAGACGGCTTTCCCTTGAAGTAGCTCTCGAATGGGCCCCGGATACTAACGGCCAAAGTCCGCGACGCCTGGGCCCCTTCTACAGGGAATCCGTACTCCGGGAAAACCGTGGGGTCTGGTTGGACCGACTGCGAGCTGGAGACCCAGGATTCTTCCGTGGACCATAGCAATGGCGTAACGTCCCGGTCTATGTTCTGTTCCTGGTCGAGATCCAACGCCGTGGCCCATTGCATAGTGATCGCGGGCAAGTCGGTTGTAACCGGGCTCTCCTTGGCCATGCCGTCCCGCCGGACATCCACGAAGAATGGGTAGTCCATGTTCTGGAATTCTGCCACTCTTATCCCGCCGATCCTACGCTGGGTCCTGATGGGGAAGGGTTGGTTTTGCGGGTCCAACACCAGGCCTTGGCCAACAGTGATCCCATAGCTGTCCAGCATCTCGTCCAGCCCGCCTTCCAGCGGGTCCACGGCCAGGATACCGCCGAACAACAGTGGGGATAGCTGGTAACTACCCGCGGCGATGACGACTGCGCCCCCGCCCATCAGGTACTGGTCAATTGCGAATCGCTCCACATCCGTCATTCTCTGGGGGGCGATCACTACCAGGACGTCGATTTCGGAGGGCACTCTGCCATCGGTCAAGTCCACCGGAGACAACGTGTAGTCCTGGGAGATCTGGTCCGCGGCGATGTTCCAGGAAGAGATGGTGGTTGGAATTCCTCCTTGCGCTGGGGGCTGTTCTTGCGGTGGAGCCCAGATGCCGACGGTCTTGAGGAACCCGGGGACGGCGCGCCGGATGGAAGCTTCCACGCTTGCCCGGATTTGGTCCTCTCGCATCTCCCCCTCTGGGTAGATGATAGTCGTCTCGCCTTCCGCCTCAAGCGCCATGTGCAGGTAGTATGAGTCAGGGGAAAAGAAGGAGACCGGATAGGCCGCTATCCCGTAGCTTTCCTGGAGGACTTGGCGAGTCACCGGGCTATCAGGGCTGTCCGGGTCGACCAATTCGAACAGGACCTTGCCTCCCGCGGACTCTTGCAATTCGCGGCCTACGGTGGTGACCCGGCTTTCGACGCCTTGCATTGATTCAGGCAGGGCGCCGGGAGTGACGAAGGCGGTAAGTCTCAAGGGTTCTTCCAAACCCGCATAAGCGAGGTCGAGGTTTTGGAACCCCGTAACGACGCGCTTTATCGCCCTGGTCAGGTCGAACTCCAAGTTGCGGAGCCGTACGTCGGGCGACCTGCCCCTTCGCGGTTCGACCTCTATAAGGTCCTGGAAATTCAGAGTCACGAATTGGTCACCGTAACGCACCAGAATGTCGAAGTAGGAGTTGACTACAGAAGTTTGGTAGCGTTCCGCAATCCGGAAGGGCTGAGGGCGGATTCCATAGACTTGGTTCGCTTCCTGTTCCAGCCCCTCTTCTTGTCGCGGGTCCACGACCTCGGCGGTAATTCTACCGTCCGACGCGATCTCGTATTCGCGCATCATGTCCTTGATGGTAGGGACAAGGGGGGCCAGCGAGGGGTGGGTCTGGTCGCTGATGTACCCTCGGAGTAGAAGGGGTTCTCCCAGGTTGCTCACCAGGTCCTTGGTAGGGCTGGAGAGGCTGAATTGTCCCTGGGTAGTGAGGTCCAGACGCAGACTCGACAGGGGATACAGCCAGGCGTTCAAGAGCGCGAGGTTGGCCGTAATCAGGACGGCCGCAATCGTGGCGTTGCGCCGGTAGATCGCCGTGTTAGCCCCTTTGCTCCAGCGTTTCATGTCAACCGACACCAGATTGAGCAGCACAAAGACCGTGGTGAGTGATAGGTAATAGACCAGGTCTCGGAGGTCGATGACCCCCCGTTCGATGCTCTCGAACCGGCTGCCGGTACCCACCGCCCTCAGAAGGGTCTCCAGCCGTTCCCCGGCGAACACGGTCACGTCCTGGGAACCTATGAGATAGAGGACCGCGCAGATGAGGACTGTGACGATCAGGGCCACGATCTGGTTTTGAGTCCTTGAGGAAACGAAGAGGCCGATGGCGGTGTAGGCCGCGGCCATCAAGACCGTTGCCAGGTATCCCCCCGCCACTGGTCCCCAGTCGAGGTCGCCGAGTATGCTGACGGAGATTGGCAGGAATAGGGTTAAGGCAAGGGCTAACCCTATGAGACCCATCACGGCTATTAGCTTGCCGAGCACCAGTTGAAGCCGGGGAATTGGGAGGGTAAGGAGCACTTCCAGAGTGCCCGCCCGCTGTTCCTCGCTCCATTGGCGCATGGTGAGGGTTGCCACCAGGAAGACCATCACGATGGGCATCCATCGAAACAGGGGTCGGATGTCGGCGATGTTTCGGGCGAAGAATGTGTCTACCCAGAAGAACAGGAAGAAGCTGAGGACGAGAAATACGCCGACGAAGATCATGGCCAACGGCGACCCGAAATAGGCCCGCATCTCCTTGCGGGCCACGACCCACATTGGCGTCCACGTGCCCATCACTGAACGGTCCCGGTCTCCTCGCCCAGGTCGATGCCGCCCTCTGAGACCAGATCATTGAAGACCGTCTCCAGCGTGCGCACTTCCCTTCGCAGCTCTTGCAACGGCCAGTTGCGCCTCCGGGCCAGATCGAATATCGCGGTGCGGAGGTTCTCTTCACCGCCCATCAGCCTGTACTCCTCTCCGTCTGCCGTCTGCCGGGAGTCCACGGCCTGCACTCCAGGAAGCTCCCAGAGTTCCGAGGCAACGTCGTCTGACTCAGGCTGGAGCACGAGGATTGTGGCTGACAGAGACGACAATTCCGACAATCGGGCGTCGGCCTTGATCTGTCCGTTTAGAAGGATGATAACGCGGTCGCAGACCGCCTCCACCTCGGAGAGTATGTGGGTGGATAGCAATACTGTGCTTTGTTCGGCCAACCTCCGGACCAGGTGGCGCACCTCGACGATCTGAATGGGGTCCAGGCCCGCGGTAGGCTCGTCGAGGATGAGCAACATAGGGTTATGTAGGATGGTCTGCGCGAGACCCACGCGCTGGCGGTAGCCCTTGCTCAACTGACCGACGGGCCTGGCCAACTGGTCCTCCAACGAGGTGGCTCGCACCGCTTGGGATACGAGCGTCCTTCTCTCGCTTTTGGGGACCTGACGAAGGTCGGCGACCATGTTCAAGTGGGTCTGGACCGACATTTCCGGGTAAAGGGGGGCGCTCTCGGGCAGGTAGCCGATGCGCTTCTGGACGGCGAGGGTGTCGGATACGACGTCCAGATTGTCGATGTATGCCTGCCCGGCGTCAGGTTGGAGAAGGCCGGTTAAGACCCTCATCAACGTCGATTTGCCTGCGCCGTTGGGTCCCAATAGCCCGACAACTTCGCCCGCTTCCACCCGAAAGGACACGTCTTGGAGGGCCTGAATGGGGCCATATGCCTTGCAGATCCCATCAGCTTGGATCATGGGACACTCCGGGGCAATACCATATAGTCGTTAACATCTCTACGGGAAAGAGACGGCTCTTTCGACAGAATCTACGACTGATTAAACTATTCCGGATTCACGCTAACACACGAAGGCCTTCCCCTCAGTCTGGAGCGCAAGAGCCTAAAGGTCACGATTCCAATTGCGCTCGGTCGCGACGTGGGAAAGGCCTCGTATTGTGTTTCCGTCAGGGAGTACATTTGTGCCGAGACCAGGGGAGAGCCCAGAAAGCGCCCGGATATGGGTCGCCAAGACCGGGGAATCGGGCGCGGTTTATTCGTTCTGGGCGGACCCGTTCGCGGACCCGTCGGACTCATCTTCCGAGGACTCGTTTCCTCCAGCCCGGTTCCTGACCCTACGGGCGCGGTCACGCAAGGAAGATATCGGGCCGCTGGCCCTTCCCCGGATGTCACTGGCGCGGTCGGTGATTATTTCTCTAGTTTCTTGTCCCTTTTTGGGAGTGAGCAGCAAAGCAGCCGCGGCGCCGGCGACCGCCCCGGCGATGAGGCCCGCCAAGAAGTTTCCCTTTTTCTTCATCTTCTTCCCTCCACTATATCTTGTCTTTATCGTCGATTAGGCCCTTTAGCCAATGGTATCATACCGCGAGTTGCCGGCGGGTTACTACGGCCCTTGGGAGGGTCCATTCGACCTCCTTTTCTCTTCGTACCCCCTGGGCGTAGCCATTAGTCCGGCGTGGGTGTAGGTCGTGGAATTCCCAATCAATACGGTGGTCACCATGTCCACCGAACCGGCTTGCTCTTCCAGGTGTTCCAGGTCGGTGATCGTCACCTTTTGTCCGGGCCGGAACGCCTCCCGTACGATTCCCACCGGGGTCGTGCCCGGCCGGTGTTCCATCATGATTCGACGCGCTTCCAATAGTTGCCAGTCGCGGCGTCTGCTGCGGGGATTGTAAAGAGCGACCACGAAGTCTCCTTGGGCCGCGGCCTGCAAACGCCGTTCGATGGCCTCCCAGGGGGTCAAAAGGTTGCTCAGGCTGATGGCGCAGAAATCTTGCATCAGCGGAGCGCCAAGGAGCGCCGCCGCGGCCTGCATCGCTGAGACCCCTGGGACCGTCTCTACCTGGGGGCTCTGACCGTCCCAGCCAACCTCGGAGAGAGCCAGAAACACGGGGCCGGACATTCCGTAAATCCCGGCGTCTCCGGAAGAGATGACCCCGACGATGCGGCCCGCGGACGCCAATTCGACGGCCCGGGACGCCCGTTCCATCTCCTGCCCCAGGTCCATGGCGATCTGTTCTTTACCGGATAGGAGGTATTCCACCTGTTGGATATACAGCCGGTAGCCGATCACCGTGTCGCATTGTTGGAGTGCGGCCACCGCCCCTGGGGTGAGGAATTTCTCATCCCCTGGTCCGATACCCACCAGATAGAGTTTGCCGGATTTAGATACGCTCATGGACACAGTTTAGCCGCAGATGCGGTCAATGCGCTAGCAGGTAGACGCATCTGGCTTCGCCGGTAATTAAGATTCCCACAGTATTGATACGTGTTTAGAACTGCCGGAGGTCAGGCCGGCTCGATCCGTGCTATGGCAATGGTTGCCTTTTGGGTCTTCTGCCGGGTGACCAGCAACCCTCCGGCGCCCGACGCCAGCAATGCGCCGGGTTCCGAAACACCCCATACCCCGATCAGCCGGTGCGCGACCGGGGAAGGTGTCGGTCTGATGAACGCCCCCGCGTCCGCTCCGGGTGCTGCTTGGCCAGGCAGTCCGGATTCATCGGCATCGAAAACTGAGTTCAGCTCCTCGGCGCTGTAGCACTGGACCTCGACGCCCAGCCTCTCGGCAAGGAGGAGGATTCCAACCTCATCGCGTTTGAGATCGGCGGTTGCGATGCAACTTACACTCTCCCGGGAGAGATTATTTTGCCCCAAGGTCTCATCGAGCAGCGCCTCCAACTCCTCCAGAGGCACACCCCGGCGGCAGCCCATCCCTATGACCAGACTCCGGGGACGGTACACTACTGCGGCCTTGCCTGAAAGGAACTCGGGAAAACCAGGTCCGGAGCCGTCTCCGGGACGCAGGCGGTCGGTGATTACCAACGAGGCTGCGCAGGTCGAGGACGCGAGGTCGTCAAGGGACCCGAAAAGCGCTATGTTATCCGGCAGGGGCTGGCCGGAAGGCCACCAATCCCTTTCGCCCGCGTCTTGATAGACGCCTATCTGGTCGCCGTTGACCACCGCCGCGCTGGCCCTGGTAACCGTTGTGGAACCGGCTTCGATCCTCCAGCCCATGTCCTGTCCCAATAGGTCCACGGCAATTGTGCCCGCCGTATGAGAGGCCGATGTGATCACGGGAGTCGCCCCGATGATGGAGGCTACGCGTTCCGCCAACCGGTCCGCGCCCCCAACGTGGCCGGACAACAGGCTGACGGCGAATGTGCCCGCGTCGTCGATACAGACTACCCCCGCGTCCAGATGCTTGTCCGCCAACCGGGGAGCGAGCAACCGGATCGCAGCCCCCACGGGCATGAGCAATATCAGGGACTCATGGTCCTGGAACGCTTGCTGGACTACGGGGCGGGCGGGCAGATCGAAGGGGAGGGCCTGATCCCCGGAAACGATGAACCGCCGGTCCAAGTACAGGGTTGCGTCCGGAGCCATCGCGGACGCAATAAGCCGGCCCAGACGGGCGCCGTTTCGCGAAATAGCGACGATGGCGGTGTTGCTCATCGCCGGTCCCTCTCTGGTCTCCCTTTCTCTACCCTCACCGGACGCCTGAAGAGGACGCTACCCGGCCTGTGCGCGCCGATAAAGGTGGGTGTATTCGTTGGAATAGAGGTGGGAAGATGAGAACCCGTCTTCGGCGTCGGGTTCGGTGCGTAGCAGGTTCGGGTCGAAGGCCTTGCCAACCATGATCATGGCCTGGAGGGTGATCTTGGCATCTCGGACTTTCGCCACGATGTCGGTAAGGTCGCCACGGATGATTTGTTCATCGGGCCAACCGACTCGGTAGACGACGGCTACGGGTGTGTTCTCATGGTAGCCGGCCTCCAACAGGTGGCGGACTATGGTGAACATTCGGGTTATGCTGAGAAAGATCACCAGTGTGCAACCGTGGGCCGCCAGGTCCTGGAGTTGTTCGCCGGGAGGCATTGACACCCTGCCCTCGAAACGGGTCATTATGACGGTTTGTGAGACATCGGGGACCGTGAGTTCGGTCTTGAGCCGGGCCGCGGCGGCGAAGGCCGCGCTAACCCCAGGGATGATCTCGAAGTCCACGCCTTCCGCTTCCAACACTCGCAACTGTTCTAGGACCGCGCCATAGATAGATGGGTCGCCGCTCTGGACGCGGGCAACCGTCTTCCCCTGACGGACCGATTCCAGGGTGAGGTCCATAATCTCTGGCAAGCTGAGCGTCTTGCTCCCGTGGACCTCCGCACCGGGCTTTGCGAATCCGACTATAGATGGGTGGACCAACGAATCGGCGTAGATGACGACGTCGGCCTTTTCGATGACGGACTTTGCCTTGAGGGTCAGCAGTTCCGGGTCTCCCGGGCCGCCTCCTACGATATAAACTTTTCCGGTAGTTAAGGTCATGGTTTTACCTCTTGATGATTAGAAGGGAGAAGTAGTCAAGGTCCTCTTCCGACAAAGTTGATAGGTCGCGGACGACTTCTTCCCTGGCGGTGGATGCCCTGCGGACGTAGATGCCCTTCCCTGCCAGTCCCAGTTGTTCAAGATTGGCCAGGGCTTGGAGGAGGGTTCGGTTCACCTTCATTAGGACTATGGTGTCGTAGTTGGCGATCGCTTCGGAGAGGTCGTCGATACCGTAGACCGCGGGAAGGATGGCTAGCCGTTGTCCGTGGGTGACCAAAGGGACGCTGGAGCTGGCGGCGGCCGCCATAACCGAGGACACACCGGGAACGATCTCTATGCGGGCGTCCGGGTAGTGTTGGCATACGGCGTCCAGCACGTAGGAAAACGTGCTGTAGAGCATCGGGTCGCCTTCGGTGATGAAGGCCACGTCCTGGGACCGGGACAGCCGTTCGCCTATTTGGTCCGCCGCGCCGCGCCAGACCTCTCCGGCTGCTTCGGCATCGTCGGTGGGGAATGTGAGTCGCAGTATCTCTTGTTTGTCCTGGTCCAGGTAGGAGCGGACGATCTCCAGCGCGTAGCTGTCCTGACTGGTCTCGGCCTGGGGCACGCAGATAATCGGCACCTCTTGCAGGACCCGCATCGCCTTCAAGGTCACCAGTTCCGGGTCTCCAGGGCCGACTCCGACCCCGTAGAGGCAGCCATACCCGGTGGTTGACTGTCCCGTACTCATTCGGTTATTCCTCCCGCCTCCCGGTCACGACGAACACAGGGTTCAAAGATTCTAGACGCAGGCTGCCATCGGGCAGTTCCTTCCCTCGCGCCGCATTGACCATGACCACGTCAGCCTGGAATCCCAGAATCTTCAATTTCTTGTAGACCTCTTGTGTTCGCTCCAGCGCAGCCAAGTTTGCCACAATCCGCCCCTGGAGCGCCAGGCGTTCCGCCGCAACCTCCAGTATCCCGGCCAGGTTGCCGCCGCTTCCGCCCACGAACACAGCGTCCGGGTCTGGCAACTGGGTCAGCGCTTCTGGGGCTTCCCCCGGAACGACGCGCACATTCCCGCTTCCCCACCGCTCCAAGTTGCTTCGCAGGAGAGGCAGGCTCTCTTCGTCGCGCTCAACAGCGTACACGGTTCCCTGGTGGGCTACCAACCCTGCTTCCACCGACACCGAACCGGTGCCGGCGCCGATGTCCCAGACCGTGCTCCCCGGGCGTAGGCCCAGGGAGTAAAGGGTCACGGCTCGGACTTCGCGCTTGGTTATCTGCCCCAGGAGTGGACGTCTCTGCTCGAAGTCTTCGTCGAATAGGCCCAAGGAGCGAAACGTCTTGGAGTGCCCCGTTTCAACCATAAGGGTCACTCATAAAGGTCACGCGCCTGCGTTGGCGACCAATGGTATACCCTCGGGCGACGTGGACGCCTGACCCAAGAGCGTACCGTCGAAGTCGAAACATAAAGCGTCTATGATCAGCGCGTCCGCATCGCCGCCCAGGTATATTCGGCTCTGTTCGCAGACCCGTTGGCACATCAGAGGGAATACCGAGAGCAGGCCGTTTTCCTGGGCGATTTCCTGGAAGTGGCGGGCGCTGGCCGCTCCCACCATTTCCTCTTGCACTTTGGCCGAGGCCCCGCATTCGGCGGCAAGGCTGGCCAGGAATGATGTGTCCACCCTGTTCCCCGCCACGTGGGTTACGAAATACCCCATGGCCATCTTGGAAAACTTGCCCACCATGCCCGCGTGGGTCGCCCGGCCCACTTCCCTCATGACGCAACGCTTCATCGAATGTCCGCTGAAAATGCCCGCCTCGATATAGGCCATGTCCGGAAGGTCGAGCCGTTGCTTGGAGAATTCTTCGCTTCGGGTGCCGGTGGTCAACACCAGGTGAGAGAGGCTGTTGGCGGCAGCCACGTCGATGGCCAGGTGGACGCTCGCCCGCCAGGCCGCGGTTGAGTAGGGTTGCACGACGCCGGTGCTTCCAAGGATCGAAATGCCGTCCAGAATGCCCAGCCGGCTGTTGGTGGTCTTCTTGGCGATTTCCACCCCTTCGGGGACGGATATTTCGACGACCAGACTCTTGCCCTCTGGCGTGCCGAAATCCCTCGCCGCATCTTCCAACGATTGGACGATCATCCTGTAGGGAACACGTGTGACCGCCGGGTCTCCGACGTCAATCCCGGTGCCCGGACGGGTTACGGTGCCGACCCCAATCCCGCCGGATATGGGCTTGGCGACCGCAGGAGAGGATTCGAGGGATACAGTGGCGCAGATCTCGGCTCCGTGAGTAACGTCGGGATCGTCGCCTCCGTCCTTGAGTACCGTACAAGTGACCTGGCTTCCGTCCGCCGACCGTTCGGTGCGCTGCACTACGAACGTGGCGTCTTGGCCGATAGGCAGGGGTATCGTAACTTCGCTTACCGACGCCCCGGTGAGCAAGGTCTGCGCGGCGGCTTTGGTGGCCGCAGCCGCGGTGGAACCGGTCGTATACCCGGTGCGCATCCCACGCCTCCGGACGGTCTGGCGGCTGTAGTCGCTCTCGGGACGGTCCGAATTGTTCGCTTCGTCGGTCATTTCGCTCTCATACTATAGGGGCGAGGGCTTACTATCTCCGGTCACACCTGGCCCCAGACTTGGCGGACACGGTCGGCGGCCACGTCCACTACCCTGTCGTCGACTCCAAGAGGAGGGGTGACCGCCAGGGAGATGCGTGGATACTTGACCTGCAACCTGTCCAATCCTCCCAGAACGTTTCGTTTCAGGATCAATCCCGGGAAGAAGACGTATGGGACAACGACTATCCGGGAGACTCTCCGTTCGTCAACAAGCTGGGCGGCCCCCGCTTCTATCGTGGGGTCCCCGTAATGAGATTGGGCTACCGCCACGGCGTAACCCTGACCCAGGCTGTCTTCCACTGTCTTCCCCAATTCGTGGAGCCAGATACAATCGTCATATTGGTTTTTGGTGCCTGCCTTGACCACCAGGACCCCAGTGGTCTCACCTGGCGATGTCGCGGCTGCGGTGGATGCCTCCAGCGTACGCACCCTTTCCACCACCACGCCTGCCAACCGGGGGTCCGCGCCCAGGACGTCGGCCAAGCGAAGATCCACGCCGGGCAACCCCGCGCGGGCCTCATCGAGAACTTCGTCCATTTCCAGGGTAACATGCTTTCCCTGACCCAGGAGATACGGCATGACGACGACGCGGTGGAGCCCCTTAGCGGCCATGTCCTGTATCGTCTGGTCCGGGCGGGGCTCTATGAATTCGAGGCAGGAGAGTTGGACCTGAGCTTGGTCCGCGCCAAGGGCTCCTTGTAACCGGGCAGTTGCATCGTTAAGTCCCTGGGGAGTGCTGGGACAATTCATGCACCAGTCCGGCGTTTCAGATTCCGGGATCCGCCAAGAACAAGAGCACTCTGCGGAGCTGGCCCCTCGCTGGCTGCCGTGGGCAACCAGGACGACGCCCCAAGGGCCTCCAGCAATATCCGTCGATCCAGTCAGCAGAGAGGGGAGTTCTTGTGTCATTGTGTCGCTCCGTCGGACATTAACGATAACAGAGCATTAACCGTGGCCGCCGCCGCCGAGCTTCCTCCGCGACGTCCCACTATACTCATATACGGAACGTCGGTCGCCAGTAGCTCTTCCTTGGACTCGGCGCAGGCGACAAACCCCACCGGCATACCGATGACCAGTTCCGGGGAGACCTCCCCGTTTCTGACCAAGTCGAGGAGGGCAAGCAAGGCTGTGGGAGCGTTGCCAATGGCCACGACCGCCCCGTTCATTCGCGGTGCAAGTTCCCGGACAGCAGCCACGGAGCGGGTTGTACCTTCTCTCCGGGCCCTTTCGTGGGTCGATGGTGTGTCGATCATACAGTGCGTCGATATCCCGTGCCGGTTGAGCAACGATCTGGAGATACCCACCTCAACCATGCGGACATCGGTGACGACGTCGACGGGTTTCTTCAGGGCCCCCAGACCACGCTCGACGGCTCCGGGGCTGAAACGCACGTCTCGGGCGATGTCCGGATCTCCCTCGGCGCGCACGATGCGGCAGACCACGTAACGCTCCGCCGGGGTCAAATCAAGCGAGTCCGGCAGCGCATCTTCAACCATCCGCAGGCTAAGCTCGTCGATCTCGTTTGGCAGTCGCGCGTATTTCTCGACTAATGAGGTCATGTTCACCGTTGGCGGGTCCTCGTCGGACGCCCCGGGCCGGGAGGTTGTGGGTGGACCCGTCGCTCTACTCGCTAATGTTCCTCTAAACTTCCTCGCCGGGTAACTGGAATATCTCCCTGGCCAGACGCAAGTCTACCGAATTGCCGTGGCCCTTAAGGTAGACTGTGGGCCCGTGGAGCAACTTCTTCACCATTGCTTTGGTCATCGCATCCAAGGCCGCAAGCTGCTCCTGGCTGAAGTCCATGTCCAGTCTTCGGACTGTCTTGGTAATCTCCCGCTGTCTTATCTGTTCGGCTCTGTCCCTGAGCGCCACCACGGTGGGAAGGGACCTCTGGGCGGCACACCAGTCCAGAAACCCGGCGGTCTCTTCGTCGACAACTTGTTCCGCTTCCGACGCTTCGCCGTTCCGTTCCAGCCTGTGGGCGTGGGAGACCGAGTCCAGGTCATCGACGTCATGAAGGGTGACGTTGCTGATTTGGGCAGCCTCGGGGTCTATGTCGCGCGGCACCGCAATGTCCAGGAGGAACAGCGGGCGCTGTGGGCGAATCTCCATCGCTTGCTGTACCGTGCCTGAACTCAGAATGTACCCTGGCGAGCCGGTGCAAGAAATCACGAGGTCAGCGTCAGTTAGCGCGGAGGGCATGTCAGAGAACTGGACAGCCCGGCCTGAGAGGGTGTTGGCAAGCTCCAAGGCCCGCTCGTGAGTGCGGTTGGTCACGGTGATGTCCTTAACACCGGACAGGTTCAGGACTTTGGCGGCAAGTCCGGCGGCGTCACCCGCTCCGACTACCATGGCTTGAAGCTGGCTCAGGTCGCCCAAGGTGTTCCTGGCCATCTCGACGCAGGCGCGGCTTACAGACAGGGCGTTTTTTCCGATCCCCGTGTCCCGGCGCACTTTTCGCCCGACCCGAAGAGCTTGTTGAAAGAGCTGGAGCAGCGGCCCGTTGATGGTCTCGGCCCGCATTGCGATATCCAGCGACTCCCTCACCTGGCCGATGATCTGGTCCTCTCCCTGAATCATGGAATCGAGGCTCGACGCCACCCGGAAGAGGTGCCTGATACAGTCTTCGTCTCGGTGGCAGTAGAGGTACCGCTCGACGTCGACCAACGGGATGTCGAAGTAATCTACCAGGAATTCTCTGCAGCGCTGGTCTCCGATGCCCCAGGCTGAGCGAAGGGATGGGCCGCTCGGTTCCATAGAATAGAATTCGGAGCGGTTACAGGTGGAGATGATGGCGCCTGGAATGCCGAATTCCCGCATGGCGGCCAGGGCACCAGGTAGCTGACCGGCGCTGAGCGACAGTCTCTCGCGCACCTCCAGGGGCGCGCTCCGATGGTTCAAACCGACGACGAGAAATCCCAAAAGAGACTGCTGCAATATAGTCCTGCCCAACCCGGAGTGTAACGTGAGCCCTATCCGGTGTCAACGACGCGCTCGGCCCGGCCACTGACCGGTGGCCCAGCCCGCCACCACACTCAGTAACGGCTGGACACCGGCGACTAACCGCCGAACACTCAAGCGGCCTAGACCTGCGGGTAATGCTCCTTCCACCATCGGGCTATGTCCAGGCGGCGAGCGAACCAGACTCCTTCTTTTTCCGAGGCGTACTTTAGGAAACGGTCCAGGCCAGCGGCCCGGCTCGGCTTGCCGATGATACGGCAGTGGAGGCCCACCGACATCATCTTTGGATGGGCGGACCCTTCCTCGTACAACGTGTCGAAGGAAGCTTTGGCCACCTCGAAGAAGTGCGCCGGGGTCAGCAGGTCTCCCCGCCAGAACTTGTAATCATTAACTTCCAGGGAGTAAGGGACCACAAGCCACGGTTTCCCGTCCACCGGGGTGTAATAGGGCAGGTCGTCGTTGTAGGCGTTGCAATCGTATTCGAACCCACCTTCCTCCACAACGAGTTGCCGGGTGTTCACGCTGGGTCCATACCGCGTGTACCAGCCCAGGGGACGCTGGCCGGTGGCGTTGGTGATGGTGGCGACCGCCTCACGGATTGCCTCCCGCTCCGCGTCGCGGTCCATCTTGTAATACTCCTCCCAACGGTTGCCGTGGCCCATCACTTCGTGTCCGCGCCTCACGAGTTCCGGACCAACTTCCGGGTTGCGTTCCAGGGCAAGCGCGCAGGCAAAGATGGTGCCCTTGACGTTGTACCGGTCGAGGATGTTCAGGATGCGCCACACCCCAACACGGCTGCCGTATTCGAAGAAAGACTCGTTGGCCAGGTCGCGCTCCCCTGGTCCGGCGGGGGATGGCGACTCTCCGGAAGTCTCTCCCGCGGGATCACCATCGAGGATGGAGTATTCGGACCCCTCCTCGTAATTGACTACCACCGACACGGCGATCCTTGCCCCGTTGGGCCACTGGACATCCGGCGGGTTGACTCCGTATCCGATAAAGTCTCTCGATTGCATGATGCCTCCCTATATCAAGGGCCGTCGGAGGAGGCGGAGGGTTGGGGTTGTTGAGTTACCGCCGCCGCCTCTCCCTGGTCTAGCTCACGGCCCAGGTTACGGACTTTGCGGTTTAATAATGCCGGACCGATGGCGAATGCGGCCACGGCAACCCCTCCGATAACCACCGCGAAGGGGGCCCCGATGAACCCGATGCTGGCCAATGCCCCAGCTTGTAGGCCTCCCAGCGGCATAATGCTCCACGTCATCCCGTAGAAACCCATGACCCGGCCCCGCATCCGGTCGGGAACCATCATTTGCAGCGAACTCTGGATGGAGATCATGTATGTGGAGGTTACAATCCCCGCCAGGAACAGGATTACCAGGGCTAGGTGGTAGGAACCGATGTAGTGGGAAGTCACGCCGAACACGATCAACGAAATCCCGAACAGGACCGCCCCACCGATGATGAGCAAGCCCTTGTACTGGGTATCTCTGCGGGAGCCCAACCACAGGGTTACCATCAGCGAGCCGATTCCGCCGACGCTAAGCAAAGTCCCATACTCGCCGGGTCCGAGTCCGAAACTCTCAAGGGCGAACACGGGCATCAGAATAATGTAGGCCATCCCGAAGAGGCTGTTAAAAAATGTCATCCCGATTAGGAATGAAAATATGGAGTTTCGGCCGATGAAGCTCAATCCCTCGACTATGTCCTGGATCGGATTGCCCCTTCCTCCCTGGGCTATGGGGGGCACCCTCAAGAAGACCATCACGACGGCCATGACGCCAAAGCCGCATGCGGCCGCGAAGAAAGCGGTTTCCATGTTGGTCCAGGCAATGACGAAACCGGCGATGGCGGGCGCGATGATCCGGTTGCCCGACCAGACGGATGAGTTGAGCGCCACCGCGCTCATCATCGCGCGCCGGTCTATGAGGTGGGGATAAATGGCTTGCCGCGCTGGAGTATCGAAGGCCTCCACCGAGCCCGACAGGAAGACGATGACCAGTACGTGCCAAACCTGGACAACGTCGAGTAGGGTGAGAATGGCAAGGATGGAGATCAGTCCGGCGTTGGCGGCCTGAGTAACCAAGACCAGAATGCGTTTGTCCAGCTTATCGGCGAACACGCCTCCAAAGAGGTTGAAGACGATGCCCGGTGCGGCGCTGGCGGCGGCGGCGTAACCCAAGAACAGGGGAGACCCGGTCAGCTCATAGACCAGCCATGCTTGGGCGGCCCGGAACATCTGGAACCCGCTGACCGAGACGAGCATTCCGAGCCAGTAAAGGCGGTATGCGGGGTATTGTAAGGCGGGAGGAAGCGAGATGGGGAACCTGGAACCCGCTTGCGGCTCTTCTGTATCTTGTTGCAACCTGTGCGGCCCAACTGGCCTGTCGTTCCGTGTCCGGTGGTTTACGTAACTTCCGGTTCACGGCCACCTGGCCAGCCCTTAACAGCCCGTATTAGGAGCGAGTTTAACAGCCGGATGGGACAAAAGAAAGCGAACTCAGGCTGCGCGGCAGGGCCTTTTCATTCTCCTTCTCCCGTGGGGAGAGGGCTGAGGTTAGGGACAACTCTCCCAGCAATGGTAGTAGCCGCGGCAAGTCAGTTTACGGGGGAACGCCCTCACCCTGACCCTCTCCCAGAGGGAGAGGGGACACCTTTCCGAAAATGAAAAGGCCCTGGGCTGCGCGGGATATGGCCCGCGCCGTGTGCCGGAGGATTCGTGGAGCGGTCTAGGCGGTCCAGTTAGATCGTAGCCGCCGCGTCCTCTTTATTGACCAGCATCCCGGCCAGAATACGTTGGAGAGCCATAATATGGCTGCACACTCCCCGGGTCTCGTAAAAGTGACACTCGCAGGACCATTTCCCCGATTCGAAGTTCACGGCGTACGTGTTGTGGTTGCCTTCGAACTTGACGCTCAATTCGGAGATGGTGACCCGCTCTTTTTCCTCGGCGTATCTTCTGGCCTTGTCTATCTTTCCGATGATGCTGGAGTCCATTTACACCTCTAAACCCCTTCTACCATGATTAGCTCCGCTGACGCTAAGCGGGTGGCAACGCCGTTGATTGCCCGTTAATTTTAGTGTGCGGGCTCGGCGAGGGTCAACAGCCGACTTTCATCCGGTTGGAGCCAATTGACGCTAATTTCCAGGTGGCATACAATTTCGGCCACAGCAACGCAATCCGTAACGTGTGAAGATGGGTCGAAAGTGATGACCGGTGACCAGATCAGGGAATTGTACACGCGGTTCTTCGAGGAGCGCGGCCATTTGCGGATGCCCAGTGCCTCTCTCATTCCGGCGGGAGACCCGACGCTTCTATTTACCAGCGCCGGAATGGTGCCCTTCAAGCCCTTTTTCATGGGTGAGCAGACTCCCCCGAACCGCCGGTTGACCAGCATTCAGAAAAGCTTCCGCACTACCGACATCGACGAGGTCGGCGACCATAAGCACCTGACCTTCTTCGAAATGCTGGGCAACTTCAGCATCGGCGATTATTTCAAGAATGACGCCGTAGCCTTCGCTTGGGAACTCATGACCCAGGGATTCGGACTGGAGGCCGATCGCCTCTTTGTCACGGTTCACCTGGACGACGACGAAGCCTATGCGATCTGGCACGACGAGATCGGTATACCGCCGGAGCGTATCTACCGCTACGGGGACTCCGACAACTGGTGGGGTCCGGCGGGGACCGAGGGCCCAACCGGACCGTGTTCCGAGATGCATTACGACGGGGGCGCCGAGAAGGGTTGCAACCCGATAGTTGAGCCGGATGTGTTGACGGCTTTGCTCCGCGAGGGACGGGACAGCGGGAAATCTCAAGAGATTCCGGGGTGTCACCCCAACTGCGATTGCGAGCGGTTCGTAGAGCTATGGAACCTGGTGTTCATGCAGTTCTACCAGGACCCGGGTCGAAACCGGACGCCATTGCCCGCGCCCAGCGTGGACACCGGAATGGGCCTGGAACGAGCGGCTGCAGTATTGCAAGAGAAGTCAAACATCTTCGAGACCGACCTCCTGTGGCCGATGGTGGCCAAGGCCTGCGAGTTGACCGGCAAGAGTTACGCGGTTGACCTGGAGACTGACTACGCCCTTCGCGTCGTGGCGGAGCATTCCAGGGCAGCCACTTTTCTCATAGGCGATGGGGTGGTGCCCGGAAACGAGGGCCGTGGTTATGTGCTCCGGCGCGTGGTGCGCCGCGCCATCCGCTACGGCCGGCGGCTGGGGTTGGAGCAACCCTTCCTGACCGACGTGGCTGAGGTGGTGCTGGAGAACTTCCGGGGCGGCTACCGGGAACTCCTGGAAAACCACGACTTCATCCTCCGGGTGATCCGTCTGGAGGAGGAGCGGTTTGCTGAATCCTTCGGACGCGGTAACGAGATCCTAAGAGAAATGATGGTGGTGAGGGAGGCATATTCCCAATTGGTGTCGAGCGCGGAGACGGGCGGAATGCCAGTCCCATCCCCCATAGAAGTCGTGGAAGCGCGTCCGGGGTTTTTGGGCGAAGATGCCCACGGTGAAAACGTAGGGTCCCGGCTGTTTGACGACGCGTTCACCCAGGCGGTCGAGTCCCTAAACAACGGCCCATCCGGTATACCCAACGGCGGGTCCCACCAAAGGGAAGCCGCCGAGCGTTTACGTACTTCGATCACGGGCCGAGAGGCATTCGTCCTCTATGACACCTACGGGTTCCCAGTGGAACTGACCGCCGAGATAGCACGAGAAGCTGGGCTGGAAGTGGACATGGACGGCTTCCAGCGGGAGATGGACTCCCGGCGGGAACAGTCCCGGGCGGCCCAGGCGTTTACCGGCAGCATGGAAATCCTTTCCGCCTACGAAAACTTGGGAGTGGAGCGGACCCGGTTCGTGGGTTACCAGGACCTCCGCCAGGAGTCGGTGATCGCCGCGATTATGGTTGAGGGGGAATCAACGGGGTTCGCCACGCAGGGCCAGGGTGTGGAAGTTGTGCTTCAGGAAACACCCTTCTACGCTGAAGGAGGCGGACAGGTGGGCGACCACGGAGCCATATCATCTCCCAGTGGTCTGGTCCGCGTGGAGGATACCCAGAGCCCCGTGGCGGGAGTTATCGTCCACCGGGGAGTCGTGGCGCGGGGAGACATCTCTCTGGGCGAACGCGTGACCGCGGAGGTGGACATCCATCGCCGGTTGGACGCGGCCCGCAACCACAGCGGCACCCACCTTCTACACGCCAGCTTGAGGTCGGTGTTGGGGGCGCACGTCAGACAGGCAGGTTCTTACGTTGGCCCGGAGCGGCTGCGTTTCGACTTCAGCCACGTTAGCCCCTTGTCACCCCAGGAGATACAGTCCGTGCAGTCCCTGTCCAACGACAAGGTAAGGGAGGACCTGGCCGTCTCGTCGCTGGAGACCACTTACACCGAGGCTGTGGGTCAAGGAGCCCTGGCCTTTTTTGGAGACCGCTACGGTGACGTGGTGAGAGTGGTGAGCATGTCCAACGGCGAGGCCTTCAGCGTGGAGGTCTGTGGAGGGACCCACGTCTCCGCCACCGGCCAGATTGGGACCATGTTCGTGCTGGGAGAGTCAAGCATCGGTGGCGGTATGAGGCGCATCGAAGCGGTGACCGGCAGGGCCGCCGAGCAGCTCTTCGTCGAGCAATCGTCCAAATTGGACGCTCTCTCCCAACGGCTACAGACCCCTGTGGCAGACCTGGAAGCGAGGCTGGAGAGCTTTATCCGGGACAACGAAGATATGCGCCGGAGATTGGCTGCGGTCGAGCGCACAGTCCTCCGCACCGAAGCCGAAGCCATTTTGGGTAGGGTCGCTGACGTCGACGGCGTGAAGGTTGTAGCGGCGCGGACCTCCGCCTCCAACCCCGAGGCGATGCGTGAGATGGGGGACTTCCTGAAGGCCAGGCTTCGGAGCGCGGTCGTAATGCTGGGGTGCATTGCGGATGGAAATCCCCTGCTGGTGGCGATGTTGACTCCCGACCTGGTGGACCGTGGTCTCCATGCCGGCAACCTGGCCCGTGACACCGCCAGGGTGATGGGCGGCGGCGGCGGCGGACGCCCGGAGATCGCCCAGGCTGGCGGACGGGTGCCCGGGAAACTAGACGAGGCGTTGTCCGGAGTGGCGGCCCTTGTGCGGCAATCCCTAACCTAACCAAGTATGTGGGAGCCGAGGCGCTGAAACTGCTGGCCTTGGACCTGGGAGAGCGCCGTATTGGTCTCGCGGTGGGGGACACCTCCACCACGCTGGTCTTCCCTGCCGGTCACCTGTCGCGCTCCCGGCTCTCCGATGATCTGGATAAAATTCTGGAAACCAGCGGGGAGCGCCGCATCGAGGGCATAGTCGTTGGGATGCCCTACTCCCTGGACGGGACCCACGGCACGCAGGCCAAACGAGTCAACGGGTTCATCAACGCCCTCCGAAAGCGGACTTTCATTCCTATCTACACTATCGATGAGCGTTTTACCTCAGTCGAAGCCGAGGCCTTGATCCGGGATTCGGGGCGGCAACCTTCCCGCCTACGAGGTTCCGTAGATGAGGCGGCTGCGGCCTTGATCCTCCAGCGATTCCTGGCTGCCAGGGGAGACGACTTCGCGTAGCCCACCCACCGGTCCGTCGCAGGAGGCCCCGGGACACCAATCCGTCATTCCCTCAGGCCCCGTAATTCCCGTCGTTTCCGCGAAAGCTGGAATCCATGTTCAGCCTTAAAAGCGAAACCCGGTGCAGGAATTCCTGAATGCCTGGTCAACCCCGGACATACGGGCAGATCAGCATGGCGAGAGGCCTAGGACCAATTTGCCAAGTCTGGCAATCAAAAGACCTTGCCACGTATAGCCGCTTACTTGACGCGGTTCCGCGTTGACTGGACAATGGATGTGTGGGGTCCTGTATTCACGTAGACTCCACTCATTGCCCGGTGGTGTAGTGGCAGCACGTCAGCCTTTGGAGCTGAAAGCCCTGGTTCGAACCCAGGCCGGGTAGCCAACCCCTGTCCCACTGATCTCTTCCCTTCGGGATAGCCATCGCATCAATGGGATAATGACCCGCTTTCCGACTCCGTGGTCGTTCGCCTATGGTCGACGATTTATTTGACCGCCAACCCAGGATACGGTTATATTAGGCTGCGCTCGGCGGTCGGGTGCGATCAAATCCATAACCGCAAGGGCAGTGTCATGTATGCGCTCATACTCGCAGGCGGTAAAGGCGAAAGACTACGTCCATTGACCGACACTGTGCCCAAACCCATGGTGCTTGTGCATGGGCAGCCTATCCTCTGGCATCAGATCGAGTGGCTGAAGACTGGCGGCGTGACCGACGTCGTATTTCTGGCCGGGTACCGGTGGCAGGTGATAAAAGACTTCTTCGGTGACGGCCGGAATTTCGGCATCCGGGCGCATTACAGCGTTGAAGATACTCCCTTGGGCAGGGGAGGAGCGATAAAGCTGGGTTTCCCGCTGGTCCCTGAAGAAGAAGAGACCGTCGTGGTGCTTAATGGGGACATTATCACCGACGAAGATTTCAGCGCGTTGGCCGGCCGGTACCGGGAGAGCAAAGAAGCCGACCCCTCACACCAAGCCACGATCATGGTGGTCCCCTTCGTCAGCCCGTATGGCTTGGTGGACATGGACGATGACGAGAGCGTGATTGGATTCCGCGAGAAGGTGGAGTTGCCCCACTGGATCAATGCCGGCATTTACCTTTTCGATCGGCGAATGTCCCAGGAACTGCCCGAGATCGGCGACCACGAGACTGAGACATTCCCCCGCTTGGCCGAGGCCGGGAAGATTTCCGCGGTCAAATCGAAGGCGTTCTGGCGGAGTGTAGACTCCTTCAAAGACCTCAGGGAGGTGGAAGAGCACCTGAGTCGTCGATAACGGCAGGACGCGCCTTTCGACCCCGCCAAGCGCTCCAAATAGCCCATGGCACAACAAGAGGCTTCAATTTCCTCCCTTTCTGGCGGGGTCGCCCGACTGGCAGCCAGGATCAAAGCCAACATTGAGACCGTGTTGGTTGGAAAGGGCGGGGTCATAGAACTCACACTGGCAGCGGTGCTTAGTGGAGGGCACATCCTGATTGAGGACGTGCCGGGGATAGGAAAGACCACCCTCGCCAGAAGCCTTGCTAGCTCCCTGAATTGCTCCTTCAAACGAATCCAGTTTACTCCTGACTTGATGCCTTCCGATATCACGGGCATCCACTACTACAACCAGAAAGAAGGCGAGTTCGAGTTCAGGGCTGGCCCCATAATTGCCCAGGTCGTTCTGGCCGACGAAATAAACCGAGCCACTCCCCGGACACAATCCGCATTGCTGGAGGCCATGGGCGAGCGCCAGTTGACGGTGGACGACATAACCATCACCCTCCCCAATCCTTTCATGGTCATCGCGACTCAAAACCCCATCGAACTAGAGGGGACGTTTCCACTGCCGGAAGCCCAGCTAGACAGGTTTCTATTGCGCCTGAAGCTGGGTTACCCGATGGAGTCGGAAGAAGAGGCGATGTTGGTCCGGTTTCAGTCCTCCGACCCATTGTCCGAGATGAGGCCGGTTTCAGGCGAGGAAGAAATCGTTTCCTATCAGGAGGCTGTGAGGCAGGTCCACCTCGAACCGGTACTTCGGACCTACGTCGTCCGGTTGGTGCAAGCCACCCGCTGCCATCCCGACGTGGAACTGGGTGCCAGTCCCCGGGCCACGATAGGCTTGTTTAGATGCAGTCAGGCCCTCGCCGCCATCCAGGGCCGGGACTATGTAACACCCGACGATATCAAGGTACTCTCCCCCTATGCCTTGTGTCACCGCATCATCCTCAAGTCTCAAGCCCGGTTGCGGGAGATGACTCCTGAGCGAGTTATCGACGAAATCCTCGAACAAGTCGAGGTGCCGGTTTAACAGTGGCCGGTGGTTTGTGACCGGAGGCCAGTCGGTATAAGTTACGAGCAACTGTCGACTAACCACTAGCAACCGGCCACTAATCACTGACCACCGGCCACCGCCAAATGCGCAACGAGCTCTGGCTGACAATCAGCTCCATCCTGGTGTTCGCTGGGCTCGTGGCCAGCCAGGGTCTCTTGCTGGTCGTGGGGTCTCTGGCCATCATCGTGTCTCTGGCCGCGAGGATCTGGGAGAAGTTCGCATTCGAACGAGTTGCCCACGAACGTGGCCTGTCTCAGCGCCGCGCATTTATCGGCGATTCCATAGAATACACGGTCACTCTGTCCAACGAGAAGCTGTTGCCGCTGATCTGGGTTGATATCCAGGACACGTTCCCCCAGGGCTTGGACTTGCCGGGAGCGGTCCTGCGCGGCAGCAACACCGACGTGACGAAGCAGCACACCATTACAACATCTCTGCTTCCATACCAGAAAGCCTCCTGGAAATACTCCCTCCGCTGCAATTCCCGGGGCTATCACCGCATCGGGCCGGCGCGCCTGCGTAGCGGCGATATCTTCGGATTCAGCGCCTCCGAGACCCGGATGTCCGAGGTGGATTACCTGCTGGTCTATCCGAGAATTGTAGACCTGGGCCGGCTCGTATTCTCCGAGGAGCACCCTTTGGGAGACACCAAAGGGATCAACCCACTGTTCCAGGACACGACACGGTTTGTCAGGCAGCGGGACTACCAGCCCACCGATCCGATGAAACACATCGATTGGAAAGCAACGGCCCGCAAAATGCGTCTCCAGACAAAGGTATTCGAGCCGGTAGTCTCGCTTAATGTCCTCATCGCCATGAATGCGACCACGAGCGAACACGCCTGGCAGGGCAGTAACCGGCGTCACTTCGAGCGCGCGGTGACCGCCGCCGCTTCGGTGGCCCATTACGCCGCAGAGCGGGGCTATACCTTCGGGTTGGCCAGC
This sequence comes from Dehalococcoidia bacterium, assembly GCA_965197545.1. Classification (GTDB taxonomy): domain Bacteria; phylum Chloroflexota; class Dehalococcoidia; order Lucifugimonadales; family UBA3495; genus CATOSP01. The sequence continues at coordinate 617,434 of CBDANJ010000007.1, forward strand.
AACGCCGTGGCCAGCTACTCGGGTAAGTGGTTGACCGTGCCGATGGGCGCGTCTTCCTCACAGATAAGCCTGGTCCTGGAGGCGTTGGCGATGGCCGGGCCCTACGTTGTGACGCCGTTGGTGGAAGTCCTGCGGGAGGAGAGACGCACCTTGTCGCCGGGAGCAACCGTGATGCTCGTTACCGCTGTGATTACCCGGGCATTGGTGGAGGAGATAGAGCAGATCAAGAGGTCCGGACATGAGGTGCAGATACTCTTCGCCGGAGACGGAGCGCCAGGAATTCAGCCGCCCGGAGTGAGAATGTACCGGGTGGGAAGAGTCCTGGAGGCTTTGGACGAACATGAGCCCGTTCCTTCGCATTAGTCTGGTCTCCGGGACCGCGCTTTTCCTGGAGGCTTGCGGATTCTACCTGGTGTTCAACATCGTCGGAGTAGCGGTCCAGCAGCCTTTGGCCATGTTGCCATTCTGGGTGGTCTGGCTCGGCGCGATTTGGGCCTACCTGCTTTCCCTGTACGTGCAGACCGTACGGTTCACCGCAAACCTTCGGGGCGCGCTCGGGCTTGGGGCCAGCCTGGTTTCGGTGCTGATACTGGCCCACCTCGCCACGGGGATGGGAATTATCCCCATCGGCGCGTTTGTAAATGCCGGGGTCGGAGTCGCGTTGAGGCAGGTCTTGGTGTTCGCGTTCCTGGTGCTGCTCTGGTGGCGCTGCGGCTCCCTGGCCCACGACGAGGTATCTTTGGACTCGGTGCGGGGCTCGTTCCAGTGGGGCCTGATAGCGCTGTTCCTTGCAGTGATTATAGACAGCATGAGCGATTCGGATGTAATTAGCGGATTCATGATAATTGGTTTCTTCGGGGTCGGCCTGATCGGGTTGTCCCTGGCCCGCTTCTCCTCGGAAGCCGGAGAGGGCCAGATAATGGGAATGCATTGGTGGCTCCCCATCTGCGTTTGTGTGGGAGCAGTGTTGGCCGCTGGTCTTCTGGTAAGCGCCGCTGGACTTGGTGGACTGGACGATGTTACGCGGTGGCTGCTGAAGGTCGTTGGTGAGATCGGATTCTGGGTCTTGAAACCGGTCTTGCTGGCGCTGGGGTACATCGCGGGTCTGCTGGTGGCTCTCGGCACCTGGATTTCCGACCGGTTCGGCGGCGGCGACCTGAGCGGACTCGCCCGGGCCCAAGAGCAGATCCGCCAGTTTCACGAAACGATGCGGGAAGAAGCGGGTGAGGGAGGTCTCCCGCCGCTGCTTGTGCTGACCCTGAAACTGGTGGGTTTCCTGGTGGCTGCCTCTTTCGCCAGTTGGTTGCTCTACAAGCTCTTCCGGTTCCGGCGTCTGTTCCGTGTGCCGGGAGAGGTGGAAGAAACCAGGGAATCGGTCTTTAGCTGGAGCAAGGTCAACGAAGACCTGGCGGCCATAGCAAACGGTTTGTTGGGGAACTTGATGGCCATGGGGCGGCGCGGGATCCCCCGGGGTCCCACGCCAAGGAACCCTCGGGAGTTCTACCATGCTCTTCTTGGCCTGGCGGCCCGTCGAGGGCGCAGCAGGGAGGAATGGCAGACCCCAAGGGAGCATGAGGGCACTCTGGAGGGGGCCCTGCCCGAAGGCCCGGTTGGCCGCATAGTGGACGACTTTCAGGTCACCTATTACGGGGCGTCACCGGTCTCCGACGAGGAGTTGGTCCAGTTGAGGCAGGTCTGGGCGGACATAAGCAAGTACGTGGAAGAACAGGAACGCAGGGAGAACGATGCGAACCAGCGGCCCGGTCCTGAGGCAAGTCCTGACCAACCGGGCTAGCCAAGCCCCTGGACCTTGGAGCCGTTCTCAAGAATAACGGGCGGTCACTTCGAACCGGGATTCCGGTGGTCCGCCTACCGGAAGCGGGGAATTACGTTCTCCGCGATGCGCTGCATCATCGAGGTGATAGCAGGCACGTCCCCGGAGTTCAGTGCAAGAACAACGTGGTCGAGCCCAGCGCTTTCGTAGGCCTGGAGCGATGCGATCATTCCCTCCGGGTCGTCCCCGGACAGGCGGGCACGGTCCGCCGCACGTTGGCTAGACAGGCCACCATGTACCTCTACCCTGAGTGACATAACCAGGGAGTCCGGGTCTCTCCCAGCCGCTTCAGCCTGTTCCCGAATGTCTTGACGGCCAATGCTGAATTCCTCCAGCGAAAGGCCGGAGGGGTGCCAACCGTCTCCGCGGGTTGCCGCCCGGCGCAAGGCCCCGGGGCTGGAGCCGCCTATCCAGAGTGGGACATGGGGCTTCTGAAGCGGTTTGGGCGAGAACAAGAGGTCTGAGAAGCTCCACCGCCGACTGTGGTAGCTGGGGCTGGAGTTGGTCCATAGCTCCTTCATAATTGCGATGGACTCGTTGGTCAGTGATGCCCGTTGATTCATGGGGATGCCCAAGGCCTCGAACTCTTCGGTCATTGCGCCAACCCCCACGCCCAGGGTCAACCGTCCGCCGGATATCTGGTCGAGGCTGGCGGCGTACTTGGCCAACTCGATGGGGTTGTGGTAGGGCAGAACCAACACCGATGTGCCGAGAAGCACTTTCCTGGTGGTGGCGGCCAGATAGGATAAGGTGGAGAGGGGGTGGTAATAAGGCTTGTCTTCCAGCCGTTCCCTGATGTACCCGGTGTTGAAAAGGTGGTCCATCACCCAGAGGGAGTCGTAGCCCAAATCCTCGGCCATCGGACCCAGGTCCAACACTTGCTGAGGGTCGGCTACTCCCCAGTTGTTAGGTATGGTAATTCCGAACTTCATCTCCGCCTCCGGGGACTAGCCCGTGTTGATCGCCTGCACGAGGCGGGCCGTTTCTATGGCCGCAGCCGCGGCGTTGCTGCCAAGGTTTCCCGACTTTCCGCCGGCGCGGTTGATGGCCTGGTCCATGTTCTCAGTGGTGAGCACTCCGAAAATGGTCGGGACGCCAGTCTCCAGCCCCACGCGTCCAATTCCGCTGGAAGCCTGTCCCGCGACCATGTCATAGTGGCTGGTCTCGCCGCGGATCACCGCACCGAGACAAATAACCGAATCGAAACGACCAGACTCGGCGAAGGTCTTGGCCACCACCGGCAGCTCGAAGGAGCCTGGGACCCAGGCCACGCTGACGTCTGAGTCATTGACTCCGTAGCGCTCCAAGGTGTCCAGCGCCCCGGAGAGGAGTTGGCGCGTTACCACTTCGTTGAATCGGGCGACCACCACGGCGACTCTGAGGCCGTGGCCGTTGAGTTCTCCCTTTAGCTCATTGGGCAAGACGGATTCTCCTGGCCGAGTTTCTGTTAGGTGAAATATTGGGTTGGTTGCGGGCTGGGTCCCAGAGTGGGTGAGACTAGCTTTCGGGTCCCGTGTCGGCCCGCACTCCGGACTGCAAGACTCTTTCCAGCAGCTCGCTTTCGCTAACCACGCCGGCAAACCGAATGTTTTCGTTGATCACGGTGAGAGGTACTGACCGCACTCCATACGTCTGCCCCAGATTCGGGAATTCCTGGACTTCCACCACGTCGGCGGAGACAAGCGGGTTCTCCAGGGCCATCGCATGGGCGATCCGTCCCAATGCCGGGCAGTACGGGCAACTGGGTGTCACGAATACCTGGATATGTACAGCCTGGTTGATCTGACGCAGTTTCCTTCGAGTGTCCGTATTAAGGGGGCTGACCCCTCGGGAGATAGTCTTGATGTCTTCTATGATGGTCGCCATCTCGTAGCCCAGGGGTGCGCCGTAAAACTTGAGCCGCGGCGAGCCGTCGGCGCTGAGGAGAATCGCCGGAATGCGGGCGATACCCTGCTCTTTGGCGACCTGGGAGTCGGCGTAGAAGTCCACGGTCTCGAAACCAATCTTTGGAGAGAGGCCCGCAACCTCTTCCATAAGCTGTTCGGTTTGCGGGCAGTAACGGCATTCGCGGCCAGGAATGGCGATCACCGATGGTTTCTGGGTAAACACCTGGATGCGCACGGGGCCCTTCAGGTCCTTACGAAAGGTGCGCTTGAGCTGGGCTTTGTCCTGGTCTGAAATCAGGTTCTGCGGGGTCATGCGCCAGGCTCCAGACGTGATGACGTTTGTTGGGTGAGCGATGGATGTTAGGTCCGGCAACTCAGGAAGGCTGGATTCAAGACCAGGGGGGTGGGAAACCCTCTCCCTAGGGCGGGCCGGGACGCCTACAGTTTACACGGGATGGTAGGGGTTATCCACCCTCGTCCAGCTTGCCACGGATGGTGAACATACGCTGGAAAAGCGTGAAGCACGAGACCGCCGCAATGAGGAGGAGGACCCAGAAGATCTGGTCGATGAGCAGACCGACGCCCAGGAGCACGACCCGCTCGGGCCGGGTCATGAGGCCGGAACGGATGAAGACTCCAAGTCCCTCGCCGCGGGCTCGGAGGTAGCTGACCCCCTGGGAGAAGATCAGGGCCAGCAGTAAGACGGTGATGAACAAGAGCAATTGCCGGTCTCCGAGTCCCGCCCGGAGGGCGTAGATGCCCAGGCCGACAAAAAGAGCAGCCTCTCCAAGACGGTCGAACACCGAGTCAAGCAACGCGCCGAATGAGCTGGTCTTGCCGGTGAGCCGCGCCAGGGCCCCATCGAAAAGGTCCAGGGCCCCGCCCAACAGGAACACCACCCCGCCCAGGAGCAGCAAGTTGGCCCCGACCAGGTACGCGGAAACGACGCAAACGGCGAAGCCAAGGAGGGTAATGGAATTGGGAGTAAACTTCAGAGCATGGAGAAAGCGCGCTCCCGGAATCTCGACGTACCGGAGGACCGCGCCTCTAAACTGTTCTCGTCCAGGTATTCCCATTGGTTGACCCCAAGCAGTCGAGGTAAAACTCTTCGACCTGTCCGGCTACCCGCTCCCAGCGATACTGTTCGACATCCTCCCGCCCCCTGACTCCCATGGACTCAGCTAGGTCTGGGTCGTCGATCAACCGTGCCAGCGACGCCGCCAGCGCCTCGGAGTCTTTCCGGGGGAACAGCAACCCCTGCCGTCCGTGGTCTACAATCGCGTTGTATCCCTCGATGTCCGAGGCCACAACTGGCTTGCCGGAGGCCATGGCTTCCAGCAACACGTAGCCGAAGCTCTCCGATCCGGTGGCGGGAGAGCAACAGATGTCCGCAGTGGCGTAATATCTGGGTAGGTCGTCATCGGACACTCTGCCCGCGAATACCACGTCCTGCAACGCCCTGGAGCTAAGTATCTGATGAGAGTCCCGGTCCAGGTTGCCGGGACCAACCACGATGAGACGCACGTTTGGCCGGTCCCATTTGAGTCGGGCGAACGCTTCCAGCAGGTATTTGAGCCCCTTGCGCCGCTCGAGGCGGCCTACGAAGAGAATGTTCGTCTTCCCGTCCTGGTACTCGGGCCAAGGTTCAGGGTCCTTGGCGAACCGGTCCACGTCGATGCCGTTGGGGATTATCTTGTAGTCTCCGGGAAAGACGCCGCTCACATACCGGCGGGCGGCGGGAGAAACCGCGATTCCGCCGTGTAGTCTCTGGTGCCAGCGTTTGATTAACGGCTGGCTAAAACGGTAGAGGTGCTGTCGTTTGTAGGAGGCGTGGAAAGTTCCGATGTTGACCGCCTTGGAAAACTCCAGCACACATAGCGGAAGGATCGGGGCCATGGGCTCATGCAGATGTACGATGTCAAAGGCTTCGTCCCTGAGCAGTGCCCGCACCTTGGGGTAAAGCCACCAGGAGAGGGAGACCCGGGCTATGGAACCTCCGCTGGGCAACGGGACCGATCTTCCCAGGTGGACGAACGTCTCGTCGTCCTCGCGTTCTCGGGAGGGGGAGTGAGGGGCCAGCACGCGAACATCGTGGCCGGTCCGTGTTAGCTCGCGGCTCAACTGGGTAACGTGGGCCGTCACCCCGCCCGGCCAGGTGAAGTCATAGGGTGACACCATCGCGATTTTCAAGCAGTCTCTCCGACTCTATGTACTGGAAAGGATGCCTCGGCTGCCCGATTCGCCGTAGGTGATAAACGGCTCGGCCGATTCTCGGGCAACATCGCCGATGTACTGAGTGTGTCGAGACTGTATAGAGTAAGCGCTGGGTCCCATGAGCGCTCCGCAAATGCCACGGTCCAAGCCCAGCTTGGCGCGCCTCACCGCATCCACCACGACACCGGCCGAGTTGAGGCAATTCCAGACTTCCAGTTTGGCCTCCAGGCTTTTTGGCGCTCCGCTGTAGGGGTCAACTCCAACCGGGTCTAGCGCCGCTTCAGTTACCGAAATTAAAGACCATGCCCGGCGGGACCGGTGATTTCAACCTTGATTCTCCCCACTGCTATAGTTCCTGTCTGGGCTTGGTCCCACGCTCCGCAGTGGTGGTGGGGCGGCTGAATTGTAGCAAGTTACCATAACCGCTACAAGTGTTCGGTTCCCGGGTTTAGACCGAAACGTTAGTGGTCGCGCCGATGTTCGGGCCTATGGGTTAAAGAATCGGAAGATAGCCGTCCGGTCATCGTGCCTGGACCGCCTACCCAACTGCTCCGGCACCTGGCCTTCGTTGATGCGGGCTTCCACGAGGGCATTGACCCTCTCGGCCGCTTCGTCCGGGGTTGCCGCCGCCCGCACCATGTCCGCCAGCTCCGAGGCCATCACATTATCGGTGACTCCGTCGGTGGCAAGCACCAATCGGCTACCGGGCTCGATATCGAACTCGGTCCGGACCAGGTTGGGCTTACCCTGGCTCGACCCGATCGCTTTGGCGACTCCCACATGTAGGAACCCCCCTACTCTACCAGTAAGCTGTTCGGCCGAGTCGGGTCCCACCAGGAATATCGGACTGTCCCCGGCGCCCAGGACGTGGAGCTTACCGTCCAGGTAAAGGGCGACGGAAACCGTGGTAAGCAGGAAACGCCCCCCTCCAACCTGGTAGAACTCCTCGTTCAGCTCTTCCAGGACCTGGGCCACATCGTCCGGGGAGGTCAGTGACGCCGCGCTCAGGGCTTCAACGACGGACTGACTCGCCTCTTCACCGCCGTGACCCGTGACCCCGTCCATGACCCCGTCAAGAAAGGAATCATTGCCCAGGTCCCGAATTAGAAAGCTGTCTTCGCCGTGGGCTGAGTTGTCTTGAAATGACGCTACATTGCTTCCGAGCATATCCGCCGGTCCTCACAGTTGCTCAGTACTTTGGGGGTTACCGTTTGGTGTTTCGCATTGTTGTTTGCCATTAGAACCTCTGTCTCGTCCGATGCTGGGTTGCGGGTTGAATCATGGGCTCAGTCCCGCCAATTCGGTGTCGGCATCGAACAAGAATCGCTTCCAATAATCGCCTCTGAGCATGTCCAGGGCTTCGGTCCAGGCTTGAATCGCCTGGGTGCCAAAGGGGAGTTGTTGGTTGCGTGCCGCCACCGTGTGCAAATAGTGGTTTAGGTCATGGCGAAAGCCCGAAAGGTCTGAGTATGCTTTCTCCTTGAGCTTGTCAATCACGGTCTGGGCAGCGTCGCTCACAGGACCCTCGGCCCCGCTGTAGCTTAGCGACATTGCATCGAGTTCTTGCTGGAAATTGACCACGGGGCGCTGCCCGTAGGGGTCCCGGTAACCACCCGCCTGGTCCGGAGGCCTCTGCGCAGTGGTGTAGAACTTCAGGATCTCCAGGTATGAGTCGAACACGTCGCGGACGGGGCCTCCCCTGGGGCTGGGAGCCCCCTCCACTGGCGCCAGGTCCGCACAGTCAATGATGGTCAGCCGCCCCGAACCCGGTTGGTAGAAGAGGTTCTGGGGCCGCATGTCGAAGAGCACATAGCCTGCGGCGAGGAACGCCTCCTGAGCGTCAAGCAACTGCCGGTGAACCGGGAACGGGTCGTTCTGGTCTACCGGGTTCAACGGGTGCAGGGTAAACAGGTTTTGCCCGACGCCGGTGGGAACACGCTGGATCCGCGCCCTCATATCCCCAACCATGAGGGGAATCCCAATAGCCCGTTCCTCGACGATTACCCGGTACTCCTGGCCCAGGGCATCGCCGTAGATCTCGTCGTGGTTCGTGCGCTCGGAGTACCCGATTATTGGGGAAACCCCGGGGAGGCCACTAGGGAGTATTTGGAAGACCTCGAGCATCTGGTCGGTCCGGGTCTCCGTGCTGCCGTGCATCTGGCGACTGATCATCTGGGGAACAGGGCGTTTTAAGACAACCTGCGCACCAGTGTCCAGGTCAATCGCGGCGCGGACTTCATAGTCCGCGCCGGACCCCAAGGGCCCTGTGATCTCGAATCGTTTGAGGTCCACTACTTCCATATTTGCGCCGTTCGTCCGAAATCAGGAGGATGGTACATTCTGCCTCTGGATAATGCAACCGGAGGCCGCAGCGTCTTTTGCGGCGAGTGTTTGGTCTGCGGGATACCGATGCTCACGCTCAGGTACTCCCTGGTGACCGGTATCCCAGGCTGATCCATTCGTCCCTGGGCCATGTCGTTTCCAGAGTCAGGTCAAGGCCGGTAAGGGTTTCCTCCACGCCTGCCTGTTGCTCGATCATGATCCCCGAAGCAATCAACATGCCGCCGGGCTTCAATGTTGGGGCGATGAACGGGGCCCTCTCTCCCACTGCCCGGGCCGATATGTTGGCTACGACGAGGTCAAATTGGCCTTCTCCGGCCAGCGGATGAGGCACCGTGCCCTGGGTCAGACTCACCTGTCGTTGCACCCGGGTGCGGCGGAAGTTTTGGCGTGCCGCCCGTACTGCCTGGGGGTCTATATCGAGCGCGACCACTTTTGATGCCCCGAGGTGGACCGCTGCGATGGACAGGATACCGGAACCTGTCCCCAGGTCGAGCACGGTCATCCCTGGCGTCACCAGGTCTTCTAACGCCTCGAGGCAGGTATGTGTCGTTGGATGGTACCCGGTGCCGAACGCCATGCCGGGGTCCAATTCAACGACTATCTCCTCTCCGGAGCGAACGTAGTCGATCCAAGTTGGTTTGATGACCAACCGGGAACCAACCTTCAGCAAATCGAAGTGGCTGCGCCATTGGGTTTGCCAGTCCTCCATCTCGGGTACAGGGGTGATGGTCAGATCTTCTAAAGGCTCGAGTAGTCCCACGAGCTTGAGCCCGACTTCGATTCGGGCCAATCGCTGACGGGATGTATGCTGAAGGTAGGTGCGCAGCATCACCCGCTCAACGCCGTCCCACTCCCGGTCGGGGTCCTCACCCGTCCAAGCTTCTTTGGCCTCTTCGGTTTCCCCGTCCTTCTCCATGGAGAGCCCGTGCCCGTACCGGCTGAACAGGTAGGACACAGGTTCCACGTACTCGTAAGGGACGCGGATACTAAGTTCCTGCCAGGCCATTTCTCCTCCCGACAAAAAACCCGGGCGGCATTGCGGCCCGGGTCAAGCGGCCATTCCAGACCAGGTTTGGTCAACCCAACAAGTGGCGCGGACCGCCGGGGAATCCGTGACTAGCCGAATGCGCCCTTTATCCGCTCGAACAGGCCCTTGTCATGGCCATCATCGTCCCGGCCTTCCTCTCCGGCGTCGTCAGCCGAACCGAAGGAACGGGCCAACTCTTCCAGCAGCCCCCGTTGATGAGAGTTCAGGTCGTTGGGCACCTTTAGGTCGATCACAACCCGAAGGTCTCCCTTCCGGCCGCTATGCACGTCGGGAAGCCCCCTGCCTCTGAGCCGAAACACCGCGCCTGCGCCTGTTCCCTGCGGCACCGAAAGGACCTGGTCGGGGCCATCCAAAGTGGGCACCCTCCGCTTGGCTCCCAGGGCTGCTTCGGCGAGATTCACCGGGAGGGTGTAAACCAGGTCTATGCCGTCCCGATAGAACTCGTCGTGCTGCTTGACGTCGACGTAAACGTAGAGGTTGCCTGGGGGGCCACCCTCCTGACCCATGTCCCCTTCGCCGCTGAGCCTTACTTGCATACCGGAATCGACCCCGGCGGGAATGGTGACCGCGATCTTGCGCTTGCGGCGTTCGGCTCCTGCGCCCTTGCAGTCTGAGCAGTAGGACTGGATGACGCTTCCGGAGCCGCGGCAGTCGGAGCATGGCGTGATTTGGGAGAACTGCCCGAAGACGCTCCGCTGAGACCGTCGGACCTGACCTGTTCCGCGGCAGGTGGAGCAGGAGTCCACCTGAGTTCCAGGTTCGTTACCCGCTCCGGAGCATTTGCGGCATTGTTCCAGGCGGGTGATTTCCACCTCGCGCTCGGAGCCAAAGAACGACTCTTCAAAGCTGAGTACCACCCGCTGTTGCAGGTCTGCCCCCCGTTGGGGTTGCCGCGTCCTCCGGCCGGAAGCATCGCTGAAGAAGGAGTCGAAGATATCCCCGAAACCGCCAAATACGTCGAAACCATCAAAGGGGCGGTCAAAGCCTCCGTTCGATCCCATCCCGGCATGACCGAATCGGTCGTACTGGGCCCTCTTCTTCTGGTCGGAAAGGACCTGGTAGGCTTCGTTGACCTCTTTGAACTTGTCCTCGGCGCCGGCGTTCTTGTTCCTATCCGGGTGGAATTCCATGGCCTTCTTGCGAAAGGCCTTTCTGATTTCTTCTTCGCTGTCGGTCCGGGATACGCCCAGCACCCGGTAGTAGTCCTGTTTCGCCATGTATTGTCACCTGTTGGGATAGTGCTGCGAGGTGGTGCGCCGGTACCGAAAACGACCATGTTTAAGTCACATTATAGGGCAGTGAGCAGGTCGCCTCAATAGGCTGCGAGCCGCGGTATTCTCAACACGCGCTGGTTATGTAGAATTGAAATTGCATCCTGGTTCCGATGAGGGGGATCCATGGCCCGCGCCCGTGTTTACACCGTCATGACCCGCGCTGTCCCCATTGTGGGTCCAACTGGACCCCAAGGACGGCCATCCCCGAGGCAAGCAGACTTACCGCTGCCGCGGCTGTCACTACCGCTTCATCCCCGACGGCAACCGTCACTATTTCCCGGAGGCGACCAAGCTCCAGGCCCTAGACATGTACGCCGAAGGCACAGGCATCACCGCCGCCGGCCGGGTGCTGGGAGCGAAGCCGGCCACTATCTTTTCCTGGGTCAAAAAAAGCCCGCCAGGCCCGGAAGCTGATGGGGCGGATGACCCGGCTGCGGGCGGAGCGGCAACCGGGGATGGCATCGGCCCGGGTGATTTCCTTCGATGAGATGTGGACCTATGTGGGAGCGCGGCGCGGGGAGAAGAGGCGGGAGGTCTGGAATTGGACGGCGGTGGTGGTGGAGGCTGACGGGAGGCGCTGGGGCTGTTTCGAGGTGGGAGACCGCAGCGAGGAGACCCCCTCCAGGCTGCTTATGCAACTGCCGGAGGCCGGGAGATACCGCAGCGTTGATTACATGGTATACGGTCTTCTGCCCCGCAACCGGCGCCTGGTGGGCAAGGGGGGGAAGTGAACTGGAACGAGGGAATCCAGTCGCAACTGAGGGATCCACTGCGGGGGCTGCAGAGGAGAACCAAAGGGTACAGCAAGAGCGTGGAGATACTGCGGGATTCCATAGCCTTGGTGTATCTGAAGCTGGGCTTAATCTGATTGCCAGCGCGTGTTGAGAATACCGTCTCGTTCCCTAGTACTACAGTCGCATATATTGGTTGATATGTCGGAGTCGACGCTGGTAGTGGCAGTGGCGGGCCCGGGCCTGGTGGCGCCGCCTCCAACGGGACCAGGCCAGCACTCTCTTCGGTGATGGCCTGGGCTGCCAGATCAACTTGTACAGTAGTCGGCGCACCTCGGGGACCGTCAACGGTATCAGGGATTCATCCCACTCCGGCTCTCCCCCTTTTTTCCGCAGCAACCTGCGTTGGCCTGTTGCCGGACTACCGCCAGGTAGGCATGGGCCAGCATGGCCAGAGCCTGCCCCGTGCCACGACACGGGGGTGATATGCCGGTACCAGCCCTCCCATTTCCGCACTTCATACTGGTCCAGCCCTACCTGCCCCTTGGCCTCCTCAAAGCACTCCTCGATGGTCCAACGAATACCTGCCACCCTCACCAGTTCCTCCAAGCTTGTCTCCGCTGGGCCGAAGCAGACGTACCAGGCCAGCTCTTCGGGCTGGGCAATGCTGCGGCGGGCCAGCAGCCAGTACCCCTTGCCTGGCTCCTTCAGAGGCCGGATCGCCACCCTGGTCCAGTCGTAGACCCGGGGACCCTTGGCCCCATTACCGGCGCTCAACCGGACCCAGCCCGATTCTTCCACCCCAGGCGCCAGCCGGTCCGCCCGCACCTGGCGCGAGCCCTTATCCGTCAGGGCCCACAGCTTCTCATTGCGCTTGACCGCCAGTACGTGGGGTATTTCCTGTTGCTCCAGCCACTGCCGCAACTTGCGGTCACTGCCATAAACCGTGTCTCCAGCAACCCAGCCGAAGGGAACTCCCCCCTCCACCGCCCGTTCCACCATTACCCGGGCCAGTTGTGGCTTGGTCCGGAAGTCTATTTCCTCCGGCACACCAGCCTCCAGCCTGCGCTGGCGGTCATCAGCCCATACCTGGGGCAGGTACAGCTCCCGGTCCAGCAGGACCCTGCCCTGAGCCGTGGCATACGTGAGAAATACTCCTATCTGGCAATTCTCGACCCGACCCGCTGTCCCACTGTACTGCCGCTGCACCCCTGCTGACTTGCTACCCTTCTTCAGAAACCCAGTCTCGTCCACCACCAGCACCCCGTCAGCGGCAGCCAGATGCTCCACCACGTAGTCCCGGAGATCATCTCGAACCAGGTCGGCATCCCACCGGTAGTTGTACAACAGGCGCTGTACCCCGTCGGGTGTAGCATCGCCCGCCTGCTCCGCCAGTTGCCACCCGTTCTTGCGCTCTATTGGACTGAGCAGTCCCTTCACATAGGCCAGTGCCCGCCGGCGGGGTTCCGACCGGTAGAAACGTGAACCAATGCGTCGGTGCACTTCCTCAATACCCTTGGCCCACCGGGCCGCTTCCAACACCTCTCCCCGCTCCCCGGCCAATTCCTCACCTCACCCACCTGATAAAGTAACCTCATTCTACCAAGAACTACCTGCGACTGTAGTACTAGGACAATTGCGAAGTCGCTCGAGGAACCTTCACGTTGGTATTCAAGAACCTCCCCTTAGCTTTGGCGAGTCTCATGCCAAGTGGCCTGTCAACTCCGCAATGCTGTCGTCTAAGGACTTTGCAATCGTCCTATACTAGACTGAACAACCTATTCACGAAACTCGGCCACCTGTGTATCATATTTCGGCTACGGTCGCCATGCTCTCTCATAGAGTCAGAAGCCTTTTCCAGGTTGATCCGAGTGACTAAACACCGCCTCTGAGAAGGGGCGTTCGCATTATAAAGTTCCACGCCCCTGGCGCTCCGCAAACGAGTCTGAATCTCCTTGACACCACCTACGCTTCTGGATAGCATAGATACGTGGGAGAGTAGCTCTCCTAACTCTGTGTACTAGGCGGAAAAGGATAGGTGATGAGTTTGTTACCTACAGTCATTATCCTAGCCGTCCTAGCGGCAGTAGGGTTCGGGATAGCCGGTTGGCTGTTCTACAGAAGCAAGGTTGATGGAAGAAGGGTAGGCACCGCCAGAGAGAGCGCCGAGCGCATCCGAGGTCAAGCAGAGGAGGAACACCGGAAACTTCTACTTTCGGCCCAGGAAGAGGTCCTCCAAATCCGCTCCGCCGGTGAATCCGAGATACAGCAGCGGCGGCAAGAGATCAATCGAATGGAGAGCCGCTACGTTCAGCGGGAGGAACAACTGGAGCGAAAGACCGAAGCGGTTGAGAAGCAGCAGTTGCAGATCAACACCCGCGAGACCGAGGTGCGGCACGCCCTCGAAGAAGCTGAAACGCTCAAGTCCAGGCAGTTGGAAGCCCTTGAAGAAATTGCAGGACTCAACGTAGCGGAAGCACGTGACATCGTGGTCAGGAGGGGCGAAGATCAGGCCCGCCAGGACCTGTCGCGCCGCTACTACGAGCTAGAGAAGGAACACAAAGCGAGCGCGGATGAGAACGCGCGCCGGATCATTACCCTTGCCATTAACCGACTGGCCACGGACGTCGTGTCCGAGACCACAACATCTGTAGTATCCTTGCCCAATGATGAGATGAAAGGCCGTCTCATCGGCCGTGAAGGGCGCAATATCAGGACCCTGGAATCCCTAACCGGAGTCGACGTAATCATCGACGACACCCCGGAAGTCGTGACCATTTCCTGCTTCGATCCCGTCAGGAGAGAGGTCGCGAGGCTGGCCTTGGAAAAGCTTATTTCCGATGGCCGGATCCAGCCCGCACGCATTGAAGATGTGGTGCAGCGGTCCCAAAAGGACATCGAAGAGACCATCCGCAAAGCGGGAGAGCAAGCCACGTTTGACGTTGGAGTGAGTGGACTTGATCCCGAGGTAGTCAGGCTGCTCGGGCAGCTCAAATACCGGTACAGTTACGGAGAAAACGTGCTAAAGCACTCGGTGGAAGTTGGCCTCCTGGCTGGGATGCTCGCGGCCGAGGTGGGCGCAAACGAGCAGGTGGCCAAGGTCGGGGGCCTGCTCCATGACATCGGCAAAGCCCTGACCCACGAGGTGGCCGGGCCCCACGCCGAGATTGGCGCGGAGATCGCCCAAAAGCACGGGGTCAATTATAGCTCCTACCGGGGTATCCTGGAGCACCATAGCGACGAGCACGAGACCATTGAGTCTTTCCTGGTCGCCACAGCCGACGCCATAAGCGCCTCCCGTCCGGGTGCGCGCAAAGAGTCCCTGGAACTCTACGTTAAGCGGCTCCGCGATCTGGAAGAGGCGGCAACCGTGTTCGATGGCGTGGAAAGGGCCTTTGCGATTCAGGCGGGCCGCGAGGTCCGGGTGATGGTCAAACCCGACGACATGGATGATGTCAAGGCCGCGGAACTGGCCAGAGACATCGCAAGAAAGGTCGAGGAGGACTTGGTCTTCCCCGGTCAGATCAAGGTCACCGTAATTCGAGAAACCCGGAGCGTGGAATACGCCAGATAGATTCAAGGGCGCCGGGCCCTCCGCCGGCCTGGTTCCCGGGTCTGCCTGAGGCCTGGATTATTGGGGCTGGAAGTCCTTGCAGTCGACCTCAAATCGAACGTGAAAAGGGGGCTCGGGGCTAATTCCCGGCCCCCTTTGGCTTTGTAAGGGGAATCACCCGAGAGAGAGTACTCCGTTGCGTATACTTATGATTGGCGACATCATCGGACGTCCCGGGAGGCGCGCCATCCGCCGTTTGGTGCCCGAAGTGCGCGAGGAGCTCGGCATCGACATGGTGATAGCGAACGCCGAAAACACGGCGGGAGGCTTCGGCCTCACCCTGGAGACAGCTTACGAATTACTGGAAAGCGGTGTGGACGTCCTCACTTCCGGCAACCACGTGTGGGACCAGAAAGAGATCGTCCCGCACATGGACGAAGGGCTGCCGCTGGTGCGGCCCGCGAACTACCCCGATGCTCCAGGCCGGGGCTACATGGTCCACGACGGCGTCATGGTGCTGAATCTGATGGGCCGGGTATTCATGCCCCCGTTGGACTGCCCGTTCCGTACCGCCACGGGTATCCTCAACGAAGTAGTGGACGACGACGGGCCGAAAGTGATCCTGGTGGACTTCCACGCTGAGGCGACTTCGGAAAAACAGGCGATGGGTTGGTACCTGGATGGCCGCGTAAGCGCCGTGGTGGGTACTCACACCCACGTTGGAACCGTAGATACCCGGGTTCTTCCCATGGGAACGGCCTACGTGAGCGACGTGGGAATGACCGGTCCGGTGGATTCGGTGATCGGCAGCGAGGCAGACGCGGTATTGGACCGCTTCCTGACCGGCCTACCACACCGGCTGACTGTAGCCGGTGGGCCGGTGATGATGAATTCAGTCGTGATCGAAGTCGATGCCGAAACTGGGAAGGCCTCATCGATCAAGCGTTTGGACAGGACGGTGAAATAGCATGAGTGCATTGGTGGACCTCCACCTGCATACCACGGCGTCGGATGGCAGGCTTTCACCCACCGAGTTGGTGAAGTTGGTTGCCAGTCAAGGCCTCAAGCAAGTTGCGATTTCAGACCATGACACGACTGAGGGTCTGGCAGAGGCGTTCGAGGCGGCCGGTGAGTTTTCCGATTTGAGGATCATTCCAGCCATCGAGATCAGCACGGATATCCCGGGCGACGAAGTCCACATGCTGGGATACTTCCTGAATCACGAAGACCCGGACTTGCAAGCCCTTTTGGGGCGATTCCGGGATGGACGCCTGGAGCGCGGGAAAGCAATGGTGGACAAGCTGGCCACCCTGGGCATTCACATAGACTGGGAGCGGGTGAAGGAGATTGCGGGCGACGGCGCGGTGGGCCGGCCCCATATCGCGCTCGCCATGGTGGAGAAGGGTTACTGCAAAGAGCCCAAGGACGCCTTCCCGGAATACTTGGGCCGCAACGGCTTGGCCTACGTGGAACGCTCAAAGATGTCTCCGGACCAGGCGGTAGCCCTATTGAAGCGGTTTGGAGCGGTCCCGGTGTTGGCGCATCCCGCCTATTTGGTGGACATGGAGCCGGCCATAGCTCTCTTGAAGGACGCCGGGTTGATGGGCATGGAAGTCCACTACGCCCAGTACGATGCCGAAACGGTGGGCCACCTGGCTGACCTGGCCAAAGAATACGACCTTATCCCATGCGGTGGCAGCGACTACCACGGGCTGGGAAATACAGGCGAGCTTCTGCCCGGCGCCCTGGGCCCGCCTCTAGAGACGGTGGAGCGATTGGAAGAGGCGGCCCGGAATCTGCGTTAGCCGTTCGCTCGTATCCCCATCGTGATAGCAGAGATCGCCGGGCTGTACATCGGTTCATACCTGTTGGGTTCTATCCCCTCGGCCTACCTCGCCGCCCGATTTCTTAAGAAGATCGATATTCGGGAATATGGCAGCGGCAATGTTGGGGCCTCTAATGCCTACCGCCACCTGGGCAAGTTCTGGGTTGTCCCCTTGGGACTGTTCGATATCCTCGGGAAGGGTTCCGCACCAGTGGTAGCCGGCTGGTATGTGTTGGGTCCAAGTCAAGCATCGTCGGTCCTGTTGATCGGCGCGCCGTTACTGGCGCTGGCGGGGCACAATTGGTCCGTATTTCTGCGATTCCAGGGAGGTCGAGGAATCGCGATAGCGCTAGGCAGCTTCTTGATTCTCTCGCCGCCGGTCCTGATCGCCTCTTTGCTGGTGGTGGGTGCGGGTTGGGCGTTGACCCGGAGTTCGGGCGTCTGGGTGCTCGTTGGATTGGCCTTGTGCCCGGTCTGGACGGTCATTGCAGGGGACCCCATTGTGGTAACCTGGTACTCTATTGGAGTACTAACGCTGGTTGTGTTGAAACGGTTGTTGTCCAACTGGACGCCATTGCATGAGGGATTCCCCCGGAGGAAAGTTCTATTCAATCGGCTATTCCTTGACCGTGACGTGGACGATAAGGCGGAGTGGGTCCACCGGTCACCGCGGACTTCGGACTAGCCGGACCTGGAGCGGTCTGTGAGCACGGAACATACACAGCAGATGGACCAAGAACCGGAGGCGGTCACATACTGCGAATGGCATCCGGGGGTCGAAACGCGGCTGTCCTGCGGCCATTGCGGTAGGTCTATTTGCACCCAGTGCATGGTGCAAGCGCCGGTGGGGATCCGCTGCCGGGAGTGTGGCCGGGCGGTCCGGATGCCAACCTTCGACGTCCAACGCACACATTATCTCCGGGGATTCGGCGTCGCCGGTATGGTCGGAATCGGGGGCGGATTCCTTTGGTGGTTCTACAACCTCTTTATCATCCTGTTGTTTGAAGGGGGGCTGCCGGCGATCCTGGCCTCGTTGCCTGCCGTGGCCATCGGATATGCTTCGGGAGAGCTCACCAGCCGGTCCGTCAACAAAAAGCGAAGCCCCCTCTTGTCTCTCGCCGCGGGCATATCGGTGGTATTAGCCTACGTCGTTTCCGTGGTTCTCCTGAACTTCTTCAGCCTCTACACCTTGCTTTTCATCGCCGCGGGTGTCTACATCGCCATGCAGAAGCTCCGTTAGCTCTCGCCACAGGTCCTGGACCACCTCGGAGATGACGCCGGAATGGAACCCTCTGCGCTGAAGGTGTGCCCAGAGGCGACGACGGAATTCCGGAAAGTCGTCGGCGGGTAGCCGCCGCGCCAGCTTTTCACCGGCCCGGTAGGCATTGGAATAAGCGTCAAAATTCTGCAACGCGTCTACTACAATATCCGAGGCAACGCCCAATCCCAACAACTCCCGGCGGATCAACGCTTCTCCCCTGGGGCGAACGCGCTCCCTGCTCGCCCTCCAGTGCCTGGCGAACGCGGCGTCGTCCAGGTACCCCCGCGCCTTGAGTGCGGCGACGGTGCGGCAGATAATTTCGGGGCTGAACCTGCCTGAAAGGCGCCGACTGACCTCTGACTCGCTACGGCCGCGATGGGCAAGCAAGCGTAGGGCGGCTTCCCATGCCTGAGCCAAAGTGCCGCCCCCGGCTTGCTTGACGCGTGCCTTCCTGGTGCGCACTGTGTTGCTTCGCCGTCAGTGGCCTAAGTGATTACTTGGAGTTATCCAATTCCGGGGAGCCGGGGAGCGTGTAGTCCCCAGATGCTTCAGGCGTGGCCGAGGCAACTTCCGTTGCGGGCTCCTGTCCGGGCTCCTGGCCACGGATGCGGGCCTCCACGGACGCGGCTATTTCGGGGTGCTGGGCAAGGAATTCCTTGGAGTTCTCTCTCCCCTGGCCCAACCTTGTCTCGCCGTAGGAGTAGAAGGACCCTGATTTCTTGATGATCCCCTGGTCTGCGCCTAGCTCGAGGAGGTCGCCCATCTTGCTTATGCCCTGATTGAACATAATGTCGAACTCTGCAACGCGGAACGGGGCCGCGATCTTGTTCTTGACGACTCTTGCCCGTACTCGGTTTCCAATGATTTCCGAACCCTGTTTGATGGACTCGATGCGCCGCAGGTCTATGCGCACGGAGCTGTAGAACTTAAGTGCCCTACCGCCGGGAGTGACCTCCGGGTTGCCGTAGGAGATGCCGATTTTCTCCCTTAGCTGGTTGATGAATATCACGGCTGTGCGGGAGCGGTGTATCGTCGAGGTGAGCTTCCGCAAGGCTTGTGACATAAGCCTTGCCTGAAGGCCCACATGGGTGTCGCCCATATCGCCTTCTATCTCCGACTGTGGAACAAGGGCGGCGACGCTGTCTATTACCACGGAGTCGATCGCCCCGCTGCGGACAAGCTGCTCGGTGATATCCAGGGCTTGTTCGGCGCTGTCTGGCTGGGCAATGATCAGATGGGCGAGGTCAAGGCCGCAATTGCCGGCGTAGTTGGGGTCCAGAGCGTGTTCCACGTCGATATAGGCGGCGATACCGCCCAACTGTTGAGTCTGAGCCATGATGTGGATTGCCAACGTGGACTTTCCGGCTGACTCGGCCCCGAATATTTCGGTGACTCTCCCCTTGGGGATTCCACCCGCGCCCAGGGCGACGTCCAAGGCCAACGACCCGGTGGGGATCACCTCTGTAGCCAGTTGCTGGCTTATCTCCCCAAGGCGCATCACGGCGCCTTTACCGTGGTCCTTTTCAATGCGCCCCAGGGCGATCTCAAGTGCGGCCTCTTTGTCTTTATCCATACCTGCCATCCTCACTCCTTTTCATTGACCGGCTACCCTGAGTCCATGGCATTTACGTGATTGACGAGGTTTGCTGTTTGACGTGGTATAGACGTGTCATGCCGCCGGGTGGGTTCGGGTAGCCGCCTCGTGGGTCAAGGCGAATCCTAGCATAGCGATTTTGGCCCCACAACCGGCAAGTGTCAGTGGTGGTGTCTTTACGCCCACTGTGGTTGGGGATTAGGGAATCAGAAGCTTCCGCATGCTTCGGGCCAACTGGCCCGGGCTAGAAGTCTCAATAGCCGCCCTTAAAGCCAATGGTGACCGTGCCGTCCTCGACGATAACCGGGGTGACTCGTTCTCCCTTGGAATGCTCTAGGAGGTCCGCTATTTTGTCCGGCTCTTTTGAGATGTCGACTTCCAGGTACGCTACCTTGCGCCTGCGATAATCCATCTTGGCTGCGGAGGAGTAGGCGCAGTCTGGGTGGGTAAATATGGTTATATTGGTGTCTGCTGCTTGGGTCACGTTTGACTCCCTAGTTTGAAATGCTCGGTCAGGGTCCATTGTAAGGGGGAACAGGACATGGTTCAACGAGAAGATGCGGCCCGGAAAATCCGTGATATGCTATCCTTGTTAGGTGGCTTCGCGAACAATACCGGAACTTCTTCACCCGAATTAGATTAACCTGCATCAGGACGGTCCCCAACTTTGACCCAGCCAAACAACCCATTTCTCACCAGACTTGCCGAGTTATTGGAAGAATACTCCGTTGGGGTAAGGCGGATAACCCCTCGGCCGCAAGGCGGGAGACTCACCGGGGAGCCACGGCGGGAAGTGGAGGAAGCGTTGGACCAAATCGCCGCGTCTTCCCCACAGCCGGAAGGTCTGCTGTATGGAAATGGCTGCTTTGCGGTGGGGCGTTACGCCGAAGCCTCGGAGGCGTTCCAAAAGGCGCTTTTCGCCGAACCAGACGATCCGGACGCCAGGTTCAACCTCGGGCTGAGCTACCTCAGGTTGGGCCGGCCCCAGGAAGCCGTGAGCGAGTTGAACGCGGCCCTGGAGCGGGAACCCTTGCTGGCCGAGGCTTATTACCAGCGCGGTAACGCCTACGATGACCTTCGGCAGCGGGACCAGGCCGTTTTGGACTACGCCCGCGCTCTCGAAATCAGGCCCGACTACCTGCAAGCCGTCTATAACTCCGGAGTTGTGTTGGCGAGATTGGCCCGCCATGAGGAGGCTGTGGAGGCATTTGACCGGGCCATAGCGCTGCGTCCGGACCTTTCCAACGCCTACCTCAACCGGGGAGCGTCGCTGGACGAGTTGGGGCGGCATCATGAGGCCATCGAAGACTACGGTACCGCGGTAGAGCACAACCCATCGAACGCCGACGCCTACTTCAACCGGGCCAGGACCCATTACTACCTGGAGCATATCGAGGCCGCGATCGCGGACTACTCCCGCGTGCTGGAGTTGGACCCGGAGGATGCCGAGGCGCTCAACAACAGGGGACTCGCCTACGACGCGTTGGGTGACTACGAACGCGCGGTAGAGGACTACGGGAACGCCGTTCGCCTCAGACCGGACTTCGCGGAGTCGTTAAGCAACCGGGGAGCGGCCTTTGAGGCCCTGGGAGATAGGGAGAAGGCTCTGGCCGAATATCTGGCCGCGCTTCAGGCGGCACCCGAATTCGCCGCCGCGCACTATAACGCGGCGCGGCTCTACGCGAGGACTGGGGACGTTGATCACTGTGTATCCCACCTGGAGCGTGCGATGGCCCTGGTCCCCGATCTGAGGGCCGATGCGTCAGACGATGATGACCTGGGGTGGGTGCTGGAATTGAGGCGGCTCAAGAATTCCCAGGAGCAGGACGGGCCAGGTCTACGGGGCTAGCTGCTTCGCGGTCTCAAATCCGGGTCCCCGTCCAGATCGCCTTCCAGGTCCAGTTCTTCGTCCAAGTCGAGGTCGATGTCCTTGTCCCCGCTCGTGCCGACACCCCGGCGCCTTCGGGTCAAAGTGCTTCTGAGCAGGACGAGAGAAGCCAAGAAAGTAAGCCCCAGGACCAGTCCGCGCTCCATCTGGTAGAACAAACTCAGCGCCAGCATTAGCGTGAAGCATGCTACGATGCCCCATGCGGAGCGGTAAGAGGTGCGCCACAGAAGCAAGACGAACGCTAGTCCGGTGACGACTCCAATGGGAGCCAGCCGGGGCTCCATGGCTATCGTTAGACCCATAAGGGTCGCCATGCCGTCGCCGCCCCGGAACCCGGCAAACACTGACTTCCAATGCCCAAGGATAGCCGCGCCCGCCACGATGAGCACCAGATGATCAGGCACTCCCAATACCCTGGTGGCAATCAACACCGCCGCCGCACCCTTGGCCACGTCACCGGCGAAGACCAACGTGCCCGTGCGGGGTCCGATATTCCAGAACACGTTGGCAGCGCCGGCCAGCGTGCTACCGGTCTCGAAAATATCTCTGCCTCTGAGCCTCGCCGCGATATGCGCGCACGGAATAGAGCCTAGAAGATAGCCGACGAACACCGCCGCCAGAATCTCCAGGACCAAAACTACGTCAAAAGGCACCACATACTCGTCCGCGGGTATTAAATCCAGCAATGGTCCCTGGAGGACCATGCCCCCATACTATATTAAGATCGCGTTCATAGGAATAGGCCAGGGTCACAAGGGCCCGAGGTTTGCCTGGCGCAGCCGCGACAAACTATATCTTTGTCTTCCTCCGGTGAATTCCCGATGCTCCGTCGGGGCGGTTCCCCTTATTTTCCTCGATCTGGGGTGTGCCGTCAGCCTCCGCGCACCTGACCTCGAAGGTGTGCTCGCCCTCCTGGAAGGGCCATTCGTAGCGCCAAATGACCCAGGTGGTCTCCGACAGAGGTGACCTCAATTTGGCTTCCTCCCATGCGCCGCCGTCGACGCGCACCTCAACCCTTGAGACGCCCCGGGCTCCCGCGAATGCGATTCCTCCCACGGGAATATAGCCCTGACCGTCCACGACCTCCAAGTCATGGACCGCGACCGTGTCTATGACCGACGTGGCCTTAACCCGCGCCACCTCATCCCAGTCTCTCTCCACCCAATATCCCGGCACGTATTCCGCTGTTACTTCAATGCCGGTGATCCACTTGGGCTGTTTCATGCCGTAGCGGTCGGGCAACCAGATCCTCAATGGGAAGCCATGATCGAAGGGGAGGGGTTTCCCGTCCCATTCGTAGCACAACATGATCCGCTCGTCTGATGCGATCAGGTCCAGGCTGACAGTCTCGTAGAAGCCGTCTCCCGAAGTGATAATCAAGTAGCGGGCATCGGCCTGCGGCTGAACGTCGGCCAGGATTTTCTGGAGGCTGACTCCGGTCCACCAAGTTGTGCTGATCAGGTCGGTGCCGATGCGTCCGGAGATGCAAGACAGAGTCACGTATTGGTCGCGGGACTCATACTTGTTTCGGATGTCGTCCAGGGACAATACCATGGGGTTCGCAACCAACCCGGTGATGGGCAGGGACCAGGTAGTGATGTCGATTTCGGTGGGCGAGCTACGGATGAATACTTTGTAATGGTCCTCAACGGCGGTGAATTCCGGACGGGTGCCGGGAGCCGGTGTTACCGGGTCCCCATCGTTGGGCAATGGACGTCTGGGTACGGTCTCCGCCTCGTCTGAAGTGGCCTGTTCGAGCAGCCGCTGTTCCCTCTGCGCCAGCACGGTCCCGAGTCCTGCGCTGACGACGGTGACCGTGGCGGCGGACGCCCCAAGCCGGACCAGGAACTGACGGCGGTTTATGCTTTGCGCCCAGCGGATTTCGTGCTCGATCTCAAGGTCTGTTCCAGAATAGACCAATTTTCGGTATACCGGTATGAACGCCAGGCCCCATACCAAGAATAGCGCGCCCAAGCCCATGATTGTGAAAAGTGGGCTGGTCCCGGACTGCGCCATGGGCAAGCTGACCGCGATCATGGGCACGCCGAATCCGATGCCCAGAATGACCCCGGCTACCGCGCGTGGCGCGACACCAAGTTTCCGCATCACGGCGAAGTAAACGGCGCCCAGAACTATCCCTATCAAGAGGAAGAAAAGGATGGCCACGATTTGCTCGGCGGTCTTGGCCGAAGACGCCACACTCATGCCCAGCATGTTCATCACATCGATCATGGAGTCGATGCCGAAGGTTACCAAGCCGCCCGGCAAGACTCGCGTGATCCAGTCGAACAGCATGAAGGGTACAAACGGCAGCCCGGTCATCTGGTCGAGCACGTACATTAGCCCGATCATGGGCGCGGTCAGCAGCCCCCCGCCGAGCGCTCCCTGGGCCAAGTCCCGGCCCCAATTGCCATCTGTAGGCGTAGTGCCCCCGGATCGCTGTTCCGACATTCTTAGGTCACCCCCAAAGTTCAGCGGATCGTACCGCGGAATCGTAGTCGTGATGGCCTTGTTTGTCTACTCTACTACGCACGGACGCAAATTCCGGATCATCCCACAGTGAATATGTCCAGGACACGGCGCCGAGTTGTGGTCTATCCCGTGCGTTGCCTACTCCGCAGGTGTAGAATTTGGTGGCGGCACATGGACTGCTAAAATCGTTCATGCCGTCAGCCAAAACCGCAAAGGAGCCACCGAATGCCCGAGGAGATAGGACTCTTCGAAGCGATGTACTCCCAGCGCGCGATCCGGGAGTTCAAACCCGATCCGGTCCCGGACGAACTGGTCCGCCGGCTCATAGAAGCCGCCACCAAAGCCCCCAGTGGTAGCAACCGGCAGGACTGGCGCTTCCTGGTGATCCGGGACTCTGAGACGAAACGGAAGATCGGGGAATATTACAATCAAGCTCGCTCCTCCAGGTATGGCGCCGGAGCTCCCGCTTCGAACGTTCCGGCGCGCCGCCGCGCCGCTTCGGACTACATGGCCGAGCATTTGCATGACGTTCCCGTGTTGATACTTGCCTGTATCCAGCATAACGGCGGTCCCACCAACATGAGCCGTGGCGGGTCCATTTATCCGGCGGTCCAGAACATCCTGCTGGCGGCTCGTGGGTTGGGTCTGGGCAGCGTGATCACCTCTTTGCACAAGCGATACGAAAACGAGATCAAGGAACTTCTGGGTATCCCCGAAGACGTCGAAACCGCTGCGTTGCTGCCCATCGGCTTCCCGGCCGAGGGAGCGAGATACGGACCGACCAGGCGCGCGCCAGTTGAAGAAGTAACCTTCTACGACCGGTGGGGCAACGCCGAATAGGTCCTTACACATGCTAGAGGTTACCCAATGGGCCTCATCTCCAGGATAGGGACAAGTTCGCCGCGAAAACTCTTCAAATATCATCGACCTGGTTTTTCAGCCACGAACACCCAGTAGCCCAGGTCACCGGAATTTACAAGACCGCGGACCATCGCCATCAGGCGGGGAGCTTGGTCGAGAACGGAATTAGTCGCGGTGACTTGACTGGTCGCGGCGGACCACGCGCTCAGAAAGCCCAATTTGGCTTCCACGTCGTCGACGATTTTCAGGATGTTTTGGGAGGCGTCCTCCGCGTGGGTTACGACCAGGCCGGCGGATTGCAGCAAGTCGATATACTCCTCTGCGTCCAACGCATCGGCGAGGCAGAGTAACTGTCCCACAGTCCCTCCCAACTCTTCGGGCAACGCGCCTGGAGTGACTGTGACGTCGCTTGCACCGAACCTCCCGCCTGGACGCAGCACCCGGGCGACTTCGGCCAAGGTAGCGGGCTTATCCGTAAACAGGCTGATCGAACACTCGCAGATCGCGGCGTCGAAGGATGAGGTACGCACGGGAAGCGCCTCGGCGTCGCCCTGAACGAAGGACGCTAGATGCCCGCCGGGTTCCAACTGGGAACGTCTTCGTGCCTCGGCGGCTGCCTGCGCCCCGAACTCCACACCCACCACTGTACACCGGCACACTCTAGACACCGCCAACGCGCTGGCTCCGTGACCGCTGGCCAGGTCCAGAACCAGGTCGCCGGATCGGATACCCATTAGCCGGGTCATCTGGTTGGTGAGCCCAAGCCCGCCAGGATGTAAGGTATCCCCGAATAGCATCCTGGCCAAGTCGGATTGGTACAGGTCGGCGCAGCAAGCCTTGGCGGCTGCTTGTTCTGAAGGGGTCATGATCCCCTACCGTCCCTCGGTCAGGCGGGCTTTGGCCTGCTCCAATGCCAACTGCTCCCTCACCTGCTCCCGGTAACCCACCGAGTTGTAAGCGCAGAATGGGATGGCCCGGCCATCGGGGACAAGAATCCCGACGCAGCACTTCATAACTTGCTTCACGTTAAACGTATAAGCATCCAAAAAGTCTTTTATGGCGATCTGGAACACGTGGTCCTTCAAGTGAGATAGTTCGTACCCCAGGTCCATACCGGGCCCACATGCGCATTGAAACTGGCCTGCCGTGGTCTCTGTACCCGCCACGGCTGAGGCCGACCAGAGGCCTTCGAGGGCTTTCTGGACGTCGGCGGCGTTGGGGAGCTTGGGCAGGGCCCGGTTGGTGATGTAGTCAAGGTATTGGTCGATCTCCAGCATCCGCGGCAAAGGCATCACCGTGTCCCCGTCGACGAACACGTAGGAATTGACCTGGCAGGTGGGAAAGCAGCAGGGCACCGGCACGAAATCTTCCAGGACGAACCGGCCCCCGGTCTGGTCGACGATGCCGTGTATGACGTCGGGGATAGTCACACGCTGCATGGGGTCGAAGGGGATGTGGCGGCCCACGTGGGTCACAGGTTGGAGGACGACTCCGCGAACCGCCGGATGCTTCAGTCCGAATTCCACCAGCGGACCGACCTCGTCCACGTTGACACCCCGCTCCACCGCCGCCACCAGCACCGCGTCCAGCCCGGCTCGCTCCATGCACTCCAGGGCACGGAGCTTGAGGCCGAGCAAGTCTTCGCCCCGCAGCGCCTTGTATGTCTCGGAGCGCAGCCCGTCAAACTGGAAGTAGACGACGGGGTTCAGTGCGGCCAACCCGTCCAGAAACCGGTCGTCGCGTGCAATGCGAACGCCGTTGGTGTTGATCATGACCTGGCGGATGCCGCGGTCGCGGGCCGCCTGAATCATGTCTAGAATCTGGGGGTGGATGGTTGGTTCGCCACCGCTGAACTGGACCACTTCGGGGTCTCCCTCGATCTCCACGAACCGGTCCAGCATCCGCTCCACCTGTTCTAAGCTGAGGCTGTATCCGATGCCTGCGTTGGCAAAGCAGACGGGGCAATTCAGATTGCAGCCCGTGTTGACCTCAATCAAGGCCAGGCACAGATGCTGTTTGTGCTCGGGGCAGAGGCCGCAGTCCAAAGGACAGCCCTCGTTTACTTCGGTGCTGAACTCAAGGGGAATCGTTCCCGGTTTATTGAATTTGACGGAGTCGACGTACATCTGGGCGTCGGAACTGATCAGGGCCTCGAACCAACCGTGGCCGGGACACCGCTTGCGCATGAATACTTTGTTGTCTCGGATGATGATCTGGGCGTCGATTACGCGCTTGCACTCCGGGCAGATGCTGCGCGTAAGCTCGTGAAAGATGTAATCTGCGTCGCGCTTCACCCGCGCTGGATGGCTAGACGTTACCGGGGACCTGCCCACGATGCTCTTCCTCCAAACATGTCCTAGACTCCGGCCCGCTGCGGGGGATCCCTCCCCCTCGACTGGGGCCGATGGCCGTCGAACAGTGGGGTCTAGTATACTTGGATGCTCAAGACCCCAAGTAGGTACGGTGGTCGGTATGGCCGACATACGCGGGCACCAAGTTCATCCCGCATCGAACCGTACGGAAACGCGAGAATAGATATGCAGACAGGAGCCAGTCCGCTCGCTCTCTCGGGCGTTGTAGTGCTTGACCTTACCCAGATCATGGCCGGTCCGGTGTGCACCATGATGCTGGCCGACATGGGAGCCGACGTCATCAAGGTGGAGAAGCCCACAGGCGGAGACGACAACCGGCGCATGGGACCGCCCTTCGTTGGGGGCAACTCGGCGGGATTCATGGCCGCCAACCGGAACAAGCGAAGCCTAGTCCTGGACCTGCGAAGCGAGGCGGGTCAATCGGTCTTCAAGAGGTTGGTGGACCGCGCCGACGTGGTGGTCGAGAATTTCCGGCCGGGAGTCATGGAGAGGCTAGGCCTAAGCTTCTCCGCGCTGTCCGCCCTCAAGCCAAGCCTGGTATATTGCTCGATTTCCGGGTTCGGCGGCACCGGGCCGTACAAGGACCAGGGAGGGTTTGACCTGATTGCCCAGGGCATGAGCGGGTTGATGAGCATAACGGGTCATCCTGGCGGCCCTCCGGCCAAGGTCGGTGTGCCCATTACCGACATATCCGCCGGACTGCTCGCCGCCAACGGCATCCTTTGCGCCTATATCCATGCCCAGCGGACCGGACAAGGGCAGATGGTGGACACGTCTCTGATGGAGGCGGGTATCTCCTACACGATCTGGGAATCGTCCGGGTACTTCGCCGACGGGGATGTCCCCGGCCCACTGGGGTCCGCTCACCGTGTGGCTGCCCCTTACCAGGCGCTTCGGACCAAAGACGGATACCTCAACATCGGCTCCGCCACGCAACCAACGTGGGAGCAACTCTGCCGGGCCATAGACCAGGAAGGCCTGATAGAAGACCCGCGCTTCAAGTTGCCCGGCGACCGCAAGGCCAGAGAGGCGGAGTTGGCTTCTCTCCTGGAGGAGACCTTCGGCCAGGAGACCACGGCGCATTGGGTGCAAACTCTGGCCGCTGCCGGGGTAGTCGCTGGACCGATATACGATATGGAGCAGGTCTATCAGGACCCCCAGGTACGGGCCCGAGAGATGTTGGTGGACTTGGAGGACCCGCAGCTTGGGACGTTACATAACATTGGCATCCCGGTGAAGCTGTCGGCGACACCGGGGGCCATCCGCAGCCGCGCCCCCGAGTTGGGAGAACACAGCCGCGAAGTCCTCGCAGAATCTGGGTTTTCCCAAGGAGAGATAGAGGAATTGGCCCTAGCCGGGGTCATCCACGCACCATGACCGCTAGGGTCCGAATGTCTATCTATACATGGCCGCAGTAGCCCACTTCCTCGGTCACGGGGCCTGGGCCGCTTCCTTTCGATTTCGGGATTTCCGGCTTCTTTGGGCATCGACCGGTCTTTACGCCCTGGGTACGGGTATGGAGCAGGTTGCCCTGGGGTGGCTGATCTACGAACTCACGGACTCGCCGTGGATGGTCGGCGTGGGGGCTGCGGCGAGAATGTTGCCCTTCTTCATATTGGGCGTGTTCTCTGGGGTGGTCGCGGACAGGTGGCAGCGACGGACGTTGTTATGGCTCGGGACGCTGGGAGCGGTGGCCGCCGCAGGGGTGATGGCCTTGCTCCTGCTCGGCGGAGTCACCAACGTGTGGTTCGTCATAGGTCTGATTGTGGCGCTGGGCGGCCTGATGGCCTTTGGGATAACCATCCGGCAAGCATTTACCTATGACATCGTAGGGCCGGGGTACGCTCTTAACGGACTAGCACTGGGCGCGATGGCCAACCAGGGAGGCGGCATTGCGGGGTCCCTGGCCTCGGGAGTGTTGATCGAGTCTTTCGGACCTGGGTGGCAGTACGTCGCCGTAGCCGTCTGCTATTTGTGCTCCGCCCTCATGGTCCTCACCATCCGCAACCCGGGCCGCTCCGCGAGAGCCGCCGTGGAACCGGTGCTAAAGAACCTGGCGGGCTACGTACGACTGGTCCGAGAGAACCGCATTTTACTGATTCTCATGTCCCTGACCGCTGTGACTGAAGTATTCGGGTTCACGCACATGACCCTACTTCCAGTGTTCGCCAAGGAGGTGCTTCACGTTGGGGCTACGGGTCTGGGCATTATGACCGCGACGCGGCAGGCTGGCGGACTGTTGGGCCTCTGGCTCCTGGCGGCATTCGGCAGCTTGCGAAAGAAGGGGCTGATGATGTTTATAATCGCGATTGGCTTCGGAGCGGGGCAGATGGCGTTCTCCCTGTCCAACCACCTCTACTACTTCCTTGGGGTGCTGCTGTTCGTCAATGCCTGCGCCATGGCAGTCGACACGATTTACAAGACGCTGATGCAGGACAACGTGGCCGACGAGGAACGGGGCCGGGCCATGGGTTCATGGGTGTTAAGCATCGGGGTCGCCCCGGTGGGACACCTGGGGGTTGGCGCTCTGGCGGGGATTCTGGGGGCCCCTGGAGCGCTGTTAATAAACGGAGCGGTGTTGACCGCAGTCAGCATTGGCACGGCCATAGGCCTGCCCAGGATGCGGCGGTTGGAGTAGAGCGAAAGCTGTGCTAGCCCTCGCGCCAGGGGTGGCCCTCGGACGCCTGTAGAAAGCTTTGGATGAGGGCGGGGCTGGAGACGATGACGCTCGGAGTGTGGAGGTCGGCGCGGTTGCCCTGCCGGTCGGTCACATCTCCACCAGCTTCCCGCGCCAGGAGCAGTCCGGAGACGGTGTCCCAGGGTGAGAGGGAGTGGTGGAAGTACAAGTCGACCCGTCCCGCGGCGGCGTATGCCATGCCCAGAGCCGCTGACCCCATGAGGCGGAAACCCTGGATGTTCGGCCAGAATGAGCGCAGCAAGTCCAGGGCCAGTCCGGCCTTCTCATCCACATATCCCAGATCGAAGCACACTATCGCCGATTCGATGTCATCCTTTTCGGTGACCGTTATTGGGCTGCCATTGAGGGTTGCGCCCTTCCCCGCCTCGGCGCTGAAGAGTTCGTTGCGCATCGGGTCGTATGTGACGCCCAAGACTGTCTCTCCATGGTGTGCCAGGGCGACGACGGTACAAAAGTGGGGTACGCCAATGGCATAATTGCGAGTGCCGTCCAGGGGGTCCACGACCCAGGTGAAGGGTGAACCAGTGTCAACGGGGCTGGACTCTTCCGCCAGAACCCCGAATTCGGGAAACTCGCCGCGAAGCAGTTCCAGCACCGCCTTTTCGGCGGCGAGGTCAACGTCGGTCACGATGTCGGCGCGGCCCTTGAAGCTGACCTCCAGGGAGGTGTTGAATCGGTCCAGAATGATTTTTCCGGCCAGGTGGGCCGCTTCGGTGATGACGTCCATGGCGTCACGGCCCGATTTGGACCTGGGAATCGGTGGCTGAGATGTGGAGGTCATGTTACGTCGAGCCTCTAGGCGATGGGCTGGCGGCTAGACTAGGCCCATCTTTTCGTAGACTTCTTCGATGGTCTTTTGGGCGATGACGCGGGCACGTTCCGCGCCGGCTGCCAACACTTCCCGGACGTAGCCCGGCTTCTGCTGGAACTCCTGACGTCTTTCACGCAGCTCCGCCAGGTAGTCGTTGATGCTTCCGGCCAGGTGGCGTTTGCAGTCCACACAGCCTCGCTGGGCGGTGACGCATTCCTGGTACACCGCGTGGGTCTCCGGGTCCGGGCTGAAGATGTTGTGCAGGCTGTAGACGTTGCAGACCTCGGGACGGCCCGGGTCAGTCCGGCGTTGCCGCTGGGGGTCCGTAAACGCGGTAAGCACGCGGCGCGTGGTATCCTCGGGACTTGCGCCCAACTCCAAGTGGTTGTCCAGGGACTTGCTCATCTTTTGCTGCCCGTCCAGGCCGACGATCAGCGGGTCTTCGGTGAGCTTGGCCTGGGGTTCGGGGAAGGTGTCCCCGTACCGGTAATTGAAGCGCCGGACGATCTCCCTCGCCAACTCCAAATGCGGCACCTGGTCCTGGCCCACAGGCACCGTGTCAGCCTTGTAGAGGATGATATCGGCGGTCTGAAGCACCGGATATCCCACCAGGCCGTAGTTGACCATTCCGGGGTCTACCATGGAGTCCTCGTCGGGGTCTTCCTCTTCGGTTTCCTCTACGCCGTCCATCTGGCGCACTTTCTCTTTCAGGGTGGGCACACGCATGAGCCAGCTTAGTGGAGTGACCATGCTGAGCAATGCGTGAAGCGTCATCACCTCGGGAACGTGGGACTGGACGAAAACTATGCTCTGGTCGGGGTCGATGCCCGCCGCCAGCCAATCGAGGACCATTTGTTCGATGTTTGGCTGTATCTGAGCGGCGTCGTCGGCCGTCTCGATGGTGGTCAATGCGTGGATGTCCACGGCGCAATAGATGCAGCTATAGTCTTGCTGAAGGTCCACCCAGTTGGTCAACGCGCCGAGGTAGTTTCCCAGGTGTAATTGACCGGTTGGGCGCATGCCTGAGAAGATCACGCCTTTATTTTGTAGGGAATTGTTTTCCGGAGCGGTCATAGCTGATGCCTGCCAGGGTTGTCTGGGCTAGGAGTAAGTAACTATCACAAAACTGAAAGAGCAGGCCTAAGCAGAGGGGAAACCCCACTTTTGCGAAAGGGAGAGACATTGGGGAAGCCTCGCTTTGAAATAGTTACTAAGTCCTTGGGAGTAGCTGCACGTAGGATAACCTGATTTCGTCGCCAAAGTAAACATTGCGCCGCGTCGGTGGGAGGTCTTTCGATACTCAACGCAGCCCATCCCACCAGTTTTTCCGGCGAAGGTTGGAATCGAAGAATTCGACTGTCCCGAAACGCATCTGGTGGGGTGAGTTGCTGGATTCCGGGTCAGGCCCGGAATGACGGGGCGGCGGGGGTGACGGGGCTGAAGGTGTTTGCGAGGATTAAGGGGGCCTGTCCCATGAAGTTGGGGAGAGATGTAAGGCGTCACAATGAGCTTGATAATTGGCGTAACACGCATAGATATGAATCAGTTATGGCGACTATATGGCTCTTGTTGACGATATACGAAACCGACCCTGGCTTATGGGACAGGCTCAAGGGGGCCTTTAATCCAAATCAAATTGCCCGGGTAAGGTTGATCGCGGCGGAAGACAGGGGCCGGAGGTAAGGCCAAGGCGGGTAGGCTGGGGTTATTCTTCCCGGTCGGTGTCCAGCCTTTCGCCCAGCTCGCTTAGGAATCGTTCGATCTCCGGAGAGAGGTCGGCGGGAGCGCTGGGTTCTTCGCTCTTGGTCTCTTCCGAGTCTAATTGAGCGTCGTAGTACGCCTCCATCTGACGGATCAGGTCCTTCAGCTCGGAGTTTCGCTCAACCGTGGAATTCAGCTCGCGGTATTGGCGTTGGCCCCGCCGTACGGGAGCCAGGTCTGCCGGGATGTTCTCATACACCGACGAGAGGACTTCGATCATACGGGAGGCGCCGGCATAGTCCTCTTCCAATTGCACGTACTGCGGCAAATGGACCATGAAATTGATGGACTCAATCTCGGAGGCGTCCACACCTTCCGAGAGCAGGTTCATGATGGTGGTGGGTCCCTGGTACGTGCTGCCGCGCACCTTGAAGTTGGCCACGGGCTTAATCTGAGGCACGTCGCCGAGGGAGCCGGTGACCAGCAATGGCCTGGTATGGGGGACCGCGTCATACATGGCCCCGACGCGGCAATAACGTTTCACGCCGAAGTGGTTGACGAGTTCGAGAATCGAGTCGGTGTAATCTTCGCCGTTGGAGTGGGGTTCGAGCAGGTGGAAGAACAGGTAGTCGGGCCCATTTTCGGTCTTGGCGTAGCGAATGATGCTATTAGGTATCTTGACTTCGCGGCGTCCGTCCACGTTGCGCATGGTGGGCCGATACCTGGTGAAGTCGAAGAAAGCTCCCGGCCGTGCCAGCTTCCCGAGTTCTTTGGAACCCAGGTATCTTTCCAGCCGGTTCAGGGTCAAGGTGCCGACGCTTCCCACGTCCACCCATGGACGGACCATGGCAAACACATGGGGATCGACCAGTTCGGGTACCGGTTCATTTAGCTCAAAAGCTCCAATACGCATGGCCACATATTGCCAGAATGAGGCTGGTTTTTCAAGTCTTAGAGAATCTGGTAAGCGTGGTGTGGAGGGGGAAACCCTAATCGGCGAGGCGGTTATGGTAGACTCTGAGGCGTTTGCTTCCACCAGGGACTCAGTGCAGGCGGCCCAAATTGAAGTACGATTTCGTGGGTCTGGAGTGAGATGAGAGGTAGCGTCCGATTGCGGGCCGGGGAGTGGATGTCTGCCTTCCGTTATCCGGATTTCCGGGTGCTTTGGGCATCCACTGTGTCCAACCAGTTGGGCTTGGGGATGCAGCAGGTCCTTCTGGGTTGGCTGGTATTCGAGATCACCGAGTCGGGCGGCATGGTTGGAGTGGTATTCGCCGCCCGTTCCGCGCCGAACCTGGTGGTGGGTTTCGTTGCGGGTTCCGTATCAGACCGGATCGACCGGCGTGTGTTGATGCGGGCCAGCGTGTTCGGGATGGTGGTATGCGCGGGGCTAGTTGCCATGCTGCTGTACCTGGACCGGTTAGAGGTGTGGCAGCTAATCGTGGCGGCGGTGGCATTGGGTGGATTTCAGTCCGCCTACATGACCGCCCGGCAAGCGTACATCTACGACGTAGTGGGGATGGAAGGGGCGGTCAACGGTATCGCCCTCATGTCAATGGCGCAACGGGTCGGCGGGTTGGTTGGAGCGCTTGCGGGAGGTGCGGTTTTTGAATTGTGGGGTCCCGCCGCGTCATTCTTCCTGATGAGCGCCGGTTACCTGGCGGGTGGCGTGGCGATGTACTGGCTAAGGGATGAGGGACAGTCGGTCCCAACCGAGCGGGAGTCAATGGCGGAAAATCTGGCCAATTTCCTGCGGGCGTTGAAGTCGAACCGCGTGCTCTTGGTGCTGCTGGCAACCACGGCCTCGGCTGAGATGTTCGGGTTTTCCCACCAGGTGGCAATGCCGATCTTGGTGAAGGAAGTGCTAAACATGGGAGCCGCCAGCCTTGGGGTGATCACGGCATTCCGCTTTGTGGGCGGAGCCATAGGGACCGTGATCGCAGCGTCGATCGGGCATATTGGACGCCAAGGGCTAATGCTGGTGACTAGCCTTGTCCTCTTCGGAGTGGGTGAGGCTGCCCTCTCCCAGTCGCCGGGGTATTTTACCGTCCTGGTGATGGTGGTGTTTATCGCGGTGGTGGCGGCGGTGACGGATATCCTGCATCATGCTCTGCTTCAGACCAACGTGCCCAACGAGCAGAGGGGGCGGGCGATGGGAATTTGGATAGTGGGCCTGGGGTTTGCGCCAGCGGGCCAGCTAGAGCTTGGTTACCTGGCCGGAGCGGCAGGCTCCCGGATCGGGCTGCTGGTAAATGGAGCGGTATTGACTGTCCTTGCTTTGGGAATGGGAATGTTCATTCCTCGCCTGAGGCGGCTGTAGCCTCTGGGCCGGTGCGGCGTTTCCGTTGGGATTAGGCTCCGGAGTGGTCAGACTCAAGGGCGGCGTCGGCGGATCCCAGACCCTCCAACGCCAGTCCGTATCCCAACAGGTCTTGCATCTGCCGCTTGACGTTCTGAGTCAGAAGTACGCGGCTGTACCGCAGCACGAGATCGGACTGTTCGCACAGTTGTTCCGCCAACTCCCACGCCCTGGGGATAAGCTGGTCCCTGGGCATCACCTCGCTGACCAGCCCCAGGTCCAACGCCTGCCGTGCGTCCAGGGTCTGGCCTGTAAGCAGGAAGTAGCGGCCTCGGTTAAGACCCAATAGGAGGGGGTAGATGATGTGCATTCCGTCACCAGGGATCAGTCCGTTGATAAAATGCCCCGAGTCCTGGAAGGCGGCTTCTTCCGATGCCAGGACGATGTCGCAGAGCAGGGCGAGCTCCGAGTGGCGGAGGGCGGGACCGTTTACCGCGCTGATCATCGGCACTTCGATGTCCAGCAGGTTCATCAGCAGGTGCTTGCCTTCCCAGTAGGTCTTATCCCAGTCGCTTGGCGACCGCCGGGGGCGGGAGGCCCGGGTGCCGGGAGGTCCAGTGAAGGCGTCTCCGGAACCGGCCATGATGACGACTCTGTTCTCCGGATCGGAACCGATATCCCGGAACGCCTGGGGAAGCTCCTCATGGGGGATACCGCCCCACTGCAGGCTATCGCCGTTGGTGTGGAGAGTGATCTGGAGGATACCGTTGCGGCGTTCCATGCGGACGCTCTGGTACTTGTCCGCGTATTCGTCCAATGCTGCCATGGACTCACCTCCTGAATTGGCTAGCTGGAGTAGGGAATTACACCATCACCGAATAGGGTGATGGCGTTCATGATCCGTTCGTGAGGCGGCCCTCCGGAGTGGGCATGCCGTAGGCGCAGGAGGAAATAGTCAGCTCCCGTCTCTTCGCTCCAGCGGCGAAACTCGGCGGCGCACTCTTCGGGGCTCCCCAGGACCAGGCGGTCGTTGGCAACACGTTCCAAGGTAATGTCGGACTCAGACTGGATGCTGCGGAACTCGGCCAGTCCGTTCCTCCAGTAATACTTGTAGGCGGCGACTACTTCCGGGCCGTAGACCTGTTCCGCCTCGGCGCGGCTGGACGCGACCCAGGCGTCTCGCATCAGCACGACTCGCGGTTCACGTCCGGCGTCCAGCGCGGCTTGGCGGTAGGCGCCCAAAAGCCGCTGGGTGCCGATCAGGTCTGTACTGGGTCCCGCAACGAAACCGTCGGCCAATCTTCCAGCCCGGCGCGCGCCAGGGACCGTGCTGGCCCCGATCCACAGAGGCGGCCCGCCAGGGCTGTAAGGGGCTGGGCGGACATGAAGCGCGTCAAGGTCGAAGTGTGTTCCATGGAATGAAAACTCTTCTCCGCTCCACGACCGGCGCATGATTTCTATGGACTCTTCGAACCTGCCCACCCGTTCCGACATGGGGACTCCGAATGCTTGAAAGTCGGCGGGTTGGTAACCCAGTCCCACGCCTAGAATGATCCTGCCCTTGGAAACGATGTCCAGGGTGGTGACGTCTTCCGCCAGGTGTACCGGGTGATGGAGGGGCAGCAGGATGACCGACGTGCCCACGTTTAAGGTCCGAGTGCTGGCGGCGACGGCGGTGGCCACGATCAAGGGAGATGGTAGAAAACCGTCCCTGTCCTGGTGGTGCTCGCCGAAGAAACAAGAGTCAAATCCCGCCTCCTCGGCTAGCTGTGCTTCTGCTATTACCTCGTCGACCGCCCGGTCGAGGTGTTCCCCGGCGGGCGGGTCAGCGATGGAGCTGTAAATGCCGAATTTCATGCTATGTCCGGCCTTCGGGTTAGCCTGATGGACCTGGGTTGGCTGGCGAGACTATTGCTCGGCAACTTCTTCCATGGTTTCTGCAAGGGCTTGTTCCATGGCTGGGATCTCATGGTTTGGCACGGACAAAGCGTGGCCCATGACGAATTTTACGGTGTCCCGGACCATTGCATTGGTTAGATCGCAGCCATTGAGGAACGCGAATTCGGGGTCCAGGTCCATGAGCAAACTCTTAACCCGCGGCTCTCCGTGTTGCGAGGCCAGGGCGTAGGCCACGCCCCTGGGGTCCCGGTTCTTGGCCAGTTCTTCCTCTTCGGACTCTTCGACCTGGATCTCGTAGTCGATGCGGTCGACCTTGATCAGGCAGTCAACCGCTTCTCTCCGGTGCCGGTCGACTTCTTTTAAGGCCTCATAGAGGTCCTTGACCGCTCTGCCGGCGTTCTCCAAGAGATGGGGGACCTGTGTCTGCCTGGCTGAGGCAGCTTCCACCGAACGGTGGACGGCCTGCATGAAGGACTCTTTAGAACGTTGTTGAGCTTGCCTCTTCTGCAGCCTGGCTCTCGTCTCCCGCAGTTTCGGTGCTTCGGCAGCCATAGGTTGGAGGCGCTGAAGTTCGATTTCGGCCTCTTCCGCCTTCTTGAGGCGGTCATCTAGGGATGAATCAAACCCGTTTACCATCACCTGTCTCCTCTGTTCTCAGGTTTACCAGTCCGCCTGTCGATCCCCGCCGGCCCGGTCGTAGAAATTGACAGGCCGCCCTCTGACCTTAGCGCCCCGGTCGCGGGACCGGTGCAGGGGCTAATACAGCCGCGTGGGCTGGTTTCCCATGGCAAGTAAATATACCCCCAACTCCATGTGGACTGCGTAGCGGAACGGTAGGCGAGTTTTGGGCAGTTTTTGAAAGTTAGTGCAATGTTTAACTTGGCCGGGAACCCTGCCTTGACCCTGCCGCCCATGATTGAATAGACTCAAGCGACGACTTGGAACTCGTTTGATACGGGAACGGACGTGGAGCAGCGGTTTATAGTCGATCTGAACGTGGGGCGCCTGGCCAAGTGGCTGCGGACCCATTCCGAGTTTATGGAGTGCCCCGAGTGCCTGCGGGTATACTGGCGAGGCGCGCATTGGTCGAATATGAGAGCCGAGCTTAAGCGTGCAATTGCGGAGGCCCTGTGAGCCCACGAGCAGCGTTTATATACGACGAGGCGATGGCCCGGCACCAACTCAGGTCCGACCACCCGATGCGGCCCATCAGGCTCCAGTACACATACGAGTTGCTACAGTCTTTCGGGGCATTCGACCAGACCGATTCTCTGCTGGTCCCGGCCCGAGCCGCTACAGAGACGGAACTGAGGACTCTACACACTCCGGATTACATTTCCGCAGTCCGTAGTTTTGGCATGGGACTGAGCGGTTTTGATCCTGGACGCTACAATTTCAACCTCCAGGGGGACAACCCTTATTACCTGGGGATGTACGAGGCGGCGTGCCTGAGCACCGGAGCTACTTTGGTGGCGGCGGAGTTGGTGGCAAACCGGGAAGTGGATGTGGCTTTCAACATATCCGGAGGGCTGCACCACGCGGCGGCGGGTCAAGCGTCGGGGTTTTGCGTGTTCAACGACCCCGCCGTGGCGATCAACTACTTGCTAGGGAGGGGGCTAAGGGTCGCTTACGTGGACATCGACGCCCACCACGGGGACGGCGTCCAGGAGGCGTTTTACGACAACGACCAGGCGCTTACCGTGTCGATCCACGAGTCAGGCCGCTACCTCTTCCCCGGCACGGGCTTCGTTTCGGAGTCTGGATCGGGGCCTGGCGTCGGGTATTCGGTGAACGTGCCGCTTTACCCGTACACCGACGATGAGACCTATATGGAAGTATTTCGCGCGGCGGTCCTGCCAATTCTGAAGGCTTTCGGTCCTGACGTTTTGGTCAGCCAGTTGGGGATAGACACCTATCACAGCGACCCGCTAACGCACCTACAGGTCACCACAAGGGGGTTCGTGGAAGCGGTGCGGGAGATGTCCGGCCTGGGGATACCGTGGCTGGCCCTGGGAGGAGGCGGTTACGACTTGAGCGCGGTTGCCCGCTCTTGGGCGCTGGCTTACGGAGTAATGTTGGACGTGGAATGGCCGGACCAGTTGCCGGATTCCTTCGTCAGAGTCCACGGCGCCGCTATGTTGCGGGACACGGTAGTCCCCGAAGTACCGTCAGACATTCGGCGTGATGCGCGGGCGTTTGCTGAGGAGACTGTTACCAGCGTCAAAGAGCAGCTATTTCCGCGTTACTCTTTGGATAGTTAGAAGGGGAGGTTAAACCTCCCCTCCTTTGCTGCTGGCCGAGTTCCTCATCACGCCGAGGGAAAGATCCGGGTTGGGAGACGCCGTTAGTTTACGCTGTGGGTATCGCGGAGCATATCCTTGGCAGCGTCTCCGACATTCGACTCGATGCAGTCTCGAAGGGTGGAATAGACTGACTTGTTGATGCCGCTCATCATCCACGCTTCAAATTCAGGGTCTGTCTGATAGCTGTTCTTAGTTTCGATCAGACGCTGAAGTAGACTCAGGTAGTGGTACTGAAGAGGGGTCAACCGCTGGTCGATACCCTCGATCGTCCAGTCGTTTTCGCTGTCCAGAACCTCTTGGTCTACGCTATCTTGTTGTCCGCTCATGTCCTCTCCGTCAGCACTGACCGTGACCTGCCAGGTTTCGCCGGTAGCGAGGAGTTTAGGATTAGGTGGGCATTATACCAGATGATGGCCCTGGGAAACACGCGCTTAGGCATCGATTACACCTCACGGAACTCGCCTTCGACGGTGTCATCGCCGGAGGCTTCGTCGTCGGTGGGAATGTCGTCCGCAGTTTCTCCACCGGGGGCGGGTCCACCGGCGGCAGCTCCGCTTTGGCTATAAATTGCCTCGCCCAGGCGTTGCAGAGAGTTGTTCAGGTCGGTGGTCGCGGTTTGGATTTCGGCTAGGTTACTGCCGGCCAAGGCAGTTTTCAGAACATTTAACTTGCCTTCTACCTCGGCCTTGAGGTCTTCCGGCACCTTGTCCGCGTTGTCCTCCAGCAATTTCTCGGTGTTGTACACCAGGGAGTCCCCTTGGTTGCGTGTCTCGGCTTCGGCGCGGCGCTGCTGGTCCTCGGCTTCGTGGGTCTTGGCCTGGTCGACCATCCGGTTAATCTCCTCCTTGGAGAGGCCGGACCCGGACTGGATGACGATCTTTTGCTCCTTGCCGGTGCCTTTGTCCTGGGCCGACACGCTGAGGATGCCGTTGGCGTCGATGTCGAACATCACTTCAATCTGTGGTACGCCCCGGGGGGCCGGGAGGATTCCATCCAACATAAACCGTCCGATGGACTTGTTATCCCCCGCCATGGGGCGCTCTCCCTGGAGGACGTGGATGTCCACGGTGGTCTGACCGTTGGCGGCGGTTGTAAAGGTCTCTGCCTTCCTGGTCGGGATGGTGGTGTTCCGGGGGATCAGCGTGGTCAACACGCTGCCCAGGGTTTCCAGCCCCAGGGTAAGGGGGGTGACGTCGAGCAGCACCAGGTCTCCGACCTCACCGGCGAGCACACCGGCCTGGATGGCTGCGCCGAGGGCTACGGCCTCGTCTGGGTTGACGTTCCGATTGGGCTCGCGGCCAAATACCTGCTTCACCTTCTCCTGGACGGAGGGCATACGGGTCATTCCGCCCACCATAATGACCTCGTCGATTTCGGTAGCGGTGAGGCCCGCGTCGCTAAGGGCCTGCTTGCACGGGGATTCGGTGCGCGTGATCAGGTTGCCTACCAGTTGCTCCAGCCTTGCCCTGCTCAGGGTCTTGACCAAGTGGGCGGGGCCGGTGGCGTCGGCGGTTATGAAGGGCAAGTTTATCTCCGTCTCGAGGACGCTGGAGAGTTCAACCTTTGCCCGTTCCGCGGCGTCCCGGAGCCGTTGGAGGGCCATCCGGTCCTTGCTGAG
The DNA here is from genome assembly GCA_965197545.1 of Dehalococcoidia bacterium. Classification (GTDB taxonomy): domain Bacteria; phylum Chloroflexota; class Dehalococcoidia; order Lucifugimonadales; family UBA3495; genus CATOSP01. The sequence continues at coordinate 657,919 of CBDANJ010000007.1, forward strand.
GTCGATGCCGGACTCCTGGCGGAACTCCTGGATCAACCACTCCAGTATCTCCTGGTCGAAGTCGTCGCCGCCCAGATAGGTGTCGCCGTTGGTGGACTTGACCTCGAAAACTCCGTCACCCAACTGGAGGATGGTAATGTCAAAAGTGCCGCCGCCAAGGTCGAACACGGCGATTGTGGCGTCGGTTTTGGTCTTGTCCACGCCGTAGGCCAGGGAAGACGCGGTGGGCTCGTTGATGATCCTTAGCACTTCCAGGCCGGCGATAGTCCCCGCGTCTTTGGTGGCCTGCCGCTGGGAGTCGTTGAAGTAGGCGGGAACGGTGATCACGGCCTGGGTGATCTTCTCCCCCAGCTTGGCTTCGGCATCCTGCTTTATCTTTTGGAGGACAAAGGAGGAGATTTGAGGTGGAGCGTGGGCCTCGCCATTCATCTCCACATGGGCGTCGCCGTCAGACGCTCTGACAATTTTGTAGGGTAAGCGGTTGATGGCGCTCTGGACCTCGGCGTCCTCGAATTTGCGGCCCATGAGGCGTTTGACAGAGAACAGGGTATTTTCAGGGTTGGTCACCGCTTGCCGCTTGGCGATTTGGCCGACGTACCTTTCACCGGTACGGCCATTCACGGCGACGACGGAAGGGGTCAACCTGCCCCCTTCGGCGTTTTCCACAACAATGGGTTCGCCTGCCTCGATCACGGCGGCAACCGAATTGGTCGTTCCCAGATCGATTCCGAGGACTTTGCTCATGACCTATCTCCTTTCTGTCGATTAACGAGTTCCTTGCAAAAATGCTATTGCTAGGTTGGTCCTATTCCCGGGCGACGATCACTTGGGCGGGTTGAATAACCCGGTCGTGGAGGCGGTAGCCGCCGCGCACCACCTGGATGACGTAGCCGGGAGGATACTCGGAACTCACCTCGGTCCCGAGGGCTTCATGCTCAAGGGGGTTGAACAAGGCGCCAATTCCAACAATGGGAACAACGCCTTCGGACTCCAATAGGTTCAGCAGCTTCCGCTGGATCAACTTAACGCCTTCCAGCCAGGAGGAGCCGGGCCCACCTTCCCCCGCGTGGGTGATCGCTAGGTCCAGATCCTCGTGCACGGGTAGGAGCTTGGTCAGGAGGCGGCTGTTGGAGAATTTGGACGAGGAGATGCGTTCCTCGTCCGTCCTGCGCCGGAAGTTGGCCAGGTCCGCCTGGGCGCGCTGGGCCAGGTCCAGGTTCTGGCTGGCCTCCCTTTGGGCCGCTTCCATGTCACCCAGAAGAGCGTTGACCCGCTCTTCGAGGGGTAGATGGGAGTACAGGTCAGGGGTCTCGGACGCGCCGGCCTCCTCCTGGGGGATCTTCCATTCTTCTTGCTCTTTTGTCATAAACGATTCCTCTGGTTTCAGATGTACATGAGCCAGAACCGGCCCTAGTCTTCAAGGGGCAGCCCGGTGGACTCAAAGAGGGCGGCCAATTCCTGCTCTATTATCTCCTGAAGTGGGGTGTCATGGGTAGCTGCGCCCAGGCGTTCGCGGAGGAGCAACAGCTTCTCGACCATGCCCAGGGCGAATTCGACTCCGGCCAGGTTAAGTCCCAGGCGGCCGGAAAGGTATTGGATCAGCCGGACTCTGCGGATGTCGTCCCTGGAATAGAGCCGGAGCATCCCGAGAGTCCTGCCGGGGTTGATGAGTCCAAGCCTTTCGTACTTACGCAGGGTCTGTGGATGAACGTCCAAGATTCGGGCGGCTACGCTGATGATGTAGACCCCCTCCATTTGAGGGTCTTGCTGCGCGTCTTGGGAGGCGGGGTCTGTCGGGCCGGGAGTCCGCCCGTCCGTGGACTCCGCCCGGCGGGAGTCTTGGGGTCTAGGCACGGGTTGTTGCCGGGAGGACCCTTCCCGCGTTTCCACTCTTAATCTGGTGCGTCGCTGCATCTGTCCGCTCACTTCTGGCTGGTCATACAGGTCCAATTCCCGGAATATCAAACCTTAGACGAATCCAGTAAAGAGTCCCCGCCGTAATAGTCCAGTAATACCAGGCTGTTATGATATTCGTAGATTGGTTCAAAGGTTGGTACGAATTCCTAGTAGGACCAAATCCGTTTGAGCACACGCATTCGTGGGACTCACGGTGACGGTATAATACATGTTGACACGCTGCGTGTCAACATTGATAATGCAGTTGAGTTAAAGAAGAAGCGGACATCCTTGTGAGGAGGAGAGCAATGATGATCAAGTTCAAGTTGTGCCCAAGGTGCCGGGGAGACCTCTATCTAGCCGAGGACATCTTTGGGAGGTACCTGAGCTGTCTCCAGTGTGGATACCTGAAGGACGTGCCGAATGATGTGGTGGAGAAGCTCGCTCCAGGTCCCGTGAGGGAGGATGAGATGGAGAGGGAGGCTGCCTAGCGGGGCCAGCAGGCCGACCCGGTCGAGCTAACGCCGCGTTAGTCCCGGGTCGGCCGCAAGAAACGCGTTTGGGTCAGGGGATAGGGGCCGGTTACTTGGTTAGCTCTGGCCAGAAGCGCTCTTCTTTCCAAGGGTCCGCGTTGTTGTTGTAACCTCGTTGTTCCCAGAATCCCGGCGCATCCTCAGCCATAAACTCGATTCCATTGACCCACTTGGCACTCTTCCAGCCGTAACGGCTGGGGACAATTAACCTCAGCGGCCAGCCGTGGCCCTCCCCCAGTTCCTTCCCGTCTTGTTTGTGGGCCAATAAGCCCTCTTCCAACGCCAGGTCCAGCGGCAGATTGGTCGTATATCCGCCGTAGCAATGCGCCATCACGAACTTTGCCTGCGGCTTCGGGCGGGCCAATTCGGCGATGGCGGCCAGGGTGATGCCTTCCCAGGTGTTGTCTAACTGGCTCCACTGGGTCACACAGTGAAAGTCCGCGGTGACTGTGGTCCACTCCAAGCTGGTGAATTCCTTCCAACTCAGCTCGACTTCCCGCTCCACGAGGCCGAACACTTTGAAAGAATAGGCAGCCAGGTCTATTTGGGGAGTGGAGCCGTAGGTCAGTACAGGGAACTTGGTAGTCAGGAACTGCCCCGGCGGGACGCGGTCTCCCATACCCTGGTCCGGGGCGGTTTTAACACGATCGGGACGTTTCAAGTAGCACCTCTGTGGCGTCTCCAGACTGCCCCGTAAGGCGGGCAAGTCCAGCGTAAATCTTTAGTTCATGGTATCTAGGAGGCCAAATGGTGTCAACGCGAGTCAGGTTAGCGGCCGGATGACCTCCTCACGTTAATCCCCGGCTCAAAGTCGTCGTTTAGCCAACGTACGAAATGCTCAGCGTGCGTCACATAGGTCCATTTGGTAACTATCTCAAAACGAGGCTTCCCAAATGTCTCCCCCTTTCGCAAAAGGGGGATTAAGGGGGATTTCGCCTCTGCCTAAGCCTGTTCGTTCAGTTTTGAGATAGTTTCTTAGTGACGAGAGCCCACTCGCTCCTGGTGGTGATGGCGGGTGGGCCTCTAATTCAATACCTGTATCTGGTGTTGGGAGCCGTCTACGATGTCGCCGATAATCGCTCCGGCCACTCCCGCATCTTCTAGCCCTGTCATCAGCAGGTCCAGATTATCCGGCGCCACTGAAATCATCAGTCCCCCGGAGGTCTGAGCGTCGCACATTAGCAGTTTCATCTCTTCCGTCGTACCCTGGTCCCAATGGACAGTGTCGGAGACGGCTTGCAAATTGCGGTGAGTGCCACCTGGAACGACCCCTTCCTGCAACAGGTCCCAGGCTCCGGGAAGGATAGGGACCTGGCCGAAGCGGATGCGGGCGCTCACGTTGCTGCCCCGGACCATGGAGCGGAGGTGGCCCATCAACCCGTAGCCGGTGATGTCGGTGCAGGCGTTGACCCCAACCATCGTCATCACTTCTGACGCGGCCTTATTGAGGGTGGCCATGGTGTCAACCGCCGCCTGCAAGACCACGGGGTCGGTCTTGCCCTGCTTGCATCCCGTGGTGATGATTCCGGTCCCGATCGGTTTCGTCAGGACAAGGATGTCGCCCGGACGCGCGCCGGCGTTGGTGACCTGGGCGCCCGGTTCGACGAGGCCCACGACGGATAGGCCGTACTTGGGCTCGGAATCGTCGACGGTGTGACCACCGGCGATCAGACATCCGGCCTCTGCCGCCTTGTCGTAACCCCCACGCAGGACGGTGCCCAGCATGTCCCTGGCCAGGTCCGCGGGGAATCCCACGACGTTGAGGGCCAACAAGGGCCGTCCTCCCATGGCGTACACATCGCTTAGGGAGTTGGCCGCGGCAATGGTCCCGAAGTCGTAGGGATCATCCGTAATGGGTGTGAAGAAGTCGACCGTAAGGATCAGAGCCGTGTCCTGGTTAATCCGGTATACGGCCGCGTCGTCGCCCGTTTCGGTGCCCACTAGAAGGTTGGGATGGGTAATCATGGGTAGCTGACTCAGGACCTGGACCAGGTCCTCCATGCTGAGCTTGCCCGCTCAACCAGCGCAGTGGGACAGCTCGGTCAGGCGTATTTCGCTGCTTTGCATTGATGCCTCGCTTCGGGGAGATGTAGGCTATTATAGCAAAGCGCGGCGGGGGAGACGGCGTGAGGGAAAGACGGGCCTTTGGGGATGGCCAAGCGGTGGAGATGACAAGATTGTGGGGGTGACGGAGTGTTGGGATATTTGCAATGCAAATGCGATTGCGTTGGACCATTTCGCCCATGTTTCGCCGCAAACCCGCATCGAATATTCCTTGAATCTCGGTAAAGTGGGTTGACATAATAACGGCTCTGGCCACTCTCTAACGAAAAGCTGTAAGTTCGAAAGGGTGCGAATGAACGACCTCGTGATCGAGACCCACGGCTTGACCAAACGATACGGACGAGTGCTCGCCGTGGACCATCTCTCCCTGGAGGTCCCCAGGGGAAGCGTATTCGGCCTGCTGGGTCCCAACGGCTCGGGGAAAACGACGGTCATGGGGATGTTGCTCGGCCTGGTTAGGTCCACCTCGGGCAGTTACCAGCTATTCTCACAGGAAACGCGCGACCGGGAGGCCCTTCGCCGAGTCGGGGCCATTGTGGAGACACCGTCTTTCTACCCCTACCTGTCCGGGCGGAACAACCTGAAGTATTTTCAGGGTGTTCAAGGGCGGGGAACTCCCGGAGAAATAGACGGTCTCCTAACGCGGGTCGGGCTGATGGACCGGTCTGACGACCGCTTCCACACCTACTCTTTGGGCATGAAGCAACGTTTGGGCATCGCCTGTTCGCTGCTCGGAAATCCGGACCTCTTGTTCTTGGACGAACCTACAAACGGGATGGACCCCGCGGGTATGGCCGAGGTCCGAGAGTTGGTTCGGGGTCTAGGCGACGGCGACCGCACCGTTCTGCTTTCCAGTCACCTGCTCCACGAGGTGGAGCAGGTCTGCGATAGCGTTGCGATTCTTTCCAGGGGCAAATTGATCGCCCAAGGAGCTGTGACAGACCTGTTGCACTCGAACGAGGGGGTGAGGCTGTTTACCACGGACGACTCCCGGTCCCAAGAGATTCTGGCGGACCTTGACTGGGTGGAGGGGGTGACTGCCAAGGGGCAAGGGCTGGACGTGAGCGCGCCCATCGCCCGGTCCTGGGAGTTGACCCGGGAACTCGGCAACTCGCAGGTCTACGTGACGGAGATGTGGCCATTGCAGGTGTCTTTAGAACAGTATTTCCTAGACGTCACTGCCGAGGACGAAGGAGTGACTCAGTGATGGCGTCCTTCCTGTCACTGATTAGATGGGAATGGTTCAAGATGCGGCGGCGCTGGGCTCCGTGGATACTGTTGGCTGTAATTGTCGCTTTTCCTCAAGTTGTGTATTGGTCCGTATTCACGTTTGGAGAAATCACGGGGGAGACTTCCGAGGTCCGGTTGCTCCCCAACAGTATCGAGTTCGCGCTCACGGTTGGCTTTACGATGGTGTTGGTCTCGATGGTTATTTGGACCGCGTCTGCCCTTGGGTCGGAGTACGGCTGGGGCACGTTCAGAACGTCGCTGGCCAAAGGTACGGGCCGCTGGCAACTTCTCTCAGCGGTCTTCGTCTTGATGTTGGCTACAGGCGTGGCATGGCTGGTCGTGTTATGCCTTACGATGGGCATTAGCAGTCTGGTTGTAGGGCTGATCGCCGAGGGAGGCGGAGTCGCGACCGCCGGAGAATGGTCTGACGCTTTGGTGCAATTGGCCAAATCCGCGGTGGCGCTCGCACCCTACATTGCGCTTGCGATGTTATTCACCGTACTGACCAGTTCGGGAGGGGTGACCATAGGGATCACACTGGTATATAAGTTTCTGGTGGAAGACGTGCTAGTCCCGATTTTGACACTCGCCGTAGATTGGTTCGGTCCGGTGTCTGATTTCGTTCTCGGAAGGGCTGTCAGCGGCTGGTTGGCCAGTCCCAATCCCGACGACGGAGTAGGAGCCGCAATGTTCCTAGGTGCGGATGGACTATTACCAGGGACCATACATAGTTTGGCCGTGATGTTAGCCTACACCGTGGGTCTGGGCGCAGTCACGTTGTGGCTATTCCAGCGCAAGGACATAGGCGGAGCGAAAGGGCCGTAGCCGGCCATTCCACCGGTGGGTCCTTAGCGGGAAAGGAGAAGCGCTGGAATCCTTAGATCGGATTAGTCTTCCCGTTCCGCTTCGAAAATGGAGTTGTAGAACTCGCGGACGTTGTGGCAGTTCAGGCATTCGCCCATGCTGATGGGGCCGTTTGCCGGTTCTATGATCCAGTGGTGCCGGCACGTGGGAGCGGGGCGCTCCTGTTCCACTACCGCGATTAACTCTACCCGTGTAACCATCTCCCTACCTCCGATCAACACCCTGGCAATCTGCGTACAGGTGAGTTGAGAAATATCGTGCTTTGAAGGTACCGGTCAGCGGGGGAGAGAATCAACGATTTCTGACCCACGTTTGCATTAATTTTATACTTTGACCAATAACTTGCTTTGCGCCTTCGAGCCTTGAGGAGAGTGCAGGTCCCATAAAAAGGGACGCTGACCAGGGTCCCCGTGCCTACAACGTAGGAATGGGGCATGGTCAGGGTCCTTCAGATTCGGGAGCTATGGCCGGGCGAGGGGTGGGGCTATCCAGCCAGGGCGGCCTTGTTGGCGGTGACCCAGTCGACGCCGTTTAGGACCAGCTTCTGGAAACCTGGGGTCTCGAAGCTCTGTCCGTCGTGGCCCAGGAGCAGTACGTACACCCTGCCGTCGCCGTATTGGCGGGTCCACCCCAGGGGGAAGGTGGCGGAGGGCATGTGCTTGGGGGCTCGTTCCGGTCCCCAGGGCCAGGTCCCTTCCACCGAGGTCCCGGAGATGAAAACGTCGTTCCCGTCCCTCATGGTCAGGCCCATGTAGAGTTCGTCGTTGGTGGAGAAGTCGGCAACACCGCTAACCCCAGGGTGGCCGGCATTGGTTACATTCACCTCGAACTGTCCGTAGGGCGGGTGGAAGCTGGTGCCGGATACCCAGCCGCCCCCGGTGATGTCCAGGTACTCTTCCCATCCCTGTGGGACGCAGGTGGCGATGTGGATGCAGACAAACCCTTTGCCAGAGCTAATGAACTGCTTCATGCCGTTCTGCTCTTCCGCGGTCAGAGTGGAGTTTCCGAAGTCGGGCACATCCTCTCTTCGAGTGTTGAAGACCAGGGCGTCGAATGCGCTCATGTCGCTGACGCGGCCCAGAATCGAGGCGTCTTCGGTAATGGTTGCGTCGTGACCAGCCGCCCTTAGGAAGCCTTCCAGGACGGGGGTGGATTCGTTATAGGGGTGCCTTCCGCCGGAGATGACGAGCAATTTCACGGTCAATATCCTCCTATGAAGTCTCAAGATCGAGGGTTATTATACGTCAAAAGGCGATTCCTGCCTGCTTCACCTGGGTCAATACCGACTCGGGACTATGCACGACTATCACCGCCATCGAGGGGCTTCTTCTTCGAGCCTCGACGGTGACGTACCGCCGGTCCCCCTGAGGCAATTCCTCGCCTATTAGGAGGGCGTCGAAACTGGACGAGCCCGCCATGTCGATGGCGACGCCGTCGTCCTGGGTGCTGGTGACAGTGAAGCCGACGCCTTCCAGCAGGCCGGTTACCCGGTCGATGACGTCCTGGTATCTGCCGACTATTAGTATCCGTTGATCGCCGCTCATCCTGGACTGGTCCGCCTATGATTAAATGAATAATCGTGTGAGGTTTCGAGCAACCCTGGAATTCTGAGGGGAAGTATACTCGTATGACAAGGACGATAGAACCCGTGGGATAGCCTCGGGTCTGGATTGCTTGACATAAAAATGCGCTAGAATTAGGCTCCGCTTGAGCGGCCTGTCGGCACAGACCATCATCTATTCTGTAATCTGCCAGAGAATCGGAGGTAAAACCGTGAGTAATGCATTGGAGGGAGTCAGGGTCATAGACCTGACCCAGTTTGAAGCCGGAACATCCTGCACCCAGCTATTGGCCTGGCTGGGGGCCGACGTCATCAAGGTTGAGGAGTTGACGCACGGGGACCCGGGGCGGTTCGGCAGCACCGACATTCCCGGAGCGGACAGCGGCTATTTCATCAACCTCAACTCGAACAAACGCAGCATCACACTGGATCTAAAACAGGACAGGGCAAGAGAGATTTTCTTTGACCTGGTCAGGCAGGCCGACATCGTGACGGAGAACCAGGGCCCCGGCACGCTGGAGAGGTTGGGGCTGGGTTACGAAGTTCTAAACGAGGTCAATCCCAGGATAATCCTGGCCAGGATCAAGGGGTTCGGCACCTATGGGCCGTACGCGGAATACAAGAGTTTTGACATGATTGCCCAGGCTGCGGGAGGCTCCATGGCGGTGACCGGGTGGCCCGGCGATCCACCTACCCGGCCGGGGGCGAATATTGGCGACTCCGGCACGGGGCTTCACGCTGCGGTGGGAATCCTGGCCGCATTGTGGCAGCGGCAGACGACCGGCAGCGGGCAAGTCGTGGAAGTATCGATGCAGGATGCGGTCCTCAATCTAGCCCGCATCGCCATGTCCAATTTCAATGAGACCCACCAGTCTAGGCCCCGGTCGGGAAACGGAAACGCGGGACTCCCGGGCACTCGGACCTACCGTTGCAAGCCTGGGGGTCCCGACGATTACGTGTACTTGGCAGCCATGCCCCGCCGTCTCAACCTGTGGCTTCCCCTGATAAGGGCGATTGGAGGACAGGAGTTGGCCGCCGATCCCAACTATTCCGACTTCCAATGGATCTCCGCGAACTCGGACTCCATCAATGAGATGATTGAAGCATGGACGATGGAGCGCACCAAGTTCGAGGTGTTCCACATCTTGGGAAAGGTGGGAGTACCGTGTGGGCCAACCTTGAATGCCGAGGACATATACGAAGACCCCCATCTGGCGGCCCGAGAGATGATAGTAACGGTGGACCATCCCTTGCGTGGACCGTTCATGGTGCCAGGGTGTCCGATCAAAATGTCCGATTCGGAAACCGAATTGCGCATTGCGCCGGCCCTCGGCCAAGACACGGATGAGGTGCTCAAGGAGCTGTTGGATTTGAGCGACGAGGATATCGGGGAACTGAGGGCGGGGCGGTTGATCAAATGACCGTTTGAGGTCTGGAGCGCGCATACATGGGTGGTGGCAACGACTGGATTCGAACCAGTGACCTAGCGCTTATGAAGCGCCCGCTCTGCCGCTGAGCTACGTTGCCGCCTAGGAGCGCCCCGGCCAGCCGCCTTGGGCTGCTCCTACGCAATCCATGGTAATGCGGCCCGCTCTAGACTGTCAATTGAACCGGACTTTGGTTAGTGGCCACCGAATACTGGACACCTTTGGACTTTGTTGCGGGGGGATGGATTTCCGATTTCGCGGGAATTGCGGATGGCCTTGCCGAGGCCATGTATGAATATGAAAATTGCCTATTTTCATAGTAATGACGGTCGTGGGGATGTGGGACCGGGGCAATGAGGGCGGGAGGATGCGGGGGTATTTCGGTCCTGAAGGGGTTGTGCGGCGCCCTGGTGGCCAAGGTATGACTGGGCTCCGGGGCGGAGGTCCCTGAGTTTCCGGTTTTGCCCTCTTCGGCGTCACGGCGTTATCATGTCCCGGTGATGGACCTAGGTGGGACCAGTTACGAGAAGCTCCAGGAGATGGCGGATGCGTCCCTTGAGGAAACCGCCGTACGGTTGCGCTCCGTGTTGGTTGAACTCGCAAGCCGGTTGCAGCCATTTCCCGGCTTTATGGGAATGGTCTCGGTCCAGGCATTGGAGGTTGACCCGGCTTTCCGTCCCGAGGCGGACCGGGGCTGTGTGGTCTTGCTCCCTACGGGCGAGATTTGCCAACTCGACCTCGGGGTCTTGCCCGGCCCGGACACTGAGAAGGGCGTCGATCACGTGGAGGAATTCTAAGAGGGTGTGTGAGAAATAGGGATCAATTGGGTTTAAGTCTTTTGAGCATCAGGTGGACCATCGCTATATGGACCCATGCCTCCCCGGTTTCGGGCAATTCCTCGTAGTCTTTGCTCAGCCGCCGGCAGCGGCTCAGCCAAGCCAAGGTGCGCTCCACCACCCACCGTCCGGGCAGCACCTCGAAGCGGCGGCTGTCCGGGTTCCGGCGCACCGCATTCAGCGCCCAACCTCCGGTGGCCCAAGCCCACGCCGCCAACCGGCCAGCGTAGGCCGCATCGGCCCGGATGACCTGGAGCCGGGGAAACCGGTGCAGCAACTTTACCAAGACCAGCTTGGCCCCATCCCGGTCCCCGTGTCGTGGCACGGGGCAGGCTCTGGATGTTGGCCGCATGGACCACCACGGCCAGAAGCAGGCCCATGGTGTCCACTATGTCCACTACGATGTGGCGCTTGCGCCCAGATACCTTCTTGCCGGCGTCGCAGCCCCGAGGCCCCCCTTTTCCGTGGTCTTGACGCTCTGGCTGTCGATGATGGCAGCGCCGGGGATGGCATCCCGTCCTTCTTTCTCCCGGACCTGGCCGCGCAGCGCCTCCTCAACCCGCTCCCAAGTGCCATCGGCCCGCCATTTTCGGAAATACCACCACACCGTGCCCCAGGGAGGCAGGTCATGGGGCACCATTCGCCATGGTATGCCGCCGCGCAAGACATATAGTATGCCGTTTACTACCTCCTGCAGGTCCACGGTACGCCGGCGTCCTCTCCTCGACCCAGGGGGCAACAAGGGTTCCAAATGCTTCCATTGGCAATCCGTCAAATCACTGGGATATGCTTTCCGCTTCATGCCCCAAAGGTACAGCCTCTCCCCCGTCTCCCACCAAGCTATCTCAAAACCAGTTTACAATATTTCTCACACACCCTCTTAGGTCATCCACGAAGGATCCCGAGCCTGGGCCGCCGGGGACATCATAGGAATGGCCGAAGCCCCGGTGGTCGATGGTGACGCAGCGGTACCGCTGCGAGAAGAACGGAATCTGTTGCCACCAACTCAGCATATTTCCGCCCGCGCCATGGGCGAAGATGATGGCGTCGCCTTCGCCATAGCTCTGATAGTGCAGGTCTATCCCGTTGATTTTCGCGCTGCTCACGTCGCACCTCTTGGCCCATTCTTGGCCTGAGTGATTTCCAGGATTCTACCACGGGTTATCAGGCTCAGAACGCTTGGATTGCGATAATAGATTCGCTCGGCAGGATTGCAAGCGGATATATACATCGTCGTTCAGGATGAGCGGGGCAACGTCAAGGCTTCTCAGCGATGGGCCGTGAGGCTGGGAGTTCTAGTACTACAGTTGCAGATTAACGATTCGGCACTTCCACCCGCGCGCCAGAGATGGGTTTAGCCCCGTCTTCGGCGGGACAGAGCCATCAGCCCGTATCTGGCAATTGCCAATCTCGGGACCAGTCGACCCTTCCATTCACTACGTGCAACTGTGAAACCTCTGAACAAGTCGCCCGCACGACCATTTCCCCTATCTGACGAGGCTCAATTCAAGGACTTATTCAGAGTATCCCTGTAGTACCATGAGGGGTCGTCAATTACCATTCGGGACGTAAACCGCGGAGATGGTCCCGGGCCGGACCAATTGTTCACCGCCTAATGGACAGCGCGCTAACAGTGAGTAGGTAAAGACCCCCGCGCCCGGGACTTCATAGGTGTTGAAAACAGTGAACGGGATGCTCTGTCCCTGGGATGCGTCGAAGGAATTGGTTAGGGACTTGTCGGGGAGATTTGCTGTAGGCGATGATGCCGAGCCGCTGCCTATGGCGATCTCTATTGGGAAATCACTCAAAGGGTCGGCGACGGTAATCGTTCCATAGGCAAAAACTATCGTCCGGCCTCTTCCAGTGGCCACGACCTGTACCTCAAGGTAAGAGGCCCAATCTTTCGATACTAACCTGGGCGAGATCGATGTATATACTGCCGACTTTAGGACGCTGGATTCTCCCCTCTCTCCTCGGTCTCCCTTTTCCCCGGTTTCACCTTTCTCTCCGCGGTTGCCTCGCGCACCTTCCTCCCCCCTGGTCACCCTCGATGCCTCGTTCTCCCCTATCGCCTTTCTCACCCTTCTCTCCCCTTTCGCCCTTGGCTCCTCCCTCCCCTTCTTCGCCTTTTTCTCCTCTGTCGGCCTGCTCGCCTCTGACTCCCCGCTCGCCTTGTTCTCCCTTGTCACCCTTCTCACCCATTGGACCCCGGGGTCCCGGGAGACCAATGCCACCTGTCTCACCCGTGGGCCCTTGTGGTCCTGGAAGTCCGTCTGGCCTCACAGGTCCCATACACGCCACGAGGAAAAAGAGCACGATTCCCAATATCAAGAATCTCGACTGAAGCAAATTCATCGGTTCCGTCTCAACTTCATCCGGTCTACCTTAGATTGGGGCAATCTCAATAAATGGAAGGGGCATTGGAGTCCGAGTCGGGGCTAGCACCAGAAGACTGATGCTACACACGATTCTAGAGATACGAGGCCTTGTGAGCGGGTGCTCGCCTTAATCAGCCAGGAGGCGAGGATGTTTCGGGGTTCGGAGCATCGGTTGAAGTAGGTACAGTACCTTGGCCTTCTGTTGTATCTTGGTCGAACCAAGTTATATTACGGCCGTGATACGAGCCAGATTCCTCCAACTTGGCATAGGGTGAAGTCACCGCATCTCTGGGATCAATGCGAGTGCGGAGGTCCTCCCACCTGGTTCTGACGTCTTCGGACAACACGGCCGCTTTCCCGTCGAGGCTTTCGATGTCTTTTCCGATAGTCTCGATGCTAGTTCCGAGAGTGTCGATGTTCGTTTGTAGGAAAGTCATCGAAGGCAAATTCTTCAGGAGTGTGGCGACCTCTTCCAACTGCTCGGATACGCTTTTAAGTCGTCGATCAAGCAAGTGAGATAGCAGAATGAAATGCCCGGTTATGCCGCCCAGGATCGCCACTGAAATAATGATTACTAGCATTAGGTTGTAGACGTCTGGTGATATAAGCATGAGTACTAGGTGACCCTCCCTCTAGCACGGTCCCTTGGGCCGATGGGTTCGTCCCGGACTCCCTTGTTGCCGCTTTCATTTGAAGGGACAGGGCTACCGTCGGAGATGGACTCATTTCCCTGCGAGGCGTGGGTAGCCGGTGGGATTCCATACGTCATTGTTCGGGGATTCGGGACCGGGCTGAGGTTGTTGGTGGGGTCGTCCCTAAAAGGTTCGGAGTTCGTTCCAGGTATATCGGTCAAAGCAAGTTGTTTCAAAAGCCTGATAGTTTCGTCTAACCTCATGGTCATGTTCTTTAGTTGACCACGAAGCAGAGTAAAATAAACGGCGATCGCAGATACAATCGCAACCGAAAGAATCAGCGTAAGACTTAGGTTGTAGACATCTGTCGAAATCGACATATCCAACCTCCATACCACTTCCCAAACGTTACACCGGAATCGTCCTTTGACAATTGTTTCGGGACGCCGACGGTCGAAATGCTCAGAGCGTTGCCACGCGGTTTACCAAGCTCAGCTGATTACGTATCAACTTCGAATCGCTGAGACCGATATATAGCCAAATTTTTATCTGGGCTTCGGAGACTTGTATGGTTTTCCGGTTTGAGACGTAGGGACTCAATGGATCCTTACCCTCCAGAAGATACGCGCGGGAATCTGTGCCGAGAACGGATCTTAGGTAGGTCGATACATTGGTCAACTCGCCCTGCGTGATGTCTTCGGCTCCCCAAATGACTGCGACTGCAGACTCTACCTCCCCGCGTAAAGGTAGACTAAAAAGGTGGCCCGGGTTTTCAATTATTGGGACCAAAGGGGCTAACGAACCTCGTGACAGGGCCACGTCAGTCAACACGGTCAATGGGTGCCTCCCAATTTCGAGACCTCCGCCTTCGTACCAGTCATACGAAGGCTCTACGCGGCTGTGGAAATCCCCAAGATTTTCATTGATTTCGGCGTAGCAGGGAATCACAAACTGCCCCTTGAAAAACCCGCTGAAGTCGGCCGCGTCCATACTTTGAGGGATGTCGATTCTAAACCCCTTCTCCGGGCCCCGCGTACGAGATTGCCTGTTGAATTAGCTAGGATTGCACTCATCGCTTGTACTACTCCAGCATCCACCGCGTAGTCTCGCATCTCACCCACTGGGATACCGGAGATTAGTCCAAGGGTGGCAGCTATTTCACGCCCGTTTGATGCTGTGACATTGTCTGCCAACCGCGCTCGAAGCCTGTTGTACCGTCGAAGTAGTCTCGCATCCCCTAAGGCTGCAAACTGGCCCCACGCGATGTCGTAGCTCGCTAGTACTACAGTCGCATATATTGGTTGAGATGTCGGAGTCGACGCTGGTAGTGGCAGTGGCGGGCCCGGGCCTGGTGGCGCCGCCTCCAACGGGACCAGGCCAGCACTCTCTTCGGTGATGGCCTGGGCTGCCAGATCAACTTGTACAGTAGTCGGCGCACCTCGGGGACCGTCAACGGTATCAGGGATTCATCCCACTCCGGCTCTCCCCCTTTTTTCCGCAGCAACCTGCGTTGGCCTGTTGCCGGACTACCGCCAGGTAGGCATGGGCCAGCATGGCCAGAGCCTGCCCCGTGCCACGACACGGGGTGATATGCCGGTACCAGCCCTCCCATTTCCGCACTTCATACTGGTCCAGCCCTACCTGCCCCTTGGCCTCCTCAAAGCACTCCTCGATGGTCCAACGAATACCTGCCACCCTCACCAGTTCCTCCAAGCTTGTCTCCGCTGGGCCGAAGCAGACGTACCAGGCCAGCTCTTCGGGCTGGGCAATGCTGCGGCGGGCCAGCAGCCAGTACCCCTTGCCTGGCTCCTTCAGAGGCCGGATCGCCACCCTGGTCCAGTCGTAGACCCGGGGACCCTTGGCCCCATTACCGGCGCTCAACCGGACCCAGCCCGATTCTTCCACCCCAGGCGCCAGCCGGTCCGCCCGCACCTGGCGCGAGCCCTTATCCGTCAGGGCCCACAGCTTCTCATTGCGCTTGACCGCCAGTACGTGGGGTATTTCCTGTTGCTCCAGCCACTGCCGCAACTTGCGGTCACTGCCATAAACCGTGTCTCCAGCAACCCAGCCGAAGGGAACTCCCCCCTCCACCGCCCGTTCCACCATTACCCGGGCCAGTTGTGGCTTGGTCCGGAAGTCTATTTCCTCCGGCACACCAGCCTCCAGCCTGCGCTGGCGGTCATCAGCCCATACCTGGGGCAGGTACAGCTCCCGGTCCAGCAGGACCCTGCCCTGAGCCGTGGCATACGTGAGAAATACTCCTATCTGGCAATTCTCGACCCGACCCGCTGTCCCACTGTACTGCCGCTGCACCCCTGCTGACTTGCTACCCTTCTTCAGAAACCCAGTCTCGTCCACCACCAGCACCCCGTCAGCGGCAGCCAGATGCTCCACCACGTAGTCCCGGAGATCATCTCGAACCAGGTCGGCATCCCACCGGTAGTTGTACAACAGGCGCTGTACCCCGTCGGGTGTAGCATCGCCCGCCTGCTCCGCCAGTTGCCACCCGTTCTTGCGCTCTATTGGACTGAGCAGTCCCTTCACATAGGCCAGTGCCCGCCGGCGGGGTTCCGACCGGTAGAAACGTGAACCAATGCGTCGGTGCACTTCCTCAATACCCTTGGCCCACCGGGCCGCTTCCAACACCTCTCCCCGCTCCCCGGCCAATTCCTCACCTCACCCACCTGATAAAGTAACCTCATTCTACCAAGAACTACCTGCGACTGTAGTACTAAGAAGACCGTCTCAAACGTGCCGTTACCCATCAGATGTTCGAGAACTTGTAAATATTCGATGGCTTCATTTGCGAGGTGTCCGTTTTGCTGTTCGTTAGCAGATGGTATGAAGGCAATACCGGCGGTCGAACAGCCTCCCTGAGTAAAAATACTTCTCCATTTCGTGAGCAGGTAATCGAACGTACCCCGCCCAGTGCCGCCATTCAGACTAAAACACGGGAAGATGAGGTTGGCAGACGCCAGGTCGTGTTCCATCCCTATCCACTTATGCATTGTCGGTACGGGCCGAATACTAGGAGCAGCGTTCTCAGGAGGCGTTGGCTCCTCCGGTTGCGCTAGCCAAATGTCGGTACCCGGGATTCCAGGCTTCCGTCCATCGTCCTCTTGACGCTCTAAGCTCTCTTGTAGACTGTTAATCTCATCAAATGCTTCCTTTCTATTCCCACCGAACCCGTCTCGATTAGCCAGTCGATACATGTAACGCTCTGGAAATATGTCCTCTGCTCGGTCCATGTCACGGGAGTCGACATCTAGTGCTACTATGCCGATCCCTGTTGGAAGTATGGGCTTGTTATCTGCATTACCATCGGATCTACGGACAGATCCGAATTGCCACGCTCCAAAGTCCCAATCCTTTTCGACCTGCTCGCCTGGAGTCATGAGGTTGTTCGATTCAAGCCATCTCCACAATTCACTGACGAACCTGCTTCCTCCGCCACCTAGGCCCAATAATGCGATTCGCGCCATATCGTCCCCCAACGAGGATAAATCGGGATGACGAGACATCCCCACTACAGAAGTTTAATTTACCCCCCCGTGTCAACCCGTACACATACGTTTCAACCCGAGTATGCTCGGCGGCATATCGAGCCTGATCACAGCGTATGACCCGCCACTACACCGGATACTGACACGGCAGTGAGAGGTGTAGGGTCGTCCTGCGTCGACGGAATATGGAGTTGTCTGGTTGCGGACCGGCGTCAATGACCAAGAGACCTTGTCCGAATGCCGGAACCGCGCTGCGTCCCTACGTAGGACATTGATAAGAGGGACTGCACACACGATTGCCGCAAAGGAGTGTCTCATGTCCGATACCCAGAGGGCGGAAAGCGAGGCCGGCGCTCTGGCGGCGCTGGACGGCTTCTTCGCCGCACTCAACGGCCACGATGACGATGCCCTTTACGACGACCTGCTCCACGTTCCCCATGTGCGCATCTCCGGCAACGGAGTGGCCATCTGGGCAAACCGGGAAGAGTTGGAAGCCATCTACCTGAAGGAGTTCTACGGCCGCGCCGGACCAGACTGGCGCCGTAGCACGCTGGACGCAACCGAGGTCATCCACAGCTCGGAACACAAGGTGCATGTCCTGATTCAGTTCTCCCGGCGAAGGGAAGACGGCTCCGCTATAGCCACCTTCCGCTCTCTATGGATCATGGTCAACTCCGGCGGACGCTGGGGCTCACAGGCCCGTTCCAGTTTCGCGCCGTAGCCCCATAGTGGTTCACGCCACCTCCAACCACCATCCTCCCAGCGATAGCTATGACCCAGAAACGGCGAGGGACAAGATCGCCGCCGGCACAAGGGATTCTGGGATTCCGGGTCAAGCCTGGAATGGCGGGACTGGGTCGTCTCCGCCGCTCTCTAATGATGTTAAACTAGCGTAGCTAAAATTCCCCCGGCAGGACTTCGGCCCAGTCCGGCGGGTGGGCCGGACATGATCTGTAAACGAAAGGGAGGTAATCATGGCTAGAACACCAACGGTAACCCGGGAAGCCGTGCCCGAGAACCAACGCGACGCCTTCGACGCCTACGTTCAGGAACGGGGCGAGGTGCCGGCCGGAGGTCCCGGGTCGGTCATGCTGAATGCCCCCAAGGCGGCCGAACTTGCCCTGGGCCTTGCGCTCTACCTGAGGAGCCAGACCTCACTGGATCCCAGGATCAGGGAACTGGCGATGTTGGTGGCGGCGCGGGAAAACGATTGCCAATTCATCTGGAACGCTCATGCGCCCCCGGCCCGCGCCGCCGGCCTACGGGACGACATTGTTGACGCTCTCAGGGATAAGAAGGCGCTTCCCAATCCCGCAGCCGACGAAGCGGCGGTGGTGGCCTACGGTCAGGAGTTCTTCCGAACCCGCCGGGTCAGCCAGGAGGCATTCGACGCCGTGGTCGCCCAATTCGGAGTGCCCGGAACCACCGAGCTTACTACCCTGATGGGCTGTTACTCGATGCTCGCCTTCAATGTGAACGCCTTCGGCGTGGAATTGCCCGATGCGAGGACGGAAGAGGCGCTGCCCATCTAGCCCAGATTCCCGTATTGACTCCACATTGGGCGGTCCGCCTGCATGATGGGCCGCCCCTATCCCGACTGCTCCAGGAGAACTGGATGACTACTAGCCCCCAGAAAGCAGTGGACCGGTTTGTCCAGGTGGGTGAACTGAATCTGCACTACCTGGAATGGGGCGATGACACTGCACCGCCCGTAATCATGGTCCACGGTCTTAGCGGAAACGCCCACGGATTCGATAGCCTCGTCCCCCACTTCGTACCCAAGTACCACGTTGTCTCCGTAGACGTCCGTGGCCGCGGCGACAGCGATTGGGCCAAGGACTCCGACTACTCCAACGAAGCCTACGCCGCCGATCTGGAAGGCATTCGGCAGGCTCTTGGGTTCGAGCGTATCTCCCTGGTGGGTACGTCCATGGGTGGGCGCATCTCCATGACCTACGCCGGGATGTACCCAGACCGGGTTGAAAGGGCTGTCCTCAACGACATCGGACCTGATATCGACCCGAGGGGCGGTGACCGCATTGCCGCCAGCACCAGGGACGCGGTTAGCTCCTTTGCCACCATGGACGACGTGCTGGCCTGGCACCGGGAGCAGCGCCCCGCGTTCACACTGCTCAGCGAAGACGAGCAGCTCGTTACCGCCAGCCACGCAGTCAAACCCCAACCCGGCGGCGGCTACACCTGGAAGATGGACCCCGCCGTCCGCTCCAACCCTCGCCGTCCCGACCCGGAGACGTCTTGGAAGCTGGCGAAGAACATTCCCTGTCCGGTCTTGCTAGTGAAAGGTGGTATAAGTGACCTTCTATCTCCGGAGACCGCCAGGCGGATGGTCGACGAGATGCAAAACTGCCGGTTTGTGGAGGTCCCTGGAGTTGGCCACGCTCCCACTTTGATGGAACCGGAAGCCTTCGGCGCAATCAAGGAGCTTTTCGACCTGGACTGACGATTCCAACTCCGAGGAGATGAGATGTCTACCCAACGTGAATCGTGGCTGGCGCTGACGGTCGAAGACGCACTGGAACCGGGTATGCCCATTTGCGACCCGCACCACCATTTCTGGGACCGCGATGGAGACCGGTATTTGCTCGACCAACTCACCCAAGATGTGGGCGGCGGCCACAACATCGGCCAGACTGTGTTCATCGAGTGCCGCTCCATGTACCGGGCACAAGGCCCCGAGGAGATGCGTTCAGTCGGCGAGGTCGAGTTTGTCCAGGGCATCGCCGCCCAGAGCGCCAGCGGACAATACGGCGCTACCGCCGTTGCCGCGGGAATCGTGGGCAACGCCAATCTCATGCTGGGAGCGGCGGTGGAACCCGTGCTGGAAGCCCATCTCGCGGCCAGCAATAACCGTTTCCGGGGTATTCGGTTCTCCTGCGCCTGGGACGCCAGCCCCGAGGTCACCGCCGGCCGCTCCAACTCGCCAGGTATGATGCAGGACCCCCAGTTTAGAGCGGGGTTCGACCGCCTTCAGCGGATGGGGTTGAGCTATGATGCCCTGGTCTACCACACCCAGTTGGCCGAATTGGCCGATTTGGCGGGAACTTTCCCCAACGCGGTCATCATTTTGAACCATATTGGCCGCCCCCTGGGAATCGGTCCCTACGCCGGGAAGCGCGACGAGGTATTTGCCGACTGGAAAGCCGGAATCGCCGCAGTCGCAGCCCACGAAAACGTGGTGGTCAAGCTGGGCGGCTTCGGAAACGTGATAAGCGGGTACGACTGGCACCAACGGGCCATCCCGCCCGCGTCGCGTGAGGTGGCCGAGACCATCGAACCCTGGCTGACCTACTGCATCGAGCAGTTCGGCCCAAACCGTTGCATGTTTGAAAGTAACTTCCCCGTGGACAAGGCGTCTTACGCGTACACCACTTGCTGGAACGCCTTCAAGCGGTTGACCAGGGACTATTCGGAGTCGGAACAGGCCGCCATGTTTCAGGGGACCGCGGTGAAGGCTTATCGACTCTAGTCCGCCGGAGGTCAGAAGCCCGGCCGGACGGCTCATTTCTAAATGACATAAACATAGGAGGACAGTATGTCACTGCAATGGGAACAAGTCGCGGGACCATTTAGCCGGTTGACCGAGGGACCTGCCTGGGATGGCAAGAGACTGCTGTTCACCTACATACCCGCCAGCCGCATCATGGCCTACGACCCCGAAACCGGCGACTGCAGCATTTTCCGCGAGAACACGAACCACACCAACGGGTTGGCCTTCGACGCCGATGGCCGGCTCTATGGCTGTTGCTCCGGCGGGAGGTCAATTGTGCGGTTCGAGCCCGACGGCGGCACTACGACAATCGTAGATAGCCTGGACGGCCAAAAACTCAACACTCCCAACGACCTCGCCATTGACCGGCAGGGCCGCATCTGGTTCAGCAATCCCTGGAATGCGGGCAACATTGACCCCAGCGAGCAGCAGGAGATGGTCAACAAGGACATCCTCCGGGCCGACCCGCAGCCTGACGGTAGTTGGACCTGCCAGCGCATGACCTTCGACACCACCGGCACCAACGGGTTGCTCGTCTCGCCGGATGGCAAGAGCCTATACATCATCCAGACCGATTCCGAGCCGGGCGGAGTCCGGGAGTTGCGGTCGTACCCGATCAATGACGACGGTTCCCTCGGCCAATACATTGTCCTCCACCAATTCGGGCAGGACCACCGCGGACCCCAGCGTGGAATCGATGGCATGTGCCTGGACTCCGAAGGCAACATTGTGGGCACCGCCGGTAACTACGTCAGTGGCCCCGGTCCAATGATTTACGTCTGGACTCCCGAAGGCCGGGTGCTTGAGACCTACCCGATGCCGGTTGGCGTTGAAGGTCCGACCAACTGCGCCTACGGAGACGCCGACCAGAGCAGCCTCTACGTTACCACCGGCCAGGGTCACTTTCTCCGATTGCGGAATACCGGACGCCGGGGCTGGATCATGTGGCCGCCGGTCCGGTAAGGCTCACCTTCGATTGTCCATAACCACTCACCGGGGAGAGATAGGACCATGAAGTACGACGTCATAGTGATCGGCGGCGGCTCGGCGGGCTGCGTCGTTGCCGCCCGGTTATCCGAAGACCCCAACCGTTCGGTGCTCTTGCTGGAAGCCGGGCCAGACTACCCGGACTTCGAGCACTACCCCGACGACCTGAAATTCGGCTACAGCGCCACGGCGTCTCAGCCTGGAGCGCCCCATAACTGGTCGTTTCAAGCCCGTGGACGTCCGGAACAGACGGAACCCATGCCCGTGCCCAGGGGCAAGGTTGTCGGGGGGACCAGCGCGATCAACGGTCAGGTCATCCTGCGGGGAGTCCCGGAGGACTACGACTCCTGGGCCGCCCTGGGCAACGACGAGTGGGCCTACGTGAATATGGTGCCCTACTTCAGAAAGATGGAGACTGATACGGACATCCGTGACGACTTCCACGGGACCGACGGCCCCATACCGGTCCGCCGGTTCCGCAGGCAAGAATGGCTGCCCTTCCAGGCCGCGTTCCACCGCGCGGTAGTAGAATCGGGTTACCCCGAGGACCCGGACATGAACAACCCGGATTCAGGCGGAGTCGGTCCGGTCCCAATGAACAACCCAAACGGCATCCGAATGAGCACTGGCTTGACCTATATCAACCCCAACCGTCACCGGCTGAATCTAACCGTCCGGGGCAATGTGCTGGTGCGCCGCATCATGTTCGACGGCAATCGAGCGGCGGGAGTTGAAGTAGAGAGCGGCGAGGAGATTTTCCAGGTCGAGTCAGAGCAAATCGTCCTCAGCGCGGGAGCCATCGCTTCCCCGCAAATCCTGATGCTCTCTGGAGTGGGACCCGCCGAGCACCTCCGCAGCCTGGGCATTCCTGTGGTGCACGACTCGCCCGGAGTAGGCAAGAACTTCCGTGACCACCCCAACGCGCCGGTGCGGATGCGGGTGAAGGACAGTTTCCCCCAGGACGCGGCGGCTCCCAGACTGCAAGCAGGGCTCCGCTACACGGCCACGGGCTCGGAGTTCCGAAACGACATGCAGATCATGCCTTCTTCCTTCTCATTCCCGCTGGGCGGTGATCCGCTGGACGGCGAAGGGGTTCGTTTCTCGTGCATGTTGGAGTTGGCGGCTGGACAGGGCGAGATTACACTCAAGTCCGCTGATCCCCATGAGCAGCCGGACCTCTATTACGGGTTTCTTGAAGAGCAGTCCGACCGGGAGCGGTTGCGTGAGGCCGTTAGGATTTGCTTCCGGTTGATGGAACATGAGGCTTTCAATGACATCATTGAAGGCCCGCTGACCCCCACCCGTGAGGATGTGTCCACCGACGAGGCGCTGGACGCCTGGCTAAATCGGAACGTGTCCACGTCGCAACATTTGGCCGGGACTTGCAAGATGGGACCGGACTCGGACCCAATGGCAGTGGTGGACCAATACTGCCAAGTAAGGGGAGTTGAAGGTCTGCGGGTTGCGGATACGTCGGTGATGCCTGACGTGGTGCGGGCCAACACGAACACCACGGCCATCACCATCGGGGAGCGGGTCGCGGACTGGATTAAGACCCAGTAGGGCCTTCTCTCCTGTCTCGGTGGCCGTTGGCCGGTCACCGGCTTCGGGGGGCGTGGAGGAAATTGAAGTCAACAGTCTCTACGCGGCGCTACTGCTGATGGTCCCCATCGCACTCACCGGTCTGGCGATATTGGCGGTGCGATTCACAAGTGTGGACTGGTTTCCACGCAAGTTGTTGCAAGGCTGGTTGGCCGCGCTGCTTTTTGGCGGTGTTCTCGATCGGGACTTGGTAACTATCTCAAAACGAGGCTTCCCAAATGTCTCCCCCTTTCGCAAAAGGGGGATTGGGGGAATTTCGCCTCTGCGTAAGCCTGTTAGTTCAGTTTTGAGATAGTTTCTTATTCTCTGTCGGCGGCTCTTGCCCTATTGGCCGCGGCCTGTTTGCCTCTACAGCGAGATGCGGAGTGGGTGAAAGTAGGCGATTGACATGGCGGCAGCCGATAGTGGTCGGAGGTCAATCGGGCGGGGAGATAAATGGCGCGCCTGGCAGGAGTCGAACCCGCAACCCCTGGGTCCGAAGCCCAGTGCTCTATCCATTGAGCTACAGGCGCAATCGGCCTTGGTCCGGTGAATTGGGGCGAGCGACGGGATTCGAACCCGTGATCTCCTGTGCCACAGACAGGCGCCTTGGACCACTTGGCTACGCTCGCCGCGGATATTGCGAAAGTGGAGTCCGGTTGATGAAGTTTGGTGATCGGGCCAACCTGCCTGCTTCAACGGACGCCGCTGCGCTCAACAATCGTAGCAAAAAGAAGAGTGCCGTACAAGGAGCCGATGGCTGGACGCGAGGGTTTTACGTGGCCGCCGTCTCCGGTGGAGCATGTCCTTCGACTCCGCTCCGCTGCGCTCAGGACGAGCGGGGGTAGGTCTGAATAGGCGGCGTTAGTAACCGTACCGGATATGGAGTGGTCTCGATTGGGGTTAGAAATGTCCACCTGTCCCCAACGTTAAATAACGAGAGACCCTAGACCCATCCTGTATTCCAGTTGAAACCGTTTTCCGGTCTTAACTACAATGATCGAACACACTCGGCGGATGGGAGTATGTCCCGGTTGAGGCGCGCGGCGCCCCAACTGAAGGAGAGGTCCATTTGGCCCCCTACATTCTTCGACGGCTGATGTGGCTGCCTTGCATCCTACTCGTGGTGTCCTTCGTCACCTTTGTGCTTGGCAGGTATGGCCCCGGGGACCCGGTGGAGGTGATTCTCGGCCAGTACAATAACCCCGAGGCCGTTGAACGGATCCGGGAGCAGCGCGGATTGAATGATCCCCTCCTGGTGCAGTACGGCCGGTACATCGGCAAGGTCGTGCGCGGCGACTTCGGCGAAAGCTACAAGTACCGGGGCCGCAGCGTCGGCGGCCTTCTGAAAAAGAAGATGTGGGTCTCGGGCCAGTTGAACGTGGCAGCCCTCATCATCTCTCTGGGACTGGGAATCCCAATCGGCCTTTACGCCGCCTTAAGACAGGGCACACCCAGGGACGTGATCGCCGTGGCGTTCACGCTTCTTGGCCAGTCCTTCCCCGTGTTCCTGACCGCGCCTGGCCTGCTACTATTGTTTGCCCTTAAATTGGACGTGTTGCCGACCCACGGTTGGGGAGGGTTTTTCGATGCGAGAATCATCCTGCCCGCCATGGTAATGGGTATCCCCGGTGTGGCGATGATCACCAGGTTGACCCGCGCCAGCACCCTTGAGGTGATCTCCCAGGACTACGTGCGCACCGCCAGGGCGAAGGGGTTGCCCGAGAGCGTCGTCCACCGGCGCCACATTCTGCGCAATTCCATGATCCCGGTGGTCACCCTACTGGGCTTCTCGGTGGCCGGCCTGGCCACCACTTCGTTCATCGTTGAAAGGTTCTTCGGGATACCTGGCGTTGGCAATCTCTTCATCGAATCGATTTTCGCGCGGGACCTGCCGGTCATAAGCGGGTTCGTCCTCATCGGCACGACCATGTTCGTGATGGCAAACTTGCTGGTCGACCTGATCTATCCATTCATGGACCCGCGGATTCGGCTTACAGGCGGCCAAATTGCGGAATGAAGTCCAGCCCTTGCCCAGTGTCCCAAGACAGCCCAGCGGAAGCTACTGGGCAATCTCCCTCCGCCGTTTGTTCCGCAACAGGGTGGCCGTAGCATGCCTGGCAGTGGTCTTGCTGCTCTACGGCTCTGGGTCGCTGGCGTCACTGGTCACCTTCTACGGGTACGACGACCAGGACCTAAGCGTTGCCAAGCAGGGCCCCAGCATCCAGCACCCCTTTGGTACGGACCGGTTGGGCCGAGATGTCATGACCCGCATCATATTCGGCCTGCGCACCACGGTAATCATTACCGTCATAACCCTGGTGACCGGCAGCCTGGCCCTGGGTATCACCCTGGGGTTGCTGGCTGGGTATTTCGGACGGTGGCTCGACACGGTAATCATGCGCACCGGGGAGGTGACCACGGCGTTCCCCGACATTTTCCTGATCCTGATCATCATCTCCTTGGTGAAACCCCCGGTCACCGACTGGGTGCGGGGAATAGAGGACTCTCTAGGTATCGAAATATTGCGGTTGGGTGTCGTGGACTACCTGGTATTGGCGTTGGCCTTGGCTATATTTTCGTGGTTTGGGATGGCCCGTTTGGTGCGCGGTCAGGTGCTGGCGGCGCGGGAGAACCAGTACGTGGAAGCGGCGCGGTCGGTGGGATGCACCACCCCAACCATATTGCTTCGTCATGTCTTGCCCAATGTCATGGGGCCGGTCATAGTTGTCGTGTCGGCGGGGCTGGGGAGCGTGGCCGGGGCCGAGGTATTGCTTAGTTTCCTCGGGATAGGTATCCAACCGCCAACGCCCAGCCTAGGACTCATGATGTTCGAGCACGGCAGCATTTCCGAACTGAGGTCCAACCCTCACCTGTTGCTCTTCCCAGCGGGAACGCTGACCGTGCTGCTATTTGCCTTCAACCTGCTGGGAGACGGAGTGAACGACGCGTTCAATCCCAGGGCGAGGTAGACTAGGGTCCTATACTCCCCGGTCCGCCTCTCCGCCCTATACTCCCCGGTCCGCCTCTCCGCCTGCCTCGGACCATCCCGTAGCAGAGCCCGGCCAATGGACCAACCATGAGGGCGGCCATCGCCAGGTCCGCGAAACCGGTCTTCCCCTGTGCCGCTCCGCAGCCAGTTGCGGTACTATCGGTGGCTTGTCCAACCGGACCTGCGCCGGATGCGGGTCCCAAAACACCCGCCGGAGACGGAGTGGGCTTCGGCGCAGAGTCAGGAGCCGGCCCGGCGCTGGAGGCGGTTGAGCCGTCCTGGGGTTGGCGGCCCGGCGCGCTATTGCCGAGAGGAGCAAGCGGGGTCAATGTCGGTGTGGGGACGGACGCCACCGTAGGCTCCGGGGTAGGCAGCGGTTGAAGGCCGATGGATTCCCGCCACTTGGCGTCCAAGCCGCGCTGGTCCAACTCATAGACCTGTTGTAGGGCCTTGTCGATGTCCCGTGTCTCCTTCAGCGCGGCCATCAGTTCCGCCATCTTCTCGTTCCCATACTGGTTGATAAGGTGATGGACCACCGAGGAAGACTGTCCGTAAGCGATGATTATGTCCCTGGGAGTCCCGCCGAATTTCTCCAAGAACCACAGGGGCCTGATGCTTCCGCTGGCGATCCCCTGCTGCAATGCCGACTCGTACTCCCGTTCCTTGCCCGTGTTGGCGTACTCCGCCAGACCCTCGTTGAGCCACTTCGGCACGTCTTCGTCGATGTGGCCTGTGGCTTCCGCTACGAGCAAGTGGGTGAACTCATGGGATGTCGTTGCTTCTACACCTGCGTCGAAGTGGACCAGCAATACCCGTTCGTTGGTGAACGCAATCCCCTGGGTGATCAACTGTTCCCGCACCGCCTGGGCGCGGAATGGGACCGCCGCCACCATGTCGCGGTAGTCGGTGTAGGTAACGATGGTAAAGGGCTCGGTGATTTCCATCCCCAGCACCGGACTCATCCGGTCTATAGCCCCCTGCGCCGACGCCAGCACAACCTCGGCTTCCTGGGCGGCGTTTTCCCCGTAGGCGTGGGCCATTATCAAGCCGGAGTTGATCGTGTGCCATTCGAACCGTATGTCAGTGTAGGTAAACTGCTCCCGGGGAGTGCGCAGGACGTTGTTCCCCTCGTCGCGGATTTCGAAGGAATAGCGGATGATCGTGCCGGGAGGGATCGAGCCCCCTCCCTGGCCGCTTTTGAGGAAAGCTTCGCCTTCCACCTCGTTGCCTGGCTCGAATTCGGCGACGCGGTAGGCGCTGCCCGGCCTTCCACCAACTATGCGGAACCTCACCCGAATTTCGTCGATCTCCTCAGAACTTCGGGCGCTGACGGTGAACCGGATACCGTCTGGAAATTCGCTTACCGCGTTCATTTCAATCACTTCGATAGTCCCCCGGTTTGCCAGGGCGGAGTGGGCTGGTGAAGCGGCAAAGCAAATGAGCACGATGGTCAGGGCTCCCAGGATGAGGCGCATGGTTCTCCTTCTGTGCATCAGCTATTCTTGGACCGGAAGGCGCCTTGACTCACAAAATAGCGCCCACTAAAATCGGGCCTGTCGCGCCGGCCAGGGCCAGACTCCTCGCGGGGCCCGGTCCATTCGCGGCCTAGGTGGCGTCTCCTCGACTCCTAATCCTCCGAGTAAAGACTGAATATGACAATTCGAGTCGGACGGGTTTCCGGCCTTAGCTACGAACCATTTTACATCGACATGGCGCGAAGAGGGGTTCAGGTCGTGGACCTTCCCCCCGGAGGGCTGGCCTCCGCGCTGACCGACGGCGATATCGAGGCTGGGCCTACCCCGGTCCCTGATTGGTTCCAGCTCGAAGACCGCTTTCACCCCGTGGCCGGGTTTTGTGTGTCCGCTTCCAGCAGGGCGGGCAGCAGCCTCCTGTATTCCCAGAAGCCCATCGAGGAACTTGACGGCGCGGCAATTGGGGCCGCCGGGGAGGATGTTGCTTCAGTGCAACTTCTCCGGGTCTTGCTGGCCCTGAAGTATGGGCTGACGCCGGGGGAAATCGTGACCCCCAAGGACTCTCCCGACGCCTTGCTGCTCACCGGCAATAATGCCCTCCGGCGGCGGCGCGGGGTCAGAGGTTTTTCCCACCGGTACGACCTTGGCGCGGAGTGGAACCAGTGGACGGAGTTGCCCTTTGTCTTTTCCCGCTGGATCGCCCGAAATGACCTTGATCCAAAAGACCTGGCGCTACTGCAAGACACTCTGTACGTGGGCTTGGAAGACGGGGTGGACGGGCTGTACCATCTCTCCGAACCCAGAGACGACCTACTGATGTTGGCCAAGGACATAATGGCCCACATCCAAGGAATTCGCTACTTCGTGGGGGTGTCCGAGCAGAAGTCCATCGACCTGTTCCGCGGATATCTCGCTCAGTTGGACTCGGCCGCGTAATTGGCCAAGGTAACCGGCCGGAGTTTCGAGACCACAGGCGAGAGTTGCTTCATTTGCGACTTCTCGCCACCGCGCTCGGGTGACCCGGCTGCCGTCATCCAGGCCGATATACCCGCGGACTTCATTGCCGTCGCTTATAACCCCGGCAGGGCGGTGCGGACCAACTCCGCCATGCTTGCGGCCTCCATCAAGTTGCAGACCGGGCGGGAGGTCACGTTCACCCTGGCAACCCGGGACATGAACAAGGTTGCCCTGCAGTCTCTTTTGTTAGGGTCCCAACTATTGGGCTTGGAAAATGTCGTCGTGGTTGAGGGGGACCCTTTCACCCGTCGGGACGCGGGAATTGTCCGACACGTCGGGGACTTTACTCCCACCGAGCTTATCGCCGCCGCAACGGCCATGAACGAAGGGGTAGACTTCCGTGGAAGCCGCCTGCGCGCTCCCTCAGACTTCTGCGTGGGGGCCTCTCTCGATTTGGAGCGCGACATAGAGGCGGAAGCCCGCCTCGCCCGGCGCAAGGTGGAAGCCGGGGCTCAGTTTTTCATAACCCAACCTATCTTCAACACAGACCGTGCCCAACGGTTTCTGGACGTCTATCAGTCCTTGGCCGGGGAAGCGATGGCGGAACCAGTCTTCTACGGATTGCCAATACTGGAACGGGACGGAGTCGTCTTCAGCCATGTTCCCCAACAGGTGATACAGGACTTGGAACGAGGCAGGGGCGGCATGGAGATCGCTTTAGAGCAACACCAAGCGTACAGGGACGCCGGGTTTCACAACGTGTACGTGGTGCCGCCCATCCGTCGAGGCGGGGCCAGGAATTACGGCGCGGCGCGTGAATTCTTGGACGCAGTGGGCCGTGTCTAATCCGCGACAGACTCCGCAACAAAAACGGCCCGCTACAGTCTGTAGCGGGCCGTTTTTGTTTCTGGGCCTTGTATCTGGATGGGGACGCATTAGCCCCAGCTTGAGAGGACTGCCTAGCCGCCCCAGGCCCTGGGAGCGATGCCGTCGATGTCCGTCGCCACGTCAACTATGGCGGGCTTGCCCGAGGCGAAGGCCTGTTCCAGCGCGCTTTGGATCTCGCCGGGCCGCTCCACACGGATGCCGAAGCAGCCTATTGACTGGGCGATCTTGGAGAAATCGATGTCCAGAAAGTGCCACAGCTCGTCGGGGTTGCCCGGCTCACCGGCGTAGATGCGCTCGTTGCTGTGCTTCTCCTGGTTCAGGGAGTGGTTGTTGTTGACCACTATGACAGCGTTGATGCCGTAGCGGAGGGCCGTTTCCATCTCCGACATGTGGTACCAGAACCCGCCGTCCCCGGTGAAGCCGATAACCGGACGGTCTGGCGCCGCGCACTTGGCTCCGAGAGCGCCTGGGAAGCCCCAACCCAGGGAACCGGCGCACCGGATGAACCCCTGCCCAGGGTCGTTCAGGTCCATCATGGTCCCGGTCCAAATTCCGGAGTGGCCTGTATCGGAGACCACAATCGCGTCCGACGGCAGGTAATCCGTCAGCTCTTTGCACAGCCGCTCCGGGCGGATGGGAACGGCGTCCGAGTTGGCTAGTGGCGCGACCTCGTCCCTCCACTCACTGACCAATTGCTGGGCGCGTCCCACCCAGTCGCTCCTCGGGCCTATGGGCTCCATGACTTCCATCAACTTTCGCATCGAGGCCCTGGCGTCTCCCTGGAGTGTCGCCTCAGCGGGGTAGGAACGGCCAAGTTCCGAGGCGTCGATGTCGATCTGCACCACCGGGGTACCAGGGGCTGGCACGGTCCATTCGTTAGTTACCTGGCTGCCCGTGTGGCTGCCGATGTAGACAACCAGGTCGGCTTCGGAGACGATCCGATTGGCGCACCACCGCGAGTAAGAACCGACAACCCCAACCGACAGGCCGTGGTCGTCCGGAATCGCCCCTTTAGCATTCAGGGAGGTTGCCACGGGGATTTGCATCATCTCGGCCAGTTGGACGAGTTCCTGTTGGGCCTGGGAGGTCGTGACGCCGCCTCCAGCCACGATTACCGGACGCTGCGCCGAGGTAATTACCCGCGCTGCCTCTCTGACCTTTTCCATTTCCGGTTCCGGCCGGTACCCCGGGTACTCCTTGTAGGCCTCCTCCACCAAGACGTCGAAATCGGCCTCTCCGTCGGTGATCGTGTTGCCGGACGTGCCTTCCAGGTCCAGGTGTACCGGCCCGGGAGAACCGGTCATGGCCTCGCGGAAGCCCTGCCGCAGTAGGAACTGGAACTGTTCAGGGGAGTCCACCGGCACGCTGTACTTGGTCACGGGGTCGAAGGGCGGGAAGTGATCGATCTCCTGGTAGGCGTTGCGAAACAGCCCCATGCGGGGACGACGCCCGGTCAAGGCGACCACGGGTGAACGGGCGAGGAACGCGTCCTGCAGACCCGCCGCCAGGTTGGCCGCGCCCACCGATTGGGCCATGCAGACGCCGATTCCACGGGAGGCCCGTGCGTAGCCATCGGCCATGTAAGCCGCGGCCTTTTCGCCGTGGGTCAGTATCCGCTTGATACCCAGCTTCTCCATCTCCACCATGGCGCGTTGCGCAATGACGGGTACGAAGAAGGCGTGGGTAATTCCGTAGCCGTGCATCGTTTCCGCCAGGAAACGGCCGCCTGTCATTCTCGGCATGACATACCTCCAGGAGTTAGATTCACGGTTTTGGCGCGGGACTAGAAATGACCAATCCGAGCACAACATCGTGCCCGGACGGTCTTTTCGCGCTTTGGGCGAGGTCCGAAGCCGGGTGGGTTAGCGGTCGTTGAATACCTGCTGCGCAATGGGCGCGGCATTGGCGGCGCAGGGCCATCCGGCGTAGAAGGCTACGTGGGTGATAAGCTCGCCGATCTCGTCCTTGGTGAGGCCGTTGTCGAGAGCCCTGTTGATGTGGCCGGGAAGCTGGCCGGTGCGGTAAAGGGCGGTCAACATTGCGACGGTGATGAGGCTCCGGTCTCGCTTGGACAGGCCGGGGCGCTCCCAAACGTCTCCAAACAGCACGTTGGCGGTCAACTCGGCTAGCTGAGGGGCAACTTCCTGCATTGCGGTGCGGGGTGTAGTCATGTCATCTCCTTACCGTATCGTTTTAGGCTTCCGTGGGCATCGGCGAGAATCCAGCCGTGACCAACGGCAAGAGTATCGCCGAGCCCGAGTCCTAAACAGTGGTGGTTGTGGGTCCCCAGGTCTGGCCGAACTCGGCCCGGGCCACCCGTTCTCCCGTGAGCATCCCAGCGGATTGACCGGCCAACCAAACGGCGGAAGGAACGATCTCCCCCGGCTGGACCATGGGGATGTGGGCCGTTCCGGGCCAATCGCCGTTGCGGTTCATCCAGGTGTCGACCCGGCCCGGCTCCAGCACGTTTACGGCAATGTCGTGTGGACGGACCTCCTCGGCCAGGCTGAAGAAGGCGCGCTCCAGCGCGGCCTTGGTTGCAGAGTAAACAACCCTGCCTGGGCGGTAAGCCCGCGCCGATCCCGAGGTCACGCAGAATATAGAACCCCCGTTGCCCGCCTGGATCATGGGACCGAGGGCGTACTTGCACAGGAGCAAAGGCCCGCGCAAGTTGACCGCCAGGCAGCGGTCGAGCAGATCTACGTCCAAATCTGGTATGGGAGACTCGCAATCGATGCCCGCATTGGCGGCAACAATGTCTACCCTGCCGAAATGCTGAAGTGTGGTTTCGACCAGCGACTCTATTTGCTCCGCATGGGTAATGTCGCAAGCGACCGGGAGCGCGCTGCCTCCCTGTTCGCTGATCCGCGAGGCGGTCTCGACAATGGTCCCGCTGGCGTACTTCTCGAAGGTGGAGCCCGAGGATGTGTCCACCTCGGTCCGGGCAGTCACCACAACCTTCGCCCCGTGAGCGGCCAGTCCCAGGGAGATGGCCCTGCCGATTCCCCGGCTACCGCCGGTGACGATGGCCACTTTGCCGTCCAGCCTCATCGGTTATTCGTCATCTTATTCAAATCGGCGTTGGGCCGCCGGTCGAAGTAGCTAGGGAGGCTTGTGATTAGGCGGGGCGGAACTTGGGGAGAGAGATAGTGTCGTTCAGGTCGTCGAATACCACCTGCAACGCCATGCCAATCTTTATGACCGAGGGATCGGGTTCCACTTCCACGATGTTAGTGGGCATGCGGGCGCCGCCTTCCAACTCGACCATTGCCACCACGTAGGGCGCCCGGTCGCGGAATGCGGGGACCGGCCCCCGGTGAACAATGGCGAAGGCGTGCAGCGTTCCCTGGCCGCTGCTCTGGACCCAGTCGGTATCTCTTGAGAAGCAACCGGGGCAGATGTCCCTGGGATAGAAATAGGTGCTGTCGCAAGCCCGGCAGTGCCGCAGCCAAAGCTCGTGCTCCTTGCATTTCTCCCAGTAGAAATCCGACTCCGGCTGGGGTACCGGTGGTGTGATCGGGGGAAGCTCTGCTGGCTGGGTCATCTGCCGCTCCTGTAACGAGACTGTGCCGCGATGCCCCTAGAGAATAAGGAGAATTGATGCCATCGTCAAGTTTGTTTGGGACGCCGCGGCCCCGTCCTCCGGCCCCTCTCCGGTTGCCTGAACCGGGTGCGTGCGGTATGTTGAGTCGCGGCAGTCCGAGCTAATGGCCGGACGGCCCTAAATGGATTATGAAGGTGGACCATGCGCGTAGCAGTCATGGGAGCGGGCAGCATCGGAGGTTATTTCGGCGGCATGTTGGCCCGGGCCGGGAACGATGTGACCCTCATTGCACGGGGCAGCCACCTGCAATCAATCCTTTCCGATGGCTTGAAGGTTATTAGGGATGAGGAAGAGTTCGTAGTCCGGTGCCAGGCAACCGATGATCCAGCTCAGGCCGGGACGCCCGACCTGGCGTTACTCACCGTCAAGACCTACCACAACTCCCAGGCCATACCCTCTATGCAGCCGATGATAGGCCCCGATACCACGGTGCTATGTCTTCAAAACGGCATTGATAGCTACCGTTCGGCGGCTGACCACCTGGGTATCGAGCGAGTGATGCCCGGAGCCGCGTACATAGAAGCTGGTCATCCATCGCCGGGTGTGGTTACTCAGACCGGCGCGGTTGTCCGCATCGTCTTCGGCGAGCCGGACGGAGGCTCCTCCGACCGGGGCGAGAGAATCCGGGAAGCGCTCGAGGATGCCGGCATACCCGCTGAACTCTCCACGGACATCCAGAAGACCCTATGGAGCAAGTTCTTGTTCATCGCCACCATGGCCGGCGTCACCTCCCTTTCCAGGAGGACAATGGCGGAACTGATGCCGGTCCCGGAATGGCGAGGTGTCATAGAGGGGTGCATGAAGGAGATCGAGGCCGTGGGAAGGGCGGCGGGGGTGGGCTTGGACCCCGATATAGTCGGAAGCACTCTCCATTACATTCTGGGCTCCCTGGAGCAGATGCACGCTTCGATGCACGCGGACGTAATGGCCGGTAGGCCGTTGGAACTGGATGCCCTGAACGGCGCGGTGGTCCGGGCCGGACGATCGGTCAACGTGCCCACGCCGATTAACGACGTAATTAACGCCATGCTGAAACCGCTGATCAACGGGGTCAACTAGCAATTGACATCTAACTCCAACTGTCACCACTGGGAACAGGCGTTGAATGGCTAGAATCCTCTGGTCCGGGGTTGGCCCCGGACATGACGAGCGCGACTAACAAGCCGCCATTTTGACAACCGGCGATGGCACCCGTAGGATGGGGGCATTCTGAAAACAGAGGGATAGCCATGGACGCCACGGGAGTATCCCACATCGCGATCTGTGTCCGGGACCTGGACAAGTCCCTGGAGTTCTACCGGGACATCCTCGGTATGAGAGTGACACTGGACCAAGTACAGGACACGACCACCGGCGGACTGCCCCACGTCTACGCTCACGCCCGCAAGACCCGCCGCACAGTCCATGTGCGCTACGGTGAAGGGGGCAACACCACGCCTTCCCTGGTCCTGACCAGCCACCCCGGCGACGAGGCCGACGGCGAGCCTATCAAGCTTGACCAGGTGGGTATCAGTCACCTTTCGTTCTCTGTCCGGGACCTCAAGGGCCTCACGGACGAGCTTGTCGCCAAGGGCGTGTCCCTGGCCGGCCCGCTCGACTCCTTCGTCAACCCCCAGGGAGTCACCAGCAGCATCTTCGTCTACGATCCCGACGGCATCCTGCTCCAGTTCGACAGCGGCGGGGGTGGTTAACCTGGTTATCATGCTGTGCAGTTGGTAGGTTAAATGACCACCCACGCTGATAACCACGACCGGGACAAGCTCTCCCGGTGGCGAGGAGACCTGACTTCTGGGGAGGCTCTCAGCTTTCCGGTCTACGCGGTTTTTCTGGTGACCCCCGAAGACCGCCCGGCCCATGACATCTTCCGTGCGTTCCGAAG
Source organism: Dehalococcoidia bacterium (assembly GCA_965197545.1). Taxonomy (GTDB): domain Bacteria; phylum Chloroflexota; class Dehalococcoidia; order Lucifugimonadales; family UBA3495; genus CATOSP01. Next base: position 692,711 of record CBDANJ010000007.1, read on the forward strand.
CAGTTTCGAAGAGCGGGGGGCCGGATTCCAACACCTCATGATCTTCGGCCAGCACGGTATCTCTACAACCGTGAAGGGCCTGTTGGCTGAACTAGGCCTCGGAGTCGATGCACTGCCTTTGCTGGGGCTATTCCCGGGCCCGCCTTCCGACGCCATCCATACCATCGGTCTCAGACAGGGGGATTACGGGTCCGGCGAGTCAGGCGACGCCAAGGCTCTCAACGGCCCATGGATGGACGTACTCGGTTTCCTTGAACAAGCTGCTGACGGTGGCGGTGAAGCCCTCAACCTTAATCTGGAAGGCAACCTGAAGCCGCTGAGTCTCGGGGCGGGCGCGATGGGGCAGATCGTAGAACGGGTCCTCGGCAGCGTGTCTTAGGGATTATCCCAATACACCGGACGCCAGCGCCGCTCCCCAGGCGATTAACAGCAACCCGCTTATCCAACCGATCGCTCTTCCTCCCGGCGCGACTTTCTCCAGCAGCACGAACCCCGCCAGGGCCGCAATCCAAATCAGGTTCATCACTCCCAGGACGAAGAGCAGGCCCATCAAAGCCCAGCAGCAGCCTAGGCAGTAGGTCCCGTGCCGGAGCCCCATGGCCACCGCGCCCCGGCGTCCCTCCCTCCAGCCGCCCATCAGGAACGACGCAGGCGACCGGCAATGGCTCAGGCAGACCGATTTCAAGGGACTCCACTGAAACAGCCCCGCCACTATCAAGAGGCCGCCGCCCAGGTAATTGCTCGCGCTCTCTCCCATCATTGCCGTTAGCAGGGCGTTGGAGTGGAGTACCCAGTTGGCCAGGGTGGCCAGGGCGGCGAACCCCGTCCACACGAGGATATAGGCGGACAGAAACAACCCGGCCGGGACGTATGGAGCGTCCGCCTCCCGCCGCCTGCGATTGATTGTGGCGAACATCAACACCATCGGCGAGGCCGAGGGGATCATCATTCCGGCCATCATTACAGACCACATTAGGAACATGAGCCCCAAGTCCGCGGCTGTCCATGCGCCCATCCGGGGCATGGACATTCCCGCGCCCATCTCGCCGGTGTTGAGCGCGAGGTAAGCCAGGTATGCCCATGCCAGGGCCGCGATCAACGCGATGCCCACGGCAATCACCGCCCGGTCGCGTTTCAGCACCGACTCTAAAAACGAGCCGCTTCGCATTGCCCCTCATCTCCGGTTGGCTAAACCGAAGAATATCTTGTCTCATCCTGCTGGGCAAACTCCGCCTGTCTGTCTGTGCGGCGTTCGGCTGGCCGCAACGTTGACCAACTGTGTACGCCCTAGTACCATCGATAATGCGTGAACGCCAATATCAGAATTCCCGATGCTGTTTCGAGTTGGCGGCCTAGCCGCGTCTTTTACGGTTGGTGGATCGTAGCCGTCTCATCCCTGCAGGGGATGTTTGGCAACGGCGCGATCTCCAGCGGTTTCCCCATATTCTTCGAACCGATCCGCCGGGACCTCGGCATATCCTACGCCTCTATGTCTCTGGTGTTCAGCATGGCCCGCGCCGAGGGAGGGATGGGCGGTCCAATAGTCGGCTGGATGGTCGACCGGTTCGGGTCTCGTCCGATGATCTTCTTTGGCGGGCTGATCGCCGGTGTGGGCCTCATCCTCCTATCGCGGGCCGACTCCTATTGGCAATTGGCGGCGATCTTCGTCGGCATCGTGTCCACCGGAAAAACGGCCGGGCTTGGGCAGACCCTGATGGCGACGGTCAACCAGTGGTTCATTCGCCGCAAGGCTCTGGCGATGTCCACCCTCATGACCTCTTTCGCCGGTGGCGGGGCGATTGTTGTGCCGCTGCTGCATCTGGGGATTGCCAACCTGGGGTGGAGGGATACCCTTCTCTACGTGGGTATCTTCGTCTGCATCCTCACAATACCGGTCTGCCTGGTGTTGCGCAGCCGGCCGGAAGACGTAGGGCTGAGGCCAGACGGCGATGCAGTGCCTCCACCACTCCCCGGTTCTTCCGGGGCCTCGCGGCCTTCCAGAATGGATGCCCGGGATTTCACGGTTAGGGAAGCGCTGGCGACGATGGCCTTTTGGGCGATGCTCCTTGGCGTCGTGGCTCGGGTGTCGGCCACCAACGCCATCATAATCCACATCTTCCCGATCCTCGAAGGGGAGGGACTAACGCCCAGCGAAGCGTCTATCTACGTCTCCGCCATGTTCTTTCTGGCGATCCCGCTGCGGTTCGTCATGGGGGTTGCCGGAGGGGCGCTCTCGCCCAGGAAGATTCTCTTCGTGGGCTTGAACCTGGGCGCGGTGGGGCTGCTGGCCCTGCTGCTGCTGGATGGGCGACTGGGCGCAATCATCTTCGTGCTGGCTCTGGCGGTTGTGGAGGGCGTCAGCTCGGTCAACTGGATCATGTTGGGGGACTATTTCGGCAGGAGCCGGTTTGCCAGCTTGATGGGGCTGATGAGCGTGTTCCACAACGTTGGCCTGTTCGTGTCTCCGATCTTCAGCGGCCGGGTGAGGGACCTGACCGGGACATACGACATCGTGTTGATGACCTTCATCCCTTTGTATGTGGTCAGCGCCGTGATATTCGGTTTGGCCCGCCGGCCGGCGCCCCCGCCGCGCATACGGTCCGGGGAGAGGAGGACCGGGGTACCGGGATAGTCCCGGCTGCCTGCGGGCGAGACGGTTGGTGGGTGCCAACCGCCCTTTGCTGATGCTATAATGCGCACCGAGGAGGTGGCCAATTGGAATGGATTGATTTTGCAGCACCGACAACCGTTAGCGAAGCCGTAGGGTTGCTGGCCCAACATGGGGACCGCGCCCGTTTGATCGCCGGTGGCACCGACATTTTGGTCCAGTTGAGAGGTGGCCGGCGCAGCCTCGACCTGATCATTGACGCCAAAGGGATTCCTGAACTTAACGAGATATCCTACGATCCACAGAATGGACTGACGCTGGGCGCAGCCGCGCCTTGCTATCGTATCTACGGCAACCAGACCGTCGCGGATGCCTACCCCGGCCTCATGGACGCCGCAACTTTGATCGGCGGCATACAGATTCAGGGCAGGGCAAGCATTGGCGGCAACGTCTGTAACTCCGCTCCCAGCGGCGACTCCATCCCTCCCGTCATCGTTCTGGGCGGCGTGTGCAACATCGCCGGTCCTAGCGGCGCGCGTCAGGTGGCGGCGGAAGATTTCTGCACCGGCCCTGGCCGGAACGTGCTAGGGAACGGCGAGATGCTGGTTTCAATCAGCTTCCCCGCGCCCCAGCCTAATACCGGAGCCAACTACCTGCGGTTCATCCCTCGCAACGAGATGGACATCGCCGTCGCCGGGGTGGGCACCTCGGTGGTGTTGGACGCCTCGGGCCAAAACTTCGTTTCCGCCCGGATCTCCCTCGCCTCCGTAGCGCCGATTCCCGTGTTCGCCGGTGAAGCCGCGGCCAGCTTGGCGGGCAAACCGGTGTCCGACGAAGCGATCCAGGAAGCCTCCGACCTGGCCATTGAAGCGGCCAGTCCCATCGACGACATGCGCGGCACCATCAGGCAGAGGAGGCACCTCGTGGGCGTCCTCACCCGCCGCACCCTTAACAACGCAGTACAACGAGCCAGAGGGGGATAGAGATGCCCGGACTAGTCCACGTACAGACCACCATCAACGGTGATGAGGTTAACTTCCTTTGTGAGCCCCGGCAGAGCCTCCTTGAATGTCTCCGGGACGTTCTTGGAATGACGGGCAGCAAGGAAGGGTGCAACGACGGTAACTGCGGCGCGTGCACCGTGATGTTCGACGGCCGTATCGTCGACTCCTGCCTGGTCATGGGCGTTGAAGCCCAGGGCAAGGAGATCACTACTATCGAAGGCCTGGCAACCCCGGAAGGACTACACCCGATTCAGCAAGCCTTCCTGGAGAACGCGGCACTGCAGTGCGGCATCTGCACTCCGGGATTCATCGTCGCCAGCAAGGGACTTCTGGACAACGAGCCCGACGCCGACGAGGGTCGGATCAGGCACTGGTTGGCTGGAAACCTTTGCCGCTGCACCGGCTACGATAAGATCGTCCGCGCCGTGCTGGACGCCGGTCAAAAGATGAAGTAGCTGGCCGCTCCAGGCCAACGCGAGGACTTAGCGGCGTGGCTACCGTGTTCATCCCCACAATGCTCCAGCCCATGACCAACGGAGTGAAGCAGGTCGAGTTCGAGGCCACCAACGTGCGCCAGGTGATCGAAGGGCTCGACCAGCTTTATCCCGGGGTTAAAGAGAGGCTGGTGGAAGAAGGAAGGATTAGACCCAGCCTGGCGGTGTCGGTGGACGGTGAGGTTGCCAGAATGGGGATGCTGGAAAAGGTCGGCCCGAGCAGCGAGGTCCACTTCGTCCCCGCCATAGCGGGCGGAATGCCCCTCAAGTATCCGAAATGTAATATTGAACGAGTCTCTTTTGACGGCGCGTCCGACGGCACTTTTTCAAACCGGTGCGGGGCTGGGCGGCATAGTGGGAGCAGTGATTGATGGGAAGGCGATCTAAGTCCAGGATTGAGTCCCTTGTGTCTGCCGGAGGCGTGGTCTATCGTCAGGGCGACGGCGGCATAGAGACTGTGCTTTGCGGAAGATCGCTGACCTCCATCGCCAGCGGCGACGAAGAAGACCCCAGGGAAAGAGGCATCCGCTTCCCACCTGAATGCTTCCGCTGGAGTTTGGCGAAGGGTACGCCGGACCGTGGGGAAACCCTGGAACAGACGGCCCTACGCGAGGTGCGGGAAGAGACCGGGTTGGAAGTCGAGTTGGAAGCCCCGATCTCCAGCATTACTTATTGGTTTGCCGACCGGGAAAGCTCCGTCAAATTCCGCAAGACAGTCCACTTCTACCTAATGGTCCCCGTAGGCGGCGACACGGGCCTCCATGACCCCGAATTTGACGTAGTACAGTGGTTCTCCTTCGATGAAGCCCTTGGGGCTCTTGCCTACCCCAACGAGGCTGGCGTCCTACGGCAGGCCGGCGAGTTGATTTCCAGACAAATAGGAGACCTGTGACATGGCTACACTCCAGGGCGCAAGGATAGTCCTTCGGGATAAACGCCTGGAGGACGCCGAACAGGACTACATTTGGCGCTCCGACCCGGAGTTGGCCCGTCTGGACGCGGCCTATCCCCTCACCATGACATTTGAGCGGTTCCTGAAGATATTTCAGGACCAGCTAAGGTACCCCACGCCGGGCTCGCACCATTTCGCCACCGAGACGCTGGACGGCAAGTTCATCGGCAACTGCATGTACTACGACCTTGACAGCGTGAACATGGAAGCGGAATTGGGCATAGTCCTGGGTGACCGCGACTACTGGAGCAACGCCTACGGATATGACGCCGTCGTTACACTGCTGGAATACATGTTTGACGAAAGGAACCTAAAGAAGGTCTATCTGCACACTCTCGAATGGAACAAGCGTGCCCAAAGATGCTTCGAGAAATGCGGATTCGTTCCGGTGCGGCAGGTGCGCCGCCTCTCCCACGACTTCATCAGAATGGAAGTGTTGCGGGCTGATTGGTACGCCCTTGCCGAAGAGCGTCTGACCCAGCGGTTCGTTAATCGTGACAGGGAAGCGTCCCAGACGCCGAACTCTACGGACCAGGGTTAATACTCGCTTCCGCCCCCGGTGACTCTGCCCCGGCCCTCATCGCCTCTTGAAGGCCCAGCGTTCCATCGTAGAAAGCCCTCCCCACGATTCCACCTTCGACTCCGGCCGCGGCCAAGCGGCGTATGTGGTCTAGCGACGCGATTCCTCCCGACGCGAGCACCGCCATCCCCGACGACTTCACCAATTCCTCGTTGGCGGCGAAGTTGGGCTCGGTCATAGTGCCGTCGCGAGAAATGTCCGTGTAGAGCACCCTCACCACGCCCAGGCCGGCCATCTGACGCGCCAGGTCCCCGGCGGTTACCGAAGTCTGTTCCAACCAACCCCTTGTGGATACCAACCCGTCTCTCGCGTCCAGCGCGACGACCACGCGGTCGCTGCCGTACTCCCGGCACAAGCTTTCCACCAGGGAGGGGTCTTCAACGGCTGCGGTGCCGATGACTACCCTTGCGGCCCCGGCGTTCAACACTCTCCCGGCGGAATCGGAATCCCGAACGCCGCCGCCGACCTGCACGGGTATGCTCAGCAGGCGAATGATTGCGGAGATGGCTTCGAAGTTGGCCGGGCTTCCCTCCAGCGCGCCGTCCAAGTCCACCAGATGCAGCCGTGCCGCTCCCTGTTCCTCCCAGGACCTGGCCATTGCCACCGGGTCGTCGGAATACACCGTTTCCCGATGGTAGTCGCCCTGGTAGAGCCTGACGCACCGGCCGTCTTTGAGGTCGATTGAGGGGATTACTTCCATGCCGATTCTTGTTCCCGGGGGTTACCCTCATCCTAACCTTCTCCCTCAATGGAGAAGGGACTTTATCCCCTCTCCCCCTGGGAGAGCGTTAGGGTGAGGGCCGCCCCATGCCCCTATCCGGCGTTCCTGGCCAAATCGACGAAGTTTCGGTAAACTCGCAGTCCCACCGGACCGCTCTTTTCGGGGTGAAACTGGGTCGCCACCAGGTTGTCCTTGGCGTAAACGCTGCAGAAGGGGACGCCGTATTCGGTGGTCCCGGCGACCCAGGTCTGCTCGCTTGGGGCAGCGTAGTAGCTGTGGACGAAGTAGAAGTGGCTTCCTTGGGGGATGTCTCGCAGCACGGGGTGGTCGGCCTCGAATTCAACGCTGTTCCAACCCATGTGGGGGACTTTCAGCCCATCTGGCAGACGCTTCACATGTCCTGGGATGATGCCCAGGCAGCTTGCGTCTCCCTCCTCGGTGCGATCCAGCAACAGTTGGAGACCCAAGCAGATACCCATGAAAGGTCTCCCGGAAGCTACGTAGTCCTGGAGGGGGGCCACCAGCCCGCGGTCTTCCAAGGCGGACATGGCGGCGGGTCCGGAACCAACTCCGGGGAAGATGACCGCGTCGGCTCCCGGCAGCTCCGCCGGGTCCCCGGTCACCAGCGGCGATACGCCTGCGGATTCCAGGGCCCGCGTAACGCTACGGACGTTCCCGGACTGGTAATCGATGACCACCAGCTTGAAGCCGCTAGCCACGGTAATCTAGCTACGCTGGCCGGTGGCCCGCTCGATGGGGATTTCCCGGTCCTCGTAGCGGGCGAGAACGAACAGAAGGTCGCCCAGCCGGTTCAAATAGTTGATGATGAGGTCGTTGGTCAGCAGCCCGTCTTCCTTGAGGGCCACAACTCTCCGCTCCGCTGTGCGGATGATGCAGCGCGCCATGTCGATCCCGGCAGATGCCGGCGAACCGCCCGGGAGTATGAACACCTTGGGCATTTCGAAGGTCTCTTCCAGAGAGTCTATCGTGGTTTCCAGATTCTCCACCATCTCTTCAGTGACCGGAGGGAAATGCTCCTGGAATAGCTCGTACTTGTCCGGGTCGGTCGCCAGCTCGGCGGCTATCATGAACAGGTCCCGCTGTAGCTCCCGCAAGGTGTCCTGCACCCGGTCGTCGGACGTGAACGCCCTGGCCAGTCCCATAGCCGACACCGCTTCGTCTGTAATCCCGTAAGCTTCGGTGTGAGGGTTGTTCTTGGATACCCTACCGCCGTAAAGGAGGCTGGTTTCTCCCTTGTCGCCAAACTTGGTATAGACTCGTTTTCTGTAGGAATCCGACGAAGAGCTCACGGCTCACATCCTCATGTTGGGCGATTTAGGAGTGGGGTTCGAAGCCAAGGCCGAAGGGTGTTTAACCCACTCTGACCGCATTGTAGCATAGGGCCAATTGGCGGGCTATACTGGTTTAGAATCGGAAATAGGAAGGTAGTTATGCCACCGGAAGTCCGCGTTATCGGAGTACAGGGAATGCCGGAAGCCCAGCCGGGAGACGATCTGGGCGCGCAAATGATGGACGCAGCCGAGCGTCAGGGAACGTCCATAGAGGCGGGAGACATCATCGTTGTTACCCAAAAGATCGTATCCAAGGCGGAAGGCCGGGTAATTAGCATCGAGGGCATCGAAGCGTCACCCCTGGCCATCGCCATAACCGAGGGGCACCGCCGGGACCCCCGGCATACAGAATTGATCCTCCGGGAGAGCAAGCGGATCGTGCGTATGGACCGGGGCGTAATCTTGAGTGAGACTTATCACGGCTTCAACTGCGCCAACGCGGGGATCGACGCCTCCAACATTCCAGGTTCCAACACCGTCGCGCTGCTTCCCGTGGACCCCGACGCCTCGGCCCGCAGGGTGCGAGACGCCATACGCGCCAGGCTTGGCGTAGACGTCGGCGTTATCATTTCCGACACTTTTGGCCGTCCCTGGCGCAATGCCGCGGTGAACGTGGCAATAGGCGTAGCGGGTTTCAATCCGTTGCTCAGCTACGTAGGTCAGGAGGACGCTCACGGCAACATGATGTTCACCACCGTAATCTGTGTGGCGGACGAACTGGCGGCCATGGCGGAATTGGTGACCGGTAAGGTGGACGGCGTTCCCGTCTCGATTATCAAGGGTTACCAGTACGAGCCCATGGAGGACGCCACCCACGAAGACCTGCTTCGGGACCCGGAGAAGGACCTATTTCGGTAGCGCCCGTTAACCATCCCTGGGCGCGATGCCGCCCTCGGACTCCGCATCAATCCCGGTATCCCACACCAACGGCAATTCAAGTTGGGAAATTTCCGTGAACCCGGAAACACCCACCCCCAATAGGCGGAACGACCGGCCTATCGTCAACTCCCTGGCTAATAGCATTCGGGCCGTATCGACAATTGTCTCCGCTGCCCGGGTGGGCGATGGCAGAGTGGTCTGCCGGGTAAAGGTCGTGAAGTCCGCCAACCGCGCTTTCAAAATTACGGTCTTCACCTGTTGTTCTTTAGAGGCCAACTGTTGCGACACTCTGCTGGATAGCCTGTCGACCACACCGTAAAGCTCCTGGACTTCACTCATGTCCTCGGCAAACGTAGTCTCCGCGCTGATGGATTTGGCGACGCGATGGCTATGCACGGAGCGGTGGTCCTGTCCCACCGCCCTCGCCTGCACCTCAGCCGCGCGCTGGCCGAAGCGGCGCTGGAACCAAGCAAAAGGCTTGGCGGCCAGTTGACCGATGGTGTCAATCCCATCTGATTTCAACCGGGAGGCGGTCTTGGGGCCGATTCCCCAAAGCCGCCCCACGGGCAGGGAGGACAGGAACTCCCGTTCCTCGCCCTGGGGTACCACGACCAATCCGTCGGGCTTCTGGAGGTCCGACGCGATCTTGGCCACTGACTTGCTGGAGCCGACACCTACGGAGAGAGTCAACCCGGTCTCTTTGCTAACGCGCCTTTTCAGGTCTATCGCCACAGCCAGGGGGTGGCTACCCGCCCCCACCGACTCTGTGATGTCGAGGTACGCTTCATCCAGGGAAAGGGGCTCAACCAGGTCTGAAAGGTCGCGGAAGATGGTCATGACCTTTTGGGACTCTTCCCTGTATCTGTCGAATCGTGGGCGCACGATGATCCCGTGAGGGCAAAGCCGGACCGCGGTGCGCATGGGCATCGCGGAGTGGACCCCGTACTCCCTCGCCTCGTAAGACGCCGTTGCCACCACACCACGGCTTTCAGGATGCCCACCAACCATCACGGCTTTCCCACGCAGCGCCGGATCGTCCAATTGTTCCACCGCGGCGTAAAAGGCGTCGAGGTCGGCGTGCAGTATATGCCGGGTAACTCCGGCGTCGAGTGCATCGCCTTCGGTCGTCCGATCTAGCGCGTGGTCTGACATGGATGTTCGGTCCTGTAAACGCAGCGCGTGTGGCCCTGTCTCACATTCTATCGCGATTTTGACACGCGGGCAGCCCGCCACCGTCACCAGCGGTCCCGAGGTCACATTCCCGGCCCTGCTCGTCCTGAGCGCTGCGGAGTTGGAGTACATGCTTCATTGGGGATGGCCTTTCGACTCCGTCTCGTTACGCCTACGGCTTCACTTCGCCGTGCCCAGAGTGAGCGGGTCAAGCGGCCACTGAAAGGCCCTTCAACTTTCCGAACTTCGTTGCAGGATGGACGAACAAACGCTATTCTTGATCCGTGTTCAGACGATAACTAATCGGGAACTGTCTGGTTACAACCAGGTGGGCCTGCGAGAGGGCATGTCAACTCCCCTTTTCTGTGCGAGGCTTAGATGACCTCGGCTACCGGAACACCGCGGACGGGCCGCATCTTCTATGGATGGTGGATGGTTGCCTCATGCTCGGTGATGGTGATGCTCGCCAGTGGGCTCTTCTTTCGGGGCTTCACCGTGTTCGTACCGGCTATGCGGGACTCCCTCAGGTTGACCCAGGCCCAGACCAATCTGGTATTCTCCCTGGCCCGGGCTGAAGGCGGCCTAGAGGGCCCCCTGGCGGGATGGGCGATTGACAAATTTGGCAACCGCGCCATGTTGATCCCCTGTGTCATCCTCGCCGCCGTCGGCTATTTCGTGTTTGCCAAATACGTCAACGGCTTCTGGAGTTTCGCTATCATATACCTAGGGATCATATCCCTGGGAAATAGCATAGCTTTCCAACATGCTCTATTCGCCGGACTCAACCAGTGGTTCAGGCGGCGGAGATCCTTAGCAATCTCGACCCTGGCGGCAGTTGCCTCTCTTGGCGGGTTGATCCTTGTGCCGCTGATGTCGTGGATAATTATTGAATTCGGGTGGCGCTTCGCGTTCGTCATCTGCGGCGCCGCCTACTTCGTCGCTATCCTCCCCGTCAGCTTCTTTTTCCGCAACCGTCCTGAAGACATGGGTCTCCTTCCTGACGGAGATATTGCGCCGCCGTCGATCACCACTTCCGGTGTTGGCGGAACAACGAGGCGTGTGTTCACCCGCGACTACACGGTCCGGGAAGCATTGCACACCAGGGCTTATTGGCTGCTGACCCTTGGGGCGGGGCTCAGGCAGATCGCGACCATCGGTATCCTAATAAGTATCATTCCGATCCTGGAAACCAAAGGAGTTGGCCGGCAGGCTGCCGCCAACCTGACCGGAGTAATGTTCGGGGTCAACTTTATTTCCCGCCTGGTATTTGGTTACCTGGGCGACAAGTGGAGCAAATCAGTCCTGCTTGGCGTTACACTGGCCCTGGAGAGCGCCGCATTCCTATGCCTGTACCTGGGTTCCTGGAACGATCTCCGCATCCTGCTTCTGTTCGTTTTTGTCCTTTTCGAGGGAATGGGGGATGGCGCGGGAGTGATCGTTTGGGCGGCGCTGGGAGAGTATTACGGCAGGGAGAAGTTCGCCAGTCTTCGAGGAATCGTGGCCTTCTCCCATAGTTGGGCGTTGGTTGCCGCCCCGGTGGCAACCGGGTGGGTGTTCGACCACTTCGGGAATTTCGACTGGGCGTTGATACCCGGGATCGCTGTTGCCGCGCTGGCGAGCCTTTGTTTCTTTTTGATCCGCGCTCCCCGTCAGCTAACCGTAGAGACCTGAGCGGAGACCGCCCAACGCCTCAACCCCTCGCGCCGACGAGAGCGTAGTTTTGCGGCTGGTCTGGCGAGTGGCTACAATGGCTTCCGGACCAGCATGGCTCATTCCGCGTTCACTTCAACGCTACCCACTCCGTAAGGAGGACCTGTGCCTACGATATTGGAAGATTACGTTGCCAATCACCCCGGTTCCGCCCAGAGATACGCCGAGGCCACGACGCTTTTCCCCGGCGGGGTGACTCACGATACACGCTACGCCACGCCCTTCCCGCTGTACATGACCCACGGCTCCGGCCCGAGGAAGTGGGACGTGGACGGTAACGAATACGTTGACTTCGTATCCGGCCACGGCGCGCTGCTCCTGGGACACTCCCACCCGGCAATAGCCGAGGCGGTTTCGGCCCAGATCCTACGGGGCACACATCTGGGCGCATCCACCGACGAGGAGATGCGCTGGGCCAGGTCAATCAAAGCCCTGGTCCCTTCCGTGGAGAAGGTCCGCTTCCACAGCTCCGGCACCGAGGCAACTTTGATGGCGATGCGGCTGGCGAGGGCCTACACAGGGAAGAACAAAGTGATCAAGCTTCAGGACCACTTTCATGGCTGGCACGATTACGCCATGGCTGGCTCCGATCAAGGCGCACCTGGCATTCCGGAGGCTAGCTGGGGGAGCATGATCGTCGTCCCTTCCGGCGACCTGAACGCCGTGGAGGACGCACTCACCAGGGACCCGGACGTCGCAGCCCTGATCCTGGAACCTACCGGCGCGCATTACGGCCAGCTACCTTACGACACGCCGAATTACCTGAAGGGTCTCCGAGACCTCACCGAGCAACACGGCGTGGTGTTGATCTTCGACGAGGTGGTTACCGGCTTCCGCGCCTCGCCGGGCGGGGCACAGGTCAAATACGGGGTGTCTCCCGACCTAACCACAATGGCCAAGATCGTGGCGGGCGCGCTGCCCGGAGGCGCCGTTGGCGGCAAGGCCGACATCGTGGATATGATCGCTCACAGAGGGGACCCGGAATGGGACAGTACCCGCAGGGTTTACCATCCCGGCACTTTCAACGGCAACCCCCTGACCGCCGTGGCGGGCGCGACCTGCCTCGAGATGATCGCCAGCCAGCCAATTAACCAGACCGCCGACGCCATGGCGGCGCGGCTCAAGCTGGGTCTAAATGAGCTGTTCGGCAAAATGGAAGTGGCGGGACACGCCCACGGGATAGCCTCCATGGTCCATGTGACGCTGGCCGATTGTGACTGCGACCGGGAACTCTGCACCATGCCCCACAGCCAGATCAAAGCGGCGGCAGCTTCCCCGAAGGTCACGGGGATGAAGCGCGGGCTACAAAATTGCGGAGTTGACATAATGGGGAGAGACGCCTTCCTGGTGTCAGCCACCCACACGGAAATCGACATCGATGAGACATTGGCCGCCTTCGAACGTACTCTGGCCGCGATTCGAGCCGAGGGGTTGGCGTAACGGCCTCAACCGGACCCTGGCCGTGGTCCGCGATAGGGGAAAATCTCGGCTGACGTTGGCTGGGCTTTTCTGCTAGAATCGCGGGGAAGCGCCCTTCCCTGGCTCCCCAATGAGTAGTGGAGGTTCCGAACAATGCCATCGTTTACCGAGACCATCAAAGTCGACGGACAGGACATGGAGACCTACGCCAGCGTGCCCAGCGGAAGCTCCGGGCCGTTCCCCGCAGTCGTCGTGATCCAGGCTGCTGGCGGAGTCAACGATTTCATTAAGAGCGTGGCTGACAACTTGGCCGCGGAGGGCTACGCGGCGGTAGCCCCCGACCTCTTCCACAGGATCGGGCCGGAGGTCCCCACAGAAGGCACGGGCAGGGCCCAGAGCCTGAGCGACCCGGAGATCATAGCCGACGTTAACGCCGCGGTAGATTTTCTGCTCGGCCACCCCGCAATTGACTCGGACCGGATCGGGATCACCGGCTTCTGCATGGGCGGGCGCGTGACCTGGTTGGCGGCTGCCGTCAACCCCAATTTCAAGGCCGCGGTCCCCTACTACGGAGGGAACCTATGGGCAGTTCGCGGCGCTGGTGAGAAGACCCCGTTTGAGCTGACTCCCGGGATACCTTGCCCCATTCTCTTCCACTTTGGCGAGGTCGACGAGAACCCGTCCCAGGAAGACATGGGCAAGCTTGACACCGAGTTGACCCGTTTGGGAAAACCCCACCAGTTCTTTACCTACCCTGGAGCCGACCATGCGTTCATGGACCACACCGGCCCCAGGTATCACCGGGATTCGGCTGAGCTCTCCTGGCCCCGCACCCTCCAGTTTTTCGCGACCCACCTCAAGGGAGCGGCTGTACAGACTTAGCGACGAGGCTAAAACCTAATCCTTAAGGAGTTAGACAAATGGCAAGAGTAGCATTGGACCTTGAGGACCCGGAACATCTCGCGGCCCTTGGCGCAACGGGCTGGCGCGTCGCGATGGGCCTGGTGCCCGGCGAGCCGAACCAGGGGTTGGTAGCGGAGCTAAAGGAGAGCCCAGCCCGGTTGGTGGACTATGACGACTCCGGGTGGGCCAAGGACGCCGACTTCCAGGACCGGATGTCGTCCGGCCTGACATTTGCCTGGTACCGTCTGCGCGTCACCGTGCCGTCTCAGGTCAAGGGAGAGGACATTTCAGGCAGGCGCGTCTGGTTCGAGACCAATGTGGATAACTACGGCGAGATATACGTGGATGGGGCCATCGACCGTAACACCGGCGTCATCACCGGAAACAATACGCCCAAGCGCGCCCTCGTATCCGACAGCGCATCCCCGGGGAGCGAGCATGTCATCGCGGTGCTGGTGGGCAACGCGCCTCTGGGCGAGCCCGTGGGCACCATCTTCATGCGGTACGCGACTTTGGCCTTCGAATAACGGGTCATTGGGCTTATGACGGACCGGAACGCCGATAGCTGAATAGTGAGGTAACCGTGGCCAGTTCTTCTTTCGCCGGTAAAACCAACGCCCCTGAGTTTCCTCAAGACCTGGAATGGGTGAATACCGATCGACCGCTGACTATGCAGGAATTGCGGGGCAAGATCGTGGTCCTGGACTTCTGGACCTACTGTTGAATCAACTGTGCGCACATTTTTCCGCAGTTGCGGAAACTGGAAAAGAAATACGCCAGCGAACTGATGGTGGTCGGCGTCCATTCCGCCAAATTCCCCAATGAAAAAGAGAAGGCCAACGTATACAAGGCTGTCCAACGCTACGAATTGGAGCACGCCGTCATCAACGACGCGGAATTCCAGGTCTGGCAACAGTACGCCTGCCGCGCCTGGCCGACTCTAATGTTCATCGACCCTGAAGGGAAGGTGATCGGCAAGTTCGAGGGAGAGTTGGGTTACGATGAATTCGACAATCTACTCGGGCGCATGGTTTCAGAGTTTGACGGCAAGGGACTGATCAACAGGACGCCAGTGCTGTTCGCGTCGGAGCGGGAAACCGGCGGGACGCTTTCATTCCCAGGAAAGGTACTGGCCGATGGAGAGAGCGGACGGCTGTTCATCGCCGACTCCAACCACAACCGGATTATCGTCTCTTCGTTGGAGGGAGAAGTACAGCAGGTCATAGGTAATGGCGAAGAAGGGCTGGCCGACGGCGATTTCGCCTCCGCTGCCCTGAACCATCCTCAAGGAATGGCCCTGGTGGGAGACTCACTGTACATCGCGGACACGGAGAACCATGCTATCCGCAGGGCAGACCTCAGCTCCCAGCAGATCGAGACCATCGCAGGCACCGGAGAACAGGGCCACGCGCGGGAGGGACGGGCGCCCGGCCCAAGAATGTCCCTCAACTCGCCTTTTGACCTGATCGTGGAGGGCGACACGATATATATCGCAATGGCTGGGTGTCACCAACTCTGGTCGATGACCATCTCCGATGGGATGGTGGGGCCCCATGCTGGCAGCGGCAGGGAGTCCCTGAGCGACGGCCCGATGGGCTCGGCTACCCTGGCCCAACCTTGCGGTATCACCACCGACGGGACCAAGCTCTACTTCGCCGATAGCGAGACGAGTTCGATTCGCATGGCGGACCTGCACTCCGGCGGCCGGGTGCAGACAGTCGTGGGACTGGACCTGTTTATCTTTGGCGACCGCGACGGTGTTGAGCATCACGTCAGGTTGCAGCACCCCATCGGCATCACGCACCTGGACGGAACGCTGTACATCACCGACACATACAACCACAAGATCAAACGGATACTTCCCGCAACCCGCAGCTCATTCACGCTGCTGGGCACCGGCGAGGCTGGTCGCCAGGACGGCCCCGGCGGGACCCAGGCCCAGTTCTCCGAGCCCAGCGGCTTGAGCATAACCAACGGAAAGATGTACATCGCCGACACCAACAACCACGTCATCAGAGTGGCGGATATGGACACGAGCGAGGTGTCGACGCTGGAGCTTACGGGCATTTAGGACAGAGGCGGGCAAACTATTGCCTGCCCAGGAACTTCGCCCGAATCAAGGGGGAGGTCTACTCCTCCAACCCCCGTGTAAGTACGAGGATGCGGTCCTGGCGGGCCAGGTCCTGCTCAACCGTGACGTTGGCGTCCGGGAAGTGACGCCGGGCAATCTCCATTGCCGCCGGCATCTGTTCCGGGTCCAACTCCAGCAAGATCACCCCCTGGTCTTTCAGCCTGGTCGCCGCTTGTTCCATGAGCCGTCTCACCAGATCCAGGCCGTCCGCGCCGCCGTCCAACGCATCCCTGGGTTCCCACTGTACTTCGGGTTGCAGGGTGTCGATTCGGTCTGTTGGGATGTAAGGAAGGTTGGCAACCACCAGGTCCACCGGCTCCGGGACCGGCTCCAGTAAGTCGCCCTGGCACAGCGTCACCCGGTCGGCGACGTTGTGGGAGCGGATGTTGTAGTTGGCCACGTTGAGTACGGGGTCGGAAACGTCCACGGCATAGATACGGGCCCCCGGTAGGTGTATCGCCAAGTTGATGGCGATCGCGCCGGTCCCTGTGCCCACGTCGGCGATCACGAGCTGGGCGCTTTCCATTCCCATGAGCGACATGAAAAGCGCGTGTTCGACCATCGTCTCGGTTTCCGGACGGGGGACCAACACATCGGCGTTGACCAGGAGGTTGATGCCGTAGAACTCGCGATAACCCATGATGTACGCCAACGGTTCCCGAGTCCGCCGCCGGTCGAGGATTCCCTCGATATCCTGTTCCTGCTGTGTGGTAGCCTCATCTTCCTGGTGAGCAAAGAGGTCTTGCCTGGGCATCCGCATTACGTTCATGACCATCACCTCCGCCTCCAAACGGGCGTCGGGGATGTCGGCCTCCTCCAAGGCTTGGTGGGTCCGTTGAAGCACCTCTCGGACAGAAGCCATAATAATCTCTCTGCAGGCAAAAATGTAGGGAGAGTCGAGTCCAAGACTGGCGGCCAACGGGTTTCCGGACGGGGCGAGCGGGTAGGCAACGACTAAGGGAGGGTGTGGAGCAGACGGGCGGAGCCGTTAGCCGGCTAAAGCGTCTCCCAGGTTTTGTTCTTCTTCCCAGGTAACCAGGGAGTCGATGATGTCGTCCAACTCCCCTTCCATCACCCGGGGAATGCCGTGGAAGTTGGAGTTGATCCGGTGGTCGGTGATCCGGTCCTGCGGATAGTTGTAAGTCCGGATCTTTTCGGAGCGTTCAGCGGTGCCGACCTGGGCACGTCGGATCTGGGTTATCTCCGCGGCCTTGCGTCCCTCTTCGGCCTCATACAGCCGGGCCCGGAGCATGGCCATGGCCTTCTGCTTGTTCTTATGCTGGGACCGTTCGTCCTGACAGGTCACGGTCAAGCCCGAGGGTTCGTGGACGATACGGACCGCCGTTGCCACCTTGTTCACGTTCTGCCCGCCGTGGCCGCCGGCGTGGAAGATGTCGATGCGCAGCTCGTCCGGGTTGACGCGGACGTCAACTTCGTCGGCTTCGGGGAGCACGGCCACCGTGGCCGTTGAGGTGTGGATTCTTCCCTGGGCTTCGGTCTCAGGGATTCGTTGAACTCGATGGACGCCCCGTTCGTACTTGAGGCGGCTGAACGCTCCCCTGCCCTGGACTTCAAACACGATCTTGTTGAACCCGCCCAGTTCAGAGGGGTTGGAGTCCATGATGTCCACGCGCCAGTTCTGTAGCTGGGCGTAGCGGGCGTAGGCGCGGTACAGGGAGCCGGCGAAAAGGCTGGCTTCGGTGCCGCCTGTGCCGGAACGGATCTCCACGATCACGTCCCGCTCGTCGTTGGGGTCCTTGGGAAGCAGGGCCACCCTGAGTTCCTGAGCCAACTTATCCAGCTTTTCCGAGACTTCCTCGAGTTCCTCCTTGGCCATCCGGGTGAGTTCAGGGTCCG
Organism: Dehalococcoidia bacterium; assembly: GCA_965197545.1. Lineage (GTDB taxonomy): Bacteria > Chloroflexota > Dehalococcoidia > Lucifugimonadales > UBA3495 > CATOSP01. The sequence continues at coordinate 710,491 of CBDANJ010000007.1, forward strand.
ATCCCTCCTGCACCAAGGCTTCCAGGTCCTTTTGCTCCTCTATGAGGTTCTCGTGCCGTTGGGAGATACCTACCAGCTTTTCCAGCGATGCCCGCTCCCTGGCAAGGGTCTGAATACGCTCGAAATCGGTGGCGACTTCCTGTTGACCCATCAGGTCTTCGATTTCCCTGAATCGCTCAAGAACGGGGCCGAGTTTGTCGAATATCGAAATCATGCCTAATCCTGGAGGGGGCCAATCTGGATGCGGCGGTGCTCGAGGGGAACCCCTTCGCTCGGATGTAAAGTCTATCCCAAATGGTCAAGACTCACAAGGGTATGCTTTAGTTTCGCCAGGAGCTTTCGATTGCCGCTCTCTGCGGTCCCCCTGAGCGCAGGGAAGCGAGTCCTTCTGCTACGCTGAGCTCCGATCAGGATGAGCGGGTCCTTTGTTGAAGAGCAAAGGTTCGTATATTTCCAGCGGTCTATTGGTCTGCAGGCCTTTTTACAACACTGGCAATTTGGAGCCATGAATGGACGGATCGTTAGCTAATATCGTTCGGGACCGAGCACCACCGGCGACGGCATCCTCGTTAAGACCAAGAAGTACCCGTACAATTCGCTCGTAAATCTCAATTCGGACTGGATCAACCGCACACTAATGAAATGACCAAAACTACTGAGCTCTGAGGTCTTGCCTAATGCCCTGGACTTCATCCATTTGCAGAGGTTGGAGCTTTCGGACATCGAAAGGCATGAGGCTTGCCAACATGCCTTTACTCCGTGGATGAGTCCATATCAAATCGGAGGGTATGTAATTGCATCCGTTCGAATTTCACCGATGGGGACATAGCCGCCAGAGTTGGAGCGCTTAGGTGAATGGCAGACTAAACTACCTCGGCTCCCACAATGACCTTCTCGACCATGGCCCGATGGAGGTTCGTGCCGTCCATGTTCACGGGGAACGCGGCGGAGGCGTCGACGCCTCCGCTTAAGCAAGTCCTGTGGGAGAGCCGGTGAGTTGGGGGCCAGAAGTACTGTCTATGCGCAATTCCTGCCACTTGAGCGCCGCGGTTGCCAGCCGCTCATACAGATGCTGTTGGCTGGTCGTACGAAGCCTGCCCGGAACGGTCACAGCGAAGGCCCTCTGAATCTTCTGCCCGTCCTACTCCATACCGAGCCGGGAAAGTGCGTCCGCTTCCACGGTCGAGGCGGGCTCGAGCTTCGTTTCAAGAACCACGGCGTTTCCGCAACTGCTGACAGGTTGACCCGTTCTCCAATGAGTCTGGCCAACGTGTCGTTTATGATGCTCTCGTGGCTGCGATCTTTAGCAGAGTCGGTTGTCATTCTAGGAGTAAATCACCCCAATTGGGATAACTCACGCTATCTTGAGATCCCTGAAGCGCGGTCATTGCGCACTGATTTCGAAGGGATTTTGCAGCCCTACTTCGAGTTGGCTAAAGTCACCCATGTTTCTCGTAACCACCGTCAGCCAGTGAACGATGGCCGTCGCCGCGATCATGGCATCCTCTGTCAGGGTGTCTGACTTCCGGTGCATCAGCCGTGCCCACTGGCGAAACGCGGGAGCGTCCATCGGCAACACTCCGTAGGAGGTCAGGACCTTGTCCAGCCAAGCTTCCAGCTCCTCAGCCTTGGCTTCATCCTGCCCACGAGTGATTTCGATCCCCGCCTGTATCTCTCCGACCGTGACCGCAGACACGTAGAGCTGGTCCGCAGGCACGTCGGAAATCCATTCCAAGACGGCGCCGTGGGGACGGGGACGCCTCAACTCCGATACTACGTTGGTATCCAGGAGGTACATCGGTCTTAATCCACCACTTGAAGCGTCCGGTGACGATGCTTCGCACGTGGTGGCGTAAGGGTCTCCGTCCGTGCCTCGGGGGTGAGCAGCAATTCCTTCAAGTCCGGCCTAGTCATCCGCTCCAACCTACGCCACTCCTCGATGGGAAGGAGTACAGCCGCTTCCACGCCACGTTTGGTCACGATTTGAGGCCCATCCGCCAGTGTCGTCTCGAGGAGTTCACTGAACCTCGCCTTGGCGTCTTGTACCGGCCATTTCCTGCTCATGGTTCACCCCGGCCGTTTACTAATAACTAGAGCCCAGACTAGGTTGAAACATAGTCAGTGTCAAGATGGGTCTGCCGATGATTAGTGGTCAGTATCCAGTGGTTGGTGGCTCCGCTGGCCGACACTAATCAAGGACCATTGGAATCCGCCCACTTACTACCCGGAACCGGCCACTGACCACCAAACACTGAACACTTGCAGCCTATGCTGCAGAGATGGGCCAAGGCGCCAACCGCTGACGTACGACTACCATTACACTGTCCGTGTTCATATTCCCAAACTCAGCCAAGCCCTCTGTCCAATTCCTGCTTAGTGAGCGATATCCTATCTGGTAGCTAAAGGCCCCTCTCGGCGCCAGAATGCCGTCCAAACCAGAATTGCTTGCCGCGGGGTCTTATTTCCCCCTTTAGCAGCTCGCTCAAGAAAGAATCCACTGGCAAGCTTAGTATCCATACTAAACTAATACCAAGGTGAAATACGCATATCGAGGAAGCCAATCGGCGGCACTGGACCGCTTTCCAAGTACAGGTGGAAGAGACTCACCGTACCATCCAGGCTAATTTTCCTCTCCCCACAAATGTAGATTTCACCTTGGCTTTAGTTTAGATGCCTCCTAAGGAGTAGATTACCTCCTAAAAGTCCTCACCGGCTAACACGCGCTTGTCTTGGCCCGAAACCCAGAACTTTTCAATTGTCGCTCTATCCGCTTGCCCTGAGCGCGGTCGAAGGCCTGTCCCAAGCGAGGCATGTCCCTCGGCTATGCTGCGCTCCGCTCAGGACAGAGGGCTAGGCTGCTTGATCGGTCATTGACCGAGAAAACTGTAAGACTCCGGGACGGGTATGCTCGCCACGGCCTCAGATTCCCTACGGCGGGTTCTCTCCCCAGTGCAGGGTCACGGCGCCGAAGCCCAGTTTCATGTAGCCGACGTTGGCCAGACCTACCTTCTTGAACAGGTCCGCCAGTCTCGAGGCTTCTTGAAAATACCCTACGGACTCGGGGAGGTAGGTGTAGGCTTCCCGGTCCCCCGCTACGATCCCGCCCAATAGCGGCACCAATCTCTGGGAGTAAAGCCGCAAAGGCGTTGTCAATTTCCCACTGCCCATCGGCGTTAATTCCAGCGTGCCAACCCGTCCGCCCGGTTGGACGACCCTTACCATCTCGGAAATGGCCCGCTCGAGGTCCGCCATGTTGCGCAGACTGAAGCCCGCTGTGGCGCAGGCGAACTCCCCGTCCCGGAACGGCAGGCTGTGGGCGTCACCCACCAGGAATGCAGTCCGGGACGACAGTCCCCTGGCGCGGGATTTCTCTCTGGCCAATTCGATCATCTCCGGCAGGAAGTCCACGCCTACCGAACGTTCGATACCCTCGCATCGGGCCAACGCAAACGCTAGGTCTCCCGTGCCGGTGGCAATGTCCAGAGCCTTACCCCTGAGTCCTTTGGAGGCGAGGCGGGCCGTCTTTTGCTTCCAGCGCAGGTGCAACCCGCCGGTCATCAGCGTGTTCATCAGGTCGTAGCGGCCCGAAATCCGGGCGAACATCTCCGCGACGTACCGTTGTTTCGCCCCGCCTGTCAGTCCGGCCAAGGACTCAACCCATCAACAAACGCATGGGGTGAAGGGTCCGGCTGAAAGGGTTTAACATTAGCCCTAACTCCTCCAACGTTATGACTCCCAACAGGGCGCCGTCACCGGGTTCGCCCAGGACCACCGGGGTGTGGGTCTCACCATGCGGCAAGACCATGTAACAACTTGACATGTTCCTGGTTATCGACGTGCCATCTGCCAGGGAAAACCGCTCTTCCCTGGTCGCCTCGAGACCAATCGCCCGCCACACCTCATTCGGAAGCAGTGTGTACATGGAGCCGCTGTCAACAAGAAATTCAACGGTCTCCTCGTCGCCGTTTGGCCCACGCGCCCGGCCCGTGACATTGGTGATTCCCATTAGCTCGACTCCTGGTATTGCAAATCGTCAGGCAGCGCTTCGTCGATGCCGAGGGCGGCCAAAATCCTGCCGACCACGAATTCGATTATATCCCCGACAGTTTGGGGCTTCCAACGGTGGTGCAGCCCCCCGGTCATCAGCGTGTTCATCAGGTCGTAGCGGCCCGAAATACGGGCGAACATCTCCGCGACGTACCGTTGTTTCGCCCCTCCGGTCAGCCCCGCCACGAAATCACGTCCGCTGCGGAAGTCCCGATTGAACGGCAGGAGGCATTAGCCGGCCTTGTCCCGGTATTGAAGGTCCTCCGGCAGCGTCTCGTCGATGCCAAGTGCCACCAGGACCCTCCCAACAACGAAATCGACGATATCGTCCACCGACTGCGGCTTCAAATAAAACGCCGGCTCCGGCGGCAACACCACGGCTCCCATCCTGGAAAGGGTCAACATGTTCTCCAGGTGAATGCTGTGCAGAGGGGTCTCCCTGGGGACTATGACCAGACGACGGCGTTCCTTGAGGCAAACATCCGCGGCCCTGGTCAGCAGGTTGCTGGAAATCCCGTGGGCGATTGACGCTATGCTGTTCATACTGCACGGCACCACCACCATCCCGGCGGTGGGGTAGGTGCCGCTGGCTATGGGGGCTCTCAAGTCGTTCAAGGCGTGGAAGGTGAAATGGGGGTCTTCTCGCCACGCGCTCAGGGTCTCGTTGAAGGAAACTCCCAGCTCTTCTTGCCAGACCATTCTCGCGGCATTGGAGCAAACGACCTGGGTCGGCACACGCCGGTTTAGCAACTGGTCCACGGTCCTATGGGCCAGCACCGCGCCGCTTGCCCCGGAGATTCCGACTACGACAGGGTTCATGGGGTGTCCAGACCTAAAGCACCAATGCCAGGATGGTGAAGACCAGGTGGATCATCGACACGGAGCTGTTGAACTTGAAGAAGGGCGCGTGCAGTTTCGAGAGGTCGTCCTCCTTCAGAAAGGCGTTCTCCACCACCAACAGGGCAACGGCGAAGCCCCAGCCGATGTAGTAGTAGAAGTTCAGCTCCAGCCAGAGTCCCAGTACCAGCAGCGAGACCGCCGAGAGGAAGTGCAAAAACCTGGTGATGTTGAACGCCGCGCCTATCCCGAATCGCCTTGGGATGGAGTTGACCCCGTATTCTCTATCGAAGTCGTAGTCGCCGCATGAGTAGAGAACGTCGAACCCTCCGGCCCACGTGGCAACCGCGAACGAAAGAAGCACCGCCTGGGGCTCCAGCGTCCCTGTCACCCCGATCCATGCCCCGATGGGCGCGATGGCGAGACCCCAGCCCAGGAACAGATTGCAAGCCCAGGTGTAATACTTGGCGTAGGAGTAGAGGACTACGTACACCGCCGCAACCGGGGCCAGAATCAAAGTCAGCGTGTTTAGCTGGTACGCCGCGAAGAAGAACACCGCCACCGAAACCACCATCATCGCGAGGACTTCTCTGGGCGATAGTAATCCCTGGGGAAGGTGCCGGTTGGCTGTGCGCGGGTTGGCCGCGTCTTCCTTGCGGTGAATCAGGCGGTTGGCGGACATGGCCAGGGTACGGGCTCCGGCCATTGCCACCGTGATCCAGATAAATGCGTTCCAGGTCGGCCAACCATCCGCAGCCAGCACCATGCCCATGTAGGCGAACGGTAAGGCGTAAAGCGACTCCCATACCCTGATCGCTCCCAGGTACATGGAAATCTTCACCAATGGGTTTCGAGTTGTCGCCAGCGCGCTCATGGATGCCTCACATCTACTTCCAGGGGTATTTGCCGTTGTAGTGTCCCTAGCCTATTCCGTATTCTTGCCATTTTTGGTCGACCAGCTCTCTGATCACATCCGACATGACTATCTCCGGGGGCCACTCTCGGGTCCGGCCTTCTCCGGGGCCCTTGTGGGTCGCGTCAATTCCCACCTTGCCGCCGAATTTGGGCGTTGCCGTGGCGTGGTCAAGGTCGTCCAACGGGCCGGTGGTGATGACAATGTCCCTGGCAGCATCCAGGTTATTTGCCACCCGCCAGGTGACCTCGGCCGGGTCTTGAACATCGACGAAGTGGTCGACCACGACGATGATTTTGGCCAGGCTCATGAGCCCCAGCCCCCATAGGCCGTGCATGACCTTCCTCGCTTGCCCCGGGTACTCCTTCTTGATGGACACGATGACCAGGTTGTGGAAGATGCCTTCCGCGGGCATGTTGATGTCCACGACTTCGGGGAGGATCGTCCGTATCGCGGGCAAGAAGAGCCGTTCGGTGACCTTTCCCATCCAATAGTCCTCCATGGGAGGGCGGCCAACGACGATGGTGGGATAGATGGGTTCGCGGCGGCGGGTGATACACGTTACATGGAAAACAGGGTATTCGTCCTCCATAGAGTAGTAGCCGGTATGGTCGCCGAAAGGACCCTCGACTCGTTCCTCGCCAGGGACCACGTAGCCTTCCAATACGATCTCGGCGTGGGCGGGAACGAGCAGGTCGCTGGTCTTGGCCTTGACCAACTCCACCGCTTCCTTTCTCAAGAAACCGGCCACCGTCATTTCGTCCATGTCCGGGGGCAGGGGAGCGGAGCCGGTCCAGATGCTCGCCGGGTCTCCACCCAGAGCAACCGCGACGTCCAGCCGGTCCATTCCCCGTTCCTGTCCCATTCGGTAATGGTGAGTCCCTACTTTATGGGTCTGCCAGTGCATTCCGGTGGTCCGGGAGTCGTAGACCTGAAGCCGGTAGGTGCCGTAGTTTTGGACGCCGGTCTCGGGGTCCTTACTGATGACCAGGGGCAACGTTATGTAACGGCCCCCATCCAAGGGCCAACACTTCAGTATGGGGAACTGGTCCAGGTTTACGTCCTCTCCCTCCAGGACTACTTCCTGGCACGGAGCCCGGCGTACAGTCCTGGGGCTGAACGAGCCCAGTTGGATGATTTGGCCCAGAGTGCGTAGTTTGTTGAGAATGCCCTCAGGCGGCCCCTGCACCAGACCCAAAAGCTCCCGGAACCGGTTGCCCAATTGGTCTAACTCGTCCACTCCCAGGGCCCACCCCATTCGCCGCGCCGAACCGAAAATGTTGATCAGGACGGGCATGTCGTAGCCGGCTACGTCTTCGAAGAGCAGTGCGGGGCCGCCGGTCTTAACCACACGGTCGGCGATCTCCGTGATCTCAAGCTCGCTGCTGACCTGGGTCTTGACTCTAATGAGGTCGCCCTTTTCTTCCAAAAAGGTGATGAATTCTCTCAGGTCCTTGAAACTCATGCTATTGCCTCGGTGAATTTGGGCGAAGGGTTACCCTATACCGGCGGAAATCGTGGGAAGGTCCGGAGGGGAGGTACAGTCGACCCAGTGAAATCATGGATGAGACCGGAGAACTGTGGCAAAAGGAGAGGTGTTTCGTGAAGACCGGTAAGAGGTCTGTGGCATCGGAAGTCGACTAAGAACGCAGACAGATAGACGGCATGACCCCTGACGGAGTCCTGAATGTAATAAGCCGGGCATTTCGCTTACACACTGAGGGCCGGATCAGGCCAGCCCTCTGTGATTAGTTGGGACTGGCGAGAACCTAGAAGCTAGACGACTCGTTCCGCATCTTGCTGAAGCAGTCGCTACAGTAGACCGGGCGGTCTCCCCTGGGCCGGAAGGGCACCATGGCGTCCGTACCGCACTCGGCGCAGACTATCGGATACATCTCGCGTGGCTGGTCTTGGTACATTCCGCCACCGCCGCCGCCGCCTCGCTGTTCCGAGCGGCGTACCGCCCTGCAACTCCGGCAGCGCTTGGGTTCGTTGGAAAAACCACGGGCGGCGAAAAACTCTTGCTCACCAGCGGTGAATATGAACTCCCCACCACACTCCACGCATATCAAGGTCCGGTCCGACAATGCCACTGGTTGCCTCCTAGATGTCGGTTTGTACGGCTCAGTAGGTCGACCATCGCCGGGCGCGAACCCGAGGGACAAAAGCAGTGCCAGCCTTGGATAACCTAACTAGCGCCTCGCCTGATATTATAGCGGCTGCCGAAGGAAATTCAACCTAAAGAATCCTATGTTCGAGGATGGATATAGGCCATATCCTACACATTACGGCGTGAATGTGGTAACAAACCGTTAACATTTGTCCTTCAATAACAGATATGCCGACCTGCGCTTTTTACGCCTTGGCCCCGGTGTCTGGCTCTCCAGGGGTCGCGATGCCCGCGAGCTCCTCCGAGACCAAGAAGCACGACGAGGCTTTGAAAACTGCCCAGAGGACTTGGCCGGGAACGATGGCCATCTCGGCCAGCGCCCGGCCAGTGATGTGGCACCGTAGCTCAGTCCCGCAATCCAGGGTGACTTCGTAGCCGGGAGGACGCAACTCCACTCCCACCACAGTCCCCCGGAACCGGTTTCTCGCGGAAGACGGTTCCGGCTCCCGGCTTACCAATATGATGTCCGAGGAGCGGAGTCCAACCGTCACCTGTTCCCGCTCTTCCTGTGACTGGCCGTGGACTGGCCGGCTATCTCGGAGCGGCGCCTCCAGGAGAAGTCCCCCTCCTTCGCAGACCATTGTCCCATCTCTGGGGTTGCGGGCCGACACCGTGAGCTTGAGTAAATTCTCAACCCCGACCAGCCTGGCAACCTCGCCCTGGCCCGGCTGGCCCAGGACGTCCAGCGGAAGCCCGGTTGCGGTGACCTTGCCCGCGTCGAGGACCTGCACCGCGTCCCCCAACGCTAATGCTTCTTCCCGGTCGTGTGTTACCAGGACCGCCGGGACCGGCGTGGCGGCCAACATCAACCGAAGCTCGCGGCGCAAGGCTCGGCGCAACTCGGAATCCAGGGACGCGAACGGTTCGTCCAGCAGTAGAAGTCTGGGTTCCGTGATCAGGGCGCGGGCCAGTCCCACCCGTTGTTGTTCGCCCCCGGACAATTCCCAGGTGCGGCGCGATTCAAGACCGTCGATGCGAAGGTCTGAGATTAGTTTGCGGACTCGGGGTTCGGACTCCCGCCTCTGACGCCTCGGGAGGCTATAAGCGATGTTTTGGACCACGTTCAGATGGGGAAACAAGTGCGTTTGCTGAGTCAGGTAACCTACTCGCCGAAGGTGGGGAGGCTCCCATACAGACTCTGCGTGGTCGAAGACAACCTGGCCGCCTATCTCGATATGGCCTCGTTGCGGCCGCTCCAGGCCGGCAATGGCCCTCAGGGTGGTCGACTTTCCCGCGCCGGATGGGCCAAACAGCACTAAAACTTGGCCCGGCTGAATCTCCCATGATGCGTCGAGGTGGAACCCGGCCCGGCTAAGGGTGACCCAGCCTCGGCTCGCTGAAACTGACGTAGGCTCAGTCACCACCGGCTTTGCCACCAGCGTCTCGACGCCAGACCCAGCCCGGCCAGGATGCACACCGACACCACAAGCAACAACACCGAAAGGGCCAGCGCCAGGTCGAGGCTGGTCTCGATGGCAGTCATGATCGCCAGGGGCATGGTCTGGGTCTCTCCCATGAGATTCCCGGCAAACATGATGGTGGCGCCAAACTCGGAAAGGGCCCGTGCCCAGGCGAGAGCAATGCCGGTCACGATGGATGGTCCCGCCAGCGGAAGAGTGAGCCGCCAGAAGGTGAGCCAGGGTGATATGCCCAGGGTTTGCGACACCTCCTCGTACTCAAGCAGGACTGACCGGAAGCCCAATTTGGCCGAGCGGATATAAAACGGCGCGGCCACGAATAGCTGGGCAAAGATGACCGCCGCGGACGTGAACGGAAGAGATATACCGATGGATTCTAACCAAGGGCCCAATACCCCGTTCCTTCCAAAGGCCATTAGCATTGCAACCCCCGCGACGACGGGTGGCAACACGATGGGAAGCTCTACCAGGCTGTCCAGCGCGGCAACCAGGGGAGACCGCGACCGGGCCAGTACGTAGGCAAAGGGTGTGCCCGCCACCAGGATGATAGCCATCGCCGCGATGCTCGTGAGCGCCGAGAGCCGGAGAGCAGTGATCGCTACGTCGCCGGTGAGACTCGCCAGCAAGCCTTCTCGCTGGGCTGCCCGGAGCAGTAACGCCCCCACAGGCAGCCCGACGAACAGCACGCAAACGACGGTCGAAACGGCCCCGACCACGCCCAGTCCTGGGCTGCTGACTCTAAACGTGGTCCCCGAAAGAAGTGCCAACCCCTTCAGCCTTCCTGTCCTGTGCGGACGACTTTCGGTAAGGCTTGCGGGGACTTAAATCCATGTTTCCTGAGTATTAGTTGCGCTTGATCGGAGAGCAGAAACTCCACGAACGCGGCGGCGGTCTCAGGGTCCTTCGCCCCCTTTAGAGTGGCGACCGGGTAGACCGCCATTACATTGGCGTCCGGAGGGATGGGGATCACCCCGACGCTGGAATCGACCTCTTCTCCCGACACGTCAGTCGAATAGACTATCCCGGCGTCGACCTCATTCAGGACCACCTTTTGGACCACACCTCGCACGTTGGCCTCTTCCGAAACTACGTTGCCCAGCACCCTTTCTGCATAGTCGTGACCCAAGGTAGGCCGCAGCGCCGCTAGTTGGTCGATCACTACCCGGGCGTACCGGCCGGCAGGGACTTCTTCTTGGGCAATCGCTAACTTCACGCCATCCCTGGCCAGGTCTTGGAGACCGCGTACCGGCACTCCTCGGTCTGGGTTACTGACGGGGACGATGACAACGAGGTAGTTGTTCGCAAAGAGTACGGGGCCGGAGGCGAGGACGTTGGCCTCGTGTGCAAGCCCCATTTGCGTTTCGTCCGCCGACGCGAAGACGTGGGCCTTCGCGCCAAATTCCAATTGAGTGCGCAGCCGCTGCGAGCCGTCGAAGTTGAACCGGACGCGGAGGCCGGGATGTGAGGACTCGAAGGCGTTACCGATAGCGGGAAAGGCTCCCGACAGTGAAGCCGCAGCGAACACCAGCAGTTCCCCGGCACCGCCGCCGCTCTCCCCAGAAGGTCCGCTAGAAGGTCCGCCACAAGCAGCGGAACAGGCCGCGAGTAGTAATAGCGCGAGCAAAGGGCCAACCTGGGCTACAACAGACCAGCCGCGCGGCGGGAGACGAAGTCGGGTGCGCCCCTCTCCCTCTGCCTCTCTGCGCTGAACCGCTCGACCCAGTGCGACAGGGGCAGGAGTGTGTCGGCGAAGTCTGGATCGAAGCCGTTCCAGTTGCGGGCGTGCTCTTCCGACCGGAAGAGGTTCATCCCCGCTCAACGGGTTGGCCGGGTTTCGGCGGCCCCGCCAACTTCTGAGTTGGTGTACCCCGTTATCGTATCCGGGGAGGCGTGCAGGACCTGACCGTCCCGCATCTCGATGACGATGGGACCCCCGCAGTCTAGGCAAGGAGCGTCGATGCGCAGGGTCTTGCCCGGAAACAACCAGCCTACGGCCAGCGACTCGAAGCCTCATTGGGCAAACCATTTCTGCTCGCCGTCGATGGTGATGCGATATTGTGTGGGCAGGTTGTTGAAGGGCGCGAAGGAAACGACGTAATCGGTGCCGGGATGGACCCACGCTGGGTAACCTGTGTCGATCACCTCGTGCAGGATCTGTCTGCCTTCTTCCACGCCGACCCCCAACACCGACGCCAATTCCGTGTAATGAGGGGCCTGCCCGGTAGCTACAAAGCGCATCATGATCGTGTGGAAAGCGCGGTCCAAGACATCCAATTCTGCCATTGCCAGACCTCATGCGGCCTCACTCTGAGGCGGGATAGTGTCCAACTGTGCGTGTTGGGGATTGTAAAGTAAACTTGATATAACATCAAGAAAAGTGTACGTTGATTGGGTGACGTCACTACAAAACCATCTAAAGGGATTCCGGTTAAGCGGGGGATTTTCCCAGCGGACCCTTGCGGAGAAAGCCGGGATCAGCCGCCAGGCTTATTCGGCCCTGGAGTCGGGACGGGCAACGCCATCCACGGAGGTCTCTTTGCGTTTGGCGAGGAGTCTCAATGTCGCGGTGGAGGCCTTATTTACACTGACTGACGCCCCGCCCGCCCCAGTTGAGGCCGAGGTAATCGGAACCTCCGGATTGACCGAATCAAGGGTCGGGGCCTCCGGTCGTGTCCAGCTCGTACAAGTTGGGGAGAGACTGCTTGCGAGGCCAGTTGGGGGCGCTGCCGCCACCCGGCGCCGCCTCGCAGGGGCCGCCGGAGTGTTGGTTTCAGGCGGATGGATGAGCCGCACGGCATCCGTCCAGCCCTTTGACAGTCAACAACTAGAACTGACCAGCCTTGGCCTGTTGGGTTGCGACCCGGCTGGGGCTTTGATGGAGCCGGGCCTCATGCGCCGCGGCGTGCGGTTGGTGTGGTCCGAAGAAGGCAGCCGCCAAGCGCTTCTGGGTCTGGCGAGGGGAGAGGCCCACGTTGCGGGTTGCCATCTCCGGGATGAGGTGTCCGGTGGCTACAATTCGTCCTGGGTGCGGCGGCTCGTCCCTTTCGGATGCACCCTGGTCACCTTCGCCACTTGGCGGCAAGGATTGATGATCGTCCCTGGCAACCCGAAGGGAGTCCACGGAGTCGCCGACCTGATAAGGGGCGGGATAGGAATCATCAACCGTGAGCTTGGTTCCGGCAGCCGGTCCGTATTGGACCGCCGGCTGGAGCAAGAGGGCATACCCGGAGACCATGTCTCCGGGTATGCGAGGGAAGCGTCCGGACACCTTGAGGTCGCATCAGCCGTGGCTTCGGGTGCGGCGGACGCTGGAGTTGGAGTGGAAGCCGCCGCCACGGCTCTGGGTCTGGACTTCGTTCCCCTTGAAGACGAGCGGTACGATCTGGTAGTCCCCGACCACTTCTTGGACCATCCGGGGGTACGAGTGCTGTTGGACCTGCTTCGTCAGCCGGCGTTGCGCCGGGGAGTGGAAAGCCTCGGGGGTTATGACGTGTCGGCGATGGGTCTCCCCGTGTCAGGCCCCTGACCGGAAACCCGGCGAAGCGGCAGACTCAATCGGAGCCCCGGCTTTTTCTCCAACCGCACACCAGCCGCCTTACTAACCGTCCCGGTGCGCCACCTATAGAGCCCAACCCATCTTGACGGGAGGGCTTGCCTGGGGTGTAATGGGTCTCGCCGGAGGGCTGGTGGATGCTCCTGAATCTTTGAAATTCCGTGGAATCAGGTGGCCGCCCGCTCCCGCCAAGCACGAATAGGCGGCGGGGTTCCCGCCGTGGAGAGGGGTTAGATAGTTATGGCTCTAGTTCGATGCGTTATGGAGATGGGAATGGGGGTGGATGTCCACGGGCGGGACTACACGAACGCCGCCAAGCGGGCCGTGTTCGACGCCATCCATCACAGCAGCCTCGGGTTTCAACGGTTGATCGGCAAGTCCGCTGACGACATGAGAGTGGAGGTCACGATCGGCGTCCCTCAGCCGGACAAAGTGGACGGCGCGGAGGTTGTTACCGTGTTGCCTCACGGCTCCGCGACCTGCAAATCGGTCGTCGGCGGTCTGGAGATTCCCAACGAGGACGGCTCCGACGCCATGGTCATAGCAAACGCCGCGGTAGTAGTACTCTTCGACGACGGCAACTAGCCTTCCTGTCACGCCCGGTCAATCCACGGTCCGGGCGTATCTAGGTCGATAAGAACAGCCCCGGACATGTCCGGGGCTGTTGAATTTCCGGCGTGCGGAATCTTCAGCCGCTAGTATGCTTTTTAGGGTCTCCGTCGTACCAGCGTCCGGACTTGCGAGCTTACCTAATGCGCGTCAGGGGCCCGCGTGCCGAGAGCCTTGACGCCCTTGACGAAGATGCACTTGCGGATGTTGAACTCCAGTTCGGTGGGGTCGTCGACGTTTGGATAGCGTGCCTGGGCCTCCGGGGTCCGGAGGTATGTGTACATTTTTTCCAGGACCTCCTCCTCCGAATCCCCGGTGATCACGGTTCTGTCACGAGAGTCAGACAAGAAGTTGCTAGGCCTGGCGTAGTAGACGTCTGGCATATTTTCCTCCTTCATCAGCAGGTGCGCCCAACTCAGGGGCTTTTTCTGCCTAAAATTCTGGGCAATTATACGCTATTCCGGCGATAGTGGCACTACCTTTGAGGACAGGTAACTGTTCAGACTGGCTAAATGAGGGGTAGACTAAAAGCATGGACCGGGATGTGAATTTAGGCAGGGCCTCCCGTGAGGAGTTGATCCAGTTGGTTAGTCAACTTCTCGACCATGTTGAGGTTCTGGAAGCACGAATCTCTGAGTTGGAAGGCCGGCAGAAGCCTCCAACGGAGGAAGGTAAGGAGCGGAAGCCGCCCTCCTGGGTCAAGGCCAACCGGCCAGCCCGGCCCGGGAAGGAACGTAAACGGCGGCCCCACGGTTTCGCCCGTCGGCGGGAGGAGCCCACCCACCGGGTGGAGCACGCTACGGCCAGGTGCCCTGATTGCCAGCTTCCCCTGCAAGGCGGGAGGGTGCGCGGGCGCCGCCAAGTGATATCCATACCCCGGCTGCGGGTGCGGGTGACCGAACACGTGGTGCTGGAACGTACCTGCCGGAAGTGCCGCAAGCAGTGGGTTCCCGAACCGGATTGGGGCGCCATCACCGTGGGCCGCCAGCGGTTCGGCGTCTCGGTGCAGAGCGAAGTAAGCGTGCTAAGGGAGGAGTGCCGGCTCCCCTTTGGCGTGATTCAACGCTACCTGAAGTGGCGCTATGGACTGGGCCTTAGCAAAGGGGAACTGGTGGCTTTGGTCCGGGGGGCGGCGGAGCATGGCCAAGAGGAGTACACCCGGTTGCGCCAAGAGATTCGAGCTAGCCCGGTGGTGTATGGGGACGAGACGGGCTGGCGTCAAGCGGGCCGCAACGGTTACCTCTGGAGCTTCAGTACTCCCAAGGTGCGCTACTTCCTATACCGTTCCAGCCGGGGCGGGCCGGTGGTTGAGGAGGTGTTGGGTGATGAGTTCGAGGGCGTGCTGGTCAGCGACTTCTACGGAGCCTACAACGTGTACCAGGGGCCGCACCAGAGATGTTGGACCCACCTGCTACGGGACATCCACCAACTGAAGGAGCGGTTCCCCGAACATGAGGGCTTGGCCCGATGGTCCCAAAGAGTGCGGGAAGTGTATGACCAGGCCCAAGCCTACCCCGGTCCTGACCCGGAACTGCCGGAAACGGTGCGGCAGTTCCGGCGGGTGAAGCAACAGCAGCGGTTCCAAGAGCAACTATGGTCCATCTGCCAGCCCCACCTGGGCAGCGATACGCCGATGCGGGTGCTATGCCGGAGGGTGGAACGCTTCTTGCCTGAGCTATTCACCTTCATCGCTGAACCCCGGGCGTCGGCGGACAACAACGCGGCGGAGCGGAGCCTGCGTCCGCCGGTGGTGAGCCGGAAGATCAGCGGCGGGACCCGTTCGGACCACGGAAGCGAGACCAAGAGCATCCTGGCTTCTCTGTTAGGCACTTGGCGCCTGCAAGAACGCAACCCTTACCATGCCCTCAATTCCATCCTCTCCCAGCCCTTACCTGCTCCAGTCTGAACAGTTACGAGGACATGTAACAGTTCAGAGTCGACTTATCTTTCCGGCCCCCAGCCCGTCATTCCGGGCTTGACCCGGAATCCAGAAGCGTTCGCGACCAGCAACGGCCCGTATCCTTGGCATTTCTGGATTCCCGCGAAGGCGGGAATTGCGGATGGCCTTGCCGAGGCCATGGATGAATATGAAAATTGCCTATTTTCATAGTAATGACGAATTGGGGCTGTAGGACATCGTAGGTGGATTATCACAGGGATTACCGAAGTGGGATTCATCCAATCTGCCTCATCAAGTCTGAACAGTTACGAGGACATACTCGAAATGATGCGGATTACTCTGTCACATCCCCGCCGCCGCTTCCGGACTCAATGCGATTCCCTGGTATATGACCGGGAGGTGTGCCGGTCATTGGCACGTTTCGCCTATAATATTCCCCCGGCTCTGAGACTGCTCAGGCCCAATCACAATGTTGAGGCGACTTATGTGCGCCAGGTCAACGCTCCAGGCAGCGGAGACGTCTTACTGTTGGTCGGCACCCGCAAGGGTGGGTTCTTGCTGGTCAGCCGCCCGGACCGCAGGGAATGGCGGCTGACCGGACCGTTTCTCCAGGGGAGCGAAATTTTCCATCTGGTCTACGATCAACGAAGTGGCGGAGATTTGATCGCGGCCGAAAATCAGATGATTTGGGGAGCCACGATCCAACGTAGCCATGACCTGGGTCAGACTTGGTCGGTACCGTCCGAGCCCCCGCGAATCACCACTGGCGAAGACGCGGGCATCAAGAACGTCTGGCATATCGAGCAAGGGAGGCAGGGGGAGCCCGGCGTTCTGTACGCCGGCGTGGACCCGGCCGCCTTGTTCCGGTCAATCGATGGAGGCGACACCTGGGCGGAAGTGACCGCACTGTCCCAGCATCCCAGCAGGGAAGGGTGGGAGCCCGGTCTGGGCGACCTCTGCCTTCACAGCGTCATCGTAGACTCCGATGACGGCGGCAGGATATGTGTCGCAATTTCGGCGGTGGGCGTGTTCGAGACCACTGACTCCGGAGAGTCATGGGAGACCAGGAACAAGGGAATGCGGGCCGATTTCTTGCCGGAACGATTCCCTGATTTTGGCCAGTGCCCCCACAAAGTGCTCGCCCACCCGGCCCAGCCCGGACGCCTATATGCCCAGACCCATTGCGGCGTCTACCGCAGCGATTCCCTTGGGGACGGCTGGTCCGACATCACCGAGGGACTCCCTTCCCAGTTTGGATTCCCGTTGGGACTGCATCCCCACGACCCTGACACAGTCTTCGTAATTCCCGAGGATGAAGTCCTGGGACAGGACGTGGGAGGCGGACTCCGGTACGTTACCGATGCCCAATTCCGGATTTACCGGACTCGAAACGGCGGCGCCGATTGGGAGCCCCTAACAAACGGATTGCCCCAAACCAACGCCTACTTGCACGTTCTCCGCGAGAATATGTCGACCGATACCCTAGACCCATGCGGCGTTTACGTGGGCACCACCAGCGGCCAAATCTTCTACAGCCGGAATGAAGGTAGCTCCTGGGACTTGATGATCGACAATCTTCCACCAATTCTGTCCCTAGAGGCCGTTGTCCGGGAGTGAAGGTAGAAACGAGGCAGCTCCGCGTTGATTGCGGACTTAGGGGACCAGGAGACCGAAAGTGAGTGAGTCAGGTGGTTTCACCCTCGCCGAAGCCCAGCTAGAGTTGGCGAAGACAACTAACGGGCGAGTGTGGAAACTCTTTGAAAAGCCCGACCGGACCGAGGACGAAAACGATGAATTGGTCCACGCCGCCCACGCTTCGGCTTATCTGTGGCTCCAAGTGGGGACTGCAGTGCATTGTCAGCGGGCGGAATGGCTTGTCTCCCGGGTGTATTGCGTTCTCGGGCTCCCTGAGGCCGCGCTCCGCCACGCCCGCCGTTGTTCGGAGATCACGACACAGCACCCGAACTTGATGGAAGACTTCGACCGAGCCTATGGCCATGAGTGCCTTGCCCGGGCGAACGCCCTCGCTGGAAACCTGGAGGCTGCGGGACGATATTTCGGTCTCGCCGAAGAGCTTGGACAGGAGATCAAGAACGAGGAAGACCGGAAGATATTCCACTGTGACTTGGAATCAGGAGACTGGCACGGTCTTAGGTAAACGCGGGAGCCCGTTGGGAGCGGGGTCCTTCCCGGAGTGACCGGGGTTGAGGGACTAGGATTCTTCGGCCGGCTTGCCCCAACCGCCGCCGCCGGGAGTGCGGATGCTCAGAATGTCCCCAGCTTCGACGTCCATCGTCTCTTTCCCCGATAGATGCACCTCTTCGTACCCGCCCCTTAACAGCACGTTTTCTCCCGGCTCACCGTGATGTCCCCCGTGGTAACCAGGAGGGGGTAGCTTGCGCCGCTCGGACAGTATGGTAACCCGCGCCGGAGTCAGAAACTCAACGTCCCTGACCAAGCCGTCCCCGCCGTCGTGTTGCCCCTTGCCACCCGAACCCCGGCGCAGCGCGTAGCGTTTCATTCTCAGTGGGAAAGCGAACTCCAATGCCTCTATGGGGGTGTTCATGGTGTTGGTCATGTGGACCTGGATGCCCGAGATTCCGTCCTTGGTGGGCCTGCCCCCCATGCCTCCGCCGATGGTCTCGTAGTATACGAAGGGCTTTTCCCGCTCCAGGTCATGCCCCCCGATCAGGAGGTTGTTCATGGTCCCCTGGCTGGATGCCGGGACCAACTCCGGCAACGCCTGCGCCATGGCCGCCAGCAAGACGTCGGTAATTCGCTGCGACGTTTCCACGTTGCCTCCGGCGACTCCCCTTTGAGGCTCGGGATTTACCAAAGTGCCTCGCGGAGTATTGATGCTCACCGGGCGGAGGCAACCCTGGTTGGCGGGTGCGACGTCGCCCACGATGCACCGCACCACGTACAGACACGCCGATACGGTCACTGCTTGCGGCGCGTTGATACAGCCGGGACGCTGGGGAGACGTGCCCGTGAAGTCCACGTTTAGCTCATCGCCGACAACCGTGATAGTGACCGTTATGGGTACGAGCTGATCGCTTTGCCCGTCGTCGTCCATGTAGTCGGTCAGGCCGTAGACACCGTCGGGTATCTGTTGGATCGCGGCGCGGGTCACCCGTTCCGAGTAATCGAGAAGCGCTTCCATGTGTTCCCAGGTTTCCCCCAGGCCGTACCGCTCCACGACCTCCCGAAGCCGTCTCTCTCCCACCCGGATGGAAGCGATTTGGGCGGTGAGGTCCCCCTTTCGTTCTTCAGCGGTGCGGGAGTTGCGGCAAATGAGCTGGACCACTTCCTGGTTGAGTCGTCCGCCTCGCGCCAATTTGATCGGAGGGATGATGGTCCCTTCCTGGTAAAGCTCGGTGGAGAGTGGCAGCGAGCCGGGAGTCATCCCGCCTACGTCGGCGTGGTGGCCTCGGTTGGCCACGAACCCCACCAGCCTCTTGCCGTCCTCTTCTTCGGCGTAAACCGGCGCGACCAGGGTGATATCGGGGAGGTGGGTGCCTCCCAGGTAAGGGTCATTAAGGATCACCATGTCTCCGGGACGCAGAGCCGACGGAAAGGCTTCCAGGGCTGCCTGGACCGAAGCTGGCATCGCTCCCAGGTGCACCGGCTGATGGGCTGCCTGGGCAATCATCTGGCCCTGGGGGTCGAAAACGGCGCAAGAGAAGTCCCGGCGCTCCTTGATGTTGGGCGAATATGCGGTGCGCTGCAACGCAACGCCCATCTCCTCGGCCACGGAGATGAACATGTTCTTGAACACTTCCAGGCTAATGGGGTCGACCGGCATCGGTTACCTCGACAAATCCGGGGAGTCTTGAAAGATTGCTGTGAGTCGGCGCTGTGCCTTCATGTCTCCCACAGCTTGGCCAGCAGGTCCGCTTCGCCGCTGGCGTTCTCTGGGTGGGCTAATGCGAAATACTCGGCGCTCATGATTTCCCGGGTGAACTCCTTGGGCATCTGAGCGAATGGCCCATTGGGGTCTAGCTGGGTCTGGTGGCATTCCAACGACGCTATCTTGGTGTCCACGAAAGTAGTGACATCCAGGGTGGTGGTCACATCCTCATCCGGGGAACCTATGGTGTCGACTTCCTCACTGGCGAAGGGCGGGGTTATGCCGGAGTCCAACATTTGTTGCCACATCCTTCGGAAGGCGCTCCGGGGAAAGCATACGTAGTATAGCAAAGGGGCTTTCGGAGCCGTGGACCCCAGCGCTTCGGAGAACGCGCTGGTTGTACGTTGGTAGACGGTTACGTGGTCGGGGTGTCCGTAGCCGCCGGAAGGATCATGGGTGAATACGATATCGGGGGATACGTTCCGGAATATCTCAACCAGCCGTTCGACCACGGTGGCGGGCTCAGCCTGGAACAGGGAGTCGGGGTGGTTGTTGTCCTCGGTGCCGGCCATACCCGAGTCCCGGTATCCCAGGAACCGGATATCCTGCACGCCCGTTACCTTCATGGCACGCCGCAATTCTTCCTGCCGGACCTCTGACAGGGTTTCCGGAGTGGCCAGGGAAGGGTCACTAATTTCGCCGACGTCTCCGTTGGTGGCACACACCAGGGTAACGCTCGCTCCCCGGGACACCAACATCGCCAGGACTCCGCCGCAGCCGAAACCCTCATCGTCGGGATGGGCGAACACGGCCAAGACATTGAGATTGGATAGATCTAGGGGTCTATTGGTCATAAGGGATACTCCAGGACTTGGGGCTACTCCCGTACTCCGTGCCGGTACTTGGCAATGGGGACGCCGCGATGGCTGGCCGAATGGTCAGCCGGGGGTCCAGGATACAACCACCTGGTGTAGGGACTCTGAGCCGCGAATCTTCAATCGCCCCTGGTCTTCCACGAGCATTTCAGGAAGGATGCTCTGGAGTCTTTCCGCGGCAGGACTTACCGGAGCCACGTACAGCCGTCCGCTCAATTGCTCTAGCGCTTGTTCCATGCTCTCAAACCCTTGAGACTCCCGCGCTTCGAGGTGATCGACGGTAGGACTGCGGCCCAGTTCCTCCAATACTTCCAGCAACTCGGGAAAGCTGGGAAGGGGCAGCCTTTCTTCTTCGTGGACCTGTTTCCAAAGCGGGTATATCTGACTCTGGGGAGGAGCGTTGTACACCACCACCGCGACTCTACTCCGCGCATGGGAGGTCAGCTTTTCTAGGAACCGGCCAATGTCGCGTACTGTGTAGACCACGTGGGCGCAGATCACCAGGTCACCGGAGTCGACATCGGCGTCTTCCCACGCGGAATGGACCACGCGGACATTGCCTATACCCGACTCCCCGGCTTGTTCCTGGAGCACCGAGATCATGCTCTCTGAAGGTTCTACCGCGACTACTTGCTCGCAATGCAGGGTCAGAGGCAATGCCAGCCTGCCGCCCCCCGCTCCGACGTCTATGACCGTATCCGATTGTCCTACGAATTCTAGGAGCCGGTCCAATAGCTGGTCTCCGGTCCGGTGGGGGTCGGCTCGGAACGCGCTTGCCCGTCCTCGCCAGTAGTCCTGGGGCGGTGGGACTCCACCCTGCATCTTATCGGACTGGGAGTGTTCGGCCTCCACCATACTGAGCCATTTTTCGGCGGCAGTCATGATTATTTCCCCTCCGGTTCCAGCACCAGGTTGCCCAGTGGGTCCACCCTCCCAGCCCATCCGGGCGGGACAACGATAGTCGTGTCCATCTGAAGCGCGATCGCCGGGCCGTTGATTCGGTTTCCTGGGGCCAACAATTCGCGCTGATACAGCGGCGTAGCCCTCGGACCCAGGGGGAACATGACTTCGGCTTCCCCAGCTAAAGCTGCGGAGGCATCCGGGCCGGAGTCTGGTTCGGCGTTGGCGCTCGGCTTGTCTAGTTCCAGCCCCAACTTCAGCCGCAGGTTGACCACCTCCACCGGCTCCCCCCGGTCGGAATAGCCGAACCGTTGCAGGTGTGCCCGGTGGAAGCTGTCGGAGATTGCCCGGCGCATTCTCCCGGTGTCTTGATTGCGGGACAGGGAGGGATAGTCGATGGTCAACTCAAAGGACTGGCCCACGTACCGAAGGTCCACGAACCGACGGGCGTTCATCCGGTCAACAGGCAGCCCTTCCTGCCTCAGTTCATCCCTGGCCAATAGTTCCATGCCGTGAAACTCTTCCTCGACGCGTTCCCGCGTCAGGTCTTCTCCCCGGAGCATGACGGTGCGGGAATAGTCCTTGACCACGTCGGCGATGGCCACTCCCAGGGCGGAAAGTATCCCCGGCCGAGTCGGCACCAGTACTCTCGGGATTCCCAATTCCTGGGCCAACTCGCAGGAATGCATTGGGCCCGCCCCTCCGAACGGGACTAGGGTAAATGTCCTCGGATCGTAGCCGCGCTCCAGGGATATGGCGCGGATGGCCCGCTCCATGTTGGCGTTTACGACCCTGATGATACCCAGGGCGGCTTCCTTGACGCCCAGTCCGATCCTGGAGGCCATTTCGGAGATGAGCCCTTCGGCGCGGTCGCGGTCCAACGACAGCCGGCCTCCGAGGAACTGCTCCGGTAAGAGTCTGCCCAGTACAAGATTGGCGTCGGTAACGGTGATTTGGTCGCCCTTTCCGTAACACGCGGGCCCAGGGTCCGCGCCCGCGGACTGGGGCCCCACCACCAATGCGCCGCCGCTATCGACGCGGGCTATAGACCCGCCTCCCGCGCCGACGGTGTGGATTTCGATCATCGGCACGCCGATGGGATAACCGCCAACATTGGAGCCGGTGGTCTCTTTGATGCGTGCGGGGCACAAGGACACGTCGGTGGACGTCCCTCCCATGTCCAGGGTGATGATGTCGGGGTACCCCGCCTGGACGCCGGTGTAAAACGCGCCGACGACACCCCCGGCGGGGCCACTAAGTATCGTGCGCACCGGCTGTTCCGCCGCCATGCCCGCTGTGATGCTGCCGCCCGATGACTGCATGATGCGCAGTCCCTTCCCCAGGGAGTCTTCCAGTCCGCCCAGGTAGTGGGCCATCAGCTTGCCCACGTAGGAATTCACGACAACGGTGCTGGTCCGTTCGTACTCCCTGAATTCGGGCAAGATGCGGCTGGAAAGGGATACGAAGGGCGGATTCGGAAGCTTTTGCAAAGCCTCCATCACCGTCTCTTCATGGGCAGGGTTAAGGAAAGAGAACAGGAAAGACACCGCCACCGCGTCGACCCCGGACTCTTCCAGGAGCTTGATCAGCGCGTCAATGGCCTCCGGAGGCAGGTCTTCTATGATTGCCCCGTTGTGATCGACCCGTTCGGGCAGGCCGAAGCGCAACTCCCACGGAGCCAGGGCGGCGGGACGTTCCAGGTTGAAGTCGTAGAGGTCCGCCCGGTTCTGGCGTCCGATCTCAAGCACGTCTTCGAACCCCAGCGTTGTCACCAGGGCCGTGCGGCCGCCCTTCCCCTCGAGCAGGGCATTGGTTGCCACCGTTGAACCGTGGACAAAGTCCGCGCCGGAAATGCCCGAACCGTCGATATATTCAGAGAATTCTTCATTGACCCCATTCAGGATCCCCACCGAGGGGTCCTGGGGAGTGGATGGGAGCTTGTGTACTCGGACGCGCCCGTCCTCCAACACGGCGATGTCAGTGAAAGTGCCGCCAACGTCTATGCCAATGACCACCCTAGGCACCGAGGGCCTCCCGGTTTGTCCTGTCAAGTTGGGCCCAAGCCGACCCGTAAGTTCGCGCCGTATATTTGTCGGAACATACAAATGACACCCGCTTAATTCGCGGGTTTGCCTCGAGGTATTTTGCGACCTCGGAAACCGCTATGCTGGTTGCCTGTTGCACGGGAAACCCGTAGACCCCGGCGCTGATCGCTGGGAAAGCGATAGTGCGTATAGAGCGCTCCTTTGCCAACTCCAAACAACGCCTGTAACAACTGGCCAGCAGCTCTCGCTCCCCGTGGCCTCCCCCCTTCCATACCTGCCCCACGGTGTTCAAAACCCATCTGGCCGGAAGGTTGTGACCTGACGTGATCCATGCGTTCCCTGTGGCACAGCCGCCCAGCAGCCGGCATTCCTGGAGCAGTTCCGGCCCAGCCGCCCAGGGTATCGCACCGTCCGCACCGCCCCCGCCGGGCAACGAAGTATTGGCGGCGTTGACAACTGTGTCCACACGCTGTTTAGTGATGTCCCCGGTCACGACTTCCAACCTGTCCATGGGGCTCCCAGGGATGTGGCTGTCATAGACCGGGTGCGGGTGAAAATCAGTAGGGTGCGCAGTCATGCCAGCGCGATGCGCAGCCTCTTGTTGGTCCTTCCCTTGCTTTCGTGTCCGGTCACCCGTATCTCGCCTACTTCCAGGGTATTTGCGACGTGAGTGCCGCCGTCAGCTTGCAGGTCGAGCCCGCTGATGTCTATGGTGCGGACTTCCCGTATGCCGGGCGGCAGCAGATTGATTTTAGTGCGGATCAGGTCTGGTATCTCCTCGGCTTCTTCGCGAGTCACCTTGTTGACCAGAATCTCCCTGGCCGCGGTGACTTCTTCGTTAATCCGCTCTTCTATTTCGTGGGCGAACTGGGCGCTCATCTGCTCCAGCTCAAAATCCATTCTGGCTTCGCCGGGCCGCATGTCGCCGCCGGTGACCAGAGCGCCATAGTCCCGCCACACCACGCCGCAAAGGATGTGGAGGGCTGTATGAGTCCTCATCAGTTCGTAACGCCGCTCCCAGTCAACCTTGCCGGTGATTGGTGTACCCGCCCTCGGTATGGGTCCATCTATCTGGTGCATTATCCTGCCGCCGCTGCTTCCAACGCGGGTCACCGGGTAATCGAGACCCCCGGCAACCACGACTCCCACATCGTAGGGCTGCCCGCCGCCGCCCGGGTAGAAGGCGGTGCGGTCCAACTCGACGCTGTTTTCCGCCGCGTCGATCACCACCGCCTCGAACTCTTTCAGGTAGCTGTCGTGGTGGTAGAGAAGGTCTGTCATTCTTGTCCCTTTGGATGTAGTCAGGAAAGTTGTCCTGCGACCGCCGTCGCAGGGTATTATAGCAAACCGCCTATGACTTCCGAGCGTTTGGCACTCGATGCGCGGAGTCTTTCGATAATCAGGCCAACTCCGCACATCCAATCACGCTGAGCGGGAGCGATGACTATTGGAAGGCCCTCGTGCAGGCAGGGTGCAAGTTGTGTTTGCCCTGCTCCAATGACATAATATCTGGCACTATTGACAGCGGTCCGGAACCACCGCGACGCGGCCTCCAACCCCGCCGGGACCACGCTACACTCTCACATCAGGTGACCCAGCTATGAAATTATCTTGTTTGCAAGAAAACTTGAGCCGCGGGCTCGGCATCGTGGGAAGAGCGGTCGCGAGCCGCACCACTTTGCCCATCACCCAAAACGTGCTCCTGGCCACCGATCAGTCAATGCTCAAGCTCTCCGCAACCAATTTGGAAATCGCCATGACTACCTGGATAGGGGCCATGGTGGAGGAAGAAGGGGCGATTACCGTCCCCGCCCGGCTTCTTTCTGAATTTGTGAATTCCCTCCCCAGCGAACGTATAGACCTGGAATTGCAACCCGGTTCCGGGGTGCTGCATCTCAAGTGCGGCCGCACGGAAGCCAATATCAACGGCGCGGACGCCAGCGACTTCCCTCCCATCCCCACCGTGGACGACGGGGTGGCGGCGAACATCGAGACGAGCACGTTAAAGGGCGCTATCGCCAGGGTTGCTTTCGCCGCGGCAACGGAAGAGTCGCGGCCCGTGTTGACCGGCGTGGAGTTGAAACTATCGGGAGACCGATTCAGCATGGCCGCCGCCGACGGATTCCGTCTCGCTGTGCATCACGGTGAACTAAAGGAACCGGTTGAGTCCGAGATTAAAGTGATCGTGCCTGCCCGTGTCCTGACGGAACTCAACCGGCTGTTGGGTGACCAAGACGACCCCGTGGAGATCATGATGACCCCCGCCAGGGGTCAGGTGTTGTTCCGTGTGAAGGGCTCCCAGACCGTCGAAGCGGTGTCCCAGCTCCTCCAAGGCGCGTTCCCTAACTACGAACAGCTTATCCCCCAGAGCTATCAGACCCGCGCCGTGTTCGACCTGCCGACTCTGCTCAGGGCGGCGCGCACCGCCGCGATCTTTGCCCGGGACGGCAGCAACATCATCCGCATGGAAACGCTACCCGCGGAAAATGGCGAGGCTCCCGGCAAGGTTATCATCTCTGCCCGGTCGGAAGAGGTTGGGGACAACCAGGACGAGGTCGAAGCTGAGGAGATGAACGGAGAGGAAGGGAAGATAGCCTTTAACAGCCGCTACCTGCTCGACGTCCTAGGGGTCTTGGAACGAGGGAAGGTCACCATTGAGACCGCGTCCTCTTCCAGTCCCGGCGTGTTCCGCCCCACCGACTCCGAGGACTACATCCACGTGGTAATGCCCATGTTCGTGCAGTGGTAGTTATATCTAGTTGCGCGCATTAGATTGCTCCCAGCGCCTCGAACACTTCCATAAACTGGCCGATGTTCCCTGGCTGGTACCAGGGTATGCAGTGAAGTAACCGCCCTCCCCGGTCTATGACGAACACCGCCCGGTTGCTGCGTTTCCCGTCTTCCGCCACAACTCCGTAAACCCGCGCCGCTTCCAGCCCTTCGTCGCTCACGATGGGGAAGGGACACCCTCCAAGTTTCTGGCACAAGCGGTCGTGGGCCTCTAAGCTGTCCGCGCTCACCGCTATGACCTCGCCGCCGCAATCCTTGATGGTGTCGTATTCCCCCTTCAACGAAGAGAGTGCCTGGGTTCAACCAGGTGTGGAGTCCTCGATGTAGAACAGCAACACCACCTTGCGGTCCCGCCATACCTCGCTCAGGGTGATAACCCCGGACGTACTGGGGAGGGAGAAATCCGGTGCTGCCTCTCCGGTCTGGACCACGTGCGTCCTTACTCCGGCCCTTGGAGGTAGGGGAACATTGCCAGGGGGGTAGCCGCCAAGAGACCAGCGTCTACCGGGAGGGTTGCGCCGGAAACCCACCGGGCTTCGTCGGACGCCAGAAATAGCGCCGCCCAGGCAACATCCCAGGGGGTGCCTTCGATGCCCAGGGGCCCCGCCCTGCGCCGCAATTCAAGCATCTCCTGGGAGGCGTTCCGGGCGACCATCGGACTGTGGATGTGGCCCGGGGCGATGCAGTTTACCCGAATTAGGTCCCGGCCATAGTGTACCGCCATCGAGTTGCTTAGGCCGATGATGCCTGCCTTTGATGCCGCGTAGGGGTGGCTGGGGCTGCCGCTTGCGGCCCGGAGCCCCGCGATGGAGGAGAGGTTTACGATGGACCCGCCGCCTCCCTCTATCATCCTGGGGATCGCATGCTTGCTGGTCAACATCACGCTTTTCAGGTTTACGTCGATCACTGTGTCCCAGAGGTCTTCATCGACTTCGGTTACCGACCCGGGTCCGCTAATCCCCACGTTGTTTATCAGGATGTTTAGCTTGCCGTACCTGGACATAACCGCCTCGGCCATCCCCTGGCAGTCCGCGTTACTGGTGACGTCACCGACGAACACCGAAGCCTCCCCTCCCTCCTCTTTAATCATAGCCAGGGTAATGTTGGCGTTCGCCTCGTCGCGGTCCACCAGTAAGACGCTGGCCCCGTGCCTGGCGAACAGTATCGAAATCGCTTGTCCAATGCCCACGAATTCACCGCCGCCGGTCGCACCGGCCCCGGTGACGATGGCCGTTTTGTCTCTTAGCCTGGTATCCTGGTCAGCGGTCATAGTTTCGTTCCTTCCTGCTACAGAGAGCTGTACAGCGCCTCTATCAAACGCCGTCCGGTGGTCTCGGCCTCCGTCAGTCCCGCCTTCATCTGGTTCATCACGTAACCGAACCCGATGCGCGCCGCCGGATCGGCGAACCCAATGGAACCGCCGGCTCCTGGGTGTCCGAAGCTGCTTTCGTTGGGCCCCATGTTCCCGTCCAGGCAGAGCCAGAAACCCAGCCCGAACCTGGTCTTGTTGGGTAGCATCGTGTCCTGGCCGATCGCCTGCTCAACGGTCGCCTTTTTGATCGAACCGACGTTGAGCACCTGGGTCCCGTCAAGACTGCCGTTTCCGGAGAGCGCGCCGTACACCCTGGCGAGGGACCTGGCGTCGCTGTGGCCGTTGGCCGCCGGAATCTCAGACCTGCGCCATGCTTCGGAGTTGTGCTGACCCTGGATGGAAATGTTCCCTCTGGCCTGGGCCAACTCGGTGCTCATCGCTTTGACCACTACGGCCTGCCGTTCCTCCATCTGCCGAGCGGTTTCGGGAGAGGTTATGGGTGAGTACATGGTGGCGACCCGCCCGTCGTTCGCGGCGTCCAGACCTATATGGAAGTCCAAGCCTAGAGGCAAAGCCACCTCGTCGCGGAAGAATGCACCCAGGCTCTTGCCGCTGATGCGCCGCACGACTTCCCCCACCAGCCAACCATAGGTGAGACCGTGATACCCGTGCCGGGTACCAGGTTCCCAAAAGGGCTGCTGTCGGGCCAGAGCTTGGGTCATCGTGTCCCACTCGAATACCGCGCCGTCGGGCAACTTCTCTCCGACGGTGGGGAGACCCACGCGGTGGCTCAAAAGCATGTGTACCGGCACATCGGCCTTGCCAGCCTGGGCGAACTCCGGCCAATAACTGGCAGCCGGAGCGTCCAGGTCCAGGAGGCCTTGTTCGACGAGGCGATGGGCGCAAATCGCCGTCATCCCCTTGGTGGTCGAGTAGACCGTGACCAGCGTGTCCCGCTCCCAGGGCGCCTTGGTTTCTTTGGCGGTAATCCCGCCCCAAAGGTCGATTACGGGTCTGCCGTCGATGGTCACGGCCACCGCTGCGCCCACATCGCCAAACCTGGCGAAGTTCTCGGCGAAAGTCTCGCGGACCGCGTAGAACCGTGCGTCGCACTCGCCCTGAATCTTGGTCGTACTCGTAGTCACTTCACGCCTCCTGCAGCCGGTTGTCCGGGAATATCGATCTGATTGATTAGTCCACTATCTTTACGTAGTCAAAGTGGTCTGGCTCGAGGTTCAAGGTCCGCCGCAACCGGTCCCACCTGACTCCCAGCCAGTGGAAGTTGCCCGCTATGCGCTTCTGGACCACTTCCCCAGTGTCGCCCACCCTTACTTCCCGCACGTTCTGCCCTACCGGGGAAGCCAGGGCTTCCCGGATTTGGAAATCGTGGACTGCCTCGACCTTGGTGCCAACCTCGAAACTGTCACAACTCATTCGATAACTCCAGCGCCGGTTATAGGTCTAGGGTTGGGGGAATTCTACCGGCAGGCAAATATGGGGTCAAACTGCCCGGCTGACCGCGCGTATCGCGTCAGCCGGGGACTACACGGCGGTCCTTTCGGTATCCAGCCGGGCTCCAGCGGTTGCGTTTACACCAGCAAGTGATATTCTTTAGGTATCTCTTGGAAGGCGTCCGCCAGAAGCGCACCGTTAGCGCCCACCCTTCTTGGGCCAGCAACGAAGGTTTATCGAGAATGTCTCAACCGGAGGATGGCGTCCAGTCCCTGGAAGTCGCCGCACAACGTTTCAGACAGGGAATGTGCCCTGGCTGCGGCAAACGGGCGGGTGAACCTCGCGGGCTGGAGTACCGGGCCAAGTCGGAAGACCTTTACTGTCACACCTGCCGCAAGAGCTGGCCCATAGAACTTGACCTGGATGTTCTTCGACGGGAACTATCGACGCTTTCACCGACACAGACCAAGGAGCAAGCGGCCCCAACACCGGGGGCCGTGCTGGGACGCCCCAAGTCCGAAGCGCCGGTGCGTTCGTCCGGCCTCTGGAGTTTCTTCCGCCGTTTACTGAAAAGAAGTTGACCCCGGTTCAGGACTACAAAAGCCCCCGGTCAGACTCCGGGGGCTTTTGTAGTCCTGGGCAACTTCAGCACGCAGGGCTGAGCGCCGGGTAGATGCTACTCCGGATATACGAGCGACTCCGCCTCGGCGCCGCCTAGTACCCGCATGATGTTCCCGTAGGCGAAGGTTGCGGCCCGAAGGTTGGTTTCCTGACTCTGTCCGGCCATGTGGGGAGTGACCACAACGTTGTCCAGGTCCAACAGGGGATTATCCGCCGGGGTCGGTTCCGCTTCCAAAACGTCCAGGCCTGCGGCGGCGATCTTACCCTCCTGCAATGCGCGGTACAGGGCGTCTTCGTCGACAACCGGGCCCCGGCAAGCGTTGATGAGAATAGCGGACTCTTTCATGATGTCGAATTCGCGGTCGGACATCATTCCACGTGTCCGCCTGGTTAGTGGAACGTGCATACTGACGATGTCCGATTCCCGGAGCAGGTCGTCGAATTCCACAGGTTCGACATTCAACTCTTTCTGCACGTCTCCGGGGATGTCCTCGATGTCATAGAAAATCGTGTGGGTGTCGAACCCGGTGAGACGCTTGGCCACATGCTTCCCGATGCGGCCCAGGCCGACGATGCCCACCGTCTTGTCGGTAAGCTCTTGCAGGTCCGCCAGGTAAAGGCCGCCCCTCCAGTCCCGCCGCTTGGTCGTGCTGTCCCACTGAAGCATGAGCCGTTTCCCGACATTTATCATCAGGGCGATGGAGTGCTCGGCTACCGCGATGGCGTTGGCTCCGCCGTTGTTGGCGACGGGGATACCCATCTCCAGGATGGCCGAAAGGTCCAGCCGGTCATAACCGGCGCTGAGGGTCTGGACCAGCTTGAGGTTGGGGCATTGCCCCAGCACGTCCAGTGAAACGTCACTGGAGATGATCGCGTCCGCATCCTTGCATAGCTCAGTCTTTTCGGAATCCGAAAGGGTTGGATCGACGACGGTGACTTCGATCTCGGCGGGGGCCTGGCCGGCCATGAACTCAGACCGCCCGCCAATTCCACTGAAGTAAGCAACCTTGTACGTGGGCATGTGAGTCGCCTCCTTTTGAGTCTAGTTAAGCCCGCTGCAATTATATCCGCGGCAGTCGGCATGTCAAAACGGCGCCGGGAGTATCCTGGCGCGAAGATGTACGTGAATACCCCAATCGCTACGTTGATGCGGCGGGGCTTGTTACCGGTACCGGTCAACTTGCCGGGCGCCCGCACGTTACCCACGTTTCCGAGGGAGAGGGGGCACTCTAGCAACTATCTCAAAACGAGGCTTCCCAAATGTCTCCCCCTTTCGCAAAAGGGGGATTTCGCCTCTGCCTAAGCCTGTTCGTTCAGTTTTGAGATAGTTTTCTAAGCCCGGCTGTCCTGGATCGCTTGCCATACCTTCTCAGGAGTGAACGGAGTGTCAATGTGGCGTATACCCAGGCCGGATAGAGCGTCCATGACCGCATTGGCCACCGCAACCGGAGCGGCAACCGTCGGCAACTCTCCGATGCCCTTGGACCCCAGCGGGTTGAGCGGCGACGGAGTCTCGGTGGTGTCCAACGTCAGATCGGCCAGGTAATCGGCTTTGGGCAATGCGTAATCCATGAGACTGCCGGTCAAAGGTTGGCCCTGGTCGTCATAGACCATTCCCTCGGTCATAGCCTGCCCGATTCCCTGGGCGATCGCGCCTTGGACCTGCCCGTCGGTGAGCATGGGATTGATAATTTTGCCCGCGTCATGTACGGCCACATACTTCACGATGCGGACTGCCCCGTTGTCGGGGTCCACTTCCACGACGGCCACATGCACGCCAAAGGCATAGGGGCTGAGCGGCACGGTGTGGTTGCCGGTGAAGTCCAACCCCGGTGTTACCCCCGGAGGAAGCCTTTCTTCGTCGTGGGCCGCGGCCGCTACATCCGAGAATTCCAGCGAGTGGGTAGGTCTGTTCCGGTCGAAGACTCGTCCTTCCTGGAATACCACATCATCTTCGGCGCATCCGAGCAAGTGAGCGGCAATAGAAGTCATCTTGCCCGCGGCCTCTTGCAAGGGGTAGAACATGGCAGAGCCTCCCGCCACCAGACCGCGGCTTGCCGAGGTGCCTCCGCCTCCGGGCAAGGCGTCGGTATCCCCGTGAAGCACGTTTACGTCTGACGGCGTTACCCCCAATTCATCCGCGGCAATCTGGGCGAAAGTCGTCTCGGTGCCTTGACCGTGGGGCGAGACGCCGGTGTAAACGTCGATCTGACCCGATTGGTCGATGACCAACCTGGCGTAGTCCACTAGCTGGGCTCCCCGGCCCCCGGAGCCCTTGACCACTGACGCTATGCCGACGCCGATAAGCGGACCGTCGCCCCCAGTTCCTTCACTGGCCCGCTGCCGCCACGAGGAGTATTCAGAGAGTTCCAACGCCCGGTCCAGGGTCACTTCGTAGTTGCCAGAGTCGTAAATTAGTCCGGTCGGTGTCTCGTATGGGAAGGCATCGGGCGGTATGAGGTTCTTGCGCCGGACTTCCGCCGGGTCGAGACCCAACTCCTGGGCAACCAGGTCCACGGTGCGTTCCATGCAGAAGGCGGCCTCCGGCCCTCCCGCCCCCCGGTATGCGCCGGTCCTGGGCTTGTTGGTCACCACTCCCTTTAGCTCGACTTCCGCTGCGGGAGTCCGGTATGGACCGACAAGCCGGTAGCTGGTGAGGCGCGGAACCGTCGGCGTTCCGGGGAGGAAGTAGGCTCCCAGGTCCGAGACGATCTTGACCCTCATACCGAGAATGACGCCGTCGGCTTGCACGGCTGCTTCCATGTCCACCGTGTGGCCTCTGCCGTGGAAGGCGACCATGTTTTCCTGGCGGTCTTCCACCCACTTGACGGGCCGCCCCAACCGCATCGCCAAATAGGGCACAACTATCTCTTCGGGAAACAGACTGCCCTTTTCGCCGAATCCCCCGCCGACGTCGGGAGCAACCACCCGCAATTTGTCTTCGGCTAGCCGGAGCAATCTCGCCAGGTTGGACTTGATCGAATGGGGGTGCTGAGTTGAGTCCCAGATGGTCAACAGGTCTTCGTTGGCGTCGAATTGGGCCACCAAGCCCCGGCCTTCCATCGGAGCCGGAGCTAGGCGTTGAACGTGGTAGCTCTGTTTGACCACCCTGTCGGCCTGTGCGAACGCCTCGTCTGGACCGCCGCCGGAGTGAGAGACCGTCATGGCGACATTGCTGCCCATCTCCGGATGGACTATTGGAGAGTCGTCCCTCATGGCCGCGATGGAGTCGACCACCGCAGGAAGAGGGTCGTACCCGACAAGAACCAGCTCCAGGGCTTCCCGGGCCAGGTTAGGCGCTTCTGCGGCGACCACCGCAACCGGCTGGCCGACGTAGCAGACCTTGTCCACCGCCAGAATCGGATGGTCTGGAAGCCGGTGGTCCGGCTCGTCGTTCCCTCGGCGGGTCGCGGAAAAGTTGACCGCCCCTTCGAGATCGGCGGCTATCACCACCGCGATCACGCCTGGTAGGTTAAGAGCCTGTGAGACGTCGATGGAGGTTATTCGCGCATGAGCGTGGGGACTGCGCAGGACAGCGGTATGCACCATGTCCGGCAGCTTGATGTCGTCGACGAAGGAGCTGCGGCCCGTGAGGAGAGTCACGTCCTCGAACCGTTTTAGAGACTGACCGGAGTACGTCATCTTGGGCCTCCTTGTCTCAAGTTTGGTCCCGGGCCATCGGAACACGTTAAATCAGGCCGCAGTTGGCCGGCTGCCCTCCAGGTAATGGGTGTGGCCTTCTTCGTAAGGGTCCAACACCGGGAAGAAGACCAGCAGCTTGGCTCCCTCGGCGTTTGCTCTAAAGCCGTGTTCGGCCCCCGGAGGGACCACCAACGTATGGTCCGGGCCGACGGTCTGGGAGTCGCCGTTAATTTGGACCTCAAGACTCCCCTCCAGAATCACGATCAGTTCGTCCATAGTATGAGTATGCAGAGGAGCGCCCGCGCCCGCTTCTACTAGGTTGATGCTGAGAGTGCTGGTAACGCCCTGTTCATGCCCGGCGATGTCGAACTTACGATATCTGGGCCTCCACGGCGTCTCCGGGGCCTTGTTGTGGTCTACGATGGGCATTAGCGGACTCCTTGACAGGGATCGACCGTCCCGGTTGGCGTTGGTGCGCCTGAATGGCGAATGTGTGGACGCATTTTACGACACTTTGGGAGAAATGGCTCCGGTTGCACTCCGCTATTGTCCTGATTCCGGTGTGGGGTTATGCTTTCAGGAATCGGCAACGGGGAATTGGCTATGGTTATGCTGACGATTCAACGCTGGCTCGCGGCCTTTCAAGGGAAACAGCAGGTTGCGGGACTGGTCGATGGCGCGAGGAGAGCAACGGATATGGACACGTCTAGATTCAACGCGCTCACACCCCAGGAGCGGCAGATTATTGAGTTCAAGGGGACCGAATACCCATTCACCGGCGAGTACGACGACTTTTACGAAGAAGGGACCTACATCTGCCGTCGTTGCAACGCCGAGCTTTACCGCTCCGCCGACAAGTTCGACGCCCATTGCGGCTGGCCCGCCTTCGACCAGGAAATACCCGGCGCGGTTAATCGACTGCGCGATCCCGACGGCTACCGCGTCGAAGTCGAATGTGCGAGCTGTGGTGGGCATCTCGGCCACGTGTTCGTCGGGGAATTTCTGACGCCCGCCAATACCCGCCACTGTGTGAACTCCCTATCTATGAAGTTCGTGCCAGTGGAAAAGAGCTAGACTTCGAGTCTGTGTCCTGGCTCAAGGGGCGTGCCCGCTAAGGCGCCTGGCACGCCTCCCATAGCCACTGTTTGTCCTCATCTTCCAGCATGGGGCTGATGGTGTCCCACACTTCCCGGTGGTATTCCTCGAGCCATGCTTGTTCAGCCCGGGAAAGTTGTGCCCAATCTATTAGACCCTTATCGAATGGGATAAGAGTTAGCGGCTCCAGTCTCAACCACTTCCGCCCGTCGGGGTGCTCGGGCATATCCTCATCGGGCTCGACGACATACAGGTTTTCCAGCCTCACCCCGCCCCAGCCGGCCTCGTAATAACCGGGTTCGTTGGAGACGATCATACCCACCTTGAACGGTTCATCCGCTCCCCTGGGAGTGATCCGCTGCGGCCCCTCGTGGACGTTCAGGAACGCCCCGACTCCATGGCCCGTGCCGTGCCCATAATCCAAACCGGCGTTCCAAAGAAAAGTTCTAGCCAGGGCATCCAGGGCGATTCCACCGGTGCCTTCTGGGAACTTCTGCATTGCCAGGTTGATATGACCCCTCAAGACCAGGGTATAGACTTCCTTTTGACGTTCCGAAGCCTCCCCGACGATGACGGTGCGTGTGTCATCGGTGGTGCCGCCCATCAGTTGCACTCCGGAGTCGACCAGGAACAGTTCCCCGTCGTTCAGGAAAACCTCCGGGCTGGCGTCCGCATAATGGACGATGGCCCCGTTGGCCCCGGCGGCCGCTATTGTGGTAAAGCTGAGGTCGTAGAATCCTTCTTCGCTGGAATACTCGTCGTACAGGATTTGGCTGTAGGCGTCCTCGCTAACCGTTGTTCCCGCCTTGATCGAGTCCTGCAAGCGCTTGAAGCTGCGGATCTT
Organism: Dehalococcoidia bacterium; assembly: GCA_965197545.1. GTDB lineage: Bacteria > Chloroflexota > Dehalococcoidia > Lucifugimonadales > UBA3495 > CATOSP01. Next base: position 745,364 of record CBDANJ010000007.1, read on the forward strand.
GGCCGCCGCCGCGTGCCGGTGAGAATTCCGCGAGGCTGCAATCTCCGTCTCGTTCTTGACGGCTTTTAGCGCAACGGTGGGATTGGGCTTCTCGATCAGTTTTTGGTCTTCGTGCAGCATGAGCCGGGTGCCCATCGTGGCCCCGCTGGGATCAAGCCAGACCATGCCCGAGGCTTCCGCTCCGTAACGCCTCATGGACTCGCTATATGCCTCATAGGGTTCGAACTTGATAAGTGGTCCCAGCGATTCAATGACATCGGCTGGAGGCAATACCCTGGTAAAGCAGGCCGCATTTTCTCTGTCGATGGCCAGGTAACCTTCGAACACGGGGTTGTAGTCGATGTCCGTGCCGCGAAGATTGGTCACCCACGCGATCTCGTCGAGCTTGGTCAGGATGAGGAGCGTTGCGCCCGCCTCTTCCATCTCCTTGCGTATGTTCTCAAGTTTTTCGGCGGCGCCGCAGCCGGTGAGGTCGTCGGCCAACTGGTAGATCGGGTTGCCTGGCGGCGCGGGCTGCTCATCCCACACCGCATCCACCAGGTTGTCGGTTATGGGGACCAGGGCGGAGTCGGGCGACTTGAGGGCGGCTTTGTAAACGGCATGGGCCTGCATTGAGACGACAAATGGGTCAAAACCTACCCGAATGCTGCCCCGCTCCTTCTCCATCTCGGTCAACCACTGGCTCAAGGTCTTCTCCTCGGCCAGTCCCAGCTTGTGGACTCGGAAATTGTCGTGATCAACTTCGTCGTCGGCTTGAAGGTAGTAACGGGAGTCGACGAACAGGTGGCTTCCCTCGGGGCAGACCAGCACGTCGCCCGCGGAGCCGCGGAACCCTGTAATGGCCGTGCGCCTGCGGGTGTACTCGGGCACATACTCATTGAGGTGCGCGTCGGAAGAGAGGACCAAATACGCGTCAACTTTGGCCTCGCTGATTCGGCCGTAAAGGTCCGAAAGCCGTTGGCTGAGGGTCTCTTTATCGTCGGACATGGTATCAATCGCTCCTGTACAACGAGACTTGATGGCTTGGGTGTCCATCCCCAGGTCGTGCGTTAGGGTTAGCGCTGCGCGGCGGATGAAAGAAATTCGTCCATAACGCGGGCCAACTCATCGGGCTTATGATAGCCGATGTCGTGGACTGTCTCTGGAATCCAGCAGACCCGGCAATGGGGAATAGCCCTGCTTGCGGCTTCCACTCCCGCCTGTTTCTGCAGGGCGCGTTCGCTGTTGGCTCGTTCGGGGGTTGGGCCTGCGGGAATGATAGCTGTCGGACAGGTGATGTTGCCGTAGAGGCGTGACGTTGGCTCCTCCCACATGGCTTGCATGACCTGAAGGTGGTTGTCGGGGCGCAGGATGTCCTGTATCTGACCCTCCTGGTCCTCGTATACCATCGTCTGCACTATTCGCTCGATCTGGTCGTTCCAGCAGAAAGATAGCTGATGCCGCAACCGGTCCAGGAACTGTTCTCTTGTGCCGGATACGTCTCTGGGACGGACCCTGGCTTTGACGGTCTCCCACGGTTCCCTGGGTCCGCCACTTCTACCCGCGCCGCCGTCGATCAGGCCAAGGGCGTAAACCCGTTCCGGAAACCGGGCTGCCACATTGAGAGCCGCGGTCGCGCCCCAGGAATGTCCGAACACGGCGGCCCGCTCGACGCTCAGTTGGTCCATCAGCCCCACCGCGTCGGCTGCCAACGTCTCCCAATCGTAACCGCTGCTGGCTTGGGTCGTCTGGCCGTGGCCCCTGGCGTCGGCGGCGAAAAGACGGTATTTGTCCCGCAAGCGGCTGGCGACCATCTCGTACCAATGCGCCGAGGACGCCAGCCCATGCATCAGCATCACCGGCGCGCCGTCGCCTCCCCAGTCCAGGTACCGGACCCGAAGCTCGCCGATAGTGGTCCAATGTTCCTCGGGAGGAAGGTTTCTTGAAGATTGCAATGCCAACTCCTAAACCCGGCTTTCTTCGGTCATCCCAGGGTATTGCCATATATCCTATGCATTGCGGCCAAATCGGGCAACCCCGCAGGCTGGGCATACCCCGATTGACACGTGGAAGGGCGAAAGTTAACCTTCCGGCAACCCGGACCTTCGTCAACTTCCTTCGGATTGGACCGGGCAGACGAGGTGGGTCGAATGGCTTACGAAATAGAACAATACCTGAACGTCCGGTCCGCTTCCGCGCCGGCATACAGCCCAGACGGGCAACGAATCGCTTTTGTGAGCAATCTAACCGGCGTTCCATTGCCCTGGGTCGTTCCCGCTTCCGGCGGTTGGCCCCAGCCCCTTAGCCTGACCACCGAGCGGACCGGTCAGGTGGCGTCCTCTCCTTGTGGCCGCCACGTCGCGTTCGACCGGGATCAAGGCGGAGATGAACACTGGCAAATTCTCACCTGTGCCCCAGACGGTTCCGGGGTCGAATCCCACACCTTCGATCCCGGCGTCTCCCACCGGCTCGGCCAGTGGTCCCTGGACGGAGAGTCCTTCTCGTTCGCGGCCAACGCGATTGAACGCCGTCGTTTCGATACCTACATCCAACCAGTCCACGGCAACGAGCCGAGACTGGTCTATTCCGGGGAAGAGTCCAGCGAGCCCGTGGCCTGGGTCCCCGGCGGCGCCAAGATAATCGTCCAGCAGGGCGCGCATTCCGAAGGGGCTGACCTTTATCTGGTGGACATCGACACCGGAGAGGCGGTCCATCTAACACCCCACACCGGTGACGCCGCTTACTATCCTGCCGGGTTTTCCGCCGATGGCCGGAAGCTCTTCTTGCGGACGGACCAGGACCAGGAGTTTCTGGGACTGGCCGTGTTGGACCTGGAGACCCATGAGCTGGACTTCCTGTTGGTCTCGGACTGGGACATCGAGAGTGCGTCCCTGTCGCCTAATCGACGGTGGATGGTCTATTCAAAGAACGTGGACGGAGCCTCGCAGATCATTCTCCGAGACCTCCGCCGGCCGGAGGAGTATGCGATACCGGACCTGCCTCTGGGTGTGGTGTCGGGTCTGACCTGGGCTCCCCACGGGCGCGGGTTCGCATTTGCCCTGAACAGCTCCCAGGCAACGTCTGATATATGGACTTTCGATATACGGCAGCGGCGCTTGCGGCAGATCACCCATTCGCCCCGCGTTGGTCTCGGTGAGGACGCGCTGGTGGAACCCCTCGTAGTCAGATTCCCGGCTCTGGATGGCCTGGAGATATCGGGTGTCCTATATGCTCCCCATGATGCGAAACCTGATGGGAGCCGCGCCGCCATCGTGCAGGTCCACGGGGGACCATCCGCGCAGACCCGGCAGGTATTCGAGCCGGTGCTCCAGTATTTCGCCAACCGGGGCTACGTCGTGCTGGCCACCAATGTACGCGGCAGCACCGGGTATGGCCGTACCTACAACCATCTTGACGACGGCCGGAAGCGGATGGACAGTGTAGCCGACCTGGAAGCGGCAAACTCTTGGCTAAGGTCTTCAGGCTGGGCCCACCCTGACCGCATCGCCGTGATGGGTCCTTCTTACGGCGGATTCATGGTTCTATCGGCGTTGACGACCTACCCGGATTCGTGGGCTGCGGGTGTCAACGAAAGAGGAGTCGCGGATTTCATCATGCATCTGGAACGCACCGAACCTCAGGGCCGGAGGCTGAGGGAGATAGAATACGGGACTATCGGGGAGGACGGCGACTTCCTGCGGTCCATCTCGCCGATAAACCACGTGGAGAAGATAAGGGCGCCGATGGTGGTGGTACACGGCGCTAACGACCCCAGGGTGAACATAACTGTGGCGGAGGCGTTGGTCTCTCAGCTCAGGGAGTATAATGTCCCGGTGGAATATCTGCGCTTCGAAGACGAAGGGCATGGCATGGTGCGGTTGGTCAACAAGCTCAGAGCTTATCCCGCCATCGCCGACTTTCTGGACGAACACCTACAGGGAGACAACCAATGAACGGGGAAGTCATTACGGTCAACTGTAGTCCCACCCACAGCCTGATCAAACCGAACCAGGAACGGGTCAGGCTTCTGGAGGGGCTTGGCGTGGAGGGTGATGCCCACTCAGGTGAGACGGTCAAACACAGGTCCCGCGTCGCCCGGGACCCGAACCAACCCAACCTGCGGCAAGTACACCTGATCCACTCCGAACTCTACGACGAGCTAAGATATGCCGGGTTCGAAGTCTCCCATGGTCAGATGGGAGAGAATATCACCACGCGGGGTGTCGACCTCCTGGGTCTGCCTACGGGAGCCCACCTCCATCTGAGGGACGCCGTGGTGGAAGTCACCGGCCTACGCAACCCGTGCGCTCAACTGGAAAAGATCCAACCCGGCCTGCTGGAATCGGTGTTGGACAAGGACAAGGACGGCAACTTGATTCGGAAGGCTGGCATCATGGGCATAGTCGTCTCCGGAGGCGAAGTCGCCCCCGGTGACGAAATCCGCGTGGAGTTGCCCTCGGAGCCTCACCGGCCGTTACAGCCGGTTTAGCCTCCCTGCTTTTCCTAAAGCAGGTTCCACCTGGGGTTGGCTTCGACCTCGGTCTGGAGGCGCTCAATGATCCAGTCCCGGACCGAGCCGTCCAGGTAAAAAGTAGGCTTGATAAGGTCGCTTTCGCCGGTGATCAGACCTTCCGCCAGGGCGGTTTGGGCCGCTGGAGTTCCGGGCCTGACCCGGACTCCGACCCGCAAGTTGGCCAGGGCGGGCCGGATTCCCTTCAGGAACTCCAACTTGGTCTCGACCGTCTCAGCGGTCTCTCCGGGTTCGCCGAAGTTCTGGGATATGACGTAGTTCAATCCCGTGGCGTCGCAGCGTTGGCATATGTCGTTCAAGGGTTCAAGCCGCATCTCCAGGGGTCCGTCGTCCAGGCTCTCACCGGCGATGCCCTTCATGATTACCAGCCCGGAGCCCGCCTGTTTCATCAAACTCAGGACTTCTTCGTCGCAGGCTTCGGGCACGGGAGCCAGGTAGCTGTTCCAGCGGACCTTCAGGTCTTCCTCGATCAGCGTGCGGCACAGCGCCTTGGCGTGGGGCATGGGAACGTTGAATCCGGAGTCGATGAAGAATACCTTGCGAACACCGAACCGGTCCTTCATCTCCTGGATTTCGCTGATCACATCCTCGATGGGCTTCAGGACCCGCCAGGTAGTGGGGTCGTTTCCGGCCTGGATGGAGTGGGAAAAGCTGTCATCCAACTTGGTAACGATACCGATGCCGAACCCGGCTTGCTCGTAACGGGTCATGTCCAGCTCTTCCAGGCGCGGCGGCTTGGAGAAGTTGGAGTATGCCAAGCCCCGGTATACGACCTGCCCGCCGCCGTCTTTGTAGACTAGGCCCGGAAGATTGTGGAAATTCTCCCCGCTTTCCAGTGACGCGGCAACCTGGGCAAACGTCTCTCCGCCGTCTCCTGCCACGCCCAGGTCCGGCTCCAGATAGCTGAAACACTCTTTTGGCAGTAGGCTGAATCCCGGTCCGCCGCAAACGATGGTTGCCTTGGAGACCGACCTGACGCGCTGGATGACTTCTTTGGTGGAGGGCAGCGCCCATTGGGGGTCCATGTAACTGGCGTTGTCCAGGTTGCGCAGGGAAATCCCGACCATGTCCGGCTCAAATTCCTTGACAGTCCGCTCCGTGTCTCCAAGGTAGTCCTCGGAGAACATTAGGTCCAACACTTTCAACTCGTGCTGCTCCGGGTCCAGGTGCGCCGCAATATACGCCAACCCAATCGGAACGGGCCGGGCATTCATGCGGCTCATTAGCCGTTGGTGACGGTTGGTGGCGATGAGGAGGATACGCATTACTAACTCCTACGTGGATTGCGGTGCGTACTAGCCGATCCCGAATACGGGACCGATGATTTCCAAGAGTGTAGGTGCCGCTCCGGAGTGCGTCAAGTTAGCCCCAATGGGTACAGAGTATGCTATGCCAGCAAGGTCTGGACCTTCATAAGGACTTCGTTAACTACTTGTGGCGCCAGGCGGGAATCGAACCGCGCCTCTCTTGCCCGCCAATCCACGCTGCGAATCTGGTCCGCGAGCACTACACCTGACACCGACCCTCCCGGGAGCAAGCCCACTTCAAATGGATACCCTTTGACCTGGGATGTGATGGGGCAGATTAACGCCAACCCGACTCTTTCGTTGTAGGATCCGGGGCTCATCGTGAGTGCCGGGCGTCTTCCCGCTTGTTCGTGGCCAGCTTGAGGCGTGAAGTTGACCCACACGACGTCCCCCCGGTCGGGTACATAGCCCCGCTCTACCAAACCTCTTTGCCCTGCGGAGCTCCAAAATCTTGCTCGCCGTGGAGGTTATCGTCGGTTACCTGGGCAAGCATTTCGGCAAGGTCGTAGTATTTCTTCCTGAGTATGACCTCATCACCGTCGGCGACGATTTCGATGGCAGACCCTTCCTGTACACCCCATTGATTGGCGATAATCCTCGGAATGCGGATGGCTAGACTTGACCCCCACTTTGACACATAAGAAGTTGGACCCATCAGCCTACCTCCTAAAGTATCTATAATATATATCCGGATGGGCTTGCAGTCCACCGGGCGCTGTGCCCTCGGCTACCATTGGAGTGTCGCGACAGATCAATAGGAGGCAACAATAATGGCAAGAATCGGCCTGGTCCGGGAGGCTGACGCCACCGGACGGGTGAAGGAAATTTACGAAGAGATCAAGGAGACCATGCAGTGGAGTTTCGTACCAGAGACCTTCCAGGTAATGGGGCATAACCCAGGCCACCTGGAGGCCTACTGGACCCACTACAAGCAGTCTATGGGACCGGGGCTGGTTGACATAAAGACCAAGAAGTTGGTCGCCTTTGTGGTGTCGGCCATGAACAACTGTGGGGTTTGAGTCAGCTTCCATCTTGATGCCGTGAAGCATCTGGGAATCGACGACGCCTATCTGGCCGAATTGATCGAGGTCATGACCGAAGTGGCCAAGGGCAATCTGATCATGCATTCTCTAGGAGGAAGGCATTAGCGGCTTCTTATGTGCCTGTAGCCGCTTGACCGCCGCCATTGGTGGTCAATAAAATCCCCGCCAAAGGAGGCGTTATGAAATACGATTACATCATTGTAGGAGCCGGCTCGGCCGGCAGTACTATTGCCAACAGGTTGTCCGAGGACTCCAGCAAGTCGGTGCTCTTGCTGGAGGCCGGTCCGGATTTCCCCAACTTCGAACACCTGCCTGAAGACCTGAAGATGGGGAACAACGTCTGGCTTTCAGCCTACGGGCCCCATACTTGGGGCTACGAGGCCCAGGTCACACCCCAACAGCAACACCTGGTGATACCCAGGGGCAAGGCCACCGGCGGCTCCAGCGCCGTCAACGGCCAGGTGCTCTACCGGGGAATTCCCGAGGATTACGACCGCTGGGCCGAGTGGGGAAACGACGAGTGGGGGTATACCCGGGTATTGCCCTACTTTCGCAAGATGGAGACCGACCTGGACTACCCCGGCGGCGACTTCCACGGCGACGACGGCCCCATCCCGGTGCGCCGCTACCCCAGGGACGAGTGGCTTCCCCACGCCAGTGCTTTCCAGGAAGCTTGTTTCGCCGAGGGATTCCCGGACGACCCCGACCAGAACCATCCCGAATCCACCGGAGTTTCACCCCGCGCCCGCAACACGCTGGAGGGCGTCCGGATCAGCACCGCCATCGCCTATCTCGACCCGGCGCGCCACCGGCTGAACCTGACCATCAAGGCTGACGTCCACGCCAGGCGGGTCCTGTTCCAGGGCAACCGCGCTGTGGGAGTAGAAGCCGAGAGCGGCGGCGAGGTTTTCACCGTCGAAGGCGAACAGGTGATTCTGAGTAGCGGCGCGATCGGTTCACCGCAACTGCTGCTGCTGTCCGGCGTTGGGCCCGGCGGACACCTGAATGAAGTGGGAGTTCCGGTGGTCCATGACCTGCCGGGTGTGGGCCAGAACCTCCGGGACCATCCATCCGCCACTGTACTGTTCCGCGCCAAGGGAGAGAAGCCCGACGTTCAAGCCCCGGTCATCCAGGTGGGGTTGCGGTACACGGTGGAGGGGTCCTACCTGCGAAACGACATGCAGGTAAGCCCCACCATGTTGACCAGCGAGCACCGCCCGGTGCAGGTTGAGATCAACGATGACGGCAACTACCTGGGCGTGAGTTGCAGCCTGCAATTGGCCCTGGGTGCGGGCGAGTTGCGGCTTCAATCGACCGACCCCAGCGTGCAACCTTTCCTGAACTACAATTATCTCACCGACCCCTTCGACCGGGAGAGGATGCGCAAGGCCGTCCGGTTGGCCATCAGGTTGGCCGACCACCCGGCCTTCAGTGATTTAATCGTCGAAAGAGTCTCGCCCACCGACGACGAGATCGGCACGGACGACGCCCTGGACGACTGGCTCATGAACTATACGGGTACGTCCCATCACGTGTCGGCCACATGCAAGATGGGTCCGGCATCCGACGGCATGGCTGTCGTCGACCAGTATGGGAAGGTCCACGGCCTGGAGGGTCTGAGAGTCGCGGATGCGTCGATAATGCCGGACTGCATCCGCGCCAACACCAACGCGACCACGATCATGATCGCCGAGAGGGTGGCGGACTTCATCAAAGAGGGAAAGTAGCCCCCCAACCACGCCAGAGAGCTAGTCCCGGCGCTGGACCAACTCGATGAGCACGTCGTCGGGACCCTCGATGTAAGAGAGGCGGCCGCCTCCGGGAACCTCGGTAATGGGGAGGACCACCCGGATGCCGGCCGCCGCCAGGCGGTCCATATCCGAGTCGATATCGTCCACGACGAACCCGAAGTGCTCCAGTCCCAGCCTGTTCAACTCGGCGGCGGACCGGTCCTGGGGCGAGCCCTCTTTCTGAGAGGAGATATTGAGGCGTACCGGACCGTCAACTTCCATGCTGACCGTGATCGTGCCGGGCATCACCTCGCGCGCCCCTAGAATCTTCGCTCCGAAGTGCGTCTCGTACCAGGAGGCCGAGGCGTGAGGATCGGAAGCCCGGATGTGTACGTGGTTGATTGCATAACCCATCGTTTCGCTCCTGCTCTGATTTTTCGGAGAATCTATACCCTGCCCTACCCTCTGGACTATCCCCGACCTAACCCCTGCCGATGAAGGGCATCGACGTTGCCATCACAGTCATAAACTGGACGTTGGCTTCCAGGGGCAGGCCGGCCATGTAGACCACCGCATTGGCGACGTTCTCTACGTCCATCGTGGGCTCGCCGATGATGTCTCCGTTGGGCTGAGGTATCCCCGATTTGATGACGCCGGTCATCTCCGTCTCCGCGTTGCCGATGTCGATCTGGCCGCAAGCGATGTTGTATTTGCGCCCGTCCAGTGACGCGGAGCGGGTCAGACCGGTCATGGCGTGCTTCGTCGCGGTGTAAGGGGCCGAGTTGGGTCTTGGCACGTGGGCGGAGATCGAGCCGTTGTTGATGATCCGTCCTCCCATGGGGTCCTGTGACTTCATCATTCGGAAGGCTTCCTGAGTGCATAGGAACGCTCCGGTGATGTTCACGTCAACCACTGCCTGCCACTGGTCGTAGGTCAGGTCTTCCATGTAGATGGGTGGGGCGCTGATCCCGGCGTTGTTGAACAGCAGATCTAGCCGACCAAAATTCTGGTGGGTCACGGCGAACAGCGCTTTCACCGCCTCAGGCTTCCCCACGTCGGTGGGTACAACCAGGGTCCTTGAGCCGTCAGGACCGGCCTCCGTGACCGTGTTCTCCAGAGGCTCTACGCGCCGTCCCGCCAGGGTCACTGAGTACCCTTCTCTTAGGAGGGCGAGGGCTGCGCTCTTGCCGACCCCGGTACCTGCTCCGGTAACGATGGCGACCTTCAACTCAGAGGCCATTGTTCGTGTCTCCTAGTAACGCTTTCTGTCTGTTTGGTCAGCCCCGAGAGGGATCGGCCTAAACACCTATGCTGTAGACCCGGGCCGCGTTGTCGTGGAACATTGCCGCCCGTTCGGAGGGCGAATACCCATTGGTCATCCGTTTGAAGGCGTTGTACATCACATTGTAGGAATAGGACACCTTGTCTGGCGGGAAGTTGCTCTCAAACATGGCCCGGTCTGGACCGAACTGGTCTATGCAGTAGGTCATAAGCGGGGCCAGCGACTCCGCCAACTCTTCAGACCCGATGGGAGTCTCGCGCGTATGCCAGTCGAAACCGTACCGGGGTTGCCCCACACCGCCAAGCTTGACCACGACATTTGGGCATTGGGCAAGGGTGGCTACCCCCTCGCGCCAGGCGGGTATCACTTCATCGTCCCGGTTGCCGTAGGGACCTGTGCGCATCAGCCCGCAGATGTGGTTGGAGACAATGGTTAGGTCGGGAACGGCGTTTGCGAAATCCGCCAGTTCGGAAAGCTGGGGAAAGAATACCGTATTTTCATACACAAGCCCCTTACGAGCGAGCACCCTCGCTCCAGCCATGAATTGCTCGTCCGCAAGCTGGTGCTGACTTCCACGGTTTTCAATCTCCGGATGGGGGTCCCAGCCGACGGAGTGGCGGATGCCCCGGAACCGGTTCGGGCTGGCCTCCTGGAGGGCGTCCAGCACGCGCGCGACATCGTCGCCCAGGGTGAGGTTGGCGTGTCCTATGATGGCCGCCGCGGCTCTTGCCGGTCCGTAGATGCCGCTGGCGCTGGCCGCCGCGAGTCCCTGAACGAACTCCACCTCGCCCACAGGCCGCAGCTCTTCGGGACCTCCGGGCCGGTACATGGACCTCGCCTCGATGAAAACCGTCGAGCGCACATTGTGGCCACTGTTGACGTCGGCCATCAGTTCCTGCAGCAGGTAGCGGTGGTAGGGGACCCGTTCCCGGCGAAAGTCCCAGAAGTGGTGGTGGGCGTCGCAGATGGGCATTTCAGGTTCCAGAGTAGGCTCTTCGGTCAATGCCAGCCAGTCGTTGTCTCCGTATGCCATAACTGCGCCTCCAAAGTGCGGATTTGAGGGGGGATCGCCGTCTTCAATCCTAACACATCCCTCAATCCACGGGATTTCACGCGACCTCCAGGTTAGCGGTTCAGTCATCAATTCCGCGGACCAGCGTGTGATACGATAGCCTGGATTTTGGGAGAAGGGGGAAGTCATGGCAGATAAGATTCGACTCGGAATTATCGGCGCAAACATTCACCGCGGCTGGGCCGTCCGGTCCCACCTGCCCGCGGTCGTGGCAAGCCCGGAGTTTGAACTAACCGCCGTATGCACGACACGGATGGAGAGCGCCGAGGAGTCCCGCCAGAAGTTCGGCGCCAGACTGGCCTTCGACGACTATCAGAAAATGCTCGAGCATCCGGACATTGATGCTGTTGCAGTCAGTCTCAGAGTCCCGGCCCACTACGAACCGACCGTGGCCGCCCTCAACGCCGGGAAGCACGTCTACACCGAATGGCCCCTGGGCAGGACCACATCCGAAGCCGAGGAGATGGCCGGCTTGGCCCGCGAAAAGGGCGTCAGGAACATGGTCGGGCTCCAGTCCCGCGCCAACCCGGTACTTCTTTACCTCAAGGACCTGGTGGCGTCGGGCTATGTCGGCGAGGTCATGTCCTGCCACGTCAGCCGCATCGGCGGCGGTGTGCTGGAGCGGCAGTCGGACCGCACCTGGCAGAGGGACAAGGAGCTGGGCGCGAACACCCTGACCATTTCTTGCGGCCATACCATCGACGCGCTTCGTTTCGTCGTCGGCGATTTCAGCCAGGTATCTTCGGTGGTCAGCACTCAAGCGCCTCAGTGGCATGAGGTCGACACCAACCAGATGGTTGACGTTACCTCGCCCGACAACATATTGGTCAGCGGCAAACTCGCCTCGGGCGGCGTTGCGTCGGTCCATATCGCCAGCAACCCCTTCGCAGGAAGCGGGTACCGCATGGAGATCTACGGGCGCGAAGGCACGCTAATCGCGTCGTCCGACGAGTCCCCGAACCATGACGGGGTCCGGTTGCAGGGCGCGCAGGGCTCGGACCAGCTCGAAGACCTTCCTATCCCGCCACAGTACACTTTCGTGCTGGAGGGAATGCCCAGGGGCGCGGCGTACAACGTAGGCCAGATGTATTACGAGTTTGGCCGCGGCATCCGGGAAGGTGAAGGATGCCAGCCGGACTTCGACGAGGCGGTCCGGCTGCACCGCTTCATAGACAGCATCCAGGAGGCTTCGGACCAAGCGCGGGAAGTAGCCGTCAGATAATCGCCGTTGGCGTTAACTAATCTCGACACCTGCGGCTACCGTCCAGTCCACTCGAAGCCCAGGTTTGCGTAGCGCACGAAAACGGTGCCAAAGGGTGCGGCCAGCGGCCCGTTGGCGGCCAAAATGGCTATCGTGTGCTGAGCGCCGGGGGCCGCGTCGCTCGTGACCATGACCCGTTGTGGAACGTTGAATCCCTGCACGGTGCCCCTGTCCCGGTTGCATTCGCCGTCGATCCAAATCTCGCCGTAGTCGTCGACACAGGTCTCGAACTGGACGCGCATCCCATTGGTAGGGTGGCCCTCCACCACCTCCGGGATGGTGATAGTGGTCCGGTACCAGGCGAACGTAAATCCGCTGGAAATCCCCGTAGGAAGATCGTCGCATACTTCCCAACCCGAGTCGTCGTAGTCGGGCAACCGGGCGGGGCTGCCCTGTCCGTTGGCTACCAGCCCCTCGTTAGCCTTCCCCGGCTCATAGCCTATGGAGTATTTCCAGGTGGCCCCTACCGCGGCTTGGCCGGATGGTTCTGCTATGTTAATTGTCGCTCTTGGCATATCTGCACATGCTCCATAGGTTGGATTCTCAGTGAACTATCTGTGATGTTGTCCGATCATACAGTCGGGGTCGAACAGATTATCGCCACTTCGAATCGCATTTGGCAAATTATTGTGGCGCCAACCTTGAGTACACTTCCCACAACCTGTCCGAATTGTGCTTTAATGGCCCTGCGCCAGGGAAGCCTTATTGGAGGTGCTTAGCGTGGTAGAGAAGAAGGGGACCGCGATAATGGTGGTGTACACCGATATCGCCATAGAGCACGATGCCGACTTCAACGCCTGGTACAACCAGGAGCACTTGCCCGAACGGTTGAGCAACCCAGGATTCCTCGATGGGGCCCGGTACGAAGCTCTTCGCGGCGGACCCAGATATCTGGCCGTATACGAGCTAGAGTCGGCTGAGGCGCTTCAGTCCGACGAATACCTGCGCCAGCGAGATAACCCCACCGAGTGGTCCAAGCGAATATCTCCCCTCATGGCCGCCGGGGGCATGGTCCGGAACGTGTACACCCAGATCTACCCCGCCGAAAGCGACCCGCATACGCTGGGCCGGAGTATGGCTCCCGCGCTCCAGATCGGACGGATGGATGTCCCTCCCGAAATCGAAGAAAAGTACAACCACTATTACGACAACACGCGCACGCCGGCCAACCTGAAGATTCCCGGCTGCATGCACGTTCGCCGCTACCAATCTGTTGAGGGCTGGCCCAAGTATCTGACCATGTACGAGTTCGAGCATGAAAAGGTGCCCGAAACATTGACCTGGGAGAACCAGCGCAGCCAGGACACCATGCAGCAGTACATCGGCGGCACGTACGGACACGCTTCCGGTTCCCCCGGAGTCTATCGCAGGGTGTTCCCGCCCCGCGCGTTCTAGTCTCTGGCGGGCGCAACTCCCGCCGCACGCAGATTGAGGTGATTCCGATGCCTCGCAAGTTGACTATTCAAGAGTCGCACGACTTCCTTGACAGCAAACCCGGATGGATAGCGTTGACCACGATCGGGCCTGACGGGTTTCCGCACACCGTGCCCTTGGGCTACTTCCGGTTGGGGGAAGACATCGTAATGGGGGTCCGCGGCAAAACCAGGAAGCTCAAGAATATCGAGCATAACCCCAAGGTCAGCCTGTTGCTGGAAAGCGGGAAGTCGAGAGGGGACATCAAAGGCCTAATGGTCCAGGGGACAGCCACAGTGCACTCGGACCCGTCTGAGACCCTCTACTTCGCCCGCGAAGCGGCCAAAGTCCGAGGCGTCCCGGAGCATGAGCTTCCCACGGAGCCGCGACAAGACGCGGTTTACATAAAGGTGACACCGCAACGGGTCCGGTCATGGGACTATTCGTAGACCTTCTTACGTACACGCGGGCGTCCGGTCATCCGGCGCTAATGGGGGATAGACATGCCAAGACTCGAAGGTAAGGTGGCGTTGATCAGCGGCGGGGCAAGGGGGCAGGGCGCGGTCGAAGCCCGGATGTTCGCCCAGGAAGGGGCCAAAGTGGTCATCGGCGACATCTTGGACGCCGAAGGGGAGCAGGTCGAAGCGGAGATTAACGAGGGCGGGGGCGAGTGTGTTTACGTCAGGCTGGACGTTACCAGCGAGACCGATTGGCAACAGGCTGTGGACACGGCGGCGTCCCGGTTCGGCAAGTTGGACGTTCTGGTGAACAATGCCGGCATCGGCAGCCCTCGGGGCCCCGACGGCCAGAGAGTCCTGATCGAGAATTTAACCGAAGACCAGTGGGACCGGACTCTGGACGTGAACGCCAAGGGGGTATTCCTTGGAACCAAGGCGGCCATCTCGGAAATGCGAAAGGCTGGCGGCGGTTCGATCATCAACATCTCCTCCGTCGCTGGACTGGTCGGCGGCACGACCTCGGCCTACGGCGCGTCCAAAGGGGCGGTGCGCCTCTTCACCAAGGCCACCGCGATCCAATACGCCAGGGAAGGAATCCGCGCCAACTCGGTGCATCCGGGGGTCATCATCACCGCGATGACCGAGTCTATGCTGGCCGACGAAGAGGGGCGCGAGACCAACTTGGCCCGTCACCCCATCGGCAGATTGGGCGTCCCCGAGGATGTAGCCTATGGGGTGCTGTTCCTGGCAAGCGACGAGTCTTCGTTCATGACCGGCAGCGAGTTAGTGATCGACGGCGGCCTCACGGCGCAATAGCAAAATGGCCGAAGTTTGGTTAAGCAATCAGTAAAATTGAGCAGCAGGAAATCAGGAGAGGAGGTTGTCCGTGCCTATCGAACGGCTTTCACCCGAGTTGGACCGCATCGTATCGGCGGACCAGGAATTGGAGGAACTGGGTAACGGCTACGAGGTTGCGGAAGGCCCGCTGTGGTGGCATGAAGCGGGACACCTGATCTTCAGCGAGGTCCGCGGCAACAAGCGGCGGCAGTGGACTCCCGGCAGCGGGATAACGCTCCTTCAAGAGCCGACCAACAACGCCAACGGCCTGACCAGGGACCTCCAGGGCAGGATGCTCTTGTGCGAGGGAGGCGCAGGGCGTGTCACCCGTATGGAGCCGGACGGCAGCATAACGGTTGTGGCCAACAGCTACCAGGGTAAACGCCTTAACCGGCCCAACGACGTGGTGGTCAGATCATCCGACGGCAGTATCTACTTCACCGACCCGGGCGCGCCGGACCCGGAACTGCAACTTTCCTACTCCGGGGTTTACCGTGTCTCCGCCGACCTCGGTACGATATCTCTCCTGGTGTCGGACTTCGCTTTCCCCAACGGCTTGGTCTTTTCCCCAGACGAAAGCATTCTCTACGTGGCTGACTACCGGGGAGGCCGAATCAGGGCGTTTGATGTGAACCCCAACGGAATGCTGAATTTGGCCAGCGACCGGGTCTTTTGCCAGCTCAATCCGCCGTTGCCGATTACTCCTTTTGGCCCCGACGGGATGAAGGTCGACGTCGAAGGCAACATGTACAGCACCGGCCCCGGAGGGGTCTGGATCATAGACCCCGCGGGCAACCACCTGGGGACCATCCATACCGGCGCTCAGACAACCAACGTGGGTTGGGGGGGCGACGACTGGAGGACCTTGTTCGTTACCACCTTCGGGTCGCTGTTCCGCATCCAGACCAATATCGCCGGGATCACGGTCCCTGGTAACACATAGATCGCCCGAGACAACTCTCCGAGAGCTAATCCGGTCACTAAGACGGAGGTGAAAGACTCATGGACGCAACCGGAGTCTCCCACATCGCCATTTGCGTAAGGGACTTGGACAAGTCTCTGAGTTTCTACCGGGATATTCTGGGCATGACCGTGGCCTACGACCGGGTGCAGGACACGACCACCGGCGGGCTTCCCCATGTCTACAAACACCAGCGGCAGACCCGCCGCCAGGTCCGGTTGGTAATCGGTGAAGGCGAAAACTGCCCCACGATCACCATGACGACCCACCCCGGAGAAGACCCGGACGGCAACCCCATCAAGCTGGACCAAATTGGCGTCAGTCATTTTTCGATCTCGGTGCCCGACCTGAAGGATCTCGCCGACGCCCTGGCTTCCAAGGGAGTCCAGTTCGCCGGGCCGCTGGAAGCGCGGGCCGATGCCCAGGGAAACATCGGGAGTTTCTATGTCTACGACCCCGATGGTATCCTCCTCCAGTTCGATGGCGGCGGCGGAGGTTAGGGCAAGGGAGGCCCGGAGATGGCCAGGCAAGGATTGGTTCTCTACCACGGAATCGACAGCGGCGCAGAACTCAAGGGATATGCCGCCGTAGCCGAACGCTGCGGTTATGAGTCGCTGTGGGTCACCGAGCGTTATTTCCACGAGGAAACTTCTTCCTTGCTGGGGTTTCTTGCGGCGGCGACTGACAAGATCAAACTGGGTGTGGGTGTGGTTAACCCCTTCACCAGAAACCCGGCCCTGACGGCAATGTCCGCCGCCACTCTGGACCGTATCTCGGGCGGCAGGTTCCTGCTGGGACTGGGCAGGAGCGACAGTTGGGTGATCCAGGACCGCATGGGAATTCCCTATCGGGACCCACGCACCAGCCTGGAAGAGACGGTGGGCATCCTCCGGACCCTGTTGTCGGGCGGCCTTGTAACGTCCGAAGGCGGCCAATTTCACCTGACTGACGTTGGGCTGGCAACTGCTCCCATTCAAGAGCGCCTGCCCATCTATCTGGCGGCCATTGGGCCGAGAGCCCTACGTCTGGCCGGAACGGTGGCTGATGGAGTGCTTCTCAACGCCTATACGCCCACGACGTATATCGCCTACGCTGTAGATGAAGTGCGAAAAGCGGCGCGCGCCTCCGGTCGAAACCCTGGCGAAATCGACATCGCTTGCATGCTGGTAATGCGGCCCACCGAAGACCCCGCCGCCATGTTGGACAGCCTGAAGTCCCGCGTAGTCCGTTTGCTGGACGAGCCCCACGTCGGCGAGATTCTACTGGAAAAAGGCGGGTACGACCCTGAAATCTTGCCAACGCTGCGGGAGTCCGTTCGACAAGACGGTGGCCGGAGCGCGGCTAGCCTCATCAGCGACGAGATGGTTGACTCTTTCTACGTCGTGGGCTCTCCCGAACGATGCAGGGAACGGATCGATGAATACCGGCAGGCCGGTGTTAACCTTCCCTTGCTGCTCCCCAGGCTTGAGGACTTCGACCAAGTGGCCCAGGGCATGGCCGTCACTTAATGAGCCGCCGGTGCATGAAGAATGACGCCACGAATAGGGCCACCGCGGACATCGCCAACAGCTCCCCCACCCACAACACCATCAACCAGCTAAGTTCACCCGATACGAGGCCCCGCGTCAGGGCCGCGGCCGGGGTCAGGGGCAGTATCCACGAGAGCGCCTTGACCGTGTTTGGCATGTGGTCCAGGGGAAAGAAGACGCCGCTCACATAGAACATCGGGATGATGAACACGGTGAAGAAGTTATTCATCGCCCCTATGGTGCTGGCCGTGGCCGTCAAGATCAAGGCGATGGAAGCGACCGTCAGCCCGATCAGATAGGCGCATGGAATCGCCAGCAGGGCCAGGGGAGAACTTACCAAGCCGAATATGGCCGCCGCAGCCAACACGACTGCGCCGGAGACAGCCGCCCTCGTCGCGCCCCACATCGCCTCCCCCAATACGATGTCCGATGGACCCACGGGGGTGAACAGCATGGCCTCATAAACGTGGTGGCTTTCCATGCGTAGATATGCCCCGTAGGTCGAGTCGAAGGTCGCATGAAACATGGCGTAGCTGGCGATCAAGCCAGGGGCCAGGTATTCGGCGTAGGTGGCGTCGCCGATATTCCCCACGTAAGCTCCGAGGCCGAACCCGATGGCTGACAGCACTATGAAGGGCTCGATAATCAGCCCTCCCAACTCAACCTTCCACCCCCGGACAATGGCGTCCCGGTTTCGCTGCCACACCCGGAAACCGCGCCAGATGTAGCTCGTCCGTATGGTGTACGCGATGGCGCTCATTGGTCCCTCAACCCCCTTCCGGTCAGCCGGAGGAACACGTCCTCCAGGTTGGCCGGACGCCGCAAGACCTGGTGGCCGTCCCATACCAGTTCGGCCTTGGATAGCCGGTCGGCGTCGCCAAAGACCAACACGGATTCCCCCGCGCCTTCGTAGTCCAGTCCCTGGGCCTCCAGTTCTTCCTCCAATGGCGCCCTCTGCCACGACGGCAACTGCACTTGCACGACCTGTTCTCCGGCATGGACCCTTATCAGGTCCAGCGGCGTCCCTTCCGCGAGTATATTCCCCAGGTCCATCACGATGAGACGGTCGCAAAGATAGGCGGCCTCATCCATGTAATGGGTCGTCAACAGCATGGTGATTCCCTGCTGTTTTAGCTGTTGCAGCCGGTCCCAAACCAGGTGCCGGGACTGGGGGTCCAAGCCGGTGGTCGGCTCATCCAGGATCAGAATGCTGGGTTCATGGATCAAAGCCCTCCCAATCAGTAAGCGCCGCCGCATACCCCCCGAAAGCTCATCCGGGGCCTGGTATGCCTTGTCGGTTAGCTGAAACAGGTCCAGGGCCGCCCAGGCACGCTCGCTGGCCTGTTTGCTCGGCAGGTTGAAGAACCGCGCGTAGGCTAACAGGTTTTGCATTACGTTTAGTCCGGGGTCCAGGCTGTCGGACTGCGAGACGACGCCCAGGACCGACTTCACGGCCCGTTTGTCTCGCATCACGTTCTTGCCTTGGACTACAAGTTCGCCCGAAGTGACGGGCGATACGCAGCAGACCATCTTCATAATGCTGGTCTTGCCTGCGCCGTTGGGTCCCAGCAGGCCGAAGCACTCGCCCTTGTTGACGGAAAAGTCGACTGAGTCCACGGCGACCAGGTTGGAGTACTTCTTGGTCAGGTTGTTTGATTTTATGACTGTGTCCGGCGTGATTAGCTCCTAGTGCTTGCGATTTTGCTGTTGGCGCCCTGAGACCCAGGGTGTTTTAATTTTTGGAATACTACCCCTTCTCACTTGAGGGAGAAGGACGGGATGAGGGTGAAATCCCATCCACCAGCCAGGTTGGCCCTCGCCGCATGGCCCTCACCCCCGGATCAAGTCCGGAGCAGGCTCCAACCCCTCTCCCAGAGGGCGAGGGGCTGTCGCGGAGAACTGAAAGACCTTGCCTTGGGACCCGCCCGCATTGCCGCCCAACCGGGGGAGAATGTAGAATCCGAGGCAATCAGCACTCAGGAGGTGGCCCACCATGTCGATTACACTAGAAGATGCAAATCGGATGATACAGGCAGCCCTGGCCAAGGCGTCGGAAATCGACGTTAAAGTAAGCATCGCCGTGTGTGACGGTGGCGGGAATCTTATCGCGTTCGGGCGGATGGATGGCGCGAGCTCGATAAGCGCGGTAGTTGCCCAGGGGAAGGCCGCGGCTTCGGCCGGATTTGGCAGGCCGAGCGGCGCCCTGCAAGCCGACTCGCCAGTGATACAGGCAGTGATCGCCGCGATGGGCGGACGAATGCTTCCCGCCCAAGGAGCAGTGCCAGTGGTCACGGAAGGGTCGCTGGCGGGCGCCATCGGGGGCAGTGGCGCTACCGCTGAACAGGACGAGGAGTGCGCCCGGGCAGGACTGGCTGCCCTGTAGGCGATATTTTCCCCTGATATGGAGGACCGGAATACGGCAGTTCCGCCGGGACGAAAGCTCATATATCAACGTGGTCCATTCCCGGCGGAACCCTCGAAAACGTGGTTTAGCCGTTCAGATTTGGTGTTGGTTCCTTGGGTAAGCCCGCGGCAACCATTTCCCGCGCCCTGGATTCCATCGCCGGCATGATCGAATCGATGACGTCCTGGTCCAGGTCCGCGGCGACTCCGGGATAGCCGGCCCTCTCGAGCATGGCCGCTAGCTTGCGGGTCTTAAACTGGTCTAGGGTCCATCCCAGGGTATCGGGCACGAGGGTCTTGTCAAAGAATATCCGGTGGTTCTTGTTCCTCGGCCCGTAATGGTAATGAGGCGCGTCCCAGAAGCAGTCGAATGCCAGTAGCTCGGTCTCTTCCGTGAAGTGGCGTCCCGGCGTTCCGGCCAGGTCTGCCAGAACGTGGATGGCCATGCCGCCGTCTCCACCGTTCTGAAGCCGCATTTCCAGTCCGAAGCGGATGTTCCCCGCCTCGAAGACATCGGTGCCCCGGTTGTGCTTGACGGTGTTGCGGCCCGTTGCGAACTTCTCGCGGGCGGTGGCGTCGACCTCCGCCAGGGCAGCCTCGACCGCGCTGGTGTCGATCTCGCCGGCTATCTGAGGATAGCCTGCCTCTCCCACCATGGCCTTAAGGTTGGTGCGGATCTGCTTCACGCTCCAGCCTACCGGGTTGCCGTCCACCGTTGGGTCCATGCGGAACAGCTTGTTCTTGCCACCTGGTCCGTAGACATAGCTGCGTTCCAGGTCGAAGCAGTTGAATCGGAGCAGAGTGGTCTCTTTGCCGTCGTCGTCGGCAACCACCAGGATGACCACGCCCTGGTCGGAGTGGTCCTGTACGTTGCCGTCCCACAGCTCGTGCTGGACGATGAACGTCACTCGGCCGGCCTGTATCCTGGGCCTCGCTGCTTGTTGAACCATCGTAGCTCTACCTCCCAACTTCGTTGTATCGGTCTGTATCTGTCCCTGCCGTCGGCCTGCGCCCTGTTTGACAAGGGTTGAATCGCGGCCATCCAGCGTTGGGGAAATTATACCATCTTCCTTCCAAATGTAAGACGGTGAGGGCTAATCTCCGTGTCTTTCGCTTATCTGATGCAAGAGCAGACTGGGGCCGTTAGTAGTAATGGGTTGGCGCCAGCTCTGACCTGGGAACGGTATTCATCCGCTGGCGGGCAGAGAGGTGAGAGTTTTTTAGTTCTGGGTCATAGTGTGTCGTTTTGTGTCAATCATTCTTCTTGGTAGATAGGGATTTGGGCCGGGGCTGAAGTCTGCTAATAGTGATCGTAGCGGGCTGGCGCCGGGACTGGCAAGGGGGTAATGTCAGGGTCACTGTTCAGACTTGATGTGTCCTTCCTAATCCCAGCCCGTCATTCCGGGCCCCGTATCGAGTACGGGGTAGGCTTTGACCCGGAATCTGGAAACCTTTGCAACCAGCAACGGTCACTATCATCAGCATTTCTAGATTCCCGCCCCCGATCGAGCCGGGGGCAGGCTCTGCGCGGGAATGACCGTTTGCGGCTGAGGGACATCCTTTGAGAATCATCATGGAGATGTCCGAACCGGGATTCGCATGATTTCCAATCATATAATTCCCGGAATCAGAGAAATCACAGTTCAGACGAACCATGGAAAAGCCCTTCGAGTGGGCCGGGCCGCGTTGGCTACGGAAAGACTCTGCCGTATCCTCGTCGAAAGATCACCAACTCGACTGCGGGTACTACTTGAGCCAGTCGGCCACCCGCTCCCCGATCATTATCGCGGTGGCGTGGGTGTTGGCGCGCACGACTTGAGGCGCGACCGACAGATCGGCGATTCGCAAGCCCTCGATCCCTCGGACACGGCAATACTGGTCGACCACTGCGGTGGGATCCGGGTCCGAACCCATCTTGCACGTCCCAGACGTGTGCTGGGTAGTACTTACATTTTGCAGTATCCACGACTCCAACGTTTCGTCGGTGGCCAGATCGGCGGGCGAGGGAGAAAGCCAGCCATCCACGATGGAGCTAAAGGCCGAATCCTCGATCAATCTTTGCGCCAGCCGTATGCACTCCCGCACTCGTCTGATGTCTTCGCCGCTTCGCAGGTAACGGTAGTCAAGCAAAGGCGGGGCGAACGGGTCTTTCGAAGCCAGCAGCAACTCCCCGGAACTCTCCGCCTGCTCCAACATGCAGGTAAGGCGCACCCCCACACCATTGGCTGGCCAGGCGTCGTTCGGATGGTCTCCGGCTCCCGGGCCTGAATAATTCGAGGGGAAAAGCTGCATATCGTTTCGCAGATCCGACCCCGGGACCGTGTAGCGCAGGCCCACCTGCATCCTGGGGCCAGTCAAGTCCCACTGAAACCCCGCCTTGGTCTGCAATTCCAGCGTAAACATTGGGTGGTCTCGCAGGTTCTGTCCGACCCCGGGAAGGTCGCGGACCACGGGTATTCCATGACTGGAGATATGCTCCGCCGGTCCGATGCCCGAGAGCATGAGCAGTTGTGGAGTAGCGATACCTCCCGCAGCCAGCACGATCTGACCGCCTTCTACAGAGAAGCGTTCTCCCCCGCTTTCTACTTCGACTCCCACTGCTCTATTGCCTTCAAACAGCACGCGCCGGGCCAACGCTCCACCTCTGACTGTCAGATTCAGCCGGTGGCGCGCCGGGTCCAGATAGGTAAGGGCGGTGCTCATCCGGACGCCGTCCCGTGTGTTGAAGGGTACCGCGCCTACTCCGGTGGAGTCGGGGTTGTTCATGTCCGGGTCATGGGGGTACCCGGCTCTCATGCAGGCCTGATAGAAGGCTTCCTGGAAGGGCTGCCACTCCTCACGGTTGAACCGCCGGACCGGAATCGGCCCATCCGCCCCATGGAAGTCGTCCCGGACGTCGGCGTCGTTCTCCAATCTCCGGAAGTAGGGCAGGAGGTTGATGAAAGACCATTCTTCGTTACCCTGGGCCGCCCAGCCGTCGTAGTCCTCCGGCAGCCCACGGAGGAACACCTGACCGTTAACGGCGCTGGAGCCGCCGACGATCCTGCCCCGGTCGGCGTACATCGGCGCTGACTGCTGGGGTGTGCCAACGGCCCGGTACCCCCAGTTGTAAAGCGAGCCTTCGGCGGTGGCCGCATTGCTGTAGCCGTTGGTTATCTCCGGAGGCAGGCGCTCCGGAGACAGATAATCCGGTCCCGCCTCCAGCAGCAGGACAGACCTGGATGGGTCCTCGGTGAGCCGGCTGGCCAACACGCAGCCTGCCGCGCCTGCCCCAACGACTATCAAGTCATAGTTCATAAGTCCTGCCCCCGCCGCTACTCGTAGGGCCGGAGTGGGACTTCGTGCAGCGCCGGGATCACCTCTTTGCCGATAAGCTCGATGGAGCGCATGACGTCTTCGTGAGGCATGTCGCCCTCGTTGCCGTAGCAGATCAGGTACCCTGGAGCGACGGAGTCCAATATTTCCGTGAGCCTCCTGATGACCGTGTCCGGGCTGCCCACGACGATGCTTCCGGCGTCCTGTAGCTCCTCATAGGTCTGGATCTTCTGGCCCAGGCGTGTACCCACACCGGCCGGTATTTGGCGGATGACCTCGACGGCGGCTCGGGACCTGTAGCCGGGAGGGTCGTTGTGCTCCGACGGCCCCTTGAACCGGTGCTTGCCGTGCCACATGTAGGTGCGTCCGATCTCCTGGGCCTTTTCGTCGGTGTCAGCGCAGAAGACCAGCACGTTGCCGCCGAAGTTCCCCGGTCCCGGCTGGTAACCGGATTCGCGGGCAGTGTGGATATAGATGTCCTTCAGCCATTCGGTCTGGCCGCGGATTACCTGAAGGTTGAGATAAGGGTAGCCGTGCTCGGCGGCCCAAATGACGCTCTCAGGGCTGCCTGTGCCGGGAAACCAGATGTCCGGGTGAGGCTTCTGCATGGGGAGCACCCACGGGTTGACCACCCGGTGATGGAAGTGCTCGCCCTCGTAACGGAAGGGTCCGGGCGTGGTCCAGCACTTCAGAATCAGGTCGTGGGCTTCTTCGAACCTGCTGCGGTTTTCGGTGGGGTCGATGCCCGCCTGCAATGTCTCGATGGAACTGCCCCGGACGAACCCGGATATGATCCGGCCTCCGGAGTAACAGTCCAGCATGGCGATCTCTTCGGCCATCCTGATTGGATCGTTGATGGCGATGACGTTGCCCAGGATGGCGATCTTCACCCGTTGGGTTACTTTGGCGAGGACGGCCGCGTCCAGGTTGGCGGCGGGTTTCATGCACCAATAGGCGGTGTGATGCTCGTTGGTCATTATCCCGTCGAAACCAACTTCGTCCACCAGGGCGTATTGCTCGTGGTACTGGTTGTACAGCACGTGCGCCTTTTCCGGGTCGAAGAAGGTGTTGGGGAACAGGAAACGAGTCGCGTCGTACCGGTCCAGGTCCTCGTCTGTGACGTAGCCGTTGGGCTGTTCCGAGAACCAATAGACCTCAACCCTGTCGCTGGGGCGCGTTAGCTGGTCAACCATCGGAATCTCCTCTCAGGTCTGGCCTCCTTCAGGTTGGCTACGATTTTACACGTTCCACCACGGCAGCGCACGGGACTCACACCGCAAGGCGCGGAGGCTGCACTCCGGGCCAGGGCAACTCCGCCCGGCGAGTCAAATATCTTGGTAGACAACTCCTTTCCTCCGGCGTACTATTCCAGCGTAATTCCAAGATCTACATGAGGAGGTTACCTTCACATGACTACGTTAGGATCTGGCCAGTTCACCTACGAAGCCATTCTTGACTGGGCGAAGTTGCCCGACGGCGACACTTTCGAGACGGTCAGCGCCGTGGCTACGGATTCCCAGGACCGCGTCTACGCCTTCCAACGCAAAGAGCCTCCGGTCATGATTTTCGACCGCGACGGGAACTTGCTGGACTCCTGGGGCAACGGCGCGTTCGAGTTCGCCCATGGCATACATATCGCAAACGACATAGTTTACGTAACGGACCGGAATAATTCGGTGTGCATCATGTACACTTTGGATGGCAAGCCCATCCAGATGCTGGGACGCCATGGCGTCCACTCCGACACGGGATGCGAGAATCCCGGAGACCTTTGCCCCAGGGCGGCGGGCCCTTTCAACTACCCAAGCGAGTTGGTGCCTTCGCCATCGGGGGACCTGTACGTTTCCGATGGCTACAGGAACGCCAGGATCCACCGGTTCACCGCCGATGGTGAACTCAAGCAGTCCTGGGGCCAGCCCGGAAAGACCGCCCCCGGCGAGTTCCACCTGCCTCACAGCCTGCTGGTCGACGATGCGAGTACGGTGTTTGTATGCGACCGGGAGAACCACCGCATTCAAGTGTTCGACGGCGATGGCGAGTTCCAGGCTATATGGACCGACATCCAGCGTCCCATGGACATCTCCGAGGGGCCTGATGGCAACCTGTACGTCAGTGAGGGCAACCGGGACGATTCCCCGTCGCGCTTCAGCGTGCTGGACAAACAGGGCAACGTCTTGGGCCGCTTCCCCGCTCGCGGCGGTCACGGTAGCTGGGTCGATGCCCACGGAGACATCTACGTGGGTACGCCCACCAGCGTGGACAAGTACATCCGGCAGCGGTAGTCTGAATAGGTGACCTGGTCAACTGTCCAAGGATTCCGGGCCGCGACAGGCGTCTGTCGCGGCCCGGAAACTTATTCACTTGCTCAGAAAGTCCAGAAGCTCCCGGTTTACCGCGTCGGGAGTCTCCCATTGCAGGAAGTGGCCGTAGTTGCCCATGTGCCTCGCCTGGGCGTTGGGGAAGAACTTGCGCCAGGCTTCCTCCAGCGGTCCCGCTCCCATCCTTTCCGCGGTCCTGGCCCTCCTGACCCCGAATAGGAACAGAAGCGGCATGGGTAACGTGCGTTCCGCGTCCGCCTGCCAGTCGGGCGGGTCCTCGTAGGCGGCCGCACGGTAGTAGCTGAACCCGCCCCGCAACGCTCCGGGCTGCGAATACGCTTTTACATACTCGGCTATCTCCTCGTCGCTGAGGGGGTACTTGTTGATGCACCAGTCGCGAAATATGTGGCGTAAGTACACTTCCTCGCGCCCCTCGATCAGCTTCTCCGGGAGGTCAAACTGCTGGTGGAAGTAGGAATGCCAGCGCTCCCGGACCACGGAAGGCGCTTGCGGTCCCAGTTGCTCGATGGGCGGCGTAGAATCGATAAGCGCCATGCGGCGCACTGCGTCTTCATGGTCCAGGGCGAACCTGAAGGCGACCCTGGCCCCTATGTCGTGCGCCACCAACGACACCTGCCCGTGTCCTAGCGATCTGGCGAGCTCGAAGATGTCTGAAGCTGCGGTGCGGGTGCTGTATCCGGACAGGGGTTTGTCGGAAAAGCCGAAGCCGCGCATGTCCGGCACGATGACCTTGAACCTCTCCGAGAGGACGGGAATCTGATGCCGCCAGCTATACCAGAATTCAGGCCAACCGTGGAGCAGGATAACGGGATCGCCCGCACCCTCAACTACGTAGTGCATGTTGATACCGTTGACCACTGCCGTGCGATGGTCGAAGCTGTCGCTCATGCCATAACCTCCTGTCAACGTTCGGGTAGTAACGTGAGAATGCCCTTCGTTCTCACTGTGTTAGTATACCCATCTACCCAGCCTCCACAGACGGCGCCAGTATAGAAGTGTTTACTTTCCCCCTCAGGTCCTTCGGACGCTTCAATCCCCGGATATTCCCGGGCTGGTGGATGGTGTCCCTGGCCGGGGTCCTCCATTCGATCAACTCTTCCGCTTACAACAAAGGGTACGTCGTATTTTTGTTACCGGTGAGCGAGGGGTTGGGCGTTAGCCGCGCCGCGATCTCCCTGGTGTTCTCCATGTCACGGTCCGAAGGCGGGCCAATAAGCCCGGTCGCTGGCTGGGTGATCGACCGATTTGGTCCTAAACCGGTCCTGTTGGCCGGAGCCGCGCTGTCGGGGGCGGGGTTCCTTCTGCTGGGGCGAACGGATAATATCTGGACCTTCGGCCTCGTCTACCTGGGAATGATCACCCTGGGCAGCGACTTGGCATTTTCCAACTCCCTTTCCGCGCTGATCAACAACTGGTTCCGCCGCAGGCGCGCCCTGGCCATGTCCTCATACCACGCGATCAGTTCATTAACGCCGGCGGTCCTGGTGCCGCTGCTGGCCATTCTGATCGCGGCGCAGGGATGGCGAACTGCGTCCACGGTAGCGGGGGTGGTCATCTTGGCCTTCGCCGTTCCCCTTTCCCTCATGGTCCGCAACACCCCGGAGTCTATGGGCCTCCAGCCCGACGGCGGACCGGTGGCGCAACCCCGGGGCGCGGCGGCCAGTGGTCCGAGGGAATCACCGCCGTTGAGGACCGCCCAGCCCCCGGACTTCGGCGTTGGGGAGGCCTTTCATGCCCCGTCGTATTGGCTGCTTCTGTCGGGGAGTATTCTGAGACTCACCGCCAAGGGTGGAGTAATTCTGCACATCATCCCCATCCTGGTCTGGAAGGGCGCCGGAGAGCAGGAGGCGGCGTTTATTTTCGGGTTTCTCCTGTTCCTGCTGGTGCCATTGTCGCTACTTTTCGGCTGGCTGGCGGATATGTGGCCCAAGAACTTGGTCCTATCCACGACGGGCGTATCAGGGACCATTGGCTTCTTGCTGCTGGCGCTCCCGTCGACTTCGACATGGTCAATCTATCTATTCGTCCTGCTGTTCGCCATTGCGGAGACCAGCGGTTCCAACAACTGGGCCACGATCGGGGACTACTTTGGGCGCAAAGCCTACGGCCGGTTGAGGGGATTCACTCAGTTGGCCGCAAGTCCTGGAGTCTTCCTCGCGCCGGTGTTTGCGGGTTGGTGGTACGACCGGCACGAGAGTTACACTACTCCGCTCTGGCTCTTCACCGCGTTTTTCGCCCTTGCCGCGGTATCGTTCGCGATAATGAGGAAGCCGGTACAGCTCCGGAGCGCCGCCACAGCCGGGAATCCGGCTCCCGCGTGATCTAAGCCTGGCCATGTTGAGCCTTTTCCTTCTCTCGGAAGTGAGGGATTACGTATTTGCCGAAAAGGCTGATGGTGTTCATCACTTCATCATGGTTCTCAGGCCCGATCGCGCTCAGCGCGAATACCTGCTCTATTCCCAGCGCTTCGTAGGTCTCCATGAACCTGATGCAATCGTCGGGAGTGCCCACGCAGAAGGATGTCCCCCTGTTGACCACGTCCCGCGGCGTGGGGTCCCCGTCGTAAGGTCCCGCGGCCAAGCGTTGGTCCCGCTCGTAGTAGCCCTGGTAGTCCGGCGGCACCGTTGCCGGGTCCACGCCCCGCCAGACCAGCCGGGCGCGTTCCCGTTGCTGGCCGCCGTACCAGCCCACCAGCTCCACTCCCCGTTCTTCGATCACCTTCCGGTCCTCGTGGCAAAAGGCGGCGGTCATCAGCGCGTTCTGGTGATTGGCGCGGACTCCGGCTTGCTTTGCCTCTGTAACAGACTTGTTGTACAGGTCAAGCAGGTTGGCGGTCTTTTCCGGGCCGCCTTCGGCTCCCAGCAACGCGCCCAGTCCCATCGACCCGGCGAGTCTGGTGGTCTCGTCGCTGGAGCATGCCGACCAGAGGGGCGGGTGGGGCTTTTGCAGAGGTTTGGGCAGCACTTCCCTGGGAGGAATCTGGAAGTATTCGCCCTCGTGGGTGATGACCTCTTGTTCCCATATTTTGGGCAACACCTGGGCGTATTCCTGCCACATACCGCGAGTATCCTTGAGTCCGGAGCCGTAAGGGGTTAGCTGATATGGGTACCCGGTCCTACCGAGTCCTACGTCTACCCGTCCACGGCTCAGGATATCGAGGGTCGCCATTCGGGCGGCGGTGTGGAGCGGATGGTGAATCGGAGCCAGCACTACGCCAATGCCGAGCCTCATCCGGGTGGTGCGCTGGCTGACCGCTGCCAGGGTCAGGTCCGGGGCGCTGTTGTGCGACCATTCGGGGCGGAAATGGTGCTCCGAAAACCAAACGCTGTCATAGCCCATTTCTTCGGCGTAGGCGATCTGTTCCAGCGCCTCCCAGAAGCGCCGGGCTTCGGTCTCCTCGTTCCAGGGCTTGGGGACCTGAATTTGGTAAAACAGCCCGAATTTCATGGCAACCTCCCAGGGGAGTATCTGGCTCGTGCGTGGACAAAGTCATGGAGAACGAAGTGGGACGCCAATCGGCCCCCTTCCGCACCGCCATTATAGATTGCGGCGAATTGCCGTCAATCCCGAGGCAATGCCGGAATGACGGGGCGTGAGGCTTCTCCCCACGGGACACTCGACCGGCTACCGTCGGACCAGGGTCTTTCAATTATTCGAATACTACCCCTTCTCCCTCAAGGGAGAAGGACGGGATGAGGGTGAAATTCCATGCACCAGCCAGGTTGCCCCTCTCCCAGAGGGCGAGGGGCTGCCCCGGAGAACTGAAACACCCTGACCGCCGGACTTCCCTCGGTTACACAAACAAGGGACTACGCTTATAATGGGCGGCGAGCGTTTGGCGGCCACGCTCCAAGCGGAGCCATTCGCTCTCGCAGGGTATATTTCTTACGCGAAGGAGGCTCACCTGTGACGCAACAGGCCGTTATTGACCGTGAAAAGGCCGTGGTGTTAATCATGGACTTCCAACAACGAATCGTGAACAACGTCGCCAGCGAGCCCGATTCAGTAGTCCGGAACGCCGCCCAGGTATTGCAGGCCGCACGCCAGGCCGGGGTCCCGGTAATTTACGTCGTCCACCGAGGTGGAGCGTTCGCCGACTACGCGCCCGACGTGGAGATACATGAAGGAGTGACGCCCGCGGAGGGTGAGACCGTTATCACCAAGGTCAGACCCGGACCCTTCTCCACCACCGCTCTGGACGTCAGCCTGCGCGAGATGGGAAGAGATACCCTGATCGTGATGGGTGTGGCTACCAGCGGCTGTGTTCTCTCGGCCGTGCGTTGGGCCACCGACATCAATTACAAATTCGTGGTGGTCGCGGACGCATGTTCCGACGCCGATCCGGAAGTTCATCGAGTTCTGACCGAAAAGGTTTACCCAAGACAGGGCACGGTTATGACCACCGAGCAATTCCTGGGGTCTATTTGAACCGGCTAAATCCGCTGACCCAGGGTCTACCTGGACTTTGATCGCGGCTTCGGAATACTCTCTGGAAGCCGCCGCACCTGGGAGGTAATCTTGAAGTACGACGTTATCGTTATCGGCGCAGGCTCCGCAGGGGGGACACTGGCAACCCGGCTCTCCGAAGACCCAAACCGCTCGGTGCTGCTGCTTGAGGCGGGGCCCGACTACCCGGACCTGGAGCAGACGCCCGACGACCTCAAGTACGGTTACGCCCCCACCGCGTCCGAGATGGGAGCGCCCCACAACTGGTCTTTCGTTGGTACCGGCTCCCGCAGCCAGTCAGAACCCATCGCCGTCCCACGGGGCAGGGTGGTCGGAGGGACCAGCGCCATCAACGGGCAGGTATTCCTGCGGGGTGTTCCGGAGGACTACGATCGTTGGGCCGAATGGGGCAACGACGAGTGGAGTTATATCAATGTCCTGCCCTTCTTCCGGGCGGCAGAGACCGACACCGACATCAGGGACGATTTCCATGGCTTTGATGGGCCGGTGCCGGTTCGGCGGCACAAGCGGGAAGCCTGGTCTCAAATTCAAGAGGCCTTCCACGCCGCCTGCCTCGACGCGGGCTACCCTGAGACATACGATCACAACCACCCCGACTCCGGGGGCATTGGCCCCTTCCCAATGAACAACCCCAACGGTGTCAGAATGAGCACCGCCCTTAGCTACATCAACCCTAACCGCCACCGGCTCAACCTGACCATCAGAGGAAACGTCCACGTTAGACGTATCCTGTTCCAGGGGCAGAGGGCGAGTGGAGTCGAGGTCGAAAGCGGGGAAGAGGTGTTCACCGTCGACGCGGACGAGATAGTCCTTAGCGCGGGAGCCATCGCCTCTCCACAGCTCTTGATGCTCTCCGGAGTGGGGCCGGAAGACCATTTGCGGAGCCTGGGAATCCCGGTTGTCAGAGCGCTTCCAGGCGTGGGCCAGAACCTGCGCGACCATCCCCTGGTGCCGGTCCGCATGGCCGCGAAGCCCGACTTCCCCCAGGACCCCAACGGGCCCAGAATTCAGACAGTGTTGCGCTACACCTCGGGCGGCTCCGACTCCAGGAACGATATGCAGATATTCCCGTCTTCATTCTCGACCCCGCTGGGCGGAGACCCCTTTGCCAACGAAGGCGTGAGGATGACCTGCATGTTGGAACTGGCGGTTGGGTCAGGCGAAGTGCGCCTCACTTCCACCGACCCCAACGAGCAGCCTTCCATCGACTGCCGGTATCTGGAAGAGGAATGGGACAGGCGGCGCTTGCGCGAGGGAATCCGTATTGCCCTTAAATTAGCCGAACATGAGGCGTTCAACGATATCGTGGATGGACTGGTTTCCCCCACCGAAGAAGACTTGGTCTCGGACGAGACACTGGATAGCTGGATGTTGGAAAACGTCTGGATCGGGCAACACCTTTCGGGCACTTGCAAAATGGGTGCCGGCAGCGACCCGATGGCCGTGGTCGACCAACACTGCCGCGTGCATGGAATCGAAGGATTGCGGGTCGCCGACGCTTCGGTGATGCCCGATGTCATCCGTGCAAACACGAACTGCACCACCATCATGATCGGTGAGCGGGTGGCCCACTGGATCGCGTCCAATGACGGGTAGGGAGCCTTAGTACTACAGTTGCAGATATGTGGTGAGGAGTTTCAGGCGGCGTCGGTAATGACAACGCCGGGCCGTTGCCTGGTGCCGCCGTCTCCACTGGGACCACCGCAGCACTGATTCGTCCGTAGGGTGGTGTCTCCATATCAGCCGGTAGAGTACCGCCGAACCTCGGGCACCGTCAGCGGTATCAGCCTTTCGTCCAAACTGGGGCAGCCCCCTTTTCTCCCAGACGTCCCTGCGACGATGCCTGATGCCGTACCACCGCCAGGTAGGCGTGGGCCAGCATCGCCAGAGCCTGCCCCGTGCCACGACACGGGGGTGATGTGCCGGTACCAGCCGTCCCACCGGCGCACCTCGTATTGGTCCAGTCCCACCCCCGCCTTCGCGGGGGCAGGCTCTGTCCCTTGGCCTCCTCAAAGCATTCCTCAATGGCCCACCGGGTCCCGGCCACCCGCACCAGTTCCTCCAGGGTTGTTCCCGCCGGGCCGTAGCACACGTAGTAGGCCAGTTCCTCGGGCTTGGCCACGCTGCGCCGGGCCAGCAGCCAGCACCCCTTGCCAGGTTCCCTCAGGGGCCGAATATCCACCAAGGCCCAGTCGTAGACCCGAGGACCCTTGGCCCCATCACCGGCGCTCAGCCGGACCCAGCCCGACTCTTCAACCCCAGACGCCAGCCGGTCAGCCCGCACCTGGCGCGGACCCTTGTCCGTCCAAGCCCACAACTTCTCATTGCTCTTGATGGCCAGCACGTGGGGAATGTCTCGCCGCTCCAGCCACAGCCGCAAGTTGCGGTCATTGCCGTAGACCTCGTCCCCAGTGGCCCAGCCGAAGGGGACTCCCGACTCCACCGCCCGTTCCAGCATCCGCCGGGCCAGTTGCGGCTTGGTACGGAACGCCACTTTCTCCGGCACACCAGCCTCCTCCCTACGTTCCTGGTCATCGGCCCACACCTGGGGCAGGTAAAGCTCCCGGTCCAGCAGGGTCCTCCCCTTGGCAGTAGCGTAGGTCAAGAATACCCCAATCTGGCAGTTCTCGATCCGTCCCGCCGTCCCGCCGTGCCGCTGTACTGACGCTGCACCCCTGCGGACTTGTTCCCCTTCTTGAGAAACCCGGTTTCATCCACCACCAACACCCCGTTGGCGTCGCCCAAGTGCTCCACCACGTAGTCCCTGAGATCATCGCGAACCAGGTCCGCGTCCCAGATGTAGGTTGACAGCAGATGCTGCACCCCATAGGGTGTGGCGTCCCCGGCCTGCTCCGCCAGTTGCCAGCCGTTCTTGCGCTCCACCGGACTGAGCAGCCCTTTCAGATAGTCCAGCGACCGCCGACGTGGTTCGGGACGCCGGAACCGCCCCGCAATGCACTCGTGTACCCGGTCGATACCCTCAGCCCACCGGGCGACCTCTGCCACCTCATCCCCATGCACTGCCACAGCCTCACCTCACCACCCGTTGATTGCCCCAATTCTAGCCGTTTTCCATCTGCAACTGTAGTATAAGAGCCTGTCTACGATCTCTGGGATATGTTAAGTTGAGGCTATTACCAAGGCGAGGTAATCATG
Source organism: Dehalococcoidia bacterium (assembly GCA_965197545.1). Lineage (GTDB taxonomy): Bacteria > Chloroflexota > Dehalococcoidia > Lucifugimonadales > UBA3495 > CATOSP01. Next base: position 778,447 of record CBDANJ010000007.1, read on the forward strand.
TCTCATTCCTATCCCAGCGACATCAGCCGGGAGCAATTCGCCCGGATTCTTCCCACGTTGGAATTGGCCCGACGACGGACCAAGCCCCGCACCGTGGACTTGTATGATGTTTTCTGCGGGGTGCTCTACTTGCTGAAAAGCGGTTGCCAGTGGCGGATGCTCCCGGCGGACTTCCCCGACTGGCGTACCTGCTACAAGTATTTCCGGCAATGGAGTGAGCGGCCCGGCCCGCAGGAAGAGTCCATTCTGGAGCAGGTCTTAAAAAAAATCGGTTGGCGCGGCCCGCCCTCGTGGAAACGGGGGAATGGACGGAGCGAGCAGACCAGCTTCTGCATCGTGGACTCCCAGAGCGTCAAGAACACCGACAGCGCCGGGAACAAGGGCTATGACGCGGGCAAGAAGGTGTCCGGGATCAAGCGCCACGTCGCGGTGGACAGCCAGGGGTTGCCCCATGCGATTCACGTGACCACCGCTGACGTTGCCGACCGGGCTGGGGCTTTGGCAATGTTTGAACAAAGCCGGGCCGACCTGAGCCGGGTGCAGAATGTGATGGCCGACGGGGGCTACACCGGGAAGCCCTTCGCCGCAACGGTGCAGAACCTGCTGGGAGCCTCGGTGGAAGTGGTGAAACGCAATGAAGCACACACTTTCGTGGTGCTGCCGAAACGCTGGGTGGTGGAGCGGTCTTTCGCCTGGCTGGAGAAGTGCCGCCGACTATGGAAGAACTGCGAGGGAAAGCTCAATACCAGCCTGCAAATGGTGGTTCTCGCCTTCGCGGTGCTAATCCTGAAGAGATTGTAAACAGGCTCTTAAGGGCTGTTGAGCCAGACCAGCGTGGCCGCGCCCAGAATGCCGGCCGAGTCCTTGAGCTTGCTGAGTTCGAAGCGGAACCTGGTGTGGCGTCCGCTCATCGCCCGCTCCAGCATGATGGCGTGAATCCGGGGCATAAGGTCCAATTCTTCGATTCCCGTAGACACCCCGCCTCCCAGCACCACAACGTCCGGGTTGTAGAGGTGCAGGGTGTTGGTAAGGCCCACTCCCAGCGCGGCAACGATGCCGTCTACGATGTTCAGCGCCAGCTCGTCTCCTTGTCCCGCCGCCTGGAATACCCGCTCTGATGTGACTTCCTCCAGCGGGTCCCCGGACAGAACGGACGATGCGCCGCCGACTCCGTTTAGCCGCTCCTTGGCAATTCTGGCAACCGCAGTACCCGAAGCCAGGGCCTCGAGACACCCCCGGCTGCCGCAGTTGCACATGGGGGCGCTCGGCCCCGCGTCGATGACCATGTGGCCGATCTCCGCGGCGAGCCCGCTAGCTCCAAGAAAGACCTGCCCCCGGTACACGACCCCGCCGCCGATCCCGGTGCTAAGAGTCAGGTAGACCAGGGTGCGTGGAGGCTCGCCGGTCCCGCCGCCCCGGCCCGCACCGAAATAGTACTCGCCCAGGGCAGCCAGGTCCGCGTCGTTCCCGACCCAGACGGGCAGCCCTAGCTTGTCAGCCCATATCTCCTTTGGGGATATGCCGTCCAGCAAAGGAAGGTTGGGCGGCTGGTCCAGGATGCCGGTGTCCGGGTCTACCGGGCCTGCCAGCGCCAATCCGATACCCGCTACCGGATGATCGCCGCACCAGGCAATGGCCTCCCGAAGGGCGCCCTCGCCGTTTGCCAGGAGTTGTTCCTGGTCGTGGGACAGGCTATTGGCAACCCGCGTTTGCCAGTGGACCGCGCCGTCCTCGTCCACCACGGCCACCCTGTTCCAGGTGCCGCCCCAGTCCATTGCAACCGCGACTCGCGAGTCTTGTGCCATTTTAATTCGACACCTTTGGTGTGGTTTCGGCCAGCATTTCATTCAACGTGGACCGGAGCCGGTCGGCGTCCATGGGGCCCACGAACCGTTTCAATGGTCTGCCGTCCGGCCCGATGAAGAATTTCTCCGGTATACCGGTCACACCGTAATCTATGGCTATCTTGCCGTTGCCGTCTATGCCGTTGGGGTAGGGCACCTGGTATTCGTTTACGTGGTCCAGGACGGAATTCTCCTGGTCCCAGATGGCGATCCCGATGAACTCCACGGACCGGGCCCGGTATTCCAGATAGACCTGTGACAAGGCCGGAGCTTCCCTGCGGCAGGGCGGGCACCACGAGGACCAGAAATCCAGCATTACCACCTTACCACGCAGACCGGTTAGGGCGACTGAATTGCCGTCCAGCAACTCTAGCGAGAAATCCCTGGGGGTATCCGACGACACCTCCGCTCTACCGAATTCAGTGTTGACCCCGAATCCGCCGGGAGTCCCGCCTGTGCTGATAGAAGCCCATGCCAAAAGAGCCAGCAAGCCCAAGACTGGAACGCCCGACGCCAGCAGAATCCAACCCCGCTTAGAAACTATCTCAAAACGAGATGTCCTTGGTGTCTCCCCCTTTCGGGAAAGGGGGATTAAGGGGGATTTTCTCCGACTCAAGGCTGTTCGTTCAAATTTGAGATAGTCTCTTACTCCTAACTCCGTGCTGCGCTTATTCCCTTGACGCTTCGGCCGCGCGGTTGGCGGGCTGCGGTTCAGCCGAGTCGGTTGGAGTAAGGATGCGCCCCTTCAGTGTGTCACGGAGGGTCTGGTACAGAGATTCCTCCAGTTCACCCCGCCGGAACCTTTCGTCCAATAGGGCCATCTCGCGTATCGTCCCTTCCTGTCCGGACATCATGCCTGGGACGGGTTGAGCCGACGCTGGCCGGGCCCTGGAAGGCCGGAGTCCGCCCCAGAGTAGAAGCGCCGCCAGGACGAGGCCCAAGGAGCTGGGTATGGCAACCTGCCAAAAGACTCCGTTAGCCAGTGACTTCTCCAGGCGAAGAGCCAGTCCAGGCTGAGGAAGATCAGACAGGGTCAACATCAACTCCTGGCTACGCCCCAGGTCTCGGGCTTCCCAGGCGTTGTACAGAGTCCCGTCCAGGTTTGGAGATGACACCGGTTCCAAAGGGAACACTCTGAGCCCGGAGAACCGCTCCGGGACCAACATCTGGAAAATGTCCGCGCCCTGGTGAAAAGCCTGGCGGTAGGTGATGGAGTCTGTATGGTAGGGTAATTTATAGGAAAACTCCATGTTGTGCAGGCCCGGGGGCACCTGAGAGGTTACCGCGAACCCCGTACCAACAGACACGATATCGCCTCCGGGAAGGTCCGATTGCATTCCGATGGTTTCAGCGAGAGGCGGCAGGGAGAAGCGGAGGAAACTCATTTGCGCGGGCACGGAGAGGTCCGGTTGAAGGGTGCGGTCGCTGTCGTTGACCAGGGTCACGAAGTCTATGAAGGTAATTTCCCGTTCCGTGGCGTTCACGTCCGCCAGCACCGCCAGGTGATGCGTAACGCGGACTACCGATGCGTCGGTTGTAGTTTCGTAGACCGCCAACTCCACTTCCTCCGACAGTTCCGACAGGTTGAGGCCCAGCGTATATAGCGTGCCTGAATGGTTCGCGCCCAGAGCGTACCTGCCCTCGGGCAGGGATGGAAGGTCCGCGAATTCGAAACGGCCGTTTGCGCCGGTCATGGTTTGGGCGGTAGTCACCGTCGTACCGTCGGCGCGGGTTACCAGCATAAGCACCTGGATGTCATCAGGGAGGGGCGCGCCCACAGTGCCGTTAACGACGGAACCACGCAGGGTCAATGTTTCCTGGGCGAGTCCCTTGTCAGCTCCGGACAGAGTGGTACCCACCACCAGGACCACGATCGCAAGCCAACGAAAACGCCATATCATCCCTGGGTAGCCTCGCTCGCATCTGTCCCGGCATGGGAAGGCTGGCCACCGCATGCGGGACAGCTTTCGGATTCCAGAGGCATGGGCGTTCCACAAGCCGCGCAGACCGGTCCGTCTCCGGCGACGCCATTGGCGTCCAAACGCGCCAACAGCACGCTTCGCTCCAGGTTACGCTCCGCACCCGACTCCAGAGCGCGGTCCCTGCGGCGGAGCAGTGACGCCGCTTCCAGACGATATTCCCTTAGCTGCTCCTCGTATGCCTCCTCAGTGACGCGGTTTAGCTGACGTTCCAGCCGCAAGGTCCGTATCGAGTCAAGGACAGATTCCAGCCCAGCGTCCTCCACAGCGTTCTCGGGATTGTCCTCTCCGACAAACTCAGTCCCTTCGCGTCTGAGAAACGGGTACAAGACCGCTATCACGCAGAGGAGGGCCAAGAGTCCCGCAACCAGGAGCATCATAGCGTCAACCAGCCTTCACGACAGCGGGAGCGCTAGTCCGCACCCGGTCCGGCGGTCTGGAGACTAGCGGCCCGCGAGAGCAACGGCGAAACTGCCGTGACCGGCGCCGCGCTTCTCTGAGGCCAGAGCGCGATCAGGGTACCCAGAACCATCACCGGTCCGGCGACCCACATCCACCAAATGAGGGGGTTGATCAGAATCCGCAGTCCAACGCTGCCGTCTTCCAAGTTTTCACTGGGCACGATATACAGGTCCTCTACGGGCGTGGAGCGGATGGCCGCCCGGGTCGAGGCCATGTTGAACGCAGGGTAGAATGCCCGGTCCGGTTCGAGCCTGTATTTGAGAACGCCGTCCCTGTATACCTCGACCCGTGTCACGTATTCGGTGCGATTCCCCTTGAACTCCTCGGTAGTGCCCAGGTAACGGACTTCATAATCCCGCACGGTGACACTCTCCCCTGGGGAGAGTACCGTGTCCTTCTGCTCGTTGAAGAAGCCGGTCCCCACCACACCCAGGGCCACCATTACCACGGCCAGGTGGACGATGTAACCGCCGTAGCGGGGCCGGTTGGCCCATATCAGATGTCCAAACGCCAACGGGTAGATCTTGCCCCTGGCACGGGCCACAGAGCCGGTTCCGCGGACCCATTCCTGTAGTATTCCCGCCGTCACCATCCCCCCGATGCCGAACGCTGCCAAGGCGTATGGTTTCCACACGCCAAGTGCGATGAGGACCACGATCACGCACACACCCGCAGCCGCGGGAGCGATCAGGGTTCGGCGCACGGTAGCCCAGGTGGCGCGCCTCCACGGCAGCAACGGGCCCACTCCCATCAGGAAAATCAGGGCCAGGAATATAGGGCCGTTTACCCGGTCGTAAAAGGGTCTTGCCAGCGTTATCTCTTCCCCGGCGAATAGCTGAGAGAAAAGGGGGTAGACCGTACCCCATAGGGTGACGAAAGCCACGCCCAGCAAAAGCAGGTTGTTGATCAGGAAGGCCGCCTCCCTGGAAAGCATGGAGTCCAAGTTCTGCGCACTCTTAAGCAGGTTGTATCTCCAGAAGAACACGGCGAACGGCACTATCACCCCAACACCCAGAAACAGCAGGAACACCCATCCCAGGGAGGAAGCCCCGAAGGAGTGCACCGACGGCACAGAGCCTCCCCGGTTCATAAACATGCCGTACAGCGCCAGTCCGAAGGCGACATTGATAAGCACGATGTTCCACATACGGAACATGCCCCGGCGTTTTTGCACCATGACCGAATGAATGAAGGCGGTTAGTCCCAGCCAGGGCATCAGGGCCGCGTTCTCCACCGGGTCCCAGAACCAATACCCGCCCCATCCCAAAATCGTGTAGGCCCACCAGGAGCCCAACAGCAGCCCACCCGCCAGGAGCGCCCAGGAGAATAGTCCCCAGACCCGGCCGGCGTCCACCCACTCGTCGGCGGTCTTGCCACCCAGCAACGAGCCCAATGCAAAAGCGAATGGTATGGACGCGGCGATCAACCCGGCCATCAGCGCGGGAGGGTGAAAGAACATGCCGAAATGGGTCAGCAGGGGGTTGATTCCTTCGCCATCCAAAGGCACGAAGGGAAGTTTGTCGAAGGGGTTGGCCATGAACCCTATGACGGCAACGAAGAAGGTCAACACCAACATGAGGACGCCGGTGGTGTAGGGGAGGGTGTCCCGCACAGCCGCCGGAGCGCGCCAGACCGCAATCGCCGACATGATGGACAGGACGAGGGCGATGTACAGCAAGGAGCCTTCGTTGCCCGCGTAGAAGGCGACCCAGGTGAAGTGGTCTTCCATCGCTAGGTCGCTGTGCGCCGCGACGTAGGCTACTTCGAAGTCGCGGTTTATGAATAGCGTTACCAGGCTTAACGTCGCCACGGTCAGGGCCAATACAGTCAACGGGACGGCCCGCTGGGAGCTTGCAACCAGCTCCGGGGAGCCGCGCAGCTTCCCGACCACTGACCCCACGGCACCGTAGGAGGCCAGGGCCAGGGCGATCCAGACGCACATGGAGCCGAGGTCAGCCATTTTGCCCCTGGGAGCCACGACTGTCCTGCACGGGTCCTGGACGGGCCTCTTCGGTCGTTCGTGGAGCATCTTCCAGGGAGAGGCCGCGGTCGATGGCTTCCAGATAAGGCTCCAATTCCTCCTGGCCCCCGGCCACAAGGCTTTCGCTTTGCCGACGGCTCATGGAACGGAGGATCACGAACCCGGCGGCGATTCCCAGCAATACGGAACCGATGGGGACTACCCAGGCCAACAGACTGATTCCGGCGAAGGGAGGAGCGGCCAACACCTGTTGGCCGTACCGCTGGACAAAGTAGTCCAGGACGTCTTCACGGGACTGCCCCTGGGCCAACAAGAGCCGCACCTGCGCCCTCATCTGCCGCGCCAATTCCACCTGGGCCTGGTCAATGGACTCCGCCGGGCAGACGGGGCACATCAACATGCGGTCGATATTCTGGGCTTCTTTCTCGTCAAAGGAGCCGGTGATAGGTGGGACAGGCGGAGGGTCTGCGGCTTGGGCAAAGGAGACCGAAGGCCACACGGCCAGATTCGACAAGACAAACGAGAGGGCAGCTAACGTTAGCATAAACTTCCTGGATGAAATAGGGCCTAACATGTGGCCGGGACGCCTCATCCTAACGCCGGGCATTCCAAGCCCGGAAGAAGTTTGGGGTTCCTGGCCATTATTGTACCAGCATGAGGCGAGGGACGAAGGCCCAACCCGGGCCGCCAGGGTCTTTCGCTACTTCGTCTGAACTGTGATTTCCCTGATGCCGTGATTTGCATGTGTGGAAAATCATGGCAATCCCTTAATCATGCGAATCACAGTTCAGACGATTACGCCAAGGATCGAAAGGCTCAAGGCGGTGACGGGTGACGAAAGCGGGCCGAACGGGATGGCTCCCAGGGATTAACTAGCAGTCAGTGGGCCTTTCTCCCATCCTCTGTAGGCAGCCCACGACGTAGGCGGAGATTAAATCAATCTCTTCGTCGGTGAGAAGTTTCCCGAAGGCCGGCATAACGATAAGGCCGGAACTCATAAATGGCTTCATGCCGATCATGCCCAGTTCCATGACGGTAGTCGAGGTAAGGTCGGGCGTAACCGAAGGCACGTAACCGTACTGTTCCTGCATCAGGGTGAGTACTGGACCGTCGCCCTTGCCCTGGGCTCCGTGGCACTGCAGGCAGTTGACTTCGAACAGGTGCTTGCCGGTGGTAAAGGAAGTGGACTTGGGCGCGGGGATCCAGTCCACTGGCACCGCTCCTTCCACGCCTGGCAACCTGGGAGGTTCTCCGGATTTGTAGCTCTGCTGATAGTGCATTTCGTAGAAGATATCCAGCGGGTAAGTCCCCTGGCCGCAGGCCATAGCAGCCAACGCGGCGGCCAAAACGGCCCCGAAAAGCCAAGCCCGAATATGCGTCATGCGGCGCACCCGGCTCATCCCTAGCTCTCCCTCACGACGTCGATGGCGCCGGCCTGGGTCAAGATGCCATTCACCCTGGGAAGTTGGTCCTCTTCAACGTTGACCAATACGCCGATGTAACCCTCTGTAATCCGCGTATCGTAGAGGCCCTTCTTCGTCTTGGGTAGCCTGGATTCAAAGATGATCCCGATGATAGTGAAGACGATGGCCGTCAGCATGGTGCTCTCGTAGGTGACGACCGCCATCGGGGGCAAGCCCATGATCGGCTTACCGCCCTGGACCATCGGGTAGGCCATCTGTGTCATCGAAGTCATCAGGATGCCTATGGTGAGTCCGATCAACGCGCCGACCAGCGGAAAGACGTACAGCCGGTGCCGCTCTTCACGTTCTCCGAAAGCGCCCTCAGGATAGGGGGCGTCAGTCAGGAAGTCGTAGTCCTCTTCCGAGATGTCCGCCGCCTTGAGGGCGTCCCCCGCTTCGGCGGCGTAGTCGGCGTCCTCGAATAATCCTAGTATCGGACGTCTAGCCATTTTCTCCGTCTCCAGCTTTCGGTGACCAGTGGTTGGCGGCCGGTGATCAGTATCATACTTGCCACTGACCACCGGTCGCCGGCCACTCGTCTAGTCCTCTCTAAATGTTGCCGGGACTATGCGCCGGCCAATCCTGATCTCGGTCTTCAGAATCTCGCCCTCTTTGATGTCGTACAGGGGAATTAAGGGCAGCACCCTGGCAAACAGAATCATCAACATAGCCACCAAGGCGAAGGTTGCCCCGATGATGGTGATCTCAACTGCGCTGGGCGCGTAGGTGTACCAGGTGAAGGTGAACAACTGCTTCTGTGCCAAGCCGGGCACGATAATCAGGAAACGCTCCAACCACATGCCGATGTTCACCGATATACACGCGATTGACATCAACCACAGGTTGCGCCTCCAACTGCTGGCGAGCCACATGGCCACCGGCAAGAAGTAGGTCAATCCAGTAAAGAACATGAACCACAGGTTCCAGGGCGGTTTGGTGAACTGTAAGTCCCGGACGGCGATTTCGTCAGCCTCCCGTCCGTAGAACCCGAAGATCACTTCCATCACGAAGAAGTAGAACCACCCGGTTGCAACCACTATCAGCAGCCGGCCCAGGGCGTCGATGTGCTCGTGCCGGATATAGTCCTGCCAGCCGTAAATCCAGCGCAGGATTATCATTACAAAAGCCACCGCTGACACGCCGGAGTGGACCGCGCCCACGACGAAGTAGGGTGCGAATATGGTCGAGTGCCAAGACTTGACCGCCACCGCCATACCGAAATCCCAGGACACTATGCTATGGACCGAGACGAACACCGGCAGGATCAGGGCCGAGAGTAATACACCGGCAATGATCTGCAGTTTCCACTGGCGGGGGTTGCCCTGCCAGCCCATGGACATCGCGGCATATATCTTGTGTGGAATTCCCGTCGTGCGGTCACGGAGCACCGCCATATCGGGAATCAGGGCCACCAAAACGAACAGAATACTCGACGTGAGGTAAGTGTAGACCGCGCTGGGGTCCCAGACTAAGGGGGACCTGATATTTGGCCAGATGCCCCGCGCAAAGTCGTAGGGAATGAACGGGATGGTGTAAATCCAGTAGACCAACCGCCACGGCCTGCCAGTGTGGATCAGGGGCATCAGCATGGCCGTCATGAGGGAGAAGACAGTCAGCACTTCCGCGGCACGGGTTGCTGGCCTGCGCCACTCAGCCTTGGATAAGCGGAGAATTGCTGAAAGCATGACCCCCGCGTGGCTTATGCCGATCCAGAAGACGAAATTGACGATGAAGAAGCCCCACATCACCGGGCGATTCAACCCGGTGACGCCCAAGCCCTTGTTCACCATCAGCCCCGCGGCGCTGAAGCCGCCCAGGACGATCAGACCCAGAACCAACAAGGCGAACCAGAACCACCGAGGCGAGGTGAGAATCGAGCCTAGGAGGTCACGGTTGACCACGCTCGCCGGGAGTGCTCTACCTTCCTGCATCTAAGCTCCTGCGCCTGCCATCAGCGGCCCGGAGGCCGACTGGGGATTCGTTTCTCTCATTACACACGACATACAGTTTAGTTCGGCTCGATACATCACTCGGGTTTGGCCAGGATCAGGTAGCGGCCCCGGATGAAGGTCCCCATTCGCTGATACAACAGACCCTCCTTCAGCTCCCAGAGGGAGATCACCGGTATCAACCGGGTGGCCAACAGGTATACAAACGCCGCGCCCCCGATTCCTCCAATTACCATGAGGATGTCGCTTAGGCCAGGGTACACCGGCGGCGGCACTGTATCCAGGAACTCGCCATAGAGGTGACCCGCGTTGAAGGAGCCCACGAAGATCCTGATGTTGAACAGGAAAGCCCCGATTAGCGCGGAGGCCCCCGCCAGGGCCGGACCCCAATCAGTTTTGCGCACTGGGTTCCAGAGCAGGATCAAAAATGGCGTGACGAAGGTAAAAAGGAAGTTCGCGGCAAAAACGCCCCCGTATGACTGGAAGAGCAAATATTTCAGGATATTCTGCTCCACCTCCAGGCGGCCATACCAGAACGTAATGCCAAAGGCGAACATGTGGTAGGCCCACAACAGGGTGAAAGCCAACAGCAGTTTGCTGGCAGACCAGAAGGGCGAAATCCCAATGTACTCCCTGTAACCGCCAAACCGGCGCAGGATGAACATGACGATGAGTATGAGACCCAGGGCGGCTTGGAACCCGTTCAGGCTATAGAGCACCGGGAATATCGAGTCCTTCCATCCCGGTATGAGGCTCTGGGCGTAATCTGAACTGATCGTGAAATGGATGAAAATCAGGAGCATGAAGTACCAGGCTCCTAGGAGAGCCAGGATGCCTTTCTGTATCACCCATTGCCGCTTGGTGCCATGCCAGCACCCGGCCAACATGCCGTATATTGCCCGCCTGGCTCCGGTGGCCTTTTGCCGGGCTTCGGCCATGTCCGGCAGGGCCGACACCCATAGCAAGGCAACCGCGTTTACGGCCAGGAATATGATCCCGAATAGGTCCCACCAGAATGGAGAGCCTATCGGGCCTTCGAACCAGATGCTCCGGCGGACGTCCAACTCATGACCCACGATCTCAGGGTTGTTGAGTGACGGCAGGACGATGGCCAGGGGTATGTAAAGCAGGATATTGAATACGCCGACTATTCCGAATATCTCGGAGACCCGCGACAAAGGCCGCCTCCAGTGGCTCTTGGTAATCCGGAAAGCCGCGGCAGCGAGCGGCCCCGTGCTGGTGACCATGAACACGAATGAGAACATGGCGGCGTAGTAGCCCCAGGGACTGTGGTCGCTAAATCCGGCCTGGGCCGCCTTCATGATGAATCCGATTACGCCGAGAACCAGCAAAGCGCCTGACCCGGCGATTGCCAGCGTCAGGGCTCCGGGCATGGAGAAAGTCTTCTGGGTCACAAACTCCGTGACTTCCCGAGCCGGGGGAAAGACCCACATTTCTTCAGAGTGGTGGGCGTTCTCAGCCATGCCCGCCACCGTTGCCCACGGGATACTTCTCCACCTTCTTCAGGTAAATCACGTTGGGCTTGGTGCCCATCTCTTCCAGAAGCCGGTAACCGCGCGTCGAACGTTCTTCAAGGTGTTCGTGCTCGTTCAGGTCCTTGAAGTAGCGTTCCACGGGGCCGGTGGTGTCCGCCTGGTCCGCGAAGGTCAGCGCGTTGGTCGGGCAGGCCTGCACGCAAGCGGGCAGGAAGTTCCGCTTCTTCATCGCCGCGTGGTCCAGCGTGCTGCGCTCCTGCCGCTCGATGGTTGTCTCGGCACGGCGGATGCGCTGGATGCAGAAGGAGCAGCGTTCCATGACGCCGCGGCTGCGGACAGTAACGTCGGTGTTGAGATGGTTCCTCAAGCTCTCCGGCCAGACCGGTTCCCAGTAGTTGAAAAACCGTACCTGGTAGGGGCAGTTGTTGGCGCAGTACCGGGTGCCAACGCAGCGGTTGTAGACCTGTACGTTCAGTCCCTCGTCGTTGTGGTAGGTGGCGTAGACCGGGCAGACCGGCTCGCACGGGGCGTTTTCGCAATGCTGGCACATGATTGGAATGAACCGGGCCTTGACGTTGGGGAATTCGCCTTCCCAGTAGCGCTCGATCCTGATCCACTCGTATGCCCGGCGTTCCAGGAAAAGATTCTTGGTGTTGATCGGGATGTTGTTCTCCGACTGACAGGCGACGACACATGCCTGGCACCCGGTACAACGGTCCAGGTCAACAACCATTCCCCATTTGTGATCGGTCCGGTTAGTTACCATTCTGGCCCTCAGCGATTGGCTTCCGAGTCGCCCGGCGGTTATACCGGCGGCTGGCGATCAAACCTTACAATTCGTCAGGTGATATCGTCTGGATTATCCGCTCGCCCGGCAGGATTCCCACCTCGACGGCGCGGACGATTCCCTCGAACTTTGAGACCTTGATGCTGCTTGGGGTACGGCTCACCCGCACCCGTGTGCTGGCCCAGGCAAAGGAACCAGTGCCATCGACCTGCCGGGGGGAAAGCACGTCCATCACGTTTTGAGACTCGGTTGCCGGACGGCCTGTCGCGGTTTCCGGCCCCCCGCTGCGGCCATGACCCATTGGGATCGAAAGTACGCGGGGCGGCGCCGCCGGAGTCAGGTACACCGGCACCTGGATCGAACCCTCATCGGACTCGATCCTTACCAGGTCGCCTTCAACCACCCCAAGCACCCGGGCGTCGTGGTCGTTCATCTCCACCCAGGACTGCCAGGCAATCGTGGTTAGGGGGTCGGGGGCAGCTTGCAACCAGGGCAGGTGGGCGTTGCGGCCTTCCAACAGGGTATTGTGGGAGAAGGGAATTAGGGTGAAGTCGCCTTCCCCAGCGAACTGCGGCCCGGAGTTCTTGCTGGCTAGGTTGGACAATAGGCCAGCGGGAGGCGGGACATCCGTGGGACCGGTGGAATTCTCGTCCCACCAACCGCCCTGGGCAAGTAACCGGTTCCAAAAATCGCGAGCCGATCCCGCGGTCACAGAGCCGCGGTTGAGCGCGAATAGCTGTTCGCCGCTTTCCTTCAACAGGTCTTCATACTTGTTCCAAGGAAGGTTGTCCTGGACTCCCAAGTCTGACGCGATCGACAGAAGAATGTCGGGGAAGCTACGCGGGTCCAACTCGCTCAGGGGGTTAATAACGGGTTGCTGAAAACCGATGATCTGATGGCCAGGGCCCGGCTCCGGGATGTCGCTGCCCCAATCTTCCAGGGAAGCGCGGTCGGGCAACACCAGGTCGGCCATTATCGTGGTATCGTCGAAGAACGGGGAGAAGCTGATGATGTTCAGGCTTCCGCTATTCAGCGCATCGCCGAAGCCCAGCGAACTGGGAAGCCCATGGACTGGGTCAACGCCGTGGACCAGCAGCAGATTCGTCTCGTCGCTGCGGATATCGGAAACCGCTTGCTCCCATTGGGCGAGGGAAGCTTCCTCAGCGGAAGCGGGAATGTCTTCTAGCGGGCTGGCCGGGTTGAACCGGACTCCGCCCGGGACTCCAACGCTGCCGATCAGGTAATTGAGGGCGTAGATTGCTTCCAGGTTGAAAAGCCCGTTGCTATGGGCGCCAGCGGAGCCGCCGCCAATGGCCAAGCCTGGTTTGGCCTCGGCCAATGTGTGGGCCAACTCCTCGATCAGGTGCGCCGGGTCCTCTCCCAATTCGTTGGCTGACGGGAGTATGGCTGAGATGGACTCTGGGCGGAACCCCGTAAGCGCGTCCGCGCCTCTGCCGCCGGTCAAAGCGGCTACGTCGACGCCCGGAGCCTGCAGGTTGTCCCTCAAAATCACGTAGGCCAGGCTCATGGCCAGGTACCCTTCCCAACCAGGTTTCACCGGAATCCACCGGTCCGCATTGGCGGCGGTCATCGAGAATCTGGAGTCCACGTGGTAAAGGGTACCCCGTTTCTTGCCCTCTGAATTTCTGAACTCCCCGAAACCGACACTGTAACGAGTGGGCGAGCCCCAGGTGGAGAGGAAGTCGGCTCCGAAGGAAATTACAACCTCGGCGCGGGCCAGGTCGAAGTCCGGCATCAGGTCCTGCTGGAATACATTCTTCAAAGCCGTTCTGTAGGTAACGTTGTCCACGGCCTCGAATGCCAGGTGAGAGCCGCCAACGGCTTCGGCGAACCTGGGAACCAGCATCCCCATGTGACCACGCATAGGCCCGGTCACGACTGTTACCCTGCCTGCCGCGGTTTGAATGCGGGACCGCAGGGTATCCAAGGCGGTATTCCAATCGATGGGCTCGTACTGGCCGGAACCACGGGGACCGGTGCGGCGCATGGGACCGGTTATACGGTCGGGGTGGTAGGCGGCCTGGAGCGTGGCTTCGCAGCGCGCGCTCTGCTTTCCCAGGTTGGTGGGGTAGAGGGGGTTGCCCTGGACCTTCTTCGCCCGCCCTTCCATAACCCGGACGATGATCCCTTCGCAAGAAGGGCAAGTGCGGCACAGGCTGGTGTACCAGTTGTCCTTGCCTCTGACCAGGTCCTCCGGGAGTTCCGGCGGACTCTGGAGGCTGAACTCACCCTCGCGGATGCCAAAGCCTTCGCAGGCCACCGCGCCCACCGCGGAGAGGCCAGCCCAGGCTAGAAAGTTGCGCCGTGTTAATTTCATGGTTAGAGAGTACCCTGCTCCCTTCTGAGTTGCACAGAACAGACCATGATTACTTGTGACAGACCGTACAATCGGTCGCGACGTTGTTCTCCCGGTGACAGTCCAGGCATGTACCCATCTTCAAGGACTGGCCTTTCATGGGCTGCACCTCGGTCATGCTCGCCACATCTCCGTGGCACTTGGAGCATACCTGGGCCACCTCCAGTTGTCTGTCCGGAGTGTCTCCCTGGGTGAAGAAGCGGACGTGCGCTTCGTGGATAAATCTCACGTGGTCTGGGAGCCGGTGAACACGTTCCCAGTCAATTGGCTGGGTCCCGTCCGGGTTGTCCGTGAACTTGGCGATCTCCATCATGGCGGACTCGGTCCTGCCCGATACTTGCTTGTGACAGAAGAGGCACTGCTCCACGGCGGGCACGGTAGCTTCCGCCCCACGGGTTACGTTGCGGTGGCAAAACTCGCACTGTATGCCCATACCGCCCTCCGCGGGAGTCCCAGCGTGGACGGTGTGCGGAAATGCCACAGGCTGCGGTGGAGCGTTTCCCAGCCCGAACGGAGGATTGGAGAACCAGGAGATAATCAGGACCGCCAACACGAAGCCCACAACGGCGAGGCCGAGAAGGCCAACAAGCCCGAGGGTTACGATTTTTGCGTTCATTCGCGTCGGTTCCCGAGTCGTTTTTCTTCAGCCCGGCAAGGGCTGGTGACAAGCAAAGTATTAGTGTGTGACAAGTTCGGAAGTCAAAGAGAGACCGGCCTAAAAGAGCAGCCGGTCATAAACGTTATTAACGTGAAGCGCATTGGTGATTACCAACACCATCAATACCACGGCGGCGGCCAGCACGATCAGGGCAAAGAGGGTCAGCGGTATCCGAAGGCGTTGGGTCCCTGGAGGCAGGTGACCGGTAATGACCAACGAGGGAATTACCGCGTGAGCAATCAACATCGTGAACGCGAACGTTACCAGAACCGGTAGGTATATCCAAAACCACTGCAGGAAGAAATGGATATCTTGCCAATTGGCAGTGGTAAGTCCTTTGGGGTCATCAAACATAAGTTGGTGGTCCTATTCCCCCGACGCTCTAACCAGGGCCGGTCAAAAGCAGAGTGAAAATTATCACAACGGCTTAGGGGTGTCAAGGGAGGTGGAAGCGGGATTTAAGCGGAAGCAACGACTCCCCGCCAAGGCGTTAGACGGCTCTGTGACGGTCCTTGACCAAGTAGGTCCCGGCAGACGCGGCCACAGCCAAAGCGAGCAGCAGCGCGAACATAGGCTGGTAACTGTTCCACTGGTCGAATATCACCGCTCCGGCCAAAGCGCCAAGCCCTCCGGCGACCTGATGGACCATGGAGATAGTGCCGCTAACAGTGCCCAACCTGGCTGGCCCAAATATGTTTCCGGAAAAGACCACAGTGAGCGGGGCGGTCATCAAGAAGGTAAACCCGTATAACAGGGCGAATATCACCACCGCCGGAGTGGCGTGGGAGAGCAGGACCAGGCCGAAGATTCCGATCCGCATTAGAAAGCAGACCATCGTCGGACGTCCTGGGCCGTAGGCGTCGGATAGGAGGCCGGAAGCCAGCACTCCCACCAGGCCCATAAGCCCCATAAGGGCCAGCAGGTTTCCCGCGAACACCCGGCCTATGCCCTGGTCCAGGGAAAACGCGACGACGTGTGTGGCGACGAAGAAGTCCTGAAACCCGCAGATGGCATAGACGCCGCACAGGAGCCAGAGTTGTCCGGAGCCTGGGAGACGCTGCTGCCACTCCTTGGGAGCTGGTGGCCAGTCGTCTGCCAATGCTGGTGAATTAGCCATATCTGACTCAGGGATAGGCGGGGGCGCCGACCTCACCACAGCGAGCACCACGGGCACAATAACCAGCACGTTTATGACACCGAGAGCCGCAAAACCCGCCCTCCATCCGAAGCGGACCAGTCCCTCGGTGAGTAGCCCGACGATGAAAAGCTGACCGGTGGCGTTGCCGCTCACGGCGGCGCTATTGGCTATTCCACGCCGCCCCGGGAACCAACGGCTGATCATTACGCCCACTATTGGATTGGATACTCCCGCGGCGCCTAGGGCGAACACAAGGCCATATACCAGAAACAGTTGCCACGGGGCGGATATGACCGCCATTAGCCCGATTCCAAGGCCACCAATGGCCGCGCCAGCCGCCATGATCCAACGCAGCTCATAGCGGTCGGCTAACCGCCCCACAAACGGCATGGCAAACGCGGAGACGAGCATGAAGCAGGTTATGGCCAGAGAGAGGGTGGAGCGGCTCCATTCCAGGTCTTCGCTCATGGGCTTCAGCATGAGCCCCAGGGCGTGACGGGACCCGCCGCCGAAAAACAGCACCATGAATCCTATAGACAGGACCGCCCAGCTATAGCCTATCCGCCGCAAACTTCTCTCCCGGACCCGGTCCGGCCACCGTAGCACCGGGCTTCTTGGCGAGTCAACGCGGGCTGTCGGCCTGCAGGGTTTGGGAATGGTATTTCATCGCCTGCCGCAGTTGCCTGTTGATTTAGAACCTATCTCAAAACTGAACGAATAGGCTTAGGCAGAGGCGAAATCCCCCTTAATCCCCCTTTTGCGAAAGGGGGAGACATTTGGGAAGCCTCGTTTTGAGAAAGTTGCTTATAACCCCTTCGGGAAAGGGGGAGAGTGATGCACGGCCTCGAGGTTTGGACGACCCTTTGCCTGCCCGATGCTGGCGTGGAGGGGAGCATTGATGTACATTAACCAAAACCAACAGACCCGAGGGGATTCGAGCCAGACTCAACCACTACTTGGAGAGGAGGACGTCATGCCCGGATCAATTAGAGAAGAGTACATCGCGAAGAACCCAAGATCGGCGGAACTGTACCCCAAATTCCGGGACGTATTCCCATCCGGCGGCGCGGGACACGACGGCTACGTCGCCGAACCTTTCCCCATCGCCATCGCCAGGGGCCAGGGTCCCCGCAAGTGGGACGTCGACGGCAACGAATACGTGGACTATGGGCTGGGTTCGGCATCGCTGCTCCTGGGGCACTCCCACCCTGCCGTCGTAGAAGCGCTCCAACGCGCGCTGCCCAACGGGTCGCACTACGGCGCTCCCGTTGAGGCGATGCTCGAATGGGGAGAAAGGGTCCACAACCTCATTCCCTGCGCCGACAAGGTTCGGTTCGTGGGTTCCGGCGCGGAGTCCACCATGCTTGCCATGCGCGTGGCCAGGGCTTACACCGGCAAGGAAAAAATCATCCGGTGGGAGTCCCATTACCACGGCTGGCACGACTACGCCATGCCGGGAAACCTGTCGCCCTTCGACGTGCCCGCATCCATCGGCATCCCTCAGGGTACGATTGATTCCGTGATCGTGCTGCCTCCGGACCTGGAATTGCTGGAACAGACCCTGGCATCCCGGAACGACATTGCGGGCGTTATCACCGAGGGGTCCGGGGCCTCCTACGGCACCGTTCCCCTTCAGTCCGGATTCGTGGAGGGTGTCCGCAATCTCACCCGCCAGTATGGCGTCGTCATGATACTGGATGAGGTCATCACAGGGTTCCGCTGGAGCCCCGGCGGGTTGCAGCAAAGGTTGGGCATCGATCCCGACCTATGCACTTTGGCCAAGATTCTGACCGGCGGCCTTCCCGGAGGGGCGGTGGCGGGGCGCGGTGACATCATGCAGGTGATGGAGCAGACCGGCGACAGCGAACATGACAGGTACGAGCGCGTCCTCCATGGCGGCACATTCAACGCAAACCCCTACTGCGCCGCCACGGGCAACGCGGCCCTGGAGGTTGCCGCCACCGGCGAGATGCAAAACAACGCCGACCGAATGGCCGAGCGACTGCGCGTCGGGCTGCGGGAGATCATGGCCCGCTACGAGGTAGCCGCCACTGTCTACGGCGAGTCGTCGACCTTCCACGTCTACTTCGGTGGAAGCACCATTGAAGGCCTGGACGCCAACACCTTGAAGAGCGCTCCTCCCGCGATCCAGAGCGCCTTCCGCCAGGCTTTGCAAGTCCGCGGAGTGGACCTCATGTCCCGGACCAGCGGCGTCCTCTCCGGCGTCCACACCGAGGCCGACATCGACGAAAGTATCGCAGCCGCCGATGGCGCGATCAAGGCGATGATCGACGAAGGGCTGCTGCCGCATAGTTAGTGGACAGTGGACAGTGGTCACCGGCCACTGTCCACTAATCACTCTTCACTCCACAAGCCAAACGAGGACTAAAACATGGGAACATTCTATAAATGGATTGAGGTTGGCAGTCCTGCCGCCGGCGAATTTCAGTGGGTCAACGCTTTGGTCGATACCGGAGCTGCCCACTCCATGATTCCCGCGTCGCTGTTGACCCAAACGCTCCACCTAGCGCCAGCCCGAGAAAGGGAATTCATCCTGGCTGATGGCAGCAAACAGAATTACGGCTTGGGGGAGGCTCGCTTCAAGGTCGAAGACGAAGAACTAAGCTGCCCGGTGATTTTCGGCCCGGAGGGGAAATACCTGATCGGGGCCACCACTCTTCAAATCTTCAACCTGATTGCTGATACCACCCTTCACCGGCTCATCCCTACGCCTGAACTCACTCTCTGATCATGGATGATCTGCTTTCCCGGGCTTTGAACTCGGCCCAGGTCAGGGGAGCCAGCTACGCCGATATTCGTGTGGTCCGCACCGACCAGGAACGGTACGGCGTGCGAAATGGCGTCGTGGAGACCGTAGCCGTCGACGAGTCTTTCGGGTTCGGGGTCCGGGTGCTGGTGGACGGCTCCTGGGGATTCGCCTCCAGCAGCGATGTCAACCCCTCTGAGATCGACCGGATAACCGGATTGGCCGTCCAGATCGGCAAAGCCTCCTCCCGCCTCGGCGGAGAGCCTGTAAACCTCGGCCCTCCGGTCACGAGCCGGGGTGGATACATTACGCCGGTGCAGGTGGACCCGTTTACCGTGCCTCCCGAGGAAAAGCTCGCCCTCCTTATGGAAGCCGACGCAATGATGGGGTTCGTAAAGGGCGTCCGGTCCCGCCAGGGCAACCTCATATTTGTCCGGGATCACAAGAGCTTTGCCAACACGGAAGGGGCGTTTGTAGAGCAGACGATATTCGAGGCCGGCGGCGGTATCCAGGTCACGGCGGTAGGGCAAGGCGAAGTGCAACGCCGCTCCTATCCCCAGTCGCCGGGCCGGCAACAAGGGTGCTCGGGCTGGGAGTACATCCAGGCCATGGAGTTGCCCAGCCATGCCGAGCGTGTCGCCTCAGAGGCGGTGGAGCTTTTGACTGCCGACCCGTGCCCTACGGACAAAACAACCACGCTCATCATCGGTGCGGCCCAACTCGCCCTCCAGATTCACGAATCGTGCGGCCACGCGGTAGAACTCGACCGGGTATTGGGAGCGGAGGCGGCCTTCGCCGGTACTTCCTTCCTGACGCCGGAAAAGCTCAACAACTTCCGCTACGCATCCGAGGCGGTAAACATCACTGCGGACAGCCTCCGTCTGCCCGGGCTGGGAGCGTTCGGCTGGGACGATGAGGGGGTGCCCGCCCAATCGACTCCCATTGTGCGAAACGGCGAGTTCACCGGATACCTGATGTCCCGGGAGACGGCGGGACGGCTTGGCCTGGCCTCCAACGGATGTATGCGGGCCGCGTCCTGGAACCGCATCCCCCTGGTTAGAATGACCAACGTCAGCCTGGAACCCGGGGAGTGGGACCTGGATGACCTGATTGCCGACACCGACGATGGAATCTTCATGGAAATGAACCGGTCCTGGTCCATAGACGACCGGCGGTACAACTTCCAATTCGGCGCCGAGATGGGTCGTGAGATTAGGAACGGCAAACTGGGCCGGATGCTGCGCAACTGCACCTACACCGGCATCACTCCCGAGTTTTGGAACTCCTGCGACGCCGTCTGCAACTCGGACCACTGGCGCATGTGGGGCGAACCCCACTGCGGCAAGGGCCAGCCGGGACAGCTAGGACACACCGGCCACGGCGCTTCCCCGGCGAGGTTCCGGAACGTGCGGGTCGGCGTACTGCGATGATCGGCCAGGACCGGTGTGAATCTGTTCTCCGGCGGGCGCTGGAAGCCAGCGGCGCGGAGGACGCTGACGCCTACCTGGTGGTCCAGGACCTGGGGCTGACCCGGTTCGCGGCAAACATCATCCACCAGAACGTTTCGCACGGTAACGCCCAGCTCCACATCCGCGCGGTGGAAGGGCGGCGGCAGGGACGGGCCACCACCAATGACCTGAGCGACTCGGGGATAGCCAAGGCGGCCCGCAGCGCCCGGCGAAACGCGCTCCTAATGCCGGAGGACCCCCATTTCAAGGGCCTCCCCTCTCCCGGCGCTCCTCCCCATGTGGCGACCTTCGACGCGGACACCGCGTCGTTCAACGCGGACGCCCGGGCCGAGGTCGTGGCCGCGGCTTGCGCCAGGGCGTCGGATGGCGGTCTGGAGTCTTCGGGATTCTGCCGTTCCGGGGTGCAGGAAACGGCAGCCATGAGCACCAGGGGGGCCCGCGCCTACCACGCCACTACATTCGCCGGTTTCTTGATAACTGTGATGAGCGATGATTCCGCTGGATGGTCCAAAGGCGGCTCCTGGCGAGTTTCGGATCTGGACCCGGCAAGCCTGACATCCGAGGCGGTCTCTAGGGCGGTCAACGGGCGCAACCCTGCATTGGTCGAGCCGCGCCAATACACCGTAGTGCTGCACCCCTACGCCGTCGATGACCTGCTAAGCGCCCTCAGCCAGTACGGCATGGGTGCACAGGCGGTCCAAGACGAGCGCAGTTGGATGAGCGGACTGCAAAACACCCAGGCCATGAGCCCCCTTGTGTCCATCTGGGACGACGGGGCCGACATCAACGGTTGGCCCAACCCCTTCGACGCCGAGGGCGTCCCCCGTCAGCCCGTCAACATCGTCCGGGAAGGGGTTATAGGATCTCCAGTGCACAACTCCTATACCGCCGCTAAGCAAGGGGTCGAGTCTACCGGGCACCAGTTTTCCTTCGGCGGCGGCCCTCTGGCCAGTAACCTGTTCATGGAGAAAGGAAACGTCTCGGAAGCGGAGATGATCGCCTCCACCCGTCTGGGGATCTACGTAACCCGGTTCCATTACATCCGGCAGGTGCATAACCGGGGTTGCGTGGTAACGGGAATGACCCGGGACGGCACGTTCCTGATCGACGAGGGTCGTATCACCCATCCGGTGAAGGACCTCCGGTTCACCCAGTCGTTGGTGGGCGCCATGGCCAACGTAGAAGCGGTGGGCGGCGTGACCAGGGTTTGTCTCAACGAAGTGGGGTTCACCACTCGCGTGCCCGCGCTGAAGATGTCCGGTTTTAACTTCACCGGCGTCACCGTCTGAGCCGCCAGCCCATTGTCGCGCCACCCGTCCGCCCCTGAGCCGGTGCTATAATCCGGCGAAATCTGACCAGCGGGAGTACGAGCCATGAAGAGGCCGGTGGAGTTCTATAGCGAAGGGTTCAAGCTCTGCGGGGATGTGTACACGCCGGATGACCTCGCCCAGGGAGAAAGCCGGGCCGCCGTACTTCTGTGCCACGGCTACACCGGGGTCAAGGACCTTTACCTGCCCGACAACGCCGCATCCCTGAACCAGGCCGGGTACGTGGCGATGACATTCGACTACAAGGGTTGGGGAGACAGCGAGGGCACGCGGAACCGGCTGGCCCCCTACAGCCGGGTGATGGACGTTCAGGCGGCAATGACTTACCTTGGATGCCAGCCGGAGGTGGACGAGGAACGGATCGGCCTGTACGGCACCAGCTACGGCGGAGCGACGGTCTCCTGGGTCGGTGCGGTGGACCAGCGGGCCAAGTGCATCGTCAGCGTGGTCGGAGTGGGCCACGGCGCCCGCTGGATGAGCCGGGTCCGCCGGGTGGATGAGTGGTTCGACCTGCTGGAGCGTTCCGCCGAGGACCGGGTCAAACGCGCCACCACCGGCGAACTGGAATACGTTGACCGCAGCGATATCCTGCTCCCAGACCGGCAGTCGGCGGAACTCGCCGCGGCAGCCAGGCGCAACAACCCCGCAGCCGTGGGGACCATCCCCATCGAGTACGTTGACGACACCATCGGTTTCAACCCGGAATGGATCGTGGACAAGATTTCCCCCCGCCCCATTCTGTTCATCACCAGCGACAACGACCGCTTGGTCCTGCCCGAAGAGTCGGAACAGCTATATGCCCATGCCAAGGATCCCAAGAAGCTGGTGATGCTCAAGGGCTACGGCCACTACGAAGTCTACGCGGAACCGGCGTTTTCGGAGGTAATGGCGGAGACGCTCGCGTGGTTCGGGGAGTATATGCCAGCGCGGTAACGCCCGATCAGGCTTTTTCAGATCTTGGCACCATTGTCTGAACCTTGATTCATAGGAATAAAGGATTCGCATGATTCTGCAATCACGTAAATCCCGGAATCAGAGAAATCACAGTCCAGACAAAGAACCGGAAGGACCAGAACGGCTGACAAATTCTGCTTGCCTCTCCAAACGGGGTAACGTATGGTTAGGAGGATTAAGCATTTAACTACCCAGGCGATAAGCTGTGAGAGGCCAATCGATGACGGATAATCAACGTGAATCCCTGCAAGCGGTGTCTGGCCAGGGCAATCGCATATTGGATTAGCTCCCTGACACCCTGCCCAGGGTCTTTCAGTTCTCCGCGACAGCCCCTCGCCCTCTGGGAGAAGGCTTGGGGTGAGGGGCATGTGGCGAGGGGTAACCTGGCTGGTGCATGGGATTTCACCCTCATCCCGTCCTTCTCCCTTGAGGGAGAAGGGGTAGTATTCCAAAAATTGAAAGACCCTGACACCCCGCCCTTCCCACCTGCGGTAACCACCCATTACAACAATCATTGTCAAAATTCAGTCTCTTTCCAGATCCCGAAGCCGCCACCCAGGCTCAGTGCAACACAATGACACAGTATGACACACAATAAAAAACCTCAGCTTCAAGACACCCCGATGTGTGGCATCCCCCCTCAACCAACGGTGTCCGCAAATGTCTCGTTTCATGGTAGTCATAGCACTCTTTCCTGGGTCGAAGCTTGGTTCCCAGGAGTTAAAATGCGTTTGCCATGGGCGTCTCGCACCGACGCTGGACGATGAGGACACAGTGACGTAGGGTCATGCGGATCATATCAGGTAGTGAGGGCATTCACACACATGATTCCCGGACCCACTATACCCCGGCCAGGGAGATTCTTACCCGCGCCACAGGGTTTATGGATTCCTACGATTTCACGTTGAATCCCTACAGCGGTTGTTCGTTCGGCCGCACTTACTGCTATGCTGCATTCTTTAGTCGAGACGTTGCCAAACGGGATAACTGGGGGCACTGGGTCGAACCCAAGGAGAACGCGGTAGAGTTGCTGGAAAAACGCAGGCCGGGCTCTCTGGACGGCAAGCTGGTCTAAATGAGCAGCGTCACTGACGCCTACCAGCCGGTCGAGCGTGAGTTAGGCTTGACTCGACGTTTGTTGGAAATCATGGTAGACCGCCAGGACAAGGTAAAATTGGTCGTGCAGACGCGCAGCCCCGACGTGGTCCGCGACTGCGACCTTTTCAGTAGGATTGAAGAGAACGGCGGCCGCGTGCAGGTCAACATGACCGCCACCACCGACGACGAGGACATCCGGCGCACCTTCGAGCCGTTCTGCCCGTCAAGCCCCGTGCGCCTGCGCGCCATTGCCGAAGTCCGGGAAGCCGGTATCGACACCTGCATCACGATGACTCCGTTGCTCCTGGTGAGTAGCCCCTACGCCTTTGCCGACAGCCTGTGTGATACGGGAGTGCAAAAGTTTATCGCCCAGCCCTTCCACTTTCAGCGCGGGAAGTTCTTGGCAGGCACCCGCGAAAGGGCCTTCGACCTGATGGCTGAGAAGCTGGGTTGCGACGTGAAGTCGTTTCGCGCCGAGTACTTGGAACACTACGGATTGATCTTCGGGTGCTGAAAGACACGCTGCCGGAGTTGGGCGAAGGAAAGGACGGTTTCAAGCCGCCTTTCTAGGGCGTGGTGAGCCTGCGGAGCCGGGCGGCTTGCTCCGGTGTTTGGGGAATGAAGTCCGGTGTTGGTGCGGCGCGGACGGCCGCCAATTCCCTTAAGTAGGTCCTGGCTTCGTCTATCCCGCTCTGCACTTCATCCGCCGCCATCCAGTTTTCATAATAGTTGGTGTGCATGGAGTTCGCGCTTCTGAACATAGCCCGCAAATCAGGCCGGCCCAATTCATCAGCGATCTGTCCGGAAACAGCATAAAGAATGTCGTGGCTGTTGTGTCTCCATCCTCGCTGCTCCGCGATGGACTTGACGGCGTGGGCCACCGCGCCCCAAGCTTTCTCCGACGCCTGCAAAGGGTCGCCCTTTTGCAGTTCCTCTTCGGCCTGCTGAATGAGGCGTTGGCTGATTTCTGTATACTTGTTGGGTGACGCGTCACCGACCATAACCGTTCCTCTCTGGTCTGCCTACCTGATTGTAGCAGAAGCGGCAATGCGGACCAGAAAAGGCACACCGTATGATTCATTAGACCCGTTGGGCGGACGAGCCACTATCATAAAGGCGGAAAAGAACTATGACGCAGCACGACCATGACTCTCAATATACGGAATCCTCGGAAGAGGAGTGGCCCATTATCCGGGCCCAGCCTCGGAGCTTTTTCAAGGCTCCGCTGTGCGATGACCTCAGCCAGCTAGACGCCGACGTTGCGATAATCGGCGTTCCCTTCGATCAGGGGACTCTGGGTAGGCCGGGCGCGCGTTACGGCCCCGACGCCATCCGGGACGCTCCCCGCACCTATTCCTACGCCGATCCCTACGGACGGCAGAGCCAGGCCGAAGGATTCTTTGACGTTGACGCCCAGGACGAACTACTCCGCGGCGTGAGGATGGCCGACTGCGGCAACATCACGGTGGTCCCTTCCGACGTGGTGCGAAACTTTGCCAAGTTGACTCAAGCTGTCGAGCAGGTAGTGAAAAGGGGCGCGTTCCCAGTGGTGGTTGGCGGTGACCACGCGATTACCTTTCCGGTAGTCCGGGGATTGAGCAATTTCGGCCCGCTGAACATCGTCCACTTCGACGCCCATCTGGACTACACCCACGACGTGCAGGGCGTCCTCTACACACATGGCAGCCCGATACGCCGCTGCCACGAGTTGCCTTTCGTGAACCACATAACATCGATAGGAATTCGAGCGGCCCGGAGAAAGCCCTACGAGGAAGCCATCAACGACGGCTCCCTGATTATCAGCAGCAACAGGTTCCGCGAGCTGGGACCCCAAGGTGTGGCCGACCTGATTCCGCCCGCAGAGAACTTGTACATCACGTTTGACATCGACGTTATGGACCCAAGCCTTGCGCCGGGGACTGGCACTCCGGAGACCGGCGGCCTGTTCTACCAGGAAGCAAGGGACTGCGTGAATGCGCTCCTGAGCAAGCCCGGAGTTTCAAACGGCGGTGGAGACGCACGTAATCCGCTGGTGGCTTTCGACATGGTGGAGGTGGCCCCGCCCTACGACTCCTCGGAATTGACGGTACAGGTGGCGGCCAGACTGATCCTGGACATGCTCATCGCCCGGTTCCCGTCCAGGTAGGAAAGGGTCCCGGCGCACTACGGAGGAGTCCGTGCTTGCGGCCAAACACATCTTTACGGGGCTTGAATAGTAATCGTGCACTGTCCCTGCCGTAGGTCAGCGTGCTCCCGCTGAGGATTCCTGGGTCCCAGCTTTCGCTGGGACGACGGATCGGGGCCAGGTTAGATCATGATGTTCATTTCCCGGGCGATGGTCTCACCCAGGTTGCGGTCGCCCGACATTTCCACCCTTCCGGCGGCGATCGTCTCCGCAGGGTCCCAACGGCCACAGCAGAGGCAGAGGAACGCTTCCACGTCCATCACCAACTTGGCGTCCGGCGATTGAGGGGCCGAGTCCAGGGCATTGGCCCTGTTCCCCTGCATCGCAATAGACAAAACGCGCCCCGCCCCTCCGGTAACCTCCACGACAACGGTAGTCCCGTCGGGCGGCTGGACCTTCCTGCCGACGATGTACGGGAGGGCCATCGCCATCCTGCCCACCGAATGCTCGGCAACCGGTCCATCGAGATCGCCTGGGATGCCAACGGCGCGGCGCATGTCCTGCTCATGGACCCAGGCGTCGAAGATTCGGATAGCCAGATAGTCCCTCTGAGTGCCGGGACCGATGGGCGTTTGGGCCGCCGCGTCAAAGTCGCTCGGCTCCATTGCCTTCAAGACTTTCAGCCGCTCCCCGGTGGCTTCCCGGAAGTCGGCCAGCACCTCCGTTCCCGACCAGGAACGCCGGTAGTCGATGACGACCTCGTTATTCGCCCCTACCTCGTTCTTGATGTGGGGCAGCTCCGGGACCGTGTGGTCTGGCCTGGGACGCCCCAACAGCCCGTTTTCGCTGCCCGCCAGGTGGGAAAGTTGGTCCTGGACTGACCACCCAGGGCAATCGGTCCCAGTCTTCCACTGGGCCTCGCTGAACCCGGAGCAGAGGCCATCGATGGACCGCCACGCCGCCTTCATGGTGTCTACCAACTGCTGGTCGCTCATTGTCAAATGTCCCTCTCCCAGGTTTCTAGACGGCTTCTAAGCGGTCCCTTGTTCATCTTGACGGCGGCGGGTCTCCCGGCCGGTAATCAGATGCGTCGCTTCGTCCACGCTCATGCGGCCCACCGGTCCCGAGGCATACATTGCCCCCAGTACGACGCCTCCCCTGCCCAGGAGAAACTCCGCCGGTTGTATGAACCCGCCCCGGTCGTCGGACCACCACGCGCCCAGGGCCCCGGCTTCCTCTTTGGTCACACCGTATCCGACAGGATAGCTCAGGCCCTTCCCGGCCATCTCCTTGGCGTGGTCTAGGTCGTCCACGCTAGCCGCCACCACGGTGACACCCAACTCGGAAAGCTGAGACTTGGAAGCTTCCCATTCGGCCAACTGCCGAGCGCAATAGCCTCACCAATGTCCCCGGTAAAAGAGTAGCGCGGTATACCGGGACGGAGCTTGTTCGGGCAATGTGATCTGCCCGCCGTCGATCAGATTGAAGGTCAAAGAAGGAAACCGTTCACCCTGCTGTAGCTTGTCACTCATGGCATCCCTCCCGTGATGTGAAATCCCAGCGTTGATATTCGTACTCCAGCCACCAGAATCCATGATACCCAGGCCGTGTACATGGGGCAAGCCGAACGCCGCTTTCGCTAGTGGTCAGTGGGGAGCCTAAAGAGGCCGAAGACGCAGGCTCCGTTGCTTGTAGAAAATTGAGAAACTCCCTGCCCTAGAAAACCCCCACCGAATCACGCAGGGCGGCTACGTTTATCGTAACCGCCCTTTAGTATCAATCTTCAAAAGGTTGAGAGAAGTGCATTAGGTGGAAACAGGCTCAATCCCAAACCGGATAAAACACCCCAACATGGTATCCTTACCTCCTCAGCCTTATAAGACTCTACTACCGAGAAACAGCAATGCCTCGAAAATCCCTCCCGGAACTCACCCAAGCTACAACCTTCAGTCTCGGACTTCTACTTGCACTGACCACCGCGCTCTCCACCGGATGCGTCACTCCACAACCAATACCTGAAACTACTCCCAATCCAACTGCAACCATTGCGCCTACCAAATTTCTCCACTCGCAAAGCAATCTCCCAACCCATACGCCCATCGCAACAACGTCTCCCTACGACATCCCCCACGGACGTCTCCTCGCCTACAAGGACCACGTAGGCGAATTCGGCGGTATCCTCTACGAAGGAGGCAACCTGCGCGGAACCATGCACATCTACATTACCGAAGGCAACTTCGACCCAGCACTAATCCCAGAAGCCAGGGAAAGGTTCGACCGGATTTACCGCCACCGCCCAAACCAGAAAATAGTTGTCCACAAGGCCCAATACGCCTGGAAACAGCTCGAAGAATGGAAAAGCACAATCACCCAGGCATGGGCAGGCGACAACACACTGGGCATCAACAGTTGGGGGGTCAGCGAGCGATTCCGGCTCATAAACCTCGACGCCATACCAATGCGCGGCAATCGTGAGCGGATAGAAGCAATCCTGGCCACTACAGACGTTCCACGAGACGCCATCCAGCTCAACATAGGATGCGACGGCATCCCCGCCGAACTCACAGTAGAAAAGGTCAGCCCCAGCTTCAAGGACACCTTCGCCTACTCGGTCGAAGCCCAGCCACAGGCCCAATACGGCGAGACCGTGGACCTGAAGCTCATCATCCGCAACCAGACATCGGAGCCAGCCCACATTTACGGGGGCTACAACAGCCTCCATTTCGTTATCTCCAACATCTCCAACATCTCCAACGAAAGCGAAGAAAACGTCTGGCACTGGCAATGCGGCAAAATAAACACAATGGAACTTCGCGCACAGTGGGTATCACCAGACAAACCGCTGGAATTCACCGGAGACTGGGAGCAGATAGATATAAAAGGCTATCCAGTCCCACCCGGCATCTATCACATCAGAGGAGCCCTGGACATGGATTATCCCGAGACACTGGTAACGGACCCGGTCACGATAGAGATACTGCCTCCGTAACAACTTCAACACCAACAACTAACAGGCCCACCCTTCCTAACTTAAAGCTCCACTTTTCCCTTCAACGACCTAATGCACTTCGCTCCATGACCAGCGTGGGGGGCGTGGCTATGCCGCCAGTCTCAATAACGTCAATGTCCGATGATTCGCTATGACGCTTTTCGTACCCAAAAGGCAGAGTTGCGTTACCCCATTTCGCAACCCGGGAGTTTCGCAATTTTCTCTTGCTTGACACTCATCACGGGCTTTTGCTAGCATTCCCCGCGTCGTGAGGCGATGTATCTCAAGAACCACGCTGCGGAGTAAGCGTCCGCTCGATTCCCGCTAGCCACTGGGAGTTGAGAGACTAGAGGTCCCGTAGAGAATTCCATGGTCAACATGGACACTGGGCCCACACTACCGGAGATGTTCGACAGGTACAAAGGCCTGGTCGAAGATGAGCTTACCCGCTGCATGCCCGGTACGGAAGAGGCCGGACCCTATCTCCTGCTCCGCTACCATCTCGGCTGGGTCGGCAGTGACGGCATCCCGGCCGCGACTCCTCTCTCCCAAGGGAAAGCGCTGCGGCCAACCCTCTGCCTGTTCGCATGTGAAGCCCTCCAGGAAAACCCCACCAGGGCGTTGCCGGCGGCGGCGGCTTTGGAGCTGATCCACAACTTTTCCCTGATCCATGACGACATCCAGGACATGGACGTGGAACGCCGCCATCAAGCGACGGTCTGGTCTATCTGGGGAATACCCAAAGCCCTGGTTGCGGGCAACGCTCTGCACACCATAGGAGACACCGCCCTTCTCGGTACTTCCCGTAACGAAGTCCCAGCGGACACGGTGCTCAGGGTTTCCCAGATTCTGACCGACAGCTACCTGGAGATGATCCAGGGCCAATGTCTCGACCTGGAGTTCGAGTCCAGCACCAAGATCGACACTGAAGACTATCTCCAGATGATCGCCTTCAAAACTGGCGCGCTGATCCGCAGCGGCCTGCAGATCGGGGCGATCCTGGCTACCGGCGATGCCGAGGTCTACGACGCATTCTCCAGGTTCGGTAACGGTCTGGGCCGGGCGTTTCAGATCAGGGATGACTACCTTGGCATTTGGGGGAACGAGTCCACCACCGGCAAGGCGGCGGGAAACGACATCCGCAGAAGGAAGAAATCTTTTCCGGTGGTGTATGCCTTCAGCGAGGCCAGGGGGCAGTCGCTGGACGACCTGAACCGAATTTATAGCCAGGAGGAGCTGGACGACCGGGACGTGGAGCGGGTGCTGGAAGTGTTGGAGGAAGTGGGGGCGAGGGAGCAGTCGCAGGTCTTGACCGAAGCCAGCGCCGAAGATGCCCTGGAAGCCCTGAGGCCCGTGCCGCTGCCGGACTGGGCCAGGAAGGAAGCCGAGGACTTGGTAGACTTTCTCTCTCGCAGGGAATACTGATGGCAAAATTGAGGACTAGGCCAAACCCGGATAACGGACCTGTTGAGGCCGAACGCGCCCAACGGCCCCTCGAACTATCGGTACGGCTCGCCTGGTACATCTTGAAAAACCGGGTGAAGGGCCGCAAGCGGTTCCCGCTGGTAACCATGCTCGAGCCCCTGGAGATGTGCAACCTGGCCTGTATCGGCTGCGGGCGCATCCGGGAATACAAGCCCGTCTTGGACAAGATGATGCCCGTGGACGAGGCGCTGAGCGCCGTCCGGGAGTCGGGAGCGCCGATTGTGTCAATCGCGGGCGGAGAGCCCACGATTCACCCCCGCATAGACGAGATCATCAATAAGTTGGTGGCGGAGAAGTACTTCGTATTCTGTTGCACGAACGGGCTCTTGTTGGAGCGTATGCTCGATAAGATTCCCCCCTCCAAGTACTTCTGCTGGGTTGTCCACATGGACGGCATGGAGGAAAAACACGACGAGTCGGTTGCCAGAAAGGGCGTGTTCAAGCGCGCCGTTGAGGGTATCGGCCTGGCCCTTGAGCGGGGCTACCGGGTCTGCACAAACACCACGATCTTCCGCAACAGTGACGTGGAAGACCTGCGAGAGATGTTCCGCCTGGTCCGTGAGATAGGTGTCGAAGGCTCGATGATCTCTCCAGGTTACGATTTCGAGGACGCGCCGGACCAGGACCTTTTCCTGACCCGCCGCGAGTCCCGCACCATCTTCCAGAACTTGCTGGACCCGGCCCGCACAGAAGGGATCAAGTTTTACAACAACCCTCTCTACCTCAACTTCCTGAAGGGTGACAGGGAATACCAATGCACCGCCTGGTCAAACCCGACCTATACGGTGATGGGATGGCGTAAGCCTTGCTACCCGCTGGCCGACGAGCATGTGGGGGACGTAAACGAGCTGTACGACGCCGGCCTTTGGGACCGCTTCGGTGTCGGCAAAGACCCCCGCTGCGCCAATTGCATGATGCACTGCGGGTTTGAGTCCGCCACCATATTCCAGGCCGTGACCACACCCAAGGACTGGGCCACTCTTATCAAGTCCGGCGCCGCCCATAAGGGTGGGATCACCGCCGGGTAAGGTCTGACACCCCGTGTTAGCAATTGTCGCCAGCATGGAGCAAGAACTTGCCAGATTGCGGCCTTTGATAACCCGGCAGGACGGCGCCAGTTTGGACCGTCCCGACCTGCACGTGATAGGGATCGGGAAAGCCAACAGCCAAAGGAACATCAGGGCGGTTTTGGAGCGTCATTCCCCGGATGGTGAGTCAGTAAGCGTTGATGGACTGCTCTTATTGGGTTTCGCTGGAGCGGTTGACCCGTCTTTGGAGACGGGGCGTTTGGCGCTTCCGAGTCAATTCCATCTCGACATCGACCCTCCCACCGAATCCAGGTCTGCTGTCGGTCAGATGCTTGACCTGGGGCTAAAATGCGCCTCCGCATTGGGGATGGAAGCCTCCCAGGCCGGCTCGTTGACCGTCGATAGACTGATTGCGGCCTCCCCGGAGAAATTGGAGTTGGCGCACCGCTACCCGGTGACGTCGGTCAACATGGAGGACTATTGGGTCGCCGAGGCCGCCGCGAAAGCGAGAGTGCCATTCCTGTCGGCCCGCGTGATTCTCGACGTGGCTGAACAAGACCTACCCGGCTACCTGTCGACTTTTTCGCGTTCCCGTAGAAAGGCGGTCCTCGGGGCTCTCACCAGACCTTGGAGGGTCCCGACGCTGATTCGGACCGGCCGTCAAATGCGCCAATGCCAGAGAGTCCTGACACGGTTCGCGGTGTCCTATATCGACTTGTGGGACCGGAACACGACTGCGGGCCGGGGGTCCGAAATCGCCGGAGCCGTGCGGTAACTCTGAGAGAACGGATGAAGGTCCTGGTTACCGGCGCAACGGGGTTCATCGGGGGCAACCTGGCCAGGCTGCTCAGCAAACGCGGATACGAGGTTAGGGCGTTGGTCCGGCCTGGCGGCAACACATTAGCAATCGACGGGACAGGGGTCGAGCAGGTTTCCGGAGACATTCTCGACCCGGACTCGGTGCGTAGGGCTGTGCGAGGCTGCGAGGCCGTCTTTCACTGCGCCGCCTCGTACACCTTCTGGACGCGGGACCCAGGAATGGTCTACAAGACCAACGTCGAAGGGACGCGCAACGTGTTAGAGGCGGCAGCCAGGGAGCAGGTGTCCCGGACCGTATACACCAGCACCGTTTCCACCGTCGGGTATTCGGGATCGGGGCTGGCAAACGAGCAGTCGCCGGTGAAACAAAGCCACTTGGTGGGTCATTACAAACGGTCGAAATACCAAGCCGAACAGGTGGCTTTGGAAATGGCCGCCCAGGGATTTCCCGTGGTTATAGTGAATCCAACCGCGCCGGTGGGGCCCTGGGACGTGAAACCCACGCCGACAGGTAGGGTATTGGTCGATTTTCTCAAGAGAAAGATGCCGGCGTACCTGGAAACCGGGCTAAACCTGGTGGACGTCAGAGACGTCGCCGCTGGGCACATACTCGCAATGGAGAAAGGGAAGCCGGGTCACCGTTACCTGCTTGGCAATCGGAACGTGAGCCTGAAGGAGCTGTTTGCAATACTCCAGCGCGTCACCGGGCTCAAGGCGCCCCGGTTCAAGATGCCCTACTGGTTGGCCGTCGCCGCCGGATACGTGGACCAGGCGGTAGAAGGCAAGCTGATGGGGCGGGAACCACGGGTCCCCTTGGAAGGGGTGAGAATCGCGAAAGAGCCCATGTACGTCGATTGCGGTAAAGCCGTCAGGGAATTGGGCCAGCCCCAGAGTCCGCTTGAGGCCGCGTTGGAGAACGCGGTCAAGTGGTTCCGCGACTATGGTTACGCCCCGGCGCGGGTCGCGTGAAATTGAACGGCAGCCAGCGCGATAGCAGCCCCGCTCCTTCCAGGGACAAGTTGCGGGATGCACTGCGCGGCGCTATCAGCCGGTCGCAGGGGTTCTTCCGCGCCAACCAGTATGGCGACGGCTATTGGTGGGGGCGGCTGGAGTCGAACCCCACGATGGAAGCCGAATACGTGATGTTGTCCCTGTTCCTCGGCAAGAAGAATACGGAACGGTGGGATAAGATCCGGCATTCCATTCTGAACGCCCAGCGGGAAGACGGCTCCTGGGGGCTTTACTACGGCGCTCCGGGAGACCTGAGCACGTCGGTGGAATGCTATTTCGCGTTGAAGCTGGCTGGGGTCCCGGCCGATTCCGGGGAGATGACCAGGGCAAGGGAGTTCATCCTTTCGCGGGGTGGGATTCCGGGAGCGCGGGTGTTCACCAAAATTTGGCTGGCCCTGTTCGGGCAATGGGACTGGAAGGGTCTGCCACACATGCCTCCTGAAATGATCCTGGTGCCGCCCTACCTGCCCTTTAGCGTTTACGACTTCGCCAGTTGGGCGCGGCCCACGGTAGTGCCGATGCTTATCCTTCTAAGCCGTCACCCAACCTGCCCGGTCCCTGAATGGGCCAACCTGGACGAGTTGTTCCCCCAACCCCGCCGGGAGACGGACTACTCTCTGCCAAAACCCCGTTGCGGCTGGGGTTGGGCCAAGTGCCTCTATCTCCTCAACCGGGCCCTGGGGTTATACCAACAGCTACCGGTACACCCCTTCCGCCGGACCGCCGAACGCAAGGTCGTGGACTGGATTCTTTCTCACCAGGAGGCCAACGGGGGGTGGGCCGGGATTCAACCACCGTGGGTCTACTCCCTGATCGCCCTGCACCACATGGGATTCTCCTCCGACCATGAGGTAATTGAAAAGGGGTTCAATGGGCTGAACGACCACGTTGTCGAGGACGCGGAAACCCTGTTCCTCCAGGGCTGCATCTCCCCGGTATGGGATACATGCCTGGCCCAGATTGCTTTGCTGGACTCGGGAATCAACCCCGGCGACCCGATGGTCCAGAAGTCGACCCGCTGGTTGATGGACCAACAAATTCGGGAGCCAGGCGACTGGCAGGTCAGGGCCAAGCACGTCGAACCGGGCGGATGGGCCTTCGAGTTTAACAATGACCAGTATCCCGACATCGACGATACCGCCGAAGTCATCATGGCCTTGGATATGGCCCGGTTGGAACCCGAAGAGGAGCCCCGGCGGGAGGAATCCATTAGGAGGGGCGTGAACTGGGTGTTGGCCCTCCAGAGCAACAACGGGGGATGGGGCGCGTTCGACAAAAACAACAACCACACATACATTAGCAGGCTCCCTTTCTCCGATTTTGGCGAGGTGTTGGACCCCAGCAGCGTTGACGTAACGGCCCATATCCTGGAGATGCTTGGAAAGCTAGGATATCAGCGGGACTTCCCGGCAGCCCGGCGGGCATACGAGTACATCCGGCGGGAGCAGGAAGAAGACGGATCATGGTTTGGCCGTTGGGGAGTCAATCACGTCTACGGCGTGGGCGCGGTCTTGCCTGCGCTGGCCGCCGTGAACGAGCAGACAGGCCAGCCCTACATCCGCCGCGCCGTGGACTGGCTGCTGTCCCACCAAAACGACGACGGCGGCTGGGGAGAGAGCTGCGGCTCATACGTGGACCCTTCGCTGCGGGGGGTCGGACCCAGCACAGCCTCTCAGACCGCCTGGGCGCTCATGGCACTGATGGCGTCGGGAGAACACGAACATCCGGCTCTCCACCGGGGGGCGGGTTACCTCATACAGACCCAGAACCAAGACGGCTCTTGGGACGAACCCTACTTCACGGGGACTGGGTTTCCAGGCTACCGGCAAGGGGAGCCGCCGAAGCGGATGCCGGGGCCCGGCGAGTTCGGGTTTCAAGGGCTGGATATGCCCGCCGGGTTCATGATCAATTACCACATGTACCGTAACTATTGGCCGCTGATGGCGCTGGGACGCTATTCCAGGCTGTTCCGTTCCCAGGACGGCCCTCGTCAGGACCATAGCGCGGGCGCGAATCAGGGAATAGCCTCGCCAACGAAGGGAATCCTTTGATATGAAAACGAAGTCTTTTTGCCTCCAGATAAACACCGATCAGGCCCCGCAGTTCATAGACATCACCGACTGGGTGTCCGAGTGCGTGTCAGAGTCGGGAGTCTGCAACGGGTTCGTCGTGGTGTACTCTAAACACACTACGGCAGCGGTCAAAATCAACGAGAACGAGCCGCTGCTCCTGGAGGACATGAAGAACTTCCTGGAGAAAATCTCCCCTCGCAACGCGGGGTACCGGCACAACGACTTCAGCGTCAGGACGGTGAACATGACCGAAGAGGAGTCGCCCAACGGTCACGCCCACCTTCAGCATCTAATCATGGGCGCCAGCGAGACCGTACCGATCATCGATGGTATGATGCAGTTCGGACCCTGGCAGAGCGTCTTCTTCGTCGAGTTGGACCATCCGAGGGCCCGGGAAGTGATGGCCCAGATAGTCGGCGAATAGAACAACCTCATGTGGGAGGAGAGGGCGGTGTCGTGACCGACCTTGAGCTAGGCTACGAAGAAGGCCGGGCCGTAACCCGCCGGGAAGCCAAGAATTTTTACTACGCGATATTGACCCTGCCCGCCGCGCAACGCAGAGCCATCTGCGTGGCCTATGCCTTCTGCCGCTATTGTGACGACGCCGTAGACGCGGAGACTTCCACCGAAGAGAAGCTGTCCCGGCTTGCCCAGCTCCAAAGAAGCCTCGACGGTGCATATTCTGGAGAGTCCGACACCTCCCTGTCTCTGGCATTGGCGGACGTTGCCAGGACCTACGACATACCGCAAGAGTATTTCAACGAACTGCTCCGGGGCATGGAGCGGGACCTGGTGCAATACCGTTACCGGGACTTCGAAGACCTCCGCGAATACTGCTACCAAGTGGCCTCGGTGGTGGGCCTGATATGCCTCCAAATATTCGGATACAAGGACCCCGGCGCGAAGGCTCACGCGATAGACCTGGGGATCGCCATGCAGTTGACCAACATCGCCCGGGACGTGGGCGAAGACCTGGAGTTTGGCAGGATCTATTTGCCCCAGGACGAAATCGCCCGCTTCGGCTACTCGGAAGAGGAGATGAGGCAGGGTATCGTGAACGAGCCCTTCTTCAACCTGATGATGTTCCAGGCCGAACGTTCCAGAAGTTATTTCAAGAGCGGCTTCAAACTCCTGCCCTACCTGCCACCGCGGACCCGGGCCTGTCCCGCCGTGCTGGGTCAGGTCTACAGCAAACTGCTCGACCACATCGAGGCTTCCGGGTTCGACGTGCTGCATCGGCGGATCTCCCTGGCCACTCCGGTCAAGGTACGTGTCCTGGCACAGACCTGGTTGACCACCATCCTCCCCCTTGGCAACAGGTAGCCGTGACCGGCGGAGTTTTCCCCTGCCTTACGTTGGCGCCCATCTCCGGGAGCAGAGCCTGAGATGCGAGCGCTGGTCCTTGCCCCCATGACCCCAGAATCGTTGGACGCATTGAATGAGCTGCTTCCCGTGACCTACGAAAGTTGGTCCGATACTCAGCGCCTGGCCGACCCCGAAGAACTCGCGGCGCGAATCGATGCCGAAGGCGTATCGGTCCTGGTCGTAGAAGCCGACTTTCTGCCCCTGGAGTTTTTCCAACAGGCTCCCAATCTGAGGCTTGTGGCGGTCACTCGCACCGGCGTGGCCCACGTGGACTTGGCGGCGGCCTCCAGGTGCGGCGTGGCGGTGATTAACGCCCCAGGAAGGAACGCCCAGGCTGTCGCGGAGTTGACGATTGGTCTGATGCTGGCTTTGGCGAGGAAGATCCCCAGCATGGACGCCAATATCAAGGCCGGCCACTGGCAATCGCCCGTCGCTCCTTACATTGCCATGCAGACCTGCGAGCGGGAACTTGGAGGGAAGACTCTGGGTGTCCTGGGCCTGGGGTCGGTGGGCCGCAGAGTGGCGAGGCTGGCCGGGGCCTTCGACATGAGCGTGTCGGCATACGACCCCTACCTCGAAGGGGCCGCGGACACACTTCCGGCCAAGATGGCGCCCACTTTGGCGGAATTGACCAGCGAGTCGGACTACATCTCAGTGAACGTCCCCGGTGGCCCAAGCACTCGAGGGTTGTTGTGCCGGGAGGTAATCGAGAACATGAAAGCGGGCTGCCGTATCGTGAATACCAGTAGCTACTCGGTGTTCGACGAGAGGGCTCTGGTGGATGCCCTGCGTTCCGGTCGCCTGGGAGGGCTTGCGCTGGACGTGTTCGAGACTCATCCCGTCGCCCCCAACAGCCCACTCCTGGGCCTGGAAAACGTGGCGCTTACCCCGCATGTGGGCGGCGCGACCCGGGAAACGGTTGCCCGCCACTCGCGGATGATATTGGATGACATCGCCCGGTTCCTTAGAGGGGAGAGGCCGCAAAACCTGGTGAACCCAGCGGTCTGGAACGACGTTGGCTAAGTACGTCCTGGGCCTCGACTTTGGCACCTCGACCATCCATTGTCTACTAGAAGACGACAGGGACCGGGTCGTAGCCCAGGCTGAAGCGACCGTGGACTATTTTTGCCCCGAAGGCGGACCGCCGTTGGCCCGCGAGTTTGACCCTGAAAGAGTCTGGGCTACGGTAGGGGCGCTAGTGCGGCAGGTATGCAGCGCGGGCAAAGTGACGCCCAACGAGGTCTCGGCCATCGGTCTAACGAGCCAGGGTCAGGGTACGGTGCTGCTGGACAAGAATGGTAAGGAGTTGTACTGCGGCCCGAATATCGACCTTCGCGCTGTGTTCGAAGGGGCAAGCCTGGACGAACAGGCCGGAGAGGAAATCTACGGTATTACCGGGCACTCTCGTTCCATGCTCACGGCCCCTGCCAGGTTGAGATGGCTACAGGCACACCAACCGGGCGCAGTTGAAGCCGCGGGCGCGGTCCTACCTATAGCCGGCTGGATGGCGCGGCGAATGACCGGGCAGGGGCCGGGCTCTCCCGGACTCGGTTGCGGGCTCGGCATTTCAGGAGTCGATGGACACGGTGATATCTGGCCGTTGCTCCAAAGGTTGGGATTTCCGGGCGAGTTGTTGCCGCATCAGACCGAAGCCGGAGCTCCCTTCGCCGCCCTGACGCCGGAGATTGGCGAAGATTGGGGCATACCAGGGGGCACGCCCGTTACCCTGGCGGACGCGGATAATTTGGCGGGCATCATGGGGATGGGGCTGGCCTTCCCCGGAGAGACGGCGGTACTTTTGGGCTGGAGCGGCAGCGTCCAGATTTTGACCGACTCGGTCAAGTTGGACACTGAACTTAAGCGCACTTGGGTCGACCCCTACCCGGTGCGTGGCCTCCGCACCGTCCAGGCGAACCTTGGAGACGTGGGGCGGGGTTATAGCTGGCTACTGCGCACCATCGGCGGTGGGCTCACCTACGCCGAGGCCGAGGAACTGGCGGCCCAGGCATCCCCGGGGAGCGATGGGGTGGTCACCATCTTGGGCCCCGGCCCGCTTACGGCGCCCAGCGCAGGGCTGAGACTAGGAGGGATCATATTTCCAACCCCTTTGACCTTTCAAGAGGCGGACACCGGCCAGATTATCCGCAGCTACCTGGAGAGCGTGGCCTACAGCGTAAAAGCGAATCTGGAGACCGCATCACAAGTATCCGGGCATGATGCTTCCAGGGTCTACCTGGGAGGCGCGCTCAGCCGCAGCGACGTGCTGGCGAAGACCCTTTGTTCGCTGCTGGAAACGCCTATCTACCGGAGCGTCAACCCCCAAGTCAGCGCGCTGGGCGCTTGCGGCGGGGCCTGGGCCGCCGCGGGCCGGTATCAGGATATTTGCGAGGCTGTGAGGTCCCGGCGGCCAGAGTTCGATGTGTTTGAGCCCGAACCCGCGCTGACGGTGGAATACCGGCAGCACTACCGGAGATGGCTCGACATCTACGCCCAGGTCTCTCCCCCGCGCTGAATCCAAATGGGGCGGGGATCAAATTAAACCTTGAACAGGCGGAGCCCTGTTTACCAATTTTCTCAGACCATCCCACTTCCTCAAAGCGAAGCTGCGAGCGCAACGGGCGGGACTGTTGAAATTGGATTTTCACGACCGATTGACTTTGGGCTAAGGAGACAAGATTGGACGGATGGGAAGACCAGCGGCTGGAGCTGCACGCGGCCTGCGAAGAAATGTACCGGCGCGGGCTGGTGGGGGCCTACAGCGGCAACGCCAGTCTCCGGCTTGAAGGCGACCTGGAGAAAGGGTTGCTGCTGGTTACGCCTACCCAGCGTCCCTATTACCGGTTGCGGCCCGAAGATCTAGTGGTAGTAGACCTCTCTGGGGAACCTGTGTCCGACGGTCTCGCGCCTTCCTCAGAGACCGCATTGCATCTGGAGATTTACCGCACCAGGGAAGATGTTGACGCCGTGGTCCACACCCACTCCCTCTGCGCCTCAGCCGCCGCGGTAGCCGGCCGCGAAATCCCGCCGATAGTTGATGAGATGGTCTTTCACATTGGCGGCGGCGTTCCCATCGGAGACTACGCCTTTCCAGGGTCCCCTGAACTCGCGTTGATCGCCGCCCGCACCATGGGCGAACGCAACGCCGTATTGCTGCGCAATCACGGGGTAGTGGGAGTGGGCGGCGAGGTCTGGGATGCCCTGGAAGTATGCGACCTAGTGGAAAGGGTAGCCCACATCTTTGTACTGGCCCAGGCGTTCGGTCCGGGTGGGGCAAACCCGCTGCCACCGGATATAATAGCGGTAGAGCAGGAACTATTTAGGATGCGCCGCCGGGCTTCCGGCGGTTAGCGCCTAGACTACAGGACTGGCCTACATCCGTCTCTGACGCGCAGGCCCAGTCTTCTACAACCTTAATTAGGACGGTCCCACGTCCGGGAGCGGCGGATGTTATCGGTCCCCACCTTTTTGCTGCGGAAACTCTACATGCGAGGCACCTTGCGAAACACGGCCGCCGGGTTCGAATTCCGGCTGCGCAACGACCTGGGTTCTGGCTATGCGGAGGAGATGGTCCCCCTGACCTTGGATGGTCAAGAACTGCCACTGGAGGTTTGCTTCTTCTCCACGCGGGAGGAGACCCGGCGGTTTGACCAGGTAACTAAGGAGGACCCCTTCTGCCTGGTGCTCCACTGCGAGACATCGGTGATGGCGGAAAATGTCTCACTGTCTGACGGGGCCCACCGCCTAGAATTGGGCTTCCGAGTCCCTGGACTGGGAGTGCTCCGGTTCGACTTCGAGGACCTCGCCGACCAGCAGGGGAAACCGGGGCCGGCTGGATGAAGGAGCCTCCCAAGGCGGTGGCCGTAACCGGATCGTCGGGCTTCGTCGGCGCACGGCTACTACGCACCCTGGAGGACGAGGAAGAAATCGGCAAACTGGTGGCGATAGACTCCCTGCCGCCGCCGGCTCCGGTACATAACATGGCGGCGTTCCGAATGGACGTCACAGGTCCCATCGACGAAATACTGGTCCGCCACCGTGTGTCCACCATGGTCCACTTGGCCTTCATGTACGGCCGAGGTAGAACCCGTCGGGAGATCAACGCCGTTAGGCAAGCCAATTTGGATGTCTTGGGGCACGTGTTGGACGCCTGCGTCAAAGCGGGGGTTGACCACATAATCTACCTGAGCTCCCACACCGTATACGGAGCACGTCCCGACAACCCAATTCCCTTGACCGGCGACGCCCCCAAGCGCCCCTTGGCCGATTTTGCCTACGGTTTCGATAAGTACCTTTCAGAACAGCTTCTGGAGGAATTTGCCGACCAACACCAGGAGAAGGTCGTGTCCGTGCTGCGCTCTTGCGTGGTCCTGGGACCGTCCACCGACAACCGCATGGCCGAAGGGCTCTTCCGCAAGTGGTTGCTTGGCGTGTCCCACGACAACCCGCCGATGCAGTTTGTGTATGAAGACGACCTGGCAAGGGTGATGACCATGTTCATCAAACAAAGACTCCCTGGAGTCTTTAACGTTGCCGCGGACGGAGTAGTCTACTATGAGGAGATCGCCAATATCCTGGAGAGTAACCTCATCAGACTGCCAGCGTTTCTGGCCTATCCGTTGACTCAGCTATCGTGGGTCCTGGGAATCCAGCGGGAAGCGCCTTCGGTTGGCCTGAATATGGTGAGGTACCCCATAATTATGAGTACTGCGAAGCTACAAGAGGCTACGGGGTACAAGTTTCGGAACACGTCTCTGGACGCCCTGAGGGCATTTGCCTATTACCGGATGCCGGAAGACCAACTGACGTAACCACGTGGTAAATCCTAAAGTTGTAATTGACACCGACCCGGGTGTGGACGACGCCATTGCGACCCTGATGGCGCTTGCTTGCCCATCCATCGACCTGGTGGCAATGACCACCGTCGGGGGCAATGTGCCGTTGGCCCGCGGAACACGCAATGCCCTCGCGCTACTGGAATATGCGGGGCGGACCGGCGTACCCGTGGCCGCCGGAGCGGCGCGCCCGTACCGGGGTCGGTACCGCTACTCTTACGAGTTTCATGGGCGGAACGGGCTCGGACGGAGATTGCCCAACCCGGTCACCCGGCCAATCGAGTCCGGGGCCGCCGACTTCCTGGCCGAGACGCTGACGGCGGTCACGGACGGACTCACTGTTATCGCGCTGGGCCCTCTAACCAACCTGGCCATGCTGTTGGAGAGACATCCCGCGTCGCTGGACGGTCTGAAATCGCTGGTGGTCATGGGTGGGGCGGTTGATGTCCCGGGCAACGTCACGACCCATGCGGAGTTCAACATCTGGAGCGATCCATACGCCGCCGACCTGGTACTATCCCGGCTGTCTCAGGTTACCCTGGTCGATCTTGGGGCCTGCCGCCAGGTGGCGATCAGCCGTGAGGATGCGGAACGGGTCAAGACTACCCACCGGCTGGGCAGGCTGGCCTCGCAGATACTCGTCAACTGGTTTCGCCGCCGTCCCAACCGCGAGCGGTTTGAATTCTACGACCCTCTGACGTTTGCGGCTGCTCTCGATCCTGAAGTTATGACAACGCGCCACACCGGGTTAAGAGTCGAGTGGGAAAATGAGGAGCTTTTGGGCGCGACTATTCCGGCGAGCGGCAACCCTCCCGTGGCCGTCAGCGGGCAGGTGGACTCAGGGCGGTTCTTCAAATTGCTGGAAGAATTGCTGGAGTTTCGAGTCGGTCCGTAGCTGGTGCGGAAACGCGATCAGGAATATCATACGGCGTGATTAGGCTACCGGAGGGCTATCCCGCGCCGCCCAAAATCTGCCGGAACTCGGGGTCGTAGGAGACCGTCCAGCCCAACTCGACTTGCCGCTCCAGCGAGACCGCGCCGGGCGTTGTGGCTCCTATGGGATGTTCGCCGATTGCGCCTTCATCTCGCAGCGCTTGAATCTCGTCAGCGCCCAGACCCATGACCTCACCCAGCACGTATTCGTTACCCTCCCCCAGGATAGGAGCGGGACCGCGCACCTTGACTTCGGAGCCGGACAACTTCCATCCCCGCCCCAGGTACTCCCGCCTGCCCAGCCCGGTTACCTCAGGATGGTCAGCAGGCTCAAACAGCCGCCGCTCCCGAATGTGCGGGTCGGTGAGCAGGCCCCTGGCGTTTAACACGGGGCCGGCGGGGACGCCGACACCTTGCAAACGATCCATCACCTGATATTGGTCCTGGGTCGCGGTCCACTCTGAGACTATGGCGTCCAACTTCTCTTGGCGTTGCAGGCGTGATTTGGCATGGGCAAACCTGGTGTCTACGGCTAGTGAAGGACTCTCCATCGCCTGACACATGGCAGCCCAGTCTGAATCGTTCCGCACGGCGATAGCTACCCATTCGTCGTCGCCCACGCAGGGATAGCAACCGTGGGGGGCCATCGACTCATGCCGGTTTCCCATGCGCCGGGTGCGTCTCTCGTTGAAAGCGTAGTCGAGGACGCCTTCGCCGACAAAGGAGACTCCCACCTGGTACATGGCAAGGTCTATCCACATCCCCTTGCCGGTACGGGAGCGGTGCATCAACGATGCCAGCACGGCCAACTCCGCAGTCAGACTGGCGAGGAAGTCGGAGTAGGAGTTGCCGACCTTGTTGGGGACGTCAGCCCTGGGTTGGGAACCCTTCCCATCATCCGTGAGGTAGCCCATGAATGCGCCGGTGCCGTGGGTGGGTTCCAGGGCCGATGCCATCGCCCCAAAATTGGACCATGGGCCGGAGTGTCCGTAACCCGTGTTTGACACCATTATCAGGTCTGGCTTGACCGCTTTCAGGTTCGCGTAGTCCAGGCCAAAGCGTCCCATCACCCTGGGCGTGAAGTTTTCCATGACCACGTCGCTGAGGCGCACAAGCCTCTTCAGCACTTCGATAGCCGCTTCGGAGCGCAGGTCCAGGGTCAGGCTGCGCTTGCCCCGGTTCAGCGTTTGAAAAGTACCGCCCCGCTCCCAATACAACTCTCCGGGATTGTTGTCCGGGTAGGGTCCATTAAGTATGCGGGTGGTGTCCATGAAGCGAGTGTCGCAGGTGTCTATCTTGATGACCTCCGCTCCCAGGTCGGCCAGACAGGAGGCCGCGAAGGGCATGGCGAACACCCGGCTCAGGTCAATGACGCGGATTCCCGCCAGCGGCGCATCGTCCATCAGATGACCTCCGCTCTCAGCAAGCTGGCAAGTAGTCCGACTCCGTACCCCAAGTCCTCCCGGTAGACCTCCCGGTTGTGCTGCCCGAGGAGAGGCGCGGGGTATCGAATGTCAAAGCTGCCTTCGGACAGCCGAGGCCCCATACCCGGATATTCGACTTTACCCGCCGCCGGATGGTCCACTTCCACGAAGAAGCCCCGCTCCCGGAGGTGGGGGCAGTCGAACAGGTCTCCGGCGTCCTGGGCCATGCCGAAGACGAGACGCCTTTCGCCGGACGCCTGGAACAATGGCTTGCGGTCCCATTGGGCCAAACCCTCAACCAGCAGCTCCTTAAGCTCTTCTCCGAATTCAAGCCTTCCCGCCCCGGAGGCGAACCTCTCTTCGAGCAATGCCTCCACCCCGATAAGCTCCGCCACCACCGGCCAGGGTTGGGAACCCTGGATCGAAGGCACCACGTAGCCATCGCGGGCGGGCATAAGCTCTTCAAACCCTGAACCCCGGACCTGGCGGCGGCCCTTGATCGCTCCCATGTAGTCGTAAAACGGCGCGGCCTGCACCAGGTGGGTTGCCAGGCACTCAACCACCGACACGTCCACCTGTTGTCCTCGTCCGGTGGCCATTCTGTGGAACAGGGCGGCGACGGTGGCGACGGCTGCATTGGCTCCGGCGACGTAGAGTGACTGACTGAGGGCGTTGCGCAGCGGCTCCCGGTCCGAGTCCCCGGAATGGTACATGAGGCCGCTGATGGCGCAGGTTACGATGTCAGTGGCCGAATAATCGCGGTAGGGGCCGCTTAGGCCGAAGGGGGTGATAGAAGTGACCACCACACCCGGATTGGACTCGCCCAGGGTCTTAAAGTCCAGTCCCAGGGCCTCAGACTCGCTGGGCGAAAA
Source organism: Dehalococcoidia bacterium (assembly GCA_965197545.1). Classification (GTDB taxonomy): domain Bacteria; phylum Chloroflexota; class Dehalococcoidia; order Lucifugimonadales; family UBA3495; genus CATOSP01. The sequence continues at coordinate 823,152 of CBDANJ010000007.1, forward strand.
CCCCTGGACGACCACGTCCGCGCTTTCCACCAGGTCGGACAACACTCCCCTGCCGGCGGCGGAACCGATGTCCAGAGTAATTCCCCGCTTGTTGGTGTTCAGGTAGAGAAACGGGATGCTCTTTTCGAGATTAGGCGCATCTCCCGCGTAGGGGCCCATGTGCCTAGCCGGGTCCCCCACGTTCGGCGGTTCCACCTTCACCACGTCGGCCCCGTAGTCCGCGAGAAGCCGGGAACAGAATGGAGCGGCTATCTCCGGGCCCAAGTCGAGTACCCTGATCCCTTCGAGGAGACCGAGGGGCATCAGTCCTCCGCCTCCCACGTCAACGGCAGGGTTTGGCCGCGCTTAGGGAGAACGACGGTCCCGGTCCCCGAGGCGGTCTGCTCTCCCCGGCTGTTGCGCAACGCCACCCGGCAATGGACGTAGCCAAAACCGTCCTTTTCTTCCTTGCCCGTGACGTGGCCGGAGGCCGTGATCACGTCGCCCGGGTAGTCCATGCCCCGGTGTTCGACGTAGAAGCGCTTGAACCAGCCTTCATCTCCGGCAAAATCGGTCATCAGTTGGCCAAGGTACTGGTTCTTGAGGGAGCCGTTGACCACCACGTTGGCCAGCCCCTGGCGTAACTGGGCAAAGGGGAGGTCCCAGTGAATCCTGGCGTAGTTGCCGTTGGCCGCCGCCCAACGCACAAGGTGGGTGGTCGTCAGAGGGCCTTTCACGACCTGGGGCACTTCCATCCCCAGGTCGACATCCTCAAAGTGGCGCTGGGTCGCCGCGGTGGCTTCTGGCCGGGTAAAGACCTCAACCGGGCTGGGAGGAGAAACGTCTACGGTAACCAGATCATCCCTGGCGTTGACCGCCTCATCGGGGTCTTCGCCGGCGGGAAGGGCGCGGTGAATGCTCACCCGGTGGGCCTGGTTTACCACGTTGTCGTTCTCGTCGGTCTGGATTTCCTGGCGCACGACGAACACCAGCGGACCGGAACGCCCCTGCTTCTCGTAGATATCCAGGATCCGGAACTTCCGGGTGACCCACAGCCCGACGTATGGAGGAGCCAGAAATTGCCAGTCCGCGCCGCCGTTGAGCCCGTAGCTGTTGAAGGGCAGCGGCACTTGAAAATGGGACTCTTGGCCCGCTCCGAAGTAGCCCACGGGAGGGGCGATATCCTTCCAGGTAGCCAAAGGCGGGCAGAGCAGCGCCCCGAAACGGCTGCGCCCGGCGTGGTCCGGGTCCACGTAGAGCGGGTTGGGGTCCTGAATCGCATCGGCTACGTCGAAAGCCATCTCGTCGCTGATGGAGAAGCGGTTACGCTCCGGCTCGGTCTCTTGACCGATCAGGGCTCGGACCTCGTCCGTTATCAGGGATTCGGCCATGTGCTGGGCTCCTTCGGCAGAGGTATTTATTGTCAATCGCGCCAGCCAGTGTAGGTCCATCCGGCCAGGGCCAGTGCAGTTTAGCACAAGGCTGGCCGCCTATAGTACGTCCGGCTCTTATATAATGGCCGTGAGCAAACGAGACGGCGGAGGACATTATGGAGCTTAACGAATTCGTGGCGGATGCGTTGGACAAGGAGCGGGAGTTCTTGCTGGAAGCGGTCCAGGACTTGACCGCCGAGGAAATGGGCTGGCGGGCGGGGCCGGAAGCGAATCCCATCGGCTGGATACTATGGCACATGTTAAGAGTGGAGGACATGTGGTTCCAGTTTTTCATCCAGCGGCAGACGGAGATATGGGAACGGGACGGTTGGAACGAGAAGTTTGGACTCCCCACGCGGGACAACGGCTTCGGCCACACCCAGGAGCAGGTGGCCCAATTCCCTGCCCTGGACCTGGCGGAGCTTCTAAACTACGGCGAGGCCGTGCGGGCGGCTACATTGGAATACCTTAAAACCTTGACCGGCGATGATTACCCGGTAGTACCGAGGGAGCAGCGTCCTGAGATGTCCATCGGGGCGATCTGCCGCCAGATCATCGGGGAAGTCTACCAACACGTGGGCCACATCGCGTATTTGAAAGGGCTGCTACGCGCCGGACAGGAGTAGAGGCCCGGTGATGTTAGGGGCCAGAGTTTAGCGGAGTTCTTACCCTAAAGGAGAATGGTGCGGTTTAGGGCGTTTCTTCTAAGCGCCTTGTTTGGAGATAAACTCCTCTACACCGACTTCCAGCGCCGTCCAGGGCAGCAAGGCGCACTTTATCCGTACCGGGTATTGCCTGACGGCTTGAAGCGCCAGAAGGTCGCCCATTTCGGCGGCCTCACGGTCGGATAGCCGCCCCCGCATCATGCTTCTGACCTGGTCCGACATCTCCTGTAACTCAAGAAGGGTTTTGCCCGTGGAGAGTTGGGCCATCATGGATGCGGAAGCCTGTATGATGGTGCAGCCTTCCGACCGGGCGCTGGAGTTAGTCACTCGCCCTTCGGTGTCAAGCTCAAGTTGATAGACTACTCGGTCTCCACAGAAGGGATTGAACTCCTCGGCCTCAACGTCCGGGGCGTCGAGGGGCTGGCGGTTCCTGGGGTTTCGATAATGGTCAAGGACCATCTGGCCATAGAGGCCGTCAAGCGTTACGTCTGGAACGTCTGGCATGGTCTCTCGAGGACGAACGGCGAAGGAACCTGTAAGCTAAGACAACGGCTCCAACTTGTTTAATAGGTTGCCAATCCTCTCGGTCCGATTCTCGATCCATTGGCTGTCCATGCGGTTTTCGTAGAAATTTATGTGCAGACTATTCGCAATATCGAAGAGGTCTCTGAACTCTTCGTCTCCCGTTTCCTGCACTAGCCGGTGAACGACCTGGAATAACTCCCGGTGTCCGTAGTGTTACCAGCCTCGGGCTTCAGCGACAGCTTTGATCATGTGTGCGGAAGCTCCCCACAGCTTCTCTGAAGCCTGTAACAGGTCTTCCTCCGCTAAGGCATCAGCGGCTTTCGTAAAGAACCGCCGACTTATATCTTTATGCTCCTCGATATAGTTAGTCATCGCCCGATGATTCCGCCAATCATTCAGGGTGCGGCTTGGAGACGTGTCCTTCACTCCGTGGTGACGGAGTCGGAGCCGCCTTTCAGGGCGGCCTTGAGCGTGTGCCAGGCAAGGATCGCGCATTTGATCCTGGTGGGAAACTCGGCGACTCCGGCCAGGCTCTCCAGGTCGTCCAGGGTATCGTAGTCGGGTTCTTCACCCGGTTCGGTGAGCATCCGGTGGAAGGCGTCGAATATCTCTTCGGCACGTTCGACGCTGTGCCCCTTGATGCTCTGGGTGAGCATAGAGGCGGAAGCCCTGGAGATCGCGCAGCCGGAGCCCTGGAACCCAACGTCGCTGATGACGCCGCCGTCCAGCTTTAGGTACAATGCGACCTTGTCCCCGCACAACGGGTTGTAACCGTCTGCAGAGCGGTCGGCGTCCTCCAACTTGTGGAAGTTGCGGGGCTTGCTGTTGTGCTCCAGCAGGATTTCCTGGTAAAGCTCACTCAGATCGGACATTAGCTGAAGACCTCGATTGCCCGGTCGATGCCCTTGACCAGGGCATCTATCTCTTCCTTTGTGTTGTAAAGTCCCAGGGACGCTCTGGCCGTGGCGGGAATCTCAAACCGGTCCATGACTGGCTGGGCGCAATGATGACCGGTCCGGACGGCGATGCCTTCCATGTCCAGAATAGTCCCGATGTCGTGGGGGTGGATACCCTCCATCACGAAGGAAAGCACTGCGCCCTTCTCTTTGGCCGTTCCTATTATACTCAGACCTTCAATGCTTGAAAGGCGCTCTGTACCGTATTCCAGGAGTTCGTGCTCGTAGGCCTGGATGTTCTCCATCCCAAGGTTGGAGACGTAGTCAATCGCCGCTCCCAGCCCGATGGCTCCGGCGATGTCGGGGGTCCCGGCCTCGAACTTGTGGGGCAGGTCGTTGTAGATGGTCTTCTCAAAAGTCACCGACTTGATCATCTCTCCGCCGCCCTGGTAGGGGGGCATCGAGTCGAGGAGTTCTGCCCTGCCGTAAAGGACTCCTATCCCGGTGGGGCCGTAGAGCTTGTGTCCTGAGAACGCGAAGAAGTCACATCCCAGGCCGCGCACGTCGACGGGCACGTGTTGGACCGACTGAGCGCCATCCAGCAGCACGGGGACTCCCCGGCTGTGGGCCATGTCGATGATCTCCTTGGCTGGATTTATAGTGCCAAGGGCGTTGGACTGGTGGACGATGGACACCAGTTTGGTCCTGGGGCTCAACAGCTTTTCGTACTCGTTCATCAACAACTCGCCATGGTCGTTGATGGGGATCACCTTCAGGTAAGCGCCTTTTTCTTGGCATAGGATCTGCCAGGGTACGATGTTGGAGTGGTGCTCCATCGCGGTGACGATGATCTCGTCACCTTCCCCGATATTTTGCCTGCCGAAAGAGTGGGCCACCAGGTTGATCCCTTCGGTCGTGCCGCGGACGTAGATGATTTCGTGGTCTGATTCGGCATTCAGGAAGTTCCGGACCTTGGTCCGGGCCTCCTCATAGTGGTCCGTAGCCCGTTGGCTGAGGGTATGGACACCCCTGTGGACGTTGGAGTTGTCCGCGCTGTAATACTGCACCAGCGAGTCGATAACCGCCTGGGGTTTCTGACTGGTGGAGGCGTTATCGAGGTAGACCAGCGGCTTGCCGTTGACGGTCTGATGGAGGACTGGGAAATCAGCGCGCACCTTCTCGACGTCCATACCGGGGCCGGTGACTGAAGAACCTCGCGAATGGTTGCCAGTGGTCATGGTTTGCCCCCGAATATGACCGTGTTTGTAGGGATGGCTGCTGAGACAACCCTTTCTAGGAAACTATGCACCGCATCGACCCCCACGGTGTCGACGATTTCGGCGGCGAATGCTTGAATCAACATCTTGGTGGCGGTAGGCCTGTCCAACCCCCGGCTTTGCATGTAGAAAAGGGTGTCCTGATCGATGTGTCCGGCGGTGGCGCCGTGACCACACTGGACGTCGTCGGCGTAGATCAGGAGGGCAGGCTTGCTATCGACTTCCGCCTCGTGGGAGAGGACCAGGTTCTTATCAGTCTGGCGGGAGTCGGCCTTCTGGGCGTCTTTCCGAACCAACACAGTGCCCCCGAACACGGCCCGGGACTTCCCAGCCAGGATTCCCTTGTAAAATAGCCTGCTGGTGGTATGGGGCTTGGCGTGGTCGATGTTGATCAGGTTGTCTATGTGCTGACTGCCCGTCGTCGCATAAAGGCCTTTAAGGTTGCAGACTGCGCCTGGGGCGTCGAGGGTGACTAAGAGGTCGTTCCTGGCCATCGCCGTGCCCGTGGTGAACGAGGAAGAGGTCACCGAGCTGTCCTGGCCTTGCAACACCCTGCTCGTCCCGACGTGGAAGGCGTCCGGGGTGTCCATCAACAACCGGTAGTGGTCGACTTGAGCCCCATCGCCGACGGCCATTTCCATGACCGAGTTCGTGAAATACTGGGAACGGTCAAGGCTGGCATAGCTTTCCACCAGTGTAACCCTGGCGTTGTTGCCCACCTGGACAAGTATGCGTGGGTGGGTTACTTGGGCGGTGGACCGGTCGGAGGAAATAAACACCAGGTTTATGGGTGTCGAGACCGTTACGCCGTCGGGAACGCTAACCACCGCGCCGTCGAAGAGAAACGCGGTATTCAGCGCGGTGAAGGCATCGTCGTCAGATGCGGCCACTTTACCCAGGTGTGGTTGGAGGGATTCCGCGCCGTGGGCAATGACCGACGCCAGGCTGCCGGACACCATGCCATTCTGTTCCACGGGTGTGGATGACAGGATTTCCGAGAATCTGCCGTCCACGAAAACCAGGTTGGCCCAGTCATCGTGCCAGGGAACCAGAGCGCGGACAGTCTCGATATCAATACCGCTCGCCGCATCTCCGGCAAGTGAGTATTCGAAGAGAGTCGCGGCCAGTGGGCGGAGGTTTGTGTACTTCCAACGTTCGTTGCCGCGCCGGGCGGTGGGGAAACCAGTCTCGTTGAACCGCGCCCAGGCTTCCATGCGCAGTTCCCGGAGCCAGGCGGGTTCGCTTGCAGCCGGGCCCTCAAGCAACGCCTGGAACCCGTTGCGGTATGTTTCTAGCCTATCCAGTGTTTGGGTCATGATGTGTTGAGGGCGCGGCCTGACGCGGCCAGCCCTTAAGCCTCTGCTTCCACGGCTTCCCTGATCCAGTCGTAGCCTTTGTCCTCCAACTCGTGGGCCAACTCGGGGCCTCCAGAACGGACGATCCGGCCATCCATCAGGACGTGGACGAAGTCGGGGGCGATGTGGTTGAGCATTCGTTGGTAGTGGGTGACCAGGACGATTGCGTTGGACTCGTTGCGGAGCTTGTTGACCCCGTCAGCCACGATGCGCAGGGCATCGATGTCCAGTCCGGAGTCGGTCTCGTCCAAGACGGCCAGAGTGGGTTCCAGCATGGCCATTTGCAGGATTTCGTTGCGCTTCTTCTCGCCGCCGGAAAAGCCTTCATTGACCGTGCGGCGGGCAAGATCGGGGTCGATCTCCACCATTTGGATTTTGTCTCTGAGCATCCGGTCGAATTCTCGGGCGCTCAGCTCTTCCTCGCCTTTGTGCTCGCGGAGGGCGTCCACGGCGGCTTTCAGGAACTGCCAGGCCCGGACACCAGGAAGCTCCATCGGGTATTGGAACGCGAGGAACACACCCTCGCGGGCGCGTTGTTCTGGTTCCATCGCCAGCAAGTCCTTACCCTGGTAGGTCACCTGCCCTTGGGTGACCTCATACTCCGGCCTGCCGGCCAGCACGTTGGCCAAAGTGCTCTTTCCGGAGCCGTTGGGGCCCATGATGGCGTGGACCTCACCGGCGTTGACGGAGAAGTCTATCCCGTTCAGGATGTCCGAGTCGGCCACCTTAACGTGAAGGTCGCTGACCGTTAGCATAGGTTCGGTGCGGACTGTGGTTGCCTCGGTCATTGTGATTAACCTGCCTATCCCCTCACCCGTCCTGCGTCTACGGGAACAACTTAATTATTGTTACGGCCAGCCCGGCGGCGGCGAACATGAGCCCACCGAGCCATAAAGTCAACCGCAGTTCCGCCCCCTTGATCTCGGCCCTCAGCCCGTTCTCTGACGCAGCGATTGATGATCTGATTTCGGACCTCAAACTATTCTCCAGAGCGTCTAAACGCCCGGGAAACTGTTCGAATGCCCCCTCCAACCGGCTTACTCGCTCTTCCAAGGTCATCCGTCTCTTATCCCACAGCCCCTTCCAGGCTGACCTTGAGCAATTGAGACGCTTCCATGGCGAACTCGAAGGGGAGTTCCTGGAAGATTCCGCGGCAGAAGCCGTTGATAATCATGTAGTGGGCATCCTCAACCCCAATCCCCCGCTGCTGACAGTAGAAGAGCTGGTCATCGCTGACCTTGGAAGTGGAAGCCTCGTGCTCCATCTGGGCGGTGGGATTGCGCACCTCAATGTACGGGACCGTATGCGCTCCGCACTTATCCCCTACTAGGAGGGAATCGCACTGGGTGAAGTTCTTGGCGTTGTCCGCCGAGGGCATGATCTTGACCAATCCCCGGTAGGTGGCGTTGCCCTGGCCCGCCGAGATTCCCTTGGCCACGATGGTGCTCTTGGTGTTTTTGCCCATGTGGATCATCTTGGTGCCGGTGTCGGCCTGCTGGTGGTTGTTGACCAGCGCCACCGAGTAGAACTCACCGACGGAGTTGTCACCCTGCAGTATTACGCTGGGGTACTTCCAGGTAATGGCCGAGCCCGTCTCCACCTGGGTCCAGGAGATCTTCGAGTTCTGGCCCGCGCATTTGCCCCGCTTGGTGACGAAGTTGTAGACCCCGCCGTTGCCGTCACGGTCGCCGGGGAACCAGTTCTGCAGGGTCGAGTACTTGATCTCGGCGTCGTCCAACGCGACCAACTCAACCACCGCCGCGTGAAGCTGGTGGGTCTTGCGGGCGGGGGCCGTGCAACCCTCTAGGTAGCTGACGTAGCTGCCTTCTTCAGCGATGATCAGGGTCCGTTCGAATTGGCCCGAGTCGGCCTGGTTTATCCTGAAGTAGGTCATCAGCTCGATGGGGCAGCGGACTCCCTTGGGAATGTAGGCAAATGAACCGTCGCTGAACACCGCCGAATTGAGGCTGGCGTAGAAGTTGTCGCCGTAAGGGACCACCGAGCCCAAGTACTTCCGCACCAGGTCCGGATGGTTGCGGATTGCTTCGCTCATAGAGCAGAAGATGATTCCTTGCTTTTCCAACGTTTCCTGGTAGGTGGTTGCGACGGAAACGCTGTCGAGCACCGCATCCACGGCCACGCCGGCCAGCTTCTCCCGCTCGGCCAAGGGGATGCCCAGCTTGTCGAAAGCTTCCAATATTTCAGGGTCTACTTCGTCCAGGCTCTTGGGAGCGTCCTTACCGGAGGAAGGCGCGGCGTAGTAGTAGATGTCCTGGAAATCTATCTTGGGGTGCTGGATGTTGGCCCAAGCGGGCTCCTCGTAGTTCAGACGCAGCCAATGACGGTAAGCCTTAAGGCGCCATTCCAGCATCCATTCGGGCTCGCCCTTCTTGGCCGAAATCAGCCGGACGATATCCTCGCTAAGGCCCTTGGGCGCGACCTCCGAGTCGATGTCGATCGTGAATCCCCATTTGTAATCGGTATCCAAATCACTGGAACTGGTGTCGGTACGGGAGATGACCCTCTGAGTGGTCATTTAGTCATCCTCCAAGTGGATCAAGCCCTGCGGTTATCCATAGCTTTCCAATGGGGATTGTCAGGATAACAGGACAATTGTTGACTGTCTAGGTCGACAATTATGCTAGCATTCCGGTTAGCCAGTGTCAACGATAATCGTAACCTGGAACGGTGGTGAATTGTAGTCAAAGTCTCTGCGCATCTGTCCTTCCCGCGCCGAGCCGCGCAGCGTTCCGCCCCCGCTCGAAATGTCTAGTCGAGAGCCAACTATTCTGGAGCTTGGTGTATACTTTGTTCCACGTAAATCGCAACTGCCGTATCCATTTAACGGACACCGATAATGGACACCCGATCCGGTCCAGTTGGCCGCCATCTCACCCTGTGCCCAACGTTTAACCAGGAGCTAGACCCATGCCTCAAGACCTGTTTCTCGGCGACTGTCATACCCACATCGACAACTACCCGGCCCACGAGATGCCGGAGATTCTGCAACGGGCCGAGGAAGCCGGGGTCGGCTTCGTGGTATTGGCCGGGACCACGGTTGAATCAACAAAGAAGTGCATCGACCTTTCGAACCAGTACGAAATGCTGTACGCGGGCGTCGGCATCCACCCAATGCAGGCATACAACCGGATCGACGGGGCGATCTACGAAGAGCTGAAGTCCCTCGCCGAGGACTCAGAGAAAGTCGTGACCATCAGCGAAATCGGCTTGGATTTCCTGCCCGATTCCCCGGGCCACGATGTCCAGTACCAGGTATTCCGGGAACAGATTCGACTGGCCCGCAGCCTCTCCCTTCCCATCATCTTCCATTCAAGGGAGTCCCATCGGGAAGTGTTTCAAACGTTGCGGGAAGAGGGGGCAGGCGATGTGGGCGGGGTGATGCACTATTTCCAGGGAGACGAACCCACGGCGCGGGAGTGCGTCGACTCCGGGTTTTTCATTTCCCTGGCGAGGCCGCTGCTCCGGCTGCCCGAGTTGCAGGAAGTGGCGACGGTAATTCCTCTCGAAAACATCGTTCTGGAGACCGACGCCTCACCCCAGCCTTTCAAGAAGCACCGGCACAATTGGACCGAACCGCGCCACGTCAACAACGTTGCCCAGAAGTTGGCCGAGCTAAAGGGAATTAGCCTGGAAGAAGTGGCGGAAGTCACCAGCCGCAACATTACCCGTCTGCTGAAGTTGGAGCACCTGATCCCGTCCAGCCGCTAGGTTTTCTGAATAGGAGCGTTATAGGTGAGCACGCAACACGAGCATAGGGCCGACCACGAAGCTCCGGAGAAGATCGTACCCAAGAGCTTGAACGACTATTTGGAAGTGATGACCAAAGCAGTCTTTCAAAGCGGTCTCTCCTAGAAGGTGGTCAGCAACAAATGGCCCGGTTTCCGGGAAGGATTTAAGGGATTTGACGTTGGCGCCGTTGCCACAATGAACGAGACGGAAATAGACGCGCTCGCAGCCGACCCGTCCATCGTTCGCAACCGGAGGAAGATAGCCGCCACCGTACACAACGCCCAACGGCTCATCGAGCTTTCTGACGAGTCCGGGGACATACGGACTTACCTGCGCTCTCAAGGGGACTTCTACGCACTACTCAAGGACGTGCGCAAGCAGTTCAAATATATGGGGGACACGGGCACTTACTATTGGCTCTATGTATTAGGCGAAGATGTTCCAGATTACAGTGAGTTTTGCAACCGTAACCAATAACCTGTGATAACATTTCAGTCGAGTAGTCCAACTGAGTAATCCACCGCGATTCACCTGCACACGGCACACACCGGGAGGTTGACGATATGACCGCTTCCGACACCTGCCATATGGCTCTCAAGGAATGGGCCATCACCGTGGAAGCCCTTTCCAATGGTGACCAAATCTTGCTGCTGCGCAAGGGAGGCATCCACGAGGACGGCAAAGACTTCCGGGTGATTCACCGGGAATTCGTCCTCTATCCAACCTACGAACACCAGAAGGCTGAGTTGCTTCAACCCGAACACCAACCAGCCCTCGAAGCATTGTTGGAACGTCCCAGGGACTCGGAAAAGATCGCCTTCACCCACTTCGCCCGGGCGGAAGAGGTGCTGGAGGTGTTAGACCAGGAAAAGGTGGACGATCTCCAATCGCATCACATCTGGACCAAGGAATACGCCCAATCGCGCTTGCATTGGAAGCCGATGCTTCCCCTGACGATTATGCTGCTCCGGGTTTACCGGCTGGGCCAGCCTGCGGCCGTGCCCTATTACAAGGAGTACAGCGGTTGCACCTCTTGGGTTGAAATTCTGGACCAGGTAACCCTCGGAGACTTGGAGCCTGTGTTGACTGACGAGCAATTCTGCCGCAAGGTGGATGAAATCAAGGGAAGCCTGGGGCTGTCCGCCACCGCAGGCTAGACTTGAGGAGTTGAGATATGGAGTACCGCCAGCTACCCCGCACCGAACTTAACCTGTCCGAAGTTGGATTCGGCGTGTGGACCGTCGCCACCGACTGGTGGGGCAAGTTGGAGGACAACGAACGCGTGGCCCTGTTGGAGAACGCGGTCGAAGAGGGCATAAATTTTTTCGACACCGCCGACACCTACGGCGAGGGTTACGGTGAAGAGTTGCTGGCCAAGGTGCTGGGACATCGCCGCACCGACCTTGTCATCGCCACCAAGTTCGGCTACGATTTCTACGATAAGACTACCCCCAGAATCGGCCACCAGGAGCGGATACAACGGTTCGACCGCGAGTTCGTGACTTTCGCCTGCGAGCAAAGCCTGAAGCGGCTGGGCACCGATTACATTGACATCTACCAGGTCCACAACCCCAGATTGGACGCGCTGGAACGGGACGAACTGTTCGAGACGCTAGAACAGTTGCAGTTCGACGGCAAGATCCGCTACTACGGAGTGGCCCTCGGGCCGGATATCGGCTGGTTAGAGGAAGGGCAGACTTCGATGACTGACCGTCACGTGGGCAGCCTGCAGATCATTTACAGCATCCTGGAGCAGGAACCGGCCAAAGACTTCTTCCCCATCGCCCGCGAACACGAGGTGGGCCTCATCTCGCGGGTCCCTCACGCATCCAACACCCTGACGGGAGAGTTCATCGAGATACCAACCTTCGCGGAAGGCGACCACCGGGCCCACCGGCGCGCCGAATGGCTAACGGAGGCGTTGCAGAAGGTGGACCGGGTCCGCTTCCTCGAATTGGAAGACACTCGGACGCTGGCCCAGTCGGCCATCCAGTTTTGCCTGAAGAAGTCCGAGATCATATCGGTGTTGCCCAACTTCACGACCCTTGAGGAGCTGAAAGAGTACACCGCGGCAGTGGAAACGCCTCCCCTTACCGACACCGAACAGCAATACCTGGACGAACTTTGGGACAACGGCTTCTACCTGGAAGACCCGGAGCCTGAATTCCGCGAAGTCTAACAGAGTTAAACTCAGATACTCGCTGGGACTAAATATTCCCAAATGCGCTCTCGAGTCGCCTTTGAGGTTGACAGACTCCGGCCAGGAAATGCTACCATAGGGCGGATACTTGAGAACCATGCCGACCTCTGGCGTGCTCAGACAAAGAAGGAGTTCGTATGGCGAATAACGACATCGCATTGATGGCGCACCTGATGCGCCGGGCTGGCTTTGGGGCAAGATACGAAGAGCTAGAAGAGCGGGCAGCCAAAGGCTACGAAGCCACGGTTGAAGAGCTTCTTCATCCCGAAGACAACCCGGACGGCCTGGAAATGGACCTGGCCGAACGCTACTTTATAGAGTGGAACCACCACACCAGGGGCCTGCCGGAATACACCGCGTGGCGCATGATCAACTCCCGGGCGGCCCTGGCTGAGAAGATGACACTCTTCTGGCACGGCATTCTGTGCACTGCCGATAGCAAGACTCAGAGCTACATCACGTCCTACGTCGAATTGGAAATGTTCCGCCGCTGTGGGATGGGCAGTTTCCGGGACATGTTGCTGGAGATCTCCAAGGACCCGGCGATGATCTACTACCTCGACAACTGCCTCAGTCACAAGGGAGCGATCAACGAGAACTACGGAAGAGAACTCCTTGAATTGTTCTCCATGGGCGTAGGAATGGACGGCAAGTTCAACTATACCGAGGATGACGTCAAGGAATGCGCCCGGGCCTTCACCGGATGGACCATCGCCAACGGGATCCCCGGTCAGCCTTACGGCCGCTACGAAGGCCGGTTCGTCTATAACCCCGCCGACCATGATGACGGGGAGAAGACGTTCCTGGGAGAGACGGGCGACTTCAACGGCGAGGACATAATAGACATCATCTGCAAACAGCCGTCAGCGGCCCGGTTCCTTTCGAGGCACCTGTACCGGTACTTCATATCCGATGATGCTCAGGTGCCTTCCTGGATGGACACACCTCCCGTAGACCCGGAAACTATCAAGATGCTGGAAGACGAATACTTCCGGTCCAACTACGACATCCGGTCCATGCTCCGGGTGCTGTTCCACTCGGACGCGTTCAAGAACGCACGGTTCTCCCGGATCAAGAGCCCTATCGAGACCGTCATAGGCACTCTGCGGTTGGCGGGAGACTGGACATCCCCCAAGCCCGGTTTCGAGTGGATCTTCGATGAAATGAAGTTCATGGGGCAGGAGATATTGAACCCGCCCTCGGTTGAAGGCTGGCACACCGGCCAGGAATGGATCGATGGCGGCACTTTGGTACACCGGATTAATTTCACCGCCGAGTTCGTGGCCGACCTGAGCCACCCCGGCATCCAGTCGATCATCGCCAGGCTGGCCCATGCCACGCCGGTGATCACGCCGGACCAGTTGGTCGACGGCTGCCTCCAATACATGGGCCACTATGAACTGGCCGACGACACCCGGAACATGCTGATCGACCAGGCGGGCCAGAGCGGCGACCTAAACACCAGTTCTGAGGAATTCCCCGAACAGGTCACCAAGACGATGCAGATGATCGTCTCAACCAAAGAGTATCTATACGCCTAAGCCGGACAGTCCGGCCCCAGGGGTCTGCCAACCAGCAGGCCGGACCGCGAACCCCAATTTGGAAGGAGATGACCATGACGTCCAATAAGAAAGACCCGGTGCTGGTGGTGCTGCAGATGTCGGGGGCATACGACGCGGTGAACACCATCATCCCCTACAGTGACCCTCATTATGCCGACCACCGCCCGGCCCTGAAGGTCGCGCCGCAGGACGTACTGCACATCAACGACCAGGTCGGCTTCCACCCGGCCATGGCACCGATGAAGAGGCTCTACGACGAAGGCAAAGTTGCCGTCATCCAGGGCATCGGCTATCCCAACCCGATTCGCTCCCATTTCCGCTCAATGGACATCTGGCACACCGCCGAGCCGGACAAGATGGGTACCGAGGGTTGGCTGGGCAAGGCCGTCCGCGACCTGGACCCCGACAAAGAAAACGTCTTGACTGCCGTTAGCTTCGGTCGCGGCCTGCCCAGGGCTTTGGCCAGCCCCGGTGTGTCTGTCGCGTCCGTCGGCAACCTGGACACCTACGGCGTGCTCACCGGCATCGACGGCGAAGACCAGCGCTCGGAAGCCCTGGACATCTTCGCCCGCATGTACTCCCCGCTGATCGGCACCGGCCCGGCCAACGATTACCTTTCGCAAACGGGACTGGATGCCCTGAAGGGTGCGGACATCCTGAACACCGCTCCCCTGACCTACTCCTCCAGCGTCGAATACGGCGGCGACATGTTCTCCCAGTGGGTCAAGAGCATCTCCCAGGTCCATCTGGCCGAGTTCGGGACCCGCGTGCTCTATACCGGCCTGAACCCCGGGGCGTTCGACACCCACGCCAACCAGAACATCGCTTTCCCCAAGCTCTGGGGCGATGTGACCAACGCAGTCAGCGACCTCTACGAGGACCTGAAAGAGCACCACAAGAACGAGGAAGTCGTCATCCTCATGTTCACCGAGTTCGGACGCCGTATAAAGGATAATGGCTCCGGCACCGACCACGGCTCGGGGAGCGTGGCCTTCGTGATCGGCGACTCGGTCAAGGGTGGAACTTACGGAGAATACCCATCCCTCGACCCCAGCAAGCAGGACGAGGGCGACCTGCGGTGGAACAATGACTTCCGCAGCACCTACGCCTCCCTGCTGGACCAGTGGATGGGGCTGGACGCCCAGTCGATCTTGGGCGGCAACTTCGAGCAGTTCGACTTCATCAAGTAAGGCCGCCGATAGGCCCGAGGGACGGCAAAATCCAACTATCTATATAGGGCGCCCTGTCCACAGGCGCCCTTTGTGAGGAATTATGGTTACTGAGATCGCGCCTGTAACGTTCCAATACAGCCACACCATCGGCAGGTCGGAATCCCGCTCCGGCAACGGTTTCTTCAACCCCGTAGCCATAACCCACGACGCGGAGGACCGGCTCTACGTGCTGAGCCGCGGCACCGAGACCCCGGCTTTTTATCCCTGCAAGCGGGTGACGGTGTTTACGTTGGACGAGGACATGGTCCGGGACTTTGGTCACAAGTACCACCCCGAAGAGGCCATACCCGGCGCTCCCGACGGCGGCTTCATGTGGCCCACTTCGGTGGCGCTGGATAGCCAGGGCAACGCCTACGTAGCCGACGAATGGATGCAGCGCATCACGTTCTTCGACAAGGACGGCAATTGCCAGGGAAGCTGGGGAAAGGAAGGCAGCGGCGACGGAGAGTTCGACCGCCCATCTGGGTTGGCTTTCGACAAAGACGACAACCTATACATGGTGGACAGTCGAAACAGCCGTATCCAGGTGTTCACCAAAGACGGTAAGTTTATCCGCAAGTGGGGGACTTACGGCAGCGAGGACGGCCAGTTTGACATGCCCTGGGGAATCGAAATCGACCATAACGGGGACGTTTACGTGGCCGACTGGCGGAACGACCGGGTCCAGAAGTTCAGCTCCGAAGGCCAGTTCCTGATGAAGTTCGGGACTTCGGGAGACGGCGACGGGGAGTTCAACCGTCCCACCGGCGTGGCAGTCGATAAGGACGGCGTCATCTACGTTGCCGACTGGAAGAACGACCGTGTTCAGATATTCCACCCCGACGGCTCCTTCGCCACCAAGCTCCACGGCGAAGCGACCCTGTCCAAGTGGGGCCGGGAACGGGTCGAGCTAGACCCCACCATCGTCAAGGGCCGCGAGATGGCCCAGAACCTGGCCGAGCGGGAAAGGCTCTTCGCCGGTCCAGTCGCGGTGGACGTTGACGACGAGAACCGGCTCTTCGTCGTGGAAATTGCCCGCCACCGGGTCCAGGTCTTCCAGAAGCAGTCCGCCGTATTCCAGGGACTGCTGCTATAAAACTCCTCGTAAACTCACTCCTAACAAGTTCTTAGCGCACAGGAACGCCCCGGCGATCTCAGGCTGGGGTGTTCCTGTGGTTTCCTTACTATCCACCGACTTGATAGGTTATTGTTCCTCTTTACCCTCAAGTGTGCCCCGGGATTGCCTACGTCTGCGCCGTTGGTGAAGTCAACGTGCGGACCGGGAAAACCCTACCGGAGAATGATCTCCGACATTCAGTTGAAGCCCGGTTAATCTCCTCAACCGATTACGGTCCGTTGTGTCCTCGATGGAAAATGGCCGCGGCGGTGAATTACGGACGTCTTCTAATTCGTCCACGAAAAAGGAAGTGCGCTCCAGAGCACGCAGAATGTCGCCGGTTTCTAGCTGGTTCTCGTAGAAATTGTTATGCATTTGCCTGGCCGTGTAGGTCAATTCTTCGAAGTCCGGCCGATCAAACTCCTTGGACAAATGCAACGCGGCCGCCAAAACCAGCCCATGATGATCATGGCTCCAACCACGCTGCTCAGCTATGGCCTTGATGGCGTGAGCCGCCGCACCCCAAGTCTTCTCCGAAGCCTGGAGCCGGTCATCACGCTCCAATTCTTCACGTGCCTGCTCAAGGAAAAGTTGGCTGATCGCAGCATGTTGGTCAGGGCCCGATAGGCCGGGGGCTGGCAAGCCTGTAGTCATATTCTTCGCCTCGTCCACCTTCCTCGACGGCGGGCTGGAGTCTCTTCGAATATTATCATACCCGGGTCTACCCGGCCTTTTGGCGATAGGAACGCAGACTCGCCAGGGTTGACACTAACTATTTGTGATGCCTATACTTTGTCGATTACTTAATTTCGGCTACGGCTTCTTATCGACTCCCGCCTTCTTTACCACTTTTAGGCATCCCCATTCGCTTCAAGGCGCACTCAGACTGCCGGACGGTTAGTTTTGGCGCTGGCACATGGCCACTAAATACATCTTCGTCACCGGCGGAGTCGTCAGTTCTATCGGCAAAGGGATTGCAGTTGCCTCCATCGGGCGCATCCTCAAAAGCCGCGGCCTCTCCGTCTCCGTAGTCAAACTCGATCCTTACCTCAACGTCGACCCCGGAACAATGTCTCCCTACCAGCACGGCGAGGTCTTCGTCACCAGCGACGGAGGTGAGACCGACCTGGACCTCGGGCACTACGAGCGGTTCATCGACGTCGAGCTTACCCGTTCATCCAATCTGACCGCCGGAAACGTTTACTCCAACCTGATAGCCAAGGAGCGCCGGGGCGACTTCCTGGGAGGCACCATCCAGGCCGTTCCCCACGTAACCACCGACATCAAGCAGCGCATCACCAGCCTCGGCGACGAGCAGGGTGTCGACGTGGTGGTCGTCGAGGTGGGCGGTACTGTTGGCGACATCGAGGGCCTGCCCTTCCTGGAAGCGATAC
Source organism: Dehalococcoidia bacterium (assembly GCA_965197545.1). Lineage (GTDB taxonomy): Bacteria > Chloroflexota > Dehalococcoidia > Lucifugimonadales > UBA3495 > CATOSP01. The sequence continues at coordinate 840,516 of CBDANJ010000007.1, forward strand.
GCCAGATACGCAACGACGTTGGACGCGACAACGTTTTCTACGTCCACCTGACACTGCTGCCATACCTAACAGCGGCCCAGGAGCTTAAGACCAAGCCCACCCAGCACAGCGTCAAGGAGTTGCGGTCCATCGGCATACAACCCGACGCTATCCTCTGCCGCAGCGAATACCCTGTGCCCGACTCTATACGCCAGAAGGTCTCCCTCTTTTGCGACGTTCCTGAGCGGGCGGTGATACCACTCATCACGGTGGACAACGTGTATGAGGTGCCATTGATATTGGAGGACGCCGGACTGGGGGACATCATCACCGATGCCCTGGGACTGGTGGGCACGCCGCGAGACATGGCGGACTGGGCCGCGATGGTCAATCGGATGAAAGAGCTTGACGACACGGTGTCCATCGCCTTGGTCGGCAAGTACGTCGAGTACCCCGACTCATACATCTCGGTGCGGGAGGCGCTGCGTCACGCCGGCCTCAAGCATGGGTTGGACGTGGACCTACAGTGGGTACACTCCGAAGACATCGAAAAGTACGGCCCGGACGGCCTGCTCTCCACCGCCTGCGGGATCGTGGTGCCCGGAGGGTTCGGACCCCGGGGCGTCGAGGGCATGGTAGACACCGTACAGTATGCTCGCGAGCATCAGGTCCCCTACCTGGGCCTGTGCCTGGGGCTGCAAGTGATGGTCATCGAGTGGGCACGGCACATCATGGGCCTGGAAGGGGCCAACTCCTCGGAGCTCGACCCCGATACGCCTCATCCCGTCATCGACATCATGCCCGAGCAGCGGGCTATAACCGCCAAGGGGGGCACCATGCGGCTGGGCTGCTACCCGTGCCGTCCCGTAGAAAACACTTGGACCATGTCGGCTTACCAGGCCCCGCTGGTCAACGAGCGGCATCGCCACCGGTTCGAGCTGAATAACGCCTACCGGGAGTCGATGGAAAACTCCGGCCTCATTGTAGGCGGGCTCTCTCCAGACGGCGCGTTGGTGGAAGCCGGGGAAGTGAGGGACCATCCATTTATGGTTGGAGTCCAGTTCCACCCCGAGTTCCGTTCCCGGCCCAACCGGCCCCATCCGCTCTTCGACCAGTTCATAGGAGTGGCCAAGCAGACGATCCGCGAGGGCGTGCAGCGCCCGCTGCCCCTATGAGGTCCCTCACCCTAACCCTCTCCCAGGGGGAGAGGGGACAAATCACTCCCTCTCCCCCTCGGGAGAGGGCCGGGGTGAGGGGGGCGTCCGCTAAATAGAATGTGAGAGAGGACCAACGAACGCTAACCATGCCCCGATCCAGGCTACCCACATCGAGATCACGAGAATTGAGACGCAATTCCACGCCTGCTGAGAGGTTGCTCTGGGCGCACCTTCGAGACAGGCGATTGGATGGTTTCAAATTTCGGCGCCAGCATCCAATTGGAGACTTTGTGGTGGACTTCCTGCGCGCCGGGAAGTCATTAATTGTCGAAGTTGACGGTGGGCAACACCAAACGGCCATTGAATACGATGATTGGCGAACAGGCATTTTATGCGGGTTGGGATATAGAGTCGTTCGATTCTGGAATAACGAAGTACTTGAAGAACTGGATGCGGTCAAGGAAACAATTCATGCGAAGTTGTTGGAGGGGGAACGGCCCTCACCCTAGCCCTCTCCCAAGGGGAGAGGGGAACTCCCTCTCCCAAGGGGAGAGGGTCGGGGTGAGGGGGGACTTAAAATAGGAGGTGATGAGGTGAAGCTTTTCTTGGATACTGCGAACATCCAGGAAATCCGGGACGGCGCACGGCTTGGCGTTATCAGCGGAGTTACCACGAACCCCTCTCTGGCCGCCACAGAAGGCATAGGCGACCGCCAGAGCTATAGGAACGCGGTGCAGGAAATCGCCGACATCGTTGACGGCCCCATCTCCGTCGAAGTGGTCAGCCTCGACGCCGAGGGCATGATCGACGAGGGGCGGGAGATCGCCGAGTGGATTCCCAACCCGTGGGTGAAGATTCCCTCGACGCCCGACGGTTTCGAGGCCATCGCCACCCTGTCTCGGGACGGCATCAAGGTCAACCAGACTCTTTGTTTCTCGGTGAACCAGGCCCTTCTGGGAGCCCAGGCCGGCTCCCACGTGGTCAGCCCCTTCGTGGGCCGGCTGGACGACATTGGACAAGAGGGCATCGACCTGGTGGCCGGCATCGTGGACCTATTCGACAAGCACCAGATCGAGACACAGGTGTTGGCGGCCAGCATCCGCCATACCCTGCACTGCACTATGGCGGCCCGGGTCGGCGCGCACATTGCCACGGTGCCCTACAAGGTGCTGCTCCAAATGGTGCAACACCCGCTGACCGACGCCGGACTGTCCCGGTTCATATCCGACTGGCAAAAGGCCGGCGGCGGCTAACCAAAACCCTATCCTAACCCTCTCCATGTAGAGGGGAAACAAGACCTTCCAAGACTTAAGAGGAGATCATGGCGACAACGCAGCAGATCATGGACGTCAAAGAGTTGGGCGCAAAGACCAAAGACGAGCTTTTGGTGGTGGCCCACGACATAGGTATTCCCGACGGGGCGGCGTTGGACCAACTGCGCCGGGAGGAGCTGCTTTCCCGCCTATTCCAGGTGGCTTCGGCACAGCAGTCGCTGGTCTCTTCGGGCATCCTGGAGACCATGGACGAGGGCTACGGCTTCTTGCGCCAGGTAGCCTCCCACCCGCCAACGGGAGACGTCTACATCTCCCAGTCGCAGATACGCCGGTTCGGACTCCGCACCGGCGATACCGTAACGGGACAGGTGCGCCCCCCCAAAGAAGGGGAGAGGTACTTCGGCCTGGTGCGCGTGGAGAGGGTCAACGGGCTTGCCACCGACCAGGTCCACGCCCGCTACCGCTCCCAATTCGAACATCTGACCCCGATTTTCCCCGAAAAGCAGATTATCCTGGAGACCGAGCGGACCAACCTGGCCTCCCGAATGGTCGACCTGTTCGCTCCCATCGGCCTGGGGCAGCGGGGCTTAATCGTGTCGCCCCCCAAGGCGGGCAAGACCACCATGCTCAAGCACATCGCCCAAGGTGTTTCAGTCAACTGCCCCGAGGCGATCCTGATGGTGGTGCTCATCGGCGAGCGTCCCGAAGAGGTCACCGACATGCGCCGGGCGGTCAAAGGAGACGTCTTCGCGTCCACCTTCGACGACAACGTGGAGGACCAGTGCCGGGTTGGCGAACTGGCCCTGGAACGGGCGAAGCGGCTGGTGGAGTTCGGCAACGACGTGGTGATCCTGCTGGACAGCATCACCCGCCTGACCCGGGCCTACAACCTGGCCGTGCCCTCCAGCGGGCGCACCCTCTCCGGCGGCATCGATCCGGTGGCCCTCTATCCGCCCAAGAAGTTCATCGGCGCGGCGCGCAACATCGAAGAGGGCGGCAGCCTGACCATCATCGCCAACTGCCTGGTGGACACCGGCAGCCGGATGGACGAGGTGATTTACGAGGAGTTCAAGGGCACAGGCAACATGGAGCTGCACCTGGATCGCCGGTTGGCCGAGCGGCGTTACTTTCCGGCGGTGGACATCCTGCGCAGCGGCACCCGCCGCGAGGAATTACTGTTCAGCGAAGAGACCATGAAGCAGATCTTCCTCTTGCGGCGCATGGTAAGCCTGGTCTCCAACGACGGCTCCGCCAGCGCCACCGAACGGGTCCTGGAACGCCTGGCCAAGACCAACAACAACAAGGAGTTCCTGACCAACCTGAACAAAGAGGTTTAAGCCGCCCTTCCAGCAACGTCGAAACGGCGAGGAACACCAAAGGCCCCTATCGGAAAAGGGGCCTTGCCTAGAAAAGTGGTTTTGCCCAAAAATGGAATGATTGCACAAAAAGTCTTTTCGTGCCTAACGCCCATTTTCGTCACTTGGACATCACTAATCCGAGTCACCGGAATTTAGACACGCCATTTAGTCAATGTATAGTAATGTCAATAGCCTGGAATGTCACCTGAGTCATAGGATTAGAAGCAATGCAATCCCCAGCGTATAGGGTAGCGGCAAGAGAGTTATTAGACCAGGCTTGGTTCGAATTAGACGCCGGGGATGTGCGCCAAGCATCTGAAAAGGGATGGGGTGCTGCGGCTCAGATGGTCAAGGCCATTTCTGAACAACGGGGCTGGCATCACAGAGGTCATGCACTGTTGTACGATGCCGTGGGTAAATTATCGGATGAAACTGATGACCAACGAATAGCAGAGCTATTTGATGTAGCCAATTCTTTGCACATAAACTTTTATGAGAACTGGCGGGATGCACAGTCAGTTTCTCGGGCGCTGGGGAATGTAAAGACGTTCTTAGATAAGCTAGAACCCCTCATCGACAGCATCTGACATGGAAACCCCAACGTGTAGGGTACCGGCAACATGGAGCTGCACCTGGACCGCCGGTTGGCCGAGCGGCGTTACTTCCCGGCGGTGGACATCCTGCGCAGCGGCACCCGCCGCGAGGAATTGCTGTTCAGCGAAGAGACCATGAAGCAGATCTTCCTCTTGCGCCGCATGGTCAGCCTGGTCTCCAACGACGGCTCCGCCAGCGCCACCGAACGGGTCCTGGAGCGCCTGGCCAAGACCAACAACAAGGAGTTCCTGAACAACCTGAACAAAGCCGAGGTCTAAGGCGGGATTAAGGCAACAGTTTTACCAACGCCACCGTCAAGGCGACAGTCATGCCCGCAATCCCCATTACGATCAACCACGAGAGGCGGTACGACTCTGCTTTGGACTCTGCGACTTCGGCCTTCACCTCAGCTGAACCGCTCTTACGGTCGGTCCGCAGTTCCGCAATGTTGCCCTTGACCTCGGCCAAGTCGGTCTCCGTTGCCAGACCTTCGGTCAAGGCCCCGCCGATGGTGTCCACGACGGCCACGGCCTGCTCGTCGGGGAAACCCGCTTCTTTGAGGGCGTTAACCGCCCGGCGCCCGGCCCTCATCTCGCCGCCGCTCTGAGCATTTCCGACCTCAACGACGATATGGCGCTTTTTACCTCGGCGATGTCGGTCCTGGTAGCCGGTCCCTGGGTAATTGCTTCCACGAGGACCTTGACTAGGGCCACCGCCTGTTGCTCGGTGAACCCTGCTTCTTTAAGAGTGTTCACCGCCTTGTAAGTGTCAAACATCTCTAAGCCATCCTCCCACATGCGCGCCCTCAGGGAATGAGCTTGATTAACGTGACGGTTAGGCCGATGATGGTCAGACCCACCACCAACATTTGCCAGTTGAGGCTGCTGCGCAAATTGCCGATGTCCTCCCTGAGGCCGGACTCCATTCTGGTCATGTCTGCCCTGAGGCTGGTCTCCATTTGGACCATCCTGGACTCCAGACCGGCCATGTCTGCCCTGAGGCTGGTCTCCATTTGGGCCATCCTGGACTCCAGACCGGCTATGTCCGCCCTGAGGCTCGTCTCAACGTTGGCCAAATCGGCCTTGGTGGCTACGCTGCCCCCCAGAACGGTCGCAACAGTAGACACCAGGGCCTCGGCCTGCTTCTCCTCGAAGCCCCCCTCCGTCAGTTGGATGACGGCCAAGTGTGTGTCGAATATCGGCGTGGTCATCGCTTTCTCTTCCCGTGCCAGCCTAATTATACAACAACACCCTTTCTGGACCCAAAATGGCCCGCTGGCACAGCGTGGCCCCCTGGGGTTTCGTCTGAACCGTGATTTCTCTGATTGAATGATGGCCGTGATAAGAACATCATGGTCATCCCCTAATCACACGAATCACAGTTCAGACAGTCCCCGTAACACTGGGGTAATGTTTCTCCTGGTAACCTTAACCTCGACGGGATAGATGGGCGCGTGAATCAATCCCTGAACGCTCAATCTTGGCGGATGGTTAGAAACAGCGCCAAACTCATCAAAGACAACCCGCCGAACAAATCAGGGGCAAAATGGAGGTCAAGAGGTCGATGTGCGGATACCCAGGCAGGCAATCGGTACACTGAACATAACGTATTTTGGAAACTTTGGTAACATTTTTATATTTTACCGCAACAGAATCTCTTGACAGTCAAAAAGCGTTGGTGCTACAACAAATGCGCAATTGTTTTAAGCCCTAGCAGAGTCTAAGAAAAGGAGGGGGTTATCGGCATGGCACGTAACGGAATCAACATAGCTTATCCGCCCAGTGACCCATCGGTGATACCCAGGGGAGGGCCGCCCTAGCCGACCCAACCCCGATAGGATCGGGGCCCCGGAGGGGTTAAGACCCCAGGGAAGGAAACGGACTCAGTACCCCCGGAATGACCAAAATCAGGAGATAAGAGTAGATGAAAACCAAGATCGGACTACCTTTCGGGCTTGCCTTGGTGGTGTTCATCGGCGTCTTCACCACCATGCTGGCCCTCGGGGTTTTGACCCCCGAGCGCGCCGATGCCGCGGCAGCAGCGGATTCAGTCAAGCTCACACTGAGCGACAAGGTCAAGAATTCAGTGCCGCAAACGGTGACAATTGAATTCACCAACGACACCGCACCAATTGTTGGGGGGACTCAGATCGAGATCGGTCTCACCGAAATCGACGGGAGCCATGCTTCCGTCAGTGTTCGAACCAACTGGAAATTGTACATCAACGAAGTGGAACAGATGGAGGCTGATGCGTTCACCGTAACGGGGACCGCAGATAGGGTCACTGTAACGCCGCGGGTAGCCAATGATGGTGTTGACCCCCCAGTCACGGGAGTGGACATACTACCGGGCGCTATGGTCAAGCTGATGTTTACCTCGTAACTGTTCAGACTGGCTAAATGAGGGGTAGACTAAAAGCATGGACCGGGATGTGAATTTAGGCAGGGCCTCCCGTGAGGAGTTGATCCAGTTGGTTAGTCAACTTCTCGACCATGTTGAGGTTCTGGAAGCACGAATCTCTGAGTTGGAAGGCCGGCAGAAGCCTCCAACGGAGGAAGGTAAGGAGCGGAAGCCGCCCTCCTGGGTCAAGGCCAACCGGCCAGCCCGGCCCGGGAAGGAACGTAAACGGCGGCCCCACGGTTTCGCCCGTCGGCGGGAGGAGCCCACCCACCGGGTGGAGCACGCTACGGCCAGGTGCCCTGATTGCCAGCTTCCCCTGCAAGGCGGGAGGGTGCGCGGGCGCCGCCAAGTGATATCCATACCCCGGCTGCGGGTGCGGGTGACCGAACACGTGGTGCTGGAACGTACCTGCCGGAAGTGCCGCAAGCAGTGGGTTCCCGAACCGGATTGGGGCGCCATCACCGTGGGCCGCCAGCGGTTCGGCGTCTCGGTGCAGAGCGAAGTAAGCGTGCTAAGGGAGGAGTGCCGGCTCCCCTTTGGCGTGATTCAACGCTACCTGAAGTGGCGCTATGGACTGGGCCTTAGCAAAGGGGAACTGGTGGCTTTGGTCCGGGGGGCGGCGGAGCATGGCCAAGAGGAGTACACCCGGTTGCGCCAAGAGATTCGAGCTAGCCCGGTGGTGTATGGGGACGAGACGGGCTGGCGTCAAGCGGGCCGCAACGGTTACCTCTGGAGCTTCAGTACTCCCAAGGTGCGCTACTTCCTATACCGTTCCAGCCGGGGCGGGCCGGTGGTTGAGGAGGTGTTGGGTGATGAGTTCGAGGGCGTGCTGGTCAGCGACTTCTACGGAGCCTACAACGTGTACCAGGGGCCGCACCAGAGATGTTGGACCCACCTGCTACGGGACATCCACCAACTGAAGGAGCGGTTCCCCGAACATGAGGGCTTGGCCCGATGGTCCCAAAGAGTGCGGGAAGTGTATGACCAGGCCCAAGCCTACCCCGGTCCTGACCCGGAACTGCCGGAAACGGTGCGGCAGTTCCGGCGGGTGAAGCAACAGCAGCGGTTCCAAGAGCAACTATGGTCCATCTGCCAGCCCCACCTGGGCAGCGATACGCCGATGCGGGTGCTATGCCGGAGGGTGGAACGCTTCTTGCCTGAGCTATTCACCTTCATCGCTGAACCCCGGGCGTCGGCGGACAACAACGCGGCGGAGCGGAGCCTGCGTCCGCTGGTGGTGAGCCGGAAGATCAGCGGCGGGACCCGTTCGGACCACGGAAGCGAGACCAAGAGCATCCTGGCTTCTCTGTTAGGCACTTGGCGCCTGCAAGAACGCAACCCTTACCATGCCCTCAATTCCATCCTCTCCCAGCCCTTACCTGCTCCAGTCTGAACAGTTACTTTACCTCAGACGACTCCGGTGCCGTTCCCGTGGGACTGATGAACGGCGACGGACTTGACGACACCGATGTTGCTGCTGCCAAGGTCACCATCAACAACTTCGACAGCGACGAGGCCACGTTGGTGGATGGTGTAAAGTCCCTGCGGGTGAGCAACTCCACGCAGTCGCCAGGAGCCGACGCTGCCTATACCTTCAAGTTCCAAGTCGGACCAACTGGTGGACTTGGAGCGAATGAGGGAAAGATCACGCTTCATTTCGACAAGGACTTTGGTGGGCTTGACGCCCTGGCGGAGAACCACATCACTATCTCACAGAGACACGCAACAGATGCTAATTTTGGCACTGACGATGCGGACCCGCCAGCAGGTGCAGCTTTCACCTTAGCCACCGCTCCTGCGCGTGATGTGCTTTCGGGCAGCGTAGCTGACAACCGGAACATTGAGTACACGATAACCGTGCCTGATATGCACCCAGCCGATGACCAGGTGGCGGGTGTTCAAGACGATGCCGTGGTTACGGTGACCGTGTCTTCTGCCGCTGGCATCAGCAACCCCACAGAAGCCGGAAACAAAGGGCCGGTAATCGTGTATACCAGCCGGCAGACCAGCAGGGTATCAAGAACAGTTCCGGTTGACCTGGTCCTTTCACTGGACGCCTATAATGGCAATCGGAACAAAGCCATCAACGTGACCGGCAAAGGATTCAAGGATGGCCGCAGTGTGGACTTGTTCCTGGACAAGGCCCCTCTCGGCAAGTACGGCGATGAGGATACAGACCTGGCTATTCCTGTGACGGTTAGCAACAATGATACCTTCGTAGCTACCTTAACCGTCACCGTGCCGCTATTCGACTGGGAAAATCTCAACTACATCAACGCCATCGACGGGAACGCCAACACCATCACGAAGACGGAGAATATTCCCACGTTCCGTATTGACCCGCTCCTATCCGTTTCACCCAATATGGCTCAGATCGGTGACGATGTAGAGCTTACGTTGCGGGACTGGGCGGATTTGCCGAATAGTTCCGATGACTTGGTTGTGACAATTGGCGGCAAGCCGGTGTCTAACGACGACAAGACTGCTCTGCAGACGTCCGGGGAAACCAGCAGGTTGACCATCACGATTCCCCAGGGCGTCCGGGTTGGAACGCAGAGGCTCATGGTCGAGCACAAGTATACGCCGGAGGGGGAGGATCAGAAGACCTTAAAGGATGACCAGCCGATCACCATTGGTGGGGCTGGTTTGTCCGTAGACCCAGCTACCGTTGTGCCGAACCAGGTGGTGTCACTCACCGGCAGCGGTTTCAGTGAAGACCCCGCGGATGGCGATGCTGACGTTACAATTCTCAAGGGCGGCGATACCAGTATGATCGAGGTTGGCGGCACTGAGGCCGAAGTCGCAAACCTGAACCGTGGAGCTGGTGTCATAGTCGATGATGGGAATTGGGACGCATCCTTCGTGATACCCCTTGACGACGGCTCAACTGCCGACCCCGGTCCTGTGCAGATCAAGATAACAGACAGCACTGGCATGATCGGAGTTACCAGTGTGACTATTGCCAGCCGGAACCTTGTCGTAGACCCACCGACTGCACAAAGAGGAGATACAGCCACTCTGACTGGCACCGGCTTCCCTGCCACTAACAACGTTCCGAGCATCAGACCAACTACCCCAAGGGTAGACATATCATACGGAACCAACCCGCCCGGTTCGTCTAGCAACAACTATCCGCTCGGTTCTGTCGCTACCAACTCCGAAGGAGAGTTCACTTTCAGCTTCACCGTTCCCAAGGACGCGGATGAAGGCCAGACCCATAAGGTCTATGCCAAAATCAACTGGGATGGCACTTTCGACAGAACTGAATCTGTTGACCATGTGGTTGTTGGCGCACGGATAACCCTGGATAAGAGCGAGGTCAGTCCCGGCGACCGGTTCACTGTCACAGGGACAGCGTTCCGGCCTTTCATCTCTGTGAGCGATGTCAAGGTGAATGAAAACCTCACGGTTGGCACAAATCCAAGCAACGCCAGCACTGACGCCAACGGCGGGTTCACATTCACGGTGTTGGTGCCTGACTTGGATGCTGGAACACACCGGATAGAGGTCACGGTTGGTGAAGACAAGGACACCGAGCAGTTCAAGATTCTCGACACCAACGGCACCGGCGTAATGATGATGGCCGCCAACGAGCCCACGGCCCCGGACGTTGCATTCGCCGCCGTGATCGCTGAGGACAACCTGATCGCGGTTTACCACTTCGATCCCGCGACCCAGAACGAGGCTCCCAACTACGGTTATAGCGTCTACGACGCACGGCCACTCTTTATGAGCGGCAACAATCTCGATTCGATCGAGCCTGGACAGTTCTACACCGTAGAGGTGTCTGAGGACCAGATGGGCGTGACCCTCGGCAGTCAAACCGTGGACCTGTACGCCCCATTCACCCCGATTCGGTGGTAAGGCTTAGAACTTAAGTCTGCATAGGGTCCCGGGATTCCGGGACCCTATTGCCCCCCCTAAAGTCACAAGGAGTTATCAATGAAGAAATCCAAAATCCTAGTGCTACTCACGATCGTGGCGCTGTTCCTGGCCATACCGGCTGTGGCCTTGGCCCAGGCCCCGCCCCTGGCGAGGTTTGCCGGAACGGCCATGGTCGACGATGCTGCGGCGCCGGACGGCACCATGGTCTCCGCCATGATCGGCGACGCCGAGGTGGCCTCGGGGACCGTGTCCGGCGGCAACTACTTGCTCACCGTCGTTCAGCCTCCCGGAGATGACTTCGTCGGAGCGTCCATCATGTTCATGATCGGTGACATGATGGCCGGTGAAAGCTCCACCTGGGCCGCCGGACTGAGCGAACCCCTGCACCTCACCGCCATGGCGGTCGCCGAGGGCGAAACGGTAAGGGTATCCCTCTACGAGACCTGGCCCTCCGGAGTGTCCGGCATGGCCATGCTGACCGAGATCGGGGAGGAAACCCGGGTCAAGCTTTACCTGAATCCGGGCGCCGTGATGAGCGGCGGCGCAAACGTCCACTCCGGTTCCTGCGACGCCCCGGGAGACGTGATGTTCTCCCTCATGTCCATGATGAGCATGGAAGACGGCATGATGGGCATGGACAAGATGGGCATGATGGACGATAAGATGGGCATGATGGACGATAAGATGGGCATGGACAAGATGGGCATGGAAATGATGATGCTGGATGCCACCCTGGCTTCGCTGCGGGACGGCAACCACGTGATCAACGTCTCCATGGCCGGAATGCCCGAGGTCTCCACGGCCTGCGGCGCAATCCCCGGTGTCGATGCCGAGGGCATGACGATGATGGCTGCCATGCCGTCCCTCCCCGCCGGCGCCGCCGGGGCTGACGGCGCGGCAGGCGAGAAGGGTGACGATGGCGCTACCGGCGCCATCGGTCCCCGTGGCGGCACAGGCGCCAAGGGCGACACTGGCGCCGCCGGGACTGCGGGCGCGGCCGGTACCGCAGGCGCTGACGGCGCCGTCGGCCCTGCCGGCCCCGCTGGTGTTGCCGGCGCTGAAGGTCCTGCCGGAGCAGCCGGCGCTAACGGAGCAGCCGGGGCGACGGGTCCTGCCGGAGCAGCCGGCGGCGGAACCCTCGGTGTCATCGCGCTGATCATCGCGATCGTGGCAGTCGTCATTGGCGGCGCAGCCATCGTGATGGGGCGCAGCTCCTAGTCAAATCCCGGTTACTTCGCAACCATGTAAGGGCGCTTCCGCTGGAGGCGCCCTTTTTTAGTAACTGTTCAGAGTTAGCAACGGCGACGGAACGTTCACGGATAATCTCCCCCTTTCGCAAAAGGGGGATAAAGGGGGATTTCTCTCTTTCGGCTAACGCAGTTACGAGGACCGGGGTCATCTGGACCCAGATATTCCAACCGGAAACCACCACGGTTGGAGATGTGCAGCGGACCCGTTAGCGACTCTAGCCGGAGCGGAAGAAATCCCCCCAACCCCCCTTTTGCGAAAGTGGGGCTTTCCCTCCCTCAAGACTGAACAGTTGCCTTTTTTAGTGTCTGGTGGTTAGTGGCCACTAGGCCCCGCCCACTGACCCAGGGCCTTTTCATTCTCGGGAAAGGTGTCCCCTCTCCCTCTGGGAGAGGGGTTGGAGCCTGCCCCGGACTTGATCCGGGGGTGAGGGCGTTCCCGCCGTAGGGAACCGTTGCCGGAGCGAAGGATTGCAAAGGCCCCCCCTCACCCCGGCCCTCTCCCCCTCGCAAAAGGGGGATTAAGGGGGAGAGGGAGGACCGGGGTCATCTCAACCCGGATAAAAGAACTGCCCCGCGCACCCCACTCTGGCCGGAGCGGGAGACCAACCCCCCCGAAAGTGGGGCCCATTGACCACCGCCCATTGACACCCGATTGCCGCTCTTTAGTGTGAAATTGCGGGGACGGACCCGGTGACTAACCGGTCCGTCCCTGTACTTTTCGCCGAGGTGACTCGATATGCACTGCCGACGCTGTGATTCCGCCAACTTGATTACCCTCGAAAGGCGGCTGGCCACGGACAACCTGGTGCTCCGCTGCCGGGAATGCGGGTTCCTCTTCAGCCCGCCGGCCAGGAAGGCCCGGGAAGCCCCCGCGCCCACCCGGTCTGCTCTGCCTGCCACCCACCGCCCTGCCGGACGGTCCTAATTCCGGATGACCGATGCTTTGACCGTCGACAAGTTAATGCCGTTGCCCTTCGCCAGGGACGTGCTCCGGGTAAAACTATGGAGCAAGCAGGAAGAGGTCCTGGCCGCTTTGCCGTCACACAGGAGGGTGGCGGTCAAGTCGGGCAACGGCCTGGGCAAGGGATACTGCGCGGCGGTGGCTGTGCTGTGGTTCCTCTATTACCACGACCCGGCCATCGTGCTGAGCACGGCGCCGACCTTCCGCCAGGTGCGGCACATCCTGTGGCGGCAGGTGCACCGCCTGTACCGCGGGGCCGCCGACGTGCTGGGCGGCAAGATGCTGGACACCCGCTGGGAGATCTCGGACGACCGTTACGCCATCGGCCTATCCGCCGACAGCTCCGACCAGTTTCAGGGGTTCCACAGCGAGAACTTGCTCATAGTCGTGGACGAGGCCGCGGGCGTCGGCGACGATATCTACGAGGCGATAGAGGCCGTAATGACGTCGGCCTCGCCCAGGCTATTGCTCATCGGCAACCCAACGACTGTTTCCGGGGCGTTCCGCCGCGCGTTCTACCAGGAACGTCATCTCTATAAAACGGTAACCATATCCGCCCTGGACAGCCCGAACGTGCAGCAGGGCAGAATCGTGATACCCGGTCTGGTCACACCCGAATGGGTGGAGGAACGGGAGGAGACCTGGGGCAAGGACAACCCCATCTACCGGGCGCGGGTGCTGGGAGAGTTCCCGGAGCAGGAAGAAGACACGCTGATCAAGCTTTCGGACATCGAAGCGGCGGCGCGGCCCGAGGAACTACCCGAAGTCATAGTCCCCGGGGAATATCGGCCTGGAGCCGAGGTCGTGCTGGCGGTGGACGTTGCCCGTTTCGGTTCTGACAGCAGCGTAATCCTGCGCCGGAGGGGCGATGTCGTCGAGGAAGTCCACGCCTACCGCCGGCTGGACATCATGGAACTGGCCGGCTGGGTGGTGGCGGCTATCCGGGAATGGTCGCCCAGCCGGGTCTTCGTGGACGAGATTGGATTGGGGGCGGGCGTGGTGGACCGATTGAAGGAGCAGGGCTACGACGTGCGCGGCATAAACGTGGCCCGGAAGGCCCGGGCGGACGGTCTGTTCACCAACTCGAGGGCAGAGGGATATTGGAATCTTCGGGAGTTGTTCGCCTCCCGGAAGATCAGTATCCCTCCGGACAACCGGCTCATGGGAGAGCTGGCCGCCCTGCGTTACGGCTACGATAGCGTTGGCAGGGTGAAGATAGAAGGCAAGGACGCGATGAAGAAACGGGGCCTTCCGTCGCCGGACAGGGCCGACGCGTTGATGCTGGCGTTTCTGGAGCCACACAACCAGGTCCGGCTGTGGACCTGATACGGATGAGGAAGAGACGATGACTCAAGCGACGATGACCCGATTGAGCGCGCGCGTTTCAAGGTTTGCAGGTTATGCCAGGCGGTTGCGGGAGGGGGTGTTTTCTGTGTTCCATGCGTTGCCAGCCCCCGTGGTGCGGCGCCGGGCCAACCGCGCCGCCGCCAGTGACGTGGACTGGTTGGATGCCTATACGGGGGGTGGAGGCGGCTGGGCGAGGAGCGAGTACGGCCATTACTACGCCGGTTCCGCGCCGGTCTACTCGGCCATCAAGCTGCGGGCGGACGCCATCACCCGCGCTCCCGTGATCGTTCACCGGCTCGGCTCCGAAGGCGCCGGGCCTCCGGTGGGGCCGTCCCACCCCGTGCAGCGGCTACTGGACCGGGTCAACCCCTGGTACACTCGCGGCGACCTGTGGCGGGCGACGGAGATTTACCTGGACCTGTGGGGCGCGGCCTTCTGGGCGTTGGAGCGGGACCAGGACGGCGATTGGGAGATTTGGGCGCTGCGCCCCGACCGGGTGAAGGTGCTGCCCGACGCCAATCGTTACATCCGTGGCTTCGTGTACCAGGGGCGCAGCGGTCCGGTGGCCTACACGCCGGACGAGATGGTCTGGCTGCGCTATTTCAACCCGCTGGACGAGTACGCCGGCCTCTCGCCTCTGGCCCCGGCGCGAATGGCGGTGGACATGGGCAGGGATGGACTGCGCTTCAACCGGAATTTCCTCAGAAATTCGGCGCGCCCGGACTTCGTCCTGTTGACCAATGAGAACATGAACGACGTGGAGATCGAGGAATTCTACAGGCGTTGGGAAGCACGGCACCGGGGGCCGTCCAACCCCAACCGCCCGGCCATCGCCAGCTTCGTGCGGGACATCAAGACACTGGGGTTCAGCCACCGGGACATGGAGTTCATCCAGGGGTTGCGCTGGAGTTTGGAGGACGTGAGCCGGGTGTTTGGCGTGCCCAAGCCGCTGCTGTCGGACCTCGAACGGGCCACCTTCGCCAACATCAACGCGTCTGAGCGCATGTTCTGGCGCAACACGATGTTGCCCCAGATAAGCTTTCTTGAGGAGCAGATAAACCGGATGCTGCTGCCTCGCCTGGGGTACGCCGGCCTTCAGATCAAATTCGACCTCAGCGGCATAGAGGCGTTGCGGGAGGATGAGAACAGCCGCGTGAGCCGCGAGGCACAGCTACTGGACCGGGGTGTCTTAACCATTAACGAGGTGCGCCGTTCCCGCAACCTGGCGGACGTTCCCTGGGGAGACACCTGGGCCAGGGCTCCGCGTCCCGCGGCCGCGCCGCCCCAGACTTCGCCGCCCGAGCTGTAGACCCAGGCAAGGGATGTGTTTCCCTGTAACTATTCAGACTTGATGTGTCCTTCATACTCCCCATACTCCCCGCCCGTCATTCCGGGCCCCGTATCCAGTACGGGGCAGGCTTTGACCCGGAATCCCGGAACCTGCGCAACCAACAACGGACCCTATCATTGGCATTTCTGGATTCCCGCCCCCGATCGAGCCGGGGGCAGGCTCTGCGCGGGAATGACGGATTGCGGGGGCGGGACATGGAGTATGTGGACAGGGATATGCGGCGCCTTTATACTTTTGGCCGTGGGACCTTATGGAGGAGCTGGTGCAAGCCTCGGCTTATAGTGCGGCGGGCAGGGGCCTGCTGACCCAGGCAACGCTGGAATTGGCCGAAGGAGACACGCGTCAGGCTTCAGAGAAGGGGTGGGGCGCGGCGGCTCAAATGGTCAAAGCCGTGGCCCATCAACAGGGCTGGCGGCACAGTAGTCACGCAATGCTTTACCAGGCCGTGGACCAATTGGTAGAGATGACCGGAGACCCCGAAATATTCGACCTCTTCGGTATCGCCGGACACCTGCATGTGAACTTTTACGAAAACTGGGCTACCAACGCGAACGTGGAACGAGGCCTTCACTCGATTCAACTACTTCTGGACAAATTGGAGCCATTGCTCCGGTGAGTCGTAGCCCAGGTGGTTACAGCTCCAGTCAGTTGAATCGCGATTCAACTCTCATCTTGAACGAAGGCGCCGACAGTTGACCCTAACCCAAGTAGGCCTGGAACCAGGCCAGGGTGCGGGCGAGGTATTCCTCCCGCATCTTGGGGTGGCCCAGGCGGGTGAAGGAGTGGGCGCTGCCGGGAAACCTCACGAACTCCACTTCTTTCCCCAACCGTTTGAGCACCGTGAAATACTCTTCGCTCTGCGAGATCGGGCAGCGGTAGTCCGACTCCCCGTGGAGGAGCAGGACGGGGGCGTTGACGTTGGATGCGTAGGTAATGGGCGAGCGCCTAAGCAACTCCCCGGCGGCGTCCATCACCGACCCACCCCATTGGACTTCGCCGAAGCTGGCGCCGATGTCGGACGTGCCGTACATGCTGTAGAGGTCGGTGCAGGGCGCGCCCACGACACCCACGGAAAACCTGTCATTGTGTCCCAAAATCCAGGTCGTCATGAACCCGCCATAGCTGTACCCGTGAACGCCCAGCCGGGCGGAGTCGACGTAGGGCCGGTCAACTGCCTGGTCCAACGCGCCCATGAGGTCCAGGTAGTCCTCCCCGCCCCAGTCTTCCAGAACAGCGGTCATGAAGTCGTCGCCGTAGGTGGAAGAACCCCTCGGATTGACGGCCAGCACCAGGTAACCCGCCGTGGCCAAGACCTGCTGTACGGTGGCGAAGGAGTCGTAGAACGCTCCGTTGGGTCCACCGTGGATGTCCATGACCAGCGGGTACCTCTTGGAGGCGTCGAAGTCCGGCGGGAACCATAACCGGCACTCGATGGCGAGCCCGGCCCGTTCATAGTCGAACTTCTCCATAGTCGCGGGCGGGCTCGCCGACAGGTAGTCGTGGTTGACGTCGGTCAGCCGTTTGCTCTTGCCAGGCTCAAGCTCCACCTGGAACAGGTCGCCCGGTATGGTGGGGGATGAGGAGAGTTCCACCGCGCGAGTCGCCTTGCGGTCCAGGGTGAGGCCAGTTGCCTGCCCTCCACCGCCGAAGAGAGTCTTGACCCCGCCCCCGTTGGGGTCCGCCTCGCACAGGAAGGACTCTCCCCGCCGCTCGCCCAGGAACAGTATGCGGTCGTCTTCCGTCCACCGCATGGCCGGGCCGGGGTTCATGGGCGGGAAGCTCACGAAGGGTTTGATGGAGTCTTCGGTGATGCGCCTGGGGGAGTGGCCCGGTTGAAGTACGTAAAGCCATGACTGCCAGGAGACCATTCCCAGCGGGGCTTCAGTAGCGGCGGCCAGCAGGCGTTGGCCGTCCGGCGACCATGTAAGCGTTCCCACGCCGTTCAGCCCGCCGGACCATAGCTCCGGTTCCCCGCCGTCGGCGGAAACGACGTAGGCCTCAGTCAGGGCGCGGATGTCCCGGTCGTCGCGCCTTCCGGAGATAAACGCGGCGCGGGTCCCGTCAGGAGACCAGGCTGCGGCAAAGTCGTCCCAATCGCCGTCGGTTAGCTGGGAAGTGGCCCCATCCTTGACCTCCATCGTGAACAGGTGGAAGTGGGCGTTGCCGCGCCAGCCCAAGGTGTCGTATCGGTACCGGATCCGGCTCACTTCGGTGACGCGGGGCACGGATGCCGGGACGTCTTCCGAGTCCGAGATTTCCTCCGGCACATCGGCGCAGGCCAACAACCTGCCGCCGTCCGGCGACCAAGAAAAGTCCGAAACTCCGCCCTTTAACCGGGTGAGTTGCACCGCCTCGCCGCCGCCTGCGCCCATGAGCCAGACCTGCCGCTTGCCGTCGCCGCCGGGCCGGAGAAACCCCAGGGTGTTCCCGTCGGGTGAGAATTTTGGCGCGGTGTCCCTGGCGCCCTGTGTAAACTCCATGGTCTGCCCCGAGTCCAGCGTCATCAACATGACCCGGGAGCGGCCCTCCATCTCCTGGGCGTCAATCCAGGACAGGGTGTAGGCCAGGGTCCCTCCATCGGGGGAGAGGGCAGGGTCGCCCACGTTCCTGAGCTTGTAGATGACATCGGGCGAGATGGGGTTGGTCATAACAATCTCCCAGTACAGGAGTGGTCATTGGAGGGAATCCGATTTGGGGTCTGCTTGATTCTAACACGCTTGATAGCGGTGTTTTGCATCACCGAGTTCCATATCACATTGGTTATATGTTGTTGAAGGCATATTCCTTTCAGCCTATACTCGATTTATGCCTTGGGAAGTCCGATTCTGTCCAGACTTTGAGTTGGAGGTCTACGAACTGCCCGCCGATGTACAGAATGAGCTTCAATCTCAGGCGCGGGTATTGGAGATGTTCGGCCCGGCACTGGGCCGTCCGCTAGTGGATACGTTAAACGGGTCGCGCCACGCCAACATGAAGGAGCTTCGCTTTAACGCGGACAACGGGGTTTGGCGGGTTGCCTTTGCCTTCGACCCCAACCGCCAAGGCTTCCTGCTGGTGGCCGGAGACAAGTCGGGGCTCAATGAAAGGCGGTTTTACCGGGAGTTGATAAGGAAAGCGGATGAAAGGTCCGACAGGCATTTAACCAGGTTGCGAGAGGAAAGGAGGTAGCCGGAATGACAACCCTATCGGAGATGATAGCCAGATTGCCGGAGGCTGAACGGAGGAAAGTGGAAGAGCGGGCGAAGGAACTGATTGCGGAAGAACTGACGCGGCGGGACTTGCGTAAGGCCCGTCAGCAGACCCAGGCGCATTTGGCCAAGGAACTGGGCGTCAACCAGGAAAATGTTTCCCGGATGGAAGAGCGGTCCGATTTACTGCTTTCCACCCTGAGCGCCTACGTTGAGGCGATGGGCGGAAAGCTGCGCCTTGTGGCGGAGTTTTCCGGCCGTCCAACCTTTGCGCTGAAATGTGTCGGCGCCCTCGATGAGGGAGAGCTTGATATGATTCTCCCAGAGGGCGCCTGAGCAACCAATGGGGCCTTATTTCTCCGTAGTCTGCTTATAGCTGGAAGGTCTTCTTCCAGATGCCGGGCGAGCCCTCGGCGTGGGTCATCAGGTCGCG
Organism: Dehalococcoidia bacterium; assembly: GCA_965197545.1. Classification (GTDB taxonomy): domain Bacteria; phylum Chloroflexota; class Dehalococcoidia; order Lucifugimonadales; family UBA3495; genus CATOSP01. Next base: position 859,693 of record CBDANJ010000007.1, read on the forward strand.
CATCCGCGGATTGTCCGGGTTGATGTCCCGCTGGGCCTGCCATTCCGCTGTATCGGACACACCTTCATGCTCGAACTCATAGACAACGGCGTACTTCGGTTGACCTCGCACCACCTTCCACCGGCGCCCTCGAATGCAGCCGGGCACCTTTTCGTAATTGGGAACGTAGACGCCGCTGTACCAGCGGTTCCACTCGTCTTCGTTCTCCGGGGAGATGTCCATCCGCCCGATCTGGAGCGCCGGGGCCATATCGGCGCCCGCGATATTATCGTTCAGCGAGGAAGGGTAGACCATCTCGTAGATATTGTTGATGAAGTTCGTGCCGATGATGCTGGGGCTGACGCGCGATCCCCATTCTGTGCGCGGACGGTCCTTGAAAGCGTCGGTGTCTATCACTGCGGGGCTTTCCAGTTCGTAGCAGGCGAGGTGCTTCGGGCCGCTGCGGACTGCCTCATAGCGGGCGGCGTTGAGTATTCCGGGGACCGATACCAACTCTTTCAGATGTTCCTCGTTGTACCAGGCGTTGAAGTCGTCTTCCTTGTCTGCCGGGATGTCGGCCCAGACCATCATTAGAGCGGTGCCCTTCTTGTTAGCCATAGCTTCCTCCTGTCTGATTATTTGACTTTGATTCGCCGGTCTACCAGATAACTTTAGCTTTCTGCAGCGCCCTGACCTCCTCCAATGGAACACCCAGGATGCCATGGAACACAGCGTCGTTGTCTTCTCCCAGAGATGGTGTCCAGCCATCCAGACGCGCCGGGGTCCCGGTGAAACGCCACGGCGGAGCAACACCTCGCTGCCGACCCTTCTCAGGATGGGTTATTTCCGGGAACGCGCCGCGGGCCGCCAGATGCGGATCGGCCATAAGCTGGTCGGCGGACATGGAAGGGAACGCCGCCACACCCTCGGCTTGAAGCAAGTTGGTAGCTTCCCAGGGCGTCCGCTCCAGCGTCCACGCCTCGACCTTCCGGTCAAGTTCTTCCCGGTGGAGCCAGCGTTGATAGCCATCGCCAAAGGATGGCTCGTTCGCCCAAGCGGGGTCTGCCAAAGCCCGGCGCAGGCATTGCCATTCGCGCTCGGTGGTAACGGCGATGCTGACCCAGGCGTCCTCTCCGGCGCAACGGTAGACTCCGTGCGGGGCCGCTGCGCCGTTTCCGTTTCCCTGGGGCGTCTGTTCTCGCCCGTTCATAGCGAAATCCATGAGGGCCGGACCTATAAAAGCGGTTGCCACGTCCCGGACCGAGACGTCAAGGTGGATACCTCGGTCTTCCCCGGCTTCGCCAGCTTTCCAGTTACCTGCACGTTCCTCGGAGAGCGGGACCATGCCACACATGGCCGCCACCGCACACAAGGCGCCCATCAACCCTCCGGTATGGTCCATGGCGTGCCGCAGCTCCACAGGTGGGCCGTCGGGGTAGCCCGTCAGGTATCCCAGCCCGCCCGCCGCGGCAAACATGGGCGCGTAGCCGGAATATCCCCTCTCCGGACCGGTCTGCCCGTTGGATGACAAGGACAGCATCAGCAAGTCTTCCTTGACCTCCCGAAGCCGGTCGTAACCTAGCCCAAGGCGTTCCAACACGCCCGGCCGAAAATTCTCCAGAACCAAATCGCTGACTCTTACGAGATCAAGAGCAAGCTCCACGGCTTTCGGTTCCTTCAGGTTCAGCGTAACCGAAAGCTTGTTGGCGTTGACCTGTTCGAAGCTGGATGGGGGCTTGCCATACATGGTGTGGGGGCGGCGGGTTATATCCAACCGTGCGGAGCTTTCGATCTTAATTACCTGCGCTCCGAGTTCGGCCAGCATTAGCCCGGCGAACGGCCCGGCGGCGTGAACGGAAAAGTCCGCCACTCTGACCCCGGACAATGGACTTGTCTTCTCTCCAGCCATTACCGTTAGATCACTCCTGCGCGGGCCAATTCGACAATGTCCATTGGGGAATATCCCAGTCCTTCGTAGACTTCCCGGTTGTGTTCTCCCAGAAGTGGGGCCCTCCCCAGTAGGTCGGGGCCGTCGCCAAACCGGAACGGCGAACCAGCATACTCCAAACGGCCCGCGGACGGGTGATCGACCTCCACGTATAAGCCCCGCTGCCGCTGTTGCTCACTGTGAAAGACCTCACCGGGCGACAAATAGGGGGCGATAGGAACACCGTGGGATTGGGCTTCGCGGTATAACCATTCTTTCGTATGCGCGCTGGACCACTCCCGCAGGTGGGCGTTGATCTCAGGGCCGTATTCTCCGGGATTCTGAAATCTCTCGGCCGTCGCCCAATCCGGGTAGTCCAACATCCGCGCAAGGCTCTCCCACTGGCGCGGTTCCAGAGTTAGAAGTTCCACGTAGCCGTCCTGGGCAGGCAGGGTGCCTCCGACTCGGAAATAGCGGGAGAACCGGTCCTCTACGATCCCCTCGGCTTCGAGACGTTGGATGGGCACATAGCCAAGAGAGAGTTGGGCTTCTTGCATAGAGCAGTCCACGGCTTGCGCGGGCGCTCCATTGGCGCGAGCGTAAACAGCAGCCACAACTCCAAGAGCGGCGGTAAGACCGCCCTGGTAGGACCCCATCTGGCTGCCCGCGGCCAGAGGCGCACGATCGGGGAAGGTATCCAGGGCCAGGCCATTGGGCAGCAAATTGCCTTCGCCGCCAGCGTGAAACACGTTCACGTCGTAGGCGCGGTAGCCTGCATACGGACCCGAATTACCGTAGGGTGTCACGGAAGCAACAATGAGGTCTGGATTGGCCTGGGCAAGAGTGTCCGTATCCAACCCCTGAGAGTCTGTTTCCGGAGGTTGGCGGTCGTGGGCGATTACGTCTGAGTTGGCCGCGAGTTTTCGCATGACCACCCGGCCCTGCGGGTCGTTCAAATTGAGTGTTAACCCGCGTTTACCGGTGTTCAAGTACAGGAACAACCCGCTGCGCTCCGGGTGGGGCGCATCTCCTGGGAACGGTCCCTGCCTCCTAGCGTTTTCTCCGGAGCGTGGAGGTTCCACTTTGACCACTACTGCCCCAAGCGCCGCCAACAGTTTGCCGCAGTAGGGTCCGGCCACGTTCTCCGCGACTTCCAAAACGCGCAAGCCCGCCAGTGGATAATTTATTTGTGTCACCGCGTTGGAATTCATAGTCGGTTAGAATGTCCGGCTAGATCGGTCCAGCTATTACCAGGCAGAAATCAGATATGGTGGGGCGATTTCATCGTCAGGGACTCTTTCAACTTGCTCACTTAGCGGGTTGACTCGGAATCTCCGATTTTCCAGAAACTCATACCCGACTAGGGGTACCGGTGCAGGGAACACCGTGGCAACGAACCCCTGACCCTGGACCTGACCCTCGGCGCTGTACGTGTTAAGCTCTACGATGCCATTCGCGGTCATAAATCTCATGGCGCCGTTTCTCAGCGAGTGTAACCCAAGTTCCTGGATCTCCTCGATGGGCAACCCGACCAGCGCGGCTCCGGTATCCACCAAGAAACTATAGTCCTTCGTGGCGTTGGGTCCATTGATTGTAGCCGTTACATATGTTCGTCCCATCTTGTCACCTTAGATGGCATTGGGTTCGAATTCATCACAAGAACAACGTATTTGCATCTTGCCGGACGGCAATCAGCATGTACGGGGGACCTAAGTCTTCTTCCAGAACTTCTTCCAATTCCTCGGTCACTGGGTTGACTTTAAGCCTCATATCCTGGAGCATTTCGTAGCCCACCAGTGGGACCGGCGAAGGGGCAACCATCGCGCCGAACCCTCTGCCCCAGATATTTCCCCTTATCAAGTAGGTATCCAGCTCCACACGGCCATTGGCGGTGAGAAAGACCCGCTTCCCATCTATCACCGTTTCAAGCCCGAGGGCCTCGATTTCCTCCATAGGAAGACCCATCATCGCTGCTCCGGTATCTACGAAGAAGCTATATTGTCTCGTGTCAAATGAGCCGAAGATTGTTCCATTTACGAAAGTTCGCCCCATGGTCCAAGCCTCCCAACTACACAGGTAAGATCGGCGGAGTGTTCTCGTCTCTTGCGGCGTCTCGTAGAAAGTGGCCGCTGCCGTCAGTGAACCAGGGAATCCGGGGGTCGCGGGAGGGCAACATGACCGTGGCGTGTCCCGGCGCGGTCACTTCGCCCCGTTGGTTCTCGGCCCATATCTCCAGATCCACCAGAGGAGCGTCGCCGCTTAGGTATTTGCGGACTACTTTACCCTTGCACCATTGGGTGTCCCCGTAGACGTTGAAGCGGCGGCACTCGACCCGGAGGCGCTTCAGGAATGCGTCGTCGCCCATCCAGTTGGTCAGCAGGGTTCCCATCCAGGATACTCTCTGCGGCCCGTAGTCATACGCTCCGGGAACGCCGACAGCTTCGGCCACCGAGTCGCGCAGATGGCCGATGCCGGTGTATTCCAGTCCGCCGCCGGCCTCCGGGTTTCGGAAGAAGTGGTCCGGGTGGCGCATAGCCTCCCGCAGCAATACCCCGTGGGCGCTGGACCTGCCGGTGCCCACCAGGAAAGCGCTGACGTCTTGCAAGGATAGGGGACCGCGGACTATGGGTTCGATCTCCTCTCCCACAAGTGTATCTTCCCAGTAGCGCGGTTGGCCGCCCCGGGCCGTTTCGTTTAACACCTGCTGGTCGATGGCCTCAAGCTCGTCGGGTTCGTAGTGGTGGCGGCGAGGCACGTCGGCGTACTTTCCACTCTCTCTGGAGGCGCGCCGCTGGTGGCGTGTGCACCACCCAACAACACGGGCAAGCGTCTCGTCCCGCTGGTTGGTGTATATCGTCTCCACGTATTGGATGACCAACGTGGCGGAGTATCGGCTTTGCTTCTCCTGTACGTCCAGGACCCTCTCCACGCAGTTGACCGCGTCTCCGGGACGCAATACGCGGAAGAACTCCCAGTCGTTGCCCGCGAAGAAGCCATGAACGCCAGGCAAGCCCCACCTGGTCCGGCCGGACCAGTGGCGCATGTAGGGGGCGCAGGGGTGGCCGATGACTGAGCCGTACTTGGAATAGGCCGCGTACTCCAGGTCCCGGAACAGGGGATTGGCGTCGCCGATGCCGTTAACGAAGTTGATCAGCGCACCCAGGGAGGCGTCACGGGTGAACTGCTCCGTGCGCAGCCTCATCCCGATCATCGCCTTGGCCTTGTCGATGGCCTCCTGGGAAATATCTTCCACTTCGGGAAGGGTTTCCACCACTTGCTGCGTTTGATTCTGTTGCGTCATAAGGATTTTCCTCACTCTGAATTGGCAGCCGGAGCCTCGAATACGCCTAGGATGAATATCAGGGATATGTAGGCGAGCACTATGTACAATCTTAGCAGTGGCCCATGCGCTATCTTACGGCTGTCGACGTTCCGATCCTGAAATAGGACATTTCTAACCGATGCCAATAAGGCAGCGTAAAAGAATAAGCCTAGCATCGCAAAGCCTAATTTAGCCCGAGCCAAAGTGGGGCCCAGTCCGCTCTCCAAAAGGATTCCACCAGTTTGGAAGTCGGCTCCGAAAAGTCCGGCGCCAATAGCCGCAGTCGCGATGGTAAGAATCGTAAATGCTTGATTCTGGTGATGAAAGTAGGAGTTCACGAACCGTTGTCGGCTCCATCAGACCGGTCTCCGGCACCGGTAGATTTCCTGTCGGACATAATGAAAGCTACACTGGCGACCACCACCGCGACACTAACCACCAACGCCAGCCATAGATTCAATGCCTTGGGGATTTGGGCGATAGTTGCAATAATCAAGATGGTCGCGACGATTCCTCCGAATATTGAACAAATGGCGAGAGGACCGTTCGCCGACCTTAGGTAGTGGTCTTCAGGTATTTTCAATCGAGAGATCTTCATCCGTGCCTCCAGACGTCTAACTGCATCCACCGGTTGCGCGGGATTCGAAGCTCAGGCCTAATATACTATTTGACGTTGTTCCAAGTCGGACAGTTCAGAGGAGCTCAGACCGAGCATATCACACAGAATCTTCTGGTTATGCTGCCCCAGCGTAGGAGCATGGCTGCGGATGGACGGCGGCGTCTTATCCAAGTTCCACATCAAGTTGAAGATCGGCTCCACCCCCAGGGAAGGATGCTCGATCTCCTGGTATAACCCCCGTTCCTGGTTGTGACGGTCATAGAGGCGTTCCGCCGCATCCATCACCGGGATGGCCGCCACGCCGTGGGACTGCAGAAGCTCGGTAACCTCCCATGCGTCACGCTGAGCGGTCCACTCAGCAAGATATTCGTCCAATTCCCGCCTGTGCCGGTGCCTCTGGTAGCGGCTGGCGAACCGGTCTTCAGCAGTCCAGTCCGGCGACCCAATTGCCAGCAACAGACCCCGCCACTCCTCATCGTTCGCAACCGCAATGGACACCCACTGGTCTTCGCCCTGGCAGGGATAGTTGCCGTAGGGGGCCATCGTCGGGTCGTGGTTGCCCATGGGGCCTAATACACGGCCGGTCGCCTCATACTCCATTAGACCCGCGCCCATGGTGGCGACGGTCGCCCGCAGCATGGATAGGTCGACGTACTGGCCGCGTCCTGTTCTTTGCCGTTGGTGCAGGGCCGCAACCGTTGCGAACACTGCGTGCAGCGCTCCGCTGATGTCAGCGTAAGCGTGTTTCAGTCCCAGAGGCCGCTCCCCCTCGTAGCCAAGGGTGCTATCCAGTCCGGCCATCGCCCCGATGGACGGGGCATACGCCCGCAGGTCGCGCAGCGGCCCGGTCTGGCCATGGGAGGAGATGGACACCATGATGATGTCTTCCCTTATGGCCTTCAAGTTCTCGTAGCCCAACCCAAGCCGGTCCATCACTCCGGGGGAAAAATTCTCCAGGACAACATCACAGTGGGTCACCAACCTGCGGGCAAGTTCCACAGCTTCCTGGTGATTGGTGTTCAGGGTGACGCTGAGCTTGCCCCGGTTCACGTTGTGGAACATGGGGTGCTGCTCCGGGTCGCGTTCCGTGCCGATGATGGGGCGGCCCTGGCGCATGTAGTCCAGCCTCTGCCGGGTCTCAACTTTGATGACCTCGGCCCCCATGTCGGCCAGCACCATGCCCGGAATGGCTCCGGCCAAGACCCAGCCGAAGTCCAAGACCCGGTAACCCGCCAATGGCCCTGTATTTTTAGGCTGTTCTTGCAAGGATTATCGTCCTACTCGGGGGATAACTATGGGCATTGGAAAGGCTCAGATAATTCCGGTCTGGTAAAGGGCGACCAGTTGCGCGTGGGTGAACCCCAACTCGCCCGTATACACCTCTTCATTGTGTTCGCCTAGACGCGGGGCCGCAAATGCGGCTATGGGCAGCGAATCTGCAAAGGTGTAGGGAGGGCCGGGGAAGGACATGCCCCCGGTATCGTCACGTTCAATCTCCTCGAACCAGCCTTCCAGGCTAGGGTCGTTCCGGACCTCATCGAACCCACGCACGGGCCCCAACGGGATGCGGTGTTCCATCGCCAGTTCCAGTAGCTCGGCCTTGGTGTGCCGCAATAACCACTCTTCCATGTAGCCGTCGATCTCATCAGCGTAATCGTTGTTCATCACCGTGCGGTTGGTAAACCTGGGGTCTCTCGACCAATCCGGGTCCCCCATCAATTCAAGCAATTTACGCCACTGACGCCCTTCAGGTGACCCGGCGAAGATGTAGCCGTCCTTGCAGCGCAGGATACAGTTGGGATAAGGGAAGTCCATGGAATGGTGCCCGGTGCGGCGAGTCATGCGCCATTCGTATACCGCCATCAGGGCCTCCGGGCCGTTGTAGACACCGGACATGGTTTCGACTTCAGCGATGTCAATGTGTTGCCCCCCGGCCCCGGAGGTATCCCGCGCCAGCAAAGCCATCAACACTGAGGACGCCGCGGCCATCCCGGCGAAATAGCCGACCTGGGCGGTCCCGAAGGTCAACGGCGGCCGGTCTGCCGACCCGAGACCCTGACAAATTCCTCCGGCGGCGGCAAGGTTGATGTCGTAAGCTTTGTAATATTTATACGGCCCAGTGAGTCCGAAAGGAGTAACGGACGCCATAACCAGGGCAGGATTACTCGAGATTAATGCCTCGTAGGACAGCTCGACCCGATCCATCTCCCTTGGATGAAGGTTATGGACCAAGACATCCGACCGGACGGTGAGGTCTTCCAGGATTCCCTTACCAGTGGGCGTCGACAGGTCGAGGGTAAGACCCCTCTTGTTGGCATTGAGGTACAGGAACAGACCGCTCCGTTCCTGGTGGGGGTCGTCGTTCAGGAATGGGCCGTATCCGCGGGAGCTGTCGCCGGAAACCGGAGGCTCGATCTTCGTTACTTGCGCGCCCATGTCGGCCAGCAACTTGCCGCAGTAGGGCGCGGAGATGCCGTTGCCTATCTCCAGGACTCTAACGTCGGCCAGCAAATCGTAGGTCATGGCAAACAGTCCGGCAACAGCATACTCATCGATCCAGCAGCGCTTCCCGGAGCCGCGTCACCGCTTCGGCGGACACGCCGTGGGTCAGGACGTATTCTTCAGCCCCACCCCAGTTGCCGTTCAAATCGGACAGCACACGTTCCATCGCCTTGGGTTGGGCCTCGAACGCCGCCAGGGGCCGGTCTTCGTTCCCCGGACGTTGACGAAGCCTTGGCCCGAGGGAACCTATAATCCGGTTGGTCAGACAATAGTCGGCCATTATCTGCTCGTCGTCTACGCCCAATAGACCGAGGATTATGGCTGAAAGGACCCCGGTACGGTCTTTGCCCGCGGTGCAATGAAACACAGCAGGCAGACTCGACTCCCCGGCCAAAGCCTGCACCGACTCGGCAACCCGTTTCCCGGCGTTGCTGATGATCCAGGTGTATATCTCCGTCAGGCGTACCGCGGGGTCGATGTCGGCGGCGGGGTGGGAAACATCCCGGCCTTCCAAGTACGGGACATTGTGGTACCGCACCGTGGAACCGCTGGTTGGCCAACGTCCCGCTCCTTCTGCCTCGTCGGGATTGCGCAGGTCAACGACCATGGACACTCCCAACGAGGTCTGTACGTATGCCATGTCTTCAGTGGTCATGTGGTGTAGCGCGTCCGATCGGAAGAGGCGCCCGGATTTGACGGTACTCCCATCCCGGGCACGGTAACCGCCCAGGTCCCGGAAATTGAAACAGCCTTCTAAGGGGACGAAACGCCCCTCACTTCCAGTCACGTTGTCCTCCAATTCCCGGACTGCGAATACGGCACACCCTGCGCCCGCCAGACTCACATGGCATTGGCCTCATTATAGCATCGGGGACACCTACCGGAGCGTCATCGGGCGGTATCGGCGTCGCCCAGAAATTCGCCTACGCCCCGTCCCGCGGCATGATCGACTAGAAACGATATATGGTACAATCCTGCCATCTCGAAATTGAAACTATTCCCTATAATGAGGTAGCTGTAATGGCCCAGAATGTTGTGTTATCCAACACGGACTATAGCGTTGTCGGCACCCGCCCGATCAGGCATGACGGCACCGACAAGGTCACCGGAAGAGCAAAATACGGCGCGGACTTCGAAGTGTCGGGGATGCTCTACGCCAAGGTGCTGCGAAGCCCCCACGCCCACGCCCGCATCAAGTCCATCGACTCCACCAAGGCGCTGGCCCTGTCCGGCGTGCGGGCCGTGATCACCGCCGAGGACATGCCGGTGGACAACGCGGCCAGCCGCAAGGTGATGGCCCGGGATAAGGCGCTCTACAAGGGCCATCCCGTGGCCGCCGTAGCCGCCACCAGCGCGCACATAGCGGAAAGCGCCCTGGCGCTGATTGACGTGGACTACGAAGTTCTGCCCGCAGCCATGGAAGTCCGCGACGCCATGCGCGAAGACGCTCCCTTGATTCAGGAAGACCAGACCACCGAGGAATTGGGCGAAAAGACGGACAAGCACAGCAACATCGCCACCCACTTCCGCTACGAGCATGGCGACCTGGAACAGGGCTTTGCCTCCGCCGACGCCATCGTGGAACGGGAATTTACCACGGCCACCGTCCACCAGGGCTACATCGAGCCCCAGAACGGCGCGGCCATCTGGAACGCCGACGGGCAGTTGACCATCTGGGTCAGCACCCAGGGCGCATTCACCACCAGGGATGCCCTGGCAGGGGTGCTGGACATGCCCGTCTCCATGATCAAGGTCGTGCCAATGGAGATCGGCGGCGGGTTCGGCGGGAAGATTCCCATATACCTGGAACCCCTGACCGCCCTGTTGTCCAAGAAGACCGGGATGAGCGTGAAAAGCGCCATGACCCGGGCCGAGGTATTCGAGGCCACCGGTCCCACTTCCGGCTCCTACATGAAGGTGAAGATGGGGGCCGACAATTCCGGGAAAATCGTCGCCGCCGAAGCCTATCTGGCCTTCGATGCGGGGGCGTTCCCCGGTTCCCCGGTGACGGCAGGGGCCCAGTGCGCCTTCGCCTGCTACGAGATCGAGAACGCACGGGTGGACGGCTACGACGTGGTGGTGAACAAGCCGGCCGTTGCCGCCTACCGCGCTCCCGGCGCGCCCATCGCCGCCTTCGCCTGTGAGACCGTGGTCGACGAACTGGCTGAGAAGCTGGGCATCGACCCCATCGAGTTCCGGGCCCGCAACGCCTCTAAGGAGGGCACCCGCCGCGTAGACGGCCCGGTGTTCCCTCGGGTAGGCAACGTCGAATGCCTGGAAGCCGCCCGCGACACCGAGCACTATAAGAGTAAACTAGAGGGTCCAAACCGCGGCCGGGGCGTTGCCTCCGGGTTCTGGTTCAACATCGGTCTGGCCTCCAGCGCCTCGATTTCCGTCAACGCCGACGGCACAATCAGCCTGGTCGAGGGTTCCACCGACATCGGCGGCACCCGCGCATCCATCGCCATGCAGGCCGCAGAAGTCCTGGGCATCGCTGCTGAAGACGTTCATCCCAGCGTCGGCGACACCGATTCCGTGGGCTACACTTTCCTCACCGGGGGCAGCCGCACCACTTTCGCCACCGGCTGGGCCGCCTACGAGTGCGCTCAGGAGATCAAGACCAAGATGACCGAACGCGCGGCCACCATCTGGGAAGTGGATAAGGATGACGTAGACCTGGTGGACGGCACGTTCCAGCACAGGTCAGACCCCGATCTAAAGATGACGTTCAAGGAGCTTTCGGGAAGGCTCGCGGGGTCGGGCGGTCCCATTTCCAGCCAGGTCAGCGTGGATCCCAGGGGCGCGGGCGGCGCTTTCGCCACCCACATCGTTGACGTCGAGGTCGACCCGGAGACCGGTAAGGTCACCATCCTCGACTATACGGCAGTACAGGACGCGGGCAAGGCCATACATCCCAGCTACGTTGAGGGGCAGATACAGGGCGGCGTCGTCCAGGGGATCGGCTGGGCGTTGAACGAAGAGTACTTCTTCGACAGAGAGGGCTCCATGTCCAACTCCAGCTTCCTTGACTACCGGATGCCCACCAGCCTTGACTTGCCTATGATCGGCACGGTTATTGTCGAGGTTGCCAACCCTGGCCATCCATACGGGGTACGCGGCGTGGGTGAAGTGCCCATCATCCCCCCGATGGCCGCCGTCGCCAATGCCATCTACGACGCGGTGGGTGTGAGAATGCAAAGATTGCCCATGACCCCCGGCGCGGTACTGGACGCCATCCTGGAGAAGGACGGCCAGTAGGCCAACGTTCAGACCTGCGGTATCAGAAGGCTAGGCTGCGGCGATTGTAGCCTAGCCTTTGCGCTACTCGCTCAAGGAACAAGTGGCAGTTTTGAGCAAGGCCACCGAAACCGGTCAATGACCTGGGACCACGGAAGTAATCGGTATGAGCACGTTTACGGTCAGAGTAGGCATCGGTGATATGGACAGCCGTGAGCACGTCTATACTGATGCTCTGGTGGATACCAGTGCGACCTATTCCATGTTCCCTAAGGATTTCCTGCGTGACGTTCAGATAGAGCCGTTTGATTGGACAGTGGATGTCATTTTGGCCGATGGATCACAGATGACCCTGCAAATCGGGCCAGCCTACCTGCAAGTACTGGACCGGGAAGCGCCCTGCGTAGTCGTGTTCGGTAATCCGGGAGTGTTCCTGATAGGGGCTACCGCTTTAGAGAACCTTGGGCTTGCGGCTGACCCGGTGAACAAATGCTTGATACCAGCCGTTGTTAATGGGCGTCCATTTTAGACCCACACTGGCCGGCTACCGCCGCCCCGGAAACCCCGGGAATTAGCCCAGTCCACCATCTTCATCGACGTACTTCTCTCTGATCCCGCTTGGCTTTGCGGAAGGGGGCAACTATGAGCCGACTTCTGCTTCTCGCAACCCTGCTGGTCTCCTTGGCGTGTGCTTCGGAGCCAGACACCACGGCGGTGATGGACGTTTCGGATAGTCAACTCCGATCTGCGTTCACAGGGGTCAACGTTAGGCCGGAAAGAGGTACTGGAGTCCACGAGGGCAAGATCTTTGTGCTGGCATATCCTTATTGGGGTTATGATTCCCCAATTGCCCAATGGACACTGCAAGATGATCATGTAATCAAAGTTGTTATAATCATGTGCCCTGATACTCCGTACAAACTGGAGCCGTTTCAGTTAGTCGGCCAATTAGAAACTATCTCAAAACTGAACGAACAGGCTTAGGCAGAGGCGAAATCCCCCTTTTGCGAAAGGGGGAGACATTTGGGAAGCCTCGTTTTGAGATAGTTGCTTAGACCTTAGCACGTTTGGGTATATGCGGCTCAGATGTATCCGCAGTTCTTGAGAGCCTCCTATTACCCCGAAAACCGTCCGTTAAACTATGAGATAATCCTGCAGCCCAATCCTGTCTTGGAGGAACGAAATTATGGCCAGAGTACCGTTCGCCACCAGGGAAAGCATGACTCCCGACGGCCAGAAAGTTTGGGATGAGATCGAGACCACCCGCGGCGGTGTGGCCCGTAACTACGCGGCGCTGCTGAACAACCCCGCGGCGGCGGGCAGCCTGGCGGGACTAGGCGGCTACGCCAGGTTCGAAACGCCGCTGGACCCGCGCATCAAAGCCTTGGCCGTGCTAACGGCGGCCCGAGAAGCCCACGGGCATTACGTGTGGACGGTCAATCAGCGTGCGGCGCAGGAAGCCGGGATCAGCGATGAAATCGTGGCTGCGATTCATGAGTTCCGCGCACCGGTGGGACTTGCGCCGGACGATGCAAACGTAGTCCAATTCGTCCTGGAACTGCTGCGCCAGCACCGGGTTTCCGGTGCCACCTTCGAGGCGCTGCGGTCCCAGATTGGGGACGCTGGCGTTGTGGACGTGCTTGTAGTCAGCGGCTACTACCACACCCTGGCCCATGCCCTCCAAGCCTTGGAAGTAGAACTCCCCGAAGGCACCGCCTCCGCCCTCAACTACCAGACCGGCGGCGCGCCTGGGAGCTAAACCCCGGGAAGGGTCCAAGAAACCGAAGAACGCAGAAATTCCCCTTGCGCGCAAGGGGAATTTCTCTATGCCTTCCAGTCGGCGCTTCGCCTACTGGCACGGACACTGGGCAAAAAAGGAGCGGCCGGCCCCGAAAAGGGAGGAGCCGCTGAGGGAGCGGCACACTACCGGTCGCTGAGGGCTCAATGATAAGCCTCAGCGAGTGCCCAGGTCAATCCAAGATCCCTCAGTCGCCGTGTCTTTCAATTGTCGGCTCAAAGCGCTGGGCTCCCCCTTTTGTGAAAGGCGGATAAAAGGGGATTTCTCCCTCGCCCTGGCGGGCTTGACGGGGAGTGGGGCCACCGACCCTTCCCTCCGGTACTTTTGCAGGCTTGGGTTAGCTGGGAGTGCTATTACGAGGCCCAACTGTTCTGCTGGGGAAGCGGGAATCCAGAGATATTCAGCCACGGGAGCGAAACCACATGCAAAGACCTCTGGATTCCATCTCAAGGCCGGAAAGACGAGCGGCACAGTATGGCAAGAGGCCCACGGTCAATTGCCGAAGAGGTTACGAACCTCGCTCTTCCTCAACGAGTCATGGTGAGGGGCGGGCCCAGGACCCGTCCTGTTCGGACAAAGCGCTTCCCGATGGTCCACACCTTCCCGTGCCATGGCCACGGGACTACGGGCTGCTACGGCCCCGCTAACCCGCCGTGACGCAGGTGATGGTCTTTAGCACCCCTGGAACACCCTGCACCAGGCCGGTCACCAGATCGGCGACGGCGGCCATATTCGGAGCGGATATCAGGGCTATGACGTCGTAGGGGCCCGTCACGACATCCGCGGACACAACTCCGTCGAGCCGCCTCAGTGACCGGAGTACGTCGGTAGTCCGGCCCACCTGGACCTCAATCAGAATATAGGCGCTTGTGCCCAAAGGTTGCTCCTGGCGGCGTTGGCCCGCCCGCATCGGTTACGTCTTGCAACACCGGTCGGCCTGCCGGAGATGTTGGGTGATTCCTCGGGGGTGCGGCTTAGTAACTATCTCAAACCGAGGCTTCCCCAACGTCTCCCCCTTTCGGAAAGGGGGACTAAGGGGGATTTCCCATCTGCCCAAGCCTGCTGGTTCAGTTTTGAGATAGATATTTAGTCTGGTATGCAGGCCGTGGAGGTCACTTCCACCAGGTTGTCCGCCGCGCCGAACTGCACGATGATCGCGGTGCGCGCCGGGCGGTCATCCGTGAAGAATTCGCCGTAAACTTCGTTGAACCCTTCCAGGTCTTCCGCCTTGGACACGTAACAGGTGTTGGTCAGCACATTGTCCAGCGACGTTCCTGCGGCTTCCAGGATCAGCTTGATCCGCTCCAACGTGTACCGGGTCTGCTCGCGGATGTCCTTGCCCACCTCTCCCGTACTGGGGTGCCGGCCGGTGCAGCCCTGCACATAGACCAGGTTGCCGAAGCGGGTGGCCTGGGACAAAAGCCCGCGTCCGGGAGCTAATTTATCACTGGTGATGATCTCTTTCTCGGACATGATTTAACTCCCTCTCGCCGCACCGGACCCCATGACAATTAAACTCGCCAAGTCCCCGATGGCAGTCTGATTTCGTTTCTGGGCCAGTCACATTATAGACTCGACCCCAATCGTGTCAAACCGCCCGTGGATGCCCCAGGAGCGGCTTTCAGGGGGCGAGCGGCGTTGATGCGGCCGTCCTTCCAGTCCCATCAATGCGAAGTTCTTGCGCATTCCTTGACCGCGGCCACCGTAGCTGGAACATATTGCGCCAAAGGGGTCTATCCGGCTAAAATACCTCATACCTCTAGGAGTGTTTCATCCGTGTGCGCATCGAATCGAGGCTCAAAATGATCGAAACGCAAGCTGATCGAGACCAATACGTTGGGACGTGTAACACAACCAACACCCTAATTGGAAGGGAGATACTAGATGCCCAGCATTGATCCTAAGAATATCCGTAACGTCGCGCTGGTATCCCACAGCGGCGCGGGCAAGACCTCACTCGCTGAGACCCTTCTGTTCAACTCGAAGGTAACCACGCGCATAGGCCGGGTCGAAGACGGGAACACCGTCTCCGACTACGAGCCTGAAGAAGTAAAACGCGCCAGCAGCATCCAGACCACTCTGGCCGCATGGGCTTCCGGACCTAACAAGATCAACTTCTTGGACACACCGGGCTACGATGACTTCCTCGGGGAGGTCTCCGCGGCCCTGCGGGTGTCCGAAGCGGCGGTTGTGCTGGTGGCGGCCCAGTCCGGCATAGACGTGGGCACCGAGCGAGCCTGGAACATGTCCAAGGACATGGGCCTGCCCCGGATGGTCCTAATCAACAAGATGGACCGGGAGAACGCCAGTTTCTCTCGGTGCGTGGCCGACATCCAGGCTTCTTTCGGCAGCCAATGTGTCCCCCTTCAGTTGCCCATCGGCGAAGCCCAGGACTTCACCGGAGTCGTCAGCGTGGTCAACCCGCCCGCCGATGTCCCAACCGAAATGTCCGCGGACCTGGAAGCGGCGCGGGAACGGCTGATCGAAGCCGCCGCGGAAAGCGACGACGAACTCGCCGACAAATACCTGGAAGGCGAGGAACTGACCCCCGAGGAGATCATCAACGGCGTCCGCAACGGCGTCTGGAGTGGAGACCTCGTGCCTATACTGGCCAGCTCGGCCACTCAGAACATGGGGGTGGACGAATTCGCGCAGATGGTGCTGGACTTCCTGCCCTCTCCAGTTGATGGCGTAGGACCTCACTTGTCCGACGACTCGGAGATCCAAGTCGAAGCCGACGGCCCGTTGGCCGCCCAGGTCTTCAAGACCACGGCAGACCCCTTCGTCGGCAAGCTGTCCGTGTTCCGAGTCTATCAGGGCAGCATCAAAAGCAACTCGGAAGTCTGGAACAGCGTGCGCGGGTCTTCGGAGCGCATCGGACAACTCTACCTGCCCAGGGGCAAGAACCAGGAGAACGTGGCCGAGGTTACCGCCGGTGATATCGGGGCCATCGGGAAGCTGTCCGAAACCCTGACCGGCGATACTCTCTGCACCCGTGACTACCAGGTGCGCTTTGAGCCCATCAAATTCCCCGTTGGATACTACCGTGTTGCCGTCGCCCCCGCGAGCAAGGCAGACTTGGACAAGATGTCTCAGTCCCTAGCCAGGATCGTCGAGGAAGACCCCACGCTGCGGATGTCTCGGGACTACGACACCACCGAAACCCTGATCACCGGTATCGGTGAAGCCCAAATTGACGTGGCCATGGACAAGATCCGCCGGAAGTTCGGCGCGGACTTGAAGACCAAGCTTCCCCGAGTGGCCTACAAAGAGACGATCACCAGGGTTACCCAGACAGAGTACCGGCACAAGAAACAGTCTGGCGGCCATGGCCAATACGGTCACGTGCTACTGAGACTCGAACCCAGGGATCGGACGCTGGGCTTCGCATTTGGCAGCGAAGTCGTGGGCGGTAAGGTGCCCAAGGAGTACTTCCCCTCGGTGGAAAAGGGGATCGTCAAGGCCATGGACGAAGGAGTCCTGGCCGGTTATCCCATGGTGGACCTGAAGGCCGTCCTATACGATGGAAGCTTCCACGACGTGGATTCTTCCGGAATGTCTTTCGAAATCGCAAGCTCTCAGGCCCTGCGCAAGGGAGTTTCCGATGCCGCGCCGATCCTGCTTGAGCCTATCATGAAGCTGGATGTCATCGTCCCAGACGCCTACACCGGTGAGGTGATGAGCGACCTTAACGGCAAACGCGGCCGCATCCTGGGCATGACTCCCATGGAAGGCACTACGCGAGTCGAGGCCGAGGTGCCCTTGTCAGAGGTCCAGAGGTATGCCCAGGACCTGCGCTCGGTGAGCCAAGGCCGGGGCGAGTATAGTCTGGTCTTCGACCGCTACGAGCAAGTGCCGGCCAACCTTGAGCCCAGGGTGATCGAGGAAGCCAAGCGCGCCCGCGAAGAGGAAAGGATGTAAATCCCTTCCAGATCCGTACAGTCCTAACCAAGAGGCCCCGCCACATTGCCGTGGCGGGGCCTCAATTTTTTCGCAAAGGGCTGGCGTAGAGGGAAGCGCTGGATAGTGTAATGCCAGCTCATTCTCGGGAACTCACTTGAGGGCGCAGGGAAATTCGCCTTTTTCCCCTTTTGCGAAAGTGGGAGAGTGATGACTTGGCACGAGGGTTGAAAGATCTGGGAATACACGGATCAGGTTGAACGGCTTGGAGGGTTAGAAGTTCCAGGAGGGTTGGTACTCCCCGAACACGCCCCGGAAGACGTCCATCATCTCTCCCAAGGTGGCATACGCCTTCACCGCTTCCACCAGCGGCGGCATCAGGTTAACGGACCCTCTGGCCGCTTGTTCCAGGTTCCGCAGTTTCTCCGCCACTTCCCGGTTGTCCCTGCGGCGGCGCAGGTCGTTCAACTTCTGGACCTGGCGGTGTTCGCCTTCCCGGTCGACACGCAGCAGAGGCATTTCCTGTTCTTCGCCGGTTATGTAATCATTAACCCCGACGGTGATGCGCTCCTTCCGGTCTTCCTCTATCTGGTAGGTATACGCGGCGTCCGCGATCTCCCGCTGCAGGTACCCGGTCTCCAGGGCCGGGATCACTCCTCCGATGTCGTCGACCTTCCGGAAGTAGTCATAGGCCTGGCTCTCAACCTGATTGGTCAGCGATTCCAGGAAGAAGCTGCCGCCCAGCGGGTCCACCGTGTCGGTAACTCCAGTTTCATGGGCGATGATCTGCTGGGTGCGGAGCGCTTGTAGCGCGGTCTCCGCCGATGGGAGAGCCCATGCTTCGTCCTTGGCGTTTGTGTGCAACGACTGGCAACCCCCCAGCACGGCGGCCAATGCCTGCAGCGACACCCGGGCCGCGTTGTTCTCCGGCTGCTGCGCGGTCAGCGTCGCGCCCGACGTCTGGGCGTGGAACCGCAACCAGGCAGACCGAGGGTTCTTTGCCTTGTAGGTCTCCGTCATCTCCCTGGCCCAGATACGACGGGCGGCCCGGAACTTGGCGATTTCCTCGAAAAAGTTGTTGTGCACATTGAAGAAAAAACTGAGCCTCGGAACAAACTCGTCGATGTCCAGGCCCCGGTCAAGACAGTGGCGGACATACTCGAACCCGTCGGCCAGCGTAAAGGCCAACTCCTGTACCGCATTGGCCCCCGCCTCGCGGATGTGATAACCGCTGATGCTGACCGGATTCCATTTGGGCATGTGGTGGGTGGCGAATTCCACCGTATCCACCACCAGGCGCATGGACGGCCCGGGCGGGAATATGTACTCGTTCTGGGCAATGTACTCCTTCAGTATGTCGTTCTGAAGGGTGCCGCCCACGTTGCGCAGGTCCGCGCCCTGCTTCTCCGCCACGGCGATGAACATCGCCCATATGATGGCCGCCGGGCTGTTGATGGTCATGGAAGTGGTAACCTGGTCTAGGGCAATTCCCTGGAACAGGGTTTCCATATCCGCCAATGAAGAGACCGCCACGCCGCAGGTGCCGAATTCCCCGGCTCCCCTGGGATCGTCGGTGTCCAGCCCGTAAAGCGTGGGCATGTCGAAGGCCACACTCAACCCCGTCTGCCCGTTGTTCATGAGCAGCTTGAACCGCTCGTTGGTCTCCTCGGCCAGTCCAAACCCGGCAAACATCCGCATGGTCCACAGGCGGCCCCGGTACCCGGTGGGGTGAATCCCCCTCAGGTAGGGATATTCCCCCGGAAGGCCAATGTCACGAAGGTAGTCCATCTCCGGGATGTCTTCCGGAGTGTAGACCTCCTGGACTGGCACCTGGGATGGAGTCTTGAAAGCGGCGCGGCGCTGAAGGACCGAAGCGTTCTTCTGCCGCCAACCGGCTCCCTGATTGCGCCAGCGTTCCATTTCCTCGGTGGAAAACAAAGGGGTTACCTCCGCGGGGGTAGGGTTGACCCGGACAAGGGAGAAATGGACCTACGCCACCACCGTGTGACCGGCTTGATGGACCTCTATGCCTCGATCTCCTGTGCCCTGAAATGGCTGCTCATCCCTGGAGTTGCGTGTCGTCCCAGGGGTTTCCTGTAAGATCCTCCCAGCGCTGCTTTTGCCGGTTGCTGAGCGGGATGAAAGCTCTTGGTGCTTCGGCTAGTATCGTTTCCAGCTCTTGCCGCAACTGTTTGCTCCGGTCTATGCCGCGAGCCACCTCTTTTTCCGTTCGGGTATTCTCATAGAAATTGCTGTGCATCGATTCCGCTGTGTTGAACAAATCATGCAGGTGGGGCCGGTTGAACTCGTCCGCGAGTTGTCCCAGTATGGCACTGGTCAACCGGTGGTGGCTATGCCGCCAGCCCCTTTGTTCGGCGATGGACTTGATGGCGACGGCGACCGCCCCCCAAGCTTTCTCACTGGCCTGAATGTAGTCTTCCCGTTCCAATTCCGCCTCAGCCTGCCGGATGAGCTGACGACTGGTCTCCAGGTATTTGTAGGATTCGGACATCGCACAAGTCTGCCTCGCTGTTAGCTGATAGCGGAGGTGTTAAGGCGGGGACGAACCAAGGGACCGGCTATCATCTCACCAACCGCACAAAGCGGCGGTTCCCGCGCTTTAGGACAGCGCGGTCCTGGAGGCTCAGGCTTGTCGCCCGGTCGTCTCTGGTGAGGCGGGTGGCGTCTCCGGTGGAGTTGTCAATTAGCTCGATGGCGCCCTGGTTGATGAGGCGCTTGGCTTCACTTACGCTCGCAGCCAGGCCCGCGTCGAAGATTATGTTGCTCAAACGGCGGCCTTCGTCTTCGGTCTGGCCGGTGAGGGACGGCTCGGCGAACTCGGATATATCGTCGGGGAGGCCGCGCCTCTGGACCACGTTTTCGAACTGGGCTTGGGCCGCGTTGGCCGCGGCGCGTTCGTGAAACTGGCTGGTAATCTCCAGGGCCAGTCGCTTTTTCAACTCAATGGGGTTGGTCTCACCCCTATTCTGGTCCATCTCGGCCAACTCTTCGCTGGGCACGTCGGTCAGATACTCAAAGTACGGGCCGATCAGCTCATCGGGCAGGGACATGATTTTGCCGTACATGTCCTCGGGAGGTTCTTCCAGGGCCACGTAGTTGCCCAGGCTCTTGCTCATCTTCTGCACGCCGTCGGTGCCGACCAGCATAGGCATCAGGAAACACTGTTGAGGACGCTGTCCCATCATGCCCTGAAGCTCCCGGCCCACCAGCAGGTTGAACCGCTGGTCCGTGCCGCCGAACTCGACGTCAGACTCAATGGCCACCGAATCGTAGGCCTGCAGCAAGGGGTAGAGGAACTCGGTAATCGCGATGGGACGGTGCTCGCTAAACCGCTTGGCGAAGTCGTCCCGTTCCAAGAATTGCGCCACGGTGAACCTGCCGGTGAGCCCGATCACGTCGGCCAGAGTGAACTTGCCGAACCACTCGCTCTGCCATACGACCTGGGTCCGGTCCCGGTCGACTACCTTGAAGAACTGGCGCTGATAGGACTCGGCGTTAGAAATTACCTCTTCGTGGGTCAACGCGGGGCGGGTAACTGTTTGGCCGCTTGGATCGCCGATCTGGGCCGTCCAATCGCCCACAATCAATATGACCTGGTGGCCCAACTGCTGTAGCTGGTGCAGCTTTCTGAGTCCAACCACGTGGCCAAGATGAATGTCGGGCCGGCTGGGATCGAATCCCATCTTTAGACGCAGGGGCTTATCCTCACCCAGCATACGGACAAATTGCTCGTGAGAGATGATCTCCTGGACGCCTCGGCGGGTGATGTCCTCGATAGCCGGTCCGCTAGTCAACCTGGACCTCCAAGCCAGTGTTCTCCACGTCTTCCCGCAGCGCGGCGCGGCAATTTTCCACGTCCCTGCCCATCTGTTCAATAAGGGTCTCTACACTGGAAAAGGCTTCCTGGCCGCGCACCTTGGTGACGAACTCCACCTCCATGAATTTCCCATACAGGTCGGCGTCGAAATCTATGATGAAGACCTCAACCAACCGCTCGGTCAGGTCGAAGGTGGGACGGACCCCGATGCTTGTCGCTGAAGGGAACCGCTCCCCGTCGATGACCGCCCATGTCGCGTAGATACCGTCGCCGGGAAGCGCCAGTCCGGCGGGAAGGTCCAGATTGGCGGTGGGAAATCCGAGGGTGTTGCCCCGCCGGTGACCGGTCACGACAGTCCCATTGAGAGAGTATTTGCGTCCCATCAGCCGCGCGCCCCCAGATACGTCTCCCTCGGTCAGGGCTGACCGTATGCGGCGGCTCTTGACTGGCGTGCCGTCCAGTTCCAGCGGTTCCACCGACTCCACCCAAAAACCGAGTTCCTCTCCCCGCTGCTTGAGAAAGTCGATGTCGCCGCGCCGGTCGCGCCCGATTGCCGAGTCCGGGCCAGTCACCAGACCCTTCAAGCGCAACTCTTCCACCAGAATCGAGGTGAAGTCCTCAGCGGACACCTGGGAAAGCTCGGGTGTGAAGTCCAAGCTGATCACCAGGTCGATACCCTGCTCTTTCAGAAGCCGTACCTTGGTCTCGGGCGAGGTGATGTAGCCGACGTGGGTCCCAGGGCGAAGAACGGTGATGGGGTGGTTGGTGAAAGTGATAACCGCGGGAGCGTAGGTCACGCCGGCCAACTCTACCAACCGGCTCAATAGGCGCCGATGCCCCCGGTGAACTCCGTCGAAGACCCCGATAGTCAGGACAGTGTCCCGGCCCGGCTCAATGCTGGCCAAACGCTGGCGGAGGTTCATGCCGGCTCTGTTTCCTTTGGCGCCCTCTCCCCGTAGCTATCCCATCCAGGGTGATGAATCGGCGAAGCAAAGTGGGGATTCGTTGCGCTCGGATGGTAGCATAGCAAGCTAGGGCAGTCAAATTGAAGTATCCAATAGTAACTGTTTAGAGTTGGTGGCCGCATTGACACGAAACCGCTCATCCTGAGCGGAGCGGAGTCGAAGGACTGGTCCCCCTCAACTCTGAACAGTTACATTCGATAGCCTTGCGCCTTGCATCCTTACATTGACTTATCCGGCATTGCCGGTTATATTGCAGGGCAGATAATGGTACCTTAACAACAGAATGGCACCCCCCGAGGCACCAGTACGGTTTAATAGGGAAGGCGGTGTGAATCCGCCGCGGTTGCGCCACTGTGTGCGGGGAGTCGGCCGGCGAATGAACCACTGTTCGCTCATGCGAATGGGAAGGTGCCGGTCAGGCGATGATCCGTAAGCCAGGAGACCTGCCCGGGCAAGTGGAGCTCTACTCTGCGCCAAACAGATGTAGGCCCATCGTGTCTCCTGTCGGCGTATGGCGGGAGACTACGAGGCTACAGAGGACCATCATATACCCCGGCAGAGTGGAAGCCGGGGTTTTTTTATTGCCTCAGAAAAGTCTACCAGGCTAAAACCAAACACAGTATCGGTGGAATATGTATGACGACAGACGAGACAGCTTCCCGGGAGGCCGGTCGAACCTCTTCATCTCCGCGGTGGATGGTCTCCTTCCTGTCCACCGCGGAGATTTCAATCCGGTCCGGCCCTGGCCGGCAAATTCGTCCGGCCAACATTTCATCATGAGCGGAATCCAGTCAACAGGAATTCGGTAAAGGGAGTTGCACGATGACACCTGCCAGGCGATTCTTCGGTCTGCTTCTGCTTACGGTGGCCTTGGCTGCCCTCGCCTGCGGCGGCGGGGCCCAACCGACCGCCGCCCCCGCTGCTCCCATAGCGCCGGGACTGGCATCGACGGGAATCCCGGCTTCGCAAGTTGAGGCTACTCTTGCGCCAACCCCGGCTGACCGGAGCAAACCGGCACAGCTGCGAGTCGGCGCGGTCGCCGACACTTACCGGAATGACCAAAAAGACATGAGCCGCCTGAACATCGGTATGTACCCGCTCAACGTCAACATCTTCGACCAACTGGTCCTGGTGGACCATGAGTTTCAACTCCAGCCCATGCTGGCGGAATCATGGGGGTACATCGAAGAGGCCGGGGCGTGGCGTTTTCACCTGGGGAAGGACGTCGAATTCCACGACGGTCAGCCGTTCACCGCCCAGGCCGTGGTCGAAATGGTGCAGAAATATTGGTCCCAGGGAGCGGGCGGAAACCGGTTAAGAATCGACGAGAACTCGGCATTGGCTATTGATGAATTCACGGTGGACATTACTCCAATCACCCCACATCTACGGCTGCCTGAAGAGCTGGCCCACTCGAGCTATGGCATTCGGGCGCCGGGGTCCGATCCTCTGAATGGAGAACATGTAGGCTCCGGCCCTTTCAAATTCATGGAATACCTTAGGGACGACCACATTGCCGCTGAGAAGAACACGGAATATTGGGGTCCGGCTCCCCGGATCGACCTGATTGAGCTACGGTTCATGCCCGATCCGAACACCCGCATCCTTGCCCTTCAAGCCGGTGACGTCGACGTGATCTTCGATGTGCCGCCCGAGGCGGCCTCACTGCTAAAAGGAATGAGCGAGATTCAGACCTTGCTCACCGGCGTTAGCGCCAGCCAGTACATCATGGTGATGCTCACGGGAGAAGAGCCGTATGACCTGACCCAGGACATTCTGGTGCGCGAAGCCCTTGGCTACGCTATAGACCGTCAGGCGATTTTGGATGTCTCTTTCGACGGCTACGCCGCCGCAAGCCAGCTTTTTAGTCCACCCGGTGTATTGGGCCAGTACGCCAGCCGGATCGTGGGTTATGACTACGATCTTGACCGGGCCAGGGCGCTACTGGAAGAGGCCGGCTGGAGGGACTCCGACGGCGATGGCATCCGCGAGAAAGCCGGTCGAAAACTGGCCCTGGAATTCATTAACGGATTTCCGGCGGGCCAGGAGAACGGACAGACGGCAGAGGTGATTCAGGCCCAACTTCGGGAGGCCGGGATCGACCTAAAAGTAACCAACGTCCCCGACAATGCCACCTATTCCGCCCTGCTTAAGGACAAGCAGGGCGACCTGTTCCTGGAGATAGGGAACCAAAACAGCCCGTCGGCGTGTTTCCTGGCTAGTTTGTTCTACAGCAGGTACGAAAAGCCCGGCTCATACGCCCGAGGCTTTGCGCCAGGCCCGGCCGGCTGGCCGGAATACGATGATGAAATTGACGCCTGCAACGGCGCTCTCACGACGGACGAAGCGGCGATGCACCGCGCCAACGCCATCCATATCGCGGTGGACGAGTCACGTTCTTTGATCCCACTGGTGGGCATCACCCGAATCTACGCTGCACGCGACCATGTGAAGGACTTCGACCCTCACCCGGTACGGTTGCATGTCCGGTGGGACTCTCTTTCGATCAATCGTTGAAGACATCAGGCTTGCAACTTCCGCCCGGCCAAGGCTCCACGTGGACCACAGCAGGTAGCGGACCAAGCGGCCCGGACCGCGGCTTCTGTGTCGACTGGCGGATTGGATGAGGCTGCACATGCGCTTTTACCTCTATCTTGCTCGCCGTGTACTTTCCTTGTTGCCCGTGTGGTTGGCTATCTCCTTCCTGGCCTTTGGCATGGGCGCTCTCGCGCCGGGAGACCCGGCCGAGGCAATCTACTATCAGACCTTCGGCGAGCCTCCCCCGGACCAGGCTGCGCTGGACCAACTGCGTGAAGAGCTCGGTCTGAACGAGCCTTTTCCAGTACGTTACGGGCTCTGGACACTCGGCGCATTGCGAGGCGACCTGGGCCTTTCGTACCGTACCGGAATGCCGGTTTGGACCCAACTGGCGTCGCGCCTTTGGTCTACGCTCGAGCTAGCCATTGGCGGGCTGATAATAGCGGGACTGATTGCATTCCCCCTCGGCATCCTGGCCGCTGTCCGGCATAACACCCTGGCAGACCTGGCGGCCCGCCTCTTTAGCCTGATTGGCGCCGCGATACCTTCTTACTGGCTTGCCTATATGTTCATCCTGCTCTTCGCCGTATACCTGCACTGGCTGCCGGTGGCCGGTTCGAGCTCATGGCGGCACCTGATTCTTCCTTGCTTCACCCTGGGACTGAGTGGAGCGGCCTTTCTCAGCCGGCTCCTGCGCTCGTCCATGCTGGAGGCCCTGGGCAATGACTATATCAGCGTCGCACGGGCCAAGGGGCTGCCGGAGCGCCGGGTCATACTGGTCCACGCCTTTCGCAACGCCCTGGTCCCGGTGGTCACGGTCATGGGTACTCTGCTCGGTTTTCTCTTGTCCGGGGCCATAATCGTGGAGACGGTGTTCGCCTGGCCCGGCCTGGGCAGGTTGATGATTGACGCGATCTCTTTCCGGGACTATCCAATTATCCAGGGGTTCGTACTTTTCACCGGCACCGTGTTCGTACTGGTCAATCTTGTTGTCGATGTCTCTTATACATGGATCGATCCGCGAGTCCGGTTGGTCGATAGTGGGGAGACTCGCCGTGGCTAAGGGAGAGTCCCCCGGCGAGGTCATAGCAGACCCCGGCCCGGTAATCGCCAGGGGCCGGAACAAGCGTCTCCTCCGCCTGCTGAGGCAAAACCGCGTCGCCATGATCGGTCTGCTAATCGTAACGGTAATGGTTTCAATGGGAGTGTTTGGTCCTCTAATCGCGCCATACGATCCAAACGCCCAAATCAAGGGGCGCAGACTGGAATCGCCCGGTCAGGAATTCCTGCTTGGCACGGACAATTTAGGCCGCGACCTGTTGAGCCGGCTGCTCCACGGCGCAAGACTGTCCATAGGAATGGCCGCATTGGCGACTGTCTTCATCGTCACTATTGCCGTCTTTGTCGGAGCCCTGGCCGGATATGTGGGCGGCCTGGTGGACGACCTGGCGATGCGGGTTGCCGATGTGCTCCTGGCCTTCCCCGGGTTGATATTAGCCTTGGCGGTCGTTGGCATTCTTGGCCCTAGCCTGGTGAATGTCATCATCAGCCTTGTTCTTGTCGTATGGGCCGGCTACGCCCGGCTGGTGCGCGGGTTGGTCTTGGAAGCGCGCGAGAAGCCCTTTGTGGAGGCTGCGCTTGCCATTGGCGCCAGCCGGACCAGAATCCTCCTCTGCCATATCATCCCGAATGTGATCTCTCCGGTTATCGTGCTGGCCTCACTGGAAATGGGGACACTCATTCTTGCCATCGCGGGTTTGAACTTTCTTGGCCTCGGAGTACAGCCTCCCACGGCTGAATGGGGTTCCATGCTCAATCAAGGGCGCTTGTTCTTCCAGAGTCAACCACAGCTCATGATTTATCCGGGCATCATGATCAGCCTCACGGTGTTGGGATTTAATCTGTTGGGAGATGGACTGAGAGATATGCTCGACCCAAGGTATACCAACTAGGGTGAACGAGTGATACGAGCCCAGCGGGTCCACGATAGCAGCGGAACGGCTTCTTCGCCTTCCCGGTCCCGTATCTGGACCCAGACAAGTGGCAAGAGACGTGGATAGAAGCAGCGTCATTGTTTGAAGTTGACGATCACGGGCCGCGCCGCTCGAAGGGAGATTGCCGGGGCCTTTGCCTAAGGTAAAGAATCAAGCTCCGTATCAGAATGCGATAGCCCTGTGCCGTCCCGCGATGGTGTAGGATACAAAAGAGGGGCTGCATCCATCATAACCGGCCTGGTTCAAAGTGGCAAAAACCCAACTTTCATTTCATAGCGAAGAAGCTTGACACTATGCTTAAATATGGCGCAGGTAGCCGGATGCGTGTGGTTGCCGGTACAGCCAAAGGGCGCCGCCTGAAGGGGACTCTCTCCCCGGAGACCAGGCCAACGACAGAGAGAGTTAGGGCGGCGATATTCAATATTCTGGGCCCCGAGCAGTACGAAGACCACCGGGTGTTGGACCTGTACGCGGGCTCCGGCAGCCTGGGGATCGAAGCTCTGAGCATGGGCGCGGGCTGGGCCGATTTCGTGGAGCGGAATCAGCGCCAGTGCCAAGTAGTCCAGGCTAACCTGGACAGCACTGGGTTCCAACGGGCGGCGCGAGTGTATTGCAACACCGTCGAAGCCGCGTTGGCAACCCTGCCGGGAGGGTATCGACTGGTGCTCATGGACCCTCCCTACAAGCTCACCAGCCTGGACGGGGCGCTGGAGGCCATCGCAACCACGGCCGGGCTGTTGGAACCAGGTGGAACGGTGGTCGTAGGCCACTCGAAACGGCTGAGTTTGAAGCAGGACTACGAGCCACTGGAGATGGTGTCCCAACGCCGGTACGGCGATAACGCAGTAGACTTCTACCGACACGAAGGACGATTGATTTGACCGCACTGTATCCGGGAAGTTTCGATCCTGTCACCCTCGGCCACGTCGACGTGACTCGCCGGGCGGCCAGGTTGTTCGACAAAATAATAATTGGGGTCTACGCCACCCCCTCCAAGTCGTTGATGTTCGATACCGACGAACGGATGGACCTGTTCCGCAGATCCGTGACTGACATACCCAACGTGGAAGTCACCAGCTTCCAGGGGTTGGTGGTGCGTTACGCACAGGAGATCGGCGCGAACACCATCGTCCGGGGGCTGCGCAGCGGCTCCGACTTCGAGTACGAATTCGACATGGCGTTCATGAACCGGAGACTCGCCCCGGACGTCGACTTGGTCTCATTCATGACGTCTCTCGACTATATGTTCCTAAGTTCCAGTCTGATCAAAGAAGTAGCCATGCTTGGCGGCGACATTACCGGCATGGTGCCTCCTCACGTTATCGAGGCAGTCAACTCCAAATTTTCATCACGGGTCTAGGAAACAAGGGACCTGGGAAGAGGTGTCATCATAGATATCATTAATATTATCGATCGTTTGGAGTCCCTAATCGAGACCAGTAAAGTCATGCCAGTGGGTGGGAATGTCCTGCTCGACAAGAAAAAGACCCTGGAACTGGTCGACCAACTCCGGTTGGCCATACCCCAAGAGGTCAAGGCCTCCGAAGAAGTGCTGGCGCAGAAGGACCACATCCTGAACCAGGCCCTCTCAGACGCCCGGCGCACCAAGGCTCAAGCCGAGGACGATTACCGGGACCGGGTCAACACCAGCGAGATAACAGGCCGGGCCCAGCAAAAGGCCGAGGAGACCCTGTCCGATGCCGATGAACGGGCGAACCGAATGCTCATGCAGTGCGAGCAAGAGGCCAAGGCTCGCCTGACAGAAGCTGACGCCTATGCCTTGCGCAGCCTCCGCGCCCTGGAAAAGCAGCTCAACAGCATCTCCGGCTCGGTGCGCAAGGGGATAGACCAGCTAGTCCAAGACACCGCAGTCCCGGCCAACGGGTACCACGGCGGCGACTAGGCCCGGAAACTCTCCACTATCCAGAGGCCGGGAACGCTCACGTCCGGGCCGGTGGAAGAAGCGCGTTTGCGTTGGGGCCGGTATCCTTTCGTCATCGCGGTAGAAGGCGAGGGTGGAGCTGAGTCGGTATCCCCACCGGGTTCCCCTGCGGCAACTATCACGCTGTCCGTCTCCCTAAGAAGGACGGGACCCGGCGCGGGTTTTTGGATTTACCCTGCGTTCCGTATGCCAAGGGGCCCTTCGTCGGGGCGTAAGCAGTCCCAATTTGGGTTGACATAGAATTTCCGCGCGGAATACAATTGCTCAAATCTCCACGGTATCCACACGGTATCCAATGGAGGCGTCCTCAATGCTCGAGATGTCGATAGATAGCATCCGGGTTAGCCCTATGAATTACCAGAGAGTGGTGCTTCTTAAGGAGAAGGACGCCGAACGGTATTTGCCCATCTGGATCGGACCGGCTGAGGCTGACGCTATCGCGGTCAAACTCCAGGACCTGAGCGTGCCCCGGCCTCTGACCCACGACCTGCTGAGGACGGTCATCGACACCTTGGGCGGATCGCTCAACCACATCCTGGTCAGCGATCTGCAAAACGACACGTTCTACGCCAAGATCACCATCCAGACCAACGGCGAGTCCAAGGAAATCGACTGCCGCCCCAGCGACGCCGTAGCCTTGGCCGTCAGGGCCAAGGTGCCCATCTACGCCGAAGAATCGGTGATGGACAAGGCTGGAATTCTTCTGGACAAGGAGACCGGAAAACCCATTACCGGAGATGAGACCCAGAGCTCGACGGAGGAGAAGCCGCCCGAAGTCAAGGAGGAAGACCTCCGCCGGATGTCAGCTTTCACGGATTTCATAGACTCTCTAGACCTGGAAGACTTCGGAAAACAGCAAGGCGGACGTTAACTACCGCCCTGAAGCTCGAAAGGTTGAACGGCCCCGGCGCAACCATCGCCGGGGCCGTTTCACGTTCCTGGATGTCCGGGTTTCGTAGCCATAATGGCGTTTGACTTTTGCAATTGTCGATGCTAAGATGCGAACCGTTTGGCGACAAGCATGAATTGGTGGGGACTGGCCCTTCGTCTAACCGGGTTGGGTTGGTACGTGGCCCTGTGCATCGTCGGGGGGGTCGCGGGTGGAGCCGCGCTGGACAAAGTCGTGGGCACGACCCCTCTATTCCTGCTGGTGGGGGTCGTGCTGGGCAGTATCGTAGCGTTTTGGGGTCTCTATAAGATGGTACAACCTCTACTGTACGGCAGTAGGTCCGGGGGCTCTACCGGAAGGCGGGAGGAGCATTAGTGCCTGCGGGCGCCGGAACAAAACGGTTCCTGATGGCAGCCGGGGTGGGCTTATTGGTCCTCTTGGTTGTAGGCTTCATATTCGGGGCCATAGGCTCCAAAATGTTCGGCCTCGGCGACGGTTTCCTTTCCAAGCCTGAGATTCACCTTCCACCGCAGCCCATCTTCCCCGCATCCACCCGTGATTATCATCTCGGCTTGACCGATGCCGCGGGACACAGCACCAAGGCCGAGTCGGCAGACAAAACCGCCGACACCAAGTCGACGGACGCCGGGCACGCCGCTGCGGAAGGCGAAGAAGCCCACCACAGCAAACCCCTTGGCTTAACCCAATTCGCCGTAACCAACACCCTCTTATCCTCCTGGATCGCCACTATAGTCATCATCATCTTCTTCGTCGCCGGGGCTGGCAAAAAGCGCATAATTCCGGGAAGGTTCCAGGCGCTGGTGGAGACCCTGTTCGAGGCCGCCCTGAACTTCTGCGAAAACGTGGTTGGCCGGGACATGGGCCGCAAAGTCTTTCCGGTGGTGGCCACCATCTTCTTCTTCGTGCTGTTCAACGCCTGGTTGGCGCTGCTTCCCTTCTACCAATTCGCGGGCTTCGTGTTGGACGGGGAGTTGAAGGCCCACCTGCTCAGGTCCGCCGGGACCGATCTCAATATGCCTCTTGCCCTGGCCCTGATCTCCTTCGTGTTTGTGGAGTACTGGGGGTTCCGGGCCCACGGTTTCGGGTATCTGAAAAAGTTCTTTGCCTTGGGCAACTTATTCCGGCTACGGCCTTCGGGCTTGATCGAAGCCTTCGTCGGGTTCCTTGAGCTTATAAGCGAGTTCGTGCGGATAGTGAGCTTCACTTTCCGGCTCTTCGGCAACATGACCGCCGGCGAGATTCTGGTGGTGATGATTACCTTCTTGGTACCCTTCGTCGCGGCGGAGTTCGTCTTCGGGCTTGAGCTGTTGGTCGGACTAATCCAGTCCATCATCTTCGCGGCGTTGACTTTGGTGTTCCTATCCGTGGCTATCAGCCACGAGGAGCATTAAATCCGGTAGCAGCTTAAATCGAAAAAGGCGATCGGTCCGGGAAGTGCGGGCCGTCAAGACAGCGGGGTTAGCCGGAGCCATCGAACGCTCCGAAACAGATTAGGACACAAGGAGGACTAACGGGCATGGATTTGCTCCTTTTGCAGGCGCTCAGCGCTGAAGCAGCCAAATACATCGCGGCCGGAATTGCCATAGGCCTTGGGGTCATCGGACCCGGCGTGGGTATCGGCATTTTGGGCTCCGGCGCCATGAACGCGATCGGCCGGAACCCCGAAGCGGCAGGTGCGATCACGACCAACATGATCCTTGCGATCGCCTTCGCCGAGGCATTGGGCATTTACGCCTTGATCGTGGCCGTAATCCTGTTGTTCGTGGTCTAATATGACGCAATTAGGATTCAACGTTCCCAGCCTGATTGTGTACCTGGTCAACTTCATCATCCTGCTGGGGATTCTCTTCTTCTTCGCGTACAAGCCATTGATCCGGCTCATGGACCAACGGGCGGAACGCATCCGTGAGAGTCTGGAGGCCGCCGACCAGGCCAGGCAGGAAGCCGCCACCTCCAGGGAAGCCGTCGAAGAGGCTCTAAACGAGGCCCGGCAGCAGGGACAGCGGTTGTTGGACCAGACCAGGGAAGCGGCCGAAAGGTACCGCGCAGAGGAGATGGACCGGGCACGGCAGGAGGCGGAAAACTTCGTGCTTCGCGCCCGCGCCGAAATCCAGCGGGAACGGGACGCCGCCATCGAAGAGGTCCGTTCCAACTTCGGCGGCCTGGCTATTACCGCCGCCGAGCGTGTCATTGGCCGCTCCCTCGACCGCCAGGCCCACGAGGACTTGATCGCACAGGTACTGGAAGAAGGCGCCGACCTTCGGAGGAATTAGTAGCCGATGGCAGGCCGCGTCTCCGGTAAACGTTACGCCCAGGCTATATTCGAGTTGGCCCGTGAGCAGGACCAAATCGACCAATGGGCGACTGACCTCGAACTGGTGGACCAGGTTGTTCAGGACCCGGAGTTCCGCGTCTTCCTGAACCACGCCGATGTGCCCCATGAACAGAAGAGGCAGTCCATTGATGCCGTCCTGCGAGACGTTCATCCCACGGTTCGTAACTTGGTCCAGGTTCTGGTCGCCAGGGGCCTTGCCGACCTGGCCATAGGCCTGCGGGACGCCTACACTGAGCTTCTGGACGTCCATCATGGGCGTCAGCGCGTGGGAGTCACCTCCGCCGTACCCCTGGAAGATGACCAACTGGCGCGCATTACCCAGTTCATCTCCGACATCACCCGGCGGGAAGTCGTAATCTCCACCCAGGTGGACGAGTCCATCATGGGTGGAATCGTTATCCAGATCGGAGACCAACTTTTGGACGGCAGCACGCGGTCCCGCTTGGAATCGCTGCGCAACCAAATGCATTCGGCGGTGATTGGGCCCGGACACTCAGCCGGGCAAGAGGGAGAAACCGATGGCGATTAGAGGACAAGAGATCGTATCGCTGATTAAGCAGCAGATCGAGGGTTTCGCCGGAGACCTCACCCTGGTTGACGTGGGCACCGTGGTCCAGGTGGGCGACGGTATCGCCAGCATCCAAGGGTTGCAGGGCGTCCGGTCCAACGAACTCCTGGACTTCGGCAACGATGTCGTGGGATTGGCGCTCAACCTGGAATCCGACCTAGTGGGCGCAGCCATTCTCGGCGACCCCAACGCGGTCAAAGAGGGAGACCGGGTGCGTTCCACGGGACGCATCATCGAGGTGCCCGTAGGCGACGGGCTGATCGGCAGGGTTGTGGACCCGGTGGGACGCCCGTTGGACGGGAAGGGTCCCATCAATTCCACCGCCACCCGCCCCGTGGAACGGACCGCCCCCAACGTGGTGGTCCGCCAATCGGTGGATACCCCGGTGCAGACTGGAATCAAGGCAATCGACTCCATGATCCCCATCGGCCGCGGCCAGCGGGAATTGATTATCGGAGACCGTTCCACCGGAAAGACCGCCATTGCGTTGGACTCAATCATCAACCAGCGCGGCGGCGACCTGATCTGCATCTATGTCGCCATAGGCCAGAAGCAGGGCAAGGTGGCGCAGGTGGTCACTACTCTGGAAGAAAACGACGCCATGGCGCATACTATCGTGGTCAACGCCGGGGCCTCGGATTCCGCCCCCCTCCAGTACATCGCCCCCTACGCCGGTTGCTCAATGGCCGAAGAATTCATGGCGCAGGGCCGGGATGTTCTAATCGTCTACGACGACCTCACCAAGCACGCCTGGGCCTACCGGCAAATGTCCCTCTTGTTGCGCCGCCCGGCTGGACGTGAGGCCTATCCCGGAGACATCTTCTACCTACACAGCCGGTTGCTGGAACGGGCCGCCCGTCTCAACGCAGAATTGGGCGGAGGTTCCATTACGGCCCTGCCCATCATCGAGACCCAGGCTGGCGACGTGTCGGCATACATTCCCACCAACGTCATCTCCATCACAGACGGCCAAATATACCTGGAGCCGGAGTTGTTCAACGCCGGAATACGTCCAGCGGTTAACGTGGGCCTGTCGGTCTCCCGGGTGGGAGGCGCCGCCCAGACCAGGGCCATCCGGCGAGTCGCGGGCCGGTTGCGGTTGGACCTAGCCCAGTACCGCGAACTGGCGACGTTCGCCCAGTTCGGCACCGCCGACCTCGACCCCGCTACCAGGGCGCAGTTGGCGAGGGGCCAGCTTGCCACGGAAATGCTCAAGCAGCCCCAGTACCAGCCGTTGGCCCTGGCGGAGGAAGTAATCATCCTGTTCGCGGTCAACGAAGGTCTCATCGAGGACCTGCCCATAGAGCGCTGTTCCGCCTTCCAGGATGAGCTGCTCCGGTTCATCTCGGCGGGACATGCCGACTTGGTCGACGCCATCACGCGGGACAGGGACATCACGCCGGAGACCGATACCGCGCTCACCGAAGCGATCAACAATTTCAAAGCCACTTTCATGGCGTAGCTCTGCCGGCATAGGCGGGGCGCAATCGCCCTGTTAACATGGATGCTGCAGGAAAGAGATAAATGCCCAGCGTAAGAGACATACGACGCCGCATCCGAAGCATACAGAACACCGGCAAAGTGACCAACGCGATGTCGTTGATCGCCGCTTCGAAGATGCGCCGCGCCCAAAACGCGGTCACCCAGGGCAGGCCCTTCGCCCAGAAGATTCAAGAGGTCATCTCCCACTTGGGCGCCCAGCCAATGGATGGAGAAGGCGGCTTGCATCCCCTCCTGCAGGTTAGGCCGGTCCAGAAGATCGGAGTACTGGTAATCACGCCAGACCGGGGGCTTTGCGGCGGCCTCCACTCCAACCTGAACCGCCGCGTGGGCCAGTTCATGCTGGAGCAGGAAGCGCCGGTCACGGCTATCGCCGTCGGCAGGAAGGGCAGAGACTTCCTAGCCCGGTATGGTCAGGACCTCCAGGCCGTCTTCACCGACCTGCCAGAAAGGCCGGAACTGGCGGACACCACCGCGATTTCCAGCCTGGTAATCGACGACTACGCCGACGGCGAGGTGGACGAGGTCTACTTGGCCTATACGCGGTTCGTGTCCACCGTCTCCCAGGTCCCAACTATAGACAGGCTCCTGCCCATCACTCCTGCGGAGCTTACCGCCACCGAACGGGTGGGATACATCTACGAGCCCGATACCCTGGGAGTGCTTGCCAGCCTCCTACCTCGCTTCGTCGAGATGGAGGTCTACCACTCACTGCTCGAAGCCATCGCCAGTGAACAGTCCGCCCGTATGGTCGCCATGCGCAATGCCACGGACAATGCAGAGGAACTCGGCGGCGAACTGACCCTGGCCATGAACAAGATTCGCCAAGATAGCATCACCAACGAGCTTCTGGACCTCATCGGCGGCCAGGTAGCCCAGGAGGGGTAGGCGCCGTTATGGGGATGATTATCAAAGACTATGCCGTCACGGGAAACCGGGGAAGCGCCACCGTCAGAGCTTTGCACGACACCGGGGCTGGATCCTCTTTCGTCCGGCGTGACATTGCTGAACGGTTAGACGACATCGTTGGCACAGTTAGACCCCTCACATTCACGATGGCTGACGGCCGCGAGCCGTTCACAGTAGACCAGATGATCAACTTGGATATCTTGGTGGGTGACATTCCATTGATCTTCAACTATTACGTGGTTGACGACTTGGCCGAGGAGCTAATCATAGGCGCGGATATGATGCAGCGGTGGAAGATTAGCCTGGACCTGGATAACGAGGCGGTCTCCATCGACCCCCACGCCCTTTACTTGAGGGCCTAACTCCGCCTACCGGCGCCTATCTGGTTTCAGAAGAGAAACAAACCAACCGGCAAAGTCGTACGATCAATCGGCGGGTAGTAATCAGTGAATAAAAAATGGGCATGATAATCAAGGAATACACGGTAACGGGAAACCTGAACAGTGGGACGGTTCGAGTCCTGTACGACACCGGGGCTGGAGCATCCTTCGTTCGCCGAATCATCGCGGAACCACTGGGCACGATCGTGCCCTCACCTATACCCATGACTTTCACGATGGCTGACGGACAGGAAGCGTTCACGGTGGACCAGGCGATTCAACTGGCTGTGGCCGTTGATGACACGCGGTTGTTGTACACCTTTTTCGTCGTAGACGACTTGGCCGAGGACCTAATCATCGGCGCGGATATGATGCAGCGGTGGAAGATTAGCCTGGACCTGGACAACGAAGCGGTCTCCATCGACCCCCGAGCCCTTTACATGCGAGCATAGCGCCCAACCCCCGGCGCTTATCTGGTTTCAGGAGAGGAATATGGGCACCGGTAAAGTAGTACAGATAATCGGTACCGTAGTCGACGTAGAGTTCGCGCCGAACGAGCTCCCCAACCTGTTTGACGCCCTGGAGTTGGACAACAGCGGCGAGAAGCTGGTCCTTGAGGTCCAACAGCACATCGGAAACAACTGGGTGCGCTGCCTGGCTCTGGGCGCGACAGAGGGTCTGGCCCGAGGTGTGGACGTTGAAGACACCGGGCAAAAAGTGTCAGTCCCCGTCGGTCAGGAGACCCTGGGCCGCCTGTTCGACGTGTCGGGAGTCCCCCTGGACAACCTCGGCCCGGTTGAAGCAGGTGAGCATTGGCCGATACACAGAGACCCTCCCGCCTTCGACGACCAGAACCCCTCTATCGAAATTCTGGAGACCGGGATCAAGGTCTTCGACCTCATTACCCCGTTTATGAAGGGTGGCAAGATCGGGGCTTATGGCGGGGCCGGAGTCGGCAAGACCGTAATCATTCAGGAGCTTATCCGCAACATCGGAGCGGAACACCAGGGCGTGTCGGTGTTTGCCGGTGTGGGTGAGCGCTCCCGCGAGGGCAATGACCTCTGGCACGAGATGCAGGACTCGGGCGTGTTGTCTAGCACCGTGCTGGTATTCGGTCAGATGAATGAGACCCCCGGCGTCCGCGCCAGGATAGGTCTCACCGGGCTGACCATGTGCGAATACTTCCGCGACGTGGAGCACCAGGACGTGCTGCTCTTCGTGGACAACATCTACCGCTACATCCTCGCTGGCATGGAAGTGTCCGCGCTTCTGGGGCGGATGCCATCGGCGGTGGGTTACCAGCCCACGCTGGGTACCGAAATGGGTGCGCTACAAGAGCGGATCACCTCCACGAAGTCGGGATCAATCACCTCCTTCCAGGCTATTTACGTGCCAGCAGACGACTACACCGACCCCGGGATCGTCACCACCTTCGGCCACCTGGACGGTGTGGTGTCGCTGGAGCGCGCTCTGTCGGCCCAGGGCCTGTACCCGGCGGTTGATCCCCTGGCATCTTACTCCCGGATCCTCGAGCCTGGCATCGTCGGCGACGAACACTACCAAGTAGCGCGGGGCGTGCAGCAGGTGCTACAGAGGTACAAGGACCTCCAGGACATTATCGCCATTCTGGGAATCGAAGAGCTGTCCGAGGATGACAAGTTGGTGGTTTTCCGGGCCAGGAAGATACAGCGTTTCCTCACCCAGCCCTTCTTCGTCGCCCAGGCGTTCACCAACCAGGAGGGTAAGTACGTACCGGTGCGGGAGACAGTGCGCGGCTTCAGCGAAATTCTGGACGGCAAGTACGACGATCTGCCCGAGCAAGCCTTCTACATGGTCGGAAGCATCGACGAAGCAATAGAGAAGGCCGCCCAGACCGCAGTCGCGGCTTAACTGAGGAGTATTACCATTGGCGACGATGCAGTTGGAGATAATCAGCGCCGAGAGGCAGGTCTACAGCGACGAGGTTGATGTGGTCGTGGCCCCTGGCGTAGACGGCCAGCTAGGTATTCTCCCCCATCACGCCCCACTGATGACGGTCCTGCAGCCCGGTGAAGTGCTGGTCCGAAAGGACGGCGAGGAGACTTTCCTGGCCGTCACCGGCGGGTTCATGGAAGTCATGGGCAACAAGGTGACCATCCTTGCCGACGCCTGTGAACGCTCGGACGAAATAGACGAGGAACGGGCCCAGGAAGCGGTGGCGCGGGCCCAGGAACGAATCTCAAGTCATGCAACAGACATGCAATTGGAGCGGGCTGTGACGTCTATGCGGCGGGCGCAGGTGCGCTTAAACGTTTCTCGGAGACGCAGGACGCGCGGCCAACAGCAAGCTCCAGGGGCCGGAACTACCGCCTAACCCACTCAGCCGGAAGCGCTATTCGTCGATGCCCTCCGTCAGGTAGTAGGTCATCGACTGAAGCGACAGTACGGGGTCTATGTTCCGGATCTTCACACCCTCGGTGACCTGAGGACTGATCGGAGCGTAGTTCAAGACCGCCCTCACCCCGCACTCGACCAGCCGGTCAACCACTTCCTGGGTGTGGTCGGTTGGAACGGCAACGATGGCGATCGAGATGTTCCTCCCCCGCACCTCCTGGTCAAGCTGCTTCATGGGAAGAACTTCTAAACCGGCAACCTCCTGTCCCACAACGTTCGGGTTGGAATCGAACGCGGCCACTAGGTTGAATCCATCCGGGGTAAAACCGGGGTAACTGAGAATCGCCCGGCCAAGGCGGCCCACACCCACAACCGCCACGTTCCAGTAGGAATTCAGGCCGAGGATTTGCTTGAGCCGGCTCAGCAGGTGGGTAACGCTATAGCCTCTGCCCTGCTTCCCAAATCGGCCAAAATAGCTAAGGTCCTTCCTGATTTGGGCCGGGGTGACCTGGAGTTTTTCGCCGAGTTGCTGGGAGCTTACTACCTGAGCGCCTTCCTGCATCAGGCGGCTGAGGATGCGTACGTATTGCGGGAGACGCGCGACAACCACTTCAGGCGCCTCGGACCGGTCCTGTGGAGGTGGGTAAGAGTCAGAAGCCATAAACTCCCGGTGTTACGCGGTCACGGTCTTTGTGCGGAGCCCGAATGCCAGCTACACTCAAAGGCTGAAGCGCCAGACCATGGGTATGTGAATGTTACGTATCGACCAGTCGCGCCTATAATCTATAATGAGCAGGTTGATGCGTCAAGGGAATTGTGAAATTATTCGCGAGTTATAAATCTGAAACCCTCTGACCTTCAAGAACAGCCCTCCCGCATTAGAACATATTGTGGAAATCGTAGCCATGCTGTCTCAACCGCAGCCGCTTGGAGGGCTGACCACCTTGGCACATCTGGAGCCGTAGGATGCATATCGGGTTCTGCCGTATGGAACTGTACCTGCCGGAGAGCCACAGTCTGAAGGGTAGGCGGCAAGTAGCCCGGTCGGTGGCGGCGCGAGTCCGCAACCAGTTCAACGTCGCCGTTGCCGAGGTGGACGACGGAGACATGTGGCAAAGGCTCACTCTGGGAATTTGCTGCCTCGGCGGCGACCCCAGCCACGTTGAACAGACCATATCCAGGGTCGCCGATTTCATCGAAGCCAGCCGACCCGATATCCAGCTTCTCGATTATCAGATAGAGATGATTTCCGGCGTTTAGCCTACCGGCTTGGCAGATCGTTATCCGGCGCGCCGCCATTGGATACGAAAGTCAGGAAGTCTTCCATCGCAGCCCAGTAGACGCGCCCTCCCGCTATGTATGTGTCGTTGTGTCCCGAGCCAGGCAGGACCAGGAATCGCTTGGGCTCGTTGGCGGCGTCGAATAATCGGCGGCCCTCGGTTAACGGGACCGTCTGGTCCCTGTCCCCATGCATGATAAGCAAAGGAGCCCTGATGCCCGCTATGCGCTCCAGGGAATCGTACCTGCCCCGGACAAGACGGTGGAGCGGCGCAATCGGGAAGACAATCCGGGCCATGTTGCTTGCCGACGTGAATGGGGCCACCAGGACCAGGGCCATCGGCTCTTGAGCCGTGGCCAACTCCACCGCAACCGCCGTGCCCAACGACCTGCCGAAGAACACCATCTTCTCCCTGTCCAAGCCACCCCGCGTCCGCAGGTAAGCCAAGGCGGCCCTGGCATCGGTGTAGGTGCCCCTCTCAGTGGGCTTCCCCTCGCTCTTGCCATATCCCCGGTAGTCAAAGATGAACTGGTTAACGCCCAGCCGGTGGTGGAACAGTGCGACCTCATCCAGGCGGTGACTGATATTGCCCCCGTTGCCGTGAAACCACAGCCAAGTCACGTCCCCTGAACCCGGCACGAACCATCCGTGAAGGGTCAGGCCGTCTTCAGTCTCGAAGAACACTTCCTCGTACACCAAACCCAACTGGCCCGGCGAAGCCACGAGATTTGAATCAGGATAGAAGACGAACCGCTTCTCTATTTCGCCCCAGAACGCCAAAGAGACCACCAACAGGAGCAGGAATACACTGCCTCCAATCGCTATCCGGGACCGCCCGGACCGCCATATTCGTCTTCCAGCGGAGGAGGACATGTAGATCAACGCGCAAGTAGCGGCAGCGAACACACCTGTGGATCAGCGAAAGAAACGGAAGACCAGGTTCGCCACCACCGTAATGACCAGGCTGAGCAGCGCTACGTTACCAATTGGGAGGAACAGGGTGAACCCATTCTTCCTGAATATCGGGTCACCCGGAAGGCGTCCCAACAGAGGTAGTTTACCGGAGACCAACATCACTACCCCGAGGATGAGCGCGACGGCCCGCACAACGAAGAGTACGCGCCGCAGGCTCTGGACCTCCCCTTTGGATCAGTCAGATGATAGTTCGGAGGAACGTGATGAAGGGACCAGCACAACTATGCCTTGGTCAGGCTGACGTATCCACCGGCAAGTTGGCGGCGTAGGTCTTCTTCTCACCCTCGATGGCCCGCAATCGCCCGGCCAGTTCTCTGACTTCCGGCCTATCCGCCTGGCACGCCGGGCACCATACCGTATCGCTTGTCATGAGCATC
This sequence comes from Dehalococcoidia bacterium, assembly GCA_965197545.1. Lineage (GTDB taxonomy): Bacteria > Chloroflexota > Dehalococcoidia > Lucifugimonadales > UBA3495 > CATOSP01. The sequence continues at coordinate 899,860 of CBDANJ010000007.1, forward strand.
ATGTTGTCTTTTTTCACGGTGAATGTACCCACTTCCGCGCCACAGACACCGCATTTCTGTGCGACGGTCAGTTCATCCGCCGGCATAGTCTCGCCCCCTTAGTATCTATCTCAGAATTGAACGAGCAGGGTTGGGCAGGGGGAAATCTCCCTTAATCACCCTTTGGTAAAAGGGGGAGACCTTGGGGAGGCCTCGTTTTGAGATAGTTTCTTAGTCATCCAAGCTGTCCGCCAGGATCTCCAGCAAATCGCGGGCCTCGTTCTCCCCGTCCTTCCCGCTGGCCTGAATCCCTTCGGTCAACATCTGCAGGCAGAAGGGACAGGAAACTCCGACTGTGTTCGCGCCGGTTTCCAGGAAGTGGCCGGTCCGCACGTGATTGACCCGGGTCCCGCCGCTCTCTTCCACCCACATGTGACCCCCGCCAGCGCCGCAGCAGAAGCCGCGCTCCCGGCACCGAGGCTCCATCTCCACCAGGGTGAGCCCAGGGACCGCCCGGGCGATGTTCCGCGGCTGATCGTAAATGCCGTTGTGCCGCCCCAGGTAACAGGAGTCGTGATAAGCGACGGAGACGTTCATCATCTTCACGGGCTTCACCTTGCCCTGAGACACCAACTCGTCGACGAACTGGCTGTAATGCAGGACTTCGTAGTCGCCGCCGAACTGTGGGTATTCGTTGCGCATCGTGTTGAAGCAATGGGGGCAGATAGTGACGACCTTCTTGACGCCGTAGGTGTTCAGAGTTTCGATCGCCTGCCCCGCCAGTATCTGGAACAGGTATTCGTTGCCCATTCGCCGCGCCGGGTCCCCAGTGCAGGACTCCTCATCACCCAGGATGGCGAAGTCCACACCCGCGGACTTGAGCACCTTCACCATTGAGCGGGCCACGCCTTGGCTGCGCTGCTCCAGGGCCCCGGTGCAGCCCACCCAGAACAATACTTCGGCATCGGGCTTCTCGGCCAGCGTGGGGACATCCAGTCCTTCGGCCCAATCGGTGCGGGAGTACTGGGTGCCCCGCCACGGGTGTCCCCGCTGCTCCAGGCTGAGCAGGGCGTTCATCGCAGTTTCGGGAATCTTGGACTCTTCCAGCACCAGGTATCGGCGCATATCCAAAATCGTCGGGACGTGCTCCACGACGACCGGGCATTCTTCCATGCACGCACCGCAGGAAAGACAGTCCCAGATGGCCTGCTCCGGAATTGCGCCGCCCACCAGGGGGACCGGCTCCACGTGTTCCGCGTTGCGCTCGCCCTGATGCCCGATGGCGATCATGTGGTCTTTGAGGTTTTCCACGATGTGCATCGGGGAGAGGACTTTACCGGTCAAGTTGGCGGGACAGGCAGCGGTGCAGCGGCCGCACACGGCGCAGGCATAGCCGTCGAGAAGCTGCTTCCAGGTAAGGTCCTGGACCCGGCCCGCTCCGAACCGTTCCGCCGTCTCCAGTTCGATGGGTTCGAGCGCCCCCCGGCTGTCCAGGTTCCGGAAGAAGGCGTTCGCCGGCGCGGCAATCATGTGCATGTGCTTTGAGAAGGGGATATACACCGTGAACCCCAGGATGATCGCGACGTGTAGCCACCAGAAAACGCCCTGGAGGATGCTGGCCGCCCCTTCGCTGACGCCGATACCAGAGAACAGGTTGCCCAGGGCCTGGCCGATGAATACTTCCGCCTCCGGCCCGGCGCCTCCTTCAGCCACGTGAAACGCGTGAGTCAGAAGCGTGGACACCATCAGCCCGGCGATCATGGCAACAATGATAACCGAGTCCAGGTTTCGGGTAAGATCGAAGCTGAGCCGGTGCGGCCGCACCACCCAGCGGCGGAGAAGCGCCCAGGCCAGCAGAACTAAAAGCAGCGCGGCCAGCAAGTCGAGGTAAGTGCTATAGACCCTTACTCCCAGGGGGGTCAGCAGCCATTCCGGGAAATGGGACCAGATCGAGGCTCCGAAGATGAAGATAACGTAGCTAAGTGTGAACGAGAGAAATCCCCAAAATATCAGGGCGTGCCCTATTCCAGCCCAGTCCCTTTGGGGTACGCGCTGGAGGACCCGGCGTTGGCCCAAGACTATCAGGGCCGCGCCTCTTAGCCGCTCGAAGGGCCGGTCGAAGCGGGGGGCGGACCTACCCTGGAGGACCAACCAGACCACGCGCCGGTACAGGACGTAACTGGCTATCGCGCCCGCGATCAGGAGGCCGAGATAAACAACAATCCAGATTGGTACCGGGCCGATGTCTCCGGGAGGGACCATGGTATTCGCCTTCTCCTATCTTCGAGCAGCCCATAGTTTACCACGTCATCCACCGGACTTCCCGCCACGCAGTCCGGGTGACCGGCCCTATTCCCGGTCGGCGCACTGCATGGCATATGATCCGCGAGGGGTGTGTCTTGTCCGTCGAGGCGCTTAAGGTTAGGAGGAATCCGCCTTGATTTGAGGGATCACGTCCCGTCCCATAATGTCGATCTCGCGCATCAACTTCTCGTGTTCCATGCCTGGCCACTGCATCCGGAAAATTAGCTGGTTGACGCCCAGTTGGTCTTCGTAGCGCCTGATCTCCTGAACGACGTCATCCGCTGATCCGAGAAGGAACCTGTCCCTGGCCAGGTCAGCATACGGCACGCTGAAAGACTCCTCTCCAGGCAACTCCTTGTCCTGGCCCCAGGCCGCGTAGGCCGCGTACTTTCCCTCCAGATATGGCTGGCTCTCCACGAACGCCTGCTCTCTGTCCTGGGCAACGTATAACTCGCGCATCATGGGCAGCGCCGGAGGCGTGGGCCGACCGGCCCGGTCCAACTCTTCCTGGTAGCGGGAGAACTGTTCCGCTACCATCGGGACCGTAGCGTGGGGGTTAATCAGCCACGGGTAGCCCCAACGGGCGGCGCGGCGGATGGCGATGTCGCCATTGGCGGCTACCCAAATAGGCGGATGGGGCTGCTGCACGGGCCGGGTCGAGGGCTTGATGCGCGGCACCTCGTAGTATTTGCCCTTGAACTCCACCTCTTCTTCGGTCCAGAGCAGCTTCATCACTTCGAGGGCCTCCCTTAGACGCCCCACCCGTTCCCGGCGGTGCATCCCGAAGGCAGTGTATTCCTCGTCCCGGTACCCCAGACCAATCCCGAAAACGAACCTGCCGCCGCAGATCGCGTCCATCGTGGCTATGCTCTCCGCCATATCCACCGGGTTGTGCAGGGGCACCAGGATCACCGTGGCGGCAACCTGCATCTCTCCGGCCTCGGCGGCGAGCCGGGCCAACAGGGGCAGGGTAGTGCTCATCTGGTACGGGGTCGCCAGGTAATGTTGTCCCGTACAGATCAGGTCGAAACCCGCCTCGCGGGCCGCCCGCACCTGCTCGACGCTGTTCTGAATCTTCCCGGACATTGACTCTCCGGGCAGGTATTGGTTGTTGATGAATAGTCCGAGTTTCACCGTTTAACTCCTTCGTTCCTGGGACGGCTTCAAGTCTGGCGAGCTTCCTAATACTATCCCCGACAACAGGTTCAGAACAACCGTGGGGCTTATGCGAATTGCCATTGCGGGAGGTCGAGAGACCGGTTACAATCGCGGCCAAGTTTCCCCAAAACCATGTCCCTGGAGAAGTGTGGAATGAAGATCGCTCGTTTTCGTGTGGCCAGGCGGACCGCCTACGGCGTGGTTATGGGGGAAGAATTGGTCGAAATCAGAGGCAGTATCTATACCCGGTTCCGGTTGACCGACATCCGGTATCCCCTGGGGGATGTCAAATTACTGCCGCCAACGGACCCCGCCAACATGTGGGGACCGGGCCTTAACTTCGCCGACCATGCCCAGTTCGCCGCCTCTGTCCTGGGCGAAAGCAACCCTTCCACTCCCAATCACCCCGAGCCGTGGCACAAGAGCCGGAACGCCCTCACAGGCCACCAGGACCCCATCATTATACCCAGGGACTCCAATGGGGACGTGCACTACGAAGGTGAGGCCGTGGCCGTGATTGGCAAGAACTGCCGCCGGGTTACTCCCGCCCAGGCTCCCCGAATGATCCTGGGGTACACCTGCGGCAACGACGTCAGCGACCGCACCTGGCAGGGGAAGGACTCCACTTTCTGGCGGGCCAAAGGGTCCGATTCGTTCGCCCCCGTCGGCCCCTGGATCGAGACCGACCTGGACCCGCAAAACCTGGAAGTCATGGTCTGTCTCAACGGTGAGGAAGTGCAACGCGCCCATACCTCGGATATGCTGTTTTCCTTCGCGGAGATAGTCAGCTACATCAGCCAGCAGGTGACCCTCCGGCCCGGGGACCTGGTATTTTCCGGGACCACCGGCGTGACCAGAGCTATGAAGCCCGGCGACCTCGTGGAGGTCCACATCCCCGCAATCGGCGTGCTCGCTAATCCCGTGGTGCCCGAATTCGACGCTTCAGCCCTGTAGACAAGGACCCAAGACCCCGTAGACCAAACAGGCATCGGACGCACCCAGTACGCTAAACGCCGGTCTCCCGGACCATATCCACCAATTGGCTGACCACCTGCCGGGCGGATTCCGCGCCCTCCAACTCTTCCTCCTCGCCCTTGGGCTGAGAGTAGATGATGAGCCGCAGTTCCGAAAGTCCCAGGGCGTTGGACTGGGCCCTGGCAGCCCTTTCAAACACATCGTGGGAGATCACCACCGCGGGGACTCCAGACCGCTCCAGGTTTATCCCGTCTCGCACGGAGCCGGAAGTGCAGGAGCCTCAAGCGCAGACGCCAACCAGGGCCAAATCCGCCTGTGACAATTCCTGGATGGTCGACGCGCCGGCCGGGGCGAAGGTGTTGGGTTTGACGATGGTAACCGTGTCGGAGGGCTCACAGGCGAGTTTCAGCTCTTCCTCCAGGTGCCTCCAGAAGGGAATGACGGACACGTGCCCGTTGAACAGGAAAGCTACCCGGCTTCCTCGGGGGTCCTTGAGTGGCACGATCCCTTCGGCATGTGGCGCTTCTTCGCCGACGGGGCTGTAAAGTCTGATCTTGGCCATGGGAAACTCCTTAAGTGGGTTTCAGCGACGGTTGACTGTGAAGGTTGACTGTAGTCCAAGGCCGGACCGGCTCCAGCCTGTGCGGACCCCGCCCTACAGAGTGGGTTCATGCCCTCCGGGCCAATGGATGGGCCTGGTTTGGGCCAATCCTCCCGCCTGCATCCAGCCGTGGCAGACCGCGTTGAACCCGGAGCCCGAACCCCAGCCTCCCGCGACCATCAGCAGCAAGTCTTCCGGCTCCCGGATCACGGGAATAAGCGCGTCTTCGTCGGCGGGGTCGACCAACCTTGCCCAGTGAAACGGGTGTTCCGGGTTCAGGAACTTATTGGAATTCATGAGTTTGACCGGCTTGGTGGCAAGCCGTTGAATCTCTTCCCGGATTTTCCGTTTGCCGTAACCGTCAGAGGCCAGCTTTTGGGCTGTCATCGGGCCGAGAATGAGGAGTGCCTGGCCGCCGCCGTTCATGGTCGCGGCTCCGGCGGTCGCGGTGGAATCGGCCAGCACGGCAAGGATATCCCCACCCGTCAGCACGTAGCCTGAGCCTGTGGCGATGTGGTGGGGCGCTTCGCAAGCGAACACGGTTACACATGAAGTGTCCGCCGGAAATCCGCGCTCCTCGTGGATCGCCTCCCAGGGGCTGTCCTGGCTGTTTTCGGCAATGCAGTAAGTGTACTTGCCCGGATGTCCCAGGGTGGCCCGGTCTATCTCGCCGGCATATCCCCCGCCGATGTTCCACAGGATCAGCCGTACTGCCCGGCCCACGGCGGCGTTTGCCCTGGACCCCCCGCCGAAAGTGTTGTCCCCGGCGTTGAACCCCAGCTTGTCCACCACGGGGCCGGTGACGATGGCCAGTGGGCTGATACAGTTGGTGGTCGCCTGGATGCCGTTCAAATTGAAGGAGTCATCCAACATTCCCTCCAGGGCGGCTATGACTACCGGGATGTATTCGGGCAGGCACCCGGCCATAACCGAGTTGACCACCACCTTTTCCACCGTGGCCATGCGGTTCTTGGGCGGCACTTCGCCGATTACTTCCTGCGGGTCGCGTTGCAGGTATTCCAAGCACGCTTCCACCAGCCTCGGGGTCGGCGGAATTACCGGCAGACCGTCGGTCCAGCCCAGCCGGTACATAGCCTCGTGGGCTTCCTCGATGCTGTCTACCTCAATCGCTTGTGTCGGGTCCATGCTATCTCCTTGGACTCTCAGAGGGGTAAGGGCGGGGCCGCGGTCTGTCGCAGGACCGCTACCCAGAACTACTTGAAGAACAGGCCTGCAAGCACCGCGAGCATAGTCGTAGCCCACATCCCGGCAACTGACATCCAAAGGAGCATTGTCCGGGATTCTAGTCCAGTGAGCCTATTGTCGATGCTCGCGAGCATTGTGGCCATGCCGCCCATGGTGGCCTCCATGCTTGTCATTCTGGTTTCCAGCCCGGTCATTCGAGTATCCAGGCCGTCCATTCTGGTTTCCAGCCCGGTCATTCGAGTATCCAGGCCGTCCATTCTGGTTTCCAGCCCGGTCATTCGGCTGGACAGTTTCGACACAGTGCCTTCTAGCCCGGATACCCGGTCAGATAGTCCTGACACCGTTTTTTCGACGCTGGAGATCCGGTGGGAGACTTCGGAAATCTCCGTCTCTATCCTGTTTAGCCGGTCATCTGACGCAACCAAGAATTAAATCCCTCCCGCTAGATTAATTAAGAGACTACTGCGCGTCCTCCGCGGGTAGGCGCGCGAAGCCCCAGTCAGAAGTGCATCAGCTTCAGAAACTGCTGTTCGCTGCGGTGGGGACCCACCACGGCCAGCCGGAGCTGTTCCGGCTGGAAGATGCGGTGGGCAACGCGGGCCACATCGTCGGGGGTCACCGCGTCGATCTTCTCTACTACCTCGTCCGGGGTGGACACGCTTCCCTGCAACATCTCCTGGCTGGCCAGCCATCCTGATACCGCGCGGGAGTCTTCCATCCGCAGCAATAATCGGCCCTTGGTATATTCCTTGGCCTTGGAAAGCTCCTGCTCCGGTGGCGCGGCGTACATGCTATGGAGTTCGTGGAGCACGCTTTTGAGCGTTTCCCGGCTCTTCTTTGGCTCTACTCCGCAGTACACAATCAACGATCCGCAGTCACGGAAATGATGGATGGTGCTGTTGACGTCGTAGGCCAGGCCCATCTGCTCACGCAGGGTCAGGAATAGCCGGCTGCTCATCCCGTCTCCCAGGATCACGTTCAGAAGGGCAAGATTGAACCTGTCAGGGTCCTCCAAGGCAACTCCGGGCAGGGCCAGGCACAGGTGGGTCTGGTCGGTGCGCCGGTTCTCGACCTTCACCACCGGCTCGGTCTGCTCGCCGGTCGCGCGCTCCCAGTCCAGGGTCTCCCTGGGCTGCCAGGCCCCGGTTGCCTTGCCGACCTGGTCCACAACTTCCTCGTGGTCGATGTTGCCCGCAACCGCAACCACCGTATTGGCGGGGTTGTATTGCTGCTGCATGTACTCCCAAATGCTGTCCCTGGAGATCTTTTCGACCGTGTCTGGCGTTCCACCCACATCACGGCCCATGGCCTGTTCGGGCCACAGAGCCTCGTCGATCAGCAGGTCGACCCGGTAGGTGGGGTGGTCGTAGGTCATCCGCAGCTCTTCCTGGATGATCTCCCTCTCCTTCTCCAGTTCCTCGGCGTCGAGAATGGGGTTTAGAAGCATATCCAGCATCACGCCCATGGCGGTCTTGAAATGGGGACGCGCCACCTTGCACCAGAAAACCGTCATCTCCCGGTCGGTGCTGGCATTCATCACGCCGCCCACTCCTTCGATGGCCTCGCTGACATCTCTCGCGGTTGGCCAGGACTTCGTACCCTTGAACGGCAGGTGCTCGATGAAATGAGACACACCGGCCAGGTCCGGAGACTCGTAACGCGAGCCCGCGCCCACGCAGATGGTAATAGACACCGACTGGGTATGGGACATTTGGGAGCTAAGTATGCGGAGTTGGTTGTCCAAAACGGACCGCTGGAACATTCCTACCTCAATGCGGGGACCGCGCCGGGAGCCGAGACGCCCCTTAAACGCCTAAACCGGGGAGCGGCGAACCACTCCCCGGTGTCCGATTGAATCCGATGGATCCGATGATCGCCCGGTGGTGAAAGGGCCTAGCTCTTCAGCCATTCGACGTCACCGCACAGGTCCGCGGGGTGGGACCGTGAGGCGAAGTCATGGTACTGACGGCGAGCCTCGCCGATGCTGGTGTCGATGCCGTGACCGGGGTAAACGGCGGTGTCATCGGGCAGCGTCAGCAGCTTGCGGGTGATGCTGTCGATGATCTGGGTCAGAGCCTCGGGACTGCGGGTCTTGCCGGGTCCGCCTGGAAACAGGGTGTCGCCGGAGAAAAGGTGATTCCCTATCAACATGCAAGTTGCGCCGTCCGTATGGCCCGGCGTCGCCAGCATGGTGATTTCCTGGTTTCCAAACTTGATTACCTGGCCGTCTGCCAGATTTACTTCTGGGCTCTTGGGCAGGGCGTGGGCGTCCGGGCCGCCGATGCCAACCGGCGCCGCGACCGCGCCGGTGATCTCGTCGAAACCCAACAGGTGGTCCTGGTGGTTGTGGGTGATAAGGACGTACTTGATGCTGACGTCTCCGACAGCGCCCAGCAACTTTTCAGGCTCGGCGGGGGTATCGATGATGATTCCCTCGTTGGTGTCCGGGCAGGTAACGATGTAGCCGTTGTTGTCGAAGGGACCCATATTGATCTTGGTGATCTTGACTTCGCCGTCATAGTGGAGGGCCATTCTATTCCTCTCCTCCCATTGCTATTCGAATACTGGACTAATTCTATCAAACCGGGGTATGGGTGACAAAGACAGAATCCTTTCCCAATTCAGGACGGCGGTTAGGGTTCGGAATATTCCCCCGCGCCCTTCAATTCCGGGAAATACGTCGAATAGAACCCTCTATCTCTTGTCAGGAAGACATCGGCGGCAGCCAATGCGCGGGCGCCGATAAGGAAGTCCGATACGATGCGCTCTCTGGGTCCACCCGAATCCCTATATCGGCGCCAACGCAAACCGGCCTCATACGCGATGGGGGTGTTGACCGGGGAATTGTTGACACCGATCTCGCGGAGCACTTGGTCCAAAAGGGCGCGGTCTCTAAAGGCAGGCACTAGGGATATTCTGAACGAGGCCATTTTAGCCTGAGATGTGTTTGACGGAGCGGCAAGGGGACGGTAACTGCCGTACGTGCATTGTTGGCTGACTCTCTTCCCCTGGAGTTTCGCCCCCGGCGGCGCCGTTGGCGGCTTGGCTCCGGCCGGAGGCCGGTCCGGGCCTGCCTCCGGGCCCACTACCCCCTCAGTCGTCCCTCCGCCGTCAGCAGGTTGCCCAGCCCAAACAGCAGCGCCGGACGCTCCGCGTTCCTGGCCAGCCCCCGGTAGCGTACCCCGCTCTGCAACGGGGCAGGCTCTTGACATACCCGAACAACCGCTTCAGCCTCAGGAAGGGATGCTCCACCCCCGATCGCAGTCGGGGGCAGGCTCTTGGCTCTCACCGATGCCTTCTCCGCCAGCGCCTCCCCGCTCCCCGGATCCAGCTGCCGCCGCCGCCCCGGCCGCATCGCCGCCCGCCGTTCCACCTCCAGCCCCAGGTTCTCCCCCCTTTGCCCACTCCCTGGTAGCCCGCATCACCCCACGCCACCGTCTCCCCGCCGTGCAGCAAATGGTGCGCTTCCGTAACGCCGTGGACGTTGGCCGATGTCGTGCTCATGCTGTGGACTATGCCCGTCTCCGAGTCAACCCCCATGTGCGCCTTCATCCCCAAATGCCGCTGGCTACCCTTCTTGGTCTGATGCATCTCTGGGTCCCTCTCCCCGGCCCGATTCTTGGTGGACGGCGGCGCCTCGATGATGGTGCCGTCCACGATGGTTCCCTCCCGCAGCTTCAGCCCCTGGGATTCCAGGTGAGCGTTGATTTTCTCCGGCAGACCCTGCCCCAGCCTGTGCCTTTCCAAGAGATGACGGAAGTTGAGGATGGCGGTCTCGTCGGGCAGGGGGCCTGAGAGCTTCAACCCCGCGAAGCGCCTGACCGGGCCGGACTCGTAGAGCAGAGCCTGCCCCCGTGAAAACGGGGGTCCTCCATGCCGGGACCACTGCGGTTGTAGAAGAGCTGGACGCAGTGGACTCTCAACATGGCGGACAGCGGGTAGGGATGGCGTCCCCTTCCGGCCGTAGGGTAGCAGAGCCTGCCCCCGCGAAGGCGGGGGGGCGGATGCGGTCCTCCGGATTCTGCCGGGGAATCAGAGAGTCCATCCGCTCCAGAGCCTGCCCTCGTGAAAACGGGGGAACAGATCCCGGCGGGTCTTGCGCTTCTTGCCCTGGTATTCCAAATCCGCAAACAGCCTGCCCTCGTGAAAACGGGGGCCGGCTGGTCCATCTACCCTTACCCCCTACCAGTATCCCCTACCGGACCTCGGCTTCTCCAGCCTTACTATGCCATATCACCACGGACTTGTTTAGAGGATTCTTAGGTCACCCACGGGGGGCTAAGTGGTAAAAGGCACAGAAGCATGGCTGGAATACTTCAAGATGCGCTCTGTGACCTGCTCCGGGGTAAGTCCGTCGGTGGGCACGGTGTGATGTGCCTGAGAATAGGCTTCGGCGCGCTGCGCCAACAACTCTTTGATCCGTCCAAGGGGGTCGCCGCCAGCCAACAAAGGCCTGACCGGCTTGTTCTCCCCGGCCTCGGCCAACACGCGGTCATAGATCGTTTGAGGCCGGGCGCCAAGGCAGACCACGAGCCCTCCCTGGAGCATCCGGCGCCGGTTTTCCGGGTCGATGAACGCGCCGCCGCCGCAGGATATGATGCGGCCTGATCCGGCGCATAGATCTCGAATCACCGACCTCTCAAGTAACCGGAAGGCCGCCTCTCCGTCGTCTTCAAAGACCCTGGCGATGGGCTTTCCAGCCCTGGCTACGATCACGTCATCCGAGTCGATCAGGGGCCAACCGGTCAACGAGGAAAGCTCCCTGCCGACGCTGGTTTTCCCCACTGCCATGAAACCTACCAGGAAGATGTTCCGCGGCATTAGAGGGTTAACCTAGCTTGACTCTGGAGTGAGGCAGCACCGCCGGGTTGACCAGGAATTCGGGCATCCTTCCCTGGAGCACCGCGACCGTGGCGCGGGCGGTCCTCACCTCCAATTCCAGTACCGATTGTTGCGATAGGAAGGCTATGTGAGGTGTGACGATCACATTCTCCATGCTGAACAGGGGATGGTCTGCGGGAGGTGCGGCCTGTTCCATGACGTCCAAGCCTGCCCCGGCAATTTGGCCTTCCTGAAGGGCCGAGATCAGGGCTGGCTCGTCGATAATTGGGCCGCGGGCGCAGTTGATGATGTAGGCCGAGGTCTTCATCTGTTGGAACTCCCGGGCGCCAATCAGTCCTCGAGTCTCCTCGTTCAAGGGAGTGTGGACACTCACGTAATCGGCTTGGGCGAGAAGGTCCGGCAGACTCAACAGGCTGACCCCTTCACCGGGGGACTGCCCCTGGGGAATGTAGGGGTCGTAGCCCAGGACCTCCATGCCGAAGGCCTGAGCTTTGGCGGCTACGGCACGGCCGATGCGTCCGATGCCTACGATTCCGATCTTGCGCCCGCGAAGCCTTACCAGCGGAGTGGGTGAGGATACCCCTTCCCATCGCCCTTCCTTGGCGACGGCGTCGTAGAAGCCCACTTGCCGGTTCCAGGTCAATAGCAAGGCCATGACATGGTCGGAGACTTCGTCGACGCAATAATCGGGAACGTAGGTGACCGGGATTCCCAGAGAGGTGGCGGTGTCCACGGCGATGTTGTCCACACCCACGCCATAACGACTTATGACCTGGCATTTCCCGGCGGCACGGACGACACGGGAAGTGACTTGGGCGAAACAGGTCATGATGGCGTCCGCCTCCACGGCGAGGGCGGCAAGCGTATCTTCCGAAGGCCCAGGAGCCTCGATAATTTCCGCGCCTATCTCCGCCAGGACTTCTCGTTCCGGAGCGGTTGAGGGCCACACGAAGTCCGTGACTAGGACCCGGTATCTGGGAGATTGCATCACATCAGCTTTCTGGCGCCGTTGAGCCGGCTCAGGAATTACGGGCGGGGCGGCGCTGGCGCATAACCTGCCGCCGTGCAGAACTCCACACGGTTGCCGTCTGGGTCGTTGATGAATAGGAAGGCCTGTCCGTCGTACCGGACGCCTTCACGGTCGATCTCAAACCCGTTTTCCCGGAGAATCTCCTTGGTGCCCTCGAAGTCTTCCACCTCGAAAGCGTGATGGATGTTTTCCGGCTTGGCGGGAGCCTCTGGAGTCTCGATAAGGTGGACCATGATCCCGCTTTCGAGCTGCAGCCAGGTGATATTGGGATTGTCCACCTGGGACTGAATTTGCTTGATGCCGACCAGGTCGTTATAGAACTGCATGGCGCGGGCGGTGTCTTTCACCATCGTGGTCACGTGGTTAATCTTGGTGGTCTTGATCTTTCCTGGCATTGGCTATTCCCCCTCCCTGATGGTGATGGCGTGTGAGTCGTTCAGGCAATTATGCCATAAATCTTGTTCAACTGAGAGATGTTTATGGCAGGAATGATGGGCAACCCACTTGAGATCGGAGCTTCCGAGTGTTAGAAGTAGATAATAAGTAATAGAAGGAAGAAAGTGCAATGAGATTTGTTCTTGGCGGAGTCGAACGGGAATTGGATTCCTAGACGGTCAGGAAGGTCGCGGAGCGCAACGAGCCTGACGTCCTTGGCGGACTGCACAAATACTACGTAAGCATCGGTGGCCGTCGTTATCCGGTAAAACAATTGTTTAGCCTTGCTACAGGTATGCAACGAAGCGAGTTCATAACCTATGAAGCCAATCGGCATTTGAAAAGGCTCGGGTTCACAATCGAAGAGTTCCGTCGGCCATCGGCTCCGCCGGCACAGGTCCAAAGCGCGGATTCTACGGAGAATCATCGCGAGCGGGAAACTGAGAATTCGGTAACTTTCGCGGTATCCCTCGAACCTGACGAAGATGGGTTCATCGTAGCGAGTTGCCCTCAATTGCCTGGCTGCCACTCCCAGGGGCGGTCGAGACAAGAGGCGGTCAAGAACATCGAGGAAGCTATCCGGGGTTACATCGCCAGCATGAAATCTCATGAGGAGGAGATTCCGAGGGTAGATTGGGACCTGGTCAGAGTCAGTGTCTAGCGGCCGCTTGCCGCTGATTTCAGGCGTGCGGTTCGTCCGTGTGGTGGAGAGAATTGGGTACCGTCGGGAGCACACCGAGGGAAGCCACATGATATTGGTCCATCCCGACACGCTGCGGTTATCGGTTACCAACTAACGGGAACTTGGAAGGGGACTCCTACGCGCCTTAATCAGAGACGCCGGTCTGACCCGCGAGGAATTCTTTCAACTTCTCGACAGTTAACTTTGCCGTGACCTGGCGCAAACGTGGACCTACCGGCAGCTATCGACGATGGACTGGAAAAGCAACTTGCCGTCGGCGCTGCCCAGGACCTCTTCGCAGCACCGCTCCGGGTGAGGCATCATACCTAGCACGTTCCCCTCGGAGTTGATAATGCCTGCGATGTTGCGCGCCGCGCCGTTGGGGTTGGCGTTCCTGGTAACTTCGCCGGATGGGTCGCAGTAGCGAAAAAGGATCCGGCGTTCGGACTCCAGTTGGTCCAGCGTCGCGGTGTCGGCGTAGTAGTTGCCTTCTCCATGAGACACCGGGACTTTTAACACTTGACCTGGTTGGCAAGCGCTGGTAAACGGCGTGTCTGCACGCTCAGTCCTCAGGCTCGTCCACTGGCATCGGTACTCCAAGTGCTCGTTTCGGAGGAGCGCGCCGGGCAATAGGCCGGACTCACAGAGGATTTGGAACCCGTTGCAAATGCCAAAGACCAGCCCACCGGAATTAGCGAAACCCTTCACCGTCTCCATAATCGGGGAGAGTCCTGCCATGGCCCCAGGACGCAGGTAGTCTCCGTACGAGAAGCCGCCCGGCAGGATGATGCAGTCATAGTTTTCCAGAGACGTCTGCTGGTGCCAGACGTATTCAGCCTCCTGGCCCAGGACACCGTTGACCGCGTGGTGGCAGTCCGTGTCACTCCAGGTACCGGGGAAAACAACTATTCCGAAACGCATCTCAATCGGCGGACCGGGACAGGGTAGAAATTCGGGAGTTGGAGGGCCAAAGGAGGGTTGGTTGTTTAGCCGGCGGACTCGAGAAGTTCGGTGACAATCGAGTTCACTACACCTCCGTCGGCTTTGCCTCGCACCTGGGGCATGAGCCGCCCCATTACACGGCCCTTGTCGCGGGCTGAAGTTGCGCCAACCTCAGCTATGGTGGCCTTCACGAGTTCGGTCAGCTCTTCTCGGCCAAGCTGCGGGGGAAGATATTCCTCCAGGATGGCGAGCTCGGCGGCCTCCTTGGCAACCAGGTCACCACGGTTGCCCAGCTCGAACATGCGGATACTTTCCCGCCGGTCGTTGGCCTGTCTGGTGACGACCTCAATTAAGGCTGGGTCGTCCAGGCTCTCGCCCTTGGTTTTCTCGGCGGCTTGCACCGCGCTTTTGAGGAAACGAAGGGCTTCCAACCGTACCCGCTCCCGGTCTCGCATAGCCTGCTTGATGTCTTCTTCTAGTTGTTCTCGTAGCGCCATTTCTAGCTAACCTGGCTCTCTTGAGGCTTCGACCAAGCCTCATAGATAACCTTATCCGAGCGGCTCTGGTCCGATTATAGGGGCACTACGGAGAGCCGGTCAATTGGGCGTGATTTTGGGGCTGGGTGTTTCAGCGGTTGCCGTATCCGTTCACGCGGAGCAGGCTTGACTGACTTATCAGGATGAGCGGTGTTGGTTGCTTGACCGGCTATTGGCCGTGAAAATCTAAATGCTGCGGCGTGGTCGCCCTTACTTTCCATGTCCAACCTTAATTTGCTATACTTCCGTGGGTTTTTGCCGGGTCTGACCCGGTCAGGATACTATTGATTCACGGAGAAAATCATGCCGGCCTATGCGGTAATCGGCGGCCAATGGGGAGATGAAGGCAAGGGGAAAGTTATCGACTACCTTGCCGGCAGTACCGACGCCGTGGTCCGCTTCGCCGGAGGCCCCAACGCCGGACACACGGTAGTCAACGAAAACGGGAAATTCCAGCTCCACCTCGTGCCGTCCGGGCTTTGCTGGCCTGGCGCCTGCGCCATCATCGGCAATGGGGTAGTCATCGACGTGGACGTGCTGCTGGGAGAGTTGGACGAGTTGGAGTCTCGCGGGATCGACATTAGCCGGTTCTACGTGAGCGAACGCGCCCACCTGATAATGCCCTACCACATCCTCCTGGATAGGTTAGAAGAAGAGGCCAAGGGCGCGGCGGCCATCGGGACTACCGGACGGGGCGTGGGCCCAGCGTACACGGACAAGGTCAGCCGGGTGGGTATCCGGGTCGGAGACCTGCTGGACCTGGAAGGGACCCTCGCTTCCAGGCTGGAACAAGCCCTGTCCTTCAAGAACCAGGTAATTACCAAAATCTACGGCGAGGAACCCTTGTCCCTACAGGAAGTCCTCGACCAGTGTGCCGGTTGGGCGGAGCGGCTACGGCCCTACATTCAACCCACCGAACGGATCGTTCAGGATATGCTGGACCAGGGTAAGAGTATCCTGCTTGAGGGCGCTCAGGGCACTCTTTTGGATATAGACCACGGTTCCTACCCCTACGTGACATCGTCCTCCCCCAGCGTCGGTGGGGCGATTACCGGGCTGGGCCTTAGCGCCCAATCCATTTCCGGTGTGTTGGGAGTATTCAAAGCCTACTCAACCAGGGTGGGCGAGGGCCCCATGCCTTCGGAAATGCCCGGTGAGATGGGCGATGAACTCCGGGAGAAGGCCCAGGAATACGGCGTTACCACTGGACGGGCTCGTAGGGTCGGCTGGTTCGACGCCGTAGCCGGTAGATACAGCCGCGAGGTCAACGGGTTTACGGGCATTGTCTTGACCAGGTTGGACATTCTGGACGGCTTCTCGTCGGTCAAGGTGTGCGTTGGTTACCGGGTCAACGGCCACGAACAGGAAAGGTATCCCTCGAACACTAGCCTGCTGGCCCAATGCCAGCCGGTATTCGAGGAGTTGCCGGGTTGGGATGAACCCACCGCCAGCGCCACTAAAGTTTCCCAGCTACCTGCAAACGCCTTGGCCTACGTTAAACGGATAGAGGAGCTGGTCGGTTGCCGCGTTCAGATCATCTCGACAGGTCCCAGCCGCGCCGAGACCATCCAGGTCGAGCCGGTCATCGCTTAGCGTTTACGCCATGACCCCCTATATTGGGATCACCGGCTTTACCACCCGGGAGGAAGTGGCGGAGGTAGTCAGAAGTCTTCCCTCCTCTCCCCCAAGACTTCTCATGTGCGGCGTCTTGCTTAGCAACGCCCTATTGGCGGGTAACGTCAGTGACGCCCCCGGCCGGTGCCCAGCCCCGGACGCCATAGCCGGCATCTTTTCTGACGACCCGCGGTGCCTCAACCTCGTCCACTATCGTCCCCGGTCGGTGGAAGGTCTCGTAGACGTCCTGGCCCGCGCCACCGAAGTCGGTGGGCCCAATTGCCACGGTGTTCAGATAAACGCCACCAGGGGCGCTCCCTGGCCTGACACTCGCGCCCTCCGCGAGTTCCGGGACCGTTGCCAACCAGGGCGCGTCGTTCTCCAAGTAGGCGGAGAGGCGATGGCTTCCGTCAACGGCAATGCCGCCGAGATCGCCCGCCGGTGCGCCGAATACCAAGGTATTGTGGACGACGCTCTGGTAGATGCGTCTGAGGGGATGGGAATACCGCTGGACGCCAACCGCACCGCCCAATACCTGGGCGCAATCGCCGACGCTGTGCCGGGAATCGGCCTGGTAGTCGCGGGAGGTCTTCACCCCGATAATCTTGCGATGTTGTTGTCTCCCCTGCTTCCCCGGTGGGCTGGGGTCAGCATCGACGCGGAAGGCCGTCTGCGAAATGCCGAAGACCAGTTGTCGATTACTACGGCCAACGCGTATCTGGCGGCTTCGTTGAAACTGTTTGGGCAGCCGAACGAGTAGCACAACGGCTGCCGGTACCCTCAATGCTACCCAGGAACGGATATGGGAGGCGCTTAAATGTCACAGGTCAATACGATTCTTGGTCCAGTGGATTCCGCTGATCTGGGATTCACCCTCAGCCACGAGCACGTCACCCTTGGGGCCGCCGGGGCAGCCGCAACATATCCGGGTTTCCAGGACCGGCAGGGGATCGCCGACGCCGCCTCAGCGGCCCTCACCGAGGCGTATGAAGGTGGGGTGCGGACCATAATAGATGTCACCACCTTCGATCTGGGCCGGGACGTCTCCCTGATGTCGGAGGTAAGCCGCCGCTCCGGCGTGCATGTCATTCCTTGCACGGGGAACCACTTAGCGGTCCCGCGTATCTTTTGGGGCGCTCCTGTGGACAAGGTCGCCGAGCTTTTCATCAAGGAGATACAGGAGGGCATCGAGGATACAGGGGTCAAGGCGGGCATCATCAAGGTTGCCAGCGACAGGGGAGGCGTGACCGCCAACGAGGAGATAGTGCTCCGTGCTGCCGCCCGCGCCTGCAACGCCACGGGTACACGCATCAGCACCCATACCTGGTCGCCTGACCGGGTCGGCGAGCAACAGGTGCGGATCCTAAAGGAGGAGGGCGTTGATCTCAATCTAGTCTATATAGGCCATAGCAACGACGATACCGATGTCGGTTACCTCACCGGACTGCTGGAGGAAGGCATCTGGCTGGGCCTGGACCGCTACCCCGGAGGGCGCACCTCGGAGACGCCGACGTGGGACGTCCGCACCGGCGTGGTCAAGCAGCTAATCGACGCTGGGTGGGTCCACCGCTTGATGTTGTCCCACGACCATTCGACTCCCGCCACGCAACCTTCCGAGGACTTGCGCCTGGAACGAGAGCAGTTCAACCCCGACGGGTACCTGTTCATCACCCGCAACGTGCTGCCGCGGCTGTTGGAACTAGGTGCGACTGACGCCGACGTCCAGGCCATCATGGTGGACAACCCGCGCCACTTCTTCGAGGGCTGAGGGGCTGTGGACATTCCAGAAGGATGTGGCGCGCAATGCGATTTGAGAACGAATATGAACTGGAACGGCATGTCTGGAAGGAGGTTATTTCTGATGTTCTCCTTAAGGAGAAGTTGCGGGTGACAATAAGGTCGAATGGTATCGGGGTTTGGAGTAATCAGCCGGAACGTGCCGTGGAGCCATTTGGAGATTTGGTGAACGAGGCTTTCTTTGAAGGGAGGGTCAGCGGCGAAGATGTGGATGTCGTCTATTACACCGATTACATACTTTACGGGATACGTTGGGAGACTCGAACACCGCTGTCGATGGCGTTTGAAGTATCCCGCAAAGTTGGTCATAACCATATCCGTCGCGTCCGCAAATCTTGCGATGTCCTGGTCGCCGTGTTCGGGGGAGAGGCATTGCCTTTTGTGGTAGGTTGCGACATCGACGCCTGCGACTTGCAACTGGCCGAGGCTGTGGGAGTTACGTACCTGGAAGTGCCGCAAGACCCCTGATTGGGGATGTAATATGCTGTCACAGTCAGCCCGGCGCCCGCAGCGTATTTTGGTGATAGAATATCAACATGGTTACGGAATCGCAGCTTGACCCGAAGTCTCTGGTAGCCCGCATCATAGCTGAGCTCGAAGCCAATCCTGAAGCTCAGCGGATGTTGCTTCGCGCCCTTCTCACCAACGAGTTCCTGGGAATACCTGCCCGTCTCGATGCGATAGAAAAGGACATTGCGGAACTCAAGGTGGACGTGAACCAGCTCAAGACCGACGTGAGACACTTGAAGGGGAGCGCATTGGAAAACCGGCTTCACAGGCGAATCAGGTCTCGTGTCGCCGAATCTTTGCGGCTCCGGCGGCCAAGGATTATGCAAAGCCCTTTGCTGGAACCGTTGTCGGAATTCGCCGACATGGTCGACGATGCGTTCTACGAAGGTAGGATCACCGAGGATCAGGACGAACGAATCCAATTCACCGACTTTATCCTTCGCGCCCAACGCCGCGGTGACAGGTCCCAAGTATGGGTCGTCGTTGAAGTGTCCAACAGGGTCGGCGAACGCGATATCCGGCGCGCCAAGATGTCCGCCGCCTTCCTGGCCTTGGTATTCCCGGAGGATATAATCCCCGTGGCAGCAGGCTATAGCATTGACCTTCGGGACTTGGCGCGGGCGGAAGCCGAAGGCGTCAGGTACTTGGAAGTCCAAGAGGAAGAGTAATTCCGGGGGGTGGAGCTCGCCTTCAGAACGCGGCCCTCAGGACTTCCATGATCGGCCCGGCGTCGACAACCTGTTTGGGGTTGGTGCTCAGGCTCCGGTCTTGAAGCGTCGCCGTGGCGATGTACTCCAACCCTTCCTCGGGCACACCCACTTCCCGTAGCGTCCTTGGCAGCTCCAGTTCCCTGCAGAGCCCGTCAACCGCGTCAGCAGCCGCCAGGCCCGCTTCCTCATCGGTCATACTGCTGTTGGCCACGCCGATGGCTTCGGCGATTAGGCGCTGGCGGTCGGCGCATGCGTCCAGGTTGTACCGCATCGTGTGGGGCAAGAGGATGGCGTTGGCCTCACCGTGGGGAACGTCGTACAGTCCACCGACATGATGGCAGGTGGCGGTATTGAGGCCCAGACCGGCGAACGACCCCAGGGACGCCATGGCGCACGCGGTCTTGGTGCTCAACAGGGTGTCTATGTCGCCTTCCCTGCAGCGTGGAAGGTTGTCAAACAGTAACCGTATGGCGTGTAGGGCCATGCCGTCGCCGATGGGGTTGTGCCCAGTAGAGTAAACTGTTTCGATTGCGATCCTGAGCTGACCTATGGCGGTGGAGACCAGAATCCTCAAAGGTGTGGTCGCTAACGCCTGACCATCGATGACTACCGTGCGGTGAGTCACCCCTTCACCCGCCAGGCTCATCTTGCGGCCCAGGTTATGATCGGTGATCCCGCCGCCGCCACGGCTGAATTCGGCGCATCCCATGGTGGTTGGCACGCTGATGATCGGGAGCTTTGGCGAGGGAGTGGGAGGCACGATGACCCGGTTTGGGGGCTCATAGATGATCACGTAGTCGTGGATGTCGCCGCCTTCACCCAACAACGTGGCAATCGCCTTAGTGGTGTCGTGGGTGCTGCCGCCGCCTACACTAATGAAAACGTCGGGTTGGGTCTCCTTCGCGGTGTCCACGCCGACTTCCACGGTATCCACCGGAGCATGGGGCGCGACGCCGGAATAGGTCCCGACGTAGCGATCTCCCAGTGCTTGCTGGACTCTTGGCACGACGTCGCACGCAGCCAGAATCGTCGGGCCGCAGGTAATCATCGCACGGCTGCATCCGAGATCGTCAACTACCCTGGAAAGGTCATCGATCGCGGTCTCGGAGCAGATGATGTCCTGATGCAGCGGGTTGTACCGGTAGCTTAGCGCCGAGTCTGGCATTGTCCCAACCTCCCTATGGTCTTGGTCATTCGCTATTGGTTGAGTCCCCGCTGCATTCCGCGGAGATAACCAGCTTGCCCCCCGTGTTGATTGACTTCCCAGATTAACATCCGGAACATATCTCCGATGGCGATGGTCTCGCCGCGACGGTTAGTCATCGTGGTTTCGGCCAATGACCCGTCGTCGTGTATGGATAAGAACCCCAGCAAATTATTGCGGGAATCGTTGGCGTATTCCAAGAGCAGGGATTTTTCCGGGCATTTCCAATTGGCAAGGTCCTCTACGGTGTACCCGAACCCAACATTCATGGGCTCGGGCTGAAACCCGAGCCGCTCCGCCCATCCGGTCTCATAGAGCTGTGATTCCTGCTTGGCCAGGGACTGTACCCACATGTCCAAAGCTCTGCCGTAATGCCACAGGATAAAGCCGATTGAATGGGACTGGTCATCAGGGCGAAACTCTATCTCGGCTTGGGACAGACCGTCCACATAGCGTTCCATCCACTCCCAATGGGTCTCGAAGGACCGGCGGATAAAGTCCTGCAGGATATCCATCTTCTGCTCCTGTGGTCCGAGTCTACGGGACATCAGAGGGCAGGGCGCACTACAGCCTCGGGTACTACAAACCAGCCCCCTATTGCAGAGGGGGCTGGCGGGTTCAAGCTGGAGAATCGCGGAGGCGCTAGGCCGGTACTGGGGTATCTATCTCGTAATTGGCCAGCACATCCCGAATTTGGGCCGCTGAGGCGTCATCGGCGGGGATTAGCGGCAGCCTGGGTTCACCTACGTTGAACCCCACCCGGTTAAGCGAATACTTGACCGGTATGGGGTTGGACACTATGAACAAAACCTTGAACAGCGGGAGCAGCCTGCGGTGCTCGGCTGCCGCTCCCTCGACGTCGCCCTCCAATAGCAGGCCCATCATGTGTTTGATCTGGCTGCCCACCAGGTGTGAGGCGACGGACACTATGCCGTAGCCTCCGGTTGCCATGATGTAGAAGGTCTCGTTGTCGTTGCCGCTCCAGACCCTGAAACCATCCTTGGCCCCGTCGATAATCCTGGTGATCTGGTCCATGTCGCTGCCGGCTTCCTTCACGCCGATGATATTGTCGATGTGGCTGAGCCGGATGGTGGTGGCGTCGGACATATTCAGGCTGGTCCGGCTGGTCACGTTGTAGACCATGCAGGGAAGACCGTCGACGCTGTTGGCAATGGCCTTAAAATGCCGGTAGAGGCCTTCCTGTGGTGGCTTGTTGTAATAGGGCACTACCAACAGGAGACCGTCTACGCCTTGCTTCTGCGCTTCCTGACTTAGCTCGATGCTCTCCCTGGTGCTGTAGTTGCCAGTCCCGGCAATCACCGCGCCGGTGTCGCCCAAGGCTTCCTTTATCTCGCCGTACAGACGAAGCTTTTCATCGGTGGTCAGGGTTGGCGATTCGCCAGTGGTCCCCGACACAATCACACCGTCACTACCAGAGGCGACCAGAGCCTTGGCGAGGCTCTTGGCCTGTTCGTAGTCCACCTCCCCCTGCTCATCGAATGGGGTAACCATCGCCGTTATTAGTCTGCCTATCTCCACCATGTGGGGCCTCCTCTGCTAGTTCCTACTGTTTAATGACTTGCCCGTAAGGAGGTTTCATCGTCAGGCCGGTGCCGTCGGTGAATATCTGTTTGACTTCCAGGAAGTCTTCCAGACCGTAGTAGCCCAACTCCCGGCCAATTCCGCTCTGCTTGTAGCCGCCCCAGATGCCCTCCACGGGCTGGGCGTAGTTGTCCCAGATCCAGATCGTGCCGGCGCGGATGCGGCGGGCCACCCGCATGGCCCTCGGGTAGTCGGCGCTCCAGACACCGGCGACCAGACCGAAGTCCACATCGTTGGACAGATGGACCGCTTCATCTTCGTCCTTGAAGGTAGTCACGGCCACGACCGGGCCGAAGATCTCCTCCTGGCTCAACCTTGAAGAATTGTCCACCTCGTCGAAAATTGTGGGCTCGAAGTAGTAGCCGTGGTCAAACCCATCACCGTGCAGCTTATTCCCGCCCATCACCAATTTGAACGCGTCTTGCCCGAAGTCCACATACTCTTGGACCACGCGCTCTTGGGTGCTCGAGATCAGGGGTCCCATGTCGGTGGACTGGAGCGACGGGTGACCCACCTCGATACCCTTGGCCAACTCGATAACCCTGGCGAGGAACTCATCATGAATCCCTTCCTGCACTATCAGCCGGGTCGTCGCGCCACAGGCTTGACCCGTGTTACGGAACATTCCGAATATGGCGGCGCGGGATGCGGCATCCACGTCAGCGTCGTCGAACACCACGTAGGGGGCCTTCCCGCCCAACTCCAGGCTGATCCGCTTGACGTCGCGGGCCGCCTGCGCAGCTATGGCTTTGCCGGTCCCGGTTTCGCCGGTGAAGGATATCTTATCGATCTTGGCGCTGGTGACCATCTCCGCGCCGATGCTGCTTCCGGGGCCCGAGACCAAGTTGAGGACACCGGCGGGCAGGGCTGTTTGGTGCATCAGCTTGATGAGTTCATAGGAAGCGGCTGGCGTGTAGCTGGCGGGCTTGACCACTAGAGTGCATCCGGCGGCCAGGGCTGGCGCGACTTTTCGCGCCGTCTGGGTGAGTGGGAAGTTCCAAGGAGTGATCAGCCCGACTACACCGATGGGTTCCTTTACCAGATTGATCATGGAGCCGGTGGGCAGGGTGAAACTCTCTCCGTAGATCTTGCCAGCCAGTCCCGCGTAAAATTCGAAGATGTCCGCGGCAGCGGCCACATGGGGAACGGCCTGGCGCATTGGCATCCCGACTTCAAGGCTGACCACCCTGGCCAGCCGGTCGGCGTTTTCCCGGATAAGCTGAGCCGTGCGGAAGAGCACCTGTTCGCGGAGCTTGTAGTTGTAGATCCAGTTGTTGGTGTTGCTGTCGTAGGCTTCGCGGGCTGCGTCAATCGCGGCGCGCACGTCTTCAACACTACCCTGGGCCGCGGCGGTAGCTACTTGCCTGGTGTCCGCGGGGTTCTCCCGCTCGAACAGGTTTCCCCCGGAGGCAGAACCCTCCTCACCGTTAACGATAAGCGGACTTGAGAGGGGTAACTGCAACGTTGCTTCGGTTGAGGACATTGTTGGCCAACCTTTCTTCCCTATGGGACTGCCAGACTAAATTAGGGCCCGGTCGCCACACGACTGCCCTGCCGAGGCCTGAGACACTGGCGGGCTACCAATTCTTCGGCTATCTGGACGGAGTTGAGGGCCGCCCCTTTCCGCAAATTGTCGGACACCACCCACATCACCAACCCGTTGGGGTGGGAGAGGTCGCGGCGAATGCGCCCGACGAACACATCATCTTCCCCCGCCACGTTCCACGGCATGGGGTAGAGCCCGCGTTGCGGGTCGTCCAACACAGTAACGCCCGGTGCGGCGGTCAGGGTCTTCCTCGCTTCCTCGGGGGAGACGGGCTCCTGAAACTCTACGTGGACCGCCGCGCTGTGGGATACCAAGACGGGAACCCTCACGCAGGTCGCGGAGACCAATAAGTCCGGACGGTGCATGATCTTGCGGGACTCCTGGACCATCTTCTGCTCTTCGTTAGTGTACCCGCTGTCCAGGAACCGGTCGATGCGCGGAATCACGTTGAACCCAATCTGGTCGTCCATCGCTTCCGGATGGACTTCTTTACCTTGCAGAAGTTCGCCGGTCTGCTCCGTGAGCTCGACCATCGCCGCGCCTCCGGCGCCGGATACCGATTGATAGGTATCCGCTACGATACGGACAACGGGACTGAGCTGCTGAAGGGGATGGCAGACCATCACGATGGGAGTCGTCGAGCAGTTGGGAATCGATATTATCCCCCTGTGCTCCTCGACATCTGCGCCGTTGACTTCAGGCACCACCAAGGGCACGTCTTCATCCATTCGGAAGGCGGAACTGTCGTCGATGACCACCGCGCCAGCCTCTACGGCGATAGGGCCAAAGTGGCGGCTCATTTCCGTAGTCACGGAAATGAAGGCGATGTCTACGCCCGCGAAGGAGGCTTCCGTGGTCTCTTCTACCACCAGATCTTGGTGACCTACCTTGAGCATCCTGCCTGCCGACCGGCTGGAGGCGAGGGCCTTGATCTTGGGTAGCTGCTTGTAACGAGATTCGACGATTTTCAGAAACTCGGTACCCACGGCTCCGGTGGCGCCCACAACGCCCAAGGTCAGGTCTCGCACAGACTCCTCTCTGAGTTGGCCTGGTTACAGGCCCAGAATGTTTTCCAAGCCTACCACAAGACCCGGACGCTTCACAACCTCGCGGATACAACGCAGGACACCCGGCATATAGCAGTCGCGGCCCAGCGTGTCATGCCTCAGGGAGACGGTCTGGCCCAATGCTCCCATGATGACTTCGTGGTGCGCGCTGCGTCCCGGCATCCGTATGCTGTGGATGGTTACGCCGTTGTACTCTGCGCCCCGGGCGCCGGGCAGGTTTTCTTTCTCTGTCTGGTTCCTGGTGAACTCTTTCTGGTCTCCCAGGCTCTTGGCCAGGGCGACCGCAAAGCCCGAGGGGGCGTCGATCTTGGCTTCGTGGTGGGCTTCCACGATGTCCACGTAGTCGAAATATGCCGCAGCCTGCTCAGCCAGCTTTTTCAGCACCACCGCTCCCAGGGCGAAGTTGGGCGCGACTACGATGCCTATACCCTTGTCATGGGCCACGGCGTCGAGCTGCTGGAGGTTGTCGTCAGTGAGGCCGCTTGCGCCCAGGACCAGGTTGGTGGAGCGGGCCGCGCCCGTCATGGCGGCTTCCATACAGGCGGCCGCATTGGTGAAGTCCACCAGGACGTCAGGTTGAGTCGACTCGAGCATGGCGGATAGGTCAGTGGAGAGAGGCACATCTGAAGCGCCCGGGGCCGAGAGCGCCGGACCGCGCTCGCGGCGGCAGACCGCTCCGACAAGCTCCAGGTCTTCGACGCTACGGATAGCGCCGACAGTTTCCGTACCCATCTTGCCAGTGGCGCCGTTGACAACCACTCTTATGGGAGTCATGTTGATCCCCCTCGCGGATTCGGATTGGGTCCAGTTGCGGGAAAATATTAGGTGGGATATTAGCACGGATCAAATGTGTGGGGAAGCTAGGTACGGGGGGATCTCCCAAAGGGTCTAAGCGTGAACGCGCCGGGTGCGGACTTGTCCGCACCCGGCGCATATTGGTCTAACCTTAATAGGCTGTTATCTTGCGGGCCTGGGCCCACCTCCGCCGCCTAGGAACCGGCGGTCAGGTCCACTCGGTCCACCCGGCCGGGGTCCGGCTGGCCTCGGTCCTCCAGGACCGCCCGGCCGGCGTCCACGGTCTCCTTGACCGCCTCGGCCACCATTGAACCCGCCGGGGCGGCCGCCTCTGTTGAAGTCGTTTCCCGGGGGCCGGGGAGCGGGAGCCGCCTCGGGGCTACCGTTGTCTCCGAAGAGGGCTCTACGGGAGAGGTTCAACCTTCCCTGGGAGTCAATTTCTTGGATCATTACGGTGATTTCCTGGCCCATTTCCACGTCGGATTCCAGTTCACCCAGGTCCCCGTTTCTCACCAGTCCTTCCCGCCCAGGGAGCAGTTCGACGAAGACGCCGAAATTGGTGAGTCTGGTCACTTTGCCGGTGAAGATATCTCCGACTGTTAGCTCTCTGGTGAGAGCGTCCACCTTGGAGCGGGCCATCTCGAGCATTCTGGAGTCAGAACCGCCTATGGTGACGGCCCCATCGTCTTGAACGTCGATTGACGTCCCGGTGTCTTCGGAGATGCCCCTGATGACACGTCCTCCCGGTCCGATCAACGCACCGATCTTCTCGACGGGGATCTTCAGCCGGACCATCTTGGGGGCGTAGGCGCTCATCTCGCCCTTGGGCTCGGATATGGTCTGGTTCATCTTGTCCAGGATGTGAAGCCGCCCCACGCGGGCCTGCTCCAATGCCTGGGATAGGATGCCCTGGTTCAGTCCCGTTAGTTTGATATCCATCTGCAGAGCGTTGACACCGTCCGCGGTTCCGGCGACCTTGAAGTCCATGTCGCCCAGGAAGTCTTCGACTCCTTGAATATCGCTTAGGACTGCGAACTGGCCGTCGTCTCCGGTGACCAGGCCCATCGCTATACCCGCGACAGACTTCTTGATGGGCACTCCTGCGTCCAACAGTCCAAGGATGGCGCCGCAAACGCTACCCATGGAGGTGCTGCCGTTAGAGCTCAACACTTCCGATACGATCCGTATGGCGTAAGGGAACTCTTCCTCTGAGGGCAAGGCGGGTAGGATCGCACGCTCGGCCAATGCGCCATGACCGATCTCGCGGCGTCCCGGAGACCCGACGCGGCGGGCTTCGCCGGTGGAGAAGGATGGGAAGTTGTAATGGTGCATGAACCGCTTGGTGCCCACCGGGCCCACCGTGTCCAGAGTCTGCTTCATGGATAGAGAGGCAAGCGTAACGACAGACATTACCTGGGTGTGGCCGCGGGTAAACAAGCCTGACCCGTGGGCCCGTGGCAGGAGGCCAACATCACAGGTGATGGGCCGGATTTCGGTGGTGCCGCGTCCATCGGGTCGGATTCCCCGGTTCAGAATGCGGCTGCGTACGGCTTCCTTCAGGACGCTTTTGAATCCTTCGGAGATTTTGCCCGGGGAATATTCCTCGCTCAGTTTCTCCTCAACTTCATCGTGCAGCCGGTTTTCTGTTGCCTCCATCAGGGTCTTTTCGGGGTTCTCTTCCAGGAGGGTGTCTAGGCGGCCGTTGAGGACCGACTTGATTTTGGATTCCAGTTCCTTGGCCTGGCCTTCGTCAGAAGCCACTTCAAGCTTGGGTTTGGCCAGGTCTTCGCCCAGGTGCTGAATTAGGCCGATGACCTCGAGGTTCGCCTCATGGGCTAACCTGATGCCTTCCAGGATAACTTCCTCAGACACCTCGTCCGATCCGGCCTCGACCATCAGTATCGCGTCGGCAGTGCTGGACAAGACCATGCTCAACTGGCATTGGGCGATTTCCGCATAAGTGGGGTTGATAAGGTACTCGCCGTCTTTATACCCAATGCGGGTCGCGCCGATGGGCCCCGCGAAGGGAATCTGAGAGAGATGCAAAGCGGCTGACGCTCCGACCATGGCAAGAATTTCCGGTGGGTTGTCGTCGTCTGCCGAAAGGGTGGTGATGGTGATCTGAATGTCGTTATGAAGACTCTTGGGGAACAATGGGCGAATCGACCGGTCAACCAACCTGGACGTGAGGATCGCTTCCTGACCGGGGCGTCCCTCGCGCCGGAAGAAGCTGCCGGGGATCTTTCCGGCGGAGTAAAGGCGCTCTTCGTAGTCCACAGTCAAGGGCAGGAAGTCCATGTCCGCGGCCCTTGGCTTGTCCGCCATGACTGCGGTGGCCAGTATGATAGTCTCGCCGAAGCGGACGGTGACCGAGCCGTGTGCCTGACCGGCCAATTTACCGGTCTCGATGATTAACTCTTCGCGCCCGATGGCGCGTTCGACTACTTTGGGCATGATAAAAGTTAAGAACCCTCGCTTCACTCAGGTGGGGAATTGCTAGACGTGAAACAGCACCCTGGAGAGGGTGCTGTCGGGGCGCGAGAAGGTTACCGCCGTAACCCTAAACGGGTTATCAGCGATTGGTATCGACCGACATCCTCTTTTGTGAGGTAATTCAGGAGCCTGCGCCGTTTGGACACCATAGTAACGAGCCCTCTGCGGCAATGGACGTCCTTCTTGTGGACGCGCAAATGTGCGGTGAGTTGCTTGATACGTTCTGTGAGGATTGCTACCTGGAGTTCCGTGGAGCCGGTGTCGTTGGGGTGGAGGCGGTATTCCTGTGTGATCTGCGTCCTAGTTTCCGCGTCTAGCATCCTGAGTTTATTTTCCTTTTCCTTCTCTTGGTAATCGGTCGAAGTATACCACAATCTACCAAGGGCGGCAAAGCAGTTGTTGTCCCAGGTTGGCCCAACGGTCCAGTTTCGTCCCTTATCTCTGTATGTGCAATGAATCTAATTTGGAAGTATATGATACTATCTCGCCAACTCGGTCAAGCTCGATCACCAGGCGTAGTGGGTATGCCGGTATTGCCGCCTGGAAGGACTCCTGGGGTGTCACAGGGAGGCAGATGAGGACAAAAGATGAGATACGGGAAGAGGTCTGGACTGCGTTGGAACGGGCGGGGGCAGCCCGGGGCAAGAACGTTCACGATAAGATACCCGCATTCCACGGAGACAAAGAGGCGGCGGAGCAACTGTTTTTGGTTCCAGCCTGGCAAGACGCCCGTGTCCTGAAGAGCAACCCCGACCGGCCTCAACGGGCCGTCCGCCAGCGGGCCTTGGAAGAGGGCAAGATTCTGTACATGGCGGTGCCCCGGCTGCGCAAAGAGCAGTGCTTCGTCGAGTTGGACCCGTCACGGATGGACGCAACTCCGGCCAAGGCGGCGACCATCGCCGGCGCGTTCCGGTCCGGGCGGCTGGTTGCCGTCGAGGAGATGCGCAGGGTGGACATGGTTATTTCGGGTTCGGTGGCGGTGGACAGGACGGGCACACGTGTGGGTAAGGGAGGCGGATTCGCAGACCTGGAATATGGCTTGGCCGCTGCTGCGGGCATCCTGGGGCCGGATACTCCGGTGGTCACGACGGTCCATCCCATGCAGGTGCTGGAGGAAGAGTTGCCTTGGACCCAGCATGATGTCCCTTTGACCTATGTGGCCACACCCGACGAGGTGATCCGGTGTGATGGGGAATGGCCGCGCCCCACGGGCATCTATTGGGAAGATCTGGAAGAGGAAAAGATCGCCCAAATCCCCCTGCTTAGGAAGTTGCGGGAAGACCTAAGGTCAGCATCTTTGAGTTAGAGCGATAGGGACCCAGTCTCGCCTATTCGAAGTACGGACCCCTGACGTCTCCCGGTGAGCGGTGGGGGATTCAAGCGATGTGCGGGCTGCGGCTCGGCTCGATCGGTGTGTTGGAGGCGTGTCAGGGTTGTCCTACCGCTCCCTCGACTTCCAACTCCTTCATTATTTCGGTGATTTCCTCCCAGGTCGGGTCTTCAATGAATATGCCGTCACGACGCCGGGCCTGCTCCGTGCGAAACTCCGGCTCTCCCGGATAAAGGACTTCGGTGAAACCAGGGGCCGGGGGAGAGGTCTTGATGAACTCGGCGAACTCCTTGACCTCCCGCTTGAACGTGTCGAGGGGCCGGAAATGCTCCACGTTGAACACGGCGATGAACACGCCGTCGTTGTGCCGAGCCTGAGGATCGATCCCGAACCCCAGTCCAGTGAGCAGGGCCGAAAAGGTCTCCACCATGAAAGAGAGGGCATACCCCTTGTGGCCTTGGTCGGCCCCGACGGGCAGAATGGCGCCGCCCTCGCGGTAGTCGTCCGGATCGGTCGTGGGGTTGCCATCCTTGTCGATGAGCCAACCTGGCGGTACTTGTTCGCCGCGGTTCCTGGCCAGGCCAATCTTCCCCGCGGCCACAGCGCTGCTGGCCATGTCCAACAACACGGTGCCCTCGAGGTCGCTGGGGACGGCGATACAGATGGGATTGGTGCCCAAACGCCGGGCCCTGCCGCCGAAGGGGGCTACCGATTTGGGACCCGCTCCCGAATCGGCGGTGATCATTCCGATCATGCCTTCGTTGGCGGCCATCGTCGGGTAGTCCCCCAGCCGCCCGATGTGGCTCTGGTAGTGGACCGTGATCGCCGCGACACCGTTGGTCTTTGCTTTCTCGATGGCCATACGCATTGCGCGTTCGGTTACCACGAAGCCGAAACCCCAGTTGCCGTTGATTACCGCTGTGGCTGGTGTTTCGCTGACGATCTCGAACGGAGCGCCGGGAACAATATGCCCCCGGTCGATGCGCCCTACGTAATCTGTGATGTGGATGACGCCGTGGGAGTCGTGACCTACAAGATTAGCCTTAACCTGGTGGGTGGCAACGATTTCCGCCTCCTCATGGGATACGCCCTTGGCCCGGTAGATATGGTATGTGACCCTTTGCAGGTATTCGGGGTCGAAGACTGGCACGGCCATGCCTCCTAATCGTTAGTTTGAATCCCCTTGATGAGCCGTGTCTCCAATGGCGTTCAGAAAAAACTTCGTCTGCCTACCACGTAGGTCTGATGGAAGTCTTGGTCTGATTTCGTCAAGTAAATGATGGTTTCTATGAGCAAGATCAGCCAATTCACGAGTATTCCAATAATCGTAATAGTGAGAATGATGTGAACTATGCCTGCCCCGACGTAACCAAGGTAGAACTTATGTATTCCGAATCCGCCGAGGAAAAACGCCAGCAACCCGGCGGCCACCTTACTCTTGGGGTAAGTGGCCGCCACGTAGTCCCCAGGGGGTTGGTTCATATTGGCAGGTTGCTGGGCAGGGACTCCCACTGAGATCCCTACTCCCTCGGATGAGTCGACGTATACGGCCTGTGCGGTCCCGCTGGCAGCTTCAAAATCTACGCGTAGCCCGCGGCGGGGCTGAACCGCGTCGCTCCAATTCGCCCCCTGAATGTATACCGAGAACCGTCGTCCCCAGAGATCAACCCTGAGTCTGTATCCGAGGAATAGTCCAGCACCTGACCTTTCATACTGCTCTCCAGTCTAATGGTCCGTAGTCTACTGCCGGGGCCATCGGTTGTCCATGTAAGAACCGTTTGACTCGCCAGCCGCCGATTGTTATAGTCCCGTAAATTCCGCAGGAACGCCCGGACGGGGCGTATTGTGGACCAGGAGAGGATAGGATGCCGGCTAACCTGCCTCCCCAATACTACATCGCCGAGCAGACTTACCGGGCTGCCAGGGGCGCCGCTGAGAAGGTGGCCGCCCTGCAACAGATGTTGGCCGCCACTCCCAAGCACAAAGGCACCGATCACCTGCGGGCCGACCTGAGGGCGAAAGTCGCCAAGGGCCTGGAGGAACTGGAGAACCCCAAGCGCGGCAGCGGTCAGCCCCAACCCTTCGTCGTCCGCAAGGAGGGGGCGGGTCAAGCGGCCCTGATTGGCGTGCCCAACGCCGGGAAGTCACAACTCCTTGCCACCCTCACGGGCGCCGCCGCGAAGGTTGCGGCCTACCCCTTCACGACGCGGATCCCCCTGCCGGGTATGCTGCGCTTCGAGAACGTCAGGGTTCAACTCGTAGACACGCCAGCCATCAGCGATCGTGATATTCAAGGCCAGCTCTTCGGCCTGCTACGCAACTCGGACCTATTGTTGATCGTCCTCGATTTATCCGGAGACCCCTTGACCGAAGCCGACGAGGTATTCTCCGAGCTGGACCGGTTCAGCTACCGGCTTCTGGGCCTCGGGGAAACGGCCGACCCGGAAGACCCATTGGTGCAGAAACCGGCGCTCATCATCGGGACGAAGGCCGACGAACCGGACGCCGAGGTAGCCTTCGAACTTCTGCAGGAGCTATACGGGTCCCGGTTCCCGATGGTTGCGGTGTCCGCGTTGGAGGAGACCGGTCTCAACCAATTGGCGCAAGACATCTACGAAACCCTGGGACGGGTGCGCGTCTACCTCAAGGCGAAGGGCTCCGACCCAGACACCAAAGACCCTCTCGTGCTGGCCCGCGGCAGCATGGTGGAGGACGCCGCCGTGCTGGTGCACAAGGACTGGCTGCGGCGCTTCAAGTATGCCCTGCTATGGGGTTCCGGCAAGTTCGGGGGACAGCGGGTTGGGCGTGACTACGTCCTTTCCGACGGCGACGCTATCGAGCTTCACGGCTAGCTGGAACAACGCTGAATCTTGCCTTGCCTGGCCGAAAGGTCTTTCCACCGATTTTCGGCGATCCCCTCCGTCAACCGCTGGCGATGAGTCCAACCGCTCTGCCTTGGACGTATCAGGGATTACCTTTGGGATTGGGTAGACATAACGTGGTCAACTACGTGGGTTGTGGCCTCCGGCTACTGACATTTGCCCGGTTACAAAGGGGGAAACCGCTGCTAGAGTAAGTCCCAGCAGTACTAATCCCGGGCGGTGACCCGGGGTCTTATCCAGCAACACGGAGGGGCATTGTGGGAACGGCGCTGGATCTTCAGGCCGGTACACCGGTTTATTCACGGGCTCTGGATGATGTTAAGGTCGAGGTCTACTTCAACCATCATGGCTACAGCGTGTTCATTGTCGGGGAGGCTGTTGCTTCGTTCCTGGGCACGGCGGCTTCGCTGGACGAGTGCATGGAAGAAATCGATGGCCTCGAACGCCTGGTGAACTCGGAAGTGTATAAGCGGGAGATTGCCCGCCATAGCTGATCCGGACGGGGGACTGGCCTCACCCGTCCGGGCAACCTGCTTCGAAGGCTAGGCGGATTGTCTAAGCCGGTTTGGTCGAGGGGCAGCCTAGGCGATGGGGCGCTCCATGAACACGGTTACTCCCATCTCTTTGTAATGGTCCCGCTGTTCTGGACCGCCATTTCGGAAGCTGATCCTCACATCGGTCCCTTCCAGTTGCTTGAGAACGTGGCGGACGCAATCGTCCGTGGTCCGGTAGGGGAAGTCCGCATGTGCTTCCAGATCAAAGCTGAGGTCTGCCGGACCCCAGGTGAGGCAGTCTATGCCAGGCTTGGCAAGCTTCCCGGCGTTGATGACTCCGGTCACGGTCTCCATCTGCAGGCACAGCACACCGTTGTGATTCCACCAATCGGCGTATTCCAACCGGTCGTCACGCCCCCGGACCCCGTGGCGGGCCGCGCCTCCCCAGCTTCTCTTACCTTGCTGAGGGTAGTAGAAAGACGCCAGAGCCTCATGCACCACTGATTCATCCTCCACCAATGGGACCTCGATGGCCGCGGGCCCCAGGTCGAGGATGTTGCCGATCAGGTAGGCATGGCGGGTGTTCTTGATGCGGAACTGGACCGGCATATCCAGGTCTTCCGCCAGAATGCAGAGGGTAGCCAGCTTCTCCTCGTTATAGGGGCTGTGCTGACTATCCACCGTAAGGAAGTCGTAGGTGTCCTTGCTCAGGATTTCTTCCAACTGGCCCCTTGTCGAGTCCAGGGGCACGGATACGCCGATGACGATTTCGCCTGCCTTGATGCGCTGTTTGAGTGTGCCTATTCCTGGCATGGGAGTCCTCCTTAGTCTATGACTGATTAGCGGGCATGAGTGTGCGGGTGCGGGAGGTTCCAAGTGGCGGCCGTATCGAAGACAGAGGGGTGTCCAAAGCTGCCTGGAAGGCTGGAGGCGGGGATTGGCAGGAGCGGCAGGATTCGAACCCGCGACCACTGGTTTTGGAGACCAGCGCTCTGGCCAGACTGAGCTACGCTCCTGCGTACGACAAGACCGCGACGCCGAAGTGTCGCGCTGCTATCTAGGCAACATTTTAGACCAATGGGAACGCTTTGAAAAGGATTAGTTGCGTTCAGCAGGGATCATCCCTGGAAGAGATGGGTCTTGCGCGCAACTCAACAAGGGTCTCCCGGTCGAAGGGGTTCTTGCCCGCGCGCAACTCCTCTATCCAAGCCAGCCGGCTGTCTCGATAATGGCCGCGGCAACTCTCTTTGACTGACCGGTCTACCCAAAGCAGGAAGCCCTGAAAGTCGTCTATGGCTTCGCCGTGGCGGCCCATCACCGCGTAGGCTAGTCCTCGACTGTCCAGAGGCAGACCACTAGGGTCCATGGAGACCGCCAAATCACAATAGGGCATTGCGCGTTCGGGCTGCTGTTGGATACCCAAATGCCAGCATAGCGTGGTGTTGGTCTTGGTGTCGTAGGGTCGTAGCGCCTGGGCACGCACAAAATCACTGGTCGACCGGTCCCAGTTTTGGAGTGCTGAATTGACCAGCCCGCGGTTGAAATGCGCTACTGGGGAGTCAGGCTCGAGCTCTATTGCCCGCGTCAATTCTTTCGCTGCGGACTTGAGGGCGGATTCTCCACCCTTGTCTAGGTATGCGTTGCCCAAGTTTATGTAGGCGGCGAGGCCGGGTTGAATGTCTATGGCTTGCTCCAGGTCGTCGAATGCCCTTTCCAGGTCTCCCACCTCGCCCTGGTCCAGGTAGGCGGCGGCGCGGTTGACCAGCGCATTGGCGGACCTGGGGTTGATGGACAAGGCGGTCTCCAAGTCGCCCAGGGCCAAGTCTGAGTCTCTGGGCCAGCCCCGTTCCAGGTAGATAGCGGCCCGATTGACGAACGAGCTTTCCGAATGTGGGGAAATGGCAACCGTTTGAGAAAGATCGCGGACGGCCAACTCGGAGTCGCCTTTCCGTCCTCGTTCCGAATAAGCCAGCCCCCTGCTGCTATATGTATCCGCGGACCGGGGTTTCACCGCAAGCACTTGCGTAAAAAGCCATATTGCCTCGTCCAAGTCCGCCAACTCGCCACCCAAGTAGGCCCGCCCCAGCCGGTAACGCAGGCTCGCCAGGGTGTCGGGGTCTATGGGGGGACGCGCCAGCGCCTGGACCAAGACCGTCTTGGCATGGTCGAAGTCATTCTGGTCCAAATACAACTGGCCAAGCGTCAACAAGGCAAGGGAGCGGACCTCGTCTGGCAGGTCGATGTTGATTGTAGTGGGCAGGTCCGATGGAGATGAATCTATATCAACCACAAGTTGTTGATGAGTGTCGGTCTTGTCTTCCGGGATGGTGAAAGTCGCCATGACCCGGCCGCTATCGTATTCACCCCAGATGACCATGGCCGCATTGGCGCGCTGACCCGCATCCGACGCGGAAGGCCCACTGACAATCGTTACCGGCCATTCGGCGGTGCGTATGGAATGGAGCCCGGACTTGCGAATCTCCAGGTCGATCTCTTTCATAAGGCGGCCCCGAACGTTGAAACCCTGCTGCCCCGCCGTATAGTTGGCGAAGGGGGCCACCAGAACTAGGGACTCCCCCTCGTCTGCTGTGGGGTGGCCGGGACCGCCCATTAGCATCACCGCACCACCCCCTGCGCTAAGGGCGACCAACGACACCACCAAAGCAACCGCCAAGACTAGGGGCTTTTTTCGGGTCCTGGATCCCTGGGCACCGCTGTCCGGTCCGGCTTCTTGAACAAGTGGGTGGGGCTTATCGGTCTCATTCGCCTCATCCGCGTCTGGCGAAGACAGAGCGGTTTGAGCATCTTCAGGCTGAGGTGCGTCCACCGGTGAGAACCCGGCGGACAGGAGCAGACCATCCCGCTCATCCGGTCCTAGGCGGAGCAGATCTGCGCACCGGAGCACATCCTCCCGGTAGCGGGGCCGGAGGGTGACCCCTTCCTTCCACCGGATGAGGGTCAACCGGCTTACGCCGAGGCGGCGTGCAAATTCGGCGTCGCCGACGCCTGTCCGCGCCATGTAGGATGTAAGAAGGTCGGCGAATGTAGGCAAGTGTTACATCTCAGACACGCGATGCGCACCGAATGTGACACATCTGTTGTTCGGAGTGTACACCAAGAGGCGTCATCCTTGACCCATGTTCCGCGGCCGCAAATTCAACCGGCGGTCCGGGACGAGGCAACCACCGTTTATTCGATCTGGACTAACAGGAGGATTTAGGGATGGCAAGTAACTTGAGGAAGATGCTGACAGTCGGGGCGGCGTCCCTGCTAATTGGAGGGCTAATGGCTTGCGGCGGGATTGAGGCGCCAGAGCCCTTACCCAGCTCGAATAAGGTGGAACCCGCTTCCGCACAGGACCGTCTGCTGCCGAAGGATACGGCTTCGGTAAAGGACGTTGTGGTAACTCAGGAAGTTGTAAATCCTCAAGGAGCCCAAGGACCCGCAGGGGCCCCGGGTCCTGCATCTAAAGGAGTAGTCAGGGGCGGAGCAGCCGCAACCCAGGTACGCGTTGCTTCGGGAGCGAAGGGCGAAGGGTTCAATTCCATCGGAGGGTCGGCTACGGTCAACGATAAGGCCTACGACCTGACTTTCTTCAAGCACTACGGGGTCAACCCGTTCATCGACACAGAGGATGACAACCTTTCGACTTTCGCGATGGACGTGGACACGGCGTCGTACACCGTGGCGCGTCGCTACGTTCACGACGGCAACTTCCCTGACCCGGACTCGATACGGGTTGAAGAGTTCGTCAACTTCTTCGACCAAGGGTATGCCAGTCCGGAGCAGGAGGCGTTCGCGATCCATGTTGAGGGTTCTCCCTCTCCCTTCGGCGGGGCGAACCACTGGCTGATGCGCGTAGGTCTCCAGGGCAAAACAGTATTCGAAGAAGACCGGAAGGACGCGACCCTGATCTTCACCATCGATGTCTCGGGCTCCATGGAGCGAGAGAACCGGCTGGAGCTAGTCAAGCGGTCGCTCCGGCTCCTGGTTGACCAGCTCAAAGAGGGCGACAAAGTGGGAATCGTGATCTACGGCTCTACCGGATCGGTGTTACTGGAACCCACCAGTGGCCGGGACAAGGACGAGATATTGTCGGCGATCGATAGACTGCGCGCTGGTGGCTCTACCTACGTAGAACAGGGCTTGAAACTTGCTTACAGTATGGCCGTGCGCGAAGTGGAAACCGACAGGATCACGCGTGTCATCGTGCTGTCCGACGGTGTGGGCAATGTCGGCAATACCGGGCCGAACTCGATCCTGAAGCAGGTGGAGCGGAATGTGGACCAGGGTGTGACCCTGACCACCGTGGGGTTTGGAATGGGGAACTACAATGATGTCTTGATGGAGCAACTGGCCAACGATGGCGACGGCGCATACTACTACGTCGACACGCTGGCGGAAGCCAGGAGGATATTCGTCGAGAACTTGACGGGCACTCTTCAGACCATCGCGAAAGATGCAAAGATACAGGTGGAGTTCAACCCAGAGGCGGTTCGGAGTTACCGGTTATTGGGCTACGAGAACCGGCGGGTGGCGGACCAGGACTTCCGGAACGATGAGGTGGACGCGGGCGAGATCGGAGCCGGGCACAGCGTCACGGCCCTCTACGAAATCAAGCTACAGGACGGGGTGGAGGGGAAGGTTGCCACGGTCTACCTGCGCTATGAGGACCCGGACAGCGGCAAGGTCACCGAACTGCGGCAAGAGTTTGACAGGGAGGACCTGGCAGATGGGTTCGAGGACGCGCCGCCGAGGTTCCAGATGGCGGCGGTCGTAGCGGAATATGCGGAAGTGCTGCGTGAGAGCTACTGGGCCCAGGAGGGCAGCTTGGAAGACGTGGCCAACGAGGTGCGCAGGGTCCGAGACCTGCTTCCGCAGGATGCGAACATGGCCGAGTTCACGGACCTGGTTGTGAGGGCTGAGCTAATCAATTCGCGAACCAGGAACAACTAAAACAGGATTAGGTCACGGTAGCCGGAGGCGTCTCATCGCGGGCGCCTCCGCTTCTCGCGTTAATGAGATGCCCGGACGGAGTCGAATAGGGTAATGGGTTGGTCTTCCCTGGTGACGCGATGTTGGCGTACCCGTGTCAGTTTCCTGACGCCATACTGGTGGCGGCCAGGCTCCTGCCCGATGCTCTGCCGACGCCGAACCAGATCGTAACGAAAAGGCAGAGCGCAGCCGCGACGCTAATGGACATGGGCCAACCGATCCAGCCCGCCGCTGCAGCCAGCGGTAGCGCACCCAAGTAGTGGAAACCCGGCGTGAAATGGAGGACCCCCATCACCCGGCCCCGCACCTCCGACGCTGATGATAGCTGTAGGATCGTCGTAGCCAGCGGCCATACCGTGCCCAGGCTCAACGCTCCTAATACCAGGAATAAGCCCCACGACACCCAGAACCAGACCGACCAGGCGAATAACGTCAGGAAAATCACGAACAACCCGAGGCAAGCCAACAGCCATCGGTAAAGCCAGGCACGGCCCATGAACGTCAGGCTGAGGTTACCGATCAGGGACCCTATTCCCGAAGCCAAGAGCAGCAGCCCGGCCTCGTAGGCTCCACTGCCTAGCTGGTCTTGGGCGAAGGCCGGGATGACTTGTAGATGTGACATGCCGAACCCACCGAAGGAGCAGGCCAGGATGATCACCGTTAGCAGCACCGGCGCGTCGCGGATATGGGTGAGGCCGTCCACGAAGTTCCTCGAAAAAGGCACGGATGCCGGCTTGGGCCGGCTGGGTGGCGCGCTGATTCGTGAAACGCATAAAACGCTGACCACGTAGAACGAAGCGTTCATGAAGAGGGCGTTGCTGATGCTCCATACATCAATGACCGCTCCCACCAAGGGTGGCCCGACGATCCTGCCAATGTGGACCGCGACGTTAAATTGGGCCACGGCATCCAACAGGGTGCGCTCATCCACCAGGTCGGCTACCATCGCGACTCGCGCCGGTTGGTTGAGAGCCTGGAGCACGCCCAACGCCACTCCCGCGACGTAGATATGCCAGATCGTAATAACGCCCGTGATGGAGAGGGTTGCCAGCACCGCGATGAGGGCGCCGACCGCGGTCTGAATCGCAATCAGGAGCCGCTTTCGGTTGACGCGGTCGGCAATGACGCCGCCTACCATCAGCAGGCCGACGTTTGGCACGCCGTAGAGGAAGAGGAGAAGCCCCAACTGGGTCTTTGATTCGGTGACTTCCAACACCAGCCAGCCAATGACCAGGAACTGCATCCCCTGTGAGATTGCTTGGGTGGCGGAACTGGTCCAGTACCACCGGAAGTCGGATGCCCGCCAGGGGCCCAGCATCCGCCGAAAGTAAGATTCGCCGGCGGCGCTCGTGTTGGACTCTACCAAGTCGAGGTCCCGGTTGCTCGCTCCAATAACGGAGTTGGTCCGGCCGAATCCGGATGTTCGAGTGCGGCGGTGATTGGGAGGGTTGAGATAGTCACCTTAGAATTGTAATGGATTCCGTGACAGTATGGAGAATTGGTCTGTTGGATTGGCGCGGTCTCTGGATTGTTGGCCGTGTTGGCCATCCCCGGCATTTCCCCAGCCCCGCCATTCCGCCTACCCTGGCATTATCCTGAAAATAGGGTGTTCAGGCGGATTGGAGGGTGACTTTGTGACCCAAACTTTCCAGGCGGCGCACGGCCCGGCGAGTGAGTCCTTCCTGGTCTCGCTCCACAAAGTAATTGTGCCCCAGGTCCATGAAATGCTGCCCGTGCTTGATCACGTGGTGGAGAATTACGGCGATGCTGTGGGCCACGGCCATGGCCGCCCGCTGGGCTCCGATGCGCCAGGCCAGCCGGTACTGGGCCCCCGGGTAGGTCTTGGTCCGTTCGGCGGCTTGGTCCGCCTCCACCAAAGCCTGCCCCCGTTTTCACGAGGGCAGGCTTCAGCCAACGGTTGCCTTTGCGGGTGGGAGCCCGTTTGCGCCGGTCTCCGCTCTGTTTGTTCCCAGGGCATACCCCGGCCCAAGACGCCGGATGGCCGGGAGTGGGAAACTGCTCCATGTCCGTGCCCATTTCCGCAACGATGACCTGGGCGGTGCGCTGTCCGACTCCGGGGATGGTGTCCGGCGCCGCCGCCATTGGCTCAAAAGGGGACAGCCGCCGGGCCACCTCTGCGTCCAATTCTTCAATCTCCGCCTCCAGATGCTCCAAGTGGTGCAACTGTCCGGCCGGCAGGTAGCGCTGGTGGGACCCCACCAAACCCCGCAGGGCTTCCTCCAACTCTCCCAGTTTCTTCCGCACCCTGCCACGGGCCAGCCCGGCCAGCGTCTCGGGTCGGTTTCACCCTCGGCCAGGGCCGCCAACACATCGGTGGCCACCGAGGCCAGCTTGATGTTGGCCCCTTCCGGCAGCTTCTGAACCCGGTTGACTGCCCGGCTGCGTTCCTGCACCAGGCTGCGCCGGTAGCGGGTCAACTCCCTCAGTTCCCGCTGCGGCCGGGGCGGGATGAAGCCGGCCCGCAGCAGGCCGTGCTGGAGCAACTCAGCGATCCACTCGGCGTCCCCGTATCCAGTACGGGGCAGCCTCTTTGGCATCTGTCTTGCGCCCCGGCGCCGTTTTCATGTGGGCCGCGTTGACCACCATGTTGACCACCATGACGGCGAACTCGTCCTCCAAAAGAGCCTGCCCCCGGCCACGACCGGGGGTTGTACACCGGTTTCCGGCAGACCCCGGCGCTTTCCATCGCTACGTGGCTGACCTCACGTGGCTGACCTCCTTCACCCGGAGCCAGTCAGCCAATTCCAGCAACTCCTGGGTCATGGACCGGAACGTGGGTCATGGACCGGAAGGTGCGGGAAATCCGCCCCTGCGGAGTGATGACGCAGGCCGCCACTGATTTCTTACGCACGTCCAAGCCCCGGCGCCGCTCGAGAACAGCCTCCATGACACTCCTCCAAATAAGGGCTGCCGGCCGGTGGGTGACAGGCGATTCAAGACATTCTTATGCCTGCTCACCGCCGTGGCGGGACAACATTCGTACATACCTGCATACAT
The DNA here is from genome assembly GCA_965197545.1 of Dehalococcoidia bacterium. Lineage (GTDB taxonomy): Bacteria > Chloroflexota > Dehalococcoidia > Lucifugimonadales > UBA3495 > CATOSP01. The sequence goes on from CBDANJ010000007.1 coordinate 940,607, forward strand.
ACCTGTAAGTCACTCGGGCAAATTCCCGCGCGGGCTCGCGGCGCCAATGACGACCGCCCCGTGCACCGGCCGGCGCCACACCATTTTCATCCTCATACGTGCCCTTCACAAGACCATCCGCAATTCCCGCGAAGGGCCTGCCCCCGGCTCGATCGGGGGCGAGAATCCAGCTATGTCAAAGTTCAGGGGCGTAACCCGATGCACGACTTCCTAGATTCTGGTTCGAGGCCGAAAAGACGAGCCCGTAGAATTGAGGCAGGCCCACTGTCAATTGGCCAAGTGTGAGAATCAAAACACCGCGCAAGATTGGTCCCGCAAGATTGGTCCCTTGACTAATGAGGGTGCGTCGATGGGGAGGGTGGTGCCAGGTCTTCGTTGGAACCTTCGATGATCGCACCCAGGTAGGGACGGAAAATGCGCCTATACTCTTGCACCTGCGCCTCGATGTCGCGGACACCGTCGTGCTGTACTTCCACTTCGAATACATGACCGATGTCCTCGACCGAGTCCAGGTTGAATATGGCGTTGTCCTTGCGCCATAGTTCGCGATTTTTATGGACGACCGCGCGGATGCCGAGAGCGGCGTCCGATACATCCTTAATCTGAGGATCGCCGAGGTACCATAGTTAGAACTGGCTGCTGCGGGTGCCATTCTCCTGCCGGTCGTAGTAGTAAATGATCTGGTGCTGACCGTGCTCGACGCGAAGCTTGAGCCGCCGTGTTCCCTCCCCGTCTCCGGACTCCGGCTGGTTGTAGTAGAAGTCGACCTGTTCTTTAATCTCGACGAAGGCAGCGTCCAATTCACCGAGGAGTCGGCGAATCGGTGCGAAGTCCGGACAATAGGCCTTGATCTCCCGGTTCTGGCGCGGGTCCATTCCTAGCACACCGTCCATCGGTCAGACTACGTGGGTACAGGTGAAGGTTGATACGTGGGCCGGGGCATGGGCTTTCGCGCATCTGGCGCCCGGTGGTGACACGGAGTCCTTGGGTTCTCTCGCGAATTAGTCGGCTATTAATCGTCGGCGACGATTTGTCCCAAGCCGTGCGAGTCAGGGCGTGGGTCAGTGCCCTGATAAGGTTGGTGGTACCCCTGGAGGGACTCGAACCCCCGACGCGCGACTTAGGACGCCGCCGCTCTATCCTCTGAGCTACAGGGGCAGGTTGTGGAGATAGGGGGGCTCGAACCCCCAACCTCGGCATTGCGAACGCCGCGCTCTCCCAGTTGAGCTATATCCCCTCGGACCCCGAAGCCTCAAACTCGACCGCTTTAAGATTCGGGGACTGCCTGAAAGCGTACTGCCCGCCGGAAGATGATGTCAAGTCGATTCTCTGCGCGTAGGGTCTCGCCGTTCGTCCCGTAGACGGTGAAGGACGCTAATACTTGAACTCTTCCCGGACCGGGCTGAATATGTCCAGGGCCTTGGCCGGTGTATTGCCGCACTTGGCGTAATGCTCTACTCCGCTTGGGATGATGTACATGTCGCCTGGTTTCAGAACCTTCACTTCGGAGTCGACGCCCATTTCCATCTCGCCTTCGATGACTATCCCTGCCTGCTCGTGGGGATGGGTATGCCAGGGCACCTCCGAGTTGGCGTTGATCTCCACCAGGGACAATAGCAGGTTGGCTCCCCAGAAAGTCCGGGTACGCGCCCCCTCTACCAATTGCATCGAGTCCCGTTCGTTAGCATCTTTGAAAAAAGACATGTCCAGCTCCTGACAAGAATATAGCGTTCATTTGAACGCCAGACCGCGTTCGTTCAGGCTGACGTACCGGTCGCCGCTGCCCAACACTACATGGTCCAGAAGTTCTATGCCGAGCATCTTGCCCGAGTCTATCAGTTCTCTGGTTATCGAAACATCCTGGGGGCTGGGTGTCGGGTCACCGGATGGGTGGTTGTGCACGACGATTATCGATGGAGCGTTTTCCCGGACCGCTGGTCGGAACACTTCCGCAGCCCTAACCACCGAGCTGTTGACGTTGCCAACGTAGATTTCCTGGACGCCCAGCACGTCGTTTCGTGTGTTCAGCAGCAAGACCCGAAGATGTTCCTGGTCAAGCACCGCCATATCCGCAATTAGGAGGTTTGCCACGTCCTGGGGTGAAGATATGGTGGCTCGTTCCTCCGGCGATTGAGAAACGAAACGGCGGCCCAGTTCCAGCGCAGCCAAGAGCTGAGAGGACTTGGCCTCGCTGAGTCCGCGTTCCGCGCATAGCTCCGCGAAATTGGCCTTGGCGAGCCCGGACAGACCTCCAAATCTGGAAAGGATCCGGGAAGCCAACGAAAGCACGTTCTCCCCTTGCATTCCGGTCCGTAGCAGAATGGCGATAAGCTCGGTGTTGCTCAAGTAGCGCGGCCCGTAGTTCTTGAGCCGCTCCCGGGGTCTTTCTCCCTGGGGCAGGTCCCGGATTAGAGTATGGTACTGGTCCGATTCGGTGGGTGCGGTTAGCGTCGCCATGCGATCTGTCTCCTCTCAAAAAGGGCGCTGGCCACTCTGATACACTGACCCGGCGGCCGGCGCCAAGCCCGGTCCGGTATCAACGGCTAGGGGAAAGCAATCCTGTTGATGAGATTCAATTCCAAGTCCCTTTATTACGGGTGGGTGGTTGTTGCTGCCGCGGGAGGCATGGAGTTCGCCAATGCAGCTTCGTCGATCGCCATCTTGTCTATTTTCGTCGTGCCCATAACCGAAGAGTTCGGGTGGAGCCGGACCGAAATAGCCGGGGCGACCAGCGTGGGGGCCATCCTGGGCGCGTCGCTGGCCCCGTTCACAGGCCGCCTGGTTGACCGATATGGGTCCAGGATGCTGTTGGTGGTCAGTGGCGGCATCGTCGGCCTGGCTTGCATTTACCTGTCTTTGGTGCAGGCCTTGTTGGGATTTTACCTAGCCTTCACGGCATCAAGGATAGCCGACCAAGGCGGAATAAAGATAGGGACTTCTGTCACTGGGGGGAAGTGGTTCCTAAGGTACCGGGGGAAGGCGACTGGCCTGGTGTTTTTCGCCGGAACGGCGGGCACGATTGTCTTGGCCCCTGTTACGCAGTGGGTAATCACGGCCTGGGGATGGCGGGAGGCTTGGTTGACTCTGGCCGGAGTAATGTTTCTGGTAGGGGTTGTGCCGTGCTCGCTCTTGGTCCGCCGCCAGCCTGAAGACCTGGGACTGGCCGTGGACGGGGACCAGGGTCAGTTGGGAGAAGAAAGTTTCCCGGATGACCGGACAGCGATGTCACCAGAGGAACCGTCCTTGGGACTAAGGGAGGTGTCGAGAACGCCGGCGTTTTGGGCGATATTGGTTTCGCTGTTAATGGTGAGCGCCGCATCGTCTGGCGTGCAACTACATCTGGTTTCTTACCTGACCGGTCAGGGGATAGATGCGGGGGCAGCGGTCGCGGCCATCACGGTAATGTTCATCTTCGGGGCTGTAGGAGCCCTATTGTTGGGTGCGCTGGCCGACCGGGCTTCTCCCCGATGGATGATGGCTGGTCTTTTCTTGACGGCTGCGGCGAGCCTGGGTCTGCTCATTGTGGCCGACAATCTCTTGGTGACCTATCTATATGCGGTGTTGTCCGGGGTTTCGTCTGCGGGAATCAACACTTTGACGCCCATAATGTGGTCCAGCTACTACGGACGCGGGGCACTGGGATCCATCTTCGGGGTAGGGAGGGCCGCTCAGGTCTTGGGGTTCGCGGTGGGTCCGCTGGTCTCAGGGATCTTCTTCGACGCCACTGGCGGTTACACCGGCGCCTTCTTCGCCTTGGCGTGGGTGGCGTTAGCTGCATCATTTCTGATAGCGTCGGCCAGAGGTCCGGCGGTCAGCCGCCCCCGGGAAAGGAGAGGCTGACCGCCGAGTAGTGTCTAAGTCACCATTGGAACTTGGAGTATTCGCCTTCTTCCTTGGTGATGAACTCCAGCAATACGGTCTGGCCGTTGCGGTTGACTTCGATCGCCCGCCGGATAGCCGGGACTATCTCCTGGGGATCGGTGATCTTCTCGCTGTAGGCGCCAAGGGCCTGTGCTACCTCGGAGAACTGACCGGTCACACCCTTGATGTTGTACCGCTGCACGGACACCGGCATCCGGCTGTCGTCATAGATGGCCATGGTCGAGTTGTTCAGCACGATGGTAATGATCGGCAGGTTCGCCCGGACCGCGGTCTCGATGTCCATACCCACGGAGCCGAAGGCAAAGTCGCCCATGACGTTGATGACCTGCTTCTCCGGCGCGGCCATCTTGGCGCCCATCGCCAACCCGAGGCTGTAACCGAGCTGGGTCGATTTTCCCCATCCGATAAAGGACCGTGGGTCCCGGGCCTCCCAGAATGGCACCATGTATTCCCGTGCGCTGCCCGATTCGTGGGTGACGATAACGTTGTCCAGATCAACCGTGTGCATCAGGTCCCAGACCACCCGGTAGGGGTTGATGGGTGTTTCGTTGGAGGTGAGTTTAGGCATCCAACGGTCGAGCCACCGCTGTTTTATGCCGCCGATCTCGTCATGCAATGCCTGGTTGGTGGAGCGCCCCTCCGAACCAGCCTGCCGTTTTAATTCCTCTAAGAGTTGACGTAGAACGAGTTTGGAGTCGCCTACCAGCGGGTGCTGACACTTGTAGTCCTTGTTGATGTCGGTGTCGTCGTTGGTGGAGTGGATTACTACCTTCCCCGGCGGTATTGGGGCCCCGAAGTTGGTCTTGCTGAAGCTGCAACCGATACCGAACACCAGGTCTGATCTGGTGAGATAGTGATGCACGCCTTCGGGAATACTGGTGGCGCCAGTGCCAACCGAAAGCGGGTGGTTCTCCGGGAACCCGCTCTTCCCGGCCATGGTCGTCATAACCGGCGCTTGGAGGAATTCGGCCACCTGGCGCAACTCTTCAGTGGCTTCGGCGTAAAGGACTCCCTGGCCGGCATGGATGATTGGCCGGTCGGCGGCCAACAGCGCGGCGGCGGCGCGGCTGATTGCGTCCGGGTCGGCGGCGGTGCGCACGATCGGCGGGGCTTCATAGTCGAAGTCGAGCTCATCCAGCTCTTCCGCCCCCACGTCCGAGGGTATCTCCAGCAAAACGGGGCCGGGGCGTCCGCTCCTTAGCTTGGTGAAGGCCCTCCGCATTACCTCGGTCACCTGGCTGGCGGCCGGGATCTGCGCCGACCACTTCGTGATGGTCTCGTAACTGCGGGACGGGCTGAAGGTGGGCGGTATACCCAAACGGTCCCGGGAGGCGGCCGCTGGCAATAGCAAGATCGGCACCGAATCGGCATAGGCTTGGGCCACGCCTCCGAAAGCGTTTTCCGCCCCCGGTCCTGACTGCATCAGAAAGATGCCGAGCCGTTTCCCGTTGTGGATGCGGGAAAAGCCATCGGCCATGTGTACGCCGGTGCATTCCTGACGGAACACGATTGGGCGTATGCCCGCTATGGCAGCGGGCTCTATCAGGGGATTGGAGGGTATGCACGCTATAAAGTCCACACCCTCCATCTTCAAAACGTTCGCGATCGCCGTAACACCGTTCATGCCACTCTCCTCATGCGGGAATTCCTGGGCAGTGTAGGTTGGCCTGCTACAGCGTGTCAAATTGGGAGGAGGCCCCGAAAGTGGCTGCGTCAGGTCGGCGGAGCCTGCCATGGCGCCCGGCCTAGAGCAACTATCAGACGCCCTTGCCCCAGGCCACGACCCGCTCGGGAGATATGCGAATCACAGGGTTGAAGTCGATGTCCATGTTACGGTACTGGGAGTATTTGGACCGCAGCGCCGGAATAGCGGAAGCACGCTCGCCGCCTTCCTCGAGCAACTCGGCGTGGCCAGAAACCAGGATGTACCAGAGGCGGGACCAGTCTTCCTCGTAATGGTCCACCACCAGGCTTACCTGGGGGTTGGCAAGTATGTTCCTTACCCGCTGGAGCCGGGTCAAGCCAGTGCGTTTGGGCTTCTGGTCGAGGGCAGAGTAGATCAAACCGTCTAGGAGTTCGAAGCAAACTGGAATAACGTGTGGAGCGCCGGCCTCGCTGGCGGTCGCCAGGTGGCCGATACGAGCGTGGGATAGGAAGTGGGTTTGTTGTTGAGTAAGAACGGTCACGGACTGCCGCCACTCGTTTAGTATCTATCTCAAAACTGGACCAGCAGGCTTGGGCAGAGGGGAAATCCCCCTTTTCCGAAAGGGGGAGACGTTGGGGAAGCCTCGTTTTGAGATAGTTTCTTAATGCTAAGGGAGACCCGGAATGGTCACGATTCGGATGTGAACGCCATAGGGTCTTCCAGAAATTCGAGGTTCTCCAGTTCCGCCTTGGCCGCGTCTTCGAGCACGGCGTCGCCTTCCCTGATGCAGTTCACCAGCACCTTTTTTGCCATGCTGCCACCGATCTTCCCCAGGGCGTTGACGCTGGCCAATTGGACCTGATAGTCGTCGTCCTGGAGCAGGGGTATGAGGTGGGGTATGGCGTCTTCTTCCCCAAGTTCACCGCAGGCGTGGGCCGACTCATACCGTATGGAAGGCTCGCGGCTTTCCAGCTCACGGAGGAGCACAGGCAGCCAGCTTAGTTCGCCTGTGCGTCCCATTGCATAGATGGAGCTGGATTTAAGGTCTATGTCGTCGCTGTCGTACGCCCAGGTTACCAACTCTTGGATCTTGCTGGTGTTGAGAGGAGCTATCGCTTCGAGGCTGCGCCTCCGGACCTCCAACGGTTGGTCCGGATTCTCCAATATTTCCATCAGGCTGTCATGAAGCGTGTCTCTGTCTCTGGCCAGCAGCTTACCCTCCTGCACCAGTACGGGGAATTTCCCCAGCGCAACCGCCGCCGCAGCTCGCACTCTGGGACTCTGGTCCGACTGCAACACCTGGACCAGGCTGGGTATGATCGAGCGGTCCTCTTGCTCCCAGAGCCCCTCTATCGCCTTTTCCAGGATGAACTCGTCCTTGTCTTTGAGGCACATCTTGAAGATGGCGGAGAAGTCCAATTCGGTGTTTTCTTCCGCCGACTCCACCATGGCCGTAACGATCCGCTGCTTCCTGTCGTGCTCTATACCGAACCAGGTCCGAGCAAAGACGCCAAGCTCAGCGGGGGAGAGGTCGGAGAGTTCAACGAATTCAGTAACCGGGATGGACCCGGTCTCGTCACTGAGGGTTTCGAGGAATAGCTCTAAAGACATTGCGGGTCCTACGTACCTGAGAGCGATGGCATGTTTATTGGTGAATAGCCTGCGGTTCCCGACATCCACCCAGTGCCGCCAATACCGCAGCGGGCACCGCATTCGCGATATTCTCTCTGCGGGGATATTCTTCCGAGCTTAGATGACCCTGTATGAAGGTCATCGCTTCGGGACAATTTCTCTGCAAAAGGCAACTTCAGTATAGCATAAGGCCTTTCTGAAACTACCCTTGAGATTCAGTCTTTAGAGCCTCGAGAAAATGGACGGCGATGGGAGGTTCAGGGCGCCCGGTGCGACTTTTCTGGGGTGCCTACTGTTTGAGCCGGTGCATAGTGCGGGGTATCTGTTGGACCAGATCTGAGGCCAAGGACCCGGCATTCCCCATGATTCCGGTGGTGGCTTCCGCCGCGAGTCCGTGCAGATACACCCCACAACAGGCGGCAGTGGTCGTATCAAGACCTTGGGCTAGCAGTCCCGCAATCACACCGGTAAGAACATCTCCCGTCCCACCGGAAGCCATGCCCGGATTGGCGAAAGGCGCCACGCGCACAAGCCCGGTCGGCGCGGCGATTACCGTATGCGCACCCTTCAACACGAGGGTCACGTTCCATCGTCTTGACCACTCCCTGGCAATCCCCACCCGGTCGCGCTGGACCTCGGCGTTGGAAGTCCCTACCAAGGTGGCCATCTCCCCGGGATGGGGAGTCAGGGCCACGGGCCCGCCCAACCGCTTCCACCACTCTTCTATCATGGACAGACAGTTGAGGCCGTCAGCGTCAATAACCGCAGGCACGGGGCAGGGTGGGTCTCCCAGCAGCAGTCCCCGCAAAAGCCTGGTCGTTCCTGGAGACCAACCAAGACCGCATCCGATCAGCAGAGCGCTGTACCGGCCCAGGTCCTTTCTTATCAATTGGGCGGCGTCGGAACGAATTCGCCCGTTGTCGTCTTCCGGCAGGGGAAGGTGGATGACTTCGGTCAGCTTGCCAGCGGCAATAGCGTAAACCCCTTGGCACGACGCCAGGGTGGTCAGACCCGCACCCGTGCGCACGGACGCCTGGGATGCCAGATACGCCGCTCCCACGTAATTGCGGGAACCGGCTACGACCAACGCGTGGCCGAAGGTGCCCTTATGCGAGTCGAGAGGGCGGTCCGGAAGACGGCTACGAACCCATTCCGCTGTCAGTAATTCGAGGTCGATGTCCTCTTCGCCTTCCAACTCCGGGGGTAGGCCGATGTCGGCGATTTCCAGCCGGCCGACGCGTTCCACTCCGGGAAAAGCCAGGAGTCCAATCTTGGGGCGTCCCAGGGCGACGGTAACGTCCACGGTTGGACATACTGGGTCCACTTCACCTGTGTCGCAATTGAGCCCGGTGGGTAGGTCCATTGCCAGCAGGGGAGGCCGCGAGTTACCCGGGCACTGGTTCAAACGGCTAACGACGTCACGAACCTGACCTGTGAGGGGACGAGAACGACCAGTCCCAAGGATCGCGTCAACGACCAGGTCCGAACGGCTAAGAAGCTGGTCCAAGACCTCCAGGCTTGGGTCGCTAGAGGCATCCGCGACTGAGATACCGTAGCCGAGGGCAAGTTCCATCTTGGGATCGTGGCTGGGCCGACCCCTGACCACGTAGGCGGTTACATCCGTGCCCCACCGCCTCAGATGCCGCCCGGTTACCAGTCCGTCGGCCCCGTTGTTCCCCGGTCCGATAAGGACCAGGATACGCTTCCCAGCTGCGCCCCCCAGGAGTCTGCGGCAGCTTTCCGCAACCGCCAACCCCGCGTTTTCCATCAGGGTGTCGGTGTTGACCCCCTGGCGCTCTGAAGCCTGCTCCAACGCGGTCATCTGGGCGGCGGTAACGATCTTCATGCCGGGCCGTCTTGCTCCACCACGACGAATGCCACCGCGTATTCGGTGGAGTGGGACAGGCTGACGGATATCTCCCGCACGCCTAGGCGCTGGGCCCTTGCCTGGGCCCTGCCATGCAGCTTGATGCCAGGGGCTCCACTGGATGCGCGTACAACCTCGATATCCTTCCAGCCCACACCCCGAACTCCGGTGCCCAGTGATTTCATGGTGGCTTCTTTGGCTGCGAACCGGGCGGCCAGGTTGGGCGCCCTCCCTCGGCAGTATGATTTTTCATCGGCCGTGTAGATGCGGTCCAAAAACCGCTGGCCGTACTGGTCCACCATGCGGCGGATACGCGGGATTTCGATAATGTCGACACCAGTGGAGAGCATGGCAGTCAGGTCACGTTGCGGGTCTGGGCAAAGTTGGACGGCTTCGCCATTCCGGTCCGTGGAGCCGGGGGTTAATCGGAGGGAGTATGCCCGGCCAGTCCCAGGTTGCTCAGAATCTTGGACACCGAGTAGCTGCGGTTGAGCACGTAGAAATGTATCCCTGGAACGCCGTGTTCCCAAAGTTCCGAGACTTGTTGGGTTGCGTACTCGACTCCCAGTTCCCGCGCGCCGCGGTCATCTTCGGCATAACGTTCCAACTCCTGGTCCAGGGCCCCGGGAATTTTGGCGCCGCATAACGAGGTAAAGCGCCGTATCTGGCTCGCGCTCAGGATCGGCAAGACGCCGGGGATGATGGGCACATCTATGCCCGCTTGCTGTGCCCTGCGAGTAAAATCAAAGAAGTCCTCGTTGTCGAAGAAAAGTTGAGTAATGAGGAAGTCCGCCCCCTTCTCCACTTTGAGCTTGGCGTAACTGAGGTCGGCGTCGAGGTCCTCCGATTCAGTATGGCCCTCAGGGTAGCATGCGGCCGCGATACCAAAGTCGAAATTTTCGCGTATGTGGTCAATCAAGTCGGATGCGTGGTGAAATCCGTTTTCCGCCGGGACGAATTCCGTGTCTCCCCGTGGCGGATCGCCTCTCAGGGCGATGATATTCTGGATTCCAGCCTCGTCCAGACGCTCCAAGACTTGATGCACTTCTTCCTTGGCCTGACCCACACAGGTCAGGTGGGCCATGACTTCCAAGTCGCGTTGCTGGTTAAGCGCAACGGTGATCTGCTCGGTAAAGGTCCTGGTGGACCCGCCCGCGCCGTAGGTGACGGACACAAAGTCAGGGCTGAATTCCTTTAGCCGCTCCGCGGCTCGGAGGACTCCGGGTATTCCATCCTCTGTCCGGGGAGGGAAAAATTCGCATGAGATGGTTCTGGTATTTTCGAGAATATGTTTAATTCGCAAGCTGCACGTTTTGCCCAGAGATTGACTTCAGGAGGCTAGGGCGGAAGCCGAGCCAATTACGACGCCAGTGGGTGGCCCCGAAAGCCATGATAGCATCGGGGAAAATTCCTGTCTAACGTCGAATGTAGTCAGAATTCCGGCTGACGTTTCTCCCTGAAAGCCTGTAAACCTTCGGTAGGATGGCTGGAAGACGCAACATATTGCACGAAAGCGAAGGTCTCCAGCGCAACTCCGCTTCTCACCGGCAGGTCTTTGCCCTGTCGCGTTACGGTCTTGATCCACACGAGTCCTGGCCTGCTCTTAACTCGGAGGGCGCTTAGCAGGCCCTCCAGCGCCGCGTCCAGTTCCTCTTCAGGGACCGCCCTTAGGACCAGTCCGCATTCCGCCGCCTCGGTTCCCGATAGCCACCTTCCCGTGGTCAGTAGCTCCATGCCCAGTTGCATTCCAACGAGCCTGGGCAAGCGTTGGGTCGATCCTCCTCCGGGCATCAGGCCGAAGTTGGTGTGCTGGTCTCCCAGGCGGGCGCTTTCCGCGGCCAGGGCCATGTCGCAGGCCATCATTAGTTCCAGTCCTGCGGCCAAGGCAAATCCATGGACCACGGCGATCACGGGGACGGGAAGCTCCTCCAGCTTGAAGAGGCATTGGTTCAGGCGTGTCAGGTATTTATGAAGCTCGTCCGGGTCCTGGAACGCGGACTCGAAATAGACCAGATCTGCCCCGGCGCAAAAGGCCCTTCCCTCGCCCCGGATAACCACGGCCTTGATGCTCTCGTCCTTCTCCACATAGCCGACCGCATCTTCCAGGTCTGCCAGGAGACCCGGGCTGATAGCGTTCAACGCGTTCGGTCGGTCCAGGCGGATGGTTGCGACGGCGTTTTCTATCTCAAGCTTAAGGTTGGTATACTCCACAGGCGCCTCCCGGGGCGTTGAATCTACTCTATCCAATATACCAGACCGCCCGCTCCGCACTTCCGGAGACATCTTGACCCGAATCAATCTCAGGGTACACCCAAGAAACTCCCGAAATCGGGTGATGGGCTTTCGCGGGGATGTACTTCACGTTCGTGTAACCGCGCCTCCGGTGGGCGGCGAGGCAAACCGAGCGGTCATCGCTCTTTTGGCCGAGTCGCTAGCAGTGCCCAAGAGCCTGATACGCATCGTCCGGGGCCACACTTCGCGGAACAAGTCACTGGACGTTGAAACCGTGACCCTGGAACGTGTGAAAGAGCGATTTCCAGGAATCGAGGAGTAGTTAAGGCTGTTGGTAAGGGCGCGGAGCGGGTTGGCCCGGAACTTGCCGGATTAGTATAATGTGCGCGGCAGACCGGACCGCCTCCCTAGGTCCGTGAGCCGATTTTCCAAGCGCGATTGCAGATGCCGGAGAGGTGAACTTGGAATATTTGAACTTTAGTTGGATTTTGGAAGGCTCTCTGGCGGCTTCCAAGGGACCGACTAGCCGCCGGGACCTAATATTCCTCAAGATGCGGGACATCACTTCCGTAGTCCGCATGGAAGAACAGACAATTTCCGCCGAAGCCCTGGAAATGCACGACCTGTACGAGCCGGTCCCCGACTTCACCGCGCCGACGCTGGAACAGATCGAGCGTATGGTGCTGTGGATCGAGCAGGAGATCGAGACCTGGGAGCGGCCCGTTGTGGTTACCTGCCAGGCCGGATTGGGCCGGACGGGTACGGTCCTAGCCTGCTATTTCGTTTATTGCGGTTACACGCCTGAAGCCGCGGTCAGCTTGATCCGCACGCTACGCCCTGGCTCCATTCAGACTCCGGACCAAGAGGATGCCGTCACACGCTTCTCGGACCTACTCAAGTCCCGGGAGCGCGAAAGGCGGCGCAGAGCGATAGAAGCTATGGAGAACCTTTAACACGGGAGCATAGAATTGGTTGCAGCCCCTGTACCCCTGGAAATACCCCGCCTCCTGCTGGAAGAAGTCTACCGCGAGGCCCGCAACGCCTTCCCATCCGAATGCTGTGGTTGGTTATCAGGGCCAAGGGACGAGCCAGGCGTGACCGGCGTACGGAGTTGCGAGAATGCCCAAGCGTCGGGGACACACCCCACCGCTGCCGGCCGCACCGCCGAGACCGCGTACGTGCTGACGGGCAACGATCTACTTGAGCTCAATCGGAGCCTGGAGAGCGATGCTCCCGCCCGGGTAATCTACCACTCCCACCCCAACGGCGGCGCATACCTCTCGGAGACGGACCGGACAGTGGCTACGAGCCCTTGGGGCGACGGACCCGCGTACCCGGTACAGCAACTAGTCGTGGGGATCGACGGGCAACGGGTGGTCGCGGCGGTCCTCTTCGACTGGTCCGATGAGGAAGCCGGGTTCGTAGAGATTGCCCGCTACGACGGGGCCGAAATTTGATCTAGGGTCCATCTCTGTCAGACCGCTTCTTGGTTACTCTCAGCATATCAGCATTGGTTCTCATTCTCGCCGCCGGCATCCTGCTGACCGCGTGCGATCCGGGTTCAACCGACTCCCCTATCTCAGAAGCATTGGCGACGCGCTCCACTGGGCAACCTCGGCTGCACCAGAGCGACAGCCCGAAGCCGACACCCGCCGACGCCCGCGCGCGCCAATCCCCCACCACCAGACCAACCGATCCGTCTACGCCTGTGGTTCCCACGGTTTCCAACTCGCCGACTCCCCATCCCGGAAACTCCGACTGGGTGCGGCGGCGTCTCGACGCGGTCATAGGACTCTATGCGCTCACTGAGGAGGGCGCGGCGTTGGTCCACAGCCTTGATGTGCGTCAAATGCGTGGAGAGCCTGGGTTTTTCGGAAGCTATGGTTTCCACGGTTGGGCCGGAGTAGGGGAAGCCCGCCCAGTCCCGGTTATGCACGAGTTGTCCCATTCCTATTGGGGCGCGTTCCCGGTTGAGGGTCACCCGGAGCTTAGCTGGAAAATTCCCATAGAAGGGGGGCTCCCGCCAGCCTTGGAGCGTTACCACGCCGATATCCTGTTGTTCATGTCCCAACCTCCGGACGAATTTGAGCTTTTGCGCCAACGTCTCCGAAATCTCCCTGGCCTTCACTCCGAGAACCTGGAACCGTTGATACATAACCTGGAAGCCGACATGGTTTACAACACCGGGGGCGACCTGGCGCTGGTCCCGCCGGTCCTTCGAAAATACTGGAATAGGGCTTTGGCCCCGGGTCCCTTCGGGTCATGGGCTCAAGCCGCGTCCTGGTTCCGTTCTTTACCGGAGCCCGGCCGCAGGTTGGTCAGTCAATACCTTGGATTTGAACACCTGGACTTGCGAGACTACCACCCTGCTCCTGCCACCGAGGAGTCAGCCCAGGTTGGGGAGGCGAATCGAAATATCCTGGCCTCGGAGGAAAAGCAGCGGCTCTATGACCTGGCTGACCAGTTCGATCTCCTGGCCGGTGGCCCGCAGGCGGAGGAGAACTTCAGCTTCTGGAGGGCGTATTTGCGGGACAAGGTCCGGCTCCACAATCAGCACGCGGACTACTTGGCATCCTTGGACCTGCCTCGGGCCAAGCAGTTGGCGGCGGCGTTGGATACAGTGTCAGACCTTGAGACCCTGCCGCCCCGGGAGCAGGCAGAACGATTAAGGGACCATCTGGCCGAATCCCCTTTCCTGGTCAATTTTCTTCCCGCCATCGACAACAGGGCATTGGTGGACTTGTTTTCCGGCGCCCCTCCGCTACCGCAGGGCGCGACGCTGCAAACCACAGCCAGTTTCGTTGACCGTCTGCGCCGCTTCGAAGGGGTGGTGAGTGGAGTCTTGGCCGAGGGCAGGGTAAGTCCTCGGCAGGGTGCGCTGGAGTTGCGCCGGTTCCTCGAACAGAACGGTTATGGCAATAGAGAGGACCTGCGTCTGTTCTTCGAGTTGATACGGGAACAAGACCACACCACGGCCAGCCGAATCATTCTCGCATCCGAGCCGGACGTGATTCACGGGTTTCTCGAACAAGTCCCCGCGCAGGTCAGGTTTCTTCTGAGTCCTGATCAACTTCTAATGAAACTTGACATAACCATGGCTGCCAACATCGAGGAGATGGCGTCAGGGGTCTGGATGCTCGTGGACGAGGTTTCCGGAAATTACATCATCGATGAGCCATTCATCCACGCCATGTATTCCGTGATCGCGGCACACAGCGACTCCCAGACCTCCGAGTTGCTGGGTGTTCTGGGGCATGGGAGGTTCCCCTTACACGGGTTCATAAGGCGGCAGCCCGAAGCGGCGGGCAAGATTCTTGAGGCCGACCTCGGACTAGCTTTGGACTTGGTGCGGAATAGCGATCCCGTAACATCACCCCCGGCCCAAATCGTTCATGCGTTGGTCCAGGCTAGGCCGGAGTTGGCCGCCAGACTGGTAACGGCAATGGACAGTCGAGGTGAACAAACCCTGGTATCGGCGTCTCTGGGGTTCATCGCTTATGACGCCCAGCTAAGCGACATGACCACGGGACAGGAGACGTCGTTGAAGCAGGACGCCAGATTCCTGTTGGCTCTGTTGAGGAGCAATGGTGAGGACTGGGTGGCCGAGAAATTGGGTCGCGCTCTCGACTATTTCACGGGAGATGCGTCCGGACGCCCTGCTAATTTCGCACTCCAGTTCCGCGGTACGCTGCTGGCTGCTGCGGAGGAGATGGACGACCCTGCCGCCAGAGACTCTATTCGAGATATCGTTGCCCGGACCTACCTGGAATTCGGGGCGAAAAAGTAAGCCATCGGCCCCTTCTCCCCCGGTCGCAGTCGCTGACAGGGGTATGTATGGGGTTTTCATGCAGGGGCATAGCGGGTGACCTCCAGGTTGGACTTGGGTTCAGGCCAGGGTTCGGGCAGCAGCCAGACCCGGCTCCAGAACCGGCCTCGGTGCAGCAACCGTCTCAGCCAGACGATGCCGTGCCGGATTACGCTGACGGTCCGTCCCGGCCTGCTCCAACTACTGCGGTGAGTGGGCGCCAGGTGTTTCGGAGGTGCTCTCAGGTTGCCTGGGGCAATCCTCCGGTCATTGGCGTCTTCCACCCTGGTCCCATAGGCCAGGGTCAGGAGCGTCGCCACCGACAACACGAACCAATGCCGCGAAATCCGCGCCGGGTCGGTCCTCCTGGTCTTATCCCATTGCCAACCCAGGCTCTTGACCGCCCCCCGGTCGGGGCCGAGGGCAGGCTTGAACCCCAACTCGATCCAGAAGCGGAGCGCGTACCAACTCACCCCAACTTCCTCCGGCGGAAGGTCGGTCAGGATGATCCACGGCTCCTCCTGTTCAACGTACCAGACCGCCAGCAGGGTGCAACGGCGTTTGGCGGCGGCTCTGCCGAAGGCGGTCCCCCTCCCGATCCATGCGGTATCCGGACGGGGAACGAAGGCACGCGCGGGAAGCCGCCGGCCCCCTTCAGCGCAGAAAGTGACGTTTTTCGGATACCTCATATAGGGATGCCAGCCTTGGGCCAGAATCTGTTTCCACAATTTCGGACTGGCCAAGCCCCGGTCGCACAGCACCACCACGGTCATTTCCCTGGGGACCGCCGGGGCCAGGGCCTGCAGCAGTTCCACTATCGGGTCCATCCAGGCCCCGCGCTGGTTGGCGCGCAGGATGCGCCAGGCCACGGGAATCGCGCAACCCCGGTAGACCACGCTGATGACGATGGCGGTGGTGTCGTCCCCTTTCAACGTGGGGTCAACCGCCAGCGCCAGCCGGCCGGAACGCCACCACGCAAGGACCCACCGGAGCAGCGGCGCGAAGCAGAGACTTACGTCCAGTTCGGTCTTGCAGGGACGCGCCCGGTCGCCGCCGTCGTACAACCACTCCCGGAGATACTGGCGCAGGTTGTTCCAGTTGCCCCGGGTGGAGAGGGCGGACGCGACGGCATTCTGGCAGGCGCTCCCGGCCAGGATGGTCCCGCAGACCCACCAGGCCAGACCGGTCAACTGTGACTGAGTGAGGTGCGGTAAATGCGTTTCAATGACCTGCCGCATCTGGTAGCATTCCTTGGGAAGGCGCATGGGAGACCTCCGGCATCCGGTTTCGTCATTGCAACCAAGATGCCGGATTCCCCTGCGCTTTCCAAGCTCTCAGACCATTTTCAGTCCATACATACCCCTGTCAGCCGGGAGAAGGGGGAGAGACTCGCGGGCTCAAGCGCCCAGACGGATTACGGCAACGGCTCCGGCGACGTAGCCAAGGGCCATGAGAGAAAGACCGGATACAGTAACCGCCCTCGGGAGCCGGTCTCGCCCCAGCACCAGGACCAGACCCAGTAAAATCAGGCAAGTCGCAATTCCGCCCGCGACGAAATGGGAGGGCTCTGCCTGGTTGAACAGTATCCCCTCCTGGTAGAACGGGTCCGCGTAGCAGAGGATTGTGACGTTAAATACACAGCTACCGAACAGCCCGCTTACTCCCAGGTCCGGCGCTCCCATGCGCACCGCCGCTACCGTAGAGGCTGCCTCCGGCATGGTGGTCACTACGGAAACCACCAGGATACCCAAAGTGCTGGAAGCGACTCCCGTGACGTCCGCAATGAGGTCGGTGCTCCATGCCAGGAAGAATCCGGCAACCACGACTCCCGCGGACACCAAGCCGAACACGACCCAAGCCTTGGTGAGGCTTATGCCAGAGTCGTCTTCCCCTTCCTCCTCCGAGTCCTGGGGGCGGGTGGTATAGACCACCCACATGCCAACCACGTATACGATCAGTATAAAAGCCGCGGCAACCCCGATGTTCCAAAGGGACAACTCTGGCCTGAAGAGACTAAAGACCACCGCGCCCCCGGTGAGTATTGCCGCCAGGACAATCAAGTAGCCCTGCTTGGGCGACACCTTTTGCAGGAAACTCTGGCCGCCAAAGATCAGCGCGACCACCGCCATGGTGAACATGTTGGTCATGTTCGCGCCAAATATGTTGCCTACCGCCAACGCCGGGTTGGGCGGGTCAAGCCGGACGGCGGATATGTTGGCGGAAAGCTCGGGTAGTGACGTGGCCAGGGCTATGAATATGCTGCCGACGAAGAGGCGCCCCCATCCGGTGAGGGATGCCAGAACGTCGCCGTACTTCGCCAGTTGAATGCCCAGGAAGATTACGGAGGCGGCGCTGGCGAGGAATACGCCGACTCCCAGGGCGAGTTCGCCATTCATTGCTGTCGGCGTATTCGGTTCATCTACCGGACTCGAGGGCGGAGACGACGTGGTCACCCATCTCCACAGTACCCACAGCCTGGGCTCCGGGGGCCGCAATGTCCCGGGTGCGGAAGCCCTGCGTGACAACCTGGTCAACTGCGGCTTCGACGCTGGCGGCCTCTTCGGTTAGCCCAAGAGAGTAACGCATCATGAGGGCGGTGCTGAGGATGGAACCGATGGGGTTGGCGATTCCCTGTCCGGCGATATCCGGCGCGGTCCCGTGAATCGGCTCATAGAATCCCGCCGTTCGCCGTCCCTCCATTGGGACTTCGGCTAGGCTTGCGGAGGGAAGCAACCCCATAGAGGCGGCGAGCACTGAAGCCTCGTCGGTCAGGATGTCGCCGAAAGTGTTCTCGGACACTATTACGTCGAAGCTGGCGGGACGCTGGATTAGCTGCATTGCACAGGCGTCCACGAGGATATGTGCCAACTCCACGTCGGGGTATTCCGGGGCCATGCGTGTGGCAACCTGCCGCCAAAGCCTGGATGACTCCAACACGTTGGCCTTGTCCACCGAGGCCAGCTTGCCCTTGCGCCCCTGGGCCAACTCGAAACCGACTCTCAGGATGCGTTCGATTTCGGACTCGGTGTAGCGCAGCGTATCTACGGCGGTCCAACCCTGGGGAGTCTCGTGGCGTTCCTTGGGCAGGGCGTAATACAGGCCGCCGGTCAACTCCCGGACCACGACCATGTCTACCCCGGACAGTACCTCAGGCTTGAGTACGTTCGAATCGGCCAGCAGGGGATAGACCTTAACCGGACGGATGTTTGCGAACACGCCCAGGTGAGCTCGCAGTTGGAGTAGTCCGTCCTCGGGCCTCATTGAGGCGGTTGGGTCGTCCCACTTGGGCCCGCCCACAGCGCCGAACAACACCGAATCGCTGCCTCCGGACAGGTCCCGCACCGACGGCAGCAACGGGGTCCCGTTGTTGTCTATGGAGATTCCTCCAACGTCACCGTACTCAAGCCGGAACGAGTGCCCAAACACCCGCCCCGCCGACTCCAGAACCCGTACGCTCTGCGCGGTAACTTCCGGCCCGATGCCGTCCCCGCCCAGCACGGCGATGTCAAACTCCACGGATTCTCCCCCCTTCCTGACCTGTCCAATTCGCGCCACAGTATACAAGCAAAGAGGACCATCCGCCACATGACACTGACACTGGGAGTTTCCCCAACCTCGTTTGCTATACTGCTTTACGTGACTGCGCCTTTGCGTTAAATCGTCCACGTCTAAAGGCGGTGACATGCCCCACCAGACCGAACCCAATGCCAACAACGCCTTGGGAGACCTGCTCCGCCGGATGATGCCCGGCTGCGAAGTCCGCTCGGAGAACACCCAGACCTTCATCGACCATCCGGGCCGCCATGCCGACGTGCTGATTACCGCGCTAGGCCGCTCCCCTGTCGTAGTCGAAGCTGAATACGACCCCGCTCCCGAGGTGGAAAAGGACGCTTCCGACCGCCTGGGTCTCAAAGTCGTAGGCGGGTCGCGGACCATCGAGGCCGCCATCGCCTTGCGCTACCCCCATGCCGTCCAGGAAGCCTACGACGTGGGCCGAGCCGTGGCCGAGGCCCGCCTTTCCTACTGCGTCCTGCACGAAGACGGCTCCCGCTTCCCTGAAGCGGGTTGGCTGGAAGGGTCGGTAAGCGACCTGGCCGACCTGGCGCGGTTGGTATCCGTTCCACAGAAGGCGGTTACGGCGGCGGCTGACGCGCTGGAGCAGGGGATTGGGCAGGCGGCAAATCAGTTGGACGACATGGCGAAATTGCGGCCCAACATCACCCACGCTATCGCCCGGTTGCTTGGTATGAGCGATGTTCCGCAGACCCGCCGGATGGCCTGCGCTATCATCGCCAACGCTATGGTCTTTCACCAGCGCATCGCGGGGATGCACGAGGGCGTAAAACCCCTGCTCCTGGTCTGCGGCCCCGGCGTAGCCAACCCGCAAGATGAAACACTGGCGGCGTGGGCCGGGCCGAAATCCTGAAAATCAACTACTGGCCCATCTTCGCCATCGCCAAGGACATCCTGGAGCAGATACCCGGCGACACCGCCTCCCAAATCCTGAGTGGACTACGCGAGACCGCCCAACGAATCGACGCAACCGGCGTAGACAACGCCCATGACCTGACTGGACGAATATTCCAGCGCCTCATCGCAGACCGCAAGTACCTGGCGACTTTCTATACTCTGCCGGCGTCGGCGGCATTGCTGGCCCGGCTTGCGGTGGAGAAGATGGACGGAGTGGACTGGTCCGACGCCGAAGCCATCGGCAAGCTCCGTATCGGCGATTTCGCCTGCGGCACCGGCGCCCTGCTTTCGGCGGTCTACGAACAAATCGCCTCCCGCCACGAGCGCACTGGCGGCGATGCGTCCGCACTGCATCCGGTGATGATGGAAGAAGTCCTGTACGGCTGCGACGTAATGCCGTCGGCCATTCACATAACCGGCTCCACGCTCTCGGGCGTCGAGCCGTCGGTCGGTTTCGGACGCTCCCGTCTCTACACCATGCCCTACGGACGCCAGGCAGACGCCAGTGTGAAGATAGGTTCTCTGGAACTGCTCCAGTCATCAACGGCGTTGACGTTGTTCAACACCAGCGACCCGGCTCTCCGCACCGGCAGCGTGGGAGAGGAGACCGCGGCTCAAATTAACGTGGATATTCCCGATGAAGGTTTCGACCTGGTGATTTCGACCTGGTGATAATGAACCCGCCGTTTACCAGGGCAACGAACCATGAGGGAGCGCACGCCGATATTACCAACCCTGCGTTCGCTGCCTTCGATGCTACCAGCAGTGACCAGACGGCGATGGGGGACCGAATCAACCAGTTAGGGAAAGACTCCTGCTATCACGGAAACGCTGGCATAGCCTCGGCGTTCGCGGCGTTGGCTCACCGAAAGCTCAGGCGTGGCGGTGTACTGGCGCTTGTATTACCCTTGTCTGCCGCCGCCGGTTTGTCCTGGCAAGGTTTCAGGGCAATGCTGACCAGGGATTATGCCGATTCGACTGTCCTGAGCATTGCCGCCAACGGTAAGGACATGTCTTTTTCGTCGGACACGGGTATGGCGAAATGTCTGGTTATCGCCCGAAAACTCAAAGCCGGAGAGACGGCGAGGGCACGGCTGCATTTCACATCCCTAAGCCGCCGCCCGATCGGATTCATCCACGCCAGCTTGCTGTCCCAAAATATCCTTGACTCCGGCTGCACAAGACAGATTGAAGATGGGCCATACGGCGGCACGACCTTGACGATTGGAGACGAAATATCGGGCGAAATGTTGACCTCGGCTCATAACTTGAATGGCGAATTGTGGAGCGCGGTACGCTTGTCCGATTATTCCCTGGCTCAAACCGCCTACGCCTTGTCTCATTCCAAACTATGGTTGCCCGGTTCACCAACAGCAGGTGATATAAAGGTGACGCTCCTAAACACCGTAGGCAAACTTGGATTAGTAGACCGTGACATCACTGGCCCTCCGCCCCGCGGACCCTTTACCAAAGTTGCGCCAAGCCCAACCGCTACTTATCCTGCACTATGGAATCACGACGCCAAAAAGGAAACGCGGACTGTGTGCGTCCCCGACTCACAGTTACGGGTTAGGCAAGGTATGGAATCCAAAGCTACTATAGTATGGGCTACCGCCAGCCGCCCCCATCTAAATCGTGATTTCACTTTCGGTTCCCAAGCTCTTGCGGTTGCATATACCGAACGGGAATCAATCGGCGGCAGGGTATGGCCCAACGTGATTTTTGACGACAAGCGGTTTGACAGCGCCTTCGCAATTTGGGGCAACAGCACCCTGGGCCTATTGTGTTACTGGTGGCATTCCAGCCGCCAACAGTCAAGCAAGGCAAGCATGACCATCCGCTCCGCCGAATCCCTCCCCGTCTTGGACTTCCGCGCCCTCAGCGGCGAGCAACTTGCCACCGCCCAGGAGATTTTTGAAGAATTCCGTGACAAGGAACTGAAGTCCGCCTACCTTGCCGACGCCGACCCCAACCGGGCGCTGCTGGACCGGCGGGTAGTCTGCGACCTGCTCGGTTTCGACGAAAGCGTATACCAGGGAGTCCGGAGGCTGGCGGCCAAGTGGTGCGCCGAGCCGTCGGTCCACGGGGGTAAGGCGCGACCCAAAAACGCCAAGCTCGAGATGTAGCCCGCGATTCACCCCCCTAGCTGGTACAATGGGGCTGCGCCTAGGGATGCCCTGGGGGAGTCCGATCGCAATCCCGGAATACGAGGGAACCTCAAATGCTTCAACCTGTCGAAGTGAAGCCATTGCCCGGACACCG
This sequence comes from Dehalococcoidia bacterium, assembly GCA_965197545.1. Taxonomy (GTDB): domain Bacteria; phylum Chloroflexota; class Dehalococcoidia; order Lucifugimonadales; family UBA3495; genus CATOSP01. The sequence continues at coordinate 962,402 of CBDANJ010000007.1, forward strand.
GATTTGGATAGAATACAATGACGGACAGAGTGGCGAGATCGACCTGTCGCACCTGACCGGACAAGGAGTCTTCAAGGCATGGGACGAGCCAGGGTGTTTCGAGAAAGTGCGCATAACCTCTCACCGGTCCATTGCCTGGAGCAATGACATCGAGCTTTGCGCCGATGCGTTGTACATGGAACTCACGGGCAAGTCCGTCGAGGAGGTGATGCCCGGCATGAAGCGGATAACACGCAGGACCATTGCCTGAGCTGTGCGGGTTCTACGGAATAAGCATCCGCATCTACTTTCGTGATCACGTCCCACCCCACTTTCACGTTCTGTACAGTGGCCATGAAGCCCTCATGGATATAACTTTTCTGACTGTAGTAGAGGGCAGGATCCCTCCACGAGCCCGGCGTCTTGTAATGGAATGGGGGCCGCTGCACCGGGATGAGCTAATGGCCGCCTGGGGCCGGGCGCAACGCTCCGAACCTCCCGGACAAATCGCGCCGCTAGAATAGATTGCAGATGGAGTTTTTCCCTTTTAGGGGAAGTGCAGTGGAAACAGTGCCCACACCCTGGCGCCACACACAACCCTTTCTTTGTCAGGTCGTTCAAGCTATGAAGATTACATACTTCCGCGACACGGATACCCTCTACATAGGGGTTTGCCCCGCAGAAGTGGACGAGACGCGAGACCTGGACGAGAACACTCTGCTGGACCTGGACAGCTAGGGCCGCCTCTGCGCCATAACCATCGAACACGCCAGCGACCTCATGGCAGTCTCCTCGCTCTCCTACCACCAAGCCCCTCAGACGGGTGCGGCTGGTAGCACAATAAGCTAGTGATTTGGCCAACTGGCCAGGAGGAATCATGGTAACCGCTGAGGGTCAAATCGGAGATTTGCGGGGCCAAGTTGGGGAAGTGCGTGATCAGATTGGAGAATTGCGGGGTCAAGTTGGAGAAGTGCGCGGGGAGATTAGCGGCCTGAAAAGCCGAATGGATGATATGTACCGCCTGCTATTGGTTCTAATAGGGATTGCGGGTGGTGGACTGGTTACGGCCGTTTCCTCTGTAGTTTTGCAGTTGGTGAAGTGAGACTGGAACATCACGCCGCATTCCTATGTTAGGTTGAGTTCTACTGAAAACCCATCCTTGCCAACCAATCAGCCCTTAGTCTATGATCGAGCGGATTTGTCAGGGAGGAGGATACCGTGGACTCAGCCTCGGCGGTCCGGTTCGTGGACGAATTGAAGGCAATAGTGGGCGAGGATTACGTCTACTCTCATCCCGAGGACCTACTCGTCTATGAGTACGACGGCTCCATAGACCGGGGGCTTCCCGAGGCTGTGGTTCTCCCGATTTCCACCGGGGAAGTCAGCCAAGTTATGGCCCTGGCCTACCGCGAGGGAGTGCCCGTAGTGGGACGGGGTTCAGGGACGGGCTTGAGTGGCGGCGCAATCGCACCGCCCGGAGGCATCCAGGTCTCCTTCACCCGCATGAACCGTATCCTGGAAGTGGATACCGAAAACCGGACCGCCACCGTGGAGCCCGGCGTCATCAATCTTGACCTGGATACCCACGTCCACCGGTTTGGGTTCCGGTACGCGCCCGACCCTTCAAGCCAGAAAGCTTGCAGCCTGGGCGGCAACATTGCCGAAAACTCCGGCGGACCCCACTGCCTGGCTTACGGCACCACCACCAACCACGTTCTGGGGATGGAAGTAGTGTTGGAAGACGGCTCCGTCGTGAATCTGGGAAGCGCCGCCCGCGAAACTCCTGGGTATGACCTGCGCGGTGTCTTTACCGGCTCCGAAGGGACCTTCGGCGTGGCAACCAGGATCACCGTCCGGCTGTTGCCTCTGCCCGAAGCGGTCAAGACTTTCATGGGGGTCTACCCGGACGTAGATTCGGCCTGTACGGCGGTCTCCGCGGTGATCGGCCACGGCATCGTACCGGCGGCCCTGGAGATGATCGACGCTCTTAGCATTCAGGCCGTTCAAAACGTGATGGACCTGGGTTACCCGGAAGATGCGGGCGCGGTGCTGCTCGTTGAGTTGGAGGGGCTTCAGGAGGAGGTGGACGAGATTGGCCTCGAGGTCGAGGCCGCACTGTGGGAGTCTGGTCCTACCCTGGTGCGCACCGCCGACGAAGCCGCCGACCGGGAAAGGCTTTGGGCGGGGCGGAAGGGCGCATTGGGAGCGCTGGGCAGTTTGGCCCCCAATTACTACCTGGTTGACGGAGTTGCGCCCCGCACCAAGTTGACCGAAGTGCTGCGGGAAGTAGCCGCCATCAGCGAAAAGTACGGTATCCCTATCGCAAACGTGTTCCATGCCGGAGACGGGAACCTTCATCCCTGCCTGCTCTTCGACGAACGTCAACCCGGAGCCCTGGAGACCATCATTGAGGCGGGAGCCGAAGTGATGAAAGTTTGCATCGACGCCGGTGGCGCGCTGACCGGCGAGCATGGGGTGGGGCTGGAAAAGAAAGAGCTGATGCCCCTGGTATACACTGATGCGGATATGGATGCGATGCGCCGGGTGCGGGACTCGTTTGCCCCTCGAAACCGCCTGAATCCGGGGAAGGTGTTCCCCGATGGGACCCGTTACCATCCACCGGCCCGCCGCCCTGAACCGGGCCTGTCAATTTAGGCGGACCTGCACGAGCGCCGAGGATTTGTTGATGTCTGGCCGGGAATTCATGAACATTGCCCACCGGGGCGCGTCGGCTTATGCTCCCGAGAATACCTTTGCCGCCTTTGATAAAGCCCTAGCGTTGGGCGCGTCTCACGTCGAGTTTGACCTCCACTTCACCAAGGACGGCCACATCGTCATCATCCACGATGAAACACTTGAGCGCACGACCAACGGGACGGGATTGGTTGCGGAGACGGACCTGGCGGACTTACGTTCGCTGGATGCGGGGTCCTGGTTCTCTCCCGAGTTCGCCGGAGAGCCGGTGCCGACCTTCGGTGGGATGTTGGAGCGGTACAAAGGGAGGTTCCACTTTCACATCGAGATCAAGGCCGAGGTTCGAGGTCTGTCGAGACGGGCCGCGGACATGGTGCGGGGTTATGGTGTCGCGGACAACGCGACCATCACCGCCTTCCAGCTTGCCAGCCTGGAAGAACTGGTCGATTACGCCCCGGAATTGCCCACAGGTTGGTTGGTCGTCAACGTGGATGATGCCACGGTAGACCACGCGAAACGGCTGGGCCTAAAGTTGCTCTGCCCCCACTCATCCGCCCTGACCCCGGAGTTGGTGGACAACCTGCACCAGAACGGTCTGGAAGTGCGGGCGTGGGGCGCTGCCGACGAGGGCCTCATGAGAAAAGCCGTCGACGCCGGTGTCGACGGGCTCACTGTGAATTTCCCCGACAAACTCTCAGAGTACTTGGCCTCCAAATGAGCCGGTTGGGTCTTTCGCTTCCCCAAAGCCTGGAGTGCAGCCTGGGCCAGGATGGCGTCGTACCGGAAGGGCGGCTTGGTGGCTACTCGATCGATGGTGTGATACCCCGAGTCGCGCTTAGGCCGTCTCACCGCGATGAGATCATGGAGATCGTCCGGTTCGCGGCGGAGCAGGGACTGGGAGTCCAACCGTGGGGCGGCGGCACTCAATCCGGGTTGGGGAATATCCCGCTCCGATACGATTTGGCCCTGGACTTGAGCCGCTTTAATAGGGTATTGGACTACCAGCCCGCCGACCTGACCGCCACGGTTGAAGCGGGTATCAGCCTGGACATGTTTCAACGGGCCCTGTCGTCAGGCGGCAAGACCCTGCCCGTCGAGGCCCCGCTTTCAGACCGTGCAACCATGGGAGGAGTCCTGGCCGCTAACTCAAGCGGCCCCATACGCTTCAGTTTCGGCTTGCCCCGCGACTGGCTGATAGGCATCAGTGTCATAGGCAGTACGGGAGTTGAGACCAAGTCCGGCGGCAAAGTTGTCAAGAACGTGACCGGGTATGACCTAGGCAAGCTATACGCCGGGTCACTAGGCACACTGGGCGTAATCGTCGAGGCCACGTTCAAGTTGAACCCTCGCCCACAGCGGACGGCCGCCCTGACCGCGAGGTTTAAGTCATGGTCCGCCGCGATGCAGGCAGCTACAGAGTTGAACGACCAGGTGTATGCGCCGCAGGGAATACAGGTCCATGAAGGCCTCGCTGAGAGATATATGGCCTCTGCCTCGGACGTGACGAATGATGGGATGGGAACAGAGGAAGCCTTGCTCTTGGCGTTCTTCTCCGGGCGGCAGGGTGCGGTCAGGCGTCAGCTCTCTGAGGTTGGGAATATGCTAAGAGACAGGGACGCTTCAGTCCGGCAGGTTACCGATGAGGCAGAAGCGGGGCATCTACTCCGCGCCTCGACAGATTTGGGTTGGTCGCAAGGGCGAGAGGCGAGCCTGGCGTTGAAAGCCAGTGTCCCGCCTTCTTCCGTGGCTAATATGCTGGGATCATTCGAAGGGAAGTTCGCCGGGGCAATCGAATCTTCGAGCGGCGTGCCGGAGCCGGGGGTCGTAGCTGATCCGGCCTTCGGACTGGTGCGGCTTTTTTGGTGGTTAGACCGGGACAAACGTGTGTCAGAAGCTGGCGCTTCGGCTCTGGCCGGGGCTGTGAATCGTGTACGAGAGATAGCGCAGGACCACCACGGCTCGTTGGTGGTTGAACGCGCTCCGTTGGCTGTAAAACAACAGGTCGATGTTTGGGGAGACAACCCGGAGGGGACCGAAATTATGTACAGGATCAAGCAAAACCTGGACCCTGCCGGAATTTTCGCCCCGGGCCGCCACGCCGGGGGTATTTAATGGCGGGACCTCAAGATGATCTGAGGGAGAGGCTCACGCTCCCGATAGTTCCACCGGAAGCTGGATTCTACGGGGAAGACATCCCCGCGGAAGCAGACATGTACCGCTGTGTGCATTGCGGGCTGTGTCTGAGTTCCTGTCCTACTTACACGACCTTGATGGTTGAACCCGAGTCCCCCAGGGGCCGGATCGCGCTAATGAAGGCGGTGAACGAAGGCCGGGCCGGAATCACTCCCAGGGTCGTCTCCCACTGGGAGAAGTGCCTCCAATGCCGCGCCTGCGAAGCCGTCTGTCCTTCGGGCGTGCCATACGGCAGAATCATGGAGAACACACGAGCCCAGGTCCTCTCTCATCAGATGCAGTCCGACGGCCTGAAGCGAATAAGCCGGATGTTTCTACGGGGTGCCCTGCCCCACCCTGGAAGACTGAGGTTGGGCGCGCAACTGGTCCGTGCGTATCAGCGGTCCGGCCTACAGAAGTTGGTTAGGGCATCGAAAGTCCTAACGCTCCTGCCTGGACAAATGGCGGGTCTGGAGGCGCAACTTCCGGACTTCAACGGCCCGTTCTTCGGCCCATCGAACGCCGCCTATCCGGCCCAGGGGGAAAAGAAGCTCACCGTGGGTCTCCTATCGGGCTGCGTGATGCCCTTGATGCAGGGAAGCACCATGGCCGCCGCTGTAAGGGTGCTGACTCGAAACGGGTGTGAGGTGGTCGTCCCCGTGGGCCAGGGTTGTTGCGGAGCCCTGAACGTGCATAGCGGGGACCTGGAGACGGCTCGGGATATGGCCCGGCGCAACATCGATGTGTTCCGCGCCGCCGGTGTGGACACGATAGTCGTGGCGTCGGCGGGTTGCGGTTCGGCAATGAAGGAGTACGACGACCTGCTCAAGGGCGACGATCAATACGCCGAAGCTGCCAGGAGTTATGCCCGAAAGACGGTTGACATAACCGAGTTGCTGGCCTCTCTGCCAGTGGACCCTCCCCGTGCCGTGTTGGTCCGCAAGGTCACCTACCAGGACCCCTGCCATCTGGCCCACGCCCAACGGATAACGTCCCAGCCCCGGGAGGTGCTGAACGCGATACCCGGACTGGAACTTGCGGAGATGGAACAGTCAACAATGTGCTGCGGGTCCGGGGGGATTTATTCGCTGGTCCAACCGGAGCTTGCGGGGCAAATTCTTGACCGTAAGCTGGATAACATCATTGCCACCGGCGCGGAGCAAGTGGCTACCGCGAATCCCGGTTGCATGACGCAGATCGGACAAGGTTTAAGGCGCCGGGGAGCCATGCAAACGGTCTGCCACGTGGTAGATCTGTTGGACGAAGCCTACCAGGCCGAGGAGTCCAGCCAGGCCCGCCCCTAGCCGGACAGTGCCCGGCGGTTACTCCTCTTGGCGGTTACTCCTCTTGGAATGAAGCGAGGGCCCGCTGGGCCGCCGCCATGCTTGCTCCGTGGGCTACCTCGTAGCCCTGGCTGGACAGCACCACTTCCAGGGCCGACAGGAGCGCGAACACGTTTGCTTCCCTGGCCGACTCGCCCATGAGCCCGATCCGCCAGACCTTGCCCCTGAGGTCTCCCAGTCCCCCGCCAATCTCGATGTTGTGCCCTTCCAGAAGGCTGCGCCGCACCGCTGCGTCGTCGATGCCTTCCGGGATAACGGCTGCGGTCAGAGGGTGAAGGCGGTGGTCGGGGTCAGCCAATACCCCGATGCCCAGCGCATCGAGCCCGGCCCAGAGTACAGACGCGACCCTGGCGTGGCGGCGTATGCGGTCTTCTATTCCTTCCTCCATGACCATCCGCAGGGCTTCACGCAAGGAGTAGTTCATGGAGATGGGGGCCGTGTGGTGATAGGTGCGGGCGCCGGACCAATAGGTCTCAAGTTCCTTGATGCTGAAGTAGAAGCTCTGGACCCTGGATTCACGGGTGTTGACAACATCCATTGCCCTGGGCCCGAAGCTGATCGGGGCCAGGCCCGGGGGTGCGCCCAGGCACTTTTGAGAGCCGCTGTAGCAGACGTCGATTTCCCATTCGTCCATTCGCATCTCGTGGCCGCCCAGGGACGTAACCGCGTCCACGACAACCAGCGCGCCTTTCCGGTGCGCTAGGTCGATTATCTCGAGGAGGTCGTTCAGGATACCGGTGGACGTCTCGCCGTGGACCACGCCCACCGCTTTGACTCTTGGAAGCCGGTCCAGAGTCTCAGCCAGAGACGCCGGGTCTACGGGTTGGCCCCAGGGACTATCCACCACGTGGGTGTCGGCCCCGCACCGTTCGGCGATGTCCGCCAACCGAGCGCCAAAGTAGCCGTTGCGGCAGACAACCATGGTGTCGCCGGGCTCAAGAATATTAGCGCAGGCGGCTTCCATCCCGCCGGTGCCAGTGGACGAGAGAGGAAAGGTCATCGGATTGGACGTGTGATAGATGTTCCTAAGCATCTCCGAGACATCGTCCATCACCTGGAAGAAGTCGGGGTCAAGGTGGCCCACGATAGGGAGAGTCATGGCCTGCAGCACGCGGGGATGGACCGTGCTGGGACCCGGCCCCAACAGCAGCCTAGGAGATGGGAGAAATTCGTTCATGTACGGTCCATTCAAACCGGTCCTCCCCAACTGAAGTCCTGCGTGAGACCTGGAAAAAGGTGAATTGGCGGGGGTCTATCGGCACCAAATCCCCCTCACCAAAAGGGGGATTTGGCTGTGAAGCGGCCCAGGTCAGGCGTGCCGCTAGAGTACCGCGGAAGAGCCTCCGTCAATGTTGACGGCGATGCCGGTCAAGTAGCTTGCGCGTTCCGAGGCCAGGAACGCGATTACGTCCCCAGCCTCGTGGTCTTCGCCCATGCGGCCCAGGGGGACACCTCTGCCCCGGACCGATTCGGCCCAGATGTCTTCGAGGGTCAGGTCGGGGTTGTTGACCTTCATCGCTTCCAGGCGGCGCTCGGTCTGGCCGCTCTTAATCAGGCCGATACACACCGTGGATACCAGAATATTGTCCTTGGCCAGGTCCTTTGACAGTCCCTTGGTGATAGCCTGGCCGGCGGCGCGGGAGATGGATGTGGGCATGGAATTTGCTCCGGGAGTGCGCCCGCCGAGGTTGGTCACGTTGATGATGCGGCCGCCGCCTACTTTGCGCATCTCGGGGACTGTTTCCCGGATGAAGCGTATCGCGCCCCAGACCTTGAGGTCGAAATCGAACTCCCAGTCCTCGTCGCTGACATCCTCGAAGTTCTTGGCCATGGAAGCCCCGGCGTTGTTGACCAGGATATCCACCCTGCCGAAGTTATCGATTGCCGTCTGGACGACCCTGGACGCCGCGTCTTTGTCGATGACGTCTCCCACGACCGGCAGCGCCACTCCTTCGGTTGCAACTTTAATGTCCTGGGCAGCCTGGTCCAGAACGTCGGCCCGGCGCGCAACCAGGACCACCCTGGCGCCTTCCCTGGCCATGCTGAGGGCGGCCGCTTTGCCGATGCCGTAGCTGCCGCCTGTGACAATTGCTACCTTATCCTGTAGTCCCAGGTCCATAGCGTGAACTCCTCGGTCTCAAATCCCAGGTATCCAGTCCGTGGTGTCTAATCGACTGGACCGCGGCCATTATAGCAATTGACCCTGGTTACTCCAACCAAGATGAGCTAAAGCCCAATCCCCGCGTTCCGGGCTACGATGTCGATGTCCTTGTCACCTCGCCCGCTGAGACAGACCAGGACTATTTGGTCCGGTGAAAGTTGAGAGGCGAGGCTAGCGGCGTGATAGACCGCGTGGGAGGGTTCCAGGGCCGGAATGATGCCTTCGGTGCGGCATAGCAGGTGGAACCCTTCCAGAGCTTGCGAATCGGTCACTTCCAGGTATTTGGCTCGTCCCGCGTCCTTCAAGTAGCTGTGCTCCGGACCCACACCGGGGTAGTCCAGGCCCGCCGAAATGCTATGGGTCTCGTGGATTTGGCCGTTGGCGTCTTGGAGCAAATACGACATGGCTCCGTGCAATACGCCGGGCCGACCGGCCGTCAAGGTGGCCGAATGCCTCTCGCTGTCCAACCCGTCGCCGCCCGCTTCCACTCCAACCAGGGCCACGCTTTCATCGCCAATGAAGGGATGGAACGTGCCGATGGCGTTGCTGCCACCACCGACGCAGGCGATAACGTAGTCGGGCAGCCGGGACTCCGCTTCGAGAATTTGCGCCCGGGCCTCCATCCCGATTACTCGCTGGAAGTCGCGCACCAACATCGGGTAAGGGTGAGGGCCCACGGCGCTGCCAATGAGGTAGTGAGTGGTCTCGACATTGGTTACCCAGTCCCGGATCGCCTCGTTGATCGCGTCCTTGAGGGTGCGAGTTCCCGATTCCACCGGGATAACTTCGCATTCCAAGAGGCGCATTCTGAAAACGTTGAGGGACTGGCGCTGGATGTCTTCCGCACCCATGTAGACCAGGCATTCCATACCCAGCATGGCGCAGGCGGTCGCCGACGCGACTCCATGCTGCCCGGCCCCGGTCTCGGCGATGATCCGGCGTTTGCCCATGTGTTGGGCCAGAAGCGCCTGGCCGAGGGCGTTGTTTATCTTGTGGGCACCGGTGTGGGCCAGGTCCTCCCGCTTCAGGTAAATCCTGGCTCCGCCGCAGTGACGGGTGAGATTTTCCGCATAATACAGAGGTGTCGGCCTCCCCGCGTAAGTGCTGAGCAGGTGGGCCAGCTTGCCCTGGAAACCTTCGGACACCTTGGCTTCCCGGTAGGCGCTCTCCAATTCCTGGAGGGCCGCCATGAGTGTTTCCGGGACGAATTGGCCTCCGAAAGCCTCGAACCTGCCCCTTTCGTCGGGAAGGCGGGCCTGTTTTTCAACAACCATCGGTTGCAACCTCTAACATTGGGTCAAATAGGGTGTTGGGAATTAAGACGCCGCGGGACTCGTTCGGGCGGTGCGGATGAACTGTTTGATCTTCTCAGGGTCTTGCACCCCGCCGGTTTCCACGCCGCTGGACACATCCACCCCCCAGGGCTTGACCGTCGACACGGCCGCGCTAACGTTGTCCGGCGTGAGACCACCGGCTAGGAGGAAACGGTGTCCGAGGCCGGACAGGTTGGCGGCGATACCCCAATCGAAACTCTGGCCGGTGCCCCCCTGCAGCCCTTCCACCAGACGGTCCAGGGTAACGATGTTTCCCGCATCCGTGTAGGTTTCCAGATGGGAGGCAAATTCCGCCGCGTCGCTCTCACCGGACGCTGAGTCCGGTACGTGAAGCACCTTGATTACCTGAGAGTCTGTCTGGCGGCAATATTCCAGGGATTCTGAGCCGCAAAGCTGGGAAACGTCCAATCCGCACGCCTGGATGGTCTGATTGACCTCCGAAAGGGGTTGGTCGGCGAACAGACCGACGAACTTGGGCGCGTTCGGCAAGGCGTTTTTGACGCCGGAAACTATCGCAGCGGCGTGGGAAGTTTCCAGCCTGCGGCGTCTCCCTGGAACGAAAACAAGGCCGATGAAATCGGCTCCCGCCTCAGCTGCGATGAGGGCGTCTTCGAGCGTACGCACGCCGCAGATCTTGACCTGCATCAGTCCCCCGAGGAAGGGGCGGCCATGCCGGAAAGCTCGCGCACTTTGGCCGCAACGTCGGGGGCTGTGACCAGGGCTTCACCGACTAGCACCGCGTTTACGCCGCGTTCGCCGAGGGCCTGAAGGTCTTTAGGGTGGTTTATCCCGCTCTCGCTAACGATGACTTTGTCCTTTGGCACAAGCGGCGCCAGCCGTTTGCTGACGGCAAGGTCCGTGACGAAGGTTCGCAGGTCGCGGTTGTTTATGCCGATCACCGGCGCTCCGGCGTCCAGGGCCACCTCCAACTCGGATTCGTCGTGGATTTCGACGAGGCTTTCCATGCCCAGGCTAAGCGCCAACTCCAGCATGTCCCGGAGTTGGACCGCTTCCAGAATCGCCACTATCAAGAGAATCGCGTCCGCTCCGATGGCCCTTGCCTCGTAGACCTGGTAAGGGTCGAAGAGGAAGTCCTTTCGCAACACCGGAGACTGCCTCGACGCGCCCGACTGCTTGATTTGGCTCAAGTGACCGGGCTCCCCTTGAAACCTGGCGTCGGTCAGTACCGACACCGCCGAAGCGCCGTTGCCAGTGTAGGTATCGGCGAGGCGGACCGGGTCAAAGTCCGGGCAGAGCAGGCCCCGTGATGGTGAGGCCTTCTTGACCTCGGCCATGAGGCGCATTCCACTCCCGCCCAGCGCGGCAGCCAAGGACAAGGGTTTGGGCTGAGCGGCAAGGACCTCTATCAGGGAAGCCAGCGGAGCGGCGCCCTGTTGCAACGCGAGTTCCCCTTTCTTGGCGGCTACGATTTCGTCAAGAATGTTCGGCATATCGTTAGAGCCTGACCTCCTCTGGAAATTCCGAGGTGTGTCCGGCTGCAATGGTACCACCGCGCGGCACGGGTGGGGAAGAACGGCGAATCCGCCTCATGGCGCGGCCTGGGCCTGGCTCACTTCCACAAGGCGGTCGAGGCTCGCCAAGGCCGCGCCGCTGTCGATAAGGCCTGAAGCCATGTCGATTCCTTCCCGGATGGTACCGGCCAGGTCCCCCGCCATTAGCACACCTGCGCTGTTGAGCAGGACGATGTCCCGCACCGGCCCGGTTTCCCCCTGGAACAACCGGCGCATAGTGGCGGCGTTATCCTCCTTGGTCCCGCTTTGAATAGCCGAGATTGGAGTCACGGGCAGCCCGGTATCCTCGACTCTCACGGTCCAACGGCTCAGCGATCCTTCGCGCGCCTCCCACACCGTGGAGTCCCCGGAGAGGGAGAGTTCGTCCAGGCCGCCATGACCGTGGACGATCATGGCCCGGTGGGAACCCAATATCCCCAACACTTCGGCCATAGTCTCTCCCAATTCCGGGAACGCGACCCCGATAAGCTGGGTCTGCGCCCCCGCCGGATTGGTCAGTGGGCCGAGAATGTTGAATACGGTGCGTATACCTATCTCCCGGCGCACCGGACCCGCGTGACGCATGGCAGGATGGAATACGGGGGCGAACATGAAGCCGACTCCGGCTTCTTCAATGCACCGAGCCACGCCCTCGGGGGACAGTTCTATCCGCACTCCCAGGGCCTCCAGGACGTCTGCGCTGCCGCAAGTGCCCGACGCGGCCCGGTTGCCGTGCTTGGCAACCTTGAGGCCTGCAGCCGCGGCGACGAAGGCGGTGGCGGTGGAAATGTTGAAGGTATTTTGGCCGTCGCCTCCCGTGCCAACGGTGTCAATCAGCGGGCCGTCGACCTTTACCTTAAGGGCAAACTCCCGCATTACGGCGGCCATACCTACAATCTCCTGGGTGGTCTCACCCTTTACGCGAAGCCCGGTCAGGAAGGCCCCCAACTGGGCGGGAGTGGCTTCACCCCCCATAATTTGGCGCATGACACCGGATGATTGCTCCCTAGTTAAAGAACGACCATCTACGACCGCACTTATAGCTTCACGAATTTCCAAATCAAATGCTCCGTTAGGTGAGGGACCGAATTGTTGGGCTGAATTATCTTAAGCTATGCGCACTTCGGCTGGATTCCCCCAATCACCCTGCCCCACTGTTGCCCAAGAGACTCTAACTGGTTGATAGGCCGAGACCCGTGGTGGATGGTCAGAATTTCCGCTTCTTCCCGCCTCAGGCGATAGATGACGCGATAACCCTGTACGATGATTTCACGGATTTCCGGGCTGTTAGCCTCCGGCATAATTCGTCCCGATTCTGGAAATTGTGCTATTCGGCCGGCTGCGAGAATGATTCGCTCCCCGAACCGCCTGGCGCTTTGAGGGGAACTTCGCGCTATGTATCTGAGAACATTTTCGAGGTCATCCAGACTCTGCAAAGACCAATCTACTCTAACCACTTTAAGATGCGCTTACGGGCTTCCTCGTGCGGGACCTTCTGGCCTGCGTCCATCTGGGCTATCCCGCGTTCTACCTTGTACATCAGGTACAGTCGGTCCATTGCAGACTCAAAAGTCACGTCGTCAGGAAGGTCCTGAAGTGTTTGTATCATCCGGTCCTTGATATTGGTTTGCTCCATCAGACTGTCTCCGTTCTCGGGGTTTGTTCCCTCTCAGTATTTTACCCCAGACCGCTCCGGTGGCGGCTTACTGTGTCGAGGTAGTTCTGGAGCAGGTGTTTTCCGTCGGGGGTCATGATGGACTCCGGATGGAACTGGACGCCTTCCACAGGAAACTCCTTGTGCCTCAGCCCCATTATCAGGCCGTTTTCGGTCCAGGCGGTGACCTCCAGGCAGTCCGGCACCGTATCCTGGTAGACCACCAGGGAATGGTAGCGGATGGCCTCGAAGGGGTTGGGCAGGCCCAACAGGACGCCTGCGCCGGTGTGGTGGACCATGGAGGTCTTGCCGTGGCGGATCTCCCCGGCCTGGTCGACCACGCCGCCGTAAACATGCCCGACGCACTGGTGGCCGAGGCAGACCCCCAGCACGGGGACCCGTTCCCCGAAGCGCCGGATCACGTCGTTGGAAATGCCGGCTTCCATCGGGGTGCGCGGCCCCGGCGAGATCACGATGCCTTCAGGTGATAGGTCTTCGACCTCTTCAAGGGTTATCTTGTCGTTTCTATGGACCACAACCTCGGCGCCCAACTCCGAAAGGTACTGGTAGAGGTTGTAGGTAAAGCTATCGTAGTTGTCGATCAATAGCAGCATGGCGGGCGCTCCTAGAAAAGCTCCACGAATTCTAACCAGTTGCCGTCGGGGTCGGTGGCGTAGCAGGCCTTGCGGGACAGGTTGCCGTTTTCGTCGAACATTGAGGCTGGAGGGTTGTTGTACGTAAGGCCTTTTTGAGAGGTTTCCCCATAGAACCGGTCCAGGTCTTCGACGAAGAAGGCCAGATGGGACGCCCCCAGGTCGTTGCGGTTGGTTCCGCCAGGGCCGCTCTGTGGGGATAGGTACTGGATCAACTCCAGTTGGTGGCCCTCGCCCATATCCACAAATCCGCCCTTGATGTGCGCGCCGGGAAAGGCGAGGACCTGCTCAACAAACTCCCCCTGGCGCTCGGTGCGCCCGGCGATCCGCATGCCCAGCACCTCGGAGTAAAACTGCACCGACTTTTCTATGTCCCTGACCACAAAACCCGTGTGGAAGAACGACTTCAGCATCTCTCAACTCCTTATCAGGTTGGTCCTTATTAGACCGGTCATTAGGGCTAGATCCCGGTTTCGGCAACCTCGATGGCACGCATGAGCGCTCCCGACTTGTGGCGTGTTTCCTGATATTCATCCTCGGCCACACTGTCGGCCACGATGCCGCCGCCTGCCTGCACGTACATTACTCCGTCCTTGTACACACCGGTACGCAGCACCAGGGCCGTATCCATGTTCCCGGAGTAGCTGAAGTAGCCCACCGCGCCCCCGTAAGGGCCGCGTTTCTCACCTTCGACCTCGGAGATGATCTCCATGGCCCTGATCTTGGGCGCGCCGGACACTGTCCCGGCGGGGAAGCAGGACCGCAACGCGTCGTAAGGTGTCATGTCGCCGCGCAGCTTGCCCTCCACGTGAGAGACCAGGTGCATGACGTGGGAGAAGCGCTCCACGTCCATAAGTTGAGTGACGTGGACGGTCCCGGGTTCGCTGACCCGGCCAATGTCATTGCGGCCCAGGTCCACCAGCATGATGTGTTCGGCGCGCTGCTTCTCGCTGTTCTTCAATTCTTCTTCGTTGGCGTCGTCTTCGCCAGGGGTAGCGCCCCGGGGCCTGGTGCCCGCAATGGGATGGGTGGCGGCGATCCCATCCTCGACCTTCACCACCGTTTCGATGGCCGCGCCGACGATTTGGAAACCGTCCAAGTCCAGATAGTACATGTAGGGAGAGGGATTGACGCTGCGAAGGGCGCGGTACACCTGGAAGGGATGGGCATCGGTACGGCGGGAGAACCGTTGGGAGTTGACCACCTGGATGACGTCTCCGGCGTACACGTATTCGATGCACTTCTCGATGGCGTCGGCGTATCGTTCCGGGGTGAAGTTGGACTCGATGGGCGCGGAGCCATTGAAGCCGATGCCGCCTTGCAGCTCCGGCGGCAAGGCCAGCGGCTGAGCTAGGCGGTTGACCATCTCATCGATCCGGCCGGTGGCCTCTTTGTAGGCCCCTTCCACATCTCCGTTCAGATGGGCGTGGCTGACGACCTTGATGTCGTGGCGGAGGTGGTCGAATATCAAGATGGTTTCCCCGAACATGAAGACGGATTCAGGCACGCCCTGGGGGTCAGCCGGCATCGGCGGCACCCTGGGCTCAAAGTAGCGAATAGTATCGTAGGCCAGGTAGCCGACGGCTCCCCCGTGGAACCTTGGGAGGCCGTCCACCGGAATTAGCTGGTATTGGCCCATTTCTTGTTCGATTAGCAATAGTGGGTCCACCTCTCCCTCCGGCGACCCCGCCCCGGTCTGGAGCACCTTGTAAGGCTCCGTCCCGATAAAACTGTACCGTCCCAGCCTCTCGCCGCCTTCAACGCTTTCCAGCAGGTAGGAGTATGGCCCCCGGGCGACTTTCAAGTACGCCGACACCGGGGTCTCCAGGTCGGCGTTGATGGACCGGTAAACCGGCACCAGGTTGCCCTGACCGGCTCGGGATTTGACCTCTTCCAACGTCGGGTGGTACATGTCGCTACCTTGCCAGTGCTGAATTTCGTTTCCGGACCGGGCAGAGGGGGCGTGATGCGGGCCACAAAAAAAGACCCGTCCTCAAGGGACGGGTCAAAACCGTGTTGCCACCCTATTTGCAGTCCGCACCCCAACATGTAGACGGAGCGGGACCAACTTCTCTGCCGGCGGGAGGGGTACTGGTCTACGTTCCCCCTGTGCCGCGGACCGTTAACGGGGCCCAACCGTCCCAGCCTAACACCCCCGCACTGGAATCAGTCCAAGCATGAGCGGCGATCGGCCTGCGGCTCCGGGGTCCATTCACGCTTCTGCGCTTGGCGCCGACTCTCACCTAACCCGGCTCTCTTAGCCCCGCTGGAAGCCTACTAATCCCCTTCACAGCCTTTGAATTATTCGTATTTCCTTCAATCAGTATAGGTTTCTCGAAACGCGCCTGTCAATGCATTGACAACCCGGGTAACTGTTCAGACTGGAGCAGGTAAGGGCTGGGAGAGGATGGAATTCAGACTGGAGCAGGTAAGGGCTGGGAGAGGATGGAATTGAGGGCATGGTAAGGGTTGCGTTCTTGCAGGCGCCAAGTGCCTAACAGAGAAGCCAGGATGCTCTTGGTCTCGCTTCCGTGGTCCGAACGGGTCCCGCCGCTGATCTTCCGGCTCACCACCGGCGGACGCAGGCTCCGCTCCGCCGCGTTGTTGTCCGCCGACGCCCGGGGTTCAGCGATGAAGGTGAATAGCTCAGGCAAGAAGCGTTCCACCCTCCGGCATAGCACCCGCATCGGCGTATCGCTGCCCAGGTGGGGCTGGCAGATGGACCATAGTTGCTCTTGGAACCGCTGCTGTTGCTTCACCCGCCGGAACTGCCGCACCGTTTCCGGCAGTTCCGGGTCAGGACCGGGGTAGGCTTGGGCCTGGTCATACACTTCCCGCACTCTTTGGGACCATCGGGCCAAGCCCTCATGTTCGGGGAACCGCTCCTTCAGTTGGTGGATGTCCCGTAGCAGGTGGGTCCAACATCTCTGGTGCGGCCCCTGGTACACGTTGTAGGCTCCGTAGAAGTCGCTGACCAGCACGCCCTCGAACTCATCACCCAACACCTCCTCAACCACCGGCCCGCCCCGGCTGGAACGGTATAGGAAGTAGCGCACCTTGGGAGTACTGAAGCTCCAGAGGTAACCGTTGCGGCCCGCTTGACGCCAGCCCGTCTCGTCCCCATACACCACCGGGCTAGCTCGAATCTCTTGGCGCAACCGGGTGTACTCCTCTTGGCCATGCTCCGCCGCCCCCCGGACCAAAGCCACCAGTTCCCCTTTGCTAAGGCCCAGTCCATAGCGCCACTTCAGGTAGCGTTGAATCACGCCAAAGGGGAGCCGGCACTCCTCCCTTAGCACGCTTACTTCGCTCTGCACCGAGACGCCGAACCGCTGGCGGCCCACGGTGATGGCGCCCCAATCCGGTTCGGGAACCCACTGCTTGCGGCACTTCCGGCAGGTACGTTCCAGCACCACGTGTTCGGTCACCCGCACCCGCAGCC
The DNA here is from genome assembly GCA_965197545.1 of Dehalococcoidia bacterium. Classification (GTDB taxonomy): domain Bacteria; phylum Chloroflexota; class Dehalococcoidia; order Lucifugimonadales; family UBA3495; genus CATOSP01. The sequence goes on from CBDANJ010000007.1 coordinate 979,345, forward strand.
GGGGTATGGATATCACTTGGCGGCGCCCGCGCACCCTCCCGCCTTGCAGGGGAAGCTGGCAATCAGGGCACCTGGCCGTAGCGTGCTCCACCCGGTGGGTGGGCTCCTCCCGCCGACGGGCGAAACCGTGGGGCCGCCGTTTACGTTCCTTCCCGGGCCGGGCTGGCCGGTTGGCCTTGACCCAGGAGGGCGGCTTCCGCTCCTTACCTTCCTCCGTTGGAGGCTTCTGCCGGCCTTCCAACTCAGAGATTCGTGCTTCCAGAACCTCAACATGGTCGAGAAGTTGACTAACCAACTGGATCAACTCCTCACGGGAGGCCCTGCCTAAATTCACATCCCGGTCCATGCTTTTAGTCTACCCCTCATTTAGCCAGTCTGAACAGTTACACAACCCGGCCTGCGATGGATTCGGTAGGAAAGTGGGTCGACTAGGAAATGAGGTTTTACTGTATATTGCACCCTACGGGGCATATGTCATGGCATCATGTAGATAACGGCGTTAGGAAGGAAGTCCAGACTGTGTAGGCTGTGTTGGACCCCGGACCGCACTCCACAACTCCTCTCTCGTGAAAAGTAGGACGCCAAGGACTCATGAGTATCCGAAGACTCGAACGAAGGAGAAGGACCTGAGGTGAACGGCCGGATATTGGGCTTTTCTCCTGGGACTGGCTTTGGCGTGATCTCGGGAGACGACGGAAACCGTTACTGTTTCACGGAGGCCGAGTGGAGAGACTCGATGACCCCTACCCGCGGAGTGGAAGTTGACTTTGTGGTGGAGGGAAACAACGCGGCGTCCATCTACCGGGCTCTGCGGAACGTGGGAAGCCCTGGCCGCGCAGTGACTCTGAGTGAAGAACAGAACCGGACCGTGGCCGGGATATTGGCGGTGCTCGTAGGGTGGGTCGGAGTCCACAAGTTTTACCTCGGTCTGCGTGGACCGGCCAAGATTCAGGCCGCCGCAGGCGTGACCGCCATCATGTTTGCCGTTATCCTGCCCCGTCTTGTTCACTTGTATCAGACCGTGTTCACTCTCACGGGAGGGTTTGACTCACCTCAACCATACATTCGGTGGTGGGCCGTCTTTTTCGGGGTCGAAACCGCCGGTTATCTTTTATGGTCGGCGATGGGAATCATAGGGCTGATTGAGGGAATCATGTACCTGACCAAGTCGGACGAAGAGTTTGCGGAGACGTACCTGAACCAGAAGAAGCCCTGGTTCTAAGCCGGTTAAACATCGACGGGCATTCGGGGGCGCTTTCAGATGCGCCCCGATTTTCGTGGCCCCCAAGGGGTGCCGCGCCCAATTTTGTGGGAGAAATACTTTCTACGAATCGCTTCGCCGCATTGACACGAAAGGGGGGCTGTCATAGAGTCTAACCCAATCATCGATGATGTACCGGAGGTGCTTCATGGTCACGGCCATTAGCGACGACCTGTTTGCTCCTGGAGTGATTGCCGATCCCTATCCGTACTTCGGACAACTGCGGGAGGAGGATCCCGTCCATTGGAACGAGAAGTACGGGGTCTGGATTCTCACCCGCTACGATGACGTGGTTTGGCTGACTCGTCACCACGAGACCTTCTCTTCCGAGACCTTCAAGCGGGACCCGCGGCCTCCCTATCCCGCGATCGACGAAGAGGACCAGCCGATTTACGAATTCATCAAGGCTTTCCAAATTGACCGGTTCATCCAGCACGACCGGCCCGCCCATTTCGACATGCGTATGGTGCTGGCGAAGTATTTCACCCCCAAATCCATGGAGTCCTGGCGCCCGCTGGTCCGGAACGCCATCAGATATCTGGTCGATGCCGCTCAAGAGAAGGGGCACATGGACGTGATGCGCGATTTCGCCATCCCGCTGCCATTGTTGGTCATTGCTCAGATGATGGGTGTCCCTGAGGAGGACCGGCCTTACATCCGTTCATTGGCCGAAAAGCTGCTCTTTTTGAACAGGGGCGAACCCGACCGCATGAAGACTTACTCTGAAGGCGCGGCGGGGATCAAAGAATACATCGATCCCCTGATTCAACAACGCTTAGCCGAACCCGGCGAAGACCTGCTGTCGGTGCTGGCTGAGGGCGAGAGGGACGGGATTTACAACCGGAACCAGGTCCTGGCCAACGCCGCGCTACTTTTGGTGGCGGGCCATGAGACCACCATCAACCTCATCTGTAACGGCACCCTGGCCTTCATCCGCAATCCGGACCAATGGGACGCCCTGCGGCAACACCCCGAGGCCGTGACCCAACGGGCCACTGAGGAATGCCTCCGCTACGATTCCTCGGTTAAGTCCATACAGCGGATCGCCGCCGAGGACGTGGAGATGCGGGGCAAGGTGATTAACAAGGATGACCGGGTTAGGTGGTTCATCACCGCCGCGAACCGGGACCCGCGAAAGTTCGACGATGCGGACACTTTCGACATCAACCGTTGGCCCAACCCGCACGTCGCGTTCGGCGGCGGCATTCACCACTGCCTGGGTGTGAATCTCGCCCGGTTGGAGGGTCAAGAGGCTTTCATGGGACTAGCCCAGCGGTTCTCCCGGTTCCACCTAGAGAGCGATAGGTTGGAATACCAGCCGACGATTAACCTGCGGTCCCTGAAGACACTGCCGGTGACCTGGGACTAGGCTGCGTCAAGCCAGCCTGCCGGGACTTGCATATATAAATGCCGCGGTCTGCATTGGCAGACCGCGGCCTTGTCTTTTCCGAAGCCCTGAGGTCTAGCTTGCCGGGACGACTTGACCGGTCGAGTCAACAACGGTCACCGGAGTGGCGTCGGTCAACAGGTGTTGGCCGGAAACAACTACCTGAGAGCCGGGTTGCAGCCCATCTAGGATTTCCCTGTATTGGCCGCCGCTTAACCCAACCGCGACTCGTTCCAGATGGGCGATTCCTTTCCGTACTACGTAGATGCTGGACTGGCTACCCGAGCTAAGTACCGCTTCCTTGGGGACCAAGAGGGTATCTCCCCGTTGAATACTGATCGATACCTGACCCGAGACTCCCGGTCTGAGGACGGCAGTGGCCTCGACCGCCTCCATCTTGACCAGGAAACTGTGGCCGGTGGGTCCGGCGGTGGGGTTGATACGGGCGACCTTCAGGTCCAACACCTGATTGGGCAAGGCCGGGCTCGAAAACTGTAGCACCCGGCCAGTTTCGAGGGCGTTAATCACCGTTTCCTCCACCAGGAAGGACACAACCACTTTGGTCGTGGCGATGGTGAACACCGGAGTCTGCGGAGAGGCCATCGCTCCGACGGATAGCTGATTCTGCGTGACTATCCCGCCGAATGGGGCAACCACGTTCATGTCCTCTAGTTGCTGCTGGACGAGGGCTACCTGCGCCTTCGCTTGTGCCGCGTTCGCTTCCGCGGCGTCGATACCGTGCGCGGAGTAGACCTCGTTGTTGGTCGCAAGTTCTCGTTCCGCTACGGCCACTCCCATTCTGGCGGCCGCCAATGCCAGATCATCGGGCTGGAGCAACGTCTCGAGTCGGGAAGTCGCCGAGGAGACCAGCGCTTTCGCCCCTTCCAACTTGTTTTCCGCCTCGGCCACCGTGTTGGGGCCGGGCTCCATGATCTCCTCCAGCCGGGCCTGTGCTGAGTCATAGACAGCCCGCGCCGTGGCGACGCGGTTCACCGCCAGGGCAATTGTGTTGCTGGTGGGGTCTTCAAGCTCGTCGAGCCGCGCTTCGGCCGTGTCCAGACCGGCTTGAGCGATAGCTACCTTGCTCATGGCCCGTTCCATGGAACTCCCGTCAGGGTTGGTTAGTTCCTGAAATTTCGCCCGGGCGGAATTGAGCCGGGCACTGGCGGCATCCACATTGTTTCGGGTAATGGCAAGAGTCTCCTCGCTGGGGTCCATGAGTTCCTCGAGTTTGGCCCTAGCCGACTCCAAGGCCAGGCGGGCCTGGGACTCATCCCATAGGGCCGCTCGAATCCGGTCGGGTATAGACGAAGACGAGATCACCTGTCCCAGCAGCGTGGCCAACCGATGTTCCTGTGTGGTGATGGTGACTTTTAGCGCCGTTATCTGCTCGGGTGAAAGGGAGGTGTCCAGGGAGGGGTCCCTCATCCGGTCCAGATTTTGGGCCAGACCGGTCCTGGTCTCTATTATTTCGGTCCATGGGTCCCCGATGGAACCTTTGCTCAGCTCGCCGAGAATGGCCCGGTTTAGCCTGGAGGCGTCTTGCTGATTGAGGACGGTGCTCAGGACCTGTTGGGCCACAGCCACGTCTTTCTGAGCTTTGGCTACCGCGTCGGCAGGCGGGACCATAACCTGGACCAACCGCTTTCGGGCGCTGTCCAGGTTTCGTTCAGCCACTGTGACCACGCTCTTGGCCGTCTGGAGGGCTGCGGACGAGGGGTCCGAAAGCTGGTCCAACTCAGCCCGGGCGCTTGCCAGACTTCTTCGGGCGCCTTCAACCGCACTCTTCGCCACCACGAGGTCCGATCCCGTGGGGTCCTGAAGTTGGGAGAGGCGAATGTTGGCGTCCGCAAGTTGGTTCTTGGCGGTTACCACCGCACTCTTGGCCGTTTCCGTAGTCGCGGGAGTGGGATTTAGCAGCCGGTCCAAGGCGGTCTGCGCGCCGATTTGTCGGCTCTGGGCGTCGGCCAATACACTCTCCGCCATATGAAGGTCTGCCGGGGTTGGGTTCATCAGTTGGTCGAACTCGGCTTGTGCCGCGTCGAGCTTGGCCTGTGCCGCAGTATGGCTGGGTCCGGCAGCGGCTTTAGCCTGTTCCAGCCGGGCCTGCGCGCTGCTCAATTTCGCCTGCGCTTCCTCGAGCCGGGCGTCCAAGCCACCGTGCCGCAGTTCCCCTAACACGTCGCCCGTCCTTACCGCTGCGCCGACGCCCACGTCCAGCCGGGCCACCTGGCCTGACGACCTGGGAACAACGTCCACCTGGTCGCTGGCGTCCACCCTAGCCGCATAGGAGCGGTTGGTGGTGATCGAGCCGGTAATCGCCGGCGCTGTGACCACGGACACCGATTGGTCTCCGTTGAACGCCGTCTCGGCGGCGGGCGCGGCGCAGGCTGCCATACCCAATAACCCGGCCAGTAGCAGAATAGAGACGCCTAGAATACGCTCCGGCCTTATTGAGAGTTTCCCCATCATCGAATCATCATTCCTTTTTCTGATTTCCTGGTTGTCCCTTGACCTAGTCGGCGGGTTCGGGGGCGGGGTCTCCGGCGGTTGCGAGCTGCGCTGCCTCTTCCGGTTGACTCTTGCGCAGGAAGACAGCGGGAATCAAAGCCACGAACACCATTATGGACGCGATCAAGAATACGTCGTTGAAAGCGTTGATAAAGGCCTCCCGGTGCACCATCTGGTCCAACATCAGGACCGCCGCCTCGCTGGCCCTGCCATTCATCCCCGGCGCCGCGCCCGCTGACTGTTCCAACTGGGAAAGCGCCCGCACCGCACCCAGAGAGTCGGGTGTCACGGTTTGAGACATGCTACTGAAATGAAAAGCCTGCCTAGTCGTGAGGATGGTGGCGAAGGCTGCGGTGCCGAATGCCGGGAATAGCTGGCGCAAACTGTTGGTCAACGCCGACGCCCTGGGTAGTTCGGCCCGGGGCACCAAGCTCATTGTAAGGGTAACCGCCGGGACAAACATCAACGCGCTGCTCACTCCCCGGACCATCAGGATGATAATTAGCTCTCGGTCGGTGGTCGTGAGGTCCATGTTAGCCAGTTGTAGCGTGGCGAATCCGGCCCCTAGGATACCTGGAATAATTAGCGGCCAGGGGCCCACCCTGTCGTATAGGCGTCCCGTCAGGGGCATCACCGCCGCCAACGCGATCCCCTGCGGCATCAGCAGCAGGCCCGTCTCGATTGGGCTCAGACCGCGCACGTCTTGCAGGAACAATGGTACGAGGAACACCACCGAGATCAGCACCATGGTTGCGATGAAGTACACACTGGCAGCCATGGTGAAAGGGCCGTTCCGGAAGATACGTAGGTCGAGCAGCGGGGATTCCTCGGTCAACTCCACGTATACCCACGACGCAAGAGACGCCGCGGAGACCGCGAACAACACCACCACGTTGGGCGCGCCCCAGCCGTCCGCGGGTGCGCGGGTGAGAGCCAGCAGGACGGCGGAAAAACCCACTCCCGCCAGGATGAAGCCCTTAAAATCGAACTTCCGGGCTTCAACCCTGTCGGTCTCCCGCAGCCACAATGACGTCAGGATGATGGCGGCTATTCCGATCGGGGCGTTGATGAAAAAGACCATTCTCCAGCTTGATGTCTCCACCAGGTAACCGCCGATTACCGGGCCGAAGATGGGGGCAAACAGGATGGGAATGCCGAAAATGCCCATCATGGAACCTTGCTGGTCTCGGGGTACGGTCCGGAACATCATTGCGAGTCCCAGGGGCATGGTGATCCCGCCAGCCAGGCCCTTGATAAACCGAAAGGCGATCAGCGAGTCGATGTCCCAGGCCAGACCGCAGAGAATGGAGCCCAGGGTGAAACCGGTTACGGATAAAGCATAGAGCCGCTTAGTCCCCAGGCGGTCGCTCAGGTACCCGGCGGTGGGGACTATCAAGGCCAGGGCCAGCAGGTACATGGAGATTATTAGCTGCGCCTTATCCAGGTTCGTGCCAAGGGCATTCATGATTGTGGGCAGCGCCACATTGATGACGGTGGTGTCCAGGATCACGGTGATGCTCCCCAACACCACAACCACCAGTACCCGCCATTGATACGGAATCCGAGGCATGGTCAGCCCTCTCCCGGACCAGTAACGTAAATCTTGACTTCCACAGATGAGCCAGGGATCAGGGGCACGTAGTTGTCATCCAGGAGTATCTTGACCGGCACCAACTGGGACACCTTGTTAAAATTTCCCGAGGTGTTGCGTGAGGGCAGCAGACTGAAGGTAGCCGCGGTCACGGGGAAAACGGCCTCCACGCGCCCGGCCAGCGTCTGGCCCAGCGAATCGATATGTACTTCCACGAACTGACCGGGGCGTACACGGCCAACATCCCTCTCGTCGATATTGGCCGTGATCCAAGTTTGCTTGGGGTCCATCAGGGTGACAATGGGCTGGCCTTCGGGCATGGTGTCGCCAACCCTGGCCCAGCGAGCGGCCACGACGCCGGAGATGGGCGCGACCACGTCTACGAGTTGGTCTTGGACGTCGCGGAACCCCAGCTTGGAGGTGTCGGTCGTGTCCGACTTGGAGATGACGGTGGGGATATCCACCACGGCGATCACCTGGCCCTGTGACACGGGCATACCCACGTCTATATTCATGCTGATGATGCGCCCGGCGTTGATTGACCCCGCTTGGACCAGGGCCGCCGTCACTTGGGCATTGTTGGTTGAGACGAAGTGGGTGGAGTTGTACCACAGCCGGTAACCAAAAAGGGCCGCAGCCACCACAATGGCTGCGGCGGCCAGTGCGATCAGGACTCGGATACGCCACCCGCTCAAAGGACCGGCCACTCGACTCATCTACTGACAGTGGCTCCCGAGCGCGCATTAGACCCCGATGGCCGCCCCCGGTGTATGTGGTCCGAGAATTGGGCAGCCACCGGCTCTGTAGCTATTTCAGAGCTATCACCCAACCTTAGTCCAGCAGAGGGATCGTGGCGGTGACGCGGGGAACGTCCCCCACGGATTTGGTGGTGTGGCCTTTTCCGGTGAGGTCTTCGGCAAGGCTAACGTGACCCGCGCCAAATCGGCGGGTTGTACCGTCTCCCAGGCCGATTTCCACCTCGCCCGCCAGGGTTATGACATATTGGCGGCGGGGCGCGTTGTGCCAGTCGCTAAAGCGGCCTGGCTCGGAAACACGGAATATGATTCCTTCAGCGTTGTGCAACTCGCCCAATTGCGGATGGGAAGCCAGGTCCATATCCTCGATATGGGACTCGCCGTCGTCGCCTGTATACAGCCTGGATATGCTCATCTGGAGCCCTCCTGGTGAGGATTGTGGGGCATGGTTGCCGGAGTTCGCGATCCCAGAAAGGAAGTCTATGCCCTCGATATGCGGGAGTCAAATTGGCCCGGTGAGTGATGCTCGCGGGAGTTATAATCTGCGTGCAACCGCCGGGCGGGCGAAGGGTCGGCCCATACCGGCAAGCCTTCGGAGGTAACGACATGGGCGTCTTGTACGAGAAGCGGGGTCACGTTGCGTACGTGACTATCAACAACGTGGAGAAGGCCAACATTTTGGACCGGGAGACTTCCGACGCCATCGCCGAGGCCTGGAAAGAGGTCTGGGACGATACCGATGTTCGCGCCACCATCCTAACCGGAGTTGGCGACAGATATTTCTGCGCCGGCCACAACCTCAGCACTCCCGCGGGAATCACCCCCGAGGAGCGGGAGAGGGTCCGCATCGAGAACATCTTCTGGCCGCCCTCAGGAACGGTCAACGGCTCCAAATTCGGCGTCGATGGAAGCCTGGGAGACCACTACCCCCAGATATGGAAGCCGGTAATAGCCGCCATCAACGGCTGGGCCGCCGGGGCGGGCTTCTACCTGATGCTCACGTCCACGGATATACGAATCGCCTGCGAGGAACACGCCCGGTTCAAATTCGCATTGCTCAGCCAGGGATGGGTTGGCCACGGCCCGGGCGCGACCTACCTCACGCGCCAGGTCTCTTACGCCGACGCGATGCGAATCCTCCTCACAGACGCCCCCTTCGACGCCAAGGAAGCCCTGCGTATTAACTTGATTAACGAGACAGTGCCCCACGAGCGATTGATGGAGCGCGCTGAAGAGATTGCGGCCGATGTGGTGAAAATGCCGCCGCTCGCCGTCCGTATGATGAAGGAGTTCGTCGTCCGGTTTCGTGAGATCCCCGTGTCGGAGGCGTGGCGCGTCCAAACGCTCATGAATTACCTGCTCACCCAGATGACCACGGACGGCGACGAAGGAAGGGCCGCGTTCCTTGAGAAGCGCGCTCCAAACTTCACCGGCGGAATCCGGGACAAGGGCGAGGGATACCCGGAGATAAGCGAAGAGCAACGGGCCCGCTTGGAGAGCGTAAGAAAAGAACTCCTGGGTTAGACCGAAGTGATACCAGTGGGTGCCCGTGGCCTGCTCACCCCGTCATTCCGGCCACACTTCGTCATTCCGGCTCAAGACCGGAATTCAGAGTGTGCCCAGATACGGGGGACGCCCTAACCCTAACCCTCTCCCTCCGGGAGAGGGGACTATTCAAAGGTCTCCCTTCGCGGGAATTGCGGATGGTCTTGTGAAGGGCACGTATGAGGATGAAAATGGTGTGGCGCCGGCCGGTGCATAGGGCGGTCGTCATTGGCGCCGCGAGCCCGCGCGGGAATTTGCGCGGGTGACTTACAGGTATGTATGCAGGTATGTACGAATGTTGTCCCGCCACGGCGGTGAGCAGGCATAAGAATGTCTTGAATCGCCTGTCACCCACCGGCCGGCAGCCCTTATTTGGAGGAGTGTCATGGAGGCTGTTCTCGAGCGGCGCCGGGGCTTGGACGTGCATAAGAAATCAGTGGCGGCCTGCGTCATCACTCCGCAGGGGCGGGAAATCCGCACCTTCCGGTCCATGACCCACCTTCCGGTCCCCAGGAGTTGCTGGAATTGGCTGACTGGCTCCGGGTGAAGGAGGTCAGCCACGTGAGGTCAGCCACGTAGCGATGGAAAGCGCCGGGGTCTGCCGGAAACCGGTGTACAACCCCCGGTCGTGGCCGGGGGCAGGCTCTTTTGGAGGACGAGTTCGCCGTCATGGTGGTCAACGCGGCCCACATGAAAACGGCGCCGGGGCGCAAGACCGACGTCAAAAGCCTGCCCCGTACTGGATACGGGGACGCCGAGTGGATCGCTGAGTTGCTCCAGCACGGTCTGCTGCGGGCCGGCTTCATCCCGGACAGGCCGCAGCGGGAACTGAGGGAGTTGACCCGCTACCGGCGCAGCCTGGTGCAGGAACGCAGCCGGGCAATCAACCGGGTTCAGAAGCTGCCGGAAGGGGCCAACATCAAGCTGGCCTCGGTGGCCACCGATGTGTTGGCGGCCCTGGCCGAGGGTGAAACCGACCCGAGACGCTGGCCGGACTGGCCCGTGGCAGGGTGCGGGAGAAGCCGGGAGAGTTGGAGGAAGCCCTGCGGGGTTTGGTGGGGTCCCACCAACGCTACCTGCCGGCCGGACAGTTGCACCACTTGGAGCATCTGGAGGCGGAGATTGAAGAACTGGACGGAGAGGTGGCCCGGCGGCTGTCCCCTTTTGAGCCAATGGCGGCGGCGCCGGACACCATCCCCGGAGTAGGACAGCGCACCGCCCAGGTCATCGTTGCGGAAATGGGCACGGACATGGAGCAGTTTCCCACTCCCGGCCATACGGCGTCTTGGGCCGGGGTATGCCCTGGGAACAAACAGAGCGGAGACCGGCGCAAACGGGCTCCCACCCGCAAAGGCAACCGTTGGCTGAAGCCTGCCCTCGTGAAAACGGGGGCAGGCTTTGGTGGAGGCGGCCCTGGCCGCCGGACGGACCAAGACCTACCCGGGAGCCCAATACCGGCGCCTCGCCCGGCGCATCGGAGCCCAGCGGGGGGCGATGGCGGTGGCCCACAGCATCGCCGTCATCATCCACCACGTGATCAAGGACGGGCAGCATTTCGTGGACCTGGGGCACAATTACTTTGTGGAGCGAGACCAGGAAGGACTCACTCGCCGGGCCGTGCGCCGCCTGGAAAGTTTGGGTCACAAAGTCACCCTCCAACCCGCCTGAACACCCTATTTTCAGGATAATGCCAGGGTAGACGGAATGACGGGATAGGCGTCGAGGCGATCTTTACGCCGCGTCCACTGGCACCGGGATACCGGGAATGCTCAGGGTGATGCTTCCCAATTCGTTCCGGGTCGTGAAAAAGAGGGTTTTCCAATCATCGCCTCCCCAGGCCATATTGGTCGATGCCTCGGCCCCGTGGACGATGGTCCCCAAGTGTTGACCCGGGGGGTTGAACACCCAGATGCCTCCGGAACCGCCGCAGTAGACGTTGCCTTCAACGTCGATCTTCATGCCGTCGGGCACACCGGGGCGCTCCCCTCGCAGGTCTGCGAAGACCCGGTCGGTAGCCAGGGCAAGGGTGCCGTTGGGTTGCATGTCGAAGGCCCGGATGTGCCCCCGGCGCGAGTCGTTGATATACAGGACGCTTTCGTCGGGAGAAAAGGCCAGGCCGTTGGGGGTCACGAAGTCGCTGACCAGCAGGGTTATCGTACCCAGGTCGGCGCTCACCCGGTACACTCCGGCGAAATCTAGCTGGTATTCGGGAGCGGGAGCCCCAGGGTCGGTAAAGTAGATGCTTCCATCCGACTTGACCACAACGTCGTTGGGCCGGTTCAGGCTCTTCCCCTGATAGCTGTTCGCCACGACCGTGATGCTTCCGTCCGGTTCGTGACGGACGACGCGGGGAGTCCGGTCGCAGGCGATTAGCCGTCCCTGGATATCGCGGGTCAGGCCATTGGCAAAGTTGGTAGGCTCCTGGAAGAGGGTGGCTCCTTCTCCGGGCGTCCATTTCATCCTGCGGTTGTTCCCGATGTCGCTGAAGAGCAGGTATCCTCCCTCCTTCCACCACAGAGGGCCCTCGGCGGGTCCGTTCGCGTTGCCGAAGCCGGTTGCCAGTTCTTCTATCGGCTGGTCCGCGGAAACAATGGAAGCCAGACCTGGTGAGACTTGTTCGATGGGCATGACCACCTCCTCGCATCGGTTACCGGGTCAAGTTGGAGGCATCGTAACCTTGAGCCTCGACCGCTGTCTACTGACCCCGGACCTGGCGCCACAACTGTTCAGACTTGATGTGTCCTTCCTACCCCCAACCCGTCATTCCGGGTCAAGCCCGGAATCCAGAAACCCTTGCAACCAGCAACTGTCCATATCATCGGCATTTCTGGATTCCCGCCCCCGATCGAGCCGGGGGCAGGCTCTTCGCGGGAATGACGGGTTGCGGCGAGACATCTTAAGAGGATTATCGTAGAGATGACCGACGTGGGATTCAGCCATTCTGCGTCATCATCTCTGAACAGTTACCCAGCGCCTCTATGCTTGAATCCCGGCGCATCTTGGTAGACACTGTTGTGACGCAGACGCGCCAGGGCTCCACGGAAGCCGGTAAACGGCTGGAAACCGGCCTTCGCTCGCGGCCCTCAGGGAACTGACCGTCTTGGTTTACCTGTCCGAAACAGAGATACACATGCCCGCGGCGCCCAAAGGGGAAAGCCCTCTTCGATGGCTGTCCAGTAAGACCCTGGAATCGTTGCCCGCCGGTGACTCGCCTCTCCGACTCGTAGTCTCCGAATCAAGCAAGGCCGGATACCGCTGCGAGGTTACGACGATGCACAACGGCCAGGGCCCCGGCCTATTCCCGCGGGAACTGGTCTTTGAATATAGACCCCGCCAGGTAGAGAATACCGCAACTTTCAACGCGGTCCTTCTCGTGCCTACGGGGATCGGCGCTGCTATCGGGGGCCATGCCGGGGACGCTACGCCTGTGGCCCAGCTACTCGCCCAACTGTGCGACACTTTAATCACCCACCCCAACGTGGTGAATGCCTCGGATATCAACGAGATGCCGGCCAACGCGCTGTACGTTGAGGGCAGCGTGATCTGCCGGCTGCTTATGGGCGCCGGAGGGTTGCAGCTAGTGCGCGCCAACCGGGTCCTTGCGATAATCGACTCCCATCCTGATGGTCTGTTCACCGGGCTCGCCTTAAACGCGGTAAACGCGGCCCGTTCATCCTACGGTCTCATGTGTCCCAGGGTGGTCAGCCTGGAGCCGCGGCTAATAATGCGGACCGAATACACCGGTTCAGACAGAGCGGCAGGCTGCGTGGAGAACCTGGAAGGGCTGTTTGATGTTCTGGATGCCCACCGGAGAGACTACGACGCAGTGGCCCTGTCCTCGGTGATAACCATGCCGTTTCATTTGCATGGGGACTACTTCAGGAGCGAAGGGGAGATGATAAACCCGTGGGGCGGTGTGGAATCGATGCTGACCCACGCAATCTCTAGTATCTACGATGTCCCATCGGCCCATTCTCCGATGCTCGAATCCCAGGAAGTGTTGGATATGGACCTGGGCATCGTTGACCCCCGCATGGCTGCCGAAGCCGTGTCCATGACTTTTCTGCAGTCGGTGTTCAAGGGTCTTCAGCGGAGTCCCAAAATCATCACCGACACCCAGGCATTCCACGACCCGAATGTGATCACCGCGAGAGACGTGTCTTGCCTGGTCATCCCCGACGGCTGCCTGGGACTGCCGACTCTCGCGGCGTTGGAGCAGGGCATTCCGGTGATCGCGGTTGGTGAGAACACCAACCTGATGAGGAACGATCTGGAGGCGCTGCCGTGGAGCTACGGTCAGTTCTTTCGGGTGGACAACTATTGGGAAGCGGCGGGAATCATAGCGGCCCTGAAGGCCGGGATCTCACCGGCTTCCGTCCGACGACCCCTTCCCTCGGCGGTGGTGGAAGAGGCGATCACCCGGCCCGCCAACCCGGACACTACCGGCGCGCCCGCCGATTGACTTCTTCATAATCCGGAACATCGCGTGTGCTACAATAGAACCCTAGCGCGTGGCCTCTAGCGCGGTCCGTCCCCATTTGTATCCGCAGACCTGCGCCCCCAACGGCGCCAGGGCCCTCTATGAACAATTACCCGAACCAGTCTATATCACCTTCGCCGGGATTAAACGGTATGAAGCCGCCAGGTCCCGTCGGCCGCGTTCCGGGATGGGCCGGCGAAGTAGACACACCGGCATTCGTCTACGACGAGCGGACCATCCATAGACTCCTGGACCTCGCGGGCAGATTCCGCGAGTCGGTGGGCCTGAAATTGCTCTTCGCCGTCAAGTCCTTCTCCTTCGCGGACGCCCTGAAGCTCATGGCTCCAAAGGTCGATGGATTCGCGGTCAGCTCGCTGTACGAGGCCAGGTTGGCCCGGGAGGTGGCCAGAGACCCGGTTATGGTTAACATAACCACGCCAGGTCTCAGGCCCCAGGAAGTGGACGAGATCGGCCGTCTGTGCGACTCGGTTTCCTTTAATTCCCTTGGGCATTGGGACAGGTATCGGCCGCGGGTGGCTGACTGGACTAGTTGCGGTCTTCGCGTGAATCCACAGGTCTCTTTCCTGGACGACGACCGTTACGACCCCTGCCGCCCCCACTCCAAACTAGGCGTGCCCCTGGAAGACCTGTCCGCCGCGTTCGAGGAGCGGCCCGAGAGGTTCGCCGGTCTTCGGGGAATACTGTTCCACTCCAACTGCGATTCACCGGACTTCGCGGAGCTTTTCGCGACTGTGGAGCGGCTTGACGCCGTGGCGTCCGGGATTCTGGGCCGAGTCAACTGGGTCAACTTGGGCGGCGGATACTTGTTTGAGGATGGTGAGTCCTGCGACGGCCTGCGCGAGTCGGTCAACTACCTGAAATCCCGCTACGACTTGGAGGTCTTGTTCGAGCCAGGGTCGGCCCTGGTCCGCGAGGCTGGCTACATCGTGTCGACCGTGCTTGACCTGTTCGATAGCGGAGGCCGCACGGTTGCGGTACTGGACACTTCGGTCAACCACATGCCAGAGGTCCTGGAGTTTGACCTTCCATCAGAGGTGTTGGGCCATGACGACGAAGCCCCCCACGAATACATCCTGGCTGGTTGCACGTGCCTGGCCGGGGACCTGTTGGGAGAATTCAGGTTTCCCCAAGAACTCCAGGTGGGAGACAGAGTGGTATTCTCGAACGCCGGTTCCTACACTTTGGTAAAGGCCCACATGTTCAACGGTGTGGCCCTGCCGTCCGTCTATGCGCTAGACACCCAGGGGCAAGTGGTCCTGAAGAGCAACCCCGGCTACGAAGAGTTCGCCGGAAGGTGGGGACTGGCTCGGGCCGCGAGGAGGTGACCTGGTTCCCGGGCCAGGGGTTACGATGAGCGGCGCGGCAGGACATATACTTCAGTTATCCGACTCGGTTACAAACCGGAAAGCAGCCCTTCGCATGATTCCCGGGGACGAGGAACTTCCTCTGGGCGCGCTGCTGGACAGATACCTGAAGCGCGTCCAGCCCAGCCAACTCGTGCTTGACGCCCGGATAACTCAGCCGTCAGCCGATTCCCTCTACTCACTGCAGGACCTGGTCTATTCCAGTTCGGACGCCGGTGAACTCAAGGACATGTTCGCCGGAGTTGCATTCCGGGATGAGGGACGGGAAAGCGCCCCAGTGATCGAGGCGGGTGACGTTCCAGTCTTTCGCCAGACGGTAGCCTCGGGCCAAGAATTCTCGCTGACCGATATCACCATTGACCGCATATACGTCCATTATGACCGTAACTGGACCGGGTTCCACGCTCGCAAGTGGGCTCGAGACCCTGAACGCTACGCGGGTTTCGTGCGGGGAGTGTTGGAACGCGCCCACGGGCCGGAGGCTGCCTCCCGGCTGCTGGAGTTGGCTACCAGGGAGGAGAAACTAGGGTTCCTCAAAACTCTAGCCAAGGCGGTCTGGGACAGTCAGTTTGAGAACTACTCCCGGTTCATTGGCAGAAAACTGATGTACAAATCGGGCGACCAAACCATCGACAACATCATGGAAGGAGGAGGGGCCATCTGCTCCGAAAAGGTGCAGGCCCTCAAGTTCCTTACCGATCACTATGGATTCGAGTCCGAGTACGTCATCGCCGGCAAGGACGCGACCGGACCAGTGCCAGTTGAACCACTGCGAGGACTGCTCTCGACCTTTGATTTCCGGTTTTCCAAGCGGTATATGCGCTTCTGGCAACATACCGCGTTGGTGTATCACCTGGACGGCGTTCAGGTGTTGGTTGACGCTACCAACGGGAATATCCCGTTCCTGTTTCTGGAAGGTGATGCGGCGGAACGAGTCCTGGGTTACGAGGACAAGCAGCCCGTGGCGGTCAAGATGGTGGAGTCAACGGAAAACTTCTACTACCACCGCGTACCTCAGGATATCCCGGAAAACCTGTTCTTCGCCATGGAAGGGTGGTTGCCTTTCCCGGACCTGATTCAGGTGTTTGACAACGAGCTAGGTCTCTTTCTTTCGGAAGATTACTACGTGATTCCCATCCCCTACCGGAGCGAAAAGCAGTTCCGGCGGGATAGGCAGGAATACCTGGACGTCGCGTCGAGGGCTCAACTCGAATGCGCGGTCACTCAGGATTGGGTCATGGACACCCCGCTGGGCCAGACTTTCCATGATACGGAACCTGATGTATACGATAAGATTTTGGAGGCCAGAGAGCACTTGCTGACCCGGGTGAACGAGTGTGAGGGCGAGGGTCACGAGGCAGGGTTGGTCTTGATTAAACTGCGGAACGGAACGGACCGTCCGCAAACCTGACCAGGCGGCTACGGAGGAGTGCTTGCTTCAAGCGGGTAGGGTGACCGGGAGTCTTGTTCAGGCCTTGTTCAGCGTGGCGCGCGGCAGGGAAGCCAATGGTGCCCGCCACGGAATCCCTGCTGGTCAAGAATACCGGGAATTCCCCGGGGAGGTCCGGAGCTACGACCTCACCGGACATTCCGACGGCGACTTGAGGAACGCGCTTTTGACCCTGGACAAGGGTGTGAATCCTGTCGAGTCGGCGACCTTTGTCTTCGCAGTCGTGGCTGAGACTATTGACCGCCGGCTGGGCGTTTGGAGATTGTTCGACGACCCATCAACGTCCTCCGCCTATCCTCTCGATAATGGAATGGACCATCCAGATGTTAGAGAAGGGTTGGACCAGGTTGCCAAAGAACGAAAGTACCGGCGACTCTCGGCTATACACCTACGCGCGTCGTTTTACCGGGCCATCCGCAGCCACGACGCTGGGCAGGGAATCAGGTTCCGGGTCACGGACGAGCAACTGCTCGCCGGTTTTCACATGTTCCGGGGGAGTGTGGTCCAGATGAACGCCGGTGAGGGCAAGACCGTGGCGGCGGCCTTCCCGGCGGTCCTTCATGCCCTGTTCGGCGCCTCGGTCCACATCATAACCGCCAACGATTATCTTGCTGACAGGGACGCTGCATTGTTGGGGCCGGTGTATGAGTCCCTCGGCCTCACCTCTGGCGCGGTCCTCGGTCACATGGAGGACGAGGAACGGAGATACGCCTACAGATCACAAGTCGTCTACGGGACCATGCGGGAGTTCGGGTTCGATTACTTAAGGGACAACCTGAAGGCCGCGCCCGGCGAGCGGGTGCAAGGCAACCTGGAGGTTGCCATTATCGACGAGGTTGACCACGCACTGATAGACGAGGCGTTCACTCCTATGATCATCTCCGGGAATCCTTCCGTGGTGGAACGTCCTGTGGGAAAGGTAAAAGAGGCCGTATCCGGCTTGGTCCAGGCCCAGCATGACCGGGCAGACAGGTTGGCCGAGAATGCTTCATGCCTCGATGTCCCGGACCGAGAGCGGTGGGAGCTTTTGGCCCGGCTGATGTTGGCCAAGCCGGAGCATCCTGCCCTTCAGAAGCTTCTGGCCGCGAATCCCCGTGACGCGAGACGTGTAAGATCGATGGCCGGAGAAGATGGGCCCAGCGTCACTAGGGGGCTCATGTACGCCGTCGACCCGGATTTGCGCTTCGTAACAGTTACCGACGAGGGCTGGGAGTTTCTTGAAAAGCGGCTGGGCCGAATATACGACCGTTGGTCGACCGGCGCGGGATCAGAGAAGACGCCGTCCCTGGAAGGGTTGCCCCTGGCGGACCGCCGCAAGCGGCGCGGCGGTCTCTCCCGCAGGGTTGCCCGCCAGTACTCCCTTGGCAACTATGTCCACCAGATGCTTCGCGCCTTCCTGCTGCTGAAACGGGACGTGGACTACATTGTCGACGACGACGCGATAGTATTGATCGACCAGCAGACGGGCCGGCCCAAGACGCACTCCGTGTTCCAGTTCAGCTTGCATTCGGCGCTTGAGTCCAAGGAAGGCGTCACGATAAGGCCGGAACGCGACACATTGGGCCAGATATCCGTCGCCGCTTACATAGGACAATACGGCCACACTAGCGGTATGACAGGCACGGCTGTTGCCTCCGCAAACGAATTCGAGCGGAAGTACGGCATGAACGTGGTAGTCGTGCCTCCCAGCAACTACCTGGCGCGTGTCGATTCCGGACCACGCCTGTTCCGAACCAGAGAGGACAAGCTGGGTGCGTTGGTCGATGAAGTCGCCGCCCGCCACCGAGTGGGGCAGCCTGTATTGGTTGGGACCGGCACTGTGGAACAGTCGGAGGAGTTGAGCCAACGGCTTGCCGAGCGCGGAATACCTCATAACCTGCTTAACGCTGTGGCAACCGGCGCCGAGGCTCAGATTGTCAGAGATGCGGGGCGATTCGGAGCCGTGACTGTCGCCACCAACATGGCGGGTCGCGGGACGGACATACTGTTGGAGCCGGGGCTCAACCGGCTGATTACGCGCTGGCGCCTGGATTTGATCAAAGAGACATTGACCGGGGAGACCACATGCGCGGTTGTGCCCTGTCACTCTCTCGAACAAGCGCAGGCGCTCCGCGAGGAATTAGACCGGACTCCCGGGCTGGATGCGGCCGGGGATGGCAGGGAGGTCAGCATAACACGGCGGGGCGGCAGTAGGCACGGGACCGGCGGCGCCAGGCTTCAATTCTCCCTGGGGCTCTGCGTGATCGGTGCGGACATGCACAACTCCACGCGAGTGCATTTGCAGCTCAACGGAAGAAGCGGGAGGCAGGGTGAATTTGGAGAGACCGTGTCGTTTTTGTCTCTCGAAGACCGCATCATCAGCCTGCGGGCTGTGGATTTCCTGAGACTCTCCCGTTGCCGGAAGGTGGACGCGGCGGGCCGGGAGTACTTCACAGGAGCGGCCATCTCCAACCTGGTGGACAGGCTCAGGCGTGATGCCGAGGGGGAAGGCGAGGCGCAGAGGGGACTGATGCAGGACTACTTTGCGGTCCCGGACTTGCATACTTGCCTCTTCTATCGCCGCCGACAGGAAATAGCCGCGTGCCATATCCTGAATGCTTGCCGGGAAATCGCCTTACAACAAGCATCCGATATGGTCTCCAGATATTTCGGCACGATTACTCACGACCAGTATGTCCGGCGATTCCAGGAGATGACGGAAGAAGCCCAACTGGACTTCGGGGTGGGCTGCGCTGACCTTTACGGCTGCGGTCTCGACGTCCTGGCTGAAGAGCTCGGACGAGCGCTGATCCGGAAAATAGAGGAGTCCCTGGAATTCGCTGGAGCCCATTTGTTCGGCGAAACAGCCAGGTTGCTGTATTTGCAGACATGCGACGAACTGTGGCGGGAACACCTGGCGCTGCTCCGGGATTCCATGTCCAACCATACGCTCGCCGCCCGCAATCATAAGTCCGCTGTGGCCGCATACGTGCGCGATAGCGGGCGGGCCTGGGACGAGTTCTGGCGGGACGTGAACACTGAATTTCTGGTAAGGCTCACGGCCTTCCCGTTCTCGGCGCGACGGCCTGAGTTGGAGCGGCCAACTCCGGTAAGCGAACAAGTAGAGATGCTATTGGCGGAGCTTCCCACGCCGGCGGGAGCTACCGCGGGGAGTGACTGACATGGTCCGACGCAAAATTAGATTGGGAACCGCGCTCTCCCTGAGCGGCATGGTGGCGGTGTCACCCTGGGCAGCCGCTTGCGGCGGTGGAGATTCCTACGAAGACTGGGCTGCGACCGACGGGGCCGCCGGGCGGATCAACCTAGACGAGGTCCAAGCCGCGTTCAAAGACTCCAAGAGCGTGACTGACTTCGAACGCCGGGTGAACGAGATCTACGAAGGCGACGGACTCATCCTCATCCGGGCCAAGCAGGACGGGTCCCAGTTGACCCTGGAGGGGTGGGAAGACCTGAATAGCAATGGCGAGATCGAAGACTCCTCAGACGACCAGCTTTTTGATATCGTCAAGGGGACCAACGACGAATACGACATGCGCGGCTACCACGGCAATGGCCACTATAACAGCCACTTCGGAGCGGGCGATTTCCTATTCACCTATTTGCTTATATCGTCTATGGGCCCTCGGGGCTATTACTACAGCACCCCGCCCGGCAGGGGCTCTGAGATGCGCCGCCAGCGCACGAGTTACCGTCAGTCTTCGGCCTACACCAGGCAGGCCCAACGCAACAGCTCATACCACCAGCGGCAGGCCCAGTTCGCCGGGTCACGCTACCAACAGTCGCGTGGGAACGTGAGCACAAGCCGCAGGACCTACCAGTCCACCCAGAGGGCAAGCGGCGCGTTCAGGAGCAGTAACACCGTGTCCCGGTCTTCCGCGAGATCCTCCGGCTTCTTCTCCGGCGGGTCCCGCTCCGGGTCGGGCGGGGGCGGCGCTTTCCAGGTAAGGCGGGGCGCTCGATGAATGGCCCGTTCGAATTACGGGCCTCCCTTGCGGGGATGGCACGGGAAGACTGCTTTCATGCGGTAGTACCGGCGGAATATGCCAGGCTTTCGGTCGGCCAACTCCTGGACCGTGTGTTTCCTGAAGATGAAGATGAGCAAGGAGAGGTTGCCGCGTCCCTGGACCTCCGAGCCAATCCGGACTTGCCGGAGATATTCGGCGTCTTCCTGGACGCCATGGAAGAATGGCGGCAAGGGAGGTGCCTGCTGATCGCCTCTGTCGGAGAGAACGGGGATATCGACCTTGCATCAAGGGTTTCGGCCTATCTCGAAAACTTGCCCACGCCCCTGGGCGGCGGCTCAGTTACACGGAGCCTTGACGTCCGTGTAGAACAGCGTTACCACGCTGTCGACTATGCGGCCCGGTCGGAATTCTGGGACTCCAAGGATGAGTTGCTGCACTGGTTGCAGTCCCTTACTCTGCTTTACTTTCTGGACAAACATGATGTCGAACTCCCGTTGGAGTCCGATGCGCACGAAGACCTGGCCCTCTCCCGGACCGTGGCTAATGCCCAGCAGGAAGGGCTATTGACCGTGTCTGAGGACGGCTCAGCGGTGGAGATTTCCGAGGAAGGGCGGAGGTACATCAGCGGGTTGTTGGCCGAGACCGAGGCCTATATCGACCTATATGACCATTTCAAGGACACGGTGATCGACACGGACTTAGAGCGGGTCGAATTCGAGACCGATGAAGGGGTGGACCTGCGAGTGCAGGTGTACTGTGCCGAGGGATTGGACCCGGCGCGCACGGTGTTTCTCCTGCGATTGTACGATGGGTCCCTGGACGAGCACCTTCCTGCGTGGAAAACGCGGATCAATGAGGAACAGTTCTTCGACAATGTGCTCGAACCGGTGATAAACCGCTACGATGTGGGAGACGAACTGATCGATCTGGTCTGCGACCACGGGTCCGCGTTCCTGGAAGAGCGACGGCAAAGGCTGGGAGAATTGGAAGGGCAGAACGCGATCAGGAGACGGGTGCGGCGGTCTTTACCTGGCGGCTAAATCGCCACAAACAGCACCATCGCCGAACTAATCACCACGGCGCTTTCGACCAACGCCACCCCCAAGTTTCGGTCCACGGCAAGGGCGTCCGAGACCTTTACGGTGGGCAGGATTAGCAGGTCGATCAGCAGACGCATCACGTAGAGGAGTACGAAGCCGATTACCCCGTAGATGAGGAAGGCCACGATGCTTTCCCCCCAGCCGGTGAACTCTCCAAATACCGCCTTCAGGGTCACCAGTCCGATGGCAATCAGGTTGCCGCCAAAGGCAACCCCCACGGCTACATTGTTGCCCTCGATTTCGTCGTGAATGTCGAAGTGGGTGGTCAACTCGTAGAAGAGCGCAAACACCACCAGCAAAGCCGTTCCCATCGCGAAGAAGGCCAGGGCGGTCAGCGCCGCTTCCAGCTCACTCCCGGTCCCTTCCCCGGACACTGCCCCGGCTACCACCAGCCCGACGGCGATATACATGCCGAACTCGGCTGCCCCGGTCCCAACGTTCTGGCCCCGGACGATCTCTTCCTCGATGTTGAACTTATAGAGGACAAGCCGGTTCATCAGCAACCGGACCAGGTTGAGTGCGACGATGCCGGCCAGGGAGTATACCAGCACTCGGATTACCTGTATCCCGTATTCGAGGTCGAATCCTAATCCCTCTACTCCGACCAGGGTTAATGGTTGGTACAGGGCGCCCAGGAAGATGAGGATAACGCCAATGAAATAACCGCTAAGCCGCAATGCGACGGCGAGGTTTTGTTTTTCGGAGATTTCTTGTTCGACGTTGTAGTGGGTAACAAGGTCACGGACCAGCTTAGCCGCCACGAGTACGACCAACCCCAGCGCTACGAACACCAAGCCCCGGGGAAACGCCTGCAGTGTTCCTATGAGTGCTTCTAACATCAACCTCTACCTCGCCTCTGTTCCGGACGTTCTCCCTTGTACAACGTGACATTGTCCGGTGATAGCACTTCGCTGAACATTACTTCGAAGGGCCTCCCTTCCCACTTGGTGATCGACAGGGAGCGAAGTCCGCGTTCACTTATGAAGTCCCAGTAATAGAATGTGTCTCCGGGCCCTCTGCCGTCCCTGTAGAAGAAGACCTCTGAGCTGTTTCGGTAATAGTAGTTTTCGCCCTCCACTACGATGTAGTTGTCGATAGAGTGCTGCTCGTCCAGCGCGATCAAATCGTCTTCGGTGAGCCCGATGCCGCCCAAACCGATTGGCTCTGGGTCCGCAGTGGCGGAAACGGAGAGGTCGTATCCTTCGGTCCAATCTATCCAGACTTGGGTGTCCCCGTCGGCGCAAACCAACTCATACCAGCTATCGGGGCCGGAGGTGTACCGGTGACGCCTCTCGACGAAGAAATAGCGGTCCTCGTACTCAGGGCCAAGGCCGGAAATCGTCAGGACATCGCCAACCGTTGCCGCCCGGATGGTGTCGTCCTGGGCCGGTGAGGAGTCCCGGTCCCGCCGTTTCCTTCCTCTGCCGAACAGTGACCTGAGCATGTTCCTAGCCTCCGGGTGACTGATTGCCGACGGGCTCGGCTGCCCAGGAGAGACATGGACCGACCGCATCCGTAGGAGCCCCGAAATACCAGGGACGACGTTTGTTCGCCTCAATTCGGGGCGAACAAAATCTGGCGGCCCTCGGCCGGGCAGAAATCTCAGGCCTGACGCAGGAATTCCAAGGTTTTGTCAAATACTTGGTCTAAATCAAGAACGTGGCGGCGAGCCCGGTCGTGTATCTCTCTCAATATCAAGTTTTGAGGTCGAGGGTCGTAGGAAGCAAGCGATTCAAGGGAGTTGCCTTGGTCGTCGTTTAAGTCGAGTCTATAAGCTTGGGAGTCGAGCCGCATGATAACCAAAGACCCATCAGGCACCTTTACCTGGTAAGCGTCCCGGTGAGGGCTATTCACCCATTCCACCTTACCCTCGCGCGCATTTTTCAGAAGCTGGTCTGCTATCTCTTCCATTCGGGAACGTTCCATCTCGGTCTCTCTATATTGCCCCGGGTAATCGAGTCTCAATCTCCGTCAAGCGGCGTTGGTGATTATCTAACCGTTGATTGAAGTCGCCAACCTGCTCCCTGCCAAGGGATTCTCGGCTCAGAAGGGCGTGACTGAGGTCAGAGAGCGTAGTATTGATGATGTCATCCAAGGTCTCTTTGTCGTCATCGGGCATGTGAGGGTGTCCTTGAGCTTCAATCAGCATCGTTCGGATGTCCTGGTCCTGGAACAGAGCCCGTTCCCAATTGCCGTCCCGAAGGGATTGAATCAACCCTGAGGTCCTTTCGTTCGCCCTGATGAGGCTTCTGCTGACGGTCTCACGCAATAACGCCCGCTGGGTTCCCTCGGCAGCTTCCCTAGCGGCGCGGGTCTCACCCCTCAGTTTCATTATCTGCCAGATGGCGACGGTAAGGCCAGCGACAGAAACAACCGCGCCAAGAATGCTCGCCACGTCGCTGATCATCCGCTAGTCCCGCCCCTCACTGCGGTGCTTATTCTAGCATATGGTAATCCGCGTAGATTAGGAAATCGGAACGACACTCTGTAACTGTTCTGGATTCCCGCCCCCGATCGAGCCGGGGGCAGGCTCTACGCGGGAAAGACGGGTTGCGGCGGGACATCTTAAGAGGATTATCATAGAGATGACCGACATGGGATTCAGACATTCCGTGTCATCAAGTCTGAACTGTTATCCGGGACAATGGCACTTGACCCCTACACCCGAAGAATATAAGGTTGAATGACGGATAGGTCCCGGTAAAAGTGGAGGAACGAGTTATGGGGAACTTCGGCGCCGGCGGTTGGTTGGTCATGGGAATCGTCCTGTTGGTGCTTGGCTTTTTGGTCCGATCCAGCTTGTTTGAGTTTCTCCTGGATTTCACCGGCCTTATTCTCATAGTAATTGGGATCATCGCCATAGTGGTTGGGTTGATATCGATGATCACCGGCAGAGGGCAAAGGTCGGGGGGATTTTGATCGTGGCTCAATGATGCACCCATATCTTAACGAACATCCAATCGGAGGTGCGCCGTGGGAGTGCTCTCGCGTATGTCCACCATTGTTAAAGCGAAGATGAACCGCATTATGGACCAGGCCGAGGACCCGGCGGAAACACTGGACTATTCCTACGACAAGCAGATGGAGATGCTGCGCAACGTGAAGCGCGGCGTGGTCGAGATGGTCGCCGCCAAACGCCAGATCCAACAGCAGGCGTCCAAAATCCAGGAGACTATCGCCCGGCTTGACATGCAGGCGCGGCAGGCGCTGGAAGCCGGGAGGGAAGACTTGGCGCGGCTGGCCCTGCAGCGAAAACAGACGGCCTTGCTAGAACTCCAGGGACTGGATGACCAGATTGGGGGCATGGAACTGGAACAGGAGAAGTTGACCCAGGCGGAGCAGCGGCTTCAGGCCAAGGTGGCCGCCTTCCGCACCAAGAAAGAGGTCATCAAGGCGCAGTATACCGCCGCCCAAGCCCAGGTGCGCATAGGCTCGGCCCTGTCCGGAATCTCCGAGGAAATGGGGGATATCGGGCTGGCCGTGGAACGGGCCGAGATGAAGACTGACAAGATGCGGGCGCGGGCCGGGGCCATCGACGAGTTGGCCAACACCGGGGTCTTGGAGGACTTCAGCGGAGGCGGGGACGACATTTCCAGGGAGTTGGACCGCCTGGCGGCCGGTCAGAACGTAGAATCAGAGCTTGCTTCCCTCAAGGCCGGCCTGCCATCGGTGGAGAGGAAGCAACTGCCGGGGGCCTGAGCATGATTGTCCGAATCACGAATGAAGGCCAATACAATCTCCCCGGATCCTTCATCGACGAGTTGAACGACCTGGACAACGAGTTGGTGGAGGCGGTGGAGTCGGAAGACGAGGCCAGGTTCACGGCTCTACTGGCCCAAATGCTCGGATTGGTGCGGGAAAAGGGTTCCCCTGTGCCCATAGACGAATTGGTCGAGTCGGACCTGATCCTGCCAGAGCCCGACTTGACCCTGATCGAAGCCGAAGAGTTGTTCGTGGGCGAGGGACTGGTGCCGGGCTAGCCGCCTCTGCCGCCCCCGCCCTGGCCGTTAAGCCGGTTCGAACATGGGGAGAGCGATCTCCCCTTCGCCCTGGTCCTCCCAACGCAGCTTCACCCGCATTCCGCATTCGATATCCGCCGTTGGGTCTTGTATCCCAACGATGTTGGTCATGATGCGGAAACCCTCGTCCAGGTCCACGTAAGCGACTGCGTAGGCGCCCAGGTCTTTGAACGCGGGGTGCCGGCTCTGCATGATTACGCTGAATGTGTAGACTGACCCCATGCCTTGAGACACGTTCCACTTCGTATCGTCGGACCCGCAACCGGTGCAGTGGCGGCGCGGGTAAAAGATCACGGTGTCGCATTTGTTGCAGGTCTGATAAGTTAACTCGCGCTGTTTCGTGGCTTCCCAGAAGGGCTCGGTGTCGTTCTCAGGGAATCTCGGCTGTGGTCGTAGCGGTTGCATAGTAGCTTCTACTCCAATTCGTCAATTAGTCCGCGGCCAGGATGGTTACTCCGGTCGCGTGGCGTGAACCGAGTTGACCGCCGTTGCCAACGGCCACGGCCAGTTTGGGGTCCGGCGCCTGAGAGGTGGACTCGCCGCGTAGCTGCCGGGTGGCTTCCATCAGTAGGAAAATACCCCTTGCCCCCGGGTGGTTGGAGGACAGTCCGCCGCCGTCGGTGTTGATGGTGGGCTTTCGCGGGTCGTCGAAATGCAGCTTGCCGTCGCTGACGAAATCGCCGCCCTCCCCCTTGGCGCAGAAGCCCAGGTCCTCGATGAGGCACATCACGGTGATGGTGAAAGAATCATATGCCATCAGGATGTCGATTTCAGACGGGGAAACGCCGGCTTCACCGAAGGCCACGGGGGCCGACTGCGCTCCGGCGCTGACTGTGATGTCGCCGCCGTTCTCCCGGTACTTGGTGGCCTCGCCGCCGCCGATGATCCAGACCGGCTTCTTGCGGGCGTTGCGGGCCATCTCCGCGGACGCAATCAGAACCGCGCCGCCGCCGTCGGACACCATGCAGCACTCCAGCAGGTGGAGAGGGTAGGCGATCATGCGGGAGTCGAGCACGTCCTCGGTGGTGATCTCGCGGATGCCGACGAATTCCAGGTCCGTCATCGCCTTCACCGCCTCGGGGTTGCGCATGGCGTGTTTCCGGGTTGCCACGGAGATGGCGGCGAACTGCTCGTCGGTGGTCCCGTATTGGTGCTTGTGCCGCTGCTTCACCATGGCGTAGTTGCCGATGAGAGTGAGGCCCCAGGGGTCTTCCATGTTGTTAATCATGTTGGAGACGCCCTGGCCGGTGGCGCCGGCGGTCCCGATGGCCCTGCGGTCGGAGTGGGACGTGGAGCCGTAGGTGATAAGGGCCAGGTTGCACTTGCCCTCGGCGATCATACGCACAGCGTGGTTGGCGTGGAACTCGTAGGAAGTCCCGCCGACTGAAGTGTTGTCTATGACCTTGGGCTTAAATCCGAAGTACTCGCAGATTCCCAGGCCGCCGACGCCCTGGTCTGTGCCGGTGTCGTAGACGGCGTCCACGTCTTGCCACGTGAAGCCCGCGTCTTCCAGGGCTTTGGCCGCGCAAGACGCTTTGATCTGGAGGGCGCCCGTGCCGGAGCCCACCACGCGTAGCGGGTACTCGTTAATACCCACGATGGCTGCGACTTTATCTCCTCTTGGCATCCTCTGTTCCAACCTCCTCGGGACCGATTAGCTAATTTGACAATAGCCGTCTCACGGGCTAGATTGAGTCAATGCGCATAGGTCTGGTTACCGACACCCACCTGCCCGCCCTCGTCCGAAGTATAGACGAGATGGGGCCGGAACCCGCCGCTTTCTTCTCTTCCGTAGACTTGATCCTCCACGGTGGAGACCTGACCTCCCCCATCATTCTCGACTGGCTGGAGCAGTTTGCGCCGGTGCTGTGCTCCACCGGAAACAATGATCCGTTGACCGACTCGCGAATGGAAGAGGTCCAAATGTTGGACATCGATGGTTGGCGGATTGGGATGGTACATATCCTGGACCGGGAATTCCGCCCCGTTCACGAGTTGCAAAAAGCCTTCCCGGCTCCGGTGGACATTATTGTATCGGGTCACACACATCAAGAGCAATTGGAGCTTCGGGACGACGTTGTTCTCGTGAATAGCGGCAGCCTCACTTACCCCCAGCACAAGGAAATACGGCTGGGCGGCGTTGGGCTGCTGGAGATCGGACCGGGCAGCCTGCATGCCGAGATCATCGCCATTGGCGAGACCCCGGGCCGTCCCAACCCTGTCAAACCGAAGGTCCTCGACCTCTAGTTCCTGGTCCTTGTGCAGCTCCTTGGCTTAACTCTTCCGCCTCGATTCCCCGCATGGACTCCGCTTTTTTAGATTCAGGCCTATTCGATAGGTAAGACTGGCTCGGACCGCTCGTCCGGAAGGTCAATCAGAAAAGTGTTGGCGTTGATAGCCAAAAGGGCGTAGTAGCCGATCAGCGTAGTCAACTCCGTGAGACCTTGCGCGCCAAACTGGTCGACCCCGGCCTGAAAAGCCTCCTGACTGACTTTACGGTTGTTAAAGAACTCGGTACCGACCTGGACCACGGCGGCTTCATCCGGCGGCATGAACGGCAGCGGCTGACGGTCCCTAATGGCATCAACCAGCGCGTCGCTCAGGCCGGCCTGCCGCCCGCGGGCAGCGTGGGCATTCCAGATGAACTGGCAGTCGGTGGCACGGGCGGTAATCAGCATCGCCAACTGTTGGATCCTGTCTGGCAATGATGATTCAAGGCGCAGATAGTCCGCCAGGTGGTTGCAGCGTCGGCGCATCTCCGGGCTGTTGATCATCGCGGAACCGGGACCGGACGCGACAACTCCCCCGCTGTTCCGGGTCTCGTGATCGAAGGCTTCCCGGAACTGTTCCGGTACGTTGTCCCTGGTGAGTACGGGTGTGCGGGCCATGATTCTCCTCCTAAAGGGGCGGACTGGACGAATCATACCCACGGCGGGATGGGTTGACAAGGACGAAGACCAACATGGATGCACAGGATAGGATATATTGACGATTGATGTTTGCTGATTGGAGAGAGAAGGATGAGGCCAAGCGAAGTGATATTCGAGGTGACAGAGGCCATTGAAGGCGGCTACGACGCCAGGGCCTTGGGATACAGCATCTTTACCCAGGGAGACGACTGGGATGATCTGAAGGAGATGGTGAAAGACGCCGTGCTTTGTCACTTCGATGATGAAGACATGCCGCGCGCGATAAGACTCCACTTGGTGAAGGACGAGGTTATGGCGGTGTGAGGCTGCCAAGGGACCTATCTGGTGATCAACTTGCCCGTCTTTTGCGCCGACGTTACGGCTATCGAATCATTCTGCAAAGAGGTAGCCACATCAGGTTGGCTAGAGATGTACAAGGCGACGAGTTCTTTGTGACTGTGCCTCGTCACAAGGAGCTTTCTATCGGAACCTTGGGAGGTATCCTGTCGGACGTTAGTGAACACTTGGGAATAACCCAGGATGAACTCCGAGGGGAACTCTTCGGTGATTAGACGATGCGCGAATGTCGCAGTCCACTGGCATCGGGAAACCGCTACGACTGCCCTATCAATTACTTTCACGCCGGCAACATTTGAGCCCGTCCTCGCCCTTGACAAGAGTTAGCCAACACTACTGCACCGCCCAGCTTAAAGTAGATTAGCCCATGTACGCGAATTGGCGGAAGGATATTTTGTCAGCGTTGGAAGATTTCAGGACCGTCTCTGACCTTGCCGGAAGCAAAATTGGCATTCCCAGTGAAGATGTTGAATTCCTGCCAGCGCCGCATCGTAAACCACGACACCTGCCGACAGGCAAGATGGCCGTATACGGCTTTTGGTTTGACGGCGCTTGGCTGAAAATCGGTAAGGCGGGTCCAAATTCGAATGTCCGCTACACATCTCAGCCTTATGGCTTTAGTGCTGGTAGTACGTTGGCAAAATCGCTTAGAGGAGATGCTTCAATGCGGAACATTGCCGGACTTGAGGAGGACTCTGGGGCAGAGTGGGGGGAGTGGATCGAACGCGAAACTAGCCGTGTGAACATTCTGTTGCCGTCTACGAGAGACAAGAATTAGCTTTCCCTGCTGGAAACTTTCCTGCATGTGCGTCTACACCCAAAATACGAAGGGTGACGGCCTGAGGTCTCCGGATCTTGAAGGATTGCTTGGCTAGTAGATCAACTATATCGTCCAGATTGCTGTTACGTCCGCCCTTGACACACGCCAGCCAACGCCATAGCCTTCAATTCAACCAATACAATCCCATCCAACCCGATGGAGTGCAGGCCATGACCTCCACCGCAACACGTATGCTCGTCGTTCTTGACCCAACTGCGCCTCCACGGGAAATTAGCCAGACCATGGCGCCGCGCCTGCCCGACCTGAGAGGAAGGGCCGTTGGGTTCCTTTGGAATCGCAAGCCCAACGGAGATATCTTGTTCGGCAGGCTGGAAGAACTGCTTCGGGAAAAGTACGAGATCAGCAACGCGACTTACCGGAGCAAGCCCACCGCCTCCATCGGCGCTACGGAAGAAGTGCTGGAGGAGCTGGCAGGCGCTTCCGAAGCAGTGATCGTTGGCCTTGCTGATTGAGGCTCCTGCACGTCGTGGAGTATCCACGACTCAGTAGAGATGGAACGTCGGGGAGTACCCACCGTCACCGTTTGCACCCACCTCTTTCAACGGCTCGGTGACGTGGAGAGACGTTCCCTGGGAATGGCAGGGTTAGCCATGGCGGTGACTCAACATCCCCTTGGCGGGCTGAAGTCCGAGGCGGTCCTGGCCAAGGCGGACGCGTTGCTAGTTCAAGTTGTCGCGGGACTCACCGGGCGGTAACCCCGAATGCCGAGGTTAAGCTCCCAACGCATCGAGGTCGCCGATGACTACGAAGCCGTCCAACGATTATACCTGGAACGCGGCTGGTCGGACGGACTTCCCATCGTTCCCCCGACTCCGGAACGCGTCGAGGCCATGCTGGCTGCTGTGGACCTGCCGCCCGGTCATGTGATAGCTGAGATTCCTCCCAATTGGGGCGCGGCGACCGTGGAGAGGCTGGCGATCAACGCCGTGATGGCAGGCTGCCTGCCCGAGTATTTCCCCGTCATAGTGGCTGCGGCCGATGCCATGGGAGACCCGGCCTTTAACCTTTACGCAATCCAAGCCACGACGCACCCGTGCGCCCCTCTACTTATTGTCAATGGCCCCATGCGCGAAACTCTGGAGATGAACGCCTCATCGGGAGCATTCGGTCCTGGTTGGAGGTCAAACGCCACCATCGGCAGGGCCGTCCGCCTGATGCTGCTCAACGTTGGAGGCGGCCACCCCGGTGTGGGCGATATGTCCACCCACGGGGCTCCTTCCAAATTCAGCTACTGCGTCGCCGAAAACGAGGAGCTAAACCCCTGGGAGCCCCTGCACGTAGACCGGGGGTTCGACCGGGGGCAGAGTACCGTGACCGTCATCGCGGGAGAGCCGCCCCATAACATTAACGATCATTCGGGCCGGTCCGCGGACGATATTCTGACGATCGTCGCGGGCGCAATGGCAGTCACGGGGGCCAACAATGCCTACACCGGCGGGGAAACGCTTTTGGCCCTGGGTCCGGAGCATGCGGCGACCATCTCCGGTGATGGTCTGAGCAAGGCTGATGTGGTGGGATGGCTGATGGGCCGGGCTCTCATCCCACTGGAAAGGTACACCGAAGACACGTTGGTGGAGCGTTTCCAGCGGGTCCCTGACGGTCCCGTGCCCATGGTCCGCAGCGCAGACGATCTGGCCATCATCGTGCTGGGTGGGCCGGGTAAACATTCCTGCTGGGTGCCTACTTTCGGTGGCGCCACCCGGTCTGTCACGAAGCAAATCGGCTAGATGGCAATCCACGGTCCCGGTCTCTAAGTCATAATGATTGTGACATGATACACAATGTTGACGTGGGTCAACGTTAAGAATATGATGATCCGGTCACGAGAATACGTGAAGGCCGTCGATGTTTTACATTAGGGTGCAAACCGCAGTAACAGTGGCCTAAACCACCTCAGAAAGTAGGAGGTGTGAACAGAAACCGTAATCACCAGGGTGTTCCCCGAAAACGACCCAGGAGATTAATTCAGGAGGATAAGGAATGGCAGACAAGGATATCGCTTTAATGGCCCACTTGATGCGCCGCGCCGGTTTTGGAGCGACGTACGAAGAGCTCGAGGCCCGTGCCGCCAAGGGCTACGAGGCCACTGTGGAGGAACTGCTCCAGCCGGACACGCAGCCAGCAATTGAGCGTGACGTGCTGATGCGCTATCAGCCACAGTGGGTATCCCAGGCGGGGCTGGAAGGCCAGCAAGAAGAATGGACCTTCCGCATGATCAATACCAAGCGCCCTCTGGAAGAGAAGATCGCCCTTTTCTGGCACCAGATCTTCTGTACCGGCCACGCCAAGTGCGAATATCCCAGGCAGCAGCAGCTCGAGTTTGACATGTTCCGCACGATGGGAATGGGTGATTTCTCCCAGTTGCTCATGGGTCTGGCCACCGACCCCGCCATGATGTTCTATCTCGACAACTGCATGAGCCATAAGGACGCAATCAACGAGAACTGGGGACGCGAGCTGTTGGAGCTATTCTCCCTGGGCGTCGGTATGGATGGCGAGGCCAACTACAGCGAGGAGGACGTCAAGGAGTGCGCACGCGCCTTCACCGGTTGGACCGTCACCAACTCGGTCCCCCGGTACCCCTACGGCAAGTACGAAGCCGCGTTCATCTACGATCCCTCGGACCATGACTACGGCGAAAAGACCTTCCTGGGTGAGACCGGCAACTGGAACGGCGAGGACATCGTTAAAATAATCGCCAAGCAGCCCGGAGCGGCCAGGTTCATTGCCCGGCACCTGTACAACTTCTTCGTCGCCGACGAACCGCAGGTACCGGCGTGGCAGGATTCCGCCCCCAGGGACCCCGAAGCGATCAAGATGCTCGAAGACGAGTACTACCGCTCCAACTACGACATCCGCTCCATGCTGCGGGTACTCTTCAACTCCGACTTCTTCAAGGACGCCCGCTTCACCAAGGTGAAGAGCCCCACCGAGACCGTGGTCGGCACGATGCGCCTGGTCGGCGACTTCGATATGCCCAAGCCCGGCCTCAACGCCATGACCCTGACCATCCGCTACATGGGCCAGGACCTGCTCAATCCGCCGACGGTTGAGGGCTGGCACACCGGCAGGGAATGGATCGACAGCGGGACTCTGGTGGAGCGAATCAATTTCACCGCCGATGCGGTGGGGAACACCGGTCTTCCGGGAGTTCAGGCCATCATCAACCGGTTGGCCTCCGAAGGCGCCACCATCTCCGCCGAACGGTTGGTCGACGGCTGTCTGGAGATGTTGGGAGCCTATGAACTGGCCGAGGGTACGCGGAAGGAGTTGGTCGCCTTGGCCAATACCGAAGGCGAGTTGCGGACTAACTCCGAAGAGTTCGGTCAGAGGGTGGGCCAGATGCTACAGTCCATCGTCTCCACCACCGAGTACCTATTCGCATAACAGAAGAGGGGGAACGAAATGACATCCACCAAGAAAGACCCGGTGCTGGTGGTTCTTCAGTTGTCAGGGGGCAACGACGGCCTGAACACCATCATCCCTTACGGTGACCCCCTGTACTTGGACAACCGGCCCAACGTACGGATCGAGACCGATAGGATCCTTCCCATCAGCGACCACGTCGGTTTCAACCCGGCGATGGGTCCGATGAAGCGGTTGTACGACGAGGGCAAGGTCGCCATTATCCAGGGAATTGGTTACCCCAACCCCAGCCGCTCTCACTTCCGCTCCATGGACATCTGGCACACCTGCGAGCCGGACAAGGTTGGAGACGAGGGCTGGCTGGGACGCGCCATCCGCGACATCGACCCGGAAAAGGAAAACGTATTGACCGGCGTCAACTTCGGCAGGGGTCTTCCCAGGTCCCTGGTGGCCCCCGGCGTGCCGGTGGCTTCGGTGGGCAACCTGGAGACTTACGGAGTGCTGACAGGCATCGAAATCGAAGAGCAGCGCGACAAGGCTCTGGACGTATTCTCCAGGGTCTATTCGCCGATGATCGGTCAGGGCCCCGTGCTCGACTACTTCGCCCAGACCGGCCTTGACGCTCTGAAAGGCGCTGACATCCTCAGCACCGCTCCCGAGATGTACTCCTCGACCGTTGAGTACGGCAATGACACCGTGGCCCAGTACATGCGCAACATCGCACAGGTACACCTGGCGAACTTGGGCACCCGGGTGCTCTACACCACCGCGCCCTACAA
Source organism: Dehalococcoidia bacterium (assembly GCA_965197545.1). GTDB lineage: Bacteria > Chloroflexota > Dehalococcoidia > Lucifugimonadales > UBA3495 > CATOSP01. Next base: position 1,013,046 of record CBDANJ010000007.1, read on the forward strand.
CAGCTTCGACACCCACGCGGGTGAATTGGCGAACCACACCAGGCTGTGGACCGAGACCTCCAACGCCGTCGCAGACTTCTACGACGACCTGAAGGAACACGGCGCGGGCGATAACGTGGTTACGCTGGTATTCACCGAGTTCGGCCGCAGGGTCCACGACAATGGGTCCGGCACCGACCATGGCTCTGGCGGCGTGGCCTTCGTGGTGGGCGAGTCCGTCAACGGCGGCCTTTACGGTGAGTATCCCTCGCTGGAGGCCGAAAAGCTTCTGGAAGGGGACCTGCACTACAACAACGACTTCCGTGGCCTCTATTCCACCCTCATCGAGAAGTGGATGGGCCTGGACGCCAAGCCGATCGTGAACGGCTCCTTCGAGCAGATGGGATTCATTTAGGCAGGCTCTGTGAGGTAAATATGACTCCAACTCGAATATCGCACGTACAGCTCCAGTACAGCCACACCATCGGTCGTGGCGAGCAGTTCGGACCGGGCTTTAGCTACCCGATCCACATGGCCCGGGGCGAGGACGACCTGATGTACGTCCTGTGCCGCTCTTCGGAGTACCGGCCCGAGGGTACCCGCATCGCGGTGTGCACCGTGGATGAGGAGTACGTCAACGCCTTTGCGCGGGGCGTACCCCAGCAGGGTCCCCACGAGTACAATTTTGAAGACGGCTCTCTGGTCTGGCCCGTGACCGTGGCGATTGCCAGCAACGGCAACGTCTATGTGTCCGACGAATGGCTCAACCGCATCTCCATCTTCACCAGGGACGGCGATTACGTCGGCAAATGGGAAGAGCGAGTCGGCAGCGGTGACGGAGAACTCGACCGGCCCGCGGGCATGGCCGTCGACGCGGACGACAACGTCTGGGTCGTGGACAGCATGAACCACCGCGTCCAGAAGTTCAGCCCCGACGGACAGTTCCTGGCCAAGTTCGGGACCCACGGGGATGGCGACGGTGAGCTGAACATGCCCTGGGGCATCTGCATAGACAAACAGGGCGACATCTTCGTCGCGGACTGGCGCAACGACCGGATCCAGAAGTTCACCGCCGATGGTAAGTTCATGATGAAGTTCGGTTCCACCGGATCGGGCGAGGGCGAGTTCAACCGGCCCACCGACGTTGCCGTCGACAAGGACGGGATCATTTACGTCGCTGACTGGCTGAACGACCGCCTCCAGGTCTTCGATCCCGATGGCGATTTCGTAACCCTCAAGACCGGCGACGCGACCATTTCCAAGTGGGGCAAGGACAAGTTGGACGCGAACCCGGAGATGTGGGGAGAGCGTGACCGCGCGCAGGGCCTCGAGCGGGAGAAGGACTTCTGGGCCCCCAGCGGGGTCGAGGTAGACGATGACAACAACGTCTTCGTTTGCGAAGGTCCGCGCAACCGCATCCAGGTATACCACAAGCAGTCACCCACCTTCGCGGGACCACGGCTGTAAGCTCCAACCGCGCTAGACCTCTCGGGAAGGCCTCCGGCGAAAGACGGGGGCCTTCTCATTTGTAACCACCTCGTAACCGCCAGCCCTACGTGGCTGGTATACTCGTCTTAGCCCGAAACTGGTAGGAAGTTTCCATGGACCAAAAAGAGCGCATCGCGCGAGTTATTGGAGAGTTCGATTCCCAGGGATGGCACCGGACGGGGACTCCAACCGACCACGAGTCGGCCCGCTGGTTGGCTGGATTGGTCCGGGAGATCGGCCCCGAACCCCGGCTGGAACCCTTTGGGCTGAGCCGGGTGGACCCACAGGCTTGCTATCTGGAGGTTGACGGGAGCCGGATACAAGGCCTGCCCATGTTCGACGGCTCCTTTACGTCACCACAGGGAATCACCGGGCGTTTCGGCCCCATAGGATCGGGGGCGGAAATCGGGCTTGGCGAGGTGACTCGCGGAGGTCCGGCCAACCATGCGCTAAATGATGCGAGGGAGTCCAACGGCCACAGAGGACTGGTTGCGGTCACCGTTGGGGACCGGCCGGGGCTCATGCCTATGAACGCCACCGCGTTTCCCGGATCTTTTGGCCCGCCGGTGTTGCAGGTTGCCAGAGAGGTGGGGGACCAGCTCCAGGATTATGCCGAGCGCGGCTTGGAAGCGACTTTGACCGCGTGCGTGGCCCGGACCGCCACCGAGTCCTTCAACGTGGTTGCCGAAATCGAGGGCGCGGACCAAGACGTTCCACCCCTGATAGTCATGACGCCAAGGTCCGGGTGGTGGCAGTGCGCCAGCGAACGCGGAGGCGGGTTGGCCTGCTGGCTCGAGTTGATGCGGGCCGTCACCGAGGCTGGACCTCTTCGAAACGTTATATTCCTTGCCACCAGCGCCCACGAGTTGGGGCTTATGGGAATTCACAGCTTCTTGGAAAGAAGGCCCGGAATCGAGACCGAAGCGTTTGCCTGGGTCCATTTTGGGGCGAACATTGGCGGCGCCCTCGACCCGAACGCCCGCTTCTCCGCCACCGACGACGAATTGGAAAGTCAGACTGCCTCTGCCCTGACAACCGGAGACGTGAACCCCACCGAAACGGCCCCTCGGGGTACGACGGTGGGGGCTGAGTCCCAGGTTATCGCGGGTCTTGGGGGCCGAGTCACCGCTATGGTCGGCGGCAACCCGTTGTTCCACCTGGAGTCCGACCGCTGGCCCGGCGCCGTGGATGTGGAAGCCGTTGCCGGGTTTGCCACCGCATACTCAAGCCTAGCCATAGAGCTTGCCGGGAGTTAGTCTTTGCCATGCCCATGAAGGTAGCCCGAATACCCAACCTGGAATGTGAAGCGTTCTATTTCGACATGGAGCGGCGGGGCATCGAACTGATAAGCATGGACCCGAACGCCGTGACCGAGGCGATGGACGAGGGGACCGTCGATGCCGGGCCAGTGTCGTTGGTCGATACGTTCCGGTTGGTCCAGAAAGCCAACCCCATAAGCGGGTTTTGCGTCGCGTCGGTCACCAGGGCCACCGCGAGCGTACTGTTCTCCAGGGATCCCATAGAAGACTTGAGCGGCAAGCGGATCGTGCTTGGAAACAGCGACGCAACGTCGGTTAGCCTGCTTCAGGTATTGCTGACGCTGAAGCACGAAATCCGGCGGGAGGCGTTCGTCGATCAACAGTCGGAACACGACGCTTTCCTGCTCAGCGGAAACCAGGCGATTCGGCGGAGGAGAGGCGCGCGTGGATTCCCCCACCGGTATGATCTCGGGGAAGAGTGGCAAGCGTGGACCGGGCTGCCCTTCGTGTTTTCACGTTGGATGGCCCGCGTTGACATGGACCGTCAGGACCGGGTGGTCCTGGAAGACGCCCTGTTTGTTGGACAAGAAGACTGGATTAACAATCTCTATGCCGCCACTGGCCCGCGGGACGACCTTCTCATGCTCCCGAGAGAGGTATTGGAATACGTGCAGGGCCTTCGGTTTTACCTCGGGGTGCCGGAACAACGGGCTATGGCCGTATTCCAGGACAAGATGGCGCTATTGGATGACGTGTTAGCCTGAACCTTTTCGGACATTATATTCTTGAATGTCGAACCCTCGGCACATTACAGAACCATTTGGAGGTACATAAGCAGCGTGGTCAAGATCAAACATATAGCCTATACGACAACAGACCCCGACAGAGTTGCGGCTTTCTACGTGGAGACTCTGGGCTTGCAGGAAGTTGGCCGGGGTAGCGGAGGTCATGTCTACCTCAGCGACGGCGAATTGAACATGACGATCCGTAAGTGCAAGTCCGCCGGAGACGCCGACGTGGGCGAGCAGGGCGCGGACTTCAGCGGCCTCCACCACATCGGGTTTGTTGTGGACGACGTGGAACAGTACGCCGCGCGGATGGAAAACGGCGGGGCAAAGCGGCTCACCCCTAGGTCGGAGAACCGTGGCCCCGGCCCCAGCCAGGCCGAGATCAAGCTGAGCGGCCCAGACGGTGTGATCCTCGACATCTCCGAGACCGGCTGGCTGGGCAACTAACTTAGTCAAGATCTGACCAAGTCAACGGTAGCGCGAGTTACGCATTTCGACGTCCGTTGCCTCTGGTCAGCTATCACGATATCAACTTCCTTCTTGCTGGCCTTCTTCCATTGATAGAAGGTCAGCAAACCATCTATGCCGCATAGAAGGTGGAATCCGGCCCTCCCCTGGCGGAGCCCACATCAAATTAGCATAACCCTGCGCATATCTCATCGCAATCCACTCGTAACTTTGTGGTAACCTCGGTTGACCTCTCCATTTAGGAGGTCTTGGATATGATACGCACTATTCTGTATTCTCTTTGGCTTCCTCTTCTTGTGGTGGGTGTCTCGGTTGCCAGATTCGGATTCCAGTTCATCTCCTCCGGTCCAGACCTAAACCAATTCTTGATATTGTTCGCTCTGACCTGGCCGGCGGCAGTGCCGTTGACCCTGGCAGTCCGCTTGATCCACCGGCGTTCCCCAGTCCTGGCGATTGTGTGTGCATTGGTTTTGGGGCCGATTGCCCTAGCCGGAGCGATTATGGGCGGTCTGTTAGGTCCGGTTGGAGTCGTTGGATACCCAGTTGCCACTTCTATCCCCGCATGGATCCTCCTGGGTATCCTCGCCCTCACCCAAAGAGGCAGGAGGAGCCAGGCTTTCGGCCGGTAACCGCAGAAGAGCCGGCGCATCCATGGGGTCTTTGGTCCTCCAAATCGAGCGCGTAACGGAGGCTATCGTATGTGCGCCGCTCCTGTTCACCCACTGCACACCTTCGCGTCCTTGAAGGCTAAACAAAGGCTCATCAGGGACACCTTTCCCGAAAATCTGAGTCTGCGGGTCCACCGGGGATTGAGTTGGCTCGACAGGGCGGAGAGAGAGGTTGAGGCGGGGGACTACGACGCGGCTTGCATCTTCTATTGGATTGGGTTCAACGCCCTTTACGCGGAAGACAGCCAGGACCCGTCTCACACCATCGAGCGGGACACATTCAGCCGGTATTTTCTCAGGGTCCTGGCATTGGACAACACTCACGCCGTCCACCGTCTGATGTGGGAGACGTTCTACGAGCCCATTAGAGCGCTGCTGAGCAACCGGTTCGTGTTTCAACCTTATTGGAAACACCATAATGGAGTCTCCTTGGGCGGTGACTGGCGAAGCCATTTCAATCAGAGCCAATCTACGGCTATGAATTCCTTTGCCCAGGGGGACACCCGGGCTGTTCTCAACACGGTTTTCGACCGCCTTTACGTTCTACGAAATCAGCTCGTTCACGGAGGCGCAACCTGGAACAGCTCTGTGAACCGCGCCCAAGTCCGCGACGGAGTCACGATCATGTCGTTCTTGGTCCCAATGTTCGTGAACTTGATGATGGACCATCCGGAAAGCCCATGGGGGGCTGCCCATTACCCGCTGCTTTACGCCGCTTCGACTCCGGCCCGTGTCCTGTTATGCTACATGTAACCACCTGTGGCGCGGCGCAAGATTGCCTGCAACACAGACGCGATTCGTCTTCCGAGACGTATGACTAATATGACCAACTACGCTTCTGACGACGCCATCATCACCCAGGGGTTGGTCCGCCAGTTCGGGACGGTCCGCGCCGTGGACGGGGTAGACCTTCGGGTGCCAAAGGGCCAGGTCTTCGGCTTCCTCGGCCCCAACGGGGCGGGTAAGACGACGGTTATCCGGATGTTAATCACCCTGCTTGCTCCGACCGCGGGGAAGATCACAGTTGCCGGGTACGACGTCATGGAACAGCCCACCGAGGTCCGCCGGACCATCGGCGCTGCGCTTCAAGAGGCTGCCCTGGACGATAAACAGACGGGCAGGGAGCTTCTTCGCCTCCAGGGAAAGCTGTACGGGCTTACCGGGAAGCAGGTAAAAGACCGTATTGCCGACCTCTCGGACCTGATCGACATCGGAGAAGCGATGGACCGGTTGATTGGCACCTATTCCGGGGGCATGAAGCGCCGGTTGGACCTTGCCGCCGCCCTGGTGCATTGGCCTGAAGTGCTGTTCCTGGATGAACCGACTACCGGACTCGACCCCATCAGCCGGTCCCGAATCTGGGACGAGGTCCGCAAGATAAACACCGAATTAGACGTCACGATTTTCCTTACGACGCAATACCTGGAAGAGGCGGACGCACTGGCGGACAATGTCGGGATCATCGACCGTGGCAAGCTGGCAGCCCAGGGCACTCCGAAGGACCTGAAACGGGCACGTGGCGCGGACTTGATCGTGGCCAGGCTGGATCGGGACGCGGAAACCGCGACCGCCGCGCTGCGGGGGATTCCCGACGTGTCCGCCGTGGAAGCGCACGGGGACCAGTTGACCGTCAGCGTGACCAACGGGGCGGCCCTCATAAGCACGGTAGCCCTGGCCCTCAACGAACACGGTGTTGCCGTGAGGGAACTGACTCTCCGGACTCCCACCTTGGAAGACGTTTTCCTCCAGGTAACCGGAGCGCGTTTCCAGGAAGGCGTTGGCGTCCAAGACGGCGCTACCGGCGGCGAGGCTGTAGACAGCTCCGGGTAGTCATTACTAGCGCCTCGGTCGATCCAATCGATCCGCTAGCCCGGTGATGCCCCGGACCGGATTGCTGGCCGGACCAAGCCGTTAATTATTCAAGGAGATATGATGTCCGCTATATCGTCGCGCCCGGTAGCCCGGAGTCGCCGGGCCGGGTTTCTTTGGGACGTCGTGTCAGTGGGTGAAAGGGCTATCCGCTCCGTCATTCGCGACTACGAGACCACGATCACCGCCGTGGCCGTACCTGTATTGTTTTACCTCCTTACCGTTGGGGCGTTGGAAGACTTTGCCGGGCAACTGCCGGAGATGGACTACAGGGCGTTCCAGCTACCTGTGGCCGTGCTGTTCGCGGTTACCGGGATTTCCAGGGCCATTACCGTGGTGACCGACATTCAGAGCGGGTACTTCGACCGGTTGGTCATTACCCCGGTCAATCGCCTGGCTCTGCTATTGGGGTTGATGGCGGCGGATTTCGCCTTGGTGGTAGCGCTGACGGTGCCGGTGATCATAATGGGCGCCGTGGTCGGAGTCTGGTTCGTAACGGGCTTGCCCGGAGCTTTGACCTTCATGTTGATGGCGGGGCTTTGGGGACTGTTCTACGCGGGATTTCCCTATGCCATCGCGTTCAAGACCGGCAATCCCCAGGCGGTGAATCTCAGCTTCCTCCTGTTCTTCCCGTTCCTGTTTATGACCACGCTGTTTCTGCCCCAGGAAGCGATGACGCCCTGGTTGTCCACCGTGGCGGACTTCAACCCGGTGACGTACCTACTGGAGGCGCTGCGGTCGTTGATTTGGGGAGGCTGGGAACCGTTCACGTTGTTGAAGGGACTTGGCGCGACCCTGGGAGTAGGCTTAATCAGCGTAAGTTGTTCCCTGCTCGCTTTGAAGGGGCGGGCAACCAGGAAGTAAGGCAGCCGTTACTCCCAGGCCCCGCATACGACGAAGAGCAGGACGAAGAGGACCACCAGGACGGCGATTACTCCGAGGGGGCACCCGCACCCAAAGCCAATACCTTTCCGGAATCCCTGGAGCACTAGCCGGCTTCACCCAAAGCCCAGGCGCGGATCAGGTGATAGGCGATGGCCAGCGGGCCTGGGACCGCCAGGACGTCGCTCCGTTCCTCCAGGGCCAACAGCACCTCTTCGCGATCGAACCAGCGCACGTCGGCCATCTCCTCGGTGTCCATGGCGATCTCGGTGGTGGCCGCGCCGGCATGGCACCCAATCATCAGGGACGATGGGAATGGCCAGGGTTGGGACGAGTGGTAGGTGACGGCGCCGACCTGGATTCCCGCCTCCTCCATTATCTCGCGGGCGACCGCTTCCTCGATGGACTCTCCCTGGTCCATGAATCCGGCCAAGGCCGAGTACCTTCGCATCTGCACCAGGCGGCCCCGTGACTGGCCGAGCAGACACCGGTCCTCGTCATGGACCACGGTTATGACCACGGGATCGGTCCGTGGGTAATGCTCGGTCTTGCATTCGGGGCATCGCCTCACCTGGCCTCCCCTGGCGATGTAGCTGGCGTTGCCGCATACGGAGCAAAAGCCGTGCCTATTGTGCCAGTTTAACTGGGCCCTTGCCTGGGCGATTATGCCCGACTCGGGTCCGCTTACATACTCGGCGGCGGCCCTGGCGTCCTCAAAGGTCAGGAGTCCCCGGTCCTGGAACTCGGCTATCGCCTGCCGGTGTTCGGTCACGTCTACTACGAAGTGCGCCACGCTGTTTATGAGGCCCAGGAACACGGGCGTGGTGTCCACACCCGACCGTTGCAAGTCGGATGGGGTTATCCAGGCCAACTCCTGGGCGGTCCCAGGGGCGATGGGCACGTTCAGGTCGGCCATGGGCAGAAGCTTGGTAGTGGGGTCGATTGCGACCCTGGACAACCAGTCTTCATCCCGACGTTCGCGCTCCCCCCGGTCAAGGGGATTTGCGGCGAAGGGGTGGGGCACTCGGATTCTCTGGTTCATGTTGTCGTCCGGTCCTGTTCTAACATCGATTAGTCGAATGCTTGGTGGTGAAGTGTATTTTGATACTTGATCCCCGATTCGTCCACTCTTTTCCGAATGCGGCTCCGGCTGCGGCGCAACGCCAAGAGATTCCCTATACAATGGTCTGGAACGCCGGAAGGGATGTCGAGGATGGCGACGATTTTGCTTGTTGGAGCCGGTGGGTTCGCCGGCTCGGTGCTTAGGTTCCTATTGAACCGCGAAGTGCAGCAGCTACTGCCGGCCGGCACGGCATTCCCTTACGGTATCCTGATAGTAAACGTCGCCGGTTGCTTTATTATCGGTGTGCTGGGAGGGTTGGCGTCGGTGCACGGTGTGTTGGGCCCAAACAGCGGAGCCAGGGCTTTACTGTTCGTCGGGTTCCTGGGAGGGTTTACGACCTTCTCAGCCTTCGGCTACGATACTCTGACCCTGTTTCGTGATGGCTCGGTTATGTTGGCCTTAACCAACGTTGCCCTGCAGATCGTCTTGGGGTTGGGGGCCGTGTGGGCCGGGTACCGGCTGGCTGTGTTGTAACAGCCGGTCTGGAGGGCTGCCTAATGCCGCCAGTTGGGCAGACGCTTCTGCAGGAAGGCGGAGATTCCTTCCTGGGCGTCCTCTTTCTCCAGGTTGTCCACCATGACAGCCTGGGCCAGGTCGTAGGCGGCGGGCCGATCCATCTCGATCTGCTGATAGAAGGCGGGTTTGCCTATGGCAAGGGTCTGGGAGCTGGCCGAGCTGATGTGATGGGCCAACTCCATCACGTTTTCGTCTAGCTCCTCTTCGGGGACCACACGGTTCACTAGCCCCGCGCCGAGGGCTTCGGCGGCGGAGATGGGTGTGCCGGTCAGAAGCATTTCCATGGCCTTCTTCGTGTTGACCGCCCTGGCCAGCGCCACGCCGGGAGTGGTGCAGAACAGGCCGATCTGGACGCCCGGTGTCGCGAACCGGGCGGACTCGGCGGCCACGGCCAGATCGCAGGTAGCCACCAACTGACATCCCGCGGCTGTGGCGAGGCCGTGGACCTGGGCAATGACGGGCTTGGGCAGCAGCCGGATGGCCTCCATGACCTCGGTACAGAGGGCGAACACGGCGGTGTAGGAGTCATGGTCCCGGTCGATCATTTCGTTCAGGTCGTGTCCCGAGCTGAAGACCGGGCCCTGGGAGCGCAGTACAACAACGCGTACCGCAGAGTCCTGTTCGAACCGCCGCAGGTAGTCCTTGAGGGTCTCCATGACCTCGGTGGAAAGGGCGTTGTGGCGTCCGGGGTTGTTCAAAGTCAGGACGGCTACGCCGCCGTCCTGATCGTAGGTGACAAGTCTATTGTCCATGCTCGGCTCCTGGACCCGCGATTTGATCCTATTGTATCGTAACTCCCTCTACGCTATCTTTCCTCAAGACCGGAATGGGCGTTAGCTCCGGGGCGGTTGGCTACCCTTCGGCTAGTTGAAAGGGGACTCCAAGGGAGCTGGAGGGGCTGATATTGGCGGTCAGGTAGCCATCGGCGCTCCGGGTGAGTCCGCCTTCGCCGCGCATCTCGTTTCCCTTCTCCGCCAGGTCGTTCGCAATTTGGCCGATATCGTCGACTCCCCAGGCAAGGTGATATACGCCCGGCCCTTGTTCTTCAAGGAACTTGCTCATGGCCGAGTTGGGGTCCAGAGGCTCGGTGACCTCGAAATTCGTGGGGCCGACCTTGTAGATGGCGTTCTTCATGCCCCGGTTCTCGTATACCTGCAGGCGGTCGGGTTTCATTCCGAAGTTCTGTTCCAGGTACTCCACCATTGCGTCGCGGTCGTGTACCAGGAACCGTACGTGATGAACGAATTTGAACATGTTGCCTCTCAGTCCTGGAAGGTTGCGGATAGTGGGCGCATTCTAGCCCTGGGCTCATGGCCAGTCAACGCGGAGTGAACTGCGGGCAGGGACTCTTGAATTTTGAGTATCGCCGCAAGTACCTCCAATCGGTACCGCACCGGTCAAGTACATAACCCCCATTTCGGAAGAGGCGGGTCAGGGGGATTTTCCGGCGCTGGGCAGAACCGCCGATGTAGACGGAGCCATGGCGAGTCTGGAAGAGGGTTTGTCTTTATGATTAGCGACACGGAACAGGGCCAGATACTCTCGATTCTCGTGGACTTAGACCCGGGCAGGGGGAAATCCCCCTTTTGCGAAAGGGTGAGAATGGTCGTATGGCAGGGTCTTTCAATTGTACTTTCGAGAGCACGATACAGACTTAACCGTCGTCCCAGCGAAGGCCGGGAGCCATGAATCCTACCGAGCGGACGTTCGAAAGAGAAGATTTCCTGGATTCCGGCTCAAAGCCTGCCCGTACTGGATACGGGGGCCGGAACGACGGGTTGTGGCAAGGCTGACAATTGAAAGACCCTGGGTCGTATGGGACCCCCACTTCCCAAGGGGGGAGAATGGTCGTATGGCGCTCCATTTTGTGACAGGAGGAGAATGGTCTCGAATGGGGGGACGATTGAAAGGCCTTGGTACTGTGGGAGTGACCGCCGCTACGGCTGGAATTACGCGCGGGGGTGGTCTAAACTCACGGTGCGGGCATCCCAGTATTGGCAGGTGAAGGCAATGGCCATAAGCGTGGACACGCTCAAAGCGATGATCAGGGACTTCCACGGGTTGGAGATGTCCGACGAGGAGTTGGAGCTGGCGCTGCCGGCCATCGAAGGGTACCTTGCCGAAGTGGAGAAGCTGAAGGACCTGGACCTCTCAAACGTGTTGTCCTCCCGTTTGTTGCGAGCCAAAGAAGGGGGTGAATCATAATGGCAAACTCCGACCTCATCAGGATGACCATATCCGAGTTGGCCCCGAAGATTCAGGCCAAGGAAATCTCTCCGGTTGAGCTAACCGAGGCAGCCCTGGAGCAGGTGGACAGACTCCAGCCGGTCTTGAATTCCTTCATCACCATCCTGCACGACCAGGCCAGGAGCCAGGCCAGGGAGCAGGAAGCGGCCCTGATGCGGGGCGAATACCGGGGACCGCTTCACGGCATCCCCATAGGAATTAAGGACAACCTAGACACTGCGGGAATCCGGACTACGGTGGGTTCCAAGGTGTTGTCGGCGCAGGTCCCGGCGGAAGACGCCCTGGCCGTGGCAAGGTGCAAAGAAGCTGGCGCCGTTATCCTTGGCAAGGAAAACCTGGAAGAGTTCGCCGCCGGTTCCACCTCAAACAACTTGCATTACGGGGCAGTACGTAATCCGTGGGACCTCGACCACATCCCCGGGGGGTCAAGCGGCGGCGGCGGCGCGAATGTGGCGGCATGCGTTACATTCGCGTCCCTGGGAACGGACCTGGGAGGATCAGTCAGAGGGCCGGCCAACTTCTGCGGCGTGGTGGGCATGAAGCAGACCTTCGGACGTGTCAGCCAGCGGGGCCTACAAGTCACCAGCAACAACGGCGACCACATCGGACCCATGACTCGGTCCGTGGCCGACAGCGCGATCGTTTTACAGGCCATCGCCGGTTACGACCCACTGGACCCCAGCACTGTACCAGTCCCGGTGCCGGACTTCTCGGCCCGGCTCGGGGACGGTCTGGCGGGGCTGAAGATGGGTATCCCCACCGATTATTACTTCGATTTCCTGGACCCGGATACCGAAGCCGCAGTCCGCGGGGCACTTAGCGCCCTGGAAGAATTGGGCGTGGAAGTAAGGGAAGTGTCGCTCCCCAGCATGAAGTACGCCGGGGCTCTGCGTATCGCTGGCATGGCCGACAGCGTGGTAACCCATGAGCCTTTTTTGAGGGAGAACCGGGACGATTATGGGCCGACGGTCCTATACCGTACTCTGGCCGGCCAGTTCATCCTGGGACGGGACTACTCGAAGGCCATGAAGGTCCAGCGAATCATCAAGGAAGAATACGCGCAGGTGCTCCAGGAAGTAGACTTCCTGGTCACGCCGTCGTCTCCTGTCCCTGCGTGGCGTATCGACTCGGAAACGGTCAATATCGCCGGGGAAGACTATCCGGTTAGGGGCCCAGGGGCGGGGATGACCTCCAGGTGCACGAGCCCAAGCAATGCGACGGGTCTTCCGGCCATGTCGGTCCCTTGCGGTTTTAGCCGCGGCGGTCTGCCCATAGGTCTCCAGCTAATAGGGCGGCCCTTCGAGGAGCCCTTGTTGTACCAAGTTGCCCATGCCTACGAAGATGTTTCCCCCAGCAAAGGCCGCAGGCCGGCCGTGGTTAACGGGGCGTAATAGGCGTAAAAGGGTACAGGCCGTGGTAACAACGTAGGGGAGCTGACATGGCCCAGGCGCCGAGTGACGAATCGGTTGACATAAACGGCCTCGCATTCCACGTGAGGGACTGGGGAGGGTCTGGCCCGCCTATAGTCTTGCTGCACGGCCTGGCGTCAACCTGCCAGATATGGGAACAGGCCGCTTCCATTCTTGTTGGCGATTACCGGGTGGTCGCGATGGACCAGCGGGGTCATGGGCATAGCGCCAAACCGGACCACGGCTACGATTTTTCCTCCGTTGGGAACGATTTGATGGGGCTGATCGAGGCGAAGGGCCTGGAGCGACCCATTGTGGTCGGCCATTCATGGGGCGGTGACGTCGCCCTGGAATTCGCTGTAGCCCATCCGGAGGTGACGCGGGGCATCTGCCTGATCGATGGAGGGATGATCGAGCCTTCGGTCCGGTACGGGAGCCTGGCGGACGCCAGGGAACAGATGGCGCCGCCCATCTTCACCGGTGTAACCCTGGAAGAGTTTGTCGAGCGAATCCGGACGCGCCGTGACCCGGCCCTGATGACGCCCGAATTCGAAGCGATGATCCTTGCCAATTTCGAGGTCCTGGAAGATAACACCATTCGGTCCTGGTTGAGCCGGGACAGCCATCTCCGGATAATTGACGCGCTGTGGGACCACCACCCTCCGCAGTTGTTTCCGAAGGTCGAATGTCCGGCCCTGGTCCTCCCTGCTCGCCGGGACGATAGCCCGGAAGCCGCTGAGAGAAACGAACGGCGCGCCCAATCGGTACAGACGGCGGTGGATGCTCTGCCTAAGGGCGAGGTGGTGTGGCTGGAGGACAGCGTTCACGATGTGCCGGTGCAACGCCCGGCATTGGTGGCCGGTGTTATCAAGGAGCACATCGAATCCGGCTTTTTCGGCTAGACGGCTTCCCTACGCCGCCCTAACCCAGAATCGAGATAAATACCCCCGCGACCACCGCAGAACCAATGACGCCCGCAACGTTGGGCCCCATCGCATGAGGGAGCAGGAAATTGCCGGGATTGGCCTCCTGCCCCAGCGTGTGGGAAATACGGGCCGCCATGGGAACCGCCGAAACTCCCGCGGAGCCTATGAGCGGGTTGACCTTCTCCTTGACGAACAGGTTCATCAGCTTGGCAAACAGCAAGCCCCCGATGGTCCCGCAGGCGAAGGCGGCGACACCGAGCAGGAGGATTGCCAGCGTCCGGAGTTCGAACACCCGGTCCGCCGATAGCTGAGTCCCGATGGTGATCATCAGGAAGATGGTGGCGATGTTCAGGATCTCGTTGGACGCCGCATTGCTCAGCCGGGGTACGACACCGCTTTCTCCGAAAAGATTCCCGATCATGAACATGGCGATCAGGGGCGCCGACTCCGGAACGAACAGGATGATGATAATCATTGCACCTGCCGGAAAGACCAGCTTCTCGGTCTTGGACACTTCCCGCAGGGCACGCATCCGTATCTGCCGTTCCTTCTGCGTGGTTAGCAGGCGCATCAGCGGCGGTTGCACGAACACCACGCTTGCCATGTAGGAGTAAGCCACAACGGCGGTGACGCCGAGAAGGTCCGGCGCCAGTTTGGCGGAGGCGAAGATCGTGGTGGGACCGTCTGCGCCCCCAATTATTCCGATTGCGCCCGCTTCCTTGAGTGAAAAGAGGTCCGGGGTTGTGAAGAATCCGAGGCCCAGGGCTGTCCAGAAGGCAACGAAAATGCCCAACTGGGCGGCGGCCCCCAGCAGCATGGTTTTCGGGTTGGCGATTATGGGACCGAAATCGGTGAGCGCGCCGAGGCCAAGGAATATCAGGGGAGGGAGGATGTTCCAGAATGAGAGTGTGTAATGGAAGACGACTCCGAAGATGCCCGAGGCTTGCATCTCGCCCGAGGGGTCGAAGGACGTCAGTCCAGTCCCGGGCAGGTTGCCCAGGATGATGCCGAGCCCTATAGGTAGCAGGACGTAGGGTTCGGTGCGCTTGATTATCGCGACGGCGGCGAATCCCACGCCGAGTAGAATCAGGAGGGCGTTGCCCCAACTCAGGGACGCAAACCCTGACTCATTTAGAAATTCCAAAGCATACCGTGGAAGCCTCGCCCGTGTTTTCGGCCCTGGTCAGTCACCCCTGAGGCCAACCCTGCGAGATGAAAAAGCCTCCAATCTCCCGTAGATTTTCCAGTCGTCCACCGGCTCTGCGTCTTCCGGGACGTCCGAGCCATTGCCGCCGCTAATGGCAAAGTCATCCTCTCCCGGCATGACCGGGCCCGCATCCTGTAGCTCGGTGACCGCGGCCACAGATGCCGGCACCGGATCGGGAGTCGAGGCGGTGGAAGGAGTGTATACATCGGTTGCGATGCTGGCCTCGACCGTCTGACCGCGGAGCCGCGACAGCAACCGCACAGCCACGGTGAACAGTATCAAGAACATCAGGACGACGAATGCCGCACCGAAGCCACTGTAAGTGGTAGTGAGCGCTTTTTGGAGGTCGAATTCAATCATAGCGGTGGGCGGTCTAGTTCCAGATGCTTCCAGCCTCGGCGTCCATCTCGCACAGGTATACCCGTGTGGGGCAATCGCCCGAACGCCGGGGCAATTTCGAGCATACTTGCGCCGGGGTATGCTGTCAACGTGACGCAGGGGAAGGATTCGGCCAACGCGGTTTCACAGAGGTCAGAGGCAGAGCCTGGTGGAGACTACTTTCGGCCGAAGATTCGGGAAATGAAAGATACCCTCTGCTGCCCCGGCGGTTGGTCTGACGCCCGCAGGTACTTTTCCGGGTCGCCGTCGAAGGCTACTTTGCACCCCGGAGCGCAGAAGTAATATTTGTTGCCCCGGTAGTCCGACTGGCCGCCGGGGGGATTATCGGTGTCCACTTCCATTTTGCAAATCGGGTCAATTGCAGTCGCCATGATGCATTTCTCCTGGGAGGTTAGCTGGTGTGCTTTAGGCGTAGGGAGTTGGTGACCACGGTGACCGAGCTTACCGCCATCGCCGCTGCGGCCATCACCGGGTTGAGGAAACCCTGCGCGCCGAAGAAAAACTGCAAGGCAACCGGGACTCCTCCAAGAGCGGAGAACAGTGGGTATAGCGCCCCAGCCGCAATGGGAATCAACATCACGTTGTAGAAGAAAGCCCAGAACAGGTTCTGCTTTATCGCCCGGATGGTGGCCCGGCTCAGGTTGAATGCCCCGATTACCGTTGAAAGGTCGGACCGAATCAACGTGATGTCCGCCGACTCCATGGCCACATCCGTCCCGCTGCCCATGGCAAGGCCCACATCCGCCTGCACCAGGGCCGGGGCGTCGTTTATACCGTCTCCAACCATGGCAACGGTCTTGCCTTGTGCCTGGAGCCGCCGCACCACTTCAACTTTGTCCTGGGGAAGCAGGTCCGATTCCACCCGGTCCACACCCAGGCGGGATGCGATCGCGCCCGCCGAACGGGCGTTGTCACCGGTCAACATAACCACTTCCAGGCCCAGGGCTCGTAGATGGCCCACGGTATCGGCAGCTTCGGGCTTTAGTTGGTCCGACACCGCTATGACGCCCATCAGGTCCTTGTCCGCCGCCACGAATACAGGTGTCTGACCCCGCTCCGCCAACTCCCCGGCCAAGTCTGGCATGTCGAAGAGCTGGACCCCGTAGGACTGTAGCCAAGCCTCGTTGCCGATCCGGACCGGACCGCCTTCAGTTTCCGCGTAGACTCCTTTGCCTGGTTCAGCCTCGAAATTGTCGACTGTCGTGAGTTTGATCCCCCGCGCCTGGGCTTCTCGCCCAATTGCCTGGCCTAGCGGGTGTTCCGAGCCCTGCTCCGCCGACGCGGCGAGTTTAAGCAAATCGTCCTCGGAAACCCCCAATGGATATATGCCCGCGACCGCTGGTTGACCGGTGGTGAGGGTGCCCGTCTTGTCCAGCACGACGGTATCGACACGGTGGGCAACCTCCAACGCCTGAGCACTGCGGACCAGAATTCCCTGCTCCGCCCCTTTTCCAGTACCGACGATGATCGCCGTCGGCGTCGCCAGTCCCAGGGCGCAGGGACAGGCGATAATCAACACCGCCACGAACACCATGACCGCCGGAGTCAGCGAGGGGTCCGGTCCAAACACGCTCCAGAACACGAACGCGGTCAGTGCGGCCACTATGACCGAGGGGACGAAATATGCCGCCACGCGGTCGGCCAACCGTTGAATCGGGGCCTTCGACCCCTGGGCGTCCTCAACCTGGCGAATAATCTGGGACAACATCATGTCCTGTCCCACCCGGGTCGCCCGGAAAGTGAATGATCCGGTCTTATTGACCGTCGCGGCGAAGATGGGCGAGTCTGGGGACTTGTCGACCGGCATGCTCTCCCCGGTGAGCATTGACTCGTCCACCGTTGAATGTCCCTGAGTCACTTCGCCGTCGACCGGGATTTTCTCTCCGGGCCTAACGACAATGAGGTCGCCCACCGCAACCGCGCCTACCGGCACTTCTTTCTCCCCATCTTCGGCGACTACTCGGGCCGTGCTGGGTCTCAGCTCGATAAGCCTTCGGATCGCGTCGGAGGTCTGCCCTCTGGCGCGGGACTCCAGGTAGCCGCCCAGGAGTATCAAGGCGATGATCATTGCCGCCGTGTCGAAATACAACATCGATGAGATGCCTTGGGACGCCAGGAATTCAGGGGCGAGCCAGCCCATCAGGACGATGGCAACGCTGTATCCGTAGGCCGTGGTGGTGCCCAGGGCGATCAGCGTGTGCATGTTGCTGGTTCCGTGGCGCAGCGCGCCCAACCCCGATCGGTAGAAGCTCCAGCCTGCCCACAACTGCACCGGTGTCGCCAGAGCCCAAAGCAGGAACGGGAAGTAGGCCAACGACGATAGGGCATGAGTCCAGGGGAAGGCGTGGAAACTGCCCAGGAAGAGCAGCACAGCGCCGGCAGCGGACACGATGAACCGGCGGCGGAACGCCCGTGTCTCCCCAGTGCGGGAAAGCCGCTCCAACTCGCTATTGGTGTCTTCGGGAGCTTCGCCGCTGGCCACCAACTGATATCCGGCGGCGGAAACAGCCTCGCGGAAAGTAACCGTCCCGGCAACGCCAGGTAGATACTCCACGGTGGCCTTTTCCGTGGCCAGGTTGACGCTGGCTTCAAGGACCCCGGTCACTCCCTGCAATGCGCCTTCCACGTGGGAGACGCAAGCGGCGCAGGTCATGCCGCCTATGGTGAGGGTGGCCTTCGACGGGGGAATGCTATATCCGGCATTGGACACGGCCCGGCGCAGGTCTTCAACCGGGACGGCCGCGGTGGATAATTCTACCGCGGCCGTCTCCACGGCCAGATTCACCGACACACCGGCCACGCCCTCAACTGCGCCGATAGCCTTCTCCACGTGGGAGACGCAAGCCGCGCAGGTCATCCCCTGTATGGGGAGTGTAACCTGGTTTTGCCGGTCTTTTACGCTGGACATGTGTTGAAAGCCCTAGAAGCCCTCGACGAGTAGCACGTTGCCGGTGGACGCACTTTTCCGGATTGCCATGACTGGCTTGTATTCTTCGGAAAAGTAGAATGCCTTTGCCCGCTCCAAGTCCTCAAACTCGATGACGACCAGGCGTTGGGGAGACCAGTCCCCCTCCACCTTTTCATAGCCGCCGCCGCGCACCAGGTATTTGCCGCCGAATTTTTCGACCAGTGGGCCAACCTTTTCACGGTAATCGTCAAAGGTCGCGGGGTTCGTTACGTTGATCTCAGCGAAAAGGTAGGCTGCCATATTGACCACCTCTGATTGGATATGGGTCTAACTTGACATCCGTGGGAAGGGAGAAGGGACCGTATCCAGTTCGGATACCCCAATGCTCATGGTACTTCAGCACGTATACACGGTCAACGATCCGGCTCCAGGGTAAGTGTTCAGAATCGATGCGTCCTTCCTACTCCCAACCCGTCATTCCGGGCTTGACCCGGAATCCAGAAACCCTTGCAACCAGCAACTGTCCATATCATCGGCAATTCTGGATTCCCGCCTTCGCGGGCATGACGGGTGGCGGCGAGACATCTTAAGAGGAGTATCGTAGAGATGACCGACGTGAGATTCAGTCATTCCGAGTCATCATCTCTGAACAGTTACTTAGAGACCGGGGCGGCAGACGGACTTGTTGGAGTCTGCTCTCAGTACCATTGAGCCGGCCTTGCTCATACGCCGGTGGCATAGACGGATAAAAGGCTCCCGTGGATGGGCGAGATTGACAGGGGCGTTGGGGTTGCCTATTTTACGTTGACAGCCGAAGGCCGGCATGGTCATTCGATTATCGGCCCAATTGTCCGGACCGGGATTCACAGGATTATGGGATTCGCATGATTTCCAATTATATAAATCCCGGAATCGAAGAAATCACAGATCAGGCGAACAACCGAATGACCCTGCGAAGGCCGGTATGGAGGTGAATCGTGGCGCTTGGTTGGGGTATCGTTAGCACTGGTTTCCACCCGGACCTCAAGGTCGTTCCGGCCATTGCGGAGGCTCAGGACGCGCAATTGGCTGCCGTCTATAGCAGAGACCGGGGGCGGGCCGAAGCCTTTGCCGAGAAACACGGGGCCAACGCGGCGTACGATGACCTGGACGCCATGCTCAGCGACTCCAGAGTTGACGCGGTGTTCATCTGCTCGCCCAACTCGGTCCACGCGGTACACACGCTGCAATCCGCCCGGGCCGGAAAGCACGTTCTGTGCGAAAAGCCGATGGCGACGACGGTTGAGGACGCCGCCTCGATGGTCAAAGTCTGCCGTGAGCATGGAGTCAAGCTGGGGGTCGGCTACCATCTGCGGACACATCCAGGCCACCTTATGGCCAGGCAGGCCATAGAACAGCGTGTTCTGGGCCGGTTGGTTTTGGCACAGGGACAGTGGGCGTTCGGCGTGCGGGGGCAGGAGGGTCCTCCCCCACGGAGCGGACAACGGCTATGGTGGGACGAACCCGACATGATCGGCGGGGCTTCCACGATGATGGGAACAGGCGTTCACGCAGTGGACTTGATGCGCTTTCTCATCGGCAGCGAGGTGACCGAAGTAAACGCCATGACCGACGGGCAAACCAGCGACCAACCACTGGAACAACTTGCCACACTGTCCCTGCGGTTCGAAGGCGGTGTGATCGCCACCGTCACGTGCAGCCGACTCTTGCCGGACTCCCGCAACGATCTCGCGATCTACGGCAGCATGGGGCGAATCACCGGACAGGCAACCTTGTGGGAGTCCAGGCAGGGCCGGGTGGAACTGATCAGCGAAGATGTCCACCGCACGGAAGTCTGTTCCTACCATTACCTGGGCAACTTCATAGCCGAAGTGGAGGACTTCCACCGGGCCATCGAGGAGGACCGGGAACCCGCGGCCACGGGAGTTGACGGGCTGCGCGTGGTCGAGATCACGCTGGCGATGATCGAGTCTGCCAGAGAAGGCCGGACGGTCAAGTTGTCCCCGGTAGCGGTCTAGCCTGCGTTCAGGGCTCCCATCTTGGGTATGTCCATCCCTGCTTCAGGACTCGTTGGCGGAACTCCAGGAGGCGGCGGTATCCGGCGTGGTCGTAGCGGTAGGCCCGCTTCAGGTTGGCAATAGTAAGCCTGGGTTCCACGTCGTAGGAACCCACCACCGGGCGGCCAGGGTACGACACGGAGGCGTCTTCGGCAAAAAGCAACAGTTCGGCTTTTGCCAGTAGCTCGTCCTCGCACCGGGAATGGACCCGGAGGGGCGGCCCTTCACCTGGAATCAGGAGATATTCCATCTCAACACCAGCGCGGTGGGAGTGGATGGGGCGTCTTGCTCCGTGAGCAGGGGCAAGGGAAGTCCAGCTAACCTCCCCCGATGGCAGGCAAAAAGTGGACTTCGCTATTTTCGTTCAGGCGTTCCAGCAGGCCCAATTGGCTGGTCTCGCCATCGACGATGACGGCGACACCGGGTAGGAGCGAGTCTTCCTCGCGGTCGTACAAAACGTCTCGAGTTCCGGGGAACTGTAGCTCCAGGTTGTTAATCAATTGGCGGACAGTTGCGCCTTCGACCTGAACAATCTGCTGGCCTCCGGTGAGGGTCTGCATTCGGGTCGGAATCCACACGTCTGCCATTGCTACCTACCCGCCGTTTTGACTGCGGCCTTGCCGTTCCGGGTCAGCCCCCGGCGTTGTCAGCCGTCTCGATGGCGTCACGCAATATAGTATCATAAAATGCAGCCGTTCCCGGCGCTCCGAGGCCAGGACGGGCCTCCGCCGCGGACGTGGCAATCATGGGTGAGAAGGAGCGAAATGGACACGATTATCATCAAGGGCTGCCTGAACGGCGGACGAGGCCGGGAAGACAACCCTCATGTGCCCTGGACCCCTGAAGAGGTGGCCCAGGAAGCAATCAGGTGCTACGACGCCGGAGCCTGCATCGTTCATATCCACGCCAGAAACCCCGATGGCAGCGCGAGCTACGATCCCTCCTGGTACGCGGAGGCCAGCGCGATGATCCGCGCCCAATGCGACCTGGTCTTGAATTACACCACCGCCCGGCGGGCCGGCGTGCCGGTGGACGAGGTCACCGGCTACCTGCTGGGGACTCCGAATCCAGTGGAGATGGTGTCTCTTAACCTTGGCCACGGCGTGCGTTGGCCACAGGACGCGGAGACAGGAAAACGCCAGACCACCATATCCCCCAACAGCTACGAGGATATTTGCGCCACCCTGGACGCTTGTTACCAGCGGGGCACCTTTCCCGAACCCGCTGTCCACGACACCGGGATGCTGAACAATGCCATAACCCTGATGCGGGAAGGGAATATCAAAAGCTCCAGGTATTTTCTGATAGAACCGGGCGCGCATTGGGGGGATGGCCGCCAGTCCATGGTGGGTTCGCCGCGCAATTACACGCAGATTACCGACAATATCCGCGAGTTCTACCCCGGCGCAACGTGGCTTGCCCATAGCAATGGAGACCAGACGTTTGTCATCGGGGCCATAGCGATAGCCACGGGCGCGCACCTGCGGGTGGGGATGGAAGACAGTCCCTTTTTGCCCAACGACCCGTGCCCGACGTCCAACGCGAAATACATCGAGTGGGCGGTCAATATGGCTCGCGCCCTGGGCCGGGAGCCAGCGACCCCCGAGCAGGCCAGGGAGATTCTGGATCTGCTTCCGGCGGTTAAGGATTAGGGAAGGGGCCCCAGGGCCGTTCAATTGCAAGTAACTATCTCAAAACTAGGCTTCCCAAATGTCTCCCCTTTTTCCGAAAGGGGGAGAATGGTCTTATGGGCGGACGATTAAGAGACCCTGAGCGGCGGCACAGCACAATTGCATATTAGGCGGTCCCGCCGTCGCTCCGGCAGAGGCTGGAGTTCAGATATTGGGGACTGCCAGGACGGTAGACGTAATTGGTGGGTCTGGGCGATGGATTCCCGCTTTCACAGGAAAGACGAAGGGTGGCGGAAAGGTGACGGGGCTATCGCACCTAGACTGCGATAGCCCGGGTAAGGGACTGGAATGCCTCGGCGGACTAGGAACTCAGGTCTGTCGCGGCGTGCTTGATGATCTCAGTGGCCGTGTCGTAACCGATTCTTGCCATGTTGAGAGTTAGGTGATAAAGGCTCGGCTCGTCGGGGTGGGAGTTGAAGTACTTGCGGAAGAACGCAATCCTCGCCTGGTCCAATTCTTCCACGTAGCTGCGGGACTCGTCGCGGTCGAAGTGTTCCCGGCGCATCATCACTTCCACCCGGCTATCCAGGGGCGCGAGCAGCCCTATGTGAATGACGCCGGGGGAGTCGCCTAGAATCACGTTGGCCCCGCGGCCTATGATGACCACATCGCCCTTGTTGTACAGGTCCTTCACCACGGTGGTGGTGGCGTCCATGAAAGCCTGGTCGTCAACCTTGTTGGCGGTTGCCGTGGTGTCCCCAGCCAATTCCGCGTAGGTTTCCGGGGGCAGTGTCTCGATCCCCCGGCCGAAATAGGGTTCTCCGCTAACACCCGAAACCGCCGACCTCTCCAGCATGGTCTGGATGAAGCTGCCCAACCGGTCGCGGAACCGGACGACCCGTTGTTCCTTGTCGATCAGAGCGCCGACGGGGGAACCAACCAACCGGGCGGCTTGGGTGAAGACCAAACGGTCTACGAAATTGAGGCGAAGCTGTTCGGCTACCATCTGTCCTACAGGAACAGCGCCGCTACCTATTGCGCCGTTGACGGTTATGACCGGCATAGCGACCTCCTCGTAAGAGAAGCATGGGTGGCGTTACCATTGGGCCGGATGAGAAACGGTGGCTTAAGCCGCGGCGTTTCCCATCAGCCTGGTCCGGCGGCGGGCGTACTCACCCGCCAGGAGTCCCATGGCCCGGGAATCGTACCATTGTCCGTCCTTAAGGTGGGTTTCCCGTAGATGTCCCTCCAGGACAAATCCGATGTGCTGGCAAAGCTGGAAGGCGTGTTCCGAGTACTCGGGCACGTCCACCCAGACCCGGTGCAAGCCAAGGTGGTCGTAAGCTTCGTCGAGCAGCCCGACCATGGCCATTGTCCCGTAATGGTGATGCCACAGGTCCTTGCGCCCCACCAGGATGAACGCCTGAGCTTCCTGCAGGGGCCACTCGATCACCAGTTGGGCCTCACCAATGTGCTCGCCATCCTGGGTATAGATGGAATAGATCTTGCGGTCCTCGTGTTCGAACAACTCCTGGACCTCTTCATCTGAGGCATTGACCAATTGATGGGGGGAGTAGCCGATGTGGACCGGAACGCCGTCGTTGTCGACGCCGTACCAAACGGCGTTAACTTCAGCGTCGTTCAACCACTGGGCGACCCTGTCGGCGTCCTGCCGGTTTGCGGGCGCTAGACTGACTCGTGGTAACATTTTGACCCTCCAGCTACGTCTGCGGGTCTGCCGGGTTAAGTATTATAGTATTTGGAATTGCAATTATCAGCATTTTATCAACGGAATATTTCAAAATCAATCGGGGATTTCTGAATTGTGATGGTATCGTCAGAGAAGTTACCTCTCGTTATATAAATCGTAATAACTGGAGGGTAAAATGGGGTAAACTATATATAATCGGCAATTAATGAACCTAGATATCATTCGCACTCCCGTGGTCACGTCCGGATAGGCGGACTTCATTGGCCAGACAAAAGGGCGAGATTGCTATCTCGCCCCTCAAGTCCGTTGTTCCCGGATTGCGAAGTCCGGGCCGCGCTTCGCCTCTAGGAGACGTTGGCCGCGACCGGTCGCGCCGCTGCTACGCCGCGAGTCTGGTCCATCAGGCTATTGAAGTTCTCGAAGGTCAATGATTGGGGACCGTCGCACTTGGCGGTATCCGGGTTGGGATGTACCTCGATCAGCAGGCCGTGGGCTCCGGCGGCGATGGCGGCCAGGGCCACCGGGGTCACCAGGTACCAGCGTCCAGTGCTGTGACTGGGGTCGGCGACGATCGGCAGGTGGCTCAAACGCTTTATCACTGGAATCGCCGCGACATCCAACGTGAACCGGGTGTACTGCTCGAAGCCCCGGATTCCCCGTTCGCAGAGCATCACCTGCTCGTTGCCTCCGGCCATGACGTACTCGGCGGCCAGAAGCCACTCTTCGTAGGAGGCGGCCAAGCCCCGCTTGACCATTACCGGTTTCTTGGTTTCGCCCACCTCGTCCAGCAGGTTGTAGTTCTGCATGTTGCGGGCGCCAATCTGGAGAATGTCCGCGTATTGAGCGACGATGTCGACGTCCCGGGGAGACATCACCTCGGTGATAATTGGAAGGCCGGTCTCCTGCTTGGCCATGTCCAGGAGCTCCAGTCCCTCGATTCCCATTCCGCGGAAGCTATAAGGAGAGGTCCGGGGCTTGAAAGCGCCTCCCCTCAGAATCTTGGCTCCGGCGGCCTTCACGGCCCGGGCCGTGCTCACCATTTGTTCTTCATCCTCTACGGAGCAAGGACCGGCCATGATCACCGGCTCCGGGCCGCCAATGACAGCGTCGCCCACGGTGACCGTGGAACTGTCCGGGTGGAATTCACGGCTTGCCAACTTGTAGGGCTTGGAGATGAGGACAACATCCAAGACCCCCGGCAAGAGCTCCAACTCATCTTTGAGGTCCGGGGTTATGGTGCCAAGAACGCCGACTACTATTCGTTCCACTCCGTGGAATACCTGCGGTTTCAGGCCGGGGTGGCTTTCAATCCGCCGTTCAACTAGCGCCAGATGCTCTGGCGAACTGTCTTTTCCCATTACGACAATCATGTCTTTTTCACCTTAACTTGGTAGAATTTCCCTACCCACCGCACGAAGCAAGTTAAATACCTACAGGACTCTTATATTACACAATTCCATCGGCCCGAAGGCCGTAATAGGGGAAGCGGTTAAACAGGAAATTCCGCAATTCCATCAGGTTGATTCCACTCCCTGGAGGCGCAAGATGTCGGTACCCTTAAGGTAGAGGTTTACGAGGTCCTGGGGTTCTTTATCGGTATTGACCAGGATCATCACGCGGACACAGCGGAGCAAGCTGTCCGGCACCGCCACTTCTGTGGCCCCCATGAGCGCGGTGTTGGTCCAACCTGCCTGACGCGCGGCGGCGGCGGGAAACCCGGCGTTCAGGTCCGGGGTGGTGGTGAAGTAGACAGCGGCGACGTCCCGCTCGGTGATCTGGTTCGCCTCAATCAATTGCTCGAGCAACTCCCTGGTCGCTCTATGAATGGATACCGCCGTGTTTTCATCGGCAATCGTCGCTCCTCGAATGCCGCGGCACATTGACATTAGGTAGATTCTCCAACGGCGGCCATGGGCTTCCCGGCAAGTTCCGAAACCAACTTGCTGGCCCTAGCTATTAGTTCATCTCTTGGCGATTCTAGCATCACCCGCACCAGC
Source organism: Dehalococcoidia bacterium (assembly GCA_965197545.1). Lineage (GTDB taxonomy): Bacteria > Chloroflexota > Dehalococcoidia > Lucifugimonadales > UBA3495 > CATOSP01. The sequence continues at coordinate 1,038,578 of CBDANJ010000007.1, forward strand.
GCGCTACCCACTATCGCGGCTTCGGCTCTCTCGCAGACCCGCTCGACATGCTCCCGGTTGGAGATTCCAAACCCCACGGCCAGCGGAAGGCAGGTGTGGGCGCGCACCCTTTCCAGCAGGTCAAGACCTCGGTCGGAGACCTGTTCTCTGGTTCCAGTCACCCCCGTGAGGCTAATCAAGTAGATGAACCCGCTGGCGTCGGAACAAACGGCCTCAATGCTTTCGTCGGTGCTGGTTGGGGCCAGCAGGTAGATGACGTGGATTGAATGGCCGGAGCATTCTTTGGCCAACGGACCGACCTCAGCGTGGGGGACATCCACCGGAATCAAAGCGTCGACTCCGGCGCTTTCCGCTTCCCTAGCGAACCTGTCCAGACCGTAACTGTAAATGGGGTTGTAGTAGCCCATCAGGATCAGGGGAGTGTCCGGCACACGGTCACGGAGTTGTTCCACCATGCCCAGGCATTCCTGGAGTGTGACCTGTTGCCGCACGGCTTGGAAACTCGATTCTTGAATGACCGGGCCCTCAGCCAACGGGTCGCTAAAGGGTATCCCGATCTCCACGGCGTCCGCCCCGGCTTCGACCAGCGCCGGGACCAATTCCAGGGTGGCTTCACGGTCGGGGTGTCCCGCGGTTACGAATACGATGAGCCCTGGCCTGCCCTGTTGGGCGATGGCGTCGAATGTCTCGCGTATCCGGTCCCTGTTCATCCGGTATGTCCCGATATTCCAACCGCCAACGAAATTTAGGCAAGCGAGTACGGCGGCTCGGTAAGGTTATCTCACATAGCTGGCATTGTCCAGCCCCCGTATGAGCTGGTGGCTATGGCCAGGGCATTTTGCCCTGCGTGGGCGGCTACGCTGGGCCATAGGGAGCCGGTCCGTTGGTAGAGCCAGGCCAGCAGCAGCCCGGTGACGAATATCGGTCCCATCACCCGGGGGTCTACGTGGAAGAAGCTGAACACGACAGCGCTGGCGATTAGGGCCCAACCCGCGCCCAGCCGGCGCACTAGCCCCGGATAGAAGAACCCACGGAAGAATACTTCCTCGGTGAACGGCGTCCAGATGGCCAGGGCCTGAAATGTCAAGATGATCCCCGCTCCGGGGAAGAGCACATCGGAGGGGATTTCTGGAGGTTGGAGAAGGTCCAATCCCGATGACTGGACCAACGCCACGTAGGCGACGTTCACCCCCAAACTAGCGGCTAAGGCTCCGACGGTCATCGCGGCGCAACGAACCATGGATACCGTGGGCGCTCTCAGTCCCAAGACGGAAAGGGGGGCGTTGAAGGGTCTCATTCCCAGCAGCCAAACAATCGCCAGTATGGCGAATCCCATCAGATGGCTGCGTTCCCAAGTGCCGACTGCGGCGGAATGGCTCCCGGCTAACAAGGCGAGCCCCTCTGAAACCAAAAACACGAAGACGAAGGAGGCAAGAATGAGGGCAGCGCCCAGTACGGCCCTGCCCTCGCGCCATGGAACATATATGGTCTGCGCCGAATCAGCCCCGGTAGCCTGCCCGGGCAGATTGCCTGCCAGCTCCAGCCCGCACCGCTGGCAGAAGCGGTGCGGGCCCTCCGCCGGTTGTCCGCAGTTGCCGCAAATTTGCCGCGAGTCTCCGATGATCTATCCTCCCAACGACAGTTCGGCATTCGTGGCCATTCCCCTCACGCACCACTGGGCACTCAACACTTACGCCTGGACGTTTCGTTTGCGCCGCAGCTTCCCAGAGAGGATAATACCAAACACTCGGGTGCTACTACCCACAACAAGGAACGGTCATTTATGGCCCAGGAACCCTCCCTCACCCGTGAAGCCTTTCTGTACCTGGCGGCGCAAGCTGGGCTCGACGTTAACAGCCCGCACATGGACGAGCTTTACCCCTATGCGGAAAACGCTCTGGCCGGGTTGCGTTCTTTGGATGCCATCGATGTGTCAGAGGCTGAACCGGATATGGCCTTTCGACCTTCGCCAGACCAGGCAACTTAATTCCCGGCAGTTGGCGGCCCAATTGCTGCCAGTGAGCGAGAAGGCGCAACGAATATGGAAGGAATCGAGCTCTGCTACGCCAGCGCCGGGACTCTATCCCGGCTGGTCCAAAGCAAGGAAGTCTCCCCGGTTGACATAATCGACGCTCACCTGGCCCGCATTGAGGCCACGGAGCCGATGTTGAACTCGTTCATCACCTTGCTTCCCGAGGAAGCGAGGGCCGCAGCGCGCAGGGCGGAGCGGGAGATACAGTCCGGGAATTACAAGGGGCCGCTCCACGGGATTCCGGTGGCCTTGAAAGACCTGTTCAACACCGGAGGCGTTCGCACGACCTCCGGATCGCGCATCTTCGATAACTTCATCCCGGAACGTGACTGCACGGTTGCGGCCCGGTTCCACCAGGCTGGGGCCATCCTGCTGGGCAAGCTGAACATGCACCAGTTTGCCTACGGTCCCACCGGAGAAAACCCTGATTACGGGCACATGCACAACCCGTGGAACCTGGACCTAATCACCGGCGGTTCCAGCGGCGGTTCCGGGTCAGCGGCGGCGGCGGGGCAATGCACGATCACCACGGGGAGCGATACCGGGGGCTCAATCCGCATTCCGGCGGCTCTTTGCGGGATAGTCGGGCTAAAGCCCACGTATGGGCTGGTGAGCCGCTATGGGTTGACCCCGCTTTCCTGGTCCTTGGACCACCCCGGCCCCATGGTCAGGACGGTGGAAGACGCGGCCCTGTCCATGAATGCCATCGCCGGATACGACCCCAACGACGTGGCCTCGGCCAGAGTTGAAATTCCCGACTACACTACCGCGCTTACCGGCGACGTAAGAGGCCTGCGCATAGGCGTTGTCAAGGAGTATTTTGAAGCTCCCCTGGACCCGGAGGTCGCCCGCTCCGTCAGGGACGCGATCGGCGTTTTGGAGTCCCTGGGCGCGGTCGTAACCGAAGTATCTTTCCCCATGTTCAACGACTCGCAGGCCATTTCCGGCGCGATCCTGATGTCCGAAGCCGCCGCGTATCACCGAGACCTGCTAGCCAGTGACGGGGAGAAGCTGTATCCGCCGGTCAGGGTGAGACTGGAGGCCGGGCTGTTCGTCAGCGCCGCCGATTACTTGCGAGCCCAACAAGCGCGGTCTCTGTTGGACCGGCAGGCGCGTGAATTGTTAGAGCATGTGGACCTGCTTGCCGGACCCACCGAGCCGGTGACCGCCCCGCTGTTGCTTGCGGAGAGAGTTCAGGCCGGGGAACGAGAGGTCGGAACGACGGGCGCGTTGACCCAATACACTCGCCCCTACAACCTCACCGGGTTCCCAGCCATTTCGGTGCCGTGCGGCTTCTCCGAAGCGGGTCTTCCCATGGCCCTTCAACTCGCGGGCCGCCCTTTCGACGAGCTGACGGTCCTCCGGGCGGCGCACGCCTACGAGCAGGCAACCGAATGGCACAGCAGGCGTCCGCCCATCTAAATCGCGGGTTGTTGCCGGGGCAATCGGCTGGCAGTGTCATCGTTGGCGATGGTGAGCGAGCCAGTTAGCCCGGTCATTTAGAGGCAGGTTGTGATGAAGGGTCCAGGGTACTTCCCGGAAGGTGGAGCGATTTGTCCAAACTGAAAGCCGTTACCTTTGACCTCTGGCAGACGCTTCTCCTGGACAACCGGGAATTGGGCCGCGCCCGCACGCTGGTGCGGTTGGAAGGGGCGCAGAGCGTTTTGGCGCGACTGGGTATGGAATTCGACCTGGAGACCATCCGCCTGGGTTACCGCGCCTGCTACCGGGAGTGCCAGAGAGTGCGGGAGGAGCGCCGGGACCTCAGCTTCCGCCAGCAGGTTGAGTTCTTTATAGACCAGATTGAAGACGGTCTTCTGAGCAGGCTCGACCCGGAGGCGGTAGACGAGATCGAAAGTATCTATTCCGACTCTTTCTTCGTACACCCTCCCTTGCCCCACCGGGACGCTGTGGCGGTGTTGCGCGACGTCAAAGCCATGGGTCTGAGCGTCGGTCTGATCTCCAACACAGGGATGACTCCAGGTGTGGCGTTCCGGCGGTTTCTGGAAGAGAAGGGAATGCTTGGCTACTTCGACACGCTCACGTTTTCGGATGAAGTCCTGCTTTCCAAGCCTTCGGATGAAATATTCCTCATGACCTTGCGGGCCATGGGAGCCACCCCGGAGCAGAGTATCCATGTGGGCGATCACGTCAAAAACGACGTGGTAGGCGCAAACCGGTGCGGTCTGAAGACCGTATGGATAACGGGGTTCTATGAGAACGAGGACCCGGCCAATCCGGAGACGCAACCCGACGAGACGGTGGACCAATTGGCTCACGTGGTCCCGGCCATCGCAAATCTGACCGGCCGCGCACGCTCTGATTGATTGTCCGCCAGCAGCCAGGCTCCTTTTCTCTACCCTAATCTGGTCCTTCCCTGGCCCGTGATCGATCCCGAATGGTACAAGAGACTACACAAGAGGTCACCCCGGACAGGAGCGCCGGTTTGCTCCAGGAGCTTTGCGGCCGCCTACTGTCAAAACGCTCCTTAATCGTGGCGAGCAACCGCGGCCCAGTGGAACACCAGATGACCCCGGATGGGCGGCCCGAACCACGCCGGAGCAGCGGCGGCGTGGTCACAGCATTCAGCTCCCTCGTACAATCAGCGGAGTTTACTTGGGTTTCCAGCGCGATGGGTGAAGGAGACCGGGTTATTTCCTCCAACGGGTCCGGTCCTCTGGTAAAGTCCTCTCTGCCTGGTCAGAAGATAGACCTCCGGTATGTGGTCACTCCAAGAAGGGTCTACCACAAGTATTACAACGTGCTGTGCAATCCGCTCCTTTGGTTCCTGCAGCACTACATGTGGAACCCTCCCTACAACCCCAATGTGGACGCGGCAGTCCGGGACGCATGGGACAATGGGTACGTACCGGTCAACCGGGCTTTCGCCGATGCTATCGTGGAAGAGGCCGACCGGAGCGGGCGTGCTCCCGTGGTCATCGGGCACGACTATCATCTCTACCTGCTGCCCGAGTTCGTGCGTGAGAAGGTTCCAGAGGCGGTCATTCATCATTTCGTACACATTCCCTGGCCTTCGGCGCGGTATTGGCAGATGGTCCCCAATTTCATATCCCACCGCATTTGCCGGTCGCTGTGCAACGCGGACCTGCTGGGGTTTCAGTCGCCCCAGGACCGCCGCAGCTTCATGGACACGGTGGAGGAGTTCTTGCCTGATGTGCGGATAAACCGGGACATGTCCCGGATCACATGGCAGGGGCATGAAACGTCCGTCGAGGTATATCCGATCTCAATAAACGTCGAGGACGTTCGCAGGATTGCCAACTCTCCCCGGGCTCTCGGCTACGAATCCCGGTTGGCCGAGCTATGCACCGAGACCACGATATCGCGTATCGACCGCGCCGAGCCTAACAAGAACATCGTCCGCGGGTTCCGCGCCTACGACCTGCTGTTGACGAACCATCCCGAGTTGAAGGGCCGTGTGAGCTTCCTGGCGTTTCTGGTGCCTTCCCGAACCCACATCCGGCAATACCAGCGGTACATGGACGAGATCAACCAGGTTGTGTCCCAGGTAAACGACAAGCACGGTGAAGAGGGATGGCAGCCCATCCGCATGTTCGTCGAGAACAACTATACTCAGGCCATTGCGGGCATGAAGCTGTACGATGTCCTTTTGGTCAACACGATCATGGAAGGGATGAACCTGGTGGCCAAGGAAGGTCCGGTAGTCAATAAAAGAGACGGCGTGTTGGTCCTGTCTCAGACCAGCGGCGTGCACCATCAATTGGCCGACGGGGCTCTCACCGTATCTCCCACAGACATCGACGGCACGATGGACGCCATGTACCGCGCCATTACCATGTCGGCGGAGGAGCGCGGGCGGCGCGCCACCCTCCTGGCCGAGTCGGTCTGCCGAGAGGACATCGGCCAATGGCTGCGCCGCCAGCTCGAGGATATCACCCAGCTTCTCTAAGGTCCTGATACTTCCGGCTGGCTAACGCGCCCCCCGGGGGTTAAAGTAGTATCAGTGGGATGCGCAGACGGAGTGGTGAGAGGGTCCCGCTGAATAGTTCCGGAAGGAGGGTTTCGCCAAATGGATGAAATGTTCGATCCTCATTTGCCAACCGGCGAGGTGTCCGACATTCAACTCTGCGTGTTTCCGCACTTGGAGGAATTTCTGGCGATAGACCTCCGTGGCGGGCAGACTCAGATTCACTTGCTCAGCGCCAAAGACATATTTACCGAGCATTTCTTTCACAGCGTGGAGCACGAATTTTCGGAAGTGCTCAGGCAAGAGAACAACACGCCCTTCGCGCACATGATCAACCTGCCCCTCCGGATGGACGAATTGGTGCGTGAGATCGCCATGAGCTTCATCCTGGACCGGCTGGGGGTCCGCCTGGACGACGAAGAGAGCATCCCCACGGTGGTGGTAATCGTAGTCACCGGCAGTACGCTGCCCGGTCACGCAGAGCAAGTGGTAGGCGGCTTGCGAGAGCTGATCAGGGCCCACTCGGACGAATTGATAGTCGCCCAGTGGGACGAGGTTGTATCTCGGCTGGTCGCCAGCGAGAACGAATTCATAGAGCAGGAGACCCTGGACGAACTAACCGACGCCACACTGGGCGATTCGCCGGATTACTCCACCCTGTGGGGAAGTAGGAATTAGAAATGGTTTTGACCGCTTTGACCCTGGCCAGCCGGGACGATATTTCCGATACGGACCTGGTTTCGATAGCCCAGCAGGCGGAGCGTCTGGGCTATGACACATTGTTCACCGGGGAGGCCTGGGGGCGGGACGCCTTTACAGTGCTCACCATGATCGCCTGCCATACCAGTAAGATCCGCTTGGGCACCGGTATCATCCCCGTGTTCAGCCGCACTCCTGGCATTATTGCCCAGAGCGTAGCCTCCCTGGACCGTATATCCAACGGGAGGGCCACCCTAGGGCTGGGGACCAGCGGACGGATCGTCATCGAGCAGTGGCACGGCGTGCCCTATGAGAGGCCTCTGGCCCGTACTAGGGAGTACATGGAGATCATCCGCACCGCTCTTTACGGGATGCCGGTAGACCACGAGGGCGATTTCTTCAGTCTCAGCCGGTTCAGGATGGGCGTCCGCCCCGTTCAGCGGCACGTTCCGATTTACGTGGCGAGCCTGGGTCCGAGAAACCTGAGACTGACCGGAGAGTTGGCCGACGGCTGGCTGCCCATCTGGATTGACCACCGGAGGCTCCCTGAGATGGCGGGGATCATAGCCGAGGAAGTCATTAAGGCGGGGCGGGAGTTTTACTCCATGACGGTGGCGCCCCAGATCATCTGCTACGTGACCGAAAGCGGGGAGGAATTGGCGGAGACTGAGAAACGGGTCCGCTCCCACATGGCCTACTACATCGGGGGTATGGGCCAGTATTACTACAACCTGTTCAGCCGCTCCGGGTTCCAGCCGGAGGCCGACGCAGTGCGCGAAGCATGGTCGGCGGGCGACCGGGCCAAGGCCGCCGCCACCATCCCCGATGAGTTGCTGGAAAACATCACGGTTATCGGCGACGCCGCTACCTGCCTGGACCGCATGGATAAATTCCGCCGGGCCGGTGCGAACATGCCGGTGGTCGCTTTTCCCCACGGGGCCACCTTGGAGGGCATGAGGCGGACCTTGGAAGTACTCGCGCCAGCCAACGCCAAGTAACCCGCATGAGGATCGGGCTGATCTCGGACACACATTGCGCGGGGAGAGGCAACGACCTGCCGGACCGGGTCTTCGAGGCCCTGCGAGGTGTGGACCTTATTCTCCATTGCGGCGACCTGGAATGTCTGGGTGTGTTGGACTACCTGGAGTCCGTCGCTCCAGTGCTGGCGGTGCGGGGTTACGAAGACCCCAGGGAGCCCGGCGACCGGCTGGCGGATACGACCAGGGTGGTGCAGGCTGAAGACCTGAAGATTGGCATGGTACACGACATCCAGTGGCCCACGCCACGGGTGGACACCAGCGGCGATGGTACGTTGTTGGAGTTTCCGGACGGTGACGCCCGCGAATTGATGAGGCGCAAGTTCGGCAGCCCGGTGGACGTGGTGGTGTTTGGGGACACTCACGAGGAATTGGTCTGCGTTTGCGACGGAGTGCTGATCGTGAACCCTGGCAGCCCCACCTACCCTGGACGCCGGCACTCAAGCGGGAGCATGGGCACCCTCGGCCTCCTGGAAGTGAACGGCAGAACCGCCAGCGTCCGATTGATCGACCTGGAAAACTCCGCCTGACCGGAGTTTCGAGCCCCGGCCAGACCGGCTGCCGCTAACCCAGGTTGATCAGGGACTCGACTTGCAAGAACACGGGCGCGAATACCAACGAGACGATCGCCATCAGCTTTAGCAAGATGTTAAGCGATGGGCCGGAAGTGTCTTTGAATGGGTCGCCGACCACATCCCCTTCGACCGCCGCCTTGTGAGCATCAGAGCCCTTACCGCCGAAGTTCCCAAGCTCCACGTACTTCTTGGCGTTGTCCCAGCATCCGCCAGCGGACGCCATCATGATGGCCAGCATGAACCCGGCCGAAACCGCGCCAATTAGAAGGCCCCCCAACGCCGCCTCTCCCAGGATGAAGCCAGTGGCTATAGGCGCGATCACGGCCATCACACCGGGCAGTATCATTTCACGAAGGGCGCTCTTGGTGCTGATGTCGACGCATCGGGCGGAATCTGGCTGAGCGGTGCCTTCCATGAGTCCCGGAATCTCCCGGAACTGTCGGCGGACTTCGTCAACGATCCCCTGGGCAGCCCGGCCCACCGCCTGCATCGTCAGGGCTGAGAAGAGGAAGGGCAGCATCGCGCCAATGACTAGTCCTACCAGTATCTGTGGCTGAAGCAAGTTGATTCCCACGGCGTCGGCGGTCAACCGGCCATCTACGCCCAGGACAATGAGCTTTGCGCTCACCGAGTAGGCGGCCAGGAGTGCGAGAGACGTAAGCGCCGCGGACCCGATGGCGAACCCCTTGCCCGTCGCAGCTGTGGTGTTGCCAAGGGCGTCCAACGCGTCGGTGCGCTCCCGTACCTGGGGGTCGAGTTGGGCCTGCTCGGCGATACCGCCGGCGTTGTCGGCCACTGGGCCGTATGCGTCTGTTGCCAGGGTGATTCCAAGGGTGGAGAGCAACCCCACGCCGGCAAGGGCCACACCGTAGAACCCCGCGAACCAGTAGGCCAGCAGAATTGCGACCGATACGCAGGCCACGGGGATAAGAGTGCTCATCATACCGGTCGCGATACCGCTGATGATGACGGTTGCCGCTCCGGTTTGAGATGACTCGGACACCCGCTGAGTGGGCCGGTAGCTGTAGGACGTGTAGTATTCGGTCGCCAGTCCGATAATCGTGCCCGCCAGGAGCCCGGCCACCACGCAGCCGAACCAGTACCAGTTGTTGGTGACGGTGATGGTTAAGATGGCGGCGAAGATGATAAGCAGTCCACCAGCGGTGAATATGCCGTACCGCAGGGCCCAAAGAAGCTTTTCGAAGTCGGCCTGCTCCCCGCTTCTTACTACGAAGGTCCCCAGGATAGCGGCGACGATACCGGCGCCGGCAAGGAGCATGGGGAATACCGACTGGGAGTCGGTAAAGTTCCCGCCGCCGGTCCCCACCGCGAGGGCAACGGCGCTGGCTGACAGAGCGACCGCCGAGATGATGCTGCCAACGTAGGACTCGAACAGGTCCGCGCCCATCCCGGCCACGTCGCCAACGTTGTCTCCAACGTTATCGGCAATAACTCCGGGGTTACGGGGGTCATCCTCCGGGATGCCGGCCTCCACCTTTCCTACCAGATCGGAGCCGACGTCAGCGGCCTTCGTGAAGATTCCTCCGCCGACCCTGGCGAAGAGGGCGATGGAGCTCGCGCCAAAGCCGAACCCGGCTACGGCATTGATATTCTGGAACACGAGGTAAAGGATCGTCACTCCCAGGAGGCCGATGCCTACCACGGTCACTCCCATCACAGTGCCGCTTGAGAAAGCGACGCGCAAAGCCGGATTAAGGCCCTGCTGAGCGGCCGAGGCAGTTCTCACATTTGCCCTTACGGCGACGTTCATTCCGATGATTCCGGCCAACCCGGAGCATATGGTGCCGGCCACGTAGGAGATCGCCGTGGCGGGCAGGTTGAGGTTATGGGTGAATAGGGTATAGTCCAGCACCGCCAGAGCGATCGTAACGATTACGGCGAAGGGGAGGAGGGTGAGGTATTCTCTTCTAAGGAATGCGTTGGCCCCTTCCTTGATGGCGTCGCCTATCGCTTGAATCTGGGCGTTTCCCCGGTCGGCTGACAAGACACGCAAAGCGGTGACCAAGGCGAAGACGAGAGCCAGTGCGCCGGCTGCCAGGGCTACTATAATCGGTATCATCGGATGTCCTTTCGCGCGAAAAAGCGCCTATTTTGAAGCGTGCGAAACTTATCATAACGCCCTTGCGGTGTCAAGCAATCGGGGCATCGTAGTAATGCCGTATTCGAAGCGAAAGCCCGCATTTCCGGAGCAATTCATCCTCAACGTGAACGAATCGTTTCACCGACTGGGGCTATGCGCCGCTAACTGAGGCTCCCCCGCCAGAGAACGGCCGGACCTACTTGGGTCCGTGTCCACAATGGACGCCGACCATGTTATTATGGTGCGGTTGGAACGCCCGCGATCAGGCGGGCCGCGGCCCTAGTCGGCGGGTCACCGTCTGCGGGCCGGTTCCCGTTATATCAGACCATGTTGGTCTATTACGATTCGCACTGGACCCCTAACCAATTCCTAGCTCTGAAGGAGGACACGGCACATGGCGACAGGCGCTCAAACATGGACCGAAGAATTCGTGGAGGTCGCGGGTGCGAAGCTCCAAATGGTAAAGGGAGGGAGCGGCGACCCGCTGTTGATCCTCCATGACGAGATGGGCCACCACGGTGTGCGCGGCTATCAAGAAGCGCTGGCCCAGGACTATAGCGTTTATATTCCGTCCCATCCCGGCTTCGGCGAAACGGAGCGTCTGGAATGGATTATGAATATGCGTGACCTGGCGGGTTGGTACCTTGAAGCCATCGACGACCTGGGTCTGGGGCAAATCAACTTGGTGGGCTTTTCCCTGGGCGGATGGTTGGCGGCGGAGATGGCCACGATGTGCCCCGATTCGTTTAAGAAACTGGTGCTGGTTAGCCCGGCGGGAATCAAGCCTCCAGCCGGCGACATTTACGACATGTTCCTTGTGGTTGCCAAAGACTTCATCACCACCGGCTTCCACGACCCGGAGAATACTCCGGAGTTTCAGGAAGTATGTCCCGAAGAGCCCAGCCCGGAGTTGATAGAAGCCTGGGAAGTAGCCCGTGAGGAGGCCTGCCGATTGAGCTGGCGTCCTTATATGTACTACCCCGGCCTGCCCAACCTTCTCCACAGGCTAAAGAGGGTGCCGACCCAGATCATTTGGGGGCGGGACGATAATATAGTTCCCGTCAGCGCGAGCCAGGTCTTCCAGGACTCCATCGCAGGTTCCCGGATCAGCGTTTTCGAAAACTGCGGCCACTACCCCGCAATTGAGAAGAGCGACGAATTCGTTCGCCTGGTAAAGGGCTTCCTGTCGTCTTAGGGAATCCCGCCGTATGGTAGAATCCCTACCGTAGCTGGAGCCGGTCGTAGCTGGAGCCGGTCGTAGCTGGAGCCGGAAGGAGAATCAAAATGTTCATTGGATACTTCACTGAGAGGCCTTATCAGGACCCGAAATCGGGCTATTTCGGCGCAACCGGTAAGCCGATCATGGACCTCAATGTAAGCAACGAAATCTACGACGCCGAGTTGGGCGCTTCCCTCTACAATCGCTACCTGGACGAGAAACTCTACGCCGAAGAAATGGGCTTCGACGGCCTGATGCTGAATGAGCACCATAGCACCCCCTTCTGCATGGGCGGCGCGATGAACGTCGAAGCCTCCATTCTGGCGCGGATCACTCAACGAGCCAAGATAGTCCTGCTGGGCAATATCATTCCCATCTGGGACGACCCCCTGTGGCTGGTTGAACAGCTTTCCATGATCGATATGATCTCCCACGGCAGGCTGGTTTCAGGTTGGGTGCGCGGCACCGGGCGCGAGAGCGTGGCGCACAACGTGGAGCCCCACTATAACTGGGAGCGGTTCAAGGAAGCCCACGAGCTTATAGTCAAGGCCTGGACCACCCCAGGCCCGTTCCGCTGGGAGGGCAAGCACTACCAATACCGGCATGTGAACCCTTGGGTGAAGCCCTACCAGAAGCCTCATCCTCCGATCTGGCTTCCGGGTGTTGTGAGCCGCGACTCGTTAATGTGGGCGGCTGAGCAGCGGATCCCCTACATAATGCTCGCGACTGAGATGGAGCCCACCAAACAGGCCTTCCAGCTCTACCACGACACCGCCGCCGAACTGGGCTACCAGTCTGGTCCGCAGAACATCGGTTACCTTTGGAAGGTCCACGTCGACGAGACAGAGGAACTTGCCGAAGCGGCAGGCCGCAAGTACGTGCAGGGTCCAAGCAACCCGTTCCTGGCAGGTAATGAGGGCACGGTCAACCCCGCGCTCCTGAACCTGCCTGGCCTGACGTCCCGGAGGCGGGTCCTGCCCACCCAGGCAGTGGCCACCCGAGCCCGGGGCGGCAACGCTGGCCCCGCCGGAGCCCTGGGGCGCCCCTACGAGCAACAGGTAGAGAATTACACAATCATCTCCGGCACTCCGGATAGCGTTATTCCCAAGATCCGTCACGTCCTGGAGACAGTCCGCCCCGGAAGCATCTTCTTCTGGGACGGCGATGGCGCTATGACCCACGACGACGCCATGCGCAGCCTGCGCCTCATGGGGCAGGAAGTGATTCCCGCAGTCCACGAGATCGCCAAGGAGTTGGAGTTGCCGGGACCCTTCGAGATCGACCCTGCAACCAGCAAGCCCTACGCGGGCAATGCCCCGGTGATTCCAGCGACCGCAGTAGCCCCGGCCGACGACTAGAGAGGGTTGGGCGCCACATGGTCACACTTGAAGAACGGGTCAGTTGGCTGGAAGGCGCCTTCCAACAGCTTATGGGTCGCGTGGACGTACTGCCGACAAGGGATGAGGTACGGGCGGAAGTGCGGGCCGAGATCAGAGCATCGGAAGTCCGGATGATCAAGTGGATGGTCGGCATGATGGTGGCTCAGGCAGGGCTGACAATGGCGGCGGTCGGCGCCGCCGTCACGCTGGTGAGGCTGACCTCGTAACTCACCGCTTGATGAGATTGTTCCGGTGACCCAACGGCTACCCTTGGCGCAAGTGGTCGTAGTTGGCGGCGGCCCTGCGGGGTCCACCGCCGCGACTATGCTCGCCGCCCAGGGGTTCCGAGTCTTGCTGCTGGAACGGGAGAAGTTCCCCAGGGACCACGTCGGAGAATCCATGTTGCCCGCCAGCATCCCGGTGTTGCAGGAGCTCGGCGTCCTGGAACGGATGGAGGAAGCCGGGTTCTTGCCCAAGTACGGGGCCACCATGGTTTGGGGCAAGGATGAAAGCCCCTGGAGTTGGTACTTCGAGGAGACCAACACGAAGTACCCCCATTCCTACCAGGTTTGGCGTCCCCAGTTCGACCAGATTCTCCTGGACAATAGCCGCCGCCACGGTGTAGACGTGCGTGAGGGTCACCGTGTCGTCGAGGTAATTTTCGAATCGGGTCGAGCGACCGGGGTGAAATACCAGGACGAAGACGGCGCGCTGCACAGGATGGACACGTCGTTCGTAGTGGACGCGAGCGGGCAGGGCGGTGTTCTGGCCACCAGCCTCGGACTTCGCAATTGGGACCCGTTCTTCCGGAACCTGGCCGTATACGGGTACTATACCGGGGCGAAAAGATTGCCGGGCCGTGACGAGACCAACATCTTCATCGAAGCGCATCCCAGGGGTTGGGTCTGGAATATTCCCCTGCACACGGGTTGGGCGAGCATCGGCGCGGTGGTGGACAGCGAAAGCGGCCAGGAGGGAGTGAGTAAACACGGCCTCCGGGACTTCCTTCACACCCAACTACGGGCCGCTCCTCACGTCAGTGAAATGTTGGAAGACGCCGCGCTCGTATCGGGGCCTTTCATAGTAAAGGACTGGTCGTACGTGTGCGAAAGACTGGTGGGCGACGGGTACGTTTTGGCCGGTGATGCGGCATGTTTCGTCGATCCTCTCTTCTCTTCTGGGGTCCATTTGGCCATGATGTCGGGAGTTTTGGCCGCCGCTTACGCAGCTACAGCCTTGAAAGACCCGGAATTGGCCGAGGCTGCCGGTGACGCCTATCAGGAGCTTTATTTCAAGGAATATTCCCACTTCCGGGAGTTAGCCCGGCTCTTTTATTCCAGTAACCTAGCGTCGGAAGGCTACTTTTGGGAGGCGCGGCGGCTTTTGGAGCGGGAAGAGAATTACTCGCCCAGGCATTCCTTCATCCAGGCTGTGGCCGGGCAGCCTCCACGGGGTTACGAGCGGGTTGTCCTGGAAAGGGGCGAGGCTCCCCAGGACTTCTTGAGTAGCGTCAAAGAGGTGGAGTCGGAGCGGGCCATCCGCATCTCGAGATGGGACGAAGCGATCTCCAGAGCCCGCGCCGGAGAGGACGGGTTGTTACAGGCCGTCCCCCGGCTATCCGCCGGAGTGGAGATTCAACGCAAGGCGGTGCTGGGCGAAGGCGAGTTCGTTTGGGGCGCGGTATTGACCACCGTTAGCCAACCGGAGGGTACCCCATCGAGCGGCCTCGTGGCGCGGTTGGTATCCATGATTGACGGCGACGCTTCAGTGGGGCAGCTATTGACCGCGATGCGGAGTCAAGGTGACCCGAGCCAGGCCGATCTGTTGGACCGTAGCGTGTTGACGACGCTTCAGATACTATTCGTCGACGGCACGATAGAATCGCTGAAGGGACTATGACCCGGACCATTTGGAGCATTCCAAGGCTGGGACTCTTGTATAGGAGGCAGGTATGACCACTACGAAGATACCCACGGAAGAGGAAGTTCTGGGTTGGATGAATTCATTGAGCAACTGGGGCAGATGGGGGCCGGACGATGAGTTGGGGACGCTCAACCTGGTCACGCCCGAGAAGGTCGCCCAGGCGGGAAGGCTGGTGAGGGAAGGCATAACCGTTACCTGCGCCAGGCTCATCGTTCCGGAGGGCGCGGCGGACGTGACCTCCATTCCTCCGCTGCATTACATGGTCCGCACCGGCGAGTCGGCCCCTGCCAACGGGGGCGGCGGGGCATCGGACTTCTTCGGGTTCTCCTTCCACGGACTGACAATCACCCACCTGGACGCGCTTTGTCACCAGTTCTGGGACGGCAAGATGTACAACGGGAAGGACGCTGCGCTGGTCACAGCCGACCAAAAGGCCACGGCGGGCCACATAGACCGGGCACAGAACGGCGTGGTCACCCGGGGGGTCATGCTCGACATTACTAAAGTGAAGGGCAAGGAATGGCTGGACCCCGGCGAGCCGGTGTTCACCGCGGACCTGGAAGCAGCCGAAGCCGCGCAGGGAGTGCGCGTGGAAGAGGGCGACGCTCTAATGCTCCGCCTGGGTTGGTACAAGCGCCGGTTGGAATTGGGGCCTCCGGAAGCGGGCAGGCCGGGACTGCACGCCGAGACCATCCCATGGCTGCACGAGCGGGGTGTCTCGGTCCTGGCGGGCGACGCATCGCAGGACATGGACCCCGCCGGTTACCCCAACCTCGGTCTTCCGGTACACCGGGTGGGCATCGTGGCCATGGGTCTATGGCTCATCGACGCCGCGAACTGTGAAGAACTGGCCAAGGTGTGCGAGCAACTCGACCGGTACGAGTTCATGTTCGTGGTTGCCCCTCTCCGGTTCAAGAACGCCACCGGGTCGCCCATAAACCCCTTGGCAGTGTTTTAGGGTTCTCCTATGCCAAACATCGGTTTCCAGGTCCAGGTCCCGGCCTCCCCCGAACAGGTCTTCGAATATGTGACCCGGTTTCCGGTGACGGGCCGCCCAAGCCGGAGCGTGCTGGAAGATAGGTACGGTAGGTTATTGGAGCAGGACGGGCAAGACTACACGTTCCAGGACGACGCCAACGAGGAACTGCGCTGGCGGTGCACCTTCGACCCGCCCCGCCAGCGGGCCATGCGGCTGCCGGAGACCAACTGGGCCGACCGGCTGGACTGGTTCGAGCCATCGGAGTTGGGAACGGTTTGGACGATTTTGTGGGAGCTCAAGACCACCGGTATGCGCTCGTACACCCAGTGGCTGACCTTCCAGCTAACCGGGAAGCGCCGCACCTACCACCAGGTGGTCGCGCCGGTCCTGCAACACTTCGGCCAGGCGGCGGCCCCTCCCGTTAGCCCGGAAGAACCCGTTGGCGAGATAGGGAGCGAGGCAACGGGGGATTTTCCCGCCCACGACGACGGGCCTACGGCTGAGGAAATGGCCTCGGCTGAGCCTGGTGGAACTGACGCCCCCGCGAGTCCTGAAACGGCTCGCAGGCCCCGGGTCCGGCGTCGGAGGCGGTCGTAGGTTGGTTCACACTGGTTAAGGCCCGGCCTACACTCCCCCAACTTCCAGGATTGTTCTCATCACAGTGAATCTGGAGGGAACGATGAGGACCTATGAGTTTCCCAGCAAAGAATCTGTTAGCAACGCGCTTAGAGTCTATCTGAATGCCATGCGTCCTTTCGTAGTTCGTTGTCTCAAGCGAAAATCGGGCGGAAATCTGGACGGCCACATCCGCAAATCGCTCCACTTTGACCAAATCAACCATTTTGAAGATGCTTTAAGACGACATGGGGGACGGCATGAGGATGCCATAGATCACAGTTCCCTGCGTGTTCTCGTGGATAAGAACTGGAAAGAGATATTTGGAGAGGAATTTAGGTCCGTTCAGAGCATACGCAGTGAGATACACTACATTGCAAATATTCGAAACGAAGAAGATGCGCATTACGGATCGGGCGATACCAACGCGGCTACCGCATTGACGTGCCTTAATCATATCGTAAATGTCTTGGGGTACATAAACGACCCCGATGCGAATGGAATGGTTGTAAAGGAGCGAGATAAAGTTCTGGCCCGGTTCGCATCTGATATGAATGGTGGCGGGGAAGTTGTTGCGATTGCCGCCATCCGCAGGGCGGAGGAACGGGAAGTTGCTGCCGCTGAACGGGAAGCCGCGGCGACAGAATGGGAGGCGGCTGCAATAGAGCGCGAGGCCGCTGCTGCCGAACGGGAAGCCGCTGCCGCCGAACGGGGAGCCGTCGCAACCGAGTCTATTTGCGAGGCTAAGAAGTGTGAAGCTGCCGCCGCCGAGGCTATCTGGCGGGCCAAGGAGCGTGCGTCCGCCGCCGATGCCATCCGCAATGCTGTGAAGCGTGAATCCGCCGCCACTACGGACGCAGCAAGAACCCAGACCGAATGCTGGATGCAGCTATCTTCCAGACAGCAGTCCTGCTGGGTGAATGTGGTTCACAGTTTGGGGCGCACCAAGGGCCAGAATCGCAACCTTGGAGCCCTATTGCGGAATTGTGAAGATGTTCACATATCTGATGATGGGTCTAGGATGCTACTACAGTTCAAATCCAAAACCCATATGGACTGGATGGTGGACGAGTTATCTCACCCCCATATCCACGTTACCGTTGAAGATGCCATCGGAAAATGCTTTGGGGCATCCTACGAACTTCAGTTAACGATGGTTGGGACCGCCAATACCTGGTAACGGCGATTCTACGCCCCCATCCCGCAGGCACCTATGGCGTGGCCGAACTGGTAATACATCCGGCCTGCGTTATCGAGGCTCCTTTGGGCATTCCTTCCAGTGCCCATGCCGGTTGGGATGGGATTCTGTGTCTTGTGATCCGTTGGCGCCCTGCTGTCATGGACCCGGAGGCGGTTCGTTGAAAGGCTTGCCCTTCTCTTCGGCTTCCACGCGGTGGCGGTTCCAGTCGGTCCAGAGGCGCTGATTTTCGGCCCGGCCCTCGGCCCGGAGTTTCTCCGCTTGGGGCTTGAGTATCTTGCGTTCCAGAAACCTGTAGGTGACCATTGGCGTCTCTTGCCATGTCTATGACGGATTTTGTTCCTGGTCCGGTTTGTGAATCATCCCTTCGCCCGGCGGTGGCTCGTTGAAGGGCTCGCCCCTCTCTTCTGCTTCCACGCGGCGGCGGTTCCAATCGGTCCAGACCTGACGCTCCTCGTCCCGGCCTTTCCGCTGGCCTTGCTCCCATCCTTGCTGCCGTCCTTGCTCCCGGCCCTCGGCCCGGAGTTTCTCCGCTTGGGGCTTGAGTATCTTGCGTTCCAGAAACCTGTAGGTGACCATTAGCGTCTCTTGCCATGTCTATGACGGATTTTGTCCCTGGTCCGGTTTGTGAATCATCCCTTCGCCTGGCGGTGGCTCGTTGAAGGGCTCTCCCCTCTCTTCTGCTTCCACGCGGCGGCGGTTCCAATCGGTCCAGACCTGACGCTCCTCGTCCCGGCCTTTCCGCTGGCCTTGCTCCCATCCTTGCTCCCGGCCCTCGGCCCGGAGTTTCTCCGCTTGGGGCTTGAGTATCTTGCGTTCCAGAAACCTGTAGGTGACCATTATTCCGCTTCCTCCTGTGTCCAAGGCTGTTATGATGAACAGGGTGTATATTACTATCAGCGGTGCGGCCGGGGAACTGCCCTTGACTACGGCGATTGCGGTTTGGGAAATGGTGTCATGCTTCCCGCTTTTCACTTCTACCCATGCTATGAACGCCGTCCAGCCGATGGTCAGGGCGAAGATTGTGCCCAGGCACCAGGGCAGCCACTTCCGGCCTACGCTCCACACAGACTCCCGCTCGGAATCCTGGTCCGGCAGTTTGTCGTTGATCGGCTGGCACGGCGGGGCGTTACCACTGGATGCCATTATACCGGCACTGCTACCTGCCTGCCCTGGTCGGATGAAGCGCGGATCGCGTCGATGAACTTATGCAAGCCCACGGCCGTGTCGAAGTTGGGCTCGCAGACTCCGCCGGAACGGATGGCCTGTCCGAACTGGTAATACATCTGCCCGACGTTGTAAGGCGCGCCTTTGGGCATCCCTTCCAGCACCCACACCAGGCGTGAGGGGACCTCGATATCGTGGAGGGCGCTGTCGTCGTTCTTCGCGCCTCGGAGCCGGACGTCCCCAAGCTGCGGTGAGTCCTCCGACTCGGCCACCAACGTTCCTTCACGCCCGAAGACCTCCAGCTTGTAGCCGCTGTCCGCCCAAGGCACGCTGGCCACATGCACCGCTCCGACGCCCCCGCCGGCCAGGCGTCCGCTGACCAAGATGTTGTCGGGGGCGGTTACATCCACCATCTGGTCGGTGTCCGACTCATACCACTGGGGGGCCTGGGTCGACACTACCGTCGAGACCTCGCTGAAATCACCCACGACGTAGCGAAGGGCGTCAATGGCGTGACCGCAGGCTATGGTCAGAGTAGTCGCGCCGAGGGAGTCGTCGCGCTGCCAAGTGCGGTCCGAAGTGCGGGAAAGGACACCGCCGCGGATGAGGCTCAGGTTGCATGACATAACCTCGCCCACGAAGCCGCTTTCCACCAGCTCTTTCATGTACATCACCGCCGGGGCCGCACGGGCCTGTAGGCCCACCATGGTCTGGACGCCTTTGGCCCGCGCCAAGTCGGCCATCTCCTGGGCTTCGGCCAACGTCGCGCCGAGGGGCCACTCAGTGAAGACGTGCTTGCCTGCGTTGAGCGCGTCCATGGTCGGCTGGTAGTGTGACGGCACCCGGACCACGACGGCTACGGCGTCGATTTCCGGGCTGGCCAACATGTCGCGGTGGTCATGGAATGCCAACCGCGCTCCGAACCTGGCCGCGGACTCTTCGGCGCTCTCTTGCCGTGTGGTGCATACGCCGGTCAACTCGAACTCCGGGCTGGCCAACAGGGCCGGGAGGTGGGACCTGTGTGCCCATCCCTTGGAGATGTTTGCTCCGATCACCCCAATACGTATTTTGTCCGATGCCATAGTCCTATTCTCCTACCGGCAGAATTCATTTTTGTCTTGAGCGTGGGTTTTAAAGCGGAGACCCACGCGGGAATCACGAGGAAGTGTTCAACTCTCCCGGACCTGGCTGGGCAATCGGTGGAAGGTCCGGCGAAGTCACCGACTTTGCGGGTATCCTAACACGGCCCCACGCCGTGGGCCAGAGAGAAGGCGAGCCTCAGGCAATCGCGATTTAATCGCGACATTCTCGTCGCTACGCACCGGCGTCATTCCCCTATCCGAGTCACTCCCCCCAACCGGCGTCTTGTTATGAGCACGTCCCGGTCCAATGCCTTATGTTTCGAGCCGTCCACATGCGGAGTGCCGTTGGGACCCGCCTTAATGCGATCCACCGGCGCCAAGACCCGAAAGAGTTGGCATCGTCTATAATCTGGTAGAATCCTAGACGGCTGGCGCTATATCGCAGAGGGCTATCCACTCGGGTCCTAGGCGTCGGTAAGTGGGCGACGACGACTATGGGCCAAAGGCATTGGTTTTCCGCGGCGCGGGCCTCTAGTCGGTGCGATCTGTACGGTCCGTTTCGCTTTGATTCTTTGAGGATTGAGAAGGGAGAGACCATGAAATACGACGTAGTAATCATCGGCGCGGGTTCCGCGGGCTGCGTGTTGGCGACCCGTCTTTCCGAGGACCCCAACCGTTCGGTGCTTCTATTGGAAGCGGGGCCGGACTACCCTGACTTCGAGACCTACCCGGACGACCTGAAGTTCGGATATAACCAGATGGCCTCGGCGGTGGACGCGCCTCACAACTGGTCTTTCAAAGGGATACCGACGGCGGAGCAGGGAGAGACCATGCCCGTGCCGAGAGGCCGGGTAGTAGGCGGCTCCAGCGCGGTCAACGGCCAGGTGTTTTTGCGGGGCGTCCCGGAGGACTATGACAACTGGGCGTCCTGGGGTAACGATGAGTGGTCCTTCGTGAATACGTTGCCGTATTTCAGGAAGGCTGAAACCGACACTGATATCGTGGATGACTTCCACGGGAACGATGGGCCTATCCCAGTGCGACGCCATAAGCAGGAGACGTGGCTTCCGGCCCAAAACGCTTTCTACCGGTCGGCCAGGGATGCGGGTTACCCCCACGACCCGGACATGAACCATCCCGAATCCTGGGGCATCGGACCCATTCCCATGAACAACCCCAACGGCGTGAGGATGAGCACGTCCCTGACCTATCTCAACCCCGTGCGAAACCGGCTCAACCTGACGGTCCGGGGCAACGTGACCGTGCATAAGGTGGTGATCGAGGATGGCCGAGCTACCGGCGTAGACGTCGAAAGCGGTGGCGAGCGATTCGTCGTCGACACGGAACAGGTGATTCTGAGCGCCGGAGGCATAGGCTCACCCCAACTGCTGATGCTGTCAGGTGTTGGTCCCGCAGACCACCTCCGGGAGACCGGGATACCGGTCCTATTGGACCTGCCCGGCGTGGGCCAGAACTTGCGGGACCATCCCAACGTCCGCGTGCCCATCCGGGTTAAGGACGATTTTCCTTTGGACCCGGAAGCCCCCCGGAGCCAATTGGCCCTGCGCTACACGGCAACGGGCTCCAGCGACCGTAACGACATGCAAATAATGCAGTCGTCTTTCTCGTCGCCCATCGGCGGAGATCCCCTGGAGGGAGAAGGCATCCGTTTCACCGCTATCCTGGAATTGGCCGACGGCGCGGGGGAGCTGAAGCTCGCCTCCGCCGATCCCCACGACCAGCCGGCGCTCAATTACCGCTACCTGGAAGAGTCCCGGGACCGTGAAAGGTTGCGCGAGGGCGTGCGGATTTGCCTGGGCTTGCTGGAACACGACGCTTACAAGGACATCGTAGAGGAGGCCATCAGCCCGACGCCCGACGATCTGGCCTCGGACGAAGCCCTCGACCAATGGATGCGGCTCAATGTCACCACCACGCAGCACATTTCAGGCACCTGCAAGATGGGGCCGGACTCGGACCCGATGGCAGTATTGGACCAATACTGCCGGGTCAGAGGGATTGAAGGACTCAGGGTGGTCGACGTTTCCACCCTTCCCGATTGTGTTCGCGCCAACACCAACGCGACAACAATTATGATCGCGGAACGTGTGGCGGACTGGATGAAGTAGCCAGCCCGGCTTTAGGACTTTGACTCTGGAGTGATACGTGCGTTTCGGTTCATTCGTTTTTAGCATTAGCGGCGACCCGAAGGCCGATCATTTGGCCATTGACGACACTTTGCGAGAGGTGGAGTTGGCCGAGGAGATCGGAATGGATGCGGTCTGGCTGACGGAACACCATTTCGACGGGGCTGTGGCCTATGCCGACCCGGTGGTGTTCGGGGCGGCGGTGGCGGCCCGGACCAAGCGGGTCAAGATAGGGTTTGCCGTGGTGGAGATGGCCCTCCACCACCCAGTCCGGCTGGCAGCCCAGACTGCACTGCTGGACAACCTCAGTCATGGCCGCCTCATCGTTGGCACCGGACGGGGGTCCGCCTACAACGATTACGAGTACATCGGGTTCGGGATGACCCTGGAGCAGGGCCGGGAGATGCTGCCCGAGGCCGAAGAGCTTCTGATCAAGGCGTGGACCGGCCAAGACGTGGTGCATCAGGGCCGGTTCTGGGAGAGTCGTTTTCCCGTCGTCAGACCAAGGCCATACCAGGAGCCTCATCCGCCATTGGTGCGGGCCTGCATCTCCCAGGCGTCGATGGTCGAGATGGGCAAGATAGGCCGCCCCGTCTTAATCGGTATCCAGACTGTCGATACGCTGCGGGACAGGCTAAGAGTTTACCAGGATACAATGCGCAGATCGGGTTTCTCGGAAACGGAGATGGAGAACGCGATGGACCAGACCTGGGGCCAGCGCGGTCTTTACGTGGCGGACTCGGACGATGAAGCTGTGGAAGTAGCCTCCACTGCCCTGGTCCGTTACCGTGCCCATCTCCTGGACGCGAGGGTTAGGTTCAACCCCGGCGGGGCCCCTCCAAGAGACCCGGACACGCCCACTCCAGCCGCGGAGCTTGTCGAACATGCCTTTCTCGCCGGAACGCCGGAGACGGTAGTGAGAGGCATTGAGGAGTTGAAGACCACCGGAGTGCGAAACCTGTTACTGAACCCGAATGTCGGCCAAATCCCCCGGGAGCAGGTCGAGAAGTCGATGCGGCTCTTTGGCGACAAAGTGCTGCCCCTGGTCAAATAAGCAGCGTCAATTTCCAGCCAGGGAGGCTTGGATGAGCATAGGTGAGCTATTCGGTCTGGATGGAAAGGTTGCCATCGTTACGGGTGGGAACGGCGGTCTGGGGCTGGGTATGGCCCTCGGACTCGCGGGTGCTGGAGCGGACATTGTGGTGGCGGCCCGTAACATGGACAAGACGTCTCAAGCCCAGGCCGAAATCGAGGACCTGGGAGTTAAGTCCCTTGGCCTGGCCGTTGACGTCAGCAGCGAGGCTGATATCACGGAGATGGTTGCCCGGACCATTGAGACCTTTGGCCGGGTGGATATTCTGGTGAACAACGCTGGGATGACGGTGCGAAAAGAGCCGCAGGACCTCAGCGTGGAGGAGTGGGACAACGTCCTGGACGTGAACTTGCGGGCCGCTTTTCTCGCTTCCAGGTCCGTGTATCCGCACATGAAGAGCCAGGGTGGGGGCAAGATCATCAGTGTGGGTTCGATGTTTTCCCTGTTTGGGGGAGGCGGCAGCGGCGCGCCATACTCTTCCAGCAAGGGCGGAGTGGTCCAGTTATCAAAGAGCTTGGCGGTGGCCTGGGCCAAGGACAACATTCAGTCCAACGCCATTCTTCCGGGCTGGTTTATGACTGAACTCACGGCGGCAGTGCCGGAGAACCAACCGGAGAGGTACGACCTGATTAACCGGCGCATTCCCACCGGGCGGTGGGGCGATGCTGAAGAGTTGCAAGGCGCGGTGGTGTTTCTCGCCGGCAAGGGGTCGGACTACGTCACGGGAGCGGTATTAACCGTGGACGGCGGCTACTCGGTTATGTAGGCTCGGTCTGTTTCCCTCGTTGCTGGGCAAATTCAGTTGGTCTGGT
Source organism: Dehalococcoidia bacterium (assembly GCA_965197545.1). Lineage (GTDB taxonomy): Bacteria > Chloroflexota > Dehalococcoidia > Lucifugimonadales > UBA3495 > CATOSP01. The sequence goes on from CBDANJ010000007.1 coordinate 1,062,585, forward strand.
GGTACGGGTAATTGCCGTGGTGCGGGAACATGTCAATGATGAAATCGCGCATGATTTGGCCCTTCGACTCAGAGGCCATCAAAGCCTTATGGAGTTCTGCGGGAACATCTTCATACCAGTAAGTCCGGCCGCTGTTGAACACCACTGCTAATTCCTTGATTTCCGGGTCGTATCCCACCGCGTGTATCATGCTTGAATCTACCCTTACCAAGTTCATCCCGTTTACCCCTCCACCCAATTCCACTCCGATTGTCGTAGATTTCCCAGAAGTGGTATGCACCCAATGGAAGTCTCCGCCGCCCCTAGTCCAACTGCTCCAATAGCTCCCGAGACAGCATCATCTTCACCGGGCTGATGGGCCGGAATGTGCGGGAAACCCGGACGTCCCCGGCAAGGCTCAGGATGGTGTATGCGTCGTAGGGCTCCATCCCCTTCTCTGCAACGAGAAACGCCACCATGTCCCGGACCGACTGCTTCATCGCCGGGCCCAGGTCTTCACCGTGGGAGAGGATGACGAAGTAGTCAGGGGTCATCGCCCTTGGCCCCGCTATGTTCTTACCCTTCTCCACCGTGACCCGCAGGTGAGTGTCGGCGGAGCATTCGGCCCCGGTCCCGCCCACGGCGCCGTCGCCTACCACGGCATGGCAATCGCCCAACGCCAGCATTCCGCCGGGAACGAATACGGGCAAGTACAGCGTGCTGCCAGCCACCAATTCCTTCAGGTCGATGTCGCCGCCGTAGGGACCGCTGTCACTTGCCGTCAACTGGGTGTAGGTCGGTGTAGTAGCCACCAGGCCCATCGAAGGCATCATCGGCACCCTGAGTCCGTTGGGCAGGCAAGCATGGCCGTCTTCCAGGTTGATTATGGTTGGGTATGCCTCGGTGAATTCCTGCTCAAGGAAACCTCGCCCAGGCGATACCATATGCGCCGCGCCCTCCTTGGGCGTTATGCTCAGGAACTCGATCTTGAGGGCATCCCCCGGCTCGGCTCCGTTCACGTAGATTGGACCGGAGGCTGGCCCCTTCAGGTGCTTTTCGTCCAACACCGCCGGGTCGCGTTCTCCCTCGAAGGCGTCCCATGTCTCGACCATCAGTTCCTCACCAGAATCGATGGTGATGGCGGGCTCGGCTTCCGGGTCCAGCACGTAGATGTGGTGTTCTCTATCCAGTCGTTTCATCTTGTTGCCTCCATATATCACGCCGCCATTCTTCATTCTCGATGATGGCGAATGACGCGCTTTCGACGTCTATGGAAAAGAGATGGTATTCAAGGTCTTCAAACTTGATTCCAATTTTCTGGGAAAGGGCTTCCGAGTAGCGGCCGCGGGTATCCGGGTCGTTGACCTCGACGGCTCGCCCGTACAGTTTGAACTCGCCTTCGCTCCCGTGCCGGTCTGATACCGTGCTGTGGAGGCTGCATCTTGGGTCCCTCAGCAGGTCCAGCGCCTTGCGGGACTGCCACATCATGCCCAGGTACAATTGCCCTTCGAAGACCAGGAACTCCAAAGGGCTTATGCGCGGCCAGCCGTTTTCCCGTAGAGTGGCCAAGAGGACCAGGCCGGTACGATCGAACCGCTCTTCACCGAGGGCGGCCAGTTGTGGGGCGCTAATGCTGAACGCCTGCCAGTCCAATCCGTAATCCCTCCCCGCCACCGCGGCCCACGGTTATAGTTGAAGCTGGCAGTAGGTGACGCCGTTGTCTGGGTCCAGGTCCACGATGGTGATCTCACCGAGGTAGCCGCTGGAGGATGGACCGCGGGCGGTGCCTGAATAGACGGCTGTGACGCCGCCCTGAGAAACGTCCACATGCCGGTCCCAATGTCCCAGGGCCAGGTAGTCGCAGCTAGCGTTGGCTACGTCCAACGGGAAAATAGGTGAGGAGCGGAGGTCCGGGTCGTCTTCAAAGTGAAAGTGGCCGTGGGCCAGGGCGACAAGCCAATGCCCGTCTGTCCGGGCAGGCATACCCCGTAGAGGCCGGAATTCCGGTGTATGAGACAACATGGCCCGGCCCCAGACATCGAGGGTCAGGCCGGGAAACCCGATGGCTTGCCCTTCCGGTCCCTCGATGATCGTCAGGTTGTCCGGCTTGCCTTTGAACACGTCCCGGAGGTAGACGGAGCCTTCCCCGTACAGGTCATGATTGCCGGGGAGGAGCACCGCCGGGATATCCAGTCTTCCGATTTCGTCCAGGAAGTCCTGGACCACTTCGTCGGACACCCGGGCGTTGTCGAAGATATCCCCGACCAGCAGGAGCATTTCGCCTCCCAGTCTCGAAGCCGCGTCGACCACCGCCGCGAGGGCTTTGAGGGCATAAGGATGGCCCGACCCGTCCCCCAGGTGGACATCCGAAGTGTGGATTAGCCTGACCGTTTTGCGGGATTGCAGCCCCGCTCCTTCAACCACTATTTGGACCTAGCCCTTCCCTATGACACCGTGGTCGCGGGCTTTGGAGATGCCGTCTTTGTCGTAGCCAAGTTCAGTCAGAATCTCTTCGTTGTGCTGACCTAGTAGAGGCGGAGCCATACGAATCTCCGGGGGAGTCTCGGCCAGCTTGAGGGGGGAGAACGGTACGCGCAGGTCGGGGACGTTGGGGTGGGGCATGTTGACCACCATGTTTCTGGCGTTGACCTGTGCGTCGTTGATTACGTCGGACACGGTGTTGATGGGGCCGACGGGAACTCCGGCATCGGTGATAATCTCCACCCATTCGGCAACGGTCTTGGTCCTGAAGATTTCGCTGAGGACTTGGATGCAATCGGCCCGGTTTTCGACCCGGTGCGTGTTGGACTCGAATCGGGGGTCTTCCAGCAGTTCCACATGGCCGATGCCGTGGCAGAGCCGTTCCCATAGCCCCTGGTTGCCGCAACCCAGGATGAAGAAGCCGTCGGTGGCGGGGAAGCTCTGGTATGGCACCAGGCTGGGGTGGCCCGACCCAAGGCGGCGCGGCTCAACGCCGGTGGCCATGTAGCCGGTAGCGTGGTAGCTCATCGTGGCGACTTGCCCATCCAACAGGGAAGCCTCGATGTATTGGCCTTCACCGGTCTTGGCCCGGTGGTGAAGGGCCGTCATTATCGAACCGTAGGCCATCATTCCCGCGAACAGGTCCACCAAGGAGAACCCGACCCGGAGGGGCACACCGTCGGGCTCGCCGGTGAGGTTCATAAGGCCGCTGTACGCCTGGATAATCAGGTCGTAGCCGGGCTTATCGGCCAGCGGACCGGTGCGGCCATAGCCCGAGATGGAGCAATAGATGATGCTGGGGTTGACCTTGCGCACGGCCTCGTAGCCCAGGCCCATGCGGTCAAGGGCCCCCGTGCGGAAACTCTCCACCATGATGTCTGCCTTGCCGGCGAGGTCCAGGACGATATCAACGCCTTCCTTCTCGCGAAGGTTGACGCTGAGGCTGCGCTTGTTCCGGTTGAAGGATAGGAACTGGGTCCCTTCGTCGTTCCAGAAAGGCGTCCACGAACGGGTCTCGTCTCCCAAGTTCGGCTCCTCGATTTTGATCACATCCGCGCCCATGTCGCCCAACATCTGGGTGCAGGACGGACCGGCGAGGGTGCGGGTAAGGTCAACAACTTTGATATCGTCTAACGCGGCTGTCATATAACCATCTCCAAAGCTGGAAAGGTGTGGTTTGCGCGGGAATTATAGCATGGAGCGGAGACGGCGAGGAAAAGAGGATGATCGTAGCTTGCCGTGGGCGCTACGATGCTTGGCCTCCGCCGACGGACTATGCAAACAGGCTGGTCCCGGTTGACCGCGTCTGGCCCCGGTGCTAGCGTTTAGCCAGCCAGGGAAACCTACTCAACCAAGAGGAAGGGCGCGCTATGGTGCAAGACCAGGTAACCGGCCGGCCAGGCGTGGTGGTGCTGGGCGGTATCAACATGGACCTGGTCAGTATGACCCCACGGTTCCCCCTTCCTGGCGAGACCGTGGTAGGCACGCGGTTTCTTACTTACCCCGGTGGGAAGGGAGCGAACCAGGCTGTGGCGGCGGCTCGCATGGGAGCGAATTCCGTAATGATTGGCCGCGTTGGAGATGACGTGTTCGGAGGTCAGCTAATAGAGGCGCTGGACGCCAGCGGCGTAGGTGTCGATGGAGTAGCGGTGGCCCAAGACACGACCTCCGGCCTAGCGATCATAACCATCGACGGAACAGCTCAAAACCAGATCATCCAGGTGCTGGGAGCCAACGGTACGTGTGGCCGGGAAGAGGCTGACCGGTGCGTCCAGGCCCTCCAAGGAGCTTCCACCGTACTCCTTCAATTGGAAGTATCTCTGGACGCTTCCTTGTTGGTGGCGATGGAGGCGTCTGCTCAGGGCAAGACGGTGATACTAGACCCCGGACCAGTGCGCCCGCTTCCGGCGGAGTTCTACTCCTGTTGCAGCGTGATTACTCCTAACGAAACGGAGGCCCAGGCGTTGGTTGGGTTTCCGGTGACTGACCCTGCTTCCGCGGCGAAGGCGGGGGAAGCGCTTTTGGACCAGGGTGTGGGAATGGCAATCGTGAAGCTGGGTTCTCAGGGCGCGTTTTTCGTTACCAAGGAACAGGCCGGTCACGTTGCGCCGTTCCGGGTCAATGCGGTTGATTCGGTGGCAGCCGGAGACGCCTTTAACGGCGCGTTGGCCGTAGCGTTGGCGGAAGGACTGGAACTGGCCGACTGCGTGCGTGTCGCATCCGCCGCCGGCGCACTGGCGGTGACCACTTCCGGGGCGCAGGACTCGATGCCGCTGCGGGCCGATGTTGAGTCGTTGCTCAACAGCCAGGGGTAATGTCTTCAGTCTAAGATCGGAAAGCCTTCGGCTCGGCGTGATTACCGATCAGCGGTCAACGCTTGTGCGAGCATGGCGGATACCCTTAGCCACCAATCGAACCACGAGGCCAATTATCGGGGCCATGACGACCAGGACCATGGTCCACCAATGGGGCGCGGCGGTGACTTCGTACAGGATGCCCAGGACAGACATCAGGCACGCCAACAAGGTTGCCCCCAAGAGCAGCAACAGAACGATCCGCGAGAATGCCGTCCGGTCTTTCTCCGACAAGACACAAAGGCTTGCCAAGAATGCCGTAGCCGCCAGCACGGACGCGATGGCGGCAGCCTTCCAGAAGGCGTCCGGGCCGGGAGTCATCCAAATCCCCACTGTAACCAGGGCGAAGCAAACTGAGGCGGCTAAGAGTCCGGCCAGCCCTAGAGCTTTCCACCCTCGGCGTCCCAGAAGCGCGGAGGGCGGCAGCGCCGCGAGGCAGACCCCACCCAGAGCCAGCGCATTGAGCAGCAGTTGCCCTCTGGGCTTCGTATACTCGCCCAAAAGCGCGATGGCCGACAGGACCAACACCGCGCCGAGCAGGGATGCCAATGCGCCGAGCAGGAATATTTGGGGCGATATCTTCGGGCGGAATCGAGCAGCCACGAACAGAGGCCAGCGGGCTTTATCCTTTCAACAGCGCGGTGAGGTCTCTCACGCTGTCCACCTCGTCGAGATGGTAGATCATATCGATCACCCTGGCTTGGACGTCTTCGGCAAGCAATCCCTGAGCGCAGTCTCCGAACTTTCCGGCCAGTTCCTCAACGCTCATGGGGCGTTCCGGGGTGCCCCGGGAGGTCAACGCTTCTGTGGACAAGACGGTCCCGTCCCGCAGATGGACTTCGATCAAGCTACGGATGCGCTGGAATCCGAGAGCTTCAAGGTCCTCGTGCAGGTAGGGCTTGACCCGCGCCATCATCTCCTGCACGTCAGGCCGCAACACCACCTCGTCGGTAAACTGTGCAATCCCTCCCGCTCTTTCCAACAGGAGGATACCCATACAGAATGGGATACTGAACTTGGCTTCCAGTTCGTCGGCCGGCATGGGGTAGCGGAGCGCCGCCAGCACGTTTGAAGTCGTCCCAATCCGAACCTCGGTGACGTCATCCGCCTTGATGTCGTGTTCGAGAATGAGGTCCAGCATTGCGTCCATCGAAGGGTGGGACAGGGAGCCGCAAGGATAAGGTTTGATCGAAACTCCGGGGTCTACAAAGGTGTAGGGGTTGCCCAGCTTTCCCTGGATGGCTTCTGGGTCGACTCCTGAACCGGCAACTTGGAAGTACCCCCACGGCCCATCCAAGGCTTCGGGAGCTGTGCGGTATCCGATGCCCGCCAACCCAGCGGCAACTATGCCGCCTTGCGCGGCTGCCCCTGCATGGTACGGCTTGGTCATGGTGCCGAAGGCTACGCGGATACCGGAGCTCTTGCTGGCGGCTATTCCCAGGGCCTGGGCTATCGTTTCCGTATCCATCCCGCGCAGCTTGGCCGCCGCGGCCGCCGCGCCGAAAATGCCGATGGTGCCGGTGGAATGGAAGCCGTTCCGGTAGTGGTACGGCCTGATTGCTTCAGCCACCTTGCAGGCTACTTCTACGCCGGTGCAGAAGGCGGTCAGCGTGTCCTTGCCGCTGGCCCCGATCTCCTCGGCAGCCGGGATGGCGGCGCTCAGCACTGGGGTGGTGGGGTGGGTGAGCAGGCCGTAGACCCGGTCGGGCAACATGGAGATCTGCGTGTCGTCGTAGTCGAGAGCGTGGGCACTGACGCCGTTGGCCAGGGCTGCGAATTCGGCTGGAAGGGTCTTGTCCTGGCCGATGACCGTAGCTTTCCCGCTGAGACCGAGGCCGGCGATGTACTGGCGAATCAGCCTGGTGCAGTCAGCGTTGACGCCAGACAGTGTGACTCCGATGCCGTCGATGACCGCTTCTTTCGCCCGTCGGATGACGTTGGCGGGGATGCTCTCGTAGGTAACAGCGTGTATGTATTCGGCTAACTCTCTAGTTAATGAAGCGTTGTCGGCAGCCATCGTACCGGACCTCCAGATAAGGGCTAATTGGGCCACCTGTCATCTTAGACCAAAGTGTTATCATGGGGAAGATATGATGAATAATGACCGGTTCTGCCCAGCCTGTGCCGCTCCCTTGGAGGAGAGGGAAGAAGCAGGGAGGTTAAGACCGGTATGCTCGAAATGCGGCAAGATCGTCTTCTACGACCCCAAGGTCGCCGCAACCTGCATTGTGGAACGGCAGGGCAAGGTCCTGATGGTCAGGCGGGGCAATCAGCCAGGATACGGCCTATGGAGTATGCCCGGCGGCTACGTGGACCGTGGTGAGGTTGTGGAGGCGGCTGCGGCCCGGGAGGTGATCGAGGAAACCGGTCTGGTGGTCGAAGTAGGCAACTTGGTTGGAATATTCTCCGAGGCGGGCCACCCCGTAATAGTGGCGGCGTATTCCGCCGGGGAAACGGGCGGCAACCTGGGGCCGGGGCCTGAAGCGTTGGATGTTGGTTTCTTCAGCCTGGACTCCTTGCCACCGTTGGCGTTTCCCCGCGATAAGTTGATCCTAGAACGGTGGCGTGGGATGCAAGGTTGCGGCTAGGGCGATTATTATGACGGCAGATTGTCGATTATTTGGCTTGAAGCGAATATCATCGGTGTTAGTAGTTTGCGAGGCAATGAAATGAAACGGCTTGCAGCCTTGGACGTTGCACGTTATTTCATCCAAATGGACCATGCGCCGGGGGGGACAGGGGAAATCACGAACCTGAAGGTCCAGAAGCTCTGCTACTATGCCCAGGGATTTGCGTTAGCGCGACACAATCGGCCTTTGTTTTTTGAATCGATCGAACGTTGGGAGCACGGTCCAGTGGTCCCCCCAGTGTGGCGCGAGTATCGGAACTTCTGTGCGAGCCCCATCACTTCTTCCGAGAACAGCTTTGACCCCCGTTTGTATGATTCTGAAACCCGGGAGTTGCTCGACGATGTATTCAGACTATACGGGCCATTGCCCGCCTGGGAGCTTAGGAATAAGACACATCGGGAGCCACCTTGGACCGACACTCCCTACCTAGCCGCAATCACACACCAAAAACTGCGAGATTACTTCGGGCCGTTGATATCTGACTTGAATGAACTTGGGCACGACCAATCAGAGCCACTTCAGGGCCAAGCCCTAGCCTCCAAGATGATGAACGACCACATGCTTCGGAAACTGGTCGAACGCGGATATGCCGATCTAGCCGCTGGCCGATACAGCACTCTCGAGGAAGTCCGACAAACTCTTGGCGACGCTTGACGCTGTCTTGTCGGACACCGCACGAGCCTTCGTGGAGTCGTTGACGTGGTTCGAACGGGCCGAATTCTACTGGGCGCTGGAAGACTTGTGCAGAGACCCCCATCCGGATAATAGGTTCAAGGTACCGCTCGACGGTTTCCCTTACGCGACTGGAGCCCTTGGATTTTCTCGCCGTGAGTTCTGGATAGTTTATTCTTTCCTGAACGATGCTACGCTATATATCGCCAGTGTGTACTGGAGGCCAGACTCACCAAGGCGGAGCGGGGAACTGCTAGAAGGTTGAATGCACCCACGGGGCATGCTCTATGCTCAAATCCCTTTTAGCCCAGGTCTCCAAGCAGACACTGGACCTGCTTTTCCCGCTTAGCTGCGTCGTTTGCCGCAGGGAAGGGGAGTTCATTTGCCGGGGCTGTGAGCCATCCCTGCCTAGATTGGTCCCTCCCTTCTGCCGGATTTGCGCTCTTCCAGACGCCCGTGACGTGTGCCGTTGGTGTTCGCAAGCCCCGCTCGAGCTGGATGGCGTCCGAGCTCCGTTCCTGTTCGAGGGTCCAATTCGGGAGGCGGTGCATAGCCTGAAGTACCGGGGGATAAGGGCGGCAACCCCCTACCTGGGAAGCCTTCTTGCGGGATACCTGTCGGAGCATCCGTTGCCGGGAGACTTGGTCATGCCCGTCCCGCTGCACCCCCGCCGCATGAGGTCCAGAGGGTATAACCAGTCGGAGCTACTGGCCAGAAGACTCGCCCGGGAAACTGGGTTGGACCTGGATGTTTCGGCGCTTTCAAGGGTCAAAAATTCCGGGCCTCAGGTTGGCGGCAGCCGAGAACTGCGCCGCTCCAACGTGGAGGGCAGTTTCCAATGCCGGGTTGACCTTACCGGCAGGCGCATTATTCTGCTGGATGATGTGGCAACCACGGGAAGCACATTGTCGGCGTGTGCGTCGGAACTTAAGGGCGCCGGGGCGTCTTCGGTCTGGGGGCTCGTGTTAGCCAGGGAAAGTTAAGGGCATTCCCTGGATACCGTTTTGGGCGTTGGCGTGTCACGTAACTGTTCAGACTCGAGGACGCGGATTGGCTTAATCCCAAATCGGGCATCTCCATGATGATTCTCGAACGATGTTCCTCAGCCGCAACCACTCATTCCCGCGCAACCCGTCATTACTATGAAAATAGGCAATTTTCATATTCATACATGGCCTCGGCAAGGCCATCCGCAATTCCCGCGCAGAGCCTGCCCTCGGCTCGATCGGGGGCGGGAATCCAGAAATGCCGATGATAGTGACCGTGCTGGATGCGAAGGATTCAGGATTCCGGGTCAAAGCCTGCCCCGTACTGGATACGGGGCCCGGAATGACGGGCTGGGAGTAGGAAGGACACATCAAGTCTGAACAGTTACCGTGTCACTTCCGGATTGACAATGTTCAAGAGGTCTGTTGAAATTACGATGTCCGGAAGATGAGCCCCGTGTTTGGAGCGGGTGCGGGTAAGTTTCCCGGCATATAAGACGATCGACGGAGGAAAGTACGATGGCGGGTAACACGTTGATTTACGTCGGCGCGGAAGCCAGCGGCCTGTATCGCAAAGAGGCCGGGGAGTCCCATTGGGAGAACCTGACTCGGGGAATGGCGCCTTCGGCCCAAGTGCGGTCAATCGCCATACACCCGGAGAACCCGAATGTCGTGTTTGCCGGCACCCAGCGAGGGGTCTACCGCAGCAAGGACCGCGGGGACAACTGGGAGCGCATGAACCTCACCGAGGGCCGGGTTGTCTGGTCTCTGAAGTTCCACCCAGGCGACGCCAACACCATGTTCCTGGGGACCGAGGGCAGCGAGGTCTTCAAGAGCGTCGACGGCGGCGAAAACTGGGAGTATATGGCCACCATCTCCAACCCCGACTCGGTGCAGATGGCGTTTGCCACACGCATCTTGGGTCTGGCTATCGAGGCAAATAGCCCGGACCACATGTACGCGGCCCTCGAGGTTGGCGGCGCGGCCCGCAGTTCTGACGGCGGAAGGACTTGGCGGATCGCGAACCGCAACTTCGCGGGTGACGTGGACCTGATGGACCTCCACGGCGTGGCCGTGGGCGGCTCCGACTCCGGCTCGGTGTTCATTTCGAACCGTGTTGGCGTATGGCGGACCCGCGACCGGGGCGAAAACTGGGAAAACATGGAGTTCCAGAAATATTCCCCGATCATGTACTCTCGCGGCGTACAGACAGACCCGAACGACTCCAACACCCTTTACGCCTGTGTCGGCATGAACTTCGGCAGCGAGGAGGGTGGCGTGCTCCGCACCACCAATCTGGGCGACACCTGGGAACGTTTCGACAACGGAGACCCCAGGAGCACCACATTCGGCGTCTCCATCAACGCCCAGGACTCGCAGCAGGTGTACTTCTGCAGCCGTAAGGGCCAGGTGTTCGGCACCCACGATGGTGGAACGAGCTGGGCGGCCCACGACCTGCCCGAGTCAGCCACCAATGTGATTAGCGTGGCCTGCTCTTCTGCGTAGCTAATAAGGCGTCCCTCTGGGGCCGCATTTGCAGGTCACGAACGATCTAAGGGCCAATTGCTGGGGTGGATGACGAGTCCACCCCAGTTTCATTAATGGCGGGGTCCTTCAGGCATCTAATGGGGGAATAGTTAGGATTATGGCGATAGACGCTGGGATCGAAGATGTCGTAGGGGCCGCCTCGAACCTTGCTCCGGCGATTCGCGGCTCCCGAGGAGCGATTGAGAAGGACGGTAGATTGCCCTCGGATTTGGTTGAGAAACTGGACGATGCCGGGCTCTTCAGGCTCAGTCTTCCCCGTTCCATGGGCGGACCCGAGTGCGATCCCCTGACCACTTTCCGGGCTGTGGAAGAGTTGTCCAGGGCAGACGGCTCGGTGGGCTGGTGTTCGATGCTCTCCAGCACGTGCTCACTGTTTGCGGGCTATTTGCCAGTGAACGTGGGTAAAGAGATGTTCGGGGACCCACCCACATTTAGGATGGCGGGCTCTATCAGGCCGGAGGGGCGCGGGGTGATTGTGGACGGAGGCTATCGCGTTTCCGGCCACTGGGACTACGCCAGCGGCATTTACCACGCCAATTGGCTCATATGCACCTGTGTAATCGAGGATGAAAACGGTCCGCGATCGAGCGCGGCAGGTATTCCAGAAACCCGGACCCTGCTTGCCCCCGTGGGTACGGCGACGATCGTAGACAACTGGTCTACGGTTGGACTGCGCGGAACAGGTAGCCACGACTTCATGGTGGACGACATCTTCGTGCCAGGCGAGCACAGCTATTTGCTGTTCAGTCCGCCACAAGAGCATGGTCCTCTATACCACCCCCGGTTATCATTGATCGCAGCGTGGTCGCCCGTGGCTGCCAATTCCCTGGGTATGGCCAGGGGCGCAATGGATGCGTTTCTCGAATTGGCTTCGGATACAGGTTCCACGGGGTCGACGACACCCCTCAAGGACCGTCCGGCTGCGCAGACAAAGGTTGCGGAAGCCGAGGCAATCATCGGCGCCGCCCGCGCCTACGTTGTTGATTCAGTAGGTTCTGTTTGGATCGCGGTCTGCCAGGGCGTCCAAGACCTGGATACGCTGGTTGCGCGTGCCCGGTTGAGTATCACGCACGCGATCTGGGAATCGGTGAAGGCGGTTGACTTGCTCTTCCACGCCGCCGGCACCAACGCTATTCACCGTAGGCATCCGCTGGAACGGTTTTTCCGCGATGTTCACACGGCGGCGCAGCACGTGGGTGGCTCGCCGGCCAACATTGACGCCGCGGGTCAGGCCCTGCTGGGTCTTCGTCCCGGAATCCCCGGCTGGTAGCGGGGTTGGCCTATCGGGTTGCTTTGGGGGGTGGGCTATGGTTCACTCCGGTCCCAGTCAGGCATTGCCCAGTAGCCTTCGAAAGGGATCTCCACACGAGCTTGTAGTCCCTGGGCCCTCTTCAGCCGCTGGATGTTGTAAAGGTGGGTGATGTACTCGTAGTAGCGGTGGAGGAAAGAAGCCTCTAGTGTGATCAGCGATTGGGTGGGGTCTTCGGGGTCTGGTTTCACGCCTCCGGGAAAGAGCTGGGGGTACTGGGCGAAGAAGCCCGTACCCCCTCCCTTGGAGGTCTTCTCTCGCAGACTGCCCACGGTCTCGTTGTTCAAAATTCGCCACGCCAGGTCCATCCCCAAACGCAGCTTTTCCAGGATGATGACCGTGTCCCAATAGAGGTCCTCGTCCAGCCGGCGGTCATGAGGGGAATCTAAGAGGTCGTCGAACTCCTGCCCCTCGGGTAATCCACCGGGAAACAGGACTTGCCCCCACCGCTGCCAGAACCACCGCAGGTCACCCGAGGCCATGTGGCTGAGGTTGCGCCGGATGCTCCACAGACTCCATTCCCAGCGGTCGGAATCGAAGTCCAGTTGGGCGTCGGTGAGTCCTTCGATCTCCTCGCAGATCATCTGAAACAGCTCGGATTCGAACTGGGGAAACAAGGCCGTACCAGGCGCTGTTACCGGTATCGCTTCGTTCACCATGTGAAAATACTCCCGGCAATTGGTGGTATGTGGGCAGGCCGAGTGGAAGGCTACGGGCCTACCCAGGTCTCGGACCATGCCAGACATGCGCTGCTGCTTTCGCGGTCGCCTCGCATCTCCAACGACACCTCGCCTTCGGCCACCTCGCCGTTGATGGTGATCTGGGCATTGCGGGCCGGAGTGAAGCAACTATAGACGCCCAGGGGCCGTCCCGGTGTGCTTCCGGCGGGGGATGCCAGCATGAAGGGTTCCAGGAAGTCGTACCAGGTGAGGGCGATAACGTCTTCTTCGCTCTCGATACGCTCGGTCCAGAAGGAACGGCCGTCGCCCGACCTGGTGAACTCGGCCTCGGTTACCGGGATGCTCTGGTCCGCGAACTCCGAGAATAGGTATGACTCGATCGCCTCCTGGAGCCAGCGGGCCAGGCCGATGTTGTCGGAATACACCGCGACTTCGTCGTCAGATTTAATGTAGAGGACGTGGCCCTGTCCGGCGGGCGATAGAAGGATGCGCCAATGACTGACACGGGTTGTCTGGGCGCCACCTGATTCCTGGGAGAGCCGGATAAAGGAATTTTCTCCGGTGAGATATACACGGCTAGGGTCGACAGGGTTGGAGACCATCGGCGTACCTTCCTTTCGTCGTGGGTGTGTCGAATGAATGGGGGATGACAAACTCAATCTGGACATCCACCAGGGAGAGAGAGAAAGTTCCTTCTCATATGAAGGAGAGGGTTAGGATGAAGAGAAATCCTCCGAACTGTACATAGCTTTGTATGGAGGGATGGTCTAAGGTTCGGAAACGTGACTCGTCGAGCCTGATTCCAGTCCAAGTACTCAGTCGAGTCATGGATTGCCCAAAACTCGCGCTCTTCGTCCTCTGATGCGAAATGAGGGATCGCTTTCCTATCGGGCATTTTCGTATGCGCTTCTTTCTCGTCGGCTCATATCCCTGCTGAGATAACCCGGACTAATTCTTCTCGGATTGTGAACACGACGAACAATCTTCTAGCCGATCGAGTGTGCCCCATCGCGTGATAACGGCGCTCCTATTGCTGGTGGATCGGTAACTCTCCTAAGACCAGTGGGCTGTTTAAGAAGACCTGCTCACATTCCGCTTTGGTGACACGATGCTTGCGCCAGTTCTTGGTCGAATTTCCGGCGTCCCACTGGAACCCGCGAGAACTCGATGGTTCATCCATCCAACAGCGAGAACATGTATATTACATGAACATGCCTCACTAATAAACTTCCCCTGTCTCGTAGTGTGTGCGTCAGGTTTTCGCGTGGGGCGGATGGGGATAGTTTGGAGAGAGGCATTTTCTCCCGATGGCCATGCGGCGCCAAGGGTGGTTCGCTGGGGGTACCCGATGAAGGCTTGTGCGAGGGTTTGGGTCCTGGTTATGGATTTCCCTGGTATGTTTCCGGGGACGCTTGACGGCGCTTGGTGTTCTCCGCCTAGTCTACGCCCTGGAATCCGTCTTTGCTTCCAGACCCTCCGGCCTTCTTGACCTGACCCATCGTCCCAACCGGCGCTCCCTGGCCTTTCCCCGTAGCCTTTGGCTGATTTGAGGCCAGACCTCTTCCCACCGGTCACTGCAGACCACCGTGCGCAGCGCCAACATGGGGTCTGCATGCGCCCTGGCCCAATGCATCCCTGAGCCCTTGAGCCGGGCCTCCACCACCAGCTTGTTGGCGCTCTCCACCGCCCCACTGCCGATGGGATAGCCTTGCGCCTGGAACTCAGCATACCTTATCTGGTCCCGGCGCTTCTCCAAATACCCCAGACTGGTTTGCACAATCTTGAGCGCCCCCCCATCCCCATCCCCGCTATCCTCCAACTCCCGGCACAACTCCCTGAGGTTCTCCAGCAACCGTTCCGGCTCGCCGTGTTTCAACTCATGGAGCTGTATTCCCAGCCAATCGCCGGCTTGGGCCGTCCCACTACCGAAAGCCGCCTGACTGGCCCGGGCCAGGTATTCGGCGCCGTGACACCAGTCCAGAATGCGCACTGCGTCGGGCCGGTGCAGGTCTATGAACTTCTGCGTCCCTCAGCCGCAACCTGTCATTCTCGCGAAGGCGGGAATCCAGGGATGCCAATGCTAGTCACCGTTGCTGGTTGCAAAGGTTTCTGGATTCCGGGTCAAGCCCGGAATGACGGGCTGGGAGTAGGAACGACACATCAAGTCTGAACAGTTACCAACAATCTTTCGAATTGACACCTGTCGGGCACGGCTCCTATAATGCCTGCAACTGGAGAATTGTCTCCGGTTTTAACAATTCAGGCGCCAAGGCCCGTAGGGGAGCTCGGTTAAGCCGGGTTGAGAGGGTGGCCGATCTTGTCACCGACCCTTGCGAACCTGATCTGGGTAATGCCAGCGTAGGGAAGCGACGCCAGTCGTATTGTAGGTCCGGCTAAGGCCGCCAACCCCTATCGTTGGCGGCCTTAACTATTTTTGGAGGTGTTCCATGGCCCGCGTAGCTGATGTAGGTCAACTACTCCAGGGAAGGTCCAATTTCCCAGCCAGTAAGAAGGTGTATAAGGAGGGCTCGAGGGGCGATATCCGAGTTCCCTTCCGGGAGGTAACCCTCACGCCCACAGCGGGCCGCTTCGGTAATGAAGATAACGCCCCGCTAGAACTTTACGACACCAGCGGCCCCTATACCGACGACTCGGCCCGGTTGGACCTGCGGCAGGGTCTTCCCGCGCTCAGGGCGGCGTGGATTCTCGAGCGCGGAGACGTGGAAGAGTACACCGAGAACCGCACCGGTCATAACGGTAAGGGGACTGCCCAACCATTCCCCGGACTGCTTCGCAAGCCGTTGCGCGCCAAGTCAGGCAGCAACGTGACTCAGATGCACTATGCACGGCAGGGAACGATCACACCGGAAATGGAGTTCATCGCCCTCCGAGAAGGGATGGACCCGGAATTCGTCCGCTCCGAGATTGCCAGGGGCCGGGCGATAATCCCCGCGAACATTAACCACCCCGAGTCCGAGCCGATGATCATCGGTCGGAATTTCCAGGTCAAGATCAACGCCAACATTGGCAACTCCGCAGTAAGTTCGTCGATCGACGAGGAAGTGGAGAAGATGATCTGGGCCACCCGGTGGGGCGCCGACACCGTGATGGACCTTTCCACCGGAGATGACATTCACACCACCAGAGAATGGATCCTACGCAACTCTCCCGTGCCCATCGGGACCGTTCCCATCTACCAGGCTTTGGAGAAGGTCGAAGGTGACCCCAACGACCTGACCTGGGAGTTGTACCGGGACACCATCATCGAGCAAGCAGAACAGGGTGTGGACTACTTCACGATCCATGCCGGTGTGCTGCTGCGCTATGTACCGATGACCGCCAACCGCATCACCGGCATCGTTTCCCGCGGCGGTTCCATCATGGCCGGGTGGTGCCTCGCCCACCACGAAGAGAACTTCCTCTACACGCACTTTGGTGAGATTTGCGAGATCATGCGGGCCTACGACATCTCATTCTCCCTGGGAGACGGTCTAAGGCCGGGCAGCATCGCCGACGCCAACGACGAAGCCCAGTTCTCCGAGTTGGCCACTCTCGGCGAGCTCACCAAGTTTGCCTGGGAGCACGACGTCCAGGTGATGATCGAAGGTCCGGGACACGTGCCGTTGCATAAGATCAAGGAGAACGTGGAGCGCCAGATCGAAGTCTGCCATGAAGCGCCGTTCTACACGCTGGGGCCCCTGGTCACAGACGTTGCCCCGGCATACGACCACATCACCTCCGGAATCGGAGCGGCGATGGTCGGGATGTACGGCACGGCCATGCTCTGCTACGTGACCCCCAAAGAGCACCTGGGCCTGCCCAACAGGGAAGACGTGAAAGAAGGCGTCATCACCTACAAAATAGCCGCCCACGCCGCCGACGTGGCCAAGGGCCATCCGCGAGCCCATCTGTGGGACGACGCCCTTTCCAAGGCCCGGTTCGAGTTCCGCTGGGAGGACCAGTTCAACTTGGCCCTCGACCCGGACACCGCCCGCGAGTACCACGACGAGACACTTCCGGCCGTTGGGGCTAAAGTGGCCCACTTCTGTTCCATGTGCGGACCCAAGTTCTGCGCCATGAAGATCACCCAGGATGTCCGCGAATACGCCAGGAACCTGGGCGTGGCTGTGGAAACCGCGTTTGAGTCTGGGATGGACGAGAAGTCCCAGGAGTTCCGCGAGGCAGGCAGCAAGATTTACCAAAAGACCTAGACCTGACCTCCGGCGAGTGTGAAGGGCGTTCGCGCCCTGCTTCGCCGGATTCACCACGGCTGCAAAATTGAGGAAGCCGGGCTTACGCGGCGCTGGATCTACCCGCCAAATGAGCCCGGTTTCTCTTCGTTTTGGACGCACCGAGTAATGGTATACTCTTTCCATAACGTCTCATAAACGGATACGTTGGAGCGGGTTAATGTCTCTATATTTTCTCTTGGGAACGCTAACGTCGGAGGGCCAACACATGGTCCATCGGGACCCGGACCTGCTTTTAAAGGCCACCAACGCCATCAATGTGGAAGACGCGACGATCCTGGGCCGGTACGCTGTTCTGGGCCGGTACGACTTCATTATGATGGTGGACGCCGAAGACAATGAGGCCGTGGCCCGCATGTCGGTCGAGATAGGAATAAGGACCGGGCTGCACATCGAGACTCTCCCGGCTATCATCTTTGGGTTCCTCGCCGACCAACAACCCGACGACCCCGTAGATGAGCCGGAGAGCGTGCGCCTGGCGCAACCTCAAGGCACCGGAAACAGCGGCGATGGCAACGCCAATAGATAGCCGGCTGGACCGGGCGCGGGAGCTGCTGCAGGCCGCTCGGGAGGAATTCGCACGGGCTGAAGAGGCCCGGGGCGGCGCGGCGGTGATTGGACTGCGGAATGCCTGCGGTAAAGGGTGGCTCGCTGCCCTGGAAGCCGTCAACGCCCAATTTATCGCACAGGGCGTCCCGGAATCGGAGCTACCAACCAACGACCGCGGGAGGACGTTCTTCGCTCGAAGACATATGGACCGAAACAGGAGAAGGGCCTTCGTCGAGATGCGGAATACCTTCCACATCGATGGCTATTACGAGGGCATAGTGGAGTTCGACGACATGCTCGACCATTTGGATGAGCTTGAGGAATTCATCGAAAGCATCGGTCCTTCCAGTAGCGCATGATGACACAATCAAGCGTCCCGAAAGCTATGACCATCGCCGGGTCCGATTCAGGAGGAGGCGCGGGCATTCAGGCTGACCTCAAGACCTTCGCGGCCCTGGGTGTGTATGGGACTGTAACGCTAACCGCCATAACGGCCCAAAACACGGTCGGGGTTTACGGCGTCCACGAGATACCCACAGATATGATCGTCGCTCAGATGGATGCGGTTATGAGTGATATCGGCGCGGATGCGGTCAAGACCGGGATGCTTTCCAGCCAAGAGATCGTCGAGGTCGTTGCCGCCCAAGTGGCGAAGCACGGAATCCGTTCGTTGGTGGTTGACCCGGTGATGGTCGCCAAGAGCGGGGACGCTCTCCTCCGGGATGACGCCGTGAACGCGGTCTGCACCAAGCTAGTCCCGTTGGCGGCGGTGGTCACGCCCAACATCCCGGAAGCTGAAGCCCTGACCGGAACGACCATTGAATCTGATGATGACGTCCGGGAAGCCGCCCGCAGGATCGTCTCGATGGGCGCCCGCACGGTGGTGGTGAAGGGCGGACACCGGGAAGGCCCCGCCGCTGACGTGCTGTACGACGGGTCCGAATTCCAGGTGTTCACGGCCCCGAGGATAAATACCGTCAACACCCACGGCACCGGTTGCACCTTCGCTTCCGCGGTTGCGGCTGGACTTGCCCAGGGTAAGTCCGTGGAGGAAGCCGTGGGCCAGGCCAAAGAATACGTGACCAAGGCCATTCGCGCCTCCTTCCCCATAGGACAGGGCCACGGACCCTTGAACCACTTCTACAAGCTCTGGGCGTAAAGACTCGGACTTGGGTTAATCGGCGGATCATGGGAGGGGAGGTCTGCCCCGATGTTCGAGCGTAGGCCGAATCCCTACAACTTCAAGTGGTGAGAATGTAGAAAGGCTGCGCCGAGACCTGGATTCCGGCTCAAGTCCGGGATGGCACTCCGGGTACGGTATAATAGCCAGAACGGGTCATAGACCTGGGTCCCGGAGCATTCCCTGAATCAGAGGTAGATCTTCTATGTTTAGTCCCGTGTCTAGCCGCGTCAGCTTCCCCGCACTGGAGTCCAACATCCTCCAATACTGGAAGGACAAGGATATTTTCCACCGCACCGCCACCGAGCGGGAGGACGGCCCGCTGTTCATGCTCTTCGAGGGGCCGCCAACCGCCAACGGCAGCCCTGGCATCCACCACGTTCTGGCCCGGGTCTTCAAGGACGTCATTTGCCGCCACCGCACGATGAAGGGTTACCGTTGCCTGCGCAAGGGGGGTTGGGACACCCACGGCTTGCCTGTCGAGTTGGAGGTGGAAAAGGAACTTGGACTGTCCACCAAACGGGAGATCGAAGAGTATGGAATCGAGCGGTTCAATCAGAGGTGTAAGGAGAGCGTCTTCCACTACCTGAAAGAGTGGGAGACCATGACCGACCGGATTGCGTTCTGGGTGGACATGGATGACCCGTACGTCACTCTGCACAACGATTACATTGAAACCGGCTGGTGGATTCTCAAGGAGCTTTGGGACAAGGGGCTTTTGTACCAAGACCTGCGCGGTACGCCCCATTGCCCTCGTTGCGTCACCAGCCTCAGTTCACATGAGGTCGCCCTGGGCTACCGGGAAAACACTCCCGACCCATCGGTGTTCATCAAGTTCCGAGTCCAATCGGTCCCGGCTTCCAAGGCCGGCATGGACTGGGCTCAGGAGGAAAACGTTCCGGCTTATCTTTTGGCATGGACCACGACTCCGTGGACGCTGCCGGGGAACACGGCTCTGGCGGTAGACGAAGACTCCGAATATTCGGTAATAGAGTTAGAGGGAGTCGAGGATACCCATCGCCTTGTCCTAGCCTCGGCGTTGCTCGAATCAGCAGTCCAACACGAATATCGGACCGTGACTGCGGTCAAGGGCTCCGACCTTGTTGGCATCGAGTATCAGCCCCTGTACAACCCGTCGGATTATTCCAGTGACGTGCGCAGGTTCGTCCGCCACGGGACGAACGGGGCAACTCCGGAGTTGGAGGCAACCAGGGAGTTCCAACCTCGGGTGGTAGCCGCGGACTTCGTATCTATGGACGACGGCACTGGCATCGTCCATATCGCTCCGGCCTTCGGCGACGAGGACTTGACCCTGGGAAGGGAAAAGGAGCTGCCGTTCGTCCAGCCCGTAGACCTTCTTGGCAACGTAACGGGGGATTACCCGTTCGCCGGGAAGTTCGTCAAAGACGCCGACGGAGAGATCATGGCGGACCTCAAGGACCGCGGCTTGCTGTATCACAGGGACGTCTACCGGCATACCTACCCCTTCTGCTGGCGCTGCGACACGCCTCTCCTCTACTACGCCAAGAGTTCGTGGTACATCCGCACTTCGGTGCATAAGAACGACCTGGTTGAGGGGAACAGCGCGATTAACTGGTACCCCGACTACATCAAAGAAGGCCGGTTCGGGGAGTGGCTGCGCAACAACGTGGACTGGGCCATCTCCAGGGAGCGGTATTGGGGGACTCCCATTCCCATCTGGCAGTGCGATACCTGCACCAACTCGGTCTGCATTGGCAGCGTAGCGGAATTGAAGGACATGGCGGCCCCGGAACATGAAGGGAAAATTGACGGTCTGGACCTGCACCGTCCCTACGTCGATGAAATCCTGCTCACTTGCAACGCCGCCAATTGCGGCGGCGAGATGCACCGCATCCCGGAGGTGATGGACGCCTGGTTCGACTCCGGCGCCATGCCCTTCGCCCAGTGGCACGTCGGGGCGCAGGACGATGTGAAGAAGTTGCGCGAGGAAGGACGTTTCCCCGCCGACTACATCTGCGAAGCCGTGGACCAGACTCGCGGATGGTTCTACAGCTTGCACGCTCTTTCGACTCTGCTCGAGGGCGAGCCCTCCTACCGGAATGTCATCTGCCTTGGTTTGGTTCTGGACGAACGCGGGCACAAGATGAGCAAGCGCGTGGGCAACGTGGTGGAACCGCTGCCCTTGCTGGACGAGTACGGAGCCGACGCCCTGCGCTGGTACCTGTTCACCGCGACTCACCCCGGAGAGCCACGCCGCTTCTCGGCCCGGCTGGTGAACGAGACCCTGCGCCGGGTATTGCTGACCCTGTGGAACGTCCACTCGTTCTTTAGCAACTACGCCTCCATCGACCAGTTCACTCCCGACCAGGCCCCGGCCGGATGGAAGCCGGAGAATGAGTTGGACCGGTGGGTATTGTCCGAGCTGAACGCACTAATCAGCCAGGTAGACGGCTACTTGGACGGCTACGATCCTACCAACGCGGGAAGGCGGCTCCAGGATTTCATTGACCAGCTTTCCAACTGGTACGTCCGGCGCAGCCGCAGGCGGTTCTGGAAAAGCGAAAACGACCAGGACAAGCTCTCGGCCTATGTGACGCTGCACACGTGCCTGGTTGCAGTGGCCAAGCTAATGGCGCCCTTGGCGCCCTTCGTGTCAGAGGAGATCTACCAGGACCTGGTTTGCGCCGTCGACCCACAAGCCCCCGACAGCGTTCATCTGGCCAATTTCCCGGTGGCGGATGCCTCTCTCATCGACGAACCCTTGATGGAGGCCACAAGGTTGGCCATGCGGATCTCAAGCATGGGCCGCGGAGCGCGCTCCAGGGGAGGGCTCAAGGTACGCCAGCCCTTGTCCCAGGTCATAGTCCGGACCCGGACCGACGATGAACTGGGCTACCTGGAGCTTATCACCCCGCAAGTCTTGGAGGAGTTGAACATCAAGAGTCTCCAGCCCCTGGCCGAAGACTCGGGGCTATACGACCGGGCACGGGAAGAGTCTGGAGAGAAAACCGAGGCAACTCTGCCTGTGGACAACTATTGGGTGGTGATGGAAGGCGGCTACATGGTGGCTGTGGACAGCACCATCACCCCGGAGTTAGCTGAAGAGGGGTTGGCGAGGGAGTTGGTCCACCGGATTCAGAACATGCGCAGATCTGCCAACTTCGACCTCACAGACAGGATCGTTACTTACTACCAGGGCCCGGACGAGTTGGGGAACGTGATGACCCGTCATGCCGCGTACATTCAACTGGAAACCCTGACCGAAGAGATAGTCCATGGGGAACCGGTTGAGGGCGCGGAGACCGAAACGGCCAAAATCGAAGGGATGGAGGTCGTACTGGGAGTGAGGCGGGTCTAGCGGCGGTCCTCCCATCTGAGGGGCTGGCCGAGAGCATAACCGATGCCCGAACTTCCAGAAGTTGAGAACGCCCGGCGCTGCCTGCTCCGCTCCGGGTTGCCTGGCCGCAGCTTCAAACGCGCGGATATTCGATGGGCGCGGACCGTCAAGCGGCCTGACCTTGAAGAATTCGTCCTGGGACTTCGTGACGCGATCGTCCGGGACGTTCAGCGGCGGGGGAAATACATCCTGCTTCCGCTCGATGTGGGAGACCAGGAACCGGGACCGACCTTCATGCTCCACCTCGGCATGAGCGGCGGGTTGCGCGTTGAGCCCGCCTCAAAGCCGGAGCCGCCGATGGTCCGGCACTCCTTCTCCCTGGACGATGGTCAAGAGCTCCGTTTCGTCGATGGCCGGAAGTTCGGCAAACTGTGGTTGGTGGACGACCCGGCGGAAGTATTGCCCCCACTAAGCCCGGACCCGCTGGGAGATGGGTTCACGGTCGACGTGTTGGCCGAGTCGCTAACCGGGAGGCGCGCTCCCATCAAGGCGATATTGCTGGAACAGTCCGTTTCCGCCGGTCTGGGGAACCTGTATGCCGACGAGTCGTTGTACCTGTCCGGGATTCATCCCGAGCGGCCCGCGAGTGATCTATCTATCCAAGAGGTCACGCGGCTAAGGGAGTCGATTGTCCTGGCCTTAACCGAAGGCGTGGCCATTTACGAGCGGGCCCGGGATGAGACCTGGCCCGATCCCCCCAGGGCGTTGACCGCGTGGACCATTCCCCGCAAGGAGGGAGAGGCCTGCCACCGCTGCGGCACGCGGATGGCCGTCACGCGGGTCCGGGCCCGTACTACCTGGTTTTGTCCCCGCCACCAGGAGTAGGAATTAGCTAGGCGGCCGTCCCGTAGATGTGATCAGGGACCACGATGATTACCGAACGCTGATCGTCGATCATGGCCTGGTCGTATTCTTCCCAATTGGGATGTTCCTCGCCCGAGGCCGCCCGGTAGGTCTCCCGCAACGCGAGCCGAAGGTCACCGGCGCCGGTGTTGTCGGCGGACAATATCTGTGCTTTTCCTTCAAGCACCACGAACCCCCACCAACTTTCGCGGGAGACCATTAGGGAGCAGCGAGGGTCACGCCGCAGGTTCTTCAACTTGGCGCGAGTCTCGGTGACCGTGAAGCCGATTCCGTCCCTCACGGGGCCGCAGCTTATGATGCTCATCTGCGCCGCGCCGTTGCGCCTGAAGGTAGTCAGCACGCCTCGGTGCGTCTCGGTTGCCAGGGCTCGAACGTTTTCGGGGAGCATTCCGGTCCCTCCTGAATAGTCGTGGTTAGAGGATGAAGTCGATCTCGAACAGGTCGTAATGGGAGAGCTGCATATCCAGGCTGGAGTACACACTCTGGGCCACGTGGTTGTCCCGGTCGACGTAGAGGCGCAGCCCGCAGACCCCGCCGTCACGCAGCGCCTCAGTGCGAACGTACTCATCGAGGGCGCGGTAGACCCCGCGCCGCCTGTATCCTGGTCCAACGTACACGCTTTGAATCCACCAGAAATATCCGTTACGCCAGTCGCTCCACTCGGTCGTAATCATCAGTTGACCGGCGATTTCATTCCCGGCTTCGGCGACGACGTAAAACCCACGGCTGGAGTCGTCGAACACCGCGAAAACGCCCTGCCGCAGCCGTTGAAGGTCCAGTTCCTTTCCCTCGGTTTCCAAGGCCATGGCGGCGTTGAATGCTACCAGGGTTTCCAAGTCTTCGATGGTTGCATTCCTGACTTTGACTTCGGATGACTCGCCTGTCATGTTACGTCTCCGGGTCAGCTCAACCAGAAAGAGGAGCCGAACTCGCCTTTTTGGACTTCGATTCGGACGGGGAATGCGTCTTTCAGGTCTTCGAGGTGGGTAATGACGATTATCTTATCGAAGTCGCCCTCGATGGCTCCGATGACGTCCAGTATCCTCTCTCTTCCGGCGGCATCCTGGGACCCGAAGCCTTCGTCGATAAACAGGGTGGGCAAAGGAGCGCCCATGCGCTGGGATAGGACTTTCGACAGTCCGATTCGCAGGGCCAAGTTCACGCGGAAGGCCTCGCCGCCGCTGTACATCTCATAGGCTCGCGGGCCAAGCTCGTCGGTGACGTTGATCTGCAAAGTCTCGATGGGGTCGCCTCTTCCGCTGCGGCGGTCTCTCTGGGTCTCTAGTTGCACCTGCATCCGGTTGTCGGTCATTCTCCCCAGCAGAAGGTTGGCTTCCTCCTCCAGCCGGGGCAACACGGTCTCGATCAGCATCGCCTGGATGCCCTGTCTGCCGAAAGCGCCGACCAGTTCCCGGTACACCGCCTGGTCTTCTTCCAGGGCTGAAAGCCGGACTGAGGATGCGGCAATATCCCGCCTTATCCCCTCCAATCGTTCGACCTCTCCCTGCAAGAAGCCCTGTTTGGCGGTGGCCTGCCGCACTTGGCCTTCAAGCAACTTCAAAGCTGAGTCTGAAGACTCCAACTGGGTTTGCAGAGAGGGCAACTGGCCGACTGCCTCCAGATTAGCTGCGTGTTGGAGCCGGAGCCTTCCCAGTTCCGACTGCCGCCGTTCGAGCATGTCTTGGGCGCGTTGGAGCGCGGCCATCTCCAAAGGCAGGTTGTCTTCCGCGTATCCAAGCTGGCGGTTGAGGTCTAGGAAGTGTTGCAACTCCTGGATTTCCCCGTAGCTCTGCTGCCGAGCCTGTTCGTCGTAGGCCAAGGTGTTGATCTTCTGGTCCACATCCCGAAGGTCTTCGTACTCTTGCCTGGCGTAGCCGCCGGAGACCAGGGAATTGCTGACCCGCACCAGGTCGGTTTGGGCCGTGGCAAGGTCTTGTTGTGCCTGGCGTGACTCCTGAATACGGAGTTCGAGGGACGACAGGCCCGCCTGAGACGCCCGTGCTGCTTTGGCCAGGGTATCTTCCCGCCGCGCAAGGCCGGATTCCATGTTGGTCTGCTTGGTCTGGAGCGACTCGAGGCGCGCCTGGTTCTGCCGGAATAGGTCTCGTTTGTCTTCTATCTCAACGCGGTACGATTTCGCTAGGCGGAGACAACCGTCGTCTCCAAGAGGTGTTTGGCACAATGGGCAGAGAGGATCATGGCCGTTTGATCTGTCGAGCAATTCCAGTTTCGACCGAAGTTCCAGTCCCTCGGTCTTGTACCGCTCAGCGGCGCTGTGCGCCTCGCCTATGGCGGTGGAAACGGCGCTGAGGCGCTGGCGTTCCGCCGTAATCTCCGTCTCTTCGGCTTTCAACCCTATAAGATCAGCCCGGATCCTGTCCATCTCCAGCGTCAATTCGGACTCGGCCTCAGCTTTGGGTAGTAGCTCGGACCGCACCTTGCGTTCCAACTGCTCTGCGACGGTTTCCAGGCGCGACTTGGCGACATCGATGGCCCGAACGGTGATGGCTTTCCGAGCGGTAAGCTGCTCCGATTCGACTCTGGCGGTCTCCATGGAATCGAACTGTTCCCTGGCCCTCTCCAGCGCCTTGACCCCGTCCCGGATAGAGTCGGCTTTGTCTATTAGGGACTGGTACTGACTGACGCGCCCCCCTGCGGCGTCTAGGCTAACTTGAAGCTCAGAAAGGTCCTGAACTGCTTCCTGGATCTGGTCTTGCAGAGGTGGGAGGGAGTCCCGCTGCCGTTGCAACTCTTCCACCGTTGCATGCAGCTTCTCCGTTGCGTGCCGCTGGTCCAAGAGCCGCAAGTTATGGGCTGCGAGGTGGGTTTGTAGCTCCGCCAGCAGTCCGGAAGGGTCACCGGCTTCCTCTGCGTCAGACTTCATCCTTTGCAATGCGCCTGCGGCTTCCGCAGCCGCGGCGGTGGCCTCGTTGAGACGGTCCCTGGCGCTGCCTTGCAGCCTGTCGTAGGTCTCCAGGCCCATGATCTTGGCCAACACGGCCTTGCGGTCAGCCGGGGTCTTGTTCGTGAACTCATCCGCTCGTCCTTGAAGCAGAAAGGCCGAGTTGATGAACGTGTCATAGTCCATGCCCACGGTCTGGATGATCTTGGCCTGGGTCTCCCGGACGCTGTTGCCGGTGACCGCCCTCGGTGAATCGCCGCCAATCACCTGAAACTGAAGATCGGTTACCCCCTGGCGTCGGCGGGTCCCGCCGCGAGACCGGCTGCGAATCACCCGGTAACAGGTGTCCCGGGAAGAGAAGTCCAATTCCACTCGGCACTCGCCTGCGCCGTAGGAGATCAGGTCGTCTTGGGACTTGCTCCGGGCCTCACCCCACAGGCACCAGGTGATGGCGTCCAGCAGGGCGGACTTTCCGTGACCGTTGTTGCCGCACAGGCATGCCACATGGATACCGGAAAAGTCGAGGGTTGGAGCGTCTTCCCGGTAACAGAGAAAGTTGCGCACGCTAAGGCGTTGGGGGATCATGGACACACTCCATAGCAGCGACCTGAATCGGAGCCGGTGTTGTGGTCCGGGGGAGAAATCAGCCCGTCTGCCACCATATCAACCACCCTGTGAAGCCGAGGTAATTCTACCACAGGCAGGCCAGGTTTCCTTGACCCTGATAACTGGGCACCCCTACAATCGAATCATTGGCAGCAACCTGCGGCCAGACCTGACTCATGAAATCCGGGTAACCGACGGGTTGCCCAGGGAGTGACGTAGTGCTCGAAAACCTAACCGAGAAGTTGACCGGAATCATGGGGCGGCTCACGAGTAGGGGCCGCTTGACGGAGAAGGACATCGACGACGCCATGGGCCAGGTGCGCCGGTCACTGCTGGAAGCCGACGTCAACTTCCGGGTCGCCAGGGATTTCGTTGCGGCGGTCAAAGAGAGAGCCCAGGGCGCGGACGTCATGGAGAGTCTTACCCCCGGCCAGCAGGTGGTTAAGATCGTCCACGAAGAGCTAACTGCCATGTTGGATGGAGGCGACCACCGGATAGTGCCCTCCAGCCAGCCCACGAATGTCCTCATGCTGGTGGGCCTTCAAGGGTCGGGAAAGACAACCACGGCGGCCAAGCTGGCGCTGGCGCTGCGACGGCAGAACCACAAGTCGCTGCTTATAGCCGCCGACCTACGCCGCCCGGCTGCGATCCAACAATTGGAGACCCTGGGCAAACAGCTAGACGTCCCGGTGTATTCCGAGGACCCAGCCTCATCCAGCGTGGTCCAGGTTGCCAAGGCCGGTGTGCGCCGGGCCGAAGAATTGGGTGTCAACTGGGCGATTATCGACACCGGCGGGCGTTTGCAGATCGATGATGATCTCATGAAGGAGTTGGAAAGCGTCAAGGACGCCGTCAATCCGCAAGAGACCTTGCTGGTAGTGGACGCTATGACCGGCCAAGACGCGGTGAACGCCGCGGAAGGTTTCCACCAGCGAGTCTCCCTCACCGGTCTCATCATGAGCAAAATGGACGGCGACGCCAGGGGCGGCGCGGCCCTGTCCGTGACCCGGGTAACCGGTGTGCCCATCAAGTATATGGGTGTGGGCGAACGTTCCGACGCCCTGGAGGCCTTTCACCCCGACCGAATGGCGTCCCGCATCCTGGCGATGGGGGACGTGCTGTCCCTCATCGAAAAGGCCCAGGAAGCGGTGGACGAAAACCAGGCCAAGGAGTTGGAGCGCAAGTTCCGGCAGGCAACTTTCGACCTGGACGACTTCCTGCAGCAAATTCAAACGGTCAAGAAGATGGGCTCCTTGAGCCAGATTATGGAGATGATCCCCGGTATGAGCCAGATGGGCTCGAAGATACCCGCTGGATCCCTGGATGACGGCCAGGTCCAACGAGTGGAGGCTATCATCCGGTCCATGACCGTCGAGGAGCGCCACCGCCCGGAAATCCTGAACAACAGCCGGAAGCGGCGAATTTCCCGGGGTAGCGGCACGACTCCCCAGGACATCAACCAGCTCTTGAACCAGTTTAGGCAGACTCAAAAGCTGATGCGTCAGCTAAGCCGGTCACGCAACCCCAAGAACCTGATGAATATGTTCCGGTAGGGAAACTACCCCATGGGTGTGCGCATGGCGGCGAACATGTACACGGTGGCGTAAGTCCGCCACGGCGACCACTGTTGGCAATACTCTTCGACCTCTTTGTCGTTTACCGGTTGGCCGCCGAAGCCTAGATTTGACACCGTCCGTCTCAACGCCAGATCGCCAAGGGGCAGCGCGTTGGGCCTGCCCAGGGCGCGGACCAACAGCCATTGAGCAGTCCACGGGCCCACGCCGCGCAAGCTCGTGACACGGCTAATGACTTCCCCATCGTCGAGCCGATGCAAAGACTCCAGCCCTTCCGACTCTTCCAGCGCGGACACGGCGATTCCCTGCACATACTCGGCCTTACGCCAACTGAGCTTGAGTCTCCGAAGCTCCTCCACCGCCGCTTCCGCCAACCGGCCGGGGCGTGGGAAAGCGTAGTAAGTGACTCCATCGGCAATCAGCCGAGGACCGTAGGTCTCGATTAAGAGCGTGCGAATCACCCTGGCGACCTGGGCGCTTATCTGCTGCCCCAGTATTGCCAGGACCAGCGCCTCAAAGACGGTGGCGGTATGTGGAAGGTGGAGCCCGCGAAATCGCTCCACAAAGCCGGATAGGATGTGGTCGCGGCTGGCCATGCTGTAGAAGGGTCCCAGGTCCTGGTCCGCGCCCAGAAGCCAGCCGACCCGCCTGGCGGCGTTGGCGACGTCTTCGGCCCCCAAGCGTTCACCCTGAAGGTCGATTTGTAGCCTGGGTTGGTCCACGCTTCCCACGGATGAGACCGAAGCCAGCAGCAGATTCCCGCCGAGGTCGAGCAACCGCCGGCACACGCCGTCTTCCAGCGAGTCCGACCCGTAGCGTCCTTGGAAGTAAGTGTGGTATCCGGCTGTCAGGTCGAAATCGAAGGGAGGTACAGGCTCGATGAAGGTGGTCTCGCGGGACATGCTCACCGGAGTTCCGCCGAACCCAAGGAGGTGTATACCGCTCCCTGGGGCAGAAGGACGCTGCGAATGAGATGGACAGAGTCGACTTGCCAGGGCTGACTTGGCCTCATCTTTATGGAGGAAAGCGAATCGCCAATAGCCTGTCTCTGTTTTGGCCTGACCCCGTCACGCACACGTCCAATGGTGAGATGGGGCCGGAAGGGTCTCCGCTCCCGTTGAAAACCGAGGCCGGACATGGCTGTTTCCACCGACTCTTGAATTAGGGACAACGCTGCAAGGTCTCCGGTAACACCGGCCCAAAGTACCCTGGGCTGTCTCTCATTGGGGAACATCCCCAACCTGGAGAGGCTTAAGTGAAATACGCTATGACCATCTGATGATTTCCTCATGGACTCCATGACTTCTTGAGCTTGGCCCGAGGGGATATCACCCAGGAACTTCAAGGTCAAATGGACCCCATCCGGGTTCACCCAGCGAACGCCGTTCCCGGTAGCCTCTTCCAGCCGGGCCATGGCCTGGGCCAAGGTCTCACGCGCCTGCTCGGAAATATGGAGGGCGATAAAGGCGCGTATCTTTGCTTCGGCGGTTGGCATCATGCCGTCTCATCGAGAAACCGGCCCAACCGGCGATACCATTCGGCCAAGTCGTCTATCGAGTAGACGGCGTTGGCGGGGCTGGGGTTGGGAGTTACGAAGATCTGGGTGCTGCCGATGGCCCGCTCTTGAAGCCCCAACTCCGGGGACTCCCGTTCCCCTTCGGCGTAGCGGAGGTAGGCTTTGTACGCCATGACGCCGTGAAAGTTGGCGACGCGGGGTTGAAATGTCAGCAACTTGTCTCTAAGCACTGGCGCCCACTGTCGATAGTCGGCCGCCTTGAGCCCGGAACCCTGGGCCGTTGCCCGTTTCACCACGTCGGTGAACCCGATTCCGTCAACAAGCAACGACGCGTCGTCTTCAGGTCCCAGGTCGCGGCCCACGAGCCCGGAACGGTTCAACGCGGGCCAGAACCTGTTGCGCGGGTTGGCGAAATAATGGCCGGCCCGGATGGACGGGAGCGAAGGGTTTAGCCCCACGAACACCAGGTCCAGGCGGTCGCGAAGGTAGTCTGGAAGCGTCGGCGTATCTTCCAACTTGTTTTCTCCCGAGGTTTCTCCAAGGCGTTCTTCTGGCCGGGCTAGAATTCAGGGCGTTAGCCCGAAAAGTTTGGCTGCGTTTCCACCAAGAATCGAGGCGCGGGACTCGATGCCCAAGCAAGCCTCATCAACCTGCCCTAGGGCCCTGGCCACCCGTACCAAAGGGTAGTCACTGGCGAATAACAACTTGTCAGCTCCCACCAGCCGGGAAACTTCGGCGTATACTTGGGCCTCGTACAAGAACGGGCTCGCGGCGGAGTCGAAGTACACGTTACGGAGAACTTCCGGCACTTCCGGCATCAACGCATAAAAGGGCAATCCTCCTCCGAAGTGGGCGCAAATGATGAGATTGTCCGGGAAGTTTTTGATAAACCGGTATATCTTGTCCGGCGTGGTGCGGCCCTTGCCGGGGTACTCGTGGCCCACCGGCTCCGAGCAATGCACCAGGACGGGTAGCCCCAGCCTGCGGGCAGCAGCCATGAATGGGGACAAGTCTGCGGCGTTGGTGATGTCGAAATCCTGGGTGTCCGGGTGAAGCTCCCCGACTCCCTTAAGTCCGGCGGAAGCGCACCGGTCCATCTCCTCCAACGCCCTCTCTGCCCAAGCGGGATTGACTGAACAGAAGCCGATGAGCCGGTCTGGAAATCGGTCCACTGATTGAATTATATAGTCGTTGGCCTCCCGCGCCACTTCGCGGTCACGCCAACCGACGCCCATCACAACGGCGCGCTCAACGCCGTCCCTGTCCATATCTTCCACCAGGGTATCCGCTGTTGCCAGACGCGCCCGAGGGTTGGCAAACATGCTGGCGAATGTGGCGTCCCTAGTTGCCAATTCCGCTCGGCGCGAGGGGAAATCCGGCGGGGCGATGTGACAGTGAGAGTCAATGAGCATGGAAATTGGGCCCAATTATAGGTACACGATTAACCGATTGCCATCAGGGCCTTTTCATTTTCAGAAAGGTGTCCCCTCTCCCTCTGGGAGAGGGTCAGGGTGAGGGAGTTTCCACGCAAACTGACTTGCCGCAGCTACTACCATTGCAGGGAGAGTTGTCCCTCACCCCAGCACTCTCCCCACGGGAGAGGGCGAATGAAAAGGCCCTGGATTGCCAGTTGACCGCCTAGACATTCTGACGGGGGCAGGCTTATAATTTTGTCGCCGAATTTTCGACCCGCGTCCCTTTGCGCATGGCTGACAAGGGGGCCGGTCCGGTGGGGGTGAGCGTTGACAACAAGCACTACCAGAGCAGGCCAGGCGTACGATGCCGAAGGTTTAGCCTTGTTGGCCCGTGAGCTACGGCGCGACGTTGTCAACACTATTTACGCCGCCGGGAGCGGTCATCCGGGGGGCTCCCTGTCCGAGTTGGACATTCTCGTCTCCCTCTACTTCCGGGAGATGCGTCACGATCCACAGAACCCTCAGTGGCCTGACCGGGACCGTTTGGTCCTCAGCAAAGGTCACGCCTCTCCGGGGCTTTACGCCGTGCTGGCGAAGGCTGGCTACATTCCCCACGAGGAGCTGGGGACCTTCCGTAAACTGAACAGCCGTCTGCAGGGCCACGCCCACCCCATGGCGCCGGGAGTGGAGATGAACTCCGGCTCCCTGGGCATGGGGCTCTCCTTCGCGCTTGGCTGCGCTCTCGCGGCCAAGATGGATAAGCGGGACAGCCTGGTCTATGCGGTGCTGGGAGACGGTGAATGCGACGAAGGTGAAGTTTGGGAGGCCGCTATGGCCGCGTCCCATCACAAGGCGACCAACCTGATCGCCTTCGTGGACCGCAACCGGATCCAGAACGACCGGCACACCGACGAAGTCATGACCTTGGAGCCGCTGGCGGGGAAGTGGCGCGCCTTTGGTTGGCGCGTCTACGAGACATCCGGCCACGACTACCCCGAACTGCTGGAGACAATCGCAAAGGCTAAACGGCGCCGCACCCGGCCCACGGCGATCATCGCCCATACGGTCAAGGGAAAGGGCGTGTCGTTTATGGAAGACAACCCCGCATTCCACGGGCGGGCGCCCAATCAGGAAGAGTTCGAAGCGGCAATGAAGGAGCTCGCGTAATGGTGGCGCAAAAGCAGATGGGGTCTACTCGCGAGACCTTTGGCCGGACCTTGCTGGAGATCGCCGGCGAACACCCGGAGATAGTCGTCCTAGGCGGCGACCTGAACGTATCCGTTTTTACCCACCTCTGGCGAGACCAATACCCCGAGCGGTTCTTCGACTTTGGCCCAGCCGAGCAGAACATGGTCGGGGTTGGAGCTGGCCTGGCTGCATCCGGGAAGACGCCGTTCGTGGCGACCTTCGCGGTGTTTGGGGTCGGCAGGCCCTTTGACCAATTGCGTGTGCTGGTAGCCCAGCCTCATCTAAACGTCAAGCTGGTCTGCACCCACGCGGGTATCCTGACCGGGGAAGACGGAATGTCGGCTCACGGCATCGAAGACATCGCGCTGGCCTGCTCCCTGGCGGGCTTCACCGTTGTCTGTCCTGCTGATTCTGTGGAGGCGGCCCAGGCCGTGCGGGCGGCGGCAAAGACCGATGGCCCCCTTCTACATACGGCTGTCCCGCGCCAACACTCCGGTGATCCACGATAGTGACTACCAGTTCAAGCTGGGTGAGGCCGAAAGTGGTCCGGCAGGGCTCCGACCTGACGATTGTCGGGACTGGGGTGATGGTGTCCGTCGGGCTCGATGCCGCCGAGCTCTTGGAACAAGAGGGCATCTACGGCGAGGGTGATCAACGTCCATACGCTGAGCCCGATCGACGAAGCGGCCATTCTCGGCGCGGCCCGGGACACCGGGGCGATAGTCACCGCGGAGGAACACGCTGTCCCACGGCGGCCTCGGCAGCATCGTCGCGCAGGTGGTTGGCCAGGGCAGTCCTGTCCCCTTGGAGATGGTGGCTCTGCGGGGTTACAGCGAGTCCGGGACCGCAAACGAGTTGATGGCCAAGGCGGGCCTGACTGCGGAGGCCATAAGGGATGCGGCCAAGCGGGCTATCCAGCGAAAATAGCCGGGACCGGCCTCGTGGATTTTGAATTCCGGACCCGCAAGCTTAAATGGCCTTTTGGGTGGTCCGGCCCCAAGTTTCACGCTGCCAGACCCGAATGGGGATTTCGTCGGCCTGGGTTCGTATTTGGGCCAGCCGTTGATTCTGGTCTTCCCGCGTCATTTCACCTGACTCCCCTGTCGCGAGCCCCTGTCGCGGTTGCGGCGCAGATTCGAGGAGGTTCGCGCATTTGGGGGAGGGTGGTGGCGGTGTCCTTCGAGCCCAGTGACCTGCTGGTACGGCAATCGCGGCTCATGCAGCTACCATTTCCGTTGCTCTCTGACCCTGAGCGTGACGTCTACCGCGCTTACCAGTTGCCCACAGGGACGGCTTCACAGGTTTTCGGGGCGTCAGCTTTGTTCGCCTATGCGAAGTTGCTTTTCCAGGGCAGATGGGCTGGGTTTCACAGGAGCGATCTTCCGCAGTTAGGCGGGGACTTCGTGATCGATGCGGAGGGGATAGTTCGGTTTGAGTACCGGAGCGCGGCCCCTCATGACCGTCCGGAAGTTGACAGGCTCTTGAGGGTCCTTGGAACGATATAGAGCTGGCTAGTAGTCATCGTCGTCTTCGAAATCGTCGTCTGTAAACACACCTGTCTCGCGCCCTTGAAACACGTGGATTACGAAGCCGTCCCTGGGAATCCCAACCGCATCTATGAGGTCCTCGTCGATGCAGGACATGATTTCCTGGATAGAGTCTTGGGTGAGGCTTTCATCGACAGCTAAAGATACGTGGATCAATTCGAAGGAGAAATGGATATCTATCCTGCCGACGAGGCGATCGCCTTCCTGAATCGTGTAGGCTTCGGAGTAGGGAGTCCGAACCTCGCGTTCGAAGATAAACTCCGCCACGGCCCTCCTCCCGGTCTAGTCTCTAACTTGTCCGTCTCCGATGACCACCCACTTGTAGGACATTAGCTCCTTCAGTCCCATCGGCCCCCGCGCATGGAACTTCTGTGTGCTAATACCAACTTCAGCGCCGAGGCCAAATTGACCCCCGTCATTGAACCGTGTGCTGGCGTTGACGAACACGGCGGAGGCGTCTACTTCGTCAAGGAACCTTTGGGCGGCCTCGCGGTCCTCGGTGACTATGGCCTCGGAATGGCCCGAGCCGTAGGTCTCGATGTGGTCCAGGGCGTCGTCCAGTGAGTCGACCACTTTGACGGAAGCCAGCAGGGATAGGAACTCCGTTCCCCAGTCCTCTTCGTTGGCCGGTAGAATGCTCCCGACGCGAGAGCCATCGGTGGCGGCTTCGGACGAAGTTGGGTTGGGTCCAAGGATGCTCAGGGCGCGGTGGTCGCAATGCAGTTCCACACCGGCCTCGGTCAACTCGCGGGCGATTCGCGGAAGGCACCGGGGTGCGATCTCCGAGTGGACGATCACGGTGTCCAGTGCGTTACACACTGAGGGACGCTGCACTTTTGCGTTGAACACTATGCTGGCGGCTTTTTCCAGGTGCGCGTCCCGGTCTATGTAGGTGTGGCACACGCCGATGCCGCCGGTGACTGCGGCCATGCTGGCGTTTTCGGCAACGAACCGGATCAAAGCGTCTCCGCCACGCGGGACCAACAAGTCGATGTACTCCTTCATTCCCAGAATGGCGTTGATCAAAGAGCGGTCAGGGTTGTCAATGAATTGGACTGACTCCACTGGCCCGCCGGCCCTGCAGATGGAATCGCGCACAAGGGCGGCCAAGGCCGCGTTGGAGTGCATGCTTTCCTTGCCCCCGCGCAGGACACAGGCGTTGCCCGACTTGAGGCATAGGACGGAAATGTCGATAGTAACGTTGGGGCGGCTCTCGTAGATGCTGCCGATCACTCCCAGAGGCACCCGGCGGCGGTCGATAAGCAGCCCATTGGGCATGGTCCTAGATTCCAGGGACTCTCCCACGGGGTCAGGCAGCGCCGCCACCTGGCGGACGTCCAAGGCCAGCGCATCCAGCCGGTCCCCCGTCAGGAGCAACCGGTCCAGCAGGGATTCGGTGAGGCCATCGTCTTTGCCGGCGGCGTAATCCAAGGCATTGGCATCTAGGATGGGCTGTTGATTGGACTCCAACGCCTCGGCGATGTTGACCAATATCGTGTTTTTCACCTCGGTGGAGAGTCTGGCCAATTCCCGGGAGGCCTCGCGGGCGGCTCTGGCCTGGTCCATCAGGTCTTCGATCGTGTTAGTCTTCATTACTCTCCGGGATAAAACCAAGCAACTTTAGAACAACCGGGACCAGGGTGTGGTTTAGGGGGTCTACGCCAAGAGCGAATTCTTCCAGGGCAGTTGCCCCCAACAGAGGTTCGGCGTCGTCTCCGCCAAACACCACTCGCGTTTCGCCATTGATTCGAATGGTGACCTGGGACACACCCAATTCGGTAATGCTCCCGTCGGCCTTGCCGAACCGCAAGTTATGGTCCGATGTGTGTCCCAAACCTTCCAACAGAGTCCCCGGGACCAGCGTGTAACTGGCCCCCGTGTCCACCCAAGCGTCCACGGGCTGAAATCGTTCTCCCGTGGAGTCGGCGATTTCTATTGGGAACCTGAAGATGCTCATATTTGGCTCCTAGACGCGGAGTCGAGCGCCTGGCGATAGGACTGGAGTCTACAACAATACCAGATTGTTGCGGTGGACCACTTCCTGGCCGTAATGATAGCCCAGCGCGCCTTGTATCTGGTGGGAACGTAGTCCGCGGATTCGTTGCACCTCGTCGGCGGCGTAATTGGCGATGCCGCAGGCGATTCGGCGTCCTTCCATCCCCACGATATAGATTATATCCCCTCTTTGGAACTGGCCCGTTACCTCCCGTATTCCAGCGGGGAGCAGGCTCCGGTGGTCAGCCTGTAGCGCCATCGCGGCCCCCGCATCGACGAAAACCTCGCCCCGCAGGGACATGGCGCTGAGCATCCAGCGCTTCCGGGCTTCGAGTTTGTCAGTTGAAGGCTGAAACAGGGTACCGATCTGCTGACCATACGCGGCGCGCAGCACCGCATCTTCAATCAACCCGTGACACATTACCATGGTGATGCCGGACTTCGTAACCATGCGGGCGGCGTCGATCTTGGTGGGCATCCCGCCGCGAGCCCAGGGGTTGAGCCCTCCTCCCGCGAGGGCCTCGATGCGCTCGTCGACTTCCTCCACCCAGGGGATAAGCTCAGCCTGGGGGTCCAGGTGAGGGTCGGCGGTGAACAGCCCCTCTATGTCGGTGAGGATAATCAAGAGGTCCGCGTCCACCAAGTTGGCCAGCAAGGCGGAGAGACGGTCGTTGTCGCCGAACACTTCGCCGATCTCGTCCACGGCCACCACGTCGTTTTCATTCAGGATGGGCACTACTCCCAAGTCGAGGAGCCCTCGCAATGTGTTGCGCACGTTCAAGTAGGACTGGCGTTGGGAGAGGTCTCCGGCGGTAAGCAGAGTTTGGGCCACTTGCAATCCGTGGGAGGCGAATAGCTCTTGGTATACTCCCATCAGGCGGATTTGGCCCACTGCGGCCAGGACTTGTCTCGAAACTACGTCCTGCTTGTCCGCCTCACGACCCAGGGCATCCCGCCCGGCCGCGATGGCCCCGGAAGTTACGAGCAGGACTTCGACGGACTGCTGATGCAGACTCGCGATCTGGGCTGCGATACTGCCCATGACCCGGAGGTCGAGCGCCTGGTGTGATGGCGCTTCGGTCAAGACGCTGGTCCCGGCCTTGACCACGATGCGGCGGTAACGTGGTTCCTGGAGTTTGGTCATCCGATCTGGAAACTACCTGTAAGGGTAGGAGACACTGGAATAAGAGTTCGTCTTTCAGGTGATATAGAAGAAGCTGCCAAGCTGGAGCAAATTATAACATGGAGCAGATTTTCAAGATTACGATTTAATATGCATTAGGTCGATATGTAGAGTACATTCGGTGGCTACTTCCCCTTGACATCGATGCTACCATTATGTGCGCGTCAATCCAAATACGCATAATAACATTTGGCTTTTATGCGGTTGCCCCTGATTAGCACCTATTCACACAGAGGGTTAGGGCTTGTCTCAAACATACCTCCTGTCATCAAGGGGCCCGGTGGAATTCAGTGATTTGAATCATACGGCGTTCTGATTTCCCACATAACCAAACTGGGAGGAAAAACTGTGGCTTATCAAGAGGTTGTGCGGTCTAACGTGGTCACCTTGGTTTCCCTATTCGTGGCACTGATATTCTTAATTGCCTGCGGTGGCACGGCCGCCACGCCTGTTGTGGTGGAAAAAGAAGTGGTCAAGGAAGTTCCTAAAGAAGTGATCGTAGAGAAAGGGGTGGTCAAGGAGGTAGTGACTGAGAAAGTAGTAGTCGCGACCCCAGTGCCTGGTACCGCGATGGAGGTCCCAAGACCTGCCGGCACCCTCGACATTGGCTACCAAGAAAACCTGGGCGTGTTTTCGAGTCATCCACGGTTAACCGGCGGCAACTACGCACTGTTTGTTGGCACAACCCTTGCCGAAGACCTGGCAAGTGTGACCGGTCCAGATGAGAATTTCGCCTTCAAGCCTAGGCTCGCCAAAGAGTGGAGTGTCTCACCCGACAATTTGACCTGGATTTTCAAGCTCCGGGAAGGAGTGCCATTCCACAAAGGCTACGGCGAAGTGACTGCGGATGACGTCATTTGGTCCTACACAGAATGCGCTGCGGAGGGCACTAGGTGCAATGGAGGTTCCAAGATCCGGAGGCTTTGGTTCAACGACAAAGGGTATACGAAGAAGGTGGATGACTACACGATAGAGGTGCATACCGGAGAGCCCCAATTCGACATGTTAATCCAGGCCAGCACCTATACTGCTGGGTTCATCATGAGCAAGAAGCAGGTTGACGATCTGGGAGAGGAGGCCGCCAGTCAGGTTCCCGCGGCCACCGGGCCCTGGGAGTTTGCGGAGGCCCGCACCGGAGAATTCTGGAGGTTCGAGGCAGTACAGGACCATTGGCGCAAGACTCCCAACTTTGCCGAATTGGTGCTCCACGACATACCTGAGGAGTCCACTCGGCTGGCGAATTTCCAGACTGGTAAACTGGACACCTTCGTCATGCAACTCGACTCCAAGCCAGCAGTGGAAACGGTGTCCGGCGTCAAATTCATGCGAGTCGAGGGAGGTGGGACGGAGCACATCGCTTGGATGGGTAACTTTTACGTAGGTATGGGTACTCCGGACCAGAGAGAGGGCTACGACGCTAGTCTGCCGTGGGTATCGAGCAATCCGGATGTCAACTCCGAGGAATGGAAACAGGCGGTGAAGGTGCGCAGGGCCATGGCGATGGCCATCGACAAGCAGTCCATCGTCGACAATATCCTCAACGGCGAGGGAAAGCCTGGAATTATTTGGGGATGGGAAGGCAACGAGCATAGACTTCCTCCCGACATTCAGAAGGGTTACGGGTACGACCCGGAGGGCGCCAGGCAACTCCTGGCTGAAGCCGGATACCCTGACGGCTTCGAGATCACCGTAACACCCAGCATCCGTGGCGTTCCTGGTGAGGTGGACGCCTGCTTTGCGGTCGCCACTATGTGGGAAGACATCGGTATCCGCACCAGACAAGAGAATGTGCTTTACCCTACGTTCCGTCTGCTCATAAAGGACAAGAAGTTCAATCAAGCCAATTGTCACGGGACCGGGGGCAGGAGTGATCCCATGACGTTGCATCCTTCTGCACACAGCGGCAGACTCTTTGGCGCTGGGTTCACTCACCCGACGTTGGATGAGTTGATTACCACTGCGATAAGCAAGGTAGACCCGGACGAGCGTTGGGAGGCCGCAGGAAACATAGCCCGCTTTGTCTACGACAACTCCCTTGAGACTAGTCTGTACAGCTCGAATATTCTGTGGCCTTTGGGTCCTGAGATCGATAGTTGGAAGGAGCACTTGAATTATGCAGACCGAAGGATTCTGAGCTCTACAGAATATACCCCCCACCGAAAGTAGGAGCGTTAGCATTCACCGTCGGCGACTCCAGGCGGAGGGAGGTGGTCTATCTGAGGAATGGGTTCGTCCTCGGAATCTAGGCAGGAGTCAGGCCACCGACTCTCACAAATCCATTGTTTCGAGCATTCATGATTTTAGAGGCGGCCGCACCGGGTCGCCTCTGTTTCATGTCGTGGATAGTGACTGTGGGCTCGTGAGAATCCCATGGGCGGGCTATGTTGATGTTGGTGATTTAGCATGCAACGGTTTCTGATACGAAGGCTAATAATTATCGTAATCACTCTGATAGCTGTATCTATGATCATTTTCCTGGTAGCACGGATCAGCGGGGACCCCAGGGTAATGATGTTGGAGGATGATGCGACGGAAGAGCAATGGGACGAATTGGGGAAGGAATTGGGTTTGGATAAGCCCTACTACGTCCAGTACGCTAGATTTGTCATAAATATACTTCAAGGAGATTTCGGCCAGTCCATCAAAGAAAGGCGGCCGGTCATATTGATAATCGTGGAACGACTGTGGGCCACGATTCAACTAGGCATGGCTGCCTTCATATTCTCATTGGTAATAGGGATACCGCTGGGTGTCCTTTCCTCAATCAAGCGAGGCAGTTTAGCCGACCTCCTGGGAAAAGTAATCGCGTTAATAGGGCAGTCGGCTCCTTCCTTTTGGTTGGGGATCATGTTCATCTTCTGGTTCGCCGTCAAGTTGGGTTGGGTGCCGCCATCCGGCAGACAGGACTGGAATAGCATTATTCTGCCCATGGTCACGCTGGGCTGGGCCATCATAGCTGCAAACTTGAGGCTCATGCGTTCTGCTATGCTCGACGTACTGGATTCGGAGTACATCAAGCTAGCCAGGGCCAAGGGAGTGTCCGGGAAGAGTGTCATCTGGAAACATTCCCTGCGAAACGCCTTGATTCCTCCCTTGACCTTCGCGGGAGTCAACCTGGGAAGTCTCGTGACCGGCTCTTTGACAACCGAGGTGGTTTTTTCCTGGCCGGGACTGGGCCAACTGGCAGTTCATGCCCTGTGGGCCTTCGACTACCCACTGCTCCAGGGTGTAGTCATAGTTTTCACACTCATGTATGTGGGGGCGGCGTTCTTAGTGGATGTGCTTTACGCATACATAGATCCAAGAATTCGTTACGCATAGGGTCCTGAGAGAAGGAATCGATGGCCAATACTGCGATTCAAGCGCCACGGGAGCGACCTGGTATTCGGGCAATCCGCGCGTTTAGGTCCGCGAGGCGTTTGCCGCTGATACCAATGTTTGTGTTGCTCGTGGTAGTCGTGGCTGGCATTGCCGCTCCGTGGATTTCTCCCCATAACCCGACTAGGGGAATCCTGGCAGATAGAAATCTGCCGGGATTCTGGGCGGGTGAACGTGTTCAGACGAAAGTCGTAGTGGAAGAACCAGCCGAAGGCCTCGGCCACAAGCAAATATCCCTTAGGAATGCCCACAGAATAAATGATAAGGCGGGCGTGGGTGATGAAATTGCGGTCGTGACCCGCAGGGCGGGTGGTACTAAGTATTTACTCGGCACGGACCACCAGGGGCGAGACATCCTAAGCCGGACCATTTATGGGGCCCGTATTTCGTTGATTATGGCGGCTGTGACACTGGGAATCGGGGGTTCGATAGGTGTTGTGCTTGGTATGGTTGCCGGTTGGTACGGCGGATACCTCGATGAGTTAATCATGCGACTTGTGGACATCGAACTAGCCCTGCCCCTAATCCTCGTAGCCTTGGTCCTGGTGGTGGCCCTGGGACAGTCTTTGATGATTATTGTGGCCATATTGGCCATATGGATCTGGCCGCGCTTTGCGCGGATGGTGCGGGGTGAGGTATTAAGACTCAAAACTATGGACTACGTTCTTTGGGCAAAGGTGGCAGGCGCCTCTACTTTTCGAATCATGTTCGTACACCTTTTCCCTGGCACCATCAATACCGTAATAGTGGTAGCCACGTTGCAGGTGGGCATTGTGATATTGGTCGAGGCTTCATTGAGTTTTCTTGGAGCTGGAGTGCCGCCCCCTGCACCAGCATGGGGCTCAATGGTGGCCGAAGGAAGGGATAAACTAGCCAACTCATGGTGGATCGCCACCATACCAGGGTTGGCGATTGTGGTTACCGTTATGGCATTGAACCTATTCGGGGATTGGCTCAGAGACACCTTGGACCCGAGGCTCCGGCAGGTCGAATAGCCTGCTCCGGCCTCCCCTGGTCCGTCATGACCAGTTGCCCGCTACTTTCGGCCTATGATTACAGTTTGAACCTGCCCAGCTTAGGAACTATCTTAAAACGAGGCTTCCCCAAGGTCTCCCCCTTTGGGAAAAGGGGGATTAAGGGGGATTTCCCCTCTGCCCAAGCCTGCTGGTCCAGTTTTGACATAGATACTTAGCCCCTTGGTGATTTCCCGGACCTATTCACTGCTTTCCGCAGTTCTGCCGGTGGCACAGGTTGTACTTGTGTGGGACTCCGGTTGAAATCTCCATTGCTTCCTTCTTACGCGAATCGGGGCGGTGTTAATTGGCCGATCGACCTCTCTGGGAAAGAGTCAGGAATGCTTGGGACTCTAAGGAGGTCCGGTCATCAAGTCATAACTTCTGGTCGAGGACAGGAAATCGGGGCGGCAGGTGTCCACGTAGTTGATTGAAATCTGGACCGCACCGCGGTCAGTTATATTCCGCGCAGTGCGAGCATGCCCTTGTTCTCAGTGAAGCCAACGCCTAGAATATTGTCGTTAGGGCTGGCGCGAAGTGTCAGCCCCAATAGTCGTGGGGCCTCCTTCTTTTGGGGATCGGACTGTCTCCCCGTCGAATATATGAGAAGCGTCAGTTCTTCCACAACCTGACTCTGTCACCGCCGGGGATAGCACGTGCGAGCTATCTCGGGGAAGCCAGGACCAACGCGACCTCCTAACGCGAGAGTAGAACTATAACTATACTGCGGTAGATTTTACACAAAATCTGATATTGGGCCGTTATTGTATGTCGTTGAAAGGTCTCCTTTACCTCGTTAATCGGCACCCCATGTTTCTCCAGCCGGGGGAGGCTGGGGCTTCCGCGGCTGCGCCCTTTGAAGTTACTGTGCGGCAGGGCTCGAGGCCCACATATATCGGCGCCTTGTGGGATGCCCACCGTGTCCCAACACTGGCAATTACGCCTCGCCAGGAGGATGCCAGACGGCTTCATGACCAGCTACTGACTTATTTAGGGGAGGATGAGCCGGTTTACTTGTTGCCCGAACCGGAAGTGTTGCCCTTCGAACGGCTGGCAGTGGACGCGAACACGAGCAATCAGCGGTTGGCCGCCTTGGCCGCGTTGGCTTGCTCCCACGAACCCCAGAACCGGGGCGACAAGCCGTCCCCACTGGTGGTAGCCTCCCTGAGCGCGGCCTTGCGGCGGACCCTGCCCATGAGTGTCATGGCTGGAATGGACCCTGGGGAGAACTCTGGGGAGAACGCCGGAAACACATGGAAGACCGGCCAGCGCGTCCGGTTGGATGAAGTGCTCCCACGTTGGGTGGACCTTGGATACCACAGCGAGCCGGTGGTGGAACTACCGGGGACTTTTAGCCTCCGAGGAGGCATCCTCGACATATATCCCTCCGATGCCGAACTTCCGTTCCGGATCGAGCTATGGGACAACGAAGTCGACACCATTAGGCGGTTCGACCCCCACACGCAGCGTTCGGTTGGGGAGGCGGACAGGGTGAGCATAATTCCCGCACGGGAGCAGCTGCCAGCTTTCGTGGACCGCCAGCGGGTTGAACGCCTCATTGGGCAGATGGATTTCAGCCGTTGCGACCCCGAAATGCGGGAGCGCATCGAGGACGAATTGGCCAGTCTCCTTTCCGCGCCAAACCTGGAGACTCTGACCTTCTACAGCGGGCTTCTC
This sequence comes from Dehalococcoidia bacterium, assembly GCA_965197545.1. Lineage (GTDB taxonomy): Bacteria > Chloroflexota > Dehalococcoidia > Lucifugimonadales > UBA3495 > CATOSP01. The sequence continues at coordinate 1,105,440 of CBDANJ010000007.1, forward strand.
AACGACACCAGTCTGTTGGATTACCTGCCCGAGGACGGGCGCATCGTTTTGGAACTTCCGTCCCAGGTGGATACCGAGGCCGCCGACTTGGAAGAACGGTTCGAACGAATGAGGGCGGGCAGGGAAGAGCGGGGAGAACTTCCCAAGGGCTTCCCGTCTCCGTTCCTCCCTTGGGAGGGGTTCTCGAAAGAATTGGAGCGGCGTACCAGAGTCCTGGTACACGGTTGGTTGGGCGAATCCGAGGACAGCCTTTTCCAACCGGCGACCCCCTACTACGGCAGGCTTGAGCAATTGGGGAACGATACCCGGCGCTGGGCCTCAGAGGGAAAGGCCATCGTTGCGGTAACCCAACATGCCCGCCGCCTGGCCGAGATTCTTGAAGAGCAGGGTGTACATGCCAGTCTGCCGTCCGCGGTGGAAGAATCCCCAAGGGCAGGTGAGATCTTGATCGTCCCTGGCTCGCTCCGGGAGGGGTGGTACTTGGGCTCGGTGAGTGGGCAGGCCGAAGAGGACACGGACAAGGTCCCCGCCCTGATGTTGCTGAGCGACGCGGAATTATTTGGTACGGTCAAGGAACGGCGCTACCGGCCCTCCCGGCGGGCGGAACCGGGCACGGCAATCGCCAACCTTTCCGACCTGGTGGAGGGCAGCTACGTGGTCCACATAGACCACGGCGTGGCCAGATTCGGTGGAACTACCCGGTTGGGAGACGAGGAGGAACAGAAAGAGTACCTGGTATTGGAATATGCGGAACGGGACAAGTTGTACGTGCCCACGGAGCACCTCGACCGGGTTACGGCCTACGTGGGGGCCCAGGACCACCCACCAAACTTGACGCGCCTGGGCTCCGCCGAATGGGCCAGAGTCAAGCAGAAGGTCAAGGGGGCCACCAGGGAGTTGGCCGCGGAATTGCTTAGGGTGCAGGCGGCTAGAGAAGTGGCCCAGGGCCACGAGTTCGGTTCGGATACCGTATGGCAGCGCGAATTGGAGGACTCCTTTCCATACGAGGAAACACCCGACCAAACGGCCGCCATCACCGACGTGAAGTCCGATATGGAACAGACCAAGCCCATGGACCGGCTGATCTGTGGGGACGTGGGATATGGCAAGACGGAAGTGGCTTTAAGAGCGTCCTTCAAGACGGTTAACGACGGTATGCAGGTGGGCCTGCTCGTGCCTACGACCGTGCTGGCGCAACAGCACTACGCGACCTTCAGCGAAAGGTTGAGCCCATTCCCGATCCGCGTTGAGGTGCTGAGCCGCTTTCGCACCAAAAAGGAACAGCAGGCGGTTATCGAGGAGCTAAAAGAAGGGTCTCTGGACATCGTAATCGGCACGCACAGGCTCTTACAAAAGGACGTCCAGTTCAAGAACCTGGGACTCGCGGTAGTGGATGAAGAGCAGCGTTTCGGGGTGGCGCACAAGGAGAAACTCAAGAAGCTGCGACGGGAGGTGGATGTTCTGACTCTAAGCGCGACGCCTATCCCGCGCACGCTAAACCAGGCCCTCTCAGGTATACGCGACCTCAGCACAATGGATACCGCGCCGGAATCCCGCTTGCCAGTCAAGACTTTTGTCAGCGAGTACAGCGACGAGGTCATCAAGGAAGCCATCCTGCGGGAGATAGAACGGGGCGGTCAGGTGTTCTTTCTGCACAACCGCGTGCGCACCATCCAGCAAAAGGCCGCGGAATTGGCGGAATTAGTGCCACAGGCTAAGCTGCTCATAGGTCACGGGCAGATGCCCGAGACGGACCTCGAAGACGTGATGTATTCCTTCGCCAATGGTGAAGCCGACGTACTGCTCTGCACCACTATCATCGAGTCGGGGCTGGACATGCCCAACGTCAACACTCTGATAGTCGATCGCGCCGACCGTTTCGGTCTGGCCCAGCTCTACCAGCTTCGTGGCCGCGTCGGCAGAGGTGACCACCGGGCCTACGCTTATATGCTGGTGCCCAGAGGCCGGCGGATTACCGATGCGGCGCAGCGCCGGTTGGAGGCGATTCTTGAAGCTTCAGAATTGGGGGCGGGGTTCCGGATAGCCATGCGTGACCTGGAGATACGAGGAGCCGGCAACCTGCTGGGCTCCGCCCAAAGCGGGCATATTCGAGATGTGGGCCTTGACCTCTACGGACAGTTGCTAAAGGAGGCCGTGGAGGAAATGAAGCGGGGCGAGGGAGACGACTCCAGTACCGCCAGCTCGCTTATGGCTGAACTTCCCAGGGTGGAGCTTCAGATGCCTGCCCGCATCCCGGAGAGCTACATAGACCACATGGCGTCGCGGCTCGCGATCTATCAACGGGCCGCTCAGATCAGGGAGCGTCACGATGCGCCGCTATTGGGGGCCGAGCTAAGAGACCGTTTCGGCCCTCCTCCGGAGGAAGTGGAAAATCTGCTCAAGGTTGCTGAACTGAGAGCCTTGGCGGGAGGTCTCGGGGTAGAATCGATTCTGCAGAGCGACGACGGGATCGTCGTTCAGCTTCGAGTCCCCGTTGGCGGCGCGCGAGGACCGCTTCAGAAGGCGTTGGGTCCTTCAGTCAGCGTGGGCAATCAGCGGATACACATGCCGACCCGTAGCCTGGGAGACCAGTGGTTGTCCCGACTTACCAGAGTGCTGGAGCGTCTGCAGGCGTTCCAGGAACGGCTGAGGGCTCTGGCGGGTTGAGCGGCCAGCTCGCGAATACAACCACGTTGACCCTGCGGACCGGGGAGGCAGCCCTGTAACTGTTCAGACTTGATGTGTCCTTCTTACTCCCCGCCCGTCATTCCGGGCCCCGTATCCAGTACGGGGCAGGCTTTGCGCGGGAATTGTGGATGGCCTTGCCGAGGCCATGTATGAATATGAAAATTGCCTATTTTCATAGTAATGACGGATCGCGGGGGCGGGACATGGTAAGAGGATTATCACAGAGATGCCCGACGTGGGATTCAGCCAATCCGCCTCATCGAGTCTGAACAGTTACGCAGCCCTTGCCAATGGCGCCAACGTGGTATAATATTTCTATATATCATTATATATACGTTAAATAAGAGATATTTATGAGGCAGTTACTTGTTAAAGATTTACAGAACCAAATCGCCGAAGCGTTATCCAGTCTACCTGGACAAGCCCTTCCACCTGAGCTTGAAGGCCTGCGACATATCCCTGTGGGTGGTCACAGGCCCGTCGTGAGCGTGTTCTATAAGGCGCGGCCTGGAAAAGAGAGGCGCGATGTGCGGGACACGGCAGCCGCGACATATTTCGACCCGGATTCCTGTGAACTGGTAATCAGCTTTGAGCCACTGGCTGATGTTGACGACGTCTATACTGCCGAAACGGGTTCGGCGACGAGGGAAACCGAGCGGACGGTACGTAAATACGATCTAGAGCAAGCGATTGACCAGTTGGTTGGTGAGCTACAGAAAGCGCAGCTGAGGCGGGCGTTCGTTGGTCTGACGTGGTTTCGCGATCAATTCTTGGTCACCGACTGCGAGTTTGAATGGGTCAAAGACCCTGAAACCGTTAAGGTGTTGCTTGACAACGCCATCAAGCAGCAATTGTTCTTGACCAGCAAGGTCTTCAATCCCAACTCGTACCTGCATCCCACCACTGCGTTACAGTTAAATGCGAGTCATCCCAGGCTTCGGCCCGGCTCGCCTGAAAGTGGCAGTAGGTTTCGGCCGGTCCCCATACGGGGAGAGATGATTTCTGATACCGTCATCAGAGATAGGGACTGACGCGCGTGGCCACCTATTACTTCGATACCAGCGCCCTGCTCAAGCTTTACATCGAGGAACGAGGCACAGACCAGGTAATCTCGATTGCCGAAAGCCTTGTCGCCGGAAACACCGATAACATAGTGATTTTGGATGTCACTCTGGTTGAATCTCGTTCCGCGGTACGCAGGAGAGAGCGAGAGGGAGATATCCCTACCCGGGAGGCCAATCAAGTCATCGAACGGATCGGTGAGGACCGGTCGTCGCTGTATCTGGTGGAACCTGCAAGTTCCGTCACGGAGGAGGCCGCGCGGCTCATCGATTCACATCCTCTCAGGGCTTTGGATGCTCTCCAGCTTGCTGGTTGTCTGACCATCCGCCGTAATACCCCTCCGCCCTTGACCTTCGTATGTGCGGATGAACGCCTCTGTCATGCGGCGAATATCGAAGGGCTTGCAACGATTAATCCGCTCGACGGTCCGGAGCACGCCTACCCTTTCGCGGGTGATCTCCCCAGCCGTCAGCCACCGTAGACCAATGTGTTCGGACGGTAGACTGCCCAGGAGAACCAGAGTTGGCTGCCGCTATGTGGGATGGGCAATAGCTGGGCGCCCTCTAGCGGGCCTGAAACGGCCCGGCCAAAAAGGTCCCAGGCGCTTCCGGTCTGATCGTCGGTGATCTCGGTCCCGTCTCCAGTGAAGGTGAGTTTCCTCCCGTCGACGTTGGGGTCGAACACGCCCGTTGCGCCGACGTCACGGCCCTCGTGGATGTACCGGGTATCGATGGACGAGGCGGTCCCTTCCTTGAAAAAGACCACCAGGTCCTGACCGTTTAGCGTGTAATGAATGGCCTGGTCCTTCTCCAGCAGCGTGAACGGGACTGCCATGGACTCATCGCCGATTGTGACACCGACCACGCGCTCCATTAGCTCCAACCGAGAGTCTATGGGCCCTCTATATAGGAACGGGTCGGCCTGATCGTATCCCGCGTAGGGATTGCTTCCATACGGGCGGGCTTCTCCAGTGTTCCGGGACAACACCTTACCGTCCGGGAAGGACCCCTTGAACTCGTCCCAAGACACGATGCTGAGGTAAAGCTGGTCCAACTTCTCCCCGGTCAAGTCGCCGGCTATAGCTTCTCCGCCCATCTCCTGCCACCATGACTCGGTTTGCCGGTCGTACATTATGAGGTTGCTGTATCGCAGTTTGCCCGAGGTCCCGAAGTCCAGTACCTGGTCTCCCACCGTGCGCCTGTACACGAAGGCGCTATTGCAGAGTGGTCAATAGGTGATGACCACGGGCTCACCCCCCACGGTATCGTTGACGATTTCGTGAAACATCATGATCTGCATTGGATATGCCCGGGCGTCGCCGTCGATGTGAACGACCTGCACCGGCTCGCGGCCATCGAGCCACCCATCCGCCTCAGTCACGGTCTGGAAGATGGGCGCGTCTATGGAAGGGATACCGTCCTTGCCCGGCCCGCCGGCGAGGATGTCGTCGTAGTCTACTGACCTGAGCTTGAAGTTGGTGTCCCATCCACTGGTGGAGATTCCGGCCCGGCGCAACTCCATGACTACCTGTTCGTCGCTGATGGGACCAATACCGCTAACACCGGTATCCGGCGAGGGCAGGCTTCCATGGTTCGCAGAAACGAGCGGGGGTTGGGACGTGGCTGCCTCCTTGGGAGTATGGCCTGGTGTGGAGGCATCGCTGGTCCCCGGCCCTTGTTCCTTCTTTTCCGACGGCGCGTTGGCTGTGGTCTGGAGTCCGGCCTGTTTCTCCTTGTCAATCCGGTTGGTGGAGCCCACCATAGGGGTGTCCCGCGATATACCTGCCGCAATTTGAGGGGCCGAATCCCCAGACTCGGGAGAGGGGACGGTGGCTGGAGGTGCGGAAGCGCCGCAGGCAAGGGCGAACACCAGAGCCATAGCGGGCATAAGTCGTGTGATGGAGGTCATTCAGCATATCCCTTCGGCGGATGTAGGTAACCGTTTCTGGTGCGGGAATCATTCTAGGGCCAGTGGCAAATTGGATGCCTGGCGTAACCCTGGGATGCAACCAACAAATTCGTGGTAGGCTATAATAGGTGACCGAAGCTCAAGCATTACCGGCTTGGGTAGTGAATCGAGGACCCACGGCAGAAGATCGGGGTGTGGCCCAGCGGAAGGGCGCCACGTTCGGGACGTGGAGGTCGGTGGTTCGAATCCACTCACCCCGACCAAGTTTCCCCCTCAGATTGTCAGGCAGAATCCCCGGCCTGGACCCAGGCTAGAGAATTACGCCAGCGTCCTGCAGCCTGCCTATATCGTCCCAGGTATAGTCCAGCGTGTCTATCAACACTTCTTCCGTGTGTTCCCCGTGGGCCGGAGCCATCTTCCGCGTGGAGATAGGCGTCTTGTTGTAGCCCACTGGTGTCTGGAGCCACTTTGATGGTCCGATAATTGGGTGGTCGAAATCGACGATATAGTCGTTAGCTATCACCTGTGGGTCGTTGGGAAGGTCAATCACGTCCTGGACCCGTTCCCAGATAGTGTTTCCGGAGTCTTCCAGGACCTCAGCCCAGTCGTCCAGCGGCTTGGTGATGAAAATCGAGTCGAGTATGGCAACTAACTCGCCGCGGTTCTCCGTCCTAGCATCGATGCTGTTGAACCTTGAGTCGTCAACCAGGTCCGGGCGGCCCATGGCGTTGCAGACGAAGGGCCAGTAGCGGTCACTCTGGTTCATGGAAAAGGCGATCCACCGGCCGTCTCGGCACTGGTAGTAATTCCAGAGCGGGTTCCGGGCCATTGCCCGGTCTGGACGCACAGGTACGTTTTTGGTGAGTAAGGCCATCCCGTACCGGAGGCCACCCAGCCACATCATGCTACCCAAGTGGGAGGCGTCCACCTTCTGCCCGACGCCCAGCCGCTCCCTCGCCACCAGCGCTCCTAGAACGCCGTATGAGAGCATTATCCCGGCCATCTGGTCCGCGATGCCTCCCACGCTATACGGGTGGCCATTGTCCGGGCCGGCCCACCAAAGGCCGCCGGAGCGGGCTTCTCCGGTCAGGGCGAAGGCGGGTTTGCCTGCGTCCGGCCCCTTAGGACCGTAACCGGTGGCCGAACCGTAGACGATCATTGGGTTGTTCTTGATCAGGTCTTCGTAACCCAGGCCCATCCGCTCCGCCACGCCGTGCCGGAAGTTCTCCACGAAGACGTCTGACTTGGCGGCGAGTTGGTGCATGACCTCAACGCCCTTGGGGTCCTTGAGGTCAATGGCGATGCTCTTCTTCTGACGGTTCAAGCACTCGAAGTAAGCGTTGAGGTTTCCTCCGAGGGCCGAGTTTACACCGCCAACGCGGGTGAATTGCCTGCCATGGTCGCCGTCCAATGACTCCACCTTGATTACTTCCGCTCCAAGGTCGGCCAGCATCAGGGTGGAAACCGGTCCGAATTGCCACATGGTCCAGTCGATGACACGGATGCCGTCCAGCGGTCCCAGCTTCCCATGTCCATTGGATGACCGCGGGCCGTTGGGCTCCGGGTCCGGAGTTAGCCGGGAGCCGCATTTGTCGCAGAAGTTAGCTTCGAGGCGATTTTCCCTATGGCAGGCGGCACAGTTCATTACGGTCTTGACCTTCAGGGAGGATATAGAGGGGACCTGCGGGTGGCGAGACGCCGCTAGTGCTCGAACCGGTCACCGGAGCGCAGCCCCACGGAAGTGGTCCATTCGGGGGCCATTACCTTGCCGGAGCCTGGTGGCTGTACTCGACCGACCTTGAGCGCGCCGTCGGATGCGGCGACTGAAAAGCCATCCTCGGAGACTTCGATGACCTCTCCCGGTGATTTTCCGCTTGAGCCGGTAGTCATCGAAGCACGGAAGAGCAACACCGGTTCTCCTTTGAAGACGGCGGACGCTCCGGGACTGGGGTCGGTCCCTCTGACCTGGTTGTAGATGGTGGCAATCGGGCCGTTCCAGTCAATGATCACGTCTTCCGACCGGCACCAACCCTCGTAGGTGGCCAAGGACTCGTCCTGGACCAACTTGGGCGCTGTGCCATCGGCGACCATGCGCACGGCTTCGGCGAGAGCATCGACACCCATGGGAAAGAGCTTGTCGAAGTAGAGGGAGCCTAGGGTGTCGTGGAGTTCGATCTCCACCGTTTTTTGGAGAAGTACGGGGCCAGTATCAAGCCCCTTGTCGGGCCAAAAGATGGTAAGCCCCGTTTCGGTCTCCCCCTGAATGATCGGCCAATTCATGGAGCTTGGACCCCGGTGTTTGGGCAGAAGGGACGGATGGTATTGGATCGTGCCCTTGGTGGGGTTGTTCAGAATCGAGTCCGGGACGATGTCGGTGACAAACGCCATTACGCAAAGGTCGGCATTGAGTCCCTGGAACGCGTCCACGGCCTCCTGGGAGCGCATACGCCGGAACTGGAGCACCGGAATGCTCCGGTCCTCGGCGGCGGCCTTCAGGGGGTCTGGGCGGCCCCCCTCTCTGCCCGGGGGCACGAACGCGCCGACGATGTTCTCGCCTTGCCCGGACAAAGCCTCCAGGACCTTGCCGCCGAAAGCCTCCTGCCCTATGACAACGATGCGCATGTCACCAGCCATGACGTCTTCCTCAGTACTGGCGCTGCTGGCGGGACCTGCCGCCCATGTTCCCGTATGAGACATCGGGGTCGGTAACCACGTCGATCAATGCCGCCTTGCCTGAAGCGAAGGCCCGTTCCAGCGCGGGGCGAAGCTGCTCCGGGTCGGTGACCCGTTCGGAGTGGCCGCCCATGCCTTCCATGATCTTGGCGTAGTCGGTTTCCTGGGAAAGGAACGTGCCCAGGGCCCTGCCGCCCCTGCGCAGGACGCCTTGAGTCGTTTGGTTCCAAGCGCCGTTGTTCCCGACGATGGACACGATGGGCAGGTTGAATCGGACATACGTCTCTATGTCGAAACCGGTAAGTCCGAACGCACCGTCGCCGTAGATTATACAGACCTGCTTGCCGGGGCGGGCCAATTGGGCGGCAGCGGCGAAACCGCTGCCCGCGCCCAGGCAGCCGAAGCTCCCGGGGTCGAGCCAATGGCCTGGCCGGTTGATGCCCAACACCCTGGCCGCGAAGGTTACGAAATCTCCGCCGTCGCCGATGACGGTGGCGTCGTAGTCGAGAACGTCCCTCAACTCCTTCATGACCCGCATGGGGTGTATGGGAGTCTGGTCGCTGTTCAGCATGGGCTCATCGGCCGCTTTGAGGGCCTGGTCTTCGGTCATCACCTCTTCGACCCATGCCTTGCCCGGAGACCGATAACCGGTGTCGCGCAACTGGTCCATGATCTGCCGCAGGACCGCCTTGGTGTCTCCTACGAGGCCGACCTCGACGTCACGGTTTTTGCCGATTTCCGCCGGGTCCATCATGATCTCAATGAGCTTTGGGTTCTGAGGGAACATGTTCTCCGCGCCATAACCCAGGCGGAAATCGATGGGAGTTCCGATCAGGAGCACCGTGTCGGACTTGACCAGGCCGTAGCGCCGGCCCAGGCTGCCGAGGTTGGGATGATCGGCTGGAATGCTGCCGCGTCCCATGGCGTTTAGGAACACGGGAGAATCAATCAATTCGACGAATTCCCGCAACTCCTCGGCCGCGTCGCTCCACCAGATGTCGGAGCCAGCGAGGACCATGGGCCGCTCGGTAGTCCTCAGGACCTCAGCGGCCCTGGCGATATACTCGGGGTCGCCGTAAGCCTTGGCTTCCGTCCGGTACCTTTGGGGGTAGCGGACCTGGTCCTCTTCGGCTTTACCGTTCACGACGTCGATGGGGATTTCCAGGTAGGCCGGGCCGGGAATGCCCGTGGTGGACTCACGGAAGGCCTGGGCCACATATTCCGGTATCCGCTCGACGCGCTTGACCTGCTCGGCAAACTTGGTGATGGGCTTCATGAACGTGACGCTATCGAAGTCCTGGAGGCCGCCCTTAAGGTGCTCACCGATAGCCGCGTTTCCGCCGATCAGAATCATCGGACTAGGGGCTTGGAACGCGTTGGCCACGCCGGTGATCGCGTCCGTAACACCCGGGCCGGCGGTCACTATGGCGACGCCGGGTTTGCCGGTGACTTTGGCCCAACCCTCAGCCGCGTGCGCCGCGGCCTGTTCATGGCGGAAGTCGATGATCTCGATGCCTTCGTCCGCGCACCCCTCATAGAGGTTATATATGTGTCCGCCATTTAGGGTAAAGACGTACTCGACGCCTTCCTGCTTTAGGGCTTTTGCGAACAAACGCCCGCCGTCTATTTCTGCCATCATACCTCCATGAGTTGCCAGGGCTTCACGCGTCCACGTATTCGATGCTTCTAGGCTCCCGGTTTCGTGGCGAGTTTAGCCGCTCTTGAAGAATAGTCCGATTATGGACGCAACCGTCGTGGCCCAAAGTCCAACATTGATCAATATGAGCGTCCGGAACTTGGAGTCGGTCGCGCTCTGCATGCTCCGCAAGTCTTGTCGAATCTCCGAAAGCTCGGCTACGACTCTCTCCATCATGCCTTCAAGCCTGTCGATGCGCGGGTCCTGCGTCACTCCTAGCCCTCCTTTAGCCGCGTCTTCATTATACATGCCTGACCATACGTCACAAGATACATGCCTGATCATACGTCACAAGCTACAAGCGTCAGTAAAGCGGGCCGCAGACCGGAGAGGCGGCGGTCACTTGGCTCGCGTGTAGGGGGTCTGCGGCGATTGACCGGAGAATGTATAATCGCAGTGCCACAGGCTCAAATACGCTACGAGATTTCAACCAAGAGAATCAACGACGCAACCGAGGAGGTCCGCATTGGCTGAGGTAGAAGGGAGCGCACTGGTAGCCCAATCCATCGGAAGGGAAGGAATCGAGACCCTCTTTGGATTGGCTGGAGGTCCGATACAGGACATCATGGGGTCCGCTCCCCATTTCGGAGTCCGTCCCATAGGCGTCCGCCATGAACAAGCCGCGACCTTTGCCGCCGCTGCCTACGGGTACGTCCGCAATCAGGTGGGGGTGGCGGTCCTGGCCGCCGGTCCGGCGGTGACCAACGGGGTAACCGGCGCGCACGTGGCCTACGACAATTGTTTTCCCCTGGTAATCCTCGGTGGCTCCGGTCCCCAGAGGGGGCGGTATACCGGAACTTTCCAGGAGACCGAAAACATACCCATGTATAAGGGGATAACCAAGATGGCGGTGCAGGTGGAAAGCACGGCTAGGATCCCCGAGTATATGGCTATGGCCTTTCGCAGGGCGCGTACCGGGAGACCTGGACCGGTCTACGTGGACTTGCCCTCAGACGTGCTTCAGAACGGCGTCGACGAAGAGAGCGTCCGCTGGCCCTCGAATTACTACACCGAGGCCGCTCCCATGGGCAACCCAGACCAGGTTAAGCGAGCCGCCGAATTGCTCCTGAACGCCGAGCGGCCGATGATGATCGTGGGCAAGGGTGTCCGATGGTCGGAACCCACGGCTGAACTGAGGCAGTTAATCGAGTCCCTGGGGATGCCCTATATAGCCTCTCCCATGGGACGCGGGTACATCCCTGACGATCACCCGCTGAATCTCGGCGCCGCCCGCAGCGCCATCATGGGCAACGCCGACGTGGTCCTGGTCGTTGGCTCCAGGCTCAACTGGATGTTCGGTTTCGGACGTCAATTCCCCGCCGACGCCAAGGTGATTCACATCGACATAGAAGCCGAAGAGATCGGTTTCAACCGGGCCGTCGAAGTTGGTATCGTCGGCGACTCGAAAGCGGCGCTCCGCCAGATACTAGGCGAGATGGAAGGTAAGACCGCTGGACTGAGGGAACGCGCCGAAGAGGGGCCCTGGTTGTCTTCTCTGCGCGATCGAGTAGGATCCAATGCGGATGCCATTCAGGAACGCCTAACGTCTGACGCCAAGCCTATTCTGACATACCGGCTGCTGCACGAAGTCAGCCAAGTATTTCCGAGGGAAACCGTCTATTCGGTGGACGGGCAGACCACCCTTGCGACCGGACGGCAGGTGTTACAGAGCTACACCCCAGCCAGCCGCCTAAACTCGGGCTCAAACGGTTGCATGGGAGTGGGCGTCCCCTTTGCCGTGGGCGCGAAACTTGCCCGGCCCGACGTGCCGGTGGTCAGCGTCAACGGTGACTGCGCTTTCGGCTTCAATGCAATGGAGATGGAGACCGCGGTCCGGTACCAGCTCCCCATAGTCTTCATCATCAACAACAACTCGGGGATCGTTGGCGGCAGTCTGGAGGCGAACATGGGCCTCCCAGAGGGCTACGAGGAGCGTGTCGCCACCTACACTCCCGAAATCCGTTATGACAAGATTCTTGAAGCCTTCGGCGGCCATACGGAACATGTGACCGAGCCTTCTGAGATCAACGCCGCGCTGCGACGGGCGTATCAGGCGACGCAAGAGGGCAAGGTCGCCTGCGTGAACGTGATCTCGGAACCCTGGGAAGTTGCCCGGTCCGGCGGCAGCCGCGGCGGCTCATTGATGGGGTACGATCGCTAACACGAACGTTTACAGTAACACGGAATCGGAGGATGCGAAGATGTCAGACTTGGTATTGCGCACGGCTATAGGCAATTACGGCCATACAATCCCGCTGAAGGACGGTAGCGTGACGTCGGACATGTTCGACATGGAACATATCGAGGTCTCACCGGTGACGAGTATCTTCCGCCGCATGGTGCGGGGTCTCGAATTCGATGTGGCTGAGATGGCCCTCTCCACATATATGTGCGCCCGCGCTCACGGCAAGGCCTTCACCGGCGTTCCGGTGTTTTTGACACGGGCCTTCTACCACGCCGGTTTGGTGGTGAACTCGCGGAGCGGGATCAAGACGCCCAAAGACCTGGAAGGCAAGAAAGTGGGGTTGCGCAGCTATACACTGACCCCCGGCGTATGGACCCGCGGCATACTTAAGACGGAGTACGACGTGGACCTGGACGCGGTGACATGGGTCCTGTCCGGGGACGAGCACGTGGCGGAGTTTGTCGCGCCGTCTAACGTCGTGTCGTCGGCCAACAGCGACCTGGGCGCCATGCTCCTTTCCGGGGAGATCGACGCGGCCATTGGCGCGGGCGCGGTGGACTCTCCAGATATCCGGCCTTTGTTCTCTGAACCCGACGCCCTGGACGCGGCGTGGCACAAGAAGACCGGAGTGTATCCCATCAGCCACATGCTAGTGGTGAAGAACTCCGAGCTAGACTCCAACGATAGCCTGGCCCAGGAACTATTTGAGGTATTCAAGTCCGCCAAGACCCCGTATATGAAAGACCTCACTTCCGGAGAGGCCTCCAACCCGGCAGACCAGGCGTTGTTGAAAATGGGCAGTATCGTAGGTGGAGACCCGGTCCCCTACGGGTTCGAGAGTTCCCGAAAGACCCTGGAGACCTTTATAGGTTTCAATGTGGAACAGGGTGTGATCCCGAGGAAGGTAGAGCCGGAAGAGTTATTCCCCGAGGACACTCTGTCTCTGGCCTGATCGTACAGAGCGGGACTCAACCACGGCGGGCGCACGAATCCGGTTAATGCGCTACCGCTTGCCCGTAAGCAATTCCGCTCATCCGGGTGCCCGGGAAGGGCCGCCAGTCCAACATATAAGGGTGGGGACGCTCAAATACCTCTCCGTTGAGAAGACCATAACTCGCGGATAGGACGCACCTACGGAGGCGGCATGGCGCAGTATTCGTTCCGGATTCCCAACGCGGACTACCTGGGATTTCCAGCGACCCCGCAAGCGATTGTGGACACGGCGTGGAAGGCCGAAGAACTTGGTTTCGACGCCCTGTTTGTCAACGACCATGTGATAGTTGACGACTCCCCACGCAGCGCGCTTTGGCGCAACGTCTACGACCCATTGATGGTCCTCTCTTACGTTGCGGCGCGGACCTCCACTGTGAAACTTGGGACCTCGGTCCTCATCATGCCCTATCGCAATCCCGTCGTCACCGCGAAAATGGTGGCGACCCTGGACCAGATGTCCGGTGGCCGCGCTATCGCAGGGGTGGGATCGGGCTGGAACGAGGCCGAATACGCCGCGTTGGGCGTATCCCACGGGGAGCGCGGGGCGCGTACCAACGAATACCTGCGGCTGTGGAAGGCGTGTTGGGAGCCCGGCGCCACCTCCTTTCACGGCCGGTTCTTCTGGTTCGACAATATGCATGTCTACCCCAAGCCTCTCCAGCAACCCCATCCGCCGATCTGGATCGGGGGGTCCAGCCAGGCCTCGTTGCGGCGAGCGGCCCGGTTCGCCGAGGTATGGCAGCCGACGCCGACTCCGCTGGCGGATTTGAAATCCAACATGGCTTACTTGCGGGACGTATGCGCCGAGGTAGAGCGGAAAGACGTGCCGCGGACGCGGATGAGCTTTCGGGTCAACTTCAGCCACATCACCGGAAGTTCGAGTTCGGCTGGGGATAGGCCAACCGGCCAAGGGATCCCAGAACAGGTGGCCTCTGACATGAAGCGGTACCGGCAAGAGGCTGGCCTCGAAGAGTTCCAGATCAACTTCAACGGTTGCGGCAGCCTGCAGCAACTTCTGGATTCGATGGATGTGTTGGTGGAGGAAGTAATCCCCAGGGTGGATGATTAGAGGTTCGTATTGAGAGGTTTCCCAACGGACCGAGAAGAGAAACTCCGGGTCCTCATGGATGCGGTGGAAAGCGTCCGAGACGTTCTGGAAGCGGGAGCCCAAGAAGCCGAAGAGAACGCGACGCTCCCTCAGGCCTCTGTGGACGCCCTTTACGAGTCCGGTCTGTTGCGTCTGAAGCTCCCTCATGTCTTGGGAGGCGCGGAAGCCGACGTTGTAACCCAGCTCGATGTGCTGGAGGCTGTGAGCCGGATCGAACCCTCTGCCGGTTGGTGCTTGATGATTGGCGCGGCGAGCCTCGGCGGACTTGGCGCATTTCTTCCGGACGACGCCATCGAAGAGGTCTTCGTTGGTGGCGAGCCTCCCAGGACCGCCGGCGTTGCCGCTCCCCTGGGAAAGGCTGTGACCGTATCAGGTGGTTACGAGATTAACGGGCGTTGGCCATTCGGCAGCGGTATCCGACATTCCCAATGGGTCTCGGCTGGGGCTCGTGTAGTGTCAGACAAGCCGGGTTATGCTCGACAACTGCGAATCGTCATGCCCACATCCAAGGTGATGATCCATGACAACTGGCAGGTCATGGGGTTACGGGGCACCGGAAGCTGCGACTTCTCCGCCCAGAACCTGTTCGTACCCGATAATTTCGCCTGGGACGCGGCATCGACTGAACCGAAACGAGGCGGACCGCTGTACCTGTTGGGCAGACCTGGGTTCGTTACCAACGAGCATTCCGCGTTTGCGCTAGGCGTGGGGCGAAGGGCTTTAGACGCCGTGACAGAGGTCGCCACCGCAAAGACCCGCGGCTACAACTCGCCAAACTTGCTGGCCGACCGGTCGGCGTTTCAAGGAGCGCTCGGCGAAAGTGACCTTCGGCTCCGGGCGGCCAGAGCCTTAAACATCGAAATCCTGGAAGAAGCCTGGCAGTCGGTATGCAACGGCAAGACACCGGAGCCGTGGTTGCAAGCCCAAATGCGAAGCTGCGCGACCTACACCACGGAAGTCGCGGCAGACGTGGTCTCGCAAGCATTCCGGTTCGGTGGTGGTTCGGCCCTGTTCACGTCAAGCGTGCTACAGCAATGCCTCCGAGACATCAACGCCGCAGCCCAGCACCAGATGGTCAGCGACACCGCCTACGAAAATCACGGCCAATTCCTGCTGGGACTTCCCGACGCCAGACCGATGGAGTAGGGGGGTGACCCCCTCAGTTCTGCCGTCTGCACCCAAGCCAGGCAGCTCGGGCGCACTATGGAAGCAACGAAATCTGCTGACAGTTCGTAGTTATCCTAAGTCCGCCGATCTGATAGGATGGTCTGCATGGGGATAGAACAGAGCCAATTACAAGAATTACAAGGTGAAGCTCTCCGCCTACGTGGTTCGCCGTCTCTGAGCCGTCCGTTGTTCGTAGAATTTGCAGGCACTCCGAAGAGCGGAAAGAGCACCTGTATTGATACCGTTAACCATTTCTTCCGACGGCTGGGATACACAGTGCTGGCCCCTACGGAGGGGGCTTCAAAACGAACGCCGTATTATCTCAAGGATAATCTCGTTTCATACAACGCTTGGTCTGCAACTTACGCCTTGACCCACATTTTGGAGGGCAGGTACGGAACGGACCAATATCAGTTGGTGATTATGGACCGGGGTCTATTCGACGCATTAGCTTGGTTTGAGCTTCTAAAGGCGAGGACCCAAGTTACTGAGCAAGAGTGTGCCACGATTCAGGACTTTTTGCTGATCGACCACTGGAGGGCGCTCGTTGACATTGTTTTTTGTTCGAGACCGATCCCGCCACGTCACTCTCACGTGAGAATAGGGACAAACTGATTGAGGAACCGGGCCAAACGATGAACCCCGATTTTCTGGAAGAACTGAACGAAGCCTATCGGTCCGCTCGAGCAAAACACTCGACGCGGTTCAAACGATTCCATGTCGTAAACACCAGTGAGGATCAGCAGACGACGCCGCAGTCAACGGCGTTTGATGTTGCGAAGAAGATAATCGAGCAGATGCAGAAGGGAGTAGAGTAATCACGATGGGAACTAACCGAGTTCTCGTATTCCCACGGGAAATTTTCCATGATGCCTTCTCGCTCCTGCCCTGGGACTCGATTCAGGAAGAGATTGAGGAAATTGAAAAGGCTTTCGCGTGGCTGGAAAGGCCGGACGCTGAACGCTCGACCGATCTGGTTCAAGCAATCCCATGCGCTTTCATCCGGGATCATGACGGAAAATGCTGCGTTCTGAGGCGTGTACAAAACGCCCGGGATGATCTCAACGAGAAGCTGAGTCTGATTGTCGGCGGGCATGTTGATGAGTTGCCCTATCATCCGACGTTTAAGACCGCCATGTCTGTCACTTTGGAGCGGGAACTTGAAGAAGAGGTTGGCATAATTCCTGTTGAGCCGTCTCACCCTGTAGGTGTAATTATTGACAACTCCTCAGTCGAGGCTTCACGGCATGTGGCGTTTCTCCATGAGACAACAGCCGAGAGAGTCTCGACCAAGGCAAAGGAAGAATTCAAGATTCGATCGAGCCTTACCGGGGAGTTTATGGCCGCTTCCGAACTTGCATGGAAGCGTGATGATTTCGATCCTTGGTCGAAGCTATTGATCGAGGAGCACATTTGCCCTGGTGATGTCCGACCGAAGCCGCGACAATTCTCTTTTCTATAGTGTATCTGGCCCTCATCCCGGAATAGGTTTTTCCGAAACCGCCTCCCTTAGACGTTGGCCCCGCAGCAGCGCTTGTATTTCCTGCCGCTGCCGCAGGGACAGGGGGAGTTGCGGCCAATCTTGGCTGCGCCTGACGGGGAGCCGTTTCTGCGCGCGCCTGCAACGGCCTGCATCGGGCTGGTCTGCTCATTGCCCTGGCTGTGTTGTCTCCGGCCTCCCCCGGCCGGCGGCCCCAGGGAAACGTGGAAAAGGGTGTGGACCACGTCGTATTGCATCCGCTGTTGTAGCTCCTGAAACAGCTTCTGACCCTCGCCGCGGTACATCACCAGGGGGTCGCGCTGGCCGTACGCGTGGAGGCCGATTCCTGTCCGCAAGTTTTCCATGGCAGTCAGGTGACTTACCCAGTGGGTGTCGATGGCCCGGAGCAGCAGCAATCGGCTGAGAAGATTCAAGCCCTCCTCGCCCACCTCGAATTCCCGCCGCTCGTAGGCGCGTTCGGCGTACTCGGAGAGGATGCGCCGAACCTCGTCCTGACCGAGACGGTTTACCTGGTCCTCGGTGGCGAGTTCCGGAGGCAGGGGGCAGACCATTTCCAGGTCGTCGAGCAGACCGGGCACGGTCCAATCGTCGGAGTGACGGCCGGGAAGGTTCTTTCGCGCCAACTCTTCGAACTCCTGGCGAAGCATCTCCAGCACCTTGGTTCTCAGGCCGGCGCCTTCCAAGATTTCGCCCCGGTTTTGGTAGATGATCTTGCGTTGGTTGTTGAGCACGTCATCGAAATTCAGAAGGTGCTTGCGTATGTCAAAGTGGTGGCTTTCGACCTTCACTTGGGAACCGGAGATAGACTTGGTCACCAACCGGTTTTCGATGGGAACGTCCTCTTCCAGTCCGCTCCAGCTCATTACGGACTTGATCTTCTCACCGCCGAAGCGCTGCATCAGCTCGTCTTCGAGGGATACGAAGAACTGGGAGCTTCCGGGGTCTCCCTGCCTGCCAGCCCTTCCCCTTAACTGATTGTCGATTCGGCGGGCATCGTGGTGTTCGGTGCCCAAGACGTGTAGTCCGCCCATCCGGATGACCTGGTCGTGTTCGGCCCTCCAGTCGGAGCGGTCGGTGTCGGACCCGCCAAGTACGATGTCGGTGCCCCGGCCGGCCATGTTGGTGGATACGGTCACCGCGCCCAGGCGTCCTGCCTGGGAGATGATGCCGGCCTCGTGCTCGTGGTTCTTGGCGTTTAGCACCTGATGGGGGACGCCGCGCTTCTTCAACCGGTCGCTCAGAGCCTCTGAGGCCTCGATGGAGGTGGTGCCCACCAGCACCGGTTGTCCTTTCTCGTGAAGACTGGCGATTTCCTCGGCAACGTTGCGCCACTTGGACTCTTCGGTCTGGAACACCAGGTCCGGGGCTTCCTCCCTGACCATCGGGACGTTGGTGGGTATGACGGTTACGTCCAGGTTGTAAATCTTGAGAAATTCATCGGCTTCTGTTTCGGCGGTTCCGGTCATCCCAGCGAGCTTGTTGTACATGCGGAAGTAGTTCTGCAGGGTGATGGTTGCGTAGGTGACACTTTCCCGCTGGACCTTCAGCCCTTCCTTTGCTTCCACCGCTTGATGGAGGCCGTCCGACCACCGTCTGCCGAACTGGAGGCGGCCAGTGAACTCGTCTACGATGACCACTTCACCCTCTCGCACTACGTAGTCCTTGTCCCTGACCTTCATGACGTGGGCGTTCAGGGCGTTTTCGATGTAGTGGACGAGATGGAAGTTGTCGGGATCGTAGAGGTTGCCCACCTTGGTCCAACGCTCCATCTTGGAGATGCCCTCCTGGGTCAAGGAGATGGCGCGGGTGCGGTCATCTATCGTGTAGTCTTCCTCCTGTTGCAAGCGCGGGGCAAGTTTGGCAAAGTCGGAATACAGTTGGACTGGGTCGGCTGCCGGACCGCTGATAATGAGCGGTGTGCGAGCCTCATCGATTAGGATGTTGTCCACCTCGTCGACGATGGCGAAGTTCAGTCCGCGTTGTACCCGCTCGCCGGCGTCAATGGCCATGTTGTCGCGCAGGTAGTCGAAACCGAACTCGTTGTTCGTGCCGTAGGTGATGTCGGCGCGGTATGCCTCGGAACGGCTAACGGCACGCAAGAAACTGGGTGTGTCCGCACCGCCGCGCTTACCGGATGTTGACGGGTCTTGCTCGGGGTCATACACGTAGGCCGCGTCGTGCTGCAGGCAGCCGACGGATAGGCCCAGGCCGTGGTATATGGGGCCCATCCAAACCGGGTCGCGGCGGGCCAGGTAATCGTTGACTGTGATTACATGGACGCCATTTCCGGTCAGGGCGTTGAGGTAGACGGGGAGGGTTGCCACCAACGTTTTGCCTTCACCCGTCTTCATCTCGGCTATCTGCCCACGATGAAGCACCACGCCGCCGATTAGCTGGACGTCGTAGTGGCGCTGGCCCAGAGCGCGGCGGGCCGCCTCGCGCACCACGGCGAAGGCTTCCGGGAGCAAGTCGTCCAGGGACTCTCGACCGGCGAGGCGCTGCCTGAACTCATCGGTCTTGGCCCTTAGCTGCTGGTCTGAGAGGGATTGGACGGTGGGTTCCAGGGTGTTGATTTTGTGGGAGACAGGGCGGACTCGCTTGACCGCCTTTTCGTTGGTCTCGGTGACTAGCTTTAGTAATGCGGATACCATGGCATTACCACCTTAACTGTTAGTGTCCCGACCCATTATTGGGGGGACTGTTGTTTAACATAACGCGAGGGCCAGAACGACAGTCGGCCCCCTAGTATTTCTGTTTCTAACTACATTTTAACCAATGGGGTTGAGGGTTGCACGCGCTTGACCCAGGTTGGCGGGGCATTCCTCCGAGGCTCCGGCACAAAAGGATCAAGCCGAGGGGTCAGGGCCTGGGGCTGGTGTCGACTGCGCCCACTAGCTCGGATACGCTTGGAATGCCATTTTCGCCCATGTAGGCGGTCAATTCACCCAGGATGCGGAGGGGGGCCCAGAGGTCGGCCAGGTTGGCGCTGCCAATCTGCACTGCCGTAGCGCCGGCCAGGAGGAACTCCACAGCATGGTCTCCTTGGAATATGCCACCCACTCCAACAATCGGCACGTCCACCGCTTGGGCTGCACGATACACCATTGCCAGGGCCACCGGGCGAAGACCCGCACCCGAGAGACCGCCGGTGAGCGCGCCAAGGACCGGACGTCTGGTTTCGAGGTCGATCCGCATTGCTGGGATGGTGTTGGAAATGGTAAGCGCATCGGCCCCGGCGTCCACGGCGGCCTTGGCTATGGGGACGACGTCCGGTACGTTGGGCGCCAACTTGGCCAGCACCGGGAGACTGGTCTGTTCCCGGACGGCGTCCACGGCCCCGGCTGTGAGCTTGGCGCTATGGCCGAACATGGCGCCGTTCTCCACGTTGGGGCAACTCAGATTGAGTTCGATGGCCTGAAAGCCGCTGACGCCACAGGTCATAGAAGCCATCTCGCCAAATTGGGCGACGCTGTCGGCGGAAAGGCTGAGTAGCACGGTGGTTTTATAGGCGGGCCAATTTGGGGCAAAGTGGGACATGGCGGCTTCGATGCCTGGGTTGGCAAGGCCAATGGAATTCAGGAGGACTGACTCTCCCTGCTCGAGGGCTTCCCTGTAGGAGGGAGGGTGCCAACGGGGTTCCGGGTTCCCTTCCCGGGGGAGCCGGGTGACGGTTTTGGGTATTACCGCGCCCACCCGGCTCAGGTCCATATCCCCGGTTATGCCGCGTCCGTAGCCGTCGTACCCGAAGGTGCCCGACGCGATCATCACAGGGTTGGCAATCCTCAGATGGTGAGGATTGCTGGGCGCCAGGTCAACCGATAGGTCCACGATGTTATCCCTGGGGCGGGAGGGCCGGCCTCCAGGTTATTCGGCCGGCTCGTCCTCCTGCCTCGCAAACGGGTTATAGTCGCCGCTGGTCTCGGGGTTGAGGTTAATGCCATCGCCGCCGTTGAGTCCCTGGCCCACATTGCCCGCGGCGCCATTACCTGGATGCGCGCTCAGGAAGCCAGCCCCATTGACCAAGCCGTCCTCGTCTTCCTCTAGACCGTCGTCCTTGCCAAAGAAGTCGTCGTCGGGAGTCCCGTGGACCCCGCCTTCCATGCCCATTGGGTTGATACCGGGTGTCTCGCCGCCGATTCCCAACCAGCCGCCGGGGGCGATGCCGGCCAGCTCCGGTATGGGGTCGGGGTGAAGCAGCTTGTCCATGCCGGGAATTTGCACCCGGGCCGGGATCAGCCTGCCTATGATGACGTTTTCCTTCAGGCCCAGCAGAGTATCCCGCGCGCCACTGACCGCAGCCTGGGTCAGCACGCGGGTGGTCTCCTGGAAGGAGGCCGCGGACAGGAAGCTGTCGGTGAGCAGGGACGCCCTGGTCACACCCAACAACACGGGCTTAGCCGTGGCGGGCTCGCCGCCCTCGGCCAAGACCTTGGCGTTCCTCTCCTGGAACTCGAACCTGTCCACCATCTGGCCTGGGATGAGGTCGCAATCGCCGGTGGACTCCACCTGGACCCTCCGAAGCATTTGGCGGAGGATGATTTCGATGTGCTTGTCGTGAATGCTCACACCCTGGGACTGGTAAACCTGCTGCACCTCGTTGACCAGGTACCGTTGCAAGTCGTCCTTTCCGCTGATGTTCAAGATGTCGTGCGGGTTGAGCGGGCCGCCGATCAGGGCGTCGCCAGCCTTGACCTGGTCGCCGTCCTTCACCAGGAGATGAGCCGGGGCGGGGATTATGTGCTCCCGCTCCTCCACGTCTTCCCAGAAGATGGACACGCCCTCGGGGCTTAGCTCCACGCGGCCGCCGATGTTGGCGATCACCTGTTCCGGGGGCTCCGCGAGTTCTTCGGATGCTCCGTCCTCCGAGGGTTCCCCGGTGGCGGCGCTGGCCAGGATCATGCCCGGTTCCACGTATTCACCGTCGTCTACGAGCACCTGGGCTCCCTCGGGCAGCGGGTAAAATTCCTGGAACTCCTCCCGGCTGACGAGCCTTAGCCGGCGGCCCTCGTCGTCGGTCTCCAGGGATACCAAGCCGTCGATGTCGGCCAAAATGGCAGCACCCTTGGGAACACGGGCCTCGAACAGCTCTTCGACACGGGGCAAGCCGCTTGTGATGTCCAGACCGGCGACGCCGCCGGTGTGGAAAGTCCGCATAGTGAGCTGGGTCCCGGGTTCTCCGATGCTCTGGGCGGCGATGATGCCCACCGCCTGGCCTTCTTCGACCGTGATGCCGGTCGCGGGGAGGCGGCCGTAGCACATCCGGCAGACGCCTCGCTGACACTCGCAAGTCAACGGGGACCTGACGCCTACTTCCGTTAGGCCGGAATCCACGATCTTCCCCGCGATCTCTTCGTCGATTTGTTCGTTGCGGTCCACGATGATCTCGCCGGTATTCGGGTCGGGCACTGGCATGGCCGCCATCCGGCCCAGGAGGCGGTCCTTTAGCGAGGAGTGGATCGGGTCATCGGGCCTCTTGGACACGTAGTAGGCATCCCAGGTGCCGCAGTCATCCTTGAGGACGATCACCTCCTGGGCGATGT
This sequence comes from Dehalococcoidia bacterium, assembly GCA_965197545.1. Classification (GTDB taxonomy): domain Bacteria; phylum Chloroflexota; class Dehalococcoidia; order Lucifugimonadales; family UBA3495; genus CATOSP01. Next base: position 1,127,961 of record CBDANJ010000007.1, read on the forward strand.
CGATCAATCTGCGTGTCAGGTAGCCGCTGTCCGCAGTCCGCAGGGCGGTGTCGGCAAGACCTTTCCTGGCTCCGTGGGTGGAGATAAAGTACTCGAGGGCGGTCAGGCCCTCGCGGAAGCTGGAGACGATGGGCAAGTCAATGATGCGGCCCTTGGGGTTGCTCATCAGGCCCCGCATACCGGCCATCTGCTTGATCTGGGAGATATTTCCCTTGGCCCCCGACCGCGCCATCACAGCGATTCCACCGTAGTTGGGCAGCTCTTCCTCCACCAGGGCGGTGGTCTCATCAGAAGCCCAGGTCCAAGCCTCCACGGTCTTCGCGTAGCGTTCGTCTTCAGAGATCAGTCCGGAGAGGTATTGGTCGTCGTAACCGCTGACCATCTCCGCGGCCTGGCTGAGGATGGCCGGTTTCTTGCCGGAGACCTGGATGTCGTTGATCGCGATGGTGATGCCGGAACTGGTGGCGTATTGGAAGCCCAGGTCCTTGATTTCGTCCAGCACATCGGAGGTCTCTTCGTTGGACAAGTACCGGTACAGCTCCGCGGTCAGGTCCTTGAGTGCGCCGCGGTCCATTAGTTTGTTCTGGTATTCCAAGGACGGAGGCAGTATCTCATTAAACATCATCCGCCCCAGGGTGGTCTCCAGCCAACCCTCGTGGCTGGAGTTGGGGACGTCGAGCACTTCGATGGATGCCTGCAGGTCTATCAGACCAGCGGAGTGGGCGATGCGGGCCTCGTCGAAGTCGTAGAACCGGCGGCCTTCGCCCGGGACGCCCTTCCGTACCTCAGTGAGGTAGTAACAGCCCATGACCATATCCAAGGTGGGGGCCACCAGTGGGTCGCCAGACGCGGGTGAGAGCATGTTGTGGGTGCTTAACATTCCTTCCCGCGCCTCCAAGACCGCCATGCGGGACAGGGGAACGTGTACGGCCATTTGGTCCCCGTCGAAGTCGGCGTTGAAAGCGGAGCACACCAGGGGATGAATCTGGATGGCGTTGCCTTCGATGAGCACCGGCATAAACGCCTGGATACCCAGCCTGTGCAGGGTCGGAGCGCGGTTTAGCAACACCGGCCGGTCCTTAATCACGTCTTCCAGGATGTCCCAGACCTCGGCGCGCGCCCTTTCAACCATGCGCTTGGCGTTTTTGATGTTGGGTGCGATGCCGAGGACGACGAGCCGGTGCATGACGAATGGTTTGAAAAGTTCAAGCGCCATGCGCTTGGGCAGGCCGCATTGGTGCATCTTAAGTTCGGGTCCCACGACGATGACCGAGCGTCCGCTGTAGTCCACCCGCTTACCGAGCAGGTTTTGGCGGAAGCGGCCCTGTTTGCCCCGAAGTAGGTCCGAGAGGGATTTCAGCTTGTGGTTGTGACTGCCCTGAATTGGGCGGCCCCGGCGGCCATTGTCGATAAGAGCGTCGACGGCCTCTTGCAGCATCCGCTTCTCGTTGCGGATGATGATCTCCGGGGCTCCGAGGTCCATGAGGCGCTTGAGGCGGTTGTTCCGGTTGATCACGCGCCGATAGAGGTCGTTCAGGTCGCTGGTGGCGAACCGGCCGCCGTCGAGCTGGACCATGGGACGTAATTCGGGAGGAAGCACGGGCAGGATGGACAAAATCATGTCCTCCACCCGGTTACCGCTGTTGCGGAAGGATTCCACAACTCGCAGCCGTTTGATGGCCTTCTTGCGCCTCTGCCCGGAGGTGGAGTGCATCTCGGTGATAAGCTGGTCCCGCAGGGCTTCCAGATTGATGGTGCGCAGAATGTCCATTACCGCCCCCGCCCCCATATCGGCCTTGAAGACGTCGCCGTAGGCATCCTTCAACTCACGATAACGGGACTCTGTGAGGAGCATAAGAGGACGCAGGTTTTCGAGGTCGTCGATGGTTGTCTGGAGTTTCTCTTCCAAGGCCCGCTCGTCGTCGGCCAACTTATCGTTGATGGCGTCCATCTCGACCTGGGCGGCCATTCGCTCCACGTCGGCTTCCGGGGTATGCTCCCCCGCTTCGAGGGTTTCGATCCTTTCCCGAATGGAAGTCAACGCTTCTTCGGCGGTCTGGCGAACCAGTTCCACATCGAAGTCGAAGCGCACCTTGGCTTCCTCTATGGTCTCCTGCCGGACTTCGTCGTCAACGGATACTACGATGTGTTGGGCGAAGTAGAGGACTCGCTCCAGGTTCCTAGGTGAGAGGTCCAATAGCAGACCCAACCGGCTGGGCGTGGTCTTGCTGAACCAGATATGGGCCACCGGCGCGGCCAGCCGAATGTGACCCATGCGCTCCCGGCGCACCTTGGAGCGGGTGACTTCCACGCCGCACCTATCGCAAACAACGCCGCGGTAGCGGATCCGCTTGTACTTTCCGCAGAAGCACTCCCAGTCCTTGGTGGGACCAAAGAGGCGTTCGCAAAACAGCCCATCCTTCTCGGGCCTGAGGGTCCGGTAGTTGATGGTCTCAGGCTTGGTCACCTCGCCGTGAGACCAGTTCATGATCTGTTCTGGAGACGCTATAGATATCCGAATCGCATTGAAATTGGTTGCCTGGCTCTCAACTCTATCAGCCAATCTGACCATTAAATAGCCTCCAGGGGCTGGAATAGCTCTGTGTCGTCCGAAAGTCCCGGCATAAGCGGGGTCCGATCATCCTCGTTTAGCAGCTCCACCGCCAAGCCCAAGCTCTGGAGTTCCTTCAACAGTACGTTGAAGGACTCTGGCACCCCTGGCTGACCGATGGGTTCACCCTTCACGACTGCTTCGTAAGTTTTGACCCGGCCCGCCACGTCATCCGACTTAACCGTGAGCACCTCCTGCAAGTTGTAGGCCGCGCTATAAGCCTCCAGCGCCCAAACTTCCATCTCCCCGAACCGCTGGCCTCCGAATTGGGCCTTTCCGCCCAGTGGCTGCTGGGTAATCATGGAATAGGGGCCGGTGGACCGGGCGTGGATCTTGTCTTCCACGAGGTGTATCAGCTTGAGAATGTAGATGCTGCCCACGGTGACCAACTGGTCGAAGGCCTCGCCGGAGCGCCCGTCGAAGAGCTCGAACTTGCCGAAAGTGGGCGGGGCGATGCGGCGCTCCCTGTGGACTATAAGCGCCATGTGACGCAAGCCTTCAAGGTCCTGGCCAGTGATGTCCTCGCCGGCCACGTTGCGTAGCCACATCTCCAGGCAGGCCTGCTGGGCCTCGCCTTGAATTTCCTGGTCCAGAAGCTTCTCGCCGTCGTAGCCCTGCTCCCTGAGCCAGTCCACCACCTTGTCGTAGTCGATGGCGGGAGAGCCTTCATTGGGACCGCCGTCAATGGCCTGCGCCTGTTCGGCAAACCATGTTCGCGCCAGGGCGTCTTCTATGGAATCGTCCCGCGCGCCGTCGAACACGGGGGTGTTGGCTCGGAAGTTGAGGGTCCTGGCAGCCCAGCCCAGGTGGGTTTCCAGCACCTGACCCAGGTTCATGCGTGAGGGGACCCCGATAGGGTTAAGGATCACGTCCATTGGGGTACCGTCGGCCAGGTATGGCATGTCTTCTTCGGGGAGTATGCGTGCGACGACGCCCTTGTTGCCGTGACGGCCCGCCATCTTGTCCCCGACCGAAATCTTCCTGGTCTGGGCGATCCAAACCCGAACGGCTTCGTTGACGCCGGGTGGCAGATCGTCACGGTTGGACCGGTTGAGGATCTTAACGTCAATCACCTTCCCGCGTTCACCGTGGGGTACGCGGAGGGAGGTGTCTTTGACGTCCCTGGACTTCTCGCCAAATATGGCCCGAAGCAGCTTCTCTTCCGCGGTAAGCTCGGTCTCGCCCTTGGGTGTGACTTTGCCCACCAGGATGTCTCCGGGACCCACGTCTGCCCCGACGCGGATTATGCCCCGTTCGTCCAGATCGCGGAGGCTGCCTTCACCGACGTTGGGTATGTCCCGGGTGATCTCCTCGGGCCCCAACTTGGTTTCGCGGGCTTCCATCTCATGTTTCTCGATGTGGGTGGAGGTGAAGTAGTCCTCCTTGACCAGCCGCTCGCTGATGATGATCGCGTCCTCATAGTTGTAGCCCTCCCAGGACATGAAGGCGACGAGCACGTTCTGGCCTAGCGCCAAGTCTCCCTGGTCGGTTGAGGAGCTATCGGCGAGTACGCCGCCCTTCTCCACCAGGTCGCCGGCGGCGACTGTTGGCCGCTGGTCGAAGCAGGTTCCCTGGTTGGTCCGGGCGAATTTTATTAGCGGGTGACAGTGCTCCGCGCCCTCGTCGTCGACCACGAAAATTTCGCGTCCGGTCACCGACGAGACCACTCCCTTAGCCCTGGCGAGGACGACCTGTCCGCTGTCGCGGGCAACTCTGCCCTCGATGCCTGTGCCGATGATCGGGGCCTGAGGCCGGAGCAGGGGAACGGCCTGGCGTTGCATGTTGGAACCCATCAGAGCCCGGTTGGCGTCGTCATGCTCCAGGAACGGGATGAGGGCGGCGGAGACGCTCATGATCTGCATGGGAGAGACGTCCATCAAGTCCACAGTGTCCGGTGAGTCCTGGATGTAGGTCTCGCCTACTCTCACCTCGACCCGGTCAGCGACGAATTGGTTCAGCTCGTCTAGGACCGAGTTGGCCTGGGCAATCCGGTAGCGTTCTTCCTGGTCGGCGGAGAGGTAGATGATGTCGTCTTCCGCCGCTGCCACGAAGGGGGTTACTTGAACCAAAGTACCTTGGGGCAGGGCGCGGAGCGCGGCCATCCGATTTGCGCCGATGGACCGGCCACTATTCACGATGGTCTTACCCTCTTCGTCCTGAACGGTCTCGGTGACGGTGCGTCCCCGGAGGGTGGGCGAGTCGCTGGGCAAGGCCTTGAGTACCCTGCGGTAGGGCGATTCAATAAACCCGTATGAGTTGATCCTGGCGTAGGACGCCAATGAACTAAGGAGGCCAATGTTGGGGCCTTCCGGGGTTTCGATGGGGCAAATCCTCCCGTAGTGGGAGAAGTGGACGTCCCTTACGTCGAAACCGGCCCGCTCTCTGGACAGACCGCCAGGACCCAGGGCCGATAAGCGGCGCTTGTGAGTCAACTCGGCCAACGGGTTGGTCTGGTCCATGAACTGGGACAACTGGGACCCGCCGAAGAACTCTCTGACCGCGGCGACCACGGGGCGAATATTGACCAGCCCCTGGGGAGCGGCGGTTTCGGGGTCTACGAGGGTCATCTTTTCCTTGACCATGCGCTCCATGCGGAGCAGGCCCACGCGGACCTGGTTCTGCACCAACTCGCCTACCGACCGGACGCGGCGGTTGCCGAGATGGTCAATGTCGTCGGGCTGGCCGTCGCCCTGGTTGATTCGGATCATGGTGCTGATAACCGCAACGACGTCGTCGACGGTCAGGGTCATCAGGTCGTCATTTGATGTCTGATTCAACCGCCGGTTGAGCTTGTACCGGCCCACTCGCCCCAGGTCATAGCGCCGGGGGGCGAAGAACAGGTTGCGTATGAGGTTACGGGAATTTTCCAGGCTGGGAGGTTCGCCGGGGCGGAGCCTCCGGTAGAACTCGATCTGGGCGCCGGCAATACGGCGGGCCAGGGCGACGTCATACTCATCGTCGGGGCGCAGCATTTCCCAGACCGCCCGGAGGTCGTCGTCTCGGAAAGACACCTCCCGGGCCTCAGGCGCCGGATCACGGTCCAGGGTGGACTGGATGTATTGGTGGTTCTCGTCGTCGTCCACTTCGGCGAAGCGTTCGAGCAACTCCTCGTCTGAGGCGATGCCCAGGGCCCTCAGGAAGGTAGTGGCGGAGACTTTCCGTTTGCGGTCGACCTTCACCGAGAGCACATCCTTGGAGCTGGTCTCGAACTCGAGCCATGCGCCGCGTGAGGGTATCATCTTGGCGAAGCACAGGTTCCTATTGCTCACCGGGTTTCTTTCGTAGACGAAGTAAATCCCCGGGGAGCGGACCAGCTGTGAGACGACCACGCGTTCGGCGCCGTTGATGATGAAGGTGCCGTTGTCGGTCATCATGGGAATGTCTCCCATGAAGATCTCTTGCTCCTTGATTTCCCCGGACTCTTTCATCTCAAGCCGGGTCTTAACATAGAGGGGCTGCGAGAAGGTGATTTCCCGCTCCTTGCACTCCTGGGGAGAGTACTTGGGATCCTTGAAATAATGTTCCAGGAAAAACAGCTCGTACTTTTTCCCGGTGTAGTCTGAGATAGGGGAAATCTCCCGATACACCTCTTTTAAGGCGTCGGAAGTGAACCACTCGTACGAACGGAGCTGGCTTTGGATCAGGTTGGGGACATCGATAACCTGTGGAATCTTGGCGTAGGTCTTAACCTCGGGCGGAGCCAAGGGGTGACCGTTCTCCGGAGCAGAAAATACCATTCTCCTTCTCCTTGGAGCGCGTTTGGGGTGATCCGGCCGGGCAGCCGGAATCAAGGCGCAGAAATAGGCTAGTGGTCGCGGTTGCTTGGAAGAGTGACCGAAGTCGTAGATGGAGGCATGTTACCGTAAAGAGCAATTATACTCGCATATCCGGGTTTGTCAACATGGTTGGCGCGCCGTAACTGTTCAGACTTGATGTGTCCTTCCTACTTCTAGCCCGTCATTCCGGCCCCCGTATCCAGTACGGGGCAGGCTTTGACCCGGAATCCAGAGGCTCTTACAATCAGTAACCGTCCATATCATCGGCAGTTCTGGATTCCCGCCTTCGGAGACCTTTGAATAATACCCTCTCACTCCGGGAGAGGGTTAGGGCGTCACCCGTATCCGGGCACGCTCTGGATTCTCGCTATCGCCGGAATCACGGAAGGTTACGCAAAGGTCTCCCTTCCCGGGAATGACGGGTTGCGGCGCGACATCGTAAGAGGATTTTCATAGAGATAACCGACGTGGGATTCAGCCAATCCGCGTCATCAACTTTGAACAGTTACGGCGCGCCAAAGCAGGGCGGCTCGCTGTCAGCGGCGGCAGCCTCAGTCTGTTACGTTCGTATTAACGATCAGCCCGGAGATTGTGGTAATCTTGGGGCCATGTCGCATATAAACTTCTCCCCGGCAAACCTATCCATAGGCGGGCGCCCCATCCACTACGCCTGGGTGATGATCGCGGTGGCGGCGGCCATGCGTCTGAGCGCTTCTGCCGTGAGGACTTCCTTTAGTGTGTTGGTCCCACGGTTGGTGGAGGCCTTCGGTTGGTCCTATGGCGCGGTTGGGCTCGGGCTTGCGCTCCAGTGGGCGTTTTCCGGGTTGTTTGGCCCGGCGGCGGGATGGTTGGGCGACCGGTACGGCATTCGCCGCACGATGCTCCTGGGCGCGGTCATGTTCATGGGCTTCATGGTGCTTACCAGCCGAATGAACTCGCTGTGGGAGTTCTACCTCTTTTACGGCATTTTACTCAGCGGCGCGCTGGCGGTGTTCCAGGTGCCTTTGACCGCTTCTCTAACCATGTGGTTTCAGCGAAACCTTGGCCTGGGAATGGGTATTCTACAGTCCTCCCAGGGAATGGGGCCATTGGTGTTCGTGCCCCTGGTCGTGTTCATTCTAGGTTGGTTCGGTCAGTCCGAGTCTGGCATCATGGTTTCCAGTTGGATTACCGGAGTCTCCGTGGGGGGAATGGAAGCGGGCCTGCGCGCGACTTTCTGGGTGACTGGTCTGGGCGGCGGGCTGGTGCTCATTGCACTGGTCAGGGTGTTCTACAACGAACCGGCGCAAATAGGACTTCGTCCGCTGGGCGCGACCGCGGACCAACCGGTACGGCAGGTCCATCAGGGAGACACCGCGAAGGTGCGGTCCAACACATTCTTGAAACAGGTACAGCGCACCAGCGCCTTTTGGAACCTCATTGGAATTCATTTCTGGGGATGCGCTTCCCACGCGATTATCTTGGGGCTATTGGTGGCCATCGCAGAGGAGCGGGGTGTTTCCAAAGGATCGGCGGCATCGCTCTTCGTCATTATGTCGGTCGTCAGCACCATCACCAGGTTTGGCGTGCCGATCGTGGCCGAGCACACCGGCAGCAAAGGAGTCATGGGGATCTGCTTCTTCCTCCAGAGCGCGCCGATGGTGTTGCTGTTTTTCGCCCACGACACCTGGAGTTTCTACCTGTTCGCTGTGCTGTTCGGCATCGGGTTCGGCGGCGAGATGAGTGCTTTTCCAATCATCAACCGCCAATATTACGGCAATGCGCCAATAGGCACGACCTACGGTTGGCAGATGATGGGCGCGGGTGTGGGAATGGCCGCGGGGGTGTTGATGGGAGCGGTCCTACGGGACTTGACCAACAGTTTCGACGCGACCATAGTGCTTTCATTCTTGTTGAGTCTGGTGGGCGTTGGGGCTATCGTCCTGCTGCCTAACACCGCCCATCACCAGCTACCGGACTGGGAGCAAGCGTTGCCCCAGGAGGCGCGGTCCGCGACTTGAGCGCGGGTCTGACTGTTTCTCTGGGGCCTTCGCTGGGGTTATCCCGCAAATTCGGAACGACTTCGAGGAGGGAGAGACAATGTTGGACTTGATGATTCGCGGGGGCCAGGTTGTGACTCCGTGGGGCGTTGGCGATTGGGACGTGGCAGTCCAGGGTGAGAAAATCGTGGCTGTCGCTGCTCCGGGTACCCTGACAGACGAAGTGGGCAGGGTAATCGACGCCGCAGGTAAGATTGTGGTCCCGGGCGGAATCGAGCCCCACGCACATATTTCAGCGCCTATTATGGGCCAGGGCAATCTAACCACGGCCCCGCCGGAACAGGTCAGCCGCGCCGCCCTATTCGGCGGCACCACCACCCTCCTTGATTTCGCAATTCAATATCCCGGCATCGACATCAGCCAGGCGGTGGAAGAGCGGACATCCGTATGGCGGGGAAACTCCTACGCTGACTATGCCCATCACCTGATGCTGTTGGGCGCGATACCGGGCAACATCCTTGGGCAGCTCAACGAGTTCGTAACGGACGGGTTCTCCTCGGTCAAGATATTCACCACCAATATTCGGCCTCCCGCGATGTCCGGCGAGCCTCGGATGGTGGGCACGGGCCACCTTCACGACCTGATGGAGCAGGTGCAACGGTCTGGAGCAATGCTGCTGGTCCATTCGGAAGACGACGACATGGTGCAGCACATGTACCAGAAGTTGACCGCAGAGGAACAGACCGAGTGGTGGAACATGTCCCTGGTCCACAGCAATGAGTCGGAGGATGTGTCCTTCCGCAGGGTGCTACGGGTTGCCGAGTGGACCGGCTCTCCGGTCTATTTCGTTCACGTTAGCGCGCGGCAGGGAATCGCGGCAATCGCCGAGTCACGGGCGAAGGGTATGCCCGTCTACGGCGAAACCCTCCACAACTATTGCTGTTTCAGCGATGAGAATTACAAAGAAGAGAATGGGATGAAGTACCATACTTACCCGTCTCTGAAGTCCGAGCAGGACCGGCAGGCGCTATGGGACGGGATTGTGAGCGGCGGACTCCACACGATGGCCACGGACGAATATTGCACGTCTTGGGATGTGAAGATATCAGGCCGGACCATTTCGGACGTCACCGGCGGGCACAACGGGGCGGAAACCCGGGTTGGAATCACCTATAGCGAGGGGGTTTCCAAGCGGGGGATGTCGCTACAGCGGTTCGTCGACGTCACTTCCGCCAACGCCGCCAAGATCATGGGGCTCTATCCACAAAAGGGCGTGATCGCACCGGGAAGTGACGCTGACCTGGTGCTGATAGACCCGGGGATCAAGAAACGGCTCACCGGCAGCGACTTTCACATCTCCGACTACAGCATTTGGGACGGGTTCGACATAGAGGGCTGGCCGGTAATGACCATCCTGCGCGGCTCAGTGGTGGTGGAAGACGGCGAGTTCAGCGCCAGGCTGGGGGGCGGACAATTCCAGCGCCGCAAGGTAGACTCGGCGGTGGCCAACCGGCCAGTGGTGTGATCAGTCTTCCTCTACGTCTCTTAGGGTTATTGTCCCGGTTTGATGGCCTACACTATCGATGTTTTCGTCATCGATAGTGTAATAGATCGTGCATCTAGGGTATGTTTCCAATGATCAGGCATATAGTGGGGTCCCGAGGATGTTCTGGCCGATTCTAGGGTCTCGCGCAATGTGCAATTCGATGAACTCTTTGACCAATTCCCATCGGCCGAACGACCCAAAGGCACGAATCGCTTTATCTTCGAATCCGGGCCATTCTTGCACATCGTATAAAGGTCTACGCCTAGAGTTCATGCCGCCGGGCAATCTCCTGGCCCCGTTCGATTTGAGCTTCCGTTAAGGGTTCGGAGGAGAAATAGGCAGACGTGTAGGGGATAGTTTCTCCTTCATCCGTAAGCCGCCAACCGTACTCCTCGTGGGAGTATTGACTTATCTGTCGAGCGTTCATGTTTTGAAACTCGGTCAGTACGTCATCTACGATGCGCAACTCTTCCAGTCGGAACACGCTCAGGTCTGGAGGCCGTTGGGGAACTATGCGTTCTTGCGTAGTCCCCCCGAAGTAAGGGCGGGACTCCAAGCGCACGTCTACACCAAGCATTTGGCCTCGAGTCGAAAGCAACTCACGAGGGGCAGGCCCTTCCTGTAGGTGTTGATAGGTTGCTCCCGTGACGGAGTTACCTAGTGAGATGTATGCTCGAAAGTCCGAATAATAGAGGAGTTTGTTCAGCTTTACGGCCCCAAATCGCGGGTCATCCTCGGAACGCATTGAGATGTATATAATCAATTCCTTGAACTTCGTCTCGTCAAATTCCATCGTATGGCCCCCACTATTTGGTGGAGATACCGTTCCGTGACGATCACCCAGTGTTCATCCGCTTAACAGACCGTGGCGGGTCAAGACCCTGGCGAGTTCGGCTATCCCTTCGGACACGGTTTCGGCGGTTGGGTGACCGAAGCAGAGCCGGGCCATGTTTGTGCCGTTGCCTTCAGGTGAGAACATCGCGCCGTTGTAGTAGCCTACGCCCTCGGTGAATGCTTGCTCCTGGACCGCGGCGAGGTTCGTGCCCTCTGGCATGGTCATCCAAACGTAGAGGCCGCCTTCCGGCTTACTCCACGTTGCCGCGTCGCCGAAGTTCTCCCCTAGCGAGGCGAGCATCGCATCCCGTTTCGCCCTAAGCGCCTGGTTCTGGTCGTCGATGTGCCGGTACATGTCGTGCTTCAGGTATTCCTCGATGGCCAGGGCGGCGAACTGGTTGACGCCGCTGGGTGTCTTGAAGCTGAAGGCCCGGCCCATGACGTCGGGAGGGGCGACCAGGTACCCCATGCGCATACCCGGCGCCACGATCTTGGAGAAGGAGCCGCAGTAAACAACGCGGCCCGAATCGTCCAGAGCATGGAACGAAGCCACGTCCTCACCTTCGAATCGCAGGTCGACATAACAATCGTCTTCGAAGATTGGTATGCCGTATTGTCCGGTGATCTCCAAAACCTTTTTTCGCCTCTCAAGGGTCATTGTCCAACCCAAAGGGTTTTGGAAGGTTGGGATTGTGTAGAGGAACTTGACGGTCTTACCCTTGTCCTTCAGGTCTTGGAGGGTGTCAGCCAACGCCTCGGGGACCATCCCATCGTCGTCGCATTTGACTGATACCACCTCGGCCCCGTAGCGGCGCATCTGCCGCAGAGTGCCCAGGTAGACGTATTCCTCGGTCAGCAGGACATCTCCGGGATTGGTCATTGCCTGGATCAGCATCCCGATGGCTTCGCCGGAGCCAGAGGTCAACACGACGTCTTCAATGGACACGTGGATGTCCCGGTCGCGGGCTAGCTTGTCCACTACCAGTTGCCTGAGGGAGGGCAATCCGGAAGGGTCGGGGTAATAGGCGAGGTCTTTTCCTTCCCGGTCCAGCGCCGTCTTGAGCGAGCTTACCAACTCGTTTAGGGGAAGGGTCTCCGGATCAGGATAGGCGACGGCAAAGTCGTACTTGGCCCTGCGGTTAGGGGCACGGGCGGTCACCGGCGCGTTATTGGCGAAGAAACTCTCATAGTTAAACGGTTGAGCGGTTGCCATTGTGTTACCTCCTGTGCTCCTAGTATAAGCCTTCGTCAGAGAAAAATGGCTGGTCGTCGAATTCGCTACTTTGTCCGAGGAGCCGGCCGGTGCTGAGCAGGCATGCCCGGTACCATAGCACGAGTATGGCCCGGTCTATCTGGACTTGTGGAGGCCGTATCCGGCGGCCATGTTTGCTCGCCAGCCATCCGATGTAGCCGGTGGCAAAAAACTCCTCAAAGAATGGTGTGGGTTCAGCTTCAGAGGCCGCTTCCACCAACAGCTCTTGAGGCACCTGGGAGCAAAGAATATCCGGCTGGTCCCTGGCGATGTTTCTGTAGCGTTCTTCGTCGGATAAGTCCATGTCTTTGGCTGGCTGTTAAAGAATGTCCTAAACAAGTTTGTGAGGGGCTTAGCCCCTCACAATAGGTCACGAAAGCCGGGCGGCGGAGGCGGCTGGAAATTCCCGGTAGCTCTAACCGCCGTGACACCTAGCGCGTCACAGGTTGAGTTGTGGAACCATGTACTGGGACTGCTTGGTGTAGACCTGGAAACGGCTGCGTTGGGTGTCCATGATGATGAGCCGCCCGTTGGCGGCGTCGTACTCCACCGAAGTTGGTTGGGCGAAGCGCCATTCCGGTTCGGTGGTCCGGACTTCCCTGCGCCGTTTGATGTAGTCGGCATTGGCGTCCACGGTCATCTGAGCCCACAGGGACAACCGTTGAGCGTCTCCCAGAAGGCTGGTGAGGAACTTGCCGTCCCTGTCAAATATGTGGACCCTCCCCTGTTCCCAGCCGTTGGCGCTCCAGTCGCAAACGTAAACGTCGCCTTCTGGATCAACCGCTACGTCGGTGGGATAGTTGAACTGGCCCCGCTTCGTGCCGTGGCTGCCGAACTGGGCGACGAATTCGCCGTCATTGGTGAATTTTTGCACCCGATGGTTGTTGAAGTCCGCGATGTAGACGAACCCCTGGAGGTCCACGGTGATGCCCCAGGGAGAATCGAGTTCGCCCTCGCCCTTGCCGTGGCTGCCCCAAGAACCGAGAGCTTGTCCATCGGCAGTGAACTTACGGACCTGGTGTTGTCTACCGTCGGTGACGTAGAGCACGTCGTTGCCGTCGATGGCTATGCCCGCCGCGCCGTTGGGGCCGGGCTCGCCCTCTGAGACTGTGCTCCAATGGCCGAGGAACTGGCCATCTTTGTCGAACTTGGAAACGCGGTTCAACCACTCGTCGGTCACGAAAACGTTACCCTGGCTGTCCGAGGCGATGCCAGCGGGCCAAATGAGCTGACCGTCGGCACTCCCATAGCGGCTGAACTCTCCGACGAAGGACTCTTCGCCGCCGGAGTCGCCGATGGTAACCTGGCTCACCCGCGCGCCGACGCCAGTGCGGTTCCAAGAGACGTTGCTGATGCTTTCGCTACCGCGGTTGACGATGTACAGGATGTTGTCGTTGCCGAGGGTGGCCGCGACGGGGTTGGAGAAGCCCATACCCGTTGCAGAACCACGGCCAACACTGTGGCTATAGTCGTAGGTCCTACCTGCGACTGTTTCTGTAAGCATTGATTTCTCCTTAACCCAGGAAGGGGAGCTTTTCGAAGGAGCCTTCGACCAGGGGCTTGGCGTCTAGGCCCATCCAGTCCTCGAGCAGGACGGAATAGATGCCGCGGAAGTCGTGGTTGGGTACCACGTCGCCCTGCTCCAGGTCCTTGGCAGCGAGGGAAGGCATCTCGGAGTACTGGCCGCCCTTAACGGGGTCTCCGATGACGAATGCGCCGCCGCCCGCGCCGTGGTCGGTGCCGGAGCCGTTGTCGTGGGTGCGGCGTCCGAACTCGGTGAAGAGCAGCATTACCACGTTGTCCGAGGCGTCGTGCTCTCTGAGGTCATCGAAGAAACACTCGACTGCTTCGGAGACGTCCTTCCAGAGCTTGTCGTGCATACCGGTCTGGTTGGAGTGGGAGTCGAAGCTGCCGTGGTCGCAGTAGAGGACGCGGGTGCCGAACCCGGCCTGGTGAATCTGCGAGATTCCCTTGAGCTTGGCGGCGATGGTGGTGTCCGGATACTCGACGGTGGAGGAGTACATCCTGGGGGCTTCCTTCAGGATGTCCGCGCCCTCCAGGGTGTCGAGGCCGGTCTGGCCCAAGTAGTCCATGACGGCGGAGGAGCCCATGACCGGGGAGTAGAGGCGGGCGAAGCGGTCCAGGATCTTGGAACGCTGTTGGGCCTCGGTGATGCCCGGGAGGAGGCCGTAGGACTCAAGGTTGTCGACGCAGGCGACTGGTACGCCAGGCATGGCCAGGGCGCGGAATAGCGAGGGGCCGAAGGAGACGGTTGTGAGGACGTTCTCCTTGTTGGGGTCGATCTCGCGGGTGGCGCGGCCCAACCAGCCCTCGGTGCCCAGCTTGTCCGGCTCGCAGGTATGCCAGATGTCCATGGAGCGGAAGTGGGAGCGCGGGGAGTTGGCGTAACCTACGCCGTGGATGACGGCGACGCTGCCCTGGTCGTAGAGGGACTTGATGGGACCCATCTCCGGGTGGAAGCCGATCTTGTCATCCAGGGGCAGGACGCGCTCTTCAGGGACGCCGACAACGGGGCGGTTCTCCCTGTAGAGGGGGTTGGAATAAGGGATGATGGTGTTCAGGTAGTCGTTGCCGCCGGTCATTTGCAGGACAACGAGGACCGGGTCTTTGTTGGACTGGGTCATTATTCGCCTTCCTCCGTAAGCTGAGTCAAGATATTTCGCCTTTATCATTCATCGAAGGTGGCGGTTCGGTGAATTCCTCATTCGCCGCCGCTTCTCTTCGCCGGTTCCACTCTTCCCATGCTGCCTGGGCTTCGGCTCTTCCTTCGGCTCTTCCTTCGGCTCGCCCTTCCGAGCGTCCTTGCATGTACCTTCTGCGCTTGTATTTCTCTGAAACCCACATCACGGTCTCCGATACGATGATGCTCTCCGCGGCTAGCGTAATTGTCCAGGGGCCAATGGCTTGACCGATCCCCATGATTACCTCTGGCCAGTGACCGACTGGATATGAGGATACTTCATGCCAGATTACGAGGCCACACAACCCCGCGAACTGAAAGCTGAATAGAATGAGAAATAGTTCTTGGGTATCTTCCGGTACACTCCAGATTGCTGACCGCTGGCGGGTACGCATCAGGAAATCAGCCGCCTCGCACTCAACAATCCCAAGAGAGATTAAATCGGCTGGAGCCCGGCCCCGTCCCAACGGGGAGGAGACCGGGCTTCCCAAACTTAGGCGTACTGGTACTCGCGCAGGGACACTATCAACTGGAGCAACTCGGCGACCCGCTCGGTGGAGGCGGCAACGGCGTCGTCGGAGTTCCAGTTGAAGTTTCCGGCTTCGGAAACGAACTCAATCAGTTCCCGGTGGCTCTCGTCAGCGACTTCCAGGGGGCCCAGCAGATCGAGGCAGCTATCCACCAACTGCTCGGGGGAAGTGGCGTTCTGCTCCCTGAGGCGGTTGATCATGGACTGAATGCCTGGGCGCTGGGTGTCGCCGATTAAGTCAGCGGTGAAGTTGACGCGGCGCATGAGGGAGCCGGAGTTGATCCACTCGGCGCCGGTGTGCCAACCCTCGACGCTGGGGGGGTTGAGGAGGTCTTGGCCCATGTAGCAGGGCTGGCGGGAGAGGTCGCCCAGGCCGGGGGCTGGGAACTCTGCGCCGCCGACCAAGCGGAGGGTGCCGACGACCACTTCGGTGGGGCTCTTCAGCCTGGCGAAGCGGGCGTTTTTGAAGAAGTCGGAGTTGAACAGGACCTTGAGGGTGGATCTGATGTCGTAGTCGGACTCCATCAGCGTGTCGGCCAAGAGCTCGATGGCGTCCTGGTCCTTGGGGGGAGTCACGGCCCAGGCGGGGACCTGCGCTTCGTCGGCTACGAAGAAGTTGTAAAGGTGCCTGGCGATAAACTCGGCAGTGGCGGGTTGCTGGCAAACGATGTTGATGATGTCCTCACCGTCGAAGTTGCCAGTCTCGCCCAGGAAGGTCTTCTCGGTGTCGTCGTGGTCGTCTTCCTTGTATTCGAAGAACCAGTCGAAGCGGCCAATCGGACCACGTGGGAGTTTCGGCGTGATCGTCCAGCCGGTGAAGGCGCGGGAACACTCGCGGACGTCAACCTCGGTGTAGTTGCCCACACCCATGCTGAACAGTTCCAGAAGCTCGCGCCCCCAGTTCTCGTTTACAGCGTCGGCATGGTTCTCACAGTTGTCGAGCCAGTAGATCATGGCTGGGCTCTTGGCCATTTCGACCAGAAGCTCCTTATACTTGCCCATCCCCTTCTCGCGGAAGAGCACCACCATGTCCTGAAGCTCGTCGTAGTGGTCTACCTTGGAGACTCCGGTGGCGAACAGCTGGTGCCAGAAGAGGGTCATCTTCTCTTCCAGGGGCCGCTTGGTGTTGAGCATGTCGTGCAACCACTCGGCCGCGCCCATGCCGGGAAGGGTACCCGGGCGCCAGGTCCAGGGGTGATAGCGCATCATCTCGGCCCGGTTGAGAGCCGGTTGATCTTCGGGGTTCAGAAGCTCTTCGACGGTCGCTTCGTAACCCTTGGCCGCCCTGGCTTCCAGCTCCTCCCGGTCTGCGCCAAATCCGGCCCGGCGCATTAGGTGAGCCATCAATGCGATGTCTTCTTGGCCCATGCGGTCATCCTCCGATTAAAGAATACTCAAGCGTATATGACCCCCGAACCGGGGCCTGATCTCCCGACAAATAGTATAGGCGCCAACTTTCGGTGTCAACCGAGTCTTGTCCTACAAGTGTGATACAGAGCCTCACCGAGGCGGGCGTGAGCCTTGTGCTAAGCTGGTATACGGTGGATACCCGCGCGGGTAGGTTGCCTCGAAACAGGCTGTATCCCTGAAGCCGGGAGTGGTCCGTTTGGAACTATTGGGTGAAATCGCCGAAAGATTCCGACTCTTTGGCGAACTGGAATGTCCTGGAATGTCGCCGCTTTACGAGCGGCTGTCCCTTGGGGTCTCCAGCGACCCGGAGGTGCTGGCAATTGCCGCGAATAGACGGGAGGGCCAGCCAGCGCCGAATCTCTTCTTCGCGGCGGTCCATGCCGTGTTGGCGAAGGAGAAGTCTCACCAGCTCGCGCAGTTTTATCCCGACCTATCGGAAGACCCGGACCGCGGCAACCCGTATCCCGCGTTTCGAGGTTTCTGTCTGGAATGGAGAGTGCGGATCGAAGAGATTATCTCCGTGCGGGCAGTCCAGACCAATGTTGTCCGCCGGAGCGCACTTCTGCTCCCGGCGTTCGCACGAGCGATCGGAAGATCAGCAAGGAGGCCGGTCTCTTTACCGTTCTCTTTAATCGAGATAGGCGCCAGCGCGGGGCTCAACTTGTATTGGGACCGGTACGGCTATGATTACGGGGGAAGAGTCCGATGGGGAGACTCAACCTCACCAGTGCAATTGACCACCGCCGTTCAGGGCGAAATCGTACCGCCTGTACCCGATACCATCGTCAATATAGAGCGGCGGGTGGGGTTGGACCTGGAGCCGGTGTTCCTGGACAGCGAGGAGTCGGTCTCCTGGCTGCAGGCGCTCATCTGGCCCGAGAGACGCGACGAGGCCGAACTTCTGCGCCGGGCCATGGAGCTGGTACGCGCCGACCCTCCGCAGCTCTTATCGGGCGACGCCTTGGACCTGTTGCCGGAAGTGTTGGACGCCGTGCCGCCGGAAGCCACTCCGTGCATCTTCCATTCTCATACCCTGAACCAATTTCCTGCGGAGGCTCAGGAGAGGTTTGCCGGATTGGTGCGGGAATTCGGAGAGGGTAGGGACCTCCACCTCATCTCCCTGGAGAGCCGGCGCGGTCAGGATAACTCCGAGTTGGACCTGACCTCTTATCGCGACGGCGTCGCGACGTGGGAGCACCTGGCCACGTGCGACAGCCACGGATACCGCATCAGATGGCGTCTGCCCGCCTGAACGTCCCGGAAAGCTACCTATGTCCGCCTAGCCCTGCCCCATCAGGAGACCGGCCGCGCGCTGTATGTCTTCCAATTCCTCGATCGACTGCAAGGAACTGACTAATTCTTCGGTGACCGCGCTCGAAAGGGTGGTGTGGGCGCAATCCCGGAATTTGGCCACAATCTCCGGCATCGTTACACCCCGTAGCGCCCCTTCCTGGATTCTGTCCGACCTGCCGGAGAGCACCTCTCCGTTCTGGAGGTGGACATCCACCTGGTTAAACGCCTCGGTCCAACTGGGCTGACCCACGTATTCGGGACTACGGCGCATGGTGACCTTGGGTATCATGGCCTGGGCGTCTTGACGAAGCACTTGATCGTCGGTGAACGTGCCAAGACCAATCTTCCCGTCGATCAGCGCGGCAGACAGGCAGTATTGCATACTGAACTTGCCTTCCAGGGAGCTTTGAGGGCGGTCGTGGATCAAGGACCGGGGAGGATCGAAGTCAACGATTACGTCGATCCGGTCCACCTGGGTTGGGTCTATGCTGGTTTGGCCCATAATATCGGTGATGGCATCCAATGCCAGGTGTGCGCTGCCGCAGCAGGGGTACTTCTTGACCTCCACTCCCGAGTCGACCAGGTAACAGGTGGAGCCGAGGCTGCGGGCCATCCTGTCCATGTCGTAGCCCTCACCACCGGAGAATGCGTGGATGAACCCGAACCGGCCTTCCAAGGCGTCGACGCTGGCAGTAAATCCGGCCTTGACCATCTTGGCCGCCGTGACCCCGGTGCGGCATGCGGCCCCTGCGTGGAACGGTTTTGTCATGGTGCCGAAGTTCTGACGCAACCCGGAAGCCTGGGACGCGGCCAGGGAGATGGCCATCGCCGTCTGGCGCTGGTCCAGTCCGACGATACGGGATGCGGCCACCGCCGCCCCCAAAGCGCCCAGGGGCCCGGTGGGGTGCCAGCCCAACTCGTCGGAGTAGGCCACGCTCATTCCCTCGCCGATGCAGCACGAGACTTCAAACCCCAGGATATACGCCAAAAGCAGGTCACGCCCCGACGCGCCCATCTCTTCGGCCAGGGCCATAGCGCCTGGAAGAAGCACGGCGGTCGGGTGACCTTTGATCGCCCGTGTGATGTCATCGTAGTCTAAGGCGTGGGCCATTGCCCCGTTTATGAGTGAGGCGTCGGCGGAGGATGTCTTGAAGCCGCGGCCAATTACGCTGGCGACCCCTTGGCCGCTGGCGGGTCTGACAAAGTCTTCCAGTATCTCCGCCAGTGGTTCGTCGTGGCCGGCCAGCATACAACCCAGGCAGTCGATAATCGCGCCCTTTGCCGCGTGGACTCCATCGGGTGGAAAGTCCTCCAAGCCGGAGTTTACAACGTACTCGGCGATTTGCCCGGTGAGATTCATGGAGAGTCTCCTTAATTATGGACGCCGGTTCTTGGCGGCTCCAATTGTCACCACGAGGTGGACGTGCGGCAATACTGGGCCGCGGTTACCGCCGCCGCCGGAACAGGCGCCAGACGGGGGACGTGAAGCCGGGCAGGAGTTCGCTGCCGTCGAGAAACTCATCCTCGCGCAGGATCACCGGCGCGGCGTTGGGGCGGTATATGGCGACGGTGGTGGTGGACGGGTCGGCCACCCATACCTGTTGGGAGCCGTAGCTGAGCCACATGTACGCATTGGCGGCCATTTCAGGGTACGAATTGCTGGGCGACTTGACCTCCACGGCCAGGTCGGGAGCCAGTTCGGGGAAGCCTTCGACACCTTCAGGCAGGTGGCCGGGCGCAAACCACGCCACGTCCGGGGCGCGCACGGTGTCAGGGTCGCGGTCCAGACGATAGCCTGTTTCCGCGGTCAGGGTATATCCGTAGTCATTGGATATGGCATAGTGGACCAAAGCGTAGTCGATGAGGCTTGCTACTATGCCTTGGGATTTTCCAGCGGGCATCTTTTCAACCAGTACTCCACGGATAAGCTCATACCGCCTGCCGTCGCCCCGGGGCAGCAACAGCAGTTCGTCGGCGGTAATCAATTGGCGCGTAGTAGTCATGTTGCTTTCACCGGCCTGGTTGGGGTTGGGAGTTTCCGGTAGTGGCATTGTAGCATGGTGTTACAGGATGCTACTTATCGAGTGGTTTGAATCCTGTCAAGTAGACCTCCGCGGATACCGGCGCCGTCGTAAAGTGCTCGGCGATATCATCCAGCCAACCCCAAGTCATCTCAAACCTCACCCGGCTTTCTGCAGGAATGAAGTTGACGTAAGTGTTCAGACTTGATCGGACTTGATCGGAAACAAAGGCCCCACTTTCGCAAAAGGGGGGTTGGGGAGATTTCTCCCGCTCCGGGTAGAGTCGCTAACGGGTGCGCTGCACATCTCCAACTGTGGTGGTTTCTGGTTGGAATATCCGGGTTGAGATGACCCCGGTCCTCGTAACTACGTTAGCCGGAAGGAGAGAAATCCCCCTTTTGTGAAAGGGGCGGTATCTCCGCCCCTACCCCGGCGTCCAGCGCGGCGGTTCGCTGCCCGTGAGGGCTTTGATGCGGCCGGCGATGGCATCCACCAGGTCTGCTACGACGTCTAGCAGTTCGCGCCGGTCTGCTATTTCTATCACCGCGCCGCCGTAGCGGTACTCTACGGCGTACCTGGTCAGCCAGTTCAGATTCTCCCCGGCCAGCGTGTTTTCCTCGCTTGTATATTGCCTGACCTTGCCAATCAGGTCTTCCAGGTTGTGGGTCCGGTCATACTCCCCCCCAAGGGCTGAAATCCAGCCTTTGAGAGCGTTTTCTACGGACTGTTGGGCCAGGAAGCCCACAATCTCTTGGGGCGCTTCCGACGGCGGATGATGCACGACCATCGTTTCCAACCCCCGAAGGTTGCGGGTGGCGACGATGAAACGCTGCTCTACGTCCGGCCAGTTGGTGGGTTCCTGGTTGTCCGGTTCCAGGGGCTTTTCGCTCACTATTACTCCGTCTTTGATGGCCTGACCGGCCACATGGTTCCTCGCACGGCGGTAGTAGGCGAATTTGCGTTCGGTAAATTGGACTACATCTACACCTGTGAAGCGCCCGTAAACTTCCCTGACTTTCTCATGGGCGGCGGCGCTGGCCCCCTTGTAAATGTCCCAATCGTCCGCGTCGTCGCCAGTGATGACCAGCAGGTCCACGTCGGAGTCATCGCGGTAGTCGCCCCTGGCGCGGGAGCCGAATAGGATAACGGCGACCGGCTGAATGGCGTCGTATACGGCCTGGGCCACGGCGTGCGCCCTGGCGTCGTGGCCCAGGTTGTTCGTACTATCCGTCATGGGCTCTTTCCCCCGGTGTAGTCTCTCCACGGCAAGGTTAGGGACACAGGATTGAAATTGTCAATTGTTAAGCTGGGACTCCCAGGGTCCTCCAAAATGGCGGCCAACTCTACCCCCCTTCTGTGTAGTTTGGTGATGGGCGCCGACTCCGACATTCGAAAGCACCTTTCTCCAGGCGTATTGGGCACGTCTTGCCCCTCCCGTTTGTGATACGTTGCTCAGACGACTATGATGGGCCAATCCAATCGCGTGCTCTTCGTCATCCCATTGTCTATAACCCGACCCGATAGACTGCCGTGATTAGCGTGCTCGCCAAAAGCCTGCTGCGACGCCCAGCCAGTGTTTTCTATGGCTGGTGGATAGTCGTGATCAGCATGCTTGCCGACGCGCTGAAACACGGCACGTTCAACCGTGGCTTCACTCTCTACGTGCTGCCTCTCCGCGGCGAGTTGGGGATAGGGCTTGCCTTCATATCGTTCGCCGACATGCTCGGACGGCTCGAGGGTGGTCTGCTGGGTCCCATATCCGGCTACCTCACCGACCGGTTTGGGCCGCGACTCATGATGGCCTTCGGAGGGCTCACTTCGGGTCTGGGATTTATTCTCCTCGCGTCCACCCACAGCTATTTGAGCTTCGTTCTGGTCTTCGTCGGACTGATCTCCGTGGGAATGCGGAGCGGATACAACAATGCTTCGGTCCCGGCATTGAATCAGTGGTTCCGCAGGCGGAGAGCCCTGGCGATGTCTGTTGCATCGGTTGGAAACGGTCTGGGAGGATTCCTGATTGCCCCGGTCGTGGGATTGTTAGTGGTGTCCACTGGGTGGCGTGAGGCCGCTGTAGTTTCCGGCGTGGCGATCATCGTGGTCGTGATCCCACTCTCGATGTTGGTCCGCCGCTCTCCTGAAACCATGGGACTCAGGCCCGACGGTGACTCCCTTGACGTTCCGTTGCCCGGCCGGCACGTGGTCCGACCGGCGTCAGGCTCCACTGTTCCGGATACTTCACCGGTCCGGGGACGGGCGGGGTCAGACCAGGCCGATCCAGACTTTACGACCCGGGAGGCCATGCGCAGTTTGTCCTACTGGCTGCTGGTCTGGGCGGTTGGGCTCCGGAATTCGGTCCACTCCGGGATGTCTTTCTTGTTGGCTCCGGTGATGGTGTGGTTCCTTCAAGGCGCAGGCCGCACTGAGCAAGAGAGCTTGCCCATAGCGGCCTTCCTGGTGGGAGGACTGTCTCTGGGGAGTATGGCCTTCAACCCGCTTGTCGGATGGCTTGGGGATACTCGGTCCAAGTTGAAGCTAAGCTCGGTGGCCATGGCGGCGGGGGCAGTATCCTTGATTGTGCTCCTGGACCAAAACGGCCACATGTGGAGGCTAGTGGTTTTCGTCGCCCTCCTCGCATTCGCCGAGAGCGCAAACCCGCTGGCGTGGGCTATCATGGGCGACTTCTTCGGGCGCAGGAGCTATGCCACTCTTCGCGGTTGGCAGCATCTTCCCGACCAACTGATGTCCATGAGTACCCCCGTGTGGATGGGGCTTATAGTCGACCGCACCGGCAGCTACTTCTGGGCCCTTATCCCGTTGGTGGGGATATATTCGCTCGCCGCCGTGTGCTATTGGACGATTCCCCGACCCCGCCCACCTCCCCGGACGCGCATCAGCCAGACCCCCGTTGTTCGCGGCTAAGATGGGCTTTCTTGCCCCTAGTGGAGCCTGTCCCATGAAGTTGGGGAGAGATGTAAGGCGTCACAATGAGCTTGATAATTGGCGTAACACGCATAGATATGAATCAGTTATGGCGACTATATGGCTCTTGTTGACGATATCCGAAACCGACCCTGGCTTATGGGACAGGCTCAGTGGGTCACAATTTTTCGAAAATATGAGGTCGTCGCAGGAGGTCCTCCAATGGTCTTAGAGTCGGGAAGGATTACCGAAGAGGGGTTGCAACGCCTTAGAGAACGGCTCGGCACATTCAACCGGCCCAGGCAATACGGCGTCGGTCTCTTCAACGAAGAAGCCTCCCGCAGCGCGATACGCCACTTCTGTCAGGGCATTGGCGACATCAACCCGCTCTACTGGGATATGAGCTATGCCCAGTCCACCAAGTTTGGGACCATCGTAGCCCCTCCCTGCTTCCTCTACAGCGTCTACTGGTGCTCCGGGCGCACGGGCGGACTTCCAGGGGTCCATGGTTTCCACGCCGGAAACGATTGGGAATTTTACCGTCCCATCTACCTGGATGACAAGATATCCGTGCAGGAGCAGTTCACGGGGTTGGAAGAGAAGGAAAGTCAGTTTGCGGGGCATATCCTCATTCAGTCCAGCGTTACCCATTACTACAACCAGCGAGGGGAGGCCATAGCCAAAACCAGGGGATGGCAGGTCAGGGCGGAGCGGAGCGCGGCCAGGGAACGCCAGAAGTACACCTTCGAGCCTTACCAATACACGGAAGAAGAGCTTCGGACGATTCAGGAAGCCGTGTTGGCCGAAGAGGTCCGGGGCAACAATCCCCGCTGGTGGGAAGACGTGCAGGTTGGGGATGAAATCCGGCCCGTGGTTAAGGGGCCCATGAGCCACGGCGACATCACGGCTTTCGTGGCCGGATGCATCGGCGGTATCTCCCACGGGATTCAACTCCGGGAGATGCTGCGGCATCCTTCCTGGGGTTTCACCGACCCTACGACGGGCGCGCAAGAGGCGATAATCCGGGTCCACGACATCCAGGAGGCCGCCGAAAGCGCGGGACTGCCCGGCGCTTACGATTATGGCTGTCAGCGATGCTGCTGGATGGGTCACTTGTTGACTAACTGGATGGGAGACGACGGATTCCTAAAGAACATGTACCTGGAGTTGCGCCGGTTCAACGTGGTGGGGGATACGACCTGGTGCAAGGGGAAAGTGACCGCCAAAAGGCAAGAGAACGGCGAGTCTCTGGTTGACCTGGAAATATGGGGAGAGAACCAGCGGCAAGAGATGACCACCAAGGGCACGGCGACGGTCCGGTTGCCGTCGAAACAGCCGCTCGCCTAGTCGCGCTTCAGCCGCGATAGACACCGGATTTCTAGTCGGGCAGTAATCGGGCAGTAAACGGAGGAAGCGAGATGGTCCGGCCTAATCCAAGGGTCAGGTTTACAGTCGATGACTACATGTCTACTCCAGAAGGCACCCGATATCAACTGCTGGACGGGGAGATGATCTTGGCTCCTTCGCCTTCAGACCGGCACCAAACGGTCTCAGCGGAACTTTTTCTAATACTACGTCCGTTTATTCGAGAGAGAGGGTTGGGGCGCACATGGGCCGCCCCATTCGACGTAATATTTGCTGAGAATGATGTTTCGCAGCCGGACATTTTGTTTGTTTCCAATGCGAGGGGCGGGATAGTTACGGCGGAAAACATCCAGGGCGCGCCCGACCTGGTGGTAGAGGTGTCCTCTCCATCGACGGAGCGATACGACAGAGGATACAAAATGGCGCTATATGGCAGATTCGGCGTCCGGGAGTATTGGATCGTAGACCCTATCGGGGAGACAATCGAGGTCTTCGCCGAGAGTGGCCGGGGTCTGGCGCTGGATGCCGGCTATTCCCGGGGCGAGACCCTCATGTCGCGCCTATTGCCCGGACTCGCAATCGACCTCGAACAGGTCTTTTCAGCCCGCTGAGTTCCTGGGCCAACACGGCCGTTCACCTACCCGAACCTCTCAATAGCCCTTGCCATGCCGTCCATCGCACCTTCAAGGACCGAGTCTTCCAGGCAGTAAGAGATGCGGAAATGGCCGGGAGTCCCAAACCCCCGGCCTGGCACCGTCAGCACGTTACTCTCCTGTAGTGCGGCGACGAAGGCCAGGTCATCACCTCCGGGCGCCTTGGGAAACAGGTAGAACGCGCCCTGGGGCTTAATCAGATCGTAACCCATCTCGGTCAACTGGGAATAAAGGAAGTCCCGCTTCCGCTGGTAGTCCGCGACATCCACTGTGACCCCCTGGAGGGCGCGCACCACGTGTTGCATCAATGCCGGTGCGTTTACGAACCCGAGTGTGCGGTTGCAGAAAGCCAGTCCGTCGGCCAACTCCTGGCGATGTGGATAAGACGGGCTGATCGCCGCGTAACCGATGCGTTCTCCGGGGAGCGCCAGGTCCTTGGCGTGGGAGTTGACGACGATTGTGTTTTCGTAGTGGGGGAAGACCTGAGGGTAGGTCTGACCATCGTAGATGATACGGCGGTAGGGTTCGTCGCTTATCAAGAAGATCTCCGCGCCCAGTTCCCTTTGTTTTCGGTCCAGAAGATCGCCTAGCTGCTGAAGGGTATCGGCGGAGTAGATGACTCCGGACGGGTTGTTGGGGGAATTGACTATCAGGGCGCGGGTCCTTGTGTTGATGGCCGCTTCTATCGCTTCCAGGTCCGGCTGGAAGTCTTCCTTTGTAGCGACCACCACGGCCTCTCCCGCGTGATTGTCCACATAGTAGCCGTATTCCACGAAGTATGGGGCGAGGACGATTACCTGGTCTCCGGGGTTGAGGATGGTCTTCAGGGTCACGTTGATGGCCGCAGCCGCGCCGCAGGTCATCAGGATGTCCCCGGCGCTGAAGGTAAGGCCGGTCTCCGCCGTCAGATTGTCTGCCACGGCTTGGCGGGTCTCGACATAGCCGTTATTGGGCATGTACCGGTGCATCCCCTTGATAGGGCTATCGGCCAAGCGGCGAATCTCCCGATTGAACTCTTCCGGGGGCTCGACCACCGGATTGCCCAGCGACAGGTCAAATACATTCTCTTCTCCATACTGGGCCTTCAGGGCGATCCCCGCCTCGAACATTTGGCGGATCCAGCCGCCCTGTTCCATGAACCCGCGCACCTTATTCGAGACAGGCATTTACCACTCCTCGGGTGAAGATTGTTGGCGGGCTCCCAGTTGGCCATGGAAGTAAGTTGACCGCCGTCGCCCAATCATACCGGCTGCCTGCCAGCTTGTCGAAATCGACTTAGGTGGGGTGGGCGCTGTCTTGGATTGAGCCTTCTCCAGAGGTCGACAAGGCGTGTCGGACTCTACGTAGCGGCAAGAGCCGAGGATTTCCCTGTGTGCGACCCGGGGACCCTACCCAAAATCTCCGCCGATGGCTCCGGTAACTGCGCGTGGTAAGCGATAGCGCCGGTCCTTGTTGTGTTTTCTCAGTAGGGGAGAGGCCGGTTATGGGTTGGTCGTTGTCTGCGCTTCAACCATTCGTAAGCCCATACGGTTCCCGAAGTGGTAGGCCAGGCTGTATTGCACCATCTCCATCTCTGCAGGATGTCCGATGAGGAGGGCAATCGAGGTGACTTCCAAGTCATGGAGGCCGCATGGGACGATGTGGTCAAAATATGTGAGGTCGGTATTCACGTTCAAGGCAAGTCCGTGATAGGCGACGCCCCGGCTGATCTTCACACCAATCGAGGCTATCTTGGCGTCGCCCGCCCAAACGCCGGTGGTCCCCCTAATGGTGTTTCCGGCCAGGTCGAAGTCGGCCAACACGTCGATGATGACCTGTTCCAAGGTCCTCACGTATTTCACCGGCCCGCCCCATTGGCGCAGGTCCACCACCGGGTAGGTAACTAGCTGCCCCGGACCGTGAAAAGTTACGAGCCCTCCCCTGTCGGTGTCGTAGACGTAGACCCCCATCGCTTTCAACTTCTCAGGGGAAACCAAGAAGTGTTCCGTCTTGCTTAGGCGGCCGCGGGTGTACACGGGCGGGTGTTCCACGAACAGAAGGGTGTTTGGGCGGACCCCCTCTCGCACATCCGCGGCGAGGGCAACCTGGAAGTCACAAGCGTTCAGGTAGTCCATGGTGCCCAGGGAAAGGACTTGACACTCGGGGAGCGGAGGCATGTCCGAGGGTTAGTAGATTGGAGTGTCAGGGGACACGGCTTCCAGCCGCGCCTTGACCGATTGCAGGAACGCGCCCGACTCCGATCCGTCGTTTATGCGATGGTCGAAGGAAAGGCAAAGGTTCATCATAGAACGAATTGCGATGGCGTCATCGCGGACCACAGGCCGCTTCTGAATGGCTTCGGTAGTGAGAATGGCCGCCTGGGGGTGGTTGATTATCGGATAGGAAACGACCGAGCCCAACGCGCCGGTGTTGTTGAGTGTGAACGTACCATTTTGCACGTCGTCCACGATCAGCTTGTTCTGCCTGGCGCGCAGCGTAAGGTCCCGGGCGGCGGCTGCCAAGCCGGCGATGCTGAGGCGATCGGCGTCGTGGATTACCGGGACGATGAGCCCCGCCGTGGCCGCGACCGCTATACCGAGGTTGACCCGGCGTTTCAGGATGATCTTGTCCCCGCCCCAAGACGCATTGAGAGTCCGGTGCTCTTTCAGGGATTCCACCACGGCCTTGATGATGAATGGAAGGTAGGTCAATTCGACTCCTTCCCGTTGCTGGAACGCGGACCTGATCTGACCTCGCAGAGCGACCATTCCGGTGACATCCACCTCGACGGAGCTCCAGGCATGAGGTATCTGGGTGACGCTCTTGACCATGGCATCGGCGATCATCCGCCGAACAGGGGTCAACGGCACTTGTTCTTCGTCTGCCGCGGAGCTTTCCGCCCGAGGGGTTGGGGGCACGGCGGGTTTTGGCACGGTTGCTGGGGCAGTTGGGGCTGCGGGTTGGGGACCGCCTTCGATGTACTTGAGCAGATCGTCCCTGGTGATTCTGCCACCCATACCCGTGCCCGGCACGCGGGAAAGGTCCACGCCATGTTCGCTGGCCAAGCGGCGGACGGCGGGGGAGTGGCGCGCCGTCTCTCTTGAACTGGCTGGTGGGGTCTGTTGAGCTTCCAGGGCTTCGGGAGCGCCCGCGCCACCGCCGGTCGGGCCGACTGGGGCCACATCGCGGAGCAAGTAGCCGGTTGTGCCGGCGTGATGGGGAGAGTTCGCAGCCGCGGGTTGGGACGGACTGGCGGGTTGGCCTTGCGCCGCTGAAGGAGTGGACCCAACCGGCTCGTTGGTCTCGACCTCGGCGATCGGCGCCCCCATTGGCAGGGTCTCCCCCTCTTCGGCCAGGACGCGCAGCAGCGACCCAGATACGGGGGATGGGACCTCCATCGTGACCTTGTCGGTGATTACCTCAACAAGTGGCTCAAACCTGGCAATAGACTCGCCTGGCTGCTTGAGCCACTTGCCGATGGTGCCTTCGACGACAGACTCACCTACATGGGGAAGCTCAATGGTTACGGGCAAGGTTCAGCCACCTGTCCTTAATACGCAGCCTGCTTGCGCAGCGCTTCGGCAATCTTCTCGGTGTTTGGCATATAAGCGTCTTCGAGGCTTTGGGCGAAGGGCATGGTGGGAACGTCCGGGCCGCAGACACGTGTAATCGGCCCGTCCAGGTACTCGAACGCCTCGTCCGCCGCGAGGGCAGCAATTTCGGCTCCCACGCCTCCAGTGATGTTGTCCTCGTGGACGATCATCAGTTTACCGGTCTTTTTCACCGACTCCAGCACCGTATCCTTGTCCAGGGGACAGAGGCTCCGCAAATCAACTACTTCGACGTCAATTTCTTCCCTGGCCACCAGTTCCGCGGCCTCCAGGCAGTAATGGAGCATCAAGCCATAGGTTGCCACGGTGATTCCGCTGCCCTGTCTCTTGATGTCGGCGTCGCCAAGGGGAAGGGTGTAAGGATCGTCGGGGACCTCACCCCTGACCAGCCGGTAGGTCTTCTTATGCTCCAAGAACACCACCGGACTGTTGTCGCGGATGGCGGATTTGAGCAATCCCTTGGCGTCGTAGGGAGTCCCTGGGACGATCACCTTGAGGCCGGGGGTGTGGAAGAAAAGCGACTCGACATTCTGGGAGTGGAACAGCCCGCCGCGGATCCCTCCGCCGTAGGGTACCCGCACCACCATCGGGACCTGCAATGCGCCGTTGCTGCCGTAGGAGGCCCGGGCGGCCTCGCCTACAAGCTGGTTTATGGTCGGCCAGATGAAGTCGGAGAACTGGACTTCCGGTATGGGCCGCAGCCCCCGGAACGCGCACCCCAATGCCATACCGACAATGGACGCTTCTGCCAAGGGAGTGTCGATCACCCGTTCCTCGCCGAAGTCGTCGATGAGGCCCTGGGTGGCGAGGAAGACTCCTCCCCGACGTCCGATGTCCTCACCCATTACGAACACGGATGGGTCGCGGCGCATCTCCTCGCGCAGCCCGTCCCGAATCGCTTCTATTACGCTTTTCTCAGCCATGGGTCTCTCTAGGGGGCGTAGACCGAGTCGAACAGGGTAGACACGTCTGGAGGGCTGGCGGACTCGGCTTCGTCGGTGGCTTGGTCCACGATTCGGAGGGCTTCGGCCTTGATCTCTTCCATACGGTCTGCCGTGAGAAAACCCCGTTCCACCATGTAGGCACCGAGCCGCAAGACGGGGTCGCGATTGCGGACATCCTCAAGCTCTTCGGGAGGGCGATAGCGGCGGTCATCGTCATCCGTGGTATGTGGCATTAATCGCTCGACCTTCATCTCCAGCAGGACCGGCCCCTGATTGCGGGCGTACCCAATGGCCTCCCTGGTTGCGGTATAGACCTCAAGCATGTCCAGCCCATCGACTACTATTCCGGGAAAGCCGTAGCTGGCCGCGCGAGAGGCCACGTCGTCCACGGCCATCTGGCGGCGTTGAGGCACCGAGATGGCGTAGTGGTTATTTTCGCAAATGTACACGATAGGAAGGTTATGCACGCCGGCGAAGTTCATCGCTTCGTGGGTCTCGCCCTGGCTGGACGCACCGTCGCCGAAGTAGCACAGGACCACGGTGTCGTCGCCAAGCATCTTGCAAGCCAAAGCGTAGCCCGTTGATTGTGTGAGGCCCGCGCCGACTACGTTGGATATCTGGATGATGTTGCGGGGGAGGTCTGCGCCCTGGAGCGGAAACTGGCGGCCGTTGCTGTACGGGTCGCCAACCTTGCCCATGAATGACAGCATAACTTGGGTGGCTGTGAGCCCGGCGGTCATTTTCAGGGCCAGGTCCCGGTAGTAGGGGAATAGGAAGGTGCGGCCATCCTTTTGCGCCGCCAAGAGACTACCTATCTCGGCTGCTTCGTGGCCCTGGGATGAGGCGGCGATTGGGACCTTTCCCTGCCGGTTCAGGGCCCAAATGCGCTCGTCCATCGTCCGGGCCAACACCGTCTTGGTGTAAGTGTCTATCAGGTCTTCTGGGGATAGCCCTTGGGGCAAGGAAATATCCGGTTCAGCCACGCTGGCGCGGGCGTCACCGGGATTTTCGGAGCTGGATTCCCCTCTTTGGGCCATGGTAAACCTCTCGACCAGCCGACGATGTCCGCAATTATATACATCAGTCGTGAGAGCCGCAAACGGTCCTGGCGGCCGTCGTCAGGGCCTTTTCATTTTCCTGAAGAATAGGGAATGCCCAATAGGGCGAAGGCTTCGGAGAGGTGAACAGCGTGGCGGCGCAGGGCAGCGGCTACGTTGCTATGGCCTGCCCAACGCACCAAGGTAGTTGTCAGATTGCGCAACGCTGCCATGACTTGGGGAGCGCCGCCGGTTCTTACCTGAGAACGGTCTTCGTCAAGGGTGACGTCCCTCACCCAATGCACCCGGTTTTCGATGTGCCAATGCTCCCGGAGTATCCGCAACAGACGGTCCGCTCCGGCAACGGTTGGGGATAGACTGGTTACCCCGTAGCTCACCTCCAGCTGAACCCGGCCTTTCACTGTCCGCCGCCGCTCCACCCGGCATACTCCCGTTTTCACGAGGGCAGGCTCTGTTGCCGGTGCGGCCACGCTTCCCCCACAGTTCCGGCGCTGCCCGTGTAGCCGTTTAACTCCGGGTCGGCCAAGGCCCACAGTTCCCGCCGCTCCAAGCGCCCGTGTCGCTGCTTGGGCGAGGCATCCACCCACACCGTCAGCGTTGCCCCCCCGCTCCCGCCATTGCCACTGCTACACCCTTGGTCCATTGGCCCCTTCAGTTTCCAGTGGGGGAAAATGCTTCCACCAAGTCCCGGCGCAAAGCGGGCTGATTCTCTTTTACCGGCAACAGATAATCCCCGCCACCGGACACAATCTGCTGGCACACCTCCCGTTGCGTCAACAGGGCGTCCGCCACCACTATCCGTCCCTCCAGAGGAATCTGGCCCAGCGCCGCTTTGGCCGCCGCCAGCTCCTGACCCTTCCCCGGCGATGCCACCTGGGCCAGCGCCGCCCCGCTCCGGGTAGCATAGGCCGACACCAGATCCACCCCGGGCACTCCTTCCCCGTGAATCCCCCGCGGAGCCTGCCCCGTACTTGATACGGGGGTCTTGCCGTCCAGGGACAGCGCCTCCCCAAGCTCCAGCCCGCCGTTGCTCAGCCATTCCCGCAACACCGCCTCAAAGCCTGCCCTCGGCTTGAACGGGGGGCGTTCACGTCCAAGTCTTTGAACACCCGATGGAAGGTGGCTACACAGGGCGTCTTCCCCGGCCTGAACCCCGGGAGTTGCCCCGTGGCGACTCCGTGGTCCCGTCCCCACTGGGCCATGGCGTACAAACTGCGGGCGCCGCAAAGCATGGCGCAAACGGCCAAGCTCAGAATTGCCCCCGGAGAGTGACGCTTTCCCTGACTCTTCCGGTGGTCGGGCACCCCATCCAAAGCTTCTCTTAGCCCCATCTTCCTCACCTCCCCGCTCTCTCACACAAATTTTAAAACTTGCTTCAGAAGATGAAAAGGCCCTGCGGTCGTCGTAACGGGGAAACCCATCCCACCCTCGAGACGTGCCCCGGCGGCGCAGATACGAGGCACGAATTGAGCCCGCAAAAGTCGAAAATATCCGGCCAATTTCGCATTGACAACATCCCGGCAACCTTGCTAATTTTGCCCGCATAGCATGGTGAGGGTGTCAGTGGTGGTCGGGTCTGCTACATGGATTTCCGGGCGGGTCTAACAGGTTTTAGGCCCGTCCCGGACCATTAGGTTCATCCTGTAATCGACGGGTTGGGCCTTCGGCTTTCGACCTAAACATCTGCCGGGTTGGACCTCGACCCTTACCAGAACACGTTGACGCTTCGGAGCTTTTCTATGATCGGCATGTTCGTGCAGTCCAGCCCGCCTACTCTGTCGCCGAGGGAAGGGACTCGGCTGCTCCATCGAAGGATGTGTGGACATGTCCAAATTGTCTACCAAATTGTCTACCAAGGAAGTCTGGAGGGCTGTACTAGGGGAGCTACAACTACAGGTCCCCAAGCCGACTTTCGAGACCTGGCTAAAGCGGACCCAAGGAATCTCGTATAACGACAGCATCTTTGTAGTGGGAGCGCCAACGCCGTTCGCCGTGGAGTGGCTTGAGCGGCGCCAATACCATGCGATCCAGACGATAGTCGAGAAGGTGACCCAACGGCCCTTGGTAGTGCAGTTCCAGGTGGTGGGCAACCAGGGACCAGCCGGGAACAGCGACTACGAGGATGGGACCTGGGAGGAACGATACTGGGAGGCCACCGACGAGCGGCGTCCCGATTATGTTAGCGCGGCGAGGCCCAATCTCAATCTGAGATATACTTTCGATTCGTTTGTCATCGGGTCTTCGAATCAGTTCGCTTACAACGCGGCGAAGGCCGTGGCCGACGCTCCCGGCGACTCATGGAACCCGCTTTTCCTGTATTCCGGAGTCGGGCTGGGGAAGACCCACTTGCTCCATGCCATAGGCCACGTCTGCGCCAGTAGGGGCAAGTCGACCCGGTACGTTACGTCCGAGCAGTTTACCAATGAGTTCATCTCGTCCATCGGCACGAGGACAACCGAGGAATTCCGAGAGAGGTATCGAAGCCTCGAGGTGTTGTTGATTGACGACGTTCAGTTTCTCAGTGGCAAGGAGCAGACCCATGAGAGCTTCTTCCACACGTTCAACGACCTGCATTCTTCGGGCAACCAGGTGGTGATTAGCTCGGATAGGCCGCCCCATGGATTAACCTTGCTGGAAGACCGGCTCCGGTCCAGGTTCCAATGGGGGCTCACGGCCGACATCCAGGTCCCTGACCTTGAAACACGCATGGCTATACTTTGGTCCAAATCGCAAGACATGGGGGTCAGGGTCGACGACAGCATTCTTGAACTGATAGCCAAACGGGTCCGCCGAAGCGTCCGCGACCTGGAGGGAAGCCTGAACAGGATGGTCGCGGAATCCCAGCTCATGAACGTTCCGATCACGGTGCAAAACGCGACCCGGATACTTGAAGATGCGAGGCCGGAAGACAGCCGCCAGTCCATCAATCCCGAGGACATCTTGGAAGCCGTGGCCGGATATTACGGCCTGACGCCGAACGTCCTGATCGCCCGGGGACGGACCAGGAAAGTCTCGCGGGCTCGTCAAGTGGCTATGTACCTGCTGATCAACGAGTTGGAGATGTCCCCAACGCAGGTCGGGAGATTCCTTGGAGGCCGTGACCACGCCACCATCATCCACGGGGCGGGCAAGATCAGCGGCGAGATCAACGAGGACATGGACTTGAGGCAAGAGGTGCTCGACATTAAAGAGGGCATGTTCTCGTGAAAGGGACCGTTTTCCAAGTCTCGCATAGCCGTTGCTTGCGTGGTGGTTGACGGGATAAATCCGGATTCGAAATAGCCCCATTTCGCCAAATAAGAACTGTCCATCGCATGCCGGGCCAGTGGGGGCAGCTCCGGTGTTGAATTTAGGTGGGGCTTTGGCTCGTTCGGAGCGTGCCTTCTCCTTCGATCTCCCAATTGGAGTAGAATAGGCCCCACATGGAAACCCACGTCATAGTAAAGACCCACGAGCTTGCCCTTAAAGGCAAGAACCGTCCCTGGTTCATGCGGATTTTGGTGGAAAACCTGCGCTCCGCCACCCGGGGAACGGGTGTGGCGAGGGTGTGGCAAGGTCAGATGATGGTGGGTCTTACGCTGGAGAACGAGGACGCTTGGCCATTAGTCAGACGTCAAGTCCAGGACTGTTTCGGCGTGGCCAAATTCTACAAGAGCTACTCCGCTCCCTGGAACTTGGACAAGGTCAAAGGGATGTTGGCCTGCCACCTGAAAGAGTTCGAGTTTGAGTCCTTTAGGATTACCACCAACCGGGCGGACAAGCGGTATCCCATGACGTCCGAAGCGATCAACCGGGATGTGGGCCAATACGTCAAGGACCTGACCGGCGCACGAGTGGACCTGACACGTCCCGGGCTTCAGATTTTCCTGGAAGTGCTGCCCAAGGAAATTCTGGTCTACTTCGACGAAGTAAAGGGCTATGGGGGGCTGCCCGTCGGGGTCAGCGGCCTGGTGTCGGCGATGCTGTCGGGCGGAATCGACTCTCCGGTTGCGGCTTGGCAAATGATGAAGCGGGGATGCCGGGTCCACTTCGTCCACTTCCACAGCTACCCCCTGGTCGACAGGTCGTCCATAGAAAAGGCGGGTGAATTGGCCCAGATGCTCACCCGGCATCAATTCAGTTCCCATCTCTCTCTGGTTCCAATGGGCGAAGCGCAGAAGCAGATTATCCTCGCCACACCTCCGGCCTACCGGGTTATCCTCTACCGGCGTTTCATGATGAGGGTAACCGAGGCCCTGGCCCGGAAAAGAGGGGCGAAGGCGATTATCACCGGCGAGAGCTGCGGACAGGTAAGCTCTCAAACCCTCGACAACCTGGCCGCCATCGACGTAGTCGCCAACATGCCCGTGCTCAGGCCTCTTATAGGCTTTAACAAGGAAGAGATCATCAACGTGGCCCGAGACCTGGGGACCTTCCCCATCTCAATTTTGCCGGACCAGGACTGCTGTTCCCTCTTCGTGCCCCGGCACCCAGAGACCCACGCCAAGCTGGAGACCGTCGCCCGGCTTGAATCGGTGCTTCCGATGGAGGAGTTGGTCCAGCAGGCGTTGGAAAACACCGAATCCAGAGACTTTGCCTCTGAATTGGCGGAAGCGTCCGCCCGGTAACCGGCGGGACTGGGGCTTAGGATTCTGGACGAGCAACGCCTCCTTGGAGAGCTGCTACGGGGAGTCTCCAGGAGCTTCTATCTTACCTTGAGGGTGCTCCCCGAGGACCTGCGCAGGCCGGTTGGGCTGGCCTACTTGCTGGCGAGAGCGGCGGACACCATTGCAGATAGCCGCTTGGTCGACCCGGAACTGCGGTTGACCTACCTGCTGAAGTTCCGCGACCAGACCGCCGGGCCCGCCAATTCGGACAATCTTCGTGAGATCGGGGAGGCGGTAGCGGGTTGCCAAGAATTGTCCTTTGAACGGGAACTGCTTATGGTGTTGCCTGAGGTGTTCGACTTGTTGGAGGGCACTCGCGAACCGGACCGGGGCATGGTGCGC
Source organism: Dehalococcoidia bacterium (assembly GCA_965197545.1). GTDB lineage: Bacteria > Chloroflexota > Dehalococcoidia > Lucifugimonadales > UBA3495 > CATOSP01. The sequence continues at coordinate 1,163,430 of CBDANJ010000007.1, forward strand.
GGGGTTGTGTCAACGTTGACCGAGGGAATGGAATTCGACCTGAGGACATTTCCCGCCGAGGGCTCGGGGAATTTGGCCGCCCTCCCCGGCTACGGCGCGCTGGACCAATATACCTACATGGTGGCGGGCTGTGTTGGTGAATTTTGGACCCGTATCTCCATGACCCATATACGCGCCCTTGGCCACTGGGACGCCGGCCGGATGAGCGATTTGGGAGTACGCTTTGGCAAGGCGTTGCAGTTCACGAACGTGCTTCGAGACGTGCCCAAGGACCTTCGGTTGGGGAGGTGCTACCTGCCGGAAGTCTGGCTAACAAACGCCGGGCTGACTCCCGGAGACCTTCTAAACCCATCCACTGCCCTGCGGACGAGACCCGTTCTCGCAAAGGGGGTGGAGAGGGCGATGGAGCATTTCGGCGCTGCCGAGGAATATGTGCTGGCAATACCGAGGCGTTGCCTGCGGCTGAGATTAGCCGCCCTATGGCCGGCGCTTATCGGCCTGGCAACTCTGGCGCGGCTGGTGCGGAACGATAGCTGGCTTGACCCCGGGACACCTTCCAGGGTCACGCGGGGCTGGGTGTACCGGATGATGGCCAAGTCGTGGGTTTGCGGCCGGTCAGACACGCTGATTAGGGCTTGGATTGGCGGCCTTCGGCGACAGGTCCATTCCGGCCTTGATTCTCCGGCGTCGAGAACCGCCGGGTGACTCTGGACCCAGGCCGATAGGGCCGGGGTATTCGCACGGACCCTTCGGGGAGGTTGATTCATGGCGGAACAGAGACGGCTTGATGGACGGGTTGCTCTGATAACCGGGGGTGGCCGGGGTATTGGCCGCGCTATTGCCTTGGCTTACGCCGCCGAAGGCGCGAGGCTCGTCCTGGCCGCCCGCACCGACACCGAGCTTCAGGAAACGGCGCGGGTCGTTTCGGACCAGTTTGGACACGACGCATTAACCGTGGTGACCGACGTCACGTCCCGGCAGCAGGTGGAGGAAGCGGTGTCTCGGACCCTGGACAGGTACGGCGTCATCGACGTGATGGTCAACAACGCGGGCAATATCGGTCCAGTGGGAACACTCTGGGAAAACGACCCCGAGGACTGGGCACGCACGATATCGGTGCATCTGCTGGGAGTATTTTACGGTTGCCGCGCGGTAGTCCCACTGATGTTGGAGAGGGGTTCGGGGAGGATGGTTAACATGTCCGGGGTAGGCGGCCCCAACATGTCGTCCTATGACGCCGCCAAGACTGGGATAGTTAATTTAACCGAGAACCTGGCTCTGGAATTGGCAGGGACGGCAATCACCGTGAACGCCATCAGTCCCGGTTCCATCCACACCCGCATGTGGGAGGAGACCAGGGATCTGGCCCTGGCCATTGGCGACATGGCGACTTACGAACGGGGAGTCCAGGTAACGTCGGGTGAGGGAGCGTCTATCGAACGCGCCGCGCAACTGGCAGTCTTCCTGGGCAGCGACGACTGCGGGAGCATGTCGGGCCGGTTGATAAGGGCTTTCGCGGACAGGTTCGAGGACTTCCCGCCCAATGTGGACGAAATTATGGCCACCGATGCGTACTTGATGCGCCGCGTGGACCCCGACCGGCCATTCCCCACTTCCCAGTCCTACCCCGATCTGCCGGTGAGGGAGCCTTGACCGATGCATGTTCTTGGGTCGGTGGTCAATGTCCGGCGGGGCCACTAGCCACTAACGTTCTTGACGCTACTCCGAATTCCTGTACCATTACCCTAAATTTGTTAACCTCTGGCCTCTCCGGCGTCTCAGGAGGAAATAATGCCCAGCTTCTTGCGAGTCTATACGGGTGACGATGGTCAGTCCCATATCGAAGAATTGAACTTCGAAATGCAGCCTTTCGTGGACACCGAAGGGGCTCACGGTATGTCCACAGCGGTGATCAACACCCCCGGAATATCCTTTAGGGAGTATCAACCGGGCTATTTTCTCGACTACCACACGGCTCCAAGGCGGCAGTACAGCATCACGCTGACGGGTCAGATCGAAGTCGGAACGCCAGACGGGACCGTGAAGCACGGCGGCCCAGGGACGGTATTGTTGGCGGAGGACCTCACGGGAGGGGGCCACTTCACAAGGGTCGTGGGCGACCAACCCCGGTTCTTCATCATCGTCCCGCTGGCGGACTAGCACTGATTTAGCCAGCAAAGGTGACGCAAATGACGCAGCAACCCCTCTCCGGCGAATTCAACCCCACAGTCCCCACCAGGGTCATATTCGGCCAGGGGAAAGTGTCCACCCTTGGGACCGAAGTAGACCAGTTGGGAGGGAAACGGGCTCTCGTGCTCTCGGGCCGCACCGTCGCCGAGAAAACCGACGCCGTCAGAAAAGTGAACGAGGCGCTGGGCTCCCGGTCCGTCGGAGTCTATTCCGGGCTCACCCAGAGAGCCCCGCTGGCCACGGCGGTGGAAGCGGCCAACCTGGCGGTCTCCCAGGGAGCCGACACCTTGGCCGGAGTCGGCGGCAGCACCATCTCAGATGCGGCCAGGATGATCGGCGTCCTTATGGCTGACAGAATCACGACTTCGGAACGTCTTCGAACTCTGGCCCTGGAACAGAGTGGGATGCTGTCCCCAGACTTGGAAGGAAAGCAACTGCCTTTGCAGGTTTCCATCCCGACCACGCTCTCGGCGGGAGAGTTCAACATGGGCGGCGGGAACGTCTTGGACGACCAGACCGGTCATAAAATCCGAGTCCGCCACTCCGGGTTGTATGCCGACCTGATAGTGTTGGACCCGGAGATGACGGTGGGCACACCCGATTGGCTCTGGCTGTCCACCGGAGTCAAGGCATTGGACCACTGCATCGAGCGGCTTTATTGCCAGGGCAACCAACCAGCGATTGACGCGCCAGTGTTGGCCGCCGCGCAACGGTTGTTTGAGTGCCTGCCGCGCTCGGGAGAGGCTCATCACGACCTCAACGCCAGGCTGGAATGCCTTCTTGCCGCCTGGCTGTCGATGATGGGCGCTCCCAACTTTGCAACGGGCCTCAGCCATGCGTTGGGCCACGTGATCGGAGTCCGGTATTCGGTGGGACACGGATACACGTCTTGCGTTACCCAGCCCTATGTAATGGAATACAACCGGCCGGTATCGGCCCATAAACAGGCGCTGTTGGCGAGAGCCGCGGGAATCGACGCCAGGGGTATGGACGACGAGACAGCGGCGGAGGCCGCGGCCCGAGCTGTGGACACCCTGGTGTTGGGGATGGGAATGCCTCACCGTATCCGGGAACTGGAAATACCTGAAGAGGACCTTCCCATCATCGCCGCTGAAACCCTGGGAGACGGTGGAGCCCGAAACAACGCCATTCCCATGACCAGCCAAGAGCAGGTTATGGAGGTACTGGCCAAGGCCTTTTAGCGCATCTATCGACGGATGAATCCGACCTGACAGGCGGCGATTCAACACTGAACATGCCCGACGCCGAGGAAACCTCAATTAACCCCGAAGCCCTGGGCATGGAAGTCCTGTCCCAGCTGGAAGCGGAGGCGTCTACACTGCACGACGACGGAGACTTCACCGGAGCCGTGGACCTGCTGCGAAAGGCGCTGGAAATGCGCCGGAGGATTCACGGTGATGTCCACTCCGAGAGTTTGGAGGCCCGCAACAGGTTGGCCAGGTCTCTCCGCGCCGCGGATTATTTCGATGAGGCCGCAGACCTGTATTGGGAAGTTCTGGGGGCCCAATTGTCAGGGCTGGGGCCTGACGATCCACGCACGCTGCGCACCCGCAGCCGGCTTGCCAACACTTGCTACGCTGCCGGGCGTTACGGCGAAGCGGCAACCCAGTTCGAGGATATCTTGCGTGAACGGTCCCGGGTCCTTGGCCCAATGCACCCGGACACGCTGCGCAGCCGGGGCAGTCTGGCCAACACCTATGCTTGCCTGGGCCGCTATGATGACGCGGAGGCGCTGCACCGTCAGACGGTCCAGGACCGGGAAGAGGTACTGGGTCCCGTACACCCTCGCACCGAGTTGAGCCGTGTTCGGCTCGGTGCGGTCCTGAAGGTCTCCCAAAAGGACGCGCTGGCGAGTGACCCGCCCCCAAGTGAGAAGGAGCATTCGAAATGAAATACGGTTTTACGTTGCCAGGCCGGGGGCCGTTGGCTACTCCGGAAAGGTTGGGGCTCATCGCCAAGAAGGGCGAGGAACTGGGCTACGATGCCCTGCTCACAGGCGACCATATCCTGGTGCCCAAGAATATCTCATCGCCGTATCCATACACCGAAGGCGGGGAGTTTCCCGGCTCGGCGTCCGGGGAGTCGATGGAACAATTGACTCTACTGGCGTTCCTTGCGGGACAGACCAGCAAGATACGCTTGGTGACCAGCGTGATTATCGTTCCCCACCGCAACCCGCTGGTGGCGGCCAAGGCGCTGGCTACGCTGGACGTGCTATCCCAAGGACGTCTGGTCGTGGGAGTTGGGGTTGGCTGGATGCGGGAGGAGTTCGAGGCCCTTGGTCTGCCGCCCTTCGAGGAGCGGGGGGCGGTGACCGACGAATACATCCGTGCGTTCAAGGAGCTTTGGACCAGCGACGATCCCCATTTCGAAGGGAAGTACGTTAGCTTCGACAACATTAGCTTCCTTCCAAAACCCGTCCAAAAGCCGCATCCGCCCATCTGGGTCGGTGGGGAAAGCCGCCCCGCCATGCGCAGGACAGCGGAATTGGCCAACGGCTGGTACCCGCTGGGCTCCAACCCAACCTTCCCGATGGGGACGCCGGCACAATTGGCGGCTGGATTGGACCGACTGGCCCGTTACGCCCGCCGGTTCGACCGGGACCCCTCTGAAATTGAGGTGATCTACCGGACGCACCAGTTCGAGTTGATGGGCAACGGGGACGCCGCTGGGGCTGACCGTCCCCCGTTTGTGGGAAACGCCGACCAGATTGCGGGTGATATCAGAAGCTATCAGGAGATGGGAGTAGGCTCGGTGGTGTTGGACTTCCTGCGCCAGACCGAGGATTTGGACGTCATGCTGGGTCGCATGGAACGATTCGCAGACGAGGTCTGGCCGAGGGTTTAAGGGGCATCATCCTCAACTTCTCCGGGAAGGGAATTCCGGGGGCCAATCGAAGCCGCCGCCGCTACTCCCGGAAGCCCTTTTCGTATAACTCGCGGAGCCGGGCCAGATGCACGGCCGGGATGGGAGGCAGGTCGGCGCAGGCGGCGATTTCCTCTATTTCGGCCACGTTTTTAACACCGGGGACGGTTGTGTGGATGTCCCTGTTCATCATTGAGAAGACCATCGCCGCCTGGGAGAGGGTCTTGATGGGGCCGTCGGTCAGGAAGTCCAGGGTTTGGGCGCTGGCCAAGTCCCGGGCAAGCAGCGTCCCTGGAGCGACCTCGCGGTCCACCTGGGGAGTGAGGGCTCCGGCGGCATGGGACCGTATTCCGATGACTCCCATGTTCTGGGACCGGGCCAGTGGAATGATCTGGCCCTGGTCGATGACAGATGCGCCGGGGGGCGCGGGGTCTTGGGCCGTCGTGTTGAGCAAGTTGTAGTAGGCGAGTACGGTGTCGTACTCGCCGCTTTCCAGGATACGGTGCATGGCCGGTATGTGGTGGTCCATCGCTGATATGCCGATGAACCGAGTCTTGCCCATCTCTTGCATGAGCCGGTAGGCGTCTAGAACCGGACCCAGGGCATCTTCCGCCGAAAGGGAGTCTGTGACTACTCCGCGCCGTTCCGTGAACCGGTTGTGGACGTGGAGAACGTCGACTGAATCCATTCGCAGCAGGCGAAGACTATTCTCCACCGAGCGCGCCACGGCCCCTCGAACGTCGTCCATCTGGTCGTCTCGAAGCCGCACCTTGGTCGCTACCACCGCCTCGTCCCGGCGTCCTTCCAGGGCGATGCCCAACACCTCCTCGGCCTTGCCGTTACCGTAGCCGGGGGCAACGTCGAAGAAGTTGATGCCCAGTTCCAGGGCGCGGTGGATGGCTTTGACTGACTCGTCGATCGTGGTCGGCCCCCAGACCTGCCCAATGCCGCCGCCGCCGAATCCGGCCCTGGAGACCCGCAACCCGGTCCTGCCAAGAGAAACGTACTCCATGTCAGCTCTCCATTCCCATACGAGGCTTGGGATGGTTATTCGGAGACCTCGCCCTCGGCAAGCTGGAAGTAGATGCCGTGAGAGCTGCTGGGCTCGATGCTCAACGTCTTATACCCGAATGGGCTGAACGTAGGTGCGTCGCCACGCATTTCGTTGCCGTTGCCCTTGAGATCGTTGAATACCTGCTCGATGCCGTCGACTCCCCAGGCGACGTGGGCGACGCCGGGACCCGTTTCCCTGAGTTGCCGCGCCATCGAGGTGTCGTCCCTGGTAGGCTCGAAGAAGTCCACCATAGTTTCCCCGATGGAATACATGATGGACTTATAACCACGGTCGGCGATCTCGTCGGTCCGGTCGGGCTTCATGCCAAAATTCTTCTCAATGTAGTCAGCCATCTCCTGGATGCTCTCGACGATGTAGGTAACGTGGTGGACTTTGGTAAACATATCGCCCTCCGAGTTGACATAAATATGGGTACCCTATTGTATCATCGAGCGAGGAAACCGGGATGGAGGACTAGAATGGCCACTTTTTCCAACAACGGCGTGAACATCTATTACGAAGACACGGGGGAGGGTTATCCTCTGGTTTGGAGCCACGAATTCGCGGGCAACTACGATAGCTGGGAGCCACAGGCGAGGTTCTTCACCCGGCGCTACCGGGTCATCACCTATGCGGCGCGTGGCTATCCGCCCTCGGATGTGCCTGAAGACCCGGACGCATACTCCCAGGAACTTGCTGTTGACGATCTACGGCAGCTATTGGGTCACCTGGGCATTGAGCAGGCGCACCTGGGAGGGCTGTCCATGGGGGGAGCCGTCGTACTAAATTTCGGCTTCGCCTACCCTGAGATGTGCCGGTCGCTGGTAGTAGCTTCCGCAGGGTCGGGGACCACGGACCGGGAGGCCTTCCTGTCCAACAGCGAGGCGATGGCTGCTCGGCTGCTTGCGGACGGGATGGGTCCCGTGGCCGACGAATATACCAGAGGACCCGCCCGGGTGCAGTTGCTGCGGAAAGACCCCAGGGGATGGCAAGAATTCCGTGACGGGATGGCGGCGCATTCCGCGATGGGCTCGGCCCTTACCTTTCGAGGCTTCCAAATCAAACGGCCCACGATTTATCAATTGGAGGAGCAGCTAAAGGCGCTGAAAGTCCCGACGCTAGTAATGATCGGGGACGAAGACGAACCCTGCGTCGAGCCGAGCATATTCATGAAACGGCGCATCCCAAGCGCGGGGTTATCGGTATTTCCCCAGAGCGGCCACGCCATCAACCTGGAGGAGCCGGATCTGTTCAACCGAACGGTCTTGGACTTCCTGACCGCGGTGGAGGCGGAACGGTGGGCTTAGCGGGACAACGGGATGGCCCGAACGTGGAACGAGAACTCCGATGAGGAGAAGAGAAGGCGAGGCGGACGGAATGGCTCGGAGAAGACATGCCGGGCAAGGAGTCGAGCGGAGCGAATTCAAGCTTCAACCCAGAGAGAAAGGCGCTTCGGCTCGGACCGGTTGGTCTGATGTATACTGAATTCCTATGGTCGTCAACTTGAACACGTCACTCTACTGGTAAGACTATGGAATTCCTAAAGACTCATCGAATTGCATGTGCGCATCCCAATGGAGTTCGGGGCGGGGTGTGAACCCACCGTACAAAAGCCCAATTGCATGGATCGTATACAGTGGAATATACCTTGTTTGCTTCGCGGTCTCGTTGTTCTTCGCGGCACATCGTCTTGATCGTTGGGAACCCGAGCATGTGATATTCATGCTGGCTAACGTGTTCAACGGGTCTGCGGGAGTCGCGTTATTCGCCACGTTATTATTGGAGGTAGGACGCGCGATGGTACTCTTCTATCCAGCATTGAAAAGGAAAATTTTCGAAGAAGGGCGCAGGGAAGGCCGCGAGGAAGGGCGGAAGGAATGGGAAGCGTGGAATCAGAGGCGCGAACAGGCTCTGGCCAACAACCAGTCCTTCGACGAGCCACCTCCGTCACGTAACAAAGACGACAAGGCCTAGAGCGTAGGTCGCGAAGTTAACGATATCATCAACCCAAATAGCGGCCTCCCACCTTTCTGTGAGGCCGCTATTTGGCGGTAAACCCTCCGTCTACGACCAGTTCCGCGCCGGTTATGTAGGAGGCCTCGTCCGAGGCCAGAAACAGCACGGCGTTGGCGACTTCCTCGACCTCTCCAGGTCGTCCCATTGGGACGCTTGACAGGGACGACTCGCGCTGCCCTGGGTCGCGGTTTTCGGACCCCAGCATAGGAGGCATCATTCCTGGATGCACCGAGTTGACCCTGATCCCCTCTTTGGCGTGTTGCACCGCAGCCGACTTTGTAACGATTCTTACCGCGCCCTTGGAGGCGTTGTAACCGGGATGGACGTAATCCTGGCCGACTATCCCGGAGATCGAGGAGATGTTTACGATTGCCCCGCCTCCGGCCTTCTGCATTTCGGGGATAGCGTATTTCATGCCCAGGAACACGCCCCTGGCGTTGATGCTCATCAGACGGTCCCAGGCTTCGGTGCTGCGAAAGTCGGTCTCGCGGCTGCCGCTGATTCCGGCGTTGTTGACCAGCACGTCGAGCTTGCCGAAACGCGCCACCGCCTGTTGCACGGCGGAGTCCCATGCCGCTTCGTCGGCTACGTTTAGCTGCACGAACATGGCCTCGCCGCCGGCTTCGGCGATTTCCGCTTCAACCTGTTTGCCGTCGTCCTCGCGGATGTCGGCGATGACGACCTTGGCCCCTTCTCTGGCGAACAGTTTGGCTTCCGCGGCGCCCATGCCGTGGGCTGCTCCAGTGACCAGGGCGACCTTTCCTTCCAGTCTCATAGCGCGCTCCTTTTTGGCATCAATAAACTAATTGAGGACTTCCTCGTCCACCCATTCTTTTAGCTGTAACTCGGACTCCCCCAGCAGGCCGACGATGACATCCCGGTTATGCTCGCCAAGGAGGGGTCCGGGGGTCCTGATCGTGGGGGGATTGGCGGACAACCGCCACGGTGGGCACTGGACCTTCAGATTCCCCATGAAGGGATGCTCTATATCCTGCCACATGCCGCGCTGTTCGAGGTGAGGATCGGCGGCAATGTCCGCGGCGCTCATGGAGGGCGAGGCCGCCACTCCCGCGGCCTGCAATATCTCAGTCACCTCGCTGGCGGTGTGATGCCAGGTCCAGGACCCAATCAACTCGTCCAAGGCGTCATGGTTATCGTAGCGGTGCGGGGCGTCGTTGAACCTGGGGTCGTTGGCCCATTCCGCATGGCCCGCAGCCAAACACAGGTGATACCACTCCCGCTCGGTGTCAACAGCTATGGATACCCAGGAGTCGTCTCCCTTGCAACGGTAGCAGCCTTGAGGAGCAAAGCCGGGGGATCTGTTGCCTTGCCTGGTCTGGACCCGGCCGTTCATTGAATAGTCCATCAAGGCTTCGGCGCCGAGTGCCGTAATCGCCTCCCGGGAGGCGAAGTCGATAAATTGGCCCTCTCCCGTCCGCCTCCGGTGAAACAGCGCGGCCAGGATGATGAACGCCGCTGTGGCGCCGGAGCGGGAATCGATGCTGGCGTGCAGTTCTCCGGGTGGACCGTCGGAGTAGCCGGTCAGGTGGGCCAGACCGCTCAGGGCGCTGAACGCCGGAGCGTAACCGGGGTAGGAGGCTTCTGGACCAACGCTTCCCGCCGTGGACACCGAGGCCATGATGATACTGGGGTTGAGTTCCTTGAGCCGGTCGTAACCGAGGCCAAGACGGTCCATGACGCCGGGACGCATGTTTTCTAGCACCACGTCGCTTAAGGAGGCCAGACGGAGGGCCAACTCCACGGCCCGGGGTTGCTTGAGGTTGAGTCTGACGCTCAGCTTGTTGAGGTTGAGGCCGTTGAACGCCGGAGAGTTGTCAGGGTCGTCGAAGGAGTAGGGGGCGCGACGGGCGGCGTCGAGTTGAGCGGCGCTCTCCACCTTGATGATCTCGGCTCCCAGGAGGCCCATCAGAAAGCTCGGGAAAGGCCCGGCAACCAGGTTGGTAAACTCCAGGACCCTGACGCCTTCCAGGGCGGACCTCGCTGCGTTGCTGTTTTCGGACATTGGCGTTAGATTACCCCCGCTCTGCGAAGGTCTGGTAGATCTTCGGGAGTGAGGCCCAGGTCCCCGCAGAGGACTTCCTGATTGTGCTGGCCCAGAAAGGGGGCCGGTTCGGGAGCCGTCCACGGTATGCCAGACACTCGGTACGGAACCGTGGGATAGGTCAGCGGGCCCGTTCTGGGGTGGTCGATAGTTTGGAAAAAGTCCCTCGCGTTGAGCTGGGGCGATTCCATCAAGTCCTGGGCGTTCGCGTAATAGGCGGCCGGGCAGCCGCTTGGGGCGACAAGGTCGTAGATCTCGCGTTTTCCGAGACTGGCCGCCCAGGGCCGGACATAGGAATTCAAAGCGTCTCCGTTGCGAATTCGGTCAGCCCTGGCGCTGAACCGGTCGTCCTCGCCGAGTTCGGGTTGACCCATGATACCGGCGAGGGCGCGCCACTGATGGTCCTCCCTTGGGTAGAGCATGACATAACCGTCGCGGCAGGGGAAAATTCCGCCGTACTCGTAGCTACGCGACCGGTTGAACTCACGGCCCTGGCTCAGGAATTGGGCCTGTTCCAGCCTGTTCATGCCAAGTGTGGCTTCCTGCCTGGAGATGTCGATGCGCTGGCCGGCTCCCAGAAACTCCCTGGCGTAGAGCGCGGCCACGGTGGCGGAAGAGGCCAATATTGCGGTGTCGAAATCTCCCAGGTTGGCTCCGGCGGTCACCGGGCCGCGGTCGGGGAACGACAGGTAAGTTTCGCCGCCAGGGAGGGTGTAGCCCTCGCCGGATGAGTGGAAGCTGTTCAGGTGGGTCGCTTTCCAGTGGGCCTTGGGGCCGTCCTGGCCATAAGGGGTGATGGAGACGTAGACCAGGGCCGGGTTGGTGTCTTTGACCGTATCGTAGTCGAGGTTCAACCCGGCCATAACTCCGGGTTGACGGTCCTCGATGAGCACGTCGGATGCGGATGCCAACTTTAGGAACAAGTCACGGCCGAATGGGACGGCGGGGTCGAGGGTGATGCTCTGCTTCCCGGTGTTGAGAAACAGGAAGAGGCCGCCAGCCTCACGGTCCGGTATGCCGCCAGGGAATGGACCGAGCCGACGCACCGGGTCGCCGTAGCCGGGCGGCTCGATCTTGATGACCCTGGCTCCCAGATCGGCCAGCAACCTGGAGCAATAGGGGCCGGGGATGCCCCCGGCGAGTTCCAGGACGGTTATCCCGGTGAATGGAGCGGTCAACTGAGAGTCCCTTCAACGAACACGGAAATATCCCGTGAATATACTGGAATCATAAACCATTCGAGTGAGTTGTGGAACGAGGCCGTGGGGCGTCCACGTCACCACTCCGACAAACTGGCGGTGTGATAGGATAATCTACAGGCGATTCTCCATACCTCGAAGCGCCCGTGGCGTCCGCCGGCTGCTGACGCGATTCATCGCCGAAGTGAACGATAGGAAGGCGGTGGCGTCGGAAGATTTCGGAGAGTTAATGAATGCCAAGGCGTTATCGTCCGCGAGAGGTCATTCGGGTACTTGAACGGCTGGGTTGGGTCCGGGTCCGGCAAAGGGGGAGCCATGTTAGGCTGGCCTTGCCGGACGGGACATTCCCGGTTACCGTACCCGTTTCGGACCGCGAGGTCGATGCGGGAACCTTCCGCCGGATATTGCGTCAGGCCCATTTGACTCCGATGGAATTCCATCGTGGGGCGGAGGAGATTCTCTAATGTCCAAGCTGAAAGTGACCGTTGTCCTGTTCCATGATGATGAGGCCGGCGGCTACAGCGTAATCATACCCACAGTCCCCCAATTGGCGACGATGGGTGAGACCGTAGAACACGCCTTTGTTATGGCCAAGGAATGTCTGGAGATTAGCCTGGAGGAACCCGCCGATTGGGAATATTACAACCTGGACCACGTCTACGCCGGGCACGTGGCAGTGGGTGCTGTGGAAATCAGCGTACCATCACACCCCGAACATACCGAATCTACGGAAGACACTGCGGCGCTGCCGTTGGGTAGGGGGGATTGCCCGATTGCCAAGAAGAAAGTGACCGTGGTCTTGCTCTTCAACGACAATTCCGGTGGCTACACTGCCATCACGCCAACCTTTCCCCACTGCGCCACGCAAGAGGATAGCGTCGATAAAGCACTACTTTCGGTAAAGGAAACCCTGGAATTTAACCTGCAGGAACCGGACGATTGGGACCTGTTCGACTTGGACTGCGCCTACTCGGAGCATGTGGTAGTCGGCACGGTGGAAGTCGATGTGCCGTCACTCCCTGCTCCCATCCCGCCGGAAGAAGAGATGTCGACGCCTTCCACGGAGGATGCCGGCGGAGAGCTTTAACCCGCCACAGTCAGTTCAATCCTGGCGCAAGCGGGGTTGACACAGGAAGAGTTCGGCAGTGTGGCGGATGAAACTCTCTGACTGTCCGGATATATGACGTTACCGGCCCTCGGCCGTCAAGTCTTCCAGGAGGCGCTTGATTGAGTCGACAAGCGGCGGCAACTCTTCCTGCGCCGCGTGCCAGACGATTGTGTAATCGATTCTGTTAAGTCCGTGAATCAGGATATTCCGCATATCGATCATGCGTCGCCAGTCTATTTCGGATGCTTGCTGCCGGATGTCTTCGGAAAGCCGATTGGCAGCTTCACCGATGACGCATATTTGCCACACTATTGCGGCCCGCGTTTTCCGGTCATTCAAGAACTGATCAAAACTCAGATTCCCCATAAATTCGGGGCATTCTAGAGCCGCGACTTCGATATAGGTCAAGTTAATGGAGTCCAGGCCAGGCGTGGTCACACCGACACTGCGCCGTCCAACAGATGAGGCTCTCTCTCTTCTATGACGGACTTAGTCACCACGCTAACTTTTACGCCCAGCAGGTCGCTTAATTCGCGGTCCATGCCAAAAAACTTGAAGCCTAGCGGACGCTGGAAGTCAACCATGAGGTCCAGCCGGCTGGCCTCGTAATCATCCCCCTTGGCGTAAGGCCCGATTACCGCCAGGCTGGTGACCCCGTACTCTGCCCGCAGGGTTGGCATCTCCGCTCTGAGGGTGTTCAGGACTTCGGCCAAGGGAGGTCTGCTCCGCAGCACCGTGCCGCTCCAACGCTCGACTGCCTCTTGAAGCTCCTCCCACTTGCGGAGCGCGCGATTCTCCGCCTTGCGGATTTCCTCCACCGCTTCTGCGCCGATGAGCGGGCCGGATTGGAGGGTATGTATGTCCGGGGTCGGCTTACCCGTCACCCCGTGTTTGGCGTGAACCTCGTCCACCTGCGCTAGAGCCTGCTGCCACTGGCGCAGGTAGTGGCGGACGGTTTGATAGGCTTGCTGCTTGTCCTTAATTTAGCCAATCATTCCGGCGGCAAATTGGAGGAACTGCCGAAGTCCCTGCTCCGGGTTCTCTGAGATGTCGCTATCAATAACTGTCTGCTGGGCGCCTGCGTGAAAGTGCTTGGGGAAAGAGACCACTGTTCGCCAGTGCAAATGGGGTATATTGTCGTGCCGGTAGACTGTTCCATCTATAAGGGTACGTTCCCAGTGATAGGCGAATCGTCCTGGGAACCGCCTCGACCACCAAAAATCGATATAAGAATCGTCTAGCAACACTACTCGCAGCTTGTTTCGAAAAATAACCGTAGCCGAAACAATAGCAGAAAACTCTGATTCGGCCAGGCGGGCAAGCTGTTCCAAGTCGGGCATCAAAGCTCCTCTAGCATAGCTTTTACCTGCTCGGCGCGGTCGGTCAGGTAGTCTACTTCCTGAAAGTCTTCCAGAATCGCTTCTTCCGAGACCTTTCCCTGTTCTATCAAACGCTCCATCTCCCAGAGGTCACTTACTCCGAACTTGGCGCAGCGGGCCTTCCGCTCTGCTTCCAACAGGCGCAACTGTTCCAGCAGGAAGGCGCGCAGGCTCTTCCGGTGCAGCTCTTCTTCGGTGATAGCGAATTCTTTGGCGATGCGGGTTGCGTCTACGGACATGATTATCTCCCTCAACGCTCGCTGGCGTGTAAGACGGTGATTCCTACTACTCTTTCCCCATCGTACCGCAGGATGATGTCATCGTCGGTAATCTCGTTATCGGTTGCGGGGACCGATCTGTCGAAGTGGACGTACAGCACGTCAGCCTTCTCGTCGTAAGAAGCCTGCAATCGCCCATTGGGAGAGTGGTTCACTGCCGGGAGCAGGCTTAGAAAATCGCTCAGGTTTTCGGTTAGGCTCATCAGGGCCAACCGATTGCTGTTCTTGGTCCGAGTGAAGGCGGGCTGTTTGTTAGGGACAAGAGTAGTGACGGCGGACGCCGCGGCCACTGGATCCTTCGAGGTTGTACTGTGTGAGGGCTAGGCGAGCAGGAGCGTCCAAATAATAAGCCTTCCGGTGCCCCGCGTATACTTTCCATCTACCAGGAGCGGCCAATTGGCTTCTCGCTCTTTCAAAGCCCGGTCCTATAACAACCCATGTTTCAGCCTCAATAGCAGTGCCGGCCCGCGTGTAACTGTTGGGAACTTCCGTGACTCCATGATAACTGGCTGACCAGACGATGTCTCCAGTGGTTCCAGTTGCTATGTCGATCAACCGCGACTTATTTTCCTCAGAAGGTAGATTTTTCCGATCTGGTAGATTATCCCAGCCAAGTACGCAATCCTGTAGAAAAGCTCGCAGGATCGAAATTGCAGACTCTTCGGATAATAGCAACGCGGGACCGGATTCCTCGGGTTGCTGCGGGCTTGTACCAGAGTCAGATTCCGAAGTCGTGGCCGAAGGTCCGCAAGCTATCGTCGCTATCGCGACTAGGAACGTTGCAACCAGGATCATTTGTATCATAGGTTCACCTTGCGTCCTGTGTCAGGCTGGGGAATTTAATTTTGATAACCAAGAGCCTGTCCCATAAGCCAGGGTCGGTTTCGGATATCGTCAACAAGAGCCATATAGTCGCCATAACTGATTCATATCTATGCGTGTTACGCCAATTATCAAGCTCATTGTGACGCCTTACATCTCTCCCCAACTTCATGGGACAGGCTCCCAAGCGAGTAGTTTTTCTGCCTCTTGCATCTCTCCCAAAGCCATTACCTTAAGAATTTCTCGAAGGTTCTCCTCAATCTTGTCTGCCCAACAATTGAGCAGCTTGGCCAAGTGCAAATCAGCGGTATGGTCGCCACTCATTGCAAGGTACTTCCCACCTGGATGCCCCAATTTCTGGGAATCCAGGTGGGAGGAAATTGCTAATCCTTCTCGATGCTGAGCTCGATTCCGATGTTTATTGATTTCCTCCACGAGGTCGGCCAAGGCTTGAACATACGTAGCGACTTCAGGCCGAGCCTCTGCGGCTTTCTTTTGGAAAGATCTCTGGGCTAGGCTTACCTGAATGCTTGGCTTCAAGCCCAATTTTAGGACCACGTTGAACCAAGAGGAGGTAGCATCAATGGCTGTTCGAGCGGCGCTGACGCCGGTGTAGGCATGGTATTCCCCAACTTCCTGACGGCTGTAGGGTTCATCTAATGCAAAAGCCGCCATTCTGACGAACCCCAATGCGCGACCAGCTCCATGCAGCTGATAGTCACTTTCGGAAAGCCCAGCGGATTTCGCACGGACAGAAAGATAAAAGCCCATCCAATCGGGAACACCAAAAGTTTTCATTTCAGTCTTTCCAACTCCAGCCGAGCCATCTATCTGGACTGCAACTTGGGCCAAATATCAGAGGGCCGGACTCGACAGAGTCCGGCCCTCTTTATGCACCTTTAACAACTGAATAGCGGAAGGGAGCATAGGTTGTTGTTGCTTTGGTGGTAAACCCCGGCTTGGCGGCCGGGGTGGCGATGGGCTTTCTCAGGGGACCGTTCCTTTCACCGGGGAGCATGGCTCAACCACTGGTTTCTGAAACGGAACACCCACCGTTCGACCTGGGAGTTGGGCCTAACCTCCGCACCGGTGTGGACCAGTGCAACGGGTCAAACCGTAGCTCCTTAGAAAGGAGGTGATCCAGCCGCACCTTCCGGTACAGCTACCTTGTTACGACTTCGTCCCAGTCACCAAGCCCGACCTCGGCGCCTGCCTCCCTTGCGGGTTAGCTCAGCGACTTCAATCGTTCTCGGCTTCCATGACGTGACGGGCGGTGTGTACAAGGCCCGGGAACGTATTCACCGCAGTATGCTGACCTGCGGTTACTAGCGATTCCACGTTCATGCAGGCGAGTTGCAGCCTGCAATCCCAACTGGGGCCGGCTTTGGTGGGATTGGCTCCAGCTCGCGCTTTCGCAGCCCATTGTACCGGCCATTGTAGCGTGTGTGTAGCCCAGGACATAAGGGCCATGATGACTTGACGTCATCCCCACCTTCCTCCTCCTTGTGGGAGGCTGTCTCGCTAGAGAATATAACTAGCGACAAGGGTTGCGCTCGTTGCGGGACTTAACCCAACACCTCACGGCACGAGCTGACGACAGCCATGCAGCACCTGTGCAAGCTTCCCGAGTTACCCCGGGATCGTCACCCTTTCGGGTTTCTACTACAAACATGTCAAGCCCTGGTAAGGTTCTTCGCTTAGCATCGAATTAAACCACACGCTCCACCGCTTGTGCGGGCCCCCGTCAATTCCTTTGAGTTTTAGCCTTGCGGCCGTAGTCCCCAGGCGGGATGCTTATCGCGTTAGCTGCGGCACAGGAGGGGTCGATACCCCCTATACCTAGCATCCATCGTTTAGGGCGTGGACTACCTGGGTATCTAATCCAGTTTGCTCCCCACGCTCTCGCGCCTCAGCGTCAGGCACAGCCCAGAAGGCCGCTTTCGCCACTGGTGTTCCTCCCGATATCTACGCATATCACCGCTACACCGGGAATTCCGCCTTCCTCTACTGCCCTCAAGCCGAATAGTATCCCTTGACCTCTCCCAGTTAAGCCGGGAGCTTTCACAAAAGACTTATCCAGCCGCCTACGCGCTCTTTACGCCCAGTGATTCCGGGTAACGCTCGCTCCCTACGTATTACCGCGGCTGCTGGCACGTAGTTAGCCGGAGCTTATTCCCAAGGTACCGTCCTTTCTCTTCCCTTGGAAAAGGGGTTTACAGCCCAAAGGCCTTCATCCCCCACGCGACGTCGCTGGGTCAGGCTTTCGCCCATTGCCCAAAATTCCCTGCTGCTGCCTCCCGTAGGAGTGGGGGCCGTGTCTCAGTCCCCCTCTGGCTGATCGTCCTCTCAGACCAGCTACCCGTCATAGGCTTGGTGGGCCGTTACCTCACCAACTACCTGATAGGACGCGAGCCCCTCCTCTGGCGCTCAAAAGCTTTCATCCCCGAACCAAGGTACAGGGATCTTATGCGGGATTAACCACAATTTCTCGTGGTTTTACCCCACCAAAGGGTAGGTTACTCACGCGTTACTCAGCCGTCTGCCGCTTTCCTTGCGGGCCGAAGCCCACAAGGCTCGCTCGACTTGCATGCATTAAGCGCGCCGCCAGCGTTCACCCTGAGCCAGGATCAAACTCTCTAATCGAAAAACCTAGCTCTCTTCCACTATTCAACTGTTAAAGTGCCTGCGCCGCACCAAGGGGCGACGGTTTGATAAGTATACTTACGCCCTCCACCCCTGTCAACCCAATTTACGCTCAATTCCTACATTTGTTTTTCGCGCCCGGCACCCTCCGCTTGAGACCCCGTCAACCGCAATATATAATCCCTCAGGTATGAAGATTCGGGAACTTGGCGAGTTCGGGGTGATCCAGCTGCTTAACGATATGGTGGTCCGCCACCGCGCCGGGCCGGACAACGCCTCCCCCTTCTCGTTCAAGCTCCAGGTGGATACGGGCGACGATACGGCGGCTTGGAAGACCGGCCCCGCGACAGAGCTCTTCACCACCGATACTGTAGTCGAGGGGGTCCACTTTACGAGGGAGACCACTCCCTGGAGGGACCTCGGCTGGAAGTCGATCGCCTCCAACGTTAGCGACATCGCAGCGATGGGTGGGCTTCCTCTGTATGCTCTCGTTACTCTCGGCCTACCCCCCGATACGGAAGTAGAGGATATCCAACTCCTATACGAGGGTATGCTGGAGATCTGCAACCGCTACGGAGTGGCCATCATCGGGGGCGACATGGTCCGCTCCCCCGTGGCCTTCATCACCGTTGGCTTGACTGGAGTACACGGAGGAGAGCCAATGCTCCGCACCACCGCCAAGGTGGGCGATCAGGTGGCGGTGACCGGATTCCTGGGGGACTCCGGAGGCGGGTTGCAACTGATGCTCGCCGAACAGGAAGTCTCAGACCTGCCGCTGCGCGTTACGGTTGACGCCGCCGATTATCTGCGGTGGCGTCACCGCAGACCGGAACCCGCGGTGGCTGACGGACGCACCCTGGTGGAAGCGGGCGTGACTACAGCGATGGACGTCAGCGACGGGCTCGCCGACGACCTGGGTAAGCTTTGCCGGGCCAGCGGGCTGGCGGCCCGAATCGATGCCCACCGCATTCCGGTGCACCCTCATTTGACGGAGTCTTTCCCGGAGCAGTACCTGGACCTTGCCCTGTACGGAGGAGAAGACTACCTTTTGATATTCACCGCGCCTCCACGGGTCATGCAGACGGTGTTGCCCAAATTGTCGCCATCCGCGGCGGTGGTTGGAGAGATCATCTCCGGAGAACCGGGGAGTGTGACCGTCGTAGACGCTTCCGGGGCCGAGATCTCCCCGGGCGCCGGCGGCTGGGACCACTTCCGGTAATCGATGCCCTCCGACTTGCGCATCCTCACCAACAGCCCCGAAGAGACTCAGGCCGTTGGACGGGTCATGGGTGAGAACGCCCGGCCCGGCGATATTTTCCTCCTGTCCGGACCCCTCGGAGCGGGCAAGACCTGTCTGACCCAGGGAATCGCAATGGGTTTGGACGTGGCTGGATACGTTCGAAGCCCAACCTTTGTCCTAATGACGCGCTACCGGGGTCGGCTGCCTATGCATCACATCGACTTGTACCGGTTGGGTGGGCCGGAGGAAGTTTGGGACCTGGGGTTGGAAGAGCAGTTGTTTGGCGACGGCGTCTGCGTGATCGAGTGGGCTGACAGGGCGCTTGACCTGTTCCCGGCTCAATCTCTAGGTGTGTCCTTGGACTACGAAGGTGCGGGAGACCAGCGGACCATTTCATTCCATCAGTGTCCCGAGAGTTTCAATACTGTATTGATGCGTCTCGAGGGTTTTGGCGCCCGTTCCAGGGAGGTCCAGAGCTAGTTGCTGCTGGCGATAGACACTTCCACCAGGTACGCCGGAATCGCGCTGGCCGATGACCGGCGCGTGATCGACCTTCAGGCCTGGCATTCCACGGTCAACCACACCTCCGAGCTTATGCCGGCGGTCGCTAATTTGCTTGGGCGCCGCGGTCTGAAACCAGCCTCACTGGACGCGGTTGCCGTTGCCCTTGGGCCGGGCGGATTCAGCTCGCTCAGGGTGGGGGTAAGCGCCGCGAAGGGCATGGCCCTGGCGGGCCGGCTTCCGCTGCTCGGCGTTGGAACACTGGACCTGGAGGCGCATCCCTACGCCGAATCCGGCAAGTTGGTTTGTCCCATGCTCGACGCCGGAAGAGGAGAGGTGGCGTCGGCGTTAATGGGTGCGGATGGGGTTCGCGTCCGAGAGGACATGATCTGTCTACCCGGCGATTTAATGGACCCAGTGTCCGGCGTGACGCTTTACTGTGGTGAAGGAGTCGGCCCTCATGCCGACTTCATTAAGGAACAAATGGGTACGAAGGCGGTCGTAATCAACTGGTCCGGTCCTGCTTCCCGGCTGAACGCCCTCGTGGAGATCGCCCGGCAGCGCCTGGAGCTAGGAGACCAAGACCACCTGGCGACGTTGCAACCTTACTATTTGCGTATGCCCAGCATAGGGGCGCCCAAGCAGAGGGGCCGGGTGCCGCAAGGGCCGTAGGAGACCGCGAGAGCGCCCACGGTCCGGTCCAAACGCATCAATTCAGAGGATAGGAAACGAAAGAGTTTATGGAGCGAACACTGGTCCTGGTAAAGCCCGATGGAGTCCAACGAGGTCTTTCCGGCGAGGTAATCCGCCGGCTGGAGCAACGGGGACTCAAGCTTGCCGCGCTGAAGCTAACGCGGTTGGACGACGCCACTGCAAGGGAACATTACGGGGAACACGTGCAGCGGCCGTTCTTCGCGGGACTGGTCAGTTTCATTACCTCCGGTCCCCTGGTGGCCATGGTCTGGGAGGCTGACGACGCGGTGGAGATAGTCCGAAACACGATGGGGACGACGAACCCCGCGGGAGCCGCCCCCGGTACGATCCGCGGTGACCTGGGTGTGAACATCGGGAGGAACATCGTGCACGGCTCGGATAGCGTCGAGTCAGCTAAGCGTGAGATCGACCTGTTCTTCCGGCCAGAAGAGATACTGGACTATTCCCGCAGCGCCGATCCCTGGATTATAGAACCCTAACGACCTGGGCTCCCCTGGACCAGAGACGCTCCAACTCGTAGAACTCCCGCTCCTCCGGTCCCATGATGTGGACGACCACGTCGCTGAAGTCTATCAGCACCCACCCGGAGGCCGCCGCGCCTTCCCTGTGGAAACGGCTGACCTGCGAGGCCTTCAGCGCCTGGGTCAGGTCTTCCTCCAGGGCCTCGATCTGCCTGGTGGATTCCGCCGTCATAATGACGAAATAATCCGCAAAAGGGGCCACCTCGCGAAGGTCCAGCATGAGGATATCCTCCGCTAGCTTCTCAGAGGCGACCTCTACCACCATTTGGGCAACTTCCGTCGAATCCAGTATATAATCCTCCCTAATATCGTATGAATCGTTTGGCATGAGTATAGCTTGACGCCATGTTACGGTCAACAGGGGCATGCCTGTAACAAAATTGTTACATGTTGGTTTGGGATTTTAACGGCCCAGGTCTACTCATACAAGAGAGCCGAGAGTATAATGCTACCCATCCCCCGAAAGTTTGTGATACATTTAACAAATTCCCGGGCGACCCCCGGGGCGTATGGCCATTGGTGGAGAACCGCGTGTTGGGTGGCCGATCGTGGAGGGTCCACCGCAGGTGCCGAACCCCCGGTCGGCGCTGTCAATAGATAGTCAGGTTATGGACGCGTTAAGTGAGTTAGCCCAATACGGATTGTATACCCCGGACCTGGAGCACGATAGCTGCGGTGTCGGTCTCGTCGCCAACGTCAAGGGCGAGAAGACCCACCAGATCGTCACCGAATCGCTTCAGGTCCTAATAAATTTGGGGCACCGCGGCGCCTGTGGGCGTGACCCGGAGACTGGCGACGGAGCGGGCATCCTATTCCAAATGCCGGACGCGTTCTTACGAAACCAATGTGCCCCATTGGGCATCTCTCTACCGCCTCCCGGTAGATACGGCGTCGGAATGCTTTTCCTCCCACCTGAGGACGAAGCCGAGAGCAAATGCCGAAACCTGGTGGAAAGAGTCGTCTCCGATGAGGGGTTGGAGTTTATTGGATGGCGGGACGTACCCACCGACCCGACTCAAATCGGGACGGATGCCCGGGCAGTTTGCCCCCGGATCAGGCAGGTGTTTGTCTCCGCGGGAGACCTGGACCGGGAGCGGCTTGAACGGAAGCTCTACGTAATCCGTAAGGTGATAGAGCATTCCATGGCCAGCGCCGGGATTACGGACGAAGAAGCGGACTACTTCTATATCTGCAGCATGTCCGCCAAGACCATCGTGTATAAGGGCTTGCTGATGGCCCATCAGATCTCCGGTTTCTACCCGGACTTGGCTGACGAGGAGTTAGCCAGCGCATTTGCGTTGGTCCACTCCCGCTTCAGCACCAATACCCTTGGGCATTGGAAGCTGGCCCACCCGTACCGTTACCTGGCCCACAACGGGGAAATCAATACCCTGAGGGGCAACCTGAACTGGATGCATGCCAGAGAATCCCAGTTCGAGTCGCCGCTGTTCGGCGACGACATGAAAAAAATTCCTCCGGTCATGACCCCTGGCGCCAGCGACACGGCCTCCATCGACAACGCCCTCGAACTATTGCTAATGACCGGCCGCGACCTCGCCCACTCGATGCTCATGTTGATTCCCGAAGCCTGGGACCAGCACGAGACGATGTCCCAGGAGCGCAGAGACTTCTACGAGTACCATTCCTGCCTGATGGAGCCCTGGGATGGTCCGGCGATGATCGTAGCGTCCAATGGGCACCACATCTGCGGTTTCCTGGACCGGAATGGGCTGCGGCCTTTCCGTTACCTGGTAACTTTCGACGACAAGCTGGTAATGGCCTCGGAGACCGGCGTGCTGGACATTCCAGCCTCCAACGTGAAGGAGAAGGGCCGTCTCCAGCCCGGACGCATGTTCCTGGTTGACCTGGAGCAGGGACGCATCATCGTAGACGAAGAGATGAAGCGGGACCTTGCCAGCCGCCAGCCCTATGGCCAGTGGCTTAAAGACAATAAAGTATCGTTGGACGACCTTCCCACCCCGGATATGGCGCGCGCCTCCTATCTCACCAACGGCTCGGACCGAAGCGCAGGCGGCCCGCCGGATATCCAGCAACTCCAAAGGGCGTTCGGCTATACGATCGAAGAACTGCGGATGCTCACTGCCCCTATGGCGTTGAACGGCGCTGAGGCTGTGGGTTCCATGGGCAACGATGCTCCGTTGGCGGTGTTGTCCGACGAAAACCAGCTACTGTTTAACTATTTCAAGCAGTTATTTGCCCAGGTGACCAATCCTCCTCTGGACGCCATTCGCGAAGACCTGGTGACTTCCGTGGAAGCGTTCATCGGAAGGGAACAGAACCTCTTCGAGGAGACTCCCGGGCACTGCCACCAACTCAAGCTGAAGTCTCCGTTAATTAGCAACGAGGATTTGGAGAAGATTCGCCGGATCGATGCGGGGAGCATTCAGTCGGTTACCCTCTCAACCTTGTTCGACACTCAGGCCGGCCCAGGGGCCATGAAAGCGGCCCTGGAAAATCTGGCCGAACAGGCGTCGCAGGCCATTGCCGAGGGCCACTGCATCATCATCCTGTCAGACCGGAACGTGGACTCCCGCTGGGCTCCCATCCCCAGCCTGTTGGCGACCTCCGCCGTGCACCACCACCTGATTCGGGAAGGCACGCGCACCGAGGCTGGGCTAGTCGTGGAATCCGGCGAGCCCCGTGAAGTGCACCATTTCTCCCTCCTCGTAGGCTACGGAGCGGGAGCCATCAACCCCTACCTGGCGCTGGACACAGTACAGGAGATGGCGGAGGCCGGTGAGTTAAATGGGACCAAGCCGGACTACGCGGCCAAGAACTTCCTCAAGGCCAACGAAAAGGGCATGCTCAAGGTGATGTCCAAGATGGGTATTTCCACGGTGCAGAGCTACCGGGGAGCCCAAATCTTCGAGGCCATCGGACTCTCCCAGGAGTTGATCGAACAGTACTTCACCTGGACCCCGTCACGCATCGAAGGTATCGGCTTGGATGCGGTTGAAGATGAGACGCTGGAACGCCACCGGGCTGCGTTCTCCGAAGAACAGCCCGCCGCGACCCGGGAGCTGCCCATGGGCGGCTTCTACCAGTGGCGCCGCGATGGTGAGTTCCATCAGTGGAACCCCGAGTCGATCGCCAAGCTCCAGTTCGCCGCCCGCGCCAATAGCTGGGAGGCATATAGGGAATTCGCCGCTCTCTCCAACGACCAGTCCAGAAAGATGGCCACCCTTCGCGGGCTGCTGGAGTTTAAGAGCGTTCTGCCTTCGGTGCCTCTGGACGAGGTAGAGCCGGCTTCCGAGATAGTAAAACGGTTCGCGACCGGAGCGGTCTCTCTGGGCTCCATTAGCAAGGAAGCCCATGAGACCATGGCTATCGCCATGAACCGGCTGGGCGCCAGGAGCAACACGGGCGAAGGCGGTGAGGACTTCAACCGTTACACGCCGGACGCCAACGGTGATTCGCGCAGCAGCGCGGTTAAGCAGGTAGCCTCCGGACGGTTCGGAGTCACACCCAACTATCTAGTCAACGCCACGGACCTGCAGATCAAGATGGCCCAGGGTTCCAAACCAGGTGAGGGAGGTCAGATCTCAGGAAACAAGGTTGACGATTATATCGGCTGGGTGCGCAAAACTACGCCGGGAGTGGAGCTTATTTCCCCTCCCCCGCACCACGACATTTACTCGATTGAAGACCTTGCCCAGCTAATCCATGACCTCAAGACAATCAACCCGGACGCCCGCATTCACGTGAAGTTGGTGGCCGAGGTGGGAGTTGGCACGGTTGCGGCCGGTGTGGCCAAAGGCCATTCCGACGTGATTTTGATCAGCGGACACGACGGGGGGACCGGCAATTCACCGGAGTCTTCGATCAAGTACGCAGGGCTTCCATGGGAATTGGGAGTTGCCGAGACCCAGCAGGTATTGGTGGCCAACGACCTGCGCGGCAGGATCGCGTTGCAGACCGACGGCCAGCTCAAGACAGGCCGTGACGCCGCCATAGCCGCTCTTCTGGGAGCGGAGGAGTTCGGTTACGCTACCGGCGCGCTGGTGGTCAACGGCTGCATCATGCTGCGCAAGTGCCACCTGGGCACCTGCTCGGTGGGTATCGCGACCCAGGACCCGGAACTCCGAAAGATGTTTGCCGGAAGGCCGGAATACCTGGTCAACTACTTCATGTTCGTCGCCGAAGAGATGCGGGAGATCATGGCCGAGATGGGTTTCCGCACGGTCAACGAAATGATCGGGCGAGTAGATATGCTGGACGGGCGGGAAGCCATCGAGCATTGGAAGGCCCGGGGCCTGGACTTCTCCCGGCTGCTTTACCGTCATCCCAAGTCGGACGAGGTGGCGGTCTATTGCAAGGAGGAGCAGGACCACGGCCTGGAAGACGCGCTGGACCATGAGTTGATCGGCCTCTCCCAACCCGCCCTTGAGAACGGCAAGGCGGTGGAGATAGACCTGCCCATTCGCAATAGTCACCGGACCGTCGGAGCAATGCTCAGCGGCAGGGTTTCGAAGAAATACGGAGAGGACGGCCTTCCAGAAGGCACCATCAAGATTCACCTGTCGGGCTCGGCCGGTCAGAGCTTTGGGGCATTTCTGGCGAAGGGCATCGACATCCGCCTCGACGGGGACACCAACGATTACATGGGTAAGGGCATGGCCGGTGGGCGCATAGTCGTTTGTCCGCCGGTCGACGCCGGATTTGTAGCCGAAGAGAACATCATCATCGGCAACGTAGCCATGTACGGGGCCACCGGCGGCGAGGTGTTCATTCGAGGCAGGGCCGGTGAGCGGTTCTGTGTGCGCAACAGCGGAGTCAAGGCCGTCATCGAAAGCGTTGGCGACCACGGCTGCGAATACATGACCGGCGGGGTAGTCGTGGTATTGGGCCACACGGGCCGCAATTTTGGCGCGGGAATGAGCGGAGGAATCGCTTTCGTAAACGATGAAGAAGGCGACTTCGATATACGATTCAACCCCGGCCTGGCAGACCTGGAAGAAGTGACCGACCCGGTGGACCAGGCCATACTCAAGGAGATGGTTGAGGGACACCTGCTCCATACCGGCAGCGAAAAGGCCAGAGATCTGCTGAAGGTCTGGGACAAGTCTTTGGCCAATTTCAAGAAGATCATGCCCCGCGATTACCGGCGCGTGTTGGAAGAGCGCAGACAACGCGAGGAACAACCCGTGGCGGCTGGCGACAATTAGGGGCTAGCCGGGTCTCCTGGATTGCCCACGATGATCGAAGGGATGTCGAATTGACCACCACCAAGTTGGTTACCGCCGATGATCTACTCGTTATGCCAGGCGACGGCTATCGGTATGAGTTGATCGAAGGACAGTTGGTGAAGATGGCCCCAGCCGGGTTCCGGCACGGAAGGTATGCGGCGCGCCTTTGCTCTCTTTTGGAACAGTATGTTCATGCTAGCCAGTCCGGCACGGTAGTTACGGCGGAAGCCGGATTCAGGTTGGCTTCTGACCCCGACACCGTGCGCGCTCCTGATGTCGCCTTCGTAGACCGGTCCCGCGCCAGCGAAACCGGCGATGAGCAGGGGTTCTGGCCAGGCGCCCCAGATTTGGCGGTTGAGGTGGTGTCACCTAGCGACTCCTACACCGAGGTGGAGAGCAAGGCCCTCCTATGGCTCGATGCAGGGACAACCGCGGTTGTGGTCGTCGACCCCCGGCGGCAGACTGTGACCGTCTATCGTTCCCGGTCAGACATTGTGATTTTGACGGAGGACGATATACTTGATGTACAGGACGTGGTAACAGGCTGGACTCTGCCGCTTAGAGAGCTATTCGGCTGACGGGGCTCCTCATCGGAGGAGTCTGAGAATAGTGTATTCAAGACCTTGTTTGGGCAACCAGCCAGGGCAAAGAGGAAATGAAGTAGCTGCCTATGGGTGATCCCAGTGGATTCATGCGCTCCGAGCGCGCGGCTCCGGAACGTCGTCCTCCAATAGAGCGAAAGAACGATTTTCGCGAGTTCTACAAGCCTTGGCCCGAAGGCCACGCACGGGAGCAGGGCGGCCGCTGCATGGA
Source organism: Dehalococcoidia bacterium (assembly GCA_965197545.1). Taxonomy (GTDB): domain Bacteria; phylum Chloroflexota; class Dehalococcoidia; order Lucifugimonadales; family UBA3495; genus CATOSP01. Next base: position 1,190,063 of record CBDANJ010000007.1, read on the forward strand.
CTGCTCGGTACCCTTCTGCCACATGGGTTGCCCCCTCGGAAACGTGATTCCGGAGTTCAACCACCAGGTCTACCTGGGTAACTGGGAGAGGGCCCTCCACGTCCTGCTTTCAACCAATAACTTCCCGGAGTTCACCGGACGTATCTGCCCCGCTCCTTGCGAGGTGTCATGTGTGCTAAGCATTAACTCCGACCCGGTAACCATCGAGTATATCGAGAAAGAGATCGCGGACCGGGCGTTCGAGGAAGGCTGGATCAAGGCCGAACCCCCTGCGGAGCGCACCGGAAAAAGTGTTGCGGTGGTGGGATCGGGGCCCGCTGGCCTGGCAGCCGCGCAACAGCTCAACCGGGCCGGCCACTGGGTCACCGTGTTTGAGCGCGACGAATACATCGGCGGTCTTCTCACCCTGGGCATCCCGAACTTCAAACTGGACAAGACCGTCGTTCAACGCCGCGTGGACCTGATGGCGGAGGAAGGGGTCACTTTCCGCCCTGGCGTCAACATGGGAGTTGATTACGAGGCCGACAAGCTGTTGGAAGAGTTCGACGCGGTCTGCCTGACCTGCGGCTCAACCCAGCCGCGTGACCTGCCGGTGCCGGGCCGTGAGTTGGACGGCGTGCATTTTGCCATGGAGTATCTGACTCAGCAAAACAGGCTGTTGGCGGGTCAATCGGTAGACCCCTCCGAGCGGATCAGCGCTGAGGGCAAACGGGTGGTGATCCTGGGAGGCGGGGACACCGGCGCGGACTGCCTGGGCACCGCACATCGGCAAGGGGCTGAGATAGTGCATCAGCTTGAACTGCTGTCCGAGCCTCCGTTGGAACGCCGGCCCGACAATCCCTGGCCACAGTGGCCCAACGTTCTCCGGTCTTCCGCCGCCCATGAAGAAGGCGGCATCCGCGACTACGATGTTATGACCAAGTCCTTCTCTGGCCGGGATGGCAAGGTAGAGAAGCTTCATGCGGTCCGGGTGGAATGGGTGCCGTCGGAGAATGGCGGACGGCCGTCGATGCGGGAAGTACCCGACAGCGATTTTGAGATCGACACCGAGTTGGTGTTGCTTGCGATGGGCTTCTTGCACCCGGAACACGGCGCGATGGTGGAACAGCTAGGAGTGGAATTGGACGGGCGTGGGAACATCACGACCGACGCCAACAAGATGACTTCCGTTCCAGGCGTATTCGCGGGCGGTGACGCGGCTCGAGGCCAGTCCTTGGTGGTCTGGGCGATCGCGGAAGGGCGCGATCTAGCCCGGGGGGTAGATCTCACGTTGATGGGCCAGACGAAACTGCCCCGTTCACTACCGGCGGCGTAAAACCCCTATCCATTCGCGTGTGTAGCGCCTACCCAGCGCCCTACAGTCTACTGTACCGGCCCAATCTGAAAACCGTCGAAAGCGGTGAGAATCTGGGTTAATTCGGCAGCTTCCACCTGAAAAGACAGCCCCAGTAGATCGCCTTCTTGGTAGGCAGCCACGTTCTCGACCTTCTTCCCACCAACCACGAGGCCGTCTTCAACCAGCTCCAAGGCCGTCGCCGCCTGCGGCACGTCCTCAAACACGGCTACCCCCGAGACCCTAAGCGCGTTGGTGTCGACCAGGTCGATGCTGAAGGCCGTTGCTTCGCATTCCAGGGGTTTGACTCCGTCTGCCGTAGGGGAGGTCAAGGCGCAGTCGCTGGTGAGGCTTGCCGTTACACCAGGGGGTAACGGCGCCAAAAGCGCGGCGAAGCGCGGATTGTCCAACACCCTCGAAGTTGTTCCAGCGTAGGCGTCGATGGCTGATTTTATTCCATCGAGCCCGGACCCTCCACCCCCTGCCCCGCCGAGGAAAATCACAGATATGGTGTCACCTACCGCCGCTCCGGCAAGCAATGCGCCTGAGAGGTCAATTAGGGAAATTGAATACCCTTTGTAAATCTCTCGTTGTACCTCCTGTTGCGCGCTTCCATAGGACAACGCGACTTCCAATAGACCTTCGACATCGATAGGCCCCTCAATGGATATGAGGACGCCTTGAGGGTCTGTACTTACAGCCGCCAAGAGCTGGTCAATGAGCGATAGCGTGCCTGGGGGGAGAGTGGCCAGGAATTGTGGGACCTGCAGGGACCCGATGCTCTGCAGCTCCGGGTTCTCCCGAACGGCCTTGACGTTCAGGAACTGCACTGCGGCGAAACCCTCCGGCACAACTGCCCACAGATCCTCCAGACCGCCCGGTACGCCCGCCGAACGCTGGCCCTTCCTCTGTGGAGGTACCGGGCTGGTTTCGGTCGCGGGCGTTGGCGTCGGAGTGGCAGGGGACGTATTGGTAGGCGCGGGTGTCGGTATGGGCGTGGCAGTAGGCGAAGGTGTCTCTGTGGGCGGGGGTGCCGGTTCTCTCAGGGTGCAACCAAGCTGGCAGGTCAGGACAAGGGCGAGGGACAGGACCACGGCCAGCCACCGATCGGGGGTCACGTGGGGACCGTTTCCGCCTGTGTGCGGGTAAGGTACTCTTTCATGTCGAGCACGACTATGGTGTTGGTGGTCCCGGAAACGCCGGGTAGGAAGCCGTGAACGATGGTCACCACGTCTTCCTTATCCACCATTCCGGAGTCCAAGGACGCATGGACCAGCGACGACACCAGGCGGGCGACATCTTGATCTATGGGTACGACTCCGACCGGGCTGAGACCCCAACCCAAACACAGCTTGCGCAGAATGGCTTCGTCGTGGGAAAAGACGATGATGTCATTCTCAGGCCTAAACCTGGAGACTTCGAATGCGGCACGGCCTGTGCTGGTGATCACGATGGGCTTGGAGCCCAGAGACCGAACCAAACGTCCCGCAGCGGCGGCGATGGCCTGAGTCCGGTTGCGGGAGACGTGGTCCTGGTGGTAGGGATAGACGCTCTCGGCCTCCCGGATGGTGAGGTCGGCCACATGCACGGTCTCCACGGGGAATTGGCCGACGGCTGTTTCGTCCGAAAGGAGGATGGCGTCGCAACCATCGAGCACGGCGTTGGTGATGTCCGACACCTCAGCGCGAGTGGGAGTGGGGGATTCCACCATGGACCGGAGCATTTGGGTGGCGATCACGGATATCTTGGCCGCGTCGTTCGCCTTCCTTACGATTTCCTTCTGAACGATGGGCACCCTCTGCATGGGAATCTCTACGCCCAGGTCGCCCCGCGCCACCATAACGGCGTCGATGTTGTCGAGAATCGAGTCGAGGTTATCGATTCCCTCACCGCGTTCCAGCTTGGCCATGACCAGGGCTTGGCATCCGATACTATCCAGGTACTCCCTGGCGTATATTACGTCTTCCATCGAGCGGACGAAAGACAGGGCAACCCAGTCCAGTCCCTGCTGCACGCCAAATTGGAGGTGGACCTTGTCGTCTTCGGTCAGGACCGGCTGGTCTATGGACACACCAGGCAGGTTGACACCTTTGTAGGACGAGAGTAGGGCGCTGGCGTTGCGGACTTGTAGTTTGATTTCGTCCCGCGTTGTCTCCAGGACTTCCAGGCAGACCGTGCCGTCTGAAATATATACCAGGTGTCCGGGCTCCAGGCTCCTCAGGACCGAAGGCTGGGGAAAGGGTAGGACGTCTTCTTGATGGGAGACCGCATCGGGGACCATGGTGACGGTCTGGCCCGGGGTGAGCCTGATTGTGCCGTCGACCGCTCCCAGGCGCATTTTGATCCCGCCCAGATCTTGAAGAATGGCGACCTGGCGGCCCTTCTCCCGAGACAACTCCCGAATGTCTTTTATGACGCTGGCGTGTTCCTCAAGGGTACCGTGAGAGAAATTTAGGCGGGCGCAGTCCATGCCAGCTTCGATCAACTGGCCCAGGGTATCCCGGTCTCTCGAGGTAGGGCCGATAGTGACGATGATTTTGGTTTTGCGCATACGACAGGCACCTCAGCACGCCGGTCCCGGCACGACTCCCAGTCTCTCTTGTCCTCCCAGTGTAATCCAGATTGATACTGGAAATATAGCCTGGGAGACCATCTCGATTGCCTATTAGCGTTTCCCCAAGAAAAAGGGGCGCGGTCGCATTACCGTGCCCCTTGTGAGTCGATGGGAGTCCCGTGATCACCAAAGCGTTACTGGATGGAACGCGTCTATTTTCAGGCTAAGCGCCACGGGAGATCGGTCCAGGTCTATCCCCTGGTGGCGTCGTAGGTCTCGGTGGCGCGCTGGATGGCGGCCCGGCGGTTGACCTGGAGTTCGTCCTTGATGTTACTGGCCCAGCGGCTGGAAGCGTGGATGCCGGCAAGGCTGCCCTGGAACCTGGGCATTACGTACCGGGCCAGCAGTTCGTAGCTCTTCATTACCTTTTCTCTGGAAGCCCAGTCCTCCACCCGGATCATGAAGCTGCCAAACCCGCCGCTCATCTCCTGGAGACGCTCGATGCCGGCGATGCAGTCGTCGGGAGTGCCGACGATCCACTGATTGTTTTCCACCATGTGATCGACGATCTGGTCGCGGGGAACGTCCGGGGCGTTGTTGCCCAGCGTGTTCTGGAAATACTCGGTGACGATGCGGGCGCCGCCCTCGCGTATATCTTCGTAAGCCTGTTTTTTGCTCTCAGCAAGATGCACGCCAGAGACGATGCCCCAGTCTTCTCGGTGGACTTCCTGCCCATGCTCGGCAGCCGACTCCTCGGCGATGGACCAGAGGTCCTGCAACGTTGTCTTGCGCACCGTGCCCCGCGGCACGGCCATGGAGAGTACCGCGGCGCCGTGCTTACCGGCAACGGTAACCCCGGCGGGTGACTCGACGGAGGCCACGGCTATGGGCACATGAGGCTGCTGGTAGGGGCGAAGCTGGAGGAGGCCGTCATTAAGCTCAAACCAGTCGCTCTTGTAGGTGAAGGGCTCGGTCTCGGTCATTAGGCGGATTATGACGCCCAGGGACTCGTCCATCATTTCCCGTTGGCGGGAGGGGTCGATTCCGAACATGTAGGCGTCGGTGCCCAGGGCCCCGGGTCCGACTCCCAGGATCACCCTGCCCCTGGTCAGGTGGTCCAGCAGCACCATTCGGTTGGCCACCATGTAGGGATGGTGGTAGGGCAGGCTGATCACGCCGGTGCCCAACCTGATGGTCCGGGTGCGCTCGGCGGCGGTGGCCATGAACAGTTCTGGAGAGCAAATGGTCTCCCATCCCGCGCTGTGATGCTCCCCGATGTAAGCCTCGTCGTACCCCAGGGTGTCCAACCACTGGAGCAACTCCAAGTCTCGTTCAAGGGCCAGAGTCGGGTTCTCGTTGGTGGGGTGGAAGGGGGCCATGAACACTCCGAATTTCATCCTGGCCGGTACGTTCATCTCGCTATCCTCATCTCTAGGCTATGGGTCGGTTTCTCGTACATGGGTGGACGTGGCAACCCATCTGGAATAATGACTATCCACAGCTAATTCTAACACGGGGCTTCGGTTTCATCTATTGGGGGTATTGGGGCTAACCCGCGTCAACATGGGCGAGTGGCGGTGCGGACCGAGGAGCGTTCGGGACAGTAGCGGGAGGGAATTAAACATGGTATCTTTGTCAAATCTCGAGACTCCACTAGATTCAGCCACGGAGAGGTAGCGAAATGCCGCAAATCAAGCACATCGCCATTGCGACCAACGACGCCGCGAAAACGGCAAAGTTCTATTCTGAAGTGTTCGGCCTACGTGAGGTAGCCAAGCTGGAGAGCGAAAACGCCAAGGGGTTTATGCTCAGCGACGGCAACATCAACATGGCGATTCTGGACTTCCAAAATGACGCGGTCGCCGGTGAGCGGGGGAAGGACTGGGAAGGCATCCACCACATAGGTTTTGAAGTGGAAAGCCTGGAAGATATAGAGCAGCGATTGGCCAACGCCGGTTCCAAGCCCATGGACGAGGTCAACCATGCGCTCCACGCCGGCATGGGGGGTCCCCGCAGCCAGAACGTGGAGACCAAGTACCAAGGACCCAACGGCGAGATGATCGACGTCTCCGGCACCGGTTGGGTCGGCACCCGCGGATTGGACTAGCCCGCACTCTCAGGACCCAGACAGCAAGACGCCCGGCCAGATTGGCCGGGCGTCCTTTTTGCCGTGTCTCCCGGCTGGAGCTAGGCCGGTCTAAACATTGGTGTTGGACGCTCCGGATCCACGCCTTCCAGATCGAGAATCAGGTCGATTCCGGTCTGGATTAGCTGGGGGTTAGCGGCGTCGACGCCGAGGATGCGGGCACTGAGGCGCGGTCCCTCTTCCAGCTTTACTATACCTGTGCAATACGGGTTGTTGCGCCCGTACCCCTGCTCGACCATGTAAACCGGCCCGATGGAAATGCAGGTAAAGGTGCTGAGTTGCGCCTTGCCGCTGAACTCGTGCCATTCCAAGTCCCGGCCGTGGCACGAATGGCATATTGGGCGGGGTTCAGGTGAGAGCGTGCCGCACCCACGGCAGCGCACACCCATGAGACGCTTCTCTTCGGTCAGGTAGGCGTTAAAAGACGCCGCGTTAAAGGACCTGGTTTCCGCCGCCATAAGTCCCCCTTAGCCCCGCCGGAGAATATTTACCACGCAGGTGCCGCCGGTACCGCCGACGTTGTGGGTGAGGCCCACTTCTAGGTTGGGGTCCTTGACCTGCCGTTCGCCTGCCTCGCCCCTTAACTGGTGGAATATCTCCGCTACCTGGGCGACGCCTGACGCGCCCACCGGGTGCCCCTTGGCCTTCAACCCGCCCGAGGTGTTGATCGGCTTGTCTCCGTCCAAGGCTGTCCGGCCTTCATCGAGGGCGCGTGCGCCCTCGCCCGGCTCGAAGAACCCCAAGTCCTCCGAAGCTATGATCTCCGCGATGGTGAAACAGTCGTGGACTTCCGCCACCTGGATGTCGTCTGAGGTGACGCCGGCCATTTCGTAGGCCCGTTCGGCGGCGACCTTGGCTGCTGACAGGGACGTCAACTCGTCGGCGTCGTGGAGTGGCCGTCCGCTGGCCTGGCCCGTTCCCGCGATGGTTATTGGCTTCTCGGTAAAGTTATGCGCAATATCGGAAGCCACCAGAAGTACGCAGGCTGCGCCGTCGGTGATGGGGGCGCAATCGTACAGGCGAAGCGGCCAGGCGATCCACGGATTGGCGCCGGGGTCGTTGAGGAAGTCCATCTCGTTGTTGTATTCGGGGACCGGTTGTCCGCGCTGTTCCGCCCTGGCGACGCGGCGTTCCATCAAGTTGCGGATAGTCACGTTGAACTGTGCCTTGGGGTTCTTAGAGCCGTTCACGTGGTTTTTGATGGCCACCTTCAGGAGGTGGTCCAAGTTGGTCTCGTACCGGTCCATGTGGGCCTTGGCGATGGCCCCGAAAATACCGGGGAAAGTTAGCCCGGCAGGGACCTCGTACAGCCCGTCGGCGGCGGTGGCGAGAACGTCGGTGACTCCTTCCGTGGGGAGGTTGGTCATCTTTTCCATACCGCCCACCAGGACTATGTCGTACATCCCAGAGGCGATGGCCATGACCCCTTCGCGCAAAGCGCTGCCGCTACTGGCGCAGGCGTTTTCAATGCGGGTTACCGGCACGGGCGTCATACCCAACCAGTCGGCAATAATCGGGGCCGTGTGGCCCTGGTGCTCGAATAGGTCGGAAGAGTAGTTGCCGACGTAGGCGCATTCGATATCTTCAATGTCGATGCCCTGGTCCAGGTTATCCAACATGTCCTGGAATGCTTCGACGAATAGGTCTCTGCTGTCCTTATCCTGGAATGCGCCGAAAGCGGACATTCCTGCTCCCACGATGGACACGGACCTCCCTAGCTGGCGCCTGTTGGTTGTGGTTGACATCTTTCCTTCCTCCGTTAGCGGGTTGTCCCACGGTTGGTCATTATCCGAGCCCGCCGTTTCCACGTCAACCGGCGGGCAGGGGCTTGCCAGGGCGTTTTCATTCTCCTTCTCCCGTGGGGAGAGGGCTGAGGTTAGGGACAATTCTCCCAGCAATGGTAGTAGCTGCGGCAAGTCAGTTTACGGGGGGAACGCCCTCACCCTTAACCCTCTCCCAGAGGGAGAGGGGACACCTTTCCGAAAATGAAAAGGCCCTGAGGGGCTTGCGCTTTAGACGCCGCGAATGACACTCTCGCAGAATTCCGCCCCTTGCAGCACCTCGGAGAGGACGGCGGTTTCCCGCGTCGTGTGAAACGACCGGACGCCGATGCCAACCGGCAGCGCCACTATTCCGTTTTCATAGAACACGTTTGCGTCGGACCCGCCCCCGGTGGCTTCAAGTTCGGGGGCCATACCGATCTTGGCCAGGGCCCGCCCCAACATCTCTACCGTCGGGTCCGACGCGGAGACGCTATAGGCCTGGTAGGTGTTGCGGATGTCCAGGGAGACGTTTGCGTCTGGATGCCGTTCGCCTGCCTTGGAGAACACATCGCGGAAACGCTGAGAGTAGTGGTCGAGTTTGCTGTTGTCCCTGCTGCGGATCTCGCCGTCAAGGAAAACTTCCTCCGGGATGATGTTCCGCTTGAGGCCGCCTTCTATCCTGCCGATGTTCGAAGTTGTCTCTTCATCGATACGGCCCAGTGGCAATTGGGTCAGGACCTCCGCGGCCACCAGGATCGCTGATAGGCCCTTTTCCGGCTCGACACCGGCATGGGCGGCGACGCCCCTTATCGTAGCGGTGACTACGTTCTGGGACGGCGCCGCCACGGAGATGCGGTTAACCGAGCCTTCACCGTCGAATACCACGCCTTGTTTGGCCGAAAGCCTGGCAAAGTCGAGGTGGTGTACCCCAACGAGACCCCCCTCTTCGGCGCGGGTAAATGCGATCTCGATGGGCCGGTGGCCGTCGCCGGACTCCCTGACCGAGGTAATTGCCTCCAGCACGATGCTCAATCCAGCCTTGCAGTCTCCACCGAGGATGGTGGTGCCGTCGGACCGGAGCACGTCCCCGTCCATGACCGGTCTAATACCTCTGCCGGGTTCCACGGTGTCCATGTGGGCAGACAGCAAGACCGGATCTCCGGTCCCTGGGGCGGTGGCGATGAGGTTCTTGAAAGAGTCGTGATGTATGTGAAAGCCCAGAGCTTCGAGCCGTGAGCTGATCTCCGCGTCGATCTGGTCTTCCTCACCTGTAGGGCTGTCGATCCGAATGAGGTCGGTCAGGGTTTTCAGAAGCCGTTCCCGGTTGGCCAAGGTTTCCTCCCAGTCACCAAATTGATGGCGCAATCTTGGACGTTTGCAATCTTGGACGTTTACGGTAACGCCGCGACAGCCTTGATTTCGACCAGCATGTCTTCGTTCACCAACCCGCTGATTATGAGCAGGGTGTTGGGCGGGTAGTCGCCGCTGGGGTATAGAGTGGGGAAAATTCTTGTTCGAGCTTCGATGAAGGGTTGGATCGAATCTCGGCCCACCAGGTAGGTCGTGAATTCCACGACGTTGGCGAAAGACGTTCCAGCCCCGGCCAATACCGCCCCGATATTGCGGAAAACCTGACCGGTCTGCGCTGCGACGTCGCCCTTGCCGACTAGGTTTCCGTGGGAATCGACTCCGACTTGCCCGGCGACGTAAAGCAGGCTGCCGGCGCTGACCTTGACCGCCTGGGAATAGGCTCCCAGGGGTCTGGGCGCGGTGGCGGGACTCAATGCAATGCGATTTACCTGGGGCATGTGTCCACCCTCCCGGAGATTGACATTGGGGCCAAGCGACGACCGTAAGCCCGTCTTTCGGTTGCCATTATAGGGCACGCTTGAAGGTGGGCGCGAGTGGGGATGTTTTTAGTGCGGGGTCTGTTGATCGCCCGTTAACGCATCGCCGTCCCTTTGGCGCAAATGGAGACGAATGGGCCTTTTGTTTCAGTGCCGCGCCAACCCCCCGGCTGGAACAGGAGCAGCCCCGGCATTCCTATTGGCCCATAAGCAACCGGGCTGAAAACTGACGTCCGCTTGAAAAATGGCTGGTGCTGAGGGTCCAATTTGGCCCATGTTATACTCGTCTTCATGGTGCGGGACTCGGGTATGCCTCTGGTCGGTGTGGGTGTGGTCTTCGTGAGGGATGGACGGGTCTTCCTGGCCAAACGGGAAGGTTCACACGGAGAGGATACGTGGGCGTCAGCGGGAGGGCATCTTGAGACGGGGGAGTCCTTCGAAGAATGCGCCCGCCGGGAGGCGATGGAGGAATTGGGGCTTACCGTAGGGGAACTTCAGTTCCTTTGCGTTAGCAATATCATCGCTTACGGCAAACACTACGTCGATATCGAATTTCTGGGGGAGATCGGTCAGCAGGAGCCGTATTTGGCCGAGCCGGAAGGGTTCACTGACCACGGATGGTTCCCCCTGGAAGACCTGCCCGGTCCTCTGTTTCTACCCATGTCTTACGCGCTTGATAGCCTCTGTACCGGAAGACGCTACTACGCGGGAGACTGACCCCCGCGCCGCTCCCGGCCTTACCCCCTAGCCCGGATAGGCTACAGTCCCGGCAGACCCTTCTCAATCAAGTGGAGGTGTAACGTGGCGGACAAAAAAGGACGCGGTCTACTGATGGTGTTTGCGGATGTTCCCGCTGAGGTGGAGGACGAGTTCAACCGCTGGTACGACGAGGAGCACATACCGGAACGGCTCTCGATTCCGGGTGTGTTGAACGCGGCGCGGTACACGGCGGTCAGGGGCGGCCCGAAATACCTGGCCTGCTACGAGCTGAGCGAGCCCGATGCGTGGCACTCAGACGCCTGGCAATACCACTTGAACAACCCCACCGACTGGTCGAAGAGGATGTCCCCGGGCATCGTGGCCACGGTGTATATCCGCAACTTGTACCGGTTAATCCACCCTGCGGATGTTCCTGAGCAAACTGCCCAGGCCGAAATGTCGCCGGTGTTGCTGGTGGGGCGTATGTCGGTGCCGCCAGAGCTGGAGTCCCAATTCAACCACCAATACAACTTTGACCGCCTCCCTGAGACCGAAGGGATACCGGGCTACATCCGGGCAAGGCGGTTTGAGGCGGTAATGGGTGAGCCCAAATTTATCACTGTCCACGAAATGGGGTCTCCGGATGTCCCGGACAGTCCTGGTTGGCAGGCCTGGGGCGGTGGCGGGTCCGACACGTGGAGGGACACGGTGCGTCCCAACATGGCTCACGCCGAAGGCTCACCAGGGGTTTATCACCGGATTTTGCCGCCCATGGCGTGACCTCTGGGGGAATGGCCGATACTGGCGCGAATCCGTCAATTTAGACCGCTTTGGAAAGGAACGGCACGAGGGGCAGGGGCGACTTTCGTCCAACCTCCTGGTATCGATTCCGAGCGGGACTGGCAAGGTGGACTTTGCGCTCGTAACCGGCGCGGAACACGCTGTTTCCGGAGTCTAAAAGCGGGTCTAAATCGACATAAAATGCTATAATTTAATACAAGATATTGCAGGTGGAGAATTCTAGTTTCTCCACCTGCACTTCTGGCTTTTCATGCTTGGTTCTGCCAGACCATCGAGGGATGTTGCTTATGCCTCAAGACTCGGCCGCTGACTATACCGCCAAAGATATCCAGGTCCTGGAGGGGCTGGAAGCTGTTCGAATTCGCCCGGGTATGTACATCGGCAGTACCGACCAACGGGGCCTGCACCACCTTATCTACGAGATACTGGACAATGCGGTTGATGAGGCGATGGCCGGCTATTGCGAAGCGGTGGAGGTCTCGATCGGAGCCGATGGCCTGATTACCGTCACCGATAACGGGCGGGGAATCCCCATCGACAAACACCCCGCTACCGGGAAGTCCGCCCTTGAAACCGTGATGACGACCCTGCACGCCGGAGGAAAATTCGGCGGCGGAGCATATAAAGTCACCGGCGGCCTGCACGGAGTCGGAGGGTCGGTGGTCAATGGCTTGTCCGAATATCTGAAGGCCGAAGTCCGGCGGGACGGTCGAGTCTATTCCCAGGAATACGCCGAGGGCCTGCCTTTGGGCGACCTAAAGCGCGGGGAGAGGACTGACCAGAGCGGGACGATCATCGCGTTTCGACCCGACCCCAAGATATTCCCGGAGATCGAGTACGATTTCGATCTATTGGTAAACCATTTCAAGGAGATCGCCTACCTGAACAAAGCGCTGGAGATCAGGTTCGTCAGCTATTGGCATAAGGAGCTGCGGAAGGGCGACATCGAGCGTACGTATTTCTTCGACGGCGGAATCGCCAACTTGGTGCGAAACGTAAACCGAAATCGCCGGGTGATGCAGCAGTTCCCCTTTTACTACGAGAAATCGGTTGACGACACCCTGGTCGAGGTCGCGATCCAGTACAACGACAGTTTCACCGAGACCGTCCTTTCCTTCGCCAACTGCATTAACACCCAGGAAGGCGGGTCCCACATGACGGGGTTCCGCTCGGCCTTGACCCGCGTAATCAATGACTACGCTAGGAGACAATCGTTCATCAAAGAGGCCGATCCAAATCTGATTGGAGACGATATCCGTGAGGGCCTTTCGGCTGTGATTAGCGTGAAGCTCACGGACCCGCAATTTGAGGGGCAGACCAAGACCAAGCTGGGCAATGCGGAAGTCAGAAGCATTGTCGACTCGGTGGTTAGCGAAGGGCTGATCCGCTACCTGGAAGAGCACCAGACCGACGGCAAACGTATCATCGAGAAGTGTCTCACCTCCCAGCGAGCCAGGGAGGCCGCCAAGCGGGCCCGTGAACTGGTGATCCGCAAGAATGCATTGGACGGGTCTTCGCTGCCGGGCAAGCTGGCTGACTGCGCCGAGCGGGACCCCGCCAAGTCCGAGCTGTATATCGTAGAGGGCGAGTCCGCTGGAGGTTCCGCCAAAATGGGCCGGGACCGCAGGTTTCAGGCGATCCTTCCCCTGAAGGGCAAGATACTAAACGTCGAACGGGTCCTTCAGCAGCCAGACCGTATCCTAGGGCATGAGGAGATCCGCGCCTTGGTCGCAGCGGTGGGAGCTGGCGAGGGGGATGAGTTCGATCCCACCAAAGTCCGCTACCAAAAGATCATAATCATGACGGATGCCGATGTGGACGGCTCCCACATCCGCACGCTCATTCTTACCTTCATTTTCCGACGAATGCAGGCCCTGATCGACTACGGGTATCTGTACATCGCCCAACCTCCTCTCTATCGCATTCAAACGGGCAATAAAGTCCAGTACGCTTTCGGGGACGAGGAAAAGGACGACATGCTGACCAATCTCAACGGGGCCCGCAATACCCATTTGCAGCGGTACAAGGGGCTTGGGGAGATGAACCCGGACCAGCTCTGGGAGACCACGATGAACCCAGATACTCGGCAGATGCTGCAGGTCGAGATCGAAGACTCAATCGAAGTGGATGACGTCTTCTCCACACTGATGGGCGAGGTGGTCGCCCCACGGAAGAATTTCATATCCACACATGCCCGCAGTGTCCAGAACCTGGACGTGTAGCGGAGCCGAGCCGGGGCAATTGCCCCGGTTGGAAAAGAAACCGTTCCGCCTTATAATAAGTCTCTGTCGGCTCAAGGCCCGGCATGATTAACAGGTTGAATTCAGGAGGACCTAATTGCCCGCGAGAAAAGCGGCCCGCCAGTCGATAAAGCGCGCTCAGCGCAACCGCAGCGCACGCAGCGCCACCCGCACCGGTATCGCTAAAGCGCTCCGATCGATGGAGATTGGAGACGTTGGTGAAGCCGAGACCGCCGTAACCGAGGCCCTCAGCCTCTTGGACAAGGCGGTCCAGAAGGGCGTGCTCCACAAGAACACCGCATCAAGGGGTAAGTCCCGCCTCTCCGTCCGCTTAAATAGGCTCAAGGAAGCCAGCCCCGCCTAGTCCAGGTTTCTCCACAGGTCCCACGTTCCTCAACCACGCAGGCCTGGTAGCGTTGCGTCCCCACTCGTGATTATTCATGACAGGGTGTTGTTGACACTTCCCCCTGCCTTTGTTAGCTTTGGATCAGAACAAAGGTTTGGAGATGGCGGGTTATGACGATGCGGAAGCGGCTCCCTCGACGACGGCAGCAGATCCTCGACTTCATCCAGGACTTTATCGCCGAAAACGGTATTCCTCCGACAGTGCGAGACGTTCAACGAGCTTGCGACATTAGCTCGACGTCGGTGGTTGATTACAACCTGAAGATACTGGACCGGGATGGGTACCTCAACCGGCGCCCCGATGTGGCTCGCGGGATCGAACTGCTGGACGAGGAAGGTCAGCCCGTGTCCAACGCCCCGAGAGTGCAGATAGTCGGCGGAATCGCAGCGGGCCTCCCCATCCCAGTCTTCTCGACCGAGGAAGCGGCTTCCAGCGAAGAGTTTGACACTATAGAGGTCTCGCCGGACCTTCCCCGCCGGCACGGGAAGTTATACGGACTGACAGTACAGGGTACGTCGATGATCGATGCGCTGATTGACGACGGCGACGTGGTGATAATCAAACCGGCTAGAGAGGCTTCCAACGGTGAGATGGTAGTTGCTTGGCTAAAGGACCAGGAGGAAGTCACGCTAAAAAAATTCTACTTGGAAGGCGAACAGGTGCGGCTTCAGCCGGCGAACAGTCAGATGGAGCCGATTTACAGCCCGGCAGCCAACGTGGAGGTCCACGGAAAAGTCGTGACCGTGATCCGGAAGTTTACATAACTTCAGGCTATCGGAGGTGACGCCTCCGAGTAAGGGATTGGCTAATGGGCCAAGGCACTCGTGAGAAAGCCGGTTTTAGCGTGTCTCTTGGTCTCGTCGGGATGCGGAGTTCTCCAATGGCCATGTCTGATGACGGTTCTGGCGAAGTGGGGTTAAGGATTCCCATTTTTGCGGGGACCACGGTGCTGAGGTGACGGTGGGGCCGGGGAATGACAGGGCTTCGGGGATGATCAGGGGGGCAGCGGGCTAGTGGGTCTCAATCATCCTTGCCTCGGGTTGTGGTCAGGGTCACTTGCGGACATTGGTGAGTGCGCCGTAGGTCGACACGATGAATGGGACGCTGTAGGTGAGAGGTATCTTCCAATAGAAGGCGTTGCGCCACTCTCCCGCCAAGAGTACATCACCCTGGTTAAGGAGCGTTAATACTGTTCCGACCACGAGAGCGGCGTATAAGGAGCGGCGGAGCAAGGGCCGGTGTCCTAGGGCGCATCGAAGGCATTTGGTCATGTCAGATTCTTGTGTTGGCGTCCCTGGGTCTGGGGCAGGCTGCCTTATTTTGAATGTGTAGCGCTGGCCCTCTCGAAAGTGGCGTCCGCAAACGGCGCACGACCCTTGTGTGTCGATTTGTCCGGTATCCGCGCCTGGCATGGTGTTCATTTGATATGTTCCGATGCCTTGAATGGATTGAGTGTCGGCCGAGAAAAGAGGGCTGCGGGGGTTTCGGCAGTGTATGGTTGCCGGGATTCGATGTCAACGCTTGGGTTGTTCTGGCTACGATGAGGGTTTTATACTAGGATCCCGATGCAGATCATAGTCCTGATTGAGGATTAGAGGCGCGCATGTATGACTTCCATACCCACACTTTTCTTAGTGATGGTGTGCTATCTCCCATTGAGCTAATTCGGCGGGCGTTGGTTCGCGGGTATCAGGCCATCGGCGTCACCGACCACGTCGGCATTGGCAACCTGGAACTGGTGGTGAAGACACTGGTGACCGATTGCGCCGAGGCGACCAAGAGGTGGGACATTCTTGCGGTCCCCGGCGTAGAGATCACGCACGTTCCAAAAGATGATATCGACATGGTGGCTCGCGCCGCGAAAGAGATGGGTGCGAAGCTGGTCAACGTACATGGTGAGACGATTGTGGAGCCTGTGGAGCCGGGCACGAATGAGGCGGCTGTCCGGTCGCCTGCGGTGGACATTCTCGCCCATCCGGGCCTGATAACCTACGAGATCGCCAGACTTGCGGCGGAGAACGGCGTTTTCCTGGAAGTTTCGGCGCGTAAGGGCCACAGTCTGTCCAACGGTCACGTCGTGAATACCGCCAGGCGCGCCGGAGCCAGTATTGTTCTGGACTCGGATGCTCACGAGCCTGGTGATTTGCTTACATCGGACCTGGCCGAGGATATAGCAACGGGCGCAGGCCTCGATGCCGACGAAGCCTACGCCTTATTGCGTCTGAACCCCTGTTCCTTGCTTGCTAAGTTGGGATTTGACTTTGCTCCAGCTACGACTCCGGGCCATTAGGACTAGGGCAACGCATACGGGTCCGATTAGGCGGCCTTCCCGATGCGGAACACCTTGGTCCCGCAGACAGGACAGACACCTTGAGTTGCGGGCCTGCCATTCTTAAGAGTCACCTGCTGAGGGTTCTGAATCTCCTGCTTACCCCGGCACTTGAAGCAATAAGCCTCCATCGTCTACACCCCCAAAGAATTGGTCACGGTTGGTCTACAATGATTCGACGGGATATAGGTCGGTAGGGTCTCTCGTCGCACCGGGCTTGACAGGGGCAAGGGTGAGACGTGGCGGGTGGGGAGCGTCCCCATGATACTCTGCCACGCCTGAGAACCCTGCTCTCAGGCGTGTCCGACCCCTAGAATAGTACTATGGAATATACAGGGCTCACGCACGATGTCAAGGCGGTAAGTTTTGAATATATCGCCTTCATCGTTAGTCCCGGGAGGGAGCGAAGGGAGAAGGGGAGTCGGTCTGGAACACTTTAACGGGCTTCCATGAGTTGGTGGGCCGGTCGAATCGCACGACAGCCAGGAATCTTCCGTCCGAGCTATAGGCGCGGTATGGTTCCAAGTACCCGGCTCCCGCTCCTGAGTCGTTCAGGCTGACGGTCTGGCCGTTCATCAGGTAGCGTTCAGCGTGTGGCCCTACAGACAACGCTTTGAAGTCTCTCAATATCCAGTCTACGGGCAAAAGGCGCTGTTGCCATCCGTCCGCACCGGGACCCGCCTCTTCCAACTGGGCGGGGGTGAACGCGGAGTCCGCGTGAAATGCCCCGCAAGTGAGTCGTTCCAGGTTGGCGACGTGGGCCCCGCAACCCATGGCTTCCCCCAGGTCGTGGGCCAGGGAGCGCATGTAGGCCCCTTTTCCACACTCCACGTCCAACACCAGGGTGGGCGTCTCGCACTCCAGGATACTGATATTGTAAATCTCCACGGGCCGCGGCTCGCGCTCCACCTCGACGCCGGCCCGGGCCAGCTTGTATAGGCGCTGGCCCCCAACTTTAATCGCACTATACATCGGAGGGGTCTGTTGAATAAGTCCCAGGAAGGGCTGGATCGCCTGCTCGACCTGAGGCCGCGTCACGTCACTGGCGTCCCGGCTGGCCAGGACTTCTCCTTCGGCGTCGTAGGTCGAAGTGGTCTCGCCCAATTTGACCTGCATCAAGTACCGTTTGATGCCGCTTACCACGTATTCCATCAGGCGGGTTGCCTGTCCGAAACACACGGGTAGGACTCCTTGGGCCAGAGGGTCCATTGTGCCGCCGTGGCCCACCTTCTGACGCTGGCCGGTGATCCGTTTGACCTGCCTGAGGGCCTCCATGGAGGTAATCCCGGATGGCTTGTAGAGGTTGATAAACCCGTTCATGGTAGGGCGTCCGTTGTTCCGGTTGCGAGGCATGGTCTACGCTTCATCCTGGAAAGGGACCCTGCGCTCCCGACGCGGAATGCGAGGGCTGCTGGGAGGCTCGGGGATGTCGTCTTCCCTGATGCGGTCCATGATCTGAAACAGATGGTCCGCTTCTTCGAGAGTATCGTCAAGCGCGAAGGATAGGAAGGGTGTATACCGGAGGGCTACCCGGTCCCTGAGCTCCCTTCGCAGGAATGTGGCGGCAGACTGGATTCCGTCCATCGCGGCATTCTTGGTATCGTCGTCTCCCATGACACTGAGAAGCACCTTGGCGTTCCGGAGGTCACTTGAAGTGTTGACCTGGGTGACGCTGATGACGCCATTTAGCCTAGGGTCCTTGATGTGGCGCAACAGCACGAAGCTGATCTCCGTGCGCAGTAATTCGTTGATGCGATTGATGCGTCTGGACATGGCGGGCTCCCGGCGAAGGGCAAGGTGAGCGCGAGGCGTAAGGACTGGACGGGGGAGGGCCTAGCGCCTTTCCCTTTCCTGCCGGTGGGACTCGATCACATCGCCTTCTTCGAATTCGTTAAAGCCCTGGAGAATGATGCCGCATTCTGTTCCAGCGGTGGCTTCGTTGACCTCGTCGCGGAAATGGCGGAGGCTGGTGATCGGCGAGTCGTGGACGACGGCCCCACTCCGAAGCACCCTGACAGTCGCGCCGCGAGTGATACGCCCATCCAGCACCCGGCATCCGGCGATACGGATGCCTCTGCGGGACGGAAATATCTCCCGAATCTCAGCATGACCGACGATGATTTCGGTGAACTCCGGTTCGAGCATTCCATGAAGGGCAAGAGATACGTCGTCGATCAGTTGGTATATGATCTGATAATGGCGTATCTGGACACCCATCCGCAGGGCGAGCCGATCGGCGCTGGTCTCGGTGCCAACATTGAATCCGAGCACGATGGCGGTGGATGCACTGGCCAACAATACGTCCGACTCGGTGACGTTGCCACAGGCGGCGTGGAGGATTCTGACCTTGGCGTCTTCCTCCGTGAGACGGTCCAGGGCCTGCCGGACGGCCTCAACGCTACCTTGTACGTCCGCCTTCAGGACCAGGTTTAGCTCCTTGATGTCTCCGGGCGCGGTCTGGTTGACCACCTCCTCCAGCGTCAGAGCCCGGGCCTGGGCCTGCTGGTGGGAGGCGATGTTGGTACGTTCTTCCGCCATGTCCCGGGCGGTGCGTTCCTGGCGGACCACCATGAATTGGTCTCCAGCTTCAGGGAGAGAGCCGAAACCCAGGACCTCGACCGGGGTTGCCGGAGGAACAGTGGTAACCGGGTTGGCCTGGTGGTCGCTCATGGCCCGAATGCGTCCCCAGGCCCCGCCAGCCGTAATGTACTCGCCGGTGGAGAGTGTCCCGTCCTGGACCAAAAGGGTAGCGGTGGGGCCGCGCTTGCGGTCGAGCTTGGCCTCTATGACCACCCCGGATGCCGCCTTGTGAGGATTGGCCTTGAGCTCGGATATCTCGGCCACCACCTGGATATTTTCGAGAAGGTCGTCCACACCATCTCCGGTGCGGGCGGAGAGTTCCACCGATACGATTTCGCCGCCCCAGTCTTCGACCAACAGGTTCCTTTCGCTAAGTTGCCGTTTGACTCGCTCGGGGTCGGCGGCAGGCAGGTCCATTTTGTTGATGGCGACGATTATAGGGACGCCGGCGGCTTTCGCGTGGTCGATGGCTTCATCAGTTTGGGGCATGATGCCGTCGTCGGCTGCGACCACGAGCACGGCGATGTCGGTTACACGAGAACCCCGCGCCCGGATGGCGGTAAAGGCCGCGTGGCCGGGTGTGTCCAGGAAGGTGATCTTACCGCCATTGAGGTCCACCTGGTAGGCCCCGATGTGCTGGGTGATGCCCCCGACCTCTTTGTCGGCGACGCTGGCCGTCCTGATAGTGTCTAGCAGGGCAGTCTTGCCGTGGTCAACATGGCCCAGGATGGTTACAATCGGGGACCGGCTCTCCAAGCCGGCTTCCTCTTCCGAATCTAGGCCGTTCTCAGATTGCTCAGACACCGGGGCTTCCGGTTCGGCCATAGCGGTCCTGATGCCGAACGCGGTGGTGACCAGTGTAGCCATCTTGTAATCGATGACCTGGTTCATGGCCGCCATGATGCCGTTGCGCATCAATTGCTTGATAACGTCAATGGGGCTCTGGTCTATAAGCTCGGAGAGCCGTTGGACCGTCAGAGTCTCCGGCAAGATAAGGGTCCGGGGCTGTGCCCGGCGTGTTTGGGCAGTTCTTCGCCCCCCACCGGCAGCCCTGGTCCGGTCATCCGCAGGGGCTGTGCGTCCATCAGTAGTCATTTAGTGCTCCACCGAGGATTGCTCGGCCACCGCTTGTTGATAGTAGAACATGATGTCGTTGCGATTTTCGTCTGAAAGGGAAACGCCCAAGCTTCTATCAAGGGCGGCTTTTGAAAGGCCTCGTTCCCAGCAGTTGGAGGAGCCACATAGGTAAGCGCCGCGCCCTGCCAGCTTTCCGGAGGGGTCCACCGCTACGAGCCCGTCCGGCGTTCGGACCACCCTGTGCAGTTCCCGTTTGGGAAACCGTTGCCCGCAGGCGACGCATTTCCGTTCCGGGACGTGACGTGGCTTGACCAAAGCGGCCCTCCGGCCCCAAGGTGTGGGAGCCGAGTTAGCGGCCTCCCTGGCGAGCTCCCCTCGCCCGGTTTCCGCCTCGGCGGCCGCGCCGGTCCCGGCGCCCGCCGCCCCTCGATTCCTCTATGATGTCTTCCGCGAACCTGATCTTGCCGGCATCGGGGGTGAGGACTGACATCTCGGGCAGTTCGGCGAATCCATCTTCCGCCGGTTCCTCCTCGTCTGCCAGGTCCTGCTCTTCCAGAACTTCTACGTTGTCCAGGGTGAAGGACTCCAGTTCGTCGACGCTGATGCCATCGTCCGAGGTTACGGCCTGGCCGGTTGCGGCCTCGTCCTCTTCACGGATCAGCGCTGCCAGGATTTCCTCCTCATCCAGTTGCTCGGTGGCGTCGGCTGGCGTGACTACGGCCTCGGCCTGATTGACGGGCTGTTCGGTGAGAGTCCCTATTCCCGCACCCTCGAGTACGTCTGCAACCGTTAATTCGGAAATCTCGTCAGCCTCGTCGACGGTCACACCGTCGGCCACCGCCAATTCGTCGTCGGCGTCCAATACTGGGACTTCCTCGGGCTCCGGTTCTGCGATCTTGCGTAACCTGCGGGCTTCCCTGATTTCCTCCCACTCGGTCATCCCCTTGATGTCCAGCCGCCATCCGGTCAGTCTGGCTGCCAGACGAGTGTTCTGGCCCTCTTTACCGATGGCGAGGGACAACTGACGGTCCGGTACGACCACGATTGCCGACTGGTCCGAGGAAGCTAATTCGACTTCGACCACCTCGGAGGGGCTGAGGGCCTTGGAGATAAACACCTTTGGGTCTCTATCCCAGGAAATAACGTCTATCTTCTCGCCCTGAAGCTCGTTGACGATGCTCTGTATTCGATTGCCCCGCACCCCGATACACGATCCAACCGGGTCTATCCCCTGCTGGGTAGCGGTCACGGCAACTTTGCTGCGAAAGCCCGCTTCCCGGGCGATGGCCTTGATTTCCACTACGCCGTTGTGGACCTCGGGCACTTCGATCTCGAAGAGCCTCTTCAGCATGTCCTTGTGACTGCGTGAGACCAGTATCTCCGGTCCCTTTGAGGCGTTGCGAACGCTGAGAACAAAGACTTTGGACCGCTGACCCCGGCGGTACCGTTCCGTGGCGACTTGTTCTTCATACGGGAGGATCGCCTGGGCGCGGCCGCCAAGGTCCAGTGTGATGAAGCGGCCCGCTTCGGTCTGGTCTATCACGCCGGAGACAACGTCTCCTTCAAACTGGAGGAACTCTTGATAGAGCAGTTCGCGCTCGGCTTCCCGCAAGCGTTGCAGGACGACCTGCTTCGCGGTTTGCGCCGCGATGCGGCTGGCGTTATGCGGGAGGGGCTCAGCCGCGGCTACCTCATCTCCGATGTCCGCGCCCTTCTTGATGTGCTGGGCGTCGCCGACACTGATCTCCCTGTCGGGGTCATCAACGAGGTCTACAACTGTCTTGAGCGCGTAAACGCGCACATCACCGGTGTTGGGATTCAATTTGACGGATATATTCTGTCCCGACGCCGGGTTGTCCTTCTTGAACGCGGAAGCCAAGGCCACTTCGATCGCCTGAAGCACCTGCTCTCTAGGCAGATGTCGTTCCGCGGCCAACTGGGTCAAGGCTATCATAAAGTCGCTTTTCATGCCCAAGCCTCCTCAGAGAAGCTGCCCGAGACCCTGTCTGGGTCTTTCAGCAAGAAAGCGGGAACAACCCCGCTTTCTAAGGAGAGACCCTCGTGCGACAAGCATTAAGTCATACACGATAACGCGATCAAGTATAGCACCGCGCACGGGAAGCTTTCAAGGAGCCGGGAAAATGGTAACTGTTCAGAGATGATGACGCAGAATGGCTGAATCCCATGTCGGTCATCTCTACGATAATCCTCTTAAGATGTCTCGCTGCAATTCGTCATTCCCGCGAAGAGCCTGCCCTCGGCTCGATCGGGGGCGGGAATCCAGAAATGCCGATGATATGGACAGTTGCTGGTTGCAAGGGTTTCTGGATTCCGGGTCAAAGCCTGCCACGTACTGGATACGGGGCCCGGAATGACGGGTTGGGAGTAGGAAGGACACATCAAGTCTGAACAGTTGCGGAAAATGACAGGAGAGGCGGGAGGGAGCCCCGGGAACCCGTTAGGTTACCACCAAATCTTGCCCTGGGCCTCTTTGGCCATCTGCTCGTAGTCCTTGGTCCAAAGGCTCGTGCTGAGGTATTTCCAGCCGCCGTCCGCCAGGAGACATACGATGTTGCCTTCGTCCATGCGTTCGGCCTGCCGCAGGGCGGCGTAGACGACCGAGCCGGATGAGACTCCAGCGAAGATACCTTCTTTCTCCAGCAATTCTTTGGTAGTGCGGAAGGCGTTCAAGCTGGACACCAGCATCCTGGAGTCCAGGAGCGAGATGTCCAAAATCGGCGGAATGAACCCCTCTTCCAGACTGCGTAGACCAGAGATGAAGTCATCCGGTTCAGGCGCGGCGGCGACGATCTTTATCTGGGGGTTGTGCTCTTTGAGCCTGCGCCCAACACCCATCAGGGTGCCTCCGGTGCCCAGCCCAGCAACGAAGGTGGTCAGGTCTGGCAAGGCTTCGATGATCTCGGGGCCGGTGGTCTCGTAGTGGGCCCCGGGATTCCCGCTGTTGCCGTATTGGTAGAGCATGTGGTAATCGTGGGGGTGTTTTTCCAGCAGGTCCTGGGCCACGTCTATGGAACCGTTTGTGCCGCGCGAGCCGTCGGAAGTGATGATCTCGGCCCCATAAGCCTGCAATAGCTGGGTGCGCTCGACGCTGACGTTGTCGGGCATCACCACCGCGACCTTATAGCCCTTGAGCCGCCCAATCATGGCGAGGGAGATGCCGGTGTTCCCACTGGTAGGCTCCAGAATGGTCCGGGCCGGAGAGATTTCCCCGTCCTTCTGGGCCTGTTCCACCATTTTGAGGGCGATTCGGTCTTTGAGGCTGCCGGTAGGGTTCTGCCCCTCCAGCTTGGCAAAGATACGCACACCCTCTTTGGGGCTCATGTTTTGGAGTTCCACAATTGGCGTGTTGCCGATTGTGGCGAGGATCCCTTTGTAAGTCAGCTTGGTCACCATGGACCTACTTCGGGCTAGTCGGAGGCGACGGCGGGTTCCGGTTCGGCCAGACCGCAGAAGATCTCATAATCGATTAGCTCGTTGATGGTAGGGTTGTCTCCGCAGAGCGGGCAATTCGGGTTCCGTTTGATCTTGACTTCCCTGAAGTTCATGCTCAGGGCGTCAATCAGGAGCAGCCGCGAGCTCAAAGACTCGCCGATGCCGATCATCAGTTTCAGGGCTTCGGTAGCCTGGATGCTGCCAACCAGTCCCGTCAAAGCGCCCAATACGCCAGCCTCGGCGCAGTTGGGGACCATTCCCGGAGGAGGCGGCGACGGGAACAGGCACCGGTAGCACCCCTGGCCTGGGATGAACACGGTGGACTGGCCGTCGAATATCAAGATGCTTCCGTCGATCAACGGTTTGCCTTCCAGGTAACAGGCGTCGTTCACCAGGTAGCGGGTGGCGAAGTTGTCCGCCCCGTTGATTACCATGTCGTACTGACTGATGATCTCTCGTGCGTTATCAGACTCCAACCGCACTTCGTGGAGAACTACGTTGACGTCGGGATTGTAAGCCTTGAGGTTGTCCTTGGCCGACTGGAGTTTGGGCCTGCCGATGTCGGAGGTGTGGTGCAACACCTGCCGCTGCAGGTTGGAAATCTCGACCACATCAAAGTCGACGAGGCCGATTGTGCCAACCCCCGCAAGGGCTAGGTATATGGCCGAGGGGGAACCAAGGCCACCCGCGCCCAGGATTAGGGCTTTCGACTGGAGCAGGCTTCGTTGCCCTCTGCTCCCAACATCGCCCATGATAATGTGACGGCTGTAACGCTTAACCTGTTCAGGTGTCAAGGCCATTGGCTGCTGGGTCATGCTGTCAGCTCCTTTTGATACACACAAAAAACCCGCGCTTCCCATTAGGGTCCTACATCTGGGTGGGCGCAGGCTCTACGGTTGCCAGGACTGGCCTGCCCCCTATGTGGGTGGACAGGTACAAGCGCAAACCGACAAGAGAAGTTGGTGGGTCATGATTTTCTGGAGTCTATCTTCCCGTAACCAGCATTGTCAAGTAATCGCAGTCTCGTGCGCGCGGCACATGCGTGAGGTCCGGACCAGCTCGACCGCACGTGTACTAAACGGAGACTTCCGCCAGATCACGCTGTCGTCGGGCCAGTTCGGCCAGCGTAATTTTACTTAGCACGTCCTGGATCGCATCTTCCACCGATTTCCAGACCTCTTGTTGTGCGCAAGACTCGGAAAACACACAGTCCAATGGGTTGATAAGACAGTCCAGCGGTGAAGAATTCGCGTCCAGGGTGCGAATTACCATATCCAGATTGATTTCCGAGGGCTCGGCCGCCAACCAATGCCCGCCCTGGGGCCCACGTCGACTCAGGATAAAACCGCACTTGTGCAGCGTAGTCATGAGCTGGTCCAGGTAGGCTTCCGGGATACCCTGTTTGGAGGCGATTACCGAAGTCTGGACCGGGCCTTCCCCGTAATTCAGCGCCAACTCCACCAGGGCCCGAACCCCATAATCGACTCTCATGGGGATTTTCATTGCGCATACCTCCGCAACGGTCCAAGCCGGATTATAGCATCGCCCTGACGGGAAAGCCAATTTGCCGATGCGGCGATAGTTATGATCACGACCGGCCAGGCGTCCTGACCAGGCAGGTCCCGAGGCAACGTGCGATTAGCGTGTCCCGGTCGTCGGTTACGTCGACCTCCCCCACTACGATGCGCCGGCCAGCGCCAATTAACCTGGCGGTTGCGGTGAGCTCGCCATCCCGCGCCGGGGCCAGGAAATTGACCTTCAGTTCCACGGTTACCGCGGTATCACCGGGACGCATTCGGGTGTGGACTGCCTCGAAGAATGCGTAGTCGGCGAGGGTTACGATAAGCCCTCCCTGGACGACGCCGGCCCTCTGCCGGTGCTTGTCTTGGATAGTCATCGTCGCGATGCCAACACCCTCCGGCGCCGGAACGGAATTCATCCCCAGAAGCACGGCGACGGGCGGGGCGTCCTCAGCCGCTGACTGGTCTCGTTCGGAGCTCAACTCATGGACTCCTGTACGCAGGTTTCAACCGAATCCGGCTGCAAATGCTGCCTTGTACCCGTGATGTGAAGGTTTATTCGACCCGCAAGGATTGGCGAAGCCAGTATAACGTTGGCCGCAGAAGGCGGCTACCTGTAGAACTACGCCACTGAATATACTGGCAACGATTACTACGCTGTGAGATATTGTCTGGCAGGTTGAGCAAAGGTGAGTAGATGTTCAAAGGAGTGTTGGTCGCCTTCGCGATCATTGTCGTGTTGGCCGTGATTCCCATAGTACACTTTGTGGGTATCCCGTTCGGGCCGTTTATCGGGAGCTACTTTGGGATAGCATCGGCCGGCGAGAGCTCTTTGCCCAACGCCCTCAAGGCATTGATCTTCGGGCTTTTGCTCGGCGCGTTAATCTTCATTTTGTGCGCCATAATCGCAGTGGTCATCACCGCCTTCTTCGAGTTGAACCCTCTACTGGTCTGGGGGGGCGTGGCGGTCTTCACCTTCTACTCGGCCAGCATGGGAGCGCTTGGAGCCATGTATTCTCTGCTGAAGTCGTCTGAGTGACACCGGGAGAATCCTAAGACTATGACCGGACGAAAGCTACTGCTCCTGATACTGCTGGCGGCGCTCGTATTCGCCGGGGTGGCGGGATACGGCGATTTCCGGAATACGTTGGCCCTGCTCGCGGATTTCCCGTTGGCGTACCTGGCCGGGGCGTTGGGACTTGCCGCGGTAAACTTCGGACTCAGGTTTTGCCGATGGACCTATTACCTAAAAGTGTTAGGGTTGCGTGCTCCGGCCAGGGTGAGTGTGCTGGTGTTCCTATCTGGGCTGGCCATGTCCGTGACGCCCGGAAAAGCCGGGGAGTTCTTCAAGTGCCACCTTTTTCGGGACCGCACAGGCATACCCGTGGCGGCTTCTGCGCCGGTGGTGGTGATGGAGAGACTGACAGACGTGGTTTCAGTCTTAATGATGGCGATGGTCGGCTTCGCGCTGTTGCCAGCACAAGTCTTGTGGGTACTCGCGTTGCTGTTTGGGCTGTGCTTGGCGGCCCTCATCCCGATTCTTAGCCGCCGCGGGGGGACCTTAATCGACCTGCCGCCGCTGCGCCGTTGGAAAGAAGGTCTCCAGACCTCGCGCGAAGGGCTGCGTATTCTGGTGCGGCCCCGGGTCCTAACGGTAGCCATAGCGCTGGGTCTTGGGGCATGGGTCAGCGAAGGTTTTGCCCTGTGGCTCATTCTGGACGGGATGAACAGTGATATAGGTCTCTTCCGGGCGCTGCCAATTTATGGGGCCGCGACTCTGGTGGGAGCTGCCACCACGATACCCGGCGGATTGGTGGGTACCGAGGGAAGCATGGTGGCTTTGCTTCAAGAAAGCGGCGCGCTCAGAGAAGCGGCCTCGGCGGGCACGATCCTGGTAAGGCTGGCTACTCTCTGGTTCGCCGTCGCCGTTGGCCTGGTTGCGCTGGCGTCACTCAATAAATCCGCTCCAGTGACGAAAAGCGCTGCTTCCGGCGGGGAATCCGAAATCACGCTGTCCGAAACATCCACTATGCCATGAGCGAGATGGAAGCGCAGGATAAAACCAGGAACGATCTGGCCGGAGGGCTGGCGGGCATTCTCTCGTTGGTCAGGGCATTACGCCCCCGGCAATGGGTCAAAAATGGGCTCGTGTTCCTCCCATTCCTCTTTGCGGTAGGAGTGGCGTGGTCCCCCGACTCTCTGGGGCAGGCGCCTGCGATAGCCTTGCGTTTGCTGGTCGTATTTCTGGCTTTCTGCGCCCTTGCCAGCTCCACTTACGTGTTGAATGACCTGACTGACCGGGAGTCGGACAGAAGCCACCCGGAGAAGCGGCGGCGTCCCATAGCTTCGGGAAAGGTGAGCGTTGGCCTTGCCCTGGCGGCGATGGTAGTCCTCGCCGCCGTGGGCCTGGTTGTTATGGTCTTGTTGAAGCCGGCCCTTGGCGCAATCGGCTTGCTTTACTTGGGGATAAACGTAGCCTACTCACTCGGTGTAAAGCAGGTGGTATTGCTGGACCTGTTCGCTGTGGCCAGCGGCTACGTGATACGTGCTACCGCCGGGGCGGTGGCCATCGACGTGGCCCCCTCGCCCTGGCTGTACGTGGCCACCGGTGCGGGAGCTCTTTTCCTCGTGTTGGGACGGCGCTACGCTGAGGTAAGGTTGGGCGGGGATGCGGCGGCGGTCCAACGCGGTGTTCTGGGCAAATACAGCGGGCCGCTTATAGGTCAACTCCTAAACATATCCGCTGCCGGGGCGTGGCTGAGCTATACTTTATATACTGTAGAGGCTGAGAATCTTCCCGGCAATCACGCCATGTTGCTCACGGTGCCGATCGTCACCTTCGGCCTGTTTCGCTACCTGTATCTGTTGAACACCAGCAAGGAGGCTGAGTCACCCGAGCAACTGATCGCGCAAGACCTGCCCATGCTTGGTTCCGTGGTGTGCTGGATAATCGCGTCGACGATGGTCTTGGCGCTAAACGGCTGAAGCCGCCGGAAGCGGCAATATTCTGGACCGGAGGTTTGGTCCGTGCAAACATCCCAGAACCCTGTCCCCGGTCAATCGGAAGCGCAGGCCCGGGAACCTGATGGCCGTACCGGACGGTCCGTTGTCGCGGTGGTCGCTACCACTCCTCAGACTGTGTTTGAGGACTTCCACCGCGCCATGGTCATGGCCGACGCCCCCACGGTTCTCAGTGTGAACATCCCCACCTTGCTCAAGATCAATATTTCCTGGCAACATTGGTACCCCGGCTGCTCCACAAGTCCCTGGCAGTTGGAGGGAGTAATCAAGGCAATGCGGTCGATGGGCCATCAAGAGCTTATCGGGGCGCACAACGGCACGGTCGTGGTGGACTCCTACGAAGGTGAAGCCAATAACAAGCACAAGTCTGTGCAGGACCGGCTTGAACTCCCAACTATCCACCTGGACACTCAACCCAACCGTTGGGTTGACTATAAGCCGAAGGCCGAGATGTTGGTCTTGGATGACATCTTCCCCGAAGGCATTCAGATTCCCGAAAGCTTCGAGGGGAAAAACATTGTTCATCTTCCAACGATGAAGACCCACGTGTTTACAACCATGACTGGGGCGATGAAGAACGCCTTTGGAGGCCTGCTGAACCGGAAGAGGCACTGGACTCACTCGGTGATTCACGAGACCCTGGTGGACCTGCTCGCCATCCAAAAGGAGATTCATCCTGGTATCTTCGCGGTGATGGATGGCACCTTCGCGGGCGACGGTCCGGGTCCTCGGGCGATGCGGTGGCACATCAAAGACCGCATCCTGGCCAGCGCTGACCAGGTAGCCATCGACGCGGTCGCGGCCAAAATGATGGGGTTCGAGCCGATGGACCTCAAATTCATCCGGATGGCCCACGAAAGGGGCCTCGGCTGCGGAGACATTTCCCAGATAGACGTTGTTGGCGAAGACATCAGCCAAACTAACTGGCGCTTCTCCGGGGTCGAGAATACCTTCGCCAGCCGGGGACAGAAGCTCATTTATTGGGGGCCGCTGAAGCCTTTGGAGACTTTCCTGCTCAGGACGCCACTGGTTGGTTGGGCCTTTTTCGCATCCAACCTGTATCACAACGGCTACTGGCTTAAGACCAAGGGGCGAAGCCGGATCAACGCCGCCCTTAAGACGGAATGGGGTAAGCTCTTCCAGTCTTACTAGGACACTTGGGGACCAAGAATCTCCGCCGGAAGGCTGGGCCGAATCCAGCCCGCGGCGGTTGCGGGTGTATAATCGAAACATGGACCTGGCGCTAATCGGACTACCAAGAAGCGGCAAAACCACCCTCTTCAACGCTCTCACAGCCGGGCATGGCGCGGCCTCCACGGGCGGGCCTGGAGGGGCGACCCGTGTTGGCGTGGTCAAAGTCCCCGATCCGCGGGTCGGTATCCTCGCCGAGATGTACAGCCCGCGGAAAAACATTTACCCGGAAATCCGGTTCTTCGACTGGGGCGGCTCGGAAGGTTCCAGCAATTCCTTCGACATCGGCGGTAGGATTCGGAACACGCTCCAAACCGTTGACGCTTTCCTCGTGGTTATCCGCACATTCTCCAACCCTTCGGTCCATCACCCTCTTGGAGAAGTTGACCCGGGACGAGACCTCGAGGCTGTGCTTGGGGAACTCATGCTGGCCGATCTCGATGTCTTGGAACGAGCCGTACAGCGTCAAGAGGACGGCATCAAGAAGGCCAAACCCGCCGAACGGCCGTATCTCGAGCGGCAGATGGACGCCATGGTCAAGGTCAAGTTGGGAATGGAAGCCGACGTGCCGGTCCGGGACCAGGTGTTGTCCGGCTCCGAAGCGGAACTGGTGAGAGACTACCAGCTATTGACCAGCAAACCGGTCATCGTTGCATTCAATGGTGACGAGGATGCCTCGGCTATCCGATTGGTGCAGTTGGGACTGGACCCGGCGGCGGTGTCGGGACTCGGCGAAGTCAACCTTTGCGGTAGGCTTGAAGAAGACCTGGCCTTGATGAGCGAGGAAGAGCAGTTGGAGTTCCGGGAAGAACTGGGAGTCGGCGACCCCGCCACATCCCAGGTCATCCGGACCTGCTACGAGACCCTTGGGTTGGTGTCATTTCTCACGGTCGGCGACGATGAAGTCAGGGCGTGGAGCATTCCCTCGGGCGTGCCGGCCCAGGAGGCCGCGGGCACGATTCATTCTGACTTTCAACGGGGCTTTGTCCGCGCCGAGGTGATCCCCTATGTCGACCTCGTGCGGTGCGGCAGCATCACCCAAGGACGCAAAGAAGGCGTGGTGCGCGCCGAAGGAAAGACCTACCTGGTGAAAGACGGGGACGTCATCAACTTCCTGGTAAACGTATAGCGTTCCCAGATAGGACTGCCGTGCGCGTAGCCTACATCCAGCCCATCGGCGGGGCCAGCGGGGATATGCTCCTGGCGGCGTTGCTCGACCTGGGGCTGACTATGGAAGTCCTGCGGGAAGACCTGGCGAAACTGCGTCTCTCCGGCTGGGATATCAGCGTCGCCCAGGAGACTCGCAAGGAAGTCCGGGGCACGAAGCTGGCCGTCCACGTGGCGGACCCGGCGCGCTACTCACCCCGGTGGCTCCTCGATACCGTTCGGCGTAGCGGCCTACCGCAGCGGGCCAAGGACAGGTCCTGCCAAGTGCTGGAAAACTTGTGGAGAGCCGAAGCCCGCGTCCACGGGGAACCTGCAGAGTCGTTGGAACTTGAGGAACTGGGGAGCATCGACACCTTGGTGGACGTCGTGGGTTTCGTCACGGGGTTGGACCGGCTGGGAGTCGATAGCGTGTACGCGGCTCCCCTTGTGCTGGGCGCTTCGGAACCGCCCCGTTGGCAAGGCGGTTATTCCAACCCCGCCCCGGCGACTTTGGAGTTGGTGGCCATGGCTGGCGCGCCGGTTGCCGAGGACCGGGACATCTTCCAAGGGGCCGGGGAACTCACGACCCCCACGGGGGCCGCGCTGATGACTTCACTTGCCGAATTTCATCGTCCCGCCTTTTCGGTCGAGGACGTTGGGGTCGGACTGGGATCCAAGGACCCGGAGAACTTCCCCAACGTGGTGCGGGTCTGGCTTGGTGATGCCGCCTCCTCCGGGTTCGCGCCCCGGCAGGGAAACATCGTGCTTCTGGAAACGAACATGGACGATGTTACCGGCGTGGTGGTAGGGTACGCTCAAGAGCGTCTGTTCGACCTTGGCGCCCTGGACGTTTGGTATTCGCCGATCCAGATGAAGAAAAACCGGCCCGGCGTAGTCCTTTCAGCGCTTATCCCCGCCGAGTTGGAAGAAGCCGCCTGCGAACTTGTGCTGCGGGAGACGCCTACCCTGGGAGTAAGGACCCGCCCGGTTGAGCGCTACGCCGCCGAACGTAGAAATGTGGCGATGGAGTCCACCTTGGGAATGGTCTCGGTCAAGGTGAAGTACGTCGGTGGGAAGGCCATCGGGGCCGCGCCGGAGTATGAAGACTGCCGCCGCATCGCCGTCGAAAGGGATATCCCGCTCCAGGAGGTGCATCGCAGGGTCTCGGAAGAGGCCGTGCGGTGCTTCCTCGACTAAACCCGCCTGCCGGTCCGAACCCCTGACCCAAACTTGGTCCGGCTGAGTCACTCTCGACGACGGCGGCGCTTGCCAGACCTCCCCGGCAACCCCGGAAAATCCGCTTCCTCTAGGACCCATTCCACGCGGCGGGACAGGGCCGAGGCCTCCTCGGGAAGAAGCAAGTCCAGCAACTCTTGAATTCGGCCATTTGGGCGGCGGAGTTGCTTCTGAAACCTGCGAAGCGTTGACAGATGCTCTTTCGGGATGGGTTCTCCCGAGAAGTCCCAAATCACGGTGCGAATCTTGAGGTCCGAATGGAATGTCAGGCCGTGGTCGATGCTCCAGAGCTTGCCGTCCTCACCCATAATCAGGTGATTGGCCTTGCGGTCTGTGCTGTTGGCTACCAGGTCGAAGCACGCAATTGCCTGAAGCTGAGGTCCGGCCTCTTCCTGCAAACTGTAGTAGTTCTGCCGGGGGTCGTGTTCGATAAATTGTTGGACAGAGCCAATACCGTAGGGGCCGTCCCGGATGATTGTGTAGGGAATGAAATCCCAACCCAGGACCTGGCTCAGAAGGTACGCGGCGTACTCCCGCTTATAGAGGGTCCCGCTTGGGAAGTCCCAGAGGGGAGCCTCTCCGTCCCTGGGTTTGTAAATCGCCAGGCCGGTGCGCCCATCCAGTTGTAGTTGGGACAGAAATGTGTAGTTGGAACCCGATGGGGTGAGCTGACAACTGACGATCTCGCCTTGTCTAATCAACTCGACAGTGGATGGGTCGACTATCACGGGTTACCCTTGTAGCTTCTTGGGCGTTGGTCAGCCCGTCTCTAGGACTGCATGGCCGTTTGCCCGGGGACAGTTGTGGCCGTCGGGATTGATCGGCTGCCCACACAGGATACAGCGAGGACGGCCCGCGGCGCAGATTCGAAGGGCTTCCTGGGACAACGTCTCCGCCTGGGGCACGTCGATCCAGAATCCGACAGACTCAGGTTCCTTGTCTCCCTCCTGCTCCTCTATCTCGTAGGCCAGAAGGCGGAAGGAATTGGACTCTTGGTCGTGGCTCAACAAGACCTGACCGGCCTTGAAGTCCAGGGATACCCCCTGCCCCGAGGCGCGTGACTCCCGGCGTCGGCCTTCGCGGCCTTTATCTTCCTCGGAGAGGGATTGGACTACCTCTTGGAGGTAGATTCCCAGTTGAAATAACTGTTCTTTTTCCAGCCAAAGTGTACAGCGGGCGTCTCCTGATTCGAATATCAGGTTGAAAGTCCGCTGTCCGGGTTGTCCGAAAGTCTTCGGCTCGATGAAGGAAAGGGACCCAAGTTGGTATTTTACGTCTCGTGGCTCCATGCCACTAATCATAGCCGCCGGAAAAGGGAGTGGCAAGGGAAAGAGTCAGGTTAGTTGCGGGAGCGGTACTGCAACGCTTCCGCGAGATGCGCGACGCTGATGTCATTAGCGCAGTCGAGGTCCGCGATAGTCCGGGACACCTTCAGGATCCTATGGAAGGCGCGTGCGGAGAGGTGGAGCCGTTGGGTTGCAGTCTGCAGGAGGTTTCTTGCCGGATCGTCCAACGGACACGACTTCCAAACTTCCGCCGGACCCATGTCGGCGTTACACAACATTGGTGTCCCATCGAAGCGGTCGCGCTGGGCGTCTCGGGCACGCTGGACCCTGGCCCTGGCGGAGGAGGAGTCTTCCGCTGGTTCCGTGTCCACTAACTTTTCGTACTCAACCGGCGGGACCTCGACGAACACATCGATCCTGTCCAATAGCGGTCCGCTGACTTTCTTCTGATATCGGACGACCGCCGAGGGAGCGCAGATGCATTCCTTGTTTGGGTCGGTGTGATAACCGCAAGGGCAGGGGTTCATGGCCGCCACGAACATGAAGCTGGCGGGGTAAGTCACTGTCCCCGCCACCCGGCTGATTGTAACCACCTTGTCCTCCAAGGGCTGCCTCAAAGACTCGAGGGCTGTGTGGCTAAACTCGGGAAGCTCGTCCAGGAACAGGACTCCCCGGTGGCTCATTGTAATCTCGCCGGGGCGCAGGTTGCGGCCTCCGCCTACGAGGCCAGCGTTGGATATGGTGTAGTGGGGGGAGCGGAAGGGGCGGCGGTTCATTAGTGGGCTGTCCGAGGGAAGGTCGCCGCTAACGCTGTAAATCTTGGTGACTTCCAGGGCTTCCGGCGGGGTCATGGGTGGAAGGATCGACGGCACGCACCTTGCAAGTAGGGTCTTTCCGCTGCCAGGAGGTCCGTTGAGCAGCAAGTTGTGGAACCCAGCAGCCGCTACTTCCAGTGCGCGTTTAGCGTGTTCCTGTCCCTTGACGTCAGCTAGGTTCATTCCGTCGACGGGGCCGGAACAGGGTGGAACGGCAATCCCATGGCAGGCGATTGGCGTGATTGGAGATTCACCCCGGAAATGGGCTATGAGGGACAAGAGGTTGTCGACGGGAAATACGGTGACACCATCGACTAAAGCAGCTTCTGCCGCGTCCGTCGCTGGTACGTACACAGTGGAATATCCCTGGTCCCGCGCTACCGACACCATCGCGAGAATTCCGGTGGTGTGGCGAAGGCTGCCGTCTAAGGACAGCTCTCCCAAGAAAATCGCCTTTGCGTCCAGCAACTCGAGCTGTCCGGTGCAAAGCAGAATGCCGACGGCGATAGAGAGGTCGTAGGATGGGCCTGCCTTTTTCAGGTCTGCGGGGGCGAGGTTGACCGTGATGCGCTTTAGGGGAAACTCGAAACCGCTGTTGCGCAGCGCCGGACGGACTCTTTCCCTGGCCTCTTGGACCGCAGTGTCCGGAAGCCCAACGATGTTAAAGGCGGGAAGACCCGGGGAGATGTCAATTTCTACTTCTACGATGTACCCATCGAGTCCGAGCACAGCGCAGGTCTGAGCGGATGCCCACACGTCAATTGCTCCTAGGAAACGTCTATCCAGGACTGGTGCATAATACCCCACACAACCACCGGCTCAAGCTTGTCCCAGTTAGAAGGAGCGTCCGAGTCAGGGCCAAAGATGCCGGAGAGGAGACTGGGCTTGCCACCACTATAAGGCAAGCCGCGACGATAATCTATCAGCTATCGACAGTAATTTGCCGCAGGTCGAAGGCAGAGGAGATGGGTCCCTGGAAGTGTTGCCGTGCTTCGTCAATGAGGGGTTGGGTGTCTTCGTGAAAAGGGTTGGTGATGTGGGTAATTACCAGTTCATCGACCCCCGCCTGAGCCGCAACCCGGGCCGCATCGCCTGCGGTGGCATGGGCTGCTGCGACTGCGAGGCCGTGGTCTTGGTCTAGCGAATAGGCCTCATGAATTAACATGCGGGCTCCCCGGCCAACCTTGGTGATCGTAGGGTTATACCGCGTGTCACCGGAGAAGACTACCTTCACCCCGTCGCTTTCGACTACCCACCCGACCGCTCCCGGGATATGGTCGGCGGGGAAGCAGTAGGCGAAGGTAGTTGGTCCGAACTGGGTCCGTTCTCCGTCCCTGACGGCTTCCCACCGCATGACCAGGTGGCCTTCGGCGTTCATCGCTCCACGGCGGTCCACCGTGAGTCCAGGGGAGAGAATCCGGCACACCCCTTCGGCATGTTCCAGCACCTCGCCGGGCCCGTAAACCGCCAGAGGAGGCCCCCCGGCCAGGGACCGCGTGTGGACCAACTGTACCGATGGCAATCCGGACATGTGGTCGGCGTGGTGGTGGGAGAGCAAAACGTAGTGATACTCCGCGACGGACATCCCTAGTTCATTCAGGCCGCGGGTAACGGTGTTGCCAGAACTGGCGTCCAGCAGCAGCTTTGTACCGTCGGGACAATCAATTGCGATTGCTGTGTGGCCCCGGTGGATGGAACCTCCCGCGCCCGTTCCGAGAAAGGATATGCCGAGGCTCATCGGCCCTTCTCCCACTCTGCCATTTGCTGCTCCAGGCGGTGTTGCCGCAGAGCCATGGTCAAGTCTCCCCTGGTCCTTTCCAACACACCGCGCATCTGGTCGGTGTTGCGGCGCAGACCGCCGGTCACTCCCTCGGGGAAGTCCACCGTCACCAGCACGCTGTAAATCTCGTCCATGACCTCCATAAGCTCCTGGCAGCGGTGGAAGGAGTCACGCCGCAGCGTATCCAGGATGTAACGCCGGATCTCGCCGATGGTCTCAGCCATTCCGTTCAGATATGCGGAAGCATCCAAGGCGAGGTCGTCGGACCGGGGAATCGGGTCGCCGGAAATCACGGCAAGAGTGATGTTGGCTTCCGCGTATTCCTTGCGCGCGTCGGAGAGGAAACCGGCGAAGTATATCTCCGGGCTTTCGTCACGGATGGGAGCGGTATCTTCAAGCCGCTCACGTGCCAGCCCGATCAGGCGGAGGGCTTCTGCGAAGTCTTCACGGTGGACAGCCCTGATGGCGTTGGCGGAGAAGCGCACTACTTCTCTGGAAACGGCTAGACCCCGCTCTCTGGCGTGATTTCTCTCGGTGAGGCGTTCTATGGCCTCTACACCGATATTGTTCAATTCGGAGCTGTAGGGTGAAGGCATTTAGACCCTGCCTCCGGCGGCCCGGATGGCTTCCACCAGTTGGCTGGCGGCGGCTTCCGGTTCAGGAGCCGAACCGACGGCGGCGGTGACGCAGATTGCGTCGGCGCCAGCTTCAACCACCGGGGCCGCGTTTTCGGCGTTTATGCCCCCGATGGCCACCAGCGGGACACTGGTTGCGGCCCTGGCCCGGACGAGCGGTTCGATCCCCTGGGGACCCCGTCCCCCGCCCTTGGTAGTAGAGGCGTAGATCGCGCCGAAGGCTACGTGGTCGGCCCCCATTTCCTGGGACTCGATCAGCAGGTCGATTTCCCGATTGGACCGGCCCAATATTTGGTGGGGGGCCAGCAACTTTCGCACTTCGGCCACGGGCATGTCTGTCTGACCAACGTGGACACCGCCTGATACGACGGTTGCAGCCAAGTCAACGTGGTCGTTGACGATAAGCAATACGCCGTTCTCTTCACAAAGCTGTTGCAGAGAGGCCGCCAGAGGCAAAATCTGTCCCTTGTCCCTGAGCTTGTCCCGGAGTTGCAACATAGCGGCCCCGCCCCTCACGGCGGCCCTGGCGATCTCCAGGGGCTCCCTGCCACCGGTTACCTCGGGGTCGATAATGACGTAAAGACCGCGTATCTTGTCTGCCTGTTGCCGCCGCAGGTCGGCTCCGATTGCGGCGGATAGGTCGTCTAGAGATCCGTCCAGCGCGGCGTCCACCTGGGAATTGGGCAAGCCCTGCCCACCCGGTCTCCGGATCGCGGCCAGCAGCCCCTTGGCCGTTTCGATCAGCGTAAGGGCGTCGTTTAGCGTCAGCGCCGCCGTTGCGGGTGGGTCCTCGCCCGGCATGGCGGCCGCAAGTTCCCGTAGTTTGGTGAGCGGAATGGAAGTTAGCTCCCGTTCCGGGCATCCGCCGGACAGGGAGCGCAGGCAATGAATTAAAGATGTGTAGAAGGACCGGTCTGGATCTTGGGCTTGTGTCATATATCCATTCCCTTGGGCAGTTTACCGTCTCTGGCTGAGTCGATGGTTTCGCGCACACTTTCCGGCACGTCGAGGCCATGGCGTGAAAAGCTCTCTTCCACGTTTCTACCTATGTTGCGGGGACCGCGGTAGTATTCCAGTCCCGTGGACTCCGAGCCGTAGGACGACCCTCCCATCGGCCCGCCGCTTCCTCGACCCATGGCGAAGGACGACATCTGCCGCTGAATGTTGGCGCTCCGGCAAAGGCCGCAGATGGGCGTCAACGCATCACCGATAGCCCGGAGGAAGAAGGAGGTTACCTTGCCGCAGTCTGGCGCCGGTACTCGTAAATCGGCATCCTCTATTGCGTCCCCTGTGGTGTCAGGTAGGAGCGGGGGTCATGGGTCGCTGGTCAATTCCTTGCGCATCTGGTTGAAGTCGGAAGTGACTTCCCCGCCCATCTCCTGTTTGATGCGCCCCATGAATCGGTCCAGGTCTTGGGGAGAATCTTCATTTACGTCGTTCAGGGTCTCGCCGCTGGGCGCCCAGTTGAGACTGTCGCCCCAGGAGCGGTGAAACGCAAACCCGGAGATGAGCTTGGTCAACTCACCGCCGCCACAACTCCGGCACGCGGGTTCTGAACTGGTCTTCCAGCTATATGTTAAAACGGATGTGACCCTATTACAGTCCTTGCACCGGTAATCGTATACAGGCATTGGCCCTGTTCTCCCAGTCCGAGGTGGGCTTCCCAGGTTGGTAGCCATTGTAGCACGACGGCCGGATAAGCCGCAGTCTCGAATACGGTGGACCGGGCCGTGAGGTGTCACCCCTTCACAGATTCGAAGGTTAGCCGGGTGTATAATGCTGCGCAAAGATTATGGCGGCCTGGTCTCCCATCCGCCCCGCCGCAGAGGTGCCAAATGGCTACGAACCAGGACCAGACCCTCCCTCTTTTCGCCAGGGAAGAATCGCCCCTCTTGTTGCTAATGGACGGCCATGCCATGGTGCATCGGTCGTTCCGCGCGATATCCGTCCAAAGGCATCTATCGATCTCCGGGACAGGGGAAGACACCACCGGTGTGTACGGCTTCACCAACGTCTTCCTGCGAGCGTTGCAGGACTGGAAGCCCACCTACTGCGCCATCGCTTTCGACATGTCGGGACCGACGTTTCGGCATGAGCGTTTCGAAGAGTACAAGGCCCAACGCCCGTCGATGCCGCCGGAGCTGAGGCCGCAGTTCGACCGGGTGAGACAACTAATGACGGGGTTCGGCGTCCCAATATTCCAGACGGAAGGTTACGAAGCGGACGATATCATTGGGACACTTGCGAGACAGGCGGAAGCCAATGGGATCGACACGGTGATTATCACGGGAGACCGGGACACATTCCAGTTGATCTCGCCGAAGACTCGGGTGGACCTCTTCTACAGCATTCAGGATAGGACGACCTATGACGAGCCGGAGCTGGAAAAACGTTACTCGGGGCTCACCGCCGCCCAGCAACCTGATTTCAAGGCCCTGGTCGGTGATTCATCTGACAACATCCCTGGAGTGCCAAGAGTCGGTGAGAAGAGGGCCATCGGTCTTCTCACCGATTTCCACGACCTGGAAGGAATTTACGAACACATAGAAGAAGTGAAGCCGCCCAGCGTCAAAACTTCCTTGGCGGAAAACAGGGAACGGGCTTTCGAGAACCGTTGGCTGATGACCATCAACCGGGAATCGCCGGTGGAGTTGGACTTGGAGGGATCACGGTTCGGGTCATACGATCGGAAGTCGGTAGTTGACCTTCTCTCCGAGTTGGAGTTTTTCAGCGTCATCGGACGGCTGCCGGGACAAACCGGCGGCGAAGATGGACCGGGAAGGCAAGACACACAGGGACCTGTGGCCGCCGATACCGATTATGAGGCCATCCGGACATCTGACCAACTTGAAGCGATGATTGCCGCCATCGAGGAAGCGGGCAGCTTCGCCTTCGACACGGAGACCACGTCTCTCGATCCGGTGCGCGCTGATCTGGTGGGTCTGAGTTTTGCGACTGCGCCCGGCAAGGCGTGGTATGTTCCGGTGGGTCATCAAGACGGACCGCAACTGCCGTTGGAATCCGTACTTCCGAGGGTGCGGTCTCTGTTGGAGTCCACGGACATTAGCAAGTGCGCTCATAACGCCAACTTCGACGCAACGGTGTTGGCTAGCCACGGCATTGAGTGCCGAAATCTGGACTTTGACACCATGATTGCCGGGCACTTGCTTGGGAAGAGCGGCCAGGGGCTCGGTCTGAAGAACATGTCCCTGGATGTCCTGGGTGTCGAAATGACACCCATCACCCAGCTAATCGGAACGGGCCGGAAGCAGGTGACATTCGACAAGGTTGGTATCGAACAGGCCACGGTCTACGCTGCCGCCGATGCCGACATCACAGGCCGGCTGCGCGGATCGTTTGAGGGGCAACTCTCCAATCATGGGTTCACCGACCTGCTGAACGAGGTGGAGATGCCCTTGGTGCCGGTCCTGGTAGATATGCAGCGTAACGGTGTCAAGGTCGAAGGGGGTGTCTTGCACGAGATGTCCCGGGACCTCAATGACCAGTTGAACGAGGTGCAGCAGCAGATTTTCCAGTCCATTGGTCACAGCGTGAACATTAATTCGCCCAAGGCGCTTAGCGATGTACTGTTCAACGAGCTTGGCCTTCCTCGGACCAAGCGCACCAAGACCGGTTACTCCACAGACGCCAACGCTCTCGAAGGGCTCCGGGGCCTTCACCCGGTCGTGGACGGCATCCTGGATTACCGGCAGGTGTCCAAGCTCAAGTCCACCTACGTCGACTCATTGCCGGAGATGATTAATCCGGATACTGGAAGAATCCATACAAAGTACAACCAGACAGGATCGGCCACCGGGAGGGTTTCCAGCAGCGACCCCAACTTGCAGAACATACCCGTGCGGACTGAACTTGGCCGGAACGTGCGCCGCGCCTTCGTGGCCGACGGGGCACCCGATTGGGTGTTGTTCTCAGCCGATTACTCCCAGATCGAGTTGCGGGTCCTGGCGCACCTTTCCCAGGACCCTGACCTGCTGGAAGCGTTCCGCCGCGGAGAAGATATCCATTCCTCCACGGGCTCGCTCATGTTCGAGGTGCCGATTAACGAGGTGAACTCGGACATGCGGAGAATTGCCAAAGTCCTTAACTTCGGGGTGATCTACGGTCTGTCGCCCCACGGAATCTCCCAACAAACGGGATTCAGCCGGGAGGAAGGCGCGAAGTTTATCGAGAGCTATTTCAGCAATTACCCCGGAGTTAGCCAGTACATCGAGAACGTAAAAGACCAAGCCCACGCCAACCAATACGTGGAGACCGTGTCCCACCGGAGACGGTACCTACCGGATATCAACGCTTCAAACTTTAACGTGCGCGGAGCGGCGGAGCGGATGGCTATCAATATGCCGATTCAGGGGACCGCCGCCGACATCATGAAGCTGGCCATGATCCGTGTTCACGACCGGCTACAGAGGGAAAACCTCCGCTCCAAGATGCTGCTGCAGGTGCATGACGAGTTGGTCTTCGAGGTGCCAAGGGATGAGCTGAACGACATCCAGAAGCTCGTCTATGACGAGATGCCCGCCGCGCTGGAACTCGACGTGACCCTCAAAGTAGACACCAAATGGGCCACGACCTGGGGCGACATGGAGTAAGGCTACGGAACGGTCTGATGTAATTGAGGAGCGAGCGGCATGGGTACCACCCACGTAATTGCTAAAGTGTTCGGCGAATCGGAGACCCGCGAATATTCTTTTCTGGCCGACACCGGTTCAACTTACATCGCCTTACCCCTCGAAGAGATAGAGGCGTTGGGTTTGCGACAGGGTCTAGGTAGGATAAAGCTCATGAGCGCTACCGGTATTGTGGAGGTGGATACTTACTTCGCAGATGGCGAATTGATGGGCCAGGAGTTCAGCGCTCTACTCGTACCCGCGTCCACTCCTTTAATCGGTTGCGAGCTTCTTGACAACCTGCGGTTCAAGGTCAACCCGGTAACCCGACAGCTCGAGCGAGTCCCGGACAGTGAGTGGAACGGCCCGTATCTCGTGTAGTCGTGTCGTTCTGCATGGTGAGTAGAATGGCTGTATGCCATATTGGCCCGCGCACTGGCGCGACTTTGATTGGGGCAGGAGGCATTCATGGGCGGTGCGGAAGTTCTGGCCAGGGTGATCGGACCCCTGGCCACCAGGGAGTACCGGTTCCTGGTCGATACGGGTTCTACGTATCTTGCATTGCCGCTAGAGGAAATCGAAGCGCTTGGGGTAGAGCCGACTCAAGGCAAGGTTAAACTCATCAGCGCGACGGGTATGGTGGAGGTGGATGCGTACTTCGCCAGTGGAGAGCTCGGAGGGGAGAGGTTCGGTGCAATCATGGTACCTGCGTCAACCCCCCTCATCGGCGTCGAGCTACTAGAAAACCTGCGATACAGGGTCAACCCTGTGACCGAACAGATTGAACGAGTGCCTGACGGGGAGCGGCATCCCCCATACCAACTGTAGTCGGTGATTCCCCTGTGGCGAATACCGTCGCGTCGTGACATAACGTCTCGCGGATTGGTTGACGGGGCGGGCATGGTGGTGACCTGAGGTGGTTTTAGACCATTCGATATACGAGCAGCGGCAGCTCACCCTTCACAAAGGCGCGCTTGACGAATATGTCCAGCACGCTCGGAACGACATTTGGCCTCTCGTGCGGGAACAGGGCGGCGAAGTATTATGCCTTTTAAGTGGCTTGATCGGATATCCGATAGAACAAGTGGTCCAGATCACCCGTTTCCCAGGGTTCGGGGCATGGAGCAATTTCCAGGATGCCTTCCCCGGCAACCCGATGGCGGAGCGGGAAGAGGCCAGGCTCCTTAAGGCGATTGCCGACCGCCCCAAATCCCACATCCCTGCAGAAGACCGAAGGACCGTCTACGGCTACCGGCGTTTTTTCATTCATCCCGCCGACCTGGAAGAGTTTTTGTCCCTGACGCGTGACGGTGTTTGGCCCCGAGTGGAGGCCCAGGATGCGAGAATCCTCGGACTGTGGTCCACTCTGGCCGCCACTGACCCACTGGAGATCGTGTTGCTCACCGGGTATCATGGCCCTTCACACTGGGAGGCGACCAGGGTTACCAGCCCCAGGCCCGAGGAAATGACCAGGGAGTTTTGGGAGGATAGCGCAAGACAGAGGGAGCGCCGGTTCGAAGTTTCCCTCAACCAGTGGGTGTGTCTCATGAATGCCATCGAAGTTGCGCCGGAAGGCTGAGGGGTGGCTTGCCTGAAACGGCTCGCCAGTTCTTACCAGTTTTCCGGTCTCACTCTGTAACCGAAGTAAATTTCAGGAGATAACAAGTGGAGCTACTGCGTAGCCTGATCTTCGTGCCCGGCAACCGGCCCAACATGTTGGAAAGGGCGTTAGGGTTCAACGCCGATGTGACGATGGTGGACTTGGAGGACTCGGTCCCTCCCGCGGAAAAGGTGAACGCCCGGGACGTGGCCCGCGAGTGGGTGCCGAGGTTGCGGAGTGCGGGGCACAGGGTGATGGTCCGCGTCAACTCCCTGGACACCGGGCTGACCAAGGACGAACTGGAAGTCCTGGTTTCCCAAGATCTGTCCGGGATCAGTCTCGGAAAGGCCGAGTCCCCCCAAGAGTTGCGAGACGCCGATGTTCTGATTACTGCTCTGGAGTCGGCTTCGGGTGTGGAGCCGGGCCAGATCAAGCTCATCCCCTGGATCGAAAACGCACCGGCCGTGTTGGCTCCCTATCAGATGGCCACGGCAACGCCTCGAATTATCGCTATCGCATTCGGGGCCGAGGACTACACCAACGATATCGGCATCCAGCGTACCGACACGGGGGAAGAAGTCTATTTCGCCAGGGCCCAGACCGCCGTCGCCGCCCATGCCGCCAAGGTCGCCTGCCTAGACTCTCCGTTCGTGGGCTTCAGGGACCCGGACGGGCTTCGGGAAGACTGCAGGCTAATCCGCCAGCTCGGTTACACCGGGAAATTCGCGATCC
Organism: Dehalococcoidia bacterium; assembly: GCA_965197545.1. Lineage (GTDB taxonomy): Bacteria > Chloroflexota > Dehalococcoidia > Lucifugimonadales > UBA3495 > CATOSP01. The sequence goes on from CBDANJ010000007.1 coordinate 1,232,881, forward strand.
ACCCCGCGCAGATTGACCTAATCAACGAGTCGTTCACTCCCTCCGAGGATGAAGTGGCTTACGCCAGGAGAGTCGTCGATGCATTCCGAGAGGCAGAGTCCAACGGCCGCGGCTCAGCGGACCTGGATGGCCGGATGATCGATGTTCCGGTGTTCAAACGCGCCGAAAACCTGCTGGCCAAGATGGCAGCCATCGAATCGAGGACCGGGTGATCGAGGACCGTGTGATAGTTCATGGTTGACCGCCCTCGAAGGCCGGACCGCATCATCCTGGAAGGGATGCAGTTTTACGGTTATCACGGCGTGAATCCAGAAGAGCGGGTCCTGGGACAAGCGTACATCGTTGACCTGGTGGTCGAGCTCGACCTCGGTTGCGCCGGGGCCTCCGACCGTCTCGAAGACACGGTAAGTTATCCCCGCCTTTACCGGTCAGTCCAGACCGTGGTCGAGGGCCAGTCCAAGAACCTGCTGGAGGCGACGGCGCATCATATCGCAGCAAAGGTGTTGGCTGAGTTTCCGGTCGACGCGGTCCAGGTGCGCGTCAAGAAACCGAGGCCGCCGGTACGGGGCTCGGTGATCGAATACGCCGCCGTGGACATCTATCGGTCGAGGGAGTGAATGAGGTAATGGTCCTCTCATTCAGGAGAGAGGACAGATTAACAATTCCGAAGTCCCGCTGGCACGAGAAACCCTGTGAACCGTGAAGCAGCCGGTTGGTGGGGCTGATGGCCCCGTGGTATACTCGATCCAAAATTCAGCAGTCCGTTTGGACCCATGCAGGGGACATACCAACGACATGAGATGTGAAATTTGTTTGAAGTCGGGGATGAGTGGAAACAACGTAAGCCACTCCAACCGTCACACCAAGACCCGGTTCAAGGCTAACGTCCACAAGCAGACACTGTTTCAGGACGGCAGGTCCATCAAGGTGAAGATTTGCAGCCGCTGCCTGAGGTCGCTCAACAAGTCATCCAAGGTGCGGAAGGCCGTCGCGGCGCTGAAGTAATCCCTGGTCCCGGTGTGGGTATGTCTAGCCCACCCGAAGCCCGTGGACACACGTTCTCATCCCGGCCATCGCCTGGGACACAGGCTCGGAGTCGTTGAAGATCGCCGTCCCTGCTACCAGGATCGTCGCACCCGCCTTCACCGAGTCTTGGGCGGTCCAGTCGGCTTTTACTCCCCCGTCTACTTCCAGATGCGTCCCGTAGCCCTCTCTCTGGATGGTCTCATACAGTCTTTCCACCTTAGACAACGCCCCAGGTATGAACGCTTGCCCGCCGAAACCGGGGTTCACAGTCATTACGAGCACCAGGTCCAGCAGCGGCAATACCTCTTCCACCGCCGAGATCGGCGTACCCGGGTTAATGGCGACTCCCACCTGACAGCCCGACTCCTTCACCCTCGTTACAGTCCGGTGCAGGTGCCGACAGGCTTCGGCGTGGACGATGATTTGGTCCTGGGGCGCTTTCATAAATGCAGGCAGCAGATCGTCGGGTTCGACGATCATCAGGTGGATATTTAAGGGAACGTCGGTAGAGCCTCGTATGGCGTCTACGATGGTTTCCCCGAAAGAAATGTTGGGCACGAATCGCCCGTCCATGATGTCCACGTGGATGAGGTCGGCCCCCGCGTCCGCGGCCTCCCGTATCTGCTGACCCAGGTTGGCGAAGTCGGCGGCAAGGACTGAGGGCGCGATGAGAATGCGTGCGTCAGATGCCATGGGGCTCTTCCTCCAGCAGCGTCCTGGCGCGGTCCAACTCCTGGGCGACCCGAAGCGGAGCTGTTCCACCGGGGTTGTCTCTGGCAGCCGCGGAACTGGCCGGGGTGACCCGGTATACTCCTTCGTCGAACTGGTCAGAGAAACGCTGAAATTCACTGAGGGTCAGGTCAAGCAATTCTTTCCCGAGAGACTCGCAATAGCCGCAGAGGTCCCGCATGATGCCGTGCGCCTCGCGAAAGGGCACACCCTTGCCCACCAGGTAATCGGCCAGATCTGTGGCCAAAACGAAGCTCTCCCCGGCCAAACGGGCAACACGGCCGGCGTTCAGGGTTAGTCCACCTAGCATCCCTCGAAACACGCTCAGTGTCGCAAGGATGGTATCGGCAGTGTCGAAGAACCCTTCCTTGTCTTCTTGCAGGTCACGGTTGTAAGTGAGGGGCAACCCCTTCAACACGGTGAGCAACCCCATGAGGTTGCCGTAGACGCGCCCGGTCTTTCCACGGGCCAACTCGGCGAAGTCGGGGTTGCGCTTTTGCGGCATGATGCTGCTGCCGGTGGTGAATTCGTCACTCAGGCGGATAAACTCGAACTCCCGGCTGGACCAGAGAACGATCTCTTCCGCCATACGGGAAAAGTGCATCATGCAGATTGATGCCGCCGACAGGTATTCCAACAGAAAATCCCGGTCTGAGACCGCGTCCATGCTGTTGGAGCTGATGCGGCTGAACCCCAACTCTCGGGCAAGGTATTCCCGGTCGGTCGGGTAGGCGACGCCCGCCAACGCTCCGCTGCCCAGCGGCAGGACATCGGTGCGGCGGTAGCAGTCGCGGAACCGCTCTATGTCGCGCTGGAACATCTGGAAGTAGGAAAGTACGTGGTGCGCGAACAACACCGGCTGCGCGCGCTGCAGGTGAGTGTATCCGGGCATTACAACTTCGATGTGCTGTCCGGCGAGGGACACCAGCGTTCCTTGCACCCCTCGAAGGCCCTTGATAGTAGCGTAGATGACTTCCTTGGTGTAGAGCCGCATATCCAGGGCAACCTGGTCGTTGCGGGACCTCCCCGTATGCAACCGGCCGGCCGCCGGGCCTATGAGCTGGTGCAGCCGACCCTCGATGTTCATGTGCAGGTCTTCCAGGGAGGCGTCCCAGGGAAAATCACCGGACTTGATCTCCTCCCTGATTTTATCCAGGCCCTCAACGATGAGGACCGCGTCCTCTACGCTAATGATGCCTTGCCGGGCCAGCATTTGCGCGTGAACGGTCGAACCGGCAATATCATGCCGGTATAGTCTTTGGTCGTAATGGATCGATACAGTGTATTGGCTGTAGTCCGCCATAGGTGTAATCGCTCAGAGTACCATTCACAGTACCATTGGAATTTCCACGAGTTCTCTGCGGATAGGGTCAAGGCCCAACCCAAGAGATTCCAGTGTGAATGCACCCAAGAGCAAGCTGTCGCCGGGCTCACCGAAGATTACGTCCGCACCGCCGGTCCGATCGCCATACCGGAACCCGGCCATGCCCTTCTTGCGTACAATCCTAGACCCGTCAGCCAAACGGAACTCTTGCTCGGCGTAAGGCCGGATTCCCAGCTTCCCCAGTAAACCGCCCGGGATTACGGAGTAGATCGCTCCTGAATCCACGAGCAACTCGATTGGTTCCGTCGTTTCCATATCCGACGGATTGCTGATTTCCATGTGCACGTGTGTTAGGCCCATCGCTCCCTCTCCAGACGCAATTTAGTCTAAGCTGACCCCAAATACGCGTAGCTGGACGCCAGGTTGTCGAACACCTGCTGGTCCGGAGGGATCTCCATGACGGCGGCGCCCTCGTAGCCCTTTTGGTCCAAGATCTCCTGCATCTTCAAGCAGTCCAGATCGCCAGTGTCCACGCTGGGGAGCGCCGCGCCGTGGCGGGCCTGTTTGAAGTGGACGATCTTGACCATGTCCAGCGGCAACGCCTCTAGCTCGGCGAGAGGATCGCTGTCTGGGTGGCGGCGAAGTTGGTTTGTAGGGTCGGGGCATAAGCCGAGGTATGCCCCCTGTTCAGGAGTGAGGCGCGCCCGGGCCTCACGAGTTAACAGAGCCATGCTGCGCAGCGGTTGTCCGGAGTTTTCCACGGACAGGATGACGCCCTGATTCGCGGCTTCCCGTGCGAGATCGGCCAGACCCAGCGCCTCGCCGGGGAGGTCGGCGGCCTGTTCCCAGGGCTCGGCGGTGGTGTTGGGGTCCACCATGCGCAGGTGCGGCGTGTCTCTGCCGACGATCTTGGCGGCCTCAAGCGCGGCCTGGAACTGTTCGCCCGCTGGGGTGGCTTCTTCGGTGAGGCAGGGGTAAGCCATTGCCAGGTCGAAGGTTATGTCGGGGAATGAGTCGACCACAACCTGCAATCGAGGCAGGACCGGCCTCCACTCCGTTCCCTCGCCAGCCTCACAATCTCCTAGGCAGGTCTGACGTAGCTCAACATGCCGGGCGCCTCGGCTTCGGGCCTCCTGGATGAGTGTTCCGAGGTCCTGATCGGCCAGTTGCAGCCGCCAGGAATTTGTTATCGCTCCAGGAATCATGACCTTCCTCCTGCAAAATGTGGGTAAAATATTGCTGGTTAGCCTGCGGTGTGCGCACCTTATATTAGTGCCATGCTAATGCTTTGTCACTATCGGTCAAGCGGCCAAACGGCGGTCCGCAGGTCAGGCAATGGGCAGGATCAAAGCCCGGCCAATTACAGCCCTGTGCTAGAATTAGCCAGAGGACGAAATGACCGAACTAACGAGTCAAAAATGCGTGGCATGCCGTCGCGATTCTCCGCCCGTGACCGATGTCGAGGTAGCTGAACTCGCGCCGCAGGTGCCTGACTGGGACATGGTTATAGAAGAGGGAATCCGCAAGCTTGACCGCGTCTTCCGTTTCAAGGACTTCGAGCAGGCATTGAGCTTCACCAAGGCAGTAGGCGAAGCCGCTGATTTGGAAGGACATCATCCCAGGCTTGTGACCGAGTGGGGTCGGGTCAAGGTGACCTGGTGGACCCACAAGATAAGAGACCTACACGTCAACGATTTCATTATGGCCGCCAAGTCCGACGCCATATTCCAGAGGACAGCATGAGAGTAATATACCGCCTCCATTCCCACGATTTGAACGCGGTGGCTTCTGAAGCCTCCTGGGCAGAGGCGATGGGATACGATGGCGTATCCAGCAGCGAGACTTCCAACGACCCTTTCATTCCCCTGATTTTGGCGGCCACCAGCACGTCCAGAGTGACATTGGAGACCAGGGTTGCCATCGCCTTTCCCAGGTCGCCGATGGTGGTGGCCCACACCAGCCGGGACTTACAGGACCTCTCCAGAGGGAGATTCCGGCTGGGACTGGGGACGCAGGTAAAGGGCCATATTGAAAGGCGCTTTTCCACTCTGTGGGAGCCGCCGGGTCCCAGGCTCCGGGAATACGTGGAGTCCCTGCGGCACATCTGGGACTGTTGGGCGAACGGCTCCAGGCTCGACTACCAGGGTAAACATTACCAGTTTTCGCTAATGACTCCGTTCTTTAATCCGGGGCCGTCGGCGTATGAGCCTCCCCAAGTGTTCACAGGGGCGGTCAACGGCTATAACTGCCGGGTCGCGGGAGAGGTGTGCGACGGCCTCATGCTTCACAGTCTCACCTCGGCGGAATATGTGCGTGATATCGTGCGGCCCGGTGTGGCCCAGGGAGCGGAGAAGGCGGAACGTCCGGAGTCTGACATCAAGGTAAGCGGCGGGGGATTTATCATCACCGGTCCCAACCAGTCCAGTATCCGGGAAGCCAAGGCCGAAGTCCGGAGGCGAATCGCGTTCTATGCTTCGACCCGCACCTACTTCCCCGTACTGGAATGCCACGGATTCAACGAGATCGGTCCGCAACTCCACCAGATGTCACTGCGAGGCGAATGGGCGGAAATGGGGGAGCTTATCAGCGATGAAATGCTCGATGCCTTTGCCGTCATCGGCGAGTATGACGAGATAGCCGACAAGTACCTGGAAAGGTATAGCGGTCTATTGGATGAGATGAGCCTGTCCTTAACGACCAGCGAACCGGTGGAAGAAGCCCAGCTAAGGAGGATCATCAGCCGGTTCCACGAAGCGGACTAATCCCGTCGTCCTGAACCGAGTCTATTAGACCCTTTCCCGGACGAGTCCAACCTCGGTCTGAACGGTTTCCACGTGTGGGAGTCGAGAGAGGGTTCGGTTCCCACATGCCGTTCTTCCTCAGCCCCTTGAGTTGTTAGTTCCATTAGGAGGAGACATGGTAGCGGCTCAACCGCGGTTTTTATGGCTAGTACATCGTCGTCTGCGGATTCCTTAGTCAAGGCATGAGAGTCGGGCTAGGGCCGCAGACCTTTGGCTTCTTCTTCAAGCCTATGGCTGAGGAGTTGGGCTGGAGCCGCTCCATGCTCACCGGTGGGCTCATGATTCGTGATCTCGTAGGTGTTGCTCCCGCTCCTCCCCGGTCAGGTCCACGACGTACTTGATGGCTGGCATGGCAACAACCTCTCCGAACATGATTATGCCTCAACTATACCAACCTTCAGCCTTGTATCATAACTAAACGGAGAAAGCACTAGAAAAGAAATTGAAACTCATTACACTCATTACAATTGTACTCGTTGTTGGCGTCATTTCCTGCGCCATTACGCCGACTGATACTACGCCAACGCCGGATAGCGCGCCTCCTACGCTGCGACCACAACAACCCACCCCGCCTGCCTCCGCCAGATTCACTTCGGTCAGCGTGGGTGGTGGACATGCTTGTGGTTTGACTGTCGATAAATCCATCCTATGCTGGGGGAATGACAGTTTTGGTAAAGCCACACCGCCACAAGGTTCTTTTACATCAGTCAGCGCAGGAACGAAACATACCTGTGGGTTAAAAACAGGTGGAGCCGTAATTTGTTGGGGAAGTGACGAGATTGGTCAAGCCGCACCGCCACTGGGTTCTTATGCCTCCATCAGTGCAGGAGCCTTCCACACGTGCGGGGTAAAGTTAGACAAGTCCGTAGTTTGTTGGGGAGATAACGATCACGGTCAAGCCACACCGTCACGTGGCACTTTCGGCTCCGTCAGCGCTGGATTGATTCATACCTGCGGGCTTTTGACAGGTGTCGGGCGTTGGAACGGTTACGCTAGATGCTGGGGAGCAGAAGATTCTCAAAGAGAGTATCTTGATTTGAGAGTGGGACTGCCGAGCATTAACAACGGCAATTTTACTGCCGTCAGCGCTGGTGGTTTATACACTTGCGGGCTCCGGAGAGGCTCTGCTGTTTGCTGGGGCAGCTTTTTCTACACTCTTGGTCCTGGCAGTGAAGCACAACCGCCTGCCGCCAAGTTTTCATCCATAAGCGTGGGCCACGTTCGTACCTGTGGAGTAACGACACAGGGTGCCTTACTTTGCTGGCATTATCACAAATACGGTGAGTATGCGCAGCTAGGAGGAACCGGTGAGTTCTCTTCCGTCAGCGTCGGCTCTTTTGGAGCAGCAGCAGCCTGCGCAGTGAGAAGTAACGGTTCCGTCACTTGTTGGACTTCCGATGAGTTGGGTGCTTTGACTCCAATTTGTATGCCGCGCTTGGGCGGGAATTGGACTAGGGACTGTTAGTACTACAGCCGCACAGGACGAACTGAAGAGTCAGGCGGCCTTGAGAATGACAATGGCCAGATACGGTTTTACGGCTCTGCCTGTAACATGACTAAGCTAAATTTAACTTTGGCGCCCGGCTGAAAGTACCGAATCAGTGAATGTGCAACTGTAGTACTAATTTGGTTCCTGGTGGCCTGGCCGGACCGGCTTCGTGTAGAGGGTCATACGAGACTTTGGGATTGTCCCCTACGTGTAGAGGAACTGCCAGCCCAGGGAGCCGATTTCGAACTTGATCCTGCGGAAGGATTCCGCATAAGGGAGTCCCGTTCTCTCGGAGCTGCGGGATGCCCAATTCCTCATGCGGGCGGCCCTGTCCACCATTCTCCCACCCATCTGGCTTGCATGTTTAGACAAGGAGTCGATCTTGTCGTCCATATGGTGTTCGATGTCCACGCAAACGTCGGGCGCTTCGCTGCCCCACAGATAGGCTTCCTTTACCCGGTGCGGTTCCAACCCTTCGCCGGTGATTTGCTCCGGGAAATGTAGGTGGCTCCAGGCATATGTGTAGGCCGCGTCCAAGGCCACCTGTCCGCTCATCCGGTGGTCCCGGTGGGTGTGGCTGACGCTGCGGTATGGGTCGATCGCCATGACCACGTCGGGCTTGTGCGTCCTGATCGCGCGGACCACCTGGCTTCGGAAAAGCATGGAGTCTTCGAGCCCGCCGTCTGGATAGGACAGGTATACGACGTCCTTTGCCCCAAGCACACCGGCTGCTTCCTGCTGTTCCCGTTCTCTGGTAGCCGCGAGATTGGGGGAGGTCATCTCACGGTCCGACGTACCCTTATCGCCATTAGTGCAAAGCACTATGACGACCTCCGTCCCGGATTCCCTGATCCATTTGGATAGGGTGCCGCCGCATCCCCCTTCGCAATCGTCGGGATGGGGTGTGACCGCCATCGCCCGTCTGGGCGGTTCGGTGATTATTTCCATATTTAGCATGGTCCTTTCTGGACTATGGGGCTGAACGGTCTACTGGTGGAAAACCACCATCTTTAGCTCGGTCATCTCATGCACTGCGTAGCCAGGCCCCTCCTTGCCCATTCCGCTGTCCTTAAGACCGCCGTAGGGCATGAGGTCGGCACGCCACTGGGGATGAGAGTTGATGTGGAGGTTACCCGAGTGGACCTCTTTGGCGAACCGCATGGCCCAATCAATATTTTGAGTGAAAATGCCCGCCGACAGGCCGAACCGGCTGTCGTTGGCCTTGGCGATGGCGTCGTCGATGTCGTCGAAGGCGGCGACGGCGACCGCCGGGCCGAACAGCTCTTCGCGGGATACCCTCATGTCTGCCGTGGTGTCAGCAACTACCGTGGGAGCGTGCATCGTGCCCTCGCGGTCTCCTCCGGCGATGACCCTTGCGCCGCTCTGGACGGCTTCCGATATCCACTGGCCCACCCGGTCAGCGTCGCTGGCCCGGATCATGGGGCCCATTCGCACCGCTTCGTCCAGCGGGTTGCCGGTGGAGAAGGCTTCGGTGGGAGCGACCAGGGCATCAAGAAAGTCGGCGTAAATGCGCCGGTCTGCGAACACGCGCTGGGTGGAGATGCAGACCTGACCGGCGTTGGCGAATCCGCTGGCCACGGTGGCGGCGGCGACCCGCTCCAGGTCGGCGTCGTTCATTACGATTAGGGGGCTGTTTGAACCCAGTTCCATCGTCACTTTCTTGATCCCGGCGTTGCGGCAAATGCGCTCGCCGATCTCCATGCTGCCGGTGAAGGTGATCTTTCGCACTCTGGGGTCGCCGGTGAGGACGTCGCCGATCTCGCTGCCAGGCCCTGTGATGCACTGTATCGCTTCTTCTGGTAGTCCCGCTTCCAGTAGGAGCTCCACGAGCTTCAGAGCCGACAGGGGCGTATCGCCAGCGGGCTTGAGCACCACCGAGTTGCCCGCGGCCAAGGCTGGGCCGACCTTGTGGGAGACCAGGTTCAGAGGGAAGTTGAAGGGTGCGATGGCGGCCACGACCCCAACAGGTACTCGGATGGTGAACCCGAACTGGCTGACGTTGCCCGGGGCCGCATCCAATGGGACAGTCTCCCCGTGGAGCCGCTTGGCTTCTTCGGCGGAAAGCGTGATGGTCTGGATGGCTCGCTGGACCTCGCCTCTGCCTTCAGAGATCACCTTTCCTTCTTCCAGGGTAATGGTCTGGCCCAGATCTTCGACCCGCTCGGCCATCAAATCGGCGGTGCGGCGAAGAATGGCGTAGCGTTCGTAGGCAGGCAGCTTGGCCATCGCCGCCGCTCCCCTGACCGCGCTTGCAATAGCTTGGTCGACGTCTGCCGCTGTCCCCTTGGGGACGGTGTCGATCACAGTCTGGTCGAAAGGATTGAATACCGGGATGGTCTCGGGCCTATCGACCCAGTTGCCGTTTATATACATCCTCATGGCCAACGACTCCCAACAGCTAGATTTAGGTCCCTGGACTTCTCGGTGAGGCGGGTGCGGCTTCGCAGGCTGGAAAACGGCCGCAGCCCTGAGGCCGCCGCGAATTTAATCGGAATTGCTGCGCTTAGGATAGTCCCGGCGAGGACAGGCTGCAACCCGCTAAAAGCATCCCCAACATTGGGCGAAGTTCAATTGGTCAGTATCTTGGAGCGGCCCAACCCGGTAACGGAGTAATGCCCCGACCTGCCCGGCACTCTCTCCAGCCACCGGAACTTGGTGCGGGCGGCGTTGCGGAGGGTCTGGGTGAAGTTGTGCGGCTGGAGCCATCCAACCCGGTCGAAAAGCTCCTCTAGGTCTTCCGCTGAGACGCTGTCCATCTCCAGGAACTGGGCCGCGCCTTCTGCCGCCACCACCACTTTGCGCATGTCGCCCAACGGATTGGACGACTGACAGAAGTGAATAAACGCCAACCCGGCCGCCGCCGACCGCGCCGCCTGCTCCGCCTTCCGGCGGTCTGGCGGCGCGGACTCGGGAAAAAGATCGGTTGATGGTAGCGCGGGGACAGGTGGAGCCGAGGATTCGATTTCAGGCTGGATGACCGGGTCTGGCTCCTCCGGGCTACCTGTATCCTCTGGGGAGAGGTCCTGGAGGATGTCGGGAGGCGGGGGGGAGGTGTCTTCCACCTTTTGAGGAGTGTCTACACTACTACCCTTTTCCGTGGGCGCCGGTCCATAGCCGTTGCCAGGGGTAGGATGAGACACCTGCATGAGATCGCGGGGAAGGTCTCGAAGCACCATATCGACGATTTGATGGATGACCTCGGGTTCTTCAGATTCGAAGGTAATCTGGGCGTTATTCGGAAGAGTGATAGAGACCTTGACCATGCACCCCAACCCCCTCCGAATGTCCGCGCCTTCAATTTAACGACCACTCAAGGCCCACGCGTGACTACAATAGTACATAACAAAAAGTGTACAGGCAACCGAGGAGGACGGTAGAAGTGTATAAGGGCAGCCGGAGTTAAATGCTCTGCTTGACCAAAAGGGCCAACGAACGGGTCATTCCGGGTACGGCGGCTATCTCGTCCACCGATGCCTGCTTGATGCCGCTGAGTGAACCGAACTTTCGCATCAGCATCCGCTTGCGCTTGGGGCCGATGCCGTTAACAGAGTCGATGGGAGAACGCAGGCTACTCTTGCTGCGCAAGTTACGGTGGTAGGTTATCGCGAATCGGTGCGCTTCATCCCGGATGCGTTGCACCAGGTACAAGGCCTGCGAGTCACGGGAGAGGATAATCGGCTCCGGTGTGTGGGGTACGTAAAGCCACTCGTTCTCCTTAGCCAGGGAAGCCAGGGGCACGTTGTCCAAGCCCATCTCCAACAGCACTTCGAGGGCGGCGGAGAGCTGACCCTTTCCCCCGTCGATCAAGACCAAGTCTGGGAATATGCCCCATGTCTCATCTGAGGGACGTGTGCCGTCGCTATCCTGCAGCTTCTGCTTGGCGCGTACCTCCGCCATCCGGTTAAACCGCCGGCGCAGCACCTCTCTCATGCTCTCGAAATCGTCCACGCCTTCCACCGACTTTACCCGGAAGCGCCGGTAATGGGCGGGTTTGGGCGCGCCGTCCTCGAAGACGACCATGCTGCCGACGGTGTTGGTGCCCTGAATATGGGAGATGTCGTAGCATTCCATGCGGCGGAGGTCGGTAGGCAGGCTCAACTCTTCGCGTAGCTCAGACATGGCCCCTTGGATGATGTCGGCCTTGTCCAACCACCTGACACGGTATTGGTTCAATCCCTGACGGGCATTCTCCGCGACCAGGTCGATCAGTTTCTTGTGTTGCCCGCGCATGGGAAGAGCAATGCGGACGCTTTTGCCTCTGAGACTCTGGAGCCATTCCCGGATTAACTCTTCTTCCTCCACGGCGTGTTGGACCAGGATACGCGGCGGAATCTCGGACGCGGACTGGTAGAACTGCTTGATGAACTGACCAATGACCAGCCCCGGATCGTCTTCTTGCGCCCCTTCCATGAAGAAATGGTCGCGACCGACGAGTTTGTTGTGCCGGACGAAGAAGACCTCCACCCAGGTCTCTTGGTTCTCCTGGGCCAGGGCGATCAAATCCATGTCGCTCACCGGATTGGCGTCGACCTTGATGCGCTGTTCCTCCGCCACCCGTTCCACGCTGCGCATCCGGTCGCGCAACACGGCGGCCCGCTCAAACTCCAGGCTATCCGAAGCCTTCTGCATGTTGTCTTGCAGGTCCTGGGTAACCGCTTCCGTATCCCCTTCCATGAACAGGACGACCTGCCGGATCACTTCGTCGTAGTCTTCCTTGGTGGCGTAGCCCGTGCAGGGAGCGACGCAGCGGTTGATGAAGAATTCCAGGCAGGGCCGCGGGTCCTTTCCGGTAATGTTCTTAGTGCAGGACCGGTATGGGAAGAGGCGCTTGACCAAGTCCATGGTCTTTCGCACCGTACCGGCGGTTGCGAAGGGGCCGAAGTATCTTGCGCCGTCGTTGGCCACCCTGCGGGTGATATATACCCGGGGGAATTCCTCGTTCAGGGCGATCTTCAGGTAGGGATAGGTCTTATCGTCTTTGAGTCGGGCGTTGTACCTGGGCCGGTGGCGCTTGATAAGGGTGTTTTCCAGTATCAGGGCTTCGGCCTCGGTATCCGTGACGATACATTCGAAGTCGTCCAACTGTCCCAACATGCGCCGTGTCTTGTTGGGGAGGTTCGAAGGGGAGCCGAAGTAGGTGCGGAGGCGGTTGCTAAGGACGCTGGCCTTGCCTACGTACAGAACGTTGCCCCGGGCGTCCTTCATGATGTAAACGCCGGGTCTGTCTGGCGCCGCCAGCAAGCGGCGTTCGAACAAGGAAGCGGCCATGGATGCTATACAACGAAGGCGAGCGCCACAATGACAGCCACCACCGCTCCGGCTAGGGCCAGTATCCTTTTGATCTCGGACCCGACGTAACGGGCGGTGTTTGAGGGTTCCCGCCTGTTGCGCGGCGACGCGGAAGACCTGGCTACTGGGCTGGGGCGCGCTGGCGCGGGAGCTGGCCGGTCAGCCGTGGCGACTGCGGCAGTGGGGGGAGCGCTTTCGGGCATTTGGCTCGAGGCGGTCTCACCGTTGGTTGATGGGCGAGACGCGATGGCGGCGGGTATCCCCCTGGGGCCCCGCTGCTGTTTCTTACGGCGTTGGTTGAGCTGCGATTGACGCGATGCAATCCGGCGGGCTTTACCTGGCATGGGGACGTATCTCCTCCCGACCATGATACCACTGCTTGAACCGCAAGTGTCCCCGTGGTCCTGGCTACTACCCAACCACTATAACAGTAATTGACATAATTGGGCAGCGGCGCGGCGGGGGTCTCCAGGGTCTTTTCATTCTCTCTCTCCCGTGGGGAGAGGGCTGAGGTGAGGGACAACTCTCCCTGCAATGGTAGTAGCTGCGGCAAGTCAGTTTGCGGGGGAACGCCCTCACCCTAACCCTCTCCCAGAGGGAGAGGGGACACCTTTCCAAAAATGAAAAGGCGCGGCGGGGGTCTCCTGAGCAATTCCGCTGCCCTCAATTGGCCCCGCTAACTAGGCCCTAGGGTGGCTCTTTTCGTATTCTTGATGGACGTAATTGTCGGTCAGATGGGTATAGACCTGAGTGGTGGAGATGCTGGAGTGGCCCAACAGCTCTTGCACGTGCCTGAGAGACGCCCCGTTCTGCAGTAGGTGGGTGGCGAAGCTGTGCCTAAGGGTGTGCGGGGTGATATGGGCTTCGATCTTGGCCTTTGCGCCGTATGTTTTCAAGACGTTCCAGACCCACTGGCGCGTCAGACGCTCGCCTCGGTGGTTGACGAATAGGGCCTTCTGGTCTTTGCGTGAACCCAGCAACCCCACCCTGCCCTTCTTCAGGTAGGATTTCAGGGCAGACGTAGCCTTGGGGTAGAGGTAGACGATGCGTTCCTTGGAGCCCTTGCCCCAACACCGGATGTACGATTCGCTGAGGTCAAGGCTCTGGACGTCCAAAGACACCAGTTCCCCAACTCTCAGTCCGGTGGCGTAGAGTAGTTCTAGGATTGTGGCGTCCCGTTGGCCCTCGGGAGTACCCGCGTTGCTGGCGCTGTCCAACAGCCGGTTGACCTCTTCCTCGGTGAGGTACTTTGGCAGGTTGCGGCCAACTTTGGGCGAGCCGAGGGACTGGGTAGGGTCTTCCGTGATCGTGCCGTTTTCAGAGAGGAAACCGAAGAAGGACTTGATGGAGGCTACCTTGCGGGCGGTGGTGGTGTCGCGGTAGCCCTTGGCGTCGCGAAGGTTCTCGATGTAGTCATTTAACAGGTTGAGATCGACGTACTGCCACGGGCTGTGGCCATTGCCCAAGGGCTTCCCCTTCTGCTGGTAGTAATCCCAGAATTGGGTGAGGTCGTTGCGGTAGGCGTCCGAAGTATTGCGGGAGAACCCCTTCTCGACAATAAGATGCTCTAAAAAGGACTGAATAGCCTGTTCCATGTTTGCATATCCTTTCACCTAAGGCGCAAAGTCCGCCAAGGGCGTAAAAAAGATGGTACGGTCGGTAGACCGCCGCACCAGTAATCGTGATAGTTGCTACTTTAGCACACAGGCTACGGCCCTCTTTCGTAGCGCCGGTGCGAGTTAAATCCGGTTCGGTGCGTCAATGTTGTTGCCTCTGTACTCTTCTGGCGCGGCTCCCGGTACACGCTAGCGCGTCACCCAAACTAATAAATGCCCCTTCCCGCAGGATCGCGGGAAGGGGCATTTGGTTCCAGCTTTGAGCCTGGATTGGGGGGCTAGTCCCTGGCCAGGACCACCGTGCCGGTGGAGGAAAGAGAGCCGCCGGTGCCGTTGACCACCGAAGTCTTTGGGTTCTGCGTGGGGTCCCGCCGACCCTTGACCTGCCGGTCGCCGGCTTCGCCCCGAAGCTGACGCACCGCCTCCACCAATAGGAAGCTGCCGTACATGCCGGGGTGCGTATAGGAGAGGCCGCCGCCGCTGGTGTTCAGCGAGAAGTCTCCGCCGGGCGCGGTCCGCTGACCCGCCACGAAGTCCGCCGCCTCACCGGGGCCGCAAAAGCCGAGCGCTTCAAGAGTGAGCATCACCGTGTAGGTGAAAGAGTCGTAAATCATGGTTAGGTCGATGTCGTCTGTGGTCATCCCCGCCCGGCCGAAGGCCTTGGGGCCCGTTTCCCTGGCGATCAACGACGTTAGCGACGGCATCATGCTAATCATGTTGTGGTCGTGGCTTTCCGCCGCGCCCAACACCCAGACCGGTTCCTTGGCGCAATTCCGTGCCCTGTCCGCTGTCGTAACGATGATCGCCGCGCCTGAGTCGGTGACCAAACAACAGTCGAACAGATGGAACGGCCAGGCCACCCACCTGGAGTTGTGGTAGTCGTCGAAGCTCATGGGCGTCTCATGCATCGCGGCCTTGGGGTTGAGGTTCGCCCACTTGCGGGTTGAGACGGCGATCTCGGCCATTCCCTGCCGTGTCTTGTCCTCGCCGTATTGGTGCATGTACCGGGAGCACGCCAAGGCGTAGTTGATTGGGGGCCCTATCATCCCGTAAGGGGCTTCGTACTGTGCCGTTGGCTGGTTGGGGTCTCCACCGGCCCTGCCCCTGGTCGAGCGCCCCGCCTGACCGTGGGTAATGAGGGCCACCTCGCAGAATCCCGCTCGGATGGCCGCGACGGCGTGGGCCACGTGGATCACGAAGGAAGAGCCGCCAACCGATGTATTGTCGGTGTAGCCGGGCTGGATTCCCAAGTATTCGGCGGTTGCCAGGGTAGAGAAGCCGGCGGTGAAGAGGCCGTCAACGTCGGACTTGGATAGCCCCGCGTCTGCCAGGGCGTTGTGCGCCGCCTCGGCGTGGTGCTGCAGTGACGACTTGTTCGGGACGGTGCCCATCTCATCGGACTCTGCGACGCCCACAATGGCGATGTCGCGCTGTCCTTGAGCGCTAGATGTCATTCCAATACCCTCTGGTCAGGTGTGTTGTGCCGGGAGCCGGGCCATTGGGCCTGCAGGGATCCAAGGCTGCGAAGATCGTACACCAACCGGCCTCCAACAACAACCACCGTCCGGCCTCCCATAAATCGAGGGGATTTCTGTTTCATGGCCCCGTGGGTGCGGTCGCCGCACGTGATAAAATGCCTGCAAACAAGCAAGCGTGTGAACTCGCTTCAGGCGCGTATCGCTCCGAGGTAGCCATGCCCCACAACTTCTGGATGGTAGTTTGCAACCAGACGAATTTTGGGATAACCCGCGACATGGGGTTCAAACTGCTGGGTTTGAAGGGTCAGCACCGTCGCAAGGTCCAACGGATCGGGTCCGGGGACCGGATACTGTTTTACGTCACCCATCTCCGCAGGTTCACCGCCACGGCCACCGCCACGGCCTCCTACGTCGAAGATGTCACCCCCATCTGGGAGAAGGAAGGGGTTGCCGACTGGCCCTACCGGGTCCAGACCAAGCCGGAAATCATCCTGACCCCCAGCCAGTTTATCGACGCCAATCTCCTGGCCCCAAGGCTGGACTATGTGAGGCGTTGGGCCCCCGAGAACTGGTATATGGCGTTCCAGGGCAACTTGCACCTGCTGCCCAAGAGCGATTTTCTTCTCATCGAGGAGGAAATGAAGAAGCTCAGCCTTGGGAAGAAATACAACCGCGACGCCGCGCCTCCGATCACGGAGCCCGCCCGAAGGAAGAAGGGCGGGTCGAGACGGGGCCGCAACCGGGACTCCGCAAGGACCAGTCCCCAGGCCGCCAGTCCCCAGACCGGGAATCCCGTCGATAACGGAGGCGCTCAGGCGCCCCAACGCCGCCCGGCCGTCCAGGCCAGGGGAAGGGCAACCAGCTAACGGAGGGCGAGCCACCCATGACTTTTGGTCCGGGCGGAATTCATGATTCTGCCGAAGATAGGGAAATTGTCGTCAACCGTACGTTTCAAGCCCGGCCGGAATTGGTGTGGTTGGCATGGACGGAGCGGGAGCGAATTGAGCAGTGGTGGGGGCCGGAAGGAATGTCCACGACTGTTGAAGAGCTGGACCTTCGCCCCGGCGGCAGGTGGAAATACGTTATGAAGGCCCCAGATGGGACCCAATACCCCGTCGAAGGCATCTTCGCTGATATCATAGAATCGGAACTGCTGGTGGCCACCGATGAGTTCGGCGAGGACTATCAATACTCCGGAGACCTCCCCCAAGGAGTCGTAACCTCGGTGTCCCTGAGAGACAGAGGGACAGGTACCGAGATGACATTGCGAATGGTCCACCGGTCGGCGGAAGACAGGGCGGTCCACGAGCAAATGGGTGTGGAGGGCGGCTGGAATTCCAGCTTCAACCGCTTGGACCGGTATTTGGCCAGCCTGGAGTAGCCCGGAGACTCTCCGTTGTGGGCTATGTGGACGATGTGGGCAATGCTGAAGCCGGATTGTCGAGTATAGCTCCGGGAGCCTCACGCACCCCGCCAGATCTAACACTGATACGAACGCCCAGCATCAAACGTCCTAAGCCGACATCCGGCCTGTGAATCGGGCCTACGACTACGGACCGGCCAGTCCAACTTCTCCGGTAGGGCAGATTTCTTCCAGGGCGCACTCGATCTCCCGCACCACCTCGGGATCGGTGTCCCGGGCCAAGGCGAACTCAAGGGCTATCTTGGCTTCGTGGTTATCGATCCGCCCCAGAGCCCATGCCGCATGACCACGTACCAGCGGGCTACCCTTGCGCAACACCTCGGCAAGCGCCGGAACTGTCCCCGGATCGCCCAGGTTTCCCAGGGCCACGCAGGCGTTACGCTGCATCCCCTCCCATTTGGCGCGCATGATGGGCGTGCCGCGGAACCTCTGCCGAAACTCTTCCTCTGTCATTTTGAGCAGACCCACCAGGTCCATCGTTCCCAATCCGCCGTTTCTGACCGCATCTCTGCCGGTAGTGGGTGACCACCCTGTGCCCGGTTGTTTCGAGGATAGATTGCCCTGCGGATCACCGCGATCCCAAACCGAAGGCTCCGCCATATCCGCCTTGCGGTTGACCGGGCATACCTCCTGGCAAATGTCGCACCCGAATACCCAGTCCAGCATTTGAGGGCGCAACTCCCTCGGAATCGCCCCTCTGTTCTCGATGGTCTGGTATGAGATGCAGCGGGTATTGTCGATGACATAGGGAGCGACGATAGCTCCGGTGGGGCAAGCGTCGATGCACCGGACGCACGAACCGCAAGTCTTGGCCAAAGGTCGGTCGGGAGTGAGTTCCAGGTTTGTGATCAACTGTCCCAGGAACACCCAAGAACCATGAGAAGGCGTAAGGATGTTGGTATTCTTGCCAAACCAGCCGAGGCCCGACCTGTTGGCCGCGGCACGGTCGAGCATCGGGCCGTCGTCAACGTACCACCTGGCGGATATCTCGGACGCGAGAGATTCGGACAGATTCTCGGCTAGCGCCCGCATCCGGCGCTTCATCACGCGGTGATAGTCCCGAAGCCGGGCGTAACGGGCCACCTTACCCGTGTTGGACGCAGGGGCTGACTCGCCATCCTCAGGGAACAGGTAGCTCATACCCAGGCAGATGATGGAACGCGCCCCGGGAAGCAGAGTTGCCGGACCAGCGCCCCGGCGCACTCGAGACTCGTTGAACCAGGGCAGCCCGTCCATGTGACCGTCCTGAATACGCTCGAGGGTGATATCCCGGTCGGCGGAGAATTCCTCGGCGGTTGTTATCCGCACCAGGTCGAAGCCGTGGCGCCGGGCGTGCCGCTTTACTAGCTCTTCAACTTCTAAATTGGTTACGGGCATCACAAGGTCCAGCGGGCCTCAGATATTCTCCCCCAGGAACCTTCCCTGGTAGCCCTGGCTGACCGGCTGTGCCAGGTGGAAGAACACCAACTGCCACAGCCGGGCGTCTCTCTGGACTTGGTATCCGTTGGGGTTGTGTACCACCAGCAAGGCCTGTGGCCGTCCCCTGTATCCTGCGTCTCCGACGGCGGTGTGCAAACTGACGCCGCTTCGCAACAGGCTGGAGCGGGGGAATCCCAGGGCTGTAAGGTCCAGGGGCAGGTTCACAACTTCGTTGAAGGTAACAAGGTAAGGGCCAGGCGGTAGACGAACCCAGCCCGCAGCATCGAAAGGCATCGGCTCTGTTTCGGCCAACTCCCGGTTGTCGAGCCCCGCCCCCATGCCGCCCCCCGATGCCATCCGGCTTACCTCCTGCAGAGTCAAGTCGAAGCCGTTAGGCTGCAGTTGTTCGTCCAGCGAGATATAACGCTCGATAAGCGGTGGTTTTCCCTGGACGAGGTCGCCTATTGATTCTCTGTCTAGCGCTCCGGTAATCATGGCTCCTTCCAGATGACGACTCGAAACTGTGATAAACGCGAAAGTGGCGGGCGCCAAGGCTGCCCGCCACCAACCATCCACAGGATACATCCCGTAATGTTAATCGTGCATGAAGTCTTGGACGTCGGCAGGCAGCGGCTCTTCCTTCGGGATTTCGGTGATAATCGCCTGGGTTGTGAGCATCATTCCGGCGATGCTGCCAGCGTTTTCCAGGGCGGAGCGGGTGACCTTTACGGGGTCGACGATTCCCTGCTGAATGAGGTGGCAGAATTCCCCTCGTTCGGCGTCGAAGCCCCAGTCGCCTTCGCCTCGGCGCACTCCGTCGACAATCACCTCTCCGGAGTAGCCGGCGTTGTTCGCGATTAAGACCAGCGGTGCGCTTAGCGCTTGCTTGACCAGGCGGACCCCCAGAGCTTCTTCGCCTTCCAGGCTGGCTTCCAGGTCGTCCAACACGTGCTCGGACCGAATCATGGCGACCCCGCCGCCTGGCACGATACCCTCTTCGACTGCGGCCCTGGTGGCAGACAACGCATCTTCCGTCCGGGACTTCCGCTCGTTTACCTCTGGTTCGGTGACTCCACCGACCTTGACAACCGCTACGCCTCCTACCAGGGCAGCCATGCGCTCCTGCAGTTTCTCACGGTCGTAGTCGGAATTCGTCTCCTCGATCTGGACCCGGAGCTGTTCTGCCCTGTCACGCACCGCCTGAGCCGGTCCCCGTCCCTCAACGATAGTGCTATCGTCTTTCATGACGACCACGCGGCGGGCGGACCCAAGCTGCTCCAGTTCGGCGGTCTCGGGTTTGAGCCCAACATCGTTGCTTATGACGGTGGCGCCCGTCAGAGTCGCGATATCTTCCAGGAGAGCCTTGCGCCTCTCACCGAATCCGGGGGCCTTGATAGCGGCACAGTTCAAGGTTCCGCGCATTTTGTTGACCACCAGGGTGGCAAGCGCCTCCCCATCAACGTCTTCGGCGATGATCACAAGGGGCCGCCGCCCTGCCTGAATCACCTTTTCCATTACGGGAACGATGTCGTTGGGGGAGCTGATCTTCTGGTCTGTCAGGAAAATCATAGGCTCGTCCAGGGCCGCTTCCATTCTGTCGGTGTCGGTGACGAAGTGGGGTGACAGGTAACCCCGGTCGACCCTCACGCCCTCGACGAACTCCAATTCGTCAGTCATAGCCTTGGACTCTTCGACGGTAATAACCCCGTCCCGGCCAACTTTGTCCATCGCGTCGGCCAGCAGGGACGCAATGGTCTCCTCGTGGGCGGACAAGGCTGCGACCCGGGCGATCTGTTCCCGGTCTTCAACTGGGACGGCCAAGCGCTTGAGTTCTTCCACGACCGCTTCGACGGCCTTGTCGATACCTTCCTTGATGGCCATGCCGCTGGCTCCGGCGGCCACATTCATGAACCCGTTTCGGACCATCGACTGGGCTAGTACAACCGAAGTGGTAGTGCCATCGCCGACCACGTCGTTGGTCTTGGAAGCGGCTTCTTTTACGAGCTGAGCGCCCATATTCTCGTATGCGTCGGGCAACTCGACCTCTTTAGCGATGGTAACACCGTCGCTGCACACTACCGGCAGTCCGAACATGCGGCTGAGCAGCACGTTTCGGCCGCTGGGCCCAAGGGTAAGACCGACTACTCGGGCCAACTCGTCCACTCCGCGCATTAGGCTCACACGGGCGTCCTCATCAAAAGTAAGTTGTTTATCCGCCATGCTATCTCCTCGATGACTCGCCCGCTCACCGCTGAAGCTACGCTCAATAACCCGCGAAAAATTCGCAAGCGTTGGCGGGCGTGATTCTTACACGCATACAAATATGCGATAGGGCCGGTACATTGTCAACCGGTTGTCAACCAGTATCGTATATTTGACCGCTAGGCGCTGTGGTCTGGGGCCTGAGATTGGTCCAGGGGCGGACCCCAAGGCTTCACGCCTTCCGTTTCCGGCACGATGGCTGCTAACTCCCTGATGTTCTGCCTTAACGTTGGATGGCGTAACTCGGGGGCTAAATCCGTCAAGGGAATCAGCACGAAAGCCCGTTGGTGTAGCCGGGGATGAGGGACCTGTAGGTTGGGCTCATCGACGACGTCGCCGCTGTAGAACAGGATGTCTATGTCGATCTTTCTTGGGCCCCACCGCGGGCTCCACTCCCGTCCCGTCGTGGCTTCTATCTGCTTTACCCAATCAAGCAATTCCGCCGGGGTCAATGATGTGGTGATTTCCAATACGCAGTTGAGAAAATCGGGTTGGCCGGCCACTCCCCACGGTGCGGTCTCGTAAATTGGAGATGACCTAACGTGCGATAGACGGCCGTCGGGAAGGGGGAGTAGGTCCCACGCTTGCCGCAAATTGTCCAGGCGCGGTCCCAGGTTGGTCCCCAACCCCAAGTAGGCGGTTACGAAGGCCAACCGGGGGGCCTCCAACCCCGCACCACGGCGTCAGTCATACGGCTGACCCGCACCATGTGTTGGACATCGTGGACGCGCACTATGTCCGCGCCCTCTCTTATGGACAGACTTACGGTCGCCGATGTGCCTTCGACGCGCTGGTCCACTGGAAGGCCGAGTACCAGTCCGATGGTTGACTTGCGGGAAGCGCCTACCAGCAGGGGGAATCCCAGGGCCTTGATCTCTTGCAACCTGCGCAGGACTTCCAGGTTCTGTTCGGGTGTCTTTCCGAACCCGATACCGGGGTCCAGGACTAGGTTCTCTGTGGACACTCCGGCGTCCACGGCGGCGCTGATGCTGCGCGCGAGAGAGGCTTTGATATCCGAAATAAGGTCGTTGTAGCGGCTGCCTCGCTGGTTGTGCATGAGGACCACCGGCGCGCCGGAGTCAGCGGCCACCTGCGCCATTGCGGGGTCTCCCTGCAACCCCCATTGGTCGTTGATGATGGTTGCGCCGGCTTGCAGGGCGCGGCGCACCACTTCGGGTTTGTAGGTATCCACGCTGATCGGTATTCGGACCCTGCTTGAGATGGCTTCCAGCGCAGGTATCAGCCTCTCTAGTTCCTCTTCAACCGGCGCCGGGACCGAGCCTGGCCTTGTCGATTCCGCGCCAACGTCTAGAATGTCCGCGCCCTCTGACTCCATGCGCAGGGCCAGGTCGACGGCCTTGCAAGTGTCCGCGCCCAGACCGTCCCCGGAAAATGAATCGTGGGTCGCGTTGAGGATGCCCATGACGTAGGTGCGGCGGCCCCAGACCAGCGGCTCACCGCCGGAAACCAGGATGTGCTGGAGGCCTTTTTCGGTGGTCAATTAGTCAACTCAAGGGGGAGGCGGATAACTCTTCTGGAAGTGTCGAATAGGAGAGCCCACGGAGCCAGCCCAAGATTAAGGGTACAACCCGATTCTA
The DNA here is from genome assembly GCA_965197545.1 of Dehalococcoidia bacterium. Lineage (GTDB taxonomy): Bacteria > Chloroflexota > Dehalococcoidia > Lucifugimonadales > UBA3495 > CATOSP01. Next base: position 1,255,356 of record CBDANJ010000007.1, read on the forward strand.
GCACCTGAGTCAGGGCGATCGCACTAAGTAACTATGTCAAACCTGAACGAGCAGGCTTGGGCAGAGGGGAAATCCCCCTTATGCGAAAGGGGGAGAGTCTCCCACACCGTTGCCTCGGCCTGGTCAACTCTGAACAGTTACCCTGAATCGGGATTCTTGCACCGCACAAACCCCGTCTGCTAGGATGATGCCAATTGCGCCTATAGCCAGCCTCCGGAGGGGCCGTGACCGCAGCAGAAGACCGTTTGATCGACCAGAAGCTGACTACCCTTGATGACCTGCGTCAGGAGGCCCACCGGGGCGGCGGCCAGCGTCGTATCGACCAGCAGCACTCTCGAGGCAAGCTAACCGCCAGGGAGAGGATTGCCCTGCTGATGGACCCCGGCACTTTCGAAGAGTTGGACACCTTCGTAACCCACCGGACCACCGACTTCGGGCTTGCCGACCAAAGATTCCTCGGTGATGCTGTGGTCACCGGCTATGGAAAGGTGGACGGGCGCCAGGTTTTCGCCTATGCACAGGACTTCACCGTGTTCGGAGGCTCCCTTTCGGAGGTTGTCAGCCAGAAAATTTGCAAGGCGATGGACCTGGCCGCGAAGACCGGTTGCCCGTTCATTGGCCTGAACGACTCGGGAGGAGCGCGGATTCAGGAGGGGACCGGCAGCCTTGCTGGATATGGGGACATCTTTCTCCGAAACACCCTGTTCTCCGGAGTAGTGCCCCAGATTTCGGTCATCGTCGGCCCCGCCGCCGGAGGGGCCGTGTACTCTCCTGCCATCACGGACTTCGTGTTCATGGTCCAGGGCACGGGCCAGATGTACATCACCGGGCCAGACGTGATTAAAGCGGTCACCGGCGAAGAGGTGACGCATGAGGAATTGGGAGGGGCCGCCGCCCACGCCACCAAGAGCGGGGTCGCTCAGTTCGTCTTCTCCAGCGAAGAAGAGTGCTTGACCGAAGTCCGAAGGCTGTTGAGCTTTCTTCCCGGCAACAACTTGGAGGACCCCCCCATGGCCGGATCAGGGGATTCCTCCAGCCGTTCCGATCCGGAACTGAGGTACATCGTCCCAGACGACTCCAACCGGCCGTACGACATGCGGGACATAGTCTACCGGATTGTCGACGACGAAGAGTTCATGGAAGTCCACCAGAACTTCGCCCAGAACGTGGTCGTAGGATTCGCCCGCATGGGTGGCCGCCCATTGGGCATCGTCGGGAACCAGCCTAACTACCTTGCCGGTGTGTTGGACATCGACGCCTCAAGCAAGGCGGCAAGATTCGTCCGGTTCTGCGACTGCTTCAATATTCCGCTGGTGACACTTGTGGATGTGCCGGGTTTCATGCCGGGCGTGGACCAAGAGTACGGCGGTATCATCCGCCACGGCGCGAAGCTCATCTACGCCTACGCCGAGGCAACAGTCCCCAAGGTCTGCATTATCACCCGCAAAGCCTACGGCGGGGCTTACATCGTGATGAGCAGCAAGCACCTACGGTCGGACCTAAACCTGGTCTGGCCCTCTGCCGAGATCGCCGTTATGGGAGCGGAGGGGGCGATTAACATAATCTACCGGGAGCAGATCGCAGCGGCTGACGACCCCGGAAAGACGCGGCAGGAGCTGATCGACGACTACCAAGAGAAATTCACGAACCCCTACGTGGCCGCCAACCGGGGGTTCGTCGACGATGTGATTGACCCAGCGGATACCCGGGGCCGCGTCATCCGCGCCCTGGAAATGCTGCAGAACAAGCGGGACAGCCTGCCAGCCAAGAAGCACGGCAACATTCCTCTTTAGGGGCGGACGCGGTACTCACCTCGGCGGCGTGGACGTTCCAATTCCCCGGCCGGATGCGCCCAGGAGAATTTGATGAATTTCGGTGTGTTCTACCAGATGCCGTGCGCGGCTGACCAGTCGCCAGCGGCGAGGTACCAGGACACCATTGCCCAGGTGCAGTTGGCGGACGAGTTGGGCTTTGACTCCGCCTGGCTGGCCGAGTTGCACTTCAACCCCCGATTCTCCGTGATGCCCGCTCCGCTGATGGTCGGCTCCGCCATCGCGCAGACCACCAGCAGGATAAAGATCGGCACCGCCGTACATTTGATGCCCCTTCACCACCCCATACGGCTTGCGGAAGAGGCGGCAGCCCTGGACGTTCTCTCGGGGGGCCGGTCAATTTTCGGGATTGGCCGAGGCTCCATCCCGACTCATTTCGAAGGCTACGGCATCGACCGTGAAGAGGCCCGCGAGCGGTTCCTGGAAGGGTTGGAGATCGTGTTGGGAATGTGGACCACCGACAATTTCTCTCACCAAGGCCGGTATTACGAGGCTGACGACTTGACCCTTGCCCCCAAGCCCCTTCAGGAACCCCATCCGCCGGTATACATCGCGGCCAACAGCCCCGACACCTTTGGTATGGTGGGGAGTCTAGGTCACAACATTCTGGTGGCTCCCACCATCGTCACAACCCAGGGCGCGATTGATGGGCTGGCATCTTACCGGAAGGAATTGACCGAAGCTGGGCATGACGAGTCCAAGCTGAACGTCAACGTTACCGTGCATGTCAACGTCGCCCAGACCGAGTCCGAAGCCCGTAAGGGATTCGAGAGGACTATTAACAACTACATCGGGACGCTAAGGGACATGGGAAGTTCGGCGCGAGGGTCGTCTCGCGCTCAATCACTGGACTACGAAACGGTCCAGGACGAATTCGCCGCCGTAGGAACTCCAGACCAGGTGGTGGAAAAACTGCTCCGGTTCAAATCGGTCTATCGTCCGCAGGGTTTCATCTGTTGGTTCAACACCGGTGGGCTACTCGCACACACCGAGGTCGAGTCCTCCATGCGTCTCTTCGCCAGCGACGTGATGCCCCGGCTCGATTAACCCTTCGCCCTCACACTGGTCCATTCCAACCGCTAAAGGGCCACAGGTCACGCGATATGGCCTCCTCAGATTCGCTATTTGAACACCAACGGCAGCAGCAGGCAGCCAGAGACGCGCCTCTGGCCGACCGGATGCGCCCTCGCAGCTTTGAAGAGTTCGTGGGACAAGAACACGTCATAGGCGATGGGCGCGTATTGCGCCGGGCGATTGCGGCTGGGAAGCCGCCCTCCTTCATCCTATGGGGTCCTCCGGGAACGGGCAAGACCACGCTTGCCCGCCTGGTATCCGGTGAGACGGAGGCATCATTCGAGCCCGTGAGCGCGGTCACCGCAGGCGTGGCGGACCTGCGCCGCATCATCTCCGAGGCCAGAGACCGGCAGGGCATGTACCAACGGGCCACCATTCTGTTCGTCGACGAAATCCACCGGTTCAACAAGGCCCAGCAGGATGTGATACTGCCCCACGTGGAAGACGGCACGGTTACGTTCATCGGCGCGACCACCGAAAACCCGTCCTTCGAAGTGAACGCGCCGCTGCTCTCAAGGTGCCGGGTCTTTGCCCTGGAATCGCTGAGGGCGGAGGAAGTGGAATCGATCGTCCAGCGCGCGTTGACTGCCAAGGAACGCGGGCTGGGAGACTTGGAACTGAAGATTGACCCTGGGGCCCTGGAACACCTGGTCAACATCGCCAACGGGGACGCAAGGGTGGCTCTGAATGCCCTGGAGACCGCCGCGTTCGCCACTGCTTCCGCAAAAGTAACCGTCATAGACCTGGCCACCATTTCCGACGCGCTCCAGCGGCGTTCACAGTTGTACGACAAGGCGGGAGAGGGCCACTACGATACAATCTCCGCGTTCATCAAATCGGTGCGAGGCTCATCCCCGGACGGCGCGCTCTACTGGCTGGCCCGGATGATCGAGGCCGGAGAGGACCCCCTGTTTATCACCCGGCGTCTTGTGGTTCTGGCCGCCGAGGATATCGGGTTGGCACAACCCCAGGCGTTGTCGGTTGCGATGGCGGCACAACAGGCGGTCCATTTTCTAGGTATGCCCGAGGCCCGGATCCCGCTGGCTGAGGCCACTGTCTACTTGGCCACCGCCCCCAAGAGCAATTCTGCCTACCTGGGGATCGAAAGGGCTCTCGCGGACGTGAGACAACAGTCAAACCCGCCTGTCCCTTTGCACCTCCGCAACGCCGTCACCGGCCTGATGCGCCAGATGGGGTATGGCAAGGACTACAGATACTCTCACGACTATGAAGGCCACTTCGTCGACCAGGAATATCTACCGCCGTCGCTAAAGGGCCGCCGGTACTACGAGCCGGGCGAAGAGGGGTCGGAGCGGGAGATAGCGGAACGGGTGAAAGAGTGGTGGGGTCGTTAGGACTTGGAAACGAAGGTTAAATGTCATACAGTGGAAGACATGACTAAAGCAGCAACGCAAATTCCAGTCGTCTGGAGGACTGATGACACCGTGGCCGAGCGGCTGCTTGGAGACGCTGGGCGGCCTCTACTTGATCGGATACTGGACCTAACCCGGCAAGTTGCGGCCAAACGCGGGTGGCCGCTAAAGGAGATTAAAGTCGAGAGTTACCAGGACCCTGAAGCCGACTGGGAATACATGCTGCTGACCCTGGATTTCGACTGCGGACGGCCCAAGGCGAAGAGACTCTGGCTCAATTATCTGAAGGTTGTCTGGGACATGCGGCAGGAAATGGACGGTCCAGCAAAGTCCATCTTGGCCAGCAAGTTCTATTATGACTTCGAGAGCGACCCGTAGCTTTGAACCAATCCAGCCTTCAGCGTACCTGGTTTTGGCCGTACAACTGGCTGAAATGCCTGATGCGGCGGCACGGCGTTCTGCCGTAGACCGGGCCTATTACGCTGCCTTCCTGACAGTCCGTGAAGGGTTGGTCAACAAGGGCTACGCGAGCTTTCCCGAAAGACCGGAAGCCCACCGACGTGTTGCAGAAGCGTTAAATGCGCTGACCGAAGACAGGGGGCAAAGGCTGGTGGTCCTAAGAGCCTGTTTACAATCTCTTCAGGATTAGCACCGCGAAGGCGAGAACCACCATTTGCAGGCTGGTATTGAGCTTTCCCTCGCAGTTCTTCCATAGTCGGCGGCACTTCTCCAGCCAGGCGAAAGACCGCTCCACCACCCAGCGTTTCGGCAGCACCACGAAAGTGTGTGCTTCATTGCGTTTCACCACTTCCACCGAGGCTCCCAGCAGGTTCTGCACCGTTGCGGCGAAGGGCTTCCCGGTGTAGCCCCCTGACAAGGGTATGTAAGGGCTGAAATGGTCTGAAAACTTGGAAAGCGCACGGGATTCCGGCATCTTGGCAGCAGTCACGAAACCAGGTGCTGGAGGTGTCCCATGCGCCTTCCACGGGAATGCTATCAGATGCAGCAGGTCATTGAAACGCATTTACCTCACCTCTCCCGGCCACAGTTGACCGGCCTGGCGCTGTGGGTCTGCGGGGCTATTTTCGCTGGCAGCGCCTGCCAGAACGCCGTAGCCTCGGCCCTCTCCGCCAAGGGCAACTGGAACAGCCTGCGCCAGTACCTCCGGGAGTGGCTCTACGACGGCAGCGACCGGGCCCGTCCCTGCCAGACCGAACTGGACGTTACTCTCTGCTTCGCGCCCCTGCTCCGCTGGGTCCTCTCCTGGTGGCTCTCCAGCCGCTTGGCCCTGGCCATAGATCCCACGCTGAAAGGGGACCAGATCACCGCCATCGTCATCAGCGTCGTCTACCGTAGCTGCGCCATCCCCGTGGCCTGGCGCATCCACAAGGCCACCCAGAAAGGCTCCTGGATGGACCCCACGGTGGAACTGCTCAAGGAACTGGCCCCAGCGGTTCCCAGGGATATGACCGTCATCGTGCTCTGCGACCGGGGCATATCCAGTCCCAAATTGTGGAAGCAGATACGCTCCCAAGGCTGGCATCCCTGTATGCGCTACCGGAAGAACATCACTTTCTGCGCCGATGGTGGACGCCGGTTGCCCGCCCAGCGCTTCTTGTGCCGTCCCGATACCGCCTGGATTGGCCGCGGCACCGCCTTCAGCACTCCCAAGGCCAAACGCCGCTGCACTCTCCTGGTGGTCTGGTACGCCGAGCAGGAAGAACCCTGGATCATCCTCACCGACCTGCCGCCGGAGGACGCCGGACCCAGCTGGTACGCCCTGCGCTTCTGGATCGAACTGGGCTTCAAGGTCATCAAGAGCCTGGGCTGGAAGTGGGACAAGACCCGCCGCTCCGACCCGGCCCGCATCTCCCGCCACTGGCTGGTGCTGTCGGTGGCCACCCTGCTGGCCCTGGCCTACGGCACCCGGGTGGAAGACGCCTATGACCGCAGAATCGCCCCGGGCAACCTGCGCACACCGCCCCAGGCCCCAGCTCCGATACATCGCAACTACATCGCAACCCCTGGCGCCGGACGGGCCGCACCGTCAGCGTAACCCGACATGGCATCGACTGGCTCAGACGGCTGCTCCTCCAAGGTCGGCTCTGGAGCCGCGTCTGGCTGCTGCCTGAACCCTGGCCAGAACCCAAGCCCAACCTGGAGATTACTCGCCATGTCCCATCGTAAAAACCCCTTACATACCCTTGTCAGCGGTGTAGCCCCCGTCGGCCATCACATTCTGCACCCGGCTCAGGTCGGCCCGGCTTTGTTCAAACATTGCCAAAGCCCCAGCCCGGTCGGCAACGTCAGCGGTGGTCACGTGAATCGCATGGGGCAACCCCTGGCTGTCCACCGCGACATGGCGCTTGATCCCGGACACCTTCTTGCCCGCGTCATAGCCCTTGTTCCCGGCGCTGTCGGTGTTCTTGACGCTCTGGGAGTCCACGATGCAGAAGCTGGTCTGCTCGCTCCGTCCATTCCCCCGTTTCCACGAGGGCGGGCCGCGCCAACCGATTTTTTTTAAGACCTGCTCCAGAATGGACTCTTCCTGCGGGCCGGGCCGCTCACTCCATTGCCGGAAATACTTGTAGCAGGTACGCCAGTCGGGGAAGTCCGCCGGGAGCATCCGCCACTGGCAACCGCTTTTCAGCAAGTAGAGCACCCCGCAGAAAACATCATACAAGTCCACGGTGCGGGGCTTGGTTCGTCGTCGGGCCAATTCCAACGTGGGAAGAATCCGGGCGAATTGCTCCCGGCTGATGTCGCTGGGATAGGAATGAGACATGATTACCTCGCCTTGGTAATAGCCTCAACTTAACATATCCCAGAGATCGTAGACAGGCTCTTATACTACAGTTGCAGATGGAAAACGGCTAGAATTGGGGCAATCAACGGGTGGTGAGGTGAGGCTGTGGCAGTGCATGGGGATGAGGTGGCAGAGGTCGCCCGGTGGGCTGAGGGTATCGACCGGGTACACGAGTGCATTGCGGGAAGGTTCCGGCGTCCCGAACCACGTCGGCGGTCGCTGGACTATCTGAAAGGGCTGCTCAGTCCGGTGGAGCGCAAGAACGGCTGGCAACTGGCGGAGCAGGCCGGGGACGCCACACCCTATGGGGTGCAGCATCTGCTGTCAACCTACATCTGGGACGCGGACCTGGTTCGCGATGATCTCAGGGACTACGTGGTGGAGCACTTGGGCGACGCCAACGGGGTGTTGGTGGTGGATGAAACCGGGTTTCTCAAGAAGGGGAACAAGTCCGCAGGGGTGCAGCGTCAGTACAGCGGCACGGCGGGACGGCGGGACGGATCGAGAACTGCCAGATTGGGGTATTCTTGACCTACGCTACTGCCAAGGGGAGGACCCTGCTGGACCGGGAGCTTTACCTGCCCCAGGTGTGGGCCGATGACCAGGAACGTAGGGAGGAGGCTGGTGTGCCGGAGAAAGTGGCGTTCCGTACCAAGCCGCAACTGGCCCGGCGGATGCTGGAACGGGCGGTGGAGTCGGGAGTCCCCTTCGGCTGGGCCACTGGGGACGAGGTCTACGGCAATGACCGCAACTTGCGGCTGTGGCTGGAGCGGCGAGACATTCCCCACGTGCTGGCCATCAAGAGCAATGAGAAGTTGTGGGCTTGGACGGACAAGGGTCCGCGCCAGGTGCGGGCTGACCGGCTGGCGTCTGGGGTTGAAGAGTCGGGCTGGGTCCGGCTGAGCGCCGGTGATGGGGCCAAGGGTCCTCGGGTCTACGACTGGGCCTTGGTGGATATTCGGCCCCTGAGGGAACCTGGCAAGGGGTGCTGGCTGCTGGCCCGGCGCAGCGTGGCCAAGCCCGAGGAACTGGCCTACTACGTGTGCTACGGCCCGGCGGGAACAACCCTGGAGGAACTGGTGCGGGTGGCCGGGACCCGGTGGGCCATTGAGGAATGCTTTGAGGAGGCCAAGGGACAGAGCCTGCCCCCGCGAAGGCGGGGGTGGGACTGGACCAGTACGAGGTGCGCCGGTGGGACGGCTGGTACCGGCACATCACCCCCGTGTCGTGGCACGGGGCAGGCTCTGGCGATGCTGGCCCACGCCTACCTGGCGGTGGTACGGCATCAGGCATCGTCGCAGGGACGTCTGGGAGAAAAGGGGGCTGCCCCAGTTTGGACGAAAGGCTGATACCGCTGACGGTGCCCGAGGTTCGGCGGTTACTCTACCGGCTGATATGGAGACACCACCCTACGGACGAATCAGTGCTGCGGTGGTCCCAGTGGAGACGGCGGCACCAAGCAACGGCCCGGCGTTGTCATTACCGACGCCGCCTGAAACTCCTCACCACATATCTGCAACTGTAGTACTAAGACGAGCGCGGAACCGCCTCACTTATCAAACGGGCCAGCATACGCTTCCCCGCGGCCAGTCTCTTCGAGAACTGCTGGATTCGGCTCGCATCGTGATAGAAGCGGTACGAGCCTTGCCAGCTCGAACCGGATGAAAGAATAGTGGGGGGTGAGCGGGACGGTGATAATCCATCCGAGACATCGAAAACCCCAATGTGATAGCTGATGAAACGTCTCATCGCAGGGTATGAGTTTGCGAAGGTAGGGCGCATACAGCTAGAAATCTGGCCGGAAAGTGGCGGTAGCCGGGCAATTGGCTATACTTGGGGTCAACAAGCATAGCGAGGGCTGAGAATGCTGGGAGAGCGTTCGGACCAGAGAGGGTTCTGGGAAGCGGATCGGTTGTATCTGGACCATGTGGGGCGGGAAAGCTTCTACGGTCTTCTGGCGTCGCTGCGGGGCCGGCTGTTCCGAGACGCGGATTTCGCCGAGTTCTACTGCCCCGACAACGGCCGGGACAGCGTGCCGCCCAGCCTGCTGGCGACGGCGCTGCTGTTGCAGTCCCACGACAAGGTGAGCGACGCCGAGGCCAAGGCCCGGGCCGACTTTGACCTCCGCTGGAAGAGCCTGCCCCCGGCCACGACCGGGGGTGGCGTTGGGAATTGAGGCGGAAGACCGGCCCTTCGCCAAGAGCACGCTGCAAGTGTTCCGCGCCCAGCTGATCCTGCACGGCAAGGTGCGGGAGGTGTTCGAGTCCAGTCTGAGACTGGCCCGGGAGTCGGGGTATCTGAAAGGGCGCGGGATGCGGGTGGCATTGGACACGACCAACATCCTGGGGCGGGGCGCGGTGAAGGACACCTACAACCTGTTGGCGGACGGGATCGTCAAACTGCTGCGGGCGCTGTCGCAGGTTGAGGGAATCAGCGTCGGGAAATGGGCCAAGGCCCGGGGATATGGGCGGTACCTTGCCTCCAGCATCAAGGGCGAGGCCGCCATCGACTGGAGCAACAAACGGGACCGGACGGCGCTGCTGTCCTTGATAGTAGCTGACGCGGACCGGTTGCTGGAGTTGTCGCGGCGGGCGCAGGGGGAGTTGGCGGATGACAGCGCTGAGCGGCAGCAGATAGTGGCGGCGGCGGAGTTGCTGGGGCAGTTGCTGCTCCAGGACGTGGAGCGGGCCGATGACGGAGTGAATCTCAAGGACGGGGTGAGCCGGGACCGGATGATGTCGGTGCATGACCCGGAGATGCGCCACGGCCGCAAGAGCAGCAGTAGACGGTTTGACGGCCACAAGGCGGCGATTGTGGTGGACACCGACTCCCAGCTGATCACCGCGGTGGAGGTATTGCCCGGCAACGCTCCGGACAACCTGGGGGCGCTGGAACTGGTGGAGCAGAGCGAGGCCAACACCGGTGTGCCGGTGGAGGAAGCCATGGGCGATGCCGCTTATGGGGACGGCGATACCAGGCAGGCCTTCGCCGATGCGGGACGCTGTTTGGTGGCCAGAGTGCCGGGAAGGCCCGACCGGAAGCACTTTCCCAAGGATGACTTTGTCATCGACCTGGCCGCGGGCAGTTGCACCTGTCCGGCGGGACAGGTTACCCACACCATCGTGCCGGCGGGAAAGCGGACGGGTCGCACGGGGCGGGTCCACCGCTTGCAGGCCTTCCAGTTCGACGGGGCCGAATGTCGGACATGTCCACTGCGGTCCCAGTGCATCGCAGCCAAGGGGAGCAGGGGGCGGCGGGTGCTGATCCATCCCCAGGAAGCCCTGCTGCAGCAGGCCCGAGCGTTGCAGCAAAGCACTCACTATGACGAATATCGAGTGCGCCGGGTGGTGGTAGAACACCGGTTGGCCCGACTGGTCCAGTTGGGCATTCGCCAGTCCCGATATTTCGGCAGGGTCAAGACCAGGTTCCAGCTGTATCTGGCTGCCACAGTAGCCAACCTGACCCTGGCGGCCGGGAAACTCGGGCGGTCGGGCCGTACCGGCGGCGGCGCAACAGGCCGCAGCGTCGTCTTCAATATTGTCCCCTTTGTTGTCGCCCATGCTGCGGCCAATTTCTGCGAGGTCCGGCTCGGACAACTGTGGTCCGTGATTCTGCTCACATCGGCTTTACTGCCCAAATTCCCCTACCCAACCAGGACTTTCCGGCCCAGTTTCTAGGCAGAGATAACGAGATGCCCCAATCTCGCTATGTTAAAGCAAATCAAACCCCGCTTCACCAATATGGCAATGGGCCATTTTGTCATTTTAGTATTGCTAAAGGATGGAAGAAAGGGGGAGTTTATGTCCTCGCAGATGGAGGTAATGCGCTGTATGTTGGTGAGTGCCAAAACTCAGAGGGTGTGTGAGAAATATTGTAAACTGGTTTTGAGATAGCTTGGTGGGAGACGGGGGAGAGGCTGTACCTTTGGGGCATGAAGCGGAAAGCATATCCCAGTGATTTGACGGATTGCCAATGGAAGCATTTGGAACCCTTGTTGCCCCCTGGGTCGAGGAGAGGACGCCGGCGTACCGTGGACCTGCAGGAGGTAGTAAACGGCATACTATATGTCTTGCGCGGCGGCATACCATGGCGAATGGTGCCCCATGACCTGCCTCCCTGGGGCACGGTGTGGTGGTATTTCCGAAAATGGCGGGCCGATGGCACTTGGGAGCGGGTTGAGGAGGCGCTGCGCGGCCAGGTCCGGGAGAAAGAAGGACGGGATGCCATCCCCGGCGCTGCCATCATCGACAGCCAGAGCGTCAAGACCACGGAAAAGGGGGGCCTCGGGGCTGCGACGCCGGCAAGAAGGTATCCGGGCGCAAGCGCCACATCGTAGTGGACATAGTGGACACCATGGGCCTGCTTCTGGCCGTGGTGGTCCATGCGGCCAACATCCAGAGCCTGCCCCGTGCCACGACACGGGGACCGGGATGGGGCCAAGCTGGTCTTGGTAAAGTTGCTGCACCGGTTTCCCCGGCTCCAGGTCATCCGGGCCGATGCGGCCTACGCTGGCCGGTTGGCGGCGCGGGCTTGGGCCACCGGAGGTTGGGCGCTGAATGCGGTGCGCCGGAACCCGGACAGCCGCCGCTTCGAGGTGCTGCCCAGACGGTGGGTGGTGGAGCGCACCTTGGCTTGGCTGAGCCGCTGCCGGCGGCTGAGCCAAGACTACGAGGAATTGCCCGAAACCGGGGAGGCATGGGTCCATATAGCGATGGTCCACCCGATGCTCAAAAGACTTAAACCCAATTGATCCCTATTTCTCACACACCCTCTTAGAAACCCGTTGGGGGCCAATAGGCTATGGCACTATTTCCCCTCGGCACTGTTACAAGGGCGGGCAGGAAACTAATTGCAGGATTAACAACCTGATTCTCCAGACGAGTAAAAGCGGGACAGAGATGACGCTCTGGTTCCACGAGATTGAAGGTGGAAAGCGGGAGCGTCTTGTCATAGAAATTAAATTAGTTCAAATCCTCAAGCTACCTTGGAACCTATAAATACTCTACGCGTACCAGGCGGATCCGTGATGTCCCTATCCCCCCTGGCGCAGACCTTCGATCACATCCTGCGAATTGACCACGTCCGCCTGTCGAGGGAATATGCGCTGAGTAAGGAATTCGTGGACATCTATGTCCTGGTCGGCGCAACAGTCTTCGACGACGAATAGGCGGTAATCCAGGTCGGCGGCGTAGCGGACTGTGGACAGCACCACCCCGCTGGTTGCATAACCCAGGATTATCAGGGTCTCGACGCCATTGGCCCGCAGCGTCATGTCCAGGTCGGTACCGAAAAGGGCGTTGACCCGGCGCTTACCGACTACGACCTCTCTAGATGTTGGAGCGACGGCGGAATGAATCAGGCTTACCGGGTCGCTGACGGCGGGTTGCCCCGAGTTTTTGCGCTGACTAAAGGTCTTGTTCCGGTCGCTGATCTCCGGATAGCCCGGCCGGAACACCGTGGCCGAGTAACAAACGAATAGCCCGGCGTTCCGCGCCGCCTGCTGCAAGGCGACGGTCTTTTCAACCACACCGCGACTCTTAGAGTGTTCCAGGTTGCCCATCGCGTCGGCGTAAAAATCCGCTATAAGCAGCGCGGCGCTCTCGCGTTCAATCCTTAGCTCAGCCACTTTTCAACCCCTCGTATCAGAGAGTCAGTGTTTTTGCGTTGCGGTATAGGAATTTCGGTGAGAAGTCGGCTCCGTTGGGCCATGCAACAGTACCGCCTTCGATCCCCGCCAGTCCAAAGTATTCCGGGTCCCTCAGAGGCTCGAACACCTAGCCGTATAGTTCGTCCTCCAAGTCTATATGCAGCTTCTTGCCGTCGGAGAAGACGGTTTCGAGGACGTAGGGCCGGACCACCTTGACTCCAATGACTTCTTCCAAAGCGCTATGCCAACGGGTCGATCTGTTTGAGAGGCAGTCTAGCCTCTGCGAGATCCCAGCCGGTCCGCAACTCTGGCTGGTACAGACCGGCCCACCCTAAAACCATACTTTCGGCGCGATTGGTCAGTGCGCCGTCAATCAACCGTACCGGGTCTATCCCTACAGCCGCATGATATCCGGGTAGGGTCACATGAACATGCGGGGGATGTTCGTCGTTGTAGTAGAGATATACTTCAAGTCCATAAAATGCGGAGACTCGGGGCATCCTCCGCTTAAACCAGGATTCCCACCGCCCGCGACACTCTTCCAAGGGCGTCATCGACGTCTTCGCTGGAGATGTGGCGGTGGGTTACCATGCGTATGGAGTTGGGGCCGGGAGAGGATACCAGCACGCCTTCCCGGTCGAGGGCGGCTGCTAGGTCGGCAGCCGAGCCGATGGCCTGGTCCACGTCGAAGATCACGATGTTGCTTTGAATGCTGTCGGCGTCGAGGCTCAGCCCGTCGACGTTTGCCAACCCTTGGGCCAAACGCCGGGCGTTGGCGTGGTCGTCGGCCAGCCGCTCCACCATGCTATCCAGAGCGACGAGGCCGGCGGCGGCCAGGACTCCGGCTTGCCGCATCCCGCCCCCGACCATTTTCCGCCATTTGAGGGCGTCCTCAATGAACTCTTTGGACCCGCAAAGCACCGAACCAACCGGGCAACTGAGGGCCTTGGACAGACAGAAGGAAACGTCGTCCACATCCTTTACCAACTCGCTGGCGGGCACTTCCAGGGACACCGCCGCGTTGAAGATACGCGCCCCGTCCAGGTGGACCTTGGCTCCGGCGGCATGGGCAACCTCCGCGACCCTGGCGGTGTCCTCGGGTGTAAGGACGCCCCCGCTGCAACGGTTGTGAGTATTCTCCAGGCACACCAGGGTGGTTGGGGGCATGTGCACATTCCCCCTGGGCCGGATGGCCGCTGCCAGGTCGCCGGGGTCTATTCTCCCCTGGTCGTCGTTGGGGACAAGCCGGACCTGTGCCCCGGCCAGGGCCGACGCCCCGGCGGACTCGTTCCAGAACATGTGGGCCTGGTCGCCCATCACGATCTCGTCACCCCGCTGGCAATGGGTCAAGGCGGCCACCAGGTTACTCATGGTGCCGCTGGCCATAAGCAGCCCAGCTTCCTTTCCCAAAAGCTCGGCGGCGCGCTCCTGCAATTGGTTGATGGACGGGTCTTCGCCGTAAACGTCGTCGCCCACTTCGGCTTCGTACATGGCGCGGCGCATCTCGCCGGTAGGTTTTGTAACGGTGTCACTGCGTAAATCGATAACGTTCATCAGGGCCTCACTCCATTGAATCTGGGCCTATTCTAGCAAATGGGCTTTGAACCGTCAGCAAACGGGCGGGGAGGCAACTGTTTAGTCTTGAGGGAGGGAAAGTCCCCCTTTCGCAAAAGGGGGGCTGGGGGGATTTTCCCCGCTCCGGCTAGAGTCGCCAACGGGTGCGCTGCACATCTCCAACCGTGGTGGTTTCTCGTAGGAATATCCGGGTTGAGATTACCCCGGTCCTCGTAACTGCGTTAGCCGGAAAGAGAGAAATCCCCCTTTAGCGAAAGGGGGAGATTATCCGTGAACGTTCCGCCGCCGTTGCTAACTCTGACCAGTTACCCGGGGAGCCGGGAAAGGCGCGTGTTGCCAAACCGGAACGGCTCTCCTAAGATGGGACGATACCAGCGGAACGAAACTACCGGAGGGGAGGAAACGTGCGCCAGAGTGCAGTCTCGTTCAAGGCCAAAGACCTGAACATCGAAGGCGTCATCGCCCAACCTGACGGAATCACGGGACCGTTCCCGGGAGTGGTCATCTGCCATCCACACCCGCTTTTTGGCGGAAACATGGACAATAGCGTGGTGCGGAGCGTGTCCTTAGCCCTGGTTGAGCGGGGCATGGCGACCCTGCGGTTCAACTTTCGCGGCGTTGGAAATAGCGAGGGAGAGCACTCCAAGGGAGAGTTGGAACACCAGGAAGCCTTGGCCGCGATCGAACTCATCAAGGCGTGGCCCGGCGTAGACGGGAAGAAGATTGGACTAGCTGGATACTCCTTTGGTTCATCAGTAGTCCTGGGCAACGAGTCGCTGCACAAAAAGGCCAGAGCCCTCGCACTGATCTCACCGCCTCTGCGCGCCCTAGAAGAAACTCCGCTAAAAAAGAGCAAGCGGGATGCGTTCATCATATCCGGAGACAGGGATAAGCTTGTTCAGTCCGAAGAAGTGCCCGCATTGCTGGATGCTTTTGCCAAGCGCCCTGAGTGTTGCATCGTTTCCGGCGCTGACCACTTCTGGGGTGGCTACGAGGACCAGTTGACTCCCCAGATTGGCAGGTACTTCTTGGAGAAACTGAAGTAACTGCCGATGCACCACGTTGGAGATGCTCCAAGGCCGCCGGCTGCGGGGCCATCCCGGATATACACCGATTTCTTACTGCTCCAATTGGCCGCTTTGGTGTTCCTGTGCGACCAATTCACCAAGTTCTTGGCGCGGACTTTTCTGCCCTTTCGAGACTCGTTCCCAGACTACGGGTTTTTCCGGTTCACGCACGCGCAAAACACCGGCAGCGCCTTTGGACTGTTTCAGGGCAATAACTTCCCCCTGATCCTGGTGGCGATTTTTGGGATTGCCGTCCTGGTGTTGGTCTACTATACCCAGAGGCGGCGGACCGCCCTGTTGCGGATCAGCCTCGGACTGCAGATCGGTGGGGCCCTCGGCAACCTGATAGACCGTATCAGGCTTGGGCACGTCACCGACTTTCTGGATGTGGGTGCGTGGCCGGTGTTCAACATCGCCGACTCCTCCATCGTGATTGGGCTGGTGCTTCTTGGATGGATTTTCGTGGGCCCCGGGTCTCGGACGGGTCAGAGGCAGCCGGAGGCCTTGATTACGGCGGCCCCGACTGGTCTGTCAGTCTCGCCACAAACCCCGGTCACGCGCTGCCCTGTCTGCGGCGGAGGGCTGCACTCCTTGGCGGAAGGCAGGAGATGCAGCGCCTGCGGAGTGAGGCTCTTACCCCAGGGCCACGGGGTAGTAGAGGATTCCCGGCCCTTTGACCAGGAAGGACAGGAATAGCCGTGGCGACTCCCGCCACCAGCGAATACAAGGTCGACACCGGCCAAGTCCGCTTGGACCAATTTCTGGCCCGCAAGCACTCAAGCATGACTCGGGCACAGTTGCAGAGGCTCATTTCCGATGGTCACGTGAGGCTCAACGGGTGTCCGGCCCGGCCATCGCAGAAGGTCAAGGTGGGTGATCTTGTGTCGCTGGTTATTCCGCCACCCAGGCCCGTGGCGTTGGTCCCGCAGGCGCTCCCTCTGAATCTGGTCTACCAGGACAGTGATATCGTCGTTCTGGACAAACCCGCGGGAATTCCGGTGCATCCGGGGCCGGGGCACCCTGACAAGACCATCGTGAACGGGCTGCTCGCCCTCTGTCCCGACATTCAGGGGATAGGGGGCGATATACGTCCGGGGATCGTCCACCGGCTTGATAAGGACACCTCCGGACTGATGATGGTTGCCAAGACCCATGCCGCCCATCAGTCTTTGTCCCAACAGATCAAGTCGCGGGAAGTGACCAAGGGCTACCTCGCCCTGGCGGTGGGCCAAATAGAGCCTCGCACCGGGCTGATAGACCTTCCCATAGCCAGGGACCCGCGGAACCGCAAGCGGATGGCAGTGGTTGTCGGGGGGAGAGAAGCCCGCACTCGTTACCAAGTCGTGAAGGATCCACCGGGGCATAGCCTGGTCGAGCTGCTGTTGGAAACGGGACGGACCCATCAGATTCGTGTCCACCTGTCTTACCTGGGCAACCCGCTCCTGGGAGACGAGTTGTACGGCAGAAGCCACGAATTGCTACCCCGCCAGTTCCTCCACGCCCACCACCTGGGCTTCCGGCATCCGGCCAGCGGCGATGCAATGGAGTTCCATTCCGCCCTCCCACCCGACCTGGATGGAGTGCTGGAATTACTCACCACCGGGCCATCGGGGTAGGCCCATGACCTTCGTGGTAGAATAGGTTTGATAGGATCAGGAGGGTAATAGTGGCGGAAAACGTCCGCGTAAGATTCGCCCCCAGCCCCACCGGTGAGCCCCACATCGGCAACATTCGCACCGCTCTTTTTAACTGGCTCTTCGCCCGGCGTCACGGCGGCGATTTCGTTGTGCGCGTCGAAGACACAGACCAGGAGCGGTTGGTGCCCGGCGCATTGGACGCCGTGCTCGAGAGCCTGGACTGGCTGAAAATTGACTGGGACGAAGGTCCCCGTGTGGAAGGGCCTCACGCGCCCTATGTCCAGTCTCAGCGATTGGACAACTACAAGGAGTTGGCCAACACCCTAGTCCAGCGGGGCCACGCTTACCCTTGCTACTGCACCCGTGAGCGGCTGGACCAGATGAGGAAGGAACAGCAGGCCCGGAAACAAGGCTCGGGCTATGACCGGCGGTGCCGCCATCTGACCCAGGAACAGCGGAGCGGCCTAGAAGCGGAAGGAGCCACTTCCGTCATACGGTTTGCGACGCCGACTTCGGGTATTACCGAGGTGGAAGACCTGATCCGGGGACACGTGGAGTGGCGCAACGAGCTGCTGGATGACTTCGTGGTCCTGAAGTCCGACGGGTTTCCCACCTATCACCTGGGAGTGGTCACCGATGACCACCTCATGGAGATTAGTCACGTCCTTAGAGCCGAGGAATGGCTGCCAAGCACGCCCCGGCATATTCAGCTCTATCAGGCCCTGAATTTCGATCCGCCCCAGTTCGGCCACCTGCCGATTATCATGGGCCCCGACCGGGCCAAGCTGTCCAAACGTCATGGCGCGACCGCTCTCTTGGACTACCGGGAGGAAGGATATTTGCCCGAGGCCATGTTGAATTTCATGGTCCTGCTGGGCTGGGCCCTGGACGATAAGACAGAAGTTATGCCGACGGACGACATCATCAAAGGGTTCTCGTTGGAACATATCACCAAGTCTTCCGCGATATTCGACCGGGAGAAGCTGACCTGGATGAACGGTGTCTACATCCGCGAGTTGCCCGCCGACGAACTCGCGGCCCGGATGCTTCCCTTCCTCGAGCGGGACCTGCCCAGCGGTCTCCTGCCGGTAGACACCGACTATCTGGCGGCCATCGCCCCTCTGGTCCAAGAGCGGATCAAGCTGCTCTCCGACTCGGCGGAGATGACCCGGTACTTCTTCGAAGACCTGCCGGAATACGACGCTAAGACGTTGGTGCAGAGAGGAATGGACCCAGTCGCGACACGGGACGCGCTGCAAGCCGCGCTGTGGAAATTGCGAGATTCCCCAAACTTCGAGAACCTGTACCTGGAAGAGATGTTGCGGGCGGCTGGCCAGGAGCTTGGGCTCAGCCCGCGCCAGTTCTTCGGAGCTTTGAGGACCGCCGTCACGGGCCGCACGGCCACGCCTCCGCTATTCGGGACCATGGAGGTCATGGGCCGGGACCGGGTATTACGCCGGCTCGAACGCGCAGTAGACATGATGGCCCCATTGGTCTGACCCTACACCCCATGCGCCATTTTCGAGGTAAGGAAGCATGACCTCCGACGACTCCGCCGGTCCCTCCGACTTCATACACGGGATCATAGCCGATCACATGGCCACCAACAGGTTTGGCGGACGCATGGTGACCCGCTTTCCACCGGAACCGAACGGATACCTGCACATTGGCCACGCGAAGGCCATCTCCATTGACTTCGGCATCGCTTCGGAGCATGACGGAGGCAGGTGCCACCTGCGTTTCGACGACACGAACCCCAGCAGGGAGGACACGGAGTACGTCGAGTCAATCATGGAAGACATCCGGTGGTTGGGCTGGGACTGGGGAGACCACCTTTATTATGCGTCGGACTACTTCGACCAGCTTTACGAATTCGCCGTTGCCCTTATTCGCAAGGGCAAGGCGTATGTTTGTGACCTTTCGGCCCAGGAAATGCGGGAATTCCGGGGCACGCTGACGGAACCCGGCAAGAACAGCCCGTACCGCGACCGGCCGTTGGAAGAGAACCTGGACCTGTTCGAGCGAATGCGAGCCGGGGAATACGGGGACGGCGAGCGCGTGTTGAGGGCGAAGATAGACATGGCATCGCCCAACTTGAACATGCGCGACCCGGTGCTTTACCGCATCCTGCATGAGTCGCACCACCGCACCGGTGACAAGTGGTGCATATACCCCACCTACGACTTCGCCCATGGTCAGTCTGATTCCATCGAGGGAATCACACACTCTATTTGTACCCTGGAATTTGAGGACCACCGGCCGCTTTACGATTGGTTCCTAGACGAACTCGACATCTATCATCCGCAGCAGATCGAGTTCGCGCGGTTGAATGTCAGCCATACCGTGGTCAGCAAACGAAGGCTGCTTCAGTTGGTGCAAGAAGGGCATGTTTCGGGTTGGGACGATCCCCGCATGCCCACCCTGTCAGCCATGCGAAGGCGCGGCTACACTCCGGAATCGATTCGCAATTTTGTGGACGGTACCGGAATAGTCAAGCGGAACAGCCTGGTGGACCTGAGACAGTTGGAGAACTGTGTCCGGGAGGACTTGAACCGCCGGGCTCCCAGGGTGATGGCGGTCTTAAATCCGTTGCGTGTCGTAATCGACAACTACCCAGAGGGCGAGGAAGAGGAATTCGAGGCGGCCAACAACCCCGAAGACGCCTCCATGGGCAGCCGCAAGGTACCCTTCTCCAGGGTACTGTACATCGAGAAGGAAGACTTTCGAGAAGACCCTCCGAGAAGGTTCTTCCGGTTGGCGCCCGGACGGGAAGTAAGGCTGCGCTACGCCTGTTACATCACCTGCACCGAAGTGCTCAAAGACGAGGACACGGGCGAGGTGGTGGAACTACATTGCACGTTCGACCCCGAGTCGCGCGGCGGGTCATCCCCCGACGGCCGCAGGGTCAGGGCCACGCTGCATTGGGTTTCCGCCGCTCATGCGTTGGACGCCGAGGTACGGCTCTACGACACGCTTTTCAAGTCACCGGTCCCCGGCAGCGAAGATAGCAGGGGCGACTTCAAGGCTGACCTCAACCCCAATTCGCTGGAAGCCTTGACGGGCTGCAAGGTCGAACCCAGCCTGGCCGGTTCCGATCCCGGCAGCCGGTACCAATTTGAAAGGCAGGGTTATTTCTGCGTGGACTCTATGGATTCAACGCCCGGCAAGCTCGTGTTCAATCGCACAGTGCCCCTCCGCGATAGCTGGGCCAGGATCGAGCAGGCCCAGCAGCAATAGCGGGTGGGGGCCGACACCGTTCCCCTTCCGGACGGTCCTTAACCGCACCAACCGCAACCCTGCCGTCACCTTCATTCCGCCAGTAGCCAATCCAGGGACATCCTTGAGTATTGCCCAGTTTAATACTTTACCTATGATAGATTCTATAATTCGTATAAAAATGGTCTTAAAATATCTTGACAGGCCTCGCCTTCAATCGTTTATTCTTTATGACAGTTGGGTTGGAGGGGGAGACCAGCCCTGAGTTTTGAATATCAAGGAGGTGACTACGAGCGCCAAGTGTGCTGAACAACTAGAGACCAACGGAATCCGAGTTGACTCTAACCCCGATCGTAGTGTCCTCTGAACAATAGGCCCACCTGTGGTCTGGTTTATTGGAATCCCCG
This sequence comes from Dehalococcoidia bacterium, assembly GCA_965197545.1. Lineage (GTDB taxonomy): Bacteria > Chloroflexota > Dehalococcoidia > Lucifugimonadales > UBA3495 > CATOSP01. The sequence continues at coordinate 1,275,990 of CBDANJ010000007.1, forward strand.
ATTTATTTAGTCATCGTTATTCAGTTCTTTATTCACTCAGGGGGCGGCTTCGAGGGGGGAGCGAGTTATGAGCAAAATTCGCAGAAGGGTTTGGGTGTAAAGATGATGTCGACAACAGTTAAGGTGATAAGCGATGGTGTAATTAAACTAGATGGAGGCTCCATGTTTGGCCAGGTGCCCAAGGTTGCCTGGGAAAACAGCGTGGTCACCGATCGAAAGAACCGGATGACCCTGGGCCTCAACTGCCTGCTGCTTCAGGTCTGCGGGCAAAATATTCTGGTAGACACCGGCGTGGGTTCCAAGGAAGCGGACACCAATGACAGAGAGCAGTTGGGCTTGGTGCCCAGCCGGCTCCTGAGAGGGCTCAAGGGTCTCGGTCTAGGCCCCAAGGACATTCACGCGGTAATACTTTCTCATCTTCATTTCGACCACAGCGGTGGATGCACGAGACTGGACAGGGCCGGGAACCTGGTGGCCACATTCCCCAAGGCCCAATATTACGTGCAGCAAGCCTGTTGGGACGAAGCGTGCAATCCCAACGAACGGTGCCATGTCAACCACCGCGCTGACAATTTCCTTCCCATCGAGGAGCGCGGCCAACTGGAAATGCTGGACGGAGACTCCGAGATCCTGCCAGGCTTGAACGTAGTGGTTACCGATGGTCACGCCAAGGGGCATCAGATGGTCATGTTCAACCACGGCGGGGAGCGCATAGTGTTCCTCGGGGACATCGTGCCAACCTCGCACCATCTCAATTTGGCTGTGATCTCAGCCTTTGACCGCTCCCCGGAGAGGACTCTGGAGCAGAAACGAGACCTTTTGACCCAGGCGGAGAAGCAGGGCTGGTTGCTGGTGTTTTCCCACGGTCATGACGTCCGCGCCGGATACCTGGAGCGAAAGGGAGACATGGGTTATCTTAGGCCCGTGGACCTCTAGGCTTCTGGGGCGTTTGGCCCAGGACTAATCCCCGATAATATTGGCGGCAGCCGCGCGGTCACCTGGAAAAGGCCGAGTGGCTGCCGCTGTTTCGTCTCAAGACCTGGGGCTCCCCGAACGGGGCGTAAGATTTACCCGGGGACCTGGACCTCTACGGAAACTACTTCTCCGTCCAGGGATGTGAGCTTGGTCTGCGTGATGCGGTCCCGTAGGTCATGGCCGCTAACGGTATTCACTCGGATGTAGTTGTCCGTCAGGCCCCACCAGCCTTGCTCATCTTCCCCGCGCCCGGAGGACTCCCAGAGCGCGGGACGCACCTTCCCCAATTGACCGAGGCGAAACCTCGTGGCTCCACGCCTGGCGACCTCTAGCATCTCGGCGGTCCGCTCTTTCTTGACCTGGGGCGGAGTGTCGTCGTTCAGGTAAGCGGCGCTGGTGCCGGGGCGTGGGGAGAATGGAAACACGTGCATGTCGCCGAACCGCATTAGCTCGGCGAAGTCGCGGCTTGCCTTAAATTCGGATCCGCCCTCTCCTGGGAAGCCGACGATCACGTCGGTCGTGATCCCCGCGTCCGGCATCCTGTCCCGGATTGAGTCCAGAGTCTTAGCGAACTGTGCCGTGGTATAGCGGCGGCGCATGGCCAGCAATACGGGATCGCTTCCGCATTGCAGGGGCACGTGAAAGTGCGGACATAAACGCTCGTCCCGCCAGAGGTCCAGTAGAGCGGGGCTTATCTCCTGGGCCTGAAGCGAGGACACCCTGATTCGGGGGATACTCGTTTCCCTCAGTAACCGCTCAAGAAGTCCAGGTAGAGTCATACCAGGGATGTCGAAGCCGTAAGTGCCCAACTGGGTGCCGGTGAGGACTACTTCCTGGAAGCCCTGGCCGCTGCGGTCGTTTATCTGCTCGACCAACGTCTCCGGCGGAATGCTCCGTTCCCGGCCCCGCACCTTGGGCACAATGCAGTAGGCGCAGACCTGGTTGCATCCCTCCTGTATCTTGACCATTGCCCGGTTGCGCGTGACCGACGGCAACGGCTGGGGGATTGTGGGCTGGGATTCCCGGGGCGCGTGGTCAGGAAAGGAGACTGGGATGAGCTGGTTCGGACCCGTGCCCTGGAGGACCTGGGTTACTAGCTCCGGCATCCGGTCCTTGTCCGTGTTGCCGGCCACCAGCCCGACACCCTCGACTCGCGACAATTCTTCCCTGTCCCTTTGGGCATAGCAACCGGTTGCCACGATCAATGCGCCAGGGTTGGAACGGTGGGCTTTGCGGAGGGCTTGCCGGGCCTTGGAGTCGGCGGTACGGGTCACCGTGCATGTGTTGAGCACGTATACGTCAGCCGGAGAACCGATATCCACTACCCGGTAGCCAGCCTCCGCGAACCGCCGGGCAAGTTGATCGCTGTCTGCCTGGTTCAGCTTGCAACCGTGGGTCTGTATGACCACAGTGGGCCCGGTCATCTCCTGGGGGACCGTCACGTTGGCGCTACTCATCGACCCGGACCATATCCCACAAAAGTTCAACCGCGTTGGTGATGTCTTCTAAGATGGGGTATAGCCGGTCTACCCTGGCGCGGGAATCCCTCACCCCTTGTACGATCTCGCCGTAGGAGTGAAGGCGGTCAAACCCGTTGCGGAGCCGCCGGTCTCGGCTCTCTTCGCCCAACTCCGAGGCAAAGGCCCTGACTGCCTCGTCACCTTCCAATTCCAGTCCACGAGCCAGGGCAACGCCCTTGATTGCCTGTGTCAAGCTGCCCCAGAGCAGGTCTTCCGCCCTGCTCCAGCGCCCGGTGCGAGTGTGGTCCAGGGCGTCGCCCAGCAAGCGTAAACTCTGGGACCGGTAGCGCCGGATCCTCCGCGTGTCGATGGCCAAATTTCTATCCTTTCCAGACTCTCGTGGAGTTTATTTTAGCACCCGTTCCAGCTTCCGGCCGCTTGGTGTTAGCCCCTTTCATTGTCCAGACCATGAGGGGTTACTTGGAATGGGGGAGCCAGATTGGGGATAGGCACTTCTATCACAGCCGGGCGGTCTGCCCGGAGGGCCGTGCGCAGCGCGTCGGCCAACCCTTCGTGGTTGTCCAGTCTTATCCCCAGGGCGCCGTAGACCTCCGCGAGTTGGGCGAAGTCAGGGTTGTGCAGCCGAGTCCCGATGACCCTGCCGCCGAACCGCCTCTGCTGGTCGTGGTGGGACGCGCCCAGCATTTCGTTGTTGAAGACCAGGGTGACCACGTTGATCCCTTCCTGAACTGCGGTGGCCAACTCTCCCGACGCGTAACCGAACCCTCCGTCACCCGTGGTCGCCACAACTTGCTTGTCCGGGTTGCCCACCTTGGCGCCCAGGGCGGTAGGGAAAGCATAGCCCAGCGTCGCGAAGTAGGACGAGGTCAGGTAGGTGCGGGGCTTCAAGACGGGGTAGGCAAGGTGGCTCCAGTAGCCTATGTCAGTGGTGCCGGCCACCATGATCGCGTCGTCCTCCAGTTCCCGCCGGATAGACTCGATGACTTCCACCTGGAGCGGGGCTATTTCCCGGATTTCCCGGTCCGCCTGCTGCCGGATGGCGGTCGTCTCTGACGTGGTCCACTCGCTGGCGTGGGTTTTGCCGCCCAGCTCCTCCAGAAGGGCGCGCACCCCCAGCTTGCCGTCTGCGGCAACCCCGACGGTGGTGGGGATGTTCCTACCCAGCTCTTCCGGGTCGGCGTCTATGTGTATTAGCTTTTGGTGGGGTCGGATTCCCCACGGAACGTTGGGCGTGAAGAGCATCCGGCTACCGATGGCCAGGATTACATCGGCCTGTGGCAAGGCCATGTGGCCTGGTCCATGTGCGTAGTAAAAACTCCCCAGCGAAAGGGCGTTGTCCTCGGGGATTGCGCCCTTACCCTCGGGAGTAGTGATGACCGGGGCGTTGAGGGCTTCCGCCAGCTCCAACAACTCTTCCGAAACGTCGGCTTCCCGTGCGCCGCCTCCCGCCCAGATTAGCGGGCGTTTCGCCTGTCCCAGGAGTTCCGCGGCTTGGCGGATGAGCGCCGGGTCAGGGGACGCTTTCGCGGGGCCCTCCGGCTCTGGCAGGTCGGCATATCCGGTCATGGGTAGAACGTCCCAAGGCACCTCGATTTCCACAGGTCTGGGCCTGCCGGAGGACAGGTGGTGGAAGGCGGTCTGGACCATGTCGGGAATCTGCTCCACGGACTCGGCCCGGTCGCACCACTTCGTGAGATGCTTGAAGACGTCCAACTGCTCGCCGATTTCGTGGAGCGCGCCCCGGTTCTGGCCCAGGTTATAGCTCTCGATCTGCCCCGAAACCAACAGGACGGGTGAAGAAGCGGCGTAGGCCGTACCGAGACCCGCCGTGGCATTCAACGCGCCAGGACCGGGCACTACCAGGGCCACGCCGGGTTTGCCGGTGGTCCGCGCGTACCCGTCGGCCATGTAGGTAGTCGCCTGCTCGTGGCGGGCCAAGACCAGGCGGATGCTAGGTTCGTGGAACAGGGCGTCGAAAGCATCCATGATCTGCACACCGGGAAGACCAAACACAACTTCCACTCCGTGCCGGGCCAATGAGCCCACCAACGCCTGGGCCCCGCTCATCTCGGGCATTGAACACCTCGCCAGTCCGATTTCACATTTTGGTGCCGTGATTTTGCGGTAATGTTGAAGTGATATTAAACTACCGGCGGGACGTGTCAAACTTGGCTTCTAGATGGACTCCTCGACCGGGACCTGTGCTCCCGTTCAAGTTGCGAAAAGTGGTGGCCGGTGGCAACATAGTGTGGCGGCCAGACAGGCGCACGCAGCCGGACAGATTGGGGGATTTTCGTGCCGTTGGAAACTCCATTTCGTTCCGTGGGATACCCGATCCGCATACATGGCGGCGAGGGTATCCTGTCCCGTTTGGGAGAAGAAGTGGACAGGGTCCGGGGCGAACGTGCCTTCGTGGTTTGCGGGCGGACGGTTGCTCACCGCACAGACTTGCTTGAACGGGTCAAAGCGGCCCTGGGAGACCGTTACGCTGGCTGCTTCGACGGAGTCCAGGCCGGGTCTCCGCTGCCTTCGGTAGAAGCGGGTGTGGCAATGGCCGCGGAATCCGGGGCGGACACGGTGATCGCACTGGGCGGGGGCAGCGCGGTTGTAACCGCCAGGGCGATTGTGATCTTGCTGGCCGAGGGGGGCCGCGCCCAGGACCACGCGACCAGGTATCCTCCCGGACAGCCGCCGGTCAGTCCCAGGCTGATGAACCCCAAGATACCCAACATCGTAGTCCTGACGACGCCGACCACCGCCGCCACCCGGGCCGGTACCGCTGTGATAGACCCTGAAACCGGACATCGGGTGGAATTGTTTGACCCCAAGACACGCCCATCCGCGCTTTTCTGGGATACGGGAGCCCTGCTCACGGCTCCGACTGCGTTGTGTCTGAGCGCGGCAGCCTCGTGCCTCAGCGGTGTGCTCGGTGGGCTCCAGTCGGAACGGCGGCCCAATCCGCTCGCCGAAGGTGACTTGCTTCAATCCCTCAGATTGATGCGGGAAAACTTGCACAGGGTAAACGCCGAGCCGGACGATGCCCAGGTACGCCTGGACCTATGCGCGGCTGCCTACCTGAGCAACCGCGCTTCCGATAGCGGCTCGGGAGGGAGGGCGCTGGGGGTAACCGGAGCCCTGGCCCACTCCCTGGACACCCGGTACCCGGAATGCAGCCACGGAGCGGCCTACTCGATACTGACCGCGCCTGGAATGCGGTTCAACATGGAGAAGAACCTGCCAGGACAGTCCCGCCTCGCTTCCCACCTGGGAGTCGGGGGAAAAGGTGACAGCCGTCAGGCCGCCGAATCGGCGATAAGATGGGTGGAACAGACGTATCTCGATCTTGGGATGCCTACCAGGTTGCGAGAGGTTGGGGTGCCTCGTGAGGGGACCGGTGAGATTGCCCGGGACTCGATGACCGACTTCGCCATAACCCGCAACATTCGTCCCGTGCAGGCTGTGGGGGACCTGGAGGACCTGCTCGAGTCCATTTGGTAGAAGCGGAGTCTGATTCAGAAAGGCTGATAGCATGAACTATGATTACATCGTCATCGGGGGCGGTTCCGCCGGTTGCGTATTGGCGACCAGACTGTCCGAGGACAGCGGCAAGTCGGTCCTGCTGCTGGAAGCGGGCCCCGACTATCCCGAATTTGAACACCTCCCCGTTGACCTCAAGGAGGGATACAACATCTGGCGGTCGGCATACGGCCCGCATAGTTGGGACTACCGCGCCACCGCCACTCCGCTGCAGCCAGAACCGATCGTCATTCCCAGGGGCCGGGCCACCGGCGGTTCCAGCGCAATTAACGGCCAGGTGTTATTTCGCGGAGTACCGGAGGACTATGATAACTGGGCCCAGTGGGGCAACGACGAATGGGGATTTACGAACGTGTTGCCCTATTTCCGAAAGCTGGAGACCGACCTGGATTACCCCGGAGGCGATTTCCACGGCAGCGAGGGACCCATCCCGGTGCGCCGCCAGAAGAGGGAAGATTGGCTGCCGGCATTCAGGGCTTTCTACGATGCCTGCGTCGGGATAGGATTCCCTGAGGACCCGGACCAGAATCACCCGGACTCCAACGGGATAGCGTCCCGGCCGATGAACAACATCGACGGAGTCCGCATGAGCGCTGCGCTGACGTATCTAGCCCTGGCCCGCCACCGGCTCAACGTCACCATCAGGGGCAATGTCACCGTGTGGCGGATCCTGTTCGAAGGCAAGCGGGCCGTGGGCGTGGAAGCGGAAAGCGGCGGAGAGAAATTCACGGTGACCGGAGACCAAATCATTCTGTCCAGCGGGGCGGTGGCTTCACCCCAGATACTCATGATGTCCGGAGTGGGCCCCAGGGACCAGCTAACCGGGCTGGGCATCGACTTGGTGGAAGAGTTGCCCGGAGTGGGCCAGAACCTACGGGACCATCCAGCGGCGTTTATCCTATTTCGCGGCCACGGCGATTCGCCGGACGACTCCGCCCCCAGTATTCAGGTGGGATTGCGATTTAGCAACCCCGGCTCTCCCACCCGGGCGGACTTCCAACTCAGCCCGATCCTGATGAACAGCGAGCACCGCCCAGCCAGCGTTCAAATCGTGAGCGACGACTTCCACTTCGGTCTAAGCTGCGCCCTCCAGAACGCGGTGTCGGCTGGAGAACTCCGGCTAGTGTCCACAGATCCGCACGTGCAGCCCAATTTCAATTACGATTACTTATCAGACCCCAACGACCGGGAACGGATGCGCGAGGCCCTGCGCCTGGCTTTGAAGTTGGCGGAGCAGCCCCCCTTCTCCGACATGATCGCGGAGCGGTTAAACCCCACCGACGCCGATCTGGTTTCAGACGAGTCGTTGGACAACTGGATGCTGCGCAACGCCTACACTCAGCACCACATCTCCGGTACTTGCAAGATGGGGCAGGCCTCGGACGATATGGCGGTGGTGGACCAATACTGCCACGTCCACGGGTTGGACGGCCTGCGGGTCGTGGACGCTTCTGTGATGCCCGATGTGATCCGCGCCAACACCAACGCCACAACTCTTATGATCGCCGAGCGTGTGGCCGACTGGATCAAGGAAGGGAAGTAGGCCGTTGGCTGGCCCCCCCGAACTGAATCAATTCTTTGGAGACGCTATGGACGGCCAAAGAGTGGCAGCGGCAGTCCAAGCGATGGAGACCGGAATCGTCTACGACGTGGTCTTGGTCGAGACCGACGACGGCTGGACGGTGAGTTGCCCTGCATGTCCCGGTTGCCACTCGCAGGGCGATGGTGAGGCGGATGCTTTGGCCAACATCCGGGAAGGCATCACCGGATGGCTGAAGTTTGAAGCCCGCGACGTAGAGAGCCGCACACAGCGTTGGCTGGACGAATACCGGGAAGCCGGTTTTCCGGCCAAGAAGGCCAAGGTGAGTGTCGAGCGGTTCGGTGTCTAATGCCTCCGCTTATCAGGGGCGTTTCATTCGCAGATGCAATAGCCAGGTTGAAGCCGGTGGGTTGAGAAGATTAGTATCTTGTAGAGGCATGATGGAAGGCGAAGAAGCGGCAACGGGTAAGACTGCGGCAGTCCAGGCCCCCGAGACTGGAATCACCTATGATGTGGTGCTGGTCGAGTCCGGAGAGGGATGGGCGGTGATGTGCCCCGCGCTGCTCGGTTGCGTCTCGCAGGGTGATAGTGAGTCAGAAGCCTTGGCCAACATCCGGGAAGCCATCACCGGATGGCTGAAGTTTGAAGCCCGCGATGTAGAGAGCCGCACACAGCGTTGGTTGGACGAATACCGGGAAGCCGGTTTTCCGGCCAAGACGGCTACTGTCAGCGTGACCTGATAAGTGATTGATGCCTCCATTCATCAGAGGTATCGCTTTTGAGTATGCGGTTGGCAGGCTCAAGATGGTGGGGTGGCAAGATTACGGACAGGCAGGTTCACACCGTTTTATGGTGAATCAGAAAATGCCCGGTGTCCGTCTCGATTTGCCCGACCATCGCCGCCATGACGTGGACCCGGTCACTTTAGGCAGAGTCGTTGAACTTGCTGGTCTGACCAGAGAGCAATTCCTACGGCTGACGGGCAGCGGGAGCCGCAGATACGCCGGGAAGTGTACGGGATGGAAGACTGACAACTTGTAGAAAAGAGGTAGCACAAACATGACGACCAACGCTAACGTCCGAGTCGAACGAGATTCCATGGGTCCTATGGAAGTTCCCGCCGACGCGCTTTACGGCGCGTCCACGATGCGGGCGGTGCTCAACTTCCCCATAAGCGACCTACGGTTCTCCAGGTCATTTATCCGCGCCCTGGGGTTGGTAAAGCTGGCCGCGGCCCGCACCAATGCCTCATTGGGGCTGTTGGACCAGAACATTGCCGAAGCCACCGTGTCGGCTGCGCAGGAAGTCGCGGACGGGAAGCTGGACGAGCAATTCGTCCTGGACATTTTCCAGACAGGCTCCGGCACCTCCACCAATACCAACGCCAACGAGGTGATAGCGAACCGGGCCACGCAGATAATGGGCGGAGACCTGGGCTCGCGGCTGGTCCATCCCAACGACCACGTAAACATGGGTCAATCGTCCAACGACGTCATCCCCACCTGCATACACCTGGCGTCGCTCCTGGCGATCAAGGAGGACTTGGTTCCCGGTTTGCAATTCCTGGCTACCGAGCTACGCAAAAAGTCCGACGAGTTCTGGCCGGTCATCAAGACGGGGCGCACCCACCTGCAAGACGCGACACCCATCCGCCTGGGACAACAGTTCCTGGGGTTCGCAGGGCAGGCGGAAAACGGCGTCAAGCGGCTGGGCAGGGCACAGGAGGCTCTCGCGGAGGTTGCCCTGGGAGGAACGGCGGTGGGTACAGGCGTCAACACCCATCCGGAATTCTCCTCCCGAACCTGCCAACTGCTATCAGATATGACTGGCGTTAACATCCGGGAGACGGAGAACCACTTCCAGGCACAGGCGGCTTTGGACGCCACGGTAGAGGCCAGCGGTATCCTGAAGACCATCGCGATCAGCCTTCACAAAATCGCGAATGACGTCCGGTTCCTGGCTTGCGGGCCCAGGGCGGGGCTGGGTGAGATCACAGTTCCAGAGGTCCAGCCGGGTAGTTCGATCATGCCGGGAAAGGTAAACCCGGTGATCTCGGAGTCGGTGATCCAGGTGGTGGCCCAAGTGATGGGGAACCACACCACGGTCGCGATGGCCGGGCACGGAAGCTACTTCGAGCTGAATACGATGATGCCGGTGGCGGCCCACAACATCCTGCAGTCGATTGCCCTGCTCACGTCTTCGGCCAACAACTTTGCCGAACAATGCGTCAAGGGCATCCAGGCAACGCCGGTGGGTCCGGAGATGGTCGAAAAAGGGCTGATGCTTGGTACTGGCCTTTCGCCCGCCATCGGGTATGACGCCGCAGCGGACATCGCGAAAGAGGCCGCGGCAACCGGTAAGACCATCAGGGAAGTGGCCAAGCTCAAGACAAGCTTGTCGGACGCCGAATTGGACAGCCTATTGGATCCGGAGGCGATGACCGAGCCAGGGATTGGTTCCGGAGTTGGCGGCGGGGGCTAGTGTGCCCTAACAGCCGGAGGGCGCCGTCAGGCGTGGGGCAGGTCCCGCTCCTTGGCTATCTCCGCGCACTGCGGGCACCGCTGCTCCAGAGTGTGTCCTGTGGCGTCCCAGACGTTATCGCCCTTCAGGCCGCAGAGGTACAGCGGCTCGATCTCTTCGATGCCGAGGTCCTGCACATAGTGGACTAGCCCGATGTTTTTTTCGTTGGACCACCACCAGGGCGTCATGTTAAGGGCCAGGTTGCGCAGGGACGAGGTAAACCCGTTCTCCCAGCCATCCTCGGGCATCTCCACCATCCAGCGGTTTCCGCCCGTAGCGTTCTTATCTCGGGACGCCTTCAGTTCACCGTTGCGTATGGATTCGCGGATGGCGGCTTGTGACAGGTTCAGCCGCCGCGAAGCCTCTTGAATCGTTACCTTATCCACTGTCTCCTCCGATAAGTCTACCGCGCGATCACGAATACGGGCCATCGACGCCCCAAGCGCTTTTGAGTAAGTCTATGGGATTAACCGGCAGGCCGCAAGCCATAGTCAATCCGAGCGGCGTCAGCGCATTGCATGGTAGATTTGTGAGTAGGCGGGCATAGATTCCACAGGGAACAATTTCATCAGTTTCGATGTCTTTATATCATTCGGCAACCGTTAGAGTGGAGGTGACACGGTGACTAAATTACCATTCCTTGTGGGTATCGGACTGTTGGTTTTTTTAATGGCCTGTTCAGGAAGCGGCGATTCCATGACGGCGGGGACGGCCCGGGAAAGCTTGGGCCTAGACCGAAGTCCCTTGAGTAATGCGGCCGACATGTTCTCACCGGCTCAGCCTCAGGAAGTCGTGGTCGAAAGGGAAGTGGTTAAAGAGGTAGCCATGGATGCCGCCATGAAGCAGGTTGCAGGCCCGTCCGGCGCGGCCGGCGCTGCCTCCAACGGCGGAGAGCCACTCCTTCAGGCCGCCGAGCGGAAGGTGATCTCCACGGCCTCCATATCCCTGGAAGTGGAGGAGGTCCAGGAGGCCGTAGACCGGGTGCGGGCCATCGCCGAGAGCGTGGGCGGTTTTGTGGAGCATCTAACCAGCGGCGGAGGGCCGCTGCGGCAACGGGCTACGATAACCATCCGCGTGCCACAGACGGAGTTCTCCGGCGTTTTGTTGCAAATCGAGGGTCTGGGCAGCGTTCAGGACACCATCCAGGGCTCCGAAGACGTGTCGGAAAGGTTTATTGACTTGAAAGCCCGCCTGGATAGCGCCCTCCGCGAAGAGAAGAGTCTGTTGGCGCTCTTGGAGAAGGCCTCCGCGGTCAGCGAAGTGCTGGCAATCGAGAGGGAATTGGCCCGCGTCAGGTCCGAAATCGAGCGGTCCCAGGGCCAGCTAAACTTCCTGGAGCGGCGGGTCGCCCTGGCGACGATCACCGTGAATTTATCCTTGCCCCATGACCTCTTCCCGGAACCGCCTTCAGCAACTCTTAATGTGGAGGTGCCGAGAGTCCAGGACAGCGTTGAAGCCGCCAAGGAGCTTGCCATGTCTATGAACGGAACAGTCGACCGCGTGGTTACCACGGCGCGGGGGGACTCTACCCGTTCTAGCCTCTCGGTCCGCGTGTTTCCCGCCGACTTTCAGCGGATGATGGACTTCCTGGAAGGCCAGGGCCGAGTGGACCACAAACAAGTCGAGGAGGGGGCTCTAGCGGCGGAGGCCAGCTTATCGACTTCGATAAGGCCCGAAGCAAACATCAGAGTTGACTTCTTTGATGACCGGGGAAACCTTGGCCTGTATTTGACGGTGGTGACCGTCGCGGTCCTTGTTGTCCTTGGTCTGGTCGCGGGTGTCTCCTACCGGTTCGGGTCCCGGCGTGGGCGTGGGGATTCCCGTCCTCCCACTTCCTCAGTGTCTGAACCGGGCGCGGAGGGTTAGTCCGCGCCGTTCACCACCAGCGGGTCTTCTATGGTATCGGCCAGAGAACCGCCCGGCGGGACCATCGGATAGACGTTGGCGTTGGGGTCCACCACGAACTCGATCAGGAATGGGCCGTCGTGGTCTCGGGCTTGCCGCAGCGCGGGCATGACCTCTTCCCGGTCGGTGACCCGCATCGCTGGAACTCCGTAGGCCTCCGACAACTTGACATAATCGGGTCCGGAAATCGGCACGGCCTTCAAGTGATTTTCGAAGAACATCTCCTGCCACTGGCGGACCATACCCAGGTAGCCGTTGTTGAACAGGGCGATCTTCACCGGCAGTTTCTCTTCGGCCACGGTGGCCAGTTCCTGGGAGACCATCTGGAAGCCGCCGTCCCCGGCGATGCTCCATACCGGAGCGTCGGGCTTCCCGGCCTGCACGCCCATCGCGGCGGGCAGCTCGAAGCCCATGGCGCCGAGGCCGCCGGACGACACGAAGGTGTTGCAGCGGTCGAAGGAGAGGAACTGGGCGGCCCACATCTGGTGTTGACCCACGCCTGTGACGATCACGGTCTGATCGTCTTCTTGAATCAACTGGTTGAGGTCTTCAAGCACGTGCTGGACCTGGAGTATATGGCCGTTTGGGATAGCCAGAGATGGGTGGTCCCGGCGCAAGCCCTCGATGTAACCCATCCATTCGGGCCGGTCCCTGTGTTCGACCAAGGGAACGAGAGCCGACAGCACTTTCTTGGCGTCTCCCACCAGCGGCACTTCGACAGGCACGTTCTTGCCCACCTGTGAAGGTTCGATATCCAGGTGGATGATGCGGGCGTGGGGGGCGAAACCGGAAGTCCTGCCGGTCACGCGGTCGTCGAAGCGCATTCCCAGGCCGATAACGACGTCGGCCTGGTCCACGGCCAGATTGGCCCAGTACATGCCGTGCATTCCCAGCATACCCAGGCTCAAAGGATGACTGCCGGGGAACCCACTGAGGCCGAGGAGCGTGGTTATTACGGGAATGCCGGTGGCCTCGGCCAGTTGCCGCAACTCTTCGCCCGCGCCTGAAGCCAGAATGCCGTGTCCGCCGATAATGACCGGACGTTCGGCGTCGTTGATCAGCCTGGCAGCTTCGGCCACGTGCTGAAGCGTCTCCCTTGACAGACGCGGGGACTGGGAGCGTTCGATGTCCGGAAACTCCAGATCGGCTTCTTCCAACTGAACATCGCGTGGAATGTCAATTAACACCGGGCCGGGGCGTCCTTCAAGAGCCACCTGGAACGCTTCCTGAATGGTGGGAGCAAGGTCGCGGGCCGACATCACCATGTAGGTCTTCTTGGTGCATGGGGCGGTGATGGAACAGGTGTCGCATTCCTGGAACGCCTCAGAGCCCAGGGCGGCGCGGGCAACCTGACCTGTGATAGCCACCAACGGCACAGAGTCAGCCTTGGCCCCCATGATACCTGTTACCAGGTTGGTGGCCCCAGGCCCGGACGTGGCGATGCAAACGCCCACCTTGCCGGTTACCCGGGCGTAGCCGTCGGCGGCGTGGGCCGCGGCCTGCTCGTGGCGGACCAGGATATGCCGTAGCTGCGGATAACCCCAGAGGGCGTCATAAAAGGGCAAAATCGCCCCGCCAGGATAACCGAACACCACGTCTACTCCCTCGCGGAGCAGAGTTTCGCAAATGATATCAGCGCCTTTCAGTTTCACCGTAACCTCCGGGGTGCTCCCGATTGTCTTTGCCTTGCCGGGATAGGGCCATTCTGGGTCTGGTGGGGCCGGAATTCAGGCAAATAAAAAAGCCCCGCCCTACGTAGGGACGAGACTCGCAAGATCCCGCGGTACCACCCTGATTGCCCCCCGCATATAAAGGGGGCCTCTCAATAAGGACACCAACATGCCCCGTCTTTGATAACGGGCGACGGGCCCGGCTCAGCTTACGCTCCCCGGTTGGACCGGGGGTTCGGCTGGCGGCTCCGGAGTGATTTTCGGTTAAGCTCGGCGCACCCGCTTTCACCAGACCGGGTTCGCTTAGCGCCTACCCCTACCTACTCGTCTCCATCTCGGCCTTTGACAGGATAGACGCTATCACAGGTCGGGTTTACGTGTCAAACTTGTGCACAGTGATTTCAGAGAATTGCGAAACTCCTCTCAAGGGAGGAAAATACAGCCCGAGGAGGAGCAAAAATGGGAACAGTAACCACAACAGTGGAAGTGGGAGACCTACAGGGAAGGAATTTCCATAAAGTGGAGGTGGAAGTGGACACCGGGTCTACCTACACAGCCCTGCCCCGGGCAATCCTCCAGGCGCTGGACGTGCCAATCAACAGAGCCGTGCCATCACGGCTGGCCGACGGCACCCTGCAGACCGTAGAAGTGGGACAAGCAACCATCCGACTGGCAGACAAGCAGTTCATAACCACAGTAATATTCGCCCAGGAGGGAGAGCCCAGCCTGCTGGGCGTAGTCACCCTGGAAGACGCCCTCCTCGCCGTGGATCCGGTCAACAACGAGCTGATACCGGTAGTCGCCAAGCGGTACTAGCCGGCCTTCACCCCGCAACAGCCCCATCGCCAGCGGCGTCAAAGCACCACTGCGCCCGCCACGCCACAGAGTGAAGGAGAGTTTCGCAATTTTCTCACAGTGATTTGGGGTCTCTTAATGCTTGAAACCGGCTCCATCGCCGGCCAACCAGTTGATGCCTACAGCATGACCCTGGACAGGAGTGTGGTAGTATATTTGCGGGAAGATGATGTTGAACGGGGCCCATCAGCGCGATAGCTATCTCACCCGCATCCGGAACGTGGCGTTACTGCCTGAGGAGCGAGTGACCCACCTTTTTTCCCCGTCGATTGGCCTGACCGACGAGCCCCCGGTGAAAGGCAATATTCTGGTCGCGACCAACCAACGCATTTTGGCGTTCTCCACTGAAGACGGGCGTGACGAGACCTATGTGGCGCCCTTGGAATCCCTTCATGCCGTGGCGGTCCGGTCCGAGTCCAGAGGGGTGGGGTCGCTGTTACAAGGGCTTTTGGTGGTGCTTTGCGGGCTGATCGTATACCTGGTTGTGGCTTACCAGTTGACCGGCCGGTTCCAGGGACCATCCCTCCCGATTATCCGCATGGACCTGGGCGCTGTCGCGGTGTTATTGGCGGTGATAGCAGGGGGTTGGTTGGTCTGGAAGCACTACTTTACCAGCGAGAGTGGAGCAATATCCTTCCAGGGGAGCACCTGGGCGTTCTCGTTCCCTTGCCGGACCAGGACCGCAAAAGATCAGGTCTACCACCTGGTAAACGCGGTCTTCAGCGCCCGGGTTCCCCGGATCTAGCCCAGGGACAGGCTGGGGTCGATGTCCAGTTCCAGCCCGAACTGGTCTCCCCGCTGATACTGGAAATACGCGCAGGCGGCGATCATCGCGCCGTTGTCGGTGCATAAGATCGGCGGAGGGATGATTACGGGCAACGGTGACTGTTCGGTGACGCGCTGGCGCAGCCGGGCATTGGCCGCGACTCCCCCGCCAAGCACGAGCCCCTTTGCGCCGTATTTTTCCGCCGCCTCGAACAGCTTCGCGCTCATCACGTCGACCAGAGACTCCTGAAACGCGGCTGCCATCTCCCGCACCAGCCGGTTTAGTTCGGGCTCTTCCATTCCCTCGAGGACTTCAGGATAGACACCTCTAGCCTGAGCCATGTGCAACAGCGCGGTCTTGACCCCGCTGAAACTGAAGTCAAGCGTGCCCCTCATCCAGGCGCGTGGCAGCCGCTCCTGGCCGGCGGCGCCCTCTGATACTCGCTGAATCTCCGGGCCGCCGGGAAAACCCAGTCCCAGGATTCTCGCCGCTTTGTCAAAGGCCTCACCCGCGGCGTCGTCCCGTGTGCGTCCCAATAGCTTGTAGCTTCCGTGGCCCTCCATCAAGACCAGGTCGGTGTGGCCGCCGGATGCGATCAGACAGGCCAAGGGGAATCCCGGGTCTTCGTCCGGGACGTGGGGCGTGAGCCAGGAGGCGTAGATGTGCCCTTCAAGGTGATTGACGCCGATCAATGGTCTGTCCAAGGAGAAGGACAGGGCCTTGGCGGTGTTTAACCCGGTGATGAGTGCGCCGCCCAGGCCGGGCCCGTATGTCACGGCGATGGCGTCGATATTCTCTAGGGTCAACCCGCCATCCGCCACGGCCTTTTCGACGACGGGGACCATGTCGCGGACGTGCTGGCGCGATGCGACTTCCGGCACCACCCCTCCGTAGACGGAGTGCAGGTCCACCTGGGACGCGATGATATTGGTAAGCAAGCGGGAGCCGTCCTCCACAACCCCTACCGCGGTCTCATCGCAGGAAGTTTCTATCCCCAGGATTTTTAGGCCCATTCCACCTCTCTGGACTTGGCGCATTTTCGCTCGGGGATCACCCTAAATACGAAGCTGGCAGCCCCTTACACGCCCCGATCCACCCTGCGAATGATAGGTTGAAGGCTGTTTGCAGTCAACTTTACACTCCTTCGGGGCCGATGCTATCATCGTGAAACAAGCCGCCGTGACGGTCCACGCTGGGCCGGCTTGTGGAGGTGCTCTCAGGACATGGATTCCTCGGATTTATGGAGGTTAGCTCTACTGTGCCTCTGCCTTGTGCTGTCGGGTTTCTTTTCTGGGTCGGAGACGGCGTTGATCGCCCTCTCCCGGGCCAGGTTAACCCATCTGGTTAGCATCGGTCAGCCTGGCGCCAGCCGGGTGGCCCGGTTGATTCAGAGACCGGAAAAGTTCCTTGCCACGGTCCTTCTTAGCAACAACCTGGTGAATACCGCAGTGGCCGTATTGGGCACTTCCCTCGTGGTGACGTTGATGGGGAACACATCGGAAGCGGTGCTTCTCTCCACCTTTGGAGTGACCCTGGTCCTACTTATCTTTGGTGAGACCATTCCCAAGACCATCTCCTGGCGGCGCTCCGAGACCGTGGCCTTTGCGGTTTCGCGCCCCCTGACATTAGTCGAATTCATTCTCACGCCCGGGACCCGCTTGCTCCAGGTATTGAGTTCGCTCTGCAATCGGTTGCTGGGCATCACCGGCGCGCTGCCGGAGATCGGTGAGGAGGAGATACGCACACTAATTTCCGTGGGAGCCGAATCGGGCGTGGTGGCGCAGAACGAGGCAGAGCTTTTAGAGAAGGTGTTCCGATTCGGAGACCGGCAGATGAGGGAGATCATGACTCCCAGGCCGGAGATCATTTGGCTGGAGCGAGGAATTACGCTGGAGGACTTCCTGGCCCTATATGCGCAACACAGTCATACCCGGTTCCCGGTCTATGAGGGCTCGACGGAGAACGTGGTGGGACTATTATCGAGCAAGGATGTGTTGCAAGCGCTTGGCCTGGGGACAATTCAACCCCAGGACAGTGTGACCGATCTCATGCGCGGGGCCTATTTCGTTCCGGAGACCAAGGCGGTGGGGGATACGTTCGGCGAAATGCAGAAGGCCGGGCATGGTCTGGTTTTGACCGTGGATGAATTTGGCGGTATCGCGGGGCTGGCCACCTCCAAGCAACTATTGGGGATTATCGTGGGTCAGGTTGGGGACGAGGGCGACACCCCGGAGGAAGCCTACACTCCGGTGGACGAACACACCTTCCGCCTCGATGCCGGTGTGGCTGTTTCAGAGATCAACGAGGAATTGGACCTGGGTTTGCCCGAAGGAGACTACCAAACCGTTGCCGGGTTTGTCCTGGACCATCTTGGGCGGATCCCGGATACCGGAGACGTGGTCGAGTACGATTCACTGAGGCTAACTGTGATGGAGATGAGCGGAGTGAGAATCGACAGCGTCGAGGTCCGGCGGGTGCGCACCGACCAGGAGGAGGCCCAACGGTGAAAGCCCTCCTCGTGCGGCACGGTGAGACCGAGTGGAACAAGCTGGGAAAGTTCCTGGGACAATTCGACGTGCCAATGAACGACAGAGGTCTGTCTCAGGCCAGGGAGACCGCACCGGCGGCGGTGGTGGACGGCCCCACGGCCATCTATTCCAGTCCGCTGGCGCGGACTATGCAACTTGCTACGGAAGTCTCCCATTTGTCCTCTTTGCCGATTACGCCGATGCCCGGCTTGAAGGAGTTGGATTTGGGGGAGATGGAAGGATTGACCGGGTCTGAGATGCGGGCGCGGTGGCCCAACTTTTATACCGAGTGGCGAGACAACCCCGGCCCGATAGTGATGCCGGGTGGAGAGTCGTTGTCCCAACTGCAGGAACGCGCCTGGGAAGCCTTTCTTGAAATGGAGAGGACCCACGGCGGGGATGAAACCCTGGTCGTGGTGTCCCACAACTTCACCATCCGGACCATCATCACCAAGATACTGGGTATGCCTTGGGCCAATTTCCACAACATGGCGCTGAATCTGGCGTCCATCTGTACCGTCGATAGCAACGAAAGGGGGCGGCGGCTGTTGTCCTACAACTCCATCTGCCACCTTTCGCCGGAGAACCGGTAAGGGCGATATATGTCCGCCCTCTCGGACGTGGACCGGCGCGTCGCGGCTGCGCTTCGGCGCGTTGGGGATTCCGTCATCGGCAACACTCTGTTGGTTGCTGTCTCCGGGGGCCCCGATTCCGTTGCCCTTCTTCGTAGCCTCAACCGCCTTTCCGGTCCCTTTGAGCTTCACCTCCACGTCGCCCACCTTGACCATGACTTCCGGGGCGAGGAAGCTGTTGAGGACGCACGCTTCGTCGCGGCCCTGGCGGGAGAGTTGGGACTTCCCTTCACCGTCGAGAAGCAAGACCCGGCCGAGTACCAGGCTGGACGCAAGGTCACCTCATTCGAGCAGCTTGCCAGGGAAATGCGATACTCGTTTCTGGCATCCACGGCCAGGAGGCTTGGCGCGGCGCTGGCGGCGTTGGGCCACACTTCGGACGACCAGGCGGAGACCGTATTGCTGCATGTTCTTCGAGGCTCCGGGCTGAATGGGCTTCGCGGCATGAGCGAAGTCGCGCCGTGGCCATGGCCGAGGGATGTCCGGGACGTCAACCTCTTCCGTCCGCTCCTAAAAGTGACCAAAGCCGATACCGCCGCTTACTGCCACGAGCTTGGCCAGCCGTACCGTATGGACAGCGGCAACCTGCTGCCACGATTCACCCGCAACCGGGTAAGGCGGGAGTTGCTGCCCCATTTGGCGGCGGAGTACAACCCCAGGGTCAAGGAGTCGCTGCTACGGCTGTCTCGTACCGCCGCCTTGGAGACCGATTTCGTGGAATCCGAGGTGGACCGTTTGTGGCCGTCACTGGCTAATGAGACTGGCGGCGGAGTCAGGCTCGCACTGCCGGCGTTGAAGGAGTTGCACCCCGCGTTGCGATCGGCTGTCGTGAGGCGGGCCTATTCGGTATTAGCCGGAGACAAACGCCGGCTGCGAGAGAGCCACGTCAACGATATGTTGGGCATGATAGACCGGGGCGGTACGGGGGCGACTGTGCAACTGCCCCAGGGACTGGCGCTTGTGCGCGGCTACGAGCATCTACGGCTTGGTAAAGCCGACGACTTCTTTTGCCCGCTACCTTCGCTGGATGGAGAGTATGTCTTGGAAGTCCCCAACATTGCCGGGGAGGAGAAGGGGTACTCCGCCGGTGGATGGAGAGTCAGGTTGAGGATGGAGGAATCGACGACCGGCCCGCCGTTTCGCACGTCCGGCACGGGGGTTTATTCGAGGGGGCTAACGCCTGAAGCGGACACCGGACGATTCGTGCGCACGGAGAGGTTTTCACACGCCGCGATGGGGCCCCGGCTTTCGCTGCGAACGTGGCGCGCCGGAGACCGCTTCCAGCCCCTGGGGATGGAAGGGGAAAAGAAGCTCCAGGACTTCTACACGGATTCCAAGGCGCCGCGGGCCTGGCGAGGCCGGGTACCGTTGCTGGTGACCGAACGAGGCATTGCGTGGGTCGTGGGGTACCGTATCGCGGATTGGGTCAAGGCGCCCGTGGCGGGGTTGCCCGGGGATGATGTCTTATGGGTCGAGATCTCCTCGGAGGGTTAAGCGGGGTCCGGACTACAATCCCATCAGACGGGTTGGGTTGTCCTTGACCAGCATTCCAACCTCCACCTCTTCCAGCCCGGCTTGCAACAGGGTGGCGATCCCCATGCGCAGACCCTCGGCGGGCATGGGATGGAAGTCCTGGCCGAAATCGGTGCTGATGATACAATTTTCCATCCCGATGGCGGTTATGGTGTCCACCATTTCCGAGGGAGTCAACCTGTAGGTAAGGGGCATCATTACGTGAAGGCAATGCTCGATGTAGGCGCCCATGGATGCCAGGGCCTTCATGTCTTCGATGGTCATTCCCGTCCAAAATGACATGGTAGTGCCATGGGTAACCACGATGCGTTGGATGGCCATGTTCCGGGCTTCCGCCACCAGCGCCATGCTCTCCGCCGTTGAGATGTGCCCCGTGGCCAGCACCATGTCATGGGCCTTGATGGATTCAAGAATTGGGTAAACCTCGGGCACCAGATTACCGTGATCGTCCAGCAGGGATATGCCGCCGTTGAGCCCCTTGTGTTGCCGGTCGGCGCGGGCGGAGAAGGTTGGCATCCAGACGATCCTGCCGCCCATCCTGGCGGTTGCTTCGACCGCCGTGGGATTGAGGCCGCCCACCTCCACATCCAGGGCAACTCCGCCGATCAGGGTGATTCCGGGAACTGCCTGGGAGGCGGTGTATGCAACCGGGTGGGTGGGGTATTCATGGCTCTTAAGCACCATTCCGCGCATGCCCATATCACGCGCCTGTTCGGCCACGTCGATGGCGCTGCCGCGGCGTTCCACTCTGGGGTCGGGCGCGCAATGGACGTGGATGTCGAGCGCGCCTTCCATGAGTCTATCTGCGTTGCTCACCTTCTCAACCTGCGTCCCTGAATTGGGGAAGCCGCCTCATCAGGCATGGCCAAGCCAGCGGACCAAGGCGGCAGAAAATTTGCGCCAGCATAAGGCAGGACCAGATGAGTGTCAAGGAGAAGAAATGGCCGGTAATCCCAATAGCTGCACGTCCTCACTATGGTATTCAGTATTTGTAAAAATGGTTCCTTATCTCGAACTCGGCGTCGTGCTGGGAGAATAGCTCCCAGTCGGCCCGCCGGACCACCAGGTAGGAGTTGGCCAGGGCCGGACCCATCGCCTCGGTCAAGGCTGCGTCGCTCTCCAGATTGTTGGCGGACTCTTCCAGGGACGTGGGGAGCCGTTGGATGAGTATCCTTGCGATTAAGGTGGTCTCGTTCTGATGAAAGATTCGTCGTCATATGGGGCGTAGAATCACGGATAGCCCCAAAGACAAGACTAATTGGAACGGAACGCACCCTACAGCAATGATCATTGACTTGCAAATCGAAGAAATGTAAGAGGGTGTCCAAAAAGAGAGAAACTTGAATGAAGATACGAAGGCGAGGAACGAGCGGGCCAGTGTAATCTGGGGGCATGAAACGACAAGATTATCCCAGCGGCCTGAAGGACCGGGAGTGGCAACTGTTGGAACCGTTGCTGCCGCCACCCAAACCCGGCGGGCGTCCGGTCAAGTACCCGCGCCGAGAGGTGGTGAACGCCATCCGCTATGTGCTGCGCACCGGATGCGCCTGGCGGATGCTGCCCCATGACCTGCCGCCCTGGCGCATCGCCTTCCATTACTTCCGCACTTGGCGGTTGGACGGAACCCCCGATCGTGGCCGGGGGCAGGCTCTGGCAGCGGGTGCATGATACCTTGTACGCTCGGACCCGTGAGGCAGAGGGCCGCCTGGCCAGTCCCAGCGCGGCCATCATTGACAGCCAATCGGTAAAGACCACCGAAAAAGGGGGCCCAGGGGCTACGACGCGGGCAAGAAAGTGAAGGGACGGAAGCGTCATATCGTGGTGGACACGCGGGGGCTGTTGCTGGCGGTGGCAGTGCATCCGGCCAATATCCAGGACCGGGACGGGGCCAAGCCGGTGTTGGCGGGCATGGTGGGGCGATTCCCTCGGCTGAAGGTGATTTGGGCGGACGGGGCCTACGGCGGCAAGCTGGTGCAGTGGGCAAAGGAAATGGGTGGTTGGAGTGTGGAGTTGGTGCGCCGGCCCCGGGAGCAACGGACTTTCCAAGTATTGCCCCGGCGCTGGGTGGTGGAACGCACCTTCGGCTGGATGAATCTCCAACGGGGTTTGAGCAGAGACTATGAGGGTTTGTGTGAAACCACTGTGGCATGGTTCCACATCACAATGACCGGGCTAATGCTGCGCCGCTTGGTACCCAAATAGCCTTTTTGGACACCCTCTAAGATAAAGAAAGACCCATTACAACGAATGCAACCGGATGAGGTGTGTCAGAATGAGGCGGTTATTCAGATGGCGTTATGTGTTTGCACTGACAGTCTTGGCGGGTAGCTGCTTCTTAGCCGCGGCTCTTGTGGTCAATCCAGTAATGGCGGCGTGCGCTATCTCATCCGGCTCCACGGTGCAGTACTGGGTGGATGGAGTTTACTACAACGATAGCAGCGTATCCGGGGTCAAAGCAAACCTGGCAGGGCAATGAATCCCGACCCGGTTTTCTCTACCTATGCGGAAGGCGGCACAAGTTTCTGGATAATGATTGCCTATGATACAAGCGTAACTGCGAATGACAGGGTGGCCCAAATTGGCTGGATGAAAGCCAGCAACGAGAATTTCAATGACCCCTACATATTCCTGCAAATTTGGCCTGATACTGGAGTTAGAAATAGATTCACAGTCCATCCGAATTGCAGTGCGAACTATTGGGGCGCCCTAGTCTACGCCGAGAGTTGCAAAGCCACTGCCAGCGCAGATTATACAGTAGAAAAGAACCAGAACGGGTTTTACTTCAAATGGGGCACCTTTCCGTCATATACCACGCCGTTATATGGTTGGAGCCCTAACCAGGCAACAGTAGCCGGAGAGATTCACAATCACGGATCGAGCACAACTACGGACCTGGGAGACCATTACCCTGGCTACGTTGTCGGCGTTGTCCAGGCGAGTAGTCCTCGAGTCCGCACTGGCTCGGTCACATACTCTTCGGTCAATTTCCTGATAACCGATGACCATACCGGCGTAGCGAAAGTGACAAAATTCGGGTCGCCCAATACTACGTTCGTACAATACAAAGACCCTCGATGCAGTTCTTAAGCGTGACCGGGCAGATCAAGGAGGATAATAATGCCACAACCAACAACCTCGGCATGGCTGTGGGTCGCTGGCCTCATGTTGATAGCATCTTTGGGTTTCTTCCCGATGGGACGCTCTGCCGCTGAAACATACGCCAATCCAGACTCCCCAGAGCCACAGAAGAGAGATGCTAACTCCCTCCCTGAGCATCCCTTTGAAGAGATGGGAGTTGCCGGCCTATCAGAAAGCGAGGGTATGCCGGAGGACGCCATTACCGAGGCCGAAGCGATTGACATTGTTATCAGGCATACCTGGGGGACCGTTGCGGATGAACTGGTGGAGAACCATCCTGCCAGCGCGGTCCCGGCCGCTTACAATGCCCAAGAGAGTGTCATGGGACCGGAGGCGGACAATGTACCGGTATGGGTAGTCACCCTGGAAGGCTGGGGAATGCAGGGCTATTGCGGCGTTGGTATACCCTGCCCCCGAACAGTCCCTGGCAGAGTGGAAGGCGGAGCAGGCCAAGTATAAGTGCATACCTGGCAAGGGCTACGCCCACTTCATCGTGGATGCCGTATCCGGTCAGCAGTTGGGAAGTTGGCACGCCACCCGTCCCGGCAGGTTGGTGGAAAGATAGCTTTGGTTTCCCTGGAGCAAGGCTCACCGCCAACCTAACCTTCCCCCAGCCGGGGGAAGGAGCGCGCCTCCGATGCGCCGGACACGGTCTGAGAGGTTCAGGTTGCGGGCCGGTTTTGCCGATACCAGTTGATGATGTCAGAACCGGTGGCGGCCCACACGCCCTGACGCCGGACCATGTGCTCCAACGCCGCGTCCAGGTAGCTAATGCGGAAGGGTTGGCCGATGAGCCAGGGATGGAGGTGCAGGGTCAAGACCCTGCCGTTGACCGCCCCGTCGTCGTAGAGGGCGTCGAATGCCTCGGTCAACATGCCTCGGTATCTGTCGATTGTAACCTTGCGGTCCGCCAGGGCGCTAACATCGTCCAGCTCCCACATTATGGGCAGGGCATAGAGCTCCCCTTCCGAGGTCGTCATCGGGTACGGTTGCTCGTCGTTTACCCAGTCGCAGACGTATTGAATACCGGCCTGGGCCAAAAGTTGAGGAGTGCGCGAGGACTCCCCGTATTCGGGCCCCAGCCAACCTTTGGCCTCCACACCCGTGGCGGTGTTCAGGGTGGACAAGGAATATTGTATGTAGCCCTGCTCCTCTTCCGAGGTCATCCGGCTGGTGATCATGCGGCTTACGGACATGCCGTGGCCGATGAATTCACACCCCCGGCCGGAAAGGTGGCGGACGAGATAAGGGTAGTTTTCCGCGGTCAGGCCATCCATGGCGACCGTGGCGGGGATGCCGTGTTTTTCGAGGACGTCCATGACCCTGAATATCCCGACCCGGTGCCCGTATTCCCGGTGGGACATGCGGGCATAGTCCGGGAAGGGGCGAGCCGCCGAGCCGCCGGCGAGGCCGCTGGACTGGAAGCTGCCCGAGGGCGGCTGCCACTCCATGTGTTCCAGGTTGATAATGACGCAAATTGCTATGCGAGCGTCATTTGGCCACTGTAGGCGGCCACGGGCGTTCAATGGGGACCATTCGTGGTGCTCATGGTCCATGCCGAAGCGGCGCTGTGCGGGCATACCTATCCCCTCTTACCTGTTGATTTCCTGCGCGTGCGCCACTGCCTCGTCGTAGTAGTGCTCGATGTAGTAGTCGGCTATTTCGTCGGCGGTGGTCTGCCAGACTCCATCGTGGGACATGATGTAGGCCAGTACTTCTTCGAGGTATTTGACCCTGTGCGGCTGGCCCATTAGAAACGGATGCAGGGCGATGCACATGACCCTTCCGCTCTCCGCTCCCTCTTTGTATAGCTGGTCGAATTGGTCCTTGCAGATGCGGGCAAAGTAGTCGCCTTCGTAGTGGTTGTCCCGCAGCACCGATGAGTCGTTTAGCTCGATGGAGTAGGGGACGGAAATGAGCTTGCCTGTGTGGACCTTGATGGGGGCCGGCTGATCGTCGTGCATCCAGTCGGTGTGATAGACCAATCCGGCCTCCGCCATCAGATCGGGAGTGTTGACGCTGCCGGAGATGGCCGGGCCCAGCATACCCTTGAGTTGCTTGCCCGTATGGAGTTTAAGAGTCTCGATGGTGTCCCGGTAGAATTCCCGCTCCTGGTCTTCGGTGAAGGTGTACATGTAGCGGGTGTTGTAGATGCCGTGGCTCATGAAGTCCCAGTCCCGCTCGACCATGGCCTCCGCGATCTCGGGAAAGTGCTCCAAGACGGCCATGTTGAGAGACACGCAGCAGCGGATGTTGTGTTTGTCCAGCGGCTCCAACATACGCCAGAACCCGATGCGGTTACCGTAATCGCGGTAAGCGTATTGCTGGACGTCGGGAAAGGGAGTGCGGGGCCAGGGATTGCGTACCCCATCGTTGTCTGGCATGTACTCGTAGTGCTCAACGTTGGGCGCGATCCAGAGGGCCACTCTGGCGTCGTTCGGCCATTTTATGATAGGCCGGTCGATGATCGGACTGTAATCTACGCGGTCCGGCGGTAAGGGCACGGCGGGTCACCTCCTGGACGGGGTAGGGTGATCATAGGGGCGATTACGGGTCGAGCCTGGGAGAGTGGCCCCTGATCGGGGACACGTCCTCATACGCCTGGGCGATGCGGAACAACGCTCCTTCTTCCCACGGGCGTCCGATGAACTGGAGGCCGATGGGGAGACCTGCGTCGCTGAAACCGCAGGGTACAGTGATGGCCGGGAATCCGGTGGCGTTCATTGGGCTGGTGTTGCGGGAGATCAGACCTGAGCCGGGGCCCCGCACCTTTTGTTCCTCGCCGTCGACGGTGATGGTGTCGGCGTCGATGCGCGGGGCTGGCAGGGGGGTCGTTGGGGTCACGAGGAAGTCCACGTCCTGAAGGACCCTGGCGTGCTCCTCTTTGATGAGCCGTTGCACTTTGAGGGCCTTGGAGTAGTCGCGGCCCAGTACGAACTGTCCGGCCATGGTTCGGTAGAGGGTGTCGGGACTGTAGTCGTCCCGGTTTGACGCGATCAACGGCTCGTGAGTGACAACGCTGTCGGACATGCTGGAGAAGCGCAGGGCGCCTGCATACTTCATGGTGGGAACGCTGACTTCCCGGCTGGCGATCCCAAGCTCTTCCAACGCCGCTATCGCCCTGCGGACGGCGGCTTCCACTTCCGGGTCCAGAAGGTCGAAGTAGTAATTGGAAGGGATTCCCATAATCAGGCCGCGGGCGCCCCTCTCCAGGACGAGGGAATAGTCGTCCACCGGTACTGGAACGGTGCTTGGGTCGAGGGGGTCGTACCCGGCGATGGCCTGTAAGACCAAGGCGCTGTCACGGACCGATCTGGTCAGCGGCCCGATGTGGTCGCCATTGAAGCTTGTGACCATGAGACCCCGTTGGCTGACCCGGCCAAAGGTCTGTTTCAAGCCCACGACGCCGCAGAATGCGCCGGGAAGCCGCACCGATCCGCCGAGGTCGGTTCCCAGGGAAGCGAAGGTGACACCGGCGGCCACATTGGCTCCGCCCCCTCCGCTGGATCCTCCGGGGATGTGGTCCAGGGCCCAGGGGTTGTGCACCGCGCCGTAGTGGGGATTGTTGGAAGTCGCTCCGGCGGCGAACTCTTCCAGGTTCTCCTTACCCAGGATGATTGCCCCCGCTTCCCGGCACCGGCGCACCACTTCCGCGTCTTCGGCGGGGACGTGGTCTTTCAATACCTTACTGCCGACGGTGGTTGTGATTCCGCCGGTTGCGATGTTGTCCTTGATACCGATGGGGATACCCTGCAGGGGACCCAGGTACTCGCCCCGGGACAGGGCCGCTTCCTGCTTCTCGGCCTCGGCCATGGCCTGGTCGCGCAGGATAGTAATGAACGAGTTGAGTGTGGGTTGACGCAGTTCCGCTTCGGCCAGCGCGGCTTCGGTCAGCTCCACGGGTGACACTTCCCGCGCTTGGATCATGGGAGCTATCTCGGAGATGGTCAGTTTGAGCAGTTCGGAGCTAGGCATTGGCCTCGCCCCCTTCCGCCGCCCTGAGAAGACGAGATGACATAACAGAGGACAGGTCCAGGCCGCGCAGGTTTTCGACCTCGGTCAGGTAGCTTTCCAGCTCCGGCCTGACCAGGTCCAACTCCGCGTCGGACAGTTCGAATCCGCCGAAATCCGCGATCATTTTCCTGAGGGTATCGTTGGAAATTGCCATTGCATTACTCCTCCACGCCAAGGGAGACCTGGGCAGAGTTTACAGGACAAAAGGGACTCCGCCAAGTTTATCTTTGAGACGCCGAGTAGTATGATGGATGCTACAAAAGCGCGTGCGTGAGTGACGAATCCGGGGAGGCCCATCGTCCTCCAAACGCGGAGATTCCCTCTTGAGAAACCTGGCGAACTTCCTTGTCCATCTGTTCGGGCGCAATGGTCACCAGGGCCACTCGTACCTGTCGCCTGTTCACGACAGGTGCTTGCTGTGCGAGGAACCGATCAGTGAGACTCAGGCTTATCTCACTTACCGCGTTTGCCCCTATTGCCGCTTCCACTACACGCTGTCGGCCCGGGAACGTGTGGAACTGTTGGTGGACAAAGGGTCTTTCAAAGAGTCTCATAAGTACCTCAGTTCGGTTGCTCCCCTGTCCTTCTCTCGTAAGGGGCCGTACTATAAGCTATTGACCCAGGACCAAAACCGGACGGGCCTCACCGAAGCGGCAGTTACCGGGCGCTGCAAGATAGACGGCGCCGAGATAGTCCTGGTGGTCCTGGACTTCGGTTTCATGGGCGGCAGCATGGGCAGCGTGGTGGGCGAGAAGGTCGCCACTGCTCTGGAAACGGCGGCCAGGCGGGAAGTTCCCCTAGTTGCATTGGTCACCGGCGGGGGCACCAGGGTGCAAGAAGGTGTCCTGTCTCTGATGCAGATGGCCAAGACGGTGGCGGCGGCGAACCGTCTCTTGGAAAAGAGTGTGCCGTTCATCGTCGTGCTGGCCAACCCGTCTACAGGGCAGGCCTACGCCAGCTTCGCCAACCTGGCCGATGTGATCCTCGCCGAGCCTGGTTCCCTCATCGGCCTTTCCCCCTTGCGAACGATGCGGGAAGCTTCCAATCGTCCCCTGCCCCTCGATGCTCACACGGCGGAGGCCCACCTGGGGCATGGTCTGCTAGATAATGTGGTAGACAGGGAGGTGTTGACTGCCCGAGTGTCCACTCTGTTGCAGGTTCTGACGTTACAAAAGCAGGGCAAGGATACCCAAAAGGAGCCACAGCGTTCGGACCGCGAGATACCCCTGGACGATGAACCAGGGGACTCGGATGCTTGGCGGGCAGTTGCCATCGCTCACGACGAGTCGCGTCCGTTGGCGCTGAGCTACATGCGGACTCTGCTGGACCCGTTCCTAGAGCTGCACGGCGACCGGTTGAACAGCGATGACCGGTCCGTAGTTGGAGGTCTCGGCTTCCTATGCGGCGAGCCTGTGGCGATTATCGGGCAACAGCGCCGGCCTCACGGGGAAGGCGAGCGTTACCACGTTTACCCGGACGGTCTGCGCAAAGCCCAGAGGATCATTAACCTGTCGAGCCGATTCAAGCTCCCGTTGATCACCTTGGTGGATACCCAGGGGGCAGACCCCGGCCTGGAAGCCGAAGAGCAAGGTATCGGGGGCGCGATTGCGAAAACTCTCTCCCTCATGGTGGAAGCGCCCACGCCGATCGTCAGCGTAATTATCGGTGAAGCCGGAAGCGAGGGAGCCCTTGCTCTTGGATTGTCAGACCACGTCTTGATGCAACAATACGCGATCTATTCGCCAATTTCTCTGAACCACAACCTGGGAGGCCCCTATCCCGATCACATGCTAGACCGGGAAGCGGCGGAAGCCCTGATGTTGACCGCGCAGGACTGTGTAGAACTGGGTATCGTGGATGAGATCGTGCCCGAGCCATTTGGAGGCTCTCACATGGACTTGCAGGAAGCGGCCCGGTCCATAGAAGTCTCCCTGTTAAGGCATTTTGGCGAGCTTTCCAAGCTCTCCCAGGGGAAGCTGCTCAAGCGCCGTTACCAGAAGTTTCGGCGGATGGGCGAGACGAGCAACTACTCACCTGAAGCGATGAACCGGGAAGTGGAGCTATTGATGGGAATCTCTTCCGGACCGCGGAAACAAACCCGCAACGGCCGGGCTCAAAGGAATGGACCGCCGGAGAAGGAAGGTCAGGTGGCCCAAGGCGCAAGCGGTGACTCATAGAGCGTAGTACCGGGACCAGCGCCTTGACTTAGAAACTATCTCAAAACACCTACTCTGGCCTCCTCTCCCTGGATGGGAGAGGATTGAGGTGAGGGATACGATCCCCCTCATCCTAACCTTCTCCCGCCAGGGGAGAAGGGACTTTTGAGATAGTTACTTAGTCGGCTTCCCTGCCCATCTTCCGAAGGCTGTCTCGCACGTTGCGGGCTACGAAAGAGAACTCCTCGCCCACAGTGGGGTCGGACAGAACCGTGGGCTTGGAAGTGTCACGGTAAGATGTGCGCAACGCGAGCGTCCCCAGGAATGGCGCTTCGACCTCGCTGGCTAGCTGTTGGCCGCCGCCCTGACCGAACACGTCTCCCGTGTAGTTCTCGACGACCCCTAACACACCGAGGTTCAGCTTCCTAATCATGTTGATGCACCGTTTGGCGTCCATGTTGGCCAACTCTTGGGGAGTGCTGACCACCACGAAGCCGTCCATCGGCAGGGTCTGCATCACGGTGAGGGGAGAGTCAGAGGTGCCGGGGGGCAGATCCACCACGAGGTAGTCCAGTTCGCCCCAATCGGTGACCTGCAGGAACTGGTTGATGGCGTTGTGGATCATCGGGCCGCGCCAGATGATCGCCTCTTCCTCGTTTTCCTGGAAGAATGCCATGGAGACTACGCGGACGCCCCATTTTTCCGAGGGATGAATTTGCCCATCGACGTAGTCAGGCTTCTCGTCTATTCCCAGGACCTTGGTCACGTTTGGGCAATCAATGTCCACGTCCAATAGCCCAACTCGACTCCCCTCCTGGGCGAGGGTGACCGCCAGGTTGACTGCTACTGTGGTCTTGCCGACTCCGCCCTTACCGCTGTAAACGCCGATCTTGGTCTTGATCTTGGAGAGACGGTCGGTGATCTCGCGTTTCTGTTGCCAGCTACGCTTGATCTGTTCCAGGCGGGCATTGTCCTGAGAGGTTGCCATATAATCCTCCCGCCGGACCGCGAATGCGGCCGCAGGTTGGTGGGGATTGGCGGGCTGGGCCGCTGCCCGTGGGCTAGAGGCCTAGCTGGGCCTTGGCTTCTTCGCTTATCAGGTCGGGAGACCAGGGAGGATCGAAGACTAGCTCGATCTCCACTTCGCCGACGCCTTCGATGTCGTTGATTGCCCACTCCGCTTGCTGGGCGATGTAGGGCCCCATACCGCAGCCGGGGAATGTCAGCGTCATCTGGACGTAAACATCACTATCGTTGACCTGCACGTCGTAAATGAGGCCGAGGTCCACCACGTTCACAGGGATTTCGGGGTCGTAAACACTCTTAAGAGTGTCGTAGACTTCTTCAACGCTGAATTGGTCAGCCATTTTCGCCTCCGCCGGATGTAGTAACTTCAATTATAGGGATAGTCGATCTCGACAGTCAACAATTCGCCGGGGCAATGAGACAGGGCCTTTTCATTCTCCCTCTCCCAGAGGGAGAGGGCTGAGGTTAGGGACAACTCTCCCTGCAATGGAAGTACCTGCGGCAAGTCAGTTTGCGGGGGAACGCCCTCACCCTAGCCCTCTCCCAGAGGGAGAGGGGACACCTTTCCGAAAATGAAAAGGCCCTGGGGGCAATGAGACTAGGGCACTAGCAACACTTTGCCGGTGGTGGCGCGGCCTTCCAATTGCCGGTGGGCTTCGGAGGCTTCGGCCAACGGGAACACGTGCTCCACCCTGAGGTTGAGTTGGCCGGACTGGACCCAGCCGAGAATGTCACCCGCGCGCTGTTCCAATTCTTCCCTTGTGGCGGTGTAATCGCCGAGGCCGGGGCGGGTGAGGAACAGGGAGCCGTTGCCCAGAACGCGGGGGTCCATGGGCGGCACCGCACCACTGGCCTGACCGTACAACACTAGGTAGCCTCGAGGAGTGAGACAGGACAGACTTTGGTCGAAGGTTGTTTTGCCCACCGAGTCGTAAACGACCTGTACGCCTTCCCCGTTGGTGGCTTTCTTGACCTCGTCCGCGAAGTCCTGTTGCGTGTAGAGGATGACGCGGTCTGCTCCCGCCTCGCGCGCCAGGTCCGCTTTGGCGTCGGTGGAAACCGTGGAGAAGACATAGCCGCCCAGAGACTTGACCATTTGAATGAGCAGTAGGCCCACCCCGCCCGCGCCTGCGTGTATTAGAGTTCGGTCGCCCGGCTTCACGGGGTAGGTCGAGTAGCAAAGGTAATGGGCCGTCATTCCCTGGAGCATGACGGCTGCACCGGCCCGGGCATCGAGACCGGACGGCATCTTGATTAGCCGAGACGCGGGGACCACGGCCTGCTCTGCGTAGGAGCCGGCAATGCTGCAATAGGCGACCACGTCACCCACGGCAACGTCTGAAACGCCCGGGGCCACGGCCCGGACGGTGCCCGCGCCTTCGACGCCGATGGTCCTGGGCAGGGGCGGCCCCGGATTGATTCCGGCGCGGCTATATACGTCAGTGTAGTTGACGCCTGCGGCCTGGATATCCACCAGAGCCTCACCGTCTGACGGGGCGAGGTCTGGAACTTCCTGGTACCGCAAGGCTTCAGGCCCGCCGTACTCGTTGATCTGCACTGCCTTCATGGTTCGTCCTCCCCTTGTCTAGGTGAGTGATTGGATAGGTGAGCGAATTGAAATAGGCCGCTAGTATATTCCTTTTAAACATGCGGACGCCTAAACGGTTGGATTGCTATCCTACGGTGAAGCTGATATCATTACTAGTGTCGATACAACCGTTCCAGACGCAACAGTGCAGACTGTATGCCGATTGCGCTCTTTTCCGTCCCTATTCTTGTGAAATATAGCAGCATATGGATCCGGCGATGGATGTAATCGTAAAGCACATCGAAACGGCGATTCGGCAAGCCATCTCCGGCGCTTCCTCTAACCAACTTTTGCAAAGGCCCACTGGCCGCCAGCCGAAGGAGGAAAAACTTGGAAGGTGAAACCGCCCCCTCTCTCTCCGAAGCCCTTACACGATTCGTAGCCGCCAAAAAGGGCCGCAAGAAGGCCCAGGATGGACACCAAGAGCTAGGACGATTCGTCGCATGGTGTGGGCGGGAGAGGAAAGCCGGTGATCTTTCCCCTTCCGAAGTGGCGGACTATGCCCAGCACATAGGGCTGGGCGGGACTGACTCAGCGCAGCGCCTCAACCCCGTGAAGCTCTTCCTTGCCTACTTGAAAGAAGAAGGCCTTGTACAGATCGGTTTAGCGGCCCATCTGAGGGTTCCCAGAAGCCGCCGGACCACCACAGGGCGCAAGGGAGACCGGCCGGGAGGAAACGGGGCATTTCCCGAGTCCGCGCGACTCAGCAAGGAGGGTTACGACCTGCTTCAGGCTCGGCTGGATTCATTGAAAGAGGAGCGGGTAAGCGTGGTCGAGGATATCCGTTTGGCCATGGCCGACAAGGATTTCCGTGAAAACGCCCCCCTCGATGCCGCCAAGGAACGCCAGGGGATGATAGAGTCCCAAATCCGGGACCTGGAAGACAGCCTCTCCAAGGCCCAGCTAATCGACTCAGCCCCCAAGGAACCCCGGCAGCGAGTGGCATTAGGCGCCAAGATAACCCTGAAGGACCTGGCGTCTGGCAAGAAGATGGTCTATACACTGGTGGACGTGAGGGAGGCCGACATTGCGTCCGGTAAGATCTCCAATGTGTCTCCCATTGGCCAGGCGATCCAAGACCGAAATCTGGGGGACGAAGTTGTAATCAACGTCCCCAGGGGTACGGTCCGCTACTTGATCCAGGAAATTGGGAACTAAAGTCCCGCTCAGGCTAGCTGATATTCGCTAGCTCCGCCAGGATACTCTCCGGGTTGGGCAGAATTCCGGGCTCGTAGGTCTCCCTGAACCTCACTATTCCCTCTTTGTCCACGATGATGACGGCGCGGTTGCCGCCTCCCCGCTCCTCGTTGTACAGCCCGAAAGCCTGAGTGGCCATTCCCTTGGGATGGAAGTCGGACAGCTCCGGGTAGGGCAGCCCGCCCATTGCCGTAGTCCAAGCGCGGTGTGCGGGAACCGTGTCGCAACTGATGCCCAAGACCTGGGCATTTTGCTCCTCGAACCGGCTGTGGTATTGCCGGAAGAGGGTCGCTTGAGTTGTTCAACCAGAGGTGAAGTCGAACACGTGGAAGGAAAGAACGACACTCTTCTCGCCCTTGTATTGACTCAGAGTGATGTCCCCTTCATTGACCGATGGGAGCTTGAAATCTGGGGCGACGTCGCCAACTTCTGCAGGCATAAACCGACCTTTCTTAACTGGGTTTAGAGTGCGCGCCCTCGGGTTTGAGCGCCTGAAACAGTATAACCTACGATGCCGTTCCTGACGACACGTGAATGTCGCCGCTAGCCCCTACTTACGGCCACAAGTGTATACTCAGCGGTGTGGACCGGCTCATACAAGATCGTGAGGTGTGTGGACGTTGGAGGTAGTCTTTGACCGGGGGGTCTACCTTCCGGAACTGGACCTTTGGTTGGACTCCCTGCGCAAGAGGGACCTGGGGCTTATATCCCATGCACACTCGGACCACACGGCGCGGCATAGCCGGCCCGTCGTCACTCCGAATACAAACCTGCTCCTAGCCGACTACCTCAAGAAGTCGGACCCCGTGACCCTGGATTATCATGAACCGCTGGAAACTCTTGATTACATCCTCACTTTGTACGCCGCCGGACACTGCCTCGGGTCGGCCCAGGCCCTCGTGGAGTCGAAAACCACCGGAGAACGACTCCTATACACCGGAGACATCAAAGTGCGCCCCAGCCCCACCAACGAACCTCTGGAGGCGCCTGAATGCGACATCCTGGTGATTGAGGCGACCTACGGTCAGCCCAGGTATGTCTTTCCGGACCAGGAGGAGGTCGTTAGGATTGCATACCTCGATCTGAGGTACTGGTTGAGCAAAGGAGAAAGGCCTGTAGTCCTAGGATACACTCTTGGCAAGTCCCAGGAGATTCTGAGCCACCTGTTGGCCGAAGGTTTTGATGTGCAAGTTGAGGAGAGCATATTCGACAAGGCTATGGTGTACCAGGAAGCCGGGGTCGAATTCCCCGGGAAATTCCGAAGGTTTGCGGGAGAATGGCCGGAGGGGATGGTGTTGATTTGCCCTCCTGGGAAGAAGACGTCGGCGGCAATAAGGGGTCACCGGCGTATCCGGACAATGGAACTGACGGGCTGGGCTTTGGGAGGAGGACATCGCTGGGGGCGCCGCGGCGACGTTTCTCTGCCATACAGCGACCATCCGGACTTTAACGAGTTGGTCGGCTACGTTAAAGAGGTCCAGCCGAAGCAGGTATATACGGTAAACGGTTTTCCTGAGCTCGCGGCCCACTTGCGCTCGCTGGGGTACCCGGCGGTGCATTTGGACCGAAATGGACGGAAAATCGACACGGGTTTCCAGATGAAACTGGTGTAGGACGTTGGCCTTGGGCCAACTCCGGGGTGCTCGGAAATAGTTGAGGGCGGCCACTTGGCCGCCCTCTTGTGCGTTTCAGGTAACCCGGTGGACTTAGTCCGGCGTGCTGCCCGCCGCCGGTACACTGGCATCTTCGTCTGACGCCAGCATCCGGTTGACGGCGCTCAGGTACGCCTTGGCGCTGGCGACGATGATATCGGTGGATGCCCCGCGTCCCGTGTAAACATTTCCTTCGCTTTCGATGCGGATGGTCACGGTGCCGATGGAGTCGATACCCTCCGTCACCGACTGGACGTTGAAGTCCACCAGGCTGCAATTACAGCCGACCACCCGGTCGATCGCGTTGCAGACCGCGTCTACGGGGCCATTCCCGGTTGAGGCATCGGTTACCACGCTCTGGTCCGGGCCGATCAGACGGACAGTGGCTGTGGGCACATCGTGGTCGCCGCTGGTAAACTGGACATGGTCCAGGGTGTAGCTGATGGGCTCGGTCGCGACCCGCTTCTCCTCGTCCATAAGGATCTCCAGGTCACGGTCGGTTACCTCCCGCTTTTTGTCGGCAAGGTCTTTGAAGGACTCGAAGACGCTGCTGATCTCATCCCTGGAAAGGACGTAGCCGAGGGCCTCGAGCCTTGCCTGTAGCCCGGCCCTTCCGCTGAGCTTCCCCAGCACCAGGCTGCTGCCGGGGACTCCGACCCGTTCCGGCTGCATAACTTCGTAGGTGGACCGGTCCTTTAGGACGCCGTCCTGGTGGATTCCGGAAGCGTGGCGGAATGCATTCTCACCCACGACCGCCTTGTTTGCCTGGACGTTCATGCCGGTGATGCGGCTCACCAACCGGCTGGTGGGGTAGATCTGGGTGGTGTCGATACCGGTATCGACCTTGAAGAGGTCTCTACGTGTGTCCACCGCCATTATAATCTCTTCAAGAGAGGCATTGCCCGCCCGTTCGCCGATGCCGTTGATGCACCCTTCTACCTGGAACGCGCCGGCCTGAATGGCGGCCAGGCTGTTGGAAACGGCGAGGCCCAAGTCGTTGTGGCAATGCACGCTCAGCGTGACGCCATCGATCCCGGGGACCTTGAGCTGGAGCTCCCGCAACAGCTCCGCGAAGTCCGACGGTATGGCGTATCCGACGGTGTCGGCGATGTTAATGGTGGTAGCGCCGGCGCGGATCACCTCCTCCATCATCTGGAACAGGTAGTCCTTGTTGGTGCGGGTGGCGTCCATGGGCGAAAACTCGACGTCGGGGCAGTAGCTCTTGGCCCTTTCCACCATGGTCACCGCCATCTCCATCACCTCCTCCCTGTTCTTGCGGAGCTGATGCATCTGGTGGATTTCCGACGAAGATAGGAACACGTGGATGCGGGGCCTGTCGGAATGCTTGACGGCTTCCCATGCCTGATCGATGTCGTTAGGCACGGCCCGGGCCAGTGACGCGATGATAGGGCCCTTGACTTCGCGGGCGATGTTGCTCACCGCCTCGAAGTCGCCAGGGGAACTGGCGGCGAACCCCGCTTCAATGATATCGACCCGCATTCTCTGGAGCTGCCGGGCGATTTCCATTTTTTCTTCGCCGGTCATCCCGATTCCGGCGGACTGCTCTCCGTCTCTGAGAGTGGTGTCCAAGAAAAGCACTTTGTCGTCAGCCATAACCCTTCTTTTTACTCCTTCCTGGTGGCCCCCGGTTTTGGTTGCGTGGGGGCCAGGTATTTTGTCAGGTGATTCTCGAACGAATAGCCGAAGAAATCTGGTCTACCAGAAAGGTGTCACAGGGGCATGTAGTCCACCGCACCCAGCCCGGCCAAGACCAGCGTGCGACGGTGAACTACACTCAGTCGCTCCTTGTTTCTCAAGATGGTTCTCCTATCCTCCGATTCGGTTGACCAGGGCCAACATTGTCGTGAACCACAAGACGAACGAAGTTATCCACATCGTGATGACTGTCCCGAGTACCCAGAGAAACTTTCGGTCCGTCGAGGACCTGAGGACCTGAATCTCGGTTCTAAGGTCACGCATCTCGGTTCTGAGGTCACGATTGTCTTCTCTTAGACCGCGGATGTCGTCCCTGATGTCCTGTATCCCGCGTTCAACATTCTCGACCCGTGCTTCCAACCGGGCCAAGCGTTCTCCATCGGGGGTGTCGGTTGTCATGGTGGTCATGTTGGTACCTTCGGTCTATCTCGGGTCTAGCCAGGGCATCATGGAGCGGAGTTCCTTACCGATTTGCTCAATGGGCGCGTTTTGGGCTTCCTCACGCATGGGGTTGAAGCGGGGCCGGCCCTCGTCGTTTTCGGCGATCCACTCCCTGGCAAAAGTGCCGTCCTGGATCTCTTTCAACACGGTCCGCATGTTCTCACGGACGTGCTCGTCGATAATCCGACTGCGGCGGCTGAGAGAGCCGTATTCGGCGGTGTCGCTAACTGAGAAGTGCATGTAGTTGTGCCCGCCCTGGTACATCAGGTCGACGATCATTTTTAACTCGTGCAGACACTCGAAGTAGGCGATCTCCTGGGGATATCCTGCCTCCACGAGGGTCTCGAAAGCCGCGTTCACCAGGGCCGTGACTCCTCCGCACAGGATCGACTGCTCGCCGAAAAGGTCGCTCTCCGTCTCGTCTTTAATGGTGGTTTCCAGCACACCGGCTCCGGTGGACCCGATGCCCTTGGCATAGGCGAGGCCGATTTGCTTGGCGTTGCCAGTGGAGTCCTGATGCACAGCCAAAAGGCTGGGTACACCCACACCCTGTTCAAACAGCTCTCGCATTCGGTGTCCCGGGGCTTTCGGTGCGACCATCATCACGTCCATGTCTCCGGCCGGTACAATTTCACGGTAGTGGATGCTAAAGCCGTGGGCTACCATGAACGCGCTGCCGGGCTTCAGGTTGGGCGCGATCTGGTCCCTGTAGACACCGCCCTGGATGTGGTCGGGAATGACCATCATGAGAATGTCCGCCCGCTCGGCCACTTCGGGAACGTCGGCCACCTCCAGCCCGGCTTCCTGGGCGGTAATGCGGCTGCGGCTCTCTGGATAGAGTCCAACCACCACGTTCTGCCCGTTGTCCTTGAGGTTCAGGGCGTGGGCGTGGCCCTGTGAACCGTACCCCACAATACCGATTGTTTTGTCGGAGATGACTGAAAGGTCCGCGTCCTTGTCGTAATAAACGTCTACCATAATGCTCTCGCGTATTCCTCTACTTGCTCTTGATTAGAGTGGGTGTCTTGAATGAATCGCCGGATACATTTAGCCTGGCAGTCCAGCCCTTGCGCCGTTGCCCCGAATCTCTATCCCCACCGTGTCGCTGACCCTGGCATTTTCCTGGCCGCGGACCATGGCCACCAGCCCGGTACGCTGCATTTCGATGATGCCGAATGGCGCCAGCAAGTCGTGCAGGGCGTTGATTTTGTCCTGCTCTCCAGTGACCTCAATTACCATTGATTGGGCTCCCACGTCGACCACGTTGGCGCGGAAGAGGTGGGCCATTTGGATTATCTCGGCCCTGGTTGCGGTGGTGGCCTTGACCTTGATTAACGACAGTTCCCTGGCGACGGTCTCCTGGTCGGAGAGGTCCGCGACCCGGATAACGTCGATCAGCTTGTCCAGTTGCTTGGTCACCTGGACAACGGTGTCCTCATCTCCGCTCACGACGAAGGTCATCCTCGAAAGGCCCGGCTGTTCGCTGTTCCCAACAGCGAGGCTGGCGATGTTGAACCCCCTGCGGCGGAACAGGCTGGCTATACGGGCCAGGACACCGGGTTTATCCTCGACGAGGGCGACGATGGTATGGTGTTCTCCATTGAGGCTCATTTGGGGCTATCCTTCGGTTACGGGCTGTTCCATCATTTCATTGACGGACTCACCAGCCGGGATCATTGGGTACACGTTTTCGTCGTCCTTTACCACGAAGTCGATAACCACGGGACCGGGAATTTCCATGGCCTGTTGGATCGCGTTGGAAACCTGGTCCTGTTCTGTGACTCGCAGGCCGGGGATTCCGTAGGCTTCGGCAAGCTTGACGAAGTCGGGGTTCCCCGAGTAGATCGTGGCGAAGAAATCTTTTTCGTAGAAGAGGTCCTGCCACTGTTTGACCATCCCCAGGACGCCGTTATTGAGAATGGCGAATTTGACGTTGATGTTGTTTTCCACCGCTGTCGAGAGGTCGCAGAGCGTCATTTGAAATCCGCCGTCCCCGGCGATGGACCAGACTGTCTTGTCGGGCCGCCCTACTTTCGCGCCCAGGGCCGCCGGGACCTCGAAACCCATGGACCCGAGGCCACCGGAGGTGATCAGGGTGTTGGGTTCGTGGAAACCGCAGTACTGGGCCGCCCACATCTGGTGCTGACCCACTCCGGTGACGATGATCGCGTCGCCCTTGGTCGCTTCGGAGAGCTGATGTAGCACGTATTGGGGTAGCAGCCCATCAGCCTCCCGGATCTGCAGAGAAGGGTGCTCAGCCCGCAAGGAGTCGACGTGCTTCAGCCAGTCCATGTGTACGTTGGGCTCGACCAACGGCAGAAGCTGACCCAGAACGCGCTTTAGGTCGCCAACTACGGGCGCGGTGGCCTTTACGTTCTTGCCAACCTCGGAAGGGTCAACATCGACGTGGACCACCTTGGCGTTGGGGGCGAAGTCCGCGATCCGGCCGGTGATCCGGTCATCGAAGCGCATTCCGAGGGAGATGAGCAGGTCCGCTTGGTCTATTGCGAGGCTGGAGTAGGCCATCCCGTGCATGCCTGACATTCCCAGATTCAGATAGTGGTCGGTTGGGAAAGAGCTAATCCCGAGGAGTGTGGGAACCACGGGTATCTGGGCCTTCTCGGCCAACTCGCGCAACTCCTCGTAGGCATGGGAAATCAACACGCCGTGGCCCGCGAAGATAATCGGGCGTTTGGCTTCATTGATCAATTTGGCGGCTTTCGCCACGTCTTCAGGGTCGCCATCCCCTGGAGGGTTGTACCCAGCCAGGTTTACGTCGTCTGGCCAGACGAATTCGGCCTTGTCGCCTAATAGGACGTCCTTGGGTATATCCACCAGAACGACGCCGGGCCTGCCGGTCCGGGCGATGTGGAAGGCCTCCTTGATCGCAGGGGCGATGTCTTCCACCTCCATCACCAGGTAGTTGTGCTTGGTGATGGGAAGCGTTATGCCGGAGATGTCCGTCTCCTGAAAGGCGTCTCTGCCAATGGCGGCGCGGGGGACCTGGCCGGTAATGGCGACTATCGGCACCGAGTCCATTTGCGCCGAGGCAAGGCCGGTGACCAGGTTGGTCGCACCCGGCCCGGAGGTGGCGGCGCAGACGCCGACCTTGCCGGTTACCCGGGCATAGCCGTCGGCGGCCATGGCCGCGCCTTGCTCATGGCGTACGAGGATGTGCTTAAGCTGGGGGTACTTGGCCAGGGCCCCGTAAAGGGGCAAGACAGCCCCTCCCGGAAGGCCGAACATGACGTCCACTCCCTCTTTCAGGAGGCTTTCACAAACGATTTCCGCGCCGGTTAGCTCCATCTCATATCCTTAGTCCGAATTCGAAGAAAACTAGACAAGAAAAAGCCCATCCCCTGAAGGGACGGGCTTGATATCCCGCGGTACCACCCTTCTTTTCCGAATAGAAGCGACTCTGGCTACGCGCCGCTGCTCACCCCTAAATGGAGTGGTCTATCATTCGGAACAGCTTGGAGACGTTTAACGGGGTCTACCGCCACGCTCTACTCTTAGTTCAAGCGGGTCGCTCCGGGGCGAGTTGGGGGCCTTGCTGCCGCCGGACTTTCACCAATCGCCGACTCTCTAAGGCAGTGTGCCCTTACTACTCCCTTTCATCGCGGATTCCGTCAATTTTCTACCAGTGAAGCGTAACAGCGGCATGCCCGATGTGTCAACATCGTGCTTTGGCGCGGGCAGCGAGTGTGACCGCATTCGGAGACACCTGTGGCTGCGATGACCAGACCCCACTTGACCGGAGTGTTCACCAACCTTGTGACCAGGGGTTGATGATGTCAATGCCGCAGCCCTGGAATCCCCGTGCGTCCCTGGTTGCAACCTGGGCACCCCGGGAACGTGCGATCGCGGCGATCTGGCAATCGGCGTGGCTGATAGGGAATCCGGCGGCGCGTCTGCTGGCGGAGATAGCGGCGAAAGCACGGGCAGCCAGGCTGTCGAATGGAAGGATCCGGCCGGCAAAGTCGTGCCGGAGCATCCCTTCGGTCTCCGCCGACAATCTGTCTCGGCGCCGGCCAATTGGCAAAACCTCAATTCCGTACAGTAATTCGGCTTCGCTGATCGCGGTCAGGAAGAGATCGGACCCAACTTGTGCCGACACCCAGTTGACAACTCGCTCTTCGGGATTAGCTCGGATCAACTCCGAAACGACGTTCGTGTCGAGAACGATCATTGCCACGGTTTTAGTCGAACGTTGGTGGTTCACGCATAGGCTCACGCGGCGGCAACTCCAAATCTGCGCCACCTAGAGGGGCGAACCGGGATCGAATAGCCTCAGCCAGGTTTACGACTGGAGGTTGTGTTTGGTCTAGGGCCGCCC
Organism: Dehalococcoidia bacterium; assembly: GCA_965197545.1. Lineage (GTDB taxonomy): Bacteria > Chloroflexota > Dehalococcoidia > Lucifugimonadales > UBA3495 > CATOSP01. Next base: position 1,317,196 of record CBDANJ010000007.1, read on the forward strand.
GGAATATCTCCCGGGCCTCTTGTTCCATGGACCGGCCGTTTTCGGCGGCCCGGATTCGGAGCCGGCGCTTAATATCTTCATCAAGGTTGCGCACAGTAATGCTGGCCATGAGCCCACCTCCCACTTAACCTGTTGCTCGATTATACGTTGATTGCGCCGATAGCGCCGCAATCAGAAGAGCAAAAACCTCTGGACTTGAGAAGGGCCAGCCCGTTTCCCTCAACCCTCAACGTATCGACTCTCAGGAGCAACGCGGGATTCTGAGCGGTGTGTCCACATGCCTCTGCAACGAACCTTCAGCGCACATGATCCAAGTTTCCCATTGTCCGTTCCGGTTGGTCTCAAATACGATCTCGCGGCCGTCGCGAGACCAGGCGGGAGACCTGTCGTCACCAGGATTGTTGGTCAATGGGTTCTGTCGATTCCCGTCTCGGTCCATCGCGAAAATCTCCCAGTTGCCTGTGCGATCGGTGGCGAAGACGACCTTCTCCCAATCGTGGGACCAAGCCGGATCGACGTCATTTTTATCGTTGTAGGTCAACCTCGTCCAATTCTTCCTACCGGCGTCGACGATGTATATCTCAAAATCTCCATCTCTGTCGGAAGCGACCAGACTCTCTCCACGTGGATTCGTCGTCAACGGCGTTGGCAGCGGGGTCGGGACTGGTGTCGCCGTCGGGGCCGGAGTGGAACGACGGGGTCGTATCTTGGCCGGTTTGGGTGTTGCCGTTGGCTTGCGGGTGGGAGCCACTGTCGCGATAGGAGACGGAGTTGAGGCGTCCTGAACGTTGCTTGGAGACGTGGGCATGGGCGAGGGAAGTCCGATTTCCAGGCTCACGTGGCGGTCGGCCACCATCATGACGCTCCCATAACCTCCCGTCTGGCTATCTACACCGCCCCAGGAAGCCAAGAATCCCGGCTTTGGGCTGGCCACAATGGTGACCTCTGTACCAACTGCGTACCTGCCGTCATATCCAGGCGCATTGCTCAAGCTAAGAGTTGCATTGTCGGTCCAAATTAACAGGTGTCGGGGCGGGACAGATTCTCCATTGATATGAAGGCGGTAGCGCGGCGCCGGGGTGACGGTTGGAGGAGGGACCGGTGTCGGCGTTGGCTGCGGCACCCATACAGCCCTTGTCTCCTCATGGGATGGGACACCAGGCGTCCAGGCGCGGAGCCGATGCTCACCCGGCAGCACTCTCCGAAAAACGTGCTCTTGGGTTGATGGGGACACATTAGTCTCTGAGGATTCGACACCATCCAGCGAAACGCTGGGGAACCGGAGATTCGCCGCTTTTACAAACACACGGACCGAGCTGCCAAATACCCGCACGCTAGTTAACTCCCACTCCTTCACCGGGATAGGTTCGGGCCGGGGCACCGGAGACGCGGTTGGGACCGATGCCGGTATGGGTGTCGGTGAAGGCGTCAGCGTGGGAGTTGCCGGTTCCGCGGGGGACGTCGTGGGATTCTGTTGTGAATCCGGCAGGGGACTCGCTGTAGGTTCTGGGACCAACGGAGCCAGTCCAGGCCGGTCCATCCCCCGCCGTTGGCCGTGAGGGACCAATGTAGAGCGGGACAGATCCAAAAAGGCTTTGACCTCTGCGTCAAGACTATCGGTTGCCGGTTTCGGAGACGGCTTTGCCGGACCGTGGGACCCCGTGCTTTGCAGGACAGTTTCGGGGGAGGCCGGGATTGCCGATATAACAAGCGCGAAAGTGCTCAAGGAGTCCGCGAGCGCCTGTGCCGTCTTTGCCTCCAAGTCCACCACGGTAGGTAGCGGCTCCCATTCCCGGCCGGCTCCTCCAAGGTGGTAAATCGCGATGTGGTCCGGGTTGGAACCCGCGATGTCCAACTCCTCTTGGTTAAGCGCTAGAGTCAAGACAACCGGCTTCAGGAGCGACAATGGCATTCCAGCCGTGTGGGCGCTGTCGGCTATTGATAGATCGAATACCTTGCTGGTTGGCGCCACGCCTTGGGGGAACGGCGTGACGCTCAATGGAGATACCCTGCGGAACGTCAGTTCTCCCGTCGTGCTCACCGACCCGGGAGCGATATCTACGCGGACCACCCCTCGGGGAGACACAAAGTGCGCTCCGTCCCCTGGCGCGACCGCCAACGCTAATCCTTGCGTCGTCGCGGATGGAAGTTGGGCCTTCGAAATTGGGCCTGAGTTTATCAGCCAAATCCCCGCCACGGCCAGTATGGCGGCAGACGCTGCCAATAGGACCGCTGAAGTTGAAAGCAGGCTTGAGTTATTTGGAAACAACAAACATCTTCGCGCCTGGAGCGCCGAAGAACATCCTTGACGGGCGGTATGCAAGGTAGACTTCGAAACAGTCCCCGGTGTCCTCCGTGCGCGAACGGTCCACTTCATTTTGCGCTTGCCAGGAGCCCGGTCGTCAGACTCCTGGTGATCGTCGGCGTACTTGATCGCCAGGTCTTCCGCTCTTTCTTGGGAGATGCCGGGCTCGTCGGGCGCTATTTCTGGCAGATCACTCATACCGTGCCAAACAACAATCTACTCCTCGCGCCTTAGCGCTTCCAGTCGGGGTCCGTGTCAGCGCCCGGGCCGCCGGTTATCCGGACACGACTGGACCCGTCGGCGGACATCACGAAAAGGTCCTCGCTCCCGTCTTTGTCGGATGTGTAGACCAGGTGCGATCCCTCGGGTGACCATGCCGGGGACCATGCGTTGTGGTCCGGGGTCAATGACAAGGAGCCAGTCCCGTCCGAACCGATAGTGGAAATGCGGGGCGAACCCCCGGCATCGCTCGTGAAACCCAGCGTGACGCCGTTTGGAGACCACTTCGGCCCCTTGGCGTCAATGCCGCTCGTAAGCTGTGTGGCCACTCCCCAGTTTCCAACGTCCATGATGTAGATATCGTGGCCGTTTCCGTTGGGCCGGTTGAAAGCCAACTTCGCCCCGTCGGGCGACCATTCCGGCCTGGTCTCGTCTTCTGAAGATCTGGATACGTTCATCTGCCTCATCCCGCTGGGGAACATGGAGTAGATTTCGCGGTGTCCATCCCGGTTGGACTCGAAAGCTAACTCGGTCCCGTCAGGCGACCAGGCCGGGTATTGGTCGTCCGCCAAGTTGCTGATGAGCCTAATTACATTGCTGCCATCAGAATCCATGACGTAGAGTTCCCGGTTACCGTCCCGCCGGCTTTCGAACGCGATCTTCGAGCCATCGGGGGACCATACTGGATGCCGGTCATCGGCAGGCTCCTCCGTCAAGCGTTTCAAATCGGACCCGTTGGCGTCTACGACGTATATCTCGTAATTGCCGTGTCTGTTGGATGCGAACACTATCTTCCCCTCAAGTTCCGGTGTGGGTTCGGGCTTAGGTGCGGGTGTGGGTTCCGGCGTGGGTTCAGGCTTAGGTGCGGGAGTAGGTTCCGGCGTAGGTGCGGGTGTAGGTTCAGGAGCGGGTTCAGGCTTAGGTGCGGGTATGCGTTCGGGAGTGGGTTCGGGCGTCAAAACGGGCGCGCGGAGGGTTTCGGAGTTGGGAACGGGGGCTCGGGACTTCTTGAAGACCAGCTTTGGCGTGGGAGGAGGTGGGCCGATCTTGACCGAGACAAACCGGTCGGCCACCATGTCGACCTTCCCAAATAGTCCATCATGGCTATCGACACCGCCCCAGGAGTACGGCCACCCAGATTTGGGGCTGGCCAATACCGTCACTCTTTCTCCGGCGGTGTACCGTCCGTCCGGAGACGGCGCCTGGCTCAGGGCTACGCTTCCATCTCCGATGAGGACCATAAGGTTCTGTGCGGGCACCTGGATGTTGTTGATGAAGAGCCGGTACCGCGGCTGACGCGTCGGGGTTGACCTGGTGGTTGCGGTTGCTGGGGGTTTTGGGGTTGGTGTTGGGGTATGGAGTTCGACCAGTGTAGTCCGTTCGTAGCGGGCTACCCCCGGCGTCCATACCCTTACTGTATGCGTCCCGGGGGAAACGGCTCGAAAGACGTGCATTTGGTAAGGAAGTACAGTCTTTATCTCCTCGGTCTCCCGGCCATTCAGGGAGACCGCGACGAGTCCGGGGCCCAGAATCTTCACATAGACCCTCGCCACATCCCCTCGCGCGAAGACTCTCTCCAATTTCCAGTCTTGAGTAGGGACCGGCGTGGGCGCCCGGACCATCCTAACGGTCAGGGAGGCTTTCTGTGGCGTTGATGGAAGGAGGTTAACCGCTGTGGGTCCAGGAGGTTGATAGACCTCTTCATCCGCGACAATCCCGGTATCCAGGGTGACTGCAGGCGGACTATGTTCGACGGAGGTCAGACTAAGGTCTTCGGAAAGCTTCGGTGCAGGAGAAAGAGAAGAGTAGGTCCGTTCAGCTACCAAAATGACGGGGAGAGTCGGGGTGGGAGACCGGTCCAGGGCCTGCACAAGGGGGGCCATAGGCAAGCTTGAGTCTTGATTGGCGAGTAGGATGTCTCTTTCGGGCTCGGCGGCGTTGACATTGGGCGAAGGCTCGGCTTCTGTGGGACTGTCCGGGACTATCACGGGCCACCGGACTGTTAGGGCGAACCTTCCGAAGGTCTGTATTCGGGCCTGTGCCAGGTTCGAGGCAAAGTCTACCTGGGTTGGAATGGGTGTCCAATCGGCGTTGTCCGGGCCGGCATGATGAATTACCACTCTCGACTCGTCGGAACCCGTGACAGCGATCTCCTCATCGCTTAAGGATGTGGTCAATAGCCCCGGTTTCAGTATCGAGGGAGCGCGGTTGGGCGATAGCTTATCCTTGGAAATCGAGAGTTCAAATACCTTGGTGGTGGCCACGAATCCCAGTGGCAAATCTGGAATGTCCCAAGCTGAGACGTCCCGATAGGAGAGAGTCCGGTCCGACACGACCGAGCCCGGCTCTATGTACAGTTGGACTTCCCCCAGAGGGGAACTGAGTGTCGCCTCAGCGTCGGGTCTTAGGTGCGCTGTTACCGTGTCCGGCGGTTGGGCTGAGGGAGGATGCCACGAAACTACCAGGCCGGCCAGCGCCACCGCAACGAGACCCATCGCGGCAATGGCCACAAGCCCCTTAAGCTCGAAGGGAGCCGTGCGGGGCCGGAGTCGCAAGACTCGCTCCGCCGGGTTTGGACTTGCGCTCGACGGTGTGGCGTGTTCTTCGGACTGCTGCCTGTGTTCTCCGCCCATAATCAACTAGTTGCTGAAGGTGGGACCAGACCAGTAGTGGGCGAGGCGGCGAGCGCCGGAAAACAGAGATTAGCCAGACCGATAAGGGTGAAAATAGGGTCTACCAACCGCACCACGCCGCTTTTGCGGAGGAAGCGCCTTCGATTCGCTACTCCGCCTTTCCGCACGGACCCAACAGATGAGATTCTGGGACCAGAGCAAGTGATACATACCTCAACTCGCGAATAAGGAGGATATCTAGTCCTCGCGCAAGGCGCCCATACGTATCACTTATGGTTTTGTATCTTTGTCGAGACACTTATTAACATAACTATTAGAAATTAGTCAAATATGTGGGACCCATTGTTCTCAGTGGGCGGGCTCCGGGCAGGGTGACATCGCCTCGCGTGAGAGGCTGAGTATGTTAGAATGAACCTCGGAATGGCGTTCGCGCCAGCGCCTACGGAGGAACAAAGGTTGCCCGAACGGATATTCATAGGCGTCGCCTGGCCCTACGCCAACGGCCCCCTGCACCTCGGTCATGTGGCGGGTTGCTATCTGGCCGCCGACATTTTCGCCCGCTACCACCGCATCAAGGGAAACCAGGTGCTCATGGTGTCTGGCAGCGACAGCCACGGCACTCCCATCACAGTACGCGCAGAGCAGGAAGGCGCAACTCCTGAAGAGATATTGAATAGGTACCATCCCCAGTTTTTGGACACCTGGGAACGCCTGGGGATTACCTTCGACCTGTTCACCACCACGCACACCGAAAACCACCAGCGGGTCACCCACGACATATTCAGCAAGCTGATGGACGGGGGCTACATCTACAAAGAGTCGATGTTGCTGGCTTACTGTCCCGATTGCTCCAGGTTCTTGCCTGACAGGTACGTGAACGGAGTTTGCCCACACTGTGGATTCGAACGAGCCAGGGGCGACCAATGCGATAGTTGCGGCCGCACCTTGGACCCCATCGACCTGGTCAACGCCCGGTGCATTCTTTCCGGCACCTCGCCCGAATTCAGGGAGTCGGAGCATTTCTTCCTTAGGCTATCCGCGTTCCAGGAACCCTTGCTGAAGTGGGTCGAAAAGCAGACGCACTGGCGACCCAACGTCTTGAACTTCACGCGGCGTTTCCTGGAATCCGGTCTGAAGGACAGGGCTATCACCCGGGACCTCGACTGGGGGGTTCCCATACCGATAGAAGGGTACGACGAGAAACGCATCTACGTCTGGTTTGAAGCGGTAATCGGGTATTTGTCCGCCGCCGTGGAGTGGGCCCACCTGGCTGGGAACGACGAAGGATGGAAGGACTTCTGGCAGGACGAGCAGACCAGGTCCTACTATTTCATCGGCAAAGACAACATCCCTTTCCACACCATAATCTGGCCCGCAATGCTCATGGGCTACGGCGGTTTGAATCTTCCCTACGACGTTCCCTCGAATGAATTCCTCAGTCTGGAGGGCCGGAAGTTCTCCACCAGCGAGAATTGGGCGGTGTGGGTCCCGGATTACCTCGACCGTTATGACCCCGATCCTCTCCGGTATCTCCTGTCTATCAACATGCCGGAATCCGGAGACACCGATTTCTCATGGGGTGAGTTCGTCAGGAGAAACAACGAGGAACTGGTCGCAACTTACGGCAACCTCGTCAATCGCGTCCTTTCGTTCACGTATCGAAACTTCGACGGGAAGGTCCCTTCGCCGGGGCCAGAGCGTGAGCAGGACCGAGAACTGCTAGAAGCGGCGCGGTCAGTGATGGAGAATGTGGACGGGGACTTGCGCGATTGCCACTTCAAGTCGGCCATCGGCTGGGCGTTCACTCTGGCCCAGCGGACCAACCGTTACCTGGATGCCCAGGCGCCGTGGCAGGCGATCAAGACCGATCGGGAAAACGCGGCGACCACCCTCTACACATCCGTCCGCGTGCTGAATTGCCTCAAGATGTCGCTCTTCCCGTTTCTCCCGTTTAGTTCCCAACGCGTCCATGAGTTCTTGGGGCTGGATGGGAATGCAGAGGCCGGCAGTTGGGACTTCGAACGACTCATAGGAGAGATCGAAGGAGGCAACCCCCTGCGACCGCCGGCGCCGTTATACACTAAGCTTGACCCCCAGGCGGTTGATGAAGAAATTCAGCGGCTGGGCGTCGCCGTCAACTAGGGGGCAGGTTGCTCAAAGGAATAGATGAGCGCACCAACTCGATCTACGCCCCGATTCAGGAGAAGTTGGCTCTAGTAGAAGAGCGGCTTCACGGATTGCGAGGAACGAGTCCGGAACATCTTCAACCTCTTATCGACCACGTGCTCAGCTCAGGGGGCAAACGGGTCCGCCCCGCGATCACATTGCTGGCCGCCGACCTATATCCCCACGAATCCGATTACCCGGTCATTATGGCTGGCGCCGTTGAGCTACTGCATCTTGCCACCCTGATCCATGATGACACCGTGGACGACTCTGACATCCGGCGCGGACAGCCCACGGTGAGCAATCTCTGGGGAAAACAGGTGGCCGTATTATTTGGCGATTACCTCTTCGCCACGTCTGCTACCTTCGTATGCGACACCCACAACGTTCGCGTGATCCGCCGTTTCTCCGAAACCATCATGGAACTCGCCAGCGGCGAGCTGGTGGAGTACTTCAACACTTTCAACACCGACCGCGCCCTAGAGTTGTATCGGGATCGCATATATCACAAGACAGCCTCCCTATTCTGCACCGCGGGAGAAACAGGGGCGATCTTGGGCGGCGCACCCGAACCCCAGGTCCAGGCTGTGCGGGAGTATTGCTACAACATCGGCATGGCATTCCAAATGGTGGACGACCTACTTGACGTTCAGGGGGACGCCCGCGAGATGGGTAAACCCGTAGGGAAGGATTTGCTCCAGGGCGTACTCACTCTGCCGACCATCATGCTCATGGAGAAATTCCCGGACGAAAACCCAATCAAGGAGCTATTCGCCGACCCGTCCCTCGACGGTAAATTAGATACCGTTCTCGACATGATTAACAACTCGTCCATAGTTGACGAGTGTTACGAGGTGATCGGTCAATACTGCGCGAGAGCCGCCCAGTCCCTGGAAACCCTCCCTGACAGACCGGCCCGTAGCTCATTGGAGGCGCTCCTGGAATACATGAGGGAACGCAGCCGGTAGTCACCCCCCTCGATTTCCGGGTTACAGCCCCGCGTTCCAGACTTCTCGCCCCCCGACAATGGTTAGGACCGACCGAATGCTCCTCAACCGTTGGGGGTCGACACACAAAGGGTCGGTGTCCAGCAAAGCCAGGTCCGCGATCTTTCCCGGAGTAATGCTGCCCTTTTGGCGCGCCGATCCCTCGGCCGCTGCCCCGGTGATGGTATACATCCGAAGCGCCTCAGCCACCGAAACGCTTTGGAGGGGAGCCTGGGAGCTGTCTGTCGAGTTTAGCGTTTGTCCTTCCCTGGTGAGCCGGGTGACGGCGCTGTAAATTCCTGGCCAGGGGTTAGGGTTAATAACCGGGGCATCCGAACCGAAGGCCACCGGGACGCCAGCACGGTGGAGCGACCCTACAGGGTAGAGGTGCGGGAGTAGGTCCGGGTCAACGCGTTCGATGTACCGCCTTCCGTTCCAGTAGATGAATCCGGGCTGAGTAACCACCATTGCCCCTGACGCCTTGACCATATCAACGACGTGCGGCGGACATTCAGAGCAGTGTTCGATCCGGTCTCTGGCGCCAACTGCGTCTCCATGGACTGGGTGGGCCTCCGCCAACGCCAGGGCTGTCGCGAGAACCGCTTCCTGTTCGACCGCATGGACTGCAACTGGAAATCCCCGCCGGTGTGAGTCTTCCACCATGTCTCTCAATGTTTCAACCGCCGGGTGCATGGCTCCGGTAGTCATGGTAACCATGATTTTGGCGTGGCCCAGCCTGAGCCGGTCGTCTTCGGCATTCCAGCCCAGGCCCTGGTCCACCAGTTCACCCAGGTTTGGGAATCCGGCCATCATTGTGACGCGTAAATTCAACAGTCCAGAGGCGTAGAGATCCTGAAACGCCTGCCACCGAGCCAGACCATTATCCGGTCCGGCGTCATGCACGGAAGTAACCCCGGCCCTGAGTAGTATCTCGCCGAGTCGCAGGACTCCGTCCTTTACTTCAGCTTCGCCGCTCGTCCGCCCAATTCGGGCGCGCAAATACCCGGACATCTCAAAGAACAGTCCGGTGGGTTGACCCGTCGCTTCGTCCCTGTCGATGATTCCTTCGGGAGGGTCGGGTGTATTCGCGTGAATTCTGGCCAGGTCCATGCCCAGGCTATTTAGGACAGAGGCATGTCCGCTGCGGTGGTCAATCCTCACTGGGTGAAGAGAAGTGGCCTGGTCCAAGTCCCAACGGTTGGGGTGGCGGCCTTCGATGAGAGACATGTCGTCGTAGCCGTACCCGCGGACCCATTGTCCCGGCGGTGCGCTCTCGGCCCGAGTCTTGACCAATTCCCGCAACCCGGCGATGGAAGAGATGGACTCGGGTCCGCAGTCCAGTCCGCGTATCGCGGAAGCCTGGGCCAGCACATGGCAATGCGCGTCGATCAGACCTGGGACCAACGTCATTCCCTGGCAGTCGATGGTCCTGGCGCGGCTTCCCGCCTGCGCTGATGTCTGGGAACGGTTGCCGACCGCCGCGATGAAGCCTCCCCGGACCGCGACGGCGCTGGCGGCGGGCCTCTCCGGGTCCATTGTCAAGACCCGGGCGTTGACCAACAGAAGGTCTTGCATTTGACTGTCAAGGTGATTGGGAGTACCGGCGTATGTCATTCGCGCCGCCTGGTCCGGAGGGGGATATCGCTTCTCTGGTGGGCTCTTCCGGGATAAGGATATGGGCGATTACCGGAGTATATTCCCTGGAATGGACGTTTGGGTATTGATTTCGGGGATGGGGTACCGCTAGGCTATGCGGAGAGGAGCGTCTTAACCGGCCTCTCGCCCTCTCGAATCCGTGTCCACGCCTACCTGGGACGTAAGCGAAAGCCAATTAGAGTTGAGTCAACCGGATGCAGCAATCCGGAAATCAGAACAGGGCGCTCGTAGCCGGAATCGTATGCCTGGCCTTGCTGGCTATTCTGGTCGTGTCCCTGGACTGGCGGGACGTTCGGGGTTCTATCGTTGCGGCCGAATGGGAACCGATGCTCGCCGCTATGGCTACTGCTTTTCTAGCTTATGCCTGCTCCGCCTATAGCTACGCTCTTCTAAACCGGGCTTTCGCCATCTCGCTCGATCAGCGGACCCTGTTTGGAATTGGATTTGTCTCTTCAGCGATGATTACCGCTATTGGCGGGGTAGCTGGACACTCTCTGCGTATCCTTCTAATGGTGCGGCGGGGAGTTAGCACCGGGGACGCACTGGCCCCGTCACTGTTCCACGGCTATCTGGAGAGTCTTATATTCTTCGCTCTCATACCGGGAGGGCTGGCGTACCTTGCGTTGAGCCACTCGCTGCCTGCGTCGCTGGCCTTCGCCACCGGCGTCGGGGCGGTGGTGTTGGGGTTGGCGTTCGCCGCGACTGCGGTCGTATTCTTCGTTCATCCCGTGAGGAGAATGGCCTTGCGGTTTGTCGGCCTGGCGGGCTGGATGATCACGCGCCGGAACCTGGACCGGGGATTGCATGACTTCGACGATACTCTGCGCAACGGTCTATCCCAGGTGCGCAACCGTCCCCTTTCGTTAATCGTGCCGGTTGCTCTGATAGGCGCAGACCGGGCCACGCGCATAGCGGCGGTCTGGTTATGCTTCGAGGCGCTGGGCTCGGGAGTGGCTCCGGAAGTGATCGTCACGGGATTTGCCATCGGTGTCGCCGTAGGTGTCATGTCCATGGTCCCAGGCGGCGTTGGCGTACAGGAGGCGTCCATGGCTGGAGTCTATCACTTGCTGGGCGTCTCACTGGAACAAGCCGTACTCGTGTCCCTGCTGTTCCGGGTTGTTTACTCCGTGGTGCCCTTCGGGGCCAGCCTGGCGTTCTACACGAAGGTCATCCGGCAAAGAAGGCCTTGATGAGCTAGGCTGGGGAGACGGACAACATCGAAGCGTCGTGCTGCTCGTCGGCATGGTAAGAGCTGCGCACCAGCGGTCCCGACGCCACGTGCTTGAACCCCATCCGCTCACCGGTCCGGCGCAACTCCGCGAACTCGGCGGGAGTGTAGAAGCGGTCGATTGGTATATGCTTCGCCGAGGGCCTGAGGTATTGGCCAACGGTCAGCAGATCACAGTCGACCTGTCTGAGGTCTCCCATAGTTTCGACTATTTCGTCGAAAGTCTCCCCCATCCCGGCGATGATGCCAGACTTGGTTACCGTGGTTTGGTCAAGCTCTTTGGCCTTGGCGAGCAGGTCCAATGAGAGCTGATAATCTCCCTTAGGACGCACTCTGGGGAAAACCCTTCTGCTTGACTCGATGTTGTGGTTCAAGACGTCTGGCCGCTGGTCCACGACCTTCTCCAGCGCTGCCCACGAGCCTCCGAAGTCGGGAATCAGCACCTCCACCCTGCATTCAGGTGTTCTTTCACGGATACGCCGGATGCAAGACGCGAAGATAAACGCACCGCCGTCCTGCAAGTCGTCCCGGTTTACCGATGTTATCACGCAGTACTTGAGGCCCATGGTCTCAACTGTTTCGGCAAGGCGGTCCGGCTCTTGAAGGTCAATTCCCACAGGTCTTCCGGTGGTGACGGCACAGTAGTGGCAGCGGCGGGTGCAGATGTCTCCCAGAATCATAAAGGTCGCGGTGCCCCTACCCCAACATTCACCGATGTTTGGGCAATGGGCCTCCTCGCATACCGTGTGGAGCTGTTGTTCCTGCACCAGGTTCTTCAGGCGGATGTATCCGGGGCTACCCGGGGCGCGCACCTTAAGCCACTCCGGCAGCCGGGGTCTTAACGGGACCCGGTTGGGCTTATCCAACATTGAGGCTTCCTTCCACCTGCGGGCTCATACCACCTGCGGGCTCATATTTGAGGGACCTTGCGTGGCCGCACCCGGCATTTCTCAGCCTTGATGATCGCATCGATATCGGCGACTGCCCTACACAACTCGCCGGTACGGTTCAGCACCACGTAGTCGAAGTCCGCCATTTGGGCTAACTCATGTTTGGCGGTCCTGAGGCGCAGCTCAATATCGTCCGGACCATCGGTCATTCGGCGCTCCAAGCGTTCCCTGAGGTCTTCCGGGTGTCCAGGGGCTAGGAAAATGAACACCGCTTCCGGGGCGATTTCGCGGACGGTGGCCGCGCCTTGCACGTCGATTTTAAGGAAGACGTCCTGGTTGGCTCCCAGAGCATCCCGCACCTGGCTGCGGGGGACACCATACCAGCGGCCGAATACCTGGGCGGACTCCAAAAGCTCGTTCTGCTCCTTTAGTTGAAGAAAGGAGGGCGTGTCAAGGAATATATAATCCGTTCCGTCCCGCTCCCCCTCTCTCTTGGGGCGAGTGGTGGCTGTCACCACGAAGCGCCAGGGCCGGTCGAGCAGTTTTAGTTCGGCCAGCGCCGCGTCTTTGCCAACGCCGGACGGACCGGATATCACCACTAGGAGCGGTGACGCATTGTTGTCGTTTGACGCTTGCTGCAAGGGTTTCTACTGGTCGTCCAGGGTCAGAGCGGACTTAGATATGATTGATCTATGCGGCTGGAATCTGCTAACTACCGGTCCCGGTCCTTGCCACCGCCGAAGAAGCGTTTCTGGGCTTCCATAAGCCGGCGCCCGGCGAACATCTCACCCATACTTTCCGCGAAGCTAGGTATCTGCGGAGACGATTGACGCGCCCTGGAGTCGATGTCACCGGCCAACCAGCGGGCGCGGGCTTCGGCGGCGTCTTCAAATATCCTCTGAAGACCCTCGTTGTCCGACTCCATGCTGGTCTTTTCCAGGGCTTCCGCAGCGAGGACCTCAACGGTCCGCTGAAGGGTTTGCGTGTCCGCTTCGGACTCTGTGTCCAAAGACTTTCGAATATCATACAGTTCGCGTATGAATGCGTCGATCCACGCGACGATGTGCTGGGAGTTGGTGGCGCAGATATCCCGGTGCATGATCGGGTCTCCGGATGCGAGCCTGGTCAGGTCGTGGTATCCGGAGGAGGCTAACTGGGAGATGTCATCCCAGTTGGCGCTCTTGGACGTACAGCCCATCAACCCCACCGAGAGTAGGAAAGGCAGGTGGCTGGCGGCGGCCACGAAGCTATCGTGCTCGTCGATTCCGATGTAGAAAGGTCTCGCCCCTACCGCCTGGACAAGCGTCGCCACCTCCGACACTGCTCGCTGGCGAGCGGTCGGGCTTGGGATCACGCAATAGGCCTTGTCGCGGAACAGGTTGACGTCGGCGTTTTCCGGTCCGGGAGTCTCCCTGCCCGCCATTGGATGGCCGCCCACGAAATCTATGGTCTCGGGCAGGTACTCTTCGGCCCAGTCCATTACCACGCGCTTGGAGCTTCCAACGTCGGTAACGAGACAGCCCTCGGGAAGCTCGTTGCCAAGGATTTCCATAAGCTCCTTCATCGCCATCACCGGCGTTGCCAACACAACGATGTCCACGTCGCGGACCGCGCTCATCAACCTGTTTTCGACGCTGTTGAAGGCCCCTGATTTTTGAGCGCCGCCTCGGGCCCGGCTGTCGGCGTCCGTGCCGACGATCTCGACGTTCTTTGGTTGCGCCTGTCTCAGCGCCAGAGCAAGGGAGGTGCCGATGAGCCCGGTGCCGACTATTGTGATCTTGGCCAAGACTTCCCTCCAGGAGGTAGCGTTTAGCTCAGAATACGCGGACTGAAGGGACCGCGCGAATAAGTAGAATCCATATTACACCATCGGCGGCGGCGTGGGGAACCTGCCGCAGCGCTTCCGGCGGGGCCGCACGTCACGCCGCTATGGGTTGGGCGAGGATCCAGAGGCTTACGACGGTATACATGACCATCAATGTGAGCATCGGGTATTGGCTATTCATTGCCAGACCCCGGTCCTGGAAAAGCCTCATGGAGGCCAGATGGGCGAGGTATACCGCAAGAATGTGTCCCACGATCACGACGCCGACCGATAGGAACCACAGAATTTCAGCGGTGATTATGCCCTGGTACACTTCGTAGCCGGCGGTGCCGAACAGGTCCCACCCAAGACCGAAGGGGTCCGATGCAAGGTTGATGATTAGTTGTCCCTGCACCAATAGAAGGGTGATGAAGTGGGAAATGTTGTATGCCAGTGCGATCGGTATTAGGGAATAGGCGAAAACCCGCGACAATTCCAGCGCGCTGAACCTGTTGCCTACCGACCCGGACATGAGGAACGAAAATAGCAGGTAGACCAGGAAGAAGATGACCGGGAAAAGCAGCACGCCCAGCGTGTCGGCGATTACGAGGCCGTTGACAATCTGGTTGCCTATCAGGCCGGGGAACGCGGTAAGGAAAAGCGACTGCACTTCCACCCAGGCCGGTGTCGCGCTGAACCCGTCGAAGGTAACCGTTGCCAAAAGCAGCACGACCACGGCGAGAATGTCGTTAGTCACCGGCTCGGACCGGGACAATCCCATAGCGAAAGGCCGGAGGTTAAGCTGCCGGGACTTGGACCTCGCGAAGCATTCGTAGCAGTCTACACACCCGTCATCCTGGCTCTGGCAACCGGAGGTACAGACCTGGCAAGATTCCGCGTCCATGACTCGTACTTCCGTGAGGGAGAAGCGGGCGAGGAAACTGAACACAACTGAGAAGACCTCGCCATTTCTCAACCACTGATTCTTGCCGAAGACCGCCATCCCAGCAAACGTGAGCCCGGAGTACGCGATGGCCATTGCCGCCACAAGACCTGGGACGGCCGCCCTGGGAAAGGCGTCCTGAAGCCAGGCAAACGCCAAAAATAGGACCAGGGCTGGCCACATGCCCCACTTTTCCGGGTAGTCGCGGACAGGTGTGAGGGGATTTCCCAGTCGAAGTCTGGCGTGTAACCACTCCCACCAATCGAACAGCGTTTTCCATGGGTTGATCAAGGCCCATAAGTTTCCGAGCAACGCTACGACGTATGCCATCCCGACCCACCAAATGATCCAGACGAAACTGGGCGCGAAGTTGGCCGAGGGCGTCTGAGTCCCAAACAGTCCGGTGGCGACCACTAACGCGAGGAGAAAAACGGATAGTGATTTGATGATCGTTCCCAGGACAGGGTTGGTCAGGACTGCTCCCAACCAGGAGTAACGGAGCAGATCGAAGCGAAAATAGGAGGGGCCGGCAGCCGCGCCTTTTACGAAAACACCCATGATTACGAAGGACAGCGCGACTACCGCTCCCGAGCCCAACAGGAAATACGCGAGGGGAACGGGCAACTCGGTCCGCTCTCCGAATCCGTGGGCGTAGACCGGCCCGGCTCCAAGTGCAAAGGCAAGGACTGCCAGGGGCAGGATGGTCTTGAGGAATCTCATCTTAACGCGGGATGGTTCACGATTCTTGGCTGCGCCTTTTGCGCCCCGCCCTCAATCTGTCCCAGAGCCAGAGACTTAATGCGGAAACCGCCACAATCGCGGCTAGGACGTACACCAAGTCGAGACTCTGAGACGCTTTGACCTGCAACGGCAGAGTGAGTTGGCCTTGTCCCAGGGCGCCGTGGGTGTCTACCGTCAGTGTCCAGCTACCTTCGATGTCTAGGGGCAGGTTGACTTCATAGAACCGGAGGTCTTGCACGGAATTGGTGGCCCTCACCGGCCCCGCGTCGGTCCCGGCCTCCGGTGCCTGCACCATGACGTCGACCAACGCGTCGGAAAGGGGAGTACCCCCGGCGGCCTCGTTGACCAAAACCGTTACGTGCAATGTCCCGACCCTTGGAGTCCCTGGGAGGATACCCACCTGTAGCAGATACGGACCAGCCTGGGCGTCTTTGACCAGCAGCCGGGTTGCCCCGTTGGCCAGCAGTTCCCCTGGCCCCGCGAACAGCCACAGGGCGGCGGCCAATAGGGCTTGAAGCAAGATTGTGCGGATCAAAGGTTCGGATTGGGGCAAGCGCAGCTTCGGGATTGGAGAGGAGTCACCAGGAATACTTCGCTATCCCAAGGCGGACTGGACGAACTCGGGCCGGACTACTTTATCGTATGGCTGGCGTTCTTGTACCATTCCCGCGGCAATGAGTATGTCCTGGAGTCCATCGAATTCGGGGGTCGCGAGTGTCGGGTCCTCCGGCCACGTCTCCTGTTCCTTGTAGCGGCTGACCGATTGCACGATCAAGGCTGGGTCAGTGTCGGGAAAGAACTGAGCGGCCAGATCACCGACGGCCGCAGCGGGAGACTCATGCAGCCAACGGAGGGCCCGCGAAAAACCCAGCACAAAGCGCTTAACTGTGTCCTGCTCCCGGTCTAGGAACGCGTTGGTGGAGGCGAAGGAACTGTAGGCGATGTGGCCGTTCACCGGGCCCAGTGCCGCGGCGAGATGAGCAGTCCCGTCCGCCAGCAAGACCTCGGCTGTGGGCTCGGGCAGGTGGATGAAGTCGGCGCGGCCTTGCTTGAAGGCTTCTACAGCCTCGTTTAGTGGAAGTCCCGGGACGAGGGTAAGGTCGGCGGGGTCCACCCCGTTTTTCCGTAGCGCGAACTGGAACGACGCCCAGGGCATGGGAGAGAATCCAACGGGAATTACAGTCGCGCCGCGAAGCTCGTCCCAGCGGAAGTCTTCCGTAGGCCGACGGCCCAGCACGAAGAACCCGTCTCTAGCGTTGATCTTGGCGAAGTGGGCGGGTACGCTTTCCGCGCCCCAGTCCGAGGCGATGATCGAGCGCATGATGCCGCTTTGCGTGATATCCGTCGCCCCCTGGATCAAAGCGCTAAGGGGATGGGCGTACCGGGCCGGGCAGGTGGAGAAGGAGACATCCAACCCTTCGGTTTCCAGGAACCCCCCGGCCACCGCCACGTAGATGGGTGTATAGAAAACCGACCGAAAGGTCTCCATCAGACGCAATGGCCGGCGGGTGGTGGTCAAATAGCCTCCGTGGGCATGTCGAAAAGGTGCTTGGCTTCCGGGGCAGGTACAGACGGACCTGCCCCGGAAGCGCTCAAATCGAGATTACTGGCCAGCCGGTCGGACTAAGCCGGCTGCAAGAAGGACAGCAGCGCGCCGACAAACGCCTCCGGGTCTTCGATCTGAGGGATATGACCGAGTCCGGGAAGAACGACTTTGGTCGCGTTAGGGATGTTGTTGTGAAGCAGTTCCTCACCGTCCCGCAACCGGTCGATCTCTCCGTACATGACCATAGTGGAGGAGGCCTTGATTAATGGCAGCCGCGCCATAACGTCGTAGTAGGACAGGGATTCCATCAGATTCTTGACCCAGACGCCGGCCTGAGCCCTGGTCTGGTTCTGGGCATCGACCCACTCAGGCTGAGGGTCGGCGAAGGTGGTGGATGCCCTGACGTCTTCCATGGTCCTGGGCTTGGGCAACCCGTCTTCGTCGTACCCGCCCGAGGACTCGGCCAGCCGCTGCGGAGCTGTGAAGGGCGGCCACACCGGCATACCCACGAGGACCAGTTTATCCAGTCGTTCCGGGTAGCTGGCTGCCATCTCGGTGGCCAGAACCGCGCCCACTGAGTTGCCCACGTAATGACCGCGGTGGATGTTGAGAAGTTGGCAGGCGTGGTCCAAGGCGTTGGCATAGTCAGGGATGTTGAAATGGCGGGTCGGCTTGTCGGACTCGCCATGCCCGAGCATGTCGAAAGCGTAGCAAGTGTAATGCTGGCTTAGGGCATCGATAACCGTGTGCCATGCCCACGTCGAAGTACCTAGAGGGTGGAGCATAACCAGGGGGAACCCGCTCCCCTGCTTGACATAATGCATGTCTCCTTCCGGAGTGGGAACCGAGTCGGTCAGGTCCCGTCTGACGAACATAGCGCCTCCTGGTTGCGGCGAATTTGAGGTTGGTTAAACCAGTCGCGAAGTAGAACCGGCGAGTGGTGCGGCTATCGTACTCACTGGATAGTTGTCTGTCAATTTGTCGTTGTCTGACGGACGCGGCGACACACGCCGGTTGATTTCCAGGGTCCCCTGTGGGAGAATTGGCCTGACCCAGTGTCCGCCGACTGTTGGCGGACATGCCTGAAGCCAGTTCCCCAGGTGCGTTGCTTCCCACGAACGTGCATCCCGAATGCAGCGGTTTAGGGCCAGCTACCGTTGTTTTCGCCCCACCAGAGCCAGATAGTGACCACTCCTACCTGGAATAGTGAGAGCCTCCGCAGGCTAGTTCAACGCGAAATCGGGGATTACCGATTAGTGGTCGTCTCCAATCGCCAACCCTACATCCACGAACTCATTGAGGGTAAGCTGCGCTACGTTATGCCGGCGGGGGGCCTGACGACCGCGATAGACCCCCTGATGCAGGAATGCGGCGGCACTTGGGTCGCTTATGGCGGCGGTAAGGGTGACTGGTACGCGGTGGACGAGCAGAACAAGATCGCAGTCCCACCCGACGACCCGGCGTATACGCTGCGTCTGGTATGGCTCACCGAGGCTCAAGAACAGGGGTATTACTACGGTTTTTCCAACGAGGCGCTGTGGCCGCTGTGCCACAACGCCTACACCGAGCCCGTATTCGATGCCGACGATTGGCAGACCTACCAGGCCGTGAACGAGGAGTTCGCCAAACAGGTTCTTGATGAAATCGCGGGTTATCCCGCAGCCGTGTTCACCCAGGACTACCACTTGGCCTTGTTGCCCCGGCTAATCAGGGACGCAGACCCGGACGTTATTACCGGCCAGTTCTGGCATATTCCGTGGCCTAATCCGGAGGTATTCCGGATCTGTCCGTGGCAAGCTGAGTTGCTTGACGGTTTGTTGGGCAACGACCTCCTTGGCTTTCACATCGGGGACCACTGCAATAACTTCCTCGACACCGTGTCCCGCACGGTGGATAGCCGGGTAGACGTCGATTACTCGCTGGTCAATTACCGGAACGAGCCTACGTTGGTCCGGCCCTTCCCGATCAGTGTTGACTTCGAGGATGTGTGTCAGAGCGCGGCCAGTGTCTACGTCACCGAGGAGATGGAGCGCCTGTCCGATGAACTGGGGTTGGAGGGTATGGTCGTTGGGTTGGGCATAGACCGCATAGACTACACCAAGGGGATTCCCCACCGCTTTCGGGCCATGGGAAGGTTCCTGGAAAAGAATCCGGGTTACATCGGAAAGGTGGTGTTCGTCCAAGCCGGAGTGATGAGCCGCACCAGCATCGACGCCTATCAACAGCTAGCAGAGCAGATCGAGGGGTTGCTGGAGGACATTAACGGACGGTTCGGGACTGACGATTGGAAGCCGATAATCTACCTGCCCACCGACCTACCCAACATGTCCTTGCTGGCATTGCGCCGGCTGGCCCAGTTCTGCGTTGTCAGTTCGCTGCACGATGGGATGAACCTCGTAGCCAAAGAATACGTTGCAAGCCGGTTCGATGAAGACGGCGTTCTGATACTGAGCCCCTTCACTGGGGCCGCCCACGAGTTGACCGACGCCTTGATAGTCAACCCCTACGCCACCGAGCATTTCGCCGACGCCATATTGGACGCTGTCGAAATGCCATACGAGGAACGCCGCACCCGCATGGTGCGGATGCGGTCGATTGTACGGGAGAACAACATCTATAAGTGGGCTGCCAGGCTCCTGGTGGAGTTGATGCAAGGCGGACGCCGCGCCCGGCGGCCCATCCGCAACCGCTAGGACACCAGACCGGGACCTATCTCCGCTAAAGACACCCACCCCACCTTCACCATGCCCCATCTGCTAAGCGTTTGGCCGAGCATTGCCCGCAGAGTCCATGCTGCCGAAAAGACGCTCGTCCTATTCGATTTCGACGGTACTCTTGCGCCAATTGCCGAACGCCCGGAGCTTGCCGCGCTATCCCTTCGGACCAGGGGCCTTTTGACCGATCTCAGCCAACGAGAGGAGTATATCGCCGGAGTAATTAGCGGTAGAGGATTGGAGGATGTGACCTCCAGGGTTGATGTGGCCGGCATGATATTCGCGGGCAACCACGGGTTCGAAATGTCTGGGCCCGGCGTGTCATTCGTTCATCCCGCTGCCGGGCAGATGAGAGAGACGCAGGAGCGGGCGGTTAAGGACCTGAAGGAGGCTTTGTCCGGACTTCCCGGAGTCATCATAGAGGACAAGGGCTTGACTCTCAGCGTCCACTATCGTTTGACGCCGGAATATTTGATGGCTGAGGTGCAACGCCGCTTCAACGACTCCGTAATGCCTCACGTACTTTCGGGACGGTTGAGGACCACGGCGGGGAAAATGGTCTTGGAGGTCCGGCCCAACCTGGACTGGGACAAGGGGAAGGCGGTGGCCATGCTGCAGGAGATGTGCCCGGAGGCGGCGCTTACAATGTTCTTCGGCGACGATGTCACCGATGAGGATGGGTTCGCCCTAGTCCAGGAGGGAAACGGTATCGCCGTATTTGTTGGGGCCGCGAGGTTGCCTACCCGGGCGCTGCACAGAGTAGACTCCCCTGCCGAGGTTACAGAGGCCCTGCGTCTCCTGGTCCAGCTATAGCGAGATTGGCTGGCACATCTTCAAAGGGAGGTTTCCTGCCCCCTTCGCTCCACGGCGTTCAGCTTTTCCAACCGCCGCTTGAACCGGGGCTCCGGGATGAAACTGGCGCCAAGAAACGAGGTAATGATGTCCTTGGATAGGTCCAGCCCGATAACCCTTGCGCCGACGCAGACGACATTCATATCGTCGTGCTCGACGCCTTGGTGGGCGGTGTAGGTATCATGGCAGACGCAGGCGCGGACGCCGGGGACTTTATTAGCAGTGATCGATGCGCCGACCCCGCTGCCGCAGACGATTATTCCACGCTCGACCCAGCCCGCCCGGACTGTCTCGGCCACCGCGGCGGCGAAATCGGGATAGTCGTCGTCATTGTCCAGCTCGTGTGCGCCCATGTCGACGACTGAATGTCCGGCTGATTCCAGCCAGGGAACCAGGAGTTGCTTTAACTCGAAACCCGCATGGTCCGCGCCAACGGCAAGCCGCATTTCCCGCCTCTCCAAGTGTGACGATATTGGTGTCGGCCACGGCCCAGCATACTTAACCAGGAGTCCGGAGGCAAGTATCCGCAGAGCTGTGGGTCCTTTGGCCCGTTCCGGGGTTTAAATTGACGGCTAGGATTCCAAACCCAGGCGGGGTGTGCTAAAATGCCTCAGCCTTCCCCCCCTTGAAGGGACTCCATTTTGTTATGGCGATGGCCTTGGGTCCCAAGCCCGTGAGGTTACCGGGGGAGCAAGGAAGCGGCAGCGTAGATGATCAAAGCGATATCCTTCGACCTGTACAACACCCTGGTGCGGTTCTGGCCTCCCTTAGACGAGATTCAACAGTCCGCATGCCGGGAGTTGGGGTTGGGAGTATCCAAGTCTAATATTAACCACGGTTATTCCGTGGCCGACGTTTTCTTCAACCATGAAAATGCCCGGCAACCTCTGAGCCTGCGGTCCGCGGAAGACCGGCTCGACTTCTTCGCCCATTACGAGCAAATGATCCTGGATAACGCCGGTGTGCCCGTGACCCTGGACCTGGCGAGACAAATCTGGGAGCTTGCGATTTCCGTCCCCAAGGACTTCACACCTTTCGACGATACTATTCCCGTCTTGGCCTCGCTGAGAGAACAGGGCTACTTGTTGGGTGTGGTGTCCAACCTGCGGCGTGATATGGACGAGCTTTGCCGCCAGGTGGGGTTGGCCCCCTATTTGGACTTCTGTGTAAGTCCCATCGACGCCGGAGCGGAGAAACCCGACAAGGCGATGTTTCTAGCAGCCTTGTCACGCGTGAAGGTGGAAGCGGGAGAGGCAGTACACGTTGGTGACCAGTACCGGTCGGATGTCCTTGGAGCCCGTGCGGTAGGAATCCACGGTGTGCTGATTGACCGTGGCGGCTGGCAAAAAGATGTAACCGACTGCCCCAAGATCACGACTTTGGACGAGCTAGGCACTTTATTGGAAGGCGCTCCCCAGTCTCTCTCCCTCAATCACCACGAGTCCTAGTCGATCTCTGAGCGACCAATTTCCCTTCATCCTGCGCCGGGAACAGTATCCGGCGCGCTTTAGGAGCGGATAGATGACCATTCCCATTCAGCGCCCAGGACAAGACCAAGAACCGGTCAAGGTGGCCATCTGGTACGACTACGTTTGACCCTGGTGTTATATCGGCCTGGAGCGGGTCGAAAAGCTGGAGCAAGAATACAATATAGAGATCGAGGGGCGGGCTTACCTGCTGCGGCCCGACACCCCCAAGGAAGGCCTCGCCCGCGAGCCCAGGTCCGGCGAGAGCCCGGATGAGTTGTCGGAACCGCTGCGCGGCTACGCCAAGGAAGCCGGGTTAATCATGAAGCCGCCTCCTGTCACCCCCAACACCTTGTACGCCTTGGAAGCGACAGAGTATGCCCAGCAGCATGGCAAGTTCATGGAGTTCCATCAGGCCGCCTACCAGGCGTTTTGGAGTGAGGGCAAGGACCTGGGAGATTTGGAAGTAGTTGGAGGAATCGGCGCCCAGGTGGGACTGGACTCCGCCGATCTGGTAAAGACGTTGGAAGACCAACAACTTTCCTCGGTTGTAATGGGCCAATACCAGCAGGCATTGCAGTACGGGATCAGGGGGATACCCACCTTCCTGGTGGGCAACTTGCTGTTTACCGGCGCCCATCCATACAGCGTGTTCCAGGAAGCGATGAGCCGAGTGCTGGGAGCAGGGGAAGACGCGGCGTCCTAGTCCCGGCCGAGGCCATCGCGGGAAGGCGTAAGCCGTAATATCCGAAGGGTAAAATAAAAGCCCCCGGCTACCAATCCTGGTAGCCGGGGGCTTTTGCTTCCTCAAAAGCTTGGCGTTATTCTGGTTAGCTGTCGTCAGCGGGGGCGGCAGCCGGTAGGTCGGCGGCGCCGTTTCCGGACGCCTGTCCCTTCTCCCGGTTGAGGCCGTAATTTATGGCGTACAGCCTGGCGTAGACGCCGCCTTGCCTTAAGAGCTCCTCGTGCTTGCCCACTTCGGCTATGCGTCCACGGTCCAAAACCACAATCTTATCGGCGTTGCGAATAGTTGAGAGACGGTGGGCGATGACGATTGAGGTCCGATCTTGCAGGACTCTCTTTAGCGCCGCCTGGATCAGCAACTCCGTATGTGTGTCGATGTTGGCTGTCGCTTCATCCAGGACGATGATGCGCGGGTTGCCGACCACGGCGCGGGCGAAGCTCAGGAGCTGCCGCTGGCCCACGCTGAGGTTGCTCCCTCTTTCCGCTAGTACGGAGTCGTAACCGCCGTCCAAGGCCATGATGAAGTCGTGGGCTCCCACCGCTCTCGCGGCGGTTTCCACTTCCTCGTCGGTGGCGTCCTCGTGCAGATAACGGACGTTTTCCGCGACAGTGCCGGAGAAGAGGTAAGGTTCCTGCAGCACCATGCTCATCTGGTTGACCATGGAGGCTCGTTTGACGTCGCGAAGGTCGTGGCCGTCGATGCTGATGCTGCCGCCGATCACGTCGGCGAAACGGTAGATCAGGGTCACCAGGGTGCTCTTGCCCGCTCCTGTCGACCCAACCAACGCCACGTTCTCACCAGGCGCGATGTCTAAGTTGATATCGTTGAGAACGTCGATGCCGGGTACGTAGTGGAAGTTGACGTCGTCGAACTTGATAGCGCCTTCGATTGGCGGCATATCGATCGCGTCCTCTTTATCCCTGATCTCGGGTTGGAGATCAATCACCTCGAAAATTCGCACGCCGGCGGCCATGCCGCGTTGCAACTGGGTGTATTGCATGGTCAGGTGGCGAATCGGCTCGAAGAAACGCTGGATCCACATGGGGAAGGCTACCAACACTCCCCATGTTGGCTCTCCGGTCCCGACCACCAGGCTGCCTCCCATGACCACGACCACTCCGAAGGCGAAACCGATGAGCACTTCCACGATGGGCTGGAGGCCGCCGGAGAACCGGCTTGCTTGGAGGTTGGCGTCCAGGTGCTCGTAGTTAAGCTCCTCGAAGTGCTTGAGGTTAACGTCCTGCCGATTCATGCTCTCAACGACGCGGACGCCGGTGATGTTTTGGTTGTATTCCCCGTTGACCATGGCAATTGCCCGGCGGATGCGCATGAAAGAGCGGCGGGCGAATCTTTGCCAGTAGCCCAGGATGAAGAACAGGACCGGGATTACGCTGAGACAGATCAGGGATAGTTTATAGTCCGCCAGGCCCAGCGCCGGCAGGATTACCAACATTACGAGGAGAATGCCGACCAGGCTCAGGATGTCGGCGATGCTCTGCACCATCAGTTCGAAGGTCTCGGTGAGCTGCAGGACGTCGCTCTGGCTGCGGGACATAATCCGCCCCACCGGAGTACGGTGGAAGAACGAGGGCGACAAATCCTGTAGGTGCCCAAACATCTGGATCCGTAATGTGTATAGGATGGCTTGCCCCAGTTTGGGCATAAGAATGTACTGTACGTACATCGCGCCACAGTACAGGACGGTTACGCCAAGGAACGCGAGCGCGACGGTGTGCAGTCTCCATAGCTCGCCGCTGTTGATCGCCCACTCGATCCCGATGAGCAGGAACAGGGGCACACTGACGTTGCCAACGGTATAGACCAGGATGGCGGCGATCGACAGGATGGCGTCCCGTTTATAGGGCTTGATGTAGGTGGCCAGGCGCATAACGACTCTGTTGTCGTAAGCCCTGCCTACGATGCCTTCGTCGGTAAGGTTGTCCATGTTGGGGGAGTTCATGCCACCGGAATGCAGGCCGCGCATGCCGCCCATCATTCCACCGAAGCCGCCCCCTCCGCCCATACTTCGCATTAGTTATCACCTCCGTCGTCCCCGACGATTGTAGCGTCCAAGAGGACTTCTTCCTGGGGACGTAGCTGGAGATCGTAGATCTCCCGGTAAATTCCACCGTGTGCAATCAGGGATTCGTGGTTGCCCCGCTCGGTCACTACTCCATCTTTCAGGACCAGGATGATATCCGCCTCGCGCACCGTACTTAACCTGTGAGCGATGACGAAAGTGGTCCTGCCTTTCATGACATCGGTCATGGCCTGGTGTATCTGACGCTCTGTCTCCACGTCCACGCTGGACGTGGAGTCGTCCAAGATCAGGACTGGTGGATCTAACAGGATCGTCCGCGCGATAGCCAGACGTTGCCTTTGCCCGCCGGACAGGGTCACCCCGCGCTCACCCACCCAGGTGTCGTACCCGTGAGGCAGGCTCATGATGTGGTCGTGAAGTTGGGCGACCTTGGCTGCCCGAATCACGTCATCGAGGGTCGCCTCCGGGGAGGCGTACGCTATGTTGTCTTTGATAGTGGCGCTGAACAGGAAGATGTCTTGCTGCACGATGCCAACGTTGCTGCGCAAGGACGCCAGGGTGAACTCCCGAATGTCGTCGCCGTCCAGAGTGATAGAGCCCGCCGTCACATCGTAGAAGCGTGGAAGCAGATTGACAATTGTGGTTTTGCCGCTTCCCGGCGCTCCCAAGATTGCGGTAATTTGGCCAGGCTCCGAGGCGGTTTCAACATTCTGCAGGCCCGGGATTCTAGGGTCGTAGGAGAAAGAGACGTCGTTGAACCGGATGTATCCCTCTGCCCTGCTGAGCACCCTTGCATTCGGCCTTTCGATCACCGGGGATTCGGAGTCCAGTACCTCGAAGATGCGGCGTCCCGAAGAGACTGCCCGAGCAAAGCTCCCGACGATTTGGGGAGTCATGCGGACGGGAAAGGTAAGCTGATTCATCAGCAGGATGAAGGTTGCGAACTCTCCGGCATCGAGGCCGCCTTTCAATATCTCCATACCGCCGTACCACAGCACGACGCCGAGGGTGAGGCTGAAATACAGCGTCATCCAGGCCACGTTGGTCCCTTGCAACCGCTCATTCTTGAAGTACTCTGTCTGCAGTTCCTGGGCTTTCAGAGCGTATTTCTTTCTCTCGTAGTCCTCGGCGGCGAACGCCTTGACAACGTGGATGCCCACCAGGTTCTCTTGGAGGATAGTGACCAGTTCCCCCATCACCTGCTGGACATGGAGCCACATGGCCCGTAGCCGGATCATCACTATCGAGGACTGGAAAAGCAGGAAGGGTACCAGGGCCAGGGTAAACAGCGTCAACTCCCAATTTAGCAGCGCCATATAGACGACTATAGCCCCTACGCGGAAAGGAAGTTCCACGCCGCGTACCAACCCCATGTTGACGAACCTGCGGACCGCCTCAACGTCCGAGGTGACCTTGGACATCAGGTTGCCGGTATGCTCCTTGTCGTGGAACGCGAAGCTCAGGTGCTGCAACTTGTCATACATTAAGTTGCGAACATCATAGGAAACCTTCTGGGACAAGGAATCCGTTAGGTAGGTCCTGCCGAAGTCGAAGATGCCCCTGACAAGGCTTGCCGCCAGCAGGAGTAACGCGAGGCCAATGAGGTAAGACTGCGCTACGTCTGTGTTGGCTATGATCTGGCCGGGCTCTCCGACCCCGCCCGGTTCATAACCGACGAGAGCGTCGATAGCCTTACCTACCAGGTAAGGGATAAAAAGGGACAGACCCAGGGCGAAGATGCTTGTGACGTAAGATAGGGTGAGACGCCATCTGTGGCGACCCGCCCAACCGATGACTCGCATTAATGTACTCATTTAATCGCGTATGCCTCAAACTCCTATTGCCAACAGGAAGAACCCCTTGGGATTAGGCTCCGTGGTTCCTCCATTCAGCGGACAAGTTAGTGAACCGTAGTGGTGGGGTTGCCTATCAGGGCCACTCTAGAAGACCGAGTATTCGGACTCCATATACCAGACCCTTCGGCGTATTCTCCCAGCCTGGGTATTGAGGGCATCATAAACCCAATTGCGGCACAATTCAAGCAACCGAATCGGGACGAAAGCCGCCGCAATGACGACGGTTCACATTCGTTCTGGGGTGGTCATTCCCATCAAATCCAGCGTGCGGCGGAACACGATCTGGGCCGACTCCACGAGCTTGAGCCGGGCCAGGGTGGTCTCGTTGTCCTCAGGCCTGGAGGAGATCACTCGGCAGTTCTCGTAAAACCAGTGAAACGCGGTTGCAAGCTCCATGGCGTAGTGAGGAAGGTGGTGGGGTTCCAGGGCGCGCGCCATGTGCTCAACCAGTTCCGGGAGCCTGATCATCGTCCTGATCAGGCCAAGCTCACTGGGGTCGTTGAGCAGGCTCACGTCGCCCTGGCTCCAGTCGATGTTCTGGCTGCGGGCGAGGCGGAGAATCCCCGCGTTGCGGGCGTGGGCGTATTGAACGTAGTAAACAGGGTTCTCGGATGACTCCCGTTTAGCAAGCTCCAGGTCGAATTCCATCTGGGTGGACGGCGTCCGCGCCAGGAAGAAGAAGCGGCAGGCGTCCGCGCCGACCTCCTCCGCCAGCTCTCGAAGGGTGACGAACTCTCCGGTCCGTTTCGAAGCCCGCACCACCTGGTCGCCCCTTTTGAGCGTGACCATCTGCGATATCAAGATGGTGAGCCTGTCCGGTTCGATCCCGAGGGCTGCCACGGCGGTCTTCATCCTGGGGACGTGGCCCTGGTGGTCTGCGCCCCAGATGTTGACCACCGACTGGAATCCCCTGACCATGAACTTGTTGTAGTGATAGGCGATATCGGAAGCGAAGTATGTGGGGTCCCCGCTGGAGCGGATCACCACATTGTCTTTATCGTCTCCTAGCGTGCTGGAAGTGAACCAGGTAGCGTTTTCCCGTTCCGCCAGGTAGTCCTTTTGCCGGAGAAGGTCGACGGCCCTCTGGTAGTCGCCATCCCTGAATAGAGAGCGTTCGCTGAACCAAATGTCAAAAGAAACACCGATCCGGGTCAGGTCGTCCCGAATTAGGTCGACCATCTTCTCCCGGGCCAGGTCGCCGATCTCCCTAAGGGCGTCGGGCTCGGGCATCTCTAGGTAGCGTTGGCCTTGGGCGCCGGCGATTTCCTGGGCCAATTCGGTGACGTATTCTCCTTGGTAACCTCCCGCGGGCAATTGGGCCTGCCGGCCCATGACTTCTTGGTATCGGGCGAACACGGAGCCGTAGAACGCCTCCATCTGTGTGCCCGCGTCATTTACATAATATTCCTGGGTTACCTGATATCCGGCGGCTGCCAAGACCCGGGCCAACGTGCTGCCGAGGACCGCGCCCCGGGTGTGCCCGACGTGTACAGGACCGGTTGGGTTGACGCTAACGAATTCCACCATCGTGGGTTTTTGCCCACCGATGTCGACGTCTCCGTACTTCGCGCCCGCTTCCCGGACGGCCTCCACCTGGCGTTGGACCCATTCGTCTCGAAGGTGGAAATTAATAAAGCCGGGGGGAGCGGTTACAACGCTGTCGATCAGTTCGGACGTGGGTATACGCTCCACCAACAACTCGGCGAGTTGGAGGGGGTTAATTCGGGTGGCGCGTGCCAGGCGCAGGGGAACGCTGGTGGCGAAGTCGCCGTGGTCTGCGTTAGCAGGGCGCTCGACCACGATTTCGGGCATAGTTTCGAGCCGGAGAGTCCCATCCTGGCGGGCTATCTCGACTCCCTGGGCTACCAAATGCCGGATTGTGTCTATTACCAACTGCGTGGCCATCGGACTGCGTTCCTGGAGAAGAATCGTTTGGGAAAGTCGGAAGGTAAAAGTAAGGGCGGCCATTTAACTAGCCGCCCGGCGTACCCACGGGAGAAGTTTACCACACACTATGCCCGAATCTAGCCTCGGCGAGAATGTTTTTCGGCGTTTTATGCGGTAACGGTGAATGTCTAGCCACTTGGGCTTCTAGAAACTATCTCAAAAGTCCCTTCTCCCCTGGCGGGAGAAGGTTAGGATGAGGGGGATTGTATCTGTCACCCTCACCTAAATCCTCTCCCATCCAGGGAGAGGAGGCCAAGGTAAGTGTTTTAAGATAGTTACTTAGTCTCGCACCCGCTCACGATGGGCCCGGCGGTCTCGCCCACGGTGTTCGTCACCGCTTGTACCGATGTGATAGTCTTTGTCATGTTCCTGGGGTTGGCCGTGTTCCGCGCGTTATGCGTGGTTTGGCCAGATAGTCCTAATCTTCAAATTGTGAGGCCATCCCGATGCCCGGTGAGATAGCGCTGGTTGGTGGAGAAGAATTCAGGGTCAGGTGCGAGGAAATGGACCGGGAGATCATGCGTGCTTCCGGTGGTGACCCGGCGAAGGTGCTTATCATCCCCACCGCCGCGGTTACTGGCCCCGCAAAGGCCGCCAACGATGGAGTGGTCCACTTTGGCAACCTGGGCGGCGATTCTAGCCAGCTAATGGTGTTAGAGAAATCCCAGGCCGACGACGACAGCTTCATCCGGCCCGTGGACGACACCGAAGTAGTGTACTTCACGGGCGGCAGTCCCGATCATCTGCTGGAGACTCTGCGAGATTCCCGGTTGCTTACCGCGATCCTGAGGGCGGTGGAGCGGGGCGCAGTCCTGGCCGGGTCAAGCGCGGGTGCGATGGTGATGGGTTCCTACATGCGTAGGCCCCGCAGCGGCGGCTGGGTGGAAGCTCTCGGCTTAGCTCCGAACATCGTCGTACTGCCGCACCACGAAAACAGAAATCCCACCGATGTATCCAGGGAGTTATTGGCGGATGCGCCGTCAGGACTAACTTTCCTGGGAGTCGATGCCCGCACCGGATGCCTGGGCCGTCCCGGAAGTTGGCGCGTCGTGGGATCGGGCAAGGTTACGGTTTACCGGGGCAGCGAATGGGGCATATATTCGGCCGGGAAGAGCTTGCCGGGGGACGTGTAGGCCAGATGATCGAGGCCTTTTTCAGCGCCTCCGGTCCCGCAGGGCTTCCCAGACATCCGAGGGGGCAAGGCCGGAGGCGGCCAAGAGGACCAGGGCGTGGTAGAGCAAGTCCGCCATTTCACGGGGTATAGCCGACTCGTCCTTCTGCACCGCGGCGATGGCCGTCTCTCCAGCCTCTTCGATGACCTTCTGGGCGATCCGGTCGACCCCCTCTTGCAGCAGCCTGGATGTGTAGCTCCCTTCGGGCATTTCGTGTTGCCGGTCCTTGATTACCGCGAACAGCTCTTCCAGGATGCCGGAACCTTCGTCGTGGATCTCGTACTCCTCCGGGAGTCCTTCCAAGGGGTTGAAGAAGCAGGAAGTCTCGCCGGTGTGACAGGCCGGGCCGTCTGGCTGGACTTTTAGCAAGATAGTGTCGCCGTCACAGTCCACCCAGGCTTCTTTCAGGTTCAGGTAGTTGCCAGACACCTCGCCCTTGTGCCATAGGTCCTCCCTGCTTCGGCTATAGAACCACACCTGGACGCCTTCGACCGTCCGTTTCAGTGATCCAGGATTCATGTAACCCAGCATCAAGACCTGGCCCGTGTTGACGTCCTGGGCGATGGCGGGCACGAGGCCCTGTTCGTTTAGCTTTACCTTCATCTCTTACCTTTCATTAGTGGCCGGTGGCCGGGGTCAGTTGCCAGGTGTACCCGAGAGAATGCCGGGTAGCTCCAGCAGGCTGCGGATCTGAAATTCCGGTGTGGGGAGTGCGGGGTTGGGGTCAGCACCAGCTCGGTTTATCCACACGGTATGCATACCGACGCCGCTCGCTCCCTGGACGTCTTCGAACTGTTTGTCGCCCACATACACCGCTTCCCCCGGGGCGACGCTCAACCGGCGCAGCATGGTCTGGAACAGTTGAGGCAGCGGCTTGTAGCAACGGGCCGATTCCGAAGAGAGGATCGCTTCAAAGGACCGGCCCAGAAGTTGTATGTTCGGGATCAGGTAACGGTCGTCGGCGTTGGAGAGGACGGCGGTGCGCCAATTTTCTTGCAAGATGTCCAGGGCCTCATGGGTTTCTGGGAAGGGCTTCCGGTCGCACAGGTCTCGGATGGCTTTGTTGGCGGCGGAGTCGGCGTCGCCGGTCACGCCCAACCTGGTGAAGGCGTTGGCGAAGCAGTCTTTCCAACCGTCGAAGTAGCTCTCGAAGGGGGCGCCGGGGATGACCCTGCGGGTCTTGAACCCCTCTTCCACGGCGTGCCAAGCATCGCCGAGCGCCTGGCCGGACACGCCCAAGGCCTGGTCCCGGGCGATGTCGGCGAAGGTGACGTTCCAACGCTGTGAATCGTTGTCCACCAGGGTGTCGTACATGTCGAATATGATAGTAGTGACTTGTCTCATATCAGTATGCGTTGTTCTCCCAGGTCCATATATCGGAGTGTGCCGCCCGGGTTGGATTCCTGTGGGCCGCTATGACCGGCAGCGGGCTCAGGGAACCGGACGCGCCGTAGGCCGCACCGGGATACCCCGTCCGTCCAGGTAATCCTTGGCTTCCGAGATTGAATATGTGCCAAAGTGAAATATGCTAGCGGCCAGAACCGCGTCCGCCCTGCCGCCGGTGAATGCTTCGTACAGGTGCTCCAACGTCCCAGCCCCGCCGCTGGCGATGACCGGAACGGGGACAGCCTCGGAGATGGCGCGGGTAAGGTCAAGGTCATATCCGGCCTGGCGCCCGTCGGCGTCCATGCTGGTGAGCAGAATCTCGCCAGAGCCCAGTTCAACCGCCCGTACCGCCCACTTTACCGCGTCCAACCCCGTGGGGGTCCTTCCCCCATGGGTATAAACTTCCCAGCGGGAACCAGCGTCCAACGCGAGGCCGGAGCCGGTCGTCGCGGCGGTTGGACCGTCGGTGGCTACCTTTTTGGCGTCAATGGCGACGACGATGCACTGGTTGCCGAATTGGTCCGCGCCCTCTGAAACCAGGGAAGGATTGTTGACCGCCGCGGTGTTCAGGGATACTTTATCGGCGCCAGCATTGAGCATCCGGCGGACATCTTCCGCGCTGCGGAGCCCCCCGCCCACCGTCAACGGGATAAATACCTGGTCCGAGACGCGGTGGACCACATCGACCATGGTATTACGGGAGTCGGAGCTGGCGGTAATGTCCAGAAACACCAATTCATCCCCGCCTTCGCGGTCGTAAAGGTAGGCCAACTCGGCGGGGTCTCCGGCGTCGCGAATATCAACGAAACTGGTCCCCTTGACGACCCGCCCGGCGTCCACATCCAGGCAGGGAATGATGCGTTTGGTCAGCAACTGCCTGTCCTATCTCCAGCGAATTCGGTAAGCCAGAAGCAGTATAACACTTGGGCCGGGGCGGGCCGGAATGCCCTGTCGCAACCACCTGCGCGAGTTGTTGGCAAGCGTGAGCGGCGGCAGTAGAATTGTCTGGTATCCTGGACTCTACTGTAGATTTACCGGAATCAGGAGGTGACCCATGGCAGTGAGTTTGGCAGAGGCCAATAAGATCGTAGCCGGCGCAATCGCCAAGGCGGAAGAACTGAACATCAAGATCAATGTCGCCGTGTGCGATGCTGGCGGGCGTCTAATCGCGTTCAATCGCATGGACGGGGCCATCTGGGCCGGGGTTTACGGTTCCCAGGGCAAGGCGGTGGCTTCGGCGGCCTTCGGGCGGACCAGCGGTGAGTTGCAGGAACGTGCCGACCAGCCAACGCCCCGCGGAATCGCCATTGCCGAGGGCGGACACATGATTATGGGCCAGGGCGGTGTCCCCATTGTTCGAGGCGGTGCGGTGGAAGGAGCGTGCGGCGTCGGCGGCGGGACTTCTCAAGAAGACGAAGACTGCGCCCGCGCCGGAATCGCCACTTTGTAAACCGGCCCCGGGATCAAGGAACGAAAGCTAACACCGATACAGGTGATCCGCTGCCCCCTTCCAGCCGGAGGATACCGACGACGATGGTAGCTCCGGTTGGGGGGAGGCAGTCCAGGCTTGTCAAGTTTTCCAGGGCCAGTCTGGGCTGCCGCAGGACCAGGGAGTTGACCGGGAACCCTACGGAAACGCCCGGCTCCAGGCCGTGAGTGTCGATCCCCAGACCGGCCGCGCCGCGGTCCGAAAGCAGGTAATCGGCGGCATCCAGGCCAAACCCCGGGAAATGGGGACCGCCGGATGCGTCGTACCCGAAATAGCGGTTGGGCTCACTCCACCGTTCTTGCCAGCCGGTGTGGAGCAGGACCACCGCTCCATCTGCGACGGGTCCGTTTAGCTCTTCCCATACTTGAACATCTCCCCGGTTCAGGGCGTAGTCGGGATTGTCCAGGGCTTTAGCGCGTAAATCTATGACCGCCGTTGGAGCCACCAGGTCTTCCGGCGCATAGGCGTCGATTGTTACCCCGCCGGGGTGGAAGCTTGCGGGCGCATTCATGTGGGTGCCGCTATGCTCACCCATCGAAAACCGCCGCAGCGCAAATCCGTCTCTGTCCAGGTCAGCCACACCTTCGAATATGACCTTTGGGTCTCCGGGCCACACTGGGACAGTGGGTCCGACAGGATGGGACAGATCGACTACCTTGCGATAGGTGAGTGTCTTAATACCGGCCTCCTTCGCCGACGATGTGCCCATGCCCACCCTCCGGTTTGACTAGGCGCGAAGACCAGCCTAGAATACCCCAAAATTCGGGTTGGGGTACCCTAGCGTCAGGATACCCTGAGACGATGCGGCCCGTGGGAGTTCTGTAGGTATGAAGTTTGGAATGTTCTATGAAGTGCAGGTGCCCCGTCCCGCTCCGCCGGAAGCGGAACACCAGCGCTTGCGAGAGATAGTCGACCAGGTGGTGCTGGCCGAGGAAGCGGGCTTCGAGCACGTCTGGTTCGTCGAGCACCACTTCCTCACCGAATGGGCCCACTCCAGCGCCTCCGAGGTGATGCTTGCGGTTTTGAGCCAGCACACCACCAAAATGCGGCTGGGGTTTGGGGTCGTGTTGCTGCCAGTACACCATCCGCTGCACGTGGCGGTCAAGACGGCGACGTTGGACGTGATGAGCGGAGGCCGGGTGGACGTGGGCGTGGGCCGGGCCGGGAACCCCTACCAGATCACGCCCTTTGGCATCGACTTGGAGGATACCAGGGGCATCTGGGAGGAATCTCTGAGGATGCTGCCCGACATCTGGACCCAGGAGACGTTTTCCCACCAGGGCAGGTATTTCAACGTGCCGGAACGGGAGATCATCCCCAAGCCGATGCAGAAGCCCCATCCGCCCCTGTGGTCGGCCTGCAGCCAGGAGGACACATTCCAGATCGCAGGCGAGATGGGAGTCGGCTGCCTGTGCAACGTGCTAGGCCAGTATGAGACGGTGGAGCGGCGAATAGGCATCTATAAGGAAGCCTTGAAGAACGCCAACCCGGTGGGCAAGTTCGTCAACGGCCAAGTGGTGGCCTCCAGCATAGGCTTCTGCGACGAGAACAAGCAGAGAGCCAGGGAACGGGGCGCGGAGATCGCGGCTTGGAACATCAACATCAGGCTGCGCAACTACGAGCGCGGCTGGTCGGGGTTCGACACCAGGAACGTGCCCGAGAACTACCGTCACCACGTCCGCCGGGTCGAGTGGGACCCCCAAATGCGCCAGGGCGTTGATCCGGAAGAGGTGCTGTCTTCGGGCCGGTTCTGCGTCGGCACTCCCGATGAATGTATCGAGGTTATCGAGAACTACGAGCGCATCGGAGCCGACGAGATCATGCCGATCTTTCAGGCCGGGCCTGCTACAGACGCCGAAGTGAAGAACTCGATACGCCTGTTTGGCAAATACGTGATCCCTCACTTCAAGGAGAAGGAACGCCGGGCTCAGGCCGCCGCCGGCGCGGCCGCCGACGACGGCAATTAAAGGGCTCGACTCCGGCGGGGCCTGAAGGGGCTCTCGCCGCCCCGGCGCTCCGGTCTATAACGTGGCCAATTGCGCCCAAATAGAAGGGCGAGGGTTCTCCTTGACCTGGATATAGCGGTCCACCCACTGCATGGCCTCCCGGTTGGATGCGCATAAAGTTAGCTCAGTCCGGTCGGGCAGGCAACCGTAGATGGTGGAGTCGAAATCAGGGATGGGGCGATGGATCACGTAACCTCGGTAGAATATTTTCATGGTACAAATGCGTCCTATAAAAGATTCGGGTAATAACGAGACCGCTTATGGAACGCACGTATGTTCTAATAACATGACTGGCGAGTCAATCAGCAACTGTCATGGCAACAAGACGGTGATAGTCTGAGGTACGGGGGGACTAGCTGTTGAGGAAGGACTCGCCAGTAGGTCAGAGCCCATGTGGTGAGAAGGTCAGATGGCGCTCTCGGACGCCTCCTCCATGAACTCGCGCAATGACCGGGATTGCTGGGTTGAAGCCCGCATGTCCCGCACGACCACCTCGCCCCGCTCGAGCTCATCGTCGCCGAGGATCAGAGCATAGGGGATATTCAGGGCATTAGCCTGGCGCATCTGGCCTCGAAGCGCCCTGGAACCGCTGCTCAAGATCGCTCCCACTCCAACCCGGCGTAGGTCAGCCGCCAATTTTAGGGCCGCTGGCCTGGCCCCCGCGCCGACGTTGGCAACGAGATAAATCGGAGATGGCGCTTCAGGGACTTCAATCTCTCCCCGTTGAAGGTTGAGGGTCAACCGCTCCATCCCGGTGGCGAAGCCTATACCTGGGGTAGTGCGGCCTCCCAGTTCCTCGATCAGGCCGTCGTACCTTCCGCCTCCCAGTATCGTGGACTGACCTCCTACATCCCGGGGCTGGACCTCGAATACCGTCCGAGTGTAATAGTCCAAGCCGCGGACCAACCGGTGGTCCACTTGATAGCTGATCTCCATGGCTGCCAGATATACCTCCAACCTGTCCCAGTGGTCCTGACATGGCTGACATAAGTGGTCGGCGGAGCGTGGAGCCTCATCGCCAAGGGAGTGGCAGGTCGCGACTTTGCAGTCCAGCAGCCGCAATGGGTTCCGGTCCAGCCTAGTGAGGCAGTCCGGACACAGTTGCGCCTTAAGACCTGAGTAGTAGTCTCTGAGCCTCTCGATATATGCTGGACGGCATTCAGGATCACCAATGCTGTTGACCAGGATATTGATGTCCGACAGCCCCAATGAGCCCATAAACCGCGATGCGAACTCGATGACCTCGGCGTCCACTGATGGGTCCGGGTCTCCCAGCACTTCCAGCCCGAATTGGTGGTGTTCCCGGAACCGCCCCGCCTGGGGGCGTTCGTACCGGAACACCGGGCAGAAATAGTACATCCGCACCGGCTGAGGCAGGTTGTGCATACCATGTTCGAGGTAGGCGCGGCAAACGGGAGCGGTCCCTTCGGGACGCAGCGTCACGCTGTCCCCGCCCCGGTCCTCGAAGGTGTACATCTCTTTTTCGACGATGTCCGTGCCCTCGCCTACTGAGCGGATAAAAAGGTCCGAGTCCTCGAATACCGGCGTGTCTATCCGGCCAAAACCGTACTGTCCAGCCAGTTCCATGGCCTTGGACTCGATGTAACGCCAATACTTCTGCTGATCCGGCAGCAAGTCGGTGGTTCCCCTGGGCGCTCTGAACAAGTGGGCTTGACTCCTTTCTTAAACGACTCCCTCGGACTGCATTCGGCCTAACTCATCGGGAGACAGGCCCCCGATTCCGCACAAGATGTCCTCGTTGTGCTCGCCTAATAAGGGAGGCGGTGCGACGGGTGTGTCGACAGATCCGGTGAGCTTAATGGGTGTGTTTACGGTGCGAAATGGGCCGCCGAAGGTGTCGCCGCTGTCGACGAACATGTTGCGCGCTTCGAGGTGGGGACAATTATCCAGGTCTTCCACGTTCTGCACCATTCCCATGGAGTAACCGATCTCGATCAACCTCTCCGCAACTTCCAGTTTGGGAAGGTCCTGGGACCACTCCTCGATGGCGGGGACGATGTGCTCGAAGTAGAATTCTCCGCTTATTTCAAGGCCCCGGTACCGAGGGTCCTCGCCCAATTCCGGACGCCCGATGAGTTCCCAGAGGGCCACCCACTTCTCCTCGTCACCGGCCCCGGCGAGCACGGCGTAGCCGTCTTTGGCCTTCAAGACTAACTGGGCGCTGAACATATTCTCCCGTGCGCGCCCGGTGGTCTGTCCGGTGGCCTGGTACAGGGGCATACTGCTGGTCGTGTGGGCAACCATGCAATCGTACATCGCCATGTCCACGTGCTGGCCGCGTCCAGTCTTCCGGCGGGTTTCCAGGGCCATCATGATTCCCAGGGCGGTCCAGACGCCGGGGACCGAGTCGCCGATGTTGTCGCCAACCATCTGTGGTGGCCCGCCGGGAGCGCCGGTCATCTCCATCCATCCGCCCATGCCCTGAACACAGGGGTTATTGGCCGGCCAACGAGAGTAGGGCCCGCGCATACCATCGGCGTCGCCATAGCCCGTGATACTGGCGTATACCAGAGCGGGATTTAGTTCAGCCAGGACATCATACCCCAGCCCAAGACGGCGCAACGCCCCAGGACCCCAGTTGTCGAGCAGAATGTCGGACTCTTTGACCATACTCTCGAATGCCGACCTACACCGTGGGTCGCGCAAGTCCAAGGTTACACTCTTCTTATTGCGGTTTACACCCAGGTACCGGGCGCTCACCCTGTTGCCATCGGCAACGTCTATGAAAGGGGTGTTGATGCGTGCCCGTTCACCGGTGCGGGGGCGCTCTATCTTGATTACCTCTGCGCCCATGTCGCCCAGGATCATGGAACAATAGGGGCCGGCCACGATGTGCGTGACATCCAATACGCGGACTCCGTCCAGGGGGAGGGGCAGCTTTTCACTATCGCTTGTCATGGCGGACAACCTATTCTTGCTGACGCGGGATCTGGAGTCCCAGACCCGCTTGGATGTAGGTCTGGGCGTTCTTCACGTAGATAGCGGTGGGGTCCTTGAGCCGTTCCATGTTCTCTTCGGACAACGGGGACACGCGGCCCGGAACGCCCAGCACCAGGGAATTGTCGGGGATGTTCGCGCCGGCCAGCACCAGGGCGCAGGCCCCGACCAGGCAATAACTTCCCACGTGGGCGCTTTCCAACACAGCGGAATTCATTCCCAGGAGGACGTTGCTTCCTATGATGCCGCCGTGGACCACCGCTCCATGGGTCATCAGGACGTTGTCGCCCAATTCGAGGTAGTCGTCGGTGTGCAACACACAGTTGTCCTGGATGGAGCAATTCTTGCCGATTATTATCTGGCCGTAATCGCCTCTGATGACCGCGCCGGGCCAGATGCTGGAGCCTTCACCGATGGTTACATCACCAACGATGTAGGCGGTTTCACTGACGAAAACCGAGGGGTCTATCTTCGGCGTCTTGCCGTTAATGCTGCGGATCAATGGGTCCCCCTTTCCAGCTCGTGATTGAACCGCACGGGACGGCCCCCAGTTAGGAGAGGCTGTTCCACGTATTTATAGACCATTATTCCTAATGCTGAAAGGATACACGCATCCCGCATCTCCCGCCACCGCATGTCTAGGTCAGCCGGGGCTATTGCATATTGGAGGATGCCACAGGTACTCCGGCAGAGGCCGGAGTTTGCGGACTGCCATGTCAGTATACGGAAATGTCGGACTCGGGCCATGGATTCCCGCTTTCGCGGAAATGACGAGGGCGGAGGGAATGACCGGAGGTGGCGGGAATGACGGAGGTATTGCAGTCCAAGTGCGATTGCGCTGCTATATCAGCAGGTCCATTGCCCAGTCCATACTATAGGCACACACGTGGGCCACGGCGAGAAACTTCAGAGTTTTGCCCACCAGCACCACCGCTAAAAACCTCCAGACAGGATACCGGACTGCCCCGGCAGCCAGGCCAACAACATCGAAGACTGGGTTGGGGACCAGGGATACCAAGAGCAACAGTAGCCATCCCCGCTTTTGCATCCAGGGTTCTACCCGCTGATACCAACGGCTTCGATTGACCGCTCCCTGTCCCGCGTAACCCAGGAAGTAGCCTGTGAGTTCGCCCACGGCTTCCGCGGCCCCGGCGACCACGCCCACGACAATTGGGTTGAGCCAGACGCCCCCGGCGCAGACCGCTAACTGTGCCGGCACTGGAAGGACAAACGCTGCGCTGGCGATCAACGCGGCGATTGCTATCCCGCCATAGCCTGCTTGAACGAGGGAGATTTGGTTTCGGAGCAGGTACGCCGCTCCAGCCATGACCAAAGCGGCGAGGAGGAGTGCGAGCCGGAGCCGGTGGTCGGGGCGCCGCCAGTCTATCCGGCTGAGCTGGCAGGATACTTGGCCAACGAGTCTCATTAATTGACGGAATGAGGTTCTTGGTTCAGCGACCCTTCCATGAACAGGGTAAGCAACTGGTTGAACTCGTCCGCCTTTTCCATGTGGGGCCAGTGGCCGCACTCGGGAATGATCTTGACCAGGCTGGAGGGCAGAGCGTCCCGGACCGAGGAAGCGTGCTCCACGGGCAGGATCAGATCGTTTTCGCCCCAGACGGTCAGGATCGGCATCGTTAGTTGGGAGAGACGGTCAAGGATGAAACGCTGCTCCCGCAGTCCCCAATAATTGATGCTGGAACGAATCGAGCGCAGGGTCGCCTGCCGGGAGCCGGGCAGCGATCGCACCCGGTCCAACTCCGAAAAGACCTCGTCAGCGGAGTTGGGGGGACTGTGAAATAGCATCTTCCGGTTGAGTTGCCCCATACTCTGGAGCCAGGGCTGGTATACGATTTCGCCGAGTACAGGCAAAGAGCATAACCGCAGGAACCAGGTCATTTCACGTCCCAGTCCTCCGGCAGCGACTAGGATCAGCCGGTCTACCCGGTGCGGATGGTCCAGGGCGTATAGGGCCGACACCAAGCCTCCAGCGGAGTTGCCCACCAGGGCCGCCCGCCGCACGTCTATCGCGTCTAGGAAGCTATCAAGGAGATTAGCGCCAGCCGGCGGGTCGTAGTTGATAGACTTGGGTTTGTCCGAGTCCCCGTGCCCGGGCAGGTCGGGAGCGAGGACATGGAAGCCGGCGTCGGCCAGTGGCTGAATATTCTCGTACCACGTAACGTGGGACGCTCCCAGCCCGTGGACGAGGACCAGCGGCGGCCCTTCCCCAGCTTCCACGTAATGGACATTTACGCCGTCCAGATTGACGGTCTTGTGTTCCAAAATATTTATCCCGGGTATCTGTTGGGCAGGCCAGGGTCCATCTTGGTCTAGGCCGTTTGGGCCGCGGGCTCTGGGACGGCCAATACCAGTCCCTCGCTATCGGCGTCTACCACCACGTGGTCCCCTTCCCTGAGCTCACCGGTCAGAATTCGCTTGGACAGTGCGTTCTCCAAGTGGCGCTGGACCGCACGGCGCAACGGACGCGCTCCGTACTCGGGATCAAAGCCTTCCGCCGCCAGCCAACGAGAGGCATCGGGTGTCAGGTCGAAGGTGATGCCTTTGCCTTTCAACCGCCCTTGGACGTCCTGGACCATGAGCCCCACCACCTGGATGATCTGCTCCTGTGTCAAAGGCTGGAATACGATGGTCTCATCTATCCGGTTCAAGAACTCAGGGCGGAGCGACCTCTTCAGGGCGTCATGGACCGAGTCACGCAACTTTTGTTCGTTCGATCTATTAGTTTCGGAATCCGCGCGGAAACCGAACGATCGACGCTGGAGCCCTTCGGTCCCGAGGTTACTGGTCATTATAATAACCGTGTTGCGGAAATCAACGGTGCGGCCGTGTCCGTCGGTGAGCCTCCCGTCCTCGAGTATCTGAAGGAGTATGTTCAGAACGTCGGGGTGGGCCTTCTCTATCTCGTCAAACAGGAGCACGCGATAGGGCCGCTGGCGCACGGCCTCGGTCAATTGCCCCGCCTCATCGTATCCGACGTAGCCGGGAGGGGCACCGATCAACCGTGAGACCGTGTGCTTCTCCATGTACTCGGACATGTCGACGCGCACCATGTTGCTCTCGTCGTCGAACAGGTATTCCGCGAGGACTTTGGCCAGCTCGGTCTTACCAACGCCGGTTGGCCCGAGGAAGATGAAACTTCCAATGGGGCGCCTGGGGTCGCTGAGGCCGGACCTGGAGCGGCGGATAGCTTCCGACACCGAGCTCACAGCTTCTTCCTGGCCGATGAGCCGCTGGTGCAAGCCTTCTTCCATGTTGACCAGGCGTTCGCCCTCACCCTCAAGCATCCTCCCTGCCGGAATGCCGGTCCACTTGGACAGGAGTTCAGCGATGTCATACTCGTCTACCACCATGTCCAGGTCCCGGCCTCCCAGAATCTCCTGTTTTCTCTGCCGGAACTCCTCCTCCAGCCGCAGCCTCTCGGTGCGCAACTGGGCCGCTCGCTCGTATTCCGAGCGTTGGGAAGCTGATTCCTCCTGGTCAGCCAACCTGTGGATTTGGTCTTCGGTTTCCTTGAGATCTGAGGGCAGGCTCTCCGAATCTATGCGCAGCTTGCTGGCCGCCTCGTCAATGAAGTCCACTGCTTTGTCGGGCAGGTGGCGGTCGACGATGTAACGGTCGCTGAGCTTTGCCGCGGCGCTCAAGGCCGAGTCGTCTATTGTTACCTTGTGATGCGCTTCGTAACGGGGGCGGAGGACTCGTAGGATCTCCAGAGTCTCTTCCACCGACGGCTCTTCAAGGTATATGGGCTGGAAGCGCCGTTCCAACGCCGCGTCCTTCTCGATATAGCGGCGGTACTCGTCGATTGTGGTGGCCCCGATGCACTGCATTTCGCCCCTGGCCAGTGCCGGCTTGAGCATGTTGCTGGCGTCGATGCCGCCCTCGGCTGCCCCGGCCCCGACCATGGTATGTATCTCGTCCAGGAAGAGGATTATCTCCCCCTGGGCCTCCTTGATTTCGTCCATCACCGACTTCAAGCGCTCCTCGAATTCGCCGCGGAACTTGGAGCCCGCCACCAATGAGCCCATATCCAACGCCAGGACACGCCGGCCCGCCAGGGATTCAGGGACATCGCCAGTGACGATCCTGGCTGCCAGGCCCTCTGCTATGGCGGTCTTGCCTACCCCGGCCTCTCCGATAATTGCCGGGTTGTTCTTGCGCCGCCTGGTTAGAGTCTGCATCACGCGGCGTATCTCATAATCCCGGCCAACCACCGGGTCGAGTTTGCCTTCACTGGCGAGTTTGGTCAGGTCGATGGTGTACTTCTCCAGAGACCGGTAGTGGCTCTCGGCCCTGGGATCGTCCACACGCCGGCTGCCCCGGATGCTCTTCAATGCTTCGTAGACCCGTTCTCCGCTGAGCCCGAATTCTTCAATTACCGCGGACGATTCTCCCTGGGTGTCCTTGACGGCGGCGATCAAAAGGTGCTCGGTTCCGATAAACTCATCACCCAGGCGGTCGGATTCGGCCTTGGCGTTGTCTAGCAGCGCCAAGGCTCGCGGCGTTGGGTAAATTTGGTTGCTCTGGTTGGACAGCTTGGGAGCCGCCTCCAAGGAACTGCGGAGCCGGGCTTTTACGGCTTCGGCCTGAATATCGAGATCGGCCAATATGCTTGCGGGCAGACCGTTATCCAGATCGAGAAGCGAGAGCAAGATATGCTCCACGTCCCATTGGCTGTGGCGGTAATTCCGTACCAACTCCTGAGAGTTGCCGATTACTTCACGAGCTTGTTCGGTGAACTGTTCTGGTCTCAATACCATCGTGACACCTCCTGTCACTAAAGGCTGGCGCCCCGGCGGCCCACCGCCTGTGGAGTCCGGGGCCGGAGTCCATTGATGTCCCGGGTGAGCTCCCGGACTTCCGATTCCAGTTCCTCGATGCGCGCCATTAGTTTCATAGCCACTTCCGCCCCCGCCAGGTTGACGCCCATGTCCTCGGTGAGAGTCTT
The DNA here is from genome assembly GCA_965197545.1 of Dehalococcoidia bacterium. GTDB lineage: Bacteria > Chloroflexota > Dehalococcoidia > Lucifugimonadales > UBA3495 > CATOSP01. Next base: position 1,359,911 of record CBDANJ010000007.1, read on the forward strand.
GATTCGGTTTAGGCGCTCGATGTCGGCCACGGAATAGAGCCTTTGCCTCCCCACGGTGCGGGAGGGCCAGATGAGGCCGACCCGTTCGTAATACCGGAGTGTCTGAGCGTGCAACCCAACCATGCGGGCCGCGACGCTAATTACAAAGCAGGGTTCTTCTCTGATCTGGTCGTCCTTGGTCATAATCAGTCTCCATTCTGGGACCGGAGGTCCCGCAAGCGGCGGAATAATACTTGCTCTTCGCCGCTCAGCCCGGTGGGCAGCTTCACCTTGATGGTGACGAACAGGTCGCCCTTCGATTTGGGGTTGTTCAGTGACGGCAAACCCTGGCCTGCCAACCGGAACCTGCGGCCATTTTGGGTCTCGGCCGGGATGGTCAACGCAAGCCGCCCGGTCAATGTGGGAACGGTGAGATCGTTCCCGAGAATAGCGTCTTCGAGGTCGGTTTCCACTTCTGTATAAAGGTCCCTTCCCTGACGCTGAATTCGGGGATGGTCCTTTACCGACACTACGAGATACAGGTCACGGGAAGACCTCCCGTCAGGGGAAATTCGGATTCTCGAGCCGTTGTCGACTCCTGCGGGGATCTTCACCTCCAGCCTGCGCCCATCGGCCAGGTCGACTAACCTGGTCGCGCCCCGGTAGGCTTCCTCTAGGGTTATTTCGGCCGAGTACTCGGTGGGTGGCGCCTGACGGGAGTGGTTCCGCAGGTTGCGGAAGAGCCCGTCGAAGATGCCGCCTTCGTCGGTATCGAATTCGACATCCGGCTGGGAACGCATGTCGTTGGACCAGTGGAAGGTAGTATTCTGAGTGCGGCGGGCGGCATTTTCTTCGATTTGGTCGGCATGTTCCCAGTTATCCCCGTATCGGTCGTATTTGCGGCGCTTGTCGGCATCGGACAGGACGCCGTAGGCTTCGTTGATTTCTTTGAATTTCTCTTCCGATGACTCGTCACCCTTATTGACGTCGGGGTGATACTGACGGGCAAGGCGCCGGTAGGACTTACGGACGTCGTTCTGGGACGCGGTCCTGGGGATTTCCAACAGGTCGTAGTAATTACTCATAGCTAACGGCTCCTATGCGCTTATAATGCATTATAGCTATGATGACTTGTTGAGTCAATAAAACTCTATACATAAATACTACTAAAGTTATGTGTAATGGCTCAAGTATGGTTTGATAAAGATCGCCCGTCGGGAACAGGATTGGACTTCGCGGCTGGACCTACAGGCACGCAGGGGAACGCCAAACCACTGCGGGCCAAGACGGGGTTCTTGGTGGAGGGGGCTGCGAAAGTCGAAACCCGCGCAGCCCCCGGTCCAGGGCGCCTGGGGGTTAGGCGCCCACGATAAGAAGGGAAGAAGAATGCGCGCTATGTTTTAGACGGCGCGAACACCAAACCCTTCATATATAGGGATATACGGCCCACATGTAAGCCCGGATTCACGTCCCGCGACTAGGACTGGAGATAGAACCGGTGAAGGAGAAGCGAGACCGCCGGGGTAGGGACCGGCAACTGACTATTTGACACCGTACAACCCCTGCCCTACCATGATATTGAGGCCGCGCTAGACGGGGAGCTAGCGGTGCCCTGTACTCGCAATCCGCTATAGCGGGGTTGAATGCCTCCCCTAGGCGGGGCCAATGGGCCTATATTCCGGGTTGATGATATTGATGGTTGGGTCCCACGCGGCGTAGCCTTGTGAACCCCGCCAGGCCGGAAGGAGCAACGGTAAGCAGGACCCTACGGGTGCCGTGGGAGCGCCTGACCTGAGTCACCGCCCGGGACAAGTCCAGTGGTTGTTGTCAAAGGGAGGTGCGCGGTCTCTAAGCTCTCCACAAATGGTCACGACGCGACGGTGCGTACTCTGGCCTCAGAACCTTCCACCGGGGCCAGGCATAGGGCGCGAAAAGCGCTGGGACAACACTTCCTCACCGATGGGCGAATCCTCAACCGTATTGTCGCCGCAGCGGAATTATCCCCAGATGACCTGGCTGTTGAGATTGGACCGGGGCGGGGCTCGCTCACTCGGAGGCTTGTCCAGAAGGCAGGACGAGTGGTTGCCGTTGAGATGGACGAAGCCCTCGCCGCCGGACTGCCGCAACTGCTTGGCAATCCTCCGAATTTGACCACGCTCCACGGCGATGCCAGGACAATAGACCTCATCCCTGTCATCGGCCCCGATGCGCGGTTCAGGGTTGTAGCCAATCTGCCCTACTATGCCGCCAACCCCATCATCCGGAGATTCCTGGAGTCGGGACCAAGGCCGGAGTCCATGGTCGTGATGGTGCAGCAGGAAGTAGCCCAGTCCATGCTGGCCCAGCCGGGAAAGATGAGCATCCTATCCGTGGCCACCCAGTTCTATGCCGTTCCCCGTTTCGTTTGCAATGTTCCCCCAAGAGCATTCCGGCCTCCCCCCAAGGTCACCTCTACGGTGGTTAAGCTGGACCTTCGCTCAAACCACGCATTGGAATTGGACGATCCACAGCCTTTCTTCGCGCTGGTCAGAGCCGGATTCGCGGCCCCGCGCAAACAACTGCGCAACTCCCTTAGCCAGGGGCTTGGGGCGCCCCCAGGGCAAGTGGGAAGGCTATTGGAAGTCGTCGCAGTCGACGGCACACGAAGGCCGGAGACTCTAAGTATCGAGGAATGGGGCAGGGTGTACGACGGTTGGGAGCGGAGGGCCCAGGTTGATCGTAACCGCTCCGGCTAAGATCAACCTCACCCTGGAGATTCTGGGGCGGCGAGCCGATGGGTTTCACGAAGTCAAGACTGTTCTCCAGACCATCGATCTGCAAGACCAACTGGAGATCGAGACCGCCCCTGCCCTTACCGTGGAGTGCGACGATCCTTCTCTATCGGGCGAGACCAATCTGGTATGGCGGGCCGCGTCTGACCTGGCCGCCCACGCGGGTACCGAGCCCGGAGCGCGCATCTTTCTCCGCAAGTCCATTCCGGTGGGGATGGGGCTGGGCGGCGGCAGCAGCGACGCGGCGGCTGCTCTGCTATCGCTCAACGATTTATGGGGTTTGGGACTGAATGTCGACGAGCTTGCCGGGCTGGCGGCAGTCATTGGGTCCGACGTTGCCTTCTTCCTTCGGGGAGGTACGGCCCTCGCTTCGGGCAGAGGGGAAATCATAAAACCGGCGCCCTCGATCCCGCCCATTCTTTTAACCCTAGTGTGCCCGGCTGAGACTATTCCTGAGAAGACGAGAAAAGTCTACTCCCAGGTAACACCCGGCCAATACAGTGACGGCGCGCGCACCGGCGAGTTTCTGGAAATCCTAAAAGCTGGGCAATTCGTATCAGACATGGTGAGTAACGGACTGGATGAAGTGTGCTTTAGGGTATTTCCAGGCCTGGACGAACTAAGGCATCAATTGGCTGACCTGGCGGCCTCCAAGCCCGTGGTTTCTGGCGCAGGGCCGGCGATGTTTTGCTTACCCACCAACGAAGATGAGCATCAAAGCATAGCAAATACCTTGAAACCGCAGGGATTCCAGGTATACCGTGTACGGACGGTCGGCCCCAAGACCCGTGAAGCAGGGCAATACCGGGCCGGCGGACCTTGATTTAACAGTTACCAGGGCTTGGTTTAGCAATTACCCGGGGAGGTAGGCAGGAGTCCTCATGGTCATACCGGGAATCATAGGCATCGGCATGGACCCCATCCTGATCAATGCCGGGCCGTTCATCATATCCTGGCACGGGCTGTTCACATTCATTGCCGTCGCAACCGCGGTGGTGTTGACCGTCTACTGGGGCAAAAAGGAAGGCATGTCAGCCGACGCTGTCTATTCCGTTTCCCTGTGGTGCATCATCGGCGGGATCGTGGGGGCACGGGTGGTCCATGTCGTCGATTTCTGGGGAGAAATCTACCAGCACGATCCGGTTAGACTCCTGTATGTGTGGGAAGGCGGGATCGCCATCTACGGGGCGGTCCTGGGCGGGTTTATCGGCGGCGCGATCTATATCACTTTCAGGAACTCCGCCTGGTTCCTTGGCGTCTGGGGACGATATTTCAGGTTCATGGGCGAGCCGGAAAGAGCCCCGTTGCCCGGTGTCGGCCACCTGGCGGACGTAACCGCGCCGGCCCTGCTCATCGCAATGGCCATAGGCCGCCTGGGAGACGTGATCAACGGCGAGCACTTCGCCAAGGCCTCGGACCTGCCCTGGGCGTTCGTGTACACCAACCCCAACAGTCCAGGATACCTACAACCAGCTTCTCACCCGGCGGTCCTATACGAGTTGTTGTTCGACCTAATCCTGGTGGCCATCATCTGGCCGTTCCGTCACCGATTGAGGCCCCACGGGATGTTCTTCGTAATGTACGGCGCGCTGTATTCCGTGGGGAGATTCTTCTTGAGCTTCCTTCGCGTGGAGGCCAACCAGTACTTTGGGATACTGAACCAGGCGCAAGTGTTGGCGCTATTGGTGATCCTCGTGGCTATCCCGCTGTTGGTGTACAAGGCCCAGTTCGTGCGGCCCACATCGGCGCCGTAGCAGAGGACAGGAGTTGCCGGGCAGGGATAAATCCGGCGACGTGGAGATCAGGAAGCCCGGAAGTCCAGAACGCGCAGCGCCTTGGCCCCGGGACCCTGCCGGTGGTCGTCAATGACCGTGTACACCAGGTCCACAGTGCCGGTCCCGGCAACCCAATCGTGGCCCAGGTTGAACCCAAGCGCGGTCCACATTCTTCCCACGCCGCCAACAGTCAGCGCGAAGTGCTGACCGTTGGGCCCCATCATGCGTAACCCCCCGACATCCAGCCCGCGGCTCAAGAACTTTGGCGCCCGGTTGCCCTGGCCATAGGGTTGAAGCTCGGCTAGCCAATGGAGTAGGTCGTTGTTCAACTCGTCCAGGTCTATTACGGCGTCGATTATCAGCTCGTGGCGCGTGTCGAGGGAATCCAGGGCCGACCCGGCATAGGCTAGTAGAGCTTCGGTTACCTCGGGAAGCCTATCTCTTGGCACCGTAAACCCCGCTGCTTGGGCGTGACCCCCGTAACGGACCATGATCTCCTGGAAGGTCGCAAAGGCTTCAACAAGGTTGAACCCAGGGATACTTCGGGCGCTGGCCACCAGGTTGTCTCCCTGGGTGGACATCACCACGGCGGGACGGTTATATGTTTCCGCCAATCGCCCCGCCACTATCCCAGCGACCCCGCCGTCAATTCTGGGGTCTTCCACTACAAGAATCGGCGGCGCACCCCTTGCCCAGTGGGCTGAGACCTGTTCCCGGGCGATGTTATAGGCCTCTTCGGTTACAGACCGCCGCGTCCAGTTCAGTTCCTCAAGTTGGTTGGCCAACCGCTCGGCCTCAGCGCCGGACCGGGTGGTGAGCAGCATGTAGCTGTCCATGGCGTGGCCCATTCTACCGGGAGAGTTGATCCGTGGAGCCAACTGGAACGACACTGTTTCAGTATCCAGTTGATTCGGGTCCACACCGGCGCGTTTGTACAGAGCGCGGAGGCCCGGACGTTCGGTCCGGCCCAGCGCGGCCAGCCCCTCCTTGACGAGGAAACGGTTCTCGTCTACCAGCGGCACCAGGTCGGCGATGGTCCCCAGGGCGGCCAACTCCAGCAGCCCCGGTCCCCACGGCTGCCCGTAGAACTCGTAGAGGCCCTGCATCAGCTTGAACGCAAGCCCAGCGCCGCAGAGTTCATAGAAGGGGTAGGTGCCTCCGGGAAGTTTGGGGTTGAGGACGGCGGCGGCGTTGGGCACTTCGTCTTGCGGCAAGTGATGGTCTGTGATGATCACGTCAACACCAACGCCGCGGGCGTGGGCCACCTCCTCCACCGACGTGATGCCGCAGTCAACCGTTATTATGAGACTCGCTCCTTCGCCAACCAGTTGATCGATGGCGTCGTTGGAGAGTCCGTGACCCTCATCGGACCGGCGGGGAAGGTATGGAGCCACCTTGACGCCCAGCGATGTCAGGCCCTCGGAGATGATGGCCGTGCCGGTGACTCCGTCAACGTCGAAGTCCCCGAATACGCCTACGGTTTCCTTCCGTTGCACAGCCTGGTACAGCCTGCCCACGGCGCGGTCCATCCCGGACATTCGCTGGGGATCGTATGGGAGTTGATGGGGAGGTTCTAGGAAAAAGCGAAGCTTTTCAGCGGTGTCGATGCCGCGCCGGGCTAACAGCTCGGCGATAGGCCGGGGGACGTCCGCAGGCAGGTCTCCCGTATTCACGGGCTGCGGCGGCACCCACTCTTTCGGTGGAGCGTCTGTCATAGGGGGAAGCCAGTCAAGCGGGTCAAGCCTCTAGCCCCGGATGGGCGATCACCAATACGGAGTTGTGGCCTCCAAATCCGAAGGAATTGCTCATGCAGACCTGGACCGGTTGCACACGCCCCTGGTTGGGAATGTAGTCCAGGTCACACTCCGGGTCCGGTTTCTGCAGGTTGATGGTCGGCGGCAGTGCGCTGTTTTGCAACGCCTGAACGCAGATCGCGGCCTCCAGGGCTCCGCCGGCTCCGAGAAGGTGGCCAGTCATCGACTTGGTGGAGCTAATGGGAATGCGGTAGGCTTCCTCGCCGAGCGCGAGCTTGATCGCCTTGGTCTCTTGCCGGTCGTTCAACGGCGTGGAGGTTCCGTGTGCGTTGACGTAATCGACCTGTGATGGCTCCAAGTCTGCCGACTGCAACGCCAGCAGCATGGCGCGGGCCGCGCTCTGACCGGTGGGGCCGGGTTCTGTGAGGTGGTGCGCGTCTGACGTGGCTCCATAGCCGCGCAGTTCCGCCAGTGGGGTTACACCCCTGCTCTCGGCGCTCTGCTGACTCTCCAACACGAGGACTGCCGCTCCCTCGGCCATGACAAACCCGTCCCGTTGGATGTCGAAGGGGCGGCTTGCTTGCCGGGGGGTCTCATTCGAACGGGAGAGGGCCCGCATGGAGTTGAAACCGGCGACCGCGATGGGCGAAACTGGGGCCTCGCTGCCTCCCGCGAGCACAATGTCTTCTTGACCGCGGCGAACCATTTCCCAACCCTGGCCAAGGGCATCGGCGCCGCTGGAGCAGGAGGACACCAGGCAGTAGTTGGCGCCCATTGCTCCGGTGACCATGGAGACCTGTGCGGATGCCATGTCGGCCAGCATCATGGGAATCAAGAAGGGGCTGACTCTCTTGGGTCCACGCTGGCTCAATACCTCGTGCTGCTGCGAAAGGGTGATGATTCCGCCGATCCCGCTTCCGATGATGACGCCTACTCGAAAGGGGTCCTTGGTCCGAGGGTCCAGCCCGGCTTGGGAGCAAGCCTCCTGTGCGGCCACGGCGGCGAGTTGGGCAAAGCGGTCCATCCGGCGGGCTTCTTTGCGCTCCAGATGGCTTTCCGGGTCGAAACCCTTAACTTCCCCGGCGATACGCGTATCGAAGCCTTCGGTGTCGAAGGCGGTAATATAGTCGATTCCCGACTTACCCTCGATGAGTTGGTCCCAGGTAGAACCTACGTCCAGCCCCAGAGGGCTGACGATACCGAGGCCGGTAATGAAAACACGTTGAAGCTCGCTCATATTATTCCCAGCACCAAGTAAACATAACAAAATGGACGAAGGGGATCACCCTTCGTCCATTTTGCATTTCACGCTCTAACGCCACACCGCCCTCCATCCTTGGCCGCCTGGTTGGTCTACTGAGATTAGTCTCTCGCGACCCTTCCTCGCTGGGATTCTGTGACGACGCGGTTCAGCGTTTCGCTAAGCTCGGTAATACGGCCTGAGATACTGGCCGCCAGTTCCCGTTTACTGTCGTCGATGGGGCCGGACAGCCTGTTCAGCGATTCGGTAAGTTCGGTGATGCTCTGGCCGATGTTGTCGACCACTTCCCGCCTGGCGTTGGCCAGGGGCTGGGACACGGACCGGAGCTTCTCCACCAATTCGCCGACTCTGACGGCCATGGTGTCGGCGAATTCCGAGCCGTGCATCGACACAGGGTCCGACCAGCCCCGGAGATTGTCTATGCCCTCGGCCAACCGGGCGCTGATGGAGTCTCCCAGGTCTCTGCTCGTGGCGGCCAACCGTAGCCTGTATGTTCGGAGAATGCGGAAGATCCGCTGGTACAGGTCATCGATCGGCGTTAGCCTGGCGGAGTACCGCTCGAAGAGTTCACGGGACTCCTCCATGCTCCAGCGTTCGTCGAAGTGGACGAACTGGCGGCCGGTGTAAAGGTGATAGGGCCGCATCTCGCCTTCTTGCAGGATCTCGCCGTTGGCGTTCAAGGGGGTCAGGCTGTCCCAGTTGGATGTTGCCGGTAGGGGAGTCAGGAAGTTGACGGTCTGGTAATTGCTGATTTCCGTCACCCAGTCCGCAAGCTCCATAATGCTCTGTTCGGTGTCGTAGGGAAGTCCGATGATGGTCATAGCCACCACCGAGAAACCCATCTGGTTCATACTGATGAGGTCTGAGTGGACTTGACCGGGTTCCTGCCGTTTTTTAACCAGTTGGAGGTTTTCCGCGTTGTCGGATTCCACGCCAACGTAGGCCATCTTGATATTGGCCTCGGTCATCGCCTTGGCCAACTCGGGGTCTTGGCCTACCTCCGCCCGGGCCTGGCAGATCAGGTACATGTCCTTGGTATGGTCCTTCCAGGCCTTGAGGCGTTCCAGCCGTTCATTCCTGAACTTGGTGGCCCGCAGCGGGGGCGGGTGCAGGTCATCGGAAATGAAGGTCTGGAATGTGCCATTGCGGGAGGAGTGGATCAGGCCGTCCTCCGCCAATTGCCGAAGCTGGGCGAGGCGTTTGATTTCCGTCTCCCTGTTCACCAACCGGTAACCCAAGAATTGTTGGATCACCTGGCAGTAGGTGCAACTTTCGGTGCATCCCCGCACCGTCTCAATGACGCCTCCCGCCATGGGATTCGAGGAGTTCAAGTCCTTGATGGAGCGAAAGTCGGGCAACTCCACGAAGTCAGGAGCGACGAGACCCTGGCGCCGAGTCTGGACCACGTGGCCGTCTTTCCGGTAGGAAATCCCGGGCACCTTGTCCAGGTATTGGTCCCGTGCATCGCCCTTGTAGGTGAGGAGCACATCGCATAGCTGTCCGACGATATCCTCGCCTTCACGTTGCACGATCACGTCGAAGTTACCGTAGTCGAAGGCTTCCTCGGGCAACGGACTCATCTGGGGTCCGCCTCCGATAGTGATCAACTCCGGGTGATACTGCTTGGCTAAACGGGCAACCTGATAGCCTCTGGGCGCTTCGTTAATCAACGCCGTGACCATGAGAATGTCCACGCCGTACAGGTCCTTGTCGGGGTCAATTACGCCGGAGCGGTCTTCGAACCAGATCTCACGCTCGTAAAGGTATGGGCCCTCCCATTGGGCCAGTGCGCCTGAGAGAAAGAGCATTCCCTGACGCGGGATGGCGATGTATTCGAAGTTTCCGCCAGCCGACGCTGGCTGTACCAACATCACCCGTTTGATTCTAGACATGGTAGCTCCTATTACGTGGCGAGACGTAAGGTTGTCTCAGAGGAAGATCAGCGGCGGCGCTCATTGGCTTGTGAGGCGATGGTATCGTCTCTGCCTTGCATTCAAAAGAAGACTAATGGGAATCGTCTACTTGATTACCATCCTGCATTATACCGCAAGGACCGAAGTAATAATACACGATTTTTTACCAAGGTTAAAGTTGATTCAAGCCCGGCCCCGAATCAACCCTTGAAATAAGGAATAATCTCCTTCGCGATAGTCTGTAGGTGACGCTCCCGGTCTGCCCTATCACAGGCTACGCTAAAGATGATGTGACGCGCTCCGGCGTCGATATATTCCTGTAGCCGCGCGATACAAGCTTCTACAGGTCCCAGCAGGCAATAGCGGTGCACTATGTCCGAGAACCCGCCGCTTCGCAGATAACGGCCTCCGAGGGCCTGTGTGGCGACCTCCGCGGCCTGTTCCACCGAATCGTATATTGAGATGTAGGGAAAGTAGGCCCACTGGAAGTCTTCCATGTTCCGGCCATTTTCCTTTGCAATCCCTTTGATCTTCTCCACGCTATCCCGGTACCTGTCCGGGTCGTAGAAGTAGGGCATCCAACCGTCGCCCAGGACGGCTGCGCGGGTCATCGCCGCATCGCGTCTTCCCGACACCCAGACTGGTGGGTGGGGCTGTTGAGTTGGCTTGGGTAAGATGGTCACGTCGTTTAACTGGAAATGGCGTCCCTGGTACGCCACATGCTCTTCAGTCCACAGTTTTCGCAGCGCTTCCAGGCATTCGTTGGTCCGGCGCCCCCGCTGGTTCACCTTGAGGCCCGCGGCTTCGAACTCCACCGGGTACTCCCCGCCGACCCCTATTCCCAGGGTCAACCGCCCTCCGGAGGCTATGTCCAGGGTCGTGGTCAGCTTGGCCAAGACGGTAGGGTGGTAGAAGGGGACGAGTACGATCGAAGACACGACCCGTATCCGCTCGGTGGCTCCCGCCGCAACGGCGAGCAAAGGAAGGGCCGCATGGGTCGGGCCGGGGGGATTGCCCCGCATGTAGTGTTCGCCGGACGAGAGGTAATCGTAGCCCAGTTCTTCCAATTGCCGGGCCTGGCGGGCCGTGTCGGCGGCTCCGGCGGTCAGACCCGCCCCGAACGTTAGCGTGGGCTTATCCATTAAGTTCTGGTCCTTTAACTCCTGGTCCTCGACCGGGAGAATCCCGCACTCGGGAATCTGCTAGGCAAGTTATCATAAACGAACCGTGACCGGGCTGCTAGGGAAGCGCTCGCCTCTACCGGGTGATTCGAATCCCACGCTTGGCCACTCGATTGCGGGCGTTTCCCCTTGCTTTGCTGCTTACCGATCTGGGCTTGGGCAAGAATTCAGGAATTCCCCTACCGGGTCACGCGCCTGGAGCTGAAGAGCTGTGGGTCCCGCTTACACGGGAAAGACGGCATCGTGGGGATAACTGGAAATTGCCCTTATGACCAACTGGATGAAAAGCCCTGGACCAGGGATGTAGGAATTCAGTGGTCAGTAAGTAGAGGCGGCCGGAGAGTCCATTGAACATTGAACATGAACACTGAACACTGAACACTGAACACTGACCAGGGCCTTTTCATTCTCCCCTCTCCTGTGGGGAGAGGGGTTGGGAGTGAGGGACGTCTTTCCCTTGCAAGCACGGTTGACCCGGAGCGCCCCCCTCACCCCGGCCCTCTCCCTCCAGGGAGAGGTAGAATGAAAAGACCCTGGACCACTGACATGCGGGCCTTGACATGAGTCTGGGGGTCTGATATCTGTTGCTGCAAAATTGAGGTGAGATATTTGCTGGTACTCGTAACCGGCGCAACTGGTTTCGTTGGCCGCCGCGTCGTGGCGGAGCTTCTGGAGCATCACCACAAGGTGCGTTGTTACGTGCATACCCCTGGCCGGGAGCGGTTGTTTGACAGCCGTTCGGTCGAGGTGCGTTACGGCGGCGTCTCCGATCCCGATGCGCTGGCTGAGGCTTTCCACGGCGTCGAGGCGGTTGTCCACCTGGTGGGTATCATTCGCCAAAGCCGGAGACGTACCTTCGATCTAGTCAACCGGCAAGGGACCGCCGACGTGGTTGGCGCGGCGAAGGCCAGCGGAGTGAAGCACCTGGTCCAACTGAGCGCCATAGGGGCGGGCGACGACCGGGAATACCCTTACCTGTTCAGCAAGTGGCGGGCAGAGCAGGAGGTAATCAACAGCGGCCTTCCTTACACCATATTGCGTTCCCCGATCATGTTCGGCGAAGGGGACGAGTTCCTGAACGCCCTGGCGGCGATGGTAAGGGTGTTCCCTCTGGTGCCGGTAGTCGGATCGGGTAGGAACCGTTTTCAACCCATCGCGGTGGAAGATGTAGCGCGCTGTGTGGCCTTGTCTCTGGACCGTGGCAGCCTGAGGGACCGCACGGTGGAGATCGGCGGCCCCGACCAGCTTACCTACAACCAGATCGTCGATGCCGTGGCTCGGACCATGGGGAAGCGGCGGCTGCGCCTACATGTGCCCGTCTGGATGATGTACCTTGCCGCTATGGGGATGCAGCTCGTCCAGCCCCGCCCACCTGTGACGACCGACCAGCTCAAGATGCTGGCTATCCGCAACGTCGCGGAACCCGGCGTAGTGGACCAGGAATTCGGCTTTACCCCAAAGAGCCTGGAAGGTAACATAGACTACATAAAATCGGTCGGCTTCATGGACGGAATCAGGATTAGCCTCGGGTCGATGCCTCCTAAGATCAGAGACCATTAACCGGCTCAGGTCATAACCGGCGGAGACCATTGACCGGGCGTCACTAGCCCTCTAAGTGGGCTGGCCGAGGCGTTTCCGTCGAGACGGGGCGCGGGATTGGGAACTATTGGACTATAGCAAGGCCGTGGATTTCCTCCTTTCTCTGGTCGACCACGAGCGGCCTGGGCCGAGAGGTCCGCGGCAAAAGGCGATTGAAGACCTCTCACGGATGGAGACCTTCCTCCAGCGTCTTGGAGACCCTCACCGGCAGGTTCCGGCCATCCACGTCACCGGCACCAAGGGCAAAGGGAGCACTGCGGCAATGTGCGACGCGGTGCTCCACGCCGCTGGGTACCGCACCGGATTCTATTCCTCTCCCCACCTCCACAGCTTCACCGAAAGGGTCCGGCGAGACTGCCTTCCCATTGGCGAAGCGGAATTCGCCGGGCTCGTGGAGCGGCTATTGCCCTATCAGCATTGGATGACCGAGGAATCTGGACTGGGCCCGGTGACCCTTTTCGAGTATATGACCGGAATGGCATTCCAATGCTTCGCCCAGGGCCAGGCCGATTTTCAGACAATCGAGGTTGGCCTGGGCGGCCGTTTGGACGCGACCAATGTGGTGATGCCGGAGGTCTCGGTCATAACGTCTATCAGCCTCGACCATACCGCCATCCTGGGAAATACGGTGGAGGAGATCGCCACGGATAAAGCGGGCATAATCAAACCCGGCGCGGCCGTGGTTGTCGGCCCCCAGTCTCACGATGCAATGACACCCATACTCTCGGCTTGCGATACTCTGGGCATAACGCCCGTCCAGGTGGGTAAGGACGTTTCCTGGAGATTGGTATCGGCATCGATGGACGGCCAACGCTTCTCGGTCCAGACCCGGTTGGGAGAGTATGGGCTCACGACACCGCTGCTGGGTAAACACCAACTGGAAAATGCGGCGGTTTCATTGGCGGCTCTGGAATGCCTGCGGGAACGAGGATTCGCGATTTCCGAACAGGCTATCCAAGATGGGTTCTCTAACGTAGACTGGCCGGGAAGGATGGAAGTCCTGTCCCGCGACCCTCTGACCGTGGTTGACGGCGCTCACAATGCCTATTCCATGCAAGTCCTTCTGGAATCTCTGCCCGACTATTTCGATTACGACCGGCTACTATTGGTGACGGGGTTCTCCAGGGACAAGAACGTTGATGACATGGTGGACCGGCTGGCGCAATCGGGCGATATGGTGTTCGCCACCCGGTCCCGCCATCCCAGGTCCATGCCGCCCGGCGATATCGCGGCAGTGTTCCGGAGCCGGGGCGTAGAGGCCGTTCCCCTGGCGGACACCGCCGATGCCTTGGACGCCGCCAGGCAAGCGGCGCGCCCTGGAGACCTGGTGCTGGGCACAGGATCGCTATTCGTGGTTGCAGAGGTACGGGAGGCGGTACTAGGGATCAAGCCCGAGCTGTATCCGGACCTGTTGCCGCCAGACCTGCGCTAAGACCCTGGAGCCGGCCCTTCCTCGCCCGCGAGGAAGGGAGGAGTTGGAGGAGTGACACGGGACCGTCCGAGAGTCGTTGTAACCGGTATCGGCGCGATAACCCCACTCGGCCAGGGCGTCGACGCATTTTGGGAGAACCTTGTGGCCGGGAAGCCGGGCATCGGCTCGATGACCCTGTGCGACCCGACCGATTATCCCTGCCGCATTGCCGGTGAAGTCCGGGATTTCGATCCCTCCCAATACCTGGACAACCGGGAAGCCCGGCGAATGGCCAGGTTTTCCCAGCTCGCAGTTGCCGCCGGAATGAGAGCCGTCGAGTCTTCTAGCTTGGACATGTCAAAAGAGGACGCCTTCCGCGTGGGGGTAATGTTGGGTAATGGCAACGGGGGTTTCCCAACGTTGGAGGAAAATTGCCGCGTCCTCGCCACCCGGGGAGGAATGAGGATGTCCCCCTTCTTCTTCCCTATGATCTTGCCCAACATGGCCGCTGCGAACGTTAGCCGTGTGACCGGAGCCAAGGGGTTCAACTCCACTACCACCACCGCCTGCGCCGCATCAAACCAAGCGATGGGTGAAGCGTTGGAGGTCATCCGCCGTGGAGTGGCCGACGTCGTGTTGGCAGGCGGGGCGGAGGCGGGGATTAGCCAACTGGGCCTGGCGGGATTCGCCGTCATGCGCGCATTGAGCACCCGAAACGATGAACCCGAGAAGGCAAGCCGCCCGTTCGACGCCGGACGGGACGGTTTCGTACCCGCCGAGGGCTCAGTTGTGTTGGTCATGGAGGAATTGAAACACGCACTGGACAGGAACGCCAACATCCTGGCCGAAGTGGCCGGGTTCGCCTCTACTTCAGACGCCGGGCATCCCGTGCAGCCCGAGGAGTCGGGGACATGCGCCGCTGAGGCGATGCGGCTTGCCCTAGCCGACGCGGGAGTTGGACTCGACCAGGTTGACTACATCAACGCCCACGGAACGTCGACGCCTCTCAATGACGCCCTGGAGACCGTAGCTATTAAGCGGCTCTTCGGAGATGCGGCATACCGAATACCCATCAGCTCGACCAAGTCAATGATCGGACATTCCTTGGGCGCTTCCGGGTCCCTGGAAGCCGCGGCCTGTGTAATGTCCATCACGACAGGCATAGTCCACCCGACCATCAACTACGAGTCGCCGGACCCGGCTTGCGACCTGGACTACGTTCCGAACCAGGCGCGGCAGTTGGACGTCAAGGTTGTCCTTTCCAACGCCTTTGGCTTCGGCGGGCAGAACGCCTGCGTCGTGTTCCGAAAGTTCGAAGAGTGATCTTCCGGAGTTTATGGGAGGTGGCATGGAGCAGCGGTTGATCTCCGGAGAGCCCCAGCCAGACGACCAGGACCTGACCCTGCGCCCTCGGCGGTTGTCCGATTTCGTAGGCCAGACCCATGTAAAAGACAACCTGGGCATCGCCATACAGGCGGCGAAGATCAGGGGCGAACCGTTGGACCATGTGGTCGTCTACGGCCCGCCGGGCCTGGGCAAAACTACCCTGGGTCACATCATGGCCCAGGAAATGGAGGTGGAAGTCCGGGTCACGTCCGGGCCCGCCATCGAGCGCGCCGGTGACATGGCGGCTGTCTTGACCGGCCTCCAGCCGGGAAGCGTCCTGTTTATCGACGAGATTCACCGCCTGCCTCGGATGGTGGAAGAAGTGCTTTATTCCGCAATGGAAGATTTTTTCCTGTCCTGGATGGTGGGGAAGGGACTGGCGGCTCGCAGCGTTAACCTGAGAATTAATCCTTTCACCTTGGTCGGAGCCACCACGCGGTTCTCCCTGCTGAGCGCGCCACTGAGAGACCGGTTCGGGTCTGTGTTCCACCTGGACTACTATCAACCGGAGGATATGCGGCTCATCGTCAAGCGTTCGGCGAAGATTCTCGAGATGGATGCTGAAGATGAGGGTTTGGAAGAAATTGCCCTGCGGTCCCGGGGGACGCCTCGGATAGCCAACCGGCTCCTCAAACGCACCCGCGACTATGCGCTGGTAATGGCTGATAACCGGGTGACCGGCGAGGTTGCGCGGGACGCCCTGGCCCAGTTGAAGGTGGACGTAAGAGGCCTGGACCAATCTGACCACCGTTTGCTGACGTGCATCATTGAGAAATTCGACGGTGGTCCCGTTGGCCTGGAAACCCTTGCCGCTTCCTTAAACGAGGACTCCAGCACCATCATGGACGTGTGGGAGCCCTACCTGCTGCAACTCGGGTTCCTGGACCGCACGCCTCGGGGCAGGATGGCGACCCGGCTGGCATACGAATTCCTCGGGGTCTCATTTCAACCCCGGGAGCCGTTGGACCAAGCCCGTCTCGCAGGGTTCTGACGCTGGACTTGCCCGGTCCCTAAGTTGCTAGGGTAGGGGCAAGGGTCTACAATGTTTCGCAGGCTCTCCAGTAAGTCCAATGGGGACTTTCCCGCTTACCATCATGCAGACCAGAGAGAGCCAGGTTTCCACTACGAAAACCCTTTCGGCGGAATCGACCTGAGCGCCTTGAACGATTCGTCAACCACAACCAACTTGACGCGGGATCCGGTCTCGACGTTTGCGGCGGTCTGGACCGCCGCGGACCCGGAGGCAACGGCCCTTTGCGACGTCTCCGGCGAGGGAATCGCAGCCATGTGCCAGGCCGGTTCCCGGCTGAGGGACCAAGGCAAAGGCAAGATCGTTACGTTTTCGCCCAAGGTGTTTATCCCTTTGACCCGCCTCTGCCGGGACTTCTGCGGTTACTGCACTTTTAGACAAGACCCGTCCGAGGCTGGAGAGAACCTGTACCTGACTCCAGAGCAGGTGCTAGACGTGGCGAAGGCAGGCCAGCGCCTTGGTTGCACCGAAGCCCTGTTCACGCTGGGCGAACGCCCCGAGCAGCGGTACCCGGAAGCGATGGAGTGGCTGCAACGCAGGGGATACCGGACGACCCTCGCTTACCTCGCTGATGTGTGTAAGCTCGTCCTAGACGAGACCGACCTGCTTCCCCATGCCAATCCCGGCACCATGAGCCGGCACGAGATTGCAGCCTTGCAGCCCTTCAACCCCTCGGTTGGAGTCATGCTTGAGAGCACCAGCCCGCGTCTGTATGGACCCGGGGGACCGCACGAATTCGCACCCAGCAAACGCCCCAGGGTGCGGCTGCGGACTATGGAGATCGCCGGGGAGTTGGGCCTGCCTTTCACCACCGGAATCCTGATTGGCATCGGAGACACGCGAGAGGACCGGATCGACTCGATTCTGGCCATCCGCCGAGTTCACGCCCAATACGGCAACATCCAGGAAGTGATCGTACAGAACTTCCGCGCCAAGCCAGATACTCCCATGGGTCAGGAGCCAGACGCAACCTCCGTCGAGCTCCTGTGGACCGTGGCGGCGGCCCGTCTGCTTCTGGGCCCCGACGTCAACATTCAGGTGCCGCCGAACCTGAGCGCCGAAAACTTCCAGGTCTACCTCGATGCTGGAATCAACGATTGGGGTGGAATCTCACCGTTGACCATCGACTACGTAAATCCGGAAGCGCCGTGGCCCGGAATCGCGGAACTGAGAGACCGGACACGGTCTATGGGGTTTGAACTGAGGCCAAGACTGCCTGTTTATCCGGAGTTTTTCGTGTCCTCCGATTCCTTTCTTCCACCAGAATTAAAGACCAGGGTTGCCCGCTTGGCCGACGACGAGGGCTATGTAAAAGGGGGGGTCCAACGGTATGCAGGAAACGATTAACGACCAACGTGGCGACGCCGATATGGAGGGCCTGATCAGGCTTTTGGATCCTCCTGTAGCCCGGATTCTGGACCGAGCTCTGGCCGGAGAGGACATCTCCGCGGATGAGGCGGTGACCCTTTTCGGGACCACAGGCCTTGAGTACAGCGCCATGACCACGGTGGCCGACGAACTCCGCCGCCGGGCCGTTGGCGACGTCGTCACATATGTGGTCAACCGGAACATCAACTTCACCAACGTCTGTATCAAACGCTGCGGCTTCTGCGCCTTCAGCCGTGATTTCCGGGAGGAAGAGGGTTACCTGCTGCCCGTGAACGAAATCATTCGCAGGGCTCGTGAGGCCTGGGACTACGGAGCGACCGAGGTGTGCATCCAGGCCGGCCTCCCGCCTCAGATGGAAGGCGACCTTTATATCAAGCTGTGCGAAGCGATCAAGGAAGAACTGCCGGACATACACATCCACGGGTTCTCTCCCGAAGAGGTGCTCTACGGCTCCGTGCGGTCCCGGTGCACCATCCGTGAATACCTGGAGGGGCTGAAAGCCGCCGGTGTGGGCAGCCTGCCAGGCACGTCGGCTGAAATCCTGGACCAGGAATTACGGGACATCATTTCCCCTGGCCGCATACGCGTCGATCAGTGGATCGAGGTCATCACGACTGCACACGAGCTGGGGATACCCACCACCTCCACCGTGATGTTCGGCCACCGGGAAACCAACGAGCATATCGCCCGCCATATAGAGCTGCTTCGCGGCATCCAGATGCAGACCGGCGGTATCACCGAGTTCGTGCCCTTGAGCTTCGTCCACACCGAAGCCCCCATGTTCATGAAGGGCCTGGTGGACAACGTCCGCTCCGGCCCCACGGGCATGGATGTGGTGAAGGTACATGCCATCGCCCGCATAATGCTTAACAATTGGATACCCAACATCCAGGCTTCCTGGGTCAAGGAAGGGTCCCGGATGTCCCAGCTTTTGCTGACCGCCGGGGTCAACGACCTGGGAGGGACGTTGATCAACGAAAGCATCTCCACCGCCGCAGGCGCACAGCACGGCCAGTTAATGCGCCCAGCCGAGTTCCGCGGGATGATCCGGCAAGCAGGCCGCATACCCGCCGAACGGTACACGACTTACGGGACCAAGCGGGTCTTCAACGACGCCGACGAAGAATTGGACCCACTGGACGTTGTTGGCGACAACGTGGAGGACATTTTCGGGTCGTACCAACGTCTGGTGAAGCTGGATACATACCGGTTCGAACATCCCAACCGCGCCGGACGTCCCATCGCCGCCGCCAATCCGGTCAGCGCCGAGGACGCCGACTCCGGCGCCTGCTAGCCCGGTACGGCCTATGGATGGACGTGTACTGGCCCTGGCTGGCGGAGTGGGGGGCGCTAAGTTGGCGCTGGGGCTCTCAATCATCCTGCCACCTGAACGGCTCACGGTGGTGGTGAACACCGGGGATGACGAACAGTTCCACGGCCTGCACGTTTCACCAGACTTGGATACAGTGATGTATACCCTGTCCGGGCTGTCCAACCAGGACACCGGCTGGGGTCTCGCCGGGGACACTTTCAATGCCCTGGCAATGCTGGGTAACTACGGGGCCGACACCTGGTTCAACCTGGGGGACAAAGACCTGGCCACCCATATTACACGCACCAGGCTGCTGCGCGACGGAGCTACTCTATCCCAGGCTACATCGGAGCTTTGCCAGCGGCTCGGTGTCCAGCATCAGATCGTTCCCATGAGCGACGACCCGGTCCGCACCGTGCTTAACACGGCCGACGGCGACCTGGCGATGCAGGACTATTTCGTCCGCCAACGCAGCGAGCCCGAGGTCAATTCGGTTACCTACGCTGGCGTGTCAGACGCCCGGCCATCACCGGGCTTCCTGACCGCATTGGAGCAGGCGGCGCTGATCGTACTCTGCCCATCAAATCCGTTCCTCAGTCTGGGTCCCATATTCGCCATCCCGGGTGTGAAGGAGATGTTGACCGCGTCCGCTGCCCTCCGGGTGGGGGTAAGCCCCATCATTGGGGGCGAGGCGGTACGCGGCCCCGCCGGGAAGATGATGGCCGAGCTGGGCGAGGATGTATCCTGCGTGGGTGTGGCCAAGCAATACCAGGGGATGCTCGACGTCTTCCTGATCGACCGGGAAGACGAGGGGCACGCTCCGGAGATCGGGCGGCTGGGCATTCAACCCCAGACGGCTCCCATCATGATGTACGACGAGTCTGACAAGGTGGAATTGGCCCGCTACGTCCTGGCATTGGCGGACGGGTAAGTAGAAAGTGCGAGAAGCATCCGGAGCCATAGCAATCGTTCCCATGAAGCCGTTGTCGGACAGCAAGACTCGGCTATCGGACCGGCTCACCCCGGAGGAGAGGGCGAATCTCACCATTGGAATGCTGAGGGCCGTGTTGGAGGCGATTAAGGGAGCCTTTGTAGACCCTGTCTGGGTGGTGGGAGGAGACCAACGCGTCAGGGAGGAGGCCGAGCAAGGCGGCGCACACTGGATGGAGGAACTGGGCAACGACTTGAATGATACGCTCTCCAGGGCGTTCGACCTAGCTTTCGGACTCCACCGGGGCGCCCTTTACATCCCTGGCGACCTGCCGTTTCTGAAGTCCGGCGACGTTCAAAGCGTTCTGGACGCGTCCCGGCGTCAGAGCAATATAACCCTGGTGCCCGCCCGTAGAGACGGGGGAACGAACGCGATTTTGGTACCCAACAATGTTCCATTCCGGCCGGCACTGGGGCCTCAAAGTTTCACCCGCCACCTGGCCAAAGCGGCCGAATTGGAAATATCCGTCGCCATCTGCCATAGCCCTGGCCTGGGACTGGACTTGGACGTCCCCGATGACTTGGACACATCCAGCCGCATCGCCCCGGGTTTCCTGGAGCGGCTGTCTGTGGAGAGTGGTCAGTGACCAGTTCACAGTGTCCAGTGGTTGGTAGTCCCGATCCACTGGACACTAACCACTAACTGGCCCCTAACAACAGCGAGGTAATTGTGTCAGCCAAGCCGACAAAACTCGGGATTTTGCTCCCCACCCGTGGTCTGCTGCTTCGCGGCGAGCCACCTACCGATGCCGACTTGGTGCTGAGGCTAGCCCGCCGGGTGGAAGAGGCGGGCCTGGAATCGGTGTGGGTCGGCGACAGCCTCACCGCCAAGCCGAGGCTGGAACCCTTGGCCGCGCTGGCGGCGATCGCGGCTTCCACCGAACGGGTGCGGTTAGGGACGGCCGTCATGTTGCCCGCGCTGCGTCACCCGGTGTTGCTGGCGCAGACCATGGCCACGGTGGACTTGATATCCAAGGGAAGACTTGTCATAGCGGCAGGAGCGGGAGGGGCGTTCACCGCGGAACAGCGCGGAGAGTGGTTGGCGGCCGGGGTGGAACCATCCCAGCGGGCCCGCCGCTTGGTCGAGTTGATCGAGATCGTCAAGGACTTGGGATCAGGCCAGACTGTGACCTATTCCGGCGACCACTTCCAATTGGATGAAGTGGAGGTCCAGCCCCGCCCGGTGCAACCGGGCGGCGTGCCGGTCTTGCTGGCGTGCCACTGGCGCGCCACCGCCAGAAACACCCAATTCAGGCGGGCCGCCCGCCTGGGAGACGGCATCATCTCCATCTCCGACACACCGGAAGAATACACGCAGGTTGTGGAGCATGTCCGGGGCATTGCGGCAGAGCGGGGCCGGGACCCGGACGAGTTGGAATCTGTTTTCTATATGACAGTGAACATGGACGAAGACACGTCCAAGGCCACCGCCGAGGCGGAAGACTGGCTCACCCGGTACTATGGAGCGAACATCTGGGGAACTCGTTGGGGCCCCTTCGGCGGCGCGGAACAAGTGCGGGAACGTATGTCTGAGTACGCCGCAGCCGGAGCCGAAACCCTGGTCGTGCGGTTTGCATCCTTCGAGCCAGAGCGGCAGTTAGACGCGTTCTTAGAGAAAGCGGCCCCGGCATTCCTGTAAATCCCTATCGCTGGACCGCGCCTGGGCATCCGAACTCAACCGGCCTCGCGCCGCGGTCATTCTGTGTTGTGGAGGTAGTGAGAGTTGTACCCGATAGACCTGAGCGGGAAGAATGGAGTCATCTTCGGCGTCGCCAACGACCGGAGCATCGCCTGGGGAATTGCGCGCCTATTGGGTGAAGCCGGAGCGCGCCTGGCGCTGACCTACCAGAACGACCGGGTGAAAGACCGAGTAAGCCGGCTGGCCGACACCCTTGACGGAGCGGTCACGCTGCCCTGTGACGCCACTGACGACGCCCAGATATCCGAAGTGTTCTCCCAGCTTAACGAGAGCTTCGGTGACATCTCTTTCTTGGTGCATAGCATCGCCTTCGCTCAGCGCGAAGACTTGGCGGGGAGGTTCGCCGACACTTCAAGGGAAGGCTTCCAAATCGCCCTTGAAGTCAGCGCCTACTCCCTGATTCCCCTGGTCCGCCACGCCGCCGACCTGATGCCAGACGGAGGAAGCGTGCTCACGATGACGTTCAATGCGTCGCAAAGGGTTTACCCCGGCTACAACGTCATGGGCACGGCAAAAGCGGCGCTGGAGCATAGTGTCAGGCAGTTGGCCTCGGAATTCGGCGAGCAGGGAGTAAGGGTTAACGCCATATCCGCCGGACCGGTGGAGACTCTGGCCGCCCGGGGCATCTCAGGATTCCGGGATATGAGGAAGCTCCACGAGGAAACAGCGCCGTTAAAGCGCAATATCTCGGTGGACGAGGTGGCCAAGACGGCCCTGTTCCTTTGCAGCGACCTGTCCAGTGGGATCACCGGATCGATCATACCCGTGGACGCCGGCTACCACATCATGGCGGTGTAGGGACTGGGGCAAATCACCGGGGTCTCTCCAACCCGAACAGGCCAAAGAGTTGGTCAGCGGAGAGCGACGCGCCCAGGTCTATGGAGACGTCGTCCACCAGTTCGTCGAACAGGTCTTGCTTGGTCTCCAATATGCGGTCAATACGTTCCTCGATGGTATCGGCGCACGAATACTTGAAAACGTGGACCGGCACGGTTTGTCCATAGCGGTGGCTCCGGTCCTCGGCTTGCCGCTCGACGGCGGGATTCCACCAGCGGTCAAGGTGAAAGACGTAGGAGGCTTCCTGAAGGTTCAGCCCCACGCCGCCGGCCCTTAGCGAAACAATCAACGCCTTGTGCCTGTCATCGGACCTAAACTGCTGTATCACGGCGCGGCGCTCGTCCAGGTCAAGCTCCCCGGTAAACGTAAGGGGGTCGAACTGTCTCAACGCTTGCGCGATGGCCCCAACGCCGAAATCGACGCTGGTGTATTGGGAGAACACGATGGCCCGGTTGCTTTGCTCAGTTAGCATCTCGACCCGTTGGCGTATATCGTCTATCTTGCTCGACTGGCCGGTCTTGGGGTCGGTGTTGCAAATCTGCTTCAGACGGGTGATTAACTCCAGGACGTGCTGCACGCGGACATCCCGGCCCAACTCCCTTAGATGGATGATTCCTTCCCGTTCCGCCCGGTCATAACTCTCGCGCTGTTTCGGCAGCAGAGGGATAGACAACTTGGTGGTCAGCTTGGGCGGGAGGTCTTTCAGCACGTCGATCTTCTTGCGGCGCAGTTGGAGTTCACGATGCCGCAGCCGGAGATTCAAGCCGGGGGAGTAGTGGGTCTGGGATACTAACTCGCCGTGGTCGACGAATTCGACGATGGACGCAAGTTCTTCCTCATCGTTCTCCAGGGGTGTGCCGGTGAGCGCCCACGAACGATGACGCTTGAGGCCCTTCACCGCATCGCTGGTGGAGTTGCGGTTCTTGATGCGTTGGGCTTCATCGGCAACCAGAACGTCCCAGGTCTTCCTAAGCGGAGGGGAATTGGGACCACCCCCACAATCTGATCTCAAGGTTTCGTAGCTGACAAGCGCCACATGGACTTCGGCTCTCCATTGCCAACCCCGCTCTTCCTGGGTGCCCCTGATGATGAACGCACGCAGGTCGGGAGCCCATTTAAGCAATTCTTGCCGCCATTGGTCCAAAATGCTGGCTGGCGCGACCACCAGGGCAGACTCGATGGCGCGGTGCACGAACAGGACGCGCAAAGCGGCGATGACCTGGACGGTCTTGCCCAACCCCATATCGTCGGCGAGGAGCAATCTTTCGCTGCCGATCAAGGTGTGTACGCCGTCCAATTGGAACGGCATCAGCTCGCCGGCCCATCGCAATATGGAATCTGGACCGGGCAGCAAGCATTCCAGGGGAGGTGCCAACAGGAGCCTGAGCCGTGCCGATAGGGAGCGAGTGCCGGGTGTTTGTGACCCGCGAACGGTGTGGGCTGGAGACGATGGTTGCCTCGACCTGTTACCGGGCGCTGCTCTAGTCCTGGGAGTCTGATTTTCCAGTCCGTCCAGGACGATCGAAGTCACGAATTCCGGCATGTTTCCCGCATCAATGGCCAACTGGCTAACGACGGGTGGTGAGGTGGGGCCACAGGGTAGACTCCCGGTTTCAACTGGCGCATCCGACTGCACCGTGAGTGTCACTGCCCGCTCCGCCTCGGATTCACGAGGCCGAAGCCACGGAATCCAGGCGAGTTGCTTTCGCGAGTCGGCTGTGCGCCACCAGGCATCTGGCGGAGTCACGAATCGAAAGCCTCTTGCAGTCCGAGCAGGGCGCGGTCAAAGGGTTCCAGCAGCAACTGGCGCTCGCTAAGAAGGCCGATAGTCCTGGCGGAGTTCCCATCCGGCGCGGGCAATCCGTTCACCCAAATCAGGGATAGGCTGGTTGAGAGTTGTTGAGCTTCTTCAGACTGCGCCACTGGACCCCAATCTCCCGAGGCCACGCGGCAGACCGGTACACGTACTTCCAGGTCCTCGGAAAACACCCGTGGCGGCGCTTCGTCAGCAGGGACAAGCACCACGTCAGGAACGCGGCTCGATGCCTCGAACAACGATTTGGTCAAAGAGGTCACCGACCTCCTTCGCGCCTCTCCGGCACGCCACAGGACTCCGCCCCGAACATCCACCCTCGTAAATCCAAACTCCAGCGGGTCGCCGCGGGTGGACATAAGGAACAACGCGCCGCGGACGCCGTTGCCGCCCGGCTCGTCGACAAACCGGAGAAAACCGGCAACGCCGGAATGCTCGTCTCCGCCAAGGTCAACGAACGGTATCGGCAATTTGGGGGTCCCTATTCCCGGGAAGAATGTCCGTCAGTCTCCCGGACTGCTTTCGGCTCATGGTCATCTGAAGGGGCGTGTTCCAGGGCGGTGTCCTCTTCGTAGCTAAACGTCAACTCGGTTTCCTCGATGTCGGGTTCGGACTCAGGGTACAATCTTCTCAAGTCCCACTCGTTGATCCACCGCCGGACGAAAGACCGGATTCTCCTGCGCCCTCCCTGCCCTATTCCGTGGTTTATTTCGGGCGCGGTCCAGTTGTAACCCTCCGAGTGAATGGTCCTCAGCCGGTTATAGAGGTTGGAGAGCATGTCGTCGTCAGGTTCGGCTAAAGCACGCACCCCTCGATCGATAAGCCTGATGCCGGTCTCGGCACGGGCCGCCGCAATGTTGTCCTCATCGCGTTGCCTTGCTCTCAGACGGGGGACGGCCTTGTCCCTGTCTTCCTTCTGCTCGAGAACTACGGAAGAGAAGTCGGCGGTCACGGTCCCCACCAGCACCATTCCTGGGTATTCTTGCCCGGCCGCCTGGCCCATCCAGCGGGCGAGTTCAGAGTATGACCTTGCTCTTTGCAACACGCCGTAATTGGCTACGAGTTCGATCTCATCCATGAGGACTACCCAGCCGCGATACCCGGCGGCCTTGATTAGTTCGAGGACGAATCTCAGTTTCTGCGGCGGCAGGTCCCTCGGCGGGGGAGTGCGAAAAGGGTAGGACTGGACTTGGCCAATCTGCCGCAACCCATCGCGGACCCTGCGTACCCCAATTTTCTCCCCGGACCAAAAGGAGGCGATCTCGTTCATCAGTTCGAAGTCTTCTACACGTTCATAGACCAACAAGGTGGCCGGCAGTATTCCGTGTAACCCGCTGGCGTCCCCATTAGCCCACTCGAAGAACCTGGCATACCCTTCAGAGTCACGGTCCAGCTTGATCGCAATCTCCTCGACCATGTGGCCCGTGACCCCTGGCGCCCTAGCGTTTTCAGTCGCAGCCCTGAAGACCTTGTCCATGTCGAATAAGGGCGTTTCTTTACTGATAACGACCCGGCTGCACACGAAATTCTGGTCCAGAGCCTGGCTTTCCAGATAGCTCAGCAGGTGAGACTTCCCGGAGCCGAAATCTCCGGCCACCAACATTCCGAGGCTGGAATCCGGCGGTCTTTCCTCGTCAGAGACGCGCGACAACAGGGCATTGAAGTCTCTCTCAACTTCTGGTTGGTTACACCCCAAAGCGGCGACTGCGTCTCCGCTGGGGACCCCGTTCCTCAGGGCCTCCAAAGCGCGGCGGTTCTTCAGCCGGGATGGATCCGAATTGGTCACCATCTCAAGAACTCCTAGCCGGTCGTGTCCGCCAGTTGCACCAAGGTAGACATGGGGTTGGGCTGGCTGCGGCCCCGGACTTCGTCGGCAATCCGCCCCATGAGAGCCTGGTAAATGGCGTAGCCTTTGCCCCTGATGTCGTCGTCCAGAAAGTCGTCCTCGGCCAGAACGACCATGAGCAAACCTTCGAGTCGGTCTGTCCCGTCAATGAATTCTCGAAGCAACTCATAATGGTCCATCACTGCGGGCCGGGAGTAGAACAGTTGACCATCCCTTGGGTTTCGTCTCAGCGTTATCCGTGAATCGTCCAGAAATACCACGGTGCCCAAGTAGCCGACGTATCTAACCCAGTGCAATAGCGACTCGAAGAAGTGCCTGGCGTTGGTGCGGACGATGGTGTTGTAGATCGAATAGGCCCGGACGCCTGAGACCCTTCGGTTCTTTCCGGTCAACCAGTCGATTAACCCCGACAATTCCTGGCTCTGTCCCGCCCCGCCCATTTCGGTGAGACACATGTGGGTCATTGCCAGCCGGAAGTCCCGTGACATACTCCCATTCCGCGTGACAGCCTGGGGCAACCTCCTTCGCAATTCAAGGCGTATCAGGTTTTCGTCGACGGAATTGGCCTCACTGATCGACTGGGTAATGGAGTCCTCGATTGCCGGATCGATTCCTGACGTGACATAACCAATATCTTCGGACAGGTGGAGTATCACCCGCCTGGCCAGATACCTCCAATCAATCTGTTCCGCGATTCTGAAGAATATCTCCTGGGGCATGTGGACCCTTGTTTCCGAAGAATCGACTCTGACTACCATGTAACCGAGATTGGCAGCCATGCCTGCAAACGCATCTTTCAACAGCGGCCCCAAGTCAGGCCTGACCGGTATTGCAAACTTTATCGACGAGCCTCCGTCCTTCACGAAACCCTGAAGATACTCGTCCCGGATTACGTCTAGCCATTCCTGGATTGGCAGCGCATTGGTCATCGGCTGCCCCCGGTGAATTGAATCCCGTAGTATATTATGGACTCCCCATCTGGTCCGACGAATGGGATGGTCCCTCGGCTGCTTCTCGTGGCGGTGGCTGACGGAAACGAAACTCTGGCCCCTGACTGGGCTTCCCTCACGCCGCTGCTCTCCAAGTTGTAGAGGTCCTGCGCAAAATCCAGTTGAGTGTATTCAAGTCTGGCCCCAGACAGTCTGGTGTAGAGGCGGATGTTATCGTAGATTCCCCTTAATTGAACGACCTGACCGACCTCGCCAAACTTCATAGTATCCGATTGCCTGACGCCGGTGAGGTTGATGTAAGCCTGATACAGTGACTCAAGGACAGTCTGCGGGGCGCGTGGAGTGCGTTTCTGAAATTTCTCCAACTCCCCCACGATTTTCGTAGGGCGGATCGTTGACATTCGCCGCCGATTGATTTCCACTGCCCTTTCGCCCGGCATAACCCGTATGACAGATGGATGGGCGATCAACCTGCCATCTCTATCGAATATCCGGAGATTCTTTTTCCGAGCTTCCTCTTTGAGTTCCTCTCCGTACTTTTCTTGAAGGTATCCTTGCTCCTCTTCAGGCGTGAACGGCCAGGCATCGGCAGCGTTGGCGACTTCTTGCCGAATCAGGTTGATACCGTCTTGCAACCGCTCATTGGTCCTTCTAACCGCCGCGATGTTGCCGTCCTGGGCGGCTTTTCGCAGTTGTCTCGCTAGGGTGGAAACATTGGCAAGGGATTTCAACACCGACTCGGCCGCATTCTCGGCTTCGGAGAATCCCTCTTCAAACGTGGGCATCGCTTCCTCCCTTCTCGTATTCGAAGAATATAATAGCAGACATGTCATGGTTAGAAGCCTATGAGCCTGCTCTGAAATGCCCAGAAATTCGCGCGCAAATACGCCATTGTAGACATCGACAACAAATCGGGTGGCCGGACCGGGGATCATGGCGCGCATTGAGTGTGGGGTGTTGCCGGACAAGACCTATGGGCCGGTTACGCTCAACCGTTGCTGACGGCTTCTAGCTGGCGGCGGTCTTCCTCGGCTTCGGCGGTCCGGCCCTGGGAGGCGTAGGCTTGGGCGCGGGATTCCAGGGCGGGTCCGTACGAGCCGTCCAGGGCGAGGGCCTTGGTGAACTGGTCGATTGCTTCCTGGATACGGCCCTCTTCCACCATACCCTTGCCACGTTCGGTCATCGCGACCGCCGTGGGCACTCCCCGAGTCATTGGCCTAAGCGCGGACCGCGAAACGGAAGGCGTGTCTTCGGTAGGTGGTGACGGTTGTTCCGATGCGGCCGCACCCTCCGGAGTCTGCGTGGATTCCCGTGGCGGAGGCTCTTGAGCGGGCGCGGATTCGCGAGCGGCAGGTTGGGCCTGGTCCGGCCTGGGCGCGTCGGCCCCTACGGGAGACGGGTCTGCCGTCTCTGGTGGGGATGCGGAAACCGGCGTCTCTTCTACCATCTGCCCATCGTCTGGGTAGGACCGCTTGAGCTCCCAGCCGCAAGACGTGCAATAGTACCTGCCGTGAGGTTGGCTCGCGCTGCACCTGGCGCAGATCACACCCTGGGGCGAGGGGCTCGTGGTGGTCTGCGGTGATTTCAACAGGAACAGGACAACCATGGGCAACATGCTTATCAACAGGCTAGGACCACCATCCCTGAAATAGACCAGGATAGTTATCATGATCGCCGCCGCCGCACCCCCCCAGGCCCAGGGGTTTCGATGCTTCGCCCGCGCTAGCTGGATGGTCCACGTCAGGACCAGAGCCATCGAGATAAACATTAGGAAGTCTTCCCACATACCGGAGGGTCCTGCCAGTAGATGATTCCAGGTAACGTTCTAGAGAGCCGCCTAACCGGTGACAGCGTCCACGCTCTGAATATACAGCTTAACCGCTGCCGGGACAATCATGGGAGACCGGCTCTGCGCTGTCTTCTCAATCTGAAGATGGCTCGTAGGGTGGTTGATGCCCGATGCGCAAGCCGATACCAGCCGCCCCGCAGGCCGTTAAATTCGTATACATGGTAACCAGAGTTCATCCAAATGTCTACGTGCTCAAGGCATTATTGTACGAGAACCGTTAAGGTGATCTTGATTGACAGGGCAAATTGGCGTTGCTAAAATTAGCCACCCTTCCAAGACCTCGTGCGTGATCAAGTGACCAGCACATTCTATTACCCCCGCTCGGGACGACTGGCGTTTCGAGCGGCCCACCACCCGATATAGCTAAGGAGGAACCATGAAACTCACCCTGTCTATTCTGAAAGCCGACGTGGGGTCGATTGGCGGCCATACCAAGCCGTCGGATCGAATGCTGGACGCGGTTAAGTCGGATGCAGCGGATGCGGTGAAACGAGGTCTGTTGATCGATACATTCGTTGGACACACCGGTGACGACATCTGCATCATCGCTTCCCACACCAACGGCACGGACAACACAGATGTTCACCAGTTTGCCTGGAACTCTTTCCTGCATGCCACCGACATCGCCAGCCAATACGGTCTTTACGGCGCGGGCCAGGACCTTCTGGTCGACGCCCCCTCCGGTAACATCAGAGGCGCGGGCCCGGCAGTCGCTGAAATCGAGCTCGATCACGATCCCATCAAGACCAACCCGCTCCGGCCCGCCGAGTCGTTCATGGTGCTTGCCGCCGACAAGTGCGGCCCCGGGGCTTACAACCTGCCGATGTTCCTGGGGTTCGCCGATCCAATGTATTGCGCCGGACTGATGTTGCCCCGTATCAACGAGGGGTTCACCTTCAACATCATAGATATGGACAATACGGATGGGGACAGCATTCTCTCGCTGAACGCTCCGGAAGACTATTACCGAATTTCGGTGCTTCTTCGGGACAATGAGCGGTTCGGGATCGATTCCATCGTGTCCCGGTACTCCGGTCAGACCGCGGCAGCCATCTCGGCGACGCGGTTGCACAACATCGCCGGTTCCTATACGGGTAAGGACGACCCGGTGGCGTTGGTCCGGAACCAGGGCATTTTCCCCGCTCCCGAAGAATTGATATCCCCCTACACCAAAGCCCATTACATCGGAGGCGATGCCCGCGGCTCTCATGTCATGCCCCTGATGCCGGTGCCCATCAACACCGCCGTTACCGGCATGTACTGTCTGCCGTTGGTCTCCTGCATCGGCTTCTCGCTCAATGCCGGTGGCTATTTCTCAGACTCGTTTGCCGACTTCTTCGACAACCCCGCGTGGGACTACGTCCGTCAGTTGGCACAGGAGAAGGGAATCGCCATGCGCGCGCAGGGTTGGTCCGGCGCGGCCATGCTGCCCTATGGAGAGCTTGAATACTCCGGGTTCCGCCACAGCATTGGCGACCTGGTTGCCCGCTTCGCCTTCCGGGACGGCAACGGCACCGGCGGAGAGGTCCCGGAAAAAGCCGCCAGCGCCGACGATTAGCCATTCAGCACCGGCTCCGGCGCAGGGCCGTTCATCTCAACCATTCGGCAATGCAAAAGGCCTGGAATCAATTTCCAGGCCTTACGTTTTGTTGGCCGAGGGCGGCGACGGGAGTTACTCGGACGGCGATTACCAGAAACGTGTTTAGTAACTATCTCGAAACGAGGCTTCCCCAACGTCTCCCCCTTTCGGAAAAGGGGGATTAAGGGGGATTTCCCCTCTGCCCAAGCCTGCTGGTCCAGTTTTGAGATAGTTTCTTACTCTGTAATGTCCAGCGACAACTCCTTTAGCTGGGATGGGGCCACCGGGGCAGGTGCGCCAAACAATAGGTCAGTACCCGTCTGAGTCTTGGGGAAGGCTATTACATCCCGGATGGAAGCCGAGTCAGTCAACATGGCGACGATGCGGTCTATTCCTGGCGCGATGCCGCCGTGGGGTGGAGCCCCGTACTCGAACGCCTGCAGAATGTGGCCGAACAGCTCGTTCACTTGCTCTTTGGTGTACCCCAAGATGCCGAATATCTTTTCTTGCAGCTCTCTTTCGTGGATCCGTATGCTGCCGCTGGCCAACTCCGTGCCGTTGCAGACAAGGTCGTAGTGCCGGGCCCTGACTGCGCCGGGGTCGCCTTCGTCCAGCAAATGCGCCTCGCCGAGGGCCGGTGAGGTGAAGGGGTGGTGGGATGATTCCCACTTTTGTGCGTTCTCGTCCCACTCGAACAACGGAAATTGGGTGACGAAAGCGAAAATCAACGTGTCCGGGTCCGCCAGGCCCAGCTTTTCGCCCATGTGAAGGCGCATGACGTTGAGCCACTGGTTGGCCTGCCGCGCCGGGCCAGCCATGAGCAGGACCATGTCTCCCGGCCCTGCACCCACTCGCCCGGCCAGCCGCTTGTTCCACTCCACCGGCATCCTGAGTCCCGCTGAACTCAGGACGTTTTCCTCCGTCATGTCCTCCAGGGAACCTTCACACCTGAACCGTATGTGGCTGAGACCGGCTGCCCCGGCGTCCCGCGCCACCTGCTCCAACTCCCTGACTTGAGAAGTGGCCATCTTCGCCTGCCCCGGAGCGGCGAACCCCTTCACGATCCCGCCCTGCTGGACCACGGATTGAAACACGCGGAACTCAGTCTCCGCGGCCAGGTCCGATACGTCGGCCATTTCCAGGCCGAACCGGAGGTCAGGCTTGTCCGAACCGTACTTGTCCATCGCATCCTGGAAGGACAGCCTCGGGAAGGGTTTGACGATAGTTTTTTCGGGCGCCACGGCTTCGACCATGGCGCTAAACAGCTCTTCGGTCAGGCCAAGCACGTCCTCTTCATCCACGAAGCTCATCTCAAGGTCGAGCTGGGTGTGCTCTAGCTGGCGGTCGGCCCGAAGATCTTCATCGCGGAAGCACCGGGCGATCTGAAAGTACTTTTCGATACCTGACACCATGAGCAACTGCTTGAGTTGCTGGGGAGACTGTGGCAGCGCGTAAAAGCTGCCCGGCTGCATCCGGCTGGGGACCAGGAAGTCGCGCGCGCCCTCTGGGGTGCTCTTTATCAAGATCGGCGTTTCGATCTCCAGGAATCCCCGGGCGTCCAAGAAGTCGCGGATGTACTTGACCACCTTGTGACGAATAATCAGGTTCCGTTGCATGGCTGGGCGGCGCAGGTCCAAGTACCGGTACCGGAGGCGCAGGCTTTCGTCAACCTCCACGTCGTCGGTGATGTAGAAGGGTGTGGTAAGCGAGGAGTTGAGGACCTCCACCTCCTCGGCGGCGACCTCCACCTCTCCGGTGCCCATCTGAGGGTTATCGCTGCCCTCGGGCCGGCGATTGACCGTCCCTTTAACCTGGACGACCCATTCCGGGCGCAACTGTTCGGCGATCTTGTAGGCTTCCGGAGACAATTCCGGGTTGAACACCACCTGTACCACGCCCGACCGGTCCCGGAGGTCCACGAAAATGATACCCCCATGGTCCCGCCGTCTCCCGACCCAGCCCGCCAGGGTATGACGGGTGTCGATGTCTCCCGCTCTAAGCTCACCACAGTCCGCGCTCTTAAGCACGCGCCGCCTCCAGTATCAGGTTTATCCAGGTTGTGTAATGGTTACCGCACCCGGCTTATCTCCGCCCGTTCGGGCCGGGGCCGGTAACGTTCGCCGCGCCTGAGGTTAGGTCCCTGGCAGCCGGTCGAAGATATTATCGAAAGGGCTGGCCGAAAAGGGATTCGCCTGATTGGACAGCATGTCCATGACCATAGGCGCAAGCGCATCCGGATCGCTCACCGGCGGGAGACACAGGGTGTCCAGGCACACGTGGGCCTGAGCCGGGTATTCTCTGTCGTCTACCGCCACGGGCTTAATGACCAGGTTGGGGCAGGGTAGTCTAACGGCGGCGGACAGCATGTCCAATGTCCCACTATCCTCCGGACGTCCCTCGAGGGTAACCTCCACCGGAGCGTTGTGCAGCAGGTCGACTGCCTGTCCGTAGACGGCGGCATGCTCTCCGTACTCGTGGCATGTCTCGGTGAACACGCTCAGAGTGGTCTCGGCCACCTGATGGTAGTTGCTGTCTCCGGTCACTTGTTCCAGCTTGAGGAACGCCACCGCCGCGGCCACGTTCTCAGGGAGGGGTTTATCCCTCACTCTCATGTGGCCAATGCTTTCCGGGTCGCGCTCGATGTCGAAAAAACCGCCGTTCTGATGGTCGAAAAACCGGTCGAGTAGCTCAACGGCAACCGTCCCGGCCCGTTCCAGGTACCGGGGACGGCGGGTATAGGAGTGAGCGTCGATCAGCGCGGTAAGCAAATTGGCCCAGTCGCCAAGGAACGCAGGGCTGGTGGCGGGGCCGCCGCCGTCAAACACGTGGCTCAAAGAGCCCGCCTCCGCGGCCGCGTCCATGTTGTCCAGTACCGAGAGCGCCATGTCCAACAGTTCCGGTTTCTGGAGCCTCCAGGAGGCGTCCAAAAGAGCACTGACGGTTACCGCATTGCTGTTGACATAACAAGACGGGTCGACCGGTGGGGGCGCCTTGAGTTGACGTTCCTCGACGGGAAGCGAGAAATACTCGGAATTCGCCCCCTGGCTTCCCCGGAAACCCCGCGCCGCATCGTCGTAAAGGTTGCGGAGGATGTAGGCGATCGCGCTTTTCGCAACTCTCCGGTATCTATCTTGCTCCAACAAGTCGGCGGCGTCCAAGTAGGCACGCGCCAACGCGACGTTGTCCTCGAGCAGCTTTTCCATCTGTGGGCCGGACCAATCGCAGCCACTGGAGTTTCGAAAGAACCCGCCTTCCTCATGGTCTAAGAGAGGACCACCGCACATGGCGTCCAGGGTCTTTCGCAGCATCTCTCCGTAGAACCCTTCCCTGGTGGTGCGGAACAAATGGGCCAGGTATTGGACGATGGGAGCGTTGGGGAACTTTGGTTCCGCGCCAAATCCTCCGTTGACGGCGTCGTAAGCCCCCGCAACCCTGCGGGCCACCCGGTCCACCAAACGGGGTTCCGGCGGCTCACTCGCGGAGATGCGGCCGATTCTCTCCCGGTAGTGGCGCAAGCGTTCTCCGGCCTGGTCGTAAAGCTGCGGCCTGTCTTCCTCGTAAGCCACGCGGAGTTCGGACAGCATCGCCAGAAATTGGTCCGGCGGAAGGTAAGTCGCGCCGCCGATCAACCCACCGTGGGCGGTGAGAAACGCCGTGGTGGGCCAACCCCCGACGTTGTACCTGGAGTTGATGTCGGGACGGTGGTCGTTGTCCACCCTGATACCGATGAAATGGTCAGCCAGGATTTGCCGAACGTCGGGATCGGAGTAGGACGTTTCATCCATGACGTGGCACCAATAACACCACACCGCCGAGATCGAGAGCAGGATGGGCTTGTTTTCATTCTGCGCCCGCGCAAAGGCCTCGGGGCCCCAGGGAAGCCACTCGATCTGGTGTGCCAGATTGGAAGCGGGAGAAAACCGGAAGCTGGTCAACGATCCTCCCCGAGGCCACGCTGTATTCGGAAACCGGCGAGTGCGGCAGACCCGTTCTGTGGCGGCCACGAGTTAGCGAAAGGCGGGGACGAAATCCGCCATCTTAAGATTAACGTTAGCACAGCGCCATGTCGTTTTCAACAAAAGAGGTTTGGGACTCAGTGTGTACCTGTAGATAACGCACCTGCCTATCTCCGCTCACGCAGAGAGGTGTAAGACCGTTTGCCCAATGGAACAGAGTCGAAATGCCGTCCCAGCTGGGTGTGGTCCCTCGACTCCGCTACGCTGCGCTCAGGATGAACGGAGATTGGTCCCGGTGAGCCAGGATAAGTACGACAGATACGCCTAAGACAATGGAATACGCCCTAGTCGGCTATTGTCCCCAAGGCCTCCACGCACGTGAAGCGTGAGGGCGGCTTCAGCTAGTCTAGGTCCGGGAAGGCTTCTCCCCAGCGGTCCTCGTATACGACGTCCGACAAAGGGCCACGGCGTACCGGCCCAAAGTTGCCCATCGGGTAGCCAATGGGCAAGATGGCGTAGGAGTGGACTCCCGGTGGAAGACCCAGAATCTCCTCGACTTCCTTCTCGTGGCGCAGGTGCCGGGTAGTCAGGGTAGCTCCGAGGCCCAGGGCCCTAGCCGTCAGCAACATGTTTTGCACGGCGGGGTAGATGGATGCGCCGGACGACCGGGAAGGCGTCCCGTCGCCGTCGTCCTGACAAGCCACGATCCAGATGGGAGCATCGTGGTAGTGTTCGGTCAGGTATTCCACCGCGTCGTGCTGGCGCCGGTACCGGCCAGGGCTGGAACCCGGAGGCGGCGCGCTGCCCCGGTAACGCGGGCCCACCACCTCGTCGAAGGCCTTTTGGTACCACTTCTGCACCTTCTCTTTGATGGCGCGGTCCTTGATTACCATGAACCGCCACCGTTGGTTGTTCCCCCCGCTGGCGGCGCAAACCCCGGATTCCAGGATTGTTCGCACCAGTTCGTCGGGCACCGGGTCCGGCTTGAGCCGTCTCATGGCCCGGGTGCTGCGAATTATCTCGAACAGGTCGGTCCCTTCAGGCATGATGTCCCCCTCTCAGTCTCTCCGGATTAAATAGCTATTGGATCAAAGCGGCGTTTTGAATCTGGGCGGGCGTTTCTCAAGGAATGCGGTCATTGCCTCGTGGGGATGCGACGTGGCGAAGCAGAGGGCAAACGCCTTGATGCTGTACTCCGCCGCCTCTTCCTCCCCCATCTCCAGCCACTTGGCGACGATCTCTTTCTGGGTCGAAAGCACATACGGGCTCATTCCCAGAAACCCATTCGCCGTTTCCGAAACCGCCCCTTCAAGTTCGGCCCTGGATACCAGCCGGTCGATCAGTCCGATCCGCAACGCCTCTTCCGCCTCGACGCTCTGGCCGGTCAACAACATCGCTCTGGCCCTGCCCAGGCCCACCGTGCGCGGCAGCAGGGAGGCTTCTATGACCGATGGCAGGCCCACCCTGACCTCCGGCAGGCCAAATATCGCATCTTCGGCCGCGATGCGAATGTCGCAAGCCAAGGCCAATTCCAAAGCTCCTCCCAGGCATGGCCCCCGCACCGCCGCCACAACAGGGAGAGGAGCGGTTAGCAGCTTCCGAGCCGCCGTGTGGAGGGTGCGGATAAAAGACTCCGCTTCGAGCGGCGCCAGGTCTTTCATCTCATGGAGGTCAACACCGGCGGAGAAGGCCCGCTCCCCCGATCCCCGCAACACGATTGCACGTACCTCGGGGTCTTCGCAACACTGGTCTATCCTCTGGGACAAGGACTCGAAAACTTTGCGGCCGAGGAGGTTCAAATTGGTGCGCCCTTCAACGCTGAGAACGGCGGACCCCTCGCGTTTTTCCAGGGATACCCCGGTGGGCAATTTGACCTCCTGATTGGGTGGATTCTGTGCTGTTCAAGGCGGTGCGACGTTCTGTTGCGGGCCAGCAAGCCCCCGTGTATAGTCGGGTGAGTCCTGTATCCAGCGTCCTGAGAAATCCCCGCCGCCACATGTCCGAGATAGCGAAACTACAAGAAACGATTATCAACTGCACTCGCTGCCCCAGGCTGGTGGCGCACCGGGAAGCGGTGGCGCTGAAGCGGCGTCCCATGTACGCCGACTGGGAATACTGGGGGCGTCCCCTTCCGTCCTTTGGTGATCCCGATGCGCGGCTGGTCATTGTTGGCCTTGCGCCCGCGGCCCACGGAGGAAACCGGACTGGACGGATGTTCACCGGCGACCGCAGCGGGGACTGGTTGTACGGGGCGCTTTACAAGTTTGGATTTGCCAGTTCTCCGGACTCCCAGCGGCGCGACGACGGTCTCAGCCTCCAAGATACTTTCATCACGGCGGCCCTGAGGTGCGCCCCGCCGGCCAACAAACCGTCGCGGGAAGAACGGTTGGAGTGCCAGCCCTACCTTATCAAGGAGTTGGAGCTGCTCCCCAACGTCCGAGCCGTCGTGGCTCTGGGCAAGATCGCCTTCGACGCCTTCCTGGGCACCTACCCTGTGCGGGGTCTGGAACTGCCGTCGCCCCGTCCGAAATTCGGCCATGGAGTGACCTATGAATTGGACGCCGACATTACGCTCATAGGCTCGTATCACCCCAGCCAGCAGAACACTCAGACAGGGCGCCTTACACCGATGATGTTCGAGTCGGTGTTCCAGCAGGCTAGAATGGCGCTTCAGTTGCGATGACCCGGTACGGCGCAGCCCTCCGGGACCTTGGGTCCCCTTCCGAGCCGATTTGCGGCGCAGACCTATTCGGAGAGGGGCACTGTTGCCGACAGCCGAGTGGAGCTACCGGAGTTGCGCGTCGTGTGCCCCTGGCCAGTGAGGTCTTCGGCCAGAAGGGCGGTGCCGGCGCCAAACCGGTGCACCGAGCCATCCCCCAGGCCGATCTCCATCTCCCCGTCGAGGGTAATCACGTACTGACGCCGGGGCGCGTTGTGCCAGTCGGAAAAACTCCCAGCGGGCGACTCCCGGAAGACCACGTGCGTGGTGGACTGAATAGTTGCCAGGTCGGGGTGAGACCCCAGGTCCATCTCTTCGAGGTGTGATTGGCCGTCGTCGCCGGTATACAACCTTACGATTCCCATGGCTTCGGACTCCTGTGATTGAGTTGGGCAGAGGTTACCCGGCGGATGGGACTCCCGCGCCGGGCATGAGACAGATTAACGGTTGCGGGTTACGGGCGCAACTGAATTTAGGGTGCGCGTTCCATTCGCCGTGCTCCGGTTACCCGGACATGCGGACCTGAGAGGTAAGACTAGCTAACGGAGGGACTCGATATGGAAATCGGAGTTGGACTGGATGGGGGGCTGCGCCTCTCCACTTCTGAGCAAGTAGAACTATCGCAGGAGGCGGCCCGGCTGGGCTATACCAGCATTTGGACCAACGAGGGCAGCGGACAGGACATGTTCCAGGTCTGCGCCCAACGCTGGGCGGCCAGCACCGAGGTGGTCCCGGAGGGCCTGGCAACGGGGATAGCCGTGTCTCCGGTGATGTACCGTTCCCCGGTGGCTTTCGCCATGAGCGGAGGAACGCTGAGTCAGTTGACCGGAGGGAAATTCTACATGGGCATCGGGTCGGGCGGCGCGTACCGTCCCAGGTCCAGGCAGTCGATGGGCCTGCCAAGGCTCTCGGCGTTGGCCATGATGCGTGATTACCTGATTACCGTGAAAGGCTTGGTCAACGGTGAAGAGTCAGACTATCAGGGCGACGTCGTGACGCTGCGGGGAATCAAGCTCGACATCTACCCTCCCCCTCGGACACCGGTCTATCTCGGAGCGCTGGGACCGGAAATGCTCCGGTTGTCCGGTGAGCTTGCCGACGGGGCATGTCTGAATTGGTGCAATCCGGACCAAATCGCCTGGAGCCGGGAGCGAGTCGCCGAAGGCGCCGCCCGCGTAGGCCGGGACCCGAGCGAAGTCAAGATGGTGGAATACATCCGTGTCTGTGTTGACGATGACGTGGACACGGCCAGGCTCGCGTATGCCAGGGCGACCATGGGATACGCGCTGGGGGCAACGGTCCCTTCGACGAGGGAGCGAGGCTTGGGCTACCGGGCGCATTTCGAGCGCATGGGCTTTACCGAGGAACTGGCCGGTCTGGACGAGATGCGGATGAACAACGCGACGCGTGATGAGGTCGCGGAGGCATTCTCACCGGAATTGCTGAGTACGGTCGGCTACTACGGGAAGTCGGAAGGAGCGGCGGAAGCCTTCGGTAATCTGTCCCAAGGTCTGGACACCGCCATCGTCCGAGTCGTCTCAGCCCGTCCCGGAATCGAGTCGATATTGGCCGTAATGAGGGCTTGCGCGCCCAATAAGTAACTATCTCAAAACGAGGCTTCCCCAAGGTCTCCCCCTTTGGCAAAAGGGGGAATAAGGGGGATTTCCCCCCTGCCCAACCCTGCTCGTTCAATTTTGAGATACTTTCTAAGGCCTAGCAACACGTCAGGTACATCGGGGGGCTGACCATGGGTGTCCGTAACGGGAAACAATTTCTGGAAGGCTTGCGGGACGGTCGGGAGGTCTGGTTGGAGGGTGAGCGGGTGGACGACGTGACCACTCACCCGAAACTCGCACGTATGGCGCATACCCTGGCGGGCCTGTACGACCTCCAGGAGTGGCCCGATTATCGCGAACAAATGACATTCCGTTCGCCAACCAGCGGGGACCCGGTGTCCCTGTCGTTCCTGGTGCCGGAGAGTTACGACGACCTGATCAGGCGCAGGAAAGCCCTGGAGGTTACGGCCCGGGCGTGCTACGGTATGTTGGGCAGAACACCGGATTACGTGAACATCCAGCTCACGGCAATGCGGCAGATGTCCCATGTATACGGACGCAACGCGCCCGTGTTCCAGCAGCGGTTATTGGACTATCACGAATACGTCCGGGAAAACGACCTCTGCCTCACCCACACCTTCGGACACCCGCAGGTCAACCGCGCGGTGCCCATCGCCGATCTGCCCGACCCTTACGTGGCCCTGGGAGTGGTCGATACAACCGGGGAAGGCGTGATCGTCCGTGGAGCCAAGCTCTTGGCTACACTCGCCCCGTTCTCTGACGAAATATTCGCTCCTGTCGTGCGTCCGCTGCGGCCCGACGCGGAAGAAGACCGGAAATACTGCATCTCCTTCTCCATTCCAGTCAACTCTCCCGGCCTACGGTTCATCTGCCGTCAGTCCCACGACCGCGGGCACTCGCTGTACGATTACCCCTTGTCGGGCCGGTACGACGAGATGGACGCCTTGGCAGTGTTCGACAACGTGCTTATCCCCTGGGAAAGGGTGTTCGCCTACGATGACATTGAGTTGGCAAATGACGCTCTCCGCCGCGTGGTGATGTGGCGCCAGTACATGCAGCAGGTCGCCGTGAAGAACATCGCCAAGCTGGAATTCGTTCTGGGCATCACCCACGGCATCGCCGAGGCGATCGGAATTACGGGCTTCAGCCATATCCAGGAGAAAATATCGGAGATCATCGACACGATTGAGACAGTGCGTGCTTATATGAGGGCGGCGGAGGCCGACGCCTCGCCCTACGAAGGGGAGGGGATCTGGCCCGCAGCCGAGCCGTGGACCGCCCTGCGCCACTATTACCCTGACGCCCACGACCGGGTTATGTGGATTGTGCAGCAGCTATCGGCGTCGGGTCTCATGCTGACGCCTACCGAAGAGGACCTCAATGGACCCCTTGCGGAGGATATCGGTAAGTATTACCAGGCGGCTAACATCGAAGCCCCGGAGCGGATCAAGCTGTTCCGCCTGGCCTGGGACCTGGTTGGCTCCGAGTACGGCTCCCGTCAGACGCTCTATGAGCGGTTCTTCAACGGCGACGTCGTACAGCTGAGACAACGCCGGTTCGCCTCCTACGACTATAGCCGGGCGCAGGAGGCGCTACAGTCGTTTATGGTCAAGGACGTGGGCTAATTGTCGTCGGCTACTCCGGCTCCCGCTGCGGCTGGCCGAGCCGCCGTTTCCTGCGCGCTTTCAACAAAGCGCAACACTTCGAAGTTGAAAATGTCCGGCTTTTCGAAGTATACCGAGTGACCGGCTTCCGGAACTCTCAGGACTCGGGAACCTAGGGAAACTCTGAACAACTCTGTCTGCTTGTGCATAGTATTGCTGGACCAGCCGGTGCCGGACGGAGTGAGAATAGATGGACCAGCCGACCCCCGTTTTCACGAGGGCAGGCTGTTTGCAGATTTGGAATACCAAGGCAAGAAACGCAAGACCCGCCGCGAGCTGTTCCTGCAACGCATGGACGGCCTGATTCCCTGGCAGAGGCTGGAGCAGCGCATCCGGCCGGTTTATGCCAAGCCGGGCGAGGGCCTACGGCCTTACCCGCTGCCGGTGATGCTGCGGATTCACTGCGTGCAGTTGTTCTACAACTTGAGCGACCCTGGCATGGAGGATTTGCTCTACGAGGCCGAATCAGTCAGGCGTTTCGTCGGCCTGAGCCTGTCGGAAGCCCTGCCCGACGAGACCACCATCCTCAACTTCCGCCATCTCCTGGAGCGGCACCACTGGGCAAGGGCCTGTTGGAGGAGATCAACGCCCATCTGGAGTCGCAGGGACTGCGGCTGCGAGAGGGAACCATTGTGGACGCCAGCATCATCGAGGCTCCGTCCTCGACCAAGAATCGGGCTGGGGAGCGGGACCCGGAGATGCATCGGACGAAGAAGGGGAATCAGTGGCATTTCGGGATGAAGGCTCACATCGGCGTGGATTCCGAAACCGGGATAGTGCACAGCCTGAGCGCCACGGCGGCCAATGTCCACGACGTGACCGAGGCGCACGGTCTGCTGCACGGCGGGGAGACAATGGTGTGGTGCGACGCCGGGTACCAGGGGGCCACAAGCGGGATGAGAACCTGGGGCGGGAGATTGACTGGCAGGTGGCGATGCGTCCGGGGAAACGACGGAAACTTGACCCTGAGAGTGCAGAGGCCGTATCGGAGAAGCGCAAGGCATCAGTGAGGGCCAAGAGCCTGCCCCCGACTGCGATCGGGGGTGGAGCACCCGTTCCTGAAAGTGAAGCGGGTGTTTGGCTACGCCAAGAGCCTGCCCTCGCGAAAGCGGGGGTGCGCTACCGGGGACTGGCGAAGAACACGGAGCGTCTGGCGCTGCTATTTGGCTTGGGCAACCTGCTGACGGCGGAAGGCCAACTGACCGGCTGACGTGGGCGCAGTGGGCCCAAATCCGGTCGGGGGCCAGCGGCAGGGCCGGTCAAAGCCCGCAACGGCCCCGCTGAAACGAAATAGGAGGGCGAACACTTGGGGGAAACGGCCCCGGAAGACGGGTGATTCCCGCGAAACTCCCCCGATAACCGCGAGAAAAGCCCTCGCCAAGCTTGTTCATAGTATCCCTAGTATCGCGTTCGCTCCCGCTTCTATGACCTGGGGCGGGGAGATCTGGTCTTCTTCACCCACAAAGAAAAGCGTGGGTACCGATAGCCGCGATAATTCAGCGGCTCCAGGTCCTCCCGGTTGGCCCGCGCCCGGATCGTTTCGTGGCGGGTTGGTGCGGGAAATCTGGAGGTACAAGTTGGCCAGGTTCGGGTTTCGCTGCACGAAGAGAGGCGAAACGGCCCTAAACCCGATTTCTCCGGGGTCTGGGTGGGCTTCCCGCCATAGCCGTTGCTGCTCCAGGACCTCCGGGACCGTCATACCGCCAACTGTGTCTGCCATTACGAGGCTCTTGGTACGGTGCGGATAAGCCACCGCGAACCCCAGCATGGTGCGCCCGCCCATGGACTGGGCCACCAGGTGCGCCGACTCGATCTCCAAGTGGTCCAGTAGCCCTCTAAGAGGGTGTGTGAGAAATAGGGATCAATTGGGTTTAAGTCTTTTGAGCATCAGGTGGACCATCGCTATATGGACCCATGCCTCCCCGGTTTCGGGCAATTCCTCGTAGTC
The DNA here is from genome assembly GCA_965197545.1 of Dehalococcoidia bacterium. Classification (GTDB taxonomy): domain Bacteria; phylum Chloroflexota; class Dehalococcoidia; order Lucifugimonadales; family UBA3495; genus CATOSP01. The sequence goes on from CBDANJ010000007.1 coordinate 1,402,099, forward strand.
TTGGCTCAGCCGCCGGCAGCGGCTCAGCCAAGCCAAGGTGCGCTCCACCACCCACCGTCTGGGCAGCACCTCGAAGCGGCGGCTGTCCGGGTTCCGGCGCACCGCATTCAGCGCCCAACCTCCGGTGGCCCAAGCCCACGCCACCAACCGGCCAGCGTAGGCCGCATCGGCCCGGATGACCTGGAGCCGGGGAAACCGGTGCAGCAACTTTACCAAGACCAGCTTGGCCCCATCCCGGTCCCCGTGTCGTGGCACGGGGCAGGCTCTGGATGTTGGCCGCATGGACCACCACGGCCAGAAGCAGGCCCATGGTGTCCACTATGTCCACTATGTCCACTGTCCACTACGATGTGGCGCTTGCGCCCAGATACCTTCTTGCCGGCGTCGCAGCCCCGAGGCCCCCCTTTTCCGTGGTCTTGACGCTCTGGCTGTCGATGATGGCAGCGCCGGGGATGGCATCCCGTCCTTCTTTCTCCCGGACCTGGCCGCGCAGCGCCTCCTCAACCCGCTCCCAAGTGCCATCGGCCCGCCATTTTCGGAAATACCACCACACCGTGCCCCAGGGAGGCAAGTCATGGGGCACCATTCGCCATGGTATGCCGCCGCGCAAGACATATAGTATGCCGTTTACTACCTCCTGCAGGTCCACGGTACGCCGGCGTCCTCTCCTCGACCCAGCTGACAGGGGTATGTATGGGGTTTTCATGCAGGGGCATAGCGGGTGACCTCCAGGTTGGACTTGGGTTCAGGCCAGGGTTCGGGCAGCAGCCAGACCCGGCTCCAGAACCGGCCTCGGTGCAGCAACCGTCTCAGCCAGACGATGCCGTGCCGGATTACGCTGACGGTCCGTCCCGGCCTGCTCCAACTACTGCGGTGAGTGGGCGCCAGGTGTTTCGGAGGTGCTCTCAGGTTGCCTGGGGCAATCCTCCGGTCATTGGCGTCTTCCACCCTGGTCCCATAGGCCAGGGTCAGGAGCGTCGCCACCGACAACACGAACCAATGCCGCGAAATCCGCGCCGGGTCGGTCCTCCTGGTCTTATCCCATTGCCAACCCAGGCTCTTGACCGCCCCCCGGTCGGGGCCGAGGGCAGGCTTGAACCCCAACTCGATCCAGAAGCGGAGCGCGTACCAACTCACCCCAACTTCCTCCGGCGGAAGGTCGGTCAGGATGATCCACGGCTCCTCCTGTTCAACGTACCAGACCGCCAGCAGGGTGCAACGGCGTTTGGCGGCGGCTCTGCCGAAGGCGGTCCCCCTCCCGATCCATGCGGTATCCGGACGGGGAACGAAGGCACGCGCGGGAAGCCGCCGGCCCCCTTCAGCGCAGAAAGTGACGTTTTTCGGATACCTCATATAGGGATGCCAGCCTTGGGCCAGAATCTGTTTCCACAATTTCGGACTGGCCAAGCCCCGGTCGCACAGCACCACCACGGTCATTTCCCTGGGGACCGCCGGGGCCAGGGCCTGCAGCAGTTCCACTATCGGGTCCATCCAGGCCCCGCGCTGGTTGGCGCGCAGGATGCGCCAGGCCACGGGAATCGCGCAACCCCGGTAGACCACGCTGATGACGATGGCGGTGGCGCCGTCCCCTTTCAACGTGGGGTCAACCGCCAGCGCCAGCCGGCCGGAACGCCACCACGCAAGGACCCACCGGAGCAGCGGCGCGAAGCAGAGACTTACGTCCAGTTCGGTCTTGCAGGGACGCGCCCGGTCGCCGCCGTCGTACAACCACTCCCGGAGATACTGGCGCAGGTTGTTCCAGTTGCCCCGGGTGGAGAGGGCGGACGCGACGGCATTCTGGCAGGCGCTCCCGGCCAGGATGGTCCCGCAGACCCACCAGGCCAGACCGGTCAACTGTGACTGAGTGAGGTGCGGTAAATGCGTTTCAATGACCTGCCGCATCTGGTAGCATTCCTTGGGAAGGCGCATGGGAGACCTCCGGCATCCGGTTTCGTCATTGCAACCAAGATGCCGGATTCCCCTGCGCTTTCCAAGCTCTCAGACCATTTTCAGTCCATACATACCCCTGTCAGCCGGGAGAAGGGGGCAACAAGGGTTCCAAATGCTTCCATTGGCAATCCGTCAAATCACTGGGATATGATTTCCGCTTCATGCCCCAAAGGTACAGCCTCTCCCCCGTCTCCCACCAAGCTATCTCAAAACCAGTTTACAATATTTCTCACACACCCTCTTAGAGCTGGACCTTCCGGTGGATGAATATATCGTTTACGCCACTGCGGGGGTCAATTTGTTGGTGGAGGAACTGCGAAGGCGCGGCACATGAGACCCGTGAGTTCCTGGGATGTAACGGAGGGTCTTGGCGCTGTCCCAGGGTATACGGGCGCGATGGGCGTCAGTTGGCCTTGTTCTTCCAGGATGTAGGGGTTGCTTGGCTAGGTCCCCGGGATGCGGTGAATGCCGGGCCGAAGTTCCACGGGAAGCTAGGGCGTGTTCACGCTAAAGGTCTGAATATGATACCATCCAGGCATGGAACTAAGCGAAGCGCAGTATCAACTCATTGCACCATACCTGCCGGTGCAGCGGGGCAACGTCAGCATACCCAATGTTCAGGTACTCAATGCCATCCTTTACGTTGCCGAACAGGGCTGCAAGTGGCGGGGGCTGCCCTGCCGGTTTGGCAATTGGCATACCGTCTACACCCGGATGAATCGTTGGTCCAAGAGGGGCGTCCTGGACCGGGTATTCGAGCAACTCCAGCGGGCTGGGATAATCAAGGTCAAGCTTCAGGTGGTCTCGATGGACAGCGCCATTGTCAAGGTGCATCCTGACGGCGCAGGCGCGTTGAAAAAACTGGCCCCCAGGCCATCGGCAAGTCCCGGGGCGGCTGGACCACCAAGCTTCATATGGTTGCCGCGGATGACCGGACACCCCTGATCTTCTCCCTATCCCCAGGACAAGCCCGCGATGCTCCGGAGGGACGCAAATTGCTCCGCCGCATGGGACCGCCGGAGGGAGTCCCGGCTATATTGATGGACCGGGCGTATGAGGGAGACGCAACGCGCCAACTGGCGGCGCAATTGGGATACACGCCGGTGGTTCCGCCGAAAAAGAACCGTACCCATCCCTGGGAGTACGATAAGACGTTGTACCGGAAGACGTTGTACCGGAAGACGTTGTACCGGAAGACGTTGTACCGGAAGACGTTGTACCGGAAGACGTTGTACCGGAAGACGTTGTACCGGAAGACGTTGTACCGGAAGACGTTGTACCGGCGGCGGAATGAAGTGGAGCGTCTGTTCCGGCGCTTGAAGGGCTTTCGCCGGGTCTTCACCAGATATGACAAACTAGATGCGCTCTACCTCGGGTTCATCCTGTTCGCCATCATCTTCGATGCCTTACGCAGTGTTAACACGCGCTAGTCCTCCAGGTGGACGTCCCCGCTTTGTCCGCCGGTCTTTTGCACCAGGCGCACCGCCTCCACGCGCATGCCCCGGTCGACCGCTTTGCACATATCGTAGACGGTTAGACCCGCCACTGAAACGGCGGTGAGGGCTTCCATCTCAACCCCAGTCTTGCCGGACGTGCGGGCGGTGGCGGTGATGGTAACCCGGCTATTGGCCTCGTCCAGTTCGAGGTCAACGTCGATCTTGTTCAGTGGCAGGGGGTGGCAGAGGGGGATCAGTTCCGAGGTGCGCTTGGCGCCCATGATACCGGCGAGTTGGGCGATGGTGAGGACATCGCCCTTCTTCATCAGCCCCTCTTTAATGAGTCGAAGGGTTTCCGGCTCCATGGACACATGACCTCGGGCGATAGCTTCCCGGTCGGTGACCGGCTTCCAGCCCACGTCGACCATGCTGGCCCGGCCTTCCTCGTCCAAGTGGGTCAGGGTTGTCTGTTTGGGGGCTTCGCTATTGGGAGAGGCCATTTGCTCACCGCCTATACGATAGCCGTCTAGAAACCGCAGTTGGGTGGAGACTGTCTAGCGCCGGCGCGCTGGGCGGGCAGGCGTGTAACCTGAGTCGGCGGACAAGCCCTTGCGTTTCGCGAAGGTGGTGGCCAACTGGTCGCACCGCTCGTTTTCCTTAACCCCTGAGTGCCCTCTCACCCATCGAAATTCGACGTTGTGCTTTTCGGTGAGGGGAAGAAGTCTTTGCCAGAGGTCAGGGTTAAGCGCGGGCTCTTTTCGGTTGCGCATCCAACCATTGGCCTGCCACTTCCTGGCCCACCCTTTCTCGATTGCGTTGACGAGATATTGGGAGTCGCTGTAGAGGACCACTTTGCTAGGCCTGTTCAGCTCTTCGAGGCCGATGATGGCGGCTAGGATTTCCATCCGGTTGTTGGTCGTTTCGGAGTATCCGCCAGAGAGTTCCTTGCGGTGTTCGCCGCGGAGTAGTACGGCCCCGTAGCCGCCCGGACCGGGGTTTCCGATACAGGCGCCATCGGTGTATATCGTCACGGTGGAGTCCTGCGTCAATCTATCGCTCCAGAATTAACCTATCCCTACCCATCGACCTCGGCTACCCGCCGATCTGGAACATTTCCACCTTTTGAGGAGCGTTTTGCAGCGGCGCTAGCTCGGCGCGCTCTTCCGAGTACCGGTCGGTGCGCCTTTGCCAGATTCCGCCTACTATCTCCCGCAATTCTTCGTCGCTGACTCCAGAGCGCAAGGGGTCGCGCAGGTCCACGCCCTGGCTGGCGAACAGGCAGGTGTATATCTTGCCGTCGGTTGAGAGGCGGGCGCGGGTGCAGCTTGCGCAGAAGGCCTGGGTCACCGAGGCGATGACCCCAATCTCACCCCCACCGTCCTTGTAGCGGTAACGTTGGGCGACCTCGCCGTGATAGTTGCTTTCAATCGGCTCAAGCGGCATCTGTTCGTCGATGCGCTGTACGATTTCAGCCGCGCTCACGACCTGGTCCAACTTCCAGCCGTTGCGGTTGCCCACATCCATGTATTCGATGAACCGCACGATGTGGCCGGTGCCCTTGAAATGGCGGGCCAGGTCTACGAGGGTGTGATCGTTGACGCCCTTTTGAACCACGGCGTTGATTTTGATGGGGGAGAGGCCGACCTCGTGGGCCTGTTGGATGGCATGGAGGATGCGCCTGGTCCCGAAGCCCCGGCCGTTCATCTCCTTGAATACATCCTCATCCAGGCTGTCCAGGCTCACGGTTACCCGGTGGAGTCCGGCGTCCCTCAAGGCCTGGCTTTGCTGGGAAAGGAGGTATCCGTTGGTTGTCAGGGTCACGTCGTCAATGCCTTCGGTCCGTGAAAGCATACCGACCAACCGGTAGAGATCGGTACGGAGCAAGGGCTCGCCGCCGGTGATCCTCGCCTTGTTGACTCCAAGACCCGCGAATATTGCGACAAGCCGGGATATCTCCTCGAAGGTCAGGATTTCTTCTCTGGGCAGAAACTCATAAGCCTCGCCGAACAACTCGGCTGGCATACAGTACGGGCAACGGAAGTTGCAGCGGTCGGTGACCGAGATTCGCAGGTCCCTCATGGGCCTGCCAAGAGTGTCCTTCAGCACGGGAGACACCAATTTCGCTGGACCTGTACGTTGATTTGGAGCCTTGCTAGTGAACTCCGGCTGCCGACCTCTTGAGCGCTTGAACCGCTCTGCGGGCCGCGTCGGAACGATGACTAATCCGGTTTTTCTCTCTCAAGGGCAACTGGGCGATGGTCCGGCCGTAAGAGGGGAGGTGGAAGACCGGGTCGTAGCCAAACCCCTCATCGCCTGCCGGTACATATTGTATCATTCCCGCCACCGACCCAACCACGCACGCCACGTCGGTCCCGCTACTTCTCGCTGGCGTAATATCGGGGACGTTTGAGGCGGGTGCGCCGGAGCCAGGAGGATGGGCAATGGCGATCACGCACCGGAACCGGGCGGTGCGCCGCTCCCAGGGGACGCCGTTCAGGTTCAGGAGCAGCAGGTTTACCCTGTCATCGTCCGATTTGCAGGCGTCTCCGCCGTACCGTGCTGAGTGGATGCCGGGCTCGCCTCTCAGGGCGTCAACTTCGAGGCCAGAATCGTCGGCCAGTGTCAGCAAGCCTCCCTCGGCGGCGTAGGCGTGGGCCTTTAGCCAGGCATTCTCGAAGAAGGTGGTTCCTGTCTCGTCCACGTCCAGGGAGATTCCCAGGTCGTCAAGGGAGACCAGATCGTATGGAGAATCCTCGAGCAATTCCCGGTATTCCCGCATCTTACCAGGGTTGTGGGTGGCGACCAGCAGACTCGGCTTCGGCATGGCGGGCCTCCTACACTGTTCCCCGGGCGTGGAGACCGTCGATCTCCTCCTCGCCCAGTCCGAGCCAAGACCAGTAGACGGGCAGGTTGTGTTCGCCCAGCGTAGGCCCCGCGTGAGTCACCGACCCGGGGGTTTGGCTGAACTTGGGCACCACTCCGATCATCTTCATCGGACCTAGCTGGGGGTCGTCGACCTGAAGGATGTCCTCACGGTCGCGGTAGTGTGGGTCGCCGGCTATCCGCGCTGCGTCGTAGACCGGCCCGACCACACCTCCCGCGGGTACGAGTTGGTCCAAGACCTGCGACATCGCCCTCTGACCCAGCCATCCCTGGAGGACCACGTTGAGCGCATCCCGGTTTTCCAACCGGGACGCATTATCTTTAAACCGAGGGTCTTGCAAAAGCTCAGGCATGTCCATCGCCCGGGCCAGTCCTTCAAAGGTGCTCTGCGAGGTGGCGGAAAGGCCCATCCAGCGTCCCTCGTTGGTCTGGTAAAGGCTCCGGGGGGCCGCGTCGGTAAAGTCGTTGCCCACACGCTCTCTCGAGATTCCCAGCAAGTCGAAAATGGTCACATTGGGGATGCACAACCGGAATAGAGGTTCGAACAGACTCACGTCTATGACTTGGCCCCGCCGGTGGCCGTTGCCGGTGGAATCGGCCTGGACGTCCCGGTTGTAGAGGGCCATCATCCCGGCCATCGCGCCGAAGACTCCGGCCAACTCGTCGGCCAGAGGTACTGGAGGCAGAAGGGGCGGCGAGTCGGAGAAGCCGGTCATGGCCACGTAGCCGCTCATACATTCGGCGATGGTGCCGAAGCCGGGGCGGTCCCGGTAGGGTCCGGTCTGACCGAAGCCCGAATACCTGATGTAGACGAGACCGGGGTTTACCTCGCTGAGGTCGTCCGGGCCTAACCCCCAACGTTCCATCGCGCCGGGACGGAACCCTTCTATCAAGACATCGGCATTCCTGGCCAATTGTTTGAGGATGTCTTGGCCCTCCGGCCCCGCCATGTTGAGGGTAATCGACTTCTTGTTCCGTGAGTGGGTTTTCCACCATAGGGAGATACCGTCGGCGAAGGGCCCCCAATTCCGCAGCGGGTCTCCGCTGCCGGGCCGTTCCACCTTGACCACCTCCGCGCCGAAGTCGGCCAGGAGGCTGCTGGCGGTGCCGCCGGCGACGATGATGGACAGGTCCAATACTTTCAACCCGGTTAGGGGGCCAGTTTGGTCGGGCAAGGTCATTTCTCCATTCCCGGTTCATGGGGTCGCGGGGCTTCAGGGAGTTGGTTCGGAATACTTCAACATCGTACCAGGCCAGCACGGCGATGGACATGCCTCTTATAGTAGACCGGAGGTTCCCCGGGAGTTGCCTTGAAAGTTCCATCAGGGATGGGTTAGACGCCGCGGGCTTCGATTGTGCCGAATTTCACTATTTGGTATTGTCCCTGCTATGTTATAATTCCAGCCGAATCGTAGCTGGACCTGGGCCGAGGGATATGCTCGACGATTATTTCCGGCAATACGGCCTGATCGCGATATTTATTGCGATTGCCATCATCGTGCCAACCAGTATGTTGACGATTTCGTGGTTGGCTTCCCGGATCGGACTCCGTCCCCAGAACTCCACAGAGGTAAAACGTGATACCTATGAATGTGGTATGGAAGCCATTGGCGGCAGGTGGGGACAGTTTAACTTCCGATATTATATGTACGCGGTCCTATTCGTCGTATTCGACGTTGAGGTGGTATTCCTTTATCCCTGGGCAACGAAGTTCCTTAGCCTCGAGCTATTCGCGCTCATCGAGATGTTTGTGTTCGTCGCGATCCTGTTGGTGGCCTGGGCTTACGCCTGGCGCAAGGGGGACTTGGAGTGGGCATAAACGGGGAACCGGAAATGCCGGAATACGGTAGCGGACCCCTCCACCAAAGGACCTGGCACATTGACCAAGCCGAAGGGAAGACGGTCCAGGGTCTCAAAGACACCGCTGTCGAGCCCAAGGCCGAGCCCCTAATCGAAGTGCCCGACGACCTCAAGGGGAACCTCGTGGTCACATCCGTAGACGCGCTGGTAAATTGGGGGCGGAAGGCGGCGCTTTGGCCCGTCACTTTCGGTCTGGCCTGCTGCGCATTCGAGATGATCGCATCGGCAATGGGCCGGTTCGACATCGCCCGGTTCGGCATGGAGGCGTTTCGCGCCTCTCCCAGGCAGGCGGACCTGATGATAATCGCCGGGACCGTGACCTGGAAAATGGCCCCCGCGATTGAGCGCATTCACGAGCAGATGGCAGAGCCCAAGTGGGTCATCTCGATGGGAGTCTGCGCTACCAGCGGCGGACCGTATTACGGTTCATACAGTGTTGTACCGGGTGTCGATCACATCATCCCAGTGGATGTCTACGTACCCGGGTGCCCTCCCCGCCCCGACGCCCTTCTGTTTGGGATCATGGAGCTTCACGAGAAGATTTCCAAGTACCACAACCTGCGCCCTGGCCGCGGCCCAGGGGCCCCCACGCTACCGGGAAACTGATGATGCCCTTCCGAGCGTTGTCGGGACAGGACCTGGCGGAGCGGATCAACGGGGCCCTGGACTTCACTGTGGAGAAGTGGAACGGCGACGCCGTTTGGGTGCAGCCCTCCAGCATGGAACGCGTGGCGTGGTTTCTGAAAGACGGCGAGGGGCTGGACTTTCAGTACCTGAACGCCGTCAGCGCCATTGATTTCATTGACTGCTTCGACGTGGTCTATCACCTGACCTCCTTCCGTCAACAACATAAGGGGGTTGTCAAGGCTAGGCTATACGGCCGGGAGTCGCTGTCTCTGCCTTCGGTCTACTCCGTGTGGCGGGGGGCCGATCTCCAGGAAAGGGAAGTCTGGGACCTGATGGGCATACATTTCGAAGGTCATCCCAATATGAAGCGGATAATGCTCTGGGAAGGGTTCGACGGACATCCCCTCCGCAAGGACTACCTGTAGCGGTGAGTCACCGGATTTCACCCTCAATCCCCAACCCCGGCATTGGACCCTCGGAATAAGTATGCCCATTCGCACTGAGCCCATGACCGTGAACGTCGGTCCACAGCACCCCAGCACCCACGGGGTGTTCCGGCTGCGAATCACTTTTGACGGCGAGGAGATTCTGGAGGTCGAACCGGTCTTCGGCTACCTGCACCGCGGGACGGAAAAGCTGGCGGAGGAACGCACTTACGTCCAGGTTGTCACCCTGACCGACAGGCTGGACTATGTGTCCTCGATGATTAACAATCAGGCCTATTGTTTGGCGGTGGAGAAGCTGCTGGAGATAGAGCCCCCAGACCGTGGGAAGTACCTCCGCACCATCGCCGCCGAGCTTCAACGCATAGCCTCGCATCTGATGGGAGTGGGATTCTTCCTGCAAGACCTGGGAACCCTGGGCACCCCGCTCATGTATTGCTTCCGCACCAGGGAGAAGATTCTCGACTTGTTCGAGATGCTATGCGGCGCGCGGATTACGGTCAGCTATCTGAGGCCCGGTGGGGTTTTCGCCGATGCGCCGGAGGACTTCTGGCCCGCCCTGGACCAGTTCATGAAGGAGTTGCCTTCGGAAATAGGGGAACTGGAACAACTGGTCCTCGAAAACGAGATCGTCATGGTCCGCACACGCGGCGTCAGCCCTCTTCCCCTGGATATGGCCATCAACTCCTCGGTAAGCGGGCCAGTGCTGCGGGCGAGTGGGCTGGCGTGGGACTGGCGCAAGGTCGAGCCCTATGACGCCTACGACCGGGTGGAGTTCGACGTTCCGGTGGCGCAAAACGGGGACAACTACGATAGGTTCTGGGTGCGCATTCAGGAGATACACCAGAGCGCCCGGATCATCGAGCAATGTGTGCAACAGATCGAGCCGGGGCCCGTGCGCCTGGAGCTACCCCTGGTCCTCAGGCCCGAGCCCGGCAAAGAAGCCTACGGGAGAGTGGAGGCTTCGAAAGGGGAACTCGCGTTCTACCTGTTCAGCGACGGGGGAGTCAGCCCGTACCGTTGCAAGATACGATCGCCGTCCCTGATAAATCTCACGGTGACCGAACATTTGTTGGTCGGCTGGAAGTTGGCCGACATGATCGTGACCCTGGGCAGCGTCGATATCAACATGGGTGAAGTCGACCGGTGAGTTGCGTCTTATCCCAGGACAGCATCCTCCATGGGACGCCCCTGCTGAGGTGGGTGTATGAGTTGGCCGGCTTTTTCCTGCCGTGCTGGCTGTCATATTTCCTGGCGGGGTTGGTCATCATGGTTATCTTGGTCAACGCGGTGCTCTTGGGGGCGGCGGTGTTCGTGTGGACGGAGCGGCGGTTGATCGGGAGGTTCCACAACCGTGTGGGACCCAACCGGTGGGGGCCATTCGGCACATTCCAGCCCATCGCCGACTTGCTCAAGCTGATCGTCAAAGAAGACTTGGTCCCGGCGGGGGCAGACAAGATCGCGTTCGTGGCTGCCCCGGTAATTATGGTGTCGACCGCCATCCTAATGCTGGCGGTGGTGCCATTCTCCAAGAACACCGCGCTGGCCGACCTCAACGTCGGCGTTCTGTATGTGCTTGCCGTAACCTCCCTGACTTCGGTGGCCATTTTGATGGCCGGATGGGCCTCCAACAACCGTTACGCCCTGTTCGGCGCGGCCAGGGGAGTGGCGGTGTTGATTAGCTACGAAGTCCCCGTGGTGCTTTGCTTGCTCGGCGTCGTCATGGTAGCCGGGTCGATGTCACTGGCCGACGTCGTGGCCGCCCAGGCAATACCCTTCCTCCTGGTACAGCCGCTGGCTATGTTCGTGTTTCTCGCCGGGACTTCGGCGGAGTTGAACCGCACCCCCTTCGACGTCGCCGAGGCTGAATCGGAGTTGATAGCCGGGTACCATATCGAGTACAGCGGCATCAAGTTCGGGCTGATTCAGGCTGCGGAATTCGGTGGTGTGGTAACAGCATCAGCGGTGATCGTGACGCTGTTCCTATCAGGTTGGGCAGGTCCGGCCAGCGCCTACATCGGTTGGTTCTGGTTCCTGCTGAAGGTGGGGGTGGTCGCGTTCCTGTTCATCTGGGTTAGGGCGACCTTCCCCCGGCTCCGTATCGACCAGATAATGGCGTTTGCCTGGAAGTTCCTGATGCCGCTGAGCTTCATCAACCTTCTGTCGACCAGCCTGGAAGTCTACTTTTTAAGGGATGCCAATGGTTCTCTGACAACCAATGACCTTTGGATTATGACGGTGATTAACCTGGGGATCGCCGCCGTCTGCATCCCCCTGTTCGGCAGCCTGATCCGGGACAAAGTAAGGCCCGCAAGATGGCGGCCCGCGGCGGGTGAGGTGACATAATGTACGGTATGGCAATGGTCAAGGGTCTGTTGGTGACACTTAAGAACATGACCAAGAAGCCGTTCACCGTTCAATACCCGGAAGAGCGGCTGAAGCAGCACCCCCGCTTTCGGGGCGAAGAATTCGTATGGTACGAAGAGCGGTGCACCGGCTGCGCCTCCTGTGCAAAATATTGCCCATTAGGGATCATCAAGATCGTGACAAGCCCGAGCCAGACCGCGCCGGCGCAGGGTGACAAGTACCTGCTCGAGGTATTCGACATCGAGCTGCAACGGTGCATGTTCTGCGGCTTGTGTGTCGAGGCTTGCCCGTATGACGCGCTCTTTATGGGCAGTGGGTTCGAGCAGGGACAATACTCTCGAAAAGGCATGTTTATTTCGATAGACCAACTCAGGCAGTCTGAGAAGCATCCCAGCACTTTCTTCCGCCCTCAACTCGAAGGCGCCGGTTATGACCCCCACAAAGGCCGGCCCCTGGACTGGCAAGAGGTGGGCAGGGAAGGTTGGGCATGGCACCAGAGGGAGAAGATGGGGATGCGCCTCACCGGCGGCGAAGGCGATTCCGAAGATACTGGCGCCACTACCGGGGAATCCAGCGGGGCGTCCACGTAGATGTTGTTCCAGGACATCGTATTCTGGTTATTGGCCGTGATCGCCATTGGGTCGGCCCTGGGCGTAGTCCTGATCAGAGACCTATTCCGGGCCGCTTTGCTCCTGGTCCTCGTTTTCGTATCCATAGCGGGGTTTTTCGTTTTGCTGAGCGCCGAGTTTCTGGCGGTGGTGCAGGTACTGATCTACGCTGGGGCCATATCAATCTTGCTCATCTTCGGGATCATGCTGACCCGCAACGTCCAACAGGGGAACTTGGCCAACAGGCTCCAACTTCCCGCCGTGGTGTTTTCAGTGATGCTACTGGCGGTGATGGTTACGGTGGCCCTGCAGACCGATTGGTCCACGTTGACCGAAGGCCAGGAAGAAGTGGCCAACGTGGTGCAGACCAGCGCGGTCAAGACCCTTAGCGCCGAGAATGGTGTACCCTCTTTGGACCTGCCGGATATCACGGCTGCCCAACACGATAGTTTGAAGAGCGCGGGGTTGGCGGACCTCTTGGTCAGCGATTTCGTGTTGCCCTTCGAAGCGGTGTCCCTGCTGTTGCTGGCGGCGGTGATCGGGTCCCTGGTGCTGGTGCGCCCGAGGTGATGGCAGATGTCCCTTGAATCGGTCCTGATCGTTGCGGCGGTCCTATTCGCCATCGGGCTGTACGGTGCGCTGGCACGCCGCAATGCGCTGGTCGTCCTGATGTCTATCGAGTTAATGTTCAACGCCGTGAACCTGACCCTGGTCGGCCTGGCGCGGTACGTCACGCCCGCGGCATTTCAGGATGACCTTTCAAGCCTGCTCACTGGGCAGATTTTCGCGGTTTTCATAATCACGGTGGCCGCGGCTGAGATCGCACTTGGCCTCGGTATTGTATTCGCTATGTACCGCAACTCTGAGACTGTCGACCTGGCCGACACTATAGAGCTCAGGAATTAGTCACCGGGTCGCGTAACGCAATGTGGGTAGAGTTCAAAAGCGCGCCAAACTTGATGCTGGCTGAGATATGGAAGGAAGTCCTCGAGGGAGAAGGGCTTCCCACCCGCATCTTACCCGAGGGAGACATATTGGACTGGGGCGAAAAGGTCCCCTTCCGTGTATATGTCCCGAAGGGGCGGGAACACGTGGCCGAAGAGATTCTGAGGAAGCTGTAGATGGTAACAGAACTCTCGGTCTGGGGGATATTCCTTCTTCCTCTGGCTTCCTTCGTCATCATCGCCCTCGTTATCCGGCCGTTTTTCAACCGTTTCTCAGTGGTCAGCGCCCTGCTGTTGATTGCCGCATTGGCGCTTTCCCTATTGCTTGCCATCGAAGCCCTGGTAGTAGTCGTTCAGGGCCACGAGGCCGAATTTCAAGCCTACGAGTGGCTGAAAGTGGGCAGCGCGACGGTCGAATTCTCCCTGGTGCTCGACCCGCTAACGGCGGTAATGGCCGTGGTGGTTACGTCGGTCAGCCTGATGGTCCAGATCTACTCCATGGGGTACATGAAAGGGGATCCCAGCTACGCGCGTTACTTCGCCTACATGTCGCTCTTCACCGCATCCATGCTGGGATTGGTGCTGGTGGCCAATGTTCTGGTGCTCTACGCCTTTTGGGAATTGGTTGGTGTTTCGTCTTACCTGCTGATCGGCTTTTGGCACGAGCGTCCCGCTGCCGCCGCAGCGGCCAAAAAGGCCTTCATCATCACACGAATAGGAGACTTGGGGCTGCTGATCGCCATTTTGTATCTGTTCTTCCAGGCCGACGAGTTCGCCGCTGCTGGAATGAATGCCTTCCATATCCCGGACATCTGGAGGGCGGTCGACCCGGTGACGGGCGGCGCGGCGGTCCTGGCCGGCGGCGGCCTGACCTGGTTCACCCTGGGCGTATTCGCCGCCGCGGTGGGCAAGTCCGGACAGTTCCCGCTACACTCGTGGTTGCCCGACGCGATGGAGGGGCCCACGCCGGTAAGCGCACTGATCCACGCCGCGACGATGGTTGCCGCGGGCGTGTTCTTGGTGGGAAGGTTCTACCCGGCCTTCCTGGCAGCCCAGGGAACCCTCACCGTGGTCGCGTTGACCGGGGCGTTCACCGCGTTGATGGCGGCCACGATGGGGCTAGTTATGAACGACATCAAGCGGGTGATGGCATACTCCACGGTATCCCAGCTCGGCTATATGATGGCGGCATTGGGGCTTGGGGCGTTTCCCGCGGCCATATTCCACCTGGTGACCCATGCGTCTTTCAAGGCGCTCCTTTTCTTGGGGGCGGGGAGCGTCAACCACGCAACGGGCACCTTCAACATGCGCTACATGGGCGGGCTGCGGCGGCACATGCCATTGACCTACTTGCTTGTGGTCATTGGCGGATTGAGCCTAGTGGGGATATTCCCTCTCTCCGGCTTTTGGAGCAAGGACGAGATTCTGGTGAGCGCCTGGACCGGCGGGGGAGTTGTCGCGACATGGGTTGGACAGGTCTGCCTCATTCTGCTGCTCGCCGGTGTGCTGCTGACGGCCTTCTACACCCTGAGGATGGTCTACATGACCTTTCACGGAGAGTTCCGGGGAGGGATTGAACAGGAGCAGGCAGACATGGGCGGTGAGGCCCACGGAGACGGAGACGATGCCCATGCCGACGATGCCCATGCCGACGATGCCCATGCCGACGATGCCCATGCCGACGATGCCCATGCCGACGATGCCCATGCCGACGATGCCCACGGAGGAGTCCACCTGGCCGAGTCCCCTGCTGTCATGGTCCTCCCCATGGTGTTGCTTGGAATCGGAGCGGTGGTCTTGGGTTTTGTCAGCAATCCCCAATGGGTCGAGGTTGCCGGGATACCGAAACACTGGATCACCGAGCTATTGGAGCATGGGGTTGCGCCCGTGCTGTCCGCCTCCGCGCCTCACCTGGCGATACCCAAGTTTAGCCTGGGTATCGCGGTACTCTCGACGGTAATCGCGGTGGTTGGGATTGCGCTGTCCACTTGGCTATATCTTATCCGGCCGTGGCGGGACAGGGACCCTCTGGAAGTTGCTGGACCGGTGCACCAACTGTTATTCCAGAAGTATTTCATCGATGCGCTTTACGAAGACGCCTTAGTCCGCCGGGCCTTTTACCGGGTCTTGGCAGGGGCTACCGACTGGGTGGACCGTAGCATCGTGGACCGGATTGTGGACTGGACTGGCGCAATTTTCCGGAACGTTGGCCGATTGGCGCTGGCCCCCCTTCAGACTGGAGAGGTCCAGGCTTACGGGTTGGCGGTGGCGTTGGGCAGCCTGATAATTGTTTTGGGGTTCTTGCTAACGTGACCACGCCTGGTTTCCGAATAGAAGCTGTGTCACTTGACGCTTCAAGGGTCCGGGGGAAGATCGCGTAGTGGATCTTTCCTCCCCCTTCGTCTATTTGCTGACTGTTACCGTCTTCCTGCCTCTGGCGGGAGCGTTGATTATCTTCGCGCTGATACGCGGTGACCGGAATGTTCGCGCTTTTGCTCTCCTAATCGCGTTAGCCGAATTGGCGTTGAGCCTGATTGTCTTCAGCTTCTTCGATCGGTCGGAGGGCGCTGACCGATTCCAGTTCGTCGAACGGTTTACCTGGATACCCGGTGAAACGTTTGAGGCCAGTTACCTGCTGGGTGTGGACGGGTTGAGCGCGCCGTTGGTCGCGCTAACGGGGCTTCTGGGGATATGCGCCGTGTTCGCATCCTGGCACATAAACGTTCGGGTAAAGGAGCATTACATCTGGCTGTTGGTGTTGCAGACCTCGGTTATGGGTGTGTTCACTTCCCTGGACTTGCTCCTGTTTTTCCTGTTTTGGGAACTGGAACTGGTCCCGATGTACATGCTGATCTCCATTTGGGGAGCCGGACGCAAAGAGTATTCGGCGATGAAATTCCTCATCTTCACTCTTTTGGGAAGCGCCTTTATGCTGGTGGCCATCGTCGCGGTGTTCCTCACGCCGGGGATAGGGACCTTCGACATGGTCCAGTTGTCCCAGGCCGAAACCATGCTCAACGCTGGGAACGTGCTGTTGCCGTTGGGAGCCCTGTTCTGGCTCTTCTTCATAGCTTTTGCCATCAAGCTCCCGAGTTGGCCGGTCCATACGTGGCTGCCCGACGCCCACACCGACGCACCCACGGCGGCCAGCGTCATGCTGGCGGGAGTGCTGCTCAAAATGGGCGGGTACGGCCTGCTTCGTATCAACGTGGGGATGTTCCCGTCTCAGGCCGACAGATTCGCCTGGGTCCTGGTCGCGCTTGGTGTGATCAGCGTCTTGTATGGAGCCGTCGTGACAATTCGGCAGACGGACCTGAAGCGTCTCATAGCGTATTCCAGCGTGAGCCACATGGGCCTGGTCATGATTGGGATCGGTTCCATTGGAATCAGCGAAGGAACGTTGACATCAGCGGGGCTAAACGGCGCGGCTATGCAGCTATTTACCCACGGAACGATCACCGGGCTTCTGTTCTTAGCGACGGGGCTGGTCTACGACAGGGCCCATACCCGCTACATTCCCGACCTGGGTGGACTGGCGGGGCGGATGCCGGTCGTGGCCACGGCTTTCCTGATCGCCGGGCTGGCTTCGTTGGGGTTGCCGGGACTCAGCGGGTTCGTCTCCGAGGTGTTGGTTTTTCTGGGGGCGTTCCGGGCGTACCCATGGGCCACAGTCCTCGCGGTGCTGGGAATCGTACTAGCGGCCGGGTACATTTTGTGGATGGTGGAAAGGGCATTCTTCGGTGAGCGCCGGGAGAGGTTCGCCGACCTGGCCGATGCTTCACTGGTCGAAGCTGTGCCCCTGGCGCTCCTTGTGATCACGATCGTGGGGATCGGGGTCTACCCATCCCTGCTGACGGACGTATTCGAGATAGGGCTCGAGCCGATGATAAACACGCTTAACGGCGGCGGGTAAGGGAGCCTATGTCGCTGTACGACATCTACGTCATTTCCCCGCCGATGGCCGTGGCAATTGTGGGGATATTGGTGATCCTGCTGGACCTGGTAACCCAGCGGAAACGGCTGCTTCCCCTGTTTGCCCTGGTCGGGTTGATCGCGCCGACTGTTCTTTTGGTGTTCCAATTGCAAGACCTGATGGACATCCGGGACCTGCTGTCCGCGTCGGAGGCGGTGGTTGACGGCAAGGAGAGCGTGCTCCTGGGTAGCCTTGTTGTCGACCGGTTTGCCTTGTTCTTCGGTTTCCTGGTATTGGCAGCCACGGCGTTGGTTGTGCTCGCTTCGGTTGAGTATGTAGACCAGATGGAGCGGAGGCACGGAGAATATTACGGGTTGGTGCTGTTCTCCGCCACAGGCATGATCTTGCTGGCCAGCGCTTCCGAACTCATAACCATTTACATCTCGTTGGAATTGACCACGCTGCCAATCGTGGCCTTGGCCGCGTTCCAGAGCAGCTCCAAGTCCAGCGAGGCGGGGATGAAGTTCCTGGTCATCGGGGCCATCAGCTCGGCGATTATGCTTTACGGAATGGCGTTGGTGTTCGGTTTCGCCCAGACCACCGACCTCACCGGCATAGCCGCGAGGGTCGCCGATACAACAGGCGGCTTGTCGACGGATAACTACGTGCTGTTAGTCGGGGTCGTGCTAATGGTTGCCGGGTTTGGCTTCAAGATATCGTCCGCGCCATTCCAGATGTGGGTGCCGGACATCTATGAGGGGGCGCCTACGCCGGTCGTCGCGTTCCTGTCTGTTGCGAGCAAAGCCGCGGCATTCGCGGTGCTGATCCGGGTCTTCTACACTGGTTTCTTTGACGTGGGCATGGATTGGGGAGTCTTGATGGCTATCCTGGCGGCCGCGTCCATGATTGTTGGCAACCTGGTGGCAATGAGCCAGTCCAACATCCGGAGGTTGTTCGGGTACAGCACGATTGCACACGCAGGTTACATCCTGGTGGGTGTCGCTGCGGGGGTGCAGGGATCCGCCGACGGCTCAACCGGGTACGTTCCCGTCGGACCAAACAGCGTGCTTTTCTACCTTGGAGCGTACACTGCGGCCAACCTTACCGCCTTCTTCGCCATCATAGCCATTGGCAGCCGCATTGGCAGCGACCAGATCGAGGACTACGCGGGTATCGCCAGGCGTTCTCCGGTCCTGGCCGTCGTGTTGGCCCTGGCGTTGGTCGCACTTATCGGAGTGCCGCCGACCGGCATATTTATTGCGAAACTCTACATCTTTACCGCCGCCGTGAAGGGCGGACTGGCCTGGCTGGCGATAATCGGAGTTATCAACAGCGTCGTATCCGCGTATTATTACGTTCGAATCATCCGGGTCATGTTCCTGGAAGCGCCGGCTTCCGACGAACCGATACCCCTGTCACCCGCTTCCTGGGTTGCCCTAACCGCATCTGGAGCTTCGATGTTATGGATGGGCATCGCGCCGGGGTATGTGCTCCGGGCGGCGGAGATCGCCGTTTCAGCCCTGGCGGTGAGGCTATGATTCAGGGCCGCGTTGACACTAATTCTAAGCCGGTGCTAGACTGCGCGTGCTCTCGCGCCGGGGTTGCGCGGGGCCGGTCCCCAAGCCTCTCTGGGACGATTTCCGTCCAGACGCTGTATGAATAACGTCGGCATCATATACAACGCTCGAATTCCCGAGGCCCTGGACCTGAGCACCGCTATTTTCCACCAGCTCAACCTTCATGACGATAGCTGGATTTCTCCCGCGGAGAACCTGGAGGCCCTGCGGGTGAGGGCGGAGCAGACCGAGCTGGTTGTCACCGTCGGAGGCGACGGAACAATCCTCCGGGCGGTACGGGTGACGGCGGCCAACGAGATTCCTGTTGTGGGGATCAACATGGGGCGGCTCGGGTTTATGACCGAGCTGCAGGTGCATGAGGCCCTGGACCGGCTTCCCTTTTATCTAGGGGGCGGTTGCCGCGTGGAAGAGCGCAACATGGTCCAGGCCCGCGTAATTCGCAGCGGGTTGGAAGAGACCGAACTTTACCACGCGCTCAACGATGTGGTGGTGGCCCGGGGGGCTGTCTCCCGCGTGGTAACCATCACCGGCAGCATCGACGACGCGCCCTTGACGACCTTCCGTTCCGACGCCGTGATACTGTCCACCGCAACCGGAAGTACCGGGTACAACCTGGCGGTGGGCGGACCTATATTGGACCCGATGTCCGAGTCTTTAGTGTTGAAGCCAGTGGCCGCGCACATGGGGCTAACCGCCGGACTCGTCCTTGACAGCGCCGCACGGATATCCCTTGCCTTGGAAGGGTACCAGGAAGCCATAGTCAGCGTAGACGGCTACGTGGACTACCCCCTCTCTCCTGGAGACAGGGTTGAACTTGAGCAGAGTCCCCTTAAGGCCAGGTTCCTCCGGGCCAATCCCCCCAGCTACTTCTATGGCACGCTGACCCGCCGGCTGGGATTCAGCATCCGAGGCCAGTAGGGAGACCAGCGAAGATGCAAGGACCGCATACTGAACCTACGGTCGAGAGCAAGCGGGTTTACGAAGGCCGAATCGTCAACCTCAGAGTCGATACGGTGGAGCTGCATACCGGCCGTCTGACCACCAGGGAAATCGCGGAGCATGGAGACAGCGTCTGCGTGGTGCCGGTAGACTCGGACGGCAGCGTGTTGCTGGTGAGACAATACCGCAAGCCCGCCGAGGCGAGTCTGTTGGAAATTCCCGCCGGAGGCATGGATCCGGGGGAGTCGCCCAATGACACGGTATTGCGCGAGCTTCAAGAAGAGATTGGCTACACGGCCGCCAACATACGGCCTCTCTCAAGCTTTTGGGTGTCGCCCGGATGGTGTACCGAGTTCATGTACTCTTATCTCGCCACCGGGCTTACTCCGGCCAAACTTGCCGCCGATGACGACGAGAACATCACCGTGGAGCGCGTACCGCTGGGGGACATCCCCATGTTGATCCAGTCCGGGGAGATCAGGGACGCGAAAAGTATACTCTCACTGGTGATGGCGCTTAACCTTGTAAACCCCGGATAGATGCTAAACTATGGGAGCCGTTTAACGGTCATCGGGTACAACTAGGGAGGAACCAGGTATGTTAGAGCACGATGTTCTGGTGGTCGGGGCCGGGTTGGCGGGGATGCGAGCCGCCATCGCAGCCCGCGCCCAGGGGGCCAATGCCGCCATCATCAGCAAGGTCCACCCCGTGCGCAGCCACTCCAACGCGGCCCAGGGCGGGATTAACGCCGCCCTGGTGGACCGGGGGGATGACTGGGAAGACCACGCCTACGACACCATCAAGGGCAGCGATTTCCTGGGGGACCAGGACGCCATCGAGATCATGTGCCAGTCGGCGGGTCAAGCCCTGATCGACATGGAGCACTTCGGCGTGACCTTCAACCGGGACGACGAGGGGAAGCTGGGAACACGAGCGTTTGGAGGCCAACGGCGGGCCCGCACCTTCTTCGTGGGTGACTTCACCGGCCAGGCGTTGCTCCATGTGATGTTCGAGCAGCTAATTAAATCGGGAGTCCGCCGCTACGAAGAGTGGTTCGTTACGGGTCTGATCGAGGAGGACGACCGGGTGTGCGGGGTCACCGCCCTGGAGATTCGCAGCGGCCAAGTGTTTGCGATACGGGCCAAGACGGTGATCTTCTGCACCGGAGGCCTGGGCCGCGTGTTTGAGCCCAGCACCAACGCCTTGATCGTAACCGGTGACGGAATGGCCTTGGCTTACAACGCCGGAGCCCGCTTGATGGACATGGAGATGGTGCAGTACCACCCGACAACTCTGGCCGGAAACGGTGTCTTGATATCCGAAGCGGCGAGGGGTGAGGGGGCCTACCTCCTGGACAAGAACGGCGATAGGTTTATGGAACGGTACGCCCCCAGCATGATGGAGCTCGCGTCCCGGGACGTGGTCTCCCGCGCCGAACAGACGGAGATCAACGCGGGAAACGGCGCCGATGGGTGTGTATTCCTCGACTGCCGCCACTTGGGCGAAGCGCTCATCAAGGAAAAACTCAGCCAGATTCGCGAGATCGGCATCGACCTGGCGGGCGTGGATATGGTGACCGATCCGATACCCATACGCCCGGGGATGCACTACATGATGGGCGGCATCAAGACCGACGTCGATGGCCAGACCAATCTGCCCAGCGTGTACGCCGCCGGTGAATGCGCCTGTGTCAGCGTGCACGGCGGCAACCGGCTAGGGGCCAACTCCCTGCTGGACACCATCGTGTTTGGTCAACGGGCCGGCGATCATGCGGCCAACGCGGCCCGCGGCCAAGAATACATCGAGATCGATGTTGACGAGGTTGTGCGTCTCGAGGAAGCCCGGCTCCGGGGGATGCTGGACCGCCCTCAGAACGGCGACCGGGTGGCAAGTGTCCGGCTGGGCATGGGCGAGTCGATGAACCGTAACCTTGCCGTGTACCGCCATGAGGCCGGTATGCGGGAGACGATGCACGACCTCCAGGGCCTGAAAGAGCGGTATACAACCGTCCCAGTGGACAACAAGGGCCGGACGTTCAATACGGACCTAATTTTTGCCCTGGAGCTGGGCTTCATGCTCGATTGCGCGGAGACCATCGCCGTGAGCGCCCTGGAACGCCGGGACAGCCGCGGCGCTCAGGCCCGGACCGATTACCCGGACCGTGACGACGAGAACTGGATGAAGCACATCGTCACAGCCAAAGGCGATGAGGGCCCGGAAATCTCTTATTCCCCGGTTTCCATCACACAGTGGACTCCCGAAGAAAGGAAATACTGACCAATGGACTTGACTCTCAGGGTCAAAAGGTACGACCCCGAATCCGACAACCCCGAAACCTACTGGCAAGATTTTCCGGTTACCGTCGAGGATAACGCGACGGTGCTGGACGCACTTATCAAGGTACGAGAGGACGTGGACGGCACGTTGAGCCTCCGTTGCTCCTGTCGAAGCTCCATTTGCGGCTCCTGCGCCATGCGGATAAACGGCCACGCCACGTTGGCCTGCAAGGCGCAAGCCCGGGACAGCCTGGGGGATGACGGCGTGATCACCATCGAGCCCGCTGGCGTGATGCGCGTAGTCAAAGACCTGGTAGTGGACTTCGACATGTTCTGGGACAAGATCATGGCCGTGGAGCCCTATCTACAGCCCCAGGGTCCTGAGCCCGAGGGTGAATACATAGCCTCCAATGAGTCCATGTTGCATCTGTCCGGGGTCACCGCGTGCATCATGTGCGGCGCATGCGTGTCAGACTGCACCGTGTTGGAAGTGGACCCGACTTTCATGGGCCCGGCAGCCCTGGCCAAGGCATACCGATTCACCGCCGATCCCCGTGACGGCGATGAAAACGGGGACTCTGTAGACCGGTTGAAGCTGCTTAGCGAGGCCTCGGGCATGTGGGACTGCACCCGCTGCTTCGAGTGCGTACAGGTCTGCCCCAAGGGTGTCGCGCCGATGGACCGGATTATGGCCCTTCGCGACCAGGCTTTGGACGCCGGGCTGGACAAGACCTACGGCGCGCGGCACGTACAGGCCTTTGCCGACCTAGTGGAGCACAGTGGTTGGTTGGACGAACTGAAGATCGTGCCCATGACGGTGGGTGTGACCAACGTGCCCGCCCTGCTGAACGTCATGCCCGAGGCGATTAGGGCTCTTACCCACGGTAAGCTGCCGCCGCTGTTGCATCCGGAACTTCCGGGCGTCGAGAACGTTCGCAACCTGTTTGAAAAAGTCGGGCAGCCAGCGGAAGAACCGGAAGAGAGCCACTAATCCCACTGGATCCCGTTCGCCGCCCACAACCCACAAATCCATATTGTCCCGGAGGACCAGTTTGAAATACGCTTTCTATCCCGGTTGCGTGTCTCGTGGAGGTTGTCCCGAGCTATACCCGGCCGCCAAGCTAATCTGTGAACGCCTGGGCATCGAACTCCAGGAGATGCCCGGTGCTTCCTGTACCGGGGCCGGAGTGTTGCAAGAGAAGAACCGCACGTTGGGCGATACACTCAACGCCCGCACGTTTGCGATGGCCGAGAACTTGGACCTGCCCATTATGACCATTTGCAGCACCTGCCAGGGGGTTATGTCCCAGGCCAACCACCGGCTCAAGAACGACGCGGAGTACCTAGCGGAGGTCAACTCCTATTTGGCCGAGGAAGGCTTGGAATATAAGGGGACTGCTGAGCCGAAGCATTTGCTCTGGATCCTGATCGAAGATTACGGGACCGAGAAACTGACTCAGCTCGTCACGCGGCCTCTGAACGGGGTCCGGCTGGCTCCGTTCTACGGTTGCTACTTGGTGCGCCCCACCGACGCCCTGGGGATGGAGGACAACCCGGAACGCGCTTCCTCGCTGGAGAGCTTGATCGAGACCTTGGGCGCGACGGTGGTGGACTATTCAGGCAAGACGCGTTGCTGCGGCTTTCCCATCTTGACGATTAACGAGAAAAATTCGGTGGCGATGGTTGCCAAGCACACGCTGGATGTGAAGGAGCTTGGCGCGGACGCCATGGTCACGCCTTGCCCCTTGTGCCACTTGAACCTAGATGGATTCCAACCCAAGGCTTCCGCGCAGGCAGGGCGTTCCATCGGGATGCCGATCCTCCACCTGCCCCAAGCCATTGGCCTGGCGATGGGCATCTCTCCCGCAGACCTGGGACTACGCCGCCACATCGTAAACACCAGGCCCCTGGTAACCAAGCTGGGGACAACTGCATAGGGCCAATTCCACGAGAATCAGGAAAATAGCAGTCGGACGGGGTAGAGAAACCAGGGAGGACCCAGCCCCCGTCGAGGTCGTCCTCTTCAGAGAGTTCCTGGATGTCATCCTGAGACCGGTACACGGTCACCGTTCGCGTCGTTGGATAAAGGACCCAGACTTCCGATGTCCCCGCCGCCAGCCAGGCCAGCGCTTTTTCCAGGATCTCCCGGCGCCTGTCGTTGGGAGACACCACCTCAACCGCCAGATCAGGTGCAAGCTCTAGGAAGCCATCTGGGAGACCGCCTTCAGGAAGCCGCTCCGCGTAGACAAAGGATGCGTCAGGAGCGCGCACAGTGTCGGGTTCGCGCCCAAGCTTGAAGCCCGTTTCGGCGGCGAAGACCTGCCCGAGTCCGAGATTGTCTACATGAATCTGAAGCCTTGCGGCGACTCGGAGGGCGACGCTTCCGTGTCGTGCACCTGCTGGAGCCATTTCGTAGAGTTTTCCCTTCACCAACTCCAAACGCCGCCCGTTGGTGGGTAAGTGTAGTAAGTCGTCCGCGTCGAACAGGGTTTTGCGCTTGCGGCGAAATCCCGCAATCGTAGCGGTAGTCATACGAATGTCTCCGTCCTAGCCCCGCAAAGTCGGGATAACCTCGGCGAATGCCCGGACCGTCTTTTCTACATCGTCGTCGGTATGGACGATGGAGGGGTAGTACTTTTGCCCGCCCTTCAATATGCCTCGTTCCAGCAGGCCGGCGTTAAACCTGCCCATGATTTGAGTGTCCGCGGCAAGGCCGTCCCGGTAATTGACCACGGGCTGACCGGTGAAGAATACGTCGAAGATGGCGTCTTCGCCGCACATTTGGGCCTGGATGCCGTTCTCAGCAAACAATTCCATCATGGCAGACCTGACGCGGCTGCCGGTGCTGCGCAACCGCTCGTAAGCGCCTTCCTTGCGCAATTCGTTCAAGGTCGCCAGGCCTGCGGCGCAGGCGATGGGGTTGCCGTTGAGTGTTCCAACTTGGCTTACGTAAGTGTCGGACACGGCGGAATTCTGATCGTATACCGAGAGAATGTCGCTTCGTCCCATAACCGCCGCCAATGGGTAGCCGCCGCCCATTATCTTGCCGACAGTGCAAAGGTCCGGAGTTACGCCATAGAATTCCTGCGCACCACCGTAGGAGAGGCGGAAACCGGTCACGATTTCGTCGAATATCAAAGGGATCTCATAACGGGCGGTCACTTGGCGCAACCCCTGGAGGAATCCGGGCTGGGGGGCGATCACCCGCTGCAGAGGTTCAACGATTACGGCGGCCAACTCCTCATGATGAGCTTCGATTATCCTGTTGGTTGTGTCGATGTCGTTGAATGGCGCTATCAGCATCAGGTCCCGAATGACGCTGGGGATACCGGCGTTGTTGGCCTCGGCTTGGGGAAACTCCTCAGATGCGGACGGGGTAACGCTCATCTGGGCGTAATCGCTGGTCCCGTGGTACCCGCCCTCGAACTTGAGCACTTTGTCCCGTTTCCGATAGGACCGCGCCGCCCGCATGGCCTGGAAACAGGCGTCGGTCCCGCTGGTGGTGAATCGGACCTGCTCCGCGCACGGAACGGCTTCGACTAACATCTCCGCCAGCATCACCGCTTTCTCGTTGGTGGCGAAAAACGTGCTGCCCTGTTCCACCGCTTTGATCACGGCCTCGGTGACGGCGGGGTGGGCGTGACCCAATATCATAGGACCGGAACCCATGAGCCAATCGACATATTCATTGCCGCTGACGTCGTACAGGTGAGACCCCCGCCCTTCGCGGACCAAGAAGTTAAGGTCGTCCCGTACCGTCAGGTTCCCGGTGTTCCCTCCGGGCAGGTACTGTGCTGCCTTCTCCAGCAGTTGGGTTTCCAGTGTGGTGCGGTTTGCCATCGGTCAGCCTCCATATGTTAGTCCGAGACGGATTCCTCTCCTACCTCTATTACCGGATCGCCAACTCTAACGGAACTGCCGGCTGCATCTATGGATACTCCTTCAGCGACGCCCGGCCCAAACCTGAGTTTTCTAACTCTGGTAACACTGGTCCTCCACGATTCCTCTGGATATGCCCGGTATGTTTCATAGGTTTTTGCTATTGAAAAACGAGGATGCGCTTTTGTGACCTTGACCCGGATTTTCTCGCGTTCCAGTGTCCCAAGTTCGACCCCGGTATCCGGGTCGGTGATTCTGACCCGCGGGTCATTCACTTTGAATCTCATGCCTTCTGCTACGCCGTCGTCAGACCCCTTGTTTATCACAAGGTCCCGTTCATTGAGGATGCTGGCTATCTTTCCTTCGATGACCATTGGTTATCCACCCCATCTACGAAGCAACTGCTTCGCCGATTCAATGACCTCCGGGTTGATTTGCCGTGAAAACGTTACTCCTACCGGAGGAGAAAAGTCTCTCGTCATACGAGATTCCAATTCTTCCCAAAATTCCCCTTGTTCCATCCCATCAGAGACTTCGCAACGGCATGAATCACCATCGACCTCAACAGCTATAATTATACCTAACTTTCTTCCGCTGGCATCATTGTACGCAATGAACCTTTCACCCACATCCACCGAGTCTTCCCACCCGGCGGACAAAAGAATAATCAGGTTTCCGTTCCGCTCGCCAATTCCGGTTGCCTTAAATGCCGGAACCGGGCCTTGCTCCGCTTGCCCAAGCACCCAAATGGCGAGCATGGCGGGCAGTCTGCGACGCCTAGAATACCCTGCCCGGAACGTGGTATATGCGGCTATCAGGAGAACGCTGGTGCCCACTGCAATCGCAACGGCCAGAATTACCGTGATGGTTATTTCACTGTTGGTCGATGAATCGTCAGTCGCAAGTGCCAGCAGCGGCGAAATAGTAATGGCAAGCCCTATCCCCAAAAGGATTGAGAACGGAACAGCCGCTTTTCTCAGAAAACGCGATGCTGTTGACCTGGTGGCCTTCGAACTGTCTGATTATTTACATACAACATCTGCGTACAAAAGTTATCGGCCCAGTTGCGCCGGCGCAACTGGGCCGAGGTTGGCAATGGTTATTCGACCCGCAGGTCAAAAAAAGTCAGGCGCAACCGCCTCTTTTCCCTAACCCTCCGTCCGGTTCTGGTGCATCACGTCCACCAACTCTTGGACGCTGGCCGCTGATTGGGAGAGGGCGGCCTTCTCGTCGTCGGTCAGACGGATTTCCACAACCTGCTCCATGCCGCCCGCTCCCAGCTTGGCGGGCACCCCGACGCAGAGGCCGTTGATCCCGAACTCCCCTTCCAGGTATACGCAGCATGGTAGAATCCGCTTCTTGTCCAGGAGCACGGCCTCCACCATCTGGGTTATGGCCGCGGAAGGGGCGTAGTAGGCGCTGCCTTCCTTCAACAGGGCCACGATCTCGCCGCCGCCGTCCCTGGTGCGGCGGACCAACTGGTCGATCTTCTCTTCAGCCATAAGCTGGCTGATGGGGATGCCGCCCACGGTGGTGTAACGCACCAACGGCACCATGTCGTCGCCGTGGCCTCCCAGCACGTAGGCTTGAACGTCTTCCACCGAGACATCTAACTCTTCTGCGATGAAGGTGCGGAAGCGGGCGGTGTCCAACACACCTGCCATGCCGAAAACGCGGTTTCTGGGGAAGCCCGCGCTCTCGTAAACGTTTTGGACCATGGCGTCCAGAGGGTTCGTCACCGCAATGATGATGCAGTTGGGAGAGTGCTTCACTACCTCGGCGGTCACCGCCGAGGTGATCCGCATGTTGGTGAGGAGCAAATCGTCACGGCTCATACCGGGTCGGCGGGCGATCCCGGCGGTGATGACCACCAGGTCGGAGTCCGCGGACTCCTCGTAGCCGTTGCTGCCGGTGACGCGGGCGTCAGATCCCACCACTGGGCCAGCTTCCAGCATGTCCAACGCTTTCCCCTGGGGCAGGTCTTCTACCACATCCACCAGGACGACGTCGGCGTAGCCCAGCGACTGAATCCTGAGAGCGGTGGTAGCGCCGACGTTCCCCGCACCGACTACGGTTACCTTGCTTCGCATCTGGTTATTGCTCCTTTGTTCAGTTGGCCTGGTCTGGCGGCCTGCCTAGGGTATGAGGACAGGGGAGGGTGGCGCCCCTGGTCCTTGTTCAGCACATGTGAGGCCGGGGCAAGCACAGAATCACGGGTGGAGAGGAGGCGGCCCTTAGTCGCCAAAGGCTCCGACGCCTATAAACCGGCCGGCTAAAGACCACGCCTCAGCCAGCCGGTGCGTTCCTAGATACCATCGATAATCGCATTCAGGGTGGCGCTGGGACGCATGGCTTTGGCGCTCATCTCCTCATTGGGGTGGTAGTAGCCACCCACTTCGACTGGCTGTCCCTGGGCGTCAATCAGATCCTGAACGATCTTGTCTTCGTTGGCGGCCAACTTCTGGGCCGCCTCGGTAAAGCGCGCTTGCAACTCAGGGTCATCGGTCTGCTTGGCGAGGGCTTGCGCCCAGTACAAGGCGAGGTAGAAATGACTGCCCCGGGTGTCAAGTTCGTTTACCCGGCGCGATGGCGCCCGGCGTTGTTCCAAATGCTCCCCAATCGCCTGGTCCAAGGTCTCAGCAAAGAGTCTTGCCCGGTCGTTCTCAAACACCTCGGCGCAATGTTCGAAGGATGCGACAAGAGCACAGAATTCACCCAGTGAGTCCCACCGTAGATGCCCCTCCTCCAAGAACTGCTGAACGTGCCGGGGGGCCGACCCGCCAGCGCCTGTCTCAAACATCCCGCCGCCATTAAGCAGGGGGACGACCGAAAGCATCTTGGCGCTGGTGCCCAACTCCAGGATGGGGAAGAGATCGGTCAAATAATCGCGCAACACGTTGCCAGTCACGGCAATGGAGTCCTGGCCGGCCCGGCTGCGCTCCATGGTGAACCGTATGGCATCCATGGGGGTCATGGTGCGAATATCCAGGCCAGAGGTTTCATGCGTGGGCAGGTACTGGTCCACTTTCTTGATCAGCTCGGCGTCGTGGGCCCGGTCCGGATCCAACCAGAAGATGGCTGGCGTGCCGGTGAGTCTTGCGCGATTGACCCCGAGCTTGACCCAATCCTGAATGGGGACGTCTTTCGTCTGACACATCCGGAAGATATCGTCTTTCTCAACGCTCTGTTCCATCAGGGCATTGCCCGATGCATCGACGACCCGAATCGTCCCATTGCCGGGGGCCTTAACAGTCTTGTCGTGGGAACCGTACTCTTCGGCGGCTTGAGCCATCAGCCCGACATTGGCAACGCTGCCGATGGTGGACGGATCGAACGCTCCATGCTCCTGGCAGTCCTCAATCGCCGCTTGGTATATAGTCGCATAAGAGCGATCGGGGATCATTGCGACGGTGTCGTGCAATTCGTTATCGGGACCCCACGTGCGCCCGCCATCGCGGATAATAACGGGCATGGAGGCGTCAATAATCGTATCACTCGGCACATGTAGGTTGGTAATTCCCCGGTTGGAGTTAACCATCGCCAGATCCGGGCGGCTCTCATAGACCGCCTGGATGTCGGCCTCGATTTCCGCTCTCTTGTCCTCTGGAAGAGCTTGAATCTTCGTGAGGAGTTCGGCAACCCCGTTGTCGGGGTCCACCGCGAGTTGAGCCAGTTCGGCCGCGTGCTTTTCGAACACGTCCTGGTAGTAAACCGACACGCAATGGCCGAAAATAATTGGGTCCGACACCCGCATCATGGTGGTCTTCACATGTAGGGAGAGCAACACGTCGTCGGACTTGGCCCTTGCTATTTCTTCGGCGAAAAACTGGCGCAGCGCCTGGGCATTCATAACGGCGCAGTCAATGATTTCCCCGGATTGCAGAGGGATACCGGATTTGACCTCCGTGACGGTCCCGTCGACGGCCACAAATTCGATGGTGGCTGACCCGGCCTCCGTTGTGGTTAGGGCCTGCTCGCTACCGAAGAAATCCCCACTGGTCATGTGTCCTACGCGAGTTTTGGACACTTCCGGCCAATCCTGCATCATGCGGTGGGGATTGCGTTTGCCATGCTCCTTCACCGCCGTGGAGGACCGGCGATCGGAGTTCCCTTCCCGTATGACCGGGTTGACCGCGCTACCCAGCACCCTGGAATAGCGCGTCTGGACTTGGCGTTCTTCGTCGGTTGCAGGTTGGTCGGGGTAGTCGGGAATATCGTACCCCTTGTCCTGTAGTTCCGCGATCGCGCTCTTTAGCTGGGGAATCGAGGCGCTGATATTGGGCAGCTTGACAAGGTTCGCTGACGGCTCCAGGCACAACTCGCCACACATACGCAGATAATCGGGGATCTTTTGCTCATCCGTCAGATTGTCAGGGAAATTGGCTATAATGCGGCCGGTCAACGAGATATCCCAGGTCTCCAGGTCAATGCCGGACCCCTTGGTAAAGGCCTGGAGAACCGGCAACAACGAGTGCGTGGCCAAGGCCGGAGCCTCATCAGTTTTGGTATAGATAATCTTGGCTGCTTCTGGCATTTTCCTCTCCCTAGTCAGTCTCACCGGCTGTTACCAGTTGCCAAGAGACGTTTAGCTGCTGGCCCGTCCATGAAGAGCGCGCGCTAACTTCGCACCGGGAAGCAAGGCGATATGGATGAGCTGGTACATTCCAGGCACGCAGTGCGGCGGATTGAGGAGCGTGGATGCCCGGCATTCCGAAGTTTGTGCTCCACATGCCCAGTTTCGCTCCTTGCTCTGCTGAATCGGGCATAATTATACATGCCTACTCACGCTGAGGGTAGTCCCACACTGCGGCGGCGAGGTCTGACCCGTAATGGCTGTGTCACAGGCTAACCGGCTCCCAACGCTAAACAAAGTCCTTTTCGCCGCCGATCACGTTGGCCTACAGGCCATCGGCTACTTCCGGCAATCCTGGTTGCTCTTTTTCCTTGTGCCCCCGGCCATGGAGGGGATGGCCAGGGTCCCGGATGTGGCAGTGTTGGGTATCGGCATCGACGCCCGGGTGCTGGCCGGTTTTCTGATTTTCGGTGGCCGCTTTTTCGACGCCTTCACCGACCCGGTTATCGGCTGGTGGAGCGACCGCACCCGCAGCCGGTGGGGGCGGCGCATCCCTTTTGTGGTGTTCAGCACGCCATTTTACGCCCTGTTCGCGGCCCTCATCTGGTTCCTGCCCACGGAGGAGGCCAGTTGGTGGAACGTAATTTACTTCGTGATAATGCTGGAACTCTTTTTAATGGCGGCGACCATGTCCAGCGGGGCTCTGGAGGCGCTGATACCAGAAGTGACGGATACGGCGTCCGACCGGATGAACCTGGTGGGCCTCATTTTCCTGTTCGCCATCATTGGCGCCGCCGTGGGCCTGATTGTTGGCGGCCCCGTCGTGGACGGGCTGGGGTTCCAGGTGATGGGCGTCATTCTGGCGGTACTGGGGCTGACGTTCCGTTATCTGTCAATGGCGGCTATCTGGCGGCACGCGCCGCGACGCACGCCCCCGGCCCAGGTTTCGTTCTTTCCGGCTATACGCGGCACGCTGGGCAACCCGCAGTTCATCTATTACCTACCCACCTTCGTCATGTTCACCACCGGCGTGGGAGTCATGCAGGGCTGGATACCCTTTT
Organism: Dehalococcoidia bacterium; assembly: GCA_965197545.1. Lineage (GTDB taxonomy): Bacteria > Chloroflexota > Dehalococcoidia > Lucifugimonadales > UBA3495 > CATOSP01. The sequence continues at coordinate 1,433,435 of CBDANJ010000007.1, forward strand.
TCACTTCGCAACTGTTGGGAGCGGAGGAGGAAGGCACGGCGGCGAGCCTGATTTTCGCCGTGGTCATCGGCGGAGCGGTCGTCAGCGGCATCGTGTTCTGGTTTCTACTGGGCTGGCGAGGGGTCAGCAAACGGCGGATATACGGCATTTGCCTGGTTGCCAGCAGCGCGGCTTTCCCGCTATTGGGGTTGGTTGGCCTGATTTCCGATAGCGGGCTCCTGACCCAGGGCGTCGTTCTGGGGTTCGTCGCCGGGTTGGCCATGTCCGCCGTGTTTCTGCTTCCCAAAGCGATAACCGCCGACATCGCCGATTATGACGCACTGCTGACGGGTGAACGCCGGGAGGCCATGTTTTACTCGACACAAAACTTCTTTGAGAAGGTGACCTTCGCCCTCCCTCCGTTGCTGCTGAGCCTGGTGTTGCTGTTGGGAGATTCGGCGGACAATCCTCTGGGCATCCGCCTTGCGCCGCTGCTGGCCGGGGGACTGGTAGTGACAGGTCTCGTATTTTGGCCGCGCTACCGGCTGCCCGACACCGTGACAAGGGAGTCGGTGGCTGCGGCGGGACTGGATTCCGGTGTCAGGCCTTGAGCTGTTCCAACAAGGCTTCGACGTCGTTTACTGGGAGTTGGCAGGTGTAATTCTGGCAAACGTAGGCAGTGGGCTGGCCGTTGGCCATACCCCGGTCTTGCAGCAACGGAAACTGGCTCGCACCAGGAGGACTAGCCGGGTCCCAGATACCGGCCACCACCTTGTTGGGGAGAAACTGATGGAACACGGCGTCTAGCAGAGAGCGAGTGGCCGGGTCATCTCTTGGCCCGACGATCGCAACCTCTTTGGGCGTCGAAACGTAGAAGTCCAGCGCGCCCAGCCAGACTCCGGAACTGGCGGGGGAGCGGGCCATGTTCTCGCGCAACGACCGCAGTGGGGCCACGGCTTTGGCAGCGTATTCGTTCTTCCCGGTGAATACGGCCAACCGGAGCAGCGCCTCGGTGGCAACCGAGCCTCCGCAAGGTTGGGCGTGGTCGAACACGTCCCTGGGACGGATTACCAGCGCCTCGTGGTCTGAGCCCGTGTCGTAGAAGCCACCCACGGTTTCATCCCAAAAGAGGTCGATCATGGAGTCCGCCAGGGAGGCGACCTCTCGGAGCCAACGCTCGTCGAAAGTTGCTTCGTACAAGGCCAGAAGCCCGTCGGCCACGAAGGAATAGTCCTCCAGGTACCCCAACAGCTTTGACTCGCCGTTGCGGTGGGTGCGCAAAAGTCTGCCGTCAAGCTTCATCGATCCCATTAGGAATTCGGCGTTCTTCACCGCGGCGTCGAGGTAGTCCTGTCTGCCCAGGGCGGCGGCCGCCTCGGCGAATGCGCGGAGCATCAGACCATTCCAGGACGCCAGCACTTTGTCGTCCAATAGGGGATGGATACGCTCTTCACGCACTTGAAGGAGTTCAGTCTTGCCACGTTGGATGACGGTCATAAGGTCGCCCAGTTCCATGCGCCGGTCCCGGGCGAATTCCGATTCTTCCTTGGTGATGTTGAGGATGTTCCTGCTTTCGAAGTTGCCGCGCTCAGTCACTCCAAAGAACGCGCAGAAGATTTCCCCGTCGGTTGGTCCCAGGACGTTGGATATCTCGTCCGGGGTCCAGACGAAGAACTTGCCCTCCTCCCCTTCGCTGTCCGCGTCCTGGGCTGAGTAGAAGCCACCGGTTGGCCCGGTCATTTCGCGCAGCACGTAGTCCAGAGTCTCCTCGGTGATCCGGCGGTAAAGATCGCGGCCTGTGACCTGGTAAGCATGGAGGTATAGCCTGGCAAGTTGGGCGTTGTCGTAGAGCATCTTTTCGAAGTGAGGAACGAGCCAATAGGGGTCGGTGGAGTAACGATGGAAACCGCCTCCTATCTGGTCATATATTCCTCCGTAGGCCATTTTCTCCAGGGTCAAGTTGACCATGTCCAACGCCCGTGGGTTGAATCCCCGTTGGTGGTAGCGCAGGAGGAATTCCTGGGTCATGGGTTGGGGAAACTTGGGGGCGGGACCCACTCCTCCATTCTGGTAGTCGAAATTGGTGGCAAGGTTGGAGTATGCTTGGTGCAGGGTCTCCGTGGTCAACGGGTCGATTCCCCTGGGCACCTGGCCGGTGAGTCCCATGTTGGCCGTCAATTGCCCGGTGACGCGGTCGACTTCGCCGCGATTGTTATTGTAGGCGTCGCTGATGGCCAAGAGGAGCCGGGGGAAGCCGGGCATTCCACCGCGGTCTGCGGGCGGGAAATAAGTGCCGCCATAGAAGGGCTTACATTCCGGAGTCAGAAAAACCGTCATGGGCCAGCCGCCGCTGCCGGTGAGCATCTGGACCGCTTGCATGTAAACCGCGTCGAGGTCGGGCCGTTCTTCGCGGTCTACTTTGATGCTGACAAAGCGCTGGTTCATAAGCGACGCGATGTCCTCGTCTTCGAAGGACTCCCGCTCCATGACGTGGCACCAATGGCACGCGGAATATCCGATGCTCAAGAGGATCGGCTTGTTTTCGGACCTGGCCCGTTCCAGCGCCTCCTCACCCCAGGCGTACCAGTCCACCGGGTTGTTGGCGTGCTGTAGCAGGTAGGGGCTGGTCTCATTGATCAGCCTGTTGGGCATGTTGCACCTGTCTTTCGCCAGAGATTGGGTTACGAAGCCGGGAGTGAACGCATTAGGATGGGACTATAAGAACATCGCCACGATGTCTTAAATCAATCCTAATCTCCTCAAGTCATCCTCTGTCCATTGGGCTGCTCGGAGTAAACTTGTCAGTGTTTTCCTGGACAATGGGCGTCCTCCGGAATGAAAGTGGATAACTGTGGTCCTGCCGTCCGGATGCCTGTAGAAGTTTCCGCCCGTGCGTCGAGACCGTTCGAGAATGAATCCGTCACGTTCCAGAGCTCGTGCCAACTCCCTTACAGGAGTGTTGCGCAGAAGACGAAGGACTCTGCCCGGATCCCTCATATCGTGATGGTCACGACCTCTGGGACAGGATACAGACTGTTGTTTTTCCTTTCCCAAGGCATATGGTCACCGTATTCCTTCAGCACTTCCAGGTACATTTCGGCACTGTCGCGGAGTGCTTCAAGGGCTTTCTCTTTAGTGTAGTCCCACGCCGCGCAACCCGGCAACGCCGGGATCTCTGCGCTCCAGCGGCCATCCTCTTCTTGCTCTACTTCTACAGAAAACACATACGTCTTCACTACTTTGCCTCCAGCCTCAACTGCGCCAAAAGCTCCGCTACTGGCATTGCCCCCATATCTTCGCCGTTGCGCTGGCGGACGGCGACGACCGCTGCATCCCGTTCACGGTCGCCGACCACCAGCATGTAGGGGACCTTCATCATCTGGGCGTTGCGGATTTTCAGGTTCATGCGTTCGCTGCGGTCGTCGACGTCTACCCTTATACCCCCTGCGTTCAGGGTTTCCTGGACCTGGTTGGCGTACTCCAGGTGCCGGTCCGCAATGGGAATAACCACGGCCTGCACCGGGGCCAGCCACAGGGGGAATGAACCGCCGTAATGCTCGATCAACACGCCCAGGAACCGTTCCATGGAGCCGAGAATCGCCCGGTGGACCATGTAAGGCCGCTGGCGTCCTCCCTGGTCGTCCTGGTATGTGAGGTCAAACCGATCGGGCAGGTTGAAGTCAAATTGCACCGTAGTGCATTGCCAGGCGCGGCCAAGGGCGTCGGTGATGTGGATGTCGATCTTGGGTCCGTAGAACGCGCCGCCGCCTTCGTCTATCGTGAAGGGAAGTCTCTTGCTCTCCAGCGCGCCGCGCAGGGAGCTGGTAGCGTGGTCCCACATCTCTTCTTCGCCCACGAATTTTTCGGGACGGGTCGATAGGGCGATGCTGTATTCCTCGAACCCGAAGTCGCGCAGCAGTTCGAAGGTCAGGTCCAGCACGCCGCCGATCTCGTCTTCCAACTGTTCCGGGCGGCAAAAGATGTGGGCGTCGTCCTGGGTGAAGCCGCGCACTCGCATCAGCCCGTGGAGCGCGCCGCTGCGTTCGTAGCGGTATACAGTGCCCAGTTCGGCAAACCGCAAGGGCAATTCGCGGTAGCTTCGCAAGGTCGAGCGGTAGATGGCGATGTGGAAGGGGCAGTTCATCGGCTTCAGGAAGTATTCCTGCTCGTCCACATCCATCGGGGCGTACATGCTCTCCCGGTAAAAGTCCAGGTGGCCGCTGGTCTCCCACAGCGCGGCCCGTCCTATGTGCGGCGAATAGACCACGTCGTATCCCAGCCGGTAGTGCAGGTTTTTCCAGTAGTCTTCAATGATCGAGCGAATCCTGCCGCCGTTGGGGTGCCACACGATCAGGCCGGGGCCGATCTCGTCGTGGACCGAGTAAAGCCCGAGCTGACGACCGAGGGTCCGGTGATCGCGGCGCTCGGCTTCCTCCAACCGCTCCAGGTGGCCCGACAGTTCTTCTTCGGACTCGAAAGCGGTGCCGTAGATGCGCTGGAGCATCGGGCGGTGTTCGTCGCCGCGCCAGTAGGCTCCGGCGACGGTGAGCAGCTTCACAGCTGAGATTTGGCCGGTGTTTTCAACGTGGGGGCCCTGGCAGAGGTCAACGAAACCGTTGTGCCGGTAGATGGACAAGGTTTCAGCGTCGGCCAGCCCTTCGATCAGTTCGAGCTTGTAGGGTTGGCCGGCGAACATGTCTCTGGCTTCGGAGGCATCCAACTCCTCGCGCTCGAACGGGAATCCCCCCGCGATGGCCCCCTTCATCAGGGTTTCGATTTGCTCCAGGTCTTCCGGTGTAAAGGGACGGGAGACCTCGAAATCGTAATAGAACCCGTCCTGTGTGGGGGGACCAATGCCCATTTTTGCTTCTGGAAACAGCCTTAGCACGGCATCGGCCATGACGTGGGCAGCGGAATGCCTCATGCGGTGCCGGAGGGCCTGTGTGGGGTCAGCTTGTCCTGATTCCAGTGTTCCGTGGTCTAGCATTTCTCCGCCTCTTCTACAAACACTCCCAGGTCTATCGCGTTAAGGGCGGTCTCACCGTCACTCCGGTAGTGGAATCCCGCGACAGCGGGAATGGCGGCGTGATCGCAGTCAAAATGCGATTTCCCTGAAAACACTCCCCTATAGCAGGAACGCCATTGTGTGTTCCACAATTATAACTCAGGCCGGGAACAAAAAGTCCGGCACTCAGATATCACGGTCAGCCCGCATAGCTGCTACGAATCACGGATTAGGCGCGCGATGTATCGTCACGTCCTTTGATATACTGGTGGTCAAGAACACACTCATACCCTGGCAGGACGATTGCGAAGTTGTTCGATTGTCGCCGTCCCGCTTTGAGACAGCGGGACTCCAGGCTTGGAACCGTGGATTCCCGCGTTCGCGGGAATGACCGGTTGGAGGCATATTCTACAGTCTGGAAAGACTTTGCAATCTTCCTGCATACCCTGGGTGGCATACTAGATTGGTCCATACGCCGAGCGCGTTCAGAAGTAAATTGGCCACGTCCGCATTTCCAACCGGAGGACTTATTCAGTTATGGAAGAGCTTCAGCAAGAGCTAACCGCAATGTGTGAAAAGATCGCGTCGGTAGTGGAGCGTCTTTGACCTCGCTGCCAAGGAGAAAATTATCGCGGAGATGGAGCTTGAGGCCGCGCAACCGGGATTCTGGGACGATACCCGGCAGGCCCAGAGAAAGATGCAGACCCTTGGCCGCATTAAGGATACGGTGACCCTGTGGCAGGAGTTGCGCACCCAGGCGGAATACCTCAAGGAATTAACTGACCTCGCGCTCGAGGAGGGGGACGAATCCATCCAGGCGGAATTAGAGGGGGAAGCGCGCCAGATTTCCGCCATCCTGGCCCGCGAAGAGATCAATCTGACCCTTTCCGGCCCCTATGACGACCGGTCCGCAATCGTCTCGATCCACTCGGGAGCGGGGGGCACCGACTCCCAGGACTGGGCAGAGATGCTTTTCCGGATGTATATGCGCTGGGCGGAGGTGGAAACGCGGGCCGTGCAGGTGATGGACCTCTCCTACGGCGACGCCGCCGGACTCCGTAGCGCGACTGCCGAGATAAGCGGACCTCATGCCTTCGGTTACCTTAGCGCTGAACGCGGCGTACACCGGTTGGTCCGCCTGTCGCCCTATGACCCCAACCACCTGAGGCATACGTCCTTCGCCGACGTTGAGATATTGCCCTCGGCGGATGAGGACTCGGAGGTCTCCATCCGTCCCGAGGACTTGAAGATGGACTTCTTCAGGTCGAGTGGTCCCGGAGGCCAGAACGTGCAAAAGGTGGCCTCGGCGGTGCGGTTGACTCATCTCCCGACCGGGATCGTGGTCACCTGCCAGAACGAGCGGTCCCAACACCAGAACCGTGACTTTGCCATGCGCATCCTAAAGGCCAGGCTGTTGGCGAAACAGACCGAGGAACGGGAGGAGGAGTTGGCAAGGTTGAGGGGCGAACGGGTGGCGCCGGAGTGGGGCCACCAGATCCGGAGTTACGTGCTGCACCCCTACAAGTCGGTCAAGGACCACCGGACCAACCACCAAAGCACCAACCCCCACGCGGTATTGGACGGAGGTCTGAACGACTTTATACAGGCGTACTTGATGTCCAGAGTCGGAACTGACGGTCCATAGCCCCAAACTAGGACCAGATGGCAAAAGAAAAGAGCGGTGACCGGATGGCCACCGCTCTTTTCCAATGTCTGAATGTGGGGACTGGCGGTCAGCAGTTGCCTAGGATATGGCCCATGCGGAGCTTTTTGGTCAGCATGTATTCGCGGTTCTCGTCGTTGACCGAGACTTCCACTGGTACTCGCTCGACTATTTCGATTCCAAAGCCGGATATTCCCACGACTTTGCGCGGGTTGTTGGTGAGCAACCGGAGCCTAGTTACGCCCAGGTCCTTCAGTATTTGACCGCCGATGTCGTAATGGCGCATGTCAGCCTCGAAGCCGAGGGTATGGTTGGCCTCAACGGTGTCCATACCCGATTCCTGCAGGGAGTAGGCCTTGATCTTGTTATGCAAGCCGATGCCCCTGCCCTCCTGCCGCATATACAGGAAGATGCCAACACCCTCGGTGGCCAGGGTGGTGAGGGCCATCTCGACCTGCTCGCCGCAGTCGCATCTAAGGCTGCCGAAGACATCCCCGGTCATGCATTCACTGTGGATCCTCACGAGGACTGAGTCGCCCGGCTGCCACTCTCCTATGGTGAGAGCGAGATGCTCGTCGGCGTCGACGGCGCTTCTATAAGCTATGGCTTTGAATTCGCCGTACTTGGTGGGAAGGCGGGCCTCCGCCACCCGTTCGATCAGCTTGTCGTTGCGGCGGCGGTGGGCGATGATCTGGGCGATGCTGAGGATTTTCAGGCCCCACTTTTCCGCGAAAACCTCCAGGTTGTCCATGCGGGACATGGAGCCGTCGTCGTTCATGATCTCGCAGACGATGCCGGAGGGATACATACTCGCCATTTCGCAGAGGTCTACGATGGCTTCGGTGTGACCAGGCCGTGCCAGCACGCCGCCGGGATGGTAGCGGAGGGGGAACAGGTGTCCGGGCCGGGTCATCTCGTCCGGCATGGTCTCGGGGTCGATCAAAGCCTTGATCGTAGCGGCCCTATCGTGGGCGGAGATCCCAGTGGTGGTGCCCTTGTTGTAGTCGATGGACACCGTAAAGGCGGTCTTGTTTTTAAGCGAGGCGTTCTTCTCGATCATGAGCGGGATGTTTAGCTCGTCCAGCCGTTCGCCCAATACCGGCATGCAAAGCAAGCCCCGCGCCTGGGTAACGGCGAAATTGACGGCGTCCGAAGTAACCATCTCCGCGGGCATCACGAGGTCGCCCTCGTTCTCCCGATTTTCATCATCGACTACGATGACGAACTTGCCGGCTCTGAACTCCTCAAGGGCCTCTTCCACGCTACACAGAGGCATACAACCGTCCCTCTCTTCCGGTGGACCTGAGTAATCCGCCGGTCACCGTGCCAGGATGCTTTCCACGTATTTGGCCAGGATGTCGGCCTCTAGGTTGACCCGGTCGCCGGGACCCTTGTCTTGCAAATTGGTGTTCTGCAAGGTGTAAGGAATCACTGACAGGGTGAACGAAGATGACCCCCTTTTTACCACGGTGAGGCTGATACCGTCAACCGCGATGAACCCCTTCTCAACGATGTAGTGACCCAGCCGTTTGGGGTTTCCGACCCTTAGAATGAAGCAGTCACCCTCGGGTCTAATGGACGTGATACGGCCTGTGGCGTCCACGTGTCCCTGCACCATGTGACCGCCCAGGCGGTCGCTCACGGCAAGCGGACGCTCCAGGTTGACCTTGTGACCGGCGTCCAGGCGGCCTAGGGAAGTGCGCCGCAAGGTCTCGGGGGAGACGTCGACACCGAATCCGCCGCTATCAAGCTCCACCACGGTCATGCAGGCCCCGTTTATGGAGATGCTGTCCCCCGTCTTGAGGTCGTCCATGACCTTGGATGCCCGGACCACCAGGCGGTTGTCGCCCAGACTTGCGACGGAGCCTACCTCTTCAACGATTCCTGTAAACACTCCGCCTATTCTCCCTGGTCGTCCTTTAGGGGATAGCCTATCATCAGCCAGTCATCGCCGATCTGCCCGGTCGTCACCCTCGTCAGGCGGGTAGCGTCAGCCATCCGGCCCGCGCCGTGTCCCTCAACCGGGGAGGAAGCGCCGACGCCGCCGATGATCACGGGCGCGATGAACACGTAAACCTTGTCAACCATCCCGGAATCAAAGAGGGCTCCTTGCAGGATACCTCCCGCCTCGGCCAGCAGGGATACCACGCCTCGTCGTCCCAGTTCGGCCATAACGCGCCGCAAATCAGGACGTCCGTTATCATCCGGGGGGATGGACGCAACTTCCGCGCCCGCCTCGAGCAACGCTTCAATCCGGTCCTTCGGAGCGTTTTCGCTGACGACAATTAGGGTGTCGCCCGGTTCTTTGAGAAGCCGGGTCCCGGCTGGAGTGCGAGCCTGGCTATCCAAGACCACGCGGAGTGGTTGGCGAGCCAGCGGGGAGCCGTCGGGAGCCCTGGCGGTGAGTTGCGGGTCGTCGGCCAAAACCGTATTCACGCCCACGGTGATGGCGTCACATTCTCGACGCATTTCCTGGACGTAACCGCGGGCTTCCGGGCCAGTGACCCACTTGGAGTCTCCTGCATGGGTTGCGATCTTACCATCGAGGCTCATGGCGAACTTGGCAGTCACAAAAGGGAGGCCAGTCCGGATATGCTTGCCGAATGCCTCGTATAGCCCTGTCGCCGTATCCGCCTGTTCTCCGATCACCACACCGATTCCTACGGACTCCAACTCGTCACAACCATTGCCGGAGACGACCGGGTTGGGGTCCTGGACCGCCACATGGACTTCACTGATTCCAGCGGCGATGATGGCGCGGGTGCATGGAGGGGTCCGGCCGAAATGACAGCAGGGCTCTAAAGTCGTGTACAGGGTAGCCCCCCTGGCCGCATCTCCGGCCATTTCCAGGGCTTCGATCTCGGCGTGGTTCCCGCCGGGGGGCAATGTGTGCCCCCTGCCTATGACCGTCCCGTCTTTAACTATGACGGCGCCCACGGCGGGGTTGGGGCTGGTCGTCCCCACCGCCTGCCGGGCCAGACAAATGGCTTGCTGCATTGAGGTCTGATGGTCCAAGACCGGGCCGCCACGCATCAAGTATCGGAATTGCGGATATTGACAGGCGAATTCTATCAACGCAGACCCAGCACCGCAACCACTTTCCTCCCAGAGCAACTGTACACACTTGAGGAAGGGAAAGCCCCACTTTCGCAAAAGGGGGATTGGGGGGATTTCTTCCGCTCCGGCTAGAGTCGCTAACGGGCGCGCTGCACATCTCCAACCGTGGTGGTTTCCGGTTGGAATATCCGGGATGAGATGATCCCGGTCCTCGTAACTGCGTTAGCCGGAAAGAGAGAAATCCCCCTTTTCCGAAAGGGGGAGAATGGTCTTACGGGCGGACAATTAAAAGACCCTGTCCCAGATGGGGCCGCCAGAGCCCGAAACCCTGATATGGCAACATCATGGAACCGAAAGTAGGCCCCGGAACCGAAAATAGGCCCCGCGGTCACGAACCATGCGGGGCCTATTGGCTTAAAGGGCTGTGGCTTTAATTGCCATCGATTGCAAACAATGCTTGAACTGTGGCGCTAACCTCCAGAGAACCAGCGGAAACCAGGGTCATCGTGGCGGACTTCTCCATTGCGAGGCCCACCCCGTAGAACAATGGAGACCCAGGCTGCCCCCCTGACCCCTCGCTGATGTGGAGCAGGCCGCCAAGTCCCACTCCAGCCGCCCCGGCCATATCTTCCGCCTTGGCGATGGCGTCTTCGATGGCGGCGGTCAACGCCTGGTCTTCCAGCTCGGAGGGGTCGTCGAGGGAGAAGTTGATGCCGTTGAACCTGATGGTGTCTCCGCCGGCCTCTGTTACTTCGTCAATCACCTCGCCGACGGCATCCAGGTCGCGCAGTTTCACCTCAAGGCTGTTGCCGACTTCGTATCCAGTGATGATGCGTTCCCGGTCGGTAAAACAGCCTTCTTGCACTACCATCCCGGTCCCGCCTCCCGGCGGCAAGAGTGGGGCGGGCGTGGCTGTTGGGGAGGGACGCTGGCTGGAGACGCCCGTTTCCTTACCTTCAGGGCACCTGGTTACCTCGCGGGACGTATACCTGGGGTTGATGCGGAAGTGTTTGGTCTGGATGTCGGCCTCGGGAATGCCGCGGGCTTCCAGCGCCGTCCGGACCTCGGCCATGGCGGTGTTGGCCTCATCACGGGCATTGGCGACGGTGCTGGCGAAAGACTCAACTCCCAGACTGAGGACGGCCACGTCAGGGGCGGCGGACACTTCGCCAAAACCCCTGACCAGGATCCCGGTTCCGTCACCGTTACCCATTAGGACCATTGCGTTGCCAGTCCCAGCGATGGCCGTCGCAGGCTCAGTCAATCTTGCCATCAGAGCCGAGGTGGGCTGTTGGGTCATAGTCGTGGAGCGAGCGTCCACAGGTATTTCCGCGGCGGATACCGTGCCAAAACGGTTAGAACCCTGTGACTGTTGCGCGGTAGTGGTCTCAGCTGCGGCGGCGTCAACTGGTTTGAGGTCAGGCGAGGTACTGGAAGCGGCCTGTTCTGCGCTACACGCCATTGCCAGGGCCATAAAGGCCCCGAGGACTGATACGAGAAATATCCCCTTGAGATTCATCAGCGTCACTTGCTCCTCACGTAATTAGACCAGGGTTATTGTAATTGCCGTCAGAATCCTGGTGTGGACCTGGAAGCCTTCCATCTGACCAGGAAGACAGCCAGGAAAACCAGCGCCAGCCCAGCCGCGGCCCATTCCAGGATACGCCATACCCTGTTGGTCCGAGGACGTTCCCGCGATGTTGCGCTCTGCACCTGTGTATCACGCTGTTGTGAATGGTCGAAAGTCTGATCGAGATCCGCCGTTGGAGTTGGCGCGGGGGCTTGGGTGGGGACGGGCGTAGGCCGCGTAGCAGTTGGGGTGTGCTCCGGAGTGGGAGGCGGGTCCGTCGGAGTTGGCGATAGAGTGTTTGTGGGCGCCGGTAGGACAGGCGTCCAGGTTGGCTTCGGGACAACGGTGGTTTGGCGGGCCGCCGCAGTCGCACCCACTGGCTCCCGGCTCTGGGCTCTCGTTTTTTTGACCTCCTTGGCGACCGTAATTTCGTCACCTCCATGAGCTTCGGGCCGGGACGACACGACAGTAGGGGTGGGTTCAGGCACGGCCATTGCCGCTGGCTGAGGTGTATACGGTGCGGGCATGGCCTCGGCTGCCATGGCGGGAGATTTGGCTTGGGCCGCCTGAGGGGCGGCGGTTGGGCTGAGTGTGGTGGCGGACTCCCTTACGATTTCGCGCTCCGGCACGGGCTGGGGGGGTGGAGTCTGGGTAGAATCGGCTGAAGCTAAAGGCGCAGCCTCCGGTTGGTCCGCTGTAACCGCCGCTCCCTCTCCTCCTTCTCCGACCAACAACCCGGAAGGACCTCCAGTTGGCATAGGCTGGACGTCCGGCTGTCCGGGGGCGATTGTGGCGGGAGGCGCCATGCCTGCGGCGGTCGCCGCGCTTTCCTTCTCGGCAGTCACGACGAGCTCACGGACGCCTTGGAAAGACTCCTCGACTGCCGCTGATTCAACTGAAGTCTGTTCCACCCGCGCATATCCCGGAGACAGCAAGCCGATCACGTCCGCCGAGACCAACACGGCCAGCACCAGGGCCGCCATTGCCGCCGCACCGGCATACACCCATTGGGGAATCAGGGAAACCGGCGACCGGTGTCCGAGCCCCCGCTCCGTCCGCACGTGCGGCGGCGCGTCAAGCACGAAACTCCGCCTGGGTACGGGGTCTTCGATTGAACGCAAAATCCCAACCGTTGACCGCAGGCTATCGAGTTCCTCCTGGCACTCGGCACATTCCAGCACCCGCCGCTCCACTATGGCGGCGGCGGCGCCCGTCAGCCTGCCGTCCAAAAACTCGGACAGGGTTTCCGGTTTTATGTGGCTGTGGTTTCGCCTGAGAATCCGCATAATCCTATTAGTCCTGACGGTAGCGGGAGGGCAAAAGTTCCCCGTTGGCGCGCAAATAGTCGCGCAGGCGGGCTCTGCCCCGGCTGAGCCGCGATTTCACCGTTCCCAGGGAACAGCCCATGACTCCGGAGGCTTCCTCGTATGCCAGACCCTGGACGTCGATGAGTATCACTGTTAGCCGTTGGTCTTCGGGGAGGCTTCCGAGGCCAGACTCGATGGCGCGGTTTAGCTCTCGCCGTTGGGCGTAGTCTTCCGGGGACTCTTCAGGTGAGGGGAAATCAACCGCGGAGAGGCCGGAGTCGGGGTAGTTGGGGTCTGAGCGGATGGGGTCTAGGGGCACTGTGGGACGCACGCGCTGGGAACGCAGCATGTCACGGCAGGTGTTGGTTACGATTCGCATGGTCCAGGCCTGGAGGTTCTCACCCCGGAACTGGTGGAATGACCGATAACCCGACGTGAACGCCTCTTGGACGGCGTCTTCGGCGAGAGCCCAATCGCCTAGAATCCTTCGGGCCAGATTGTAGGCCGGGGTTTGAAACGCCTCAATAATGCAGTTGTAACAGTGGGCCGTACCCGCCCGGTCCTGTAGAGGTAGCCTCGTGTGGTTGACGCACGGGCCATCTTGCGGGAGGCTCACGGTCCTCTACTATCCGAGGGAGGACTTCCGGCTCTGCCACAGCCATCGCAGGTCCCTTGCCCGGGCGCTTCCCCCTTTACAGTTGACATAACGGGACAGTGAGTCAACCCTGGAAGGACACCGAGCCGTTGAGCAAGGCGCGGGCCATGACTAACTTATGGATTTCGGAGGTCCCGCCGCCTATGCGGGCGTGGCGGAGCAACAGGTACCAGTGGGCGATCGGCATGTCCAGGGTTTCCCCCAACCCGCCAAACACTTGCATGATTTTGTCGATGCTGCGCCAACCCCATTCACCCGCACAGTATTTGATCATCGACGCTTCTACGCGGACGTCTTCACCGGCGTCGGCACGGGCCGCGGTCTCCCGGGTGAGGGCACGGAGGTTCATGATGTCGATGTATACGTCGGTCAGCATCCATTGGATGGCCTGGCTGCATGGTAAATACTCCATAGGGGGTCAGGTTGGGCGGGGAATATTCTATAACGGCGGGGAAACGAATGCGAGCGAATGCGAGCGAGCTCCCGGGCCTTTTCATTCTCCCGTGGGGAGAGGGCTGAGGTGAGGGACAACTCTCCCTGCAATGGTAGTAGCTGCGGCAAGTCAGTTTGCGTGGAAACTCCCTCACCCTGACCCTCTCCCAGAGGAAGAGGGGACACCTTTCTGAAAATGAAAAGGCCCTGGAGCGAGCTCCCGGGGTAATCGCATGATGGCGGGCGCCAACGTGACTCCGGCCAAGGGGTGTGGAGAGTTCGCCAACTGCCGTGTCGGTTGGTGGAGCCCTCGGATCCGGGCTATGGATTCCCGCTTTCGCGAGAATGACGGGAAGGCGGGGGAACGAGGGGGGTGCGGGTATGACGGGTGGAGGGGGACTGCGGAATGGTAGACGACGGGATGGTAGACGACGATTTATGCAATCGAAAGGCCCTGGACTTGCCGTCTTTAGAAGTCCGCCGTGTGGGTTTCCCATGATAGAATATAGCCCGATTCCGGGCCTCCGCATTCCAGGAGGGGAGCAGATGCAACTGCGGGATTTGCCCAGCGTGGACAGGGTGATGGCCAGCGACCGAGTGGCGGCGCTGGTGGAAACCTACTCCCGCGATTGGGTGGTCGAAGTGGTAAGGGAGCAATTGGACCACGCCCGCCAAAAGGTGCGGCAAGGTGGGACTGCTCCCGCGACGGGCGAGTTGGCAGACGACGTGTGCCGGCAGATCGCTGATATGAACCGAATATCCCCGCGCCGCGTCATCAACGCCACCGGGGTGGTGATCCATACCAACCTCGGACGCGCTCCGCTGAGCATGGACGCCATTGTAGCGATGACGCAGGCGTCGCAGGGTTACTCGGACCTGGAGTTGGACCTGGATACGGGACGCAGGGGGTCCAGGCAAGCGCACCTCCAATCGTTGCTGCGCCGTCTGACCGGGGCCGAGGCTGCGCTGGCGGTCAACAACAACGCATCCGCGGTGATGTTGGGGCTTTCCGCGCTGGCATCCGGAAAGGACGTAATTGTCCCCCGAGGCGAAGCTGTGGAGATTGGCGGGGGCTTTCGAGTTCCCGACGTGTTGGAGCAGAGCGGGGCGAGACTGGTCGATGTGGGCACAACCAACCGGACCTACGTGCGGGACTACGAAAACGCGGTGACGGAGAACACTGGGGCCTTTCTGAAGGTCCACGCCAGCAACTTCAGGGTCGAAGGATTCACCGCCACGGTTGAACCGGGAGAGCTTGTGGCGCTGGGTGATCGCCTGGGAGTCCCGGTGCTCCATGACGTGGGAAGCGGCGCGCTCCTGCCCACCGAACTCTATGGTTTGGCCCATGAACCGACTCCGCAGGAGAGCGTGGCCGCTGGAATGGGGTTGGTGTTCTTCTCCGGTGACAAATTGCTGGGCGGCCCCCAGGCCGGAATCGTGGTGGGGAAGGCCGGACTGGTGCAACGGCTGGAACGGCACCCCTTGGCGCGGGCGATGCGCATCGACAAGCTGAGCATGACCGCGCTTACGGCCACTCTGCTCCATTACCTGCGAGGAGAGGCGGTGGAAAAGATTCCGGTCTGGCGCATGATTTCCGCCCCGGAGAACGTGGTAAGGGAGCGGGCCGAGCGGTGGCGTTCGGCAGTCCGCTGCGGCGAGGTCGTCCCCAGCCGGTCGGCTATCGGTGGCGGTAGTCTCCCGGGGGAAACCCTCCCTACTTGGGCTCTGGCTATCAGGCCAGAGGAAGGTTTGGGGGGCGTCGAGTCCCTAACCGCCCGTCTGCGGGAGGGAACTCCGCCAGTCATGACGCGCATCGAAGGGGACCGGGCGCTACTGGATCCGCGCACCGTTTTGCCCGAAGAAGAAGGGGGCCTGTTGCGGGTGCTTGGCGCAGTATTGCCGGGGTAGCGCCCTCAGCGATCTCTCACGGCGTGCTGTAGACATTAACCACCGAGACCAGAACCGCAGAAACCAGGCGAGATAGAAATATGACCGACTATCTACTTGTGCACGGGGCAGGCCAGGGCGCATGGAGTTGGGGCCAAGTCTGGGGATACCTTACAGCCCCAGTCACTCACCCACCCAGGCTATATTATCCCCGTCCAGCCAACCGGGTCTACCTGATGGACCTGCCGGGCCACGGGGCTGACGCCGGCGGGGATACTGGAGACGTGCGGCTGGAGGAGTGTGTCCACGCTATCACTCGGACAGTTGAACGGGAAGAGCTAACGGAGTTGGTCCTGGTCGCGCACGGGTTCTCGGCCAGCATGGTCATTCAGGCGGCGGAGCAACTGCCGCAGCCGCCGAAGAGGGTTGCGCTGATAGCGGGGATTATCCCGCCATTTGGACGGACGATGGCCAGTGTGATACCGGAACCGGCGAAGTTTGGGCTGCGTGTCAAGAAGTTGATGAGCAGGCTCACCGGGCGAGACCTGAAGCTGTCGAAGTCGATGATCAACAACCTGCTGTGCAATGGGATGGACCCCATGGAAGTGGTCCACGTGGTGGGGCGTTTTGGGGCTCTGCCGACGCGCGTTCTGAATACCAAGGTCTCTCTGAGCCAACCAGTGCGGCCCTATCCGGTGACCTACGTCGTGCTTACCGGGGACAAGTTCCTACCGCCATCCGTGCAGCGGCAGATGGCCCAACGGGTGCCTGGGGACAACGCCGAGGTGTCCGAAGTCGACTCATGCCACCAGGTGGTCCTTTACCGGCCCCGGGAGATCGCCGACTTGCTGCTGAGCTATGCTTGAAGCGGACCTGTGATCCATGGCCTACGAAGAGTTCGAGGGGCCTCATTTGAGACCCCTCGAACTCTTTAACGGGTGTGGCCCATCCCGCGGGTGGGCGGGGTAGCGTCCGTTGGCTAGAATTCGTGGGTGTGGCCGGGGTGCATGTTCTCCGCGTGGCGCTCTTCGGAAATGAGGGACTGGGTGGTGAGGATCATGCCCGCGACGCTGGCGGCGTTCTCTAGGGCAACGCGGGCCACCTTGGCGGGATCGATGATGCCCATGTCCATCATGTCGCCGTATGCGTCCCCCTTGGCGTCGTAGCCGTAGCTAACAGACTCGCTGCGCCTTACCTGGTCCAAGACCACGGCGCCCTCGCGGCCAGCGTTGCCCGCTATGGTCCGTATGGGCTCCTGAAGGGCGACGCGGAGGATGACCTTTGCCACCTCTTCATCCTGTGCGAGTTGGAGAGAGTCCAGTGCGCCGAGGGCGCGGACGTAGGCGACCCCGCCTCCGGGGACGATGCCTTCATCCACCGCAGCCCTGGTGGCTGACAGGGCGTCTTCGACGCGGCCCTTCCGCTCCTTGAGTTCAGGCTCGGTGGCTCCGCCGACCTTGATGACGGCCACGCCGCCGGACAGCTTGGCCATTCGTTCCTGGAGCTTTTCCTTGTCGTATTCAGAGGTAGTTTCCTCGGCCTGTACCTGAATCTGGTCCACGCGGGCCTTGATCATATTCGTGTCCCCGGCGCCTTCGACGATAGTGGTCTTGTCCTTGGTCGACTCCACGCGCCTGGCCCGTCCGAGGTCCTCGGTGGAAGCTAGTTCGAGCTTCCGCCCCTGCTCTTCGGAGATCACCTGTGCACCGGTGAGGATGGCGATATCCTCCAGCATGGCCTTGCGGCGGTCGCCGAATCCCGGGGCCTTAACTGCCACGCAGTTGACCGTGCCGCGCATCTTGTTAACGACAAGCACGGCGAGGGCTTCGCTGTCCACGTCTTCGGCGATGATGACCAGGTTGCGCGACACCTGAAGGTTTCTCTCCAGGATGGGCACCAGGTCGGCGGCGGAGGATATCTTCTTGTCTGTGACAAGGATATAGGGGTTTTCGATAACGGCTTCCATGCGCTCGGGGTTGGTGACGAAGTAGGGGCTGACGTAGCCGCGGTCGAAGTTCATGCCGTCGACATACTCGGTCTCGGACTCGATGCCCTTGCTCTCCTCGACGGTGATGACGCCCTCCCTGCCGACGTGGTCCATGACCTCGGCAAGGGTTTCGCCAATCTCGGGATCATTGGCGGAAATCCCGGCCACCTGGGCCATCTGGTCGCGGTTGTCAACGGGGGTAGACAGCTTGGCAAGCTCGGCCACGATGGCCCGGACGCTGCGGTCGATTCCTCTTTTAATGGCCATTGGGTCGGCTCCGGCGGCGACGTTTTTCATCCCTTCCCGGACCATGATCTGGGCAAGTATAGTCGCGGTGGTGGTGCCGTCACCGGCGATTTCGTTGGTCTTGCTGGCGGCTTCCTTGATCAACTGGGCGCCCATGTTCTCGAAAGACTCGTGAAGGTCCACTTCCTTGGCGATGGACACCCCGTCGTTGGTAACAATGGGAGCGCCCCACTTCCGCTCCAAGACCACGTTATGGCCTTTGGGCCCCAGGGTGACGCGGACGGCGTTGGCGACGATGTTGATTCCATGCATGAGTGCATGCCGGGCTTCCTCGTCGCGGACGATCTGTTTAGCAGGCATGGTGTCTCTACCTCCTTTTGTTTAGTGGCCGGTGGTTAGTGGATAGTGACCGACTACTGGCCACTCGTTAGGTTAGCTTTGCCAGGACGTCGTTTGCTCCCATGATAAGCAGCTCTTCGTCTTCCACTTGAAACTCGGTACCCGCGTACCTGGAATAGATGACCTTGTCACCGACGGCAACTTCCATTTCGAGCCGCTTCCCGTTGTTCAGGACTCGCCCAGGACCGGCGGCCACGACTTCTCCTTCTTGCTGGCGTTCCAATATCGTGTCGGGGAGGACGATGCCTCCGGTGCTCATCTCTTGTTGGGCCTTGGGGCGGACGACGATGCGGTCTCCCAATGGCTTTAGCTGAGTAGCCGAACTTGCGCTGATGGTCATGATTTCCTCCGGATATGTGGTTGCACGCCCAGAAGTGGGCGGGTCCGCAGGCCGAATAGCCGCACGGCGCACAGTTGCGGGCGTTTGATGCTGAACTTTGACCCGAACCGCTCATAAGGATAAATCCACAGCATTTACGGGTCAAGGGATGGGCTAGAGGAGGGGTGTGACTAAAAGGGGTTGGAAATCGAGGCAGTTTACAAGAGGGGGAAAAGATGGCAATGTCCCGGCATAGAATGTCCCGGCATAGATAGAAGCGGCGCGGGCAGCGCCGGCAGGGGAGAAGGGGTATGAATCGGGAGCAGGCACTGAGGGAGATACTGAGGGAGATAATGGAACAGGCCACCCAGGAAATGCGGGAAGTGCTGAGCCGGGAAAGCGAGGAGGACGGGGCGGAGCAGTGGGACCCGGACGCCTGGGAGGAAGAGCTTATCCGGTTCTCCCGTGAGTTGAACCGGAAGATGTTGCAAACTTGGGCGGAGGTGAAGGCTGAGCAAGCAAAAGCTCAGGCCCCTTTTGCTCCTGCTGTCAAGGAAGACGCCGCCTGCATCGGTGGCAGGCCCTGAGCTGGCTAAGCAGCTTTGGTCAGATAGGGGTCCCAGCGCCTTATCTGCGTTGTCCCAAGGGTCATGGCGGCCAGCAGCCGTTCCAGGGATTGACCGGTTTGAAGTCTCAAGGCAAGTCGTTGGCCTTGCAGCGGGCATTGACGGATTTTGGGGCGGAAAAGTCCTTCGGGCAGGCCAGCCGGCAACTGAAAGAACACTAAAGAACACTATGGAGTGGAGTTGCACCGCAGCAGCATCAGGGAAGTGGTGCTGCAACAAGCTGGGAGAGCCGCTGGGTTGGTGGAGCGGGAGGAACGGGAGGCCGCCGCCAGCTATGCAGAGCAGCGGAGTTGCCGGCTTGGCAAGCCGTGGCTGATCGTGGAGACTGACGGCAGCATGGTGCGCACTGGGAAGTTGGAGCCGGACCCGGCCGGGGGAATGAGTTCTGGCAGGCGTCCCAAGCACGCCAGGAGAACCCGGCGGCGGGAGGCGCGCCTCAGTGTGGTGGAGGGGCCTGGCGGAAAGGAACGGCGGTACGCTGCGGCCTTGGGTTCTGCCCAGAGGACGGGAGAGCAGATGTTTGCCCTGGCGCTGGGGTGCGGGTATGGGGGCAACACCTGGGTGCATGGCGTGGGAGACGGGGCGCCTTGGACCGCGCAACAGATGGCGGCAGTTTTCCCCAGGCAGCGCTTCTTACTGGACCGCTATCACCTTTTGGAACACCTGCATGAGGGGGCGCCGGCGTTGACGCCAGGCGATGCCCTGGCTGCCAAGACATGGGTGGAGGAGCAGGCAGGCCGCATTGACGCAGGGAACACCGCCGTGGTGGTGGCTGAATGCCTGGTCTTAGCGGGAGGGAACCCCGAGCATCCTCTGTATCGGTTGTATCGGTTGGCTGGATACTTGGAGGACCGGCAAGGACAGATGGACTATGCCACCGCCGGTGCGGAAGGTTTGCCCATCGGCAGCGGCATGGTGGAAGGGGGCCACCGCGCCGTGATCCAAGCCCGCTTGAAGTTGCCCGGAGCATGGTGGAAGGAGGAGACCGTCAACCCCATGCTCGCCCTGAGAACCTTGCGGGCCAACGGCCAGCGGGAAGCCTTTTGGCATTGACCCCAACTTCTTTCAGTCACACCCGGGGAAGCGGCGGCGATAGACGGCAAGACCATGAGGCGTTCCCACGACCGGGCAGGCGGCAAAAAGGCCATCCACCCCGTATCGCAGTACGGGGCAGGCTATGGTCAGCGCCTGGGCATCTCAGAACGCGCTGACCCCCGTATCGGGTACGGGGCAAGCTCTGGGCCAGGTTAAGACCGGGGAGAAGTCCAACGAAATCACCGCCATCCCCCAATTGCTGGAACTCCTGGACCTTCACGGGTGCATCGTCACCATTGACGCGATGGGATGCCGGAAGGAGACAGCCCAAAAGATTATTGGGGCCGGGGCGGACTACGTGCCGGCGGTAAAAGAGAATCAAAGCCAACTGTATGAGGATGTCCGGGATCTTTTTGAAGGCGCTGAAGCCCTCGGGTTTGAGGGAGTCCCATATGACTACAGCCATACCCCCGTATCCAGTACGGGGCAGGCCCTGGAAAAGGGTCGCGGACGAATCGAAAAACGGGAATGTTGGGTCATAACCGGCCCGGAGTGTCCGGATTATCTGCAAACCGGAAAACAATGGCCTTGCCTGAAGTCTGTAGTCAAGGCCGTAGGCCGCCGGGATACTGACCAGGGCGCGGTGAGCCAACCCCGGTACTGCATCAGCAGCCTCGACGCCTCGGCCCATAGGCTCCTGAGCGTGATACGCAGTCACTGGAGCATTGAAAATTCGCTCCACTGGACGTTGGACGCGACCTTCCGGGAAGACCAGCGCCGGGTGCGCAAAAGCCTGCCCCCGTGAAAACGGGGGACCGCGGGGCGCAAAACATGGGCCTCTCGCGGCAGATTGCCCACAATCTGCTCAAGAGGGAGACCAGCCTGAAAACCGGCATCCAAAGCCTGCCCCCGGCCACGACCGGGGGGCAAACGCCTCAACGCCGGCTGGAGTGAGGACTACCTGCTCAAAGTCCTTCTCAGTTAAAACGCGATTGCCCTGGATTTCCAACCCCTTTCAGTCACACCCGGCCGCCACTATAGAATAGAATGGTATGTTTCCCTTTGTCCGCCCGGCGGGCTAACTGCCGGATTACCCTCTGAATCTCAACAAGCGAGCCGGGGGCAGGACGGCGTCGGTGGCTCCGGCCGTCCTCGGCTAATTGGTATTACAACGATGGGTTGTATAGTACGGCATTCTTGGGATAGTAGTGCTTTGGGATAGGGAGGCGGCGTGATGGATGTGGCAGCCTTTGAGCGGGTTCACGAGTCTTTCCGAGAGTTCCATGCTTTCTTCGCGGTGGCCTTCGGACGCAAGCAGTGGCGGGAACACAGCAAGCACTATCTCCAAGCCCTGCTGGTCCGGTCCCAAGAGCGTCGCAACGCCGAGAATCTCTCCGAGACCGTTCCTGCTTCCGCCCGGGTCATGCAGCGCTTTCTCGCCGAGGCCCGCTGGGACGATGACGCGGTCATAGGACGCCTCCAAGAATACTTGGGCCCCAAGTTGGCTCACTTTCAGGCGGTGTGGGTGTTCGACGGCAGCGATTTTCCCAAGCAGGGCGTGAAATCGGTTGGTGTGGCCCGGCAATACTGCGGAGCGCTGGGGAAGATCACCAACTGCCAGGCCGGGGTGTTTCTGGCTCGCGTGGGGTCGCGTGCTGGCGGACAAGCGCCTGTATCTGCCCGAGGAATGGACTTCGGACGCGGACCGCTGCGCGGCGGCAGGAGTGTCGGCAGACCGCCGTCAGTATCGAACCAAGACGGAGTTGTCCTTGGAGATGCTGACGCAGGCGCAGGCACGGGGCCATCTCAGTACCCGGTGGGTTGCCCGGGATTCCGCCTTCGGGATGTCTTCGTCTTTCCGGGCTGGCCTGGCGGCAGCAGGGATGCGGTACGTGCTGGACGTGAGGCCGAACATGACGGTCTGGCCGCTGGATCCTGCCTGGAGCAACCCGGCCTATCAAGGATTTGGCCGCCCCCGCAAGCCCAAACTGCGGCCGGGGCAGCGGCTGACCGTCGAAGGGCGTAGCTTGTCGCTGCCTGAGGAGGCTTGGCGCAAGGTGACGGTGGCGGAGGGAACGCAGTGGCCGAGGACCTATATGTTCAGTGCCCAGCGGGTACGGGTAACACGGAAGCGAAAGCCCGGCGAGGTGGTCTGGGCGGTCAACCGGCGGAACCTGTACGGGAGCGAGCCCCGCTACTACCTGTCCAACGCCCCGGAGCACACACCCTTGAACACGCTGGCTTACGTAGGCGGGTCCCGCTGGCGCATCGAAACAGAATTCGAGACTGAGAAGAGCGACGTGGGACTGGACGAGTATGAGACGCGCACTTGGGCCGGCTGGAATCACCATATCGCTTTGTGCCTCCTGGGCGGGGCGTTCCTGCTGAGTTAGCAGCAGGAATGGGAAAAAAGATGCCCCGGATCACCCGGCCTCAAAGCCTGCCCTCGTGTAAACGGGGGTGTACCGCGCGTGGTGCGGGAGATGCTGCCCCGGGAGAGCTTCGGGCCGAATGAGTTGCTGCTGTGGCTGGAGTGGACGCAGCAACGCAACGAGCGGGCGAGACTCTCCCACCAAAGACGCCGCTACAGACTTCGCCGCAACACGTCAGGCACCCCTCCTTGAATCCGACGTTGTAATACTAAGGGGATCATTGAACTGTTGGGCGCAGCGGTCGGCCGCAATTATTTAGTCGGAGGGCCGGGAGCTGGAACAGGCTTTGGCGGACTTCAAGAGATTGCTCTAAGTGTCGGGAGAAACCATCGCCGCCTCCGTCTGCCGCTGGCCCTGTGCTAGACTTCTGGCATGTCTTACGTGGCGGACCTGCATGTGCATTCTCGGTTTGCTTATGCGTGCAGCAAGAAGCTCACGTTGGAGGGACTGGCTGAGTGGGCCAAGTTGAAGGGCATCGACGTGCTGGCCAGCGGCGATTTTACCCATCCGGTGTGGAACGGCGAGCTCAAGGAAAAGCTGAAAGAGGTCTCGCCTGGACTGTTTTCCTACGACGATGTCAATTTCGTATTGGGCACCGAGATAAGCTGCGTCTATAAGCAGGATGGCAGGGGTCGAAGGCTTCATTTGCTAGTTTTTGCCCCGGGATTTGCCGCTGTCGACAGGCTCCGCCGGTCGTTGGCGGATGCGGGCGCGAAGCTGGACGGAGATGGAAGGCCCAGCGTACGACTTTCGGGGCGGGACTTGACCGCCTTGGTTTTGGATATAGACCCCGATTGCATGGTTATTCCGGCGCACGTGTGGACACCCTGGTACGGGCTATTCGGCTCCAAGTCGGGTTTCGACAGCCTGGAGGACTGTTTCCAGGACATGAGCCCTTTCATCCACGCCGTGGAGACCGGCTTATCCAGCGACCCTGAGATGAATTGGCCGGTTGGTGAGCTGGAGGGCAAGTCCATAGTGTCCTTTTCCGACGCCCACTCTCTGCCGAATCTGGGCCGGGAGTTGACCGTCTTTGGTGGGCAACCCGGCTATCACTCACTGGCCCGAGCCCTGGCCAACCAGGATGTGGACTACACGATCGAGTTCTATGCTGAAGAGGGGAAATACCACTACAGCGGGCATCGCAAGTGCGGGGTCCGCCAATCGCCGGAAGAGACTCTGCAGCAGGGGGGTGGGTGCCCGGTTTGCGGTCGTGCGTTGACGCTGGGAGTGCTCCACAGGGTCGAGAGTCTAGCCCGAGGTAAAGTAGCCGGGTCTGAGGACGGGGACGGTTTTGTCCGGTCCGGTGATCGCCCACCGTTCATCCGCGCCGTGTCTTTGGTTAACATAATCAGCCAAGCCCTGGGGAAGGGCTCAAACTCTCAAGCCGTCCAACGAGAGTACCGGCGAATCGTCGGAGAATTGGGGAGCGAGGTCCATGCGCTCATACACGCAGGCGCCGCTGACCTGGAACTGGCGGGCGGAGAGAGGATTGCCGAAGGTGTGCTACTTGCGAGGTCAGGGAAGGTGCGGGTGGAGCCGGGGTTCGACGGGGAATACGGGAAGGTGCGAGTCTGGGAGGCAGCATAACTGTGCCGTGGCTGTGGCGCGTTTTTTCCTTATGTTACAATTGCCACCGGTGTCCCGGACTGCTCCACGATCCGTCCCTAACGCCGCCCCTAAACGTATGAAATATGGACTATTTTATTAGGCGTCTACGCGCCGAGGACATCATCCAGGTTGTCGAAATCGAGCGCGAGGCCTTCTCCCCCCTCTGGATTAGCACGCCGTTCAAGCGGGAGCTCAACAACCGGTTTGCCTGTCATCTGGTAGTTTGCCCCCCGGAGGCGGAGGCGGAACAGCCGGAGGCCGCCCCCCAGGTGGAATCGGACTCGCTATGGTCGCGGGTGAGCCGCAAGGCACGAGGCTTGATACGGCCGTCGCGGAACGAATCTCCGGTGGACCATTCCGTAGCGGGTTACGTCAGCGTCTGGTACCAGGGGGACGAGGCCCACATCACGGAGATTGCAGTGCGCGAGGACCTGCGGGGACACGGACTAGGGGAACTGCTGCTGATAGGGTCTTTGCGAGAGGCGTTGGAGTACGGTTCCGAGGTAATGACCCTGGAAGCCAGGGTTTCCAATTTCATCGCACAGCGGCTTTACGAAAAGTACGGTTTCAAAGAGGTGGGTATTCGGAAGGGCTATTACTCCGACAACCGGGAAGACGCTGTGATAATGACCACCACCCCGATTCACAGCGAGGAATACACGAAGAGCTTTTCCCAGCTGCAGGATGCCTACCAGGCCCGTTGGCGGGAAATCCGCATCGAGGCCTGAGCCGCGACGGTCTATGAACGGTTTATGAATCGTAAGAATGGGCGCGAGATTGCGAATCGAGTAGCCCTGGCGCACGATGTTGACCATCGGTTACCGCCGTTGGTAGAATGGCTCAGTCGCGGGGCCCCCTAAGGCCGTGCGTGAGGGGCATGGGCAACGTGGTGTTTCCCGATAGAGCGGCCTGGAGGACCTAGGTTAATGTTGGTCATCGGACTGACTGGAGGAATCGGCACAGGCAAGAGCGAGGTTGCGCGCCTTCTGGAGTCTCTGGGAGCCGCGCCGATCAACGCCGACCAGATCGGTCACGAAGCATACACCCCCCACTCAGAGACCTGGAACCTGGTGGTCGACGCCTTTGGGGAAGGGATTCTCCAGGAAAGCGGCGAGATTGACCGGCGGGCGCTGGGCGGTATCGTCTTCTCCGACCCCGAAGAGATGGCCAAGCTCAACTCCATCATGCACCCACAGATGGCGAGCATGGTGACCGACAGGATCGACTCCTTGAGAGGGGACGGCGCCGAGGTTGTCGTCGTAGAAGCCGCCGTGCTTTTCGAGGCCGGGTGGGAAACGCTGGTAGACGAAGTTTGGTCGACCGACTCCCCGGTGGAGACCGTGGTCCAGAGGCTGCAGGCAGCCCGGGGAATCAGCCCAGAAGAGGCCCGGAAGCGGATCGATTCGCAGATGGACCGCGAAGAAAGGCTCGGGCGGTCGGATGTCGTCGTAGACAACTCCGGTGATGTCGCCCGATTGGAGCGCACAGTCCGCGAACTGTGGCAGTCGAGAGTAAACGGAAGGACAGAGAGCAAGTAATGCTAGATACGGAAACGCCAGAATTTAAAGAGTACGCGATCGAGGAATTCCTAGTCCGCAGCGAGCCTTATTACCGTTCCGTTGGGGACGAGGAAGCGCTCTTCACCGCGGCTTATCACCAGCATATACCCGTACTGTTGAAAGGTCCCACGGGCTGCGGCAAGACTCGCTTCGTCGAGTACATGGCCTGGAAGCTGGGAAGGCCGTTGACAGTGGTACAGGACGATCAGGCGCCCCAGGGAGCCCAGCGGCAAGAGATAAGGGAGGGCGAGGTGCGGGTCCCGCTGGTAACCATTGCCTGCCACGAAGACCTTACCGCGAGTGACTTGGTGGGGCGGTATTTGCTGGACGCCGATGGCACCCGCTGGATTGATGGACCGATGACTCGCGCGGTCAAGAACGGCGCGATCCTCTACCTGGATGAGGTAGTTGAAGCGCGGAAGGACACGACCGTGCTGATTCATCCCCTCACCGACCACCGCAGGATTCTCCCTGTAGAGAAGACGGGATCCATCATTGAAGCCGACGACCGCTTCCTGCTGTGCATCTCCTACAACCCCGGTTATCAGAGCGCGTTGAAGGACCTCAAGCACAGCACCCGGCAGCGGTTCATCTCCATCGAATTCGATTACCCCCCGCGAGAATTGGAACGAGAGATCGTCGCCCGGGAGAGCGGATGCAGCGATGAGGCCGCCGATTCGCTGGCGAAGCTGGGAGAGAAGATCCGGAACTTGCAGGAACATGGTCTGCAAGAGGGAGCCAGCACGCGCCTGTTGATATATGCCGGGCGTTTGATCTCCGAGGGGATCGCGGCCCGCCGGGCATGTCAGGTGGCCATTGTATGGACGCTGACGGACGAACCTGAACTGCAGCGCAGCATCGAAGAAGTGGTCTCCTCTATCTTCGAATAGCGGTAGAGATGGCCTCTTCCCCGCTGGAAATTGTCCGTGACGCACTCGTCCACCGCCACAAACAGGAGGTGGGCGATCCCACTCTGAGGCCCGCCGCCGTCTGCCTGCTCCTCTATCCCAAGGACGGGGAATATTGTATTCTTCTTAACAAACGCTCCGAACACGTTGAACACCACAAGGGCGAGATATCTCTCCCCGGCGGAGCGAGGGACAAAGAGGACAAGGACTCCCTGGATACGGCTCTCCGGGAGACCGAAGAGGAGATGGGAATCCGGCGGTCCGACGTTACAGTGCTTGGCGAGTTGGATGAGGTGGCGACCAGAAGCCGCTTCAAGATGCAGGTGTACGTAGGCACGATCCCGTACCCCTACGACTTCACCCCAAGCGACATGGAGATCGCCGAGGTACTCGAAGTCCCGATTAACGCCCTCATGGACCCGTCCAACCTTCGGGTGGAGACCCGGTGGGAGGATGGGCTGACCGTTTCCACCAACTCCTACGCCTATGACGGCCACCTGGTATACGGGGCCACAGCCAGGGTCCTCCAGGACTTCCTGGGGTTATTGGACGAAGGAACCAAGAAGGAGGAACACTGATTTGAGCACGCCGCCACTACCGGATATTGAGACGGAGCTAGCCAAACTCCCCCCCGCGGTCCTGGAAGCGTACCGTGAGGCCTCGGAGGCGATAAGCACGGCCTTCGGAGAAGAGGAGCTGGCCCTCTGGGCCAAGGAAGGGGTCTCCATCGGGACTCAGACCGTGAGGTCATGGGAATCGGCAGTGGAGTATTACCGCGTAGGGCCGCAGGTGGCCCGTTTCCTCTCTTTTCCTTCGTTCATGCAATGGGCACGATGCGGGACCTATCTGGCCCAGGACTCGCCCACCCTGGCGGTGGCGTTCTTCAAGGCCAGTTCGACCATAGTGCCCAATCTACGGCCCCAGTATATTCCCCGGTGGGCGGGACTTGGACGCAGCCTATACAAGGGAACGTGGAAGTCCAGCACACTGGCGGCCAAGTTCTTTGAAGTGAGCCCGGACCTAGTGCGGAACCTGCCGTTCTGGGATGTCGAGGTCTTCGCTTCGCTGATTGAAGCCCTTTCCTACAAGTCCTACGATGTTGCGGGCGAGTGCCTAGTCCTAGGACGGGACGTTCTACCGGCGATGGGGCGGGAGCGAGAGGCTTTCCTTTCGATGTCCCGGGCTCTGATAGACGGCAGTTGGCGCGAGGTTAAGACCTGTCTGGAGTTGGTGCCGCGGGCATTGCAGCAGGTGGACGACAGCCAGACCGGACGCTTCCTAAAATTAGGTGAAAGGCTCGCCAAGGTGGGGTTGCGGGACACGTCCCGCTTCCTGGCCGACGGCACGCAAGCCCTCAGCAAAGTCCCCCAGGGTTCACAGGGGTATATCCTCGACCTGTGCGAGACCCTGTTGGCGACCTCCCCGGAGTCGGTCCCGTTCTTCCTGAAGAGCCTGAACGACGTCCTGGGGCGCATCACGATCAACCAGCTAGATACCTGGTTCCGCCACGGCCTGGAACTGTTGAAGGAAAACCCGGAAAGCGGGATCGCCTTCTTCAAAGTGGAGTCCAACACGGCGGTATCCATGCTGGATACCCTCTCCTCCAGCCTGGAGCTGGAGCGGGTCAAGGGGATCATACGTCTGTATTGCAGCGCGCTGTCAGGTTCTTCGATTGAGGTCCTGGACACCCAGGAATTGGTACGCAAGAACATCGGTTGGATAGACGAAGATTCGGCTTCCACCGACGGCACTAAGGTTTTCTTGCCCCCGGTGGTGGACCACTATCCCAGCAAGCAGGACAATTTCTCCTGGTTCAAGGTGGTGTCCACGCACCAGGTGGGTCACTTGGAGTTTGGCAGCTTCGGGTTTGACTTCCAGAAGCCCTCGGAGCTTTTCGAAGACCGGCGGTTCCAACTGGAAGAGGAGTACCAGGCACGGCGCAGCGCACCCATGCTGGCGGACCCGGATGAAATAGAGCCGGGGACGGGACAGGCCCTCACGGACATCGGCAGGTTCCTGAACCTCTTCGAGAACCGCCACCTGGCTTTCGATATTTTCACGGTCCTCGAAGACTGCCGGCTGGACTACCGGATCAACGTAGAATACCCGGGAATCCGCCGCCCCGCCAAGCGAGTGCAGGAAGAAGCCCTGTCCAACCGGCCCAACATCACGGAGATGGGCCTGCAAGAGGCGATGGTCGAGCTGCTGATACACATGAGCCTGGAGCAGTTTACCGACCTGCCGGTCCCGGTGGAGTACGAAGACGCCGCGGTGATTTTGGCCCAGATACTTCACGAACTGCGCAACTCCGAAGCCGAGGTGGAAGACACCGCGGAGGCAACGCTCCGGGCATACGAGATCATCTCACGCATACGAAACGAGAGCGAGACGGAAGACCAGTTCGAGCCCCAGGACCTGGAAGAGCCAGGCGACTTCTCCGAGGAGGAGTACCAAGAGTTGTTGGACCGGCTACAGGCTGCGATGGACGCTTCCGGCGAGGGCGGCGAAGGCGACCCTTACGATTCTCCCGAGCCGGTGGACTACCGGGGCGACTTCAAGCCCGAGATGGTGCAACTTCTGACCATGCTCCAGTCGGACCAGGGTCAGGACGGGGAGGGGCAGCCGATATCCAAGGAAATGCTGGAGCAGATGCTCCAGGAGAGCGCCGAGCTGGAGTTGGATGCTGAGCAGGGCGACATAAACAACAGTATGAGCATGTTCGCCCAAAACCTGATGAAGGAGGCCGGTACGCCCCCACCCAATTCTCAACCGGGACAGGGCTACGGCCCCTTGGTCCACGACGACGATCAGGGCGGTGAATTGGAAGCCCGCGACCCGAAGACATACGCCTACGACGAATGGGACTTCAGGGCCGGGGACTACAAACCCCGTTGGTGCATTGTCAAAGAGAAGAACGTAGATGAAGGGGACGCGGGTTTCTACAACGACGCTCTCAAGAACTACATGTCCCTATCCAACCACATCAAGCGGCAGTTCGAGCTGATAATGCCCGAGAGCTTCCGCAAGATTTACCGGCTGGTTGACGGGGAGGACATCGACCTTAACGCCGCTCTGGAGGCATGGGCCGATCTGCGGATGAATGTGCCCCCGGACGACAAGATTTACTGGCACCGCAACCGCGCCCGGCGCGATGTGGCGGTGGTGTTCCTGCTGGACATGAGCGCGTCCACCGCCGAGGCCATCGACGAGGGGCGCCAGGTGGTCGACGACCGCGACGCTCCCGACGACCCGGTTGAATACATGGTCTGGCTGCGGCGGCGGCGGGAAGGGCTGGTGCGCCGCAACTACAAGCGGATCATCGACCTGGAGAAGGAGAGCACGTCGCTACTGATCCAGGCGTTGGAGGCCATCGGCGACACCTACGGCATCTACGGATTCTCGGGCTACGGACGGGAGAACGTCGAGTTCTACGTGATTAAGGACATCGCGGAGGGCTTCGGGGACAAGATCAAGCGGCGCATCGACAAGATTACGCCGCTGCACGCCACCCGGATGGGCGCGGCCATCCGCCACGCCATCACCAAGCTGGAGAACCAGGACGCACAGACTAAAATCCTGTTCCTCATCAGCGACGGGCGGCCCCAGGACCGGGGCTACAGCCGTGAGGGCGTGGAGAAGGAGTACGCTGTCCACGACACCCACATGGCGCTCTTGGAGGCCAAGCGGAAGGATATCACCCCCTTCTGTCTGACGGTGGACAAGGCGGGACACGATTACCTGAAGAGCATGTGCGGCGACATGGGTTATGAGGTCCTTGGAGAGATCTGGGCGCTGCCGGAGCGGTTGCCGATGCTGTACCGCAAGCTGACCATTTAGCATCCTCTAAAAGTCTGTGCGCGAAAAACACCGGGGAAGCGGAATTTCCGCCTCCCCGGTTATTTATTTCGACCCAGTGGATGGCTGGCGCTATGGAGACGGCTTCGTGCCTTCGAAATATTTGCGGGGATTGCCGACCATGATTTGGTCAATGGTGGCTTCTGAGACGCCCAGCTTCCTGAGCCTTGGGATGAAGGCACGGCTTAGCCAGAGGTAGCCGTCAGGGTTGGCGTCCCGGCCCGGAGAGCCCATCGTGCTGATCCTGGAGAGGACGACGTTCCAATCGTGGGACATCATGAGGTTGGTGGCCAGGCCTTCGTCCAAGAGGGTCTTGAAGTAGTCTACCCGCTGTTCCCAGGGAGGGAGGTAGGGGCGGCCGAAGGGGTTGTTGATGTCCCAGCCTAGCCAGGCGCCCAGGCGCGCCAGCTCACGGTGGTAGTCGGGGTCCAGGGTCTGGTTGATGTGGCCTACGTAGATATTCTGGGGCTCCACGCCCTCGCCTTTGAGGATGGCGACCTGTTTTTCGCCGACGCGGGACTGGGCGGGGGTGTGGGTGGTGATGGGGACACCGGTGCGCAGGTGGGTCCTGGCGGAGGCGCGGAGCATTAGCTCTTCGTTTTGAGTGATGGGGTCGCTGGTGGCGACCTTGATGATGCCGGCGCGGATGTCGGTGCCGTCGATGCCCTGTTCGATTTCGCGGACCCAGAGGTCAGCGATGAAGTCCGGGCTGCGGCCCCAGAAGCTGCGGGGGATGTCCAGCCAGCAGCCGGTGGCGCAGATGAAATTGACGCCGGTCTCCCGGGAGACCTCGTGCATCAACTCGACGTCCCGGCCCAGGTCCATGGGGGAGACTTCGATGACGGTGTCGACCCCACCGGCCTTGGCGGCGGTGAAGTCCGCCATGGCCATGTCGGTGGCGCGGTCCCGGAATTCGAGTTCGCCGTAGGAGACGCGGATGCCGGCGGAGGAGTCGATGAGGTGCTCGTGAGGGAGGGTGAATCCCAGGCCGGAGCTATCGATTGGCCCCAATACTGAGTTAACTGTCGCCATGGCGCACCTCCGAAATATAGGGTTTGGGGGATTATACCGGGTGTGCGCTTCTGTTCGATAGGGAGAGATGGCTGGTTGGGGAACGTGGGGAGACCCCTTGGCCCCCCTTTGCGAAGGGACCTACACCCTTAACTGCGCGAAGCGCAGAGGGGTGGGAGGTGGGGAATGGAACGTTGTCCGCTATGTTATGCGTCCACCGAAGGAAATGGACGCTTGGCATTGAAAGCAAACCAAAAGCCGAGGGGAGACAAAGGTAATCTGCAATACAGACTTCTCATGTTTGTCATAGCAGTTGGGACAAAGGTAATGCACAGGGGCATCAAGCGTGACGTGCTCTTGGCGCAGACGATAGACGACGTTACCATTAGCAAGTTGGTAAAGAGTGTAGCGTGTGCGCTCCGTTTCCCAGTCCGACAGTCTACGAAGTTAGTCTACGAGATTCTTCTTCAGGCGGGCAGTGTCCTCACGTTCTTGTTGGTGCGCAAATGCGGTCCTGGTCGCAATATCATCTAGGGTATTGATGGATTCTTGGAGTGTTGGCGTATCAGTTGTGGCGTTCTAATCTTGCCTCTGAGGTAGTCTGGGTTGTTTGGATCCGGTGATTCTGCCATAAGGCCCCCTCCGTATGACATGGCCCCAATAGCTTATCACAAAACGGAAATTGGCCCATTTAACTACCTTGCAAGCCGAGCCCGGGGGGAGTCGAGTAGTTTTGCCTTGCTTGCGGTAATTGAGCACCCTGGGCCCGATTTGAACAGGCGACCAACGGTTTAGCGGGCCCGTCGGTCTGTCCAAGGGAGTTAAGCGGGCATAATAAGGCCCTGGAGAGGCCAGTCTCCAGGGCCTTATTATATCTCACGATGGAATTTCTCTTGCTACCTCAATGACGGCATGGGTTAAGGCTATCAAATATGTTGCTTGCACGATGTAGGGAGGGAGATTGCCTTGCTCCACGATATACCTCCATTGCACGGAACTACTCTCTAGACGTTTGAATATCGCGCTGATGCTTTTCCACCCCTTTTTTGGGTTCGGGGCTATTTTAAGATACCGATGCTGGATCTTATCTCTACGAGCTTTCGATAACCCTTTGAATAGATCGGGAAACGTGTGACTGCTTTTTGCTACCGTAGTCTCGCTTTCCTGTTCCCGTTCCCAAAGAAACTTGAGAGCTAATTCTGCGCCTAGAAGCGCCAAGGCGACCCGACCTTGGTAAATACCCAATCTCTTTAGAGTTTCGGGCAACTGTTCACTTAGTTTCACATCACCGCATCTAGTTGTTATATAACGCGGATGTGTGTCTGGAGAACCTATCATTTCGTCGGCCTTTTCTGCCAACGTCAGTAGTCCTTCAACAAAGTCCAAGGTCTGTGGGATCTTTCTTTTTGCCATGCTTCCTCTCCGCATCTCTTGGGTAAGTGGCGTATTCCAAAAAGAAGGCCCCGCTATAATGGCGGGTCTACACCGGGGCCTTTGCTGCGTTTGCCTGCCTATTGAGTCTCGAACTTGTTATGGTTAGGGAAGGGTTTCACGACCTTTACGTATCCCGCAAGTCGCCGTCCAGCGGTGATCTGTGGGCCGAGACTCTTACCTAAGCCGGATTTGTCCAAAACGGTTTGGACGGAGATGCCTGAGCGGGTTAGTTCGGCCTCGTAGATGATGCCAAACATGTGTACGGCGAGCATGGAATTGCGCCGGAGGTAACCGGCATGGTACATGTCTCGGAATATTTGACCTGCTTCCTCGGGAGTAATGGTTATGTTCTCATTACGAGTTGGGGTAGGATGGGATGGCCCGTCTCGCCTCCCATTTGCGGGGCGGGATGGGAGATGAGGATGGCGCTTTATCGACGCAAACGCGCATGTTGGGATAGTTCTCGTAGACCCAGTATGTCAATGGTCTCTCATTCCTCGTTTAATTCGTTGGTCCTTCGTTGGTCCTTCTAGCGATGAGGCGTAACAAGCTCTCCAGGTTGGGGGCCAGTTGGTCATTGAACTTTACAGCGTAGTAAGGCGAAGGAGATGGCTGCATCTTTCCCCTTCTGCTTATCGTTTCCTTCTCCGGAAGCAATAGAGTCCGAAGGATAACAGGAGCGCCCCGCCGATGGCGATGATGATTGAGACGGTCAATGGGTGGTAAAGAGTGTCCATGATGGTCCCTTGCTAGTTTGGTTGAAGTGGAGGCGAGAACTCTATTCCCAGTTCGACCGGGGCGGAAGCCATAGTGTCCACAAACTGGGCCATCCCACCCTCTGGAATGAGGTCGCCCATATTGAGTGACAAACGATCCTGGATAACTATGGAGATGCCTTTCCGCCGTTACTCTGCCGTTTCAAACAGGTAAGTTGCCAGGATCATGCGCAGCAATAGTTTGGCGCTTTCTTTGTTGCTCATCGAGTGGTCGAAGTGCGCCATGGTCCTTTATATCCCGTGGCATTATTCCTCGGTGTTGGCGGAATCCATTCTCCAGAGCCATAAGTTTGTCTCCTTGTGGATCTGCTACTCCCTCCCTTCGTCTCCTTTGCGCACTTAAAGAGGTAGGTCCCTTTGCGAAGGAGAGTGGGTGTGTGGGATGGTGGGGTTTTATGGAGATCTCCGGGCGGCGATTGTTATAGGAGGCCGCCGGGCGGCACTTTTGCTTCGGGATGAGTAGCGGTCAGGAGCTTTCGAAGCTCGATCAGAGCGGTGTTGGACATGCGGCGTTTGATGGTGACGCGGCGGGGAGGGACGCGCATTTCCATCTGCTTGCCTTCGCCGGGACCGACTATCGACAGGTAGGCCAGGCCAGGGGGTTGGTCTTCCACTCGCGCCGGGCCGGCGACCCCGGTGATGCCGATGCCGTAGTCCGCTCCGAGGTTCCCGGCGGCTGCTAGGGCCATGGCGTTGGCCGTCTCCGGGCTGATTGCGCCGTGGCGTTCGATAATGTCCGCTGGAACGCCGCTGGCGACCTTCATCTCGTTGGTGTAGGCCACGACGCCACCCTTGTAGTAGCTGGCGCTGTCCGCTACGTCGGTGATGCAGTTGACCAGGAAGCCGCCGGTGCAGGACTCCATGGTAGCCAGGGTTAGGGAGCGGTTTTTCAGAATCAACCCTACGGCCTGTTCCGGGGTCTCGTCGTCGTATCCCCAGACGTAGGGGCCGAGGCGGTCCTCGATGCCCTGGGCCACCGGGTTAATCATGGCCCAGGCGGCATTAGTGTCAGCGGCGCGGGCGATGATACGCAGGTGGATGCCGTCGGCCTTGGAGTAGATGCCCAGGTATGGGTTTTCAAGGCCGAAATATTCGGAGATGATCTCGTCGATGGCGGATTCGGAGAGACCCATGGTCTTGATGTTGCGAGTGATGGTAACCTCTTCGGTAACCAACTCTCGCAGCCTGGGTTCCACTTCCTCGTCCCAGATGGGGTGCATCTCGCCCGGAGGTCCGGGCATGGAGACTATGATTCCCCCGTTCTTCTCCGCCCACCATCCGGGAGCGGTGCCGTTGCGGTTGGTGATGAACTTAGCCGAAGGGATGAGGTGGGCTTGCTTGATGTTGTGGGCCGGCATCGGGGCGCCCCGGGCCTGGAAGTACTTTTCCAGGTCACGCAGCACTTCTTCTTGGACCGTGGGTTCTTCTCGGAGCGCCCTGGCAACTCCCTCCCGGGTGAGGTCGTCCTGGGTCGGCCCGAGACCCCCGGTGGTGAAGATGATGTCCGAGCGTTCCAGACCCCTGGTGAATGCCTCCGCCAGCATGTCCAAGTCGTCTCCCACGATGGATACCCATTGAAGCTGGATACCCAACGCGGGGAGCCTGGAGGCGATCCATGAAGCGTTCAGGTCGGTCAACTCGCCCATAAGTAGCTCGGTGCCGACGGACAATATCTCTGCTTTCAAGCGCGTCCCCCTGTTTATCAGAACGCCCCGAGATCATCGGGGCGCAATGCGAATGGATACCTGTAATTTGTGCGTCACGGAGGCCCGGTTTGTCAACCCGGAGGCGGGGTGGCCTCTGGCGCCTCTCCGTAAGGCGGGTCTGCCACCAGGTCGGTGATCATTTTGACGCGGCTGTTGCTCATCGCGTACAGCTTGGAGTCCACATCGCTTTCGACGATGACGTAGCGGTGGCCGCCGTCGGGGGTGGAGTCACCCACGAAGAACTTCACGTCGGGGCCGGTGGCCTTTCCGAGTCTGACCGAGACTTCGGGAGGGTCCAAGCCGAATTGGGCTGGGTCTTCGATGGCATCTTCCACAATATCCTCGGCCCTTGGACCGAGGAGGAATTCCAAGATCTCCGGCCAGACCGCTCCATCTACCGGTATCTGTTGGGGTTCAGGTGCGTCGGGTGGGCCGAGGACGATCCAGGACAGGTCAGCCTTTCGACCGTATTCGTTTGTCTCTTCCCCGTGGGTGACGCTGACGAAGACCACATCGTCATCCTCGCCCAAGAGGTAAAGGCGCAGGTATGGAGGTTCCAGAGCCAGCCGGTTGATGACCTGGGCCCAGATGGCAGGGACCGTAAACAGCCTGGGGTGTCCCACGAGCCTGGTGTACTGGTTTGCGCCGTCCGGCGTAGGGTCGCCCATGTGGAATTCGAAACTCTGTCCCGCGCCGTCCACCACCTTAACCCGGGACGCCGGAGGGTCCAAACCGTAGGATGCGGGGTTTTCGATTACTTCGGTCAGGGTCCGGTTCACGCGGGGGCCGCTGAGCAGCAAGGGGGTGCCGGACCATTTGTCGATGAATACCGGGACCGGCGGCTCCTCCTGAATATACCAACGGAAGCTGCCAGGGTTCCTGGTAAAGACCACGTCCTTCCCTTCGTTGCTGACCTCGATGCGGTACAGATCGTCTTCCGAGATCCGGTACATCCAATCTTCTTCCGGGTCTCTTTCGGTGGAAGCGGTGAGGCGCACGACAAGGAAGGTGCCTCCGAAGAGGACTAACACGGTGACCAAGAGAATTGATAGCCTTAAGTTCATGTTTTGTTCTCTAACCTGGCGGCGATTGAAATCTGCCGGACTGAGGCCGGGTTAGCGCCGGACCCACCAGACGAACGCCGCCATCAGTCCCATGATTCCCGGGAGGAACAACCAGGATGTCCATTGGACGAAACGCTCCTCGTTGAGGTCCAGGTTCAATTCGCGGTAGGTTAGGGACTTGGAGCGGAAGGACACCAGGGCGAAATCACCCAGCAAGTAGTTGGAAGAGTTCAAGAAGAAGTCCAAGCCGCTGCCCCTGCCAGTGGCCAGGGAGCTGTTGGTCAAAAAGTCCGAGTCTCCGAAGATGATCAGGCTGCCCAACTGGCTTTGGGCTGATGAGGGCTGGGCCTGCATGCCCAGGGGGACCACGGCCTGCAGGTAGACCACAGGCGAGAATTCCCGCTTTGGATCGGCGTCGTCTTCGTCGCCCTTGACGGGTTCGGTCCTCTGAATGTCGTCGATCAGGTAGCTCTCAGCCGAGGTCAAAGCTAGGGGAATGAGTATCCGCTGATTGTCGCTCAGTATCTCGAACGCGGTGGCTCCGGGCATGTAGGTGTCGCCCAGGGATTTACCCTTGGGGGAGGTAATGCCCAGGAGGGCCTGCAAGATAGCCCTCGGGACCTGAGGAATCATCTCCTGGGGCAGGTCGAGCAGGTTGAAGGCCCGAAGCTTCAGGGTGCGGGGTTGCCCCTTGGGCGAGCGTTCTTCGTCGAGGACGTAACCTGGAAGCGTTACGACGCCCCAACGCGCCAGGAAGGTCTTGAAAGAGTCGGGTATATCGGGCTCGGCGAGGAAGATCAACCGGCCGCCCTTGTAGTTCACGAACTTGCCCTCATCGTCGAATTGGGCGCCGCTGAGGTAATTGTCAAGCGCGGCCTGGTGAGCCTCGGGCAATTCGAACTTTGGCCCGGCGATAACGATCATGGCAGCTTCGGGAAGACATTCTTCGGCGGCCACACCTTCCCCGCAGGAACCGTCGGGGACACTGACGTCTTCATCTTCGAGGTCCCACCTGAGACTCAAGACCTTGTAGTTTTCGCCCACGAGCCATTGGGTCATGTCCTGGTACCCTTCGTCCAAAGAACTGTTGATGTTGCGTTCGCCGTGGCCCTCAAGGAAGTAGACTGTCTTCTGCTCTTCTCCCGAAACGATCAAGATACCGCTGACAAGTTCCTGTTCAAACTGGGTGAAGCTCCGTTCCGACGGTTCTATGACGTGAATGATCTCGGTATTTACCCCCTGTAGCACGACAGCCTGGTTGACGAAGACCGCTGGGGTCTCTCCGAAGTAATCGCGGACAATGTCGGGAGTCAGGTCAGGGTCTTTGAACTCGTAAGAGAATTTACTGGCGCGGGCGGAGCGGAAGTCGCGGAAGGTTTCCTCGACCCGGGAGCGGCGGATTATCGTATCCAGGTCAGGGCGCCTGCTATCTTTGTAGAAGGCGATGGCGTGGACCGGCTCTTCGAGGTTTTCCAGGATGTCCTTGGTGCGTTCGGCCAGGCTGAACTGATTGGTTGCGGTCAGGTCCATCCGGCGGTTGTTCTCGAAGGTGATAAACCCGATGACAAAAATAATTCCCGTAAAAGCGACCAGCATCACGGCCGAGTTTGCGCCATATCGCCCGGTGCGGCTGAAGAATGCGGCAGCCACCGCACTCAATTGGATCAAGGCCACCAGGGCGATAAAGATGACCCCCATCCCGAGGCAGATGTAGGCGTAGAGCCGCATGGAGCTGACGAAGGCGAGCAGGATGACACCGAGGGCCAATGCCACGACTCCGGCGACGACCAGGGGAGCGGAGAAGGAGCCGATTCGGTCCAACGTGGGTTCCAGGAAGCTGAACAAAGTCCTGGAGAGGACCACTTCTTCGCCCTGCTGAGGCCCGGAATCCTCGGGCTGGTCAGGCGCGGTGGTTCCCCCTTCAGGCTCGTCCGAAGGGCGCCTGCGCCGCCTCCAGTCACCCAGGCGGCCCGTGCGCTGCTCGCTCATGCTACCTCCACCTTCGCGATTCGAGAGCGCGTATGGTCAAGAATAGGAAGAAGGCCGTGACGATCAGATAATAGGCCACGTGTTTGGTATCGATCACCCCCCGGTCGAAGTCGTCGAAATGGCTCTTGATCCCGATTTCCTGCACGACGGCGGCGGGGAGACCGGTCAATGTCCCGGCGGCGAAATCGGTGAAGTAAAGCACGAGGAGGATGCCCATCGCCACCACTGCGGCGACGATCTGGTTGCTGGTAAGGGTGGAGGCCAAGATTCCGATGGACAGGGCGGTTGCGCCGTATAGCACCAAGCCGAGGTAACCCGCCCACATCGGGCCGATGTCAGGATCGGCGAATATCAGGAGAAGGACGACGTAGTAGACGGTTGCGGCAACGGTAACCAGCAGGAATGTCAGGCTGGCCAAGTACTTGCCTACGACGACCTCCCAGTCTCTGACCGGCGAAGTGAGCAATAGTTCGATGGTGCCTAGCTTTTGCTCCTCCGCCAAGAGCCTCATGGTCAAGGCCGGCGCCATGAGGATGAGGATGATGGTCGCGCCCTGGAAGAACCCGCTAAGTGAAGCCTCCGGGAAAGGGTTGGCCTGGGTCTGGACAACGTCTCTGGCAAAGAAGACTCCAGTCATCGCCAGGAAGATCAACCCCACAATGTAGGCGGTGGGGCTGCTGAAATAGATCTGGATCTCTTTCCAAGCCACCGCCTGGACCGTGCGCATTCCTAGTTCTCCTCATCGGTGGTGAGCCGGAGGAATATCTCCTCCAGGGTCATACCCACCGATTGCATGCTAAGCAGACTCCAACCCCTGGCGATCACAGCCCGGGAAATGTCGTCCCGGACCTCGGCGCCCTGAAGCAGGCGCACCGTATAGACTTCGCGGTTGGCGTGGGAGCGATGCCTGACGCTGGCAACGCCCTCGATTTCCCGTATTGCGGGTGTCACTTCCTCGGGCGGGCCTCCGATCTCTACTTCCAGCAGGTCTGTCCCCTGGAGGCGTTCGGCAAGGTTGGCGGGGGTGTCCTCGGCGACGATGCGCCCTTCATGGATAATCAACACACGTTCGCAGATCATGCTGACTTCAGGGAGGATGTGGCTGCTGAGGACCACCGTCTGTTGATTGCCCAGGTTCTTGATGAGGCTGCGGGTTTCCACCACCTGGATCGGGTCGATACCGATGGTGGGTTCATCAAGCACGAGAACATCAGGCTCGTGAAGAATGGCCTGGGCGATACCGACTCTCTGCCGGAAGCCCTTGGACAGCTTCGCTATGAGGGAAGACCGGTAGTCGTCCAAGCGGCAGACGTCGATGACCTCTTCGATGCGCCGCTTGATATTCCGGGAAGGCATACCTCTGAGGGTGCCCATGTACTTGAGGTAACTGGTTACGGTCATGTCGGTGTACAGGGGGACGGTCTCAGGAAGATAGCCTACGCGGCGGCGAACCTCCAAGGACTGCTCCACCACGTCGTAACCGTCGAGGGTGACCTTGCCCCTTGTCGGGGGCATAAAGCCTGTAAGGATACGCATGGTGGTGGTTTTGCCCGCGCCGTTAGGTCCGAGAAAACCGAGGATTTCGCCGCGGTTCACACCGAAGTTAACGTCCTCGATGGCCGGGTTGGGGCCGTAGTAGTGGGTCAGGCCGGTGGCCTGGATCATCATCGAATCCAATGTCCGCCTCTCAGGAGGGTTGCAACGATTAGGCTATTGCGTGAAAATACTTCGGAATCTCCAGAGATGATAGTCTATACCCTTGCGCCCTGCCAAGAACAGTTATACGGGCAGGACAAGGGGCGGCTCGTACGTAAGCCATAGGAGGTAGGATGCACCTGGTCATCGACGGGTACCGAGGCGATTTCGGCAAGATGTGGGATGTTGAACTTGTCCGAACCTTTCTCACCGATTGTCCGGGCACCCTGGGAATGACCCGAATCACTGAGCCACATGTACTGGAATATAGCGCTCCCAAGGGTGACGATTCCGGAGTTTCTGGGTTTGTCATAATAGCGGAAAGCCACATTAGCGTCCATACTTTTCCGCACCGCGATTACGTGAACATTGACATGTTTTCCTGCCGGGCCTTCGATCACGTGCGCGCTCTGGCCGAGGCGAAGGAGTTGTTTGAGCTGAAGGAAGTCAAGACCTGGCTGTTGGACCGCGGCCTGGAATGGCTCGACGGCCGTCAAGGGCTGTCTGAAGTCGAGAAGCAACGGACCTCCTTGCAGGCGGGAAATGCGGGACCCCATGCCGACTGAAAGCGGGGACTCCGGGTGGGTTCCCCGTAATTTCCTTGCCCTCGCCCCACAGGACTCGGACCTGGAAACCGCAAGGGCAGTTTTGATTCCGGTACCTTACGATAGCTCGACCTCTTTTCGGTCTGGAGCGAGGGACGGGCCCAACGCGATTATCGACGCTTCATACGGTTTAGAGGATTACGACTGGGAGTTGGATTCGGATGTTTCCGAGTTGGGCATCCACACCACAGCATCCCTGGAGCCGGACATGGGCGGCCCTGAAGCTATGGCTGCAAGGGTACGTGGCGCTGTTTCCGCTTACATCCGGGAGGGGAGAGTCGTAGGTGTACTGGGCGGGGAGCATTCTATAACCGCCGGTTCGGTCCTGGCACACCTGGAGGCATACCCGGACCTGTCGGTTCTGTACGTTGACGCCCATGCGGACATGCGCGACTCGTACATGGGAACTTCCTGGGGGCACGCTTCCGGCGCGCGACGCATCCAAGAGCTTTGCCCTCTCGTATTAGTGGGTGTGCGCAGCCTGTGCTTGGAAGAGCGTGACTTTCTAAGAGACAATTCCCTACCGACGTTTCCGTGGCCGCTCTCGGACGACGGGGCAGAATTTCCCAGGAGAATCACCGATCAGCTCGGCCCCACGGTGTACGTTAGCATCGACCTCGACGCCTTCGATCCGTCACTGATGCCAGCGGTGGGAACCCCGGAACCCGGAGGGTTGGACTGGCGTCAGATGACGACGTTATTGAGGAGTGTGGCTGAGACGAGGAAGATCGTGGGATTCGACGTGTGCGAGCTATCTCCAGGTCATGGTCCGGCCGCATGTTCTTACACAGCCGCCAAGTTGGTGTATAAGCTAGTGGCCTACGCGATCAACGGGCCTGTCGGCGGCGATGGGTAAACCGTCTCGTCCGGCGGTCTGAGATCCGGGATTGCAAGTCTTGTAATTGAAGGCCCTCCGGGCCCGGGTGCTGCTCGAATGGGACCAGCCATCCGCCTGATCAAATTATTCGGTATCCCAATAGAGATCAACTTTAGCTGGATCTTCGTCTTCCTGTTGGTCATCTACATGTTGGGAGACCAATTTGGTGATTTCTACCCCACCTGGTCCACAGTCCACCGGTGGGCGCTGGCGGTGGGGATCGCCCTGCTATTTTTCCTATCGGTCCTGGCCCACGAGCTGTCCCACAGCCTATTGGCGGTTAAGAAGGGGATACCGGTAAACCGAATCACCCTTTTCCTCTTCGGCGGGGTATCCCAGCTCTCCCACGAGGCCAGGCGGCCCATGACCGAGTTTGCTGTGACTGTGGTGGGGCCGGTGAGCAGCATGTTGCTCGCGCTAGTGATCTTCGCGTTTTGGTGGGCGTTTCGAGATATCAGCCCGTCCTTGGAAATCACGCTGCGGCTTCTGATGGGAGTCAATCTGATGCTGGGAGTATTCAATTTGCTGCCGGGGTTTCCCCTGGACGGCGGCAGGATACTAAGGGCGGCGGCTTGGGGCATTTCGGGCAACTACTGGCTGGCGACGCGGATCGCCGCCCGGGTAGGCCAGGGAATCGGCGGGCTGATGGTGATTGGCGGCGGGGCCCTGGCGTTCCTGGATTTCAGACAATTCGGGGTTTTCGGAATTTGGATGTCATTGATAGGGGCGTTTCTCTTGGTGGCCGCTACCACGTCCTACCGCCAGGAGAAGGCGAGGGAGGGGTTGAAGACCTACCGTGTGGCGGACGTAATGACCCACGAATGGGGGATCTTGCCCGTAGAGACCTCGATGGATTCTCCCCTGGTGGGGCAAGGGCTGGCCCGTCATAACGACTTGGTCATGGTCTCCAGCGATGGCCAGGTGGTGGGCCTCCTGACGCGCAGGCTCATGGCGGGTGCGCCGAGAGGACCGGGACCTGCGACTGCACTATCCCTTATCATGCAGCCGCTGCGGAACACACCCTGGCTAGCGCCGGACGATACGATTTCTGACGCGATGGACCGGGTGCAGAATGGCAGGCAGGAGAGATTTCCCGTGTGGCGGGACGGGGAGTTACTCGGGCTTGTGGGGCGGGAAGAGATACTGAGGTTCACCCGCAACGTACTTGGACAAGGGACGTATCAGCGGAAATCGTAGGGGCTATGCTAAAATAGCAACGACGCCGGGCATTTGAAACCGCGCCGGGCATTACAAACGGCGATTTGTTTGACTGCAAATGGGCTCTGAGGTCATATATGCCTCCACGAGGGTTCGTATACCTGGACCACGCCGGGACAACACCGACCGATCCGAAGGTGTTGGAAGGGATGATGCCCTACTTCACCGAGCTGTACGGGAATCCGTCCAGCATTCATGCGGTGGGTCAGGAGGCGCGGTACGCTTTGGACGAGGCCCGTGAGCGCGTGGCCAGGGTGCTCAATAGCCGCAATGGAGATGTGGTGTTCACGGGAGGCGGCACCGAGTCGGACAACGCGGCGATCCTTGGGGCTGCGACCGCGCTCCAGGAGACGGGGAACCACGTCATTACGACCAGCGTGGAACACCACGCCGTATTGCACGCCTGCCAGGGTCTGGAGAACCTGGGGTTCGAGGTCACCTATCTGCCGGTGGATGACTTTGGGATGGTGCAGGCTGAGCAAGTGTACGACGCGATCACGGACCGGACGACAGTTGTGTCGGTGATGTACGCGAAT
This sequence comes from Dehalococcoidia bacterium, assembly GCA_965197545.1. GTDB lineage: Bacteria > Chloroflexota > Dehalococcoidia > Lucifugimonadales > UBA3495 > CATOSP01. The sequence continues at coordinate 1,476,878 of CBDANJ010000007.1, forward strand.
AACGAAATAGGGACCATCAACCCTATTTCCGAGATATCGGAGACGGTCCAGAAGCGCGCCAATGAGCTTGACCGCACGATTGTGATGCACACAGACGCGGTGCAGGCCGCCGGTTTCCTGGACCTCAACGTCCGGAGGCTGGGGGTGGACATGCTGAGCCTGTCCGGCCATAAGTTTTACGGGCCTAAAGGCACGGGGGTGCTGTACATCCGCCGTGCGACGCCGTTCTTGCCGCTGTTGCTGGGCGGAGGACAGGAGCGGGAGCGAAGGTCTGGCACGGAGAACATACCCGGAGTGGTTGGCTTGTCGTTGGCCCTTGAAGCGGCCGACTCCGCCAGGGACGAGGTGAGCGATCATTGCAGGGCGTTGCGGGACCGGGCGGTGGAGCATGTATTGGCTAACATCCCCCGGTGCTACCTGAACGGCCACCCGACCGAACGACTTCCCAATAACGCGAACTTCTCCTTTGAAGGCGTGGAAGGGGAAGCGGTGTTGCTGGGCTTGGACACGGCGGGGATCGCCGCTTCCAGCGGCAGCGCGTGCAGTTCGGGGTCATTGGAGCCGTCCCACGTGCTGCTGGCTCTGGGGCAGTCCGCGGAGCTGGCCAGGGGGAGCCTGCGAATCACCCTGGGCAAAGAGAATACGCAAGAGGAGATCGACTATCTCCTCGAAGTGCTTGATAGGCTGGTCCCCCAACTAAGGGAGCTGCCGACTCTGACTTCCACCGGCGCATAACCCTTACCTAGGGAGAGATACCCTTGCAGAGAGTTACCCCGTGAGCATTTCCCGAATCCATACGGTGGTCCCGGTCTTATTGCTGCTCTTGGCGGCCATTTCCTTGTTTGGGTGTGCAAATAGGCCCGCGCAATTTGGGCAATATTTCAAAGGAAGGGCGTTAGTCGTCAGCGTGGTGAACATGCACCGGCTGCCAGAGTTGAGATACGTTACCCCCGGAGCCGGGATTGGGCCCCAACATGCGCGGCTGGCTCCGTCGGAAGCTGGGCTGGAACTTGTGGTCGTGCGGCTGAAGGTAGAGAACCATACGGCGACCAGCGCAATCATCAACGTCGACGGGCAAGGGGCCGAGCTACGAGACTTTAGCTCAGAGAAGTATTTCCCTATAGCAATCAACGAGCGGGTCGAATTCGTAGACAGCCCTTCCGGCGCAAGGGACCGCTCGGCTCAAGTCCTGGAGTTGGAGAGAGACGGCACATTCGCGCCAAGCCGGGGATTCATCAACGGCCCATTTGAGCTAAATAAGAACACGGGCCTGGACGGATGGATGGTGTTCGAAGCGCCGGAGGGGACCAAGTTCCGCAGTTTCCGTTGGCGCGCCGGCGATTCGCTGACCATCGACTTCAGTCCCGCAGCGTAGCGGGCGGCTTGCATATCTGGGGTATGCCGTTGGTCCTAGCCCTTGGGAGCAACCGAGGCTGAATGTTTCGTCGCTTAGTCGGCTTCCCGAGCGGCAAGTCGGCCCAGAACTCTCCCCCGCCTCCAGAATTGAGGCGGGTCTTCCACATCTTCGCCGGGTCTCTTATTCCGTTGGCGGGTCTGGCGCTGCCCCATACCTACTTCATGCCGTTGCTCGTGGGGCTGGTGGTCATTGGGGTGTTCCTGGAAATTGTGCGGGCCCGGTGGGGACGGTTGAACCGTCAGCTGCTGAACATGTTCTCCCCGCTAATGAAGACGGAAGAGGACAGCCGGGTTACGGGCGCGACTTTCATGCTGATCGCCGGGCTGATCGCTTTTCTAGTGTTCGACAAGCATGTGGCGGCGGCGGCGATGTTGTTCCTGTCGCTGGGTGACCCGGCGGCGGCCTTGGTGGGGACTCGGCTTCCGGGGCCGCGGTTTTTTGGCAAGTCGCCGGGAGGGACGCTGGCGTTCGTGATGGTGGCATTGGCCGTATGCGCGGGCCTGGTGTGGACCGGCGTTTCCCCCTTTAGCTGGGGGCTGGTGGCGGGAGCGGTGGTGGCCGCGGTTGTAGAGCTTCTACCGGCGCCCTTGGACGACAACCTCACCGTCCCGCTGGTCAGTGGGGGCGTAATGCACCTGGTCGGAGCCTGAGCCCGGACCTACACGTCCGCCCCGTTGAAGTCGATGATCTCGGCCTGAGCGCGCTGATGGGTCAAGTAGGTCTGACGCTTCATCGCAGGACGGTGGGAGGAGACCACTTCTTTGGCCTTGGTCCCGCCGTCGGCCAGAAGGTCGATTACGACCATCGCCATGATCTTGGCGGGGTTTACGACGGCCTGCTCGTAGTTCTCGACGACGTATTCTTTGCTGTGTCCCGCGCCGGTCGCGCCGCTGACATAGGGGTGGCAAGCCGGGATAATGTGGCTGAGGTCCCCCATGTCGGTGGAGCCTCCCCGGTTGCGGCGGGGTGGAATCGTAAGGACCGCGGTCTCACCAAGCAGGTCCAGGGCGTTCTGACGGAACAGACCGGCCAGGTTGGTGTCGTGACGCATTGGCAGGTAGCCGGGGATATTGGTAATCCTGACCGACGCGCCGACAGCCAATGCGCCTGCCCTGAAGCATCGGTCGACGATAGCGGAGTTTCTGACGACGGCTTGAGGGGAGCCGGACCGGACGCGCCACTCCAGCTTGACGTCGGCGGGCACGGCGTTGACGGCCTCGCCACCTTTGGTCATGATGCCATGAATGCGGGCGGTATCTTCCTCCCTCAGGACCTCCCGGTTCGCGTTGATGGCCTGGAGGGCGAAAGAGGCAGCGTTAAGGGCATTGATACCCAGGTGCGGCGCGCCTCCGGCGTGGGCCCCGCGCCCGGTGAACTGCACGTATTTGACGACGTGACCGTTGCTGGTGCCTCCCACCGCGAACTTCCGGTCCCCCACGTCGCTGGCGGTGTGGCACATCATGGCCATGTCGATGTCGTCGAACTGGCCCAGCTTGATTAACTCCTGCTTACCGCCCAAGAACTCCACCCTGCCTTCTTCCCGGAGTTGAAGGCGGCGCTCCACCTCGATGAATTCCTCGGCGGGCACGGCGAAGGGTACGATCTCCCCGGAAAGCTGTTCCAAGACTTCGGGGGTCTGAAGCCCCATGGTCGCGCCGAGCATCATGCCGATCTGGCAATGGTGACCGCAGGCATGGGCCGCGTTGGTCTGGACATCCGCGTAGGGGTGTTCGGCGACGATCAGCGAATCAAGCTCTCCGATTATAGCCACCCTTGGCCCCGGACCCGCCTGTCCTTGGAAACGGCCTTTGACCCCGGTCAAGGCCAGGCCGGATTCATGCTGAATTCCCAACTCGGAGAATTTGCGGGATACGACTTGTGACGTCCGCACTTCCGAGAAGCCCGGTTCCGGGTGTGCGAGGATGTCCTGGGCGACGCCGATCAACTCTTGCGCCCGTCTTTCGATGGTCGCGCAGGCCCGTTGCTTTAATTCCTGGACAGTTAACATAAGCTGCTATACACCTACATAGGTTTCTTCGGAGGCCAGATCGCGCATGAACTTGAGGTATTGGTCGCGGGTCATCTGCGGACGCTGGCCGGAGATAATGTTGCCGGCGTTGGTTGCTCCGTCACCCATCAGGTCGATAGCGGTTGCCGCCAGGGCTTTGGTAGCGGTAATCGCGGCCAGGCCGTAGTCCTCGATCACATAATCATCTCCGTGACCGAGCCCTGAAGCGCCGCCCACGTAGGGATGGATAGCGGGCATCAGTTGGCTAACGTCGCCCATGTCGGTGGAGCCGGTGCGGTGGGCGACATGGCCTACGTTTTCCTCGCCCACGAGGTCGACGGAATTCGCGCGGAAGATGTCGCCCATCGCCTTGTTCTGGGTTAACGGCATATATCCAGGGATGGTCTGGATGGTCACGTTCGCGCCCACAGCCAGGGCTCCAGCTTTCAGGGCGCGGTCTGTCTTTCGGTTGGCGTCCATAATGGCTTCAATCGTGCGCCCGCGAACGAAAGTCTCCATCCGCACGTCGGCAGGCACGGCGCTAACCGCATCCCCTCCCCTGGTGATGATGGGATGGACGCGCACCGTATCGTTATCCCGGAAGGTCTCCCGGTTGTAATGGATTGCGCTCAGAGCCAGGGTTGCTGCGTTGAGCGCGTTGATGCCCAGGTGAGGGGAGCCGCCGGCATGAGCGCCCTTGCCAATGAACTGGATGCGCTTGGCCACGGTGCCGTTGTTGGTGCCGCTGATGCAAAGCTGTTTCTCTTCGGGCACGCTGGTGGTGTGCAACATCATGGCCATGTCGACGTCGTCGAACTCACCCAGCTTGATTAGCTCGGGCTTCCCGCCGAGAAATTCAAGCTTGCCCTCCCGGCGGAGGGAGTCGCGGTACTCGATCTCGATGTATTCCTCCGCCGGTACCGCCATGAATATCAACCGTCCGCTCAACTCGGAGAGTACGTCTGACTGGCTGAGGGCCATTGCCGCGCCCATAAGCATGGCGATCTGGCAGTGGTGGCCGCAAGCGTGGGCGGCGCCGGTGGAGGCGTCGGCGTGGGGGTGCTCGTTGACGATCAATGAATCCAACTCGCCAAGGATGGCCAGGGAAGGCCCGGCGGTACCGCCGATCAGCTCTCCGCGGACTCCGGTCAATGCCAGGCCCGCCCGGAAGGGAATCCCCAATTCGGCGAATTTAGTGGCAACCAGGTGAGAAGTTTTGGTTTCCCGGAATCCAGGTTCCGGGTGAGCCAATATAGTCTTGGCCAGGGTCAGGATCTCGTCGGCCCTGGAGTCGATTTCCTGGAAAACCCGGAGCTTTAGCTCCTGATTGGACGGCATGAATCCCTCCACTAGAGACTTTTCAAGATTCTAACACAGACCCGGATTGCGGTTGGTGGACAGGCGGCTTCCGCGCCGGGGTCTTTTGATTCTAAGGGTCAGGCATTCGGCTAGCACATGGGGCCGCTATTGTAAGGAGGCGAGGTTCTTTGCGGCCGTCCGGTCCTGGGATTTCAGGGCGTGGGCTGGCTGCCCGGGAACCGAGTTTTGGGCCGCTGTATAATGGCGGGGTTATGGCATTGAAGATAGTGATTGCCCCACAGGGGTTCAAGGGAAACATCTCGGCTCTGACGGCGGCCAGGGCGATTGAGCGCGGAGTCAAACGGGCCGCCCCCGACGCCGAGACGGTGTTGGCTCCAGTGGCCGACGGCGGGGACGGAACGGTGGACGCGCTGGTTGACGGCAGCGGAGGCCAGATGTTTCGCAAGATCGTCACCGGGCCTCTGGGCCACCCGCTGGAGGCTTCCTGGGGAGCGATGGGGGATGAACACACAGCCGTCATCGAAATGGCCCAAGCGTCCGGGCTGGCCCTGGTGCCACCGCGAAGGCGGGACCCGAGAGTGACCACCACCCGCGGGACGGGAGAGATCATACGGGAGGCCCTTGACCGGGGTTTCAACCGGATCATAGTGGGTCTAGGGGGCAGCGCGACCAACGACGGAGGGGCGGGCATGGCAGCCGCTCTGGGAGCCACGTTTCTAGATGGTAGCGGCGCGGCCCTTCCCGACGGCGGGGCGGCTTTGGCGCGGTTGGAGCGCATCGACGTTTCGGGCCTCGACCCAAGGCTCGCCGACGCCACGGTCGTTGGGGCAACCGACGTTACGAATCCGCTGTGCGGGCCCACCGGGGCTTCGGCGGTGTACGGTCCCCAGAAGGGCGCGAGCGCCGAGGTTGTTTCGGAATTGGACAACGCCCTGGGGAACTTCGCCCGCGTGGTGGAAAGGGACCTGGGCCTGGATGTGTCTGAGCGTCCCGGAGCCGGGGCGGCTGGCGGCCTGGGGGCTGGGCTGATGGCATTCACCGGCGGGGAACTGCAGTCGGGTATCGACATGGTCTGCGAGGTTTTGGGCCTGGACGAGCACCTGAACGGGGCTTCCCTGGTAATTACGGGCGAGGGGGGCGCGGACCGTTCGACGGTCTACAACAAGGCCCCGGTGGGGGTTGCGAGGAGGGCGGCGGGATTTGGAGTGCCTACGATTCTGCTGGCCGGGACTCTGGGGCAGGGGCACGAGGAGCTATACGATCATTTCATTGCCGGGATCATGTGCATAGGTGACCGGCCCATGAGCTTTGAACAAAGCCTGCGCCGGACCGAGGAACTGCTGGAGGGGGCCGCCGAGCGTGCGTTACGGTTGATGCGGGCGGGGCGGGGGATTGGGGGATAGGTTAGCCTGCGGACCAACTGGGTTAACGGTAAGCCTGTTCTCTGGGGAGAACTCTCACCACACGTATGACTCCGCGCTGATTATCGTAGGTCAGAATCACTCGCCATTGGCCAACCCTAAGACGAAGCTGACCCGGGAAACCTCTTAGGGCTATCAGATCGCCATTACCTGTTTTGGCTAGTCTTGAAAGCGAGGCGTCCACCCTTCTAGCTACTGGAGGATCCAAAGCCGCGAGGTCTCTTCTGGCCCTGCCGGAGTACTCGACGAGCCATGTCACAGATTTAACTCACGTTTAACCTCTTCGGCAGAGAAGACATTCCCTTCGGACAGGTCTTTCAGGCCCTCTTCAATTGCGGCGCGTTCTTCCGGGGTCTCCGGCTCGTCGTCGTAGGGGGCTTCCTCTAAGGCGCGGAACACTGGGTCGCCCATATTGCGTAGGTACATCAGATAACGCTTAGCGGGGTACAGTTCGGCCTCGGGCAGTTCGTCTACCAGCCGGTGAAGTTCGGCTTTGATGAATGCTTGTGTCATGGCGCACATTCCGGTAGGCTAAAATTTTGGTCTCACTGAGTCTAGGCGACGACGCGTTCACCGACGAAGTCGACCACGAGCTGGGCAAGCTCGATGGAACGGTCGGCGTCGATGACGTCGAAAGCCTCTGACGGGATGCCGCTGGGGAGGTAGCCCGGATAGCGGGTGATCTCGAAATACTTGTCCAGTTGGCGCGCCTCGCCCTTGATGACGTCGAAGAACATCTCAAATAGCTTGGCGTCTTCGCACAGGTCTATGAGCGAGTGGCCCCACACATCCTCCGCGCCACGGTAGTACAGAAAGGCCTTAACCGCTTTCTCCGCGGCCTGTTGCCCCATGAAGCAGGCCAGGTTGAACCGCTTTCCTTCCCGCAAGAAATCAGCGTCTTCCATGTCCTGTCGCGCCTGGCGCAGCCAGCGAGCGCCTTCGGATTTATGGTCAGGCATCGTAGATCACCCGTCCCCTTTCGATTGCGTTCTTGAGCATTGGCAGAGACTCTTGGCAGGTCTCGAATTCCTCGGGCGTGTATACCTGGGCGTCAACGGCAACGCCGCTGGCGAAGTGCCAGAAAAAGAAATCTGCCCGGCGGCCGTACTGGTACTCGGTGTTCTGCACGATAATCAGATCTATCCGGCTGTCCGGCGAGTAGCGCCCGGAGACTAGGTCACCGGTCAAGATCACCTTCTCCACGCCGAGAGTTGGGAGCATTGCTTCGATGTCTTCCAACTCCTTCTCCAGCATCTCCTTGCGAAATTGGGTAAAACCGACACGAACGGCCATAAATCAACAACCTTCAGGTAGATTAGATATCCCGGCGGGGTGGGGAGTTAGCCAAGCAGCAGCATGTGGGCCTCCTTGGGCCCGTGTACGCCTACGACCAGGGTCTGCTCTATGTCCGCGGTGCGGCTGGGACCGGTGATGAAGTTCAAGTATCGCCCCATGTCCCCGCCGTTTCTCAGGTATTCCAACTTCCGGAGCAAGAACAGGTCGTCCAGCGACTCTATCACGTCCTCCGGCCGGACCAGAGCTATGTGCACCGGCGGCACAAGCGACACCAACCGGCTCAAGCCAGCCCGGGGCAGAACGATGGCGGACCCGGTCTCCGCGATGGCGTAGTCAACCCCCGTAATACCGATGCCCGCGGCGACGATCTCCTGCCGCAGGGAATCGCGGGACTGGCCCGCGCCGTGGGCGATTTCGGTGACGGTCATGCCTGAAGCGGTCAGGGCGGTGTCCACCGGGACGAGGTCGAACACGTCCTGGCTTGAGCGCACTATGCGTTCGGCTCCTTGGCCCCGGGCAAGGGATTGGACGTGGGCCATTGCTTCTTCAGGGTCGGGAGTCCTTTTTACCTGCCATCCTCGAAGGGCCGCTACTTCTGCCAACCTGTCGACGAGTTCGCCTTGGTTGGAGGCCACCCGTTCCCGGAGCTGGTGGGCTTCCTCCTCAAGGCGGGCCAAGTCCTCGCTTAGTCCAGGGTGTGGGAGTTCTGGCGGTCCGGGCTCTCGTCCCAGAGCCTGGCGCACCGAACTTAGGAAGTCGGACTTGGAAGTACGTGGCGCGCCGGCCAACCTAATCGCCTCCGTCGGCTTCGGAAAGTTCTTTACGCCAGATTTCCCTGAACGTGCGAGGGGGCAATTGAGGGAGATCTCTGGACCGCGTCCACTGGGAAAGCAGGGGCAGGGAAGCCTTGCGAATTCCTCGGCCTCCCCTGGAAAGCAGGGGAAAGGGGACGGACGAAAGGGGACCCTGGGCGGCGCGGCCAATCTTGCTCGCCAACGACAGCAGGCCCGGCTTACTCATCATCGAGGTAAACGCCCTGACGAAGGCCTTAGGCATCGGGCGGTTAGCCGCTCCTTCGGCAGCGGGCTCCTCAGCAAGTTTGTGGCGCAGGTGCAGCAACATTCTGGGAATGTCGATGCGCACCGGGCAGGCCTCCCGGCAGGCCCCGCAAAGGCTGGAAGCTTGGGGGAGGTCTGGGGCCTGGTCCAAGCCAACCAGCATGGGGGACACGATAGAGCCGATGGGCCCCGGATAGACCCAACCATAGGCGTGTCCGCCGACCTTTTGGTAAACCGGACAGATGTTTAGGCATGCCCCGCAACGGATGCACAGGAGGGCTTCCCTCAGGTGCGGGTCGGCGAGCATTCGTGACCTGCCGTTGTCCACGACGATCAGGTGAAACTCTTCCGGGCCGTCTTCGTCGTCCTGCTTTCTTGGGCCGCTGACCATGCTGACGTAGCTGGTGATTCTCTGGCCCGTGGCGGAACGGGGCAGGAGCCGCAGAAACACGGCCAGGTCTTGGACCGAGGGAATCACCTTTTCCATCCCTGTTATTCCGATATGGATTCGGGGCGCGGAAGTGCAGAGACGCCCGTTGCCTTCGTTGGTGATGATGACTAGGGTGCCGGTTTCGGCGATCAGGAAGTTGGCGCCGCTGATTCCGAGGTCCGCCTGGAGGAACCGTTCCCGCAGGGCGACCCGAGCGGCGGCGGCCAGTTCGTCGATGTCCTCCATCGGCGGGACTCCCAGCTTCTCCGTGAAGAGGCGGGCGACTTCTTCCTTGCTCTTGTGCAGCGCGGGTGCGACGAGATGGAAGGGTGTCTCCCCGGCAAGCTGGATGATGTATTCCCCGAGATCGGTCTCGTAGACGTCGACGCCGATGGACTCCAACATGTGGTTCAGGTTAAGTTCTTCGGACACCATGGACTTGCTCTTAGTCGCCACTTTAACGCCGTGGGTACGGACCAACTCGGCAACGATTGCGTTGGCCTCGGCGGCGTCGGCGGCGAAGTGGACCTGGCCTCCATTGGCGCTGACTCTCTGATCCAGTAGGTCAAGGTAGTAGTCCAGGTGGTCGAGGGTGTGGAGCTTCACTTGCCGGGCCTGCTCCCGCCATTCCTCCCAGACCTGGGGAGTTACTTCGTCGATACACTCCCGCCGTGCGCCATCGAACCCCGATCCCGCCCTCTGGAGGGCCATTCGCATTTGGGGATCAAGGATGGAAACCGCGGAGGCTGTTGAAAAGTTCCTGGTCTTAACGTCGGGCACTAGCTAGGCTCCTTTGGTCAGTAGCTGGCGGTCAGTGGCTGGTGGCGGACTGTCACTAGCCACTGGTCCCGTCCAGGACCTGGGCCAGGTGGCGTACCTGGACGGCGGAGCCCTGGCGGCTGAGGGCTCCTTCGATATTCATGAGGCAACTCATGTCGCAAGACACCAGGGTATCCGCCCCGGTGCTCAACACATTGGCGGTCTTGTCCGCCACCATTCCCTCTGAGATGTGAGGGTACTTCACCGAGAACGTGCCCCCGAACCCGCAACAGACCTCGGCCTGGGGAAGTTCCTCCAAACGCAGGCCGCTGACGTTGTTCAACAGCCGAGTGGGGGCGGTGCGGACCTCCATTTCACGGAGCAAATGGCAACTTGGGTGGTAGGTTACCGCGCCTTCGTAGCGGGCCCCCACGTCCTGGACGCCCATTACATCGGTAAGAAACTGGGAGAACTCATAGACTTTGGACGATAGCTCTTGGGCGCGGCGAAGGGACTCGGGTTCATCCTGAAAGAGGTCAAGGTAAAACTTGGACATCATGGCCGCGCAAGAGCCCGAAGGGACCACGACGTAGGCGCTGCCAGAGAACTCTTCGAGGACTCTGCGGGCGAGTTGGCGGGCCTGGGACGTGTAGCCGGAGTTATATAGGGGTTGCCCGCAGCAGGTCTGTCCGGGGGGGAACCCGACATCAACTCCGATCTTCCTGAGTACCCGGACCACACTAACCCCGACTTGCGGGTAGAGTTGGTCGATTATGCACGTGACGAATAGGTCGGCCTGGGTCCGGGTTACCGAAGTCAATCCTCGCCTCGATGGGTTGAATAGGTAGGGGTAGAGTAGCAGACGGCCAAGTCGGCAGCAACCGGAGCCAGCCTCGCTGGTCGTGCACTCCGTCCATGCGCGGTTATAAACACGGATGGTAGAATGTGTCCACCATTTTGGGGAAACCGATGGCGAGGTGTGATGATGGACTGGGGAATGTCAAACCGCATGGCGCAGCTTATCCAACCGAATGGACACGCGATGTTTCTGCCCATTGACCACGGGTATTTCCAAGGACCAACCAGGAACCTGGAGCAACCCGGCAACACTGCCGAGCCGCTTCTCCCTTACGCGGACGCGCTGTTCGCTACCAGGGGAGTGCTGCGCGCCAGTATAGATCCGGCGAAAACCAAACCCATCGTGCTAAGGGTCTCGGGGGGCACCAGCATGGTGGGGCATGACCTTGCCGACGAAGGGATTACCACGTCGATGGAAGACGCCATCCGGCTGAACGCTTCCGCTGTCGGGATATCCCTTTTCATCGGCACCGAATACGAAAAGCAGTCCCTATTGAACCTGGGTAAGCTGGTGGATGAGGGAGAGAAGTACGGAATTCCCGTGATGGCGGTTACCGCGGTCGGCAGGGAGTTGGAGCAAAGGGAGTCCAGGTACCTCGCCCTGTGTTGCCGCATTGCCGCCGAGCTTGGAGCGAAGGTGGTAAAGACATACTGGTGCGCCGACGGGTTTGACAAGGTGGTCGACGGGTGCCCGGTGCCGGTGATCATGGCTGGAGGACCCCAGGCCGACACGGAAAGAGAGGTCTTGGAGTTCGTCCATGACGGGATGCAGAACGGGGCGATCGGAATCAACCTGGGCCGGAACATCTGGCAGAGCGACCATCCTGTGCCGATGATCCGGGCGTTACGGCACATAGTCCATCATGACGGCACGGTGGACCAGGCCCAGGAAATCTTCGACCAGGTGAAGGCCGGTGACGGGCGTGTGGCGTCGGTACCGGTGTGATGCGCCGCCGACTCGGACCGACTGCCGCGGAGGGTTGTGACACATGCGCGTAGCGATGTACTACAACAACCACGACGTGAGGCTGGAGGAGATGCCGGTCCCGCGGATCGGCCCTGGTGAGCTTCTGTTGCGAGTTGACGCTTCGGGCCTGTGCGGCAGCGACGTCATGGAATGGTACCGCGTGGAGCGTGCGCCGATGGTATTGGGCCACGAGGTGGCGGGAGCGGTGGCCGAGGTGGGGGAAGGGGTCACAAGGTACAACGTGGGGGACAGGTTGGTGGTGACCCACCACGTGCCGTGCAATGCGTGTCATTTCTGCTTGAGCGGACGGCACACGGTCTGCGACACATTACGCCAGACCAACTTCGACCCCGGAGGTCTGGCTGAGTTCTTACGCATACCGAAGATCAACGTTGACCGTGGGGTCCTTCCGATACCAGACCACGTGCCGGACGCGGCGGCGGCGTTCACCGAGCCCCTGGCGTGCGTCTACCGGGGGCAGAGGCGTGCGGGGCTGCAACCTGGGCAGAGCGTGCTGGTGATTGGCAGCGGCCTGGCCGGACTGCTTCACGTGATGTTGGCCCGGGCGCTGGGGGCGGGGAAGATTCTGGCGAGCGACCTCGTGGAGTCCCGTCTGGAGGCTGCGCTGCAACTGGGGGCTGAGGCAGCAATCTTGGCAACCGACGATGTTCCCGCCAGAGTCCGGGAGCGCAACGGCGGACTACTGGCCGACCTGGTAATTGTTTGCACCGGGGCGCTTCCGGCATTAAAGCAGGCGTTGGAATCGGTGGAGCGGGGAGGGACCGTCCTGGTCTTTGCGCCCACCGATCCGGGCGTGGACCTACCGGTGCCAGTGAACGACGTGTTTTTCCGGAATGACATAACGATGACGACGACCTACGCCGCCGCGCCGTCGGACCTAGCCGCCGCTCTAGGGCTTATTTCCGCAGGCAGGGTGCAGGTGGAACGCATGATTAGCCACCGGCTGGGGCTTGCCGATGCCGGACTGGGCTTCAAGCTGACCGCCGAAGCCCGCGACTCGCTGAAGGTCATCATCCAACCTCAAAAATAGGTGGAGGGACATGGACATAAAAGGCGCGGTTTTTATCGTTACCGGTTCCGCCACGGGTTTAGGGGCGGCGGTGGCGCGGCGGCTCTCGTCGAAGGGCGGGAAGGTGGTCATCAACTACACCAAGAGCGAAGCCGAGGCTAACGAGACGGCGGAGGCCTGCCGTTCTCTGGGCGGGGAAGCGCTGTTGTGCCGGGCGGACGTTTCAGACGACGCCGATTGCCGCCGCATGGCCTCCGAGACAATGGAACGGCTTGGGCGGATCGATGGGTTGGTCAACAATGCGGCACAGTCCAAGATCGCGGCCCATGCGGACCTTGAGGCCCTGACCGCCGACGACTTCAACCGCATTTTCGGAGTGAACGTAGTAGGGCCGTATCAGATGGTCCGAGCGGTGGCGCCCCACATGAAGCGGCAGGGCAAGGGAGCGATCGTGAACATCTCGTCGGGGTCGGCCTTTTCCGGGTCGGGAAGCTCTATCGCATACGCGGCGTCCAAAGGCGCGCTCAACACCATGACCCTTTCCCTGGCACGGGCGTTGGCTCCGGAGATCAGGGTCAACGCGGTGTGTCCCGGAGTGATGCAGACCAGGTGGTGGCGGGAAGGACTGGGAGAGGACAGGTACCAGTCTTTCATCGACAATTACGCTGAGAACTCTCCCCTCAAGGCGGCGGGCGACCCTGAAATTGTGGCCGATCCGGTGGTGTGGCTGCTGGAGGGCGCGGAGCACGTCACCGGGGAGACGATTATGGTGGACTCCGGCTCTCATCTGGGCGGGACTCCCCGCCGGTAACCACCCTACGCCAAGAGTACGAAACTAGGAGTACTTAGGAGTACTAACGATGCCGGTAAAGCCGCCAACACTGGATGAACTGTGGCGCATTGCCCAGGACTACTACATGGACCCCAGCCCAGCCGACTTGGAGTCTTTTTTGGGCCTCCTGACGCCGATGCTGGAATCATATCGCCGGCTGGACCAACTGAGTGAGCCCGGAATTGCCGTAGGCATTCCGCGCGCTCCAGGCTACCGGCCAACGCCGGAGGATAACCCCCTGGGGGCATGGTATTGGAGATGCGACATTCAAGGGCCTCCCGGAGGTGCCCTGACGGGGAAGACGGTCGCCATCAAGGACAACGTTTGCGTGGCCGGAGTCCCGATGATGAACGGGACAAGTGTGTTGGAAGGTTATACCCCCGAGATCGACGCAACTATCGTCACGCGCATCCTGGAGGCGGGCGGCCACATCCTGGGCAAAGCGGTCTGCGAGAGTCTGTGTTTCTCCGGAGGCAGTCACACTTCGGACACAGGGCCGGTGCGGAATCCGGCTAACCCTCTCCGCAGCGCGGGAGGGTCCTCCAGCGGCAGCGCGGCGTTGGTGGCTTCGGGCGAGGTGGACATGGCCATCGGCGGAGACCAGGGAGGGTCGATCCGGATTCCGGCGAGTTGGTGCGGAATCGTAGGTCTGAAACCGACCTATGGACTGGTGCCATACACCGGCGTATTCCCCATAGAACTGACTCTGGACCATACCGGGCCGATGGCGCGTTCTACGGCGGACGTTGCGCTCATGCTGGAAGCCATTGCGGGTCCCGACGGTCTGGATCCCAGGCAGTCCGAGGGACTAGCTGGAGAATCATATAGCCAGGCTCTAACCGGAGACGTGCGGGGGATGAGGCTGGGAATCCTCCGAGAGGGGTTCGGCCACGAAGGATCATCCGAGCAGGACGTGGACGCCGCCGTGAGCGCCGCCGCCCGGTCGTTCGAGGGGTTGGGCGCGCAGGTTGAAACTGTATCGATTCCCTGGCACCGCGACGGCTATCACGTGTGGAACGCCATTGCTGTGGAGGGGGCGACCATGCTAATGGTTGCGGGCAACAGCATGGGCACGAACTGGAAGGGTCACTACACCACCAGCCTGCTCGACGTGTTTGCCCGGGGTTGGCAGAGCCGGGCGAACGACCTATCGGAGACGACCAAGCTGGTGGTGCTGCTGGGGCAGTACATGCAGGACCATTACCACGGGCATTACTACGCCAAGGCGCAAAACCTGGCCAGGACGCTGAAGTCCGCATACGATGACACTCTGAGCCGTTTCGACCTGCTGGTGATGCCCACGCTGCCGATGAAGGCGACGGAAATCCCTGCGCCGGACTGCAGCCGAGAGGAGTACGCGGCCAGGGCGTTGGAGATGATCGCCAACACTTGCCCCTTCGACGTGACGGGCCATCCGGCTATCACCGTGCCCTGCGGGTCGTCCGACGGCCTTCCCATAGGTATGATGCTGGTCGGCAAGACCGGAGACGACGCCGCTGTGCTCCGGGCCGCCGACGCATACGAAAAGGGCGGCCAGGGCTAGAGGGTGGAGACTCTCCCCTCGCCCATCTCAAGCTCCAGGGCTATTTGGGCCAAGGCCAGGGCGCTGTAGTAGGATACGGTGAGGGTCAAGTCCACTGCGCCGCGGTCTCCAAGTATGGACCGGACGGAGCCATAGGTCTGGTCCGAAACGGCCTTGTCCCGGATCATTTCGTGTACGAACCTGGCGACGGCGGCTTCTTCTCCGGCTAGAGAGTCCGTCTTGTGGGTGCGGATACTCTCGATCGAGGCGTCGCTGATGCCAGCCCGGGCGGCGGCTACGGCGTGGCCGGTCCATTCGATGTCGCTGTTCCATTCCCGGGCAGTCAAGATTATGGCCAGCTCTTTCAGGTTGTCGGGCACTGTGCTTTGGAAACGCAGCGACGCGCCCATGGAGGTCAGGTATCCGGCGGCCTTGGGGTTGTTGAGCAGGGCTTTGAACTGCAGCCCTACTTCATCTGTGTTCCGGTCTCTTCGAATCGTATCGTAGATTTCCTGGCCTTCCGCGTCGAGTTCTTCCCGTTCCACATAGTGTACTCGTACCATTGGATATCACCTCCGGATGTTTTGGCGCGTGGATTTACACGCGGGAATAGTACGTCGCGGAGGAAGCCTTGTCTATCTTGAACGGGCCGCTCCGCGTTGATTGTGCTAGAATCTTGACGCCAATACGCGCGGGGGTAAGGTTGATGAGGTGGAGTTTCTTCTTGGGGTTGGCGCTATTTTTTGCGATTGCTTGTTCGGGCTCGGGAGATACGATGACGGAACTGACGACCACGGATTCAGGACTGCAATATAGGGAAATCGAGGTAGGGACCGGGGAGGCTGCCAGCAACGGGGCGACGGCTTCAGTCCATTACACCGGCTGGCTGATGGACGGGACCAAGTTTGATAGTTCGCTGGACCGTGGGACTCCCCTGGAGTTCAGGGTCGGCGCGGGTATGGTGATTCAGGGTTGGGACGAGGGCGTGGCGTCGATGAACGTGGGCGGTAAACGGGAATTGGTCATCCCGCCCCAACTGGCCTATGGCGACAGAGGAGCGGGCGGGGTGATCCCACCGGGGGCCACGCTCAGGTTCGAGGTGGAGTTGATGGGGCTGCGGTAACGACTCAATTCAGACTTCCCTTGCGAGGGCGGGTGGCTGGGCGGCTCTATTCCGAGCCGCCGTCCAACTGGTACCAGGGTTCTTCCAGGGCTTCGTCTGGCCATAGAAACTCGAAGCCGGCATCGAGAGCGTACCTCTTGTCCAGGTCTTCCCGGTCTCCGATGTGGTAATACACGTCGGCTGGGAACCTTTCCTTCACGTCTGGGAGCATGTGCTTGGAGACGACAAAGTCAACGGGAATGTTATGGCTATCCCAGATGGCTTGTTGCCCGCTCATAGTGCGGTCGGAGCAACTGCCGACCAGCATACCCCTCTCGTGGGCGCGCCGCACCATTTCCATGGAAAGGACCCCTGGCGGGTCCCCGATCTCTAATGTTCCGTCTATATCAAAACTAATTAGAATGACCAAGTGGGTCCCTCTCTTCCTGAAATGTGGTTGCTGTTAGTTCGCATCTGGACCTTTTCGCACCAGCAGTTGACCATGTAGACGGCCGCGCCGTCATAGAATTGGCCGGGTACCCGGCAGCAGGTGGCCGCGAACAAGAACGCAGACGGATCAGCCAAGAAAAAAGGCCCGGGATGTTCGGGCGGACCCGTCCCAGAGCCCCCTTTCGTCAGGTCTTGAGTACTAATTTCATGGCGGGAGTGCGAGGGAGTCGAACCCACCTACCCCGCTCATCACGAGGCACAACGGATTTGAAGTCCGCAGGAGCCACCGGGCCCCGTCCACTCCCTGGTATCTACTAATATTTGGAGGAGTGGTTAGACGCCCAGGACGGAATCGATCTTGCGCTTGAGCGCTCCCTTGGGAACTGCCCCGACAATCTGGTCCACCGGCTGTCCGTCCTTGAAGAAGATCAAGGCGGGGATGCTGCGCACGCCGTATTTCATGGCGATTTCGGGGGCGCTGTCCACATCGAGCTTGCCCACGGTCAGTTGGCCGTCGTATTCGACTGCCATGTCATGGACCGAAGGGGCGATCATCTTGCAAGGGCCACACCATTCGGCCCAGAAATCCACCAAAACTGGCAGGTCGGACTGTAGTACATCCGAGTCCCAGTTGGATTCGGTCATCTCTTTCGGTTCCGCCATTCTAAGCCTCCAGAGTCATCAAGGTCTTGAATATTGTAACGCGCCGTTATTCGACGAGAAGCGGTTGGCTTCTAGGTTAGTGTATCTTGCCGCCGTATTGAGGTCAACCTGACCGGTGCCCAGGGCAATCGCGTTATAAATTGGTAGACTTGGCCGGGCATACGAGTCCAGTGATGTGAAGGGGAGACGGGGGGAGTGATGAGGGAGGGGAAGGGCGCGTCCATTATGGATTATTTCGAGACGTTGGAGGACCCCAGGATCGACCGGTGCAAGCGGCACAAACTGCTGGACATCATTGCCATTGCCATCTGCGCCGTCATCTGCGGGGCCGACTCTTGGGTCTACATCGAGTTGTTCGGCAAGAGCAAGCTGGAATGGTTCCAGACCTTCCTGGAACTGCCCCACGGGATCCCGTCCCACGACACCCCCGCTTTCGCGGGGGCAGGCTCTTCGGCGACGTCTTCTCCCGGCTGGACCCGGAGCAGTTCCAGCAGTGCTTCATGGCCTGGACCCAGGCGGTGTCCGACCTGGTCCCCGGGGAAGTGGTGGCCATCGATGGCAAGACGGTACGGCGTTCCCACGACCGCAATTCGGGCAAGCGGGCCATCCACCCCGTATCGTGGTACGGGGCAGGCTCTGGTCAGCGCCTGGGCCTCGGCCAACACGCTGACCCCCGTATCGGGTACGGGGCAAGCTCTGGGCCAAGTGAAGACCGAGGAGAAGTCCAACGAAATCACTGCCATTCCCCAGTTGCTGCAAATGCTGGAACTGAAAGGGTGCATCGTCACCATCGACGCCATGGGCTGCCAGAAGGACATCGCCCAGGGGATTCTGGACCGGGGCGCCGACTACGTGCTGGCGTTGAAGGAGAACCAGGGTCAACTGTACGAAGACGTGCGGGACCTGTTCGAGGGAGCGGAGGAGTTCGGCTTCGAGGGTGTTCCCCACGACTACGCCACCACCCTGAACAAGAACCACGGACGGATAGAACGCCGGGAGTGCTGGACAATCAGCGATCCATCTTGCTTGGAGTACCTGAGCACCGGCCAGGACTGGCCCAGCCTGCGCTCGGTGGTCAAGGTGGTGGGCCGCCGGGAGACGCCGGAAGAGACCACGGTACAGCCCCGGTACTACATCAGCAGCCTGGATGCCCCGGCGGAGCGGCTGCTGGAGGTGGTGCGCACTCACTGGAGCATCGAGAACTCCTTGCACTGGAGCCTGGACGTGACCTTCGGAGAAGACCAATGCCGGGTGCGTAAGAGCCTGCCCTCGTGAAAACGGGGGGCCACGCACCGCAGAACATGGCGACGCTGCGGCAGGTTTCGCACAATCTGCTCAAGAACGAAACGAGCCTGAAGGTGGGCATCCAGGGGAAACGCCTCCAGGCCGGCTGGAAGGAGGACTACCTGCTGAAAGTCCTCCGCAGTTAAAACGCGATTGCCCTGGTTTCTTAATATTCTGACTTGAACAATTCAACCTCCTCTAATTGGACAACTGAGTCTATTGATTCGAGCTGTTCTCGATCAACGATGATTCCTGTATCCAGGGATCTGCGGAGTTGTTTAGAAGTAATCCAGCCATCGTTCCATATTGTTTGGTCTTGTTGGCTCACCAACATACACAAGGGAGCATCAAAGTCGTTTACAAGATGCAACCCCCGACTGACCCTTTGAAGCCAGATTTGCATTTGGTCAGTGTTTGGGATGGCTGAAAACTTCCGAAGGATCCGTTTTATCACATCTTGCTTGTCACCTTGATCATCTAGAAAACTGATGAGTTTACTTACCACTGCTACTGCTATAGGGTAAGTTCGCGGGTTGCGAAACGCGATGTCTACCATGATGCCGACTGAAGACAACGGATATGGGCATCTGTCGCTTTTGCTGAGATCCTTGAAATAGTCCTGTAGCGCGACGACTATGCTACCGGAATTCGGATACTCGAGGCTGTGGGCATGAATGGTCAGTAATCTCTTTTGTAGGTTCTCCTGCTGCCTGTCTCGGATCATCCAAGCCAGCTTGTCAGCCTTTAGAGATGATGGGATGACCTCGTTGCTGATCTTTGTTTTTACGGGATTGAGTTTCAGCCCGAGTTCGACCATCACCTCAGTGAGACACTTCAGTATTCGCTCGGCCGTCTCTAGACTGTTTGAAAAAATTCGGTAATCGTCCCGGTAACGGAGGATGTGGAAATCGTCAAGGCCCATTGACGCGACCTTGCACGCTAATTCAACGTCCGCGTAACCAAGCACCAATTCTCCTACCAAGTCCATGAGTGCAGAACCTTGAGGAATTCCATTAGTCTGGCCTTGCCTCATGTCTTGGATATGGCCGTCTATCACGTTACCAAGCAGAGATTTGTCGTTCCTTTGCTTTTTGGCTAACGCTTTCGTGTGCAATGCCCAAGCAATAGAATGTGTGTATATAGAAGGATAGCAATCGACCAGGTCGGTATGGATCAAGAAGGCGTAGTCGATGGATAGTTCAAGCGACCTTTGCTCGACGTTTTGCCACCAACTTGAAACCTGTTCAGCCTTATCGCTTTCTTGGGTCAGAGACTCGACTGGAATCCCCAGACATTCAATTTGCTCAAGCTTCGCGAATTCCTGGAATTTAGAGATCACCTGGCCCCAGCTACAAGGCTCGGTAATATGGTGAACAAGGGATACGTACAGAGCTGGATGAATTAATTCCAACGGACGCCATGCAAATCGCCCGTCCTTGTTGTTAAGGATTTGGTGATTGACGCTGTCGTAATCCCTTGGTGATTTGCTGAGTTCGGACAAGGTTTTCTCATAGAGAACTGCGGCTACGTTGTGCAACAGCCCTTCGAACCGAAAATAGGAAGGGAGGTCGAAAGTGCAGTAACTCTCCTGTTTCAAAAAAAACGTTGCAGCTTGATCTGCGGACATCTCCGTAACATGACGGTGTTTACTCATGGTCCGTAATCCTGTTGCCATTGTGCGTATCCTCGCGCCAGATCTAAGAAAGCGTTTAAAAATCGGCTTGGAAATAGCAAGGCAAAATTGAAGCGAGAGTCATAAACTTGGCCCATGAGCCGAGCAGTTTATCCCACAGATATGACGGATGCCGAGTGGCGGATTCCGGGACCCTTGGCGCCCCCGGTCAAGCCGGGTGGCCGCCCAGCCAAGTATTCCCGCCGGGAGGTGGTGGATGCCATCCGGTACGTGCTGCGCACCGGCTGTGCCTGGCGCCTGTTGCCCCACGACCTGCGGCCGTGGCAATTGGTCTACCACTACTTCCGGGTTTGGCGGCGGGATGGAACCCCCGATCGTGGCCGGGGGCAGGCTCTGTCAGGAGATCCATGACGCCCTGCTCCCCAAGGTCCGCCGGTACATGGGCCGTCAGTCCAGTCCCAGAGGGGCGGTCATCGACAGCCAGAGCGTGAAGGCCACGGAAAAAGGGGCCTCGGGGGTACGATGCGGGCAAGAAGGTGAAGGGACGCAAGCGGCATATCGTGGTGGATACTCAAGGTCTGCTGTTGGCGGTGGCGGTACACCCGGCCGACGTGCAAGACCGGGATGGAGCCAAGCTGGTGTTGAGCCGGCTGGTGGGCTGCCTCCCCCGGCTGGAGCGGGTCTGGGCTGACGGCGCCTACGCGGGCAAGTTGGTGCAGTGGGCCCGGAACGTTGGTGGCTGGAGTCTGGAAGTGGTGCGGCGTCCCGCACAGCAACACACTTTTCAAGTCCTTCCCCGGCGCTGGGTAGTGGAACGCACCTTCGCCTGGCTGGGCTGGCAGCGGAGATTGAGCAAAGATTATGGGGTGTTGCCGGAAACCACGGAAACTTGGGTCTACACCGCCATGACCGGACTCATGCTGCGCCGCTTGGCACGTGCCCCAACTTTTTAAACACCCTCTTAGAGGTGATATGAGGTGCTGTGGAGTCTTTAGGTCGTCTTCAAGACCCCAGAAATGCACATCCCACCTTGGTATTGGTTTAGAAATGATTCGCACAGCCCAACATCACACTCACGCTAATAGATCAATGTACTATGTTCCCAATTAGGTATTTATTACCATAGGCCTCTCGTAATACCGTTGTCAACGGGGCTTTACTGCAGGGCAATCGCGTTTTAATTCGTAACGGTATGCTGGCTCACCTTTTGCGCGTTTTGTTGGCTTGGAAACCCTCGAATCACCATTCAAGGATCCCAATGTGGCCCGCTCAATGGGAGAGGGGATGTCGAGAAAACCAGGTTTTGAGGCAAATTGCCCTGTCCTTAACAGTTATTGTGGTGGCAATCAAGAACAATTTTGGCCTACGGTTTATAACGCGATTGCCCTGGACCAGTGCCAGCCGGCAGGGCAATCGCGTTTTAACTGAGAAGGACTTTGAGCAGGTAGTCCTCACTCCAGCCGGCGTTGAGGCGTTTGCCCCCCGGTCGTGGCCGGGGGCAGGCTTTGGATGCCGGTTTTCAGGCTGGTCTCCCTCTTGAGCAGATTGTGGGCAATCTGCCGCAAGAGGCCCATGTTTTGCGCCCCGTGGTCCCCCGTTTTCACGGGGGCAGGCTTTTGCGCACCCGGCGCTGGTCTTCCCGGAAGGTCGCGTCCAACGTCCAGTGGAGCGAATTTTCAATGCTCCAGTGACTGCGTATCACGCTCAGGAGCCTATGGGCCGAGGCGTCGAGGCTGCTGATGCAGTACCGGGGTTGGCTCACCGCGCCCTGGTCAGTATCCCGGCGGCCTACGGCCTTGACTACAGACTTCAGGCAAGGCCATTGTTTTCCGGTTTGCAGATAATCCGGACACTCCGGGCCGGTTATGACCCAGCATTCCCGTTTTTCGATTCGTCCGCGACCCTTTTCCAGGGCCTGCCCCGTACTGGATACGGGGGTATGGCTGTAGTCATATGGGACTCCCTCAAACCCGAGGGCTTCAGCGCCTTCAAAAAGATCCCGGACATCCTCATACAGTTGGCTTTGATTCTCTTTTACCGCCGGCACGTAGTCCGCCCCGGCCCCAATAATCTTTTGGGCTGTCTCCTTCCGGCATCCCATCGCGTCAATGGTGACGATGCACCCGTGAAGGTCCAGGAGTTCCAGCAATTGGGGGATGGCGGTGATTTCGTTGGACTTCTCCCCGGTCTTAACCTGGCCCAGAGCTTGCCCCGTACCCGATACGGGGGTCAGCGCGTTCTGAGATGCCCAGGCGCTGACCATAGCCTGCCCCGTACTGCGATACGGGGTGGATGGCCTTTTTGCCGCCTGCCCGGCCGTGGGAACGCCTCATGGTCTTGCCGTCTATCGCCGCCGCTTCCCCAGGGGCCAGTTGGGCCGCCGCCTGGGTCCACTCCATAAAACAACTCTGGAACCGGGCTGGGTCCAGGCGGGAGAACACGCCCCCGAAGAGCCTGCCCCCGCGAAAGCGGGGGTGTCGCGGGAGGGGATGCCGCGGGGCAACTCCAGAGCTTGCCCCCTGCCACGATAGGGGGAAGGTCCTGAACCATTCCTCCTTGCTCTCGCCGAAGAGTTCAATATGCACCCAATTACCGGCCCCGCAGATACTGGCGCAGATTGCGATAGTCACAATGTCCAAGAGGTTGTGCCGCTTGGCGCGGTCTATCCCGGGGTCTTCCAAAGATTCGAAGCAGTCCATAATGGATGCGCTTTCACCCTTCACCATCACACCTTCCCATTTACACCGAATAGACACCCAATATAGACACCCAATGACTCAAGTTTAACCCATCTCCAACATGCAAATTAAAACGCGATTGCCCTGGTGCCAGCCGGGGCGCGGCACGCTCTTTCCGAATTGTCGACTAGTGACTCGTATCCGTCTATTATTGAATGAAGTACTGGTAAGGAAAAACACTTGACTCAGACCAAAGTTGCCAGAGGTCAGCATCTCACGCTGACGCCCGATTCCTGGGGACGTTTGGGCGAAGCCTTGGCCGAATTCGAAGGCCAGAGTATCTTCGTTCTGGGCGGGATTCCCGGAGAAAAGGTGGTCGCCGAAGTGGTCAGCGTCCGGCGAAAATATGCCGCCGCCAGAGTTGTAGAAGTGGTTGAACCTTCTGCTGCGCGGGTGCCGCCGCCTTGCCCGTACTACGGCGACTGCACCGGGTGCCAATGGCAACACCTGAGTTACCGGGAGCAGTTGGAGGTCAAGCGCGAACACGTTAAAGACGCCCTGAAACGGGTGGGAGGCCTGTCCGGAGTCGAGGTCGCGCCGGTGGCGCCTTCGCCGAGAGAGTTTGGCTACCGCAACCACGCCCGGTTTACCATAGGTCCCGGCGGCGCGCTCGGATTCGTCCACAAGGAGACCCGCAGGTTCGTACGCATCGACCGCTGCATGTTGATGCATGACGGCGTGAACGAGACATTGGCAGGGCTTCAAGACAAATGCTCCGAAACAACCCAATTGTCCGTCCGGGCCGGGATGGAAACCGGCGACATGCTAATCCAGCCCGCATTGCGCAACCCTGATATCACGTTTCCGACAGGACAGAAGACCTATCGGGAGTCCGTAGCGGGCCACGAGTTCCGGGTGGCGTCGCCATCGTTCTTCCAGGTGAACATCGAGCAGACGGCCCGGTTGGCCGGGATGGTGAGGGACATCTTGGACCTGACCCAGGAGGATGTACTGCTGGATGCCTATACCGGAGTAGGAACCTTCGCCGTCCTGCTGTCTCCCTTTGTCAAAAGAGTGATCGCGGTGGAGGAGTCCGCCGCGGCGATGGTGGACGCTAGGGAAAACGCCAGGGACCTGGATAACATCGAGCTGGTGACAGGGAAGACGGAGGATGTCCTCCCTGGCCTGCGGGAGACGCTTACCGCGGCCATTTTGGACCCGCCCCGGGCCGGTTGCCATCCCCGGACCTTGGAAAGCCTTGTGGACCTGGGTCCATCCAGGATCGCTTACGTCTCCTGTGATCCAGGGTCGTTGGCCAGGGACCTGAAGTTATTGTGCGAGACGGCGTACTCTGTGGAGTCGGTCACGCCGTTGGACATGTTTCCCCAGACGCATCACATCGAATGCGTGGCTTTCCTTCGCAGAAAGAGGCAGGAAAGGGAGATCGTATTGGCCTCGGCGTCTCCCAGGCGGAGGGAACTGCTGTCTGGGATGGGGCTGGAATTCCAGGTTTCTCCCGCCAACGTGCTGGAAGAGCCGCTACCGGGGGAGAGTCCCGGGGCGTTGGTGCAGCGGTTGTCTCGCATCAAGGCCGAGGTTGTGGCTTCCGGTGTTGACAGGGGCTTCGTCATAGGGGCGGACAGCATGGTGGTGCATGAAGGCGAGGCGTTAGGCAAGCCCGTTGACGAGAGCGATGCCCGGCGGATGCTCCGGCAGCTTCGCGGCACCCGGCACCAGGTATTCACAGGGATTACGGTAATCGATGCGGAATCAGGACGCCAGTTAACCGATAGCATGGCCAGCGATATCACGCTGCGGGATTTCTCGGACCAGGAGATGGAACAGTCCATAGCCTCGGGGACGCCCATGGACAAAGCGGGCGCGTATGCGGTGCAGGACAGGGAATTTCAGCCCGCGGAGTCGTGGGAGGGTTGCTACACCAACATCGTCGGCCTGCCCCTGTGCCGGTTGATTGAGATGTTGGCCGAACTTGGTTGGAAGATGACCGGCTTGAAATCCGATGACGTACCGCCAGAGTGTGGGCCTCACTGCCCATTCCAGGGGGAAAGAACACCGTGAACTTTATGGGCATGGGGATGATGGAGCTTGGTGTGATCTTCGTGGTCGCGCTGCTCGTTTTGGGCCCGGCCCGCTCCCTGGACATGGCGAAGACCACGGGGCGGATGCTAAGGGAGTTTCGGCGGTCGATTGCGGACATGAACTCGGCGATTGACTTGGACGCGCCAACCCAGCGGGAGCAGCCTCAAGCCCCACCGCCCGCCAAAGCAGATGAAGGCGGGGCCGGGGCGGCTGGCAGAGACCCGGAATGAACAACCGGGAGCTGAGCTTCCTCCAACACCTTACGGAGCTAAGGCGGCGGTTGCTGTGGTCGGTAGTGGCCTTGTTGATGGGAAGCGCAGTTTCATTCGCTTTCTTCCGCCAGATCATCGATGTGCTGGGGCGCCCGGCAACCGTGATCCTGGAGGGCCAACCGGGCGGCCTGATCTACTTCAACGTAACCGAGCTGTTGACCACTGCGGTAAAGGTGTCGATGCTTGCGGGGTTCATCCTGGCGTTTCCGGTGATTCTGTACCAGGTCATCATGTTCGTGGCGCCCGGACTCACGCCCAGGGAAAGACGCTATCTCCTGGTCTTCTTGCCGGCCGCGATGTTCGCGTTCCTCTGCGGAGTTGCCTTTGCCTATTTCGTACTCGCCCCACCGGCGCTCAGATTCCTGCTCACTTTCGGAGAAGGTATAGCGGACCCTTACATACGCATCAGCAATATCGTCAACGTTATGGTGCGTCTCTTGTTTTGGATGGGGCTATCTTTTGAGACGCCGCTCGTGATGTACCTGCTGGCCAGCCTGGGGATTGTGACGCACCGGATGCTGGGCCGATTCCGCCGGTACTGGGTGGTGGTGGCTTTCATCCTGGCCGCAATCATCACGCCAACGTTTGACCCGCTGAACCAGGCGTTGGTGGCCATCCCGCTGTTGGCGCTGTACGAACTGGGTGTACGGTTAGCCCGGTTTGCGAGGCGGGACCAGAGGCGGACGGCGGCATTGATGCCTTTCTCCCCGCCGGATTAGGCCATAGGCCGACGCCCTCGAACCAACGACTAACCAACAAATAAGGGCCAGCAACTTCGCTGGCCCTTAGGCTTTATACGGTTTCGGGACGCGGGGCTAGGTCAACTCGACCGTCGGTCTTCTTCGGCTCCGCTGGGTACGCCCTGGCCGTCTTTGGGGGGATTTTCGTCCTCTCCGGTGATGGCGGTCTTGAATGTGCGCATCCCTTTGCCCAAGGAGGAGCCGATCTCCGGAAGCCGCTTGGCGCCGAATATGAGCAAGATCACGACCAGGATTATGAGCAGTTCCGGCAGGCCGAACGGTCCGACTCGCATGACTCTCCCTGCTGGCTGTTAGTAGTATTGGCGAACATGATAACAGAAATGGTAGAGGCCATCCACGGTCTTGGTCCGGGGTAACTGTCCAGACTTGAGGGGGAATCCGTTCTTCGACTCCGCTGCGCTACGCTCAGGATGAGCGGGTATGTGCCGTGGTGTGCTCGGGATGAGCGGTTCCTTCCCGGTGTACCTACCAAATCTGAACCATTGCAGGAACGGACGGGTGAGGCGCCGGGAAGATATGGTAATCTACGGTGCCGGTTGGCCGCCAATCCAAAATAAGACGGCATGGGGGAAGTGCGATGCCCGGAAGACCGAGCTTGGGAAGGCCCAATTTAGCGCGCCATCACTACGAGAGGTTAAACTTCTCCTTTGGCATGGAGTTGCCTCTCGAAGTGGCGGAGCGCACCTCCTATGGGTCGTTGGTGATGGATGACGCCTACGGAGGAACGGTCACTTTATATGGCAAGTCGTATCGTATTGGCGGGGATTCATACACAGTTTCCGGGTTCTTTAAACATGATGAAGAGGACAGGTATCTTTTCAATTTCGTCTTTATCTACGAAGACTACGGACGGCCACCGGCCGACATCAAGCCCGTGGACCGCCTATTCGCACTGGCCGTCGACTCCGCCCCGCCAACTCCGGTAGCGGTCGATTTCCACGCGACGTTTGCATACTCCTTCGCTGACGGTTGGATGTCACTCCCTCCCCTCCCGCTCCCCTTGGAAGATTTGTGGGAACCTGCCGAGAAGATTTCTTTCAACTCCATTCAATCAATGAGCTTCAGTAATATTGATGATGCCGGGGGAATCGGGGAAACAATGGAGGTCCGGGTTACGGAGGCAGGCCTGTTTGTTCACGAATTGCACCTGATGCGCGACAAGGTAATCGACCGGCGTTTGGTACAGTCGCTTTTCAGGGAAGGGTCGAGCTTATCTTCGGAGTTCATTGTAAGGGTGGACCACTTGTTGGACGGCATTGGCGAGCTTGATAAGGATTGACACTGGGCCATGTCAGTTATTCACTCCCTCGTCTTTCCGGCCACGCATCCGGTACGAGGCGGGCTTTGATACGTTGTTTTGGACGGACTTGGGACAATGAAACGGCCCTCTGCCCTACGGTGGTAACTGTTCAGACTCGATGACGCGGATTGGCTGAATTCTCCATCAGTCATTCCCGTGGATGATCCCGTTACGATGTCCCGCTGCCGCAACTCGTCATTCCCGCGAAGGCGGGAATCCGGGAATGCCAATGATAGGGATCGTTGCCAGTTGCAGACGCTTCTGGGTTCCGGCTCAAGGCCGGAATGGCGGGCGGAGGGGTAGGGAAGATAAATTAAGTCTGAACAGTTACCTACGGTCATCGTCCTTGTTCGGTCCAGGGCTCGCTTGTATAATGGGTTCTTCCAGCGACTTTGATCGCGCCCGGGTCCAGGGGTTGAAGGGTAACGACGGGAGTGGGGCCGCGGAGCTACAGAGGTAAATGGACCCAATTTACGACTTGGTGGTGATCGGGGCAGGGCCGGGCGGTTACGTCGCGGCCATTCGGGCGGGGCAACTTGGGCTCAATACCGCAATTGTAGAGAAGGAAGCCCTGGGAGGCGTTTGCCTAAATTGGGGCTGTATCCCCAGCAAGTCCCTCCTCAAGAACGCGGAGATTCTCTCCTACCTCCACCGCGCCGAGGAGTTCGGCTTTAGCTTCGACAATCTCCAGGCGGATTACTCGGTTGCCATTCAGCGTAGCCGGAGAGTGGTCAACCGCAACACGCGCGGCGTTGCCTATTTGCTACGCAAGAACAATGTGGAACACATCGAGGGTGTCGGCCAAATGGTTGGGCCGGGCCAGGTGGAGGTGGGCGCCGACGGACGGACTCTACGAACCAAGAACGTCATTCTGGCGACGGGCGCGCGACCGAGGACCATCCCCCCACTGCCGGTGGACGGCGACAGGATCATTACGAGCAGGGAGTCTATTGTTCTGGACGACCTTCCAGGGTCCGTGGCAATTGTTGGTGGGGGAGCGATTGGCGTAGAGTTCGCATACCTTTACCGGATGTACGGTGTCGAGGTCACGATTGTTGAATTGCTGCCACGTCTCGTGCCGGGGGAAGATGAGGAGATAAGCAGGATTCTGGAGCGGAGCTTCGACGGGCATGGCGTGAACGTGATGACCGGTTCTGGCGTCACAGGTGTTGAGGTCACGTCGCAGGGAGTGACCCTAACCGTGGAGAAAGAAGGATCGAGCCATTCCCTGAGCGTTGACAAGGTACTGGTGGCCATAGGAGTCCAGCCGAACAGCGAAGACCTTGGGTTGGATGAGTTAGGGGTGGCAACCGACCGCGGCTACATTACGGTCGACGACGCAATGGCGACCAACGTTCCAGGGGTATTCGCTGTAGGTGACATAACGGGCAAGCTGGCGCTGGCGCACGTGGCTTCTGCTCAAGCCGTGACGGCGGTGGAGAATATCGCCGGGATGGAGACGCAACCGCTGGACTATAATTCGATGCCGCGGGCAACCTATTGCAACCCCCAGATAGCCAGCTTTGGGTTGACTGAAAGCCAAGCGCGCGAACAGGGTTACGACGTGAACATTGGAAGCTTCAACGTTCAGGCGAACGGGAAGGCGTTGGCAATGGGTGAGACCGAGGGCATCGTCAAACTGGTGGTGGATTCCCGGTACGGCGAGCTCTTGGGCGGGCACATGATAGGCCCCGAGGTGACGGAGCTACTGGGGGAACTATCCATGATCAGGATGCTGGAGGGTACAACCCTTGAACTGGGATGGGCGGTCCATCCCCACCCGTCACTTTCCGAGATGTTGAAGGAGGCCGCTCTCAGCGCCCAGGGACGGGCCATTCACATGTAGCTCCCGTTTGATTGGAACTTGTCACGATTTGTTCCAAACACGTAACGATTCGTGGGAAGCGTGTCGAAAGGGGAAAGCAACTTGTGAACCACGCCCCGGTAGCATTATACTGGCGGCAATATTTGGAATATTCCTACCGGGCCGCAGATTTGAGGTCCGTGACCAGCCGGGATACGGGGCGGCTGTGATCGGAAAGCCGGTGGATTGACTCCGGCGATTTGAGGCGAGGAGCGATGCTATGGCGTTGGGAAGCTATGATTTCGCGCTGGCGATAGGGGGAGAGGCCGGTCAGGGTATCGCGACGCCGGGTGACATTTTGGCCCGGATTTTCGTGCGGCGCGGACTCCACCTTTACACGTACAACGCTTATCAGTCCATAATTCGCGGCGGCCACATCTTCTTGACGGTCCGGGTCAGCGACGAGGAAGTCAACAGCCACGGCGACAGGCTGGACTTGCTCCTGTGCCTGAACCAGGACACGATGGACCGCCATCTCGGCCTAATGGGGGCGGACACCCGCGTTCTTTACAACGGTGACAACGTGACCGCCGGTGAACCCGGAGACGGGGTCCAATTGTGCCCGCTGCCCATTGCAGACCTGACCCAGAGCCGGAACAGGCTAGTGCAAAACACGGTGGCCACCGGAGCGGTGATCGCGCTGCTAGGCGAGGACTTCGCCACCCTGGAAGAGAGTATGAGCCTACGGTTTGGGCGTCAGGGCCAGGCCGTGGTTGACGAGAACGTACGCGTGGCCAGGGCAGGCTTTGACCACGCCATGGCTAATTTCGATCCCTTCCCGCATTCACTGGGCACCGGGGCAAAACCTCTGGCGGTCTGGTCCGGGAACGACGCGGTTGCCATGGGCGGGGCTGCCGCCGGGGTCAAATTCTACGCCGCCTACCCCATGAGCCCGTCCACGGGAGTCCTCCACTGGATGGCCCAAAACGCCAGGAACCTGGGGATTATGGTTCGCCAGGTCGAGGACGAGATTGGCGTTGCGAACATGGTCATCGGGGCAGCCCACGTAGGTTGCCGGGCCATGTGCGCTACTTCCGGCGGAGGATTCGCACTGATGAGCGAGGCCTTGGGCAGCGCCGGAATGATGGAGATTCCCGCAGTGTTCGTAGACGTACAGCGGGCGGGACCATCCACGGGAGTACCAACCAAGACGGAACAAGGTGACCTTTGGCAGATACTTGGGGCCAGCCAGGGAGACTTCGAACGGTTCATCGTCGCGCCTATCAACGCACTTGACGCTTTCAATACCGTCCCGGAGCTGTTCAATCTGTGCGATAGGGCCCAATGCCCTGGGGTCGTAATCTCTGATCTTCTGATCGGGGAAGGCAGATTCAGTGTAGACCCTGACAAGATCAATTTGCAGCCTGTGATTGACCGGGGCGACCTGATAACCGAACATGCGGCAGCCAATGGCTACAAGCGGTACAAGGATACGGAATCCGGAGTGTCTCCCCGGGCCCTTCCAGGCCTGGAAGGCTACGTCCACGTAGTGGCCACCGACGAGCACGACGAAGACTCCACGCTAATCAGCGACGAGTTCACCAACCCTCACAAACGGCGCAGTATGGTTGAAAAGCGGGCCCGGAAGTTCCAGGGCGTGGTCTCGGACATTGCGCCTCCTGAGCTGGAAGGCCCAGAGGACGCCGAGGTTACGCTGATTGGCTGGGGGTCCACATACGGCACAATTAAAGAAGCGATTGATTTGCTCAAGCTTCAGGGAGTTACGGCCAATCAACTACCCATCAAATGGATACTGCCGTTCCATGGCGACGCCGTGACCGAGATTCTGTCCAAATCCCGCAAGAAGTTCGTAGTAGAGAACAACTACTCCGGCCAGTTCTATCGCTACATGCGAAGCGAGACAGGTATCAGCGTGGATGGGCATATCCGCAAGTACGACGGAGAGCCCTTCATGCCCCATCATATAGTGAATGGTGTCCTGGAGTTGCTGGGCGGCAAGACTGAACGTTACGTGCCTTACCAAGAGGTCGTGGCTTAGAGAGGTGAGAGGATGGCTACATCCCTGTCGACAACCGGTGGCAAGCCCGTAGTCCAGCTTACGGCGAGGGACTTCAAGGGTCAGGTCGATCCGGACTGGTGTCCGGGTTGCGGCGACTTTGGGGTGTTAAACAGCATCCAGCGGACTTGTGCCGAGTTGGGGCTGCAGCCGCACGAGATACTTACTGTTAGCGGGATCGGGTGCTCCTCCAACCTGCCGGGCTACTTCAACGCCTACGGCATGCACACGCTGCATGGCCGGGCGCTGGCGGTAGCCACAGGGGCCAAGCTGGGCAACCACGAACTGAATGTCATCGTCACGGGCGGCGACGGGGACGGGTACGGCATTGGAGGCAATCACTTCACCCATACCGCCAGGCGCAACATCGACCTGACATACGTGGTGATGAACAACCAGATCTACGGGCTTACCACGGGCCAGATATCTCCCACCAGCTCGCTGGGAATGAAGACCAAGAGCACTCCCTTTGGCAGCGTGGAGGCGCCCATCAACCCCATCACCTCCGCCATCATGAACGGCGCGACCTTCGTCGCCCGCGGTTACAGCGGGGACGTGAGGCACCTGACCATGATCCTCAAGGCGGCGATCCAGCACAAGGGATTTGCCCTGGTGGACGTGTTCAGCCCCTGCGTCACGTTCAACAACGACAACGGCCACGACTTCTTCAAGGAGAGGGTCAAGAAGCTGGAGGACGAGGAACACGACCCCTCTGATTGGCAGACGGCCTGCGAGAAAGCGATGGCCTGGGGAGACACCATTTACACCGGACTGTTTTTCCAGAAGGAGGCCTATACGCTGGACGGCAGCGAACCGGTGCTCCGGGAAGGCGGGCCACTGGCCTTCCGCGAACTGGGTATCAGCGACGACCAGGCCAAGCGGATTATCGACCGGATGATATAACGGGTCCGGGGCATCAACACGCGCTTCGCGAGTGGCGGCACACAGGCCGCCACTTATCTTTTGGCCACGGAACCGTAACCGGCTTGCCCCCCGGGGTCTCGTGCATTACTATCTAACGGCGCACCAGGCTGGTGTGATGCCGGATGTTCACATCATCGGTCCCGAAGTGCAACGCTCAGGAGGCCACTCTTGGCAACGTCCATAGTCATGCCCCAAATGGGCTACGACATGCAACAAGGCACCGTGGTCCGATGGCGCAAAAACGAGGGCGACGAGGTTGCCAGAGGCGATGTGCTGGCCGAGATCGAGACTGACAAGGCGACGGTCGAGTTTGAGGCTTACGTGTCGGGCGTCTTGCGCCGGATAGTCGTTGACACCGGAGTAGTGGTCCCCGTAGGTGAGCTAATCGCGGTTATCGGGAGCCGCGACGAACAACTTCCGGATGACATCCCGGGTAGCAGCAGCTCTGCTCCCGCCGCCTCTGCGCCAACGGTCCAGGTACAGCCATCGGCGGAACTTTCGACGTCCGCCGCAAGCGACGATGGAGAGGTTCGCGCGTCGCCCATCGCAAGGCGGCTTGCCCGGGAGCGGGGTCTTGAGTTGTCCCTGATTTCCGGCACCGGGCCTGGGGGCAGGATAGTTGAACAGGACGTATTGGACTATCAGGAGCCCGCGCCCGTCGACGGGGCCGCGTCTTTGTCTGCCGTTGACAGCGCGGGGAGGGTCGAACGGGCTTCACCCATCGCCCGTAGGTTGGCCAGGGAACGAGGAATAGACCTGGCTTCGGTCGCCGGAACAGGGCCGGAGGGCAGGATAGTCGAGCAGGACGTTGTCAGCTATCAGCCTGCGGCTCCCGAGGCCGAGGCGGTCCCGGCGCAAGTCGAAGCTGAGGGAGAACGCGCCGAGCTATCCCGGATGCGGCAGGTCATTGCCCGGGTTACCAGCGATAGTAAGCGCGATGCGCCCCACTTCTACCTGACTGCCACTGTAGCCATGAGCAGGGCCATGGCCTTGCGGCGAGAGGTCAACGACGTGGCGTCTTCCGAGACACGCATCAGCGTCAACGACTTGATCGTCAAGGCGAGCGCGATAGCCTTGCAGCGGCACCCCAAGTTCAACGCCTTCTTCCGGGGCGAACACCTTCAAATGAATTCCAGTCTGAACATTGGCATTGCCATTGCCCTGGAAGCGGGGTTGATTGTGCCCGGAATTGGGCATTGCGAGAACAGGAGTCTGGTAGAGATCGCCTCGGCCAGTAGCGATCTGATTGCGCGGGCGCATCAAGGGACGCTCCAGAACGAGGAATACAGCGGCACCACGTTCAGCATCAGTAACCTGGGGATGTTCGACGTGGACAGCTTCGCGGCAATCATATACCCGCCCCATGCGGCGGTGCTGGCGGTGGGGAAGGTCTCCGAACAGCCGGTAGTGCGCGACGGCCAGTTGGCGGTGGGCCAGACAATGCAGGCGACGCTTTCGGTTGACCACCGCGTGGCGGACGGAGCCGAAGCCGCCCAGTTCTTGATGGAGATTAAGGGGCTGTTGGAGAGTCCGGTCAGTCTCTTGTTGTGACCATTTTTCTGCCGACACGGCAGCGGCGCCAGCGGGTTCGGGCGGCGGGTCCACGAACTTGATTAGCTCTCGTAATCCGATGTGGGAGGATATGCTTTGCCCAGGATGAGCGGCGCTCAGGCCATTACGGAATCGCTGAAGGTCCACGACGTGGACACGATATTCGGGATCATCTCTATACACACGTTGGACCTGTTCGACGTTCTCTTCGATGACCAGGACAACCTGCGGTTCATCGGCTGCCGCCAGGAGTTGGGGGCCGGGTTCATGGCCGACGGTTATGCCCGCGCGACAGGCAAGCCCGGTGTGTTGCTAACAAGCACCGGACCGGGAGCTGCCGACTCGATGGGGGCATTGGGTGAGGCGTACTACTCCAGTTCTCCCGTCTTGGAACTGACTACGAACGTGGAGCAGGAGTACGTCAACAGCGGCAAGCTATCGACCCACGAGACCAAGGACCAACTGGGCATGTTCAAGGCGGTCACGGACTGGAACGCCTTTATCGACCAGATCGAGTCGATTCCAGACCACATGGTGGAAGCCTTCCAACGTTTCCAGGCCCGCAGGCCGCGCCCGATTGAGCTGGAATTGCCTACAGATCTCCTCGGAAAGCAGGCCGAGGTGGAAGTGCTTTCTCCTCGGGAACCGGAAATCCCCCAGGGAGACCCGGTCATGGTTGAGCGGGCGTTGGACGCGCTGCTCAAGGCGAAGCGGCCAGTTATCTTCGTGGGTGAAGAGGTCCAGTCACTAGGCGGTACTGAGGAGATAATCCGGCTGGCCGAGACGCTGGGCGCTCCGATAGTTACCGGGGACGGGGCGAAAGGCGCGGTTCCCGAGGACCACCCTCTCTCCCTGGGACAAATTCTGGGCCAGCGCATCTGGGGGGAGAACCCCCTGCAGGAATGGATAAGCACCTGCGACGTCGTACTGGTATTGGGGTCGATTCTTCCGCTGCGCAGCACCGTTGGCGTGGGACTGAAGCTGCCAGAGACGGTGATTCACGTCCTGCTAGACCGCGAGTCCATCGGAAAGAACTACACCACCGAAATTCCCATCGCCGCAAGCTCCCGCGCCGTGGCCCGCCAACTACTGGAGGGCATCGGCAGCCGGGACGCGCACAAGGGAGACTCGTACCGCAAGGAGATAGACTCGATGCGGCAACGGGTCTATGAGAACCTGCGGGAGAAGTGGGGCAACGAGACCCGGACCTTTGAAGCGATCCGGGCGGTCACGCCGAAGGACACTATATTTTCTCTGGACGCCACCGTTCCGACCAGCAGGGCCATCCGCTGTCTGCCGATCTACCAACCGCGGACGTTCATGTACCCCCACGGCTGGGCTGGTATCGGGTTTGCTTTCCCCGCGGGGATGGGGGCCAAGGTGGGGAAGCCCAAGCAGCCAGTGGTCTGTGTTACCGGGGACGGTGGCTTCCAGTACAATTTCCAGGAATTGGCCACGGCCGCCCAATACGGCATCAACCCCATCATCCTGATGTTCAATGACAACGCCTGGGGAGTCCTCAAGGGATACCAGGCCAACAACTACAACAGCCGTTTCCTGGGTACCGACCTGGTTAACCCGGACTTCGTCAAGTTGTTCGAGAGCTACGGGTTCGAAGGCGCCAAGGTCTCAACGGTGGAACAGCTTAGCCGCGCTTTGGAACAAGCTGTTGCGTCGAACCGGACTCAGCTCATAGAAGTTCAGACACCCAACGGTTTTGGCGAGTTGGTGTAGGACCCCGGCGACCGGCGGGTGGGAGTCTCCACTTCCTAATGACATCGTGTCCCCCTGAACTCGGCGACGCCAGGCATGCCCGGCGGGTCTATCCGCTGGACGCGCACGAGTTGACCGAGGAGCAGATCGCGGTTGCGTTTGCCATGACCTCGCGGCGGCCTGAGCCGTTCGACGAGATCGCCCAGCAGGTCAGCCAAGAGAAGGCCGCCGACTTCCACGAGCGTTGGGTCCTGGGCTACGGTCACGCTTCCGTGGCCGAGCATGCCGTTGTGCACTTGGCCGTGGAGAATGTCTCCCGGTTGGCCTGCGATACCCTGGAGGACAACCGGCTTGCTTCATACACTGAGAAGTCTTCCCGGTACCAGGTCATGGACCGGGACCATTATCACGTCCCGTCCGAGCTTGAGAACCACGCGGACCTGCGGCGGGGATACATCTACGCCTGCGAAGGGCTGTTCGCGGAGTATGGGACGTTGATCGAAGGGTGCATGACGCACCTGCGGGAAGTCCACCCTCAGAGGCAGAGGGAACGCGACGGGGCTTACACTCTCAGGCTGCGGCGTATCGCGACTGACCATTGCCGCGCCATTCTGCCAGCGGCGACCCTAACCAACGTCGGCGTTACGGCCAACGCCCGGACCCTCGAACACGCCATCTCCAAGCTCCTGTCGGGAAGTCTGGAAGAAGAGGCAGAGCTAGGGAACGAAGTGAGGGAGCAAGCCCGGCGGATCACCCCCACCTTGATCAAGTATGCCAATTACAACGAGTATCTGGCGGCAGCGCCTGAACGTCGTGAAGAGTTGGCATACCGAAGCGGCGCCGAGGGAGTGGGTAGCTATGACGATTCTCCCAGGGGATGCGCGCCGCCCCAAGTCCGCCTGCTCCACTGGGACGCGCAGGCAGAGGAGAAGTTGTTGGCAGCCCTTTTGTACGGCGGAGGCCACTTGCCTTACGAAGAGGTGTGGAGGATAGTCCAGGACCTGGGACCCGATGCCCGCCAGGAGGCTATTAACGGGTGTATGGCTGGTCTGGGACCTCACGATCCGCCGCCCCGAGAGCTTGAATTGGTGGATTACACATTTGAGTACATGATGGACTACGGTGCGTACCGGGAATTCAAGCGCCACCGGATGCAGTCGTATCTGCCCCAGCTACTATCGGTGGCCCATGGGTACCAGGTCCCGCCCGTGGTTGCTGATGCGGGATTGGCTGGGGAGTTCGACGAGGCGATATCAAAAGCCGAGGGAGTTTTCTGGAAAGTCCACGAAATCTCTCCGGTGGCCGCCCAATACCTGGTGACCCATGCCCACAACCGCCGGGTCCTTTCCAGGCTGAACCTGCGTGAATGCTACCATTTGTTCAAGTTGCGGACTTCTGAGATGGCCCACTTTTCCATCAGAGAGCCGGTGTTAGAGGCAATGCGGTTGGCGGTGGGAGTCCACCCACAGTTCTTCAGGCATTTGCAACTCAGGGATTACCCGGACTGGTGGCCATATTCCGAAGACAACTAGGACGCTTGGCGGCGTCCATCGCCTGGCCGACCTGACATAACGGTCCCGGGTCTCGGACTTGGTCCCGGGGATTAGTTAGGGCGGCGATAGCTTGGCGGCGATTTCAGCGACGCGGACGCCCAGGGACCGGGCCTGAGCCAGGTCGTCTTGGGTTACTCTGCCCGCGGAAGTCGCGCCGTAGTAGGAGCCGGAGGTGCGCATCCGCTCCGACCAGGGAATGCCCACCACGACCATCCCACACGCTAGAATCCAATGGATCAGTTGAAGGAGGGTCATCTCAAGCCCGGAGTGACGGCCCTGTCCGGTGGTGAATACCGCTGCGGGTTTCCCGGCCAACAGGCCCTCTTCCCACAAGTCCCCCTGGTCGTCCAGCCACAGCTTCATCGAGCCTGTGACGCCGCTCCAATTAGGTGAACCGAGGATGAGGGCGTCTGCCGCAAGCAGGTCGTCCCTGCCCGCGTCTGTGATAGGCT
Organism: Dehalococcoidia bacterium; assembly: GCA_965197545.1. GTDB lineage: Bacteria > Chloroflexota > Dehalococcoidia > Lucifugimonadales > UBA3495 > CATOSP01. The sequence continues at coordinate 1,514,113 of CBDANJ010000007.1, forward strand.
TGACGAGAGATGTAGCGTGACCGGAGCCCGCTGCGCCATCAGCCGCAGCCTGGGCCAGAGCCTTTATGGCCCTTCCCTTGGGATCGAATAGCACCAACACGGAGACTGGCATCAGGGTCTCAGAATCAGGGATCGGAGCAGTCGCGTGTATAACCGCAGTTAAGGCAGCGGATCTTGCAATTCTGTTCGACCATCTGGCTGCCGCAGAGGTCACAGGTGTGAGTAGAAGGTCCGGCCGGACTCGCAGTGGTCAACACAGTACCCCACACAGCTAGTTGCCGAGAGTATAGCAGGTGCGTGTGGGCCGGGCTACTTACTGAGGTTGCGGGCGATGATCTGGCCTTCCAGGACCATTCCGTCTTTTGCGATGCCCTTAACCGCGTCGGCGTCGGCGGTCAGCATCACCTTGTCAAAAGCAAATATAGGCTCGTTCGGAATATGAAGGGCCACGTTTCCGCGGCCTGTGGCGTCGACTTTGAACTGGCCTACCCAAAGGGGCTGCTGGTCCTGGCGTTTGAGCATCACCTGATAGCTTAAGGGTTCGGGCAACTTTCTCATGCCGGCCACCATAAGCATAGCCTGGCGTCCGTCCTCCGCTACCAGAAGCAGGCCCTCGGACCTGCCCTCTCTGCCGGGAGGTTCCAGGACCAGCGGTACGCTCGGAGTGTCGATCAGCCAATAGCTGGCGAATTCTCTTAGCTCGTTAAGAGACTGGATTACTTGGGCTTCGTCGGCGGCGAGCTTCTCGAGTCGGTTCAGGGATGTATTGTGTGCCTGTAGTTCTTCCACTTGCCCGTCTAGCAGCAGAGTCGCGACCAGGTTTGCGGAAAAGAGCCCTAAGACCAGTATTGCTGCCAGGGGCAGCAATACCCTCTTGAAGGGGAACACACGGGGGGAGCGTCCTCGTTTGTTTTCCCGCAAGTGGCCCGCGCGAGCGATGTCGGGAATTGCGTCCATCAGCCGGACGCCGACTGAAGGTGGCGGCGCCTGCTGGTCTAAGTATTCAGCCAGTGATGCCGCCACAGACTGCAATCGTCCCACCGACGATCTGCATCGAGAGCAAACCGCCATGTGGGACTCTACGTCTGAGGCCTCCTCCTCCAGAATACCGAGGGAGTAGGCCTCGAGTAGTTCTTCGGGGTGCGATAATCTATATGGGTCCATTATTGACATCGCCTTCTAGCACAGTTCGCAGCTTCTTCATTGCAAGTCTTACTCTGGTCTTGACCGTGCCTAGGGGCTGATCCAGTATTTTGGCCATCTCAGATTGGGAATAGCCCTGGAAGTAGGCGAGCAAGATCACCTGCTTCTGCTCTGACGGCAGCGTGTCCAGCGCCTTGCGGATGTAGTCTCGTTCGATTCTGCGCTCAACTTCATCCTCGGTCGAAATGTGTGATGAAGGTAGCAGCTCCAGCTTTTCATAAGCTCCAGGGTCGGTGATGTTCTGCGTGCGCCTCCTGGAACGGATAACGTCGACGATCCGGTGATGGGCAACGCTCATGATCCATGCTCGGGGCTCACCCCGGTCCGCCTTATAGCTGGATGCCTTGGTCCAGATATTCAGGAAGATGTCCTGGGTGACTTCTTCAGCCAACGCTTCTTGTTTGAGCATAAACATCGCGAGGGAAAAGACTGAGGAAGAGTACCTGGAATACAGGGTCTCCAAAGCGTCCTTTTCCGCCGAAGCCACTCTATAGATGAGGTGGTGATCGTCAAGTTCCTCGTAGTCGATCACACTGTCACACTTTGCTGGCGGCGCAAGAGCAGGCTATCGATACTACGTTGCTCATTTCATCATGGATGCACGGTTGCCGAAACCGGGGTATGTGCAGCGCCTTGCGCGTTGATATCATTAGGTAAGCCCAATACCGATCGTTTTTCGGCGCGTTCCTAAGTGCGCCTCACCCGTAACGAAAATTATATCATAGTAATTATCAATAATTGGATGGTCAGCCGAGTTGTCTGTCAGTTATTAGGTCAACTAGGGATCGAGCAGCCAACCCGGCTCATACTTGTATATCAAGACACGAGGACGGAGTCGAAGGACATGCTTCACTTGGTACGGGCCTTCGACTAGGCTCAGTTACGCCTACGGCTTCACCTCGCTGCGCTCGGGGTGAGCGAATATGGCGGCTACTGAAAGATTCCGGGTTCAGCCGAAGGACAATACCTCGACAGACTTGCAGTCTAAATTACGAGGCTATCGAACAGTTCCTCCATGTCTGGCTGCCGGTCCAGCGTCCAGGCCAATTCCAGCACCCGGTCCGCTTTTTCGCTGCCCAGGATACCCCTGGTGAGGCCCCGGAACTTGGTTTCGACTTCCGAGTCAGTCATAGGGTTCAGACGGTGACCCTTGGGATTGCGAGTCGACGCGGAGACCGTTGCGCCTGTAGTACGGGTAACCTCTATCCGGCAGTTGTACTCTTCCGGGTACCTCGCGCTGAACTCCGGGTCTTCTTCCAGAGTCATCTTGCTCATGAGGCGGCGAAGGGCCGGGTCCTGCAACTTTTCCCTGGTGAACGTAGCCGCGGTGACCTCACCTTCCAGCAGGCCCGCCGCGACCAGGTAGGGGATGCTATGGTCGGCGGTTTCGCGCGTCTTTGGGTCCCACTTCTCTGGTTCGGTATCCGGGGTGCTGACGCCCCCATGATAGGAGAAGACGCGCACCGACTCGATCTCTCCAACGGAGACCTGGGGATGCAGCTCTACGGCCAGTCCGGCGGGGGCCTGAGTGTGAATCTGCGAGGGGTAAGACTTGAAGGTGGTGTTCATGATCCGAAACCGGGTCTCTTCCTCGTCCTGCCCACCGTTGTCAGCCTTGGGGAACGGAGTGATGTGGACGGGTTGGCCCACACTCTGTTCCCACAGACCGCGCCGGCCTTCGAAGGGCTCCCCCGGTCCGGTCATACCAAGCTCGGCCAATTGGGCGGCAAAGATTCCGGCCCTGGTTGCGCTGGCCGTGGCGCAGCCCTTCCACATGGACAACTCGCCGGTGCGGGTCACGCCCAAGGGAAGATTGGGGGTGACCGCGAGGGAGATTGCCTGGCCAAGCTGCTCCTGGTCCAATCCCAAGATCTTTCCCGCGGCGCAAGTTGCTCCGATGATGCTGAACATTCCCTGGTCCCAGCCCAGGCCGGTGGTCAAGACCTGGTCGCTCAGCCTGCCGAAGACTTCGTATGCCAGAACGATGGCCGTAATCACGCTCTTGCCGCCGCTAGCGGTGGGTCCGGCCAGGGCCAGGGCGGCGGCGATCATGTCACTTGGGTGTCCACCACCGGGAGAGAAGTAGGAATCGTTACAGTCCAAATAGCGGATCATCACGCCGTTGGCAAACCCAGCCATGTCTGGGGAGGAATATTGGTGGGTACCGAGAATGCGGGCAGGGGAATTGCTGGTGATTGACCCGGCCAACCTCCTGGCTACTTCGCCAGGTTCGGAACGGTATCCCCCCGCGGCGCAACCCAGGGTATCCACCACCGTTCGCTTCACTTGATGGATTACCTCCGGCCCCAGGTCTTCGTAGGTCAGCCCGCAGGAATAGGAGCTGAGAATTTCAGTCGTTGCGTCCATGTCCAGATCTCCCGTCTAGCGAATGACAGCCTCGGCGATGCGTTCCAATTCTTCGCCCATGGCCTCTTCGGTGTCGCAGAATTCGGGCCTAACGACGACGCGGTTAGCCCCGGCGTCGAGAAGTGATTGGACCAGGGTGCGGTCCGGTTCCTGACCGTACACCGAGATATTCAGGGACGCTGGGTCCCGACCGGCCTCGGCGGCCATTGCGTCCAATTGGGCCCTGCTGTCCTCGACCTGCGCAGGAGTGACGCGGTTAGGCAGCCATCCGTCGGCATGGGCGACGACCCGGCGCAAGACGTTGCGGGCCATCCCTCCGATCAGAATGGGAGGATGGGGGCTTTGGACCGGTTTGGGGTAGGACTTGACGGGCGGGAAGTCGAAGTATCGTCCGTGGTATTCGGCTTCTTCCTTGGTCCACAGCTCCTTCATGACTTCCAATGACTCACGAGTCTGGGTCCAGCGGTGGTCGAAGTCGCCACCCATAATCTCGGTCTCTTCTCTGAGCCAACCCGTGCCGATTCCCAGCACGAATCTTCCGTCGCTGTAGCGGTCCAGCGCGGAGATCTCTTTGGCTAGGAGCAGGGGGTTGCGCTCTGGAATCAGGGTGATTCCCGTGCAGAGTTTGATTTTGGAAGTGACACCGGAGGCCCGGGCCAGGGCGATATAGGGATCGGTGAAGTGGGAGTAGCTTTCGGGAATTTCGCCTCCGGTGGAGGGGAACGGGCTGGCGCTGGTGACCGGAACGACGGGGTGTTCGGCGTACCAGATGGACTCGAACCCCAATTCCTCGGCTTTGCGTGCTACGTAGGCGGAATCGAGGGTATAGGCGGGTAGCGGTATAGAGGTCCCGACTGTCATCGCAGTGGCTCCTTTCGATGGAAGCGTTCAGACTGAGTCCCGGCTAGGGCAAAACACCAGTGACCGCGAGCGCATTCAGAGAGGCCTGGCTCGCTGGGCGCCTTAATTTAACGTGGAACCTGGTAAGTGGCAAGGGCCGCCCTGGCCCCGGCGGGGTACGCAGAAGGGTTCATGACAATGCTAAAGCGGCGGCAAATCGTTCACGTCGAGGTCGGGAGGCGGTTCGCTTCCCATGAAACCGTGCCACCAGGTGGTGAATTCCGCCTCGCCATATTTGTCGCGAAGGCCGCCCAGGTGGGCCTTGACCTGCACCAACACGGGAAGGCTGTGGTCCACGGCCAGTTGGTAGGTCCTGGCCGCCCACTCCAAAGCTCCGGGCAGGTCACCACCGTCTTCGGCCAGCTTACCCAACTGGCCGTAGGTCCTGGCTGTGCGATTGAGGTCCCCGACTTCCTCGAAGGCCTCCAGTGCTTTGCGGTACCATTGCTCGGCTTTATCGTACTGGCTGTGTTCATGTAAAAGCAGCCCTAGGTGGCGGCACTCATCGCCCGCTCCCCGGCGGTCTCCGAGACCTTCGCGTTTATCCAATGCCAACTCGAACCACTCTTCGGCATCTTCATAGAACATTCCCCTGGCCTGGCACAGCAGACCCAGGTGATGGAATTCAGTGGCCATCTGGGTGTGCATTCCCAGGCGGTCGCTGAGGTGGAGGGCTTGTTGGTACCAACTCTCCGCTTCTTCGAACAGATATCGGGCATGGTAGACGGTCCCCAGCTCATGGAACACGAGCACCACGTTTTCTTCGTCCCGGTTTTCCTCCAGGATTGCCCGTGCCTGCTGGTACCAGCTTTCCGCTTCCTCATATTCGAACTTGTACTGCGCCGCGAGGCCCAGGGCGCGGTAGTCCTTGACCATCTCTTCGCCGTCGCCGATGCGCTGGTGGATATCCAAGGCCTTCTGGTACCATTCCTTGGCCTCGGTATAGCGGCGTTGATATTGTCGAATCTGCCCGATGGAGAAGTAGTCGTCGGCGATCGCTTCCTGCTCTTCACCGCCTTCGATGATGGCCAAGGAGCTTTGGAACAGGTCTTCCGCTCCGTCCAGGTTCCAGCGGTGTTGCTCCGCGACGCCCATCTGGTGGTATACGGAGGCGGTGCGCGGGTCGGCAGCGCCTTCGTCCGTAGAGGAAAGGTATTCGAGAAGTTGGCGGTTCAGGCCGTCAGCATGTGCGAAGTCCAGGGTCTCCGTAGCCTCACTGGCCTCGGTACCCAACAGGTACATCCACAGCTCGATCGCGCCCTTTGAATCGGCTTCGCCGGATCCCCGGCCGTCGGGAGCTATGGCCTCCAACAGTTGCCGGCGCAGCCGCCGGAGTTCGGGATACCGCTTTTGCATCCTGTAGACTTGGGCCAAGGGTTGGACCAATACCTGGACGCTATCCCATTGACTGTCTTCGAGGGCTAGTCCCAGGGCCTGGGTGATATTGCCTTCTTCGGCCAATACCGCGGTCGCCCCGGCGTCCTGGTTTTCGTAGAGGGTTTCCATGAAGTAGTCCGCGGTGTCGGCATAGACCCGCACAAATTCCTGTTCCAACTGTCGGATGGCGTTCCCGCCTGCCTGGCCGCTCAGCTTTCTTCCATAGAACCAGGGCAAGGCGGGATGGATCTGGTATACGCTGGGAGTCACTGGGTCTAGGAACCCGGCCTCCCTGGCGGACCTGAGGAGGGTGCGGCAAGCGCCCCAGCCCAATTCCTCACCCATGGCGGTCCGGTAGGCCCGCTCCTGGGTGATATGCGTTAGGATATCCATCATGACCCGCCTCTGGAACAGTGAGAAGAACGGCAAGTGGACCCGGCTCCGGTGGGACATGCGAGAGAAGGAGTAGTCCATGAGCGCGGTCAAGAAGGGATCGCGGCCGTCTTCAAGCGAGGCGGCCGTAAGCTGTTCTATTCGGGCGCTAAGCTCGGTTAACATAACCGATGCTGGCACTTCCTTCAGTACGGGGATGGCGATGCGGATAGCCAGTGGGTGACCCTCGATCAGTTCCAATAGTCTCAGGTAGTCTTGTCCGAGGTGAATCTCGGCCCGTTCTCTGGTGACGGCCTCGTGGAGCCCCAGCTTGTCTTGGAGTTCCCAGGCGAACTCTAACCTGTCGTAAGGGCTGAGCCCGGTGAGGGCGAAGTTGGCGGATGGAGTGGTCAGCCAGCTCTCCGCGGACTTCCGGCTGGCCAGGAGTACCGAAGTCGATCCGGTCTGAGTAATCTCGCTCACGAAGGAAGCCAGTTCGGTCCGTTCTGAGGCGTCCAAGAGGGCGTTGGCCTCTTGCTCCGGGAAACCGGCGACGCTCTCGACGCCGTCCCATACCAGCAAGCAAGACCGTTCGCTCAGGTATTCGACAATCCACTCTCTTTGGTTAGGCTTCGTCATGTCGGCAAAGGGGAGGCCGACAACGGTGGTGCCTATTTCGTGGACCACTCTTTCCAGGCCCGCGCCCACCTCGAAGGAGCTGTAGAAGACTCCTCCCGGGCGGGCTCCGGTATTTTGAGACCATCGAGCCAGGCCCAATGCCAACTCGGACTTGCCAACACCGGTGCTTCCGGTCATGAGCACCACCGGGTTGCGCTGCAACAGACGCTCCAACTGGCGCATCTCGGCCTCGCGGCCCAGCAGCCCGTAGGGACCACCCTGGGGAATGGCGTCTTCGTGGGTATCCTGGGGTTGAAGGTTGGGTGGAGTAAGCGGGTCGGCCTGTTCCGCCTCGATGGTTGGAAGAGCGCATTGTGCGGACTGGAATACGGTAGGAACGATCCAGTCCCAATAAATGATAGGCCCCGCAGTGGATGTACGCTGGGGCTGGTCCATGAGTGTTTGGCGGGCGGTTGCCACAGCTTGGGCGGCGTCCTTGCCCTGGACCAACTGCCTTACGAGCCGGCCCACAAATAGCTCCCGGCCCGCAGGCGGAAGCGCGTGGGGAACGAGAACGACTTGGGGAACCCCGGACTCCGCTAGTTGGGCCGCTATAGAAGCCCATTGGCCCGGCTTTAGCTGGGAGTTCGCGCCGCCGGCGTTGACCAACACGATGGGGACGCCGGCTTGGGCGAACAGCTCAGCTAATGTGGAAGGAGCGACGGTTACGGCGGCGCCGGACTCGTCTTCGAATAGCAACGCTCCGGAGTCGTCGCAATTAATTCCGTCCAGGTGCACCAGGTGGAAGTGGCCCCTGCGACCCGCTAGATGCCCGGTCAAGGCCTCAAGGGTTCCAGGCCGGGCACGTTCCAACTCTACCTCGACTTCCAAAGACTCCAGCACTCTGAGGGCTTCCCTGGACATGTTGCCGGGATTCAGGGGAGTAGCGTCTCGAGCGCCCCCAGCCGGTGATTGGTCCTCCAGGCCGGGCATAGGAGATACCTGAAGCACGTTGAACTGTTGGTTGGAAAGCTCGACTGAAATAAAGTCCAGAGGCGTTCCGGACGTCTGCCTGACAACCGACGCCAATAGGGGAGCCACGTAGCCGACTTCTGCTTCGTTCATCAGTTCCCACGGGAGGTCTAGGAACTCGGCCCGTTGGGAGATTATGGACAGTTGGTATTCGGCGAGGCCATCGGAGCGGGCCTGGGAGAATCCGGCATTGGCCTCAGGATTTCCTCGAAAAACCACCTCGAAGAGCAGACGTCCGAGGTTGCGCAGGCCGCCTTCGACGGTTTCACCTCTTGTCTTGGACGGTCCGAAGGGGTCTTGCAAGAAGCTTTGAAAATACCAGCCGATTTCATTTCGGGCAGCATCATCGAGGAGAGATTGGAGGGGTACGGGAGGGGCCGTCTGCCGTTCCGAATTGCTGGTCCAGGCTAGCTGCACCTGTCCGGAGCCTGGCAGGTCTACAATTTCCAGTACCTTGGTCACCATGACCTCCTGACTGGCCTCATCCCGGGCGTTTCTTGTCAACCTGCGGGCTCTGGGCTAAAATCAGCCCGCATCCTGGCAATGGCGAGTTCTCACGGTCCGGGTGGGCGAATCGAAGTGCGGGTACGAACGGGATCGGTAGAGCCGCGATTATAGTATCACCGGCTACGATACCCGTCCAACCCCACCCGTGTTCCAAGGCGTGTAGAGTCGACTCCCGCCCTAGGGGCAGGGTTTGATACCCGACAGAAAATCAGAATTTAGAAAATGAGGTCCCTGAGCAACGACCAATGATTAGTTTGACGGACGAGATGAAGAAGCTATTGGATACCGCCCTAGCGGATGGTTACTCCTGTGTCGTTGGCACCGTGTCAGGCGAAGGGTATCCGCAGATCAGCCCCAAGGGCAGCGTGATGGTCTATGACTCCGAGACCCTGGCGTATTGGGAACGGGCGAAACGTTCCGCGTTAGACAACGTGGGCGAGAACCCTCACGTGGTGATTTACTACAGTAACTCGGAAAAGCGGGTCCGGTGGCGGTTCCACGGCGATGCTGCGGTTTACGAGGATGGTCCGGTGCGGGAGGAAGTGATGGGACGCACGGTGCAAGCCGAACTGGACCGGGACCCGGAGAGGCTTGGGGTGGCGGTCTTGGTGCGGGTGGACAGGATCACTGAGCTATCGGGGAACGTGCTTCAGCAGCGGGACTGAACCCGGGTGGGCGCAAGCGCGGGGGTCATCGTCCAGCGAAAATCTCCGACACCGGCATTTGAAAACCAGCGAGCACTTGTGACTCCACTTGGTCCCCTTGGCCCCGAATATACAGGCGAGTCCACCCACTGCCCTCCAGGCTCAGGACTTCCACTGTTTCGGCTTGCGGCGAGACAAGCCAGGACTCTCTAACCGCTAACCCAGCATAGTCAGCTAGCTTGCTTTCGATATCCCTGCGCCTGTTACTCGGGGATAGGATCTCCACTACTAGATCGGGTCCGCCGTTGATGATATCTCCTAGAATTCCCCGATTGTCGTTGCTAACGAATAGCAGGTCTGGTTGACGAGTCCGAAGCGGGTCCGTTTGCACGATTATGTCCAGGGGCGCGAACCAGACCTCTCCCAGTTCATACTCGGTTACAAACCTGTCGATTCTCGACAAGATACGTCTTGAAATGGTTTGGTGGTTAAGGCTAGGTGCGGGCGCCATCACCATCTCCCCGTCTATGATGTCATAGCGGGCTTTGATCTCGGGGCCTGCGAGATATTCTTGGTAGGTCAGTTTCCTAGTTTGAAGTGTCATACCGTATTTTCCTACGCTTAGGTCTCGCCTGCCCTGCGGGCGTCGGCGCGCCAGTCGTCGGGACTGGGGCCACGGTCGATCAGCACATCGACCACCGAAGGTAGACCGGACGCCAGGGCGTCTCTGATGGCGTCTGGCAATTCGCGGGAATCCTTGACCTGGACTCCGAACGCCCCGAACCCCCTGGCGACCGCGGCATTGTCCGTGACCGCGAACTCCGAAGCGATGTAGCGTCCGTTGGGCTGATGCTGCCGCACCATACCTAGCGCGCCGTCGTTGAACACGAAGCAGATTATGGGCAAGTCATATTGCATGGCGGTGGAGAGCGCATTGACCGTCATCATATAGCCGCCGTCCCCTGTGACACACGCCACTGGACGGTCGCGGTAGACAAATTTCAGACCCACCGCCGCGGGCAGGCCCCAACCCATACCCGCAGTCCCGCCAGGGCAGAAGAAGGTGTTGGCTTGTGGGGCTTTATAGAGGTGGGCCATCCAGGTGCGGTTGTTGCCCGCGTCCAGTGCGAAGACTGTATTGGCCGGCATACATTGGTTCATGATCGCCACCAGGCGTTGTGGAGTAACGGGGGAGCTGTCCCGGTGCATTTCAGGGTCGTCGTAGAACCCCAGGTCTTGTTTCCGTTGGGTAAGACTGCCTGTCCAGTCCTGCCGGGAAGACGCGCTATTAGGAGCCGCATCCCTGGAGGCATCGACGAGTTGGGTTAGGATGCTGCCGGCATCGCCGATAAGTCCCAATTCCACGGGGAAGGTCCAGCCCGCGTTGCGGTCGTCGATATCTATCTGGATGATTTTCTGGCGCAGCGGGTCGAAGACGTCGGGGCGTTCCCTGACCGTGTCCTGCGGAGTGAGTTTAGCTCCTACAACCAGGACGGTGTCGGCTTCACCGACCACGCGGTTCGCCGTGTCCTGACCGTAGACCCCGACCATGCCGAGGGAGAGCGGATGCGTCTCGGCGATGGCGCTCTTGCCCTTGTAGCTCGTCGCCACCGGCATCCCCCACATCTCGGCCAATTCCCGCAGTTGATCGTGGGACTTGGAGAGGTGGACGCCGTTGCCGGCTACCAGAACGGGGCGGCGGGACTGGGAAAGAAGTTCGATGGCCTTATCGATATCCTGTGGGGCGCTCTGGGGTTTGGCGGTGTTCAAATAGCCTGCCGTATTATGGACAAATGGCGGAGACTCAACGTCTACTTCCCCGGCAATGGCCGTGCTGCGCATGACCACGCAGGTCGGTCCAGGGCGTCCGCTGGTGGCGTGCTTGATCGCAAGCTGCGTCCCAAGGACGGCTTCCTTGGGGCTCGTGGCCAGTGTAGTGTACTTGGTCATTGACTTGAAGATGGTGGGCAGGTCGATGCTGCCGTATTCCCCCGCGCCGGATTGGTTGGCCGCGTGGAAGGCAACACCACCGTCGGAGGTGTCGGTGATTACCACCATGGGGGAACTGCTAAGCATGGCCTCCATGATGCCGAAGCTGGCGTTGGAGCCCATGAAGAGGCCCTGGCCCATAATCGCCGCGGGCTTACCGGTAGCTCGCCCGTAGGCGTCAGCCATGATGGCCGCGGCCTGCTCGTGGCGCACCAAGACCGTTGTGATGGAGTCCGACTTGTCATAAAGCAGGTTGTAGATTTGGCCAGTGCCGCCGCCCGGAATCCCGAAGACGTACTCCACGCCTGCTTCTAGGAGCGCTTGAACGATCAATTCGTCGGCGTTTGGCATTGGGCCTCCTATTGGCTACCGGTTGGCTACCGAGTGTTTGACCACCGCGATGGATGGCTGGAACATTGATGGGATGATACGCTGCGCGTTCGAATTGGGTCAAGGAGATACGACCAAGCCTTCGCTAAACAGCATGGGAGTGGTGACCCTGACTGCTGGATTCAAGAGTGTCCCTGACTTATCATTGTCTAGTCGGTTTATAGCATTCGTGGAGTGTCCGGACTAATGGCTAATAGAGCTGGCGGCGTACATGGTTTGCCGGTCGTGAACGTGTTCCGCGAAATGGAACGGGACTACCGGGAACAGGTGGTGGGCCGCGCCCTGTCCCATCTGGAAACCGTGAGCGGAGAGCGCCGAGGCGAATTCTTGACCTTGGTCCGGGACAAGGTTAAGGGCGTACGTGGCTTTCAGGACGCCAGCAAGGCGCCGGCGGCTCTGCTCAAACAGCCGATTTCCCATGCGTCCCTAAGCGCAAACGAACTGGCTTCGGGAGTGTTGAACCTGTGGCTGGGGTCCCACGACAGGTTAAAGACTCTGACCGAGACCCACCTGGAGAGCGCCGGGATTTCCATAGAGTATCTCGACCTGGCGGAATGCAGATTTAGGGGCACGTGGTCATCCGCCACGTTGCTGCGTGAGAAAGGTAAATTCGGCAGACAGCACCCGGAGTTTGACGGAAGTGACATTGGGCTGATGCTCTGTTGTGTATCCGGCAATGCGCTGGACGGGCTGCAAGATGCCGGGGCGTTGGCCCGTGGCCCGTCCAGCCGGGCGCTTGCAGAAGCCCTGGAATACTTGAAGACCCTACCAGTGGTCGCGCAGGAGTGGGACCAGGAAGTGCCGGACTTCATTCGTCTGGCGAGCCAGATCAGGGAAGGGATCGAAGCGGAGCGCAGCCTCGCATTGAGTCTCGACGTCTCACTATCGTCGATCAAGGATAGATTCGGAGAGTTTCTGCAGTTCTTCGAATGCGACGGCGACGCCTGGTCGGCGGCTAACTTGCTGCCGGGGTCCCGTGTCCGGGCATTGGATGAAATGGCCGCGTCGTTGGAGACGTTGTTGACCGAATACCAGGATGTCCATTGGCCGGCGCCGGTAGTGACTGAGGAGAGGGGCAGGGCCGAGAGACGCGCTGATCTTCAGGCCAGGATTCTGGAAACAGTTGAGAGTATTCAACTGGCCATGAGCCCGCAAGGGGCCACGCTGGTCGCGGGGCCCGTCGCCGCGCCCGGTATAGACAGTCAAGACTTCCCGGCGGGGGGGATGCCGGAAACTCCCGGAGACGCGGCGCAACCGCCGACGGACATCCCGGTTCCAATAGATTCGACTCCAGCCTCCACGGGGGTGTCTCGAGAGGACTTCGAATCCGTCCAGTCGTTGGTCCACGGCCTGCAACAGCAAAATGAGCACATGCAGCAGGAAGTGAAACGCCTCGAAGGCAAGCTGTACGAAAGTCAACAACAGGAAGAGAGTTGGCGCATAGCCTACGTCACCTACGATGAATCGCAGCGTGGGATCGAGGACGATATCGAGGGAGATGCGCTAGGCATGGACGACGTTGCCAAGGCTGTGGCCTTGGCCGAACAGCGGTTCGCGGGGCGATTGCTGTTCCAGTTGAATTCCGAGTCGTCGGTTGAAGACAACCCTTTCGAACGCCCGGGACAGGTCTGGCGGGCCCTTCAGTGGCTGGCGACCACTTATTACGAGGCCAGGACCGGCGAGGTGACAGTAACCGACTTCGATCTATCGGTCCGCAAAGCCTGCGGCTGGTGGTACAAGGGCAGCCAGGGGCAGTCGACGCTGACCACGTATCGGAACTCGTACACTACGAAGAACCGGGGCAAGACCTACTGGTTGGAAGAGCACATCGGCAAGGGGACCAACCGGGACGCCCGCTACACCATCCGCATAGCGTTCGACTGGGACCGGGACCTAAAAGTTGTCGTGGTTGGCTACATTGGCCGCCACCAACAGACCGATATTAGCTGAGGTTTTTACGAAAGTCGTAGAAGCCAGAATCTTTCTTGACCGGCCCCGGACCCCAGCGTATCATCCGAACCACCAGCACACCGACTGCTGGTTTCCCACAGCCTGAAGCCTGGAGGTAGGACCATGCGTGGTGGAGATGCGGTAGTCCATGCGTTGGAAAAAGAAGGCGTAGAGTACATTACGGGGTTCGCCGGGGGTGGAGAGCAACCCCTGTGGCCCGCGCTTCGCGAGTCTGCGACGATCAAAGTGTTCTCGGCCCGGCACGAACGGCAGGGTGTGGAGATTGCCGACGGATACGCCAGGGCCACAGGGAAAGTTGGTGTCGCCCTTTGCGGCACCGGTCCAGGAGCGACCAACACCCTGACGGGCATTGCCGGCGCGTTCGCCGACAACATTCCGGTGCTGCTTCTCATGGGGCAACACCCCCTTGCCAACATGGGCAAGGAAATCCAGCAAGAGGCTCCTTCCAGCATTTTTGACAACTTCGTCAAATGGAAGGGCACGTTGGCCAAGATCGAGGACATACCGGCCATCATGCGGCGGGCATTTACGGCGCTTAGATCCGGCACCCCAGGACCGGTGGTGCTGGAAATGCCCCTGGACGTTCTCTCCTCGGAGGCCCCTGACGAGGTATTGCACTATGAGCCGGTGGGTCCGGGCCGTAAGGCAGCGGCCGACCCTTCGGACATTGAGCGAGCAGCCGACATACTGGTCAACGCCAGTTATCCGATCCTGAACGTCGGGGGAGGCGTCCTGGCTGCCGAAGCGTGGGACGAGGCCCGGGAACTGGCCGAGATGTTGTCCATGCCTGTGGCCAGCACGCTGGTGGGCAAAGGGGCTTTCCCCGAAAATCACCCTCTGTCCCTGGGCGGCGGCGTTTACCCCCGCAGCAAGTACGCATCCGGCCAGGCCTTGCACATCAACCGCAAGGCCGATGCGGTGCTGGCTGTCGGGAACTCCTTCAGGTTGCCCAATGGCACCGATGGCCGCCCCATTCCGTCCGGCGTTAAGCTGATACACGTCAACGCGGACCCGGAAGACTTGAACAAGATCTACCCGGCGGACGTTCCGGTGCTTGCGGATGCCAAACTGGCCCTGGGGAGTCTCATCGAAGCCGTACGGGACAGGCTGGGTCCAGGACGCGGCGGTATCAAAGAAGAGGTGGTCGCCGAAATCCAACAGGCCAAGGCCAAGTGGTTGGGGGAGTGGGAATCGGTCTTCAACGATACTTCTACGCCGACCAACGGCTACAGGGTGGTCCAGGACTTGATGAAGATTGTCGACCTGGACCGGACGGTAGCGATACACGATGCGGGAGGCAGCCGAGGCTATCTATCTCCCTTCTGGGTGGCAACCAAACCGCGAAGCTATGTCGGCATGGGCGGCATGGCGGCGATGGGTTGGTCGATGGGAGCGACAGTGGGAGCCAAACTGGGCCGCCAGGACCACCTCGTGTTCCACGTCATCGGCGACGCATCGTTTGGAATGGTGGGAATGGAAGTCGAAACGTCGGTCCGGATGGGTCTGCCAACCCTGACGGTCCTGCTGAACAACGGTGGAACGGGGGGAGGACTGATGGCGATGGAACGTCCGAATGCCGCGCCGCCGGCAATGGCCGAATTGGGAGGAAACTTTAGCATGGTGGCCCAGGGATTGGGCGCGTATTCAGAGCGTGTCGAGGACCCCAACGAGATTACCCCCGCGCTGCGGCGTTGCATCCAGGCCACCGAGTCGGGCCAGGCCGCTCTGATAGAAGTGATGATCCGGCCAATGCCCACGCCGGAAGCCCCGGATAACTGGTCGTTATAAGGAGTGGCCTTCGACGCATGAAGAGCATCGAGATAGACCGTAGCAAGCGCCTCAAGGAGGAGCCCGGCAAGGGTCATAACCGTTGGCATCCGGACATCTCTCCCGTGGTGGAGGTGGAACCGGGGGAGGATGTGCTGCTGGAGACGCGTGACGCCTCCGACGAGCAAATCAAGCCCCACATGACGGTCAACGACCTGGATGGTCTGGACGCCAAGGTGGCGCACCCATTGACCGGCCCGGTTTACATAAATGGCGCCAAACCAGGCGACCTTCTTGAAATCGAATACGTCGATATCATCCCTCAACCACGCGGCTGGACTCGCAATCGCCCCGGGGCAGGTTTCTTGCGCGACATCTTCACCGAACCCTATCTTGCCCACTGGGAGATAATCGACGGCTGGGCGACCTCACCGCAGCTACCTGGGGTGCGGATTCCCAACGGCTCGTTCATGGGCACGGCGGGTATCGCCCCGTCCCGGTCCCAGCTAGAAGAGTGGACCCGGCGTGAGGCGGACCTAGTCAGCCGTGGTGGGACAGCCGCGCCGCCGGACCCGGAGGATGCGGTGCCCGCGGGAGGTCCGGTGGCCAATCAGGGGCTGCGCACCCTGCCGCCCCGGGAGAACTGCGGCAACGTGGACGCCAAGCAGTTGACGAAAGGATCGCGGCTGTTGATCCCGGTGAACGTCGACGGCGCGCTTTACTCGGCGGGCGACGGACACTTCGCGCAGGGAGACTCGGAATGTTGCATCACCGCCATCGAGATGGGAGCCACGGCGGTGGTGCGGTTCCATATACACGAGGGAGAGGCGGCTCGACATAACATACGTATGCCGCGTTTCGCCCACCCAGACTACTTTCTATCGCCCGAGTGGGCTGCGCCGCGGAATTTCATCGCCACTATGGGTTTTCCCATTCAGGACGACGGCACGCAAGAAGGGGAAGACCTGACGCTAGCGGCCCGGAATGCCTTGGTCAACATGATCGAACTGCTAGAGGAGCGGGGCTGGAGCCGGGAGCAAGCGTATATCATCTGCAGTGTGGCGGTGGACCTTAAGGTGAGCAACATCGTAGACCTGCCCAACGTGACGGTCTCGGCGTTTTTGCCGGAGGACATTTTCCAAGGATAGACCCATGAGAATCGCATTAGGGCCGGTGCCAGTTGCACTTCTGCGGGGTCAGGTAACTGTTCAGACTTGATGAGGCGGATTGGCTGAATCCCACATCGGTCATCTCTGTGATAATCCTCTTACCATGTCCCGCCCCCGCAATCCGTTAATCCCGCGCAGAGCCAGCCCCCGGCTCGGTCGGGGGTGGGAATCCAGAAATGCCAATGATAGTGTCCGTTGTTGGTTGCGCAGGTTCCTGGATTCCGGGTCGAGCCCGGAATGACGGGCGGGGAGTAAGAAGGACACATCAAGTCTGAACAGTTACGGGGTCAGGAATTGCCGGACCGCCATGTCACTAGACAGCACTGTACGATTTAGGCCGTGGATTCCCTAAGTTCGCGGGAATTGCGGGGGACCGGGGAACCGCGACCGGACTAGGAAGCGGGATTGTCAGGAAACCGGGAATTTCCGGGATGGGGGAATGACGGGGTCATTGCAATCCAAAGGGGTTTGCCCTGGGGATGCATGTGTCTATGTCAAAAGCCCTAGAAGGCGTCGGACAGTGTGGGGAAGTCTGAAAAGGGCAAGAGTGGCGGGAATTTGTTAGGGGGATTGGGTCCTACCCGGCCCCCCCCAGACGCGATAGTGGAAATAGGGGCCTTAAATCGGCTTACAGCGCCCCGGTCTTCTGAGAGTTCTATTAAGCGAACGACTGTTCGTTAATTTAGGAAAAGGCCACAAGAAAAGCAGAACCCGCCGCACGTTTGCTCTTGTCCATCCACTGAATGGTCCGAGACCAGAACCACCAGGTGGAGCAACGGCGCGGCGGGCCCTAAGGGTCCTAAGTTAAATTGTTAGTCTGGTAGCCCGAGCCAGCAAGTGACCAGACTAGCCCGGCCTCCGCGATCGATTTCTTCTTGCATGGATGCGATGTGGCTGGGAGAAGGGGAATTCTCACCGGCGTCACGCACCGTTTCCGCAAGAGGGACTGGCTCCCTAAGGATCTGTTTCTCCAGGTCGTGGACCTGATTATTCAGGTCTAGGAGTCTGGACAGGCCTGAGTACTGCGAAGTATGGTCCATTACGAGTAATCTCCTGACGTCGACGAAGTCCAACGGACCTAGCTGATCCGCTTGACCTCCAGAGTTTCTCCCGGGGCCAACGCCACCCGCCTTACATTTATACCCAACTTAAGAAGCCAATATCCCAGTGTTGCCTTGCTGACTCTCAATTCCTCAGCGGTCCCCGACAGCCCCAACTCATTGACCATTTCCGGCAACAGCCTCTCCAACGGCCTCTGAAATTCGTCCTCCACCCTCTGCATCAGCTTAGTTTTCCTAGCCAAGGTGTACCTCCTGTGTACTCCGGCGGACTCTCGGTGTATCGAGGCGTTGGATACAGTATCACGACGTAAAAGCAGTTGTCAACGCTTTGATTGAAAGATTCCAGTTTAAGTATAAGAAAAGTCTAGAACACCACATTAGCAGGATGTCCGCCCTCGTCCCGTATCTTTGACCATCCCGGAATACCGCTGGTACACTCCTGCGCATGCACACCGTCGAACACCTTCTCCTGACTCTGGAACACTACCTTTTGGATATCATGACCATGGTGTACCAGGCGATAGGTTGGCCTGGTGTAGTGGTCATGATGGCAGTGGAAAGCGCGGCTATTCCCTTTCCTAGCGAACTGATTATGCCACTTGCGGGGTGGCTGCTCATCCAAGCGGAAGGTCGGTCGGCATGGTACCTATTTCTGGCGGGTTTCTACGGCGCGCTGGGCAACCTGCTGGGTTCCTGGATAGCGTACGGGATCAGTTTGAAAGCCGGGCGTCCGCTGCTTCTGAAATACGGTAAATATGTACTCATAACCAAGGAAGAGGTGGAGCGGGCCGAAGCCTGGTTCTCCCAGTACGGCGAGTGGGCGGTATTCCTAGCCCGGTTGCTGCCGGTAGTGCGCACCTTCATCAGCGTGCCCGCCGGGCTGGCTCGTATGGACCTTTGGAAATTCAGCGTGTATACATTTGCCGGTTCATTCCCTTGGAGCCTTGGGTTGGCTTACGGCGGTTACATACTTGGAGAGAACTGGGAGCAGCTACGGGCGGCGATGCGGCCTTTCGACCTTCCAGTCATTTTGGTATTCGGGGCGGCGGCCTGTTGGTTCCTCTGGCGGCGAATCCGGGCCATCCGCGCCCAATCCCCCGCCGCCTGCCAGCAGCAGGCCGGGCGAGAGTCGATCGACGATGACTAGGTCGCCCCTGGACCTTGCAGCAGGTGGGGACGGCGCGGTTGGCGTTGACACCCGATTTACCCGCCGCCTAATCTGGACTGAAAACTGAATTGACGAGGTCTTAAATGCAAGAACCCACACTCCGAGACGTATACAGAGCAAAGAAAACCATCGCGCCCTATCTTCCCCGTACACCGCTCCAGTTTTCTCCTGGATTGAGCGAGGTCTTAGACGCACAGGTGTACTTGAAGCATGACGAACACCTCCCGCTGGGGGCGTTCAAGGCCAGGGGCGGGATCAACCTGCTGGCCAACATGGGCCCCGAGGAACGCAGCCGGGGTCTGATCACGGCCTCCACCGGCAACCACGGCCAGTCCATAGCCAGCGCTTGCCGGCAGTTCGGGGCGAGGGCGCTAATTGCATTGCCGGAGGACGCGAATCCTTTGAAGGTGGCGATGATGAGGTCCCTTGGGGCGGATCTGGTCTTCCACGGCCGCAACTTCGACGAGGCCAGGGACCACTCCGAACGCCTGGCCGCCGAGGAAGGGTTGCGGTACGTCCACCCCGCCAACGAGCCCCTGCTGATATCCGGAGTGGGCACCCAAACCCTTGAGGTGATCGAGGACTTGCCCGAGGTGGAAGTCCTAATTGTTCCTCTGGGAGGCGGGAGCACGGCTTCGGGGACTTGCATCACGGCCAAGGGTATAGATCCCAGCATCCAGGTAATCGCGGTGCAGGCGGGTGCTGCCCAGGGAGCCTATCTATATTGGAAACAGGGCCACGCGGTTGAATCGCCGGTGGATACCTTTGCCGAGGGGCTGGCTACGAAAACGGGTTACGATCTGCCCCAGGCGATATTGGGCAGGCTACTGGACGACTTCGTGTTGGTCAATGACGACGAAATTCGCGGCGCGATGGGGATGTTGGTGGAGAAGGCTCACACCCTGTCGGAAGGAGCAGGGGCGGCGGCCTTGGCCGGGGCTCTAAAGAGCAAAGAGATCCTTAAGGGTAAAAATGTATCTATTACGATCAGCGGGGCTAACACCACAATCCCACAGCTTCAGCAGGCGCTAAAAGTGTACCAAGGTGAGTAGTACACTCCTGCACTTTCCGTAATTTTTTACGTTCATAGGTCTGATGGTGTACCGAGAGGTCGGGTACTATGCGTTAGCCGTTACGCGAGTGACGAGAAGTACCGCGCCAGTTCGTCCCTGGGGAACTCCGGCAGAGGTACTTCTCCCTCGTAGCCGATCATCTGCATTCCTTCTTCGGGATCGATCATCATCCCGATCTCCCAACCGTCGGTCCCCAACTCGACAAGCGCGTTTTGCAGTGCGGGTACCTCGGAGGGTGGCAACGTCACCAGCAAGGCCCCTGAACCCAGCAGGCCCAACGGATCTATATTCAATGCCTGACATATCGCGCTGCACTCGGGTAATACAGGAATTGAGCCTTCCTCTATTGCGATGCCCAAACCGGAAGCCTGGGCCACCTCTCTCAACGCTGTGACCAGGCCGCCTTCGGTGACGTCATGAAGGGAGTGTACATCGATGGCCTGGCAGGCGGCCCGGGCATCGGCGACCACGCTAATACCAGGGTCTATAATCCAGCCGGCTGCGGTGTCGATGTCTTGCTGAGAGACTCCCCGGCGTAATAGGGCGTCTGCTTGCTCGCGGGCCAGGACGGCGGAGCCCTCGAGTGCTATCCCCTTGGTTACCACGACGCTGTCCCCTTCCTGCGCCCCGCCAGTGACGATCAGGCGGTCACGTTCTACCTCTCCCAACATTGCGCCCATTACAATTGGCCTATCGATGCCGTAGGTGACTTCGCTGTGGCCTCCGATCAAGGAGACTCCCAACGTATGGCAGGCTTCGATGATCTGGCCCAGCACGGATTCGGCGTCGGTTTCGGAGAAGCTATCCGGGACCAGAAGGGTCGCGAGGAACCAGAGCGGGGTGGCGCCCCGGCATGCCAGGTCGTTGGCGTTGACCTGCACTGCGTACCAGCCGATTTGGTCCGCGGCAAAAGTGACAGGGTCGCTGGTAGCCACCAGCAACTTCTCCCCCATATCGAGGACCGCCGCGTCCTCCCCGATTTTGGGCCCCAGCAGCACTCTTGGGTCAGTGATGGTGTTGCGCGCCAGGACCCGGGATAGTAGCTCCACCGGAAATTTACCGATATCCAAGGCGTCTCCCTTTCAATTCAACTAGTCTCCCGAGATGGCTGCCCACTCAGCGCGAACCGATGAACAGCCGGATATACGCATAGCCAAGGCAACCGCATTAAGGCCGGTCCAACCGTCACTCTGTGCTTCCCCGGAGTCCAGGATTCGCGAATTGCCTTTTCAGTTGACGGAACGGACGGATTCGGGCGACGGATTCCCGCTTTCGCGGAAATGATGGGGTTATTCTGATTCACATGCCTTTGCCCTGTTACCAACGAGCGGTTCCTTGACGGGTATCTATTGTTTGTGATAAAAATAACAAACTGCGATAGTCTCTCACGGGAGGCGGGTTGATGAATCGAGCATCGGTTCTCCTAGCCGGACTAATCGTACTCCTCGTACCCTTCTTCAACGCATGTGGGGAGGCACAGGTCTCCAAGATTAGTCCCACTCCTGCGCCCACATCCACCATACCTCCGGTCAACTTCTCCCCAATAGTTACCCGTGCGCTTCTGCCCACCCGGAATCCGGAGCCTACTGGAGTGGCGCGAGGAATGGAGATATTCCAGGGCCAGGGCGCTTGTGTTACATGCCACACCATCCAGGGAGTCTCCGAGGCTGGCATTGGTCCGGAGCTCACGACTATCGGGGTTACGGCGGCGACCAGGATTCCGGGTTATTCAGCGGAAGAGTATATCATCGAATCGATCCGGCGGCCCGGCGCCTATGTGGTAGAAGGATATCCCCGGGACCTAATGACTGAAGCGCTAACGAGGCACCTTACCGAGGACGAGGTTAATTTCCTGGCGGCCTTTCTCATCTATCAACAATAGTCCGACCTATGGGCAACAGTAGCCCAAAACAACGTTGGGGGTAAGTCCCGCCGGGTCTTAGGGCTTTTCGGCGGAAGGCGGCGCCGGACAGAGCCGCCTTTGGGACCGCGCTTCCGGGAGTCCTGTGGTGAACTCCACGTGGTTCAGAAGTTTTAATTGGCGGCCGAACCTCCGAGCGGCGGGGCGTAGAGACCCAGGGTTTCGCGACGGTTCAAGTCGTGGCTTATCACCCTGCGGACCCTGCCACCATCCAGCCGTCATCCCCAGCTTGTCTGAGAATCCAGGGATTCTTCCCGCTAGGCACGTTCAGTACCAAAGCATTCTTGGATTCCGGCTTTAGCTGGGTAGACGGGTGTCGGGCCGGGTCGAGATCGAAATGACCATGAGCCACTGGCAGCGGGAACCCTTGATTCTCATGCTTGACCCAATAATCGCGGGCTTACCGCCATACTGCACTGGCAGTCTTTTTGTCCTTGAACCGGGATTCAGGAATTCGCTCACCGGGTTACGCGCCTGGGGCTGAACGTCGCCGGATTCCCGCATTCCCGGGATAGACGGGGGGATGGGAGGGTTACGGCAGCTTAGGAAATGACGGGGCGCTCTAAGGCAAGACGGGACGTCGAGGGAATGACGGGATTTCCCGATACCGCCAGCGGCCAAAAGAACCTAGTGTGACCTCAGGGCTATCGCATTTGGATTTTGGTGAACTGAGACAGGATAATGACCAGGTAGTCATTGTCCCATCCGGACCGTTTCAGCTTGCCTCTGATGGAGCCTTTCGAGGGTTCCAGCCGGGCCAGGTTCAGCGCCGGCTTCCGTAACAAGGCCGGATTGTCGGGGCAGTGATCCTTCCGGTTTCGGGACTGGTCCTCGTTGAACACCACGTCCAGGACCCAATGCATCCGGTTCCCGATGCCCCGGTGTTCCCGGACGATGTGGTTGAACCGCTCCGGCGTGAATGCTTGGCTCAGCAGGTAGCACCGGCTCTCGACGCTGGTGTGGCCTCCCTGCCGCCGGCTGGCGGTTATCTTCCCCACTGCCGCCAAACCCGGCCACTGGCGTCTCTCCTGCAGCCAGGCCGCGTCGCCGCTTATGCCGGCCGTCCGGGTCTCAATGCGCCCGTGTCCCGTGTCCCTTGTTTATCGCGGTTGCCTGAACCTTTGGCGTGGCCGGGTCGTCCGGGAACAGGCGCACATCATCGTTTAGGGATTCCTGATTGCCCTTAAGGGCCGGCACGCAGTCCGCTCCCTGCTCCGGAATCTGCCGGGACAGTTGTCTCTGAGAGTGCATGGCGTCAGCAGTGACAACCATTCCCGGCAAAGCCGGCATTTCCAGGAGCTTGGGCGCCGCGGTTATCTCGTTGGACTTGCCGTCCACGGCCGGCACCCCCTCGCAGCCTTGGGCAAACTGGCGCATGAATCCCGGGAACCACTTCTGGAACGCCTCCGGATCCGGAAGCCGGAACACCCTGGAGAAGGTGTCATGACCGGGGATTCCAATTCGCAGCGGCAGGAAGGATTCCAGGAACTCCCTTTTGGACTGTCCAAAGAGGGCCATGCCGGTGCACGTTTCCCCGCCGCAGAGGATGGTGCACAAGGCGATAACCAGAATGTCATGCAGGGAATGACGCCCGGCGTTTCCGCGCCGGGGATCCTCCAGCGGTTCCAACTCCTCAACCGGCGCCCCCATCACCACAGCCTCCACACACCCGGATGCCTCACCGCCCTATTCCCTCTATTATCTACTACTGAAAAGGCCTCTCACCCACTCCACTTCAAATGCGATAGCCTTGAGTGTGACCGTCGATTCCTTGACGCATTCCCTTACATTGTGATAAAGATAACAACCGGCACAAGGCTCTTGCCAGAGGAGGAGTGGTGAATCGAGCATCGGTTATCGCGGCGGTCCTAATCGTATTCGTGATGGCCCTGTCCACCGCCTGTGGTACAGCGGCTGCCGTAGTCGAACCGACGCCGGCGCCCACCTCCACGCTGGTCCCGGTAAAGTTTGCCGCGATGGTTGATATCTTTCCTACCCGTGAGCCCGTCGACTTAGATTTCGATGAGGCCCTGGCATCCCAAGGGCGGGAACTATTCCTGGGTAAGGGCACCTGCCTGACCTGTCACACGATACAGGGAACGGCAGAAGGTCTGCTTGGCCCGGAACTGACGTTCATCGGCGCCGATGCGGCTACCAGGCGCGAGGGCTACACGGCGAGAGAGTACATCACAGAATCGATCCTGGACTCGGAGGCTTTCATCGCCCAGGGTGTGGAAAGGGCTACGGAAGGTCTGATGACTACCATCCTCATACAGGGATTAAATTTGACCGACGGCGAGGTCAAGGCTCTGGTGGAATTCCTTTACTCTCAGCAGTAGGACCAGCTCCCTTCTTCTATCTGGTGCATGCACCGTAGTCGGACCCGCTTGTTGCTATTGTGGTTTACAAGCGAATTCCGGTTTGATACGATGAAATCGCACCCAAGGGCCAGACCTCCCCGGACCACCCCGATGCGTGGCGCGTTCGTCTAGAGGCCCAGGACACCGCCCTCTCAAGGCGGAGATCGCGGGTTCGAATCCCGCACGCGCTACCAACCCGTTCCGAGGGCATCCACGTATCAGACGGCTTATTGGCCTACTGCTCCGAATAGACCTTTACATTCGCTAATTTCTCCGAGATCCGGTCCTCCGCGCTTTCCAGGTCATATTGGTTCTGCAGACCCATCCAAAATCCAGCCGCGTTTCCGAAGAATCGAGAAAGCAACAGTGCAGTCTCTGCCGTTATCGACCGCTCTCCCCGGACGACGGCGTGTACTCGGCGCGGGTCGACGCCGATCGACTTTGCGAGTCTATACTGAGTGATGTTTATGGGGACGAGAAACTCTTCGTTGAGAATCTCCCCAGGGTGGATGGGAGAACATTTAACCGAGTGCTCCTCTGCGGGCCCCATAAGTCGCTCTCTTCGGACCGCAGACTCAGTGATAGTCCACGATCTCTACTTCGTAAGCGTCGCCGTCGCTCCATACAAAGCATATACGCCATTGATCGTTTACTCGAATGCTGTACTGCCCGGCGCGATCTCCGAACAAGGCTTCCAACCGGTTACCCGGTGGAATCCTTGATCGTTTAGGTCGGTGGCGTTGTTCAGGATCATGAGTTTTTGTTGGGATTGTCGTTGTACCGCCTCTGAAAGTGTTCGGACTGTCCTGCGTTCGGCAATTGCGCGGGTATTGCTATCACGGAAACTCCTAATCACTCTCCATTAATAGCGTCTGACGCTATTAATGGAAATTACTATTAGTTATTGTCCTGATATTGGCCCCAATCCCCACTTCGACCGTTGTTGTATAATGTGCGGGGCCGCTGGCCGGGTGTCCTGTGGGCCCGCCGAGGCAGCCCCAAACTCTGAGAATTCTACGTGTGGCCCAGGGGGTTAGAATGGTAGACCAAGAACGGCTGGTCAAGTCTTTCACAGAGTTGGTGCAGATAGATAGCCCCTCCGACGAAGAGGAAGAGGTTGCCCGATACCTGGAGGGCCGCTTGAGCAATCTAGGCTTTCAAGTGGCCAGGGACGCCCACGGCAACGTCATAGCGTCCGAAGAGGGGGACGAGCCCCTCCTTCTCTCGGCGCACATGGACACGGTGGAACCAGGCAGGGGAATCAAGCCCCGCGTTCAGGGAGACCGGATCACCTCCGACGGCACGACAATTCTCGGAGGCGATTGCAAGGCTGGCGTAGCCGCTATCCTGGAGGGACTTGAAGCCGTCGCCAGCGAGGGGCTATCTCGCCGTCCCATCCAGGTGGTGTTCACCCGGGGGGAGGAGATCGGGTTAGTGGGCGCGGCCAACCTGGACTACTCCATGATCAAGGCCAAGGACTCGGTGGTGTTCGACGGCAACGGTCCGGTCAACACCATCACCGGCGCTTCCCCCACCTACGTGCGTTTCGACGTCGAGGTCAAGGGCAGGGCGGCTCACGCGGGCGTGGAGCCGGAAAAGGGGCTCTCCGCCATCAGGATCGCAACCGACATCATCAACGAACTCCCCCAGGGCAGGTTGGACGAGGAGACCACCTTCAACGTGGGCCTGATCTCCGGTGGTTCGGTGAGAAACGCGGTACCCGCGGAGGCCACGTTCGGCGGCGAGTTCCGCAGCCGCAACACCGAGACCCTGGACCTGCTCCGGATGCAGGTTTCCAACACGCTGGAACAGGCCAGAAGCCGCTACCGGGACGCCACTATCCAGGAAGAGCTGGAGGTGATGTTCCACATGTACAACTTGGACCCGGAAGACGAGATCGTCAAGCTGGTCACCCGCGTGATGGGCGACCTGAGCCTGACCCCGGACATCAAACCCTCCGGGGGAGGCACTGACGCCAACGCCATGCGGCTCCACGGCATCGACTGTGTTGTGGTGGGCATGTCCACCAATGAGATGCACACGGTCAACGAATACGTCGTGATCCCCGATTTGGTCACGACGGCCAGGTTCTGCCAAATGGTGGTCACGACTAAACCCTAATAGCTGAACGCAAGGGAGGAACGAGTTATGAACGGAGCAGAGCTGAAAACTACCCTGAAGTCCGGCGGCAGGGTGTTTGGCACTATGTTGAGCATCGGACGCAGCACCCGGTGGATCCCGGTGCTAGACGGCGTGGGGCTGGACTACGTGGTCATCGACACGGAGCACGGCCCCCGCAGCCGCGGCGAGTTGGCCGACTACCTGACGATGCTAAACACCTCCAGCATCGTGCCCATCGTGCGCATACCGATCCCAGACTCCCACTACGTCACCATGGTGATGGACGCTGGGGCCCAGGGTATCCTGGCCCCATATTGCGAGACGGTCGAGGAAGTCAAGGAAGTCGTGGCTGCGGCCAAGTGGCGTCCCCTTAAGGGCGAGGCGGTGCGGCGGCTGATGGACTCAGGCGAGCACATCAGCGACGCCACCCGGGCGTACCTGGAGGAGCGGAACCGGAACAGCGTCTGCATCATCGGCATCGAGAGTGTCGCCGCGGTCAACGTGCTGGATGAAATCCTGCATGTGCCGGGTATCGACGGCATCTTCGTCGGGCCGAACGACATGAGCATTTCCCTGGGCTACCCGGACCAGTACGACAGGCCGGAGTATCAGAACACGGTAAAGGGGATCATCGACCAGGCGGAGGCCCACGGAATCGCGACCCTGGTGCACCACCAGACCCCAGACCTCTCGACCCACTGGATCAGCCAGGGGGCGCGGTTCGTTCTGCACGGCACCGACAGGCGGGCGCTCACCGAGGGCTTCCGCGCCGATTTCTCGACGCTCCGGGACTTCGCCAAAGATTATTAAGCGGCCCTAACCGTTGCTGGGGTCCCAGCGCCGGCGTAGCGAGTCGATATAGATACGCTCGTAGTCGCCGTAGTGAGCGTTGGGGCCCAGGTCCGCAAGGAGTTCGGCCCACATGTACTCCACATCTTCCCAGCGAATGGGGTAAGGAGTCTGGTCGAAGAACTCGGTGACCGCCTCGGTTGGCCCTGCCGACTCGACATAGCCCATCATCTGGAAGTTGTCGTACAGGTTGCCGTGTTCGGACACGAACCTTCCCTTCATGGCGGCCAATATCACGAAGGTTGGCACGGTCAGCTTACTTTGACAGAATAATTACGGTGGTGACGTCACCGGCCCCCGAGCATTGGGCCACCCCTACCCTGGCCCTTTCCACTTGCCTCGGGCCCGCCTCTCCTCTGAGCTGAGTGGCCGTTTCGTGGACCATTCTGATCCCTGTCGCGCCGAATGGGTGGCCCATGGCCAACAAACCGCCATCGGTGTTGGTGGGGATGTCGCCGGTGAGAGATGTGCGACCGTCCTCGGTGGCCCGCCAGGCTTCCCCGAAGGGCAACAGGTGCAGCGATTCGAGCTGTTGCAACTCGCCGATCGTGGCGGCGTCGTGGACCTGCACCAGGTCCACATCTTCGGGTCCCAACCCCGCCATTTCGTAGGCCTGCAGGGCGCCCGGCTCGGTGCGGTAGGGGCTGAAAGCGGAATGGTCTCTGCCCCTGCCGTTGTAGCTGCCGGAGGTGAGCGTGGAGGAGGCCACGGTAACGGCGCGGGATTCGTCGATGCCGAACCGGCCCAGGGATTCCCTGGCGCACAACACAGCCGCCGCGGCTCCCTCGCTGGTCGGGCAGCACTGGTAGAGGGTCAATGGGTCGGCGATGAGCCGGGACTCCAGCACCTCGTCCAGAGAGTAGAGAGAATTCCGGTGGGCATAGGGATTGAGGGAGGCGTTTTGGCGGGCCTTCACCGCGACCTGGGCCAGAGACGACGCGGATGCGCCCGTATCCTCCATGTAGCGGCGCATACGGAGGGCATAGCCAGCCATCATGTGATCGCCGCCGATGTACCGTTCCGGGCTGTCCTCCGGGGTGACCGTGACCGGACCGCGAGGCACCTTCTCCGCCCCGAAGGCCAGGGCCAGATCGTATAGCCCGGTGGTGATGCCCCAGTATGCTTGCCAGAAAGCGGTGGAGCCGCTTGAGCAGGCGTTCTCGACGTTGATAATCGGAATTCCGGTCAGGCCCAGCTTGCCGAGGGCCGTTTCTCCCACTGACATGCCGTGGTAGTAGACGTGGCCGAAGTAGGCGACGGGTATGTCCTTCCAGCGGACCCCGGCGTCCTGGAGAGCCGGTAAGACGGCTTCCGTGGCCAATGAAGCCAAGTCCTTGTCGGGAAACCTGCCGAAAGGATGCAGGCCGACACCCGCGACGACGACTTCTCTGCCGTTACCGAATTGACTCACGATCCATTTTCTCCCCTGTGGTAGGGTTGCCTTGCCAGATAAGTTATTTAGTCAACAACACGGCGATCACGATCCCAACGGCCGTTAGGATGGTTGTCGCCACGTTTCCAAACGCGATCAAGTACAGTGTATTAAAGCGGGAACTAATCTCTGAACGAAGCGACCGGAAGTCCTCACGGAGTTGCTGTACGTCGTCAGTCAGGTGATCTAATCGGTTACCCAGACCGTCCATCCGTTCTTCCAACCGGTCCATCCTCGACTCTTGCGTCATCTTGACCCTCCCTTATCACCGCATCCCACGGCCGCCACTTGTAGACTACCTTGTCCTGCCCGCCGCCTTCGGGAGGGACGACCTGTAACCCAAGCTCGACAGTCATGCCGATCTTGAGTTTGTCGTGCTCACAGTCTATTAATTCAGCGAGCACCTGTGGGCCCTCCGGCAACTCCACCTGTCCCAGCACGTAGGGCACCGGTCCGGGCCATCCAGCGGGAGGAACGCGGACGATCGTGTAGCTGTACAACACCCCCGTCTTGCTCAACTCAACAGACTCCAGTTGGTCCGACGTGCAATTTTGACAGAAGGCGCACGGCCCGAACACCGTGACGCCGCAGTCGAGGCAGCGGAAACCCAGCAGGACGCCCTCGGTACCTTGCTCGTCGGTTAGCCGGAGTCTCTGGGGGTCTACGGATTCTGGCATGGCAGATGTCGTATGCTCCTTGGCGGATTTCTAGCTTAATCTTGGCTTCTGGGAGTGTCAACCCGGTCTTGTCATCTACCTTTGGGCGTTGACCCCAGGCGTGGTACATGTTAGGTTTGGATTCGCTGGAGTGGTTACGCTATGAGTGAGAACACGGGACCACGGGACCCCGAAAAGCCGATGTGGGAGATGGACCTGGCCGAGTTTCTACGGGCTGTAGTCCGAAGGGACCCGGACAAGGTTTTCGTGGAGATGTATGGGCGGAAGCTCACTTATGGAGAGTTCGAAGAGCGTGTGAATGCCACGGCGTCCCTCTTCCAGGAGATCGGTGTGGGCCACGGAGACCGGGTCTGCCTGTTCATGCCCAATTGCCTGGAATACCTGTACTGTTGGTTTGGGCTTTCGTCCGTAGGGGCCATTGGCGTCCCCATTAACACGGCCTACAAACGGGACGAGACAGCCTATATCCTCAATGACGCCGGAGCCTCCGCGTTGGTGTCGGATTGGGGTTTGGTGGACATAGCCGAGCAAGCTGCGGATCTCGCGCCCAGCATCGAACACAGGCTGTTGGTGGGAGAAGGTGAGGGTCCCACGGGTTGGACTCGCTTTTCGGATGCGCTCGGGTCTGCTCCCAGCCTTGAGAATGCTTCTCAAGTTTCGCCGGACGACATTTCGATGCTCGTTTACACGTCAGGGACTACGGGGAACCCCAAGGGCGTGATGGTCACTCACAAGATGTACGTTGCCGCCGGACAGGGTTTCGCGCATTGGACGCAGGCCAGTCCCGACGACCGCTTCTTCACCTGCCTGCCTTATTTCCACGCTAACGTTCAGTACTACTCGACGATGGGCGCGCTGGCCTCGGGCGCCACGTTGGTAGTGGTGGACCGGTTCAGCGCTTCCCGGTTCTGGGACCAGGTCAGAGCGGCTGACGCCACGGTGGTCAACTTCATCGGAATGATGATGCCGGTCTTGGCCAAAAACGCGGAGTCTCCGACGGACAAGGAGAACCGGGTGAGGCTGTTCTACGGATCACCGGCGTTCTCGCCCGAGTTCCTAGCTGAATTTCAAGAGCGGTTCGGGACGGACATCATCGTTGGCTTCGGGATGACCGAGACCTGCTACGGGACCATCGAGAAGATTGGCGACGTGCGGCGCACCGGCTCATCGGGTCAAGCCCGCCAGCACCCGGACCCCGGCTTTGCCAACCAGGTCCGCATCTCCGACTCGGAAACTGGAGAGCCACTGGGCATCAATGCCGTCGGGGAAATCACGTTGACGAACCCGGCGGTTACGCCCGGGTATTGGAACAACGGGGAGCAGACCCGGCAGACGCTCCGCGACGGTTGGCTGTACACCGGCGACCTGGGATGGCTGGACGATGACGGGTTCCTGTACTTCGTGGACCGAAAGAAGGACATCATCCGGCGCAGGGGTGAGAACATCTCCTCTCAGGAAGTCGAGGACGTCATCAAACGCCATGCGCAGGTCCTAGACTGTGCGGTAATCGCGGTCCCTTCCGAACTAGGCGAGGACGAGGTCAAGGCCTACGTCGCATTGACTCCCGGCTCAGACCTCAAACCCGAGGAAGTGGTGTACTGGTGCGCGGAGCGCCTCGCCTACTTCAAGGTGCCGAGATACCTTGAGATGCGGTCCGAGTTGCCCCGAACGCCCAGTCTCAGGGTACGTAAGGACCTGCTTAGGCAGGAGCGCGACGACCTAATAGAGGGCTGTTTCGACCGGGAGGCCGCGGGCATACGGATACGTTAAGGCAGCGTACTCGGTCAATCCCACCACACGATCTAGGAGGCAGCAATGGCAGAGCAGCGCTATTGGCTGTTCAAGTCGGAGCCCACAGCCTACTCCTTCACCGACTTACAGAACGAAGAGGACCAAACGGCTGAGTGGGACGGTGTGCGGAATTACCAGGTCCGCAATTTCATGCGCGACGAGATGCAGGTGGGCGATGGCGTGCTTTTCTATCACAGCAGCGCCAAGCCCCTGGCGGTGATTGGCACCGCGACCATTGTAAGCGGCGCCTACGCTGACCCCACGGCCTTCGACCCTTCAGAGAAGCACTACGACGCCAAGAGCACCCCGGACAATCCTACTTGGCTGATGGTGGATATTAAGGCGGACAAGGAGTTCACGCGTCCAGTCACTCTGCCGGAGATCAAAGTTAACCCACGACTGCAGGACATGTTCCTGGTCCGCCGGGGTATGCGGCTCTCCATTCAGCCGGTGACCAGGGAAGAGTGGGAAGAGGTAACGTATCTCGGCGGTGTCGATTAGACGGTGAGCAGCCAGAACTCTCAAGCGGCCAGGGGCTACCACGAGGCTACTAAGCTAGGTTACATAAACCTGCGCACCAAACCGCCCCTGTACAAGACTTACCGGGACATCCTGAGGTTCCCGCTGCCTTCGGAGTTCCCCTCCCCGGAGATGCCTACGTTGGAGGCGGTTGGAGGGAGGGGCGCGACTGCCGGGCCATCGCCTCTGAGTTTGACGGACCTGGCTCAAATCCTCTTCTACTCGGCTGGACTGATTCGCAAGGCGTACCTGCGCTCAGCGGGAGAAGTACATTACCGGGCTGCTGCCTCCGCTGGTGCGTTATACCCCATCGACATCTACGTTGTGTGCCGGGAGGTCGAGGGACTGGAGGACGGAGTCTACCACTTCTCGGCGGCCGATTTCTCCTTGGGCCAGCTTAGGAAGGGAGACTTTCGCGGGGAATTGTCGCGGGCGGCGGGGGACGATCCTGAAGTCGCATCGTCTCCGGTCAGTTTAGTCTTCACCGCCAACCTCTGGCGCAGCGCCTGGAAGTACCGGGCGCGGGGTTACCGTTATTGCTTCTGGGACTGCGGCACGATTCTGTCCAACCTCCTGGCTGTATCCGGTTCCCGAGGACTCCAGTCCCGAATCTCGGTGGGGTTCGTCGACGCGGAGGTGGACAAGTTATTGGGGATCGACCCCAAAGATGAGGCGGGACTGTGCATCGTCACCCTCGGGGAGGAGACATCTGGCGCAGCGGCAGCGAACGGGGCGACCAGTGTGGATGACATAACTCCTAGTTACAATCTTGCCGGGAACCAGACCCAATACGACGAAGTGATCCGTGCGCACGCTGAGGCAGCGTTGGCGACGCCGCAGGAAGCAGCAGCCTGGAAGACAACCGCGGTCACGAGCCGGGAGAGAACGCCTCTGCAAGGGTCGGGAACCGCGGTCATCGCCGGCGACGGTCCAGGCGCTCCTCTTGGGCAGGTGGTAAACGACCGAGTGTCGACGCGCCGTTTCGCCCGCGAACCCATCTCTCTGGGGCAGTTCAACTCGGTCCTGGCGACAGCCACTGAGGCCGCAAGGTGGGACTTCCAGGATGGAGGGAGCCTGAACGACCTCTACATAATCGTGAGCGCGGTGGAGTTGCTGGAACCTGGGGCGTATTTCTTCTCCGTGGAACACCAGGAATTGATGCTGTTGCGCAGCGGGAGTTTCCGGGAACACGCGGCCCATCTGTGCTTCGAGCAAGCCCTCGGCGGCGACTCCAGCGCGGTTGCCTTCTTCATGAGCGACCTCGAAGACGCCTTTCGGCGCATGGGCAACCGGGGTTACAGGGCCGCACAGTTGGAGGCCGGGGTCATGGGTGGGAACATGTACTTGTGCGCCCACTCCCTTGGGCTGGGGGCCACGGGTATGACCTTCTTCGACGACGAGGTTACCGAGTTCTTCTCGCCCCATGCGGAAGGGAAGAGTGTCATGTTTCTGGTGGGGCTGGGGTTGGCGGGTCATCCCAACCGTGTACGTCCTTACCGCTCACAGGTTGCCGTTCAGTTGGACGCGCTCGCCAGGGGAGCGGGCGCGGGGCCTGCAGAGGAATAGGGCGGTTTCTACTACGTCCACTCGGCAACTGTCACGCTCCCACGGGCGAGTTATGAGAGGCGGATATCATTTCCTCCGAGATACGGAGTCAGTTGCTCATGAAACTGGGTCTGGCTCTCCCCCACAGAGAACGCCATCAAGACCTTCCGCATCCCCGGGTACTTGGACTCAATCTCCTTCGCCGGATTGGAACGTTCCTCTTCGTAATCGCGGGCGTGGCTCTCATAGACCGGATACTTACGCTGGTCCTCTTTGGAGGTGGTGGGTTCGGCGACCGTGTTATACCCCTAACGGTTGGCCTCGTCTTGTTGTGTTGCCCTGGGAACGGTTACTCGGTCTTCTGTTTTTCCTCGGCGTTATTTCTCCTATTTGGGGCCGTCCCCTTCATCCGGCTGCTCGCTTCTACCCAAGACCAGCCGCATCCCGCCATTGATTGATCGCGCCTCTTGGCTGAGCTGTCTTTGACTGTATCAGTGTTTGTCACCCTCGGGTTTGGCTGGAGTTGGTCCCGTGTTCATCCTGGTCAGCGTTACTATGGGCCAGTATCTATGCCGGAGTCCCAGGGTTGATTGAGTTGAGAGCGCCTATGTCCCAGCAGCGTGCTTAGGATACGGTCTTCGAGGCTAAGATAAACAGGTAGTCTCCGGAGTCGTTGCTGTACCGCTCGGTCACCTCGGCTATTCGCCCTGTCTCCAAGTCCTTCTCCAGCCGCTCGCAGCCTTCGGCAACCTCACCGGGACTTGCCAGGCTGGAGAAAGTGGAAATGCCACTGCGAAATCCCTCTTCCAGGTAGAGCTGTGGCCGTTGCTTCCCGCTGTAGAGGAACAGGTCTTGCAGGTCTGGCCTCACGTCGTAGGTCTCCGTTTCGATGGTCGAGAAGCCGGCGCGGTACAGGTTGTCCTCCACATCTCGGACGTCAGGCATTTGGTCTATGGACCTACGCATGGACTCGGGGAAATACTCGTTTAGCCAGTAGCCTCGCATCTGGGCTCGGCCGGCTGTGAAGATGACTAGCTTTCCCCTGTCCAGGACGCGGTAGACCTCCCTGAAGATGGGTCCGAGTTCGTCGAAGTGGTGGAGGGCGAGAGTGCACATGGCCCCTGAGAAGACGGAGTCCGGGAATGGGAGGTGTTCCGCCCTAGCTTGGCACCAACGCACGTCCCGAGTCTTTGGTCTGGCGTTGGCTATCATACGGGATGACCGATCGACGCCGTACCACTCGTCTCCTTTCATGGATAGAGCGGTGGTGTAGTTGCCCGTGCCGCAGGCGAGGTCCAGGTATCTACGGGGCTCGCCTGCGCTCCCATCGGTTGCAAGGTGGTGAGCGAGACGTTCGGCTATGTAGGGGTCGGCGCGGCGGGTGGCATCGTATCCCAGGCCGATGCGGTCATAGGCAGACACTGTGCTCATCCCTCCCGGATCGATTCGGATGGCGTCTAGCCGGTTACATGTTAATCCAGTAATCCAATGCGGGCTACATCTGTCCCGGGTGTCCTCGGGTTGTTCTGATGGAGTTGCCTTTGGCGAAGCCTTATAATCCGCCCAGGAATCGGGGGGAGTGGCGGCGCCGCCAAAGCGGTCGCGGCCCATCCGGTCGAAGGTGAGCATCAAGGAGGAGCGATGGAGAGCATAGGATTCATCGGGCTAGGGAATATGGGCGGCGGAATGTCCCTCAACATCCAAAAGGCGGGCTACCCGGTGGTTGTCTATGATCTGCGGGAGGAAGCGGCCAGGCCCTTGTTGGAAGGGGGCGCCAAGCTGGCCAACTCCCCCGCCGAGGTCTCGAGCTTGAGCGACATTACGTTCACGTCGCTGCCAGGTCCGAAGGAAGTGGAGGCCGTAGCGACCGGCCCGGAGGGAGTGCTGGAGGGAATTCGGCCCGGCAGTATATACGTCGACCTATCGTCCAGCCGGCCGACGTTGATCCGTGAGTTGGAGCCGATATTCCGGCAGAAGGGCGCGCACGTGTTGGATGCCCCGGTGAGCGGTGGAAAGTCGGGCGCGGCCAGCGGCAACCTTGCCGTGATGGTTGGGGGCAACCGGGAAGTCTTCGAGAGCATAAAGCCGGTGTTGGACTCCTTCGGCGACAAGGTGTTCTATGCGGGCGGAATAGGAGCTGGTTCCATCTGCAAGTTGGTGCATAACATGATAGGTCATAGTGTGCGCCAGGCAATCGCCGAGGGCCTGACCCTGGGGGTGAAGGCGGGAGTGGAACCGGAGGCGGTCTGGGAATGTATGCGCCGGGGTTCATTGGGGCGGATGAGGGTCCTGCACGAAGGACTGGTCCGGAGCATGTTCCGGGGAGAGTACGAACCGGCCAGCTTCGCCCTAAACCTGGCTTACAAGGACATCTCCTTGGCGACGGAACTGGCACGGGAGTACGATGTTCCGATGCCCATGACCACGCTGGCGGAACAGATCGCGTTGCAGGCAATGAACCGGGGCTGGGCGGACAAGGACAGCAGCGTAACCGTAGTGCTTCAAGAGGAGCAGTCCAACGTGGAGGTCCGGGCCCCGCATATCGATCCGGATAGGGCGGGCAGGTTCATCTCCACTCACCCCGACGAGTAGCAAGGCGGCGGGATGGAGTCCCGCCGCCCAAACTTTGGGCTATAGCGAGCCGTCTATGCTGACGTCCAGCAAGTAGGGCTTGCCGCTGGCGAAGGCTTTGGCCAGGGCCGGGCCGATGGCGGCGGGGTCCTCGACCTTCTCGCTGGCCACGCCCATAGCCTGGGCGATGGCCGCCAGGTCCAGCGGGTTGGCAAAGTCCATACCCACGTATTCACTTTCGCGTTCCCGGTCGTCCAACATGTGGCGGAGGTAGGTGTCCATGTTGACCTTGAGGATGCGGTAGGAACGGTTGTTGCAAATGGCGTAGACGACGGGGATGTTGTACCGAGCGGCCGTCCAGAGGGCCTGCACGGTGTAGAGGGACGCTCCGTCTCCGACCACGGCCAACACAGGCTTGCCGGGATTGGCCAGTTGGACGCCCAGGGCTCCGGGCATCGCCCAGCCCAAGGCTCCGCCCTGGATTCCGAACAATGTGCCGGGTTGATCGAAAGTGAACTCGCGCATCAACGCAGGGCTGGAAGTGATGGCCTCGTTGGCGATAATGGTGTCAGGCGGAGCGGCCTGGGCCAACTCGTGCATCATCCGCTCAACGGCCATCGGGCTATTCTCCCACCGGTCCTGGAGACGGCGTTGGTAGCCTTCGTCGGCCCGTCTTCGTTCGTCGGCCAGGGTCGCGTTTCGCGTGGCCGCAGCCTCGCGCGACGGACCGTTCATGTCCTGTTCAAGGGCGCCGGTCAACTCGGACAGCCCCTCGCCGGGGTCGGAGACGATCCCCACTTCGGTGGGGTATATCTTCTCGACCTCCCAGGGGTTGTTGTCCAGGTGGACCAGCTTGGTTTCCGGGGAGAGGAACGGTTCTTCCACATAGAGGAAGGAGGAGAAGACGTTCGCGCCTACTGCGACCACGACGTCTGCTCCGCCCAGGAGTTGGCGGGTGGCCGGGCTGCTGGTGTTCAACGCGCCGCTATATAGGGCGTGGTTGGTGGGGAAGTTCACCTCGGAGAAGGCAGCCGCATAGACTCGGGCTCCCAGGGTCTCCGCGAACCTGACCAACTCGTCCATCGCGCCCGACTGGGCAACCCGGTCTCCGACGACGATGACTGGGTTCTCGGCCTGGGAGAGCAATTGGGAGGCTCGGGCCACCGCATCGGTGTCCGGCCGCATACGGAAGTAACCGGGGGAGGATGGGATGATGTCCAGGTCGGCGGTTTCGTCCATGGTGTCCCAGGGGAAGGAGAGAAACACGGGGCCGGTTGGGGGCGTCTTGGCCTCTTTGAAGGCCCGGCGGACCGCCAAGGGAATATCCGTGGGGTGGCGGACTTCGGCGCTCCACTTGGTGTATTGGGCGGTCATCTCCACCAAGTCGCCGGATAGGGTGGGTTCGGCTAGGTGCATTCGCGTGTCGGAGTTGCCTGCCGTCAAGACGATGGGCGCCCCGCCACGGTAGGCGTTATACAGAGCGCTAATACCGTTAGCCAGTCCGCCGGCGATGTGGATGTTCGCGAAGGCGGGACGCCCGGTGGCCCGTGCGTAGCCGTCGGCCATGCCCACTGCCGTACCCTCCTGGAGGGCCTGGACGTAGCGGATTTCCGGGAAATCCTGCAACACGTCCAAGAGGGGGGTCTCGCTGGTGCCGGGGTTGCCAAAGATGTGGGTAACGCCCTCGGCGATGAGCATCCTAGCCAGGGCTTCTTTGCCGGTCATGGATGGCATATTCTCTCCCTTTCTATTAAGAAGCTATCTCAAAACTGAACGAACAGGCTTGGGCAGAAGGGAAATCCCCCTTAATCCCCCTTTGCGAAAGGGGGAGACGTTGGAGAACAGGGCCTTTTCATTGTCCACGTCCGGGGCCAGGACGGTCCGGCAGGACTACACCCGGTGGACCCACCGTGGTCCCGGCTTAAGCCGGGACCACGGATTCCTAAACCAAAGCCAAGGTGAAATGCGCAGATAGTGGAGGTCAAACAGTGGTGCCGGACCATTCTCCAAGTACGGATGAGAGGGCTTCACTGGCGCAACCAAGCCAATTTTCATCGCCCCTCGAATGTACATCCCACCTTGGCTTTAGTTTAGTACGGGTGTAGTGTTCTTCCTTGAAACATCCTGGATTCTGGCTCAAGGCCGGAACGACGGGGTGGGGTCAAGGCGAGAATGAAAAGCCCCTGCATTGGGGAAGCCCCGTTTTGAGTTAGTTACTAAGAACAACTGGAAGCGCAGTCGGCTTCCCCGTCCATCGGGGGCAGGCGCGCCGGGTTACTGGTAGACCATCCACTCCAGGAGGTTTTGGTCGGGGTCCCGGGCGTAGAGGCTAACCGCGGGGAGCCCGCCGCCGGCCTTTGCGCCTCGCCTGGGGCCAGGGCCGCTAATCACCTCGACTCCGGCGTCCTCAAGCAGCTTCTGGCATTCCTCTACCGAGCCGTTCCAGACGAAGCAGATGTCGGTGCAGCCAGGTACCGCCGTGGGCCCGCGCAGGTTGGCGACCACGCCTTCCGGGTGGACGTTGATCTTGGAGTCGCCGATCTGGATGGAAAATATTCTTGCGTTGCCAGCCCGCCATTCGTCCTCATCATTGATCTTGAAGCCGAGCTTTTTGTAGAAGGCTATCAGCCGTTCGGCGTTTTCGGTGGGCATGGCGATGTGGTCGATGCTTACGGTTGCCATAGGTATCCTCCAGTCAGCAGGTCGAGTACGAAACAGGTCTATGACGGCGGCGGGGCGCTACGCTGTCCCGGTACCGGAAGGCATGGGGTCCAGGGCGGAACGGCTCAGGAATTCCAGGACCAACTCCCGCATAAGTTCAGGCACGTTGGTCATCAGCCCGTGACCCGCGCCGGGAATTACGTGCAATTCCGAGTTGGGTATCAGCTCGTTGAGCCGGCGGCTACATTCCACGGGTATCCTCTCGTCGGCGTCGCCGTGGACGATCAGGGTGGGGTGGGAGAGGCTACCTAGCCTGGTCTCTATGGAGCCGCCTATGTCGAGATAGGCGCGCAGCGAGTTGATGATACCTTCGAAGCGTTGGAGGTTGGCCGTCTGCAAACGGTTGAACTCGTCCGGATGGTTGTCGCGCCCTCCGGGGTTACGATTTTCCAACGCCTCCCCGACGGCGGCTTCTTTGCCCTGGGCCTCAGCGTTGGCCTCAAGGGTATCCAGTTCCTTTTGCCGGGCTTGCCGCTCGGGCTCGCTGGCATAGCTCATGGTGTTGATCAATGCCAGCCGGTCCACCATTTGGGGGTAGTCCAGGGCGAGCCGCATGACGATGGGTCCTCCCGCGGAGCTGCCAAGAACGTGGGCGCGTTCTACGCCCAACCGGATCAGCAGGGCGCGGAGGTCTTCCACCTGGTTGGGAATATCGTAGCCGCCGGGAGGCGACTCGGACCGTCCGGCGGCGCGTCTGTCGTAGAAGATGGCGCGGTAGACTTCCCGCATGGGCGCGGCGTGATGCTTTACCATTCCAGCGGAACCGTCACCACCCCCAAGCCCCCCGTGGACCATGACCAAGGGGAAGCCGGTCCCGTAGGACTCGTAGTGCATGGAGAACCCGTTGATCCGTTCCTGGGGCATACTGAAACGCACCTCTGGTCCGGCCCAGAATGGTGAACATAAACACGGGCCCGGCCTGCCCAAATATTAGACCCATCGGGCTACCCTGGCAAGGAGTGGGTCCTTCGACTCCGGGTCTTTCGATTGTCCGTCCGATGTCCGTCCGAACTGTGATTTCTCTGATTCCAGGATTTATATGATTAGAAATCATCCGAATCCCAAAATCCTGTGAATCCCGGTTCGGACGATTGGGCCGATAATCGAATGACCCTATCCTTCGACTCCGCTATGCCGCGTTCAGGATGAGGGGATTGGAGGGTAGTGGTCAGCGGCCACGCCGGTGGCCGTCACTCACTGACCGTTGGAAGTGGAGCACCGGACACCGGCCATAGAACACCCACCACAAAACACCGGCCGCGGAACACCGCCTTAGAACACGGGTAACCGGCCACCGGCCACTGACTTTATGGGGCTGGCATATCGAATTCGTGGGGCATGGCCCAGGGGAGGAGGGAGCGGAGAAGGGGTTTGAGGAGCGGGGCCTCTCCGTGGCTGCGGCATCCATTCAGGTAACGGCTAGCTGAGGTGAATGTGGAGAGACGGAAACCCGCCTTGACAACCCGTTGGATGAAGGGTTGGGCGTCAGGCAGGGGCTCCTCTTCGAACAGGGCGCGGGACCACTCATCGCACAGCTCCTGGGACATGCGTTGGATGGCGACTTGGGCCAATGGGCGTGCCAGTTTACGTTGGAGGCGGCGTATTTCGGACTTGATTTGGCCGAGAGTCATAGAGATTACTCCTGATTGTTGTTGAGGTAGAGGGCGTCACTGAGGGCCTGGACATCACCGGCGAGTTTTCGGAGTTCGTTTAGTTTTGTGGAGCAGCTGAGGGCTGTGCGGATGGCCCGGAGCCGGATGTCCGGGCTTGGGGATTCCATCAGTTCAAAGAGGGCGCTGACGGCATGGAGCGCGAGGCCCTGGAGTTGGACACTGGCGAGTTCGGTTGCGTGTTGGTGGAATTGGGCGAGTCCGGCGCGGAAGTCCTCGTCCTGGAGCCAACGGTACAAGGTGCGGCGGTCCACCTTGGAGAGGCGGGCGGCTTCGGAGATGGAGGCGGCCGCGCCGAGTATGGGAAGGGCTTTTCGCTGGCGGGCGGAGAGGCTGGAGTTTTTTTGTTTTGAGTCAGACTGGGACATTTTGGGACATGCGCCTCCTTGTTGGAATGGGGTTTTGGGTCCGGGCTCATGTTGGGTGATATCGAGTGGAATTGATGGTAGAGAGGTGCAATCCGGAATGGGAAGGGGGAAATGTCAGGGTGGGGAGAGGAGGCAGCTCGCGGGGTTCCTGGTTATGGCGATTGCGAAGGTTCCTAGATTCCGAGAAACAGGGAGTAGCGGGTTCGGGCAGTGGATTCCCGCTTTCGCGGGAAAGACGGGGTACGGGGCGGGAAAGACGGAGTGGGGGATATGACGGGGTGGCGGGGAACGGCCTCAATGCGATTGCCTTGGCTGGGGGAGAGGGTCATTCGATTGTTCGTCTAAACTGTGATTTCTCCGATTCCGGGATGTATATGATTGGAAATCATGCGAATTCCATAATCCTTTGAATTCCGGTTCGGACAATTGGGACGATAATCGAATGACCCCGGGCTGGGGGCATGTTTGTTTGCTAGGGTCTGACCTAGTGTGTACACTTCTGACGATTTCCCCGATTCGGCTGCCAGAGTTAAAGGAGACGATGTGGTTGACGTTCTGATCCGGAATGGGCGGGTGATCGACGGGACGGGGCAGACCTGGTTCCGGGCGAGCATCGGTATCATCGGAGATACGGTTCGTGTGATAAGAGGCGACACCTCGACGATCGAGGCGGAGCGAGTGATTGACGCCGCCGACCGGGTGATATGTCCCGGTTTCATCGACATGCACTCTCATTCGGACTTGATGCTCATGGGAGAGCCGGAGCACCACGCCAAGGTCCGGCAGGGGGTGACCACCGAGGCTTTGGGGATGGACGGACTGTCTTACGCACCGACTTCCCCACAGAACCTGGAACATCTATTGACCTATCTTGCAGCCGTAAATGGGACACCCCCTTCTGATGTGAGATGGGGCAGCGTCGCTGAATTTCTGGACATTCTGGATGGGCGCGCGGCCTGCAACGTGGTCTACTTTGTCCCCCACGCCGCGATCCGAGTTGAGGCGATGGGCTGGGAGGCGCGCTTGCCCACCGAGGCTGAACTACAGCGTATGCGTGAGCTGGCGGCCCAGGGGATGCGAGATGGGGCTTTCGGGTTCGCCACGGGCCTGACCTATCCTCCCGGCGCGTATAGCGACACCAATGAGCTGGCCGGGGTTTCGGAGGCAGTCCGGGAGTACGGCGGATTTTACATAACTCATTCCCGTTACACGTTGGGGGACCGGCTGCTGGACCCTTTCCACGAGGCGATCGAGATCGGGCGGCGCAGCGGCGTGCCGGTGCATTTGTCCCATTACCATAGCCCGGTGGAGGGCATGGGCCAGCGGATGGTGGACCTGGTTGACGAGGGCCGCAACTCGGGCGTGGACGTAACTTTCGACCAATACCCATACGCCGCGGCCAGCACGGTGCTTCATTCCTTGCTTCCATATTGGGTCCACGCGGGCGGCCCGGCGGCGCTATTGCAGCGAATACAGGACAGGCGGGTCAGGGAGCAGATAGGCGATTCGGTGGACCCGATGTGGGGGATGACCCTGGACCATTACATCTTCAGCCACGTAAAGTCGGACAAGAACAAGGAATGGGAAGGCCGGTCCCTGACGGACCTGGCCCAAGCCCAGGGCAAACGGATGGTGGACGCGATCTGCGACCTGCTGATAGAGGAAGATCTGGAGGTCGCATTCGTTGCCCGCACCGGCAACCCGGACAACATCCGCACCATCGCGCGGCATCCGGCCCAGATGGTGGGGTCTGACGGACTGCTGACCGGAGAGATGCCCAACCCCAGGAGCTACGGCACGTTCCCCTATGTGTTGGGTCAATTCGTGCGCGAGGAAGGACTATTCCGGCTGGAGGAAGCTGTCCGTAAGATGACAGCGATGCCGGCGCAGAGATTGGGGTTGAAGGACCGCGGAATCCTGAGGGATGGGATGAAGGCGGATATTGTCGTGTTCGACCCGGAGCGGGTGAAGGCCAGGGCAACTTTCGAAGACCCGAAACAATACCCGGAGGGGATCGACTACGTCCTTGTCAACGGTCAGGTGGTCATAGATAATGGTGTCCACACCGGGACATTGCCCGGCAGGGCGTTAAAGTCCCAGTAGTACGGAAGTGGAACGACGGCGCTCCAGGAAGGGAAACCATACCAACCATGCCTCTACAACCAACCATCACGGCGGTCATAAGCGAGAGTGAAGGCTGGTACGTGGCTTCCTGCCGCGAGATTTCAGCGGTGACCCAAGGCCGTACCTTCGAAGAGTTGGTCGAAAACCTCCGGGAGGTCGTGGAACTGCATTTGGAAGGCGATGATCCCGCCGATTATGGCCTAACGCCGAATCCGTCGATAGTAATGACTTTCGATGTGGGCGTTGTAAGTGCCCAGGCTTAGGCGGCTATCCGGCGACCAAGTGTTGTCAATACTCATCGGTTTTGGATTTCGGCTCCATTCTCAGAGAGGGAGCCACATGAAACTTCGGAGGTACACGTCAGAAGGGCATAGGCAAACGATCTCAGTCCCTAGACACCGCGAGTTGAGGTTGGGTACTCTTCACGAAATATACCAGGAAGCCGCTCTTTATGTCCCTGAGGAACTGCTGCGAGAGGCGTTCTACACTGACTAATGCGACCCTGAATCCCGAGGAGGACACGATGGACTTCGAACCACGTTACACGCAGGAGCAGGAAGAGTTTCGACAGGAGGTCCGGGGATGGCTCAAGGACAACGTTTCCCCGGACATTTCCCACCCCGCTGACTCAGCCAAGTCTGGCCCCGAGCAGTATGAGTTAAGGCGCGATCTGGGACGCCGGCTTGGAGATAAGGGTTGGCTGTGGGCCACGGCTCCCGAGGAGTACGGCGGCGGCGGACTCTCACTGGACCACTCGGTGGTGCTCGAGGAAGAGGTTGACTCCTATGGTCTCAGCATCCCTCCCTACTACGACTCCGGCGGGCGGCTTGGCGGGGCGTCTATCATGGTCTGGGGAAGCGAGGAGCAGAAGCAGGAGTTTCTGCCCAAGATTTTCAAGGGCGAGATACGCACCTGGCAGCTTCTAACCGAGCCGGAAGCGGGCTCGGACGTGGCCAGTGT
The DNA here is from genome assembly GCA_965197545.1 of Dehalococcoidia bacterium. Classification (GTDB taxonomy): domain Bacteria; phylum Chloroflexota; class Dehalococcoidia; order Lucifugimonadales; family UBA3495; genus CATOSP01. Next base: position 1,557,350 of record CBDANJ010000007.1, read on the forward strand.
TAAGACCAGGGCCGAACGCGACGGCGATGACTACGTTATAAACGGTCAGAAAGTCTTCGTAGGCAGCGACCTGGGTTGCGACTACATGTGGACACTGACCTGCACCGACAACGAGGCCCCGCGCCACCAGAACCTTGGCTGGTTCATGATTCCCGCGGACCTGCCGGGCATCACGGTGCAGCCCATGGACCTGCTCATCGCAGGCGGCGAGTCGGGGGCAGGGTCAGGCGTCAAGAACACGGTCTACTTTGACAACGTAAGGGTCCCGGCCTTCAACCTGGTCGGCGGCGAGAACGAAGGTTGGAAGGTAGCGACCACTCACCTGGAGTTGGAGCATGGCAGCGGCGGGCGAATCGGCCGCAACTGGATGGTTGACAACCTGTTCGACTACTGCGCGAAGACCCAGCGCCACGGCGAGCCTTTGACGAAGGACCCAGACGTTCGAGACCGGTTGATCGACATTTACATGGAGGCGGAAGTCGCCAGGCTGTTCAACATGCGCAACTACTGGATGCGGCACAGCAAGACCAACCTGACCTACGAAGGGCCCCAGGCGTCCTACTTCCGGAAGATGTCTGGCCTGCGCATGTCCACCGCCATTCTGGACATTCTAGGTCCGTCGGCGTTGACCTGGGACGAACAGTGGGGGGCTGGAAACGGGCACATGGAGTCACACCAGCGTTCGGCCATTGTTGCGATCCATCCGGGCGGCACCGCCGATATTCAGAAGGTGATCATGGCCCGGCGCATCGGCATAGGCCGGGAGGTCCGGGAGCGGGCCGGGACACTGGCTTAATTGCCTAATGGGGACGTGGACGTGGAGTAACGGTTCAAGCGGCTATTCGGGCTTTTGGGCGGTTTGGCTTTGAAGTTGACAGGGTAAGAGGTAGCCATTACATCTTGGTTCACGCCGATGGTCGCGCCGTGATGCTCCCGCATCATGGAGAATTGAAACACGGTCTTCTGCTGAGTCAATTGCGGAAGGCTCGCATAACTTGGGAAGAGTTTCGAGGCAGGTTATGAAGGAATACACGGTATTCGTTCATCCAGACGAGGATGGCGGGTTCTGGACCGAAGTTCCAGCTTTGCCCGGGTGCGGCTCCCAGGGAGAATCGTTCGAAGAAGCCATCGACATGACCAAGGACGCCATCGAAGGCATTTTGGAGATGCTGAGCGATTACGGCAGGCCGATACCCGAAGAGAGCAACCTGATAGTCAAAGTGCAGGTGAAGGAGTAGACATGGACCTGGGGTTGACCGCGGAACAGGAGATGTTGAAGGCGGCGGTTCGGGGCTTCATCCAACAAGAATACCCCAAGAGCGTGTTGCTGGAGATGGCCGAAACTGGTGACGCCGTACCTTCCGAGCCCTGGCAGAAGTTGGTTGAAACCGGCTGGATGGGCATCCTAGTTCCCCAGGAGTACGGCGGCGAGGGAGGCTCCTTTACCGACGCCGGAGTCATGTTCGAAGAGCTAGGGCGCGGCCCGGTGCCGGGTCCACACATTAGCTCCTGTGTCCTCAGCGCCTTCACCATGATGGCCGGTGGGACCGACGATCAGAAACAGGCGTGGCTCCCTTCCATTGCGCGAGGCGAGCGCGTGCTGGTCCCGGCGATCACAGAGGCCGACTATAGCTGGTCTCCCGCCGACGTCCAAACGGTGGCCCACAGAAACGGGAACGGGGTCCAGTTGAATGGCACGAAGGTCTACGTGTTCGATGGGGCGTTTGGCACGGACCTCCTGTGCGCCGCCCGGTCCGAAGACACCGATGAAGTGGGACTGGTAATGGTCCCCGTATCCGCTCCAGGTGTGTCCGTCCGTCCTTTGGAGGGTTTTGCCTGGAATCTGGCCGAAGTGAGGCTGGAGAACGTATCGGTGGATGATTCTGCGGTATTGGGCGGGTCTATCGACGGCGGTTGGGGGGCGTTGCAACAAGGGATTTCCAACACCATTCCCATCCTGTGCGCCTACCAGGTGGGGGCCTGTCAGGCCGTGTACGAGATGTCCGTCGAGTACAGCCGGACGCGGGTCCAGTTCAGCACCCCGATTGGAAGGTTCCAGAGGGTGCAGGACCACATCATAAACCTGGTAAATCAGCTAGACGCGGCCCGGTGGACCACCTATGAGACCCTGTGGAAATTGGACGCCGGCAGGGAATCGACGGACAGCATCCATTTGGCAAAGGCGGTGGGAAGCACGGCCTACCATGAGGTGTGCAACTTCGCCCACGAAGTCCATGCCGGTGTGGGCAGCATGACCGAATATGGTCTAACCCTGCACACCGCCGCATCCCGCACGTTGTACCACTACCTGGGAGACCCCAAGTCCCATAAGCGGTTATTGGCCGAAGCCTTGGGGCTATAAGAAAGTATCTCAAAATTGAACGAGCAGGGTTGGGTAGGGGGAAAATCCCCCTCACTCCCCCTTTTACCAAAGGGGGAGACATTGGGAAAGCCTCGTTTTGGGATAGCTTCTTAGTGACCGATAGATTGAGCCTTGTTGACCTGATTCACCCCGCAACTTAGAATATGCCAGTGAATAGTGAGCCGGAGCGATCTCCACCAACCGGCGCATTCGACCACCCTAAAGAGGAGTGCGGCGTCGTCGGTGTTTACACTCCGGGAGGGGAGGCCAGTCTTCAGGCTTACTACGGCCTGTTCGCCTTGCAGCACCGTGGGCAGGAAAGCGCTGGCATTGCCTCCAGTGACGGTGAGGAGATCAACGTACACACGGAGATGGGGCTGGTAACCCAGGTCTTCCGTGAAAGGGACTTCTACAGCCTTGTCGGCGAACGCGCCATTGGCCACACCCGCTATTCCACCACCGGCAGCAGCCAGGCATGCAACGCGCAGCCACTACTTGTTGATGGGTACCAGGGGCGGGTGGCTCTCGCCAACAACGGCAACATCATCAACTCCCCCCAATTGAAGGCCCAACTCCAACGCGACTGGAGTTGCACTTTCAATTCCACCACCGATTCCGAGGTGCTCGCCTACCTGCTTGCGAATGCCGATGGGCGTACCTGGGAAGAGCGAGTTTTCCACTGTATGCGTCAATTGGAGGGGGCCTACTCTTTGGTGGCCCTCACGCGGGATACCCTGGTGGCGGCCCGCGATCCGCTGGGTATCCGCCCTTTGTGCCTCGGCAAGATGGGAGACGGGTGGGTGGTGGCGTCGGAGAGTTGCGCCCTAGACCATCTCGGGGCCACGTTTGTCCGGGAAGTCGCCCCCGGCGAAGTGATCGTAATCGACGGGGACGGACTGCGCACCGCGACCTGGGCTCGGAACTCCGGGCGTCGGGCGTTGTGCGTATTTGAACTGATATATTTCGCCAGACCGGACAGCAACCTCGACGGGAAGTTGGTCCATCTGGTGCGCCAGGAGTTGGGGGCCCAGTTGGCCAGAGAGCACCCGGTTGACGCCGATTTGGTAATCGGGATACCCGATTCCTCCACGGCCGCCGCGGTAGGGTACGCCCGGGAATCCGGCATCACCTTCAGCGAGGGTCTGGTCAAGAACCGGTATGTGGGGCGGACGTTCATTGAGCCGGACCAGCGTACCCGGGACCTGGGGGTAAGTCAGAAGTTCAATCCCCTGGCCGATGTAATTGCCGGGCAGAGATTGGTGGTAGTGGACGACAGCATCGTCCGTGGGACCACGACTCCCCACGTGGTGAGGCTGCTGCGCAGAGCGGGGGCCAAGGAAGTCCACCTGCGGGTATGCGCGCCTCCGATCATGCACCCTTGCTACATGGGTGTGGACATGGCCAGCCGTCAAGAGTTGATCGCGGCCAACAAAACGGTTGGAGAGATTCAGGAGATGACCGGATCGGACAGCCTGGGGTACCTGAGCGTGGCGGGACTCATGAAGGTCGTGGGAGAGGCGGAGGGCGGGTTCTGCAACGCCTGTTTCACGGGGGCATACCCGGTGCCGGTCCAGTTGGAGTTAACGAAACTCATGCTGGAAGACTCCGAGGCGGAACCGGCCAGTCCTTAACCGGGCGGTCCAGGTTGGGAGGTAGGGGTAGTTGAGCATGTCCGATTACAGGTCATCAGGCGTTGATCTGGACGCCATGGGTGCGCTCAAGGAGCGGATCAAGGCCTTTGCCACGGCTACCCACGGCCCGGAAGTCCTGAATCCCAATGGGGACTTTGCCGGACTCTACCGCCTGAGCGGGTACACCAACCCCGTCCTTGTGGCGAGCACCGACGGAGTTGGCACCAAGCTCAAGATCGCCGCTCACCTTGGCCATTTCGAGTCCATCGGCCAGGACCTGGTTACCCTGAACGTCAACGACATCTTGACCCGCGGCGCAAAGCCTCTCTTTTTCCTCGACTACGTGGCCTTCAGCCACCTGGACTCCCAGACGATGGATACCCTTATGCGGGGCATAGTCTGGGGTTGCCGGGAGGTGGGTTGCGCCCTGATTGGTGGGGAAACCGCCCAGCTACCGGGTGTTTACGGGCCGGAAGAGATGGAGTTGGCGGGCTTCGTGGTTGGGGTCGTGGAGTCCGAGGGGGTACTTGCCTCCGACTCGATGAAGGCTGGGGACCTCCTAATAGGCATCCCATCCAACGGGTTGCATACCAATGGATTCTCCCTGGTGCGGCAGGTTTTCGGCATAGACGAAGACCCGTCGGTGCTGTTCCGGTATCACGAAGAGCTGCAACACCAGCTTGGCGAAGAGCTTTTAGTCCGGCACAGGTGCTACTACCCGATGTTGGAGCCCGTTTTGGGGTTGCTGACTGGGTTGGCCCACATCACAGGGGGCGGGATCCCCGGAAAGGTGCCGCAGGTGTTGCGCGAAGACCTGTGCGCCCAGTTCGATCAAGGTTCATGGCCGGCACCCCCGATCTTCGACATTATTCAGCGGGAAGGCGGGGTTAGCCCGGAGGAGATGTACCGGGTGTTCAACATGGGTCTGGGGATGGTGGCCATCTGTAGCGGCGAGAGCCTGGCCCAGGTGCAAGAGAAGGTGCCTGACGCAATGGTGGTTGGAAGGATCGTCGAGAGGACCGACGAAACCAGGGTGATATTTTCTGGTTAATTGCGGTGGCCAATCACAGGGGCACATTACATAACGACACAGCGTTCCGGATGAACTTCTTGGGTAGGATTGAAGAACTTGAAAGCACTTCTGAGCGTTTACGATAAAAGCGGAGTTGTTGACTTTGGCCGGAAGCTGGTTGCATCGGGTTTCGAGTTAATCAGCACGGGAGGGACCCACAACACTCTGTCTCAGGAGGGTGGGTTGGCCGTGCGGCAGGTCTCCGAAGTTACCGGCTCGCCGGAGATTTTGGATGGCAGGGTGAAGACGCTGCACCCGACGATTTACGGTGGGCTGCTGGCCCGGCGGGACTCCCCGGACCACCTGGACGAGTTGGCCAAGCACGGGATGGAACTGATTGACCTGGTGGTGGTGAACCTCTATCCCTTCGTGGAGACGATAAGCAAGGCAGGGGTGACGCTGGACGACGCTTTGGAGAACATCGACATCGGCGGCCCAACCATGTTGCGGGCGGCGGCCAAGAACTTCCCATCGGTGGCGGTGGTTGTGGACCCGGACGATTACGAATGGGTGGGAGAGAAGTTAGCTAATGGCGGACTGAGCCTGGAAGACCGGCGGGGGTTGGCTGCAAAGGCGTTCCGGCATGTGGCCACCTATGATGCCGCAGTCACCGGATACCTGACAGGGGGCTCGGGAGCAGACGACCCATTGACTCCTGACTTGGCCATCGGCCTGAGACAGGTCTCCAGGCTGCGTTACGGGGAGAACCCCCACCAGGCCGGGGCGCTGTACGTGCCCGCGGGCGGCTCATCGGGAGGGATCGCGAACGCCAGGCAGTTGCACGGCCGGGAGCTTTCCTACAACAACCTGATGGACGCCGACGCCGCTTGGAGGGTGGTAAGCGACTTCCCTGAATCCACGGTGGCGGTCATCAAGCACGCCAACCCGTGCGGACTTGCCAGCCACGCCGACCAGACCGAAGCGTACCGCCGGGCTTTCGACGGTGACACCGTCTCCGCGTTTGGCGGTATCGTGGGTTTCAATCGCACCGTTACAGCCGCCTCGGCCGAGGCCATGGGGCCAGTGTTCTACGAAGTGGTTGCCGCGCCAGACTACGAGCCGGAGGCGCTGGAAATCCTGCAACGGAAGAGGAACTTGCGGATTCTGGCGGTGGATTCCGGCTCCGGGGGGCTGCCTTACGATATCCGTCCGATCACCGGGGGTCTGCTGACCCAGACCCCCGACGCGATTGACGAGGACCCCGCCGGTTGGGAAACGGTGACCGAACGCAAGCCTACGGATGCGGAATTGAACGACCTGGCGTTTGCCTGGAAGGCCGGAAAGCACATCAAGTCAAACGCGATTGTGTTTGCCAAGGACCGGACCCTGGTAGGGATGGGGGCCGGGCAACCCAACCGAGTGGTGAGCGTGCATCTTTCGGGCCGAATAGCCGGGGAGAGGTCCCAGGGCGCGGCGCTGGCGTCGGACGCATTCTTCCCTTTCCCGGATAACATAGAGCTGGCGGCCGAAGCCGGAATCGCCGCTATTGTGCAGCCGGGAGGGTCGATTAGGGACGATGAGGTCATCGAGGCCGCCAATAAGGCAGGGATTGCGATGGTCTTTACCGGCGTGCGTCACTTCCGGCACTGATATAGCGTAAATCGACCAATCCCGGGTCGATGTGGAGGGCGAGGAGAAGATGGAGGGGTTGAGTCCGAGACGGCACACATACGGGCTTTCCTTGGAACTTGCGGGCCATCGGGTCTGGAGCTAGGGATGGCCGCCACAGTTGACCTGGTTATTCCGGTGTACAACGAGGAGCAAGCGCTGCCTCGTTCCATCCTCATACTGACCGACTTTCTCAAGGACAATTTGCCCAATCCGTGGCGGGTTGTCATCGCGGACAACGCGTCCACAGACGATACCAGGCCAGTCTCCGAGATGTTGTGCGAGAGGTATGCGGGAGTCAGCTACCTCCACCTGCCCCAGAAGGGCCGGGGACGGGCGCTGCGGACGGCCTGGATGGACAGCACCGCGGACATTGTGAGCTACATGGACGTGGATATGTCCACGGACCTGGCGCACTTTCCTCAGCTCGTTCGTGCCCTGGAGACTGGAGACCATATCGCGGTGGGAAGCCGTTTGAGCAAGGAGTCGAGGGTGACCAGGTCCCTAAAGCGGGAAGTGGTCTCCCGCGGTTACAATCTGATGGTCAGGTCGATGTTCTTCGCCGGATTCCCCGATGCCCAGTGCGGTTTCAAGGCCCTGACGCGCCAGGCCGCCCATGCCATAGTGCCGAAGATCAAGAACGATAACTGGTTCTTCGATACAGAGCTATTGTTGATTGCCGCCAAGCGAGGCTACCGTATCAGGTCAATCCCGGTGAAATGGGACGACGATCCCACTAGTACGGTAAATGTGGTCAGCACAGCGGCGGAGGATGTCAGGGGGCTGTTGCGGCTGCGATTTGGGGGTATCCCGCCGGTGGAGGCGCCGGATGACCGGCTACCTGGGTTCGGGTCTTAGCCTAGACCGAGCCTGAACCCCGCAGTCTGGGGTCCAAGACGTCTCGAAGAGCGTTGCTCAGCGGAATCTATGCGAATTACTTAGTGTCTATCTCAAAACTGAACCAGCAGGCTTGGGCAGAAGGGAAATCCCCCTTAATCCCCCTTTTCCGAAAGGGGGAGACGTTGGGGAAGCCTCGTTTTGAGATAGTTACTTAGGCGGCGTTAGTCCCTCTCAGTCTGGGGTCTAAGACGTCTCTGAGGGCGTCGCCCAGGACGTTCCAGGCGAATACCACTATAAAGATGGCCATGCCGGGGAAGATGGCTACCCACCAGGCTACGGTCACGTTAGCGGCGGCCCCGTTGAGCATTCCGCCCCATGAAGGCACGTTGGGCGGCGTTCCCACGCCCAGGAAGCTCAAGCCCGCCTCGGCGATGATCGCGCCTCCCAGATGGAGGGTGACGATGACTATATAGAGGGCGAAGCAGTTGGGGATGATATGGCGCATGATGATCCGCCAGTTACCCGCCCCGACCGCGCTGGCCGCCAGTACGTAGTCCATCTCTTTGATAGCGAGGGCTTGGGAACGGAGTATCCGGGCGGTACTGGGTATATAGGCGATACTCAAGGCGAGAACGACGTTGTTCAGGGATGCTCCCAGGGCGGCCATGATGGCGAGGATTAGTATGAGTCCAGGGAACGCCATCATAGCGTCGATGATCCGCTGGACGATCAGATCGACCCTGCCTCCGAAGTGTACGCTGGCCACTCCCGCGACCATACCAATGGTAGAACCGATCAGAGAGCTGAGGATTCCCACGTACAGGGATATTCTTGCTCCGTAAATCAGTCTGCTGTACATGTCCCGTCCGAGCCGGTCCCCCCCAAGCCACCGTTCAGCGCCCGGCGGGGCAAATTGCTGGGCTACGCTGCTCTCGTAAGGGTCGTGGGTCCTGATCACAGGGGCGAGCAAGGCGACGAGGACGAGCAAGATCGACACCGCCGCTCCGAACGCGCCCAGGGGCTTGTGGGTGATGAAGAAGAGCACATTTTGGCTCAGGGTCCGCTTGGGGCGCAGGGCCCCTAACGTTGGCGCCCGAGGCAGCGCCTCGGCGGCTCTATCTACGCTCATCTCTCTCCATGTTGGTCTCGATGCAGGTTATGCGTAGCGAATTCTGGGATTGAGCAAGGCGTACAGCAAGTCCATCAGTACGTTGAGTATCAGTACGATGACCGCGATAAGCAGGACCACCGCCTGGATCATGGGGAAGTCCCGATTGAAGATGCTGGTGACCAGCAGACGTCCCATTCCGGGGACCAGGAATATGACCTCGATGATAACCGTGCCGGAAATGAGTCTTCCAAACTCGTAGCCGAAAACGGTAACGACGGGCAGCATGGCGTTTTTCAGGGCATGCCGGAATATGACCACCCGTTCCGAGAGTCCTTTGGCCCTGGCTGTCCTGATATAGTCGTCGTGTAGCACTTCCAACATGGCAGAGCGAGTGATCCTGGCAATGAAAGCCATGTTCGATGTGCCCAGCGCGATGGCGGGGAAGATCATCTGTTGCATGTTGGACCACGGGTCGTCCCATACGCTGGCGTAACCGAGGGGAGGGAAGTAGCCGAAGGAAAGCACCAGGAAGAAGATGATCATGATGGCGACCCAGAAGTTGGGAAGCGCGATCCCTGTGATTGTAATAACCCTGGTGATGTAGTCACCGATCGTGTCTTGCTTAATTGCCGAGTAGACGCCGAGGGGGACTGCGACAACGCTTGCCAGCAATACCGACATTAGCCCCAACTCTATGGTGACGGGCAACCGCTCCGCGATATCGTCGTAGACCGGGGTCTTAAAGAAGTAAGATTCTCCAAAGTCCAATCGAAGCATTTTCCACACCCAGTCCGTGTACTGGATGTAGATAGGCCTGTTCGTCCCCAACTTCTCGCGCATCGCTTGGAGCTGTTCCTGGGTGTACTGCTCTTCGGCGTCGTCGCCGGTCCCGGCCAGAAGTAGGACTGCAGGATCACCGGGGACCACACGGAGGATGACGAACACCGCTATCGTAACCAAGAGCAGCGTGGGGAAGAACAGAAGCACCCGTTTGGTCAAATAAGTGCGCATCTCTCCGCCTAATACCTGGCCAAAGAAGATTGCCTAAGTGGAACTGGGATTCTCGGTAAGGCCAGGCCCCACCGGGGTCTGGCCCTTGCTTGTGTCGATTGACCTGGCGCTTAGTTGCAGGCGGGGTCGCACCAGATATGCTCGTGCTTGAGGTCGCCGTAAATCGTGGGTTCCATGTGGAAACCCTGTATCCGGTTCTCGATAGGCATGGCGCGAACGGTCCAGTACAGTCCCACGTAACCATTGTCATCGTTCACGAAGATATCGTTAATCTTCAGGATGAGCTCCTTGCGCTTGTCCGCGTCCAGTTCCTCAGTCTGTTCCAGGTGAAGCTCTTGGACGCCCTCCGGGACCCAGCCCTGGCCCACTGCGCCGCCGCCCGCCCACCTGGCGAAGGTGGTCTTTTCGTGGTAGCGCCGCATCACGCCGTCGGGGTCCGCCAGGTTGAAGGACGAACCCTGGGCGAAGAATTGGAAGTTACCCAGATCGTACTGGGCGTAGCCCGCCGCGCTATCATAGAGTTTGATTGTGGCGTTGATGTTCAAATATTTCTTGAGCTGTTCCGCCACCAACGCCACCAGGTCTGCGTAGGAACCGCCGGCGCTGCTCCTGGTCGCCAACTCGACGTCGAAACCGTTGGCGTAGCCAGCGGCTTCCATGAGCCTCTTGGCCTCGGCGATGTCATCCGGGTGCTTCTCACCGTTCAGTTCCCGGAACCCTGGGAATTGGGCCGCCTCTTCCTCGGAGTAGCTGAACCATAACCCCGGTGGAAGGGGAGTCCCCAGCATCTCCATTCCGCCGCTCATGGTCTGGATAATTGGCTGGCGGTGGACGGCAAGGCTTATGGCGTGGCGCACGCGCTTGTCGTTAAACGGCGCTTTGGTGGTGTTAATAACCAGCCCGCGCAGGCCCGTAGGACCTGCCCAGTAAGTCGTATGCGTCTGTTCCAGGTCCTTTTGCAGTTGCAGCATTTGGAGGGGAGTCAGCCCCGAAATAGCGATGGGCCGCAACACCTGACCGGACTTGTACGCCGCAATGGTGGAGGTGGGGTCCTTGATGATGAAGTGGGTCATTCCGCCGATCCGGGGGTAACCCTCCTTCCAATATCCATCCCACTTCTCGTACTCGTTCTTCACGTCTTTGGTGTACCCAAGGTGTTTGAAGGGTCCGGACCCGTTTAGGTCCTCGGACATGTAGACAGTCTGAAGCTTTCCCTCGTCCAGCACCGAGTGTTTGGGTTGGACGACCAGGGTCGCGATGGCCATTTTGGGCAGGAACCCCGGCGCGGGGAAATTCAAGGTGACTTCAACGGTCTTCTCGTCGACGGCCCGGGAATTGCCGGGGCTGTAGGAGGTCTTGATCATGATGGTGGACGACCTGGTCTGCTCTTTCATAATCTCGAAACAGGTGGGGCAGACGAGGCTGTCCATGCTGAATACGACGTCTTCGGCGGTAACGGGTTTGCCGTCATGCCAGGTGGCGTCCTTGAGGCGGAACACATAAGTCAGGCCATCAGGGAGTAACTCCCAGCTCTCGGCTAGGTCGCCGCTAAGGTCGCCAATCTCCTCGGTTTCCGGGTTAAACTGGATCAATCCGTTGAACATGGGGCCAGCGTTTTTCATGTGGGTATAGCCCCATTCGTGGATGTGCCTCCTTGTGGGCACGGCGCTGTCGCTAAAGGGAATATGACCCCCGTATTTGATGTCCTCCACAGGCTTCTGCGTGGGGGCGGCGGTGGGCGCCGCGGTGGGTGGGGCGGGAGGCTGTTGGCCTGACGCCGTAGTAGGGGTTGGGGCAGGTGGGAGAGTGGCGCGGGCCTGGGGAATGGCGGCCAGTGGAGTGGGACTTGCTTCGGCCTTTTGCTCCACGGCGGGCGCTTGGGCTGGCGCGGCGGTGGTCTCCTGCTGTTCCGGAGCGGCTGTACCTCCGCAGGCGATGATTAGAGCCAGGGCAATTAGCGCAGGGAATATTGCGAATATCCGGGACCATCTAACCCAATTAGACTTCATTGATTTTCCTCCAACGATCAAATACGGAAATCGATTGATGTTTCGACGAATTACATGGAAAGATGCCGGGAGCATCTCCGTATAATCAACTTGGTCTCTTCAACAAAATGTGTGACGCATATCACAATGCTCCGCATTAATATACGAACCGGAAAAGCGTTGCGACAATTTAGACTATTACGTCTGGGAAAGTCAATACCGACTCGACACTAGGAGTGAACGCGATGGAGCTGGGTCTTAGCGGGAAAAACGTGATTGTTACCGGAGGGGGTTCCAATATTGGCAGGGCTTTTTCATTTTCAGGAGGAAAGGACGGCAAGGACGTTAACCCTGCTGCTCCTGAGCCCAACGCGCCCCAATTCCGCTCATCCTGCGCGCATCGCAGCGGTGTCGAAGGACTCTCATCGCTGGAGGCGGCCCTTCGACTTCGCTCAGGGTGAGCGGCAAGGACGACAATTGAAAGGCCCTGGGTGTAGGGGTCAGAGGAATTGACATAACGGGCGTCCCTGAACCTGCGGCAGGGGACAGATAGAGAACGGCCCCGATTTCTCGGGGCCGTTGGGTTCCAGGGTATTGGCAAGGGGAGGGCCGCGCGAGGCCCATCCCACTTGCTTTTGCAGATGTTAGAGAGCGGCTACCTTCTCGCGGAGGGACTCGATCTCCTTCATCAGTTCGGCCTTGGGGTCGCCGCCCTTGTTGAGGGCTACCAGGTCGAAGGACCTCTTCTCGATCCCGGGCAACCTCTCCTGGAGCAACTGTTCGTCCACCGAGGCGGCGATGGACGGATAGCCGGCGCGCTCGATCATGCTGCGGATGTTGCCGGCCTTGAACTGGTCCAGGGTCCAGCGCAGGGTCTCTCCAGAGGTAGTGACGTCCCAATAGATCCGAACGTCTTGGTTGCGCGGCCCGTAGTGGTAATGGGGGCCCTTCTCGAAGCAGTCGAAGGCCAACAGTTCCACTTCTTGACCCGCGACGTCGGACAGTACGTGAATGGCCATTCCTTCGTCGTTGGCCAGGTGCCGGTACTCCAACCCAAAGCGGAGGTTACCTACCTCGATGCAGTCCCCGTCCAGCATCTCAGGCATCATGTGGTGGACCGTTCGCCGCTCGTTGCGGGAGAGGTCACGCGCCTTGGCTTCGGCTTCGTCCAGCGCTGCGTTGCTGACAGGGTGGGCTTCCAGGCCGTCGGCCAGTGCGTCGTAGCCAGACCTGCGGACCATTATAGGCAGCTTGTTGCGAATATTGTCCATGGTCCAGCCGACAGGGTTGCCAGCGGTGGTCTTGTCCAGGTGCAGTCGGATGTTATGGTTCTCCGGTCCATAGTGGTAGTGGGGGTCTTGATCGAAACAGTCGAAACGAAGAATCTCTGTGTCCTTGCCGTCTATCTCCGAGTAGACTTGAATGCAAAGGCCCTGGTCTGGCATGAGCTCTTTGCGGTAGCTCATCGCAATGTCTACCAGGCCGGCGTCTACGACAGTGTTTCCCTTGTCCACGGCTCTCCTCCTAAGTATTTATTAAAGATCCCGCGTGGGTCAGGTAGTCTGGCCCCGCGCCTATAAACCCTGCCCATCCAACCGCCGGGGAAATTATAGCACGTTAATCAAGTCCGGCACATCCAGGAAAGAAAGGGGTCACTGTTCAGAGATGATGACGCGGAATGGCTGAATCCCACGTCGGTTATCTCTATGAAAATCCTCTTACGATGTCGCGCCGCAACCGGTCATTTCCGGGAAGGGAGACCTTTGCGTAACCTTCCGTGATTCCGGCGATAGCGAGAATGCAGAGTGCGCCCAGATACGGGGGACGCCCTCACCCTAACCCTCTCCCGGAGGGAGAGGGGATTATTCGAAGGTCTCCGAAGGCGGGGATCCAGATATTGCAACGATACGGACCGTTGCTGGTTGCGAGGGTTTCTGGATTCCGGCTCAAAGCCTGCCCCGTACTGGATACGGGGGCCGGAATGACGGGCGGAGGCGGGCAACGATTCATCATGTCTGAACTGTTACTGAAAAGGGTCACTCAACAGTCGAATCTTACGAATCGAGAGGAACATTGTGGCCTGACTTGTATGCAGATATATTTGGGCCGATGGCCACCTAGCGGTGTTGATCGCGCCTCGATCAAATACTTGTCAGGAGTCAGAATGGGAAGGTTGTCTCTGGTGGTGCTGCAGGTATTGGCGGTATTGGCGGCGTTATCATGCGCCGCTTCGACGTCCTCCGGGTCTGGAATGCATCCCTCTGACCCTACGGTCGTTGGCATAGTGGGGAGCACGGTCTTACCCACGCCTGGCAGCGTCGCTGCGCCGCCGCCATTTCCGGGCGGCGGGCCGTTGCGGGCATCCGCACCAGCACAGACGCCTACATTTGCGCCGCTCCCGACACTAATATCGACGCCGCCACCGGTCATTACGGCTACTACGACGCCAACTTCCACCGGTCCTGTGTTTCCCACCGCCGAGGTTGGGGTCAATCCAAAGCCGAGCCCGGAGGCGGCGACCATCCCACCTAAACTCATTCCACCAGCGACGGCTACCCCTCTGCCCAGGCCAACTCCGGAACCCACATTGGCGCCTACTTCGGTGCCGACACCGTCGGCGACTCCAATGCCTACACCTACGTCCATACCTGCACCTACGCTTACACTCCTGCCCACTCCAACTCAGGTCCCAACGGCAACCTCTGCACCGCCGCCAACTACCCTTCCCCGTGACGAAGCCCGGTGCGGCGATGGGCAAGTAGACGTCAATGCGGCCACGGTGGAATCCTTGATAGAGATCAAGCACATAGGAGCAAGACGCGCGGCACAAATCCTGGAGCTTCGCCCCTTTTCCTCTTTGGAAGACCTGGTGCGGGTGAAAGGGATCGGGCCGCAGCGGCTCGCGGATATCGTAGACCAGGGACGCGCCTGTGCCGGGACTTGAGGCAGCGCCGCTAGGGATGACTGATGGTCTGCGGGGCGCATCGCTCTCACCGTTTTGGGGGTGGGGCAATAGTGTTACAGATGGCGGGTTGATATTAGGCGGGGTTGGACGGGGGAAATCCCCCCAGCCCTCTTTCGCGAAAGGGGGGTATTTGGTGGGGGACAACGGCTCGCGAGAGGCGGGTATTTCGTGGCGGGCAACGGCTTGCGAGAGGGGGTATTTGGTGCCGGACAACGGGACTGGCTATTGAGAGCCTCGGAGGCGCTACCGCCATGGTTTTGACCCTGTTGGCGGACCGGGGATATACTGCCGTGGGTTCAGATCGACGGGGTTCATGATTTCAGATGGACCGGTTAACATAACGTCACTGGCACGGGTGGTTTTACCGGGCTGGGAGAAGAGGACCAGACATGCAGATCGGCCTCAGCATTCCCAACTTTTTGAGCGGTGAAAGCCTTAAACGGTTTGTGCAACGGGCCGAGGCGCTGGGCTTCGAGTCGGTGCTTGTGGGAGACCACGTCGTGCTCCCCACCGCCGGGACCAACCAGTATCCCTACACCGCCGACGGCTCCTTTGCCAGGCCCGCCGAAGACCCGTTTCTGGAGACCATGACCCTGCTGGGGTACGTGGCCGCCTGCACAGAGCAAATCAAGCTGGGCAGCACGGTCATAATCCTGCCCTACAGAAACCCGGTTGTGCAGGCCAAGATGTTCGCATCGTTGGACGTGCTGACCAACGGCAGGATGATTTGCGGGGTGGGCGTGGGTTGGTTGGAGAAGGAGTTCGACACTCTGGGAGTGCCCTACGCCGACAGGGGTCCGATGAGTGACGAGTTCCTGGAGATGTTCAGAATATTGTGGACCGAGGCCGAACCCGAGTTCCAAGGAAAGTATTACCAGTTTGACGGGATCAGCTTTTATCCGAAGCCCATCCAGAATCCGCTGCCCATTTGGGTTGGGGGACACACTCGCAGGGCGCTGCGGAGAACGGTCCGTTACGGTGACTGCTGGCATACGACGCGCCAGACCCCTGATTTTGTTGCCCAGCACCTCCCTTATTTGCGCCAGGAGGCGGAGCGCGGCGGGCGCGACCCGGAGTCGATCACGATTTCCTTAAAGCGCAGCCTGCACTTCACGGACATCGGTATAGGGGAGAGAGGCGGCGTGCGCACGGGAGGGGCTATGATTGGGACAACCCAGGAGATCTTGGACGACGTTTATTACTGCCGCGAGCTGGGAATCGACCAATTGACCTATGATTTCCGGGCTGAAGGGATTGATGAGACGATTGGCGTGATGGAGCACCTGGCGGAGAGGGTGTTGCCGGTGGCGGAGCGGTTAGGGTGATTTTCACCCCTGATCTCCGCACTCTCAAGGCGGTGATCGCGACGGCTACAGCCCGCTGTCCCGGAAGACTTTGGCCCGCTCCACTAGCTCATCGGCGGTGTGGCGCATCGCCTCCGCTTGCCCCTGCGAAATCTGTCTTTTGACCTCGCCGGGGACTCCGGTCACGAAAGACCGGTCGGGGACCTTGCTGCCGGACAGGACAACCGAATTGGCCGCGATGAGACATTGCTTGCCTAGCGTGACGTCGGTGAGCACTGTGCAGTTGTTGCCCAGCAGGGATCCCTCGCCGACGCGGTCGCAATGGACCACGACACAATGGCCAACGGTCACATAGTCTTCGATATTCATGTCGGAGCCGTGCACCACCGAGCCTTCTTGCACGTTTACATAATCGCCAAGGCACACGGGTCCATCACCATCGCCGCGGATGGTAACCCCCGGCCAGATGCTGCAATACTCTCCGATTTCCACGTCGCCGACCACGTAGGCGAATTCACTAACCCAGGCGGTGTCCGCGATTCTGGGTGTCTTGTTTCCGAGGGTCCTTATCAATCCGCTCCCCTTGGCAGTATCATCTAATCGACCGCACGGCCGACCCCACGGCCCGGCGCGCTTCTCTGTCCAGGTCCCGATTGATGATCGCCTGCCGTTTATCGTACTGGCGTTTGCCGCGCGCAAGGCCCAACTCAACCTTGGCGACATGGTTCTTGATGAGCAGGCGGAGCGCGACGATGGTCAAGCCCTTCTCGCCGACCTCCGCGGTAAGTTTGACGATTTGGTCCCGGTGCAGCAGGAGCTTGCGGGGCCTTCTGGGGTCGTGGTTGAACTGGCTGGCGGGCCCGTAGGGGGCGATGTAGGCATTGACCAGCCACATCTCGCCGTCCTGGGGGCGGGCGTAGGAGTCGCTAAGGTCGGCGCGTCCCGCCCGGATGGACTTGATCTCAGTGCCGGTGAGGACCAAGCCGGCCTCGTACCGCTCCAGTATCTCATAGTTATAGAAGGCCCTGCGATTGCTCGCCAGGGCCGGATTTCGCTTCGCTGGTTTTGAGGACTTCTTGTTGGCCATTTCTTAGCTGTCTCGGGTTATACGTGCCTGCAGGATTTGGACCGCCTTGTCCAGGTGAACGTCGGTAGGAGTGTCTTCCACGGGCTCGAATACAACGTCGGGGGCGATCCCCTCTCCTTCGATCAAGAACCCATCTGGAGTATACCAGTTTGCCACGGTGAAGTTGATGCCGGAGCCGTCCTTCAGAGGCCAGAGGTTGTTGACGCTGCCCTTACCGAAGGTCTTGATCCCGACGACCTGGGCTCTTTCGTGGTCCATGAGCGCACCGGCGAAGACCTCGCTGGCGCTGGCGCTAAACTGGTTGACCAGGACCACCACCGGGATGTCCTTGGCACTGCCGCCCGGCTTGACCCCCCAGTCGGTCCGCTTGCCATGTGCGTCTATTTGGTACAGCACCAGCCCTTCATCGAGGAACTGACTGGTCACGTCGACGACCGAGGTAAGGAGGCCGCCAGGGTTGTCCCGGAGGTCGATCACCAGCCCCGAACCGTTGGAGTCTTCGAAGCGGACGAGGGACTCCAGTAGTTCCTTTTTTGTGTTGGCGGAAAAATTTGAAACCCGCATGTGCCCGATGCTGTCTGGCCGCATTTTAAGCCGGACTGAAACCAGGGGGATCACACCTCGTGTGACGACTATGGTTACAGGGTCCGGGGAGTCCAAGTGCAGTACAAGCAACGATACCGTGGTGCCCTTCTCCCCGCGAATCTTGTTGACCGCTTCCAGGAGGCTGATGTTCTCGGCGCTCTCCCCTTCGATCTCCAGGATCACATCTCCAGGGCGAATACCCGCGTGTGCCGCGGGAGTGTCCGGCAGGGGGGCCAATATGGTGATCCTTCCGTCTCTGAGGCCCACCTCGGCTCCAATGCCCTCGAAGTAGCCCTTGAGGTCTTGATTCGCGATCTCAAACTGACGGGAGTCCAGGTACGACGCGTAAGGGTCATCCAGGGCTGCCAGCATACCTCGGATTGCCCCGTCGCTAATGGTCTGGGCATCCAGCGAGTCTCCCTTGATGTGCTCGGCTTCCAGGAGGCTCCAGACCTCGGCGACGCGGTTGAACTCGTCTGGGGATATGTCCTGCGCCTGTTCAGGATTGGCGGGCGCCGCGGCCTGCTGAATCCCGCAGCCGGGCGCCAGGCCCAAGGTCAGCAGGAGTAGAGCAAGGATAACGAGGACTGGTCTGGAATAAGTCAAGGGGTCTCCCACGGACTTCGCTGGGCGCGGCCTGAGTCCGGCCCACAACGGTAGGGTCGGGATAATTGTAGCACAGTGCCTGGAATCAGCCGGTATTCAGAACGGGATGGAATCCGGCCGCCGCAGTTGGTTGTTTGGGACTACCCGCAGGTTGATTGCCCGACGGAGTCGAGCCGGTGTATTATTGGTTCCGCTCCGTTTGAGGTCCATCTATTCCTGACCATAACCGGCCTCGCTCTACCAAGCGGCTGGGCATTTGAAAAGCCCGTAATTCGGGAGGCGCATTGCCCAATCTGGATGATCCTCAGACATACGTCGACCTGGACCCGTCCGGGATGGCTGGGCGCTTGTCCGATGTTCCCCGCCAGTGTCTCGAGGGATGGCGGCAGGCCACGTCGATGCAACTACACGGTCTCAGCGGGCCGTTTGACCACGTGGTGATCGCCGGCATGGGCGGCTCGGCCATTGCCGGAGACCTGGCCGCCGACCTTGCATCTCTTCAGGGTCGTTTGCCGGTGACGGTGGTCCGCGAGTTCGAGATACCCTTTAGTCTCAACCCTCAGACCCTGATGATCGCCTGCAGCTACTCGGGAAACACCCAGGAGACCCTAGCCATGTTCCGGCACGGACTGGACATGGGGGCTACAGTAGTGGCGGCAACGGCGGGGGGCACGTTGGCACGGGAGGCCTCCGAGCGGGACGTGCCCACGCTGTTCGTTGATGTCGAGGGAGAGCCGCGGAACGCCGCGGTGTACAATTTCACGCTTCTGCTTGGGCTTCTGAGTCGTCTCGGACTTCTGAACACGGATGGCTCGGACGTCGAAGCGACAGCGGGCGCGCTTACGATGCGGGTGGCGGCGATTTCTCCGGATGTTCCCGCTAGAGACAATCCCGCCAAACAGTTGGCTATGGAACTGCTGGACCGTCTTCCGTTGATCTTCGCCGGGGGAATCTTTCGAGGAGTGGCCCGACGATGGAAGTCCCAATTCAATGAGAACGCCAAAGTTTGGGCCATCTGTGAAACGTTCCCTGAGTTACTGCACAACTCGGTGGAAGCCATTGGCCGCGGGCCGGAAGGCGGGCAGGCTCCGATGACTCTGCTGCTGCGGCCCCACGGGGTAGACGGACCCGCGATGGAGCGGTACCTGAACCTGGAGAAGCTGCTGATTTCAAAGGAGGCCGCGCACCGGGTGATTCCGGGATGCGGCGAGCGTGCCTTGGAGCAACTTCTGGACATGCTAGTCCTCGGCGATTACGTTAGCTACTACCTGGCGATGCTCAGGGGTGTAAATCCCTCTCCGACTCCCACGTTGGACAGCCTCAAGCGGCGTCCCACCGGGGATTGACCCCGCGAAACGGCGCAAGTACGATTAGCGCAGCAATAATTCGGAACGGCCCTTTAATAAGTACTCCGTTTACATAACGGGTCCCGTAGGAGGAATTAAATGGCAACTCAAACTGGTCAGGACACTTCAATCCAGGCCAAACCGTTGGTCAAGATCACCGAGATGGACCACATAGTTCTCAGGGTCAAGGACGTAGAGACCACGCTACGCTTTTACACAGATGTATTGGGCCT
Organism: Dehalococcoidia bacterium; assembly: GCA_965197545.1. Lineage (GTDB taxonomy): Bacteria > Chloroflexota > Dehalococcoidia > Lucifugimonadales > UBA3495 > CATOSP01. The sequence goes on from CBDANJ010000007.1 coordinate 1,577,099, forward strand.
CAAGGCCGAGCGCGTGGACCAGTGGCGGGCCGGGGAGGTGCGCTTCCCATCCGCCAGGCTCAACGACGATACGATTATAGACTTCTTCGCCTCGGAGCAGATCCCGGCGGGCAGGGACGATATCAAGAACCAAGACCATTTCTGCATGGTCATAGAAGAGACGGACATGGACCAATTAAAGGCCGACTTTGAGGCCTTGGGTGTGGATATTCAGGCCGGGCCCGGCAAGCGCTGGGGGTCTCACGGCGACGGTATTTCCCTGTACGTATACGATCCAGACGACAACGTGGTGGAACTCCGGCACTACTAAGTATCTATCTCAAAACTGAACCAGCAGGCTTGGGCAGAGGGGAACCCCCCTTTTTCCGAAAGGGGGAGACGTTGGGGAAGCCTCGTTTTGAGATAGTTACTAAGTATCGCAGTTATCAGGGCAATCGCGTTGAGGCTGGTCCCAACGTAACTCCGGAGAAGGCCAGGGGCCAGAGTTCCCGAACTACCATGGTGGGTACGGGCGATGGCGCTTCGCTTTCGCGGGAATTGCGGATGGCCTTGCCGAGGCCATGTATGAATATGAAAATAGGCAATTTTCATAGTAATAGCGAGGCTATTTCAGTCCCAATGCGATTGCCCTGGTTGAGCTAATCCCGGGATGATGTTAGCGGCTGATTAAGAGCGGCGTTACGGGGACTGCGTTTCACGGAGTCAGGCCGCGTTTGGCGGCAGGCGAGGCGGTCAGTGGCGAGAAAGTAGTTTGACGCCTGGTCTTTGGGTAATGGCGCGCTTGGCGGGACTCGAACCCACGGCCTCTGCCTCCGCAGGGCAGCGCTCTATCCACTGAGCTACAAGCGCGCGATCTGGTGGTTAGCGGCGACTCGACTTGGTTCGAGCCAGGCCGCCGGGGTCTGGAAACACGATTGGTGCCGAGGGTGGGAGTTGAACCCACACGTCCGTAAGGACACTGCGCCCTGAACGCAGCGCGTCTGCCATTTCGCCACCTCGGCAGCATTCCGCGTCCCCGGGGAGGGCGCCTGTCCGGCACACTATGGTGGGCGATGGAGGATTTGAACCTCCGGCCTCCTCGGTGTGAACGAGGCGCTCTAACCACTGAGCTAACCGCCCTACACCCTGGAACTTTTTCAATTATAGAGAGGGGATTTCTCTGGCGCAACCCGGCCAGATTGGGGCGAGGCGCTGAGAGCCCCGTACAGCCGTTTTTTTGGCGAGAGCCGACTCCGTGGCCGGTAACCGCGGATTTTCGGGGGATGGGCGGGGGATTTTGCGCGGTTGCCGACGAGGTCGGGCCCGGCCCGAATAGTGCGGTTGTTATGTAAAGCGGTGAAAAATCCCGGTCTGATATTACATAACATATCTTGTGCGAACCAGTGTCAATTTGAAAAATTGTTGCCGGGAGCCGCTTACTTGGCGGAGCGTTTGCCAGCAACGACCATCATTGGTCCGTCGTTCACCATCAACCGCGCCTCTATCTCCTCCAGCAGCCCGTCGAGATTCCAACCTTTGGCGGCGGAAACGAAGACGCTGGGAGTTGGACCTCCGGTGGGCAGCGGCAGGGACGAGTTGCCGTTTTCTCCCTGACCGCCATCGCCGGACCAGGCCCCATCCGGAAGCAAGTCCATCTTGTTTACGACCAGGAGGCGGGGCTTGTCGCTAAGGCCCAGATCCGCCAGGGTGTTCTCGACGACCTCCGCCTGCTCTGAAGCCTGGGGATGGGTGATGTCGATCACATGAAGCAAAAGGTCCGTGCCAAGCATCTCCTCCAGCGTGGCCCGGAAAGCGGCCACCACCATCGGGGAGAGCTTTTGAATGAATCCCACCGTATCGCTGAGCAGAAGCTCGCCTCCGGAAGGAAGCCGGAGCCGCCGGGTTATGGGGTCCAAGGTGGAGAATAGCTGGTCGGCAGCTTCCACCTTGGCGTCGCTAAGCGTGTTGAACAGGGTGCTTTTGCCCGCGTTGGTGTACCCGACGAGGCTGGCTGAAGGAATGCTGGTCTTCTTACGCCGGTCCATGTAGAGGGTGCGTCGCTGGCGTACGCCGTCCAGCTCCTTTTCGATCCGCTGAATCCGGCGGCGGACCAGGCGCCGGTCGGTCTCCAACTGGGTCTCGCCGGGGCCCCGGGTGCCGATGCCGCCGCCCAATCGTTCCAGGTGAGACCATTGGCCCACCAAACGCGGCAACAGGTACTGGTGTTGGGCGAGGTCAACCTGGAGCTTACCTTCGTAAGTGCGCGCATGGCGTCCGAAGACATCCAGGATCAAGGCGGTGCGGTCTATGACCTTGATCTTAAGGGCTTCTTCCAGGTTTCTTTGCTGGGTGGGAGTGAGTTCGTCGTCGAAGATCACGACGTCGGCTTCGCGTTCGTAGACGAGGTCGACCAGCTCTTCGAGTTTCCCCTTGCCCAAATACGTGGGGGTCAAGCGGTCCGCTTTCTGGGAAATTTGGCCGACCACGTGGGCGCCCGCGGACCTGGCGAGATAGGCCAACTCGGTAAGGGAGTCTTCCAGGCCCCACAGATTGGGCTTGTTCTTTTGTTCGACCGCAACGAGGACCGCGGCCTCGGGTGGCTGGGCGGTGGAAACCGATTTCTTGGCTATGGCGTTACCCTCCCTTTGCTGGGATGGACCATGATTCGAGTCGTTGGCATCCTTTTTCCACCTGTTCGTCGGGGGTGGTGAGAGAGAGCCGGATGTAGCCCTCTCCGTAGGCGCCGTAGCTGGAGCCGGGTGTGACGACGATGTCGGTCTCTTCCAACAGCTGGGCCGCGAGTTCCGCGGAGGTGTAACCCTCGGGCACTTTGGCCCAAACGTAGAGGCTGGCCCTGGGGGTTTCCGCAGCCAGGCCCAGAACGCTGAGGGCGGAAAGCACTCTATCACGCCGTCTCTGGTAGATTGCCACGTTATCGTCGACGCAGTCCTGGGGTCCGGTCAGGGCCTCCATAGCCATCGCCTGGATGGCCTGGGGGATGCCGGAGTCGAGATTGGCCTTGATTTGGAACAGGGCCTTGATCATCTCCGCGTTGCCCACGGCCATGCCGATGCGCCAACCGGTCATGTTGTAGGTCTTGGACAGGGAGTGGAACTCGAGGCCGATTTCCTTCGCTCCATCCACCTGCAAGAAGCTTCCAGGACGGTAGCCGTCGTAACCGACTTCGCTGTATGCGGCGTCGTGGAGGAGCGCGATGTCGTTTTCCGTGCAGAAACGAATGGCGGATGCGAAGTCTTCCTGGGTCGCGATCGCGCTGGTGGGGTTGTTGGGGTAATTGAGCCACATGAGCTTGGCGGCCCGCGCTACGTCCGCAGGGATCGCGTCCAACTCCGGTAGCCAGCCGTTGCTCTCATACAGTGGCATGACGTGGCTTTCCGCGCCGGCGAACATGGTTCCCACGCCATACACGGGGTAGGCAGGGTCGGGTACCAGGGCCAGGTCGCCGGGGTCCAGGAAACAGAAGGCGGCGTGGCCGATGCCTTCCTTGGCCCCGATCAAGGGTAGCACTTCGGTGTCCGGGTCCAGGGAGACGCCGAAGCGGTTCTCGTACCAGTATGCGATGGCGCGGCGCATCTCAGGGAGGCCGTCGGTCTCGGGATAGCGGTGGTTGGGCGGGTCCTGGGACGCGGTCAGGAGGCGGTCGATAATAGGTTGCGGGGTAGGGATATCGGGGTCTCCGATACCGAAGGTGACCACGTCCGCCCCCGCCGCCCGCTTGGCGGCGATGATCCTGGAAATCTCGACGAAGGGGTAAGGGGCCAATTTGCCCAGGCGTTGGGAAAATTCCATGTCAGTGATCCTCGTATTTGTTGGAATATGGGCTGGACCCGGCCTTTATGATTGCTCGAAGTCTTCTCGAGATATTCCCAAGTCGCGCAATATCGCCGCAATTGTGCCGGGTTTCAGGTCTTTACCTCTCCAGTTAGGGATAGTAGCGGTTGCATCTGTGCGGACATTAACCCATACCTCGTGCGATCCCCTAGCCTGGCGGTTATGCACGCAGTCCAACCGCTGCAACTTGCGAGTAAGTTGACGGTAGTTCACGCCGTAACCAGGATCTCTCCATGAATAATCCGGCCCACCGGCTCTATCGCCAATTCTTCCACACTCTCGGGCAGCGGGATTTCCCGTTCCATATAGGAGTCGAGGAACGCTTCGGCGACGCTGCGGACAAAGTCCAATGTTTCGGAAACTGAGTCTCCCCAGGCTCGGCAGCCCGGCAATGACGGGACCTCTGCCATGTACTTGTACTCGGTAGCCTCCGAGGGTTCGTATAGCACTATTGGCAGCTTGTAGAGCTTCATGGATAGGTCTCCCGAATCATCAGAAGATGTGGCATGGCTAGTTGCGGGTAAGCTCGGTTAGCCAAAAACGTCCTTCAGGGGCAATTGGAACCCTTGGAGGACTTCCGATTGCAGCGTATGATCGACGCTGTAAACTGCCGCCGTCGTGATGCCGCTGACGGACAATCTCAAGACTTCCACCGTCTTGGCATCCGGACTCACGAGCCAGAACTCCAGGGCACCCACTTGCCGGTAGTCATCCAGACGGGCCTGTATGTCCCGGCGCGTGTTACTAGGAGACAGGACTTCAACCACGAGGTCGGGTGCGACTTCCGGGGGATGCCGCAAATCTACAAGATCGGCGGCGCTGCGGATTCCGGTCCGTTCCCCGTTGACGAAGAAAATATCCGGTTGCCTGACTCTAAGCGGCTCCTGCTGAATTATGAGGTCGGCAGTGGCCAACAGGACGACCCCCAATTGCCTTTCATTCACGAATTGCTCTAGCAGCATTGCCAGCCGCACAATTGTCCATTGGTGATACCAGGTTGGAGCCGGGGCCATCAGCGTTACCCCATCGACGATCTCGTACCGCTGCTTGGTCTCCGGTAGCGCCAGCCACGACTCATAGGTGAGCTTTGCGGTCCTGATACTGGTCATGGGTTAACCTACTCAAAAATTTCTTGTAGCGGCAGCGCGAACCCTTCAAGCCGAGCCGATATCAAGGTCTCATTCGAGCCGAATACCTTGACCGTGACCATGCCTTCGGGGGAAAGCTCCACGACTTCTACAGTCTCGGCTTCGGGGCTAGCCAGCCAGCATTCGAGGGTGCCCATTTGCCGATAATCCTCTAGTTTGTCCTGGATGTCCCGGCGGGTGTTGCTGGGTGAGAGGACCTCTATGGCTATATCGGGTGCGATGTCCAAGGTCTGCATGCCGCGTATATCTCGGCGGGACCTAAGTCCAGTACGATCACCGTTCAGATACAGGATGTCCGGTTGCCTGACGCGCAACGGTTCCCGGCGAACCAGCAGGTCAAGAGGAGCCGCCAGGACTATTCCAAGACCCTGAGCTTCAACGAAGTCTTCGAGCCGCCGGTCAATCTTTCTGGAAATCCACTGATGGTCAACAGATGGGCCTGGCGGCACAATCATCTCTCCATCGACGATCTCGTAACGTTGCTTCGTCTCCGAAAGGGCCTGCCACGACTCGAAGGTTAGGGTGTCCGTTTGTTGGCTACTGATCGACATCTCTTCTACTCGAACACTTCCTGAAGCGGTAACTCAAACCCATGGAGGACGCTCGATACCAGCGTATCATTCGCGCCGTACAAGCCCTCGGTAGAAATCCCCTCGGGACCGAGACTTAGCACTTCCACGGTCTCGGCTTCGGGGCTAACCAGCCAGCATTCGAGGACGCCGATGCCTTGGTAATCTTCCAGTTTGTCCCGAATATCCCGGCGAGTGTTGGTTGGAGACAGGACTTCAACCGTGACGTCGGGGGCTATGTCCAGGGTCTGTATTCCCCGCAGGCCGCGCCGGCCCCGAATACCCGTTCTGTTGCCGTTCAGGAACAGAACGTCCGGTTGCCGGACACGCAAGGGCTCTCGGCGCACCAACAAATCTAAAGGCGCGAACAGCACGATTCCCAGGTCCCTGGCCTCAACAAAGTCAGTCAGCCGACGGTCAATCTTCTTGGTGATCCATTGATGATCGTAGGACGGGCCTGGGAGCATCCGCATCACTCCATCGATGATCTCGTAACGCTGTTTCGTTTCGGGCATTGCCTGCCATTCGTCGAATGTGATGCCCTTGGTTTGGGTGCTCACGAGACTGCCCACTCTCCGCTGAAGACTTCCACGGCTGGTCCTTCCATGAAGACTTCGCCTTGACCTCCCCACTCGATTCGCAAAATCCCTCCGGGCAATGTTATGTCAACGCTATCTCCGCAGATGCCGTTGAGCCGGGCTGCCACCGCGATGCCGCAGGCCCCGGTGCCGCAGGCCATAGTCTCGCCCGAACCTCGCTCCCAAACGCGGGCGGTCAGCTTGCCGGGGCCGGTAACGTTGACTATCTCGAAGTTGACCCTCCGGGGAAAGATCGAGTGATGCTCTACCTTAGGACCGATGGTGTGAAGGGGAAACTCTTCGACCGGTTGCTCGATGAAGGTGACGGCGTGGGGGTTGCCCATGGAAACGAAACTCAAGGGCAGGTCCAGGCCGTCCATGGCGAGCTTGTAGTTCAGGACAGGCCCAACGCCGGATGCATGCCCGTCGGGGAGAGACACCGGGATTTCTTCAGGCGCCAATATGGGTGCCCCCATCGAAACTCTCGCGCCGGTAATACGGTCCTCCGAGTATGTGGGGACTATGTTGCGCACTCCCGCCAGCGTCTCAACGGCCAGGCCGGTTGACCGGGGGGAGACGATGTCCCGCTCGATGGCGTACTTAGCGAAGCAGCGGATGCCATTGCCGCACATCTCGCCCTCGGAGCCGTCGGCGTTGAACATCCTCATGCGGGCGTCGGCCACGTCAGAGTCCAGGATGAGGATCAGACCGTCGCTGCCGATGCCGAAATGGCGGTCACTCATGGCCCTGGATAGCTCCGGCCAGTCCGCTTCCACGCCGCGAGCGTCGATGTAGACGTAGTCGTTGCCTGTCCCGTGCATCTTCGTGAATTTCATCGGTTACTCCGGTAAGGTCTCTGGCCCATTTTAACACAGGAGGCTGTGGGTCAAGCTCGCGTCTATGACAGCCGACGCCTTGGCCTCCAAGTCCTCGGAAGAGGCGTCCAACCATCGAATTCGGGGATCATTTAGCTTGAACCATGTGTATTGACGGCGGGCGAGCCGGTGTGTCTGGTACTTTGTCCTCTGTACCGCCTCATCCAAGGAAATCTCTCCCGCGAGATGCAGACGCAGTTCCCGGTATCCCGGAGAAGACAAGGGGCCGCGTCTCATTGCGTACCCCAAGGCAGCAAGCCGAATCACCTCGTCCAGAAACCCGGCTTCCATCATGCGGTCGACTCGATGATCGATGCGGCGGTAAAGCTCTTGCCTGTTCATGGTGAGGCCGAAGACCAATGCAGCCGGGTAGCCAGACGCGGAGGTAGACCGAGCTTGGATGGGGACCTGTCCTGCCCGGACGACTTCCAACGCCCGAATCACCCTGCGTACATTCCGATAGTCGAGCTGGGCCGCCCGTTCCGGGTCCACACGGAGAAGCTCTTGGTACAGCGCTTCCGGCCCGGACTCTTCGGCAATCCGCTCCTTTGCGGAGCGAAATTCGGGGTCGGGCGGAACTCCCGGCACGTTCCAACCCTCGACCAGCGCCCAGATGTATTGACCGGCGCCGCCGGCAACCAGCGGCCGCACTCCTCTGCTCCGGCACTCTTGGACCTGGTCCCTCGCTAGTTTCAAAAAGCAGCCCAGGCCAAAGTCCTGGTCAGGGTCGAGGATATCCAACAGGTGATGCGGGACCTGGGCGCGCTCGGACGTGGAGGGCTTGGCGGTCCCGATGTCCATGTGCCGGTAGACCTGGCGGCTATCGGTGTTGATGACCTCCCCGGCGTACTTCCGCGCCAAACTAACCGCCAATTGGGTCTTGCCCACTGCGGTGGGGCCAACGATACAGACGAGGGGAGAAGGCTGTTCGGGCATATCAGGCAACCGGGAGGATGGTGGAATGGGCCCTGGAAGCGAAGGCCGGCGCGAAATGTCTAACCCTTTGCTTCGGCGGTGGCCTGTACGACCTGTAGAAACTGGTCCGCCTGCAGGCTGGCCCCGCCGACCAACGCGCCGTGGATGCTGGTCTGGGCGGTGAAGCTGGCCGCGTTTCCGGGATTCACGCTGCCGCCGTAAAGCAGGGGCACATCCGCCGACGCTGCGCCGAAGATGGCCGTCAGGGTTCCCAGGATGGCGCCTCCCATGACATCCGCGGCGATCTCGGGAGTCGCCGCCTGGCCCGTGCCGATGGCCCATACAGGTTCGTACGCGACGATCAGGCCAGTTATGTTTTCCACACCTTCGAGGCCCCCGCGAAGCTGTTGGCCAACCACGGCCGCGGCGTCACCCGCTTCCCGCTGTTCCAAAGTCTCGCCGACACACAAGATGGGCCGGAGGGAGTTGGCGAAGGCCGCCCTAACCTTGAGGTTGACCGTTTCGTCGGTCTCGCCGAAGAGCTGCCGCCGTTCGGAATGGCCCAGAATTACATAGTCACACAGACCCTGGAGCATGGCCGGGGACACCTCTCCGGTAAAGGCCCCGGAAGCCTCGGAGTGCATGTTTTGGGCGCCGACTCTCACCGGAGAACCCGCAACCGCGTTGCTGACCGCCTGCAGCGAGATGTAGGGAGGGCAAAGGATGACCTCGCAACCGGACGCGGCGGCTACACCAGCCCGAACCTCGGCGGCCAAGGTGGCCGCCTCGCCGAGGGTCGTGTTCATCTTCCAGTTGCCGACAACTACTGGTGTGGGCATAACGCTATCCTAAAACGGTGAAATTCGCCAATTCGTTAGGGACCGTACTTGGTCAACTTGCCCGCGTGGGACAGGGCCAGGAGCATGACGTTGGTGGCTGGGATACGCCCGATGGAGCCCAGGCCGCATGCCCTTTCATTGAATCCCTCGATACCCTCGCCTCGAGTGAGGCGGGAGTTCAGCATGAAGGGCACCGGATGCCAGCTATGGGCGGCCATGACCGCCGGGGTGGAGTGGTCGCCAGCGACCATGAACACGTCGGGCTCCAGTTCCCGAATCTGTGGGATGAAGGGGTCAAGGTCCTCCAGGCATTTGACTTTGGCGTCGAAATCGCCGTCTTCGCCCGCGGCGTCGGCGGGCTTATAGTGGATGAAGAAGAAGTCGTGTTCCTGGTACCTCTGGTGGAGGGTCTGGACTTCGTCGCCGAAGGAGCGGCCGGTGGGGATGACGTTCATACCGGCCACTGTGGCCAATCCCCGGTACATGGGATACGCGGCTATACCGGCAGGGTCTAGCTGGTATACGTCCCCCATGGGAGGCAGGGCCGGGAGTTGTGCCCACCCGCGAAGGAGCACCATGTTGCCTCGCTCTTCCTCGGCCAGAATCCGTTTGGCCTGGGACACGAAGCTGTTGACCATATCGGCGGTTTTTTGGGCTTCCGGGGAGATGGGCAGAACTTCCAGGGCGGAGACTCCGGTGATCTGAGGGTCGGTCTCTGAGATGGCCTCGGAGAGCCCTTGACCCCGCAGCCGTAGGACGAACCTGTAGTCCTGCACCGGGAAGACGTCGAGTTGCGCACCCTCGACCTCGATCTGGTCCAGACGGTGGCACAGGGGAGCGCTCAGTTCCGTTGGGATACGGCCAGCCCGCCGGTCCACGAGGGAGCCGGAGCCATCGACAGTACAGAAGTTTCCCCTGGCGGCGACGTCGCCGGGTTGGAGGTCCACGTCGATACCCAAAGCTTCCAGAGCGCCGCGTCCGATGATGTGCTTCAAGGGATCGTAGCCAAACAAGGCCAGGTGGCCGGGTCCGCTTCCGGGGGCCACGCCGGGAACAACGGGAGTCGTGAGCCCGCAGGCGCTCTCCCGGGCCATGGCGTCCAGATTAGGCAGGTGCGCCGTCTCCAACTCAGAGAGGCCGGTGTCAGGATGGGCGAGACCGCCCAGACCATCGACGACGAGCATGACTATCTTTGAAGATGTTGAAACGTAACAGTCCCTGAATAGCTCTTCGTCGATCATACTTTCACCCTTTTGCCTTTGTTATGTAAACGAAGCGGTTGGGTCTTCCCGGAATCAAACGTCCGGCAATGCGGCGATGCCGGGCAACTCCTTACCCTCCAAAAATTCAAGGGACGCGCCGCCGCCGGTGGATACGTGGGTCATCCGGTCCATGAGACCGAGTTCCTCCACGGCCTCGGCAGTTGAGCCGCCTCCGACGACACTGGTGACGCCGGAAGCTTCGGCGATGGCCTGGGCCACGACGCGGGTCCCCTGGCTGAACCTGGGCATCTCGAACACGCCCATGGGCCCGTTCCAGATAATCGTCTTGCACTCGCCAAGGGAACCGGAAAACTCCTGGGAAGCCTCTGGTCCGATGTCCATGATATACCAGCCGGCGGGCACGCTGTCCGCCGGCACAGTCCTCACTTCCGGGGGGTCCGCGCTGAACTGGTTTGCAACCACCACGTCCCGCGGCAGGTGAAGTTGTATCCCTCGCTGTGCCAGTTGAGCCATTATGTCCCTGGCGAAGTCGAGGCGGTCCTCTTCAATGGAAGATGCGCCGGTCTCATTCCCCAACGCGTTCAAGAACGTGACCGACATCCCCCCACCGATGTAGAGACGGTCGAGGCGGTCCAGGAGGTTATCAAGGACGAGTATCTTATCACTGACTTTCGCGCCGCCCATGAGCGCGGCCAGTGGGCGTTCCGGACTCTCAAGGGCCTGGCCCATGGACTCAACCTCGCGTTGCACCAGGAGTCCCATCGCAGAGGGCAGGATGGCCGGCACGCCCACGGTGGAAGCGTGGGCCCGGTGAGCGACGGCGAAAGCGTCCATGATGAAGCAGTCGGCAAACGAAGCGAGGGCCGCCGTGAACTCCGGGTCGTTGGCCTCTTCTCCGGGGTGAAAGCGCAAGTTTTCCAGGAGGACTACGCTACGCGGTTGCATGGCCTGTACCGACGCGGTCACATCGGGTCCAATGCAGTCCGGCAGACTGATTACCGGCTGTCCCAGCAGTTCCGCCAGGCGGCCGCCTACCGGCGCGAGGCGGAGGTCCTCTGATATCTCACCCGCGGGCCTGCCTAAGTGGGAGCACAAGATCACCCGGCAGTCGTGGTCCACCAGGTAACGGATTGTCGGCAGGGTGGCCCGCAGCCTTTGGTCATAGGCGGCGATGGCTTCGATCCCCTGCTCGATGGGGATGTTGAAGTCCACGCGGACCAGGACCCGCTTACCGTTTACATCCAGACCTGCAAGGGGTCGCTTTACCAAGAAACTATCCCTCCAACACCCACTCTGAGAACTGGCGCAACGGCGTCAAACGCTCTTCCGGGAGGCCGGTCCCGGCGAGGGAGGCCAGGGCATCCCGGGCCAACTCGTTGGAATGGCCCTGGGCGAACGCCCTGGCGTCAACGCCGTCGAGGATCTCGACGAGGCGGGACACATCCTCTGGTTGGAGCACTCGTTTCATATAGATAGAGCCTAGCTCCCGCTTCTGCGCCACGGGCACCGATTCGAGGGCATGGATGAGGGGGAGGCTCTTCTTCTTATTAAGCACGTTGGCGGTTGTCATACCGTCGCCCCGCTCACCCCAGAGTTCAAGAACGTCCTGGTTGATCTGCCAGGCCATCCCCAACTGGTTGCCCATGCTGGCGAAGAGGCCGGAGACCCCGGATGGAGCCCCGGCGGCCAACGCGCCCAATTCCGCGGCGCAGGCGGCCAGGGAACCCGTCTTGCGGCTCACCATGTCCAGGTATGCCTGGCTAGTGACCGATAGTTGGTCCTGGAACTCCAAGTCCATGTACTGGCCTTCGCAGGAGGTCAGGCAGGCCCGGTCCAAGGACTGCATGGCTCTCAAAATGCGCTCGGGGGGGGCGTCCCACCGAGCGAGGCGCATTATAGTTGTGCGTCCCAGGGCGTGCAAGCCGTCGCCGGCGTTGATGGCCTGGGCAGGGCCCCAAATCCACCAGATGCTGGGGCGGTCTTCGCTCCCAGACCGGTTCGACTGGACGTCGCCGTGTACCAGGGTGAAGTTATGGACCAATTCCACGGCGGCGGCGGCGGGTAGCGCGGGATGATAGTCTCCCGAATTGGCCTCACAACATAGCAGGGACAATAGGGCCTGGAAATGTGCGGGCTGAGGGGAGCCTTCGGGCGTTCCCCGTTGATCGACCCAACCCAGATGGTACCGGAGAACGTCGTACAGGAAGCCTTCGCGGGCTTCAAAGACCGCTCTTAGTTCCTCGTCCACAGCCTGCTGGTATTCCTGGTAGCGGTCGATCATTTAGACACTTCCAAGGTGAGCGTGGGTATCGTAAATGGGCATGGCAAGAGGTTACAAACTTAAAGGCAAGCGGCCCGAGAGATTGTGCAGGTATCCCTGCTGGTATGCCACGGCAACGCCGAGGACAAGCAACAGGATTAGGGTGACCAAAAACAGGGTTACCGGGCCTCTCCTGCTCTGATGTTGCCCTGACCCGGGCCGTGAAATATCCGGTTTGAATAGACCAGCCCCGCGTCCCGGCTGTTCACGGCGGCTGCGTCCGCGCCTTCCGGGTCCAGGGCCGGTGCGGCACTGGGTGCAGGTGCAGGCGGGCGGGTGGCCGGAGTACCAGTTGGCGCGGCCACTCATGGCTTATCCAGTATTTCGAGGACTGCTTCAAATGCGATTGCTCCTTCCCTCAGAAGCTTGGGCGTTGTGCCGGTTATGTCAACTATGGTCGAAGCGGCTCCCTGTGGGGCCGGGCCAGTGGTCAATAGGTAGTCCACCTTGGAGCCTACCTGAGACTTCAACCCGGCGAGGTCCTGGGGGTCGGAGTGTCCGCTGATGTTGGCGCTGGTGCCGGTAATGGGACCACCAAGCAGCCGGGCAATGCCCCTGGGAACAGGGTGGTCCGGGACCCTTACCGCCACCGTGGCGGCTCCGGCGGTGAGCCGGTCCGAGACCTTCGCGGCCTTCTTGACCACCAGGGTCAACGGTCCGGGCCAGAACTTCTCGGTCAAGGTCTTTGCGTTTGGTGGGACATCGCCGGCAACCATCTCAAGTTGGTCCCAATCGTCGATCAAGACGGGCAGCGCCAATCCCGCGGGCCGCTCTTTTATCGCGAAGATTTTCTCGACTGCGGCGGCGTTGAAAATGTCGGAGCCCAGGCCGTAAAGTGTATCTGTTGGGAAGGCTACCACGCCTCCATTGCGTAGGACTCGCACCGCTTGTTGTAGCTCCGCTTCGCTTACGGGAGTGGTTGTGCGATTATTTGGACTCGACATTGCCAGAGTTCCCTTTGACCCAACTTAACCCAACGGTGTGAGCGCCCACTCGGGCGAGTATAACATAGGGACCTCTGCCCAACCCCGGCCATGTTATGACGAACAGGGTCTTTCAATCGTACTTTCGAGAGTAGGATACAGAATTAACCGTCCTCTCGATTAACCGCCCTCTCGGCGAAGGCCGGGAGCCATGAATCCTACGCATGGGCGGACGTTCTAAAGCGAAGATTTCCTGGATTCCGGCTCAAGGCCGGAACGACGGGTAGGGGCAAGGCTGACAATTGAAAGACCCTGCTATGATAAATCCCACGCCTGTACGACTCCTGGGAACATGGTTATAATACTTTCATTGGACCCAGACTCGGACCTAGACCCAAGTCCCGCTGTAGGGTAGAGGAGGCGCTGCCACGGTAGGAGGGAATTTGCCCCACGGCAGGCGGGTTTCAGCCAGCGACCACCTGGAAATCTCCACTTATCTCCAGATAGCCAAGAACCTGGAAGCCAGGGGAGCGGAGGCCGAGAGCGGAACCAGGGCGGTGACCGAAGGTATCGTGGTCATCGACTTCGGCTCTCAGTACAGCCACCTGATAGCCCGCCGGATTCGGGAGCTAAAGGTCTACTCGGAAGTCGTCACATCCTCAAGCACCTGGGAGTCGGTGCGCCACATCCAGCCCAAGGGCGTCATCCTCTCGGGCGGTCCCGCCAGCGTTTACGAGCCGGGAGCCCCCACGATTCCTGATTGGGTCTTCGAGCAGCGATTGCCGGTCCTGGGCATTTGTTACGGGATGCAGGCTTTGGTCCACCAACTCGGGGGTTCGGTCGTCCCGGGGTTGCAGCAGGAGTACGGCTCCGCGACGCTTCACCAGGACGGCGCGGGGAGCCAACTGTTCCACGACCTTCCGCCTTCTTTCCAGGTGTGGATGAGCCATGGCGACAGGGTTGCCGAGCTTCCCCGAGGGTTTTCCAGCCTGGCCTTGACCGAGAATTCCCCCATCGCGGCGCTTAGCGACGGAGACCGGATATTCGGCCTGCAATTTCACCCTGAAGTGATCCATACGCCGCTGGGTGTGTCGATATTTGAAAACTTCCTGGCGCGCTGCTGCGGTTGCGAAGGGAATTGGACCGCCGGGAACTTCGTCAAAGACTCCATTAACCGCATCAAGGAGCAGGTGGGAGACGGCAAGGTAATCTGCGCCCTGTCGGGTGGAGTCGACTCAGCCGTAACCGCGATGCTGGTCCACGAGGCCATAGGCGACAGGCTAACCTGTATATTCGTGAACAACGGCCTGCTCAGGCTGCAAGAGCCCGAGAGTGTGGAGAGCACCTTCCGAAACAATCTGGGGCTCAACCTGGTCTGCGTCGAGGCCACCGAGCGGTTTTTGTCCCAGTTGGGCGGGGTCACGGACCCGGAGCGGAAGCGCAAGGTAATCGGCGAGGAGTTCATTCACGTCTTCGAAGAGGCCGCCATTCAACTGGGCCAGACCGATTTCCTGGCACAGGGCACGCTTTACCCGGACGTGATTGAAAGCGAGACGCCGGAGAACAGGGCCTCGGCTAGGATCAAGTCCCATCATAACGTGGGCGGCCTGCCCGAGCACATGAGCCTCAAGCTGGTGGAGCCGCTGCGCTACCTGTTCAAGGACGAGGTGCGCGATGTTGGACTGGCCCTTGGCCTGCCCCACGACATGGTTTACCGGCAGCCCTTCCCCGGCCCCGGCCTGGCGATTCGGATAATCGGCGAGGTTACGAGCGAACGGCTGGAGATGGTCCGCGCCTGCGATTGGATCGTCATCGACGAAATTAAGAACGCCAACCTGTACAACCAGCTCTGGCAGAGCTTCGCGGTGCTGAGCGATAGCCGGACGGTTGGGGTGATGGGCGATTACCGCACCTACGGGAACGTGTGCGCCATCCGGGCGGTTGCCAGCGAAGACGCCATGACCGCCGATTGGGTAAGGCTTCCCTACGAAGTGCTGGCCCGCATTTCCAACCGCATCGTCAACGAAGTTCCCGGAGTCACCAGGGTCGTCTACGACATTACCAGCAAGCCTCCCGGCACCATAGAATGGGAGTAATTGCGTTGCGGGGGGCGGTTGACGCACCCTTCCGCTGGTGGACGAACGCATGAGAGTCCTGTTGGTGGGTTCCGGGGCCCGCGAGCACGCGATGGCGTGGAGGATGCTCCAGAGCCCAGGTCTGACGCGCCTTTGGGTGGCCGGCGGGAACGGCGGCACCGCCCAGATCGCCGAGAATCTGAACGTGGCGCCCGAGGACGTTCAGGGCATCGAAGATGCGGCCAAAAGGCTTGCCATAGACCTTGTGGCCGTGGGTCCCGAGGCTCCCCTTGCCGCTGGGCTTGTGGACCGCCTGTCCATTTCCGGTATTCCGGCGTTCGGTCCCACCGGCGCGGCGGCGCAGATCGAGGCCAGCAAGAGTTTCGCCCTAGGCCTGATGCGTGAGGCGGGAGTGCCGTGCCCCGAGTTCCGGGCGTTTCACGAGGAGCAAGCCGCCCTTGAGTTCTTGAGAAGTCATGGCGGTCCAGTGGTGGTCAAGGCCGACGGTTTGGCGGCGGGCAAGGGTGTTGCCCTTTGCGGCGGGCCGGAGGACGCCGTGATCGCGGTGCGCGCTTGCATGACCGACCGGGTCTTTGGAGAAGCGGGCTCGACCGTGGTGGTCGAGGAGTATTTGACCGGACCGGAGGTTAGCGTGTTCGGTTTCAGTGACGGCGAGCATATCTCGTCCCTGGTGGCCGCGTGCGACTATAAGCGGTTGGGCGACGGAGACGAGGGCCCCAACACAGGCGGGATGGGCTCTTTTGCCCCGCCGGATTTCTGGAACGAAGAGCTTTCCAGCGCGATAAACCAGGCCGTCATGGAGCCGGTGATCAGGAAGATGTCCGAAAGAGGGATGCCTTACCGGGGTGTTTTATATGCGGGGATAATGTTGACGGCAGATGGGCCGAAGGTGCTGGAGTTCAACTGCCGGTTGGGGGACCCGGAGACCCAAGTGGTAATGCCTCAGCTTTTGACCGACCCGCTTGACCTTATGACCGCATGTATCGAAGGGACATTGGACAGTTTGAACGTAGAATGGGACTCGCGCTGCCACGTCGGCGTGGTGATGGTCTCCGGTGGATATCCCGGACCCTACGAGACTGGTTTCGAGATAAACGGCCTCGCGGACGAGTTGCCGGACTCGTTGGTATTTCACGCGGGCACCCGTTTGGTGAAAGACGGACGAGGGTCCCGGCTAGTCAGCAGCGGGGGCCGGGTCCTGACCGTGGTGGGAAGCGGTGAATCTCTGGCGCAGGCACGTTCCGCCGCGTATCATAGGGTGGATGGAATTGTGTTTCAGGATGCGCGCTACCGCACGGACATCGCAGCCGTGGAGGGGAGGGCTGCCGCATGGCAACCCGGAACAGCGCCGATAATTGGGTAGCCCTGGGCGGGGCCTACCAGAAGGCTCTGGAAGAGGGCCGGTTGGAGACCTATCGAAAGCGGCGCTGGCAGCGGAGCGAGGAATTCTCCACTTGGCTAACCGAAGCGGCGCCGGCGGCGCTGTCCGAAAAGCAGGCCAGCGACCTGTACCGGGGTTCCGCGGCTAACCAGTCGAAGGAATTCAAAACGAACGCTATTGAAGAAGTCCGGGACTCCCTTGACTTCCTCCTGTATGACGAGACCAAGCTGGAAGGACGATTCGAAGAGTGTGTGGCGGAGGACGGCGGGTTCAAGCTGGCGGGCGCGGGGAAACAATTCGTTTCCTATTTGATGTGTCTCAGAGACCCGGGCATCTTTGCCGTATGGTCTACACAGGCGGAGAGACTGTTGAGGGCTTTAGGGATGATCATCCCGGCCTCCGCGGTAGAAATCTGGGCATGGGGTATATGGACTTGTTGGAGGCGCTGCAAGTAGTCCGCGCCAGGACCGGGCTGCGTGACTTCCGGATGGTGGACGAATTTGCATACGCGGTGACCCGGCCCGAAAATCGGCGCGCCTGATGATTAAGAAAGTATCTCAAAATTGAACGAGCAGGGTTGGGCAGGGGGAAATCCCCCTTAATCCCCCTTTGGCCGAAGGGAGAGACATTGGGAAAGCCTCGTTTTGGGATAGCTTCTAAAGGGGAGCAGGTGCGAGAGTGAAATATTACCGAAGTTGGTTGGTGGACTAGATGGCGTGGCAAGACTCGTTAACTGAGCTAAAAGATGAACTGTCCGAGACGCGGGCGGAGCGGCGGCGTCTGTTCGAGGAAGAGGAAGCGGATATCCAGCGGGAACGAGAAGAGATATCCCGGATGGTTGAAAACCTGGGAGTCTCCGCATTGTTGGCCGACATGAACAGTGTCCTGCTCGACGGGGCCGGCAAGGTGGAGACCATCGTGTCCTGGGAAGAGGACGAAGAGGACATCGTCATCGAAGGTGAGGAGGAGGACGAAGAGGACGACCTCATTGCCGCGATATTGTCTTGGGATGAAGGCGGGGAGCGGGAGATCGCCATCGACGTGGGCGCGTCAGAGGATGGGGCTTACGTGCAGGTCAACGGGGTGGACATTCGCCCTGAGCGCGAGGCTTTGGAGACCGCGCTTATGCAGGCTTTTCGAGACGAACTGGAACTTTAGGCCGAAGACTGAAGGAGGACCACGCCTTGCCATTAGTAGGCGTAATCATGGGTAGCGCCACCGACGAACCGGTGGTTAAGGATACTGTCGACACGCTGGAACAGATGAAGATCGATTATGAAGTCCGGGTAATGTCGGCCCACCGCACTCCGGAGCGGGTTCAGGAATACGCCACCACTGCCCGGGAGCGGGGGTTGGAAGTGCTCATAGCAGCCGCGGGCGGTTCCGCCGCGCTGGGAGGAGTGTTGGCTTCTTGGACCACGTTGCCGGTCATAGGCATACCCTTGGCGTCCAGCGAGATCAAGGGGATGGACGCCTTGCTGGCCACATCCCAAATGCCGCCTGGGATACCCGTTGCTTGCATGGCCGTGGGCTCATGGGGCGCCCGAAACGCGGCATTTTTCGCGGCGGAGATCCTGGGGCTCAAGTACGATGAGATCAGACAGGCTTATGAGGAATATCGACGGCAGCTTCACGAACGCTAACGCCGGCCCGGCGGTCCTCACTGACTTCGACGACACCGCCGCCGTGGAGAACGTAGCCGAACTCCTTCTAAACAGGTTCGGCGATCCCACCTGGCATGACGTGCGCCGGCGGTTCCGGGACCATGAGTTGACCCTGAACGAATATCAGGAGATGGCGTTCCGGGATATCGTGGCCGACCGCGCCACCATGCAAGATTATGTCAAGCAGAACGCCCATCTCCGGCCTTACTTCAGGGAGTTGTGGGAGTATTGCCAGGACCGCGGTGTACCGATGGCGGTGGTCAGCCAGGGGCTCGACTTCTACATTGAAGCCCTACTCGAAGGCAACGGTTTCACGCACGTACCCATATACGCGGTAAACACCCACTTTTCCGCCGATGGCATCAGTTATGAGTACCGGTATCCCCGGCCAGGCCAAGAGCGACTGGGGAATTCCAAGGGCGTGGTGGTGGAGCGTTTCCTGGAACAGGGGCACTACGTCGTATATGTCGGCGACGGCATGTCCGACTTCGAAGCGGCGGATAAGGCCGATATGCTCTTCGCCCACCGTACCCTTGCCGAGGAGTGTACCCGAAACGGGATACCCTTCCGCCCCTTCGAGGACTTTCAGGCCGTTCTGTCGGCCCTGCAAGACATTACCCAAAACGGGGCTGCCATTCCAGGCGGCGAGCAACGCGCCGTCAGAACGGATGGCGCCGCAAATGATGAGGAGGCCCACCCGTGATCGACCGGTATTCCCGCCCGGCGATGAAGCGCGTCTGGTCCGACGAAAACAAGTACCAACTCTGGCTGGATGTGGAGTTGGCGGTGTGCGAGGCTTGGACCGAAGAAGGGGTCATACCGCTTGAGGACATGGAACGCTTGCGGCACGCCAAGTACGACCACCAGCGAATGATGAGCATTCTTGAAACGGTCAGGCACGAGACAAATGCCTTCCTATCTTCGATTACGGCGGGCATAGGTCCGGAGGGACGGTGGCTCCACTTGGGGCTAACGTCGTCGGACAAGTTGGACACCGCGCTGGGACTACAGCTAATCGAGGCCGGAGACCTGCTGCTTCAGGACATGGACGGGGCTATCGCCGCGCTGGAGCGGCTGGCCATCTTCCATAAAGACACTGTGATGATGGGCAGGACTCACGGGGTCCACGCCGAGCCCATCACATTCGGTCTCAAGATCGCGATCTGGTGGGAGGAGATGCGCAGGCAGCGCGCCCGGCTGGTAGAAGCCTTGGAGACGGTGCGGGTCGGCAAGATATCCGGAGCGGTCGGAACTCATGCCACCGTGCCGCCGTCGGTGGAAGAGCGCGTTTGCGATATCCTGGGTCTGGAGGTTGCCACGGTATCCAACCAGATAGTGCAGAGAGACCGTTACGCCCACTTCATCCTTACGCTGGCCCTTATCGCCGCTTCCCTGGAGAAATTTGCCACTGAAATACGGTCACTACAACGCACGGAAATACGAGAATTGGAGGAACCCTTCGATGAGGGTCAAAAAGGCTCTTCGTCGATGCCGCACAAGCGAAACCCAGAGTTGGCCGAGCGCATCTGCGGGCTGGCGCGGCTGATAAGGGGACACAGCGTCACCGCTTTGGAAAACGTCGCGCTATGGGGGGAGCGGGACATTAGCCACTCTTCCGCCGAGCGGATCATCCTCCCGGACGCCTGCCTGGCGCTGGACTACATCCTGAGCATTTTCACCCGCGTCGTTGGGGACTTGAGGGTATACCCGGACCGGATGTGGTCAAACGTGGAGAGCACGCAGGGCCTCATCTTCAGCCAGCGGGTTTTGTTGGCGCTGGTGGACAAGGGATTGGCGCGTGAGGACGCCTACGCCATCGTGCAGCGAAACGCCATGCAAGGATGGGACTTCGG
This sequence comes from Dehalococcoidia bacterium, assembly GCA_965197545.1. Classification (GTDB taxonomy): domain Bacteria; phylum Chloroflexota; class Dehalococcoidia; order Lucifugimonadales; family UBA3495; genus CATOSP01. Next base: position 1,597,314 of record CBDANJ010000007.1, read on the forward strand.
GAAAGACTTCCGGGACCTGATTAAGTCTGACCTGGAAGTGTCACCGTACCTATCTCACGAAGAACTGGAAGAACTGTTCGACTACGCCTACTACACGCGGTACGTCGATGACACGTTCCAACGCCTTGGCCTCACTGCGGCGAAAGTCTCCGTTTAATCGGCCGGGTTTCGCCCAAGTCGGCAATAATCCACTTTTCGCCGATGAGAGCCATCGGCCAAACCCCAGATGTTGGGGAAGGAGCGATAGATGTTACTGGAGACCCAACTTCCAAATCCCATCCACCGGGGCAAGGTGCGCGATACCTATAGTATCGACGACGATACACTGCTGATGGTTACCACAGACCGCATTTCCGCATTCGACGTGGTGTTGCCGACAAGGATACCGAACAAGGGCCGCGTTCTCAACAGCTTGTCGGGGTTCTGGTTTGCCAAGACCCGTCACATCGTCCCCAATCATCTGATTGCGTTGGCCGACTCGCCGGAAGTAGATGCCCTGTTCAGCGACAGCGAGTTTATCTCCGAGTTGCCCCAGGATGTTGCGGGGCAGGCGATGATTGTCAGGAAGGCTGAACGCATAGACATCGAGTGCGTCGTACGCGGTTATATAACCGGGTCCGCCTGGGCCGAGTACCGGCAGAGCGGCACGGTTTCCGGGAAGCCGATGCCTGCTGGGCTGGTGGACGGGGACCCCTTTCCTGAGCCCCTATTCACCCCAACGACCAAGGCGGAGGAGGGGCACGATGAGAACATGTCCGACGCCGAGGTTGTGGATATGGTCGGGCCGGAACTCGCCAAGAGGTTGGAGGACCTGACCAAGGCAGTGTACCTCTTCGGCCATGATTACGCCAAGGACAGAGGCGTCATCTTGGCGGACACCAAGTTGGAGTTTGGGCTGCTCCACGGGGAGATTATCCTCATCGACGAGCTGTTGACTCCGGACTCCAGCCGCTTCTGGGACCCGGACAACTATGAACCGGGGAAGTCGCTGCCAAGTTTCGACAAGCAGTTTGTCCGCGACTGGCTGACTTCCCAGGGCTGGGACCGGGAGCCTCCCGCCCCTGAACTACCCCAGGACATCGTGGGAAGGACGACCGAGCGTTACATGGAGGCCCATCGGCGCATCACTGGACAAGAGTTGTAAAACGGAGGTTTCTCGTGCCCGAGTCAAGACATAGGAGACGGCGTGGGCGGGCTGTGCAGAGGGGGGCAACTGGAGCCGCGACCTTGAGCATGACCCGGCCGCGACGCAGAAAGACGAACAAACTCTACCTGGTTGCTTCAGTAGTCATCGCGGTGCTGGTGATCGCGGGGTTCGTCCTGGGAAGTATGAACTTCAACCGGACAAGCGCCCCCGAGGGCAGCGCCCATGAATATGTCGAGGGGGTCGGACTCAAGCAGGTCTTGATGCCGGTCGGACTGTCTGGGCTCAACGAACACGTTCCCATGGGGCAGACAGTCGAGTACAGCACCGTTCCGCCGACCTCCGGCGACCACTGGGACACTCAAGCCCGCTGCGCATTTTATGAGGACGGTCTTCCTGACGAGCGAATCGTGCATAACCTGGAGCACGGGATCATAGTAGTGAGCTACAACCTGGAAACTCCTGACGAGGTTGACGACCTCAGGGAAGCCATGGACAACATCGAACTCGCCGAGCTTTGGGGTCTGACCCGGTTTTACGACCAACTTCCAGTGGGGACAGTGGCGGCAGCCACATGGGGGGTGTTGGACACCATGCAAGGGGTGGACCGTGACCGGCTGGCGACTTTCATAGAGACCTACGCCGGCAATCTCGGCCCGGAGAGAATCCCCTGCGCCGCCGCCATCGCGCCCATGGACAGGTAGCCTGGTTGTTCTTGGCCAGGGTTTACGTCACGCTGAAGCCCACCGTGAGCGATCCCCAGGGCCAGACGGTCCTGGCGACGTTGAGCAACCTGGGTTTCGACACGGCTACCGACATCCGCGTCGGGAAGTACCTCGAAGTACGGATCAACGAAGCGGACCGTTCGCGTGCTGACTCCTTGGTCAACCGGATGTGTGAGACTCTGCTTGCTAACCCCGTCATCGAGGAGTTCCGCTACGATCTAGAACCGATACAAGAGGAGGACGGAGCATGACTTCCAGCAGCAACAACACATACGTCTATGTGGGCGCGGAAAGCAGCGGGCTATACCGGCTATCACCGGGCTCGAGCCAATGGGAGGAGTTGACCAATGGGTTGCCCGCTGACCCCATAGTCCCTGGTGTGGCGGTCCACCCCAACGACCCGCAGGTCATCTACGCCGGGACCCAGGACGGGCCGTACCGCAGCGCGGACCGCGGAGCCCACTGGGAGCGGCTGGATTATCCCAGTTCCGGGGCTCCGGTATGGTCGTTCATGTTCAGGCCCGGCGACCCGAACGTGATGTACTGCGGCACGGCTCCGGGTGAGATATACCGGAGCATCAATGGTGGTGACTCCTGGCAGAAACTAAGCGCAAGCATGGGGTCCAACGAATGCGCCATGGCCTTCCCCACCAGGGTCATCGCAATGGCCGCCGACCCCAACCACCCCGACGAGATTTACGCGGCGTTGGAAGTGGCGGGAGTGATACGCAGTTCCGACGGCGGGGATACCTGGGACGAGATAACCGGCTCCCTGGCCCCGAGCGAGGACACCTTGGACCTGCATGGCATCCAGTGCAGCGCGGCATCGCCCCACACGGTGTATATCACCACCCGGCAGGGACCCTTCATCGGGCCGGACCGGGGCAGCGAATGGGTGCCGGTGGACTTTGGGCAGTTCTCGGAAATCACCTATACACGCGACTTGCGAGTGGCCCCCAACGACGCCAACACCCTTTTCGTGTCCATTGGCGCGGCGGCCCGCAGTTCCCAGGGAGCGCTTTACCGCAGCCGCGACCTGTTCCAGACCTTCGAGAGGGTGGATAGCGGGATCACGGCCAACGCGACCATGATGGCCGTTGGCATAGACCCCAGGTCGCCTGGGCATATTTACTGCATTGCCCGGGACGGCCAGGTGTTCGGCACATTGGATGACGGGGCGGCGTGGACGTCCCACGACCTGCCGGAGAAGGCGAAAGAGGTCAGGGGCCTGGCCGTGGGTTAGGTTCTGTCCACACTAATTTGGCCGGACTGAGAGGGTGGCCGATATGCCACCGGTCCTTCCGGACCTGGTCTGGGTAATCCAGAGTAGGGAAACTGTCCGGGATGAGTTGGGCTTCTGGCTGGGCCGTCAACTATGCGAAGTTGGCGGCCCTTTTTGCGTTCGCCTCCGAGTTCTTGGGCGGGTCCACATCAAACACGGGTTAAACAAAAGAGGGCATGATGTTAGCACCCGAGTTGGTAATCGCCTTAACAGTCGCCATTGCGTTGATATTCGTGCTATTTAGCGTTTGGCACGTCCGCCGGCAGGCCTTGACCGTGGAGGATTACGTCGTGTCCCGAAACTCGGCGGGAGTTACGCTGGCCACGGCTACGCTGATCGCATCGGGGTTGGGGGCATGGATATCGTTCAGCCCCGCCGAGACCGGGGCCACGTTCGGCATCGGCGCCTTGGTGGGTTACGGTATCGGTTCGGCGCTGCCGCTGGTGGCTTTCATCGTCCTGGGGCCAAGGATGCGGCAACTAATGCCCCAAGGACACTCGATAACCGAATACGTGTGGCACCGGTTTGGACCGGGCATGTATGTCTTCGTCTTGTTGGTGGTTATCTTTTACATGTTCATATTCCTCACCGCGGAGTTGACCGGTATCGCTTTAGCCGTTCGGCTTATCGGAGACACGCCGTTATGGGTTACGGCAACCGTCATTGGCGTGCTCACGGTGGCCTACACTGCTTACGGTGGGATGAAGGCGTCGCTGTTTACTGACCAGATACAGTGTTTCATACTCATTCCACTTCTGATTGTAATGCTCATCGCGGCGGCTGCGGTCGGAGACCTCGGCAGTATTGTCGCTGCGGTTTCCGAAGCCAAGCCGGAGTTGCTCTCGTTCGGCAATGGCCCGGGCATCGAATTCGGGATCACTCTGATTATCGGTATCCTCGCCTCTGAAATGTTCAACCAAGGGTCTTGGCAGCGAGTATACACCGCCCGCGACTCAGGTGTGGTGCGAAAAGGATTCCTGATTGCGGGGCTGGTGGCGCTTGCGGTTATTTTCTTAACCGGAATGTTCGGAGTCCTGGCGGTGGGCTTTGGCACGGCGGAAGACCCTTCGGTCTCCATGTTTGCCTTCGTGTTTGGGGTCATGCCGGCCTGGTCGGTGTGGACGGTGTTGATTCTGGTCCTGGTTTTGGTGATGAGCAGCATGGATACCTTGCTCAACGGCATTGCCAGCGCGGTCACTACCGACTTGGCGCGATTCAGGCCCAACTTGAACGCTAGTTTTCTGCTGGGTTCCGGGCGCCTCATCACCATCGTGATGGTGATACCGGCCATTGTCATTGCCGCACAGGGCTATAGCGTTTTGCACCTGTTCCTGATTGCCGACTTGGTTTGCGCCTCGGCCCTGTTCCCGGTGTTCTTTGGCTTATTTGTGCGTAGGTTCGGAGGCAAAGCGGCCCTGGTCAGCAGCGTAACCGGCCTGGTGGTTGGGGCGCTGTATTTTCCGGCCCCGGACTTCGGGCCGTGGAACGCACTTCCCCAATCGGCACGTCTCGTCATCAGTTTGGGGGCAGCCCTGGGCGTTTCAGCCGTCCTTAGCCTCGTGTTTGCCCTGGCCGCCAAAATCGCCAACTCTCAGGAGTACAACTTCGAACGATTGAACGAGGATGTGCAGTTGATTATCGGCTAAATCCGGCAGGTAAATCCGGCACGGTTTCGAGTCCGGCCAGTGTCCGTGCCACTGCGATGGCGTTGGGAGATGGACTGTTGAGGTCATTCTTCGGAAGACTCTGCCAGGCTAACGGGCGGCTACAGCAGGCCGCCGATGGTGAGCCAGTAGAAGACGATGTAGGCGCCCGCTACAATCATAAGCCATGAGCCGATGGGCTGGATGTAGGGCAGGGCTTTTCGCAACGCGCCGACCATCGCGCCACGAGCGAAGGCGATTCCCAGGGTCAGCGCGATGATGACCAAGCCCATTCCCAGGGCGTAGAGGAAGAACTGGCCCGCCGACGCCAGAATGCTGGACGAGGCGAAGCTGGTTCCCACTACAGCCAAGAACACCGGCAGCGTGCAGCTCAGGGACGCGGTGCCGTAGCTCAAACCGAACAGAAAGTACCCCTTGGGACTGATGGCGGATGGGTCCCCCAACCTGGTGGCCGCCCTGGCAGCCAGCCCCGTGTACAGCTTCCCCCCGCCCACCAGCCATGCCCCGGCGAAGACCAGAAGCACTCCAATTGCCAATCCCAACCAGGGCAGGATTTCCACCACGACGGACCGCGCTCCGAGGCTGATAAGACCGCCCACCACGCCGAAGAGCACTACAAATCCGGCAGTGACCGAGCCGCCCACGAGCCATGCCCTTCCTACTTGGCGCATGATATGCGGCTTCTCTTCCGATTCCGGGTTTGAACCTAGGTAGAGCCCAAGGTAGGCGGGAAGCATGGCGAACCCACAGGGGTTAACCGCGGAAGCCATTCCAGCGGCGAAGGCGAAGCCAAGGGGCGCCCACAGGCCAAGATTTCCGAGGAAGGAACTGGAGCTGCCCGACAGGCCCTCGACGAAGCGGTTCAGCCCGTCGATACCCGTATCCTTGCCTAGGGTTACGGCCCCGATATAGGCAACCGCCAAAGCCAGGCAACCCAACCCTGCGGAGAGAGCGATGCTCCGCCACTGGTTGGGCTGTCGAAGCATCGCGGAGATAGTCTTGGTAGCAAACATGTCTTATCCCAATTCGCTTATTGCGCCGAGGTTTCCTCTAGCAGTTTGTCGGTAACGCTTGCCAGAGCATCGTGGTCCAGCACGCCGGACCACTTGCGGTAGATGCCGCCGTCAGCGTCGATGAATACCGTGGTTGGCATGGACAAGACGCCGTAGTCGGGGATCACACCGTTATGGATTGTGTATCCAGCCGGGTAGGTGATCCCCAGGTCTGTTAGCAGTTGCCGGGCGTCGTCCTGGCTGCCCAGTTTCATGAATTCACCCACGTCCACGCCGATCAAGGTGACCCTGTCCCGGTAGTCCAGGTGAAAGGCTTCCAGGTCGGGCATTTCCGCCCGGCATGGCGGGCACAGCCCGGCCCAGAAATTCAGGACCACCGGCTTGCCCTGGAGATCGGAGAAGTTGATCTCCGGTCCTCCGAGGGTTTCCGAGCCCTGGTACAGACTGATTGGGAAGTCGGCGGCGGTGTCAGCGGAATCTCCGGGCGCACCGGGGTTGCAAGCAATCGATATTAACGCGAGACCAAGGACAAAGAGCCCAGGCCAAAGACGGCAATTGCGGGTCCTAGGATTCCTAATAGCAATCATATCTGGAAGTTTAATCGCCTTCTTGACCGAGTTGCTTGTGCCGCTGTTTGAGTCCACCGGGGTCAGCGGCCTGGGACCCTTACTAACCTACGGTCTGGGTTGGTTTCAGGATTTCCCGTCGAGGGACGTCCACTGACCTTACACACCGAGTTTCATCATTATTGTTTGATGCTTGGCAGCGGCGGGAGATTCGCAAGATGCGGAAAGCGGGTTATCTCCCCCCGCGCCGACAACCCAGAATACAACAAAGCGCCGACTTACACGGTCGGCCTATTGGCCGCGGTGAAACCGGCGCTTTCCAGGGTCTTGTTGCCGATGTCCGCTCCGTGAGGCCACCGGCATTTTGGTGGTTACTTGGAGCCGTTGGACTCCTTCTCCCACAGGGCTTCAAGCACGTTGCCCGGAGACATGGGGAGAGTGGTCATTCGCACGCCCACCGCGTCGTAAATCGCATTGGCGATGGCGGCCATGGGAGGGACGATGGGGACTTCACCCACGCCACGAACACCGTAGGGGTGGCCAGGATTGGCGACCTCGACGATCACGGTGTCGATCATCGGCAGGTCCAAGCTGATGGGCATCCGGTAGTCCAGGAACGTGGGGTTGGACATCTCGCCCTTGTCGTCGAAGACGTACTCTTCGTTGAGAGCCCAGCCGATTCCCTGGACTGCGCCGCCCTGGATTTGGCCCTCGACGTAGCTGGGGTGAATTGCCTTACCCGCGTCCTGCAACGCGGTGTAGCGGAGGATGTCCACCTTGCCTGTCTCGGGGTCTACCTCGACGTCCACCATGTGAAGGGCGAACGCGGAACCGACTCCCCTGGGGTCCACGTTGGCGCGGCCAACGATGGGACCGCCGGTGCCGTTGAGGCGGCTGGCCAGGTCCTTGAAGGTGAATTTAAGTTCAGGATCGGACTTGTGGGATATGACCCCGTCGATGTAGTCCACGTCATCGGGAGAGATCTCCCAGATGCGGGCGGCGCGGGCGATCATCTGGTTCTTGACGTCCTGAGCCGCTTCGTAAGCTGCCCAGCCGGTCTTGAAGGCAACTCCGCTGCCGCCGGTCACAGAGGTCCAGCCCACCGAGTCGGTGTCGCCGACTATCGGTTTGACCTCCTCTGCCGCGATGCCCAGCACCTCGGCCAATTGCATCGCCACCGCGGCCCTGGTGCCGCCGATGTCGGGTGAGCCCTCGACAAGGCTGACGGTGCCATCGGGTAGGACGCTGGCGGTGGCGCTGGATGGGCCTGCCCCGTTGAACCAGAAGCCGGCGGCAACGCCCCGGCCCCGGTTGGGGCCCTGCAGCGGGGTCTGGTAGTGGTCGTGGTCGCGTCCCGCCTCGACCATTTCCATGAACCCAATCCTGGGGAACATCGGACCCGTCAGGCGGCGCGTGCCTTCCTGCGCGCCGTTGAGGAGCCGGAAGTCCAGGGGATCGATCTCCAGTTTTTCGCATATCTCGTCGATCACGGTTTCGACCGCGAAGGCGGACGCGGGGGAGCCGGGAGCACGGTAGGCCGCGGTCTTGGGCTTGTTGGATACAACGTCGTAGCCTTCGAGCCTGCCGTTGGGAATGTCATAGGAGCCCACCATGCACTGGAGTCCGGGGTTCACGGGAGAGCCGGGGAACGCGCCCGCTTCGTAAGCGAGCGTAGCGTCGCAGGCGGTGATGCGGCCCTCCTTGGTGACGCCCATCTTAACCCGCATGTAGCTGCCAGAGGTCGGGCCAGTGCCCTGGAACACGTCGGCGCGGTTCATTGTGACCTTTACGGGTTTGCCCGCTTCCTTGGACAGCAAACATGCGACGGGCTCCAGGTAGACCAGGGTCTTCCCGCCGAAACCCCCGCCGATCTCCATGGGGATCACGCGGATGTCGGACACCGGGACGCCGAGGATCATCGCGGACTGGTCCCGAATGTTGAAATGCCCCTGGCTGCTGCACCAGATGGTTATCTTGCCATCGGAATTCCAATGGGCGGTGGCGCTGTGGGGTTCGATATATCCCTGATGCACCGTGGCGGTGTTGAACTCCCGCTCGACGATAAGGTCCGCCTCGGCGAAACCCTTGTCGATGTCTCCGCCCTCGAAGAAGAAGTGGTTGGCGATGTTGTTGCTCACTTCCGGGTCGTCGTCGGAGCGGAGGCCGCCGGTGCGAATGTTGACGTTGGCATTATTGGACAATCGTTCGTGCAGCACTGGGGCGTCGGCTTTCATGGCGTCCAGTACGTTGAGCACCGGGGGGAGGACCTCGTATTCAACGTCGATCAAAGACAACGCCTGCTCGGCTTCGTGCTGGGTGGCGGCTGCCACGGCGGCGACGGCGTGCCCCTTGTAAAGGGCCTTATCGACGGCCAGGCAGTTGTTGCTGAGGAACCTGGGGTTGGCCATCGCGCCTTCACCCAGATCTGCCAGGCGGCCCGAGGGTTGGGGGAGGTCAGTGGAAGTGACCACCGCCTTTACGCCAGGAGCGGCCTTCGCCCGGCTGATGTCGATTTTCTTAATCCGGGCGTGGGAATGGGGGCTTCGCAGGACCTTTCCGTAGAGTAGGCCAGTTAGTTGGATGTCCGCGCCGTACTGGGCGCGCCCGGTAACCTTGTCGGTCCCGTCGTGGCGGATGGGCCTTCCGCCCACCACGTTGAACTCTTCATTGGATAGGACGATGTTAGAAGTCATTAACTCTGCACCTCCGTCGATCGGACCAAAATAGGTCTCGCCACGGGGATTTTACCACACGGAGGGAAGGCGTCGATGCTCAAACACAAGGCGGCTACGATAGCAACGAGCATGGCAGGGCCTTTTCATTCTCCCTCTCCCGTGGGGAGAGGGCTGAGGTGAGGGACAACTCTCCCTGCAATGGTAGTAGCTGCGGCAAGTCAGTTTGCGGGGGAACGCCCTCACCCTAACCCTCTCCCAGAGGTAGAGGGGACACCTTTCCAAAAATGAAAAGGCCCTGGCAGCATGGCAACCAGGCTGGCAACAGAACAGTGACGCTATGGTAACATTGGTCTCGCCGATTTTAGGGAGACCAGCGGCGAAGACGTTGAGCCGGGAGACGAGCTATGAGCCAGGGCAGCGGTCAGGGCGCAACCCAGTCACGGGGTGATGGCGGGCGCGCCGGGGACGATGTACTCCTGGTGGAGTGTCAACGCTTTTCACAGCTTCCGGGGATGTGGGGCAAGAGGGTGACCGTGGGCGCGGACCAAATCGGGTTCGTGATGTCCAAGGGCGCGGTGGTCAAGGAGTTGGGAAGCGGGACCACCAAGGTTGGAACGTCGGTCCTGGGTCTGACGGGGAGAAATCGGGAAGTGTTTAGCTTCCGGTTTCGGCCTTTCCGGCTGCGGCTTGATTTCGGGCACGCTCATTCGGATGTTGGAGGGGCGGTCCCTCCCGCCATGGAGCTAACCGCCTTGATCGTGACACCCGCGCTGTTATACAGCGCCGTACTTAAAGGACAGGGACGTCTCTACTCTTCAGAATTGGCAACGACGATCATGGCGGCGGTGGAAGGCCTGATGCGGGAGAAATTGGCGGAAGCCGGGCCCGGCGCAACCGCGAGCGGGGTTGTGGGAGAACTGGACATGCCCCTTAGGCAGGCAATGGCGGAGCGGGGCCTTCAAGTGGAGGGGTTAAACGCCGTCTCTTAGTATCTATCTCAAAACTAAACCAGCAGGCTTGGGCAGAGGAGAAATCCCCCTTTTCCGAAAGGGGGAGACGTTGGGGAAGCCTCGTTTTGAGATAGATACTTAGTTATGTCCGGTTGGCGGGTAAGGTCACGGCCGCCGAGGTCCGGGCCTCCTTCCGAAGAACGCCTGCGCTTCAGGCGGAACGATAAGGATCGAGTTGGCCTGAACGTCCCCCTCGGGAGTTCTCGGACCCAAGACACGTACCTGAGAACCGGGGCTCAGGTCTTCCGCTGTCCCCTCTGAGAAGGTGACGATTCGCACCTCCGCGCCGGCCGTTACCGTAATAGCTCCCCGCGGAGTGGTAATGGTCAACTTCTCGCCGTCGACGCTCTCTATCGTCCCGGCGACCCCGCCCCGGCTGGGCCCGCCTACGGGTGGCTGGCCGGACCCCGGCGCACTCTGGGGACCATTCCCACTCCCCGCAGGTTGCCCGCTCGGCTGGGCCAATGCTTGACCCTCCTGTCGTCCCGCGGCTGTTCCGCCTGAGACGGGTGGCCTCTGGACATCCGCGGAGGACTCTGCCCTGGTGGGTGAACCCTGGGCTGGGCTGGCGGCGCCCTGAGGTCCCTGGCCTTGCGGCCCCGACCCCTGACGGGCGGCTACGGCTCCGTCGCGTCCGGTCTGCCCGCCGCGTTGGCCGCCAAACTGCGCTCCGGGTCCTGCGGACAGCCGGGCCGGACCGACTGTCTGTTCAGCGTTGGCGGATTGGGACTTGCCCAGGACGATGCCTCCGACAAAGGCCCCTCCGAGCGCGACCCCAAGAATCAACGTGATGGAAAGCAGGGCCAAGAACGGTTTGGTCATTCTGACTCTCTCCCTTGACGAGTGACGGTCATTCGGACCGCAGAGCTTCTATCGGGTGCAAACGGGCGGCGCGCATAGCCGGGTAAATACCGAAGAATAGCCCGATGGCGGCGGATACCGCCAGGGCCATCAAGGCAACCTCTGTGTCAAAGGCCGTTTGGGTCGGTTGGCCCAACAGGCTTCGGCCATTCAGCGACAAGGACAGGGCCAATCCCAACAGGACGCCGATGGCTCCACCGCCCAGGCTTAGAAGAGTTGCCTCGGACACGAACTGGAGCAAGATGTCCCGGTACTTGGCCCCCATTGCCTTGCGGATACCAATTTCGCGAGTGCGCTCGGTGACTGACACCAGCATTATGTTCATAATACCGATTCCGCCAACCAGCAGGGAGATACCGGCAATGGCCCCCAAGAATACGACGAACGTGCCGGTAGTCTCCTGGAGGGTTTCGATGGTCTCCTGCTGGCTCGTGATGGAGAAGTCGTCATCTCCGGTTATGCGGTGACGGAGCCTCAGCACTGTGGCCACTTCCCGGATGGCGGAGTCCATCCGCTCCAGGTCCGCCACCTGCACATTGATGGTCTGGACGTTGAACCCGCCCTGGACTGTCCTGCTTGACGATAGACGGTGGTGGGCAGTGGTGATCGGCACCAGGAGTTGATCGTCCAGGGAGAAGAAACGGCTTCCCCCTTTGCTTTCCAGCACCCCGATGACCTTAAATTGACGGCCGTTGACCCTGACGGTCTGGCCCAGGGGCTCCCGGAAGCCGAAGAGGGTTTCGGCCACTTCGGAGCCAAGCACGGCCACCTGGGCTGCGGATTCCAGGTGCCCGGGCGCTATGAACTCGCCGGAAGAGAGTTCGAAATTCCTCGCCTCCAAATATTCGGGAGTCACACCGTACACGCGGGTTGAAGTATTGGTCCTGCCTGCGACGACCTGGCCGGTAGTGCTCAACTCGGGCGCGACCGCCGCCACCGATGGGGCAAATACCTTGTCTTGCAGCGCGAAGGCGTCCTCAATGGTCAAGGTAGCTGCGCTGCCCTGTCCGCCGGACACGCCCCTTTGGTTGGACTCTCCGGGCCGCACAAACAGAAGGTTTGTTCCCAGGGACTCGATGCGCGACGTGATGCTCTGTTGCACACCCTGGCCGATGGCCATCAAGGTGATCACGGCCGAGATGCCTATGACGATACCCAACAGGGTCAAGCCCGCCCGCAGCTTGTTGACTGCGAGAGAGGACAGGGCCGTCAACAGTAATGTGGTTGGGCTCAAAGCTGTTCCTCCGCGGAAAGTACCGCCGACGGGACCGCGCGTCTCTGGTTGGTGACAGGTTCGTCGCTTACGACCATCCCATCCCTGGTGGAGATGACCCTACGGGTCGAAGAGGCGATGTCCGGTTCGTGGGTAACCACAACCACGGTCAGGCCTTCATCTTCGTTCAGGGTCTGGAGCAGCGCGACTATCTCTTCGCTGGACTGGGAATCGAGGTTCCCGGTGGGTTCGTCGGCCAGAAGCAAAGAGGGGTTCTTGACCAGGGCGCGGGCGATGCCGACCCGCTGCTGTTGGCCTCCGGATAGCTCGGGCGGCCGGTGGTTAGTCCTGTCGGCGAGGCCGACACGTTGAAGGGCTTGCTCGGCCAGTTTCCTACGATTGCGGCCGCTGCCGTATTTTCCGTACAGCAGGGGCAGTTCGACGTTGGCCCTGGCGGTCAGCCTGGGGAGCAGGTTGTATGTCTGAAAGACGAACCCGGTTTTCTGGTTGCGAATTTCCGCGAGTCTACCGTCACCGAGGCTCCCCACGTCTTCCCCGTCCAGGATGAATTCACCCGACGTCGGAACGTCCAAGCAGCCGATAATGTTCATGAGAGTAGACTTGCCGGAACCGGAAGGCCCCATGATGGCGACCATTTCTCCCTGATCGATGGTGAGGCTCACGCCGCGCAAGGCGTGGACCTGGACGCTGCCCATGCGGTAAGTTTTGGTCACGTCCCGGAGTTCTATCATCCCTCTGGTCATATCCGGCCCCGCCCTACCTTCGCCCGCCGCGGCTAGAAGGCCCTCCCCCGCCTGTAACCCGGCGGAACTGGCGGAAGCTGAACTGGCTGGTCCCGACTTCGGACCCTTCCATAGCGACCTGGTCGCCCTCCTTGACCCCTTCCTTGACGGACACCCAGAAGTCGTCTGACGCACCCAACGCTACGGACCTATCCTCGAGAGCGCCGGTGGAATTGAGCACCTTTACCACGGGTTCGTCGAAGGTGCCGTAGAGGGCCTGTTGGGGTACGAGGAGGACGTCTCGTTCTTCCCTGAGCACTATGCTGGCCACGGCGCTCAACCCTTCCCGGAGATCGAGCCCTGGCCTCACGTCCACCTGGATAGTTATTGGGTAAGTGACGACTCCTTGCTGGTTTCGCGCTCCGGGAGAGATCTGGGTTACCGTGCCCTCAATAGTTTCTCCGGGCACGGCATCCACGGTCACCTTGACAGCGGTGTCCAACCGGATGGAAAGCACATCGATTTCGTCTACGATGCCGTCCACTTCAACAACAGTCGGGTCGACTATCTCCACGATCTGGGTGTCGGGGTCAACATCGTCACCCCGCTCCACCAACGCCTGGGACACGAACCCATCGAATGGCGCCCGCATCACAGCGCCCGACAGGAGAATTCCCGCTTCTTCCACAGCCAGAGTTGCCGTCCGGACCCTGGCTTCCAAGAGCGATATTTCGTAGGAGTCTGGGCCCAGCCGGAGTTCGGCTAGAGATTCCTCGGAGTCGGCTAGCGAGGCTTTAGCCAGGACGATCTGGGCTTCCTTTAGTGAGATGGTTACGGAGTCCGGGGCTTCCAGAAGCTCGGCCAAGTCCTCCCGGGCCTGTTCCAGAGACACGGTCAAGTGCGCTTCCTGCGCCTGGAGAGCCTCGGTTTCAATTGGGTCTGGAGCACTGCCGAGCCTGACCAACTCCGCTTGCGCTTCCGCAAGCCTTGACTGAGCGAGCGCGGCCTTTGCTTCGATGGCTGTCAACTGGTGGGGGTTTGCGCCTTGGGATATGGCAGCGAGGATGTCCCGGGCGGTTGCAAGCCAGGCGGTGGCCGCGGCAACGCCATCATCACGAAGCGTCCCGTCACCGGCGGGGGCAACTTCCGCATCTATGACGGCGGCTTCCGCCAGAGAGACCCTGAGTTGCCAGGCGGAGACCACGTCAGGTCCGGCGGGCATAATGAGGTAACCTAGCTCCAAGACTGCCTGGGAGACCTCGGAGCGGGCTGACACAACCTCTTCCTCCAACTGCCGGAGTCCGGCCGAGTTGGGGCCAGACTCGAGTTCGGTCAACTCTGCCGAGGTCCTGGAGTATCGTTCCTGAGCGAGTGCGACCGCGGCCTCCAACTGACCGCGCCTGAGGGAACCACCCTGAGTGTCCAGCGCCTGGACGTCGTCTATGGCCGTTTGCAATTCGGTCCGGGCGAGTTCCACGACTGCTGACTGCTGGGCTACCGCTAGTGGATCAAGACCTTTTTCAAGCCGGACCAACTCGGCTCTGGCGTCGTCCAGGTCTCGCTGGGCCAACTCCTCCGCGACCGTCACGCTGGTCCAATCGGCCAAAGCCTCTTCCACCTCGGCAAGTCTGTCCTCCAATATTTCCTTTCCCGACTCAAGGGTGTATATCGACCAGCCCAGACCTCCGGCGCCCTGGTCCTGCGCTAGGAGCAGGTTATCAAGGCGGAGACGGGTTTCTTGAAGGGACGTTTCCAACTCTTCCCGTTCGTCGACCAGATTCTCGATACGACTGCGGTTGGACCGCTCGAATCTTTCCACGGCTGCCGTGGCCTGTTCAAGTGCGATCTGGGCGTCGGAGGCCGCTTGACGTGCTTCCACCAAATTCCGGGAGTGTCCGGAAGTTAGTTCATCCAGGGCGTCAACCGCCTCTTGGAGCCCGAGTTCCTTGTCTGCCCGGACCTCCTTGGCTTGGGCAAGCTGCTGATCGTAGGTCGAGTGGAACGTTTTCAGGACGTTTCGGGCTTCCTCCACGGCAACCATGGCGTCAGCCTCCGCCTGCCGGGACTGTGCCAGGGACTCGGAATAAGAAGGGTTAAAATCGGACAAGGATGCAACCGCGGCGTCCAGGCCGGCCTCCGCGTCGGCGAACGCCTGACGAGCTTGGACGACCTGGAACTTGTAGGATGGAGCAAAATCGATCAGTTCTCGTTTCGCTTCTTCCAGGGACACGCGGGCGCCGGCGCGGTCCTGCCGGGATTCATTTACGGCCACCTCATGTCCCAGCTCCAGATCGGACAGGGCCCGGCGCACGTTCTGGAGCGTAAGCTCGGTGTCGGCCACCAGCCTCCGCTGAGACTCGATCTCTTCCACTGTATGGGGTTCGCGGGCGTCTTCAAGGGCGTCCAACGCCTCTTCCAGGGCGAGCCGTGCCGCGGCCACGTTCTCGTGGGCCTCGGCGAGGAGTAGCGGGTCTATCAGCTTCGTTTCGTCCAAGGCTTCGACGGCTGCCTGGAGGTCGAATTCAGCCTGAGCCTTCGTCTCCTCCAACGAGGCGAGAGCGAATGTGTCCAGACTGGCCAATACCTGGCCCCTGGATACCGGCATACCTTCCTCAACGTTGAGTTCGGAGACCGTTCCACCAGAGCCGAAAGTAAGCATCTCCCGGTCGGGAAACGCGAGGTTTCCGCTGGTCGAGACCTCGTTCACAAGGTTGCCGTACCTTATGGGTATCAGTTGTTGGTCTTCCGCCAGCTCTACCGATTCCGCTCCATTGGCTCGGATGTACCCCCCGTAAGTGGCTCCCGCCGCACCGAATAGGACGATGATGAGAACAAGGACTTGCCATGCCGCGAGGCCTTTCAGCGCTGACCAGATCGACCTCATCCTTTGCCTCCCTTGTAACCGGAATAGAGTGAGATGCCTGGAACATAGTCTGGATTAGCCTGAGAGACTTTGTCCAGAAGCTGGTAATTCGAAGTTGACCCTGGTCCCCCTGGAGCTTCCGCTTTCCGCCCAAATGACGCCTCCGTGGGATTCCACCAGGCGCTTGGCGATGGTCAACCCCAAGCCCGCGCCTCCGGTAGACCTGGACCTGGAGGCGTCTACGCGGTAAAAGCGTTCAAACACCAAGGGAAGGTCTTCGGAGGGAATCCCCTCTCCGTCGTCATCCACCGTTACTCTTGCCCTGGCGTCTCCGGCAGTGTCAACTGCCACCCTTACCTGCCCGCCAGCAGGTGTGTGTTGCACGGCATTGTCCAAAATGTTGGACACGACCTGCGCGATGCGGGTCCGGTCCATATCCACCAGGGTGAGTTGGCCGGGGGGCCGGTAAACCAGGTCAACGCCGCTTGCTTCGGCCCTAGGTCTGGCCGCGTCGACCGACCTGCTGACCAATTCGTCGAGAGAGTCGGTCTCCAGTTCCAGGTGGAGCCCGCCGCTCTCGGCCTGGGCCAACAATCTCAAGTCCTCGACCAGCCTGCCAAGGTGGAGCACCTGCCCATGAATCGTGTCGATGGTGCCTTCGTCAGGTTCGAGCAGACCGTCCTTGACGGCTTCAAGATAGCCCTGGATGTTAAACAGCGGAGTGCGAAGCTCATGGGCCACGTCGGCCACCAGGTTCCTGCGCTGTTCCTCAGCCTCCTGCAAGCTCCCCGCCATCCGATTGAACGAATTGGCAAGTTCCTTAATCTCCATTGGGCCGGACTCTCCAGCCCGTTGGGAAAGGTCTCCCCGCCCCAACCGTGATGCGACGGTGCTAAGCGCTTGCACGGGAGACAGGATCTGCCGTGACACCAGGGACACCAGAACGAGGCCACCAAGACCGGCGGCGATGCCGGTCCAGAGGAGGTAAGTATTTAGCGCGGAGACCATCTGCGAGACCGGGGGTTCCGAGATCGCATTGACCGGAGTCGTAGTGGGCGTTGATGGTACGAGTTCGACGGAAGCAATCTGCTCATCTCCCATTACTACCGGGGAGTGGCGAGGCAGGTGACCTCGCCGCCGCCAGGGAGGACCGTGGCGACGGTGGGAGTCTCCGACTATGTTGCCCTCCTGGTCCCGGACGACAATACGACGGCCAAAGAGCGGCCCTGTCCGCTCCAGTATAGGTTGCAGCTCGGTCCAATCCCGTTCGCCTCGGGCGCGTTGACCGGAATAGGAATCGGTCACGAGGCGGGCAATCCGGGCCTCCCTGACCTCGTCGCGTTGCCGCTCGAAGTCGCCAGCTTCACGCTCGGCCACTTTGGCTATGTAGAAGCTAACGCTGCCGAGGGCTACGGCGAGGATCACGGCGAACCCAAGCACGAGCCGGGCCCACAAACTGAAAATCCATCTACCCATCGCCGAGCCTGTAGCCGACTCCATACACTGTGTGGATGTAGCGCCGGTCTTTCGATGCGGCGTTGAGCTTCCGCCTGAGGCTGTAAACGTGAGAATCGACCGTCCGGTCGAAGCCCTCGAAGTCGTAGCCGAATACCCGGTCTATGATCTGGTCCCGGGTGAAGGTCTTGCCGGGTTCTCGAACGAGCAGGGTTAAGAGGCGAAATTCGGTGGGGGTGAGCTTTAATATGTTGCCAGCCAACGACGCGGTGCGCTGCTGGGTGTCCAACGCGATCTCGGCGTAGGTGATAGTCGAGGGTCCACCTTCCGATGCGTCCTGGGTTGTGCGGCGGAGGACTGCCCTGATGCGGGCGGCCAACTCCCTGGGGCTGAATGGTTTGGTCACGTAATCGTCGGCCCCCAGTTCCAGCCCGGCGATGCGGTCTTCCTCTTCGACGCGGGCGGTGAGCATGACGATGGGCACGTCCGACTCTTTTCTGAGCGCGCGGCATACCTGCAGGCCGTCCAGTCCTGGCAGCATCAGGTCCAGGACCACCAGGTCCGGGCGGGTCTCCTTGAACAGACGCAAGCCGGATATGCCGTCCGAGGCGGTTAGCACGATATGTTCGTCGCGGCGGAGGTAGAGTCGTACAACCTCCACCGTGTGGGGGTCATCTTCCACTATGAGGACGGTGCTGGACACGTTTCATCCTCCAGAAGCGGCCAGGTCCTACCCCCGTCACACGAAACCTGGGGGTAGGACCACGCGCTGGTTTACTGGGATGGGGCCTCGGTAGGACTGATCGGGACGGCGGGAACCAACTCTAGAGCTGGGCCGCCATGGCGTCCGTGCCTGAATCCTCTAGGGCTATGCCAGCCGTTGTGTCCGCGTCCTGACCGGCCCTGGAACTGTGAATGTCCGCCACGCTTTCCGTGCCCATATTCGGCGACTACGGTGTCCGGCCGGCTTTGGAACCAGGAATAGCGCTCGTCGGCTTCTTCCTGAGCAATCCGCCCTCCCTCGACCATCAAATCCAGCCTGCCCCTGTATAGTTCGTCCTCTTGCCCGCGTTGGGCCTGGGCGAACGCGTCCTCTACCACTTCTCCATCCAGCCCAAGGATTTCCGCGACGCGATCGGTAAAAGTCGTGCTGGGTACTATCTGCATTGCGTTTCTGCCACCGTTGCCCTGGGCCAGGACCACTCCGGCGGTTAGCCCCAGCGCGAGCACGCTCACGGCTACCAGAAGAGCGGTCTTCCTTTTGGTAAAGAGCCCACGTAGTTTTCTCATTCTAAATACCTCCTAAATACCTCCAAAAACTGTGGTGCTGTCTCGCCTATGCGCATACGGGACAGTGTTCATGCTACAGATAGAGTGTGCAGAAAATTTCAAGAATTTCGGGCATATTTCATCCCCTGGGCAATTGGCTTTTGGGCTTTGAGCCAATCGTCTCTTGCCTGAGTTGCTCCAGCACCAGCTCGTCAGTGGGAAAAGCCAGCGGATTAGGCAGATCGCTCAGGGGAAAGAAGTCAACGGCGTCAAGGTCGTCTCCGGCCTGCAACTCCCCGCCCACCTGAATGCCCCGGAACCAGATGCCCACGGTCAATGTCTTGGGGTCATGGAAATTGGAATGGACCGTGTAGACGGGGCCAAGCTCGACTTCAAGCCCAGTTTCCTCGAGGAATTCTCTGCGGGCCGCCTCCCGGACGTCTTCGCCCCACTCCACATGACCGCAGGGGATGCACCACTCCCCGGCGTATCGGCCACGCGAGCGGCGTCCCAGCAGGATTCGCTCGCTTTCTAGGATGATAACGGCGACTCCGGCAGTGGGGTTTCGGAATAGAGTGAACCGGCAGTCCTGGCAGACCTGCCTCTGGCGGGGCGTCCGCAGCGGTCCGCCGCACTTGGGGCAGAAGTGAAAGGGCGACAAGGGACCTCCGGCAGGGGCGGATGGGACGCGCGGCGTCTGGAGGCGTCTGTAGGAACCGCTGCCAACTATTGTAATCCAAGGGAGCGGATGTGGTCTCACAACATTGACGCCCGGAAAGGTAGGTGCTTCAATAATAGGGCTACAGGTTGCGGCAACTCCGCGACGAATGCCCCGAACATGGGCGGTTAGCTCAGCTGGTTAGAGCGCCTGCTTTACACGCAGGAGGCCGCAGGTTCGAGTCCTGCACTGCCCACCACATCCTATTAACTGGGTGCTTTTCCCCTTTTTGGTTGCTACTCGACCCGGGTAAACTTGCCCTAGGGATATCGTTCGCCACATGCCAAGGGTGAATGGGTGCGAGGGTGCGAATATTGGAGGTCCTGGAGTGGGACGGTCTGAAGGAGAGCGCCGGGCCGCTGTGAGGTTAGCATGTACGACCTACAGGGACGGGAATTGGCGACATTTCTCCAGAGGTTCTCGGCGTATTTGCTGGACAGCTTATTTTCGACCGTCCCGCTGGCGGTCTTTCTCGTTTCTTTAGGCGTTTCTTTGTTCTTCAGTTTCGAGGGCGAGGATGTAGGCGATTCTGGCCGAAACGATGGTGTCTTCTATGCAGTGTTCGCCGTGATGGTGGTGAGTCTAATCCTGTCGGTGGGCTACCTTGTGTGGTGGCTGATCGCGCTGAGGCAGGGGCAGACTCCCGGCAAGCAGATCGCCGGCATTCTCGTGATCCGAGTAGACGGCAGCCCTTCGGGCTGGGGATTCACGTTTTTGCGGGAGGTTGTCATTAAAGGGATGCTGGGGGCCCTCCTGTCAGGTATAACTGGTGGAATCTACTGGGTAGTGGACCACTTGTGGCCCCTCTGGGACGCGAACCGCCAGGCATTACACGACAAAATGATGAACACTGTCGTTGTGCAAAACCCAAGACAGCATCCTGAGCACAGTCACGAATGACCCGATGCGCAGGGAGGCTTGAGGCCTGATCCTTTGCGGGGAAGGCAAGGGAATATGCCATGAACGAAACAGGGGTCTCTTACGGCCGCGTGACCCAGATCAGCCATTGACTTAGCGCGCTGTTGATCTTGACCATGATCCCGATTGGCCTGATCATGACCCGGATCGAAGCCGGACCAGGCCAGGACTCGCTTTACGGGACCCACGTTCCTCTTGGGATGGTGATCGTGGGGCTCATGGACATTCGGTTGGACGCGCTCGTTTTCAAGCGTTGGCCGGGGCCTCCGTAACTGTTCAGAGTTGACCAGGCCGAGGCGACGGCGGGGGAGACTCTCCCCCTTTCGCAAAAGGGGGATTTCTCTGCTTCCAGGCAGTCACGTGACAAGTATTAGCGGCAACCACACTCCGCCATTCTAACCTGAAGCTACTCAGGCCGGAGAAAGACATCGGCACATTTAACGAGTCTGGCCGGAGCGGGGAAATCCCCCCAACCCCCTTTCGCGAAAGGGGCCATGGTTTCCGATCAAGTCTGAACTGCTACTCCAATTGCCTTTACATGCAATGGCCTGTAAAATTCGGCATAGCTCCCCAAATTGACCTTTTTATCAAGCAGAATTCTCCGCTGTGGCGGAGAACTGCGAGCAACGGAGGAGAAATATGGCAAAACAGGGCGTGGAGCCCGACGACCTCACGAAGCCCTTCTTCGAGGCCGCTACCGCAGGGCGATTGGTGATCCAGAATTGCACCGCCTGCGACCGGTTGCAGAATCCTCCCCTGGCCAGATGCGGCGGGTGCGGCTCCGGCGACAACCTCGAATGGAAGAATATGAGCGGCCGGGGCAAGATCTACAACTACTGTGTGGTGCATGACTGCCCCATTCGGCTGCTCCAGCAAGACCAACCGTTCAACTTGGCTGTCATCATGCTGGATGACGACCCCGACATACAGATGTATTCCCACCTGCCAGGAGTCCCGGTGGACGAGGTCCCGGTCGGCGGCAGTGTGGAGGTAATATTCGAGCCAACTGCCAACGGACAGGTAATCCCCGAGTGGAGATTAGTCAGCTAGCCCCTTTTCCCGGAATACATCGCTAGTTCTTGTAGAGGAGTGAACTATGACGACACAGATGGCTCCCGAGTCAATGTACCGGTCCACCGAAGGGTTGGGCGTTTGGCCGCACCGAGGAAAGGTAGCGGCTGTTGGAATCGGCCACTCGCCGACAGCGCGGCGTTGGGACGGCAGGCCTGAAACGTCGGTAGGCGCGAATAGCATTCTGGCATTGCGCCGCGCCATCGAAGACGCGGGGGTCTCGCCGGACCAGGTAGACGGATTGGTCGTAGTGCCCGTCACCACCACCGGGGCCCACTGGCCGGAGGACACACCCGTACCGGCCGACGTGGTCAACGCTTTTAACAAGACCGATGACCCGGTGGACGGCATCGGTCAGTTGAGCGCGGAATGGCTTTTGAAGAACATGCCAGAGCTGACCAACGTCAAGTTCACCATGAACGCGCCTGGCTGCATGTCCGCCGCGGTAGTCGTAGCAGCTCAAGCGGTCGGTGATGGGTTGACCAACACCTGCCTGGTGCTCAAAGGCTGGCATAACCTGGACGGCAGGTACAACCACGGCGGCTCTAGCGCGGTGGACACCGTCCCGGGCAGCCTTGCCCTGGGTCCTGGCCGAACGGTGTGGGGTCCTCCCGGTTGCTTCGGCACGGCCCTCCAGTTCGCGGAGTACTGCCACAAGTACGGTAAGAACCACGACATGATGGCCCCCTTCATGCAGAACTCGAGAAGGAACGGGTTGCTGTTCCCAGAGGGGTATTGGTTCCAGCACCGGCCCGAGGAACTGACGCCGGACGACTATCTCGCTGCCCGCTGGATCGCAAAGCCAGCGAACCTCTTCGATAACGACATCCCGATCATGGTGTCGGCAGCCTACGTATTTACCACCGCGGAACGGGCGCAGGACATGAGCCAGAAGCCCGTATACATCCTTGGGCATGCCTCCAGCAGGGGTTCCGCGAGGAGTCTCACGCCGACCCTGGAAGAGGTCCAGGCTGAGACCGGTAGCACGGGGAGAAAGATATTCGAGGCCGCCGGGATCACGGTCGACGATCTCTCCTTCGAAAACATGTACGACGGGTTTGCCGAGTTCCACCAGTTCCATATTGAAGGGCTGGGGTACCGCGGCATGAAGTTCGGGGACGCCCTGGACTTCTACCAGACGGATATCAGCATCGAGGGACCGAACCCCATCCTTCCTAGCGGGGGCAACATCGGAAGTGGCCGCAGCCGCTTCTGGATGCACACCGACTGCATCCAACAGATTCAGGGAAGGGCCGGCGCACGGACCCTTACCGGCGTGAAGCCAGAGATCGCCGTCTCCGGTGGTCCCATGCCCATGGGCGGCAACTTCACCGTCTGGAGTGCCACTCCCGACTAGACTGCGCTTACGTTTCGGGACTAGGACGCGATTGCGGCCCCGGTTAAAACACCGGGGCCGTTGTGTTATCAGGACGGTAGGCATCGGGGGATAATTGAGTAAGTATCTATCTCAAAACTGAACGAACAGGCTTAGGCAGAGGCGAAATCCCCCTTAATCCCCCTTTTGCGAAAGGGGGAGACATTTGGGAAGCCTCGTTTTGAGATAGTTGCTAAGTTCAACGGAGCCCAGGATATATCTCAACCTCCCGAGCCAGACAGGTCCCGATGGCCCGACGAAGTCTTTGCTTGTCGGACCTCAATCCTCAGACGGTAGCTTCTTTGTCTCGATATTCCCGGACCGCGACTTCGCTGACGAGACTCACGAGTTGGTGGTCGAGTATATGGACTCCCAAGGGGTCGACCGCCGGAAGATCATCGACGTACATGTAATCGATCAGGACTTGGACCGCTCCCCGGTTTTTGAGATTCAGGTTGACTTCTCTCAAGACCAGACTGGTCGGTTTGATGACACGTCTGCCCGGGATACGATTCGGTTGGCTGTAGAGGATTGGGCGTATTTCTTCACTGATATGAAGCTGAATGAAGTCGGAGCGGGTTCAGAGAAAACCTGGATTTGGAACTCAGACGGGTTTGAAGGAGGGCAGATGGTCACTAACGCGGTGAGCTACACCGGGTTCTTGTTGTACGCATACGGTATTCATCACGACGAACTTCGATCGGGGGGAAGGGTCGTGGCACGGTGGGTATCAGACTAGCGGGGGCCGGAAACATCCCCTCAGACGTTCAGGTGGAATAGAAGTGGAGCAATGGGGGAACTACAATTCTCTTGCGTGGACCATCTCAGCTCATGAGGACGAATGGTGGCGTGCAACCAACCTGGGGGACGTTCCCAACGACCTTTATTCCATAGCTCACCACGAATTGGGCCATGCCTTGGCGTTCAACCAGGCGTACGATGATTTCGTGATTCTGAAGGAACAGGGTCAAGTGACTATTCCTACCGTATCTAATTATCACGGTGGGAATATGGCCATTGACGATACCGATCACTTTCCTGGCGCGGTGGACCGAGCCAGCAGGCGCGGCGCCTTTGGCAATGAATATGACGGCGAGATGCCCCAGGGACGTTGGACCCGTTACCAAACTTGATCTGCTGGTAGCTGAGGCCGCTGACGTACCGCGAAGGCGGTAGCCAGCCTTCATCCCCCTATCCGTTGGGGACCCATCCACTCCCAGTGGGAAGGGCGATGCTGCCCTATTCAGCAAGACTTGAGGCTATAGGTGGAACGCCCCCGTATCATTGGTCCGTTGAATCTGGGGCCTTTCCAGACGGACTGACCTTCGACTCCTTCTCAGGGACCGTCTCTGGTGTACCGAGGATTCCGGGGAGTTATGAAATCACGGTTCGGGTACGAGACTACCCAGAGTGGGACGCAGGCGTCACGAGATTATTATCATTGAGGATTGGCGAATAAGCTCGTCCTTTCACCACTTGCGGCAGGTTTATGACAGATTGATCAGAGGGTGCATTGCTGAGAGAATGTGCCGGCGGAATTCGTACCCCGGTAGGCTCGAGTCGAAACGTGTGGTTAACCTGTCTCATCAACGCGATCCAAATATGCACGATGTTATGTTAATGCCCCCGGACAAGAGGGATAGTTTCACTCAGTGAGTCCCTCTATGAGTCCGGCATATTTCCTTTCCCGGCGGCTGCCTTTCTTCTATGGTTGGGTGGTCCTCTTTTCGGCGGGGACTACCCAGGTGGTCCGCAACTCCGCCGCCAGTTTGACCATTGCAGTCTTCATGTTTCCCCTGTCCGAGGAGTTGGGTTGGAGCCGGACTCTCATCGCGGGAGCGGCCAGCTTCGGCGGTCTGGCCGCCTCTGGCGTGTCTCCAGTGGTCGGTTGGCTGGTTGACCGGTACGGGGCGCGGCTGGTGCTGGCTTCGAGCATCTTCATCCTTGGCATTTCCACGATATCACTGGCCTGGGCCACCGTCCCCGTGGCGTTCTACATTGCCTACGGTGTTGGCCGGGTCATCTTCGCCAGTCCCGTCCAGATCGGCGCTTCCGTGGTCGTTTCGAGATGGTTTATCCGTATGCGGGGCAGGGCCAACGGGATACTGTTCGCTTCACACTCCATCGGGCTGGTGGCCTTCCCGATGATCGCCTCCGCGGTCATCGCAACGCGGGGTTGGCAGGCGGCGTGGCTGGTTTTGGGAGTATTGGTGTTCGCGATTTCTCTTGCGCCGGTGGCTCTTCTGATCGTCCAGAGGCCCGAAGACCTTGAGTTGAAGCCCGACGGCGACCCGGAAGAGACCGAGGGGAACGCTGATGGCCAGGCAGGGGCGGTGGAAGAACCGGCATGGACTCTGAAAGCAGCCATGCGGACTCCGGCGCTGTGGATGCTGGCGCTAGGCGTTGGGACTCTGTTCCTGGTCCAGGCCGGGATAAACACGCACTTGGCCGCTTTCCTGCGAGACCAGGGATTGGACGCGGTTTTCGCGGGTATCGGAATCAGCCTCAACGCGGCGTTCATGGGTGTGGGTAGTCTGAGTTGGGGTTGGATCGCGGAAAGGTACCCGGTTAGGTACGTGCTGGCCGCGGTGGCCGGGGCCGTCGCCATCCCGGCAGCCCTGTTCCTTACCGCCGACACCACGGCGGAAGCCCTGATCTATTCCGGGCTATTCGGATTTGGAGTCGG
Source organism: Dehalococcoidia bacterium (assembly GCA_965197545.1). GTDB lineage: Bacteria > Chloroflexota > Dehalococcoidia > Lucifugimonadales > UBA3495 > CATOSP01. The sequence continues at coordinate 1,622,565 of CBDANJ010000007.1, forward strand.
CGGGATGCTATCGGTACCGCCGGTGGCCTACGCGGATTACTACGGACGGCGATCTTTGGGTACGATACGGGGCGTGACGGAACCGTTCACCAGCTTGGAGCAAGCTGTTGGTTCGATTGCCGCGGGGATAGTGTTCGACGTCTACCACAGCTACTCCTTCGCCCTCGCCGCTTTTGCCATCCTGGGCGGGCTGACCATGGTCCTCATCTTGTTTGCCAGGCCTCCGGGACTCCCTCCAGTTCCGGCGTCTGAGGAGCTGATCGGGGCCGCAACATGAGCCCCCGGCGCGCCGGGTGAAGGGCTAAGTTTCGCCGTAACTGGTCAGACTTTGTGTATCTTTCTCACCCTCGGTCCGTCCTTCCGGGCTTGACCCGGAATCCAGAAGCCTTTACAACCAGCAACAGTCCCTATCATTGGCATTTCTGGATTCCCGCCTGCGCGGGAATGACGGATTGCTCTGGATTCCCGCCTGCGGGGGAAGGACGGATTGCGGGGGAAGGACGGATTCCGGGCGCGGGACACGGTAAGAGGATTATCACAGAGATGACCGATGTGAGATTCAGCCAATCCGCCTCATCAAGTCTGAACACGCACGTTTCGCCTGTAACTGTTCAGACTTGATGTGTCCTTCCTCCTCCCAGCCCGTCATTCCGGGCTTGACCCGGAATCCAGGAACCTTTACAACCAGCAATGGTCACTATCATTGGCATTTCTAGATTCCCGCCTTCGCGGGACCTTTGCGTAACCTTCCGTGATTCCCGCGAAAGCGAGAATCCAGAGTGCGCCCAGATACGGAGGACGCCCTCACCCTAACCCTCTTCCGGAGGGAGAGGGGATTATTCAAAGGTCTCCCTTCGCGGGAATGACTGGTTGTGGCTGAGGGACATCGTTTGAGAATCATCATGGAGATGACCGATGTGGGATTTAGCCAATCCGCGTCATCGAGTCTGAACAGTTACTTTCGCCTCCAGGCGTTGACAAATGCAAGGGGCGCACGTACCATGCTCGGTAACTGGGGTAATCCCCGATTTCCAGTGTGGGTGTCGCATACGACGAGGAGGCAGATGTTATGGCCACGGTGCAGAACCGGGCTTCCTATTGGGAACAGGCCAAAGAGCAGGGATTCGACCTCTCCTGGCTGAGTAAGCTGCAAGAAAACGTCGCGCGCGAAGACGTGGACGAAATCTCCGTTAACAACACGGGCAGGGTCGAGGGATCGATCCCCAGAAACAACGTGGCCCAATTCGGCGCGTACACTTTCAGGACCAAAAGCGAGGTCTGGGCCCACAATCTGACTAAGCTCTATCAAGAGTTCGTCACGCGCCAGTGGAGTTCCGCCACCGATATCCCGTGGGAGACTCTTGAAGCTCTGCCCGATGACATCGAAGCCGCCGAGTGCCAGTTGGCCACCTTCTTCACTCAGGTGGAATTCGTCGCATCCGACGTCCCGGGCAGGTTCATTTCCACCATGTCCCCCGACTATCACGAAGTACGGCTGGCGCTGCTGGCCCAGGTGATGGACGAGTCACGACATCTCGACGTGTTCCGCAAGCGCGCGCTGGCCAACGGCGGCGGCCTGATGCGGATGACCGACAGCGTAAGCGACGTGGTCGGCGGCAGTACCGACAACGCCAGGGAGTTCACTGAGCTTTCCTCCCGCCTGCACATCACCGGTGAAGGCAACGTTCTCACCCTGTTCCGTCTCGGCGAGTTGATGGCCTACAACGAGGCCGAGAAGATGATCTACCGCCGCTGCGCCCAGGACGAGGCCCGTCACGTCGCCATCGGCGTACTTCACCTGCGCTACATGAACGAGTTCACCCCGGAACGCAGGGAAGAGATCCACTGCTATTTGGACGAAGGCGAGAGCCGCCAGTCCACCGGCGCCGGCGGGGAGAACCCGGCGGGCCGCAACCAGCTCACCAGCGACGCCCTGGCGGTCCTGCTAGGCGGTGGCAAGGACAAGGTGGACGAGGGACAGAAGATCCTGATGGCCATCAGACAGCGCCAGGTCAAAGAGTACTTCCAGCGCCTGAAGTCCGCGGGCTTCGATGACCGGATCACCAGCGGCCGGGTCCACCCGTCGCTGCTGGAGGCCTACAACGCCGCGGCATAGCTAGATTGCGATGCTGTTCCAAGACCTCCCACGAGTTCTCGGGGGAGGTCTTAATTTATCCGCCCACATCCGATCCCATCACGACTTTCACCTTGAGACCCTCCGAGGATAGTCATGGCCCTTAACGAGGAAGAAACTCCGGACCAGCCAGTAGCCGAAACAACCGGCGGACCGGCCGCCGAGTCGTCCGAAGAGACCACCGAAGAGAAACCTGCGGGCCCTCAGCCCCTGGACTGGATGAACGACACTTTGGAATGGGGGATCCGGGCACAACCGGGCAAGCATGGGATGACCATGCGGGCGCTCAACCTGGGAAGCTACGGGGAGATTCCCGATTCCAGCGACGACATGAGCCGCCGTCCCCGGGGAGCTTTCGCCGTCCCGGGAATACCACGGACAGACGTGTACTCCCTGAGCGCCAAGGTGGACCTCTGGGCTGACTGCGCGGCCGATCTGTATGAAGAAGCGATCCAAAGGCGTTGGATGGCCCATGCCGACGTTCCCTGGGACGACCTACCCGCCGAGGATGACGACGTGGAGCTTGCCATGCGTCAGCTCTGCACTGAGTTAGCCCAACAAGCGCAAATTGAGACCGACACCATCGGTCAATGGCTTTACCGGATGAACTACGCCTACCACGAGGTCAAGACTTTCCTGGCCAGCGAGTTCTTCGATACCGGACGCCATTACTCCGTGTTCCGGCAGCGGGCTCTGGCCCACGGCGGCGCACTGGGGCTAGAGAGCGCGGGCCAGTTCAACCGCCGGTTGATGGAAGCCAGGGCGGGATGGACCGAGGTGGTGATCTTCCTTTACATTATCCGCGGGACTCTTACTCTGATGCTGTACCGGTACGGCGAGGCCTATTCCCGGAACACCGCCGACAAGTACATGTTCCGGCGCTGCATGGAAGACAAGGCCCGGCACATGCGCTACGGGATGCAGCACTTAAAGTACGCCGTTGACAACCGTGAACCGGCCTTCGCGTTGGGGCTGAACAACCTGATGCGGGGTGTGGAACGCGACCTGGTCCAAGACTTCAAGGACCCGGTGCTTTGGGAAACGCTGGCGATCATATTCGGTGGGGGCGTCGCCAATATGTCCGAGGGCATGGAAGTGGTCAAACGCTTCCAAAAGGAATACATCGAGCAATACCTGACCCGAATGAAGTGGGTCGGAATCGGAAAGACAGAAGAAAACTTGACCCCGGACCTGGCCGTCTACCTGGGACGGGAAGAAGCCAGCCCGGCCTAAAGGAACTGCCGTGCCCATTTATGAGTACCGCTGCCACGATTGCGGCGGCGTAAACAGTATTTTTCTGCGGTCCATGAGTTCTCCGGACCCATCGAGTTGCGGGTTGTGCGAAGGCGGCAAACTGCAGAGGATTATGTCCCGAGTGGCGTACCTGAGATCAGAGGCCGATAAGATGGACCAGCTAGACCCCAAGTATTTCAAGATGGTGGACAAGGCGTTGGCCAACGCGCCCGCGAACTCTGACCCGGACTTTCACATGAACAAGATGGTCCCCTTCAATCAGGCCAAGGAGAAGGGGGATCCCTACTTCAAAGAGTAACTGGCCCCGAAACGACCGGCTGTCCGCAAAGCGCCGGCCCACACTTTACCAACTACCAGGAGGCAACAGATGAGCGCCCAGGGGGCGAACGGTCTAACATTTCCATCGGTTGAGTGGTTTCAAAGTCTTCAAGAGCTAGTCAATAACGACCCGGAATATCGCCGTATTGGCAGCGTGGACGCCACGATGGGCGTCAAGGTAGGCGAAAAAGTTTTCGTCATAACCTTCGAAGCCTTTAAATGCTCCGAAGTCAAAGAGGGTACGGAATACGATCTAATCGACGCCGATTTCTTCCTGGAAATGGGAGTCGATGAATGGCACGACCTGATCACCAATACGAAAGAAAACGACGGGGCGGACTTGCGTCACACCCTGAACACGCTGGACCTGATGATCGACGGCGGCATCTCCAAGAACGCCACCGGCGACCAGTTCCGCGCCGATATCTTCTTCCGGGTGAACCAGAGTCTCCAACATTTCTTTGACAGTTCGGCCAAGTTGGAGACGGTGTTCAAGCCCTAAGAGTCTATCTCAAATCCAGCGGACTCTGCTGAAATCCCACCAATCGTTAGCTGAGGTCGTGGATTCCCGCTTTCGCGGGAAAGACGGGATGGGCAGCTTGCCAAGTTTTGAGATAGTTACTAAGACTGGCTTGGACCCGATTCCCGGCGATGCCGTCTTCCGCCACCGGTGACGCGGAGACGGCATTTTGGTCTAACCCGTCTCGGCCTTCTTCAGGGCTTCCACATCCAGATGGTATTCGTCTGGGACTTGCCCTTGCAGCGCAGCCAGGACGCGGTCTCCGGACAAGGGCAGGTCTTTGATTCTGACCCCCACCGCGTCGTAGATAGCGTTGGCGATGGCGGCGGGAGGACCGAAGCCCGGGGGCTCGGCCACCGCTCTCGCGCCGAAGGGGCCATCCTCGCTGGGAACCCCCACGAGGATGTTCTCGATGGCCGGCATGTCGATGGCCAACGGCATGAGGTAGGTGGAGAGGGAGGCGTTGCGGACTCGTCCAGTCTCCATGTCGATCTGCATTTCTTCGCTTAGGGCGCGGCCAATTCCCTGCACCGCCCCGCCTTCCAATTGTCCCTCGACTCCCATGGGGTTGATGGCGACTCCCACGTCCTGGGCCTGGACGAACCGGGTCACTCTCACCTGGCCTGTGGCCTTGTCGACAACCACCTCCGCAGCCTGGGTGTTGAACACGGGGGCATAGGGCATGGTGGACAGGGACGCCAGGCCGATGATGGGACCGCCCCGGGAAGTGAGGCTGGCGGCGGCTAGCTGGCTGATGGTCAGGGACTGGGGTGGGTTGTCCTGGACGTAGACCGATCCTCCCTGGCAGGTCAGGGCCTCCGGGAGCACGCCAAACCGGTCCGCCGCCAAGCCTATGAGCCTGTCGCGGGCGTCTTCGGCGGCCATTTGCACGGCCTTCCCCTGGCTGTAGACGATACGGCTGCCACCGCTGGGGCCGGTGAACGGGGCCATGTCGGTGTCCCGTTTGGCGACGATCACCTGGTCCAGCCTGACGCCCAGGGTCTCGGCGGCGATCTGTGCGAGTGAGGTGTCGCTCCCCGATATGTCCGTCGACCCGGTAAGCATGCTGACGGTGCCGTCTTCGTTGACGCTGATTGAGGCCGTGGAAGGTCCGCTGCCGCTGCGCCACTCGCCAAGGGAGATCCCGACGCCGTGGCCTTCCTCGAGCTTCTTGGGCAGGTCAAGTTTCTCCTTGACCGCGTTTATGCACTCCAACAGGCCGTTTGAAGGGACGCTGGCCCCCGACACGTTGGTGTCCCCTTCCTTGATGATGTTTTTGAGCCGGAACTCCAGGGGTCCGATGCCCAACTCGTGGGCCATGACGTCCATGTGGGACTCGACGGCGAAGTGCATGTCCGCTACCCCAGACGCCCGGTAGGAGCCCACGTAAATTTTGTTAGTGTAGACGCCGTAGGAACGTAGCCGGAAGTTGGGGATGTTGTAAGCGCCCAGGGCGTGGGCGACTCCGGAATTGGGACCCGCTCCAAGGTAAGCCCCCACGTCGAAGACACTGTGGGCCTCCCGAGCTATGATCTGCCCATCATTGTTGACTCCAGTCTTCAGGTGAATTGTCGTGGCCAGGCGCGGCCCGTTGAGAGTGAATACTTCTTCCCGGGTATTGATGAGCTTCACGGGGCGGCGCGTCTTCATTGCCAGCAGGGCGGGGAAGGCCTCGAAGGCCAGCCGCAATTTCGCGCCGAAACCGCCGCCCAGTTCCATAGCGTTGACCTTGATTCTGGAGAGCGGAATGTTCAGCACCGACGCTAATTGGGCCCGTACCTGGTACGGCCCTTGGGTGGAGGCCCAGATGGTCAGCCGTCCGTTGGCCTCGACGTTGGCGGCGCAGGCCATGGGTTCCAGGAATCCCTGGTTGATCGCCTGGGAGTGGTAGGTCTCCTCGAATACGTGGTCGGCATCCTGGAACGCCTGGTCCACGTCGCCCCGGTCCGCATCCAGCAGGGTGCAGTTGTTGCCGCCCATGGCAAACCCGTAACCTTCGAAGTTGGGCATGTCGGGGTGTACCAGGGTTGAGCCCTCTTTGATGGCCTGTAGCGGGTCGACGATTGTGTCCAGTTCCAGGTACTCGACTTCTATCAGGTCCAGCGCTTCTTGCGCGGTTATCTCATCGTCCGCGGCCACGGCTGCAACGGGCTCGCCGATGTAGAACACCTCGCCGCGGGCCATTATTCGCCGGTCCTTGACCGCCCCGGACCCGAAATAGCGGTCTGGGAAGTCGTTGCCCGTGATGACCGCCCGGACTCCGGGCAACTGTTCCGCCTTGCCCGTGTCGATACTGACGATACGGGCGTGGCTGTGTGGGCTGGTCAACACCTTGCACAAGAGCATGTCCGGCAAGTAAACGTCCGCGACGTAGGTAGCCCTGCCGGTGACTTTGTCCAGCGCGTCCACCCTGGGGAGGCTTTGACCCAGGACCTTATGTTCGGTAGTCATTGCGTACACTCCTCGAAGCGTTCAGGAGCCGGGTTTAGGACCTGGCCTTTTCTGCGGCAGCCATGATCGCCTGCACGACCTTGGTATAGCCGGTACAGCGGCACAGGTTCCCTCCGATGGCGTATTTGACCTCTTCTTCACTGGGGTCGGGGTCCTTCTCCAGCAACCCGACGGCGGCCATAATCAAGCCGGGGGTGCAGAAACCGCATTGGAGCCCACCGTATTCGGCGAAGGCCTGTTGGACAGGATGCAGGGCCTCCGCCGTAGCCAGACCTTCCACGGTCGTGACCTGGGAGTCGTGTGCGCTGTGGGCCAACACCAGGCAAGAGGTAACGGGGAGCCCGTTCAGGAGAACCGTGCAGGCCCCGCAGTCGCCCTCGTCACAACCCTTTTTGGTACCGGTCAACCGCATCTCGTCCCGCAGGGCATCCAGAAGGGAATAGTAGGGTTCAACCAAGACTTGGCGGGGCTCTCCGTTGACTGTTAAGGCCAGTGGTTTCTTCATCCGTTCATGCTCCCGGTGAGAGTGAGGTAGCCGTTAGAACGCGGCCTGGACCGCCAGGCGGCGTTGCATCTCGAAGGGAATCGACGCTTCCCGGGCCATTTGCACCGCGCGTTCCAACGTACGCTGGGTGAGCACTCCAACAATCTCCTTGCGGTAGGAGGCGGAGCCTCTCACGTCGGAAATCGGGGTCACACTGTCCTGCGCTTCCTTGGCGGCGGAGGCGATCAAAGCGGGAGTAATCTCGTGCCCGCGCAGTATGTCCTCGGCGGAATAGGCCCGCAGGGGTGTTGGCGCGACAGACCCTAGACCGATGCGCGCCTCGCCGCAGACCGCTCCGCCGTTGGTGAGGGATATGGAGGAAGCGACGCCGACGGTGGCGATATCCATCGCCCCCCTGGGACTGTGTTTTATGTAAAGTGAGCCGCCGTTGGGTAGCGGCGGAGGCAACCTCAGTTCGGCTAGCAGCTCGCCGGGTCCCAACACCGTCCGGCCCGGAGCGGTGAAGAACTGGTCCAACGGTACCCAACGCTCACCTTCAGGGCCAACGGCGCGGCATTGGGCGTCGAATGCCAAGAGCGCGGGGAGGGTGTCTCCGGCTGGCGAGGCGTTGCAGATGTTGCCGCCAACGGTAGCCAGGTTGCGCACCTGGACTCCGGCGAAGGAGGCCGCCGCCGCTGCAAGGGCGGGGTAGCGGCGGCGCACAGCCGGATGGTCTTCCAGGGTCTGGACAGTGGTGAGAGCCCCGAGGCGCAGACCGTTGCGGACGCTGAAAGAGACCCGGTTTAGCGCAGGGATATGCTGGATGTTGATGACGTAATCGGGGTTCCAGTTGCCCATGCGCCAGCGGACCAGAAAATCGGTGCTACCGGCCACAAACCGGGCGTTGGGACCGTGCCTTTGCCACAGGGAAAGGGCTTGACGAAGGGTGCGGGCTTCGAGGTAGTCGAACCTGGCCATGACGGTTTTCCCCCTGGTCTAGGTCCTATGCGTGGACGACGTTATGTTCATCCTGAAGTAAGCTGAGTGTAGACAGGGCATTATGGAGTGTCAACCCAATAGACGCTCGTGGGCCGGTGCTTCACGGGACAGACTCGGAAATGCTGCTTCGTCTTTGTGATAATATTCAGCTGGACATGCCATGAGGCGGTCAGCCAAACTGCTAACGCCGACAAAGAATATGGTACGGAGGATTAGAGAATGACCACCGCCGAGCGTCTAGGCGACATGTCACTGGGAGAAGCCCTGTTCACGCAACGGGCTATCCGCCGATTCAAGGCTGATCCAATACCGGATGAAGTGATGCGGGACATCATGGAGGCGGCCATCCGCGCCCCCAACGGCGGCAACACTCAACAATGGCACTTCATTGTAGTCCAGGACCCCGAAATGCGGGGCAAACTGGCCGAGCTGTACCACGAGGCATGGTGGGCCAAGCGAAAGGACGCCGGGATCAACGGCCCGGAGGATATCCCACCCGGCAAGAGCCCCATGCGGTCAGCTATGCGGCTGGCAAACGAGATAGGCAACGCTCCCGTGATGGTGCTGGTGTGCGCCACGGCTAGGGGTTCTGCCGCTGCGGGGTCGGTGATACCAGCGGCGCAGAATATGTTGCTCGCTGCGAGAGCGTTCGGTATCGGAGGGACCATCGCCACTCTGCACCCGTTAGTAACGGACAGGGTCCATGAGCTGTTCGGGATCCCGGAGACCGCGCAGGTGGTGTATTGCATGCCAATGGGCTATCCGAGGGGCGTCTTTGGCCCAGTCAGGCGAATGCCCTTGGCGGAAGTCTGTTCCTCGGACCGCTGGGGCAACTCCATCTAGGCGGGCACGGGCTCCTAGGGTCAGTTCCTGGAGATGGCCGATCCCATGCCGCCCGTCTGCTCGTTTACGAGAAAGGACGCGGAGTCGTGGCCGTAGGCCGTCTCCAATTCGGCGTCGAACCGTTGACCGCCCAGCCCTCCTATAACCTCATAGCGCCGCTCTGTGAACAGACGGCCCTCGTAGTCTGAATGCTTGACGCGGCGCTCGTCTTCCCCCGCAAGGTACATTTCGACGGCCTGTTCCATGAGGTCGTGAAATTCTTCGGGTCCGATGTGATTGGCCGAGCGGAGGAATACATACCCCCAACGGACCCCCATGTGTTCCAGCATGAGGCGGCATAGCTCCTGGCAGTAGATACGGCTCGCAGCCACATTCCATGATACCCGAATTCCAGGGCGGGTTGGACATGTGGCAGTGGGCGCCTTAGGGTTTTTCGATTGCCCGTCTGCACTGTGATTTCGCTGATTCCGGGATTTATATGATTGGAAATCATCCGAATCCCAAAATCCTGTGAATCCCGGTTCGGACAATTGGGCCGATAATCGAATGACCCTAGTGGGCTCCGCACGGGCGGCGACTCGACCGTCACGCAGCACTTACGTTACGACCCAATTGCTCAGAGTAGGCTCCGCACGGGCGGCGACTCGACTGAGACAGCCGCCTACGGGTAGAGTCAGCTTAGATTTCCAGGGCCTGCCAGTAGCGGCGCCCGTTCATGCGGGCGATTTTTCCGTAACCCGGCTTCGGCAGGTGGACGGATACGACTGTGTCGCCGTCCTGCTCCAACCGCTCCATCAAAGACCGGCGGGTGATCCGGGTCTGATCGGGGTCGATATCGGCGCGGGACACCCAGTCGGTCTCGTGTACCTGCACCGTGTTGTGGAGTACGTCGCCGAGTATCAGTCCCCGTTCTCCCTGGGAGGCGATCATAATGCTCATGTGTCCCGGCGTATGACCCGGAGTGGGCAGCGTGGTCAGTTCACTCGTGAGCGAGAATTCGCCCTCCATCAACTCGGCCACTCCCAGGTCTTGTAGAGGCCAGACGCATTCGGGGGCGTTGGGGAATCGATCCTGTTGGAGCGCCGGGTCGTGGGAGGCGTTCCAGTCTATGGCGCTCATATAGTATTTGGCGTTTGGGAACGTGGGCACGAACTTGCCGTCCTGAGACTGGAGGTTCCAGCCCACATGGTCACGGTGGAGGTGGGTCATGACCACCATGTCTATCTCTTCAGGTCTGACCCCGTGGGCGGCAAAGTCGTTAAGCAGCTCTCCCCAGGGCGTCTCGGGAGCATCCGCCGGTTTCGGGCCGAGCCCTGTATCCACGACGATGTTCCGCCCGTCTGAGCGGACCAGGAAACAGGCCAAGTTGAATCGGACGTTGTGGTCTTCGGTGAGATGGCCGCTGTAGGGTTGCCAGTCCTCCGAAGGAATGCCGGGGAAGAAATTGCAAAGGTCGAATTCGAGGATGCCGTCGGAGAGAGAGGTTATCTCCACGTTGCCAATGGTGAGCTTGTTGCCGGCCATATCTGCCCTCCTAATGTTTGGACTCCGCAGTGGCGGGGCGTTTGTCCGAGACTACTTTGCCTTCTTTGACCACCAGGAGCAACTTGCCGAGGTTTTCCATGTCCTCCAGTGGGTTAGCCGCTACCGCGATCAAGTCAGCCAATTTACCCACTTCAACTGTACCAAGGTCGGAACCCCTGCCGCAAAGCTGGGCCGCGTTGGTCGTGGCCGCCAGCAGCGTTTGCCACGGGGTTGCGCCGTCCTTGACCCACAGGCCCATCTCCAGTAACGCGGACTCCCGCAGGGGGAACACGTCGGAGCCCAGAGCCATCTTGACCCCGGAACCCAGGGCAGTCTGGAACCAGTTTCGGTGACCATCCACGGCAGCCTCCGCCCTCTGCACCAGGTCCGGGCTGAGCGCCCGGCGTTGGACGTAGCTGCGTTCCCGTTCTGAGTTTGCCTGGGACGGGGTTAGGTGGGTGATTCCCAGTGTCGGCACGTACCATGTGTCCTGTTCTACGAAGAGTTGAAGGCACTCTTCGTCCATGATGTAGCCGTGTTCGACGCTGTGAGCGCCCAGGCGCAGGGCGGCCTTCACCGCGCCGGGGTTGGTGGCATGGGCCATTACCTGGTAGTCCCTTTGCTCGCAAAGGGAGAAGGCCGCTTGCAACTCCTCGGGGAGCAAAAACGTGTGAGTATGGCGGTCCCAAAAGGGCCCCATGACACCGCCGGAGAGGTTGATTTTAATGTGATCGACGCCGTTTTTGATTTGCTCGCGAATGGCGTTCACGAACCCGTATGGACCGTCGCATTCCCGGGCATGGCCCGAAGTCAGGAAGTGACCGCCGGTGGTGGTCAGGAAGTTGCCACAGGCGAATACCCTGGGACCGGGTATATGTCCCGCAGCGAAGGTGTCCCTCCAGGCAACGTCCATAAAATGGGAGGCCCCGCCACATCGGACGCTGGTGACCCCGGCTTCGGTCAACCCCTCCGACAGTTCTTGCCCGAAGCGGGCCGTCTGCTGGGCCACGGTGAGGACCGGATGTGTGACGTATTCGGGGTGGATATGGACGTCCCAGAGTCCGGGAAGCAGGTAGGCGCCTTCCAGGTCTATGACTTGAGAGCCGCTTGAGTCGACCGGAACGGCGCCGTTGGAGATTTGGGCTATACGCCCATCTTCAACCACGACGCTCGACCGGGGCGCTGGCTCCGGATTAACGCAGTCGATCAGAGAGGCGTTGGTCAACACCAGGCGCATTTCTAAGGACCTTCTTTAACATGTGCCGAGGCTTAAGTTGTCTTCGGGAAACGAGATGGCGGCCCAGCCCCTAGCCTATAACATTCACGCACCTGGCAGGGTCTGCTTCACTCAAAACCTGGGGTCTGTGGCCGGTGTGAATGTAGTCGGCGATAAGTTTACCCGCTATAGGACCCCGGCCAAACCCGGACGAGGCCAGTCCGCTGACAATGTAGCAGGCGTCTGGGCCGGGAAGTTTCCCGATAATGGGCTTGCCGTCCAAGGAAAAGGGCATGAGTCCCGCCCACGTCCTCTCCAGCGGCAGGTCCCTAACCAACGGCAGCACTTCCGCCGCATGACCCCGGTTTGCCTCGATCCCCGCCGCGTCGGGCGTCTTATCGTAACCGGCCATCTGCCTGTCTCCGCCGAATATGACCTCACCGCCGGCGGTCTGACGCCCGTACAGGTGCCGGGTAACGCGGGTATCTTGTTGGTGGGTGAGTTCGGGAGGCGTTCCGGGTGTTCGCCCGGTTTCCGCGCTCCAGTCCAGGGCTGATTCGGCGGAAGAAATCGTCGCGAACACCCGTGGCGTCAGGGGCGCGGTAGACCACATCTGGCCCCGCACCGGAACGACCGGTATGTCTAGACCCAGCATCGACCCCAACGGTCCACACCAGGCTCCGGCGGCAAGCACCAGGATTTGGGCCCGGTACTCCTCGCCGGGGGTATCGATGCGGTAGGAACCGCCGGCAATGTGTTTGACGCCGGTTACCTCTCTGCCGGTAAGGATGCGTGCCCCAAGTTCATGGGAGGCGTGGGCGAAACTTCGCGTAGCTTTGACCGGGTTGGCCTGCGCCCGCAAAGGGGAGTACATGTAGGCTGGCAGGGCCTGGTTGAGGCCCGGCTCGATTGCCCGCGCTTCCCTGGCGGTAAGCAACTCCACCCGGTAGCCACCGGACTGTTGGGCAAGGACACGGTCCCGGATGAACTCATATTGGGCTTCGTTGTGGACCGCTTGCAGAGCGCCCGATGCGCGAAACTCAATGTCGTAGCCCAGGTCGATCTGCATCGACTTAAAGATCTCCAGGCTTCCCATAGTGAGGTATGCCTGGAGGTCTGGGACCGCGCCCCAGCCTATGGCCCCGACCGCGCCCGCGTTGGCCCCGGAAGCCTCTGATGCGATGCCGCCGCGCTCGAGGAGGGTGACATCGCGGCCCAGGGCGGCGAGGTGGTATGCGGTGGATGTTCCGGCGATCCCGCCGCCGATGATTAGGACTTCTGATTCAGACATGGTCTCCCCTGAGGTCCCGGTTACTATACGCGACGGCGGGAGGCGGTGGCTAGTGGACGGTGGTTGGCGCAGGGTCTTTCGATTGTTAGCCGTACTGCGGATTCCCGCTTTTGGGAGAATGACGGGACTGGGCGATTGACTGGGTTGGGGCAAAGGTGGGAATCCAGAGATGTTCAGCCGGAGGAACGTCACGCGGTGCGGGAAGTTCTGGATTCCGGCTCAAGGCCGGAAAGACGAGCGCGAAGCATGGCGAGACGCCCACGATCAATTGGCCAACTGTGACAATCGAATGACCCTGTGTTTAGCGGTGAAGATGTGCGGCGACCCGGTGAACGGTCTGTTCACCGGGTCAGGCCGTAATTCATTTGGGGGATACGGGGCCGGTTAGCGGGCTGGGGCCAGTTCGGTGGTGTCTTTGACCTGGATATTGGATACCAGGACCACCAGTTCATCCAACCTGCGAATCTCGAATTCCAGGAATTCATCATCCACCACGAGGTACCGGGATACGACTTCCCAGATTTCCTGTTTCATCAGGTCCATCTTTTCGGCTGGAAGGTCCAGACGGTCCTGAATCAGGACGACCCTTAAGCGCTGCCGCGCGGTGTCTTTGCTACGTTCCTGGCCATTCTCGGTGTCAAGCTGGCCAAGCAGCCATCGGAACAGATCAAGCATGAGAATAGGCCCTCCGGTCCAGTCCAAGAAGCTCTTTGATCTTGCCGACCATTCCGGCCTTGCGGTCCAGCTCCGCGAACTGCACTTCTTCGCCGTCCACGCGGGCGGCAATTCGCAGGAACGCCGCGCCTGACGGGGCCTTCTTGTCGTGGACCACCGGCACGCCACGGTTGGCTGCAGTGATGGTCCTGTCGTCGGCGGGCACCAGTCCCAGCACGTCAACCGCGAGCAATTCCACGATGTCGTCCTTGTCCATCATGTTTCCTTGCTTGACCATGCCGGGGTGGATCCGGTTGATTATCAGGCGGGGCCGGTGGACTTCCGAGGCTTCCAGGAGCCCGATTACGCGGTCCGCGTCACGGATGGCCGAGACCTCCGGAGTGGTGACGAGGATAGCCTCGGTGGCCGCGCCGACGGCGTTCTTGAATCCCTGTTCGATGCCCGCCGGACAGTCCATCAACACGTAGTCGAACTCGGTCTCCAGCTTGGCGCAGAGTTCCCGCAATTGCTCCGGGTTGATGCAGTCCTTGTCCCGGGTCTGGGCCGCGGGGATCAGGTATAGCTCGTACCCATGTTTGTCGCGGATCATCGCCTTGTGAGGCTCGCACTTGCCTTCGAGAACATTTACGAGATCATAAACGATCCGGTTCTCCAGCCCCATGATGACGTCCAGGTTGCGCAGCCCGATATCCGTGTCGATGACCACGACCTTGTTCCCTCGCATCGCCAACGCGGAGCCGATGTTGGCTGTGGCCGTGGTTTTACCGACTCCGCCTTTGCCCGAGGTGATTACGATAGTCCTACCCGTCATACGGTTCCCCTCTACCATAGTTTGCGAACCGGCCCACGAACGGGGCCAGGTGAATGCCTTTGCGCCGGACGTAAGCGATCATGGGGCCGGTTGCCGGTCCCTTGCGCCGCTGGCCCGCTTGAGCTGACGTGCCGGCGTGAGGTCCTATCTGGATACGCGGTGAGTCCAGGTTCAGGGCCACGATGGCCGACCTGGTGTTGCCCTTCGAACCCGCATGGGCGAACCCGCGAAGTTGTCCGAATACCACGATGTCGCCCTCGGCGATTATCTCCGCGCCCGGATTGACGTCGCCCAAGACGACGACGTCTCCATCGTGGCGGATGCTCTCTCCCGACCTACATGTTGCCTTGACCAGCAGCGCGGTGTCCCATCGAACGTTTGCCGAGACTGTTCTTTGGGCGTCGCTCGCGTCCGCCTTGGAGGCGTTGCGTGTACGGGTTGGCTCCGCGGGGCGTTGTCTTGCCGTAGCCGCGTCGCGCCGGGGAGAGATAGGCCCAGAAACCCCCGTAGAGGCCGGGGCCGAATCAGGTGCGATCAGACCACCCGTGTCGCCGCCTTGGGAGCTTAGGCTCTCGGGCGGGCAGGAGAACCGGGCCACCTTTAAGCCTGACTGCCGTTCAAAGATCTCCTTAAGCTCGGCTAGCTGGTCTTGAGAGACGATGCGCCTCCCCACGTTGACTGTGATGCTCCCGCCGGACCAAAGGTTTGCGTGCTCCGCCAGGTAATCCCGCAGTCCAAGGGTGATCTCGTCAAAGGTGGATCCGTCGTCGATAAGAAACTCGACATTGGCGCCACGGCCCGAGACCTGTACTAACTCGCTCTTGAGCATGAGATGGTCTCCATCCGGCTTGCTGCCTTCATTCAAGGAGTTTTGAAAGGGCGCGTCCGATGCGCCGGTCAATCCGGTCACGGTTTCAGTTATGTAATGTGAGTTATAGCAACGCGCATCCAGGTTAAGCAAGAGGTTTTGGCGCAAGTTTTATACTAATTTAATCATTCGCCTGGGATCACTGGCCATCGGAGGGGTGAGGTAATGGATGATTGAGGAGCGATTGGGTGGGAGGATGGCGGAGGGGCAGTGGTTGAAGGGGGTTGCAACCCATCTGATGGAGTGAGTCACAACCCATGATGTCAGCAAGTTTCCGGGAGGCCAGTCTTGCGGATAAGGGACGAGTTACTGGCCGATGACGTTTAGGAGGGCCTGGCGTTTATCCTCGCGCACAGCCATGAGGCCCCGCTGCAAGGCCGCGGGAACGTCCGCAGGGTCGTCGACCCGTTCGCTGTAGCCGCCCGCCGCCTGGCAAATAAGCTCGTATTGGAAGGACTGGGAGAGAGTGCTTACGGCGAAGTTGTTGGTCTGAACCGCGTTCCCATCGGGATAGGTGTTTCTGGTTGCGCTTTGAACGGCGTTCCAGATGCCGTTGTTCCAGAGAATCGTAAGGACGGGTAAGCTCTGAGCCTCGGCAACGATGTGCCCGGAGGTACCGGAGCCGAAGATGTACGAGCCGTCCCCAACGCAGCAAATTACGGTCTTATCAGGGGCGGCCAGCTTTGCGCCCAAAGACGCGCCGACGGCCCAGCCGAGCCCGCCGGAGGCCGGGACGCTGAAGAAGCTTGCGGGGCGGGTTATGTCAATCTGGACCGCGTCTATCCCAAGCTCGTTCAGCACGATGATGTCGTCGTCCAGGACGTCGGAGAGGCACTTGGTGAACCAGGCTTTGTTGATTGGGCGCTGGTCGCTCGCGTCCTCGGCACGCAGCCGCGCAGCGTCGCGGCGTTGTGTGGACCGCCCGGCCCACTCATTGGTCCTGGCCGTGGCAGCAGAGGTGTCCGGTGCGGCCTCTTTGACCGACTTGACCAAAGCCTGGAGTATCAATTTCGGATTGCCGGAGAGGTTCAAGTCGACCTGGAACCCCCTGACCGGATAGGCGGAAAAGAGGGGGTCTTCCCCAATCCCGATCACCGTCGCACCCGAGGCGGGAGCGTGCCGTTTGGGAGTCCAGGGCACGTCCGCTTCCAGCACCACCACGATATCGGAATTGCCCAGGGCTGTCCCGATGTCGGCTCCGGCATATAGCGGATGGTCTTTGGGGAAGTTGGCGTAGAGCGCGCCGGACTCGAACACGGGCATACCGATGAGTTCGGCCAGTTCAATCAGAGGAGCGACGGCCTCGGGGTCTTTCCCTGCCCCTCGGGTGACCAACAACGGACGTTGGGCCCCCGCCAGCAATCGCGCTGCCCGGGCAATGAATTCCGGCGAAGGAAGGCGGTCGCCGGGGTGTTGTTGACGGGACTCCGTTTGGTAGTCGATTCCCGGGACGTCTTCGGCCAGGATTTCCCGGGGCAAGGTAAGATACACAGGGCCGGGAGGCGTGGACTCGGCAATGGCGAATGCACGGTCAACGACTCCTTCCAGGTCCGCCCCGTGACGAAGTTCGTAATCCCACTTAACCCACTCCCTGACCATCGCCGCCTGGTCGAAGGACTCCTGAGCCCAGTGAATGCTCCCGTCGCGTGAGCCCCGCGCCTCGCCCTCGGTGAGGGGTGTGCGTCCAGCGCTGAAGAGCATGGGAACGTTGGCCCTGGCCGCGTTCACAATGCCGCCGATGGCGTTGGCCGTGCCGGGCACGGTATGCACCATGACGACCTGAGGCTTGCCGGTAATCATGGTGTAGCCATGGGCCATGCTAACGGCGGTGACCTCATGGGGGACCGGGATGGGACGGGGCAACGTTTGTTCCTGGCTCAACCGCTTGGCATAGGCTTCGATGATGGGCGCGAAGTCGGTGCCGCCGTTACCGAAGAAATAGTCGATTCCGCGGGCTGCCAACAGCTCGAGGTAGGCTTCGGCGACGCTATCCACCTGGGCGTGGTTGTACATTCGATCTTCCTTAATTTCAGGATTTTCAGTTGGAAATTTTAGTAGGGGGTTATCGGTGGGAGGGTACACTCATTATAGGGATAGGGAGACCGATTGCAGCCCTTTAACGCAGCTTGGGGACGACCCCTGGTTCGCCGCAGGTCCGCCGGGCGGTGTCGGCAACGTAGATGGGTATCCGCAGGCCCACTTCACTATTCTCAGGGTGCCCAGCTTCCTTGCGTGCTTGTCTGGAGGCCTGAATGCAGGGGGCAAGCTCGTCCGGGGAAGATACTCTACAGGGATTGATGAAGATAGGGTATCCCATGCCCCCAATGATGGGGAAGGTCTCCTCGGACGCAACTCCGATCCTGATGGGTGGATGCGGGCTCTGCAGGGGCTTTGGACGGACCTTCAACTCGCTGCAGGTGTAGTGATTCTGCCGCGTCGACCGTGGAGAACCCCTCGGTGAAAGTCTCCTGGTCTGGCGTTCCCCCAGGGGCCGTAAACTCCAAGAACAGCCCGAAATCCATTGGTCCTCCTTGCGCCGGAGCCCGAGTGGCGTTGGCCATTCGCCGCGCCGGTGGACAGGTCAGTTGACTTCCATGACCAGCTTGCCAAAAACGGCACGGCTGGCCAGAAGCTCCTGGACCCGCTGGCACTCGGTCCAGGGAAACACTTCCTGCACAATGGTGCGGAGCCTTCCCGCCTCGAACCAGGACTTCATCTGGGACCATCCGAGCTGGTCCGCATCTTCTTGAGCCTCGTTGAATACGCCCATCGCGCGAACCCACTGGCCATTGGCTTGCAGGGCGCGTTCCTGATACTCGGACCTGGGGCCGGTATGGCCTCCCACGGTCACGACTCTACCGCCTTCGGCCAATGCGGCGAGTGTCGAGTCGAAAATCCCGCCGCCCACGGTATCGAGCGCCATGTCCACCCCGCGGCCGTCCGTGAGACGGAGCAGTTCCGCGGTAACGTCCTGGGTGGAATAGTTGACCCCTGCCTGCGCGCCCAACTCCAAACCTCTGCTTACCCGCTGGTCGGAACCCGCACTGGTGAGGACCCGCGCCCCCATGGCGTCGGCGATTTGGATTCCCGCCATGCCGACTCCGCTTCCGGCGGCGTGAATCAAGGCCGTTTCTCCTTCCTTCAATCCAGCCATCTGGAAAGCGTACCAGGCGGTGAAGAATACGCACGGAAGGGAGGAAGCATCGGTAGTAGACATCCCCTGGGGTTGGCGGTAAGCCAGGGCGGACTGGGCCGTGCAGTATTCGGCGTAGGCCCCACGCACCAGGGCCATGACCTGGTCCCCGGTTTCCCAACCGGACACGCCTGTACCGACAGACTCCACCACACCGGCCACGTCCAGACCCGGGATTCTGGGCGGCTCTTGTTCTCCCTCGGGAACGGTCCTTCTCCGGTTTAGGTCGGCGCGATTTATGCCGATTGCATGGGTCTTGATCAGGAGTTCACCGGCGGCGGGAGTGGGTTGGGGCACATCCTCCATCCGGAGTTCGCCGCCATCATCTGTGATATGGAGTCTGATCGCTTTCAACTATTCCTCGCGAGTCCAAGAATTTCCAAGTCTTCCGGGGAGCGCCGCAGGGGTACAGGGGTAACAGGTGTGACCAAGACCACCGAGGCGGAAAATATGCGCTCTCCAGCTCGTGGGAGCCAGGTCTTGGGCACCACTGCATATGCGGGTCCCCCTTGCCCTGCGATGGAAGGGAGGACCCGTTTGGACCTTCGGAGATTGATTAAGAGCGGAGCCTGGACCTAATCGTCGGCTACGCCAGCGGGCTCTTCCAACTTGCCGGGGAAATTGCCTTCGAAAAGGCCCTTGCCCTCTTTCCGGTCCCACTGGTCGGAAGGAAGCTCGAAATACACTTCGATCTCGTTGTCGTCCGGGTCCAGCAGGTAGACGCCCAGAGACAGACCGTGGTCGCCGATGCGCTGGATGCGGACGTCGTTATCCTTGAGCCGGTTGTACAGCTCTTGGAGGTCTTCGAGCGACTCCATTTGCCAGGCCATGTGCGCCTGACCGATCTTGGAATGGTCGGGGCCTTCAGCTTCCATGCCGATGGCGCGGATGGCCAGTTCGTGGGACTTCTCGGTGTTGGCGGACATGAAGACGGTGCCGCCGGCGGTACGCTCCATGATGGTGAGCCCCATGACCCTGGTGTAGAAGTCCAATGAACGGTCCATGTCCCGTACCCGCATGACCACGTGACCCAGGTGCTTCGGTGTGTAACCCATTTCCCATACCTCCGATTATTGTTGTCGTTTGGGTCTAGTCTTCGAGGTCCAGGAAATCCCGGACTCTCTGCTTGAAGGGTTCCTTGTCGTAGTTGGTGTACAGCGTAATCGAGTTGCGGACCGGGTTGCCTCCGAACATACGCTCGTAGAGGACCTGCCTGCCGCTGAACGCGCTGCAGGACGCGTCCCAAGCCAGGTGGAACAGCCTGGCGCGGTCGCGGGCGTTTGCGGTGTCGGTTGCCAGGTACTGGTTCACATCTTCGGCGATTGGGGTGTCAAAGTCGGCCTCGGCGGGCAGGGCCATCAGGCTGCTGGTGCCGAGCATCTGGATGATCTCCACCATTCTGGGATAGACGGAGCGGCCGAAAAGGGTGCGGCCGGCCCGCATGGAGGGGACGTGAGGACACATGACTCCCCATTGGTTGATGGCGGCGTCGGCCTCTGAAGCCCGGAGGCACGACTTGAGCATGTCCCGCTGGGTGATCAGCTCGGCGACCTGCTCCTGAACGTGGGCAATGGCGCCCGAACCCAGGGTATCGACGATCAGGTCAGCCAGCCCAAGCATGAACTCAGCCTTGGCCACGCAGCGGGTCAAGACCTGGTGGCCGGTGTGGGCGTCGGACTGGGTGCCCGCGGCATAGCCATTGCAAAGCTCCACGTTGCCCAGCAAGAACACCCGCTCCCACGGGACGAACACATCGTCAAAAAACACCACCGAGTCCATCTCCTCGAAGCGGGACCCCAGCGGATGGTTGAAATGGGAGCGCCCCAGATCCAAGCTCTCGCGGCAGAGGAATTTCACGCCCCGAGTGTCGCAGGGGATGGAAAACGAGAAGGACTGCCGCCGGTCGGCGTCGGCCAGCCTGTGAGCGGCCACGGGATAGATGGCGATCTCGTCCGAAATGGGGCCCAGGGTGGCCAATACCCGGCTGCCCCTGACAACTATCCCGGAATCCGTCTCCTTGATCACGGTCAGCGCAACATCTTCGCTCAGGGTATCGGCGGGGTTGGGAGTGCGCCGGCGCTGCAGGTTGACCAATGCGTGGGTCAAGGCCAGGTCGTTCTCGCGGAGGAACTCGTGATAGTTGATGATGTTCCGCTCAAATTCCGGCCGGTCCTGGGCGAAGTAGCCGGCGGCTCCCGCCCAAGCTGAGAAGATGACATTAAGGAAGTCGGGAGAGCGGCCCATCATGCCGCAACTCGCCCAGGCCCAGTGAGTCATCATATTCCGGCGGCGTTCCAGGTCTTCCACGGTCTGGGGGATCAGGTAGGAGAGACCGACGGGATCGCCGGTAGACGGAGAGGCGAAGGTCATCTCTTCGCGCAGCTCGGGGTCGTGCTGCATGTCATAGAGGGCGGCCACAGACTTTACGCCGCCGCGAAGGGCTGGATGGGTGGTGACGTCATTTACCCGTTCACCGTCGATCCACACTTCGCGGGGACGGTCCCGCAACCCATTGATGTATTCCTGTCCAGTACGCGCTGGCATCGCTCTTCACCTCGACGGGAAGACTGGGCCGATGGCTGTTTTGCCGTTGGCCTTTAGACGCCCGTTACTTGAACGCGGGCATAACCTCTTGGGTCAGGAGTTTCAGGCTGCGCTGCACCGCCTCCTTGGGAAGGAACCCCCCGGGATTCAGTTCCGCTGTAATGCCGGTGACTCCCAACATCTCTTTGAACTGGTGCAGCCGGTCGATGACCTGGTCCGGGCTCCCGAAAACCACCCGAGTCTCGAGCAAGTCCTCGTAGGTCGCGTTGGCAAGCCTATCGTACCGCTCCTGCCGCCGGCCCGTATTTTCGGTGCCTTCACGGCCAAAGGAGTATTCGAAGAGCTCCCTTTGGCGCTTGAAGAAGGCCTCGATGCTTTCCTTGGGCTCTTCGATGGCCTCCGTCTGGCTGGGAGCGATGTACATTGGGAAGCGGACGTTGATGTCTCCGCCGTCACCGGGATGTCCAGCCGCTTTCCACTCTTCCTTATACTCTTGCAGGTTGGTCTTCAGGTCCTCCACGTCCATCGCACGGAGGCCCAGGAATATGGGTTGACCCAACCGGCCAATGCGGCCAAAGGAGTCCTCGCTACTGGCCGCGATGCGTATTTTCGGATGGGGCTTCTGGTATGGCTGGGGAGACAGGGTGGCGTTGGTGATGGTGTTGTACTTACCTTCGTAGGAGAAGGTTTCCCCGGACCAGGCATGAAGGATTATGTCAAGGGCTTCCTGGAACCGCTCTTTACTCTCGCCGTAGTCGATGCCCATGATATCGTATGCGCGGACGTTGCCGCTGCGCCCGACGCCGAACTCGAACCGGCCCTCGCTGATCTGGTCGACCGTGGCCGCTTCCTCGGCGAGCCGCAGGGGATGGATCAGAGGCAACACCTGGACGGCCATTCCGACCCTGAGCCGCTTAGTGCGGGTTGCGATGGAACTGGCGACGACGATTGGCGCGGCCAGGACAGAACGTCCCGGAGCGAAATGGGCTTCGCCCAACCAAACGGTGTCCAGACCAAGTTCTTCCGCCAGGTCCACTTCTTCCATGGCCTCCTGGAAGGCCATCTGGTGGGACTCGGCGCGTCCCATCGTAAAGTCGCAGTTAATTCCGAAGTCCATTTGTCCACCTCATTACATGCCCGTCATGCCCGTGGGGAACGCTCCCAACGTGGATTTGTCAGGGAGTCCGCCGCAAACGTACTATATGTGCTGAACAGTAAAGTAACGCCCGGCCAAGGTCAATAGTCCTGATAATTATCGGCGATTTGCCTCTATATTATGACGTGATTCGTCTAATATCGGCCAGGAAAACCGAGATTGACATGCGTCCGGCGGTCTGGTGTATATTGCTTGTAACTCCCAGGACTTGAGGCCGCATAAAGCCTGGTCCACGGGGGCAACAGGGTAGAAATTCCAAGCAGGGAGGCTACGGTGATGGCAGGAAGTTACAGTATTCTCGTAGGGACCACCGGCGCCGGACTATTTCACAGTCCCGATTCAGGAGACAATTGGAGCCGGATTGGCAGCCCCATCCCGGGGGAGTCCCAGATCAGGGCGTTGGCTGTGGACCCCCAAAGTCCCAACGTGGTATACGCGGGCTCGAACAACGGAGTCTACCGGACCGAGGACGCCGGGAGCAGTTGGGCCAAGTTGGACTCTCCCATGGAAGGGCTCAACATCTGGTCCATTGCCATCGACCCAGGCGACTCGAAGACCATCTTCGTGGGCACCAGCCCGCCGTTCCTGTTCAGGTCCACCGATGGCGGCAAGAGTTGGGAGAAGCTATCGGCGGACATTGCTCAGGAGTGCGCCATCGGTTCGCCTCGGGTAACGGCCTTGTTGGTGGACCCCGTGGACCGAGGCACGGTTTTGGCGGGCGTTGAGATCGACGGCGTATACCGCAGCCGTGACGGCGGAGACACCTGGGCGCACGTGGATTCCGGGATCACCAACCCGGACATTCACGGCATGGCGTTCAGTGTCGGCGAGCAGAAGACGGTCCTGGTGAGCACGCCCCGGGAAATCTTCTCCAGCCAGGACGACGCGGAGACCTTCCAGTCGCTGGCGGTGACTTCGAACTTCCCGATGCCCTACTGCCGTTGGGTTGCGGTTAAGGCGGACGATCCCCGCGTGCTATTCGCGGCCAACGGCGACGCCGCCATCGGCAACACCGGCACCATCCAGCGTTCATCTGACGGCGGCCATACATGGGAGACCCGGCCCCTGCCGGTGGAGCCCAACTCGCCGGTGTGGAACTTCGCGACGCATCCCGCCGACCCCGACCTGGTGTTGGCCAACAGCGTGTACGGAGAACTGTACCGCAGCCCGGACGGCGGCGAGAACTGGGAAAAGATCAAGAAGGAGTTCACCGAGGTCCGCGCCCTGGCCTGGACCCCCAACTAACCCTCGGGTTCTTCAAAGCGACAAGGGGCGGGCTTCGTGTCCGCCCTTTCTTTCGTCCCCGGCTGGGCATTAGACAAGCTGGGCAATAGATAAACGGAGGGAACCGGCATGACACAGGGGCAGACCGTACTAGATCCACGCGCGGCGGGAGGCAAGCGGCTCCAGGGCAAAATTGCCGTGGTCACCGGGTCGGGACAGGGCCACGGGCGGGCCACGGCCAGGCGATTCGTCGAAGAAGGGGCCTCGGTGATGATCGTGGACCGGCACCAGCCCGGAGCGGAGAGGGTGCGCGATGAGCTAAGGGCTTATGGCGGCCAGGCCGAGACGTTCATTGGAGATATATCCAGCCATGAGGTTGCCACGTCATTGATGGAAACAGCCAGGGAACGATTTGGCCGGATCGACATATTGGTGAACAACGTGGGCGGGGCGTTCCGGCTGCCCGGCAGCGGTGAGATGGGATGGGAAAAGACCCCGGAGGACCTGGTGGGGAACATCCAGAACAACCTGTTCACGTGCCTCTGGTGCTGCTGGGCGGTTGCCCCGGTCATGATCGGGCAGCAGTCGGGGTCAATCGTCAACTTCGGCTCCCACGCAGTGCGGGGAATGGGCCGGTTGGGATACGCGGCGGCCAAGGGCGGGATATGGGCAATTACGACCAGCCTGGCCCTGGAACTTGCGCCCTACAACGTGCGGATCAACCTGGTGGTGCCCCATTCGAGTACGCGCGCGGAAGGCGACACGCTGGTAACTCGGATTCCCGGCGAGACTCCTCCAGCAGGTGGGCGCGGCCCCGCGCCTGTCACCGGTCCGAGCCTGACTCCCATCCCCCTAAATCGCCCCGGCACACCGGAAGAAGTGGCGGCGGCGGTGACATTTCTCGCCTCGGACGATTCGTCGTTCACCACGGGCGAGTCAATCTGCGTGGGCGGTGGGGCGTTCTGCCGCTTGTAGGACGGCGGGCTACCAGCCCCACATTTCCCGCGCTGTTTCCACCACCAATGCGATCTTGCGCCACTGCTGCTCTTCAGTTAGAAGGTTGCCCGCCGCAGTGGACGCGAACCCGCACTGCGGGCTTAACGCCAGGTAATCTTCGGGTATGTACTTGCACGCCTCATCCAACCGGTCCAAAAGCCGCTCCTGGGGCTCAAGCCTGGAGTCCTTGCTGCTGACCAAGCCGAGGACGACGGACTTTCCCCTGGGGACGAACCGCAGCGGCTCAAAGGTGCCGGCGCGGCCGGTGTCGTACTCCAGCAGGAACCTATCTACGTTAAGGGAGCCGAACAGCTTCTCCGCGATGGGGTCGTAGCCTCCTTCGGCGTACCACTTGCTTTCGTTGTTGCCTCGGCAGATGTGGATGGCGATGGTGGAACCTTTACCCTTGGCCTCTTCCACGCACATATTGTCGGCGGCCAGCGCCTCGTCAAACATCTTGTCGGGGTCTTCTCCTAGATCTGTGAGGTGTTGACGCCACCGGGGGTCCACGTAGTAGCTGTACCTGGGCGCGTCGATCTGGATGTAGGGGACACCCTCTTCCACGAGGGCATTTATCTCCGCCTTGATTATCCCCGCGATCTCCCACAGAAGGTCGGAACGGGTGGGGTAGAACTGGTCCGTTAGACCCGGTTGGTAGCTGATGGCCGGAAACTGGCTGGGGCTGGGAACGGTAATCTTGTAACGGCCTGGCACGTGGTGGCGCAAGAAAGCCGATTGATGCTCCGTCAGCCGCTTAATCTGTCTCAGCTTGCCTCCCACAACCTGCCTGGTCCCCTGCTCGTGAGGTTCGCCTCCGGGGCCCTGCCAGACCCGGACGACCGCGGGCTGGCCGGTCTCGACATACCCCTCCACCGACTCGATCAGGTCATTCTGGAACCCGGTGCGGCGGAACTCGCCATCGGAGAAGATGTCTACGCCGGTCCCGCCTTGGCGATGAAAGGTCCCAATGATGGCCTGGTCTTCGACCTCCCTCAACTGCTGCCGGTTTATCCTTCCATGCTGGAAGGCGGCGCGGGCCTCCTTTAGCTCCGGTGGCCGGAGCAGGCTGCCCACGTGGTCGGCTCGGTAGAGCTCCGGCATCGCTCGTCCTCCTGAATAACGCTAAACAAGTCTAACGCAACAAGAATATGGTCTGGCGTGATGGATGTGTCAATAGTGGGACCCGCGCCCCCAGGGCCTTTTCATTCTCCTTCTCCCGTGGGGAGAGGGCTGAGGTTAGGGACAACTCTCCCTGCAATGGTAGTAGCCGCGGCAAGTCAATTTACGGGGGAACGCCCTCACCCTAACCCTCTCCCAGAAGGAGAGGGGACACCTTTCCGAAAATGAAAAGCCCCTGCCCTCGCCCCGCTCTCCCGGGCGGACGGGGAAGATTTCACGGACTCTCGTTTCACGGACTCCCGTTGACACCCACGGGGCCGTCGCCTACCATCTTGCCATCGTCGGCGACCGGGCGGGAGCCCGGCGGATCGCGGTAGAGGCTTCTGGAGAGGACTTCTATGAAGGCGTCATACTTCGCATGTATGGGATACGCGGACCGGCACGAGTTTCCCCCTGACTGGCCGGTGCCCCCGGCGTTTCAGGATACCGGAATAGCCATGCGTAGCTATGACGAAGGCATGGCCGAGGCGGAGTTGGCCGAAGACGTGGGATTCGACTGGGTGAGCCTCTCCGAGCACCACTATTCAGGCAACCGCATGACGCCGAATCCGGCTGTGATGGCCGCGGCCGTGGCCCAGCGGTGCCGCCGGGTCAAGATCGCCTTGCTAGGCCAATTGCTTCCGATCATCAACCCTGTCCGCGCCGCCGAGGAAGTCGGTATGCTGGACAATCTGACCGGCGGACGGCTGGTCGTAGCGTTCATGCGCGGGATTCTCAGCGAGGACCAGGTATACGACCTTAACCCGGCGGAGGGGCGGGACAGGCTTACCGAGGGGATGGACCTGGTGATCAAGGCCCTCACCGAACCACAGCCCTTTTCCTGGGAAGGCCGCTACTATCGCTACCGCACCGTGTCGGTTTGGCCCAGGCCGGTGCAACAGCCGCTTCCTCCGGTGATCGTGGCCACCAGGAGCGAGGACGCGCTCAGGTATGCCGCCAACAACAGGCTGGGTCTGGGCGTCTCCTACGATTCCGTCGAGAATACGGCCAAAGTTGCCAACAGATACACACAGCTATGCCATGATGCCGGATGGGAGCCGGGACCCGACCAGATCGTGTACCGGGGAGGCATCTGCCTCGGCGAGACGGATGGGGAAGCGGAGTCGTTCATGGACGACCTGGACTCCCGGGGAGTGCAACGCGGCGTCGCGGTCGGTCCGACATTAACGCGGGCGGTGCAGTCGGCGAGGAGTGGAGAGGCTTTCGATGGGAGCAGGGTTTTCGCCGCCGGAGCCGGAGCGGTGGCGGGCCGTAGCCTTCGGGGTATGGTTGGCTTCGTGGGGAGCCCCGACACCGTGGTTGAGAAGCTCAAGGCTTTCCATGACCAGGCGGGCGTGGGGGTAGTTGACCTGGCATTCCAACAGCCGGGGATCGGCCATGATTATGTAATGAAGGAAATTGAACTCTTCGGCCGGGAAGCGCTTCCCCGCATGAAAGAGTTTTAGTCACAATATACGGACCAATAATCCGGGAGGAACGATGGCGGACTTCAACACCGGAACAGTACATGCCAATGACATCGATTTCCATTATCTGGAGATGGGAGAAGGGCCGCTGGCCCTATGTTTTCACGGGTTTCCCGACCATGCCTATTCGTTCCGGCGCCTTCTGCCAGATTTGGCCGAAGCCGGCTTTCGCGCGGTCGCTCCGTTTATGAGGGGGTATGCTCCGACCCAGGCGCCGAAGGACGGGAAGTACCAGGCGGTCCTCATGTGCAGGGACGTGTTGGGCATTATCGATGCCTTGGGCGCGGAGAATGCGTACCTGATCGGCAACGATTGGGGGGCCGGGGCGGTTACCGGCGCGACGGTATTGGCTCCTGAGAAGGTGAACAAGCTGGTGACCATCGCCTCGGGGCGGGCCGACCGGGAATTGCAGAGGACCTACCTGCACCTGAGGGGGACTTGGCACGGCTACTTCTTCCAGATGCCGTTTGCCGAAGAGGTGGTAGCCCATAACGATTACGCGTTCGTCGAGGACTGGTGGCGGGACGCTTCGCCGGAGTGGGATATCCCGGCGTATGCCCTGGAGAGCATTCGTGAGACGTTCCGCAAGCCGGGTGTCGTGCAGGCGGCCCTTAGCTACTACCGGGCCAGGTACCGCCCAGAGCTTCAGGACCCTTCGGCGGCGGCGGACGAGGCGCGAGTCGCCGCCGGTCCCGTGACGGTCTCCACGTTGGCCCTGCACGGGACGAGAGACCGTCCCAAGCGTTTGGAAGGGTTCGAAAGCGAGAATATGGACCGGTATTTCACGGGCGGGCTGGAGAAAGTGATCATCCCTGGTACAGGTCATTTCATGCACCAGGAGAAACCCGAGGAAATCAACCCGCTGATAGTGGATTTTCTGAAGCGGTAGGGGAAAGTCTGTTCCTTAATCGGCTCCGGTCAACGCCTGCTCTAGATCGGCGACGAGGTCGTCGGCGTTCTCCAGCCCTACCGAGATTCGCAGCAGATCTCCGGGGGTTTTCGTTTCCGGCCCCTCGATGGACGCCCGGTGCTCGATGAGGCTTTCGTAGCTTCCCAGGCTGGTCGCCCGGGTAAAGAGGGAAACCCTGGAGGCTACCCTGAACGCCCCTTCGCTGCCGCCGCGAACGCGGAAGGACAACATGCCGCCGAACAGGGCCATCTGGCGCCGGGCTACGTCGTGGCCTGGGTGACCTTCCAGGCCCGGATAAAATACCTCCAACACGTTGGGATGGCTGTCCAGGAACGCGGCTATCTTGCCGGCGCTGTCGGAATGGGCCCGCATCCGGTATGGCAAGGTGCGGATGCCCCGGAGGAGCAGCCAACAGTCGAATGGGGAAGGCACCGCTCCGCCGTCTAACTGGATGTTTCGCACTTCTTCGAACAGTCCGTCCTCGCGGGCGCTTACGACCATGCCTCCGGTTACGTCGCCGTGTCCGCCCAG
Organism: Dehalococcoidia bacterium; assembly: GCA_965197545.1. Taxonomy (GTDB): domain Bacteria; phylum Chloroflexota; class Dehalococcoidia; order Lucifugimonadales; family UBA3495; genus CATOSP01. The sequence continues at coordinate 1,651,152 of CBDANJ010000007.1, forward strand.
GTACTTGGTGGTTGAATGGACAACCATGTCGGCCCCCAGGTCGAGGCAACGCTGCAACACGGGGCTGGCCCAGGTGTTGTCGCACACGCAGGCGATACCGTGCCCGTGGGCCAACTCCGACACAGCTTGGATGTCGGTGATCTTGAGCAGAGGATTTGAAGGAGTTTCCACCAGTATGAGCCTGGTGGAAGGCTTCAACGCTTTGCGGATCTGATCGATGTCGGTCATGTCCACGAAGGTAGAATCCAGGCCCCAACGGGCGAACCGCTCCCTTAAAAGCTTGGCCGTGCCGTGGTATATGTCCTGGGGAGCGATGACATGGCCGCCTGCCGACAGGGCCTGGAAGACACTCATAATTGCCGCCATTCCCGAGGAAAAGGCTGCGGCAGCCGCTCCGCCTTCCAGGTCGCGCACGCACTCTTCCAGGAGATTGCGGGTAGGGTTGCCGACACGCCCGTATACGAAACCGGTGGGGTAGGACCCGTCGCCGTCCCTTTCGAAGGTGGTGGACATGTGGATGGGTGGCGTGACCGCGCCAGTGGCGGGGTCGACGCTGCGGCCGCTATGGACGGCGATGGTTTCGATGTTCATGTTAGCTCCAGGGCAGCAAGGTTGGGACATTTATTGTAGCTCAAGGGTGATGGGTCCGGAGGCTGGTCCCTACGGGGGTGTCCGTCAGATATTCGCGGAAGGGCGGTTGATCGGTCTAATCAACCCCTCTAGGATTATGCCGCCAGGTCATCCAGCTACGCGGACTGGCGCCGGAGATATGGATTCTTCGTCCAACGCCAAGATGGGGTCGTTGAAGACGGACGACAACCTGCTTCTGCTGAAGATCAACATGGGCGGTGGCCACGGAGGCAGGTCGGGAAGATACGACCGCCTGTACGGGGTAGCCGAGGAATACGCTTGCATCCTGGCAGCGATGTGGCTGGCGGAGTAGCGGGCGTAACAGTTATATGAGTTATAATGCAGGGGTGGCATCCAAGCTGCTGGGTCCCAACGCGATGCCCTGGGGAGCGTCCTATGCCAGTGACAAACCTCTACTTCACCAACGTTGGCCCCTTCGACGAGATAGAGTTCGAATTTGACCCGCAAGTGAATGTGTTCACCGGGCCGAACAACTCCGGGAAGTCGTCGGCTTTGTGGGTTTTGGGGGATATTGTAGTTTACCCCTTTTCCTTCCCCGAAAAACTGCTCAGAAACGGGAAGACTGCTGAGTTTAGAGTTCGCATTTCGGGGGACGCAGAAACCTTATCATTTGATGGCCAGTTGCCCTGTCTGGTTAACATCGCAGGTCCCGATAGGACTGAAGAATACTGGACATCAGAACACACTCTAGGGCAAATCCACGTCCTGAAAATGATCGGATATAGTAAATTCATCCCGGCTTTGCGCCAGAACACCGATTTCAGGTCTCCGGGGCCCATGGCAACGCAGAGACAAAGCATTGACGAGGAACACCTGGGAATTCCAGGCGAAATCGAACGTTTTAGGCAACGCATCGTCGCACGATCCGGGGTGCCAATAAACAAGCGTACAGTGGAAGAACAAGAAGACCCCGAGTTCAGAAGACGGCTTGCCCTGGTCTCAAACAATCCTTCACTGGTCAGTGATGAAGCAATCATCCTAAAAATAGTTGAGTTAGACTACCGGTCATACTTGAGGCGGAAACCTGAGTTCCGCGCAATCGTGGACAAGATTGGAGAGATGGCTTCCGAAATCACCTACGGCTTCCCCATCAAGTTCGATGGTGTGGATGAGGACGACCGGGGATTCTTTCCGAAGTTTTCCACGGTTGACGGCGCCTTGCCCCTGAACACCATGAGTCAGGGGACCCAGTCCATCATTCAATGGCTGGCCCACCTGCTTATCGGCTACGCGGAGTATTACGATTTCCCCGAGAACCTGGAAGAGAAGCCGGGTATCCTGATAGTGGACGAAATCGACGCCCACCTGCACCCCTCATGGCAGCGGCGCGTCATTCCTACTCTGACCCGCCACTTCCCCCGCCTGCAAATTTTCTGCTCCACCCACTCCCCCCTGATGCTGGCGGGCCTCAAGGAAGGACAGATACAACTGCTCCAACGGGATGAAAACGGGAAGGTCACGGTGTCGAGAAACGATGTGGACATAGCCGGTTGGTCGGCGGACGAAATCCTCCGCAACTTCCTGGGCGTATCCGACCCGACAGACATGGAGACGGTCGGTCGCCTGGAAAGGCTGGGGGAATTGCGAAGAAAGAAAGAGGAAGACTTGTCCGCCGAGGAAGAGGAGGAACTGGAGAGGTTGCGCCACACAGTTAGCAAGGACTTGCTGAGCGGGCCGGCGGCCGTCCAGATAGAGCAATTCGCCGAGGAGCTTAGGCGGGCCAGGTCCACTGATTAGTCAAGACCACGCTCTTCTACTGACAAGGCCACAAGCAGGCCAAGTACTCCGGGAGAGCAATGCACTGGGTTGACCGCGGCCCAGAGCCAGGCGGGCTGGAACAGATCCGCGCGCATTACACGCCGCGTTGGATCAGGTATTACTCGGATCGCGTTGGGGCTAAGCCGGTCGATTCCCGCTGGCGTGACTTCCATGATGAATTAGAATGGCGCTTCTCCGGCCTGTGCGCTTACTGCGAGGAAATATGCAAAGGAGAAGTCGACCACTTCCAACCCAAGAGCCGGTTCCCAGAATCGGTCTACGTTTGGTCCAACTGGCTATTCGCCTGCCATGATTGCAACCATTCAAAAGGCGAAAAATGGCCTGACTATGGCTACGTCGACCCATGCGCCGAGTCCGAGCGCCCGGAATGCTACTTCACTTTTGATACCTTGACCGGCGAAATGCTTCCTAAAAGGAGCTTGAGCCCAGACGAACGCGACCAAGCGCAAAGAATGATTGATGATCTTAATCTCAATGCGCGGCAGCACTTGAGAAAAAGAAGCGACCGGCTTAAATTGGTTTCCGCAGTAATCCCGTATGACCCACTCAACCAGACTCCCGATACGGAAGTCGACCGCCGATACCTGGCTTCGCGCGCCACCCAGTTGTCGGGCATCACGCAGGTCTGGTTGTCTGAACGAGGTTATCCCGTAGACGACTGATCCCGACGAAGTCGCCCTCGGCGTCCCGGCCATCCCTGAAGTTCCCAAGTGGTGGAGATGAGGGGATTCGAACCCCTGACCCCCTGCTTGCAAAGCAGGTGCTCTCCCGACTGAGCTACATCCCCATCTGGTTCTAGGTATAGGAATGCTCTAAGACGAGTGTCAACGCGACATTCGTTAGACACCGGTGACTGTACACCGGCCACTCGGCCCGGCGGGTAGTCGTTCAGAGTCGTCTAGGCCGAGGGAACACTCAGGGATAATCTCCCCCTTTCGCAAAAGGGGGATAAGGGGGGATTACCCTCTTTCCGAATAACGCAGTTACGAGGACCGGGGTCATCTCAACTCGGAAATTCCAACCAGAAACCACCACGGTTGGAGATGTGCAGCGCACCCGTTAGCGACTCTGGCCGGAGCGGGAGAAATCCCCCCAACCCCCCTATTGCGAAAGGGGGAGACATTTGGGAAGCCTCGTTTTGGGATAGTTGCTAAACTTTTGCTACTGCGCCAAATCCCCCGCGATCTCCTCCAGCTGCTCTAAGGCAGCGCGGAGATCTTCCAGGATCTCCTCGGCTATCTCGTCTGGGGGCGGCAGGCTGGCCGAGTCTTCCATGCTTTCGTCGCGTAGCCAGAAGATGTCCAGGTTGACCTTGTCCCGCTTGACCAGGTCGTCGTAGCTGAAGCGGTGGAATTGGTCCGTTTCATGGCGTTGGAGCCGGTCCTCCGGGTTGTAGCAGGCAACGAAGTCGTCCAGGTGGGAACGGGTTAGCGGGTTGGTCTTAAGGGTGAAGCGCTGGTTGGTGCGTAAGTCGTAAATCCACAGGTCTTTGGTCCACGGAGTCTCGCTGGCGGGCTTGCGGTCGAAGAACAGGACGTTGGCCTTGACTCCCTGGGCGTAGAACACGCCCGTGGGGAGCCTCAACAGGGTATGGACGTCACACTCCTGGAGCAACCTCCGGCGCACCGTCTCCCCGGCTCCGCCTTCAAACAGCACGTTATCCGGCGCCACGATGGCGGCGCTCCCGTGGACTTTGAGCAGCGTCCGCACGTGCTGCAGGAAGTTCAGTTGCTTATTGCTGGTGGTGGCCCAGAAGTCGGGACGCTCCACAACCAGGGTTTCCCGTTCCGACTCGCCCTCGGTATTGACGAAAGTGAGGCTGGACTTGCGCCCGAAGGGAGGGTTGGTCAACACCACGTCGAAGTTGACGCCGGGATGATTGCGCAGACTGTCATCAACGACGATGTTGGTCCCGTCCCCGCCAATGCCGTGCAGGTACAGGTTCATGACTCCGAGCCTGGCGGCGCTGTCCACAATCTCCCAACCGTGGAGGGCGTGGTCCCGCAGGTGAACCAACTGGCCCTGGTCCATGTTCCGGTTATGCTCCCAGATGTATTGGTGGGCCACCAACAGGAACCCGCCGGTCCCGCAGGCCGGGTCGCAGATGGTGGAGTCCGGTTGGGGGCGCATCACATCGACGATTGCCTGGATCAGGGGGCGGGGCGTGAAATACTGACCGGCGCCGGTTTTGACGTCCTGTGCGTTGCGCTCCAGCAGGGACTCGTAGGCGTCGCCCTTGACGTCGGCGCTGAGCGATAGCCAGTTTTCACTGTCGATGAGTTCCTTGATAAGCCGTTCCAGCATGGCCGGTTCCTGAATCTTGTTTTGGGCCTTGCTGAAAATGACTCCCAGAGTGCCGGGTTGTCTCGCCAAGGTTTCCAGGGTCCGGCGGTAGTGGGTTTCCAATTCATCGGCGGCCCGGACCAGCAGGCTGGGCCAGTCGTAGCCCTCGGGGATGGGTGGCGGCTGATAGTCGGGCAATAAGGTATAGGGCGGAAGGCTGCGCTCGTGCATCATCTTGAGGAAGATGAGGTAGGTCAACTGCTCCAGGTAGTCCCCGTAGGAGAGGCCCGCATCCCTGAGCACGTTGCAGTAATTCCAGAGTTTCTGGCCCACGGTGGTGGCGGTTGTCACGCGGTTTCCTCCGGTAATGCAAGCTGAGTTTCGACCGGTTGTTTGGACCTTCGGCGCCGGGGCTGTCTTGGGGGTTTCGCGGCGGCTTGGGCGGCCTGGGCCGCCTCCCGCTCGGCGCGGATGCGCTCCAACAACACCGAGGCGGGTTCGTCGTTGGGGTCCTGGGGCACCAACTGTCCGGAAAACGCCTGCTTGAGGATGCTTTGACGCAGCCGCTCCGCCCGCTTCAGGTTGGCCGCCACCGTGGCTTCGGCCTGCTGGATAACCGACAGGCGGCGTTCCACCTCGGCGACAATGCGGTTTTGTTCGGCCAAGGAGGGCAGCGGCAGCGGGATTTCCTGTACCCGAGACTTGTTGAGTGCTGGTTGATTGTTTCCCGAGCCAATCAACCTCGTCGCGCCGTATTGGCTCCAGAGGTAATAGAAGACGTACTCTGGTACAAGTCCTACTTCGGAGACTCTAATCGCTGCCGAGTTTTGGCTGTTGCAAGCTGGCACATCCAATATCGATACCTGTCCTCTCGTCTTGCCCTCTCCGATCATACCCAGCAGGACCGTACCAGGGGGATGCAAGTTCACGCTGCTATTCTTCACGCCTTCTTCCGTTATGCATTCGCGCGTTTCATTGATTCTGTTAAAAGCGACCTCCCCACTGCTGACCCACCTAACGACACCGTTCCAGAAGTCGGGTCTTTTCCTGCTGGGAGTTGCTCCGACATAAACATCGAAACACCGGCCGATGGTGGTTCGTGTCCACCCTTCGGGAAAATCGGCGAATTTGAATATGCCGATGGAATTAGCCTCCTTGTACTTCCCTTTGCGCTTGGGCTGCGCTCCCAACGGGCGCGGCGCTCGGCCAGGATGCGCTCCAATAATTGGTCTGCGGGCTCGTAGTCGCGGCCCTCGGCTCGGGCCAGGTCGGCTTCGGTGGCGACCAGCTTGCCCTCGCAGGCGGACTTTAGGACGCTGGCCCGGTAGCGTTTCAGGTTGGCCTGGGCCCGCTTCAGGGCGGCAACGGAAGCGTCCAGCCGGGTGAACTGCTTTTCTATTTCGGCGACGATGCGGTGTTGTTCCGGGAGGGGCGGGAGGGTCATGGGGACAGTCGCGGCGAGCGCCGTGGAAGATACACTCGCCTGATTAACATGTTTAACGCATCTATGCAAGAAGTAACCTGTCATCCAAAGGTAATGAAGCTGATGGGCTACAAATTTGGAAACAAGAGCATCTGGGGTGCGCAGCCTGGTCATATGATTGGAGAATGCCCAATCCGCGTCCTGGCCGATCCAAGCTGTCTTTCCAATAAGCTGGGGACTATTGGTGTTGTTAAATAAGACGTCGTCCTTCCTCAGCCGTGGCCCGTCTTTTCTTGAAATAAACTTGACTAGAGATAGGTCTATCTGCCCCAGACGGTCGATGTTCATGGGTCTGAGATGAGGTATCCCAATCCCCAGTTGATTGTGTTTACCACTAGCGAACCCAGGCTGAATATCGGAAACGACATCGCCAACTCTAACCAATTCCCAGGGATCTGGAGAGGCTGCAATGTCGATAGGATAATAGGGATCTGGGATGAATGCGGTCACGCAAATATACCTATGATTTGAGATATGAAGCCTACTATTCCGTTCATCTATATTTCAAAGGCAAGCCTCATGTGGCTGCCTCTCTGCCGAATGAAGTTGTAGCCGTACCGCCGCCGCAACAGGACAACAAGTTCCATGCCTGATAGATTACGTGGCATTCTCAAACGGGTATGACTTCATTCTGAACTAGGTGGACCCGAATCGCTTCCGGCGCTTCTCCTTCCTCGAAGTAGCACAGCACGGCGTCGCGCAGCATAAATTTCAGGTCTTCCCAATCGTCGCCCTGGGTGAAGATGTTGTAGCCTATGGCCCGCGCCGTGTAGCCCCCTTCCGGGGCTTCCCGCACCTGGAAAATTATTTCTGCGCTGGGCATTTCCCCCTCCTTTACCGTTGCCTGTTTGCCGTAATGGGCTTGACGTGTTCCTCCAGCAGCGCCGCCAGAAATGCGGAGCCGTCTTATGCAACTAAAGGTCCTTGAGTTCGCCCCTGGCCTTCGCCTCCAATGCCTCAGCCGCCAGAGCGTCCAACTTGCCGGCCCGCGCGTCCTCGTCGAACTCCCGCTCCCATCGCTCCCAGTCTTGGTCCAAGAGCCAGCGGCACAGCTCGGCATATTCGGCTTCGGACAGACTCATAATGGCCTGCTGGATTTCCGCTACGGTTGGCATGGTCTGCCCTCCTTCTCATAAGCGCCGCTTATCAATCATCGGGAGCTATCCCACCCGCTAAACTCCCAATGGGCCCGCAGGACCATGCGGGAAGCGAGACGGAGGAGCTACCCATCCGAACACTTCTCCCTAACCCACCCATCTGCCGCGTCGCGAATGCAAAGCATGGCTCCGTCATAGTCCGGTTCAGCGTCGATCTTGGCCTCGGCCACCCTCATCACCACAGGTAATGTTCCGTAGAATACGGTCCCCAACTCGTTGCCCACATCAACGTCCCAGCCAATGGTGGTGGACACCCCGCCCTCAGCCCGGATGGTGGCACCCACGACCAAGGCAGCCGCGACCTTCTCGGTTAGGCTCTCGCTTCCCGACAACTTGGCACCTAGGTCGTGTTTGTCTACCTCCTGGAGGAGGGCTTCCGCTATCTCCGGAGCGTGCTCCCGCACCCACTCCCCGACCATGTCTTCCATCGCCTCGGGGACGGGCTCCTGCAGGGCGCGGATAGGCGTCGTTGTTGGTCTCGACGTTGAGCAGGCCACGAGAGCGCACGCTAACACGCCGAGGCAAAGGATGTTCATCTTCAATTTAGTGGGCGGGATAGTTCCCAATCATCTACCCGTCTCGAAGGCAACTTCCCCTGTCGCGCCGGGAGCCGGGACTTCCACTGCAATGGCGGAACTGGCAGGTTTAGGGATGGTCTCGCCGTGCTCGGCCATCAATTCAACGTGGCCAATTACGGCCTGCCGGATTAACTCCTCCGTTTCGGCGAAGGTATCCCCGGCAGCGATGCACCCGGGAAGGTCCGGGATGTAGGCGCCGTAACTGGTGGGACCCTTTTCGATTATGACGGTGTATCTCATCGGTTACGCCCTCTTCAACCAACCGAATAGCATCTCGTACTTTAGACATGGGCAGACTTTAGCAGGGAGGCCGCCACCTTCGATTATGACGGCCAGTTTCATCGGTGGCGATCAAGAGTTACCCATACCTGGGAGAGGCTTAACGGTACCATCCAGCCAAGTTCTCAACTCGGCGAAGCGGAAGGAATTGGTGTCGAACAACTGCATGAAGAAGGCGTAGGCTTCCAGGCTATCGCAGTCGATAAAGTAGCCGTTCAGGCGGAGAAAAGCATCGGTTGTACCGAGGCCGACCCGCTTGTTGCCGTCCACGAAGGGATGGTTCATGACGAGGCTTTCCATCATCGCGGCGGCCTCCTCGATGATGCCGTCGTAATACCCTAGCTGGGGGCGCATGAGCGCGGACTCCAACGCGCCCATATCACGCAGGCCGGGAGCGCCGCCGGTCTCGCGGAGCAGAACGTCATGTATTGCCATAACTTCCTCTATCGTCGGGAAGTTATGAGTCATTGGGCAAGCAACTCATAAAGGCGGCGGTTCTTCTCGAGGCTGGCCTGAAAGTGGGCCATGACCTCGGGGCGCACCTTCTCCCGCGCTTTGCTTTCGATGTAGCTGCTCATGGCGTCTTCCAGGACTGCCTGGAAGTGGCGGCCTTCCTTGCGGGCAATTTCGCGCATTCCCGCCAGCAATTCAGGGGACGCCTGACTGGAAAACTTCTCTCGTATTGTGACCATAGGTAATACTCCGTAAAAGTGTCCTGTCATTATCGGAATAGGTCACAGATATGTCAAGAAACGTCTTGACGGGTTACTGTTCAAACTTCGAGGGAAGGAAATCCCCCCAGCCCCCCCTTTTGCGAAAGGGGGAGATTATCCCTGAACGTTCCGTCGCCGTTACCAACTCTAAACAGTTACCTTGAGGTAAACGGGTTTCCCGCCGTGGGAATTACCCAACCAACTCCAGGTTCAACTCTTCCAGCAGGGGTTGCAGTTCGTCACCGAATACGGCATACACTCGGGCCAGGCCGCCCCGCTGGTTGAAGGGGGCGTACTGGAAGTCGTTTAGCTCAATGCTGACGCTGCCGGCAATGTGGTCCCTGATGGCTTCCAACCACCGGAGTTGCTCCTCGGTGAAAGTCCTACCCGCGGTTTCCTGCATCGCCAGCCAGCCCTTGAACCTTTCATCCACACTTTCGGCGAAGGGCATCAACTCCCCGGCATCGCCAATGGCGAACCGGACCAGGGACACTACGTCCGCCAGCACCCTCTGGCCGGAGCCGCGCACTTTGCCCTGGTCCAACTGCCGGTAAGCCTGCCAGAGCCGGCCAGTGGTCCAGGAGCGGGGCGGAAGCTGCATCGCGTCGGCCAGGGCTTTGATTTCCGTATAGCTGATCCGCTGGCGGTAGGGCCGTTGATATAGCACTTGCAACGCCGTGATTTCGTCCCGGTTCTCTTCAATGAATTCCTGGAAGGACTGGACCAGGGTCCCGGCCTGATCGTCGGAGAAACCGGCTTCTATCACATGGTCGGCGCTGGTGGTGTCGATGGTCTGCTCGTAGGAGCGGCGTATGTTCACCAGAAGTTGACGCAGGTCAGGATTGGAGGCGAAGGGTTTGGCAGCGTTCTCCAGAAGCTGTTGCTGTGCTTCCGCGATTGCAGATTCCGGGGGGTCATCCAGCCCGGTGGACTCTTGCGCCCCTTCCAACGCGGCATCCGGGCCGGTGGCGGTGACCAGGTCTGAAACTAAATCATGCAAAGGCAGACCGCCCGCAGTGGACTCGATGGCCTGGCGGTCCTGGGGCGTTAGGTGACGGTCCAAGCGGGCAAGCCGGCTGGCCATTGAGGAGAGCACATCCGGGTCCCGGCTGCCCATGCCCACCAGGTCCATCAGCCGGTCGAAGGAAACGGTGGGTTGTCTCTCCAGGGAGTAAGAGTCGGATAGTTCGCTCTCGGTAACGCCCACCGCATCAACGATGACGAACCGGTCTTTGTTCACGGCATCAGGAGTGACGGCGTTGAAGTCAGTGGGGGAGACTACGCGGACGCCCCGGCCCTTCATCTGCTCGAAGAAGCTCCGGCTGCGGACGTTCCGCATGAAAAAGACCACCTCCACCGGCTTGATGTCGGTGCCGGTGGCGATCATGTCCACGGTCACGGCGATGCGCGGGTTGTAGCTGTTCCGGAAGGAGGCGAGCAGGGTCTCAGGACTTACTCCGGTTGTCTTGTACGTGATCTTCTGACAGAAGTCGTTGCCCTTGCCAAACTCCTCCCGCGCGATGCGGACGATGTCTTCGGCGTGGCTGTCGTCCTTGGCAAATATGATGGTCTTGGGGACGTCCCTGCGGCCCGGGAATATCTCTGTGAAAAGCTTGTCCCGGTACGTCTGAATGATGGTGCGGATTTGGTCCTCGGCGACAACGTCGCGGTCGAGTTGGTTCGGAGCGTAGATCAGGTCCTCGTCCAGTTGTTCCCAGCGTTTCTTTCGGGTAAGGCGGTTCCTCCTGTCGACGTGGACCCCTGCCTCAACCGTGGACCCTTGTTCGGTGATTTCAGTGCGAATGCGGTAGATGTCAAAGTCAACATTTACACCGTCGGCCACCGCTTGCTCATGGCTGTACTCCATCACCAGGTTCTGTCTAAAGAAGCCAAAGGTCTGATTTGACGGAGTGGCGGTCAAACCGATCAGGAAACTATCGAAGTATTCCAAGACCTGCCGCCAGAGGTTGTAAATGGAGCGGTGGGCCTCGTCGGTGATGATGAAGTCGAAGGTCTCGATGGGGATATCCGGATTGTATTCCACCGGGGTTGGTTCCCGCTGCACATCTGCCAGGTCGAATCCGGACACCTCTTCGAGTTCCGGTTCCAACTCTTTCCCTTGGAGCATGGAGTAGACCCGCTGGATGGTGGCGATGCAGACCTTGCTCACCGGGTCGATGTGCCTGGATTGAAGCAGTTGAACGTTGTAAAGCTCGGTGAACTTTCTGCCGTCGTCGGGGATGGTGAAGCCCTGAAACTCCCGGAGAGTCTGCCGTCCCAGGTTGGCCCGGTCCACCAGGAAGAGCACCCGGCGCGCCCCAGCGTGTTTGATTAGCCGGTAGACCTGGTTGCAGGCCATGAAGGTCTTGCCGCTGCCGGTGGCCATCTGGATCAGGGCGCGCTCCCTGCCGTCGGCCAGAGAGGCTTCCAGGTTGCGGATGGCCCGCGCTTGCACGGGCCAGAGCCCGGTGGCCTCCAAGGGCGGCATGGCCCTTAGCCGCCGGCGCAGCGTATAGAGCGGAACGTAGTCTTGGCTAGCTTCGCGGGAGACGCCTTCCACCAAGCCTGGTTGATCCGGAAAGTTCATGCCCGGGTCCAGCCACTCCGCCAATAGCTCAGGCGTGTGGAAGGAGAAGACCAAGCGGCTGCGGGGTTCCGGGTCTAACCCGTTGGTGAACTGGGTCTCGACCCCAGTGCTCTCGTAAAGAAACGGCAAGGGCCGTCGAGGAGCCGGAAGAGAGTCGGGCAGGCCGGTGCTGTACTTCCCGGATTGGAGTTCGACACCGATTAGGGTGGAACCCTCGGCCTTGGCCTCAACCACGCCCACGGCCTTCTGGTCCACATAGAGAAGGTAGTCGGCGGTCCCGTGGCCGGTTTTCAGCGGGAACTCGCGCACAGCCACGCCGGTGTTGGCGTATAGGTTTATGGAGGCGTGGTTTTGCACCGACCAGCCGGACCGGGCCAGCCTTCGGTCTATGTTGACTCTTGCTTGTTCTTCGGGTGTCATTTGGCTTGGTTACTCGTTCCTCACGAAACGATTCCAGTCCATCATATTAGGCCACTCGGGCTTAGAGACCGCGGACGGACTGGAGGGAGGAATCCGGTTAGTCTGTGGAATACGTTCAACATCAGATGAATATTTATGTTAAGGGCCGGACAGCCGACCAGCCACCTGCCCGCTGGCGACTCGTAGACAATGGGAGGCCATTGCTGATCTTTATTAGATTGGAGACGCTGAAGGGTGAGGTGCATTTTACCAGCCTTTGGATGTGCAGCAGATTTAGACTCGGTTTTCCCGGTGTCGGAGAAAGATCGTACAGGGACTCTTCTCCTGGTGGGTACGTGGAAATGATTTCATTAATTTCGCTGCGTCTTCCCGGTGTTAGCGACGTTTTATCCCCCCATCCGACTATGTCTGCTGTATATGCGACCGTTGATAGGCGGCCAGTGGTCGAAGCATAAAGCGTGACAGGGCTTCAGGTGCCGGAGGATCGTTTCTCAGCATCACAATCGGGGACCCGCTGTAAGGCTGCAAGAAAAGAGTGCGCTCCGGCGTCGAGGTATGCGTTTCCGATATTCTGTCCAATACATGACCGAAAATCCCAATAGGGCTTTCGTGTTCATGGTTCCTCCTCAGTCCAAGGCTACCGTCTACGATTTGGTGCTGGGCTTGCGGGCTCACCGGATAGAGCTCAACTACAAATGGGCGACTAACTGGCCACCATTGAGGTTCTTTTCACGGAGATCGAATAGCTCCGGAGCGGGCTTAATAGTCGCGATAGTTGTTTGTGCCCATAGGTCCAGGAGTCGAACGCGGGGTCTAGTTCGCGCAGGTTTAATCCTGCGGTACCAAGGAGGGACCAACCATAGTCGAAGGGGTTAGTTTCTACAGGTTGTGTAAAGGTTTTCGGCCATTCCGGTTTTCGGCCATTCCGGTTTTCGGCCATTCCGGTTTTCGGCCATTCCGGTTTTCGGCCATTCCGTAGAAGAGTCCTATCCTTAGAGCACCCTCATTGCTATCTTTGAGGTCAGGCTTTTTGTGAAGCGGAAGGCCCGCGTTATAGCGCATCGGGTAGCCGTGGATCACCTGAAGGGCTCTGATTATCCAATGACCTGGGGTGGGGTTCGCACAGGTCGCTACTCATTTTCGTCCAGCGCGTCCCCTGAGCAGTCTGTGCCCTGTGGCCACAGTCATGATGGGTGCGATCTAAGGATAGCCAGAGTCACTCCGGGCACTTCCGTAACCACGATGTTGATCTAGAGGCTCGCAGCATTCGTGAATGACCTCCCGGGTCTTTGGGTCGACGAAGGTCTCTTCATAGCGGTGGTTGCGTCGGTCGATGGTCCGGCTTTTTGACATGCGCCGTTTTTCTACATCCGACGAGTCGTCTCCGTCAAAGGTCTCGACCATGGGGTTCCTCCTCGGATGGTAGCTTAGTATTCCTTCCCTTCCCTTTCACCCAGTCATGAATTGAGAAGCCTGATCCCAGAAGAAAGTTCACCAAAGTAAGTTTGGACACTGACCACGTATCGAACTCCAGACACTTTTTTCTGGGCAGTTCGAGATCAGGTCAAGCGATGACAATCGTGTTACCCCCTTTCAAGCCATTGTCCAGGAGTCTCCCAAGCTCCAAATGTAATAGTGTCAACAAGACATCACCTCTGAGGGAGGGTCGGAAATGTGCAATCAAATCTGCCGCAACATCAAACCTTCCGCCACCTGATCCAATAGTCGGAAGGAAGAAGTATGTCTAGGAGCTTGTCAGAGGAGTACGTAGTTTGTTTTGCAGTTTGGCCGATGTTAGTTGGCGACGGCTATTCTTGCCGGTGCCAGGCGCAAATGGCCTGATAGTCTCTCGAGAATTGATGCGCTCGCAGCCCCGGGCGACTCGTTGATGTTTCGGGTAGGGCCGCTGCCCAGCACTTTATCAGGTAGCCTGCCCCCGAAGCGGAACAGCTTCAGCAGGTTGTGCCCAGCGCAGATGAGCAGCCACTCCCGGTTGACCTTTTCCAGGCTCCGTAGCAGGAACTGCCGGAATCCCCGCCCTCCTGGTCCGGGCATGATGCGGGAGTCGGGGTCCGTGAAGTTGCGCTGCGCCTTGTCCTCGGGAACCCCAGGATGACTCCGGCCCTCGGACTCCACTTGCTCAGCGGCCTACCGGGCCTCCGCCTCCAACGCCTCCTTGGTCTCCCGTATTTTCCGCAACCGGCTCTCCCGGAAGGCCAGTTCCTCCGGAAGTTCATCCCCGCGCTTATCCCTGCCGTACCTGCGGTCCTCCTCCTCATCCACTTCCTGGGCTCGCCGGAACAACTCCGCCATGCGGTCCAAGCTGCGGACCCCGGAAGGGCGGGAGATCTATGCCCGGCGCAAAGCCATACCGAGCCGGTGCACCGACTGATCAAACAGGCCCGTGGCTTCCGGCAGTTCCCGCTCCGGGGCAGCCGCAAGGCGTCTGGAGAGTTCACCCTGGTGGCCCTGACCCACAATCTCCTAAAACTGTGGCGGGCGGGTCTGGCCGCCGCCGTGTAAGCAACAGGGGAAACACCCGGGCCGTAAAGCGCGATTATTGCCTCGTAAGCCCTCCCTCCGGACCGGAGCTAAGTCGCCCCTCTCGCCAGAACGGAATTAACATCCACCGCCCCGTCAATTACCCACCCGCTCCTTAGAATCGTTGGACTGACTCCTGGGTCCAGGAGCCGCGGGCGGTGTTGCCGGTGATGAACAGCAGGTCCCCCGCCCGCACGGCGCGGCTGTAGGTCGGGCCTAAAGGTGCGATGTGGTTGTAGTCCTTCCTGATTTTCTCCATTGGGTCTCTCCTGGAAGCGAGACGCCATAACTCCGTTGTAGTGAGGGTACCTTGGAGAAGGGACTTGACACCACTCATCCGCCGGGCGGCCCCAGCCAACCCGCGCCGTTGTAGAGGCAGGGAGCCGATGTTAATATCGGTCCATGCCGGGACCGGGCTTGGTGGAAGTGGCGCCCGGAATGGCAGGCTTGGAGTCAGGACACAACGCAAGGAGGCAGGTTATGGTCACCAATTTGGGCCATGTGGGTCTTATCTGCGACGACTTTTTCAAGATGAGGGACTTCTACACCCGGGTCATCGGGCTGACGGTAACCGACGAGGACCCGGACCGGGGAAGCTGCTTCCTGAGCGCCGACCCCGATAACGAGCACCACGAGTTGGCCTTGGGAGAAGCGCGGGGCGATGACCACCCGATGGGACCCCGGCCAAGGACCACCGGTGTCGGGCAAGTTTCGTTTATTGTCGAGAGCATGGACGCTCTGAAGGACCTGTACCAGCGGCTGCTGGCGGAAAACGTCCGTATCGACCAGACAGTAACCCATGGAATCTCTTGCAGTGTTTACTTTTTCGACCCGGAAGACAATCGGATCGAGCTGTATTACAAGACCGGCTACGTTGTAAAACAGGGGTTCAGCCGTCCCATCGACCTGAGCAACCAGTCCAGCGAAGAGATTCTGGCCTTCTCCCAGTCTTTCGAAGCCACCCAGGGGCCGTTCCAGGGCGCCAAACTGCCGGTGTCACGGTCCTAACCCGACCTGTGCCGCGATATCTAAACAAAAAGGAGTAAGCAGTGCCTTACGCCAACATCGACGGAGTTAGCCTGTACTACGAGGATTACGGCGCCGGTCCCGCAGTCATGCTGACGCCGGGCGGGCGGACCGCAACGGCTTGCGTCCCATGGCCGCCCTGCTGTTGCCCCACTGCCGCGTCATCATCCACGACCGCCGCAACTGCGGCAAGTCCGACGCGGTGATGGGCGGTGAGCTTTCCGAGCAACACCTTTGGGCTGAGGAGATGGCGGCCCTGCTGAAATACCTGGGCGCGGCCCCGGCCTACGTGGCCGGAGGGTCCGCCGGTTCGCGCACTTCCTTGACGGTGGCGGTGCGGCAACCCAGTACCAAAGAAGTTGAACCAACGCTGGCATCACTGCAATAAATGCGGCCTGTCGGTGCCGAGGGACCAGGCGAAGGGAAACAGGGCCGCTTCTAACATCAGGAGAGCACGAATGAGCAGCAGGCTTTTCTTTTTGCCGACCGAGGAATAGTTGGTCGGCCACCAGGATTGTCGGTGGGTTTCGTAATCTGGATGTCCTGGTGGCCGACCGCGCCCCAGTTAGCGTGAGTGGCAGGGAGGGGCGTACGTGACCACGTTACCGCGCGATCTGTTGCTTGGCACCCTCGATATGGATCTCCTTCACGAAGAACACGTCGTCCACCCGTAGCGGAATACCCCGGGCGTCGTCCACGTACACGAACTTGGCTCCGTTGGCCCTCCTGTGCAGCAGGCCCGCGGCGTTTTCGGTGCATTCGTCGTTGAAGCACACCTTCGCGCTGGTCACGGTAGGCTCGGTCTCAAAGCGCGAGTCCTCGATGGGGAACGGTAGCGGCAGGCCGCTGGCTATCCTCGTTTCGCTCTCACCAACCGTGTCCGCATACGTCGTTTCGCCAGAGGCGTTGGACTCGGTGTAGGAGTCGCCGTTAACCCGTGTGGAGAACCCCACCCTGCTGTGCGATCCCACCGTGGTGGTGATGGTGGGGGCCTCGACGACGGTGTCGGTCCACTGGGTCCGTGACTGATACTCCAGCCGCCGCACCTCTCTGGTGGTCACGGATGGGGACGACCCGATCGAATACACGATCCCATTGGCCTCGTACACCATCGTGAACGGGGGCCATTCCGGGATGACCGGGCCAGCGGGTCCATCGGCCCAGACCGACATCGCGACGACGCTGCTCGTAGCGACCACCGCGGCGATGAGCAATACAAGGCCCAACCTTAGCGTTTGGCTACTAGGGCGTGTTTGCAAACCCCAAAAGTGATCTCAATCAACCGTTTCAGACAAGACCGCAGTATCACTGCCAAGCCCCAAACAAGGGTCGGTGGCCGTGCGCAAATGGTGAAATCGAGTAGATTTTGCCCCCGAGCCATAGTTTGCAAACACGCCCTAGCCATTTGATACCTTCCTTCTATTCAAGATAATGCAGGTGCCAGTTTCCGGGCCATTTAACTGTGCCCATATCGTTGCCCGCGCTGTAGTAGAAGACGTACCTGAGTCGCTGGTCCACGCGGGCGGAGCCTTCCAGTGTCACGTCGTTGTTCAGATTCCACCAGCACAGGCCATTAACCGAACTTCCGCAGGCTCGCCAAGGCCCGGCGTCCACCGATGCTTCCGTTTCCCACGAATTGCCGTTCCACGACTTATATAGAGTAGGTTCTCGCTGCCACTGGGACCCGGACTCGTTCCAATCAAGGTTCTCTGCCGGCCGGGCACCCCAGTACACCTTGTCCACGTAGGCGACAAACGGGTTAGTGTCCTTGTCGTAGTACACCGTGCTGTTGTGGGTTATCTCGTCGTCGCCGGTGACCCAATCGGCGTCCGTGCTGGTCTCCGGCCCGTCGGTGAGCGCCAGCGACGTCATAGCCAGCAACCCGACAACTAGGGCGTGTTCACGCTAAAGGTCTGAATATGATACCATCCAGGCATGGAACTAAGCGAAGCGCAGTATCAACTCATTGCACCATACCTGCCGGTGCAGCGGGGCAACGTCAGCATACCCAATGTTCAGGTGCTCAATGTTCAGGTACTCAATGCCATCCTTTACGTTGCCGAACAGGGCTGCAAGTGGCGGGGGCTGCCCTGCCGGTTTGGCAATTGGCATACCGTCTACACCCGGATGAATCGTTGGTCCAAGAGCGGCGTCCTGGACCGGGTATTCGAGCAACTCCAGCGGGCTGGGATAATCAAGGTCAAGCTTCAGGTGGTCTCGATGGACAGCGCCATTGTCAAGGTGCATCCTGACGGCGCAGGCGCGTTGAAAAAACTGGCCCCCGGGCCATCGGCAAGTCCCGGGGCGGCTGGACCACCAAGCTTCATATGGTTGCCGCGGATGACCGGACACCCCTAATCTTCTCCCTATCCCCAGGACAAGCCCACGATGCTCCGGAGGGGCGCAAATTGCTCCGCCGCATGGGACCGCCGGAGGGAGTCCCGGCCATATTGATGGACCGGGCGTATGAGGGAGACGCAACGCGCCAACCGGCGGCGCAATTGGGATACACGCCGGTGGTTCCGCCGAAAAAGAACCGTACCCATCCCTGGGAGTACGATAAGACGTTGTACCGGAAGACGTTGTACCGGAAGACGTTGTACCGGCGGCGGAATGAAGTGGAGCGTCCGGTCCGGCGCTTGAAGGGCTTTCGCCGGGTCTTCACCGGATATGACAAACTAGATGCGCTCTACCTCGGGTTCATCCTGTTCGCCATCATCTTCGATGCCTTACGCAGTGTTAACACGCCCTAGGTGGTGGAGGTTACATCCGATAGGACCGAAGTGAACGTTTGACGGTCCGCCGACCACTTGGATCCGGAAACCGACGTAATTTGTCCCCTTGAAAGCCGCAATGCTTGGGGTGGCGCAAACGACCTAACTTCGTCGCCTGACGGCAGCACCTTCCTGATCAGCTTTCGCGTCCTCGACACCGTGGCGTTAGTGGACCGGTCGACGGGGGAGATTGCTTGGAAGTGGGGGCCGTGGAACATATCTCATCAACACCATCCCACCTACCTGGACAACGGTCACGTGTTGCTGGACAACGGTTCCCACCGTCGGGGACTCAGCTATTCGCGGGTTATCGAGGTGGACCCGTCTACCAGCGAGGTCGTGTGGCAGTACCGTGGCCTGCCGATGGTCTCCTTCTTCACCCATTTCACCGGCGGGGCGCAACGCTTGCCCAACGGCAACACTCTTATAACCGAAGGTCTCACGGGCAGGCTGTTCGAGGTGACCCCCGGAAACGAGATAGTGTGGGAATTGCGTCAGCCCCTTCGTTGTTCCGTCCCAGTTCGGCATGGCCAACGCCGTATTCCGGTCTCACCGCTACAGCCCCGACCACCCGGCTTTGCGGGGAAAAGTGTTGGACCCGGAGCGATTCGGAAATTTCAATCGGCTGCACGGGGGAGGTAAAAAGACCTGTGGACGAACACTGATCGCAGCGCTGGCTATGTCGGCAGACACTGTTATCCGTAGACTACAAGCCGCGGGCGCCATTACTGCAAAGCTATCACTACAGCCAGCGTTTTTCGTTGACGGCCTAAACGGTTGCCGCCTATGATGGCTTGCAACCTCGTAGTGAGAATCGAGAGGCGGCAACCGTTGGAGGCCCCTATGGTCCGGAGCGAACTTCCTCTCCACTCTGTGTCGGCGCTCGCCAGCCTCATCGAGAGCAAAGAAGCGTCTCCTGTAGAGGTGGTCGAGGCCTACCTGCAGCGGATCGACACCCTCGACTTCAAGTTCAACTCGTTCATCACGGTACTTCGGGAACGGGCCCTGGAAGAAGCGAGGCAGGCCGAACGCGAAATCCTGGCCGGTGGCTACCGCGGTCCGATGCACGGCATCCCGGTGGGGGTGAAAGACCAGATCTGGACCAAGGGCATCCGCACCACCGGGGGCTCCCGCATCTTGGCCGACTTTGTGCCCGACGACGACGCCACGGTAATTTCCAACCTGAGGAAAGCTGGCGCCATTCTGCTGGGCAAGACCAACCTCAGCGAATTCGCCATCACCGGTTTCACCCACCGGTTCAGCACCCCTCGCAATCCCTGGGACCTGGACATCTCCGCTGGTGGCTCCAGCAGCGGGTCGGGAGCGGCCACGGCGGCCTTCCTCTGCGCCACCTCCTTGGGAGAGGACACCGGCGGATCGATTCGGCGCCCGGCGGCTTGGTGCGGGATCGTCGGGCTAAGGCCTGGCTGGGGACGGGTCAGCCGTTACGGGTTGATGCGGGGAGTGTGGTCGATGGACACCATAGGGCCGATCTCCCGCACCGTGGAAGACGCGGCTATCACCCTGTCGGCGATCGCCGGCTACGACCCCAAAGACCCAACCACCTGGAACTCACCGGCGCCCGACTACCGGCAAGCCTTGGACGGTGACATCAAGGGCCGGCGATTGGGAATCGTTACGGAGTTGCTCCACAGCGACATGGTGGAGCCTGACGTAGCCAACGCATTCACAGCCGCTGTCGACACTCTGGCGGAGCTGGGCGCCGAGGTTGGAGAGGTCTCCATTCCGTTGGCGGCCCACGCGAACGCCATCGCCGGTACGTTGCTAGCGGTCGAACCGGCCGTCAACATGAAGGAATGGGTCCGGGAACGAATCCACGATTTCGGCCACGACAATCGCATCGGACTGCTTACCGGCAGCCTGGTCCCGGCCCAGGCCTACTACAAGGCTCAGAAGCTCCGCACCCTGCTGCGTGAGGATGTGCTGGAGGCTTTCCGGACCTACGACGCGCTGGTGATGCCCACCTCTGGAAGGCAGGCAGTCCCTCTCCAGGACGACCCTCCGGTAACCAGCAAGCAGACCGCGTCGCGGTTGCCCTTCATGCGCACTAATACCTTCAATCTATCGAACGCACCCGCCATTTCCGTGCCCTGCGGGTTCGGCGGAAGAGGGCTGCCGGTGGGCCTTCAAATCGCCGGGCGGCCCGGCGGGGAGGAGTTGGTGTTCAAGCTGGCCCACGCCTACGAGCAGAACACCCCGTGGCACACGATGAGGCCTCCAACCGCTGAGATCTAGGTGTGGAGGCCGTGGCAAAATGATTACCGAACCGCAAGCCGGTCTCCGATATTTCGGCTTGATCCACCGGGGCACAGTGCGCGGCATTCTGGCGCTTAGGGAGCCCGACGGGTTTTGGAGCCCGGCCCGTCGGCGAGGGCGAAAAGTCTTGGAGCATCCATCAAATCGTCCACCGCATCACCGACTATCGCATGTATTTCTCCTGGGCCTGCCGGGACGAGGGCCGGGTCTGCGATTGGGCCGTTCCACAAATCTACGGCCACGCCAGTGAGCAAATAGACCAACTCCACGCCTAGCGACTAAACGAACAGCTACCTGGTCGGGATCGAGCCGCCCGAATTCCCAATGACATCTTCGCGGAGGTTGACGTTATGTACAACAAGCCCATGATTAGCTTGGAACAGGCCCAGAACGCGATTGCGGCCATGATCGCCGATTACAACACGGACCCCAACCGGCGTAAGGTCGACATGGCCGTGGTGGACGATGCTGGAAACCTGCTGGCCTACGCCCGGATGGACCGCTGTCTGAGGCCCACCTTCGCCATTCGTAAGGCCTACACCTCCGCGGTCCGCGCCATGGATACCGCCGCCTTCGCCGAGCAACTCAGCAGCTCGGGTAGATCGCTTGAGTCCTTCGGCGATCCCCAGTTGATAGCCATACCAGGGGGAGTCGCTGTTATCCTAGACGGGGCGGTAGTCGGCGCCATCGGCGTGGGCGGCCTGCCCAGCGGGCTCGACGACGAAGCCATCGCCAGGGCCGGGGTAGCGGCGCTCGGTATTTAATGGCGCGCCCACGGTATGGTGCAGCAACCGCCTGCACGACGCGTTTCGCTGTGTGGGACGGACCTAGGTAGAGGCCGGTCCCAGAGGGAACAGTAGGGACACGGTGGCTGCGAGAACGATCCTGAACAGGGCGGGAACCGGCAGTTGACTGCCTCCGACGGTCACTGGTACGGCTGCAGCTTGATTTCCTTGAGGGCCGGCAACACTTCCCGGCCCAATAATTGGACCGACCGCATCACGTCCCCGTGCTTTAGGTTGCCGTCGCTCCCTATTAGGATCAGGTAGCCCGGATTGAGGCTCTTGATGGTCTGGGTCAACTTCTTCGTCACGGTTTCGGGGCTGCCCACCACAATCGCGCCCACTTCCTGAAGCTGCTCATAGCTCATTCGCGAATCGGGGCCACCGGCGCGCCTCCTGCTCAGTTGGGTGGCCACCGCCGATTGGTAACCCGGTGGATCGTTATGCTCCCTGGGCCCACGCATCCGGTGATCGCCGTTCCACAGGAAGCCCTTTCCGATTTCTTGGGCTTTTTCGTCGGTATCGGCGACAACCGCCCGCAATTGATAGCCGAAGTGTTCCGGTCCCGGCTCGAACCCGGCCTCATTGGCGGTATCGATGTATACCTGTTTCAACTCAAGGGTCAGGTCCATCAACGCCCCAAGGTTCACGTAAGTATAGCCGCGGCTTGCCGCCCACATAACGCTTTCAGGGCTGCTCCCGCCGGGGAACCATATAGGGGGATGGGGCTGCTGCACCGGCAGCACCCACGGGTTGACGACCCGGTGGTGGTAGTATTTGCCCTCCCACCGGAAGGGTCCCGGCTCTGTCCAGCACTTGATAATCAGGTCGTGGGCCTCCTCGAACCGTTCGCGGTTCTCGGTGGGGTCGAGGCCGGCCATCAAGGTCTCCACCGCTCCTCCCCTTACAAACCCGGAGACCAGCCGTCCTCCGGAATAGCAGTCCAGCATAGCCAGTTCCTCGGCCATTCGCACCGGGTCGTTCACGGGGATGATGTTGCCCAGGATGGCTATCTTGGCGTTCCTTGTCACCTTGCTTATGACCGCGGCATCCAGGTTTGCCGAGGGTTTCATGTTCCAGTAGGAAGCGTGATGCTCGTTGGTCATTATCCCGTCGATGCCTTCTTCGTCGGCTAGGGCGTACTGCTCGTGGTACTGGTTGTACAGCACGTGGGCCTTTTCCGGGTCGAAGTATGTGTTGGGAAAGTCGATTCTGCCCGACTTGTACTGGGAGATTTCCTCCTCATTGATGTAGGTATAGGGTTGTTGCGAGTGAAAGTACAATTCTATGGTATCTTTCGTTTCAGCCATTGATTCCTCCTGAGGCTTTAGCTTTGAGCCGATTCCGGAAGCGCCCGGTCAACCTGCAAAGCGGAGGTTAACTCTCATCTATCAGTCTACGTGCAAGGGATGACAGCATCAAGTGGCCGTCCCAGCGGGCGAACAGGGCAGACTGGGCTTGGGCTGCTCCCTCCACCAGGAGGCACATGACGACAAGTACGGTGAGGGCCGAAAGGAGCCTGAGTCTCCAACTGGACACGATTAAAAAAGGGGCGGCCTATGAAGCCGCCCTGTCCGCTGACCCATCCGCACGGTGAGGCCCTGCTGGGAGTTGTGGGCCTGGCCATGGTACGTCTTCCGGGCATCATGCCGCTGATACGAGGTGTATCCCAATCAGCGAGAACCTTCTTTTAACATGGGCCGTTCTATTGGACGGCTTAAGCATGGATCAATATAGCTAGGAACGAGTTAAACATGTCTCCCATTGACTCTGAGATGACACGGCATCTGGGGTCCTAATCGTGATGGCTACACCTACACAGCAACCAGGTCCGCCCGTATGCCGATTTAGTAGCTCCGGCCTGGAACCCTCCCTGCTGGAACGGCCGGATATCGTCGCGCTCTTTGCCGGTGGGGTGAGGTCACTCCCAGGTCGACGGTCTGATGGATTTCCAGGCTGCGGCGGGGGCTCAGGGTCTTCATGTAGCGAAGAGTCATCCTGGCCGGTTGGTGGCGGAGATGGTCCTGCGGGGCCTTGGGGTTGCCCGTCGCCTCCAGCCGGACTATGGACCCGGAGTGGCGCAGCACGTGGACCGCTCCTACTCCTTTAGGGAGGGATGGCGATGCCCGCCGCTTCGGCCGCGGCGGTGAGGATCTGGTGGACCCGCCCGCTGGTGATGGGCCAGAATCGGTCCTGCCGGTGAATTACCCGACCCTGTAGGCGCACTCGTGGAGATGGGCCACCGGGGAGGCGCTGAAGCCCACCACGCCCCGCTTGCCCCCAGTATCCGGGCGGTCCAGCCCATGTCCCCGCGTACCAGGTCGACGGGGCGCAGCGCCAGGGCCCCGGAGACTCTGAGTGTGCCGTCGTAAAGGGTGACCATGAGCAGGGCGTTCCGCTCTCCGGTCTGGGGCGCGGTGCGGGCCGCGTCCACCGGGTGGCGGACGGCGTGGGCCCAGGTGGGGCACGATCTCGGCGGCCCCTTGCCGGGCTTCCAGGAAGGCGGGGACGTATCTGCGGGCCAGGGTCATGGCCCCACTCCGGCTAACGTTTGATCCCAGGTGTATAGTTTTGGGGAGCCTCCGAGCCAGTGCCGGTTGTCACACCACGCCTGGGGCGGCATGGAAGTGTCGGCATATCGATACAAAATGGTTTATTTTGTAAGAAGGCCATTATCTTGGGTGCGCGGCTGCCTTGGTCCGTCTCATGGACCACCACCGGAGCCCGAAGCACACGAGGGCTCCCGCTATTAGAGATCCGAGGAAGCGACTCAGGTCCCATGGAAATGGACTCCCTATATAGGACAACATTGCGCCCTGCGCCAGCCACCCTACCCCCATATTCAATCCGAAGACAAACCCACCGCTTAATACCCATGTGGCCCCAGCCAATTACGATACTCATTAATTCTGTAGGCATAGGACACGGCCCAAGAGGGCCGAAAAGTTACCGCCTTGGAATCAGTATAGGCCGATTTAGCAAGCTTCACCATCTGCACAATTTTGTATAGGCCCCGGTACTCGACCATCACCGCTGGCCTGAAAACCGGATGGAAGCCCCTGGCTTTCGGTCTTATACTGAGGAAGTACCAAGTGCGAGGCCCTGGGTTGGCTTGCTTCTCACCTTTACGGTGTTGGCTAACTACCAAGCGCAGGGCCGAAATCGAAACGGGGCCGGACCCCGCCCGGCAGAATACTCCGTTGGATCACCTATGGCTGCCGGATCGCTTGTCCCCTAAGTCCCCCATGTGGCCGGTGTAGCCGTGGTGGCGGGCGCCCTCCTTGGCCAGCCCGTAGATCTCGCAGATCGTCGAATCAAGGTCGATGGTGAATGGTGCGTCGCCGGGTCCGTCCCCAGCCGCCCAGGCCCGGGCCAGCAACTCGCGGCTCACCCGGTCCAGTTGGCGGACATGGCCCCACCTGAAGCTGCGCAGGAAGGTGCCCAGGGTGGAGGGAGCCTTGGCCGTGAAACCGAGAACGCGGGCGATCCCGCCAACGCGCAGCGCATCGGCGTCGTCGATGCAATCGTCGCCGTCCAGCCACCAGACCCGTCTCAGCAGATGCTCATAGGTCAGCACCCGCCCGGCGTTGACCAAAAGCTCGGCTAGCGTCCGGTACGCTCCGGCGTCCACAGGGGAAGGAATGGGCTGAGGAAGGGTTGGCACACCAGCCGGTGCGCAGCGTCTGGAAGGGGAGTCCGAATTTGACACTGGCTGACAATTGTACCAGTCTGGGCCACAACTTACGCCAATATTACGGGAAATCGCCAGGGCCTTTTCATTTTCAGAAAGGTGTCCCCTCTCCCTCTGGGAGAGGATCAGGGTGAGGGAGTTTCCACGCAAACTGACTTGCCGCAGCTACTACCATTGCAGGGAGAGTTGTCCCTCACCCCAGCCCTCTCCCCACGGGAGAGGGAGAATGAAAAGACCCTGGGGAAATCGCCGATATTCTCACAGTCATCTTGCACCCGTCCTGTAGAATAGGAGCCAACCCGTCGAATGGAAGCATTCACCTGGCATTCGACAGTGGACAGCTTGAAGCGAAGACAACAGTTGCGCCCGCGGCGTCCGCCGCCATGACGACCGCGTCCGAGGCCGCCTTGCTGGTCATACCCTGGGCCATCCACGCCCAAGGCAACGTATATGACCGCGCAGGATACCGACACTACCTAGGCGCCCTCGAATCAGAGCGAGGGGCCGCGCCATCTAGTTTTGTACAAAGTCCGGGCTAGGGCGGACTAAAATGCATGTTGACGCTAATACTCTACGCTGGGCCAGCATCCTGCCAGGACTTTTGTTCGTCGCCAGCGCACTATCCGCCTGCGGGGACAGTACGGTGCACACGGATGAGGCAATAGAGACTCCCACCACAGTGCCATTTACTCCACCATACCTGATACTCCCGGACTCCGTTTCTGTAATTGATAGGACCTCAGATTCGCTGACAATTCAGTGGGAGGCTGACTGGGATCCTCGCGGAACGGTGACTTTTCACGAGCTGCATCGCGGTCAATCGAAGATCGGAGCTTATGAAGCCGTAGCCTCCATAGACGCTGCCGATTCAACATTCGTGGACCAGGGACTGGAGCCGGATAGCGTCTACTATTACATGGTCAGAGCCTGCAATGATAGCGGATGTTCAGGCCTCTCTAGCAAAGTGGCAGCCGGAGTCACGGAGGCGTCAGGGCAGGTTGCCATTCCTGCAGCCCCTGTGTCGTGGAGGAGTGGAGCCGGTATCGATGATGATGAGGTCATGGCAATCTGGGCTCAAGTTCCGGGAGCGACTTACTACGAGATACAGGTATCTTACTCTAGGACACCCGAGACATATTCCGGTCAAGAGGCAGAGGTTTCCGCTCCACGGGGAAGTCACCTATTTAGTGCCATAGGGGATTGGGGCACCATCTTAGGGGGCTTAAGCCCCTCTGTAATCCAAACGTTCAGAATCAGGGCTTGCAATAAGGCTGGGTGTTCCCCTTTCGAACCGGCGGGCCCTTGGCCAGTTTCGGAGAGGAACGTCTTGATGGTCGGACCCTGCCAACTTGGTCTGAGGTTGAATCCGGGAGAAGGCTGCTATTCGGATGACGGTGATACCGTATTCTACGTTAATGAAGAAGCCTACTCTGGCATTCACTACATTTGCGTCGGATACAGAAAAGGGAACATTTACAGCTGCGACCCGTCATATATAGAAATTGGTAAAGATCTGATCGTGTCGGAATTGGAATCCAGTAAGGAATGGTTGATCCGACGCCATCCGCTGAGTCAGTCGGAACGACGGGATACTGCTGCACTTAAACCGCCGGATGAGCCGAGGAGTCTAGGGGCGAGACCCGAACGGACGAATATCGTTCTGTCGTGGCGGACACCCTTATACAACGGCGGGGCGCGTGTCACCGGATACCGAATCGAGGTGTCGGAGGACGGCTCCAATTGGGACGTCCTGCTCCCTGACACAGGGCCCGACACAACTAGTTACGCGCATAGTGGGTTGATAGGAGGCGGCACGCGTTTCTACCGCGTTTCGGCTATCAACTCAGCCGGTATCGGGCAACAGTCGTCCGTTGCTAGTGCCACTACCGAGTTGTGCGGGGGGTACAAGAGCTTGTCCACTGCGATCACCTCCGGCGACGTCGAGGGCGTTCAGTGTCTGATAGAAGAATTGGGCGAGGACGTTAATGCAACTGATGATGGCACACCAATGCTCTTTTGGGCCATCCTAGAGGAGAATCCGGATATCGTGCGGCTACTAGTGGAAGCCGGTGCGGACGTTAATGCAACTGATGCCAACGTTGGCATCTCAATGCTCCCTTCGGCCATCAACGTTGGGAAGTCGGATATCGTGCGGCTATTGGTGGATGCCGGTGCGGACGTTGATGCAACTGATGACCGTGGCAAGCCAATGCTATACTGGGCAATCCCGGGGGGGAATCCGGAAATCGTGCGCATTCTGATGGAAGCGGGTGCAAAGTAATAACTTGAAGCATTCCACTTATGCCGATGTCCAGCGAATATGTCCGCCTTAAGTGTTCAGGGAAAATGTCCATCTAGGCGTCCGCCATGTCATCAGGCTGTGGTTTCCGGTGGCTTCTTCTCTCGCCCAACCCCAAACCGCCTCATCGGCGTTGAAGTCCGGGCTGTAGCCCGGCAGAGCTTGCCCTCGTGAAAACGGGGGTTCACCGGCCGAAGACCCAGGCCCGGCGTTCGCAGTATTCCCCCACCGCCTCGCCACGGTGCGCCGGCGCGTTGTCCCGGATCACGTTCAGCGGCCCGGTGTGCCTCTCCCTCAGTTGTGTTAGGAAGACAGTCGAGGTTTGGGAGTTGCTGTTCCCTTCCAGATCCATCCACTCCACCTCTCCATCCACTCCACCTCACCCGTCTCCAGGCACACTGCCGAGCAGTAGCTGGCCTTCTCACCATAGCGCGGGCTGCTGGAGTCCACCAAAGCCTGCCCTCGTGGAAACGGGGGCCGGCTCTCCCTTGAGCACCCACTTGACCCCCAGTTCGGCGTCCGCCCGGAAATGGGCCTCGCCGGCAAAGTATATCTTCGCCCCGGACCGCCTTGCCTCGTCCCGCAGGGCGGCGTACTCCGCCACCAAAGATTCCCGCTTGGCATTGTCAGCCTTGACCAGACGTTTCTTGGGGCGCTTTAGTACGAATCCCGGACGGTGCAGAGCCTGCCCCCTTGGAGACGGGGGTAGTTCATGCAACTGCTGCGGCTCAACCCGATGCCCCAACCTTCCGGCATAAACTGCCGGACCGCCCTCCAGTTCCAGTTGGCCAACTCGATGCCCGATTTGACGGGCAACTCCTGTACCGCTGCCCTCAACGCCTTCTGCTGCGCCTTGGCGAGAGCGGGGGGAACCCCCAGTCTGCTCGAAAATCAAAGCTGCCGGACCGCCCTCGCCGAAGGCGGCGGCCCACCGTCCGATGGTATGGGAATCCCGTTCCAATGCGTACGCCGTTGTCGAGGCCGTCCAGCCTTGGGCCGGCATCAGCATGGCGCACCACCGCTCCCGGGGCGCCGGCGCCACAATCATCCGCCGGCGCAAATCCCTGGCTTCCATCTGCCATTGTTCGAGAAACCGCTCTATCTCCCTCACACCCATCACCCACCCCTCTCTCCTCAGGCAAAGCTAATCCGGTTCCTCCACAACTTTACCCCATGCCTCTGCACTTTTCACTTTGGCTTTGGTTTAATGTTAGTTACCAGAACGTTCTACGACCAGATAGAGACCGTTTCCGTCGGCGGGCATGTACGCCATTTTGGCCTCCCGGATACGCTGGGGAGTCAGCGACTCGGAAGGATGCCCTTTCTGGGCCATATTGGAATTCCCCGGTGGCCGGTTAATGGCCTATAGGCCATAATCCTATCAAAAGTCACCGGAGTGCATTAGAACTCACAGGAACTTGGAAGGGGACATTTGAGCCTAAATCAGGCGTCAAATACATGCAAATCAGAGGGTTTTAGGCGTAAATAAGAGCGTGGAAAGTGGAGATGAGGGGATTCGAACCCCTGACCCCCTGCTTGCAAAGCAGGTGCTCTCCCGACTGAGCTACATCCCCCTCCGTGTTCAAGTATAGGAATAGGCTTAGACAAGTGTCAACGCGGTGTAACTATTTACACTCTTCCCCTGGCATCCTTCTTCCACATTGGCGGGGTTCCTCGGATACGACGGAAGAACGATTAACAAGGTGGTTCTTTCCCCCACACGGCCAGTGTTCATTAGACACCCTTCTCCCCACACGGTATGATATCCGCGGACTTGGCTGGCCTGCGCCTCTGTTACGTCAGGTCTCGTCCCGTACCCTATCATCCACCTAAGGAGTTAACTATGCGAGGAGTTGCCATAGTCTCACCCGTCCGCACCGCCGTGGGAAATTTCGGCGGCGCCCTGCGCGGCGCCTCGGCGGCGGAGCTTGCCAGCATCGCCATTAAGGAGGTCTTGGAGCGCAGCGGTATCGACGGTGAGAAGGTCGACGACGTTATCCTGGGCCACGGCTACCCCAGCGGTGAAAACCCCGCCATTGGCCGGTTGGCCTCCTTGAAATCCGGTCTCCCCATCGAGGTGCCCGGCTACCAGTTGGACCGCCGGTGCTCTTCGGGCTTGCAGGCCATTCTTAACGCTTCCATGCTGGTCCAGACCGAAAACGCCGACGCCGTCATAGCCGGGGGTGTCGAGAGCATGAGCACCGCCGAGTTCTACTCCAACGAGTCCCGGTGGGGCGCGCGGTTTGGCTCGGTGACTTTCCATGACCGGCTGGCCCGGGCCAGGGAGACCATCGCGCCAGAGGAGCGGTTCGGCTACATCTCAGGGATGATCGAGACCGCCGAGAACCTGGCCAAGCAGTACGAGATCTCCCGCGAAGAGCAGGACGAGTACGCCCTGCGCAGCCATCAGCGGGCAGTAGCCGCCATCGAGGCGGGAAAGTTCGAAAAAGAGATCGTCGGCGTGCCTATCCCTCAGCGCAGGGGAGACCCGGTCAACTTCGCCACCGACGAGAACCCCAGGGGCGACACTTCTATAGAAGCGCTGGCCCGGTTGCGCCCCATAATGCCCGACGGCAGCGTCACCGCCGGTAACGCCAGCAGCCAGAACGATGCCGCTTCGGTGTGTCTGGTTGTAGCTGAAGACAAGCTCGAGGAATTCGGACTTACTCCGATGGGTTACCTCCGCGGCTGGGCCGTGACCGGTTGCCATCCGGCCTACATGGGAATCGGCCCTGTCGGCGCGGTAAACAAGGTGATGGGCAAGCTGGGCCTGACCCTGGGAGACATGGATCTGATCGAACTTAATGAGGCGTTCGCCGCTCAGGTATTGGCCGTGCTGCGGGAGTGGAAGCTCCCCAACCACGACAATCTGAACGTCAACGGTTCCGGAATTTCGCTGGGACACCCCATCGCCGCCACCGGGGCCCGCATTTTGACCACGCTGCTACACGAGATGGAACGCCGGGACTCCCAATGGGGCCTGGAGACCATGTGCGTCGGGGGCGGCCAGGGTGTCGCGGCTGTGTTCGAGCGAGCCAACTAGATACTTTTCCGGTATCGTGGCGACCTGGGCTTAACTACTCAGTCACAGGGTTGCGGCTGCGATACCGCTTCTATACGGGAGAGGTTATGTCGACTAACGATGTTGCCGACGTTCTGGTGATCGGGGCGGGGGCTTCGGGCGCCGCGTTCACTTGGAGCCTTACTCAGGCGGGGATCAAGGTCGTATGCTTGGAGCAGGGCGGCTGGGTGCCGCGCGGCTACCTGCCCGTTGGCGACCCCGACGCGCCGTTGCATGGTCAAACGGATTTCCATTCTGACCCTAACGTTCGCGGTCTGCCGGAAGACTATCCGACCAACCAAATAGAGACCCCCATCGCACCGTTGATGTATAACGCGGTGGGCGGCAGCACGATACACTGGGGCTCCCACTTCCCGCGGTTCCATCCCTCTGACTTCCGGCTCAAGTCGCTGGATGGCGTGGCCGACGACTGGCCGATGACCTACCACGAGTTGGAGCCTTATTACGACCAGAACGACCGGATGATGGGCGTTTCCGGGTACGCAGGCGATCCGGGATATCCTCCCAAGCCGGAACGTCCCTGCCCGCCGTTGTCCATCAGGCCA
The DNA here is from genome assembly GCA_965197545.1 of Dehalococcoidia bacterium. GTDB lineage: Bacteria > Chloroflexota > Dehalococcoidia > Lucifugimonadales > UBA3495 > CATOSP01. The sequence goes on from CBDANJ010000007.1 coordinate 1,682,099, forward strand.
GGCGGCAGGGTGCTGGCAGATGCGTTTGACAAGCTGGGTTGGCACTGGTGGTCATCGGACACGGCTCTTAACTCGGTGTCTTACGACGGACGCCCCGCCGACAATGGCGAGGTGTTGCGTTCTCTGGCCAGCGTCGACATCGTCTATTGGCCTAAGGCCTTGCAACAAGGCGCGAAGCTCAAGACCCACGCGCGGGTCCGGGAAATCATGGTCGACAAGGAGGGCCAGGCTACCGGGGCGCTTTATTACGACAGCAAGGGAGTTCTGAGAGAGCAACATGCCAAGGTAGTTGTCCTGGCCGCCAACGGCATCGGCACGGCCCGGCTGTTGCTAAATTCCAAGTCGAACCTCTTCCCCGCCGGGCTGGCCAACAGCAGCGGCCTGGTGGGCAAGAACCTGATGCACCACCCCTGCGGCATGGTTATGGGGTTGTTCGATGAATGGCTCGGAGCCGAGCAGGGGGCTCGGGGTAGCACCATGCTGAGCCACGAGTTCTACGAAACCGACTTGAACCGGGGTTTCGTTCGCGGCTACGGCCTGCAGATCGGAGGCGCGGCGTCCACGCCTCTGTCTTCCGCTTTAGGCGGTCTGCTTGGCAACCGCACGCCCTGGGGCGCAGGCCACCATGCGACGTTTAAGGAGCGGTTCGGACATACGGCGGGCATCACTATTATGGCCGAGGACCTGCCAGAGGAGCACAACCAGGTTACCCTGGACCCCGACCTTACCGACAGCCATGGTATCCCCGCGCCTAAAATACAGTACACCATCAGCGAAAACACCGATAAGATGCTGGCCCACGGCGTGGAGATGGCAACCCAGGTCATGGAAACCGCCGGAGCGACAGAGGTCTTCGCCTCACATCAACGGCGCAACGCCGGTTGGCACCTTCTGGGGACCGCCCGGATGGGCAACGACCCGGAGACGTCCGTGGTGGACCGTTGGGGCCGCGCCCACGACGTGCCCAACCTGTTCGTCATCGACGGAAGTATTTTCACCACCGGCGCAAGCATCAATCCCACGACAACGATCCAGGCGTTGGCCCTGCGTACAGCCGACTACCTGAAGGGCGAGGGCCGGGACACCATCGGATAAGCCCCGCCGTAAACCTTGCGCCCTAAGAGGGACGGGGTTTAGCACACAGTCATTGCAAAGAGCCCCCTCGAAAAGAGGGGGTTCTTGTGTTAGACGGACGCGGTTCCCATTGACACTCAATATCCTAGACTTTAGGATAGCAGCGGGTTTTCCGGCTGGTTTCAAGACCCCTGATGGAGGGCCAGCCTCGACGCCAGTCCGAACATACAACTACCTTGAATAGGGGGAGATATGGCGGATACTTACGGAGAGGGCAATTTCCTCTATAGGCACGTCGACAATTGGGCCAAGCTGCCCGATGGAATACGGTTCCTTGAGTGTCCAGGTGTTGCGGTGGACTCGCAGGACAACGTTTATGTCCTGACCAGGGGCGAGCACCCGATCATGGTGTTTGACCGGGAAGGCAACTACCTCCGCAGCTTCGGCGAGGGCGATTTCAGCAACCGGACCCATGGCCTATATATCGCTCACGACGATACCCTGCTTTGCGCGGATGACGGCATCCATACGATCCAGAAGTTTTCGCCGGGGGGCGAAAAGTTGATGGAGATCGGCGAGCGAAACCAGCCAAAGCCGATCTGGGGCGGGGAGCCGTTCAATCGCCCGACTTCGGCGGCGATCATGCCCAGCAACGGTGATGTGTACATCTCCGACGGTTACGGAAACTCCCGTGTACACGTCTACTCTGAGGCCGGGGACTACAAGTTTTCCTGGGGAGACTCTGGCATCGACGCCGGACAATTTATGCGTCCCCACAACATTGCCATAGACAGCAATGACCGCGTTTACGTCGTAGACCGGGAAGCACACCGCATCCAACTCTTCGACGCGCGGGGTAACTTCCTCGAGATGTGGAACAACATCCACCGCCCCGATGCGATGGTGCTGTGGCAGGAACACATCTACGTCGGCGAACTCAACGCGCCGGGGCCGCCTCCTCCTGACGGCGCGCCCGGACTGGGTCACAGGGTCACGATCTATGACCTGAACGGCAACCGGGTTTGCATGTTCGGCGCTCCTGAGGAAGGTGAAGGCGCGGGTCAGTTTATCGCACCTCACGGTATAGCGGTAGACTCCAGGGGTGACGTGTACGTCGGCGAAGTCTCGTATACCATCCGCGGCTCACACATGGACCCGCCCCAAGAACTGCGCAGCATTTCCAAGTATGAGAGGGTCTGGTAACCAGACGACGGAATTAAAGACACGGAGGCGCGGACAACTTGAGCGACCAGGCTGACACCACCACCGTACAATGGACCGACCCGTTGGAGGCCGTCGAGGTCTGTTATGACCTGGGCTGGACCGATGGACTGCCCGTTGTGCCCCCTACGTCCCGTAGAGTGGACGAATTTGTGGCGCGTGCCGGGCGTCCCGCCGACGAGGTGGTGGGACAGCTCCCGGAACGGCGCAGGGAAATCACCGTCGGTAAGGTGGCGGCGAATGCCGTGATGGCCGGATGCCTGCCCGAATACCTGCCGGTGGTCCTCGCCGCAACTGAAGCGATGCTCGACCCGGTGTTCAACCTGGTGGGGCCGTCCTCCAGCATGGGGGGCGCGGCGATACTGGTGGTGGTCAATGGCCCTATCGTCCGTGAAATCGGGATCAATTCGCGCAACAACCTGTTTGGTCCGGGAAACCGGGCCAACGCCACCATCGGGAGATCAATCCGGCTGGTCCTAATGAACGCCTGCGCCGCAATACCCGGGCTGTTCGACCGGAGCGTGATCGGACACCCGGGGAAATACAGCTACTGCATCGCCGAGGCCGAGACGGAAACCCACTGGGAACCGCTCCACGTGGAGCGGGGCTTCCGCCGGGACGAAAGCACGGCCACCGTGTTCGCCTCGGAGAGCCCCCGGCAGGTGCGTGCCACCGGACATCCTCAGGCGATCCTTTACGCCTTAGCTGACACCGCATCGTCTCTGGGAACGAGTATGTCGACTTCCGGCTCAGTTGGAGACCGCTCCGCCGGGCTGAGACAGGGCCAGATCGCGGTTACCATCGCCGGGGCGTCGAGTTTGTGGAAGGACTGGACCAAGGCACAGGCCAGGGCCTACCTTCACTCGAACATCCGGCGCTCGATGGCGGACCTGAAGCGGGCCGGCGTCCTTCCCGGCGACCCGGAGACTGGGGACGAGGACCAGTTCGTATCTCTGGTCCCCGAACCGGAAGATATTCTTCTCCTATTCGCCGGCGGTGAGGAATCCAATATGTCCTCGGTGATCCCTAGCTGGGGGCCCAAGGTGGGTTCTACGGCGGTCACCAAGGTAGTGCGTTAACAACGCGACAGACATGACCGGTGGGCTGCACTGGCCATAGGAGGCAAAATGACCCAGAAGCAAGAAGTTACCCTGGTGAACCCCACGACCCAGGCGATTATCGCGCCTTTCGACGGCGCTCCCCGCCTGCCAAGTCTTGCCGGAACCAAGCTGGGCATCATCGACGATAGCAAGCGCAACGCGGACGTGCTGCTTGAAGAGTTGGTGGACTTGCTCCGCACCCGCTATGAAATCTCCGAAGTTCGCTGGCATCGAAAGCCCAGCGCATCGCGGCCCGCAGACCCTGAGGCGATCAAGGAGTTGGCTGAATACTGCGATTCAGTGATTATCGCCATTGGGGATTGAGGCTCCTGCAGTGCGTGCAGTGTGCACGACGGAATTCACGTAGAGAACGCAGGGATCCCTTCAGCGACTATTTGCACGGACCGGTTCATCCCTACAGCCGAGGGAATGGCCAGGATGTGGGGAGCGGCCGATTACCCCACCATCTTCACCGAGCACCCAATCGAGAACCTGGACCGTGAATCCTTGCGCAAGCGGGCCGAGGAGTTGGCTCCGCTGGTAGTGCAGGTATTGGTAGGCGACCCCAACTAACCTAGTTAGTCCACACGCGGTCTCGCCAAACGTGCCGGGGGATAACCCCGGCACGTTGCATTTGTGTACCTATCCCCTCATTTCTGGCGGCAAAAGATTGGGGATGGCGTCCTGGATTGGATAAGACTCGTTACAGGGAGCGCAAGTCAGGGCTCCGGTGACAACCTCTTCCTCGTCCTCGGTTTCCACCTGAAGCTCCAGATCTCCCTTGCATACCGGGCAGACGAGTATCTCCATTAGCTCTCTCTTCAAGGTTCCTCCGTTGAATTGTGGCGGGTATCTTCCGTGTCGTTCTTGCGGGGTCGATATGGAGTGTTCATGTTATGTTACTTACTAAGCCCCATCTCGAACAGGGCATCCAACACGTCCGCCAGGCCGATTGCGATGATTCCGCCTACCAATACCGCCTCTGGGCTAACCAGGCCCCGGCGAATGCGCGTCAGCGGTCCGGTCCTGGTGCCTGGCGCTTCGGTAGTGTCGCGCCTTCGTAGGAGCCACGCTACAGAGAACATGTACAAGGCGACGATGATCTTTCCCACCAGAACCACCACATAGGGGACCGATACCGCGGTGGAGGTGAGACGGGACAGGGACAGGACCACGCCGGTCAAGACCAGCACGGCTATGGCCGTGTTGACCAAGCTTCGGAATTCGGCTCCCGCTAGCCGTCCCACCGGTCCGCCGCCGTTGGCCCGTTTCAAGGATGGCCGCAAGACCAGCAGGAAGAAGATGCTGCCACCGACCCAGGCCACCGCAGCCAGGGCGTGGGCCCACCTTATGGCTACGAGGATTCCCTCCAGCACGGTCATGAGGCGGGACTGGGGCCGGTGGCGGGACTTTTCACGGCGCGATTCGCGGGGTCAACCCTGGGTCATCTCGCCCACGATCCGCGTAATCTTCTCCTGGTCGAGGACGCTGATCTCCGTGGAATAGACTCGTCCGGACTTATCAATGAAGATGGTCGTGGGATAAAACTTCAACTCGTATGCTTCGGCGATCTCCGCCCGAACATCGGTTGCAATGTCGTAGGTTAGACCTAATTCCTCGATGAAGTCCCTGGCGTCCTGCTCGGAGTCCAGACCCTTCGGAACGAACAACCCCAGGAACCGCACGTCTTGCCCCTGCAACTCTAACCAGGCGTCTTCGAAGTCGGGCATCTCGGCGCGGCACGGCGGACAGGATGGGAACCAGAAGTTGAGCACCAGGGAGTTCTGGCCAACCTGGTCGGCCATGCGGAATTCCTCACCGCTAAAGAGGGTGACCTCGAAGTCAACAGCCTTCCTGGGTCCGGCAATCCCCCCACATGCTACCAACGTCAGAAGGACGCCAATGAGGAGAGCAACGGAAAAAGCGCGGCTTGCGGCGGCAAGATTTGGCAGGTGGGTCATTGATTGTCCGGGGGCAAACGGGATCGCGGCGGCGGAGTCATTTTATAGGCGGGCTTTTCCCTGGTCAAACCCTATTGCGAGAGGCGGAGCTTGACTGGAGTTACCGGCGGACTACAATCGGTACATCTACCGGAGAGGATTTTCAAGAGTACTGGAGGCCACACGATGCGTCTGGAAAACAAGGTTGCATTGATCAGCGGCGGGGCAAGGGGAATGGGGGCCGCTGAAGCCAAACTATTCGCCCGCGAGGGCGCGAGAGTGGTGATCGGCGACCTGTTGGCAGAGGACGGCCGCCGCACTGAGGCCGAGATCAACGAGACCGGAGGGGAATGCCTCTTCGTCAGGCTGGACGTGACCGACGAGTCGAGTTGGCGGGAAGCCGTGGCCGCTACGATAGCCCGGTTCGGAAAACTGGACGTTCTGGTCAACAACGCCGGCATTTACCGTACCGAGCGGGTGGAGGAGACTTCCGGAGAGCTGTGGGACCAGGTTATGGAGATCAACTCCAAGGGGGTGTTCCTTGGGACGAAGCACACTATCCCGGAGATGCGGAAGTCAGGCGGCGGCTCCATAATCAACATCTCTTCCGTGGCGGGTCTTGTGGGCAATACCATGTCTGCCGCCTACACCGCTTCCAAGGGCGCGGTAAGGCTCTTCACCAAGTCCACCGCCATCCAGCACGCCAAGGACGGAATCCGGGCGAATTCGGTCCATCCGGGCACTATTGAGACGCCCATGACTGCCGACCTGCTCGCCCAGGAGTCATACCGCCAGAACCGAATGGAGCGGACTCCCCTGGGCAGGTTGGGTAGGCCGGAAGACGTGGCCTACGGCGTTCTATACCTGGCCTCCGACGAATCTTCCTTCGTCACCGGAAGCGAATTGGTCATCGATGGTGGGCGTACCGCTCAATAGCCTCCGGGTATTGGTTACCGGCCCATGGCGTAGCCGTCCCGGCGGGGGTCGGAACCCGCCGACAGCCCGCCCCGTTCACGGTCCACCTCAATGGCGCACAGGCAACCCATGCGTCCGGTCCAGTCGTCCCACACATCGGGCTGGTGGCCCCGGCGCTCCAATTCAGCGACGGTTTCGGGGGAGATCCGGCCCTCAACGCCGACCAGTCCCGGATGGTATGCGTGGGGGTGGAAGGAGTTGGGGAAGCTCCAGGTAGACACCCTGGGCGCTTCTATCGCCGTCTGAACGTCCATACCGAACTCGGTGACGTTCAAGAATAGCTGCACCATGGACTGGCACTGGACGTCTCCGCCGGGAGTGCCGAATGGCATCCAGACCTTGCCGTCCTTCATGGCCAAGCCGGGATTTGGGGTGAGCCTGGGGCGCTTGCCGGGGGCGATGGAGCACGGATGATCCGGGTCCAGCCATGACTGGGAGCCTCGCGGCGATATGACGAAGCCCAGTCCCGTGGCCACCGGGCCCCCTCCAATGCCGTCGCTGGGAGTGGCGGAGAAGGCGTTTCCCCACCGGTCGACAACGCAGGCATAGCTTGTATCCGCTGGCAGGCCGCCTCCGACGGGTTCGGGGCTGGCCAATTGGGAGGGTTTCGAAGCGCCGCCTTGATGGGCCCAAGGGTCCCCCGGCCGGGGCATTTCAGGATGAGCGGCATTCCGCTCGATGGCCCGCGCCCGTTCTACCGCAAAACTCTTCGACAATAGGCCGTCTAGCGGAACGTCCACGAAGTCGGGGTCGCCATAGTAGTGGTGACGGTCAGAGAAGGCCAATTTCAGCGCTTCTATGACGGTGTGCAGGTAGTCAGGGGTATTGTGGCCCATGGCTTTAAGGTCAAACTGCTCCAGGATGTGCAACGCCTGGATCGACGTGGGACCCTGGCACCACGGCCCGCAAGTATAAACGTCTATCCCCTTGTAGCTGCCCGCCGCAGGAGCCTCTATGGTAACGGCGAACTCGGCCAGGTCCCGCAAGGACAGCAGACCTCCCCGGTCCCGGCAGAAGTCCACCATCTCCCGGGCGATATCCCCCAGGTAGAAGAAGTCGCGGGCGGCTTGAATCGCTTGTTCGCGGCCTTGGGGGGAATGTTCCCGCTCGATCTCGATCAGACGGCGGAACGTCCGCCCCAGATCAGTCTGGACCAGCAACTCCCCCGAGCCCAGGGCTTTGCCGTTGGGATAGAAGACGCTGGCGGTGGATTGCCAATGGCGGGCGTCACCCTCATCATGGGCCAACGGGTCTCCAGCGCGCACCAGAGCCCGGTGGAGGGTTGTTGGAATGGGGAAGCCTCCCTCGGCCAATTCCAGGGCCGGAGTCACGACCTGCTCGAAGGTCATTGTGCCGTAGAGCTTCAGCGTGGTTAGCCAAGCGTCTGCCGCTGCCGGAGTAACCGTGCGAAGCGCTCCCAGAGGTAACTCTCCGCCGGTATGCTGGTTGAAATAGTCGATGCTGGCATCCCTGGGCCACCGGCCCAGACCGCTGACCTGCATCGTCTCTTGTTTTGCGGAGTCATGGACGATTATAGGAGCGACACCGCCAAAGCTGGTGTATTGGGGCAGCGCCACGTTCAAGGCTATGCCGGCGGCGACTCCGGCGTCCGTCGCGTTGCCTCCCTGTTCTAGTATGCGGTACCCCGCCGAGGTTGCGAGATAGTGGCCTGTCGAGACCATGTGAGTGGTCCCGGTAATCAGTGGCCGGTAAGTGCTAATACCAGTGGCCATGGCGCTCCTCCCTGGTGGTCTTAGCCGATGCTTCTGGACACGCTCCCAGGCGGAAGTAGGTGTGGCGGTATAGTAGACCCGGCCTCCAATCCAGTCAACCAGCCAATGTTGCCGGGCCTTTCAATTGTAAGTAACTATCTCAAAACTGAACCAGCAGGCTTGGGCAGAGGGGAAATCCCCTTATCCGAAAGGGGGAGAATGGTCTTATGTGCGGAGAATTAATCGACCTTGGCAAATGTAGGGGAGCCGTATGCTAAAATCCGGACCGGGACATTACCGGCACAATACTGGGACATTGTCTGGCCAAATTGCAGGAACGGGAGCAAGGGATGCTGCTGGAAGTGGAAGTAGTTGCGGGAGAAAACAGTCCAATGGACCTGAATCGTGTGTTCGACCTATTGAGCGAACCGAGGGCCATCAGCCGGGTATTCACCGCGGACCAGATGGGTGTGGATATTTGGTGCGACGTAACCGGCTGGAGCGAAGATGGGCCATGCCCGGCGATGGCGGCATTTTCCGAGGATTCCGGAGACGGGGTAATTTTACTTGTGTACGGGGGGGATGACGGTATCCGGTTGAGACCCGTGGACTCCGGCGCCGGGTGGGATGTCTCCAGCGCAGGTCAATGGGGAGAGCCGTGCTTGATGCTGGGCAAGGACACGCCCGTAGAGGACTAGGTCAGGCGAATTACGCCAGGGCGGTTTCCAGGTTTGCCAGGCCCGGCTTGTATACCTCAGGCGTCTCCCAACCGCGAAGGTCAACCGTCTCCAACGAGCGCAAGTCCTCGCACAACTGCTCGCCGCTGCGGAAAAGCTGGTCATCTATGGCCACCGGCAGCAAAGACCGTCCCGAGGCGCTTGAGCCATCGCGGGTCAATTCGGAGAAGAACCTACTCCCAAATGGGTTCTCCAGAGAATTGGCTGAACAGACCAGGGCGAGCCGGTCGTAGTATACCGCCCGGTCCAACACGCCCTCTTGTGACTGGAATGACTCCTCGTCGTCCACGAAAAGTCTCCAACAGAACATCCCCGATCCCCGGAGGTCTTCCAGGACGCGCTCGATGAACGCGGCGTCCTTTACCGACCCCAGCAACAGCACACGAGGGTCGGCCCTGCGGAAACCTTGTAGCTGAGGTTGGGACGCGATCAAGGCCTCCGCGACGCCCGCGCTACGCAGAAACGACTCCGGAATCAGCCCTCGAGACCTTCCCAACGAGTCAGCCCCAATGATGCTTGGCCCGGCGTGGCGTACGGTTTGCAGTCCCATGACACGGCTCAAGTCGCAATCCGCGAACAAGGTCATCTCCAGCAGGACGTCCTCGAACACCGCGTCATCCAAAGTGACCCGGACGAGGGTAGCTCCCCGCAGCTCGGACCCGCTAAGGTCGGCCAGGTCCAGAACAGTCCCGTTCATTTTTGCGTTTCTCAGGACTACGCCGGTGAGGTTGGCCCACGACAGTTTTGTGGCAGTCAAGTTCGCCCCTGCCAGGTTTGCCCCCTCGAGGTCTGCGCGGGAGAGGTCGGCGTAGGAGAGGTCGGCCCCGCGCAGGTTGACACCGCGCAGGCAGCATCCGGTCAGGTCGGCCCGCACCAGGGACGCGGCGGTCAGGTTTGCCTCCCGCAGGTCCGAGCGGCTGAGGTCTGAACGGAAGAGGTGGGCCCCGCGAAGGTTGGCCCCGGAAAGGTCGGAGAAGTAGAGGTTGGCCCCCGTCAGGTCTATGCGGCTAAGGTTGTCATGGGCGAAATCAGCCGCGATGAGCTTCGTCCGGCTTAGCATCGCGCCGGAAAGGTCCATTTGCCGCCTAATCCAGCGGCTGCCGGCCCGCCACCTGCCGATGGCTTCGGTACCCTGTTTGGCTAGGGCTGCGTGCTCCGAGTTAGGCAACCCAGGTCTCCAACACGCCGGGGTCAGGCCGTTTTAGCCCACAGCTCACCCGATGAGCGGAGGATGCAATAGGGCGCTGGCCATCCTTACCTTCAGACAGGGGACTACTCGTTAGCTGCCGTCCGAAGCTGGCCCGGCAATGGAGGCCTCGCCGCTGCCGGCGAACGCGGGCATGACTTCCCTGGCGAATAGTGTCAACTGGTCCCGGAACTCCGCCCAGGGCATACCCTCCGGCCATTGGACGATTATGTCTTCCAGGCCCGGATACTTCTGCTCCAGACCGCGCAGGAAGTCGATGAACGCGCCTGGCGGACCGCAAATCCAGACCTTTTGCTCAACGCCGTCCTCGATAGTGGGCACGCGAGCGGGGGCGCCGGGAGTACCCCACATTCTGCCGTTAGAATCAGTGTACCTGACGAAGCCGAAGGGCGCGAACCATTTGTAGCGTTCGTCGTGGTAGGGACGCACGCGCTCGATGGCTTCCTGCTGGCTGTCGGCGATGTAAAAGCCCACTCCCAGGCCCATGTCCTGCCCCAGGACCAGGTCCCGGCCCGCCTTCTGCGCCATCTCGTGGTAGGAGCGGAAGAGTTGTTCCACCAGAACTTCGCCAGTAAGGGCGACCATGGCCTTGATCCCGAGGCTGGCAATATATTCCAGAGTCCGCCCACTGGCTATGGGCTGCCAGATCTCCACCGGCCGGTTGACGGGCCGGGGGACCAGTGTTATGTCCTCTAGCTGGTACCCCCGGTAGGGCACGTCGGCGGGAATGGTGTAGTACTTGCCCTTGTGGCTGAAAGAGTCTTCGTTAAATGCCTTTAGAATGACCTCCATCTGCTCCAAAAAGAGCTCGCGGTTCGCGTCGTTGTCGATCACCGGCGAACCGAAGGTCTCCACCTCTCTGGAGTGATACCCTCTCCCCACCCCGAAGATGAGCCGTCCGCCGGTCAACACGTCGGCCATGGCGAAGTCCTCGGCCAGGCGCAGCGGGTGCCACATCGGGACGATATTGAAAGCCGAACCGAACTTGAGGCGCTTGGTCAGTCCGGCAAGATGGACCCCCAACAGGATCAAGTTCGGGAAGCACTCGTAGCCCTCGCGCTGGAAGTGGTGCTCGGCGGTCCACATGCAGTAAAAGCCCAGATCGTCCATGTGCTGGGCCAACTCCGCCGCGTGGGAGTAAGCCTGGACCAACCGGTCATTCGGGTACCTGCGGTCGTTGGCCGGGGTGCCGTCGACGCCGGGATTGTCGAGGTCGATCTGGCCGACGTACAGCACCGAGAACCGTTTGATCATCCTGGGGACCCCCTGGTCTAGAAATTGGTGCGGGCGGAACTCTGTTCCGGCGCCCGCACGCCGCTCCCGGCGGCAGTCCTGATGGGCGGTATTATAGCATGCGGTATCAGGCTGACAGCGGGCACCGCGGTGGGCTCAAGACCCGGCGGGTCCAGGCTAGGGGGAGGGGCGGGCCACGATCACAAGCAACGAAGGAAGGACCACTAATGCCGCGACAGCCGCCATGAATATCATCACCGCGGAGATCACGCCGTAGGTGGCAAACAGCGGCATCGGAGCGAACCCGAGGACGGCGAATCCGATAATGCTGGACGCCGCCGAACCGGCGAGGGCGACTCCGGTGCCGGAAGCCGCCGCCCGAAGGGCATGGGCCGCGACACCCCGCTTCGCCAGCTCTTGCCGGAAGCGTTGGGTCATGTGGATTGAATAGTCGATGCCCACGCCAATGGACACGGCGGCTATGGTGGCGGTGACGAAGTTGAGGTTATAGCCTGCAAGGTACATGAACCCATACAGCCAGGACACCACCAGGCCAATGGGTATGATGGTCACCAACGCGTACCTCACCGAGCGCATCCACAATGTCAACAAGATGAAGCAAGCCACCACTGCCACCGGCAATGACCTGATGAGGGCGCGGGTCGTGGAAGTCAATGTGGCCTCGCGGGCGAAGGGCGAGCCTGTAACTCCAACAGATGAAATGGATGGGAGGTCCATCAAGGGACCAAGGTCCTGTTCCAAGGTTTTTCGGGCCGGGCCAAGGTTTGCTTGTTCCCGGGACCCCAACACCCCCAGAACTATGATCGTGGCCTGGGCGCCCCCGGTCTCTCCCGTGATGTAGAGGACTTCCCGGACCTGGAGCGGGTCATACGCGGTGGAGTGTTCGTCCAGGGGAACTCCATTGGCGGCCATGTAGACGTAGGCTGCCCTGGTCTGCTCCGGGGTATCCGGTATGCCGTCGCCGTCGGCGTCCGCAATGACCACGCCGGTCTCCTCGAATACCCGTTGACGAGCGTAGCCGGAGCCCGTGAACCGGCGCAGCAAGTCGAACACCGTGCGGCTGTAAAGGAACACCCTACCGTCCTCGGCGTGGCCCAGGTTGGGATTCTCACCCAGGCGCCGGAGCAAGCTCTGGATTCCGTTCAGGGATTCGGGGGCCGCAAGGTCGCCCTCTATGTATAGTACCGCCGGCTCACCGGCCAGGGCAGAGTCGGTGTGTTCGTCCAACTTGTCCAGTCCGACCACAAAATCGGACCCGGAATCGAAGAAATCCTTGATGTCCAGTTTGGGGTCGAGTTGGAACGACAGGAAGGTTGCCCCGGCGGTCACAAGCGCCGTTACCGGCAATACAACCCACCGGTACTCCGCCAGCTTGACTACCAGCCAAGCAATGCCCACGCGCGAACTAAACGTCTCATCCCTCGTAGGCCGGGCCACGTCGCTTCCGTACTCTGGCGGCTGGACCGGTCCGCTGCACTCAGGGTTTTTGTCCGGAACTGCCCGGACAAGTTTCCTCTCGTCAAGCCGCATGATGACCAGGGGCAGCAAGATTCCCATAATGACGTAGCTGGAAAGGACCGCGATTCCGGCAGCTACGCCGAATCCGATAATCGTTTCGATACTGGAGGTCACATTGGCGAGGAAAGCTATCCCGTCGGATAGAGTAGCCAAGGTCAGCGCGCCCAATACCCCGGCGAGCCCTGCCCGGAGCGCGCGCGATGGGACCGTAGTTCCCTGTCCCTCTTCCCGATAGCGGGCGACCGCATGAATGAGAAAATCCGCGCCCAGGGAGATCATGGCTATGGGGACTATCAGGTCTGACGTGAGGGAGGACTTGAGCCCGATCAGATTGGAAATGCCCTTGAGCCACACCAGCAAAATCAAGAAGCCGACGAAACCCAGCGCCACCACCTTCACCGACCGAAGCGTAACTCCCACGACCACCAGGACCAGAGCCAAGGTAGCCGCGATGTAGGGCACAACCGTCCGTCCCTGTTCTCGTGACGTGAGGTTGACGTCCAGGGCGACGCCCCAAAGGCGGAATGACTCTTCCCGTCCCCGCAGCGTCCTTTGTACGCGGCGGTTGAACCGTTCTTTGCCCAGGGTGGCCTCGTCGTTGGTAAGGCTAATGGTCAAGGGGCCGCCGCCGAGACTTGCGTTATCCCCCGCCACAAAGACTGATAGCGCGGCGGCCCGCCACTCCTTGATTTTCCTACCATCCACCACCGAGGTCGTGGAATGTGCGTCTTTGGACAGGGAAGCTCGCATCAACCTGCCGGTGGGGCTGGCCAGGATTCGCGAGACGGCTTCCTTGACTTGTTGGTCGGTGGCGGTCTCCAGGGTTACACTGCCGCTTCGGTCCAGCCGAAACAGGTCTTGGATGGCGTCGGCGAGGGTGAAGATGCCGCGTATGCGCCTCTGAGTGTCGACATCGTAACCGCTGAAGAGGAAGTCTCCCAACTTCGAGTCTCGAAGCGCTTGCTCGTTGCGGTACAACTCCCATAACGGGGCCTGGCGCAGGATATCCCCGCCGCGGTCTTCCACGATGAAGCTCGCGATATGCACCCTGGTGGGAAATCGTTTGTTGACCAACTCCTGAAGATCGAAGACCGGCCCGCCAGGATCGCGGGACGCTTGTTCGGTGGGCCGCATCAAGAACACGGGGAGGAGAAGGAGCCCGGTAATCATTATGACGGCGCTGATGACCCATCCGGAGTAAATTGTCAGGGCTCTGGCGGCACGGTCGGCCAGGTCTACGCCTGGGGAGGCGGTCATGTGAACAGGAGACCGCCGGTCACTACTGGACGACGGCGCGGCGGCGCAGCTCCTCGATCAACTCGGGGGAGTAGCCCAGGGAAGCGAGAACTTCGAAGGTGTGACTTCCCGTGGCCGCGCCAACGTGCCGCACTTTGCCGGGCGTGTCAGAAAGACGCATGGGAATTCCCACCTGCTTCACGCTCTTGCCCGGCAGGTTGGGGGCCGGGACCTCGATCACCATGTTGCGGTAGGCGACTTGGGGGTCGTTCACCACTTCGTCTATGGAATAGACCTTCCCCACCGAGATGTTTTCGTCTCGGAGCAACTCGAACCACTCGTCGCGGGTCCGGGTCAAGAAAGTCTCCGTCAAGAATTGCTCGACCTGTTCTTTTTCCTGCCCTTCGGCGCTCTGTAGACCTGCCAGGTCCTCCCTCCCCAAGGCGGTACACAGATTTCGCCAGAACCAGGGTTCGATGGCCGCGATGGTGAAGTATTTGCCGTCTTTGGTATTATAGACGTTGTAGTAGGGAGCGCCGCCGTTAAGCCGGGTAGTACCGCGTCCAGGGGCGACGCCCCGGGCGAAGAAGCCGGATAGCGTACCAGCCAGCATATAGAGGACGCCCTCGGTCATGGCGATGTCCACGTACTGGCCTTGGCCCGTCGTGTGCCTGGCCATGAGCGCGGCGAGAATGCCCACCGCGCCGCACAAGCCCCCTCCCGCGAAGTCGGCGAGCAGATTCATGGGAATGGCGGGTTTGTCATCTTGGGAGTAACCGATGAGGTCCAAGGCGCCGGACATAGCGAGGTAGTTTATGTCATGTCCTGCGAGTTGCGCGTAGGGACCGTCTTGGCCGTAGCCGGAGATGGAGCAGTAGACGGCGCGGGGATTGATCCGCTTAACCGTATCGTAACCCGCTCCCAGGCGGTCCATGACTCCTGGCCTGAAGCCTTCCACTAGCACGTCGGCGGTTTTCGCCAGTTCGTGAAAGATGCCTTGGGCTTCCTGCTCTTTCAGGTTGAGGGCAATGCTTCGCTTGTTGCGTTGGAGGGCGTTGTAGACCGCTCGCCGTTCCTCCTCGTCCCTGTTGGAGATTCCGGCTACGGATTGCTCGTATTCCGCGCGGTCACCGGCCATTGGGCGTTCGATCATCAGGACGTCCGCGCCCAGATCGCCCAGCGCCATTGTGCAAAACATTCCAGGTGCGTTGCGGCAGAAGTCGAGGACCTTGACGCCGTCCAATGCCAGCATGATTCGCCCCTCCGGTAGCGTTCAGACCGGAAACAATTATATCGCAACTATAGCGCAACCCCGATCAGGACCAGTTAAGCCTGATTGTTGCAAGCAGGACGGGGCCTTTTCATTCTCACATTCTCCTCCGGCCGTCATTCCAGCGAAAGCTGGAATCCAGAAATGCTATGGTCCCAGAGCGTGTCTGTTGGGAACGAATTCTGGATTCCGGGTCACGCCCGGAATGACGTATCGAGGGGAAATCCCCCTTAATCCCCCTTTCGCAAAAGTGGGAGACTCATAGGCTTCCCCGACAATTAAAAGGCCCTGGCAAGCAGGAGTTCTGAGGTGCGCAGGAAGATTGCAAAGTCTTTCCACACTATAGAATATGCCTCCAACCAGTCATTCCCGCGAACGCGGGAATCCACGGTTCCAAGCCTGGAGTCCCGCTGTCTCAAAGCGGGACGGCGACAATCGAACAACTTTGCAATCGTCCTGACGAGGTGCGCCGTGGGGCTTGACGGGCTATAATCGGCTTGCCCGCTGGACGGGGCTCCTTGGGGAGAGAAGAGCGGGTAACCAATGGGCGGCAATCATTCCCGTGGGACAGTAATTGGAGGTAGCCATGGACCTGGGTTTGGACGGCAAGGTTGCGATGATAACCGGCGGGAGCCGCGGCCTGGGTAGACAGGCTGCCCTGGCCCTGGCGCGGGAGGGATGTAAAGTCTCGATCTGCGCGCGGGGAGCGGACACGTTGGAAACGACTGTGGCCGAGTTTACGGGCTTAGGGTACCAGGCCCACGGCACCCAGGCCGACGTTACCAACGAAGCCGACGCACTGCGTTTCCACCAGGACACCATAGACCGTTTGGGCCCCCCGGACATTCTGGTGAACAATGTGGGCGGGCGCAGGGGTTCGGTGATATTTGAAGAGACCAGTATGGAGCAGTTCCGGGAGGGACTTGAGGTTAACCTGGTCTGCGCCGTTCAGTTGGCGGCTATAGTGTTGCCCCACATGAAGGCGCAGAACTGGGGACGCATCATCAACATCTCCTCGATCTACGGAAGGGAGCACGGCGGGTCAATCGACTACATGACAGGCAAGGCGGGGCTTATCGCCTTTTCCAAGCATCTAGCTCTGCAACTCGCGCCCCTGAACGTTCGGGTGAATTGTGTCGCACCAGGTTCCATTGACTTCCCCGGCAGCACATGGGACAGGTTCCAACAGAACAACACGCCGGAGGTTGTCGCCGAGTTTATAGACCGGAACCTGCCCGCGGGGAAGTTCGGCTGGCCCGAACCCATCGGGGAGATGGTGGCTTTCCTGGCCTCGGACAGGGCAGATCTGGTGACCGGCGCATGTATCAACGTGGATGGGGGCCAGTCAAAGTCACTGTTCTAGCCGCGGGCTAGGAGATGCGGCCGATGAACTCTTGCCAGGCCGCGACGCATTTCTCCGGCGCGGAGTGCTGCACGTAACCACTCGTCCCCGGTATCTCCAACAGCCGGGCGTTGGGCAGCAAGTTCGCCATTCCCACGGTGCGGTCGGGGTTGTTGGCCACGCTGTCTTCCGCCACCATGATCAGTGTTGGCGTCTGGATTTGAGGCAGAACGCCGGTCAGGTCCTGGGTGGCGAGATACGCCAGGGTTTCCAGGACGACCCGCTGGGAAGTGTTGGACATTTGCTCCACGTACCACTGGTGGTGCGCCGGGTTGCTGCTGGGGTCTACTCGGCGGTCCCCGGTGGCGCGGGCCCAGCCAGCCACGCCCTCTTCTTGGACCAACTTATAGTACTCCTGATACGTGGAAACTCCCGCGAATTTGTACGGAGACGTGCATACGGTCAGCGAGTTCAACCGCTCCGGGTGCTCATGGGCAAACTTAAGGGAGATAGTGCCACCGACGGTCTCGCCGATAAGATGGACCTTGTCAACGCCCAGGTAGTCCAGGAGCGCCTGCAGGTCGGTCGCGAAGTTGTTAAGCGACCAGTCGTAGCCCTCAGGGGGTACGCTGGAACGTCCGAACCCTCTGGCGTCCAGGCGTATCACCCGGTAGTGGCGGGCCAGAAGGGGGACCCAGGCATACCAGAGGCGTGAGCTTTTCGAGTTGCCGTGGTGCAGGACGACGGTCTCAGGGGTGCGCCAAGGGTCGGTGTAATCGTCGTCCTCATAGTACATCTCCAGCGTGGGATCGAGCTGGACGGTGGGCATGGAGGGCCTCCCCGATTGACTTAAACGTTGACTTAATCGACCAGGGGAATAGCTATCGAGACCCTGGTCTGGTCGCCGTGAACTCCCGTGGTGTGGCCCCGTCCGGTCAGGTCGTCGGCCAACATCACATCCCCAGGGCCGAAGATACGGACTGTACCGTCGCCGAGACCGATCTCCACCGCGCCCTCCAGGGTGATAATGTATTGCCGCCGTGGCGCTACGTGGAAGTCGCTAAAGTGGCCGGAGGGATTGCGCCGAAATTGGATGCCCGTAGCCGCTTGCATCGCCGTGTTTTCAGCTTCGCGAATCTTCTCGTAGGGCAGGTCTATTTCCTCAAAGTGGGACTCGCCGTCGTTGCCGGTGTAAAGACGCGCAACCTGCATCGCTATAGCCTCCAATCAGTCTTGGGCAAGGGTCTCGAAGGACAGGCCTCCGTTTCGGCAGGGTCATTCCAAGGCCCCAAAGATACGGGGGTGAGCCTGGCAGGGCCATAATAGCAACGCCCTCAACCGGCGTCAACGAGAGTTCTTCGGGGCAGATTAGCCCTTGAAACCTTCGACGTGAACGTTGTCTTGGCCCGTGGCGCACAGTTCCAGCAGACAGCACCCGGAGCAGCGAGGGACTTTCGCGCATGCCTCCTTGGCGTGACGGTCCAAGAGGGCGTGATACTCCTGAAACAACCCTGTATCGTGGTCAAGGTTGTCCTGGAATAGGTCTTGGTATGCCCGGTAGGCGCCTGTCAGTGGAGTGTCGAAGAGGCCAAGGCGGTCTATGATGCGGCGGGTGTAGGCGTCTATGACGAACGATGGCTGGCCGGCGGCGTAAAGCACTATGTCGTCCGCGGTCTCGGGGCCGATGCCATAGATACCCAGAAGTTCCTCTCTTAACTCGCTTTGGCCGCGGGACAGACACGCTCCAAGGTCGCCGGCATAATTTTCCAGGACATGGCTGGCGAAGGCTTTTAACTTTCTGGCCTTGGCATTGAAGTAGCCTGACGACCGGATGATAGCGGCAAGTTCCTCCTGTGGACGCCGGTTGATGGCCTCCAGAGACCAGCAGTCTTCCGCCTTTAGACTCGCCAGGGCCCGTTCGACGTTGGTCCACGCCGCCGCCTGGGTCAGGATTGCCCCAAGGACGACTTCGAAAGGCCCGTCACCGGGCCACCAGCCCTGTGGACCATAGGTGCGGTATAGGCGCCGGTACATGTCCATCAGAAACCCACGCCGTGTTCTACTACGGTCCTGGCCGGGTTGATCGCTGGCGGTCCACTCCATGGGGTTGAGGGGTGTGTTGGCCTTCACGCTTGGATTGGGAGGGGGCTAGAAAGCTGTATGGAGGCTTCGGTTACCTCACATTTGTATGCGAACGCTTCCACTCCGGAGGACAGCGCCTGACGAAACACTTGCCCGAAGTCCGGGTCGGCGGCATCATGGGTGGCGAAGGCTTCGACGTCGCTGCGTTGGATGACGAACACGACTGCCGCTTTGTGGCCCTTCCTGACGGCCTGCTGCAGGCTCCGCATGTGTTTTGCCCCTCGCGTTGTCGGCGCGTCGGGAAAGAGGCCGACTCGGTCGACGACCAGGGTCACCGACTTGGTCTCTATATAGCAAAGCCCCAGTTCGCCTTCCAGCATGAGGTCGAGGCGGCTTTCGCCGAAGGTCACCTCTCGCCGAAGTTTGGGATAGGCTCGAAAAGGAGGCAACGATTGCCGCTCCAAAGCCTCCGCCACCAGCGAGTTGGGCAACCGGGCGTCCGCGGAGGCCCAGGACTTCTCCATCCGCACCAGGACCAGGTCGAACTTGGTCTTGCGATGGTCTCCCATAACCGGCTTGAGCTTCACCTCGAAGCCTGGAACAAACATCTCGCGCATTCGGCCAGAGTTGGCCACGTGGACCATCACCTCTTCACCTTCAACGTCCACAAGGGCTGCGAACCGGTTTAGCCGGGTGATGAACGTACCATTTACTAGGCCGGGGCCCAGCTTCATATTCGCGCTCCATGCCGGGGTTGCTACTGGCTCTGGCCCGTGTGGGTCCCGCCGGGACGCTACCAATCCTAGCAACGCACAATGGGAGAGGCAACCTTGCATAGCATGGTGGAACCGCCTCAGAGTATTGCGACCGTTGGCGCAACTTTGCCCACCAGTCTAAACTGGAAAAGCTGGGACTGGAGAATGGGATGGCTGGTAACAGGCTGGAAGGAAGATTATCCGTATTCCGGGTCAAGCTCGGAACCACCGGTGGATGAGGACCGGGGTCACGGAATGAAAGGACTTGAATGAGATTATCCGTAAGCCCTGGAACGCTAGAAGTACGGCTGTTGCGCGCCGTCCTGAGGGCTATAATATGCAAAACAAGGGTGACCGCCAAGGTGCAGTACCCACGGGGCGCCGCTACGACGCGAGGAGGGATGATCTTGGAAAGAGAGGGTGGAGAATGGAATCGTTCGTAGAACGTTTGGAGCGCGCGTGTGCCGCCAACCGCAGCCTGGTCTGTGTTGGGTTGGATGTGGACCCATCCCGTATGCCGGTGTCCGACGTCTTGGAGTTTAACCGTGCGATAGTCGACTCAACCCACGATCTGGTATGCGCCTATAAGCCCAACCTGGGGTTTTACGAGGCATTGGGACTTCCAGGGTTGAAGGCGTTGGAAGGAACGATAGACCACATTCGCCAACGCGCCCCAGGCGTGATTGTCCTGGGGGACGCCAAGCGCGGCGATATCGACGTTTCCGCCGCCGCATACGCCAGGGCCATGTTTCAGGTATGGGATTTCGATGCCGTGACGGTCAATGCCTGGGGTGGAAGGGATAGTCTGGGGCCGTTTTTAGAAGACCCAAGACGCGGTGCGTTCATCTGGTGCAGGGGGTCGAATCCGGGTTCGGGAGACCTTCAGGATATGATGGTAAACACGGATGCGGGAACGGTGCCCCTCTACCGGCATCTGGCCCGGTCCGCCGCCGGATGGAACGAACAGGGCAACCTGGCCCTGGTAATAGGCGCAACATATCCGGAACAACTGACCGAGGTGCGGGAACTTTGCCCGGAGATTCCAATTCTCATCCCGGGTGTGGGGTCACAGGGAGGCGGGCTAGAGACCGCCGTGAGTTCCGGGGTGGACTCCCGGGGACGGAGGGCGATAATCAATTCCTCCCGGGGTATTATCTACGCCTCGGAGGACTCTGACTTCGCACAGGCGGCACGGACGCAAGCTGAGAAGATGCGAGACTCTATTAACGGCGTGCTGGAGGCCGAGGGTAAGGGATGGCCTTAGAGCTAAGAATCGGCGACGTGGTGCGCATGAAGAAAGCCCACCCGTGCGGAAACTATCTCTGGGAGGTCACCCGGCTGGGAGCCGATATAGGGCTGACTTGCCAGAAGTGCCGGAGACGCCTGATGTTAGCCCGTTCGTATCTACAGCGGCGCGTCCGGGAGGTCGTACCTGCTTCCCACAAACCTGAGGGCACTCAAACGTAAGCGTCCGGAAGGGCGCCGGCGGGAAACCCGGACCCTGGAGAGTCTAGGCGTCGGAAGACCCGATCTTGGCGAGTTGGTCTCCATTTTCCCCGGAATCCACCCAGTCCCACAGGTCGGCATGATATCCTCGCAACTGCTCCGACATGGCGTCGATGAAGCTCCGTACGGCCCTTCCCAGGAACTTGCCTCGAAGGGTACACACACCGATCACCGACCCCGGGAAGATGTGATTGAGGCTAACTACACCCAACTTGTCGTGGTCCTCCGTGTGAAGGGTGAAGTCAGCGGCGATGGCCATTCCGAGACCGATTTCGACGTATCGCTTGATGGATTCGGTATCGTCCATGGCCAGGACAACCTCGTAGTTGATGCTCTGATTTCTTAGTGTCTGCTCAACCTTTTGACGGGTAAGACTTTCTGGTCCCGAGAGGATCAGGGGCCATTCGGCGATGTCCTGCAATTCTATGGGGTGGCGCTCCAGCAACGGGTGGCCCGGCGGAGTCATGAGCACGACATTGTAATTAAAAAGCTCCTGGAATTCGAAAGAAGTGTCGTCGGCGGGAGGGGGTGAACAGAATGCGAGGTCCAGTTCCCCGGACTTGACCAGGGATATGAGTTCCGTGTAGGGGCGGGCCAGAAGCCGGATGCGGACGTCGGGAAGCTGGGACCGGAATTGCTGGATGCCCTTGGGCAGGTGGTGCATCAACAGGTCGTGATATGCGCCGACCACGAAGGAGCCGAGGCGCTCGGAATAGTCCATCTGAGTCTTGAGGGTGTCCACCGCCCTCACCACGGGTGTAACAAGTTCGAGCAGAGTCACACCCTCGGAAGTGAGTTGGATCGGCCGCTTGATGCGGTCGAACAGGGTGATTCCAAACTCACTCTCCAGTTTCCTGAGATGGGTGGTGACTGTGGGTTGGCCAAGCTCCAAGGTCCGGGCCGCTTTCGATACGCTGCGAAGCCGGGCCACATGGTAGAAGCTGATGAGCTCTCGCAGTTCCATAAAGTACGCTCCCGACCAGTACCGGATGTTTCGATATAATATATCATATGTTATCGCTTGACAAAATATATAGCCCGATTCGACAATGGTGCAAGTCTTATTGAGTTCGCTACGACATGGCATTTGGCGTGGGCGGCTCGCTGTTGAGTGGTTGCGGTTACATGCCATACGTGATCACCGAACCCTGTATAGGCGTAAAAGACGCAAGCTGCGTAGAAGTGTGCCCGGTGGACTGCATCCAGACCACCGACGAAGCAGACATGTTCTACATCGATCCGGAGATCTGTATCGATTGTTCCTACTGTGAGTCGGTCTGCCCGGTCAACGCTATCTTCGACGAGTTCGCTGTGCCCTCGAAGTGGCGTCCGTTTATTCTGAGGAACAAGAACTTCTTCGACGGCAAGTTGTAGCTCAACCGGAAGACTACTCCGCTTTGTTTTCTACACCCTCTTAAGCTTCCCACTCCGCGAGGCCAGTCTCCTCTCGACGCGTTGAGCAGTTCACGCCGGGCAGCGGTCGTTTCTATTTCGCATACCAACTTGAACAGGGAGAGCACATGGCTTTATTTTTGCGTGACGGCGAAGTGTCCCAGGCCATCGGCATGGACGAGATGTTGGAAGCCATCGAGACCATGCAACGTCACTTCGGCCAGGGAGAAGCGTACAACCTGCCCCGCCGGAAGATAATCGCCGAGGGCGGGATGCTCTCTATAATGGGCGGCGGTCTCTACTATGACGATGTTCTGGGCGTCAAGACCTATACCGTGGTGCGCGGCACTTACTCTTTCCAGGTCAGTCTTTACGACGCCAACACGGGGAGCCTGCTCCTTTACACCCAGGCGAACCGATTGGGGCAGCTACGGACCGGCGCGACTACCGGTGTGGCTGTCAAACACCTTTCCAACCCCGGCGCCGCCACGGTGGGGATCATCGGGACCGGCTACCAGGCGCCCACTCAGCTAGAGGCCGTGGCCAAGGTCCGGAACATCAAAAAGGTCAAAGCGTTCAGCCGAACGGCGGAGCGCCGGGAAGCCTTCGCGGCTTCCATGAGCGAGTCCCTGGGCATCGACGTGAGTGCGGTTGGCAGCAGCCAGGAAGCCGTGTCAGGCAGTGATATTGTCATCTGTATCGCCGCGGCCACGGAGCCGGTGGTGGACGGAGATTGGGTCTCTCCGGGGGCGACGGTCATCGGAGCGGGCCCGACCACCTGGCGCATCCAGGAAGTCACCGATTCCATGCTCACACGGGCCGACAAGGTGTTTGTCGACTCGGCGGACCAAGCGCCTATCGAAGCTGGAGACATGGCCAGTGCGGTGGACCGGGGCGTATTTCAGTGGAGCCGGATGATCGAACTGCGGCACGCGGTTGCGTCGGTGGTGTCGGGGAGGGACAACCCCGAGCAGGTGATCTACGCCAAGTTGATGGGGACAGGCGTAGCCGACGTGGCCGCGGCGAAGCTGGCCTATGATCGGGCCAGGGCCAAGGGTCTGGGGATGGAGATGGACTGGTAGCGGGTTTAGAGTCTGGGACATTCAGCATTCCAAATATCCACAAACACCCATGTAAGCAAGGAAAATAATGCTCGCACGGCTTTTCAAACAGCCCTCTAATAAACCCCATGGTTGGGAAATCATCCACGCGGACAGTTATTACGGCTCACAACTAAGAGGTTGCGGGAAAATGTCCGATTGGGCCAAAAAACAGTTCCGGGATGCGCACAAGAGAGATTCAATCCCGGAATATCCCAAATACCTCAATCTGACCGGTGAGACTTACGAGTACCGGGCCACGCTGGACCCGAACTACTATACCCAGGAACAAGGACATCACAACGTCGTATACGAACGGCGGACTAGACTTAAAAAGGCAAGCCCAGCCCATGCTGCCACGGGGAATAAGTCCGAAATGAAAACGTCCAAACGCGTTGCTTTCTGCCTTGTCGAAAATAGTCAAGGACACGTCTTGCTCATTCAACGGGCATACGGCAAGGAAAAAGGCAAGTGGTCACTCCCCGGCGGCTTCGTAGACCAAGGCGAAAGCAGCCGCGCCGCAGCCCGCCGCGAGACCAAGGAGGAAACTGGCATATCAGTGGAAATCATCTCCACCGTAATGGTTGGACAGACCCGCCCCATCAAGGTCTTTGCTGGTAGGATTCTAGGTGGCAAGCTGAAGTTCCAGCCCAAAGAATGCCTTGACGCCCGGTTCCACGACCCCGCCAAACTTCCACGGTTCGCGTTCGGATGGGAAAAACGGGCAATTCAAAACTGGTCTAACTTGAAAAACGGGAGAGCAGGGTTAAGCGAACAACCCCTGCCGGGCCAATGCCCCCACTGCCAAAGCCCGTCAATCAGGCTGCGCCACTGGCCACACAACAACCCCTACCGCTGCAACACCTGCCACAAGTCCTTCTGACAAAACACGAATGACGGGCTACAAGCAATCCATACGCATACAATCGTATGGGCTGGCTTCAGCGTCCCCGTTGACGATTAATGCGGAGAGCTTGGGGACTGCTTCCTTGGCGATCAAGAAATAGTGGCGGTCTTGCTCTACACCGACGCTTTGGTAGCCGACGGCGTTGCTTGCCGCAAGCGTGGAGCCTGACCCTGCAAAGGGGTCGAGGACGACGCCCCGGCCAAGGGGCAGGACGGCGCGGACCAGTTGCCGCAGGAAGGATTGCGGCTTCAGGCTGGGGTGAGGACCGACGGATCCGCCGCTTGCTGGAGGCACGGTCAATACGGCCAGGCCACACCGCCCCACCAATAAGCGATCTCAATCTCGCCCCGGCCCGCGCTAAGGTTTCTTGTGCGGGGCATCCCCGCCTGCTGGAAGGTGGGACAGGACAAGGGTCGGGTGCGTGAAACTATGCTTGATCGAATTCCGGCCTGGACATTCACAGGTCTCTTCGTATCTGGTGGAGAGTTCCTGTGGCCAGGTCACGATTCCCGTGCCTGGGGATGATGGCCCGCTGGCCGTTGGCGGAGTTTATCCACATTTCGTGGGATCCGTCTGCTTGGCGCCTGAATCTGCAACCCAGGTTCTCCAGTCTTCTACACAGTTCCCGATAGGTCATACGGTTACGGTCAAGGTTCCTTCGGGACTGCGCAAGGGAGCCAGCTCTGGGGGCAGGGCCTGCCCGTCTTCCTTGCAAACTTGGATTATGGTCTGTGCTACGGCTAACAGGCTCTTGAGGGTCTCTTCCGGCGTATCTCCCCAGGCCACGCAGCCCTGAAGGGCAGGAGCCTCGGCCCGGTACATCCAGCCGTGGTCCTCCGTTGGTTCGTGAAGGATGTAGTTCAGCTGGTAGATGTCCATTATTCCTCCGGTTCCGGGATCCTCTGGCGGAGAATCATTTACATTTTGCCCTGCCGGATTGTTCTGGTCAAAGGGCGGACTGTTGGCAGGCGTCTCATTTCGGGAGTTTCGCAATTCTCTCATCCCGTCCATCCATGTCAAGCCCACCCCCGCCGTGAGTCCGAAGGATCAAGCCGGCTTCCAAGCCCATCTCCTCGAGACCTATACCCTACCCCCATTAGGAAAACTTATCCCCCGTTACGGTACTCCTCGGTGCACTTGACGCTATAACCGCCCTCATCCATTAGCAGGCTCTCCACAGCCGCCCTGGCCGTGTCCAGAGAGGTGAAGCAAGGGGTCTGACGCTCCACCGCCGCCCGGCGGATGTGGAAACCGTCCTGCATAACCGCGGTTTCCCCTGACAGGGTGTTTATCACGGCGCTAACCGTTCCGTCGTTCACTAGGTCAACCACCGTGGGGCTACCCTCACTCAGCATCTTGCTCACCTTGGTCACCGGCATCCCCATGGCGGAGATCATCGCCGCCGTACCTTCGGTGGCGTAGAGTTTGCAGCCCGCCTGGTGCAGTTCCCGGATAAGGGTCACGGCTTCGGCCTTGTCATGGTCGGCGATGCTGAGAAGTACGGACGACTCCCTGTTCAGGTTCAGATTGGCGGCCAATAGCGCCTTGGACAGGGCGTTTCCGAAGTCCCAGTCGATCCCCATCACTTCCCCGGTGGACTTCATCTCCGGCCCCAGGTGCCAGTCCACACCCACCAGCTTACCCATAGAGAAGACTGGGGCCTTGATCCCAACCAGCTTTTGCCTGGGCCACAGTCCGCCTTGATAACCTTGCTGCTCAAGAGTCTGCCCGAGCATGACCCGGGTCGCTATCGAAGCCACCGGCACGCCCGTGACTTTCGAGATAAACGGTATGGTGCGGCTTCCTCTCGGGTTTACTTCGATCACGTAGACGGAAGTAGAGCTTGCGGATTCGGCATCGACCTGGGGGCTGCGGTAGGTGGCGCCTCCCTCGATGACGAATTGAATGTTCATCAGCCCGCGGACTTCCAACGCCAGACCGATGCGTGTCGCGTAATCGACCAGGGTGTTGACTTCTTCCTCTGTCAGGTTCAAGCCTGGGTAGATGGCCATGGAGTCGCCGCTGTGTACCCCAGCCCGTTCGATATGCTCCATGATGCCCGGAATTAACACCTGGGAGCCGTCGCAGACCGCGTCAACTTCGCATTCCTTGCCTTCGATGTAGCGGTCGATGAGCACCCGTTTGTCCGGGGCGACTTCGGTGGCCACGGTCAAGTAGCGGATGAGTTCCGAGGCGTTTTGGACTATCTCCATAGCCCTCCCGCCCAGCACGTAGCTGGGGCGGACGATAGCCGGGTAGCCTATGACCTGGGCGACTCGGAGCGCTTCCTCCACCGAACTGACCGCAGCTCCCGGAGGCTGAGGAATGCCCAGCCGGGCCAAGAACTCCTCAAACTTGTGACGATCTGACGCAATATCTATGGCCTCCGCGCTGGACCCGAGGATGGGCAACCCAGCCGATGCCAAGGACTGAGACAAGTTGATGGCCGTCTGCCCACCGAACTGAACGACGCAGGGGGGCGGATCATCGTCCTGCGTCTCGTTTTCTATGATGTCCCGGACCGACTCCTCGTCCAGGGGCTCGAAGTAGAGCCGGTCGCTGGCGTCGAAGTCGGTGGAAACCGTCTCCGGGTTGGAATTGATCATGATGCTGCGCACGTCGTTGCGGGACAAAGCCCAGGCTGCATGCACGCTGCAATAATCGAATTCGATTCCCTGACCAATCCTGATAGGGCCGCTGCCGATGACGATGGCCTTGGGACCGGGCAGGGGCATGGCCTCGTTTTCCTGGTCGTAGGTGCTGTAGTAATACGGTGTGACGG
Organism: Dehalococcoidia bacterium; assembly: GCA_965197545.1. Taxonomy (GTDB): domain Bacteria; phylum Chloroflexota; class Dehalococcoidia; order Lucifugimonadales; family UBA3495; genus CATOSP01. The sequence goes on from CBDANJ010000007.1 coordinate 1,709,209, forward strand.
CCTCGAACTCGGCGGCGCAAGTGTCCACGGTCTTATATACCGGGCGGATATCCCAGGAGTGGCGCAAGTTGCGCACCTGCTCCGGCAGCATGTCGGCCAGGGTGCCTATCTGGTCGTCGGAGAACCCCAGCCTTTTCGCCCGGAGCAGAAGCTCAGGCGTTACGGTTTCAGCGAGCAGCCGCCGCTCCATAGCAACGATGCGCTCCAGCGCGCTGATGAACCAGGGGTCGATGCAAGTGCGTCTCGTGATCGCCTCACCGTCGACATCCCGGCGAATGGCGGCCATGATAGCCCAGAGGCGTTGGTCGTTTGGCCCGAACTTCTCGTCGTCCAGCGACATGGCTGGCTGCCCCCGCCAGTCCGGGTCTTCCCACAGCAGGGACCGGTTGCCGAGTTCCAGGGCGCGAGCCGCCTTCTGCAGGGCCGCTTCGAATGAGCGGTCGATGACCATCACTTCGCCGGTGGCCTTCATCTGCGTAGTAGTGCGCCGGTCGCCGTGGGGGAACTTATCGAAGGGCCATCGCGGCCACTTGACCACGCAGTAGTCAAGGGCAGGCTCGAATGCCGCTTTGGTCTTATCGGTAACCGCGTTGGGTATCTCATCCAGCCGTTTTCCTACCGCGATCTTGGCCGCAACCCGGGCGATGGGATACCCGGTGGCCTTGCTGGCCAGGGCTGAACTGCGGCTTACCCTGGGGTTTACTTCGATTACGTAGTAGTCTGAGTCCAGGGTATCCGGCAACGCCAGTTCATCCACGACCAAGGGGTGGGGCCGCAGGCCAAACTGTATATTGCAGCCGCCCTCGATACCGAGGCCGCGAATGATCTTCAGGCTGGCCGAGCGCAGCATCTGGTACTCTTTGTCGGTAAGGGTCTGGCTGGGCGCCACGACGATGCTGTCGCCGGTGTGGACCCCCATTGGGTCCAGATTTTCCATGTTGCAGATGGTGATGCAGTTGTCGGCCCCGTCGCGCATCACCTCGTATTCGACCTCCTTCCAGCCGGCCAGAGAGCGTTCCAGAAGAATCTGGGAAATAGGGCTGGCGGCTAGGCCGCTATGTATGATTGCTTCGAACTCCTCCCAGGTGTTGGCAATACCGCCGCCGCTGCCGCCAAGGGTGTAGGCCGGGCGGACCACCAGGGGCAACCCGATTTGCCGTCCCAGCCGGCGGGCGTCCTCGGGGGATGAAGCGGTAAAATTCTGGGGTTCCGGTTCTCCAATTTCATGGAGAAAGCTGCGAAAGAAGTCGCGGTCCTCCGACCGCCGGATGGTGTCCAGGGGCGTGCCTAACAGGCGCACGTTGTATCGGTCCAAGACGCCCGCGTCGGCCAACGCCACGGCCATATTCAGCCCCGTCTGACCTCCCAGGGTCGGGAGGATACCGTCGGGGCGTTCGATGCGTATGACCCGCTCCAAGACCTCGACTGTTAACGGTTCGATGTACACCCGGTCTGCGATATCGTCGTCGGTCATTATGGTGGCGGGGTTCGAGTTGACCAGAACTGTGGTGACGCCCTCCTCGCGGAGGGCGGTGCATGCTTGCGTTCCAGCGTAATCGAACTCCGCCGCCTGGCCGATAACGATTGGCCCGGAGCCAATTACCAGAACCTTGTCCGGTTTGGCTGAAATGTGTAGCCTCCTTGTTGCCTCTGAGGGCCCGGTTTAGACCGTTGGGAGAACGCCGGGAAGGTGGATGATCTCCCGCCGCTGAAACATGTTCAGCATTTGGAAGGCGAAGGAACCGTAGAACCGGCCCACAGGGTCGAACTCCAGCGCCTCCGGGGGCGGTTCCGATTCCCTCGGCGGGATCCGGAACACGACTCCGTCATCCATTTGGTTCTCCACTTCGATGCGGCCCACCGGAAACGGCGCTTGGCCGCGCTGCCTCTGATTGACCGCCTTGATAAGGACCTCCCACCGTTTACCCATCTCAATCCTGGTTGGCGTGAGCTGGTACATGTGAGAGTCGCAGGAAAAATATGGTACTTCCTGGTCCAACAGGGTTATCACGTCGGACAACTCGCCAGGGATCTCCACCTCCACACCCTCCTCCAACAGAACCATAGAAAATAAAGACATCTAAAACCTCACAATAAATACGAAAAAGTGAAAGGTTGGGAGTTTCTGGCATATATGTCTTTACACGGTCTCAGCGTGTTCTATAGACGTTACCTCCTGTTCCTCGAGCTATTTGCATTGGGCTACCAGGTCGAGAAAACGATCGAATAAGTACTCGTTGTCCCGTGGGCCCGGAGAGGCCTCGGAGTGATACTGAATTGTGAAAATCGGGTATTCCCGGTGGCGCAGTCCTTCGATGGTATCGTCGTGCAAGTTGAGGTGGGAGACCTCCAGTCCGGAGGGCAAGGAGTCGGAACTGACGGCGTAACCGTGGTTTTGGGCCGTTATGTAAACCCTTCCGTCGCTGAGGTCCTGCACGGGGTGATTGGCCCCCCGGTGGCCGAACTTGAGCTTGAACGTCTGCGCGCCCAGGGCGCGGGCAACCATCTGGTGACCCAGGCAGATACCCATAATGGGTACCCTGCCGATGACTTTCCGAATGTTGGAGACCACGTAGTCGAGAAGCTGCGGGTCGCCCGGGCCCGGCGACAGCAAAATCCCCGACGGCTCCATGGCGAGCATCTCCTCAGCGCTGGTTCCTGCTGAGATGGCGACAACTTCACAACCGCGTTGGCGCAGCAACCGGAGGATGTTGTATTTCAGGCCAAAGTCGTTGACCAAAATGCGGTAGCCTGGCGCGTCCGGCGGAAGCGGCGGTTCGTCCCAGTGGTACTGCGAGTCTGTGGTTACCGTCTGGACGAAGTCCACGTCGCCGTAAGGAGGTTGTTCCGCCAGCATTTCCAGGGCCAATTCAGGGGATTCACGCGTAATCAGCCCCATCATCACGCCGCTGCTGCGGAGCCGGCGCGTAAGGGCCCTGGTGTCTACACCGCTCAGCCCTGGGATATCCTGAGAGCGAAGGAACTCGTGGAGGGTTATGGCGTCGGGAGAATGGCTAGGCCGGTCGCAATGCTCCCGCACGATCATCCCAGACACCTGGATCCTCTTTGACTCGCAGTCTTCGGGGTTGATACCGTAGTTCCCCACCAGTGGGTAGGTGAGAGTAACTATCTGGCCAGCATAGGAGGGGTCGGTAAGGACTTCCTGGTAGCCCGTCATGCTGGTATTGAAGACCACTTCGCCGAATCCACCCGAATCGGCCCCAAATGCTTCGCCCCGGAACACGGAGCCGTCCTCCAGGACGAGTAATAAGGGACTAGCCATTCTGGGTGTCCTGATAGACAATTTGGCCTTCCACCAGAGTAGCCACGACCTTGCCCTTCAGGGTCGTACCCTGCAATGGTGTGTTCTTGCCCATCGACTCAAACTCTCGCGTGTCCACGACCCATTCGCGGTCCGGGTCGAAAAGTACGATGTCGGCGGGAGTCCCGGAAGCCAGTGTGGCCAGGGGGTCTAACCTCGGCCCCAAAACCTTCGCCGGGCCAGTGGTCAGCCGTTCGACCAGTGCGCTCATCGAGATGCGCGACTCATGGACGAGTTGCATAGCCGATCCGAACGCCGTTTCCAACACGCTAATCCCGAAGGCCGCGTCCTGGTAGGTCACTTCCTTGCTGACCCTTTCGTGGGGCGCGTGGTCCGTGGCGATGCAGTCGATCACGCCGTCGGCCAGCCCTTGAACGAGGGCCTCCAGGTCTTCATCTCCTCTCAAGGGCGGGTAAACTTTGGTGAAAGTATCGTAGGAAAACGGTGTGGCCGCGGCAAGGTCTCCAGTCCCCTGTCCCATCACCCAGCGGTCGGTGATGGTGAGGTGATGGGGACAGACTTCGGCAGTCACGGGTAATCCCCGTTCGCGCGCCTGACGAACCAACGCCACGCTACCGGCGGCGCTGAGGTGGGCTAGGTGGACTTTGCCGCCGGTCAATCCCGCCAGCGAAATATCCCTGGCCATCATGGCTTCCTCGGCGGCTGCGGGGATTCCCGGCAGTCCGAGGATAGTGGCGACGCGGCCCTCGGCCATTACTCCGCCGTGGGACAGGGACATGTCCTGGCAATGGTTGGAAATTGGAAGTCCCAGGTCGGCGCTGTACGTGAGAGCAAGCCGCATCAGGTTGGGGTCGTCCACCGGGTCCCCGTCGTCGCTAAAAGCAACTACACCGGCGTCCGCAAGTTCCTCCATCTCAGATAGTTCCTTGCCCCTACGCCCCTTGGTCACGCAGCCGATAGGGAAGACGCGGGCAACCGCTCCGGACACGGTGCGCTGACGGATAAATTGGACCATGGCGGCGTTGTCGATGGGCGGCTCCGTATTGGGCATGGCGCAAACGGAGGTGAAGCCACCCCTGACAGCGGCCTTCGTGCCAGAGGCGATTGTCTCTTTGTACTCCAACCCCGGTTCCCTCAGGTGGCAATGGATGTCAATGAAACCCGGGCTCGCCACCAGGCCCGCACCCTGAATAACCCGCGCTCCGTCCGGCGCCGCCCCGGTCCCGTTGGTCTCGACCAAAGCGATCTGACCGTCACGGACCAGGATGTCGGCCACCTGGTCGATTCCTCGTCCGGGGTCGATCACTCGCGGCCCCCGTATCAATATCGTGTTACCGGCCATCGTTTTGACCCTGGGCTGGCTGACCCTGAGCTGGCTGGCCCGTGGCGAGATGGTAAAGGAGCGCCATGCGGATAGCCACGCCGTTGCCCACCTGCTCCTCAATTACCGATCTGTCCCCGTGGGCGATACTTGAGCTAATTTCGATCCCCTCATTCATCGGTCCGGGGTGCATCACCAGCGCGCCAGATTTGGCGCGGTCTAGCCTGGCATCGGTCACCTGCCAACGCCGGATGTATTCCCGGAGGCTGGGCAGGAAACCGGCATTCTGCCGCTCCGACTGCAGCCGGAGAGCCATAACGACGTCAGCCCCTTCTATGGCCCGGTCCAGGTCGGTTTCCACCTCGACGGATGCCAGTGGGTGATCAGAGGCAAGTTTCCCCTGGTCTTGGAGCAGGTCCACCGGGAGCAACGTCGACGGACCGCAGAGGACCACCCGGGCTCCCATTCTGGCAAACCCCCAGATATCCGAGCGGGCGACGCGGCTGTGGAGTACGTCGCCTACGATGACTATCTTGAGACCTTCCAGAGCGCCCAATCGCTCCTTTACGGTGTAGAGGTCCAGCAGGGCCTGAGTCGGGTGGGCATGGATTCCGTCTCCGGCGTTGATAATCCCGACCCGGTCCAGGTTTCGCGCCAGGAAGTAGGGTGCGCCTGAATGGGGATGGCGCATGACGATTATGTCTACACCCATTGCCTGGATGGTCAGCCCCGTATTCAGAAGCGACTCACCCTTTTCGGCGCTGCTTCCGCTGGAGGACATATTGATAACGTCGGCGCTGAGGACCTTGCCCGCCTCCTCGAAGGAGATTCGGGTGCGTGTGCTGGCTTCGTAGAACAGGGTCACGATCACCCTGCCCCTGAGCGCCGGCACCTTCTTGATGTCCCGCCGCAAGACCTCGGCCATTCCCTTGGCCGATTCAAGAACAGTCAGAATTTCGCCGGTGGAAAAGTCATCCAGGTCGAGCACGTGTTTTCTTGGTCCGGCACCGGGGGGCCCGTTCGCGGCCAGCTTCGGTGAGGACTGTACTTTACGCAGCGTACTCAAACTCGTCACTCCTCCTCCCGAAGGATCGCCACTTCGTCGACGCCGTCGGTCTCCATTAGCCTGACGCGGACCTGCTCGTCCAGGGCTGTGGGCACATTCTGTCCAACATAGTCGGGCCTGATGGGTAACTGACGGTGCCCCCGGTCCAGGAGTATTGCTAGCTGAACTTGTTCGGGGCGTCCGAAGTCGTTCAGGGCGTCCATCGCGGCCCGAATGGTGCGGCCTGTGAAGAGCACGTCGTCGACCAGAACTACTGTCTTACCTTGTATCGTCACCGGGAACTCGGTTGGCCGGACGACCGGACGCTGTCTCGCGTGCAGGTCGTCCCGGTACAGGTTAATGTCTAGGGTGGCGGCCGGGACCTCGTTGCCCTCGAATTGGAGCAGATTGCCGGTCAGGCGGCGCGCCAGGTATACGCCCCTTGTGTATATGCCCACGATCACCAGGTCTTTGGCCCCGCGGTTCCTTTCGAGGATTTCGTGGGCCACCCTGGCCAGGGCGCGGCGGATGTCTTGGCCATTCATTATCTGCCGTTCGATCAAGGCGTGCCTATGTGATGCTGGAGCCAGATTCGGGCAAAACTGCCGTTGCCATCGGAGTGGGGACTCGTCCTCTCCCTGGCCGCCGCCCAATCAAAAACCCCTATGCCGTATGGCGGCAAAGGGGTATAGGACCTAGTCTAGCCCTCGAAGGACTTAGGAGCGGGACGCTATACTTTGCCAGCCTCACGGGACTGTCTTAAAAGCGCGGCCCTCCGGTTAGGGACGGCCTCGCGGCCCAGGTTATGTTATGTTCCCCGCATATTATCAGAAGCGGGTTGCCTGCGCAAAGGGTCCGGCGCAAACGTAACTGTTCAGACTTGATGTGTCCTTCCTACTCCCAGCTCGTCTTTCGGGCCTTGAAGGGTGTCTCAGAAGTCCGGGTAAGTTACGATATACGATGCTTTGGCCAGTTACATTCCGTGTAAACCATGTGTCAGTATTGGTTCAGGCCACATATGGCGGATTATATTACGACTTACGCTTGCTTTAAGACTTCTGAGACAGGCTCCTTGACCCGGAATCCAGTAATCCTTGCAAGCAGCAACTGTCCATATCATCGGCAATTCTGGATTCCCGTCTTCGGAGACCTTTGAATAATCCCCTCTCCCTCCGGGAGAGGGTTAGAGCCTGCCCCGGACTCGATCCGGGGGTGAGGGCGTCCTCCGTATCTGGGCACACTCTGGATTCTCGCTTTCGCGAGAATCACGGAAGGTTACTCAAAGGTCTACCCTCGCGGGAATGACGGGTTGCGGCGAGACATCTCAAGAGGATTATCATAGAGGTGACCGGCGTGGGATTCAGCCAATCCGCGTCATCATCTCTGAACAGTTACGCGCAAACCGGCCTATGCGGCTACCCGCTTTCTCCGGTGGTGAACGTAGTCCACCAGGACATATTCACCCAAGTTGGAGGCGCTGGAGAAGAACGCCCGCCCCCGGTTGATGCGGGTCAATCTATCGACGAAATTCACGAGCTGGTAAGAGTTCTCCAACATGAAGGTGTTTATCGTGATGTCCTCCTGGGTGCACCGCTTGACTTCCTTCAGGGTCTCCTGCTCGGTGCGGTAGCTGGGCGGGTATGCAAAGTAGGCCCGCTCCCCTTCCAAGTGGGCGGTGGGCTCTCCGTCAGTAATCAATAGGATTTGTTTGGTGGCTCCCTTTTCCCGGCTTAGAAGCTTTCGGGCCAGCATCAAAGCGTGGTGCAGGTTGGTCCCTGATACCCATGCGTTCCAACTGACGTCGGCCAGTTCCTCTTCTTTGATCTCCCTGGCGTAATCGGAGAACCCGATGATGTGGAGGCGGTCCCTGGGGTACTGACCTCGGATCAGGGCCATCAACGCCAGGGTAACCTTCTTTGCCGCCTGGAAGTTGTTGAACAAGCCCATGGACCGGCTCTGGTCCAACAGCACCGCGGTGGCGGCCTTGGTCATGTGTTCCGTCCGGTAGATCTCGAAGTCCTCGGGCGTCATCTTGACGGGTAGCTGGGGACCTGAGCGTAGGACCGCGTTCTTGACGGTTGTCTGAAGGTCGATCTGGAAGGGGTCGCCAAACTCGTACTTCTTGGTCTCGCCCAGCCAGTCGCCGTTGGTGCCGCGGATTTCCATATCGTGGTCACCTAGCCGGTCCTTCTTCAGGTGCGCGAACACTTCGATAAGCGCTTTCTGGCCTATGCGCCTGATACCACGCGCCGTCAACTCCGCTTTGTCGTCGCCGGTAATGTAACCGGCGTCCTCCAGCATCTTGCGCAGCCGGTCTATCTCATCCCAGGCGCGGCGGGCCTCTTCGCCGAGCAGTTCCGCCAGCTTCTCGGGGTCGACTTCGCCAAGTTGACCGGTGCGCATCGCTTCTTGCAGGGCTTTTTCCAACTGGTCCAGGTCCTGCATGTTGCGCATCATTTCCATAGCCTGTTCCATGGTCAGGCTATCATCACCCAGGAAAGGGTACTGCTGGCGCATTTGGTCCATGGGCATCAGTTGTTCCATCAGAGACGCGAACTGGGCCATCTGTTGGCGCATCTCCGGGTCCATAGCGGCCATCAGCGATTCTTCGAGTTCGCGGCGGGCCTCGGGAGACATGCTGTCCATCATGGACTGCATCTGGGCCAACTGCTCCTGCAACTGTTCCATCAGCTCTTCGAAGCTCTGGGGAGGGTTGTCTCCGAACATTTGCCCGAACTGCCGCATGAACTGGTCGAAATTGGGCTCCATTCCCTGCAGCTTATCGCGCATCATTTCGTTTATTTGCCGCATCATTTCCGCCATTGCGGCCATCTGCTCGGGGGACATGCCCTCCATCTGTTCCCGCATCTGCTGGCCCATGTTCTGGGCCATTTGGCTCTTGAGCATGTCCAGGAGTTCTTGGAACTTCTGCTGGGCGTCGGGGTCGATGAAGTCGTACTCCATCAACTCTTTGATCTGGCCTCCCACGCCGTCGGGCAGGTCGTCCAGCTTCTCCCGGTTGCGTTGCGCGCGCTGCTCCAGCAGGTCGAGCAGGCCATCTTGTTGCTCGCGGTCCTCGTCGTTTGCCTGTGCCACCTGCTCCCTTGCCTGGTCCAGCCGTTGTTGGATGCCTTCGCGCTCGGTGCGGATGATGTCGTCAAGCCGCTCCTGGAGGTCGTCCACCACCGAGTCCATGTTGTATTGCTGCATCTGCTGGCGGCGTTGATTCTTCAACATCTCCAGCAGGTCACGCAGCCCGGGAAGTTGCTGGCCGTCCCGGTTCTCGAAGCCCTGCCGCATTAACTCCCGGAGGGCCTGCATGACGTCACCCCGGTTCAGGATCTCATCAGCCAGCCGGTCCATCAGCTCGTCGGCGTCCACGTCGAAGATCTGCTGGGTGCCGTCCCAATGGGAGTAACGGTAAGTGCGGTAAAGCATGGTTACCTCGTTGCGCCGGTTTTTCGGTCCGCCGGGGCAGGCGATAGTTGCCCCATGATACCCCGTGCAATCCTGGGACAGCAAGGGCGGCCTTTGGCCACTGAACACTTACTTTTCCCCGCCCGGTCCCGCGAGGATGGGGGTGATTCGCGGAATTTCAAGGACTGACCGGGAGACTGAATCGTTCGATGATTAGTAGGGCGGCCCGCTGAGGATCCAGCGTGGAAGTGTCGATGGTCAGCCGGGTATCGGGTAAGGGAGGATAGTCGAAGCCGCCGGAGTCTCGAATCCTGCGGTATTGGACAAGGGAGTGGATTTTCCCATATTGGGCGCGGGAATCGTTCTCCATCCGCCGCTCCAGTTCCTCGTCGGGGCAGGTCAGTTGGACGAAGATAGTTTCCGCTCCGGAGGCTTCCATAGATTCTGTCAGATCGGCCATGAATCCGGGGCTGACGGTGCGTTCCGGGGTGAAGGTAATGATGACTCCGTCTATCCGCTCTCCGGCGGCCCTCGTCAAAACGTCCAGCCACACTTGCTCCCTGAGTTCCACGAATGGAGCGGTCCCAAATCCAAACACTGGTGTGAGCATGTCGACCACCAAGTGGTTGTGAAATACCGGGAACCCGGTCCTGGAGCCTAGCTCATTTGCGACGGTGAGCTTTCCCGAAGCCGCCGGTCCGTAAATGCACAAAAGCAACATGCCGGAAGTCCTGCGCCCTTGACCGGGCTAGATGACCGCCGCCCCGAGTATCTTTTGAAGGTGTCCGAGCGCCCACGTATGCGCACCTGGGTCGAAGGTGGCCACACAGTTTTCCGGCACCTCAACTGGATAGTCCCGATTGCGGGCGTCGGCGGTGGTGTGGAGAACGCAGATATCGGTGCAGACTCCGCAGACGATTATCTTTTCCGGCTCCAGGCTTTCCAACCGCTGTGCCAGGTCAGTGTTGAAGAATCCGCTGTATCGGTTTTTGGGAACGACGTTGGTGTCCGTGACAAACGACTCCAGTTCCGGTATGACGTTGGGCTCCTCGGTGCCCTTGACGCAATGGACCGGGAACATACTGAATTCCAGGTCGCCGGGGTCGTGGTGATCGGAGATGAAGAGAATGTGGGAACCGTTGGCCTGCTCCCGCTCCAACAGTGCGCGAATGTTGGGAATGATGTTCCGAGCCTCGTCGCCGCAATAAAGGTTGTGGCCTGGTTCGAGAAATCCTTTGACCATGTCTACGACCAGGACTATGTTGGCCATGCCTTAGTCACCTCGCTTTCACCGTCGTTGGTTAGCCGGTATCTACCGCCCTGGGGTCCAGGGCTGACCGTCGACCAATATCCGCTTAATCACCGCGTGTCCCGCCCGGTCTACGGCCGCCACCACTTTGACGTCTCCCGCGGTCTCAATGGCGCGGCCCGTCCCTTCGGGAACAAAATAAGTCCCGATGTTGAAATCAAGCCTGCCGTCGTTGCCCATCACGCCTCGTATGGCCACCTGTCCCGCATCGTTTCGGCTGCGATGATAGCCGACGGCTACCCAGTGTGGACGGCCTTCCCGCAGCGTGACATAGATTGGAGTTTGAGGGGCGGGCCGGTCAGGGTCGCTCCGAGTCCAGGGCAGGCTGCCACGAGATCCAGAGGTCGCGATTTCATAGCCAAGAATGACGTAGTCCCCCTGGAGAATCGAACGAGGGTCCACGGGCACGGTCTGCAGAACGACTTCCGTGCCGGTCTGTAACGTTGTCTCCTTCACTCCAATTATTGCCAGCAGGACCACCATTTGGAATCCGACGATGCACCAGAACGAAAGGTTAAATCGAAGGCTCATTGGGACCCCTCCATAGTGCGGAGTCTGCCGACCATCAACCTCCGCCCTCGCTCTAACAAGAACCCGCCCCCGAGCAAAATGACCCCAGCCACAATAAAGACCACCGACCGGTCGAGCAGCCCGAAACCGAATTCGAAGTACCGCGTGAAAACGTCGATGCTGAAGAAAACCAAGCCGATGTTGATGAACGCTTCTTGACCAGTGACGTATCCGTATATCAGCAGACCGACTATCCCCGCGAGGAGCAGTGCGTTGAACAGCAACGGATAGACCCATCCGTCCCCAGCCGGTAGAAAGACTACCAAACAGGCGGACAGCAGGCACACTGCCGCCCAAGCGGCCAGGCACGGGTACAGTCCAGAGGCGAATCCCCTCCGCCGGATAGCGAGCCAGCCGCCCAGAAGTCCGAGCGCCATCACGAGGACCGCCCCTCCGGCCAGCAGCCAATATTCCACCGACACGCCGGGTCCAGGGGGTCCGCTTGGACCACTTCCCCAAATGTGATAAAACTCGTCCCACCAGAACCGGAACGTGAGAAGGTAGATCGACGCGAGAGTTAACACGGTCCCCAGCAACTCGTAGGGCTTGGCGTAAATCCTGGTGATAGGAGCCGTCCCATGCAACTGCCCCAGGCTAAACAGGGCCAGTCCCAGGACCAGATACAAGGGAAAAGCTCGGAAGGGAGTCAAATCCCAGTCCGAGAGCCAGACCTGGCTCCGAAATCCGATAGCAGCTAGGAATAGGATGATGCTAAGGGTCAATACGGCCCGCGAACGGGTAACGTAGGCCAGCGGGACTACTCCAAGGAACCACAGGGACACCAGGTCCGGGCTGTTGACCGGGATGTGGTAAGCCTGGGCTACCAGGTGGATAGCCGCGCCGTAGAACACTGAGGCTAGCAGAATGACCGCGACCCCCGCCCGCAGATAGCCCCGCCGGTAACGCGCCCAATACCCCGCCGCATAGACCGCCGGCACTCCGGCCAGCATGAAGGCCAGCTTCATTTCCCTGGATATCGCCTGCCAATTGGCGGCGATGAATAGAATCACCCCCAGGCCAATAAGCACCGCGCCCAGAATGACCAAAACGCTGATCAACCGGCCCCTGGAAACCGGACCTTCGTCGATGGTCTCGTAACTTGCGAGGATGGCGGACGCCTGTTCCGGGGTGATGATGCCCCGGTCTCGCCATCCGGCCACCGCGTTTGGCAGTTGGGCCGCGAAAGTCTGGTCTGGTCTGGCTTTGGTGATCGGGTCGTCATTCATGCTTGGCGCTCGTAAATGGAATTGGGCCGTGTCGTGAGGGTTATTGGCCCGGAGGCCTCACGGGCGGAGGGTTCGCCCGCGGTCTTTCTAGAGCCTGGGCTTCCAGGGTAAAACAGGTCCGACCCACTCCGTGGTCCCAGGCCCTTTCCGAGAATGTGCGGTCCCGGTCATTGAGAGCCGCCGTGTCGGTGGCGAACTCCGCGCACAGCTCGTAATTCCCGCCCTCCAGGACACGGTACTCATAGGAACGCCCGGATTCGGGATCGTCGATCCGGCGGATGAAATACCGGGGGTCCGACATCTGTTGCAGGTCTTCAGGCAGTTCCTGGTTCAGCTCCCAGTAAAGGTCGATGTTCCGTGAGATGTTGTCCAGGTGGGAAACCCGGTCGCGGTCAAGCCTGATGTCCCGCTGCTTGCCCGGCGTTCCCGTGAGAAAGAGGGCGTAACCCAGGCAGGCTACGACCACAATTACAACTCCGGCGGCAATCACACGCAACGTCTGTGGGGCTTTCGCGTTTGTGGCCGGGGCCTCTGACTGCCGCATGTCCCGGAGATAGAACCCGAATACGCACGCGGTGACAACCAGGATGGCGGCGGCCTTCAGGAAAAATGGGAGAGTAGGGGAGCCCATCAGCAAACTGGTTATCACTGCGATCAGGTCGCCGAGAATGACCCCCGCCGCCACCACCAGCGTCAGGTATGTCAGCCACCGGCGCACAAGCGATTGCCGCCTCTCCGGGTCTGCAGCCACCTCGGAAGCCAGGCGTCGCATCAGAAAAAGGTAGAACGGGAAGGCCACAATCACCGACGCCATGGCAGTTGCCTGGCCACCCGATGGATACCGGCCCCTGAACGCGCCGACGTCCGGGAATGTCTGGTCGATGAGGCCGAAGACGAGGATTCCGAAGCTGATTGCCGAAACATAAAGGGCGATAAAGGATACGAGGTAGAGGAACGCTTCCCGGGCATGAACGTATGGCGTTGGCCGGGGCACCGCAACGGGGAAGGTAAGGTCTGCGAAGGCCGCGAGGCCGTTTCTCACCTCGCTGTCCTGCCATCCTGCCTGGGTCAGGACTTCGCGGATGGCGTCTTTAGACTGTCCCCGCTCCAGAGACTCCTTGATGAAGGAACGAAGTTCGTTATTCATCTATGATGTGCCTACGGGGCATGGGTAGACCCAATTTCGGCGAACCTGGCATCTTGGGCCAGCATCTCGGACAGCCCGACCATCTCAAACGCCCCCTGAAGGCTGGTCATGCCGTCCATCAGGTGCGCGGTGGTCCCATATTCTTTGAGGTTTCGCATGACTTCCTGGACCGTCTTGCACACGGCCATAAAGGCGCTGCCAGGGAAGATCACCAGCTTGAAACCCAGTTTTTCCAATTCGTAAGACGGTATCAAGGGCGACTTCCCGCTTTCGACGAAGTTGTAAAGCATGGGAACGTTGAATGTGGCGCAGACCTTCTCCGCCTCCTCCGGCGAACGAAGGGCTTCAACGAACAATGCGTCGGCTCCCGCTTTCACGTATTCCTCGCAACGCTTCATGGTGTCGTCCCAGCCGGTGACCGCGAGAGCGTCGGTTCGCACGATAATCACGAAATCGTCGTCGGTGCGGGCGTCGACGGCGGCGCGGACTTTCTGAATCATCTCCTCCACCGGGACCACTCGCTTGTCGTCAAGGTGTCCGCAACGCTTGGGGCTTTCCTGGTCCTCGATGTGGACTGCCGCCACGCCTGACCGCTCATATTGCCGGATGGTCCGTTGCACGTTCAGCACACCGCCGTAGCCGGTGTCAGCGTCGGCGATCACAGGGACGCCGACGGTTTCTGCGATGGCGGCGGCGTTGGCCACCATCTCCGTCATAGTCGCCAAGCCGAGGTCGGGGCGGCCCAGCCGGGCTACCGACGTCCCGGCTCCGGTCATGTAGACGGCGGGAAACCCAGCTTGTTCGATGATCTTGGCGGTGAGGCAGTCATAGGCCCCGGGAGCAACGATGATTCCCGGCGCGGCAAGTAGCTCGCGCAACCTCCGGGCGGGGCTATGAGTCGTATTCACGGCAACCTCCGGTGATGTGAGAATTCGGCTGAGGGAATTCGGTAGGAAGGAAATAGTTTCACGCCTACAGTTATCGGAAGGATGTGCGCCGGATGGCGGAGCTGTCGTTGGGACTGTGGCCATGCCCTGGTCCCGGCCTCGGAGAGCCTGAGAGGAACGCGGTTAGGCGATCATGCCTCCGTCGATAGTCAGCACTTGCCCGGTAATGTAGCCCGCGCCTTTGCCGCAAAGAAACACTACGGCTTCCGCCACGTCCTCGGCGGCCCCGAACCTGCCCATTGGGATGCGCTCCAGGATGCGCTGGCGCGTCGCCTCCGAAAGCTGTTCCACCATCCCGGTTGCAACGTAACCGGGCGCCAGGGCGTTAACCGTTACGTTGCGGCTGGCGACTTCGCGGGCGACGGCCTTGGTGAACCCGATGAGTCCGGCCTTGGCGGCGGCGTAATTGGCTTGTCCCGGGTTCCCGCTGATCCCCACCACTGACGATATATTGATGATCCGCCCGCTGTGCTGCCGCACGAGATGGGGCATGACGTACCGGGTGCAGAGAAACGCGCCCTTAAGGTCTACGGTGAGCACCTGGTCCCAGTCCTCGGAGGTCATACGCAGCAAGAGGCGGTCCCGGTTGATCCCGGCGTTATTGACCAGAATGTCGATGTGGTCCCATTTGTCGACCACCTGCTTTACAGCGGCTTGGGCGGAAGCCTCCTGGGTGACGTCGGCTTCCACCAGCAGCGCATCGCCGCCCCTGCTGTTGATGGAGTTTACGATCTCGGTTGCGGCGTCCCGGCTGGAGAGGTAGTTGACTCCCACCTTAACCCCGGACTTCGCCAAGCGGCTGGCCACGACAGCGCCGATTCCACGTGACGCACCGGTCACCAGGGCCACAGAGCCCGCCAGACCGTCGTCGGACATATCGGCTTGCAACCCCTAGACCTGGGCTCGGAGGGAAGGGTCCTGGATTTGACCGTTCAAGGCCGTCAATTCTTCCCGCATACTCTCCAGGAGACCGATCTCCACATAGCGGACACCGGTGTTGATCGCCCCCGCAACCCCGCTGGCCCTGCAGGAGCCGTGGCCCAGGATAACCGGAGCGTTGACGCCAAACAGGGGGCCTCCCATGGTCCGGGGCAGGTTGGTAGTCTGCCAAAGTTCGGAAGAGACCTTGGCCAGATCCTCGGTGGAGAGATACGACTCAAGCCTATTCTCGACGAAGCGCGAGAGCGCGGTGCCCAGTCCCTCCGTGAACTTCATTAGGATATTGCCAACGAACCCATCGCAGACGATGACGTCGGCCTTGTTGGTGAAGAAGTCCATCCCTTCCACGTTGCCGATGAAGTTCAGATGGCTATTGCTAAGGACCTGAAAGCTATCCTGGACCTGCCTGTTTCCTTTGGCTTCTTCCGCGCCGACACTTAGCAGGCCAACTCTGGGGTTTTCGATCTCCAAGAACCTGCGGGCGAAGACGGACCCCAGGGCGGCGAAACTCAGGAGCAGAGGGGGGCGGCAGTCTATGTTGCTGCCCATGTCCACCAGGACTGTCCGGGGGGCAACGCCCAGGAAAGGTCCGCCGATGCACGGCCTCTCCAAGCCATCCATCATGCCGAGGATGAACACGGCGCTGGCCATAGACGCGCCAGTGGAGCCCATGGACACGAGCAAATCGGCCTGTCCCGCCTTCACCAGCTTGGTCGCGGTCACTATGGAGGAGGTGGGCTTGCGGCGCAGGGCTTCGATGGGGTGTTCGTCGTCGCCGATAACGCCGTCGGATGGTACGATCCGGACCCTGTCGTCCTGTGCGCCGGCGGCGTCCAACTCGGCTTTCACCTGTTCCGGGTCTCCGACAAGCACGAGGTTGATGTTATGTGACCTGAGTCCCTCCACCGCGCCGGGCACAGTCTCCGGCGGCCCGAAGTCGCCTCCCATCGCATCGACCGCCACCGTAATCGGCGGCGTGGATGATTTGCCTTGTTCGCGCATTGTTCTTCTTCCTAGCAGACCTTCCCGAATTCTCTGCTGGCTATGTCGCCTCAGCCAGCTTTGCCTTTGCTGAGCCGGTTATTAAATCTTGGCCGCTTCCCAGGTTCCTCACGCCTACGTTGCAGGTAACAGCCGGGCCGCCGTCAATCTTCGAAGACCGAGAGACTCGCCCGAATGACTCTAACTCGTCACCCGCGTAGGCCGCGCCTTTGAACCTAACGTTAAGGGCGCCCGACTCCAACCATGCCCTTCCGAGGTGGACCTCCATCATCTGGCTAATGCATGCCAGGGTAAGCATCCCGTGGGCGATGATTCCTTGAAATTGGGTGGCGGCGGCGAAGCCAGCGTCGAGGTGGAGCGGGTTGTGGTCTCCCGAGGCCTGGGCGTAGGCGTCGAGCTGGGGTTGAGAGATGGTCATTCCTACCGCCGGTAGGCTGTCAGGTCCCTTGGTCCCGCTGCCTGAGTCAACAGCGGCCCTGTCGGAGGTCCCGGACGGTCTGGGAGCGCTATCCCGCCCTCCGCCCGAGGTACCGGTCAGCACCGTGCTCTTTCCTGTGAGGACTGGGATACCGGCGGGATCGGACAAACTGTAGGTGGCTGTCAACATCGTGAGGCCCGCGCGTTGAGCGGGTTCTCCTAGGCAAGCCTTTATCAGGAGAGTCTCCCCAAATGCGACAGGGCGGTGGGTTTCCATCTCTTGGCGGCTGTGGATCGCGCCTGGCGGGAGAGAGAGGCGGTCCAAAATTGAACCGAGGGCCCAGGCGGAGAGTGCGAGAGGCGGAGCCAAGCTTAACGTCTGGCAAATTGACTGGGGGTTCCCTACGGCATCGAGGTACCTGTCGACCAGGTCCTCACTAATGGTCCAGCTACCGAGTTGCACCTCGGTACCGGCTGCAACTGCCAAACCAGCCTCCCCGAATCCCCTGTTACCCCGTCAAGGCCGATTATACTCAGGCTGTGCCCCTCCAGCAACTTTGGCAGTGTCGACTTATGGCAACTTAACGCCAAGCTGGTGCGATGCTCTAAGAAACTATCTCAAACCTGAACGAACAGGCTTGGGCAGAAGGGAAATCCCCCTTTTCCGAAAGGGGGAGACGTTGGGGAAGCCTCGTTTTGAGATAGTTACTTGCTGGAAAGCGTTGAGAATCTAACCTGGCTTAGCCTGGGTGGGAACCGGTTGACCGGGTTCGTGCCAAGCGCCCTCCGACGACAATAGTGGCTTATGCGCGCTTAATTGACTGGACCATGCCCCCTGTCAGGGCGCAAGTCGGCCGGAGCGCAAAGCGCGCCTCCCGGCGGCCTACCCCTCGCCAAAGGACTCGGTAGCCAACCCCGCGATATGTTCACCGATGGCCAGGGACGAAGTTGCGCCCGGGGAGGGGGCGTTCAAGACATGCACGGCTTCCCGGCCCTGAATGATCCTGAAGTCGTCCAGGATGAACCCCTTGTTGGACACTGCTTGGGCCCGGACGCCAGAACCACCCGGAGCGAGATGGTCCGCCGTCACTTCAGGTATTAGCTTTTGCAGGTCACGGACAAACACCGACTTCCGGTAGGACCGGTTCATTTCCGAGAGCCCCGTTTTCCAATGCTTCATCGTCATCATCCAGAAGCCGGGGTAGCTGACTGAACCCCACGATTCGGGTATGTCCAAGTCCCTCTTCCGGTACCCCTCCCGGCTGAACGCGAGCACGGCGTTCGGACCCGCCTCCACGAAGCCTTTGATGTTCCGGGTGTAGTGGACGCCCAGGAAGGGGAATCTGGGATCGGGCACGGGGTAAACCAAACCCGATACCAGATGATGACTCTCCGGTTTTAAGGTGAAATACTCCCCGCGAAACGGAATTATGCGCACGTCTATTTCCTCGCCCATCATCCTGGCTACTTTGTCAGCGTACAGGCCAGCGCAGTTGATAACGTGCTTCGCCCGCAGCGTGCCCCGTCCGGTCTCCAGCAGGATTCCTCCATAGGACTTGTTGATCCGGGTCACAGGAGCGTCGGTGAATATGTCCCCTCCGGCTTCCTCGAACCGGTTGGCGTAGGCGAGTGCAACCTTGCGGTAATCGATGATCCCTGTTGTAGGAGCCCAGAGCGCGGCCAATCCCGACACGTGAGGCTCGATCTCCTTGAGCCGTTCGGGTCCGATCTTCTCCAGACCCTGCACCCCATTGGCGACGCCGCGTTCGTACAGGCTATCCAACCGGTCCAATTCCGACTCGTCGGTGGCAACGATTACCTTGCCGCACTTCTCGTATTCGATTTCGTTCTCGTCGCAGAACTGGAGCAGACGGTCCTTACCTGCGACGCAGAAGTTAGCCTTATGGGAGTCGGGCCTGTAGTAGATCCCGGAATGGATGACACCGCTATTGTGGCCGGTCTGGTGAGTTGCCAGTTCAGGGTCTTTCTCCACCACCGCGATGTCCCAATTCGGGAACTTGTTCTCTTTCAATTGCATGGCGGTGGAGAGACCGATGATCCCCCCGCCGATGATTACGACGTCGTATTCTTTGGAGTCCATCTTGGCCCTCTCTGGATTAACCGAATGGGGTCGACCAACGGAGGTCCCGTAGGGGGTTAGGGTAGTCCGCCGCACCCTGCCGGTCAAGCGGTGAGGGGTCGTTCGCAGGGCTTTGCAATCATCTAAGAAGTCCTCGGTACAGGAAGTCGCGGCCAGTGGGGATCCCAATTCAGGGAGCCTTGAAGCGACGAGGCGGCGGGGACATTTCTTGACCCTGCCGCAAGGCTATGGTTTACTTCAAATGTAGGGGCCCTACCTCCTCGCCGGAGCCACGGGTATGGCTCCGGTCTTCTGCGCTCATGATCCATCATGTGTATCCGACCCGGAGGGCAACATGGACTTCGGAATATTCATGGACTTCTATTGCACCAGGGGACTTAGCCAAAACGAGGTCTTCCAGGAGGCGTTCGACCTTGCCGACATGGCCGACGCCGCCGGTTTGGACACCGTCTGGCTGGGGGAGTCCCATTTCAATCCCAATAGGTCAGTGCTCTCCGCGCCCATAGTAGTGGCAGGTTCGATCGCTGCCCGCACCAAGAGGCTCAGGGTCGGCATGGCGGTCCAGGTGTTGCCCCTTATCAGTCCGCTGCGGATTGCGGAAGAGTCGGCGACCGTGGACCAGATCAGCCAGGGGCGCTTCGAGTTCGGTGTGGGCCGCAGCGGTAACCAACGAGCCTACGAGATTATGGGGATACCATACGAGGAGAGCCCGGCGCGGTTCCAGGAGGCCCTGGATATCATCATGCAGGCCTGGAAGGGAGAGACCTTCTCCTACCACGGTCAGTTCAACCATATCGAGGGCGCGCTTCTATCACCTTCCCCTTACCAGAAACCTCACCCGCCAATCCGGTTGGCGTCCACGTCCGAGGAGAGCTTCGAGCGAGTGGGACGGTTAGGCTACCCCATCTTCCTCTCCATGCGCGGTATGGACGTACTTGACTTGGAGACCAACTTGAAGGACTACCGGAAGGCGTGGAAGGAAGCGGGACATCCAGGAGAGGGAGGCGATATATCGGTACGCGTTCCGATGTACATCTCCCCCAACGAGGAAGACATCCAGATCGAGCCCAGAGAGACCATCGAGGCCTATTTCGCCCGTTTCCGGCGGCAGTTCGGGGGTGAGGAGGCGGGAGCCAACACCGTTCGTTCGCCCAGGAGGCGCGCCAGCATCCAAAGGCTGGCGACGATGAGCTATGAGGAGATACTGGAAACCAAGGTGATCTTCGGAACCCCCGAGTCGGTCACCGACAAACTGGGCCGCTATGTCGAGACCCTTGGACTGACCGGCTTTACCGCGGAACTGAACCCTGGCGGGCTTCTCCCGCCTGAAGCGGTCAAGAGAAGCCTCAAGCTGTTGACCGAAGAAGTCATGCCGGCGTTCAAGTAATCAGGTCAATTGATCCGGCTTGGAGGTCTGTCCGACGTGAAAGTTGCCGTACTTGACGACTACCAGGGGGTTGCCCGCGATTTCGCGGACTGGGACTCCCTTCCCTCTGGTACGGAGGTGGAGTTCTTCCGGACTCATCTCGCGGATGAAGACGCGCTGGCGGAGCGACTGAGGGACTTCGACGTGGTGATGGGGATGCGGGAACGCACCGCATTCCCTCGGTCCCTGTTGACCCGGCTGCCGAGTCTGCGTTTCCTGATCACCACAGGCGGAGGCAACGCGTCCTACGACCTGGAGGCTGCCACCGAGATGGGGATAACGGTGAGTGGCACCCCCGGAGCGGGAGAGGGGCCCACCGAGTTGACCTGGGGCCTGATCATCGGCCTAGCGCGGCAGATACACCTTGAGGACCAACGTACCCGCGAGGGTAGCTGGGGGACCACCGTCGGCATGGGATTGAAAGGTAAGACCCTGGGGTTGCTGGGGTTGGGCAACATCGGATCCAAGGTCGCGCGAGTCGGCAACGCATTCGACATGGACGTCATCGGTTGGAGCCAGAACCTTACGGCTGAGCGGGCCGCCCAGTGCGGCGCAACGCTGGTGGACAAAGAAACGTTGTTCCGGGACTCGGACGTGCTATCGGTCCATGTGCGGCTCAGCGAGCGTACAAGAGGACTGGTGGGCGCGGAGGACCTGGCACGGATGAAGCCAACGGCCTACTTCGTGAATATCTCACGGGGCCCCATCGTTGAAGAGGGGGCGTTGATTGACGTTCTGCGGAGCGGCGGGATTGCCGGGGCCGGATTGGATACCGTCGACGTGGAGCCTCTGCCCGCGGACCACCCGTTCCTAACGTTGTCAAACACGCTGATAACGCCGCACGTGGGTTACGTCACTGAGGAGTCGTATCGGGCTTTCTACGAGGGCGTGGTGGAGAATATTCGAGCCTTCGCCAGCGGAGAGCCGGTGAGGGTGATCAACCCGGATGTATTGGAATCTCCCCAGCTAAGAGGGCCACTCAGCGCGTGAAACTGGCCTTGACCTGCTCCAACAACCACCAGAGACGGTCCCAGACCCGGCGCCGCTCGACTTCGGTAAGGGAGCGGTCCAGGCCCTTCCGACAGGCCAAGACACCTTGACCCGCAAGGAACCCCCAGCTACCGGGCTTGCCGGTGATCCAACCGGCGACCTGCTCCGGGTTATCCCTGACTACTTGCACCATGAGCCGGCCCAGGGTGTCGGTATCCAAGTCCGGTTGTTTCGGCAATTCAAACTCTCGGGAAGTTGGCTCCCGGGAAGGGCCTAACCGCCTCCGACTGGCCGGACGATCTCCAGGACATCCCCTTCTCCAAGATTCACCTCGGGGTATTGTTCCTTCTTGATGACCTCACCGTTGTACCCCACTGCCACGTGCTGCAGGTTGACGCCAAGGGAGTCGAGGAAGTTCGCCAGGTTGACGGCCGCTTCCAGTTCCCTTGGTTTGCCGTTCACCATCAAGTTAATCATCCCGCTTGGGAGCCTCCTTAAGGTTGCCCGTGCGCGAAGGCCGAGGACTCGGTCCATTCCGCAAACATGGCCTGCTTCAACTCTCTCGCGGCTTCTTCGGGGTCGTCCGCGGCCAGGATGCTGCTTATGACCGCGACTCCGCAGGCTCCGGCCTTCAAGACCTCACCCAGGTTGGCGGTGTTGATTCCCCCGATGCCGATCATCGGTGTGTTACAGCGTTGGGAAATCTGGTTAAGCAATACGGGGCCTATTGCGGCTGCGCCCGGGTGGGAGCGGGTAGCGAACATAGTGCCCACGACCAACAGGTCCGCGCCCTGACTTGCGGCCTCCACGGCCCCTTCCACGGAGTGGACAGACCTGCCAACTAGCTGCCGGGGTCCAAGAATCTCCCTTGCAATTGAGACTGGAAGTCCCTCTTCCCCCAGTTGGACTCCGGCTGCGCCAGCGGCCAGGGCGACGTCGGCGCGTTCGTTTACCATGAGAAGGGGGCCGTCACCTGCGGCGCGGCGGATCTCCTGGGCCAATTCCAGCAGCAGACCACCGGGAAGGTCCTTTTCCCGGACCTGGACCATGTCCACGCCACCGGCCACGGCTGCGGCGATCCGGTCCACCATGGTTGCTTGGTCCCCCAGGGTGCGGTCGGTGACCAAGCAGAGCAGGGGCTGGGGCAAGGAGATTGCCATCAGGGACTAGCTGCCAGCCGAGACGGGCTGGGGCACGTCGGCGGTTGGGCTGCTGGCGGCGGCGTAGGGGCGGACTCCGATTCTGCCCGCCAGATATGCCTTGCGCCCGGCTTCCACGCCTTGCTTGAACGCCTCTGCCATTAGTCTAGGATTCTCGGCCTGGGCGATGGCGGTGTTAACCAGCACCGCGTCCGCACCCAGCTCGAGGGCCTGCGAGGCGTCGGAGGGTACGGCCAATCCGGCGTCGACGACGACGGGGATGTTGGCCTGCTCGATGATCATCTTTACTTCTTCTATGGTGTGGATGCCCTGCCCGGAGCCGATGGCCGAGCCGAGAGGCATCACCGTGGCGCAACCGGCGTCTTCCAGCCTCTTGGCCAGCACCGGGTCAGCGTGGATATAAGGCAAGACCGCAAAGCCTTCCTCGACCAACTGCCTGGCCGCTTCCAGGGTGGCCCCACCGTCCGGGAAGAGGTACTTGGGGTCTGGGATCACTTCCAGTTTTACCAGATCGGTCTGGCCTACTTCCCTGCCGAGCCTGGCGACGAAAACGGCTTCTTCGACGGTGGCGCAACCGGCGGTATTGGGCAAGATCTGGTATTTGTTCCAGTCGATGTAATCCAACAGGGTCTTCTGGGTTGGGTCGTCCAGGTCGAGGCGGCGGATGGCGACGGTAATCATCTCGACACCGGAGGCCTCGACAGCTTCCACCATTTCTTCCATGGTGCGGTACCTGCCGGTCCCCAGGATGAGGCGAGACTTGAAAGTTCTTCCGGCAATAACTAGGTCGTCTGACATAGCCCCTACGTCTCCAATTCCGGTGAGAATAAATGAACCGCCAGGTATTGAGCCTGGCGGTCTTCGATTAGCCCTTGCGTCTTTCCTACACCGGCATTACCCGGATCAGGTACGGACGGTCGGCGACGATCTTCGGCCACCCTCTCAGCCTGGCTTGCCCAAGCTCCCGAAAGTACAATTTTATGTGTGGATTCGTGGTAGCTTAACACCCCGTTAAAGGGAAGTCAACGCGGCGTGATCCGGGTTAGGACGATTGCAAAGTCTTGCCACTCAGTTGAATCTTCCCCTGGTCCGTAATTCCCGCCTCCCCCCGTCATTACTATGAAAATAGGCGATTTTCATATTCATACATGGCCTCGGCAAGGCCATCCGCGATTCCCGCGCAGAGCCTGCCCCCGGCTCGATCGGGGGCGGGAATCCACAAATTCCACGCTTGGAGCCCTGCAATCTCCAGGTAGACACTGCGAATCGAAGAACTTTGCAATCGTCCTGATCCGGGTAACTGTTCAGACTGGAGGACGCGGATTGGCTAAATCCCACATCGGTCATCTTCATGATGATTCTCAAACGATGTCCCTCAGCCGCAACCAGCCATTCCCGCGAAGAGCCTGCCCCCGGCTCGATCGGGGGCGGGAATCCAGAAATGCCAATGATAGTGACCGTTGCTGGTTGCAAAGGTTTCTGGATTCCGGGTCAAAGCCTGCCCCGTACTGGATACGGGGCCCGGAATGACGGGCTGGGAGTAGGAAGGACACATCAAGTCTGAACAGTTACTAATCCGGGCGGAGCTATCACCCGCGCCTTATATGGAAAAAGTTTCCTACTCTTCCGGTTACCCGCTCCACGAAGCCAGCAACATCCTGGGAGTGCAACTTCTCTTTCACCTGAGAAATCGTTTCTTGTCGCTGCTCATCGGTCATGAGGTCCGCCAACCCAGTTTTTACCGACTTGGCCGCGCTCGCCACGGCTCCGGCAGGCCCAAGCAGTGCGGAGGCGGCTGCTAAGTTACTGGTAGTTTCGGCGGTTGACTCCATGGTTTCCCGGCTCTTCTCCGCCGCGGTTGCGAGGTTTTCGGCCATCTCGTCAGCCTTGGCTGCGAAGGCGGTGAAGATCACGGCCGCGTTCTCGGCGGTCACAGCCGACGATCCGGTGGTCTTATCCAGATTGGACGCGATGCTGCGGACGGAAGGGTAGAGTTTGATCAGGAATATCGTGATGGTCGAACACAAGGCGATTCCTGAAATCGCCAGTACCAACACGGCGACGCCATTAGCAATTGTTAACGTGTCTGGACCCATAACGGTATCCCCTCGATCTGTACGAGAACAGGTTAGAGTTGGTATTCCTTCAAGTCCGGCGAAAGGGAGAGATTGGCTCCGGTCAGTTCCTGGATTTCTTCCGAGGTCCAGCCAGGGGCCACCTCTTCGAGGACCAGTCCGCTTTGGGTACACCGCACAACCGCGAGATCGGTCACGATGAGGGAGACGCAGCCCTTACCGGTCAATGGCAGCGTGCAGTCTTCCACGATCTTGGG
The DNA here is from genome assembly GCA_965197545.1 of Dehalococcoidia bacterium. Classification (GTDB taxonomy): domain Bacteria; phylum Chloroflexota; class Dehalococcoidia; order Lucifugimonadales; family UBA3495; genus CATOSP01. The sequence continues at coordinate 1,733,841 of CBDANJ010000007.1, forward strand.
CTGGTTTCGGCGGTCGGTGTGTTCCATGGCCACGATCACGTCGTCCGCGCCCGCCGCCAGGTCCATCGCGCCGCCTACGTTCCCGACACCTCTTTGGGGGAGCATCCAGTTGGCCAGGTCTCCGTTAGCTGAGACTTGGTGGGCGCCGAGGACCGTGACGTTGACATGGCCGCCACGGATCATGGCGAAGGCGTCGGCGGACCCGAAGAAGGACATGCCCGGGACCATCTGAAGGAACTGCCCACCGGCGTTGATGAGGTCGACGTCTTGCTCCCCTTCCTCGGCCAAGGGGCCGCAGTTGAGCACTCCGCTTTCGCTATGGTAGAAGACGACCTGACCAGGAGCGAGGAACGCCGACACTAAAGTCGGGATACCGATACCGAGGTTGACGTAGCTACCGTTGGGTAACTCTTTGGCCACCCGCATTGCGATGATCTCCCGGTCCAACCGGGGTTTTTCTCCTGGATCAGGCATGGGTATCCGTGTCCTTCCAGCGTGGCGATTTGGCCATGCGCGGGGCCGTTACTCGTAGGGCGAAAAATCGGCGGGGCGTTGGACGACCCGGTCGATGAAAACCCCGGGGGTTACCACGGCCTCCGGGTCCAGTTCTCCCGGACGTATTATCTCATCCACTTCGATTATGGTGGTCCGGGCCGCTGGCGCCATCACAGCGTTAAAGTTTCTAGAAGTGCCCTTGTATATGACATTGCCCAGGGTGTCCGCCTTGTATCCGCGAATCAGACAGTAGTCGGCTCGCAGGGCGGGTTCCAGAACGTATTCTTTCCCGCCGATAACCCTGGTCTCCTTGCCTTCGGTCAACAGTGTGCCAACCCCAGTGGGGGTGTAGAAGGCGGCGACTCCCGCGCCCGCCGCCCGGATCCGTTCCGCAAGAGTGCCCTGGGGGACGACCTCTATCTCCACTTCTCCCTGTTGCCAGGCAAGCTCAAAGGCGCTGGGCCGCGTGGGGGAAGGAGAAACCGGGTAGGAGGCGATGGCCTTCTTGATCTGATGGTTTTCGATCAGAATGCTATGGTCGATGGCTTGACGGCCAGGGGGAGTGCCGAAGCCAATGACCCTCGCAATGCCAGCGGTGTTGCTGACCATCGTGAGCTGTTTCGCCCCGTGATCGCGCAGCGCCACCATCAGGTAATGGGGCATCCCTCCGGGCCCGGCAAATCCGTCTATCATCACTGTCGAACCATCGGGCATGTCTGCCACCGCTTCGAGCCCGCTGGAGTAGACCTTGTTAATCGGCTCAAAGGACGGGACGTCAAGAACCATCTCGTTCAGCGCGGCGGCCACGCGCACGGGGGCTCCGGTGAGGGCTACGACGTCGTCAACACTCCATCCGGGGGCGACTTCGGTAATCACCAGACCGTCCGGGTCCACTCTCAGTACCGCCAGGTCTGTGATGATGGTTCCCTGACGAATAACCCCGTCAGGCGGGAAAGTGCATTCGGCAACGATGGCGGGCTGGCCGTCTGGGGTGGTGTGGGTCATCATGGCTACGATTCGACCCGCGCCGCTGGCTAGATCAACCGAGTCCGAAGGCGCAGAAATCCCTGGCGCGGAGGCGCTAGTCCAGTGACAAAAGGCCCCATCCGCGCCCAACTGCGCCGGTTGAATCACCGCGGTATCCACGTAACCCGCTCTGGTGATGCCTGCGAGGTCAACTGTGCTGAGGACCGATCCACCGGGTGCAAGCATGATGCCTTGCCCGGAAGAATCGACCAGGCTTGAGACTCCTGCGCTATCGCCGGGAACGTTCGTACCGCCCAATGCCTGGTAGCCCACAGCCCCGGACCCGGAAACGAAGGTAACGCCCGAACCAGCGGGAAACACTCCGGGAACCAGTGCCGGGAGACCTGAGCCTATGGCGGCGACCTCTCCAGACACCAGCTCTCTGGCAGCTCTGGCGGCCATCAGGGGGGCGTTGATCCTCTCGGGTCCGGGCATTATCTTTCCTATACTTGCGGACGGTGGTTGCGGCCGGATTGTGGCTAGACTGTCTGCACTACTCGGTTGACGAATATGCCGGGCGTGATGACCAACTCGGGATCGATTCCTCCCGGCTCGAATATCTGGTCGACTTCGGCAATGGAGATACGGGCCGACATCGCCATGGGCGGGTTCCAGTTACGCTGGGACCCGCGGTAGACCAGGTTTCCGACAGTGTCGGAGGCGCTGGCCCGCAAGAGTGCGAAGTCGGCGCGGATGGCTTCCCGGAAGATATAGTCCCGGCCATCGAAGCTGCGGACTTCCCGGTTGTGCTGGAACCTCGTTCCCATCCCATCGGGGATGAAGACTCCGCCAAGACCGGCCCCGCCCGCGCGAAGCAACTCGGCAAGGACTCCTTGGGGAACAGCCTCGATTTCTAGCTGGCCGGATTCCCACAGTTCCTTGACCACTCCGGGTTGCGCGGGGTCGAAGCCAAGGGGAGTGATAAGTTTCCGCACCTTACCGGCGGCCACGAGGTCTGCCACGTCCACGGATTCAGGACGATGAGGCCACGCTCCCTGACATACGCAGGTGAGTTCCCGGACCGGGGCTTTGAACATAGCTCTGATCAAACTCTCGGGGACACCGACGCCGGTGTAACCCGCGATGACCACCGTGGACCCGGAGGACAAGCCCTCGAGGGCGGCCTCGGGGCTTTCAAATACCTTGCTAAAGGTCTCCGCTTTGTTCACTTGCTGGAACTCAGTCCTTCGGAGATAGTCCCCGCTCCCCATGGGAGAGGGTCGGCTGTCCGTGGTAGGTCGACTCTAGGGGTAAGTAGCCTAGGTATGGTTGTCTACGAATGTGGCCCCGGCAGGGAACTTGGGGTCCGCCGGTCAAAGAGCGACCGCCCCAAGAGTCTCGGGGCGGTCGCTGCCAGGGCCGGTATGCTGGGTATCCTCGGCTAGTAGTCCATCGGAGGCATAGCCGGGCCGGCGGGGTTCTTGTCGGGGATTTCGGTAATCATCGACTCGGTGGTAAGCACCATGCTTGCCACGCTGGCCGCGTTTTGCAGGGCCGAGCGAGTCACCTTGGCTGGGTCGACGATTCCGCGCTCGAGCATCGGGCCGAACTCGCCAACCTCGGCATCGTAGCCGTAGTCGTCGGCCTGTTGCTTGACCTCGTTCAGCACTACCGCGCCTTCAAAGCCGGCGTTCTCGACGATGAGCTTGAGGGGCTGTTCCAGGGCGCGGCGGATGATGTCCACCCCAACCTTCTCGTCGGCTGGGATGTCGCCGATGCCGTCCAGGGCGCGCTGGGCGCGGACCAGGGCGACGCCGCCGCCGGCGACGATTCCCTCTTCCACAGCGGACCGGGTGGCTGAAAGGGCGTCTTCGACCCGGGCCTTGCGCTCCTTGAGCTCGATCTCGGTAGCCGCGCCGACTTTGATGACGGCGACGCCGCCGGAGAGCTTGGCCATCCGTTCCTGGAGCTTCTCTCGGTCGAACTCGGAAGTGGTGTCTTCGATTTGGGCTTTAATCTGGTTGATGCGAGCCTGAATCTGGTCCTCGGAGCCGCGGCCCTCCACGATGGTGGTCTCGTCCTTGGTGGCCGAGATCCGGCGGGCCTGCCCAAAGTCCTCCAGGGTCGCGCTGTCCAGCTTCCGTCCGGTCTCCTCGCTGATGACGGTGCCACCGGTCAGGATGGCGATGTCTTCCAGCATGGCCTTCCGGCGGTCTCCGAATCCAGGAGCCTTGACTCCCAGGATGTTGAGGGTGCCGCGAAGCTTGTTGACCACCAGGGTGGCCAGAGCCTCGCCGTCGACGTCCTCACCTATGATGACGACGTTCTTGCGGCCAACCTGCAGGAGCTTTTCCAACGCGGGGAGCATCTCCGCGACGGCGGAGACCTTCTTGTCGGTGATAACCACGGTGGCGTCCTCAATCACAGACTCCATCCGGTCAGCGTTGGTGATGAAGTAGGGAGAGATGTAGCCGCGGTCGATCTGCATACCTTCGACGTATTCGATCTCGTCGGAGAGACCCTTGGACTCCTCGACGGTGATGACGCCGTCCTTGCCCACCTTCTCCATGGACTCGGCGATGGTCTCGCCGATCGCTTCTTCGTGGGCTGAGAGGCTGGCCACCTGGCCGATGCGCTCGCGGGTTTCAACGAGCTCTGACATACCGCCGATCTCTGCTACGACGGCAGCGACTGCGCGTTCGATACCGCGCTTGATCGCCATCGGGTTGCTACCGGCGGTGACGTTCTTAAACCCGTCGTTGATGATAGCCTGGGCCAAAACCACGGAAGTTGTCGTGCCGTCACCAGCGGCGTCGTTGGTCTTGGTCGCGGCTTCTTTCAGGAGCTGAGCGCCCATATTCTCGAACTTGTCCGGCAGCTCGATCTCCTTGGCTATGGTGACACCATCGCTGCAGACCTGCGGGGGTCCAAAAGACTTGTCGAGGACCACGTTGCGTCCCTTGGGGCCCAGGGTCACCTTGACGGAATCTGCCAGTGTATCGATGCCTGACCGGAGCAGCTTTCGCGCCTCTTCCGAGTAAGCCATCTGTTTAGCGGGCATCCTATCTAAACCTCCTCGATTGGATGGGGCGGGTCAGAGCCCACCACCTGATTTAGCCTATCTTGGCCAGGATATCGCTTTCCCTCAGGATCAGGTACTCATCCTCGCCGTCCTTATATTCGGTGCCGGCGAACTTGGAGTAAATCACGCGATCGCCACTAGATAGTTCCATTGGAATCCGAGAGCCGTCATCGCTGACGCGCCCTGGTCCAACTGCGACCACCTCCCCTTCCTGAGGCTTCTCCTTGGCAGTGTCGGGTAGAAAGATACCGCCCTTGGTGGTCTGCTCTTGCTCGATGGGCTTGATCACTACCCGCTCGCCCAGCGGAACGAAGTTTGCCACTTTTGCCTCCTTCCTCTATGCTGTTGTTTTCGTACGAATTCGTTATCGCGCACGTGTTAGCACTCGATTCCTGCGAGTGCCAATTCATGTTAAGTCAGGCATAGACCCTTGTCAAGACTCCCTGCTGAGCCTAACATTCAGCCAGAATCCGTAGCGGAGATGGATACGATTCGATACCGCTGTTTGACCCTTGGGATAACCCCTCCGGTGGCCACGATCACCCTTGCGCGGCCCGATGTTTTGAACCGCATCGACGCGTTGACGGCCGCCGAACTGGGCGAGGTATGTGGGGAGATCGCGCCGGACGACCAGGTGCACCTGGTCGTCCTTACAGGATCGGGGACGGCGTTTTCGGTGGGACGGGAAGCCGCTCCGGCGGGACTATCGCTTAGCGCTGGGACGGCTGGGATGCAATGGCTGACCTCGATGCAATGCGCCGCCGCCGTGGCGTCTCTGCCCATGCCCGTGATCGTGGCTATAAACGGCGACGCCATAGACCAGGGGTTGGAACTTGCCCTTGCCGGAGACCTTAGAGTTGCGTCTGAACACGCCCGGTTCGGGATTTCAGACCTGGCCTACGGCAGGCTACCCTGGGATGGGGCCACCCAGCGGTTGCCTCGTTTGGTTGGGCAGGCCTGGGCGCGAGACCTTCTGCTTACGTCCAGGATAATCGACTCCGCGCAAGCCCTTGAGATCGGGCTGGTGAACCGGGTGGCGGGACCGGGCCGTCTGGATGCCGAGACCCGCGACCTTGCCGATGCCATCCTATCCGGCGGGCCGGTGGCGGCCCGTTACGCAAAGGAAGCCCTGAGCCAGGGGTTGGACCTGACCCTGGAGCAGGGACTCCGCTTGGAGGCGGACCTGAACGTCGTCTTGCAAAGCACCGGCGACCGTGGGGAGGGGATCGAGTCGTTTCTGCACAAGCGGTCTCCCCATTATACCGGTCAGTGATCGAAGGCTGGAATTTGACCTGTTAGTGAAGGTGGCGTAAACCGTTGAAAGTCAAACTCGACCTGCATACTCACATCTGGGAGGCGTTTAACTTCCAGCCTCCATCTCTGTCCATCGCGGAAAAGGTATTGGCCCAAATCAAAGCTATGAAGATTGATGGCATCGCCATAACCGACCACCACAATAAGGAGTGGTCCTATGAGTTCAAGGAGTTGGTGGAGAGGCATTTCCCTGGAGAGGCGATCATTATTCCGGGATGGGAAATCGAGATACGCCCCCCTTCAAACCCCTTCGACGAATACCAAGTCAGCGAATTGTTCCTGGACGACGGCGGGGTTTTCCGGATCTACTGTCACCCGGGCTATTACTCCCCTAAGATCCTGATCGAAGAAAACATCCACGCCATCGAGATCGACAATTACAGCCATAACTGGCATATTCGGAAGCCACAGGTGAGGAAGATCGCCGAAGACCACGACTTGATGCTAGTTGAAGTAAGCGACGCCCATAATCTGGAGAACATCGGTCTCCGCTACACGGAAGTCGAGATGGGTGAGCTCTATCGCCGGGCGTCAGCCCAGGGATAGCTGGCGTGTCCGCCTTCGAAACGATCCTTTTCTCCAAGGAGGGCGGTGTCGCCCATATTTCCCTGAACCGGCCCAATGTCCTAAACGCCTACAATATGCAGATGAGGGACGATTTCTCCGAAGCGTTGTTCGCGGTTGAAGCCGACCCTGACGCCAGGTGCCTGCTGATCACGGGAGAAGGCCGCGCTTTCTGCGCCGGGGCAGACCTGACCGAGTTCGGGACCGCGCCTTCCCAGGTGGTGGCCCGGCGGGTCCGGTGGGAGCGGGACGTGTGGGGACAGTTCCTTCGATTGACCAGGCCAATAGTGATCGCGGTCCATGGATTCTGTATCGGATCGGGCGTCGAGATATGCCTACTGGGCGACTTGCGTGTCGCTGGTCAAGGGACTATCTTTGCCTTGCCGGAGACCCAGCTTGGGATGGTTCCGGCTGCGGGAGGGACCCAGACTTTGCCCCGAAACGCCTTGGTGGGAGCCGCTTCCGAGCTACTGTTGACAGGGCGGCGATTCGATGCCGGGGAAGCGTTGAAATACCGCCTGTTGACCCGCATCGTTCCTGATGAAACCTTGCTGGACGCGGCGTGGGAGTCGGCGCGAGGTCTGGCAGCAGTGGACCCCGCCGTGATGGCCGCCGCCAAGCGGGCGTTGTCCGCCGGCGCGGACCTGCCTCTCCAAGCCGCCCTGGAGTTGGAAACCAGACTTGCCGCCACGGGAGTTGCCCTATGAACACCACCGAATTCCTGATGATTGCTGGCGCAATTGTTCCCGACCGGGTCGCGATTCACTTCGACGACCGTGAAATTACCTACGCCGAGCTGCAAGAGCGGGTTAACGCCCTGGCTAACGCTATGGCAGGGCTGGGCGTGGGCAGCGGTGACCGGCTCGCCATCATGCAGGTCAACACCCCGCAAAACATCGAGCTTTACTTCGCGGCGGCCCAGCTAGACGCCATTTACGTGCCGATCAATTTCAGGGCCAGGTCGGAAGAACTGGACCAGATGCTTCGCATCGCCCAACCGTCCATGCTGTTCATCGGAGAGCGGTATCTGCCACTGGTTCCCATAGAAGGCGATTTGGCCGCGAACCGGGTGGTGGTGCTGGACGGCGAGGCCACCGGCGGACACACCAGCTACCGGGACCTGGTTGCGGACGGGATTCCGGACCAATTGAACTTCCCTGAAGCCGGTGACGAAGACACAACGGTGATTATGTTTACCGCGGGCACTACCGGGGTGCCCAAGGGCGTCATGCTCACCCACGACAGTTTCGCCAGTTACCTGCTGGCCACGGTCACTCCGGCGGACCCTGAAGAGGAAGAGACCAACCTCTTGACCGTGCCTCTTTACCACATTGCCGGGCTTCAAGCGGCGCTGGCCGCCGTCTACGGCGGACGCACACTTGCGGTGATGAGGCAGTTCGACTCCGTGGACTGGATGGAGTTGGTCCAGAGGCACCAAGCCAACCGGGCCATGCTGGTGCCGACGATGCTCAAGCAGGTGATAGAGCACCCACGATTCGGAGAGTTCGACCTTACATCGCTGGACGTCATTACCTACGGAGCGGCCCCCATGCCCGTGGACGTGATCAAGCAGGCGATCCAGAGATTCCCGACTGCCCGGTTCATCAACGCGTTCGGCCAGACGGAGACCGCCTCCACCATTACGATGTTGCCCCCGGAAGACCACGTCTTGGACGGAGACGACGAAGAGGTGGAGAAGAAGCTGAAGAGGCTGAGTTCTATTGGCAAACCGCTGGAGGATGTGGAAGTCCAAATAGTGGATGAGGCTGGCAACCCGGTGGAGTTGGGCGAGGTCGGCGAGATCGTGGCGCGCGGTTCCCGGATGATGCGGGGCTACTGGCAACAGGAAGATGCAACGCGGGACGCCCTACGTTCCGGCTGGGTCTACACCGGGGACCTGGGCTATCAAGATGAAGATGATTACATCTTCCTCTCAGGCCGCGCCAAGGATTTCATCAAGCGCGGCGGAGAGATGGTGTCACCGGAAGAGGTAGAGCAGGTGCTAATGTCCCACCCCAACGTGGACGACGCAGCGGTAATCGGGGTCCCCGATATCGAATGGGGAGAAGAGGTACGCGCCTGTAGTGGTCAGCGGCGGGGCGGTAACCGAGGAGGAGTTAATCGAGTTCTGCCACGAGCATCTGGCGGGTTTCAAGCGCCCGCGTTCCGTGGTGTTTATCGACGAACTTCCCCGCAACGTGATGGGCAAAGTGATGAAACGCGACCTGCGGGAGCAATACGGCTAGCCGGACCCCGTGCTGTAAGGTGAGTCACTCGTACCTGGTCATTGCGCGAACATCCGTGACTCGTGAGGAGAGTTTTCGATGAAAGTGACGGTAATGGGAGCCGGGGGCGTCGGCGGTTACTTCGGCGGGCTGCTTGGCCGCGCCGGACATGACGTGACCTTCATCGCCCGAGGCGCGCACCTTCAAGCAATTCGAGGGTCGGGACTGCGGGTTGAGAGCGTCAACAACGGCGCATTCACGGTTGCGGGCAACGCTGTTGAAGATGCTTCAGGAGTCGGAGAGCAAGACCTGGTGTTGTTCACGGTCAAGATGTACCACAATGCCTCGGCGATCGACGCCGTCAGGCCGGTGGTCGGTCCCGACACGACCGTTCTAACCCTTCAAAACGGCATCGACAACGGCGATCAGCTTGCCGGAGCTTTTGGGGAGTCCCGCGTGATGATAGGGTCCGCCTACATGGAGGGACGCATCGCGAGCCCGGGCGTAGTAACCCAGGGAGGCCCCGGACTAGCCGGGTTTGGCGAGATGCAGCCGGGATTCAGCGAAAGAGGCCAGAAACTGCTGCAAGTCTTCCAGGACGCCAACTGGCGGGTGGAGCTGCACGAAAACATGCCCGGGATGCTGTGGAAGAAGTTTGCGTATATCGCCGGGTCCGCAGCGGTGAACGCGGCCAGCAATACGGTCTACGCTGAGATGCGGACGGTCCCTGAGACCAGGGAACTTATTCGAGCGGCGATAGCGGAAGCGCTGGAAGTGGGGAAGGCCAGGGGAGCCCCCATCATGGAAGATTCCCTGGACTGGGCGATGACCTCTTTGGACGGCTTCCCCGCCGAGGGGAGAGCGTCCCTAGCCAAGGACTTCACCGAGGGACGGCCAGTTGAGCTTGAAGGGTTGACCGGGGCGCTGGTGCGCATGGCCAGGGAACTCGGCGTTCCAACCCCGGTCAACGACTTCCTTTACGGCATCCTCAAACCCTGGGCGATGCGATTGGACCAGGCGTGAGGGTTAGGAGTCCTTAGTATCTATCTCAAAACTGGACCAGCAGGCTTGGGCAGAGGGGAAATCCCCCTTTCGCAAAAGGGGGATACATTGATGAAGCCTCGTTTTGAGATAGTTTCTTAGAACAGCTCCGTGGGAACGGCTACGCCGTCGAAGTCGGCATCGCCCAAGGGGTCCTCCGGCGTAATGCCGCCAATGGACATGTACTCATAGAGCTGTTTTAGGTGATGCACCGAGTGGCCCAGGGCCAAGTCGATTAGCTCCTGGGCGGTCTTGTTGCCCATGTAGGAGTCCAGCACCTTGTCCAGGATGAATTCGGTCTCACCGGAGAGGGCCGCCTTGACTCTGCGAAGCACATCCTCACCGTAGCGGGCGATCTCCTCGAATCCGGCGTCGCCCAGCACGACCTTTACATTGCGGCCCCGGTCTTCGCTGGAATACATCCCGGTCTGATAGGCGTTGAGCGCCCTGTCGGGCCGGTCCATGATGTGGAAAGTGAACGTCTGAAGGTTGCGCGTCCGCTCGGGCGACTCCCATTCAAGGAAGCTTGGCGGGAGCTGACGCACAGCCCGGCAGGCGGCCACCAACACCGTTTCATACTTTTCGAGCATCACCGCCGGTGTCGCAACCGGTACATCGCCGCTCAGATCAAACAGCCGGGCCAGTTCCTTGGCGTTGAATCCGATCACGACATCGTCACCCCAGATGGTGACGGGCACGACTTTCAGGCCCCGGTCCAGCAATTCTTGCATCGAGGCGGGGTCATGTTCAACGTCGCCCTCTTCAAATTCAATATCACGTGACGAAAGAAAATCTTTCGTTCTGCCACAAGTGAATCAACCAGGGCGGAAGTAAACTTTTGGCTTAGGCACTTCACTCACCTCCAATCTGAGCAGAAGTATACACGACGTGGCTTACTGGAGCGCAGCGGGCCTGCGGATAACGGCAATCACCTTGTTGAGCACACCTTCGTCCGGGACAGTCGCCGTTACACTGATTATGTTGGGACCGGTCACAAGGGCGACCTTGGTTTCGAAGATCCCCAGCAGCGGGTCCACGGATATCTGGACGCCATTGACCATCACCTCGGCGTTGGGAGTCGTCCTGCCTGCCAGCCGGACGGCCGGGTCCGGAGTAACGCTTTGGTCCCCAGGCTCGGTAACCAGCAACACAAAGGGCTGCGGTGGCAACGCAAGGCTGGTGACAGTAAGCTCGGAGGACGCCTGGTTGCCATTTCTGCTGATGGCCACGACGCGGATGATGTTGGGTCCGGGGGATAGGAACGCCTCAGCCTGGAACCTGCCATCCCGGTCGACGCCTACAATCCGGCCGTTGATTGTGACCGTGGCGTCCTCATCCGTAAGCCCCACCACTACCACTGCGTCGCTGGGGACTTCGGACCCAGTGACCGGATGCCAGACTCTCAGAAGCACTCCCGGACCAGGGATGGGACTTGTGGGTGGGTCAGGAGTGGGCGTAGGGGTCGGTGTTGGTTTTGGTGTAGGAGTCGGGCGCGGGGTCGGCGATGGTACGGGCGTTGGCGTCGATGTAGGCGTTGGGCGCGGCGTTGGCAAAGGTGTGGGTGTGGGCGTAGGGAGCGGCGTCGGCTCCGGTGTTGGAGATGGGACTGGGGTGTCGGTGGGAGTTGGCGTGTCCGTCGGAGCCAGATTGCTTGCGATCGGCGGTGTGACCGGGAGCGCGGTGGGCAGGATGCTGCCGGGGCGCGGGGCTGCTTCGAAACACGCAGCGATCAATGGGAGCAATATACCAAGCGCGAGCAAAGGCCAGACGCTGAATCTCAATTGGCGTCTCCCCCTATGGCCGCCCTCGCCGATGGCTCATAGGTTTCTGTGGATGTTTGGATGTCTGGCACGTCCTTGTATACGATCGATTTAAGAGACTTGGATCAGAGGACCGGTCTGCGCATTATGGGCAGCCACCTATGAGACTCCGGCTCACCTAATTCTAGCATCACCTCCTTGGCAGTGTCTGGCGCGGGATGACAGCGTAACTATTCAGGCTTGAGGGAGGGAAAGCCCCACTTTCGCAAAAGGGGGGGGATTTCTCCCGCTCCGGCGAGAGTCGCTAACGGGTGTGCTGCGCATCTCCAAGTGTGGTGGTTTCTGGTTGGAATATCCGGGTTGAGATGACCCCGGTCCTCGTAACTGCGTTAGCCGGAAAGAGAGAAATCCCCCTTTAGCAAAAGGGGGAGTGCGGCGCCGTGAGCCGACTATCGAAAGACCCTGCGTCCGGGCTGGCGACCGATTGACAGCCTGCGGTACAGGCCCCAAGATGATGTCCGCAATTTGAGGAGCCGGAACCGCTTTGGAGGTCTACGGTGCCAGTTGAATACGGCGTCTGGTTCGCGATCGCAGTCGTGGGATACTTACTCGGTGCATTTCCAACAGCCTACGTGCTGGTCAAGCGGTTCGCCAACAAGAACGTGCTCGATTTGGGTTCCGGCAACGTTGGCACCCTAAACGTACACCGGGCGACCGACTCGAAGAAACTTACGGCGGCGGCCCTCTTGGGCGACATGGTCAAGTCCGCCGCGGCGATTGCACTGGGTGTGTTTTTGTCCAGGGCTGCCGGATTGAGCGAGCAAATCGGCGGCTCTGTGGGCGGAATCGCCGCGGTGCTGGGGCACAATTATTCCATTTACCTGAAGTTCAAGGGAGGGAAGGGGTTGGCCTGCGCGGCTGTATTAGGGTTCTACTTGGCTCCCCCCATCGTCGGCGTGTGGTGCCTCGCTTACCTGGCGGGCGTGGCCGCCACCCGGATTCTGGTCGTGGGGCAGATTGTGGCCACGGCGGCGCTCCCGATTGCGGCTTATTTCTTCTTTCGGGACGCGTTGGTCCCGAGCTATTTCATCACCGCCCTGGTCCTCGTACGCCACGCTCCCAGGATCAAGAGCGTGCTCAACGGTACGGAACCCAAAATGTATTACAAAATACGAGACCCACACTGAAGCTTTCCCCGCCACCGGATATGGGATTCACAGAACACGAACAAGCCTCCGAAGGCATATTCGGAGGCTTGTAATGCGTCGGGTATGAGCGTCTTCGGACGACGCCCTACGCGGGGGGCTTGAGACGAATTAGTCCAAGCCCAACTCTTTTCGCAAGGTGTTGATCGTCTCAGCCCTGCCTCGGGTCGGGACGCGCTGGCGCATTCCGATGGGCTCGTTTTCGACCTCTGGCACGACCTTCATGGCGATGAACACGGGTCCAGCCTCGCTCATGATCTTCGCGACGTTGTTGGTAAAGTCTTCCAAGTTGTCAAAGGAGTAAGCTGCCACGTATCCGGCTTCCTTTGCCATGCCTGCGTAGTTAATATCCTGGGCGTTGGGCACTGGCTGACCACCGGTGGTGGCGTAGCACTCGTTGTCCATCAGGAAGTGGTAGAAATTTTGGGGCTGCTTACCGGCTATCGTCGCGATAATGCCCATGTTCATGAGTAGAGCGCCTTCGGAGTCGAAGAGCACGACTTTCTCATCGGGCTGGGCCAAGGCCAGCCCGAGGGCTGCCGAAGTGGTCTGCCCCATTGCGCCGCCCATGGACAGGTCACGGGCTTCGTTCTGGCTAACGTCCCGCCAATGGCGTCCGGACGTACCAGTTGCGATAACAATAGACTTATCGCGGTATGGCTCAAAGGCCTTGAACATATCCTCCGCGTTAAACACCAGCTACCTCCAGTAAAATATAGTTGCTTGATTATGGGATTATCGGAGTCTCGTGTTGTCCTTTTCTGGTCAACTAACGGTCAACTAACGATTGAAGCCGTGGTATTCGTCCCCGATCAAGACGGCCACCGGACCCTTGTTCTTCTGAGCTTCCTGAAAGGCGATGGAGATACGTGGAGCGTCTTCGTCATGCTCCACCAAGTAATAGTTGACACCCATGGCGTTGAGGAAAGGCTCGGTGTATTTCGCGGCTGAGTCGCTGATAACGCCGCGCCGGGTCCAGCCTCGGTATCCTACTACCATTACAAGGGGGAAACCGGAGTCGAGGGCCATGCCTCGAATGGAGTCACCCGATTCCATCATCCCGGTGTTCTGGATCAGGACGACCGGGGTCTTCCCGCCGACCAGCAGACCCAGGGCAATCGCGAAGGTCTCGCCTTCACGCGACGCCGGGACGATGTCCAGCCAGTCCTGGTCCTTCATGAGCTCATACAGATAGTTGGTTTCACTGTCCGGGATCGTCACGACGTGGGTCACGCCATTCTTCTGGAACTCTTCAACCATGGTCTCCGGTTTCAAAAGTGCAGCCTGTTGATGAACCATAAATTGCTTCTCCTGTGGTTTAGTTGATGGACGCTTTGCGCGGCGAACCGCAGCCTGCGATTTCCATCCCGAGGCCTGTAGCGCCCTCATTATAGTTACCGGCAAACCGCCGGTCAATTTGGCGGTCCGGGCTCGGACATCCCTGGAATTACCCTCGGCGGCCGGGTTGATTCTTCGGAAATCGGGGAGCCGTCTACGGTCACAGCACGCCGCTTTCGACCAGGTAGCCCAACTCCTGAGGTGAGAGCCCTAGTTCCCCGCAGAAGACTTCTTCGTTGTGTTCTCCGATCAGGGGTGCGCGCCGGGAAATTCTCCAGGGAGAGCCATTGTATATTCCGGCGGCTCCGGGGTACTTGAAGCTGCGGGCCAATTCGGGGTGATGTACATCCACCCAGAAGCCCCGGTCGTTCATGTGACCATCTTCGACCAGCTCGTCTGGCGTGCGCACCGCGCCCCAGTTGAACCCCCGTTCCTGGCCCCCGTGAGCCACTTCTTCCTGGGAAAGGGCGGCCACGAACTTGATGACCAGGTCGTTGATGTAGGTGCGGTGTTCGTTGATATAAGCGGCGTCCATGTAACGCTCGTCCAAAAGGTCTTCCGCCAGTCCGTAATTGTCCATCCACTCGGCCATTGTCCGGAGCTGACGGGGGGTGAGGCGGGTAGCCGCGGCGTTCACGTATTTACCGTCGCCGCAGAGTAGCTGTGATGGGTCTCCGGGGACCGCTGCGGCGTGACGGCCTGTCTGCCGCTTGACCACGTTGCCGGTGTAGATATATGTATTGATGTGCATCTCTGTGGTCAGGGCGCAGGCGTCGTGGATCGAGGAGTCGATGTATTGGCCCTTACCGGTGTTGGTGCGGTAAAAGAGGGCCGCCATGATGGCCATGTAGGCGTAGTGGCTTCCCATGTGCCAGGCATTTCCACCGCCGGGCGCGATGGGGACCTCTCCTGGGACATCTATCACGTCGTAGCCGCAGCAACCCATCTGTCCTCCTGCGGCCATGTGCACCAAGTCCGTGGTTAGGAAGTCCTTCCACGGCCCCGTTTGGCCAAAGGGCGTCAGGGAGCACATGACAAGCCCCGGGTTCCCCTCCTTCAGTTGTTCGTAGCCCAGTCCCAGAGACGGCAGGTATCCCGCCGGCAGGGACTCCAATATCACATCTGAGTTGGCCGCCAGCCGCCTGAAGATCCCCTGGGCGTCCGCAGACTCAAGGTTGAGCGTGATCCCGCGCTTGGAAGTGTTGTAATGCCAAAACGAGAGGCTGCGCTCGCGGTTGGGCACATCGTCCATAAAAGGACCAATGGCCCGGGACGCCTCACCTCCGGGGGGCTCGATCTTGACGACGTCGGCTCCAAGGTCGGCGAGCAGCTTGCCGCAGAACTGGGCCTCCTGACCGGAAACCTCAAGCACGCGGAGGCCGGACAGGGGGGCGGGAGAAGCAGAGCCGTCCACATCTAATTTCTCTTTCCCGGTGGGGGCGGTGCTCTGCTGGGTCACGGCGCCGCCCGAACGGCCTCCGTTGGGCTGGTAGCTGGCGGCGATCATCTCGTCCATGTAGGGGTAGCGTGTCAGAGACTCAGGCCAGAAGGTGAAGTCATCGTAGCCCGCCACGAACTCCTCGTGGCTAATCCCCAGCAACCCTTCGACGATCTCCTGGTTGTGTTCTCCCATTAGCGGGGCGCACCGTATATTTGCCGCCGGGGTTTCCGACAACTTGAATGGCGCGTTCTGGAATTTCCGTCTACCCAGCACTGGGTGGTCCATCTCCAGGTACATGTCCCGGTGACGCAATTGGGGGTCGTGTTCGACCCTGTTCTCCGAGCTCTGCACAGGCATGGCCCGGACACTCGCAGCCTGGCATTTTTCCATTAGCTCGTACTTTTCCAGTGTTTGGGTCCATTCCTCGATGTTTCGGTCCAGCTCTTCCTGGTGTTCCAGCCTGGATGAAATGGTGGCGAATTTAGGTGACGCAGCCCAATCCGGAGAGCCCATCACCTCGGCCAACCGGCCCCATTCCTGGTCGCTGAGGCACACGATGGCGCACCAATCGTTGTATCCGCCGCCCTTGGTGCGGTACCCATTGTGAGGCGCGACCGTGGGGCCTCGGTAATTATGGGTGAGGGGCGTTCCGGGCCAATGGGCCCTGTTCCCTGGTGGATAGCCCTCCCTGCGGGAAGGGCGGCCGTTGACCGTCGCGTCCAGCATGGCGGAACCGTTCAAGGTTGCGCCGATCATCATCTGAGATAGGTCGACGTGTTGTCCCTGCCCGGTCATGTTGCGCCGGTATAGGGAAGTAAGGATGGAGAAGGCGATATACATCCCTCCCGTGTCGTCCAGGTAGGACCAACCCCACCCGGCTGGAGGCGCGTCCGGAATCCCAGACAGGTAGGTCATGCCGGAGAATGCCTGCGCGATGGGTCCGGCGGTCAGGTAGTGGCTCTGACGTCCGGTGTGACCGAAGCCGGACTGGGACAGGTAGACGATGTCCGGCTTGAGCTTGCGTAGCTCGTCGTAGCCGAGACCCCATCGCCTGAGGACGCTGGCGCTGAAGTTTTCGACAATCACGTCCGAGACGGTAACTAGCCGTTTTACCATGTCCAGCCCGCGGTCGCTCCTGACGTTTACGACCATGCTGCGCTTGTTGCAGTTGGTGTCGTTGAAGTTGGCCGACGAATTCAGGTTGACCTCTACTCCAGGGGGTGAAGCGCCGCTGGACCGGCCCCTCTCGTTCAGCGGCCATTCGACCTTGATTACGTCAGCCCCGAGGGCTCCCAGCCAGCGCGTAGCCCATGGGCCCGCTCTGACCCAGGTGAGATCGAGGACTCTGATCCCATCAAGGGGACGGGGTCCGACGTTTATCTGGGGTTGGGTCATCGGTCCTACCTCCTTGGTCCGTAGCCGGCGGTCCGGAGACGGTTGATTCCGTTTAACTGATCGGGATAGGTATGTAGGGAAGATTCTTGGACTGGTCGATGGGGCGCCTTTCGATGAATGCGAGCCGCCGTTCCCGGCATTCCTCCGACGCAACGTAGTCTGGGATATGCTCTTGGACGGGGCTTTGGCCGGGAACGATGAAGTGGTCGTGCTGGTTGTAGGAGATCTTCTGCATCTGCAGAATCACGGGACTGACCCGGTTCAGGTCCGCCAACCACCGGTCCACCTCGGCCCAGAGTTGGTCCGGACGCACCACAGAGTTGACCAGGCCCATGTTGTAGGCTTCTTCGGCGGTATACTGACGGCAGAGCATCCAGATTTCCCGCGCCCTCTTCTGCCCGACGCGGGCAGCTAAGGACGCGACGCCGTGACCTGCGGCGGGACTGCCAACCCTGGGCCCGGTCTGGCCGAACCTAGACCGGGTGGTGGCGATGGTGAAATCACACTCGTAGGCCAGAATGTTTCCGGAACCAATGGCAAAGCCGTCTACGGCGGCGATGACCGGCTGGGGCATCTGTTGGATGACCTGGCCATAGCTCACCGGCGCGGTGCCTCGATAGTCCACACGTTCGGTCTCAGGATCGTAGCTCTGGTCGTTGCCGGTGCAGAAACCATTGGGCCCGGAACCGGAAATCACGACGGCCCGGACCGAATTGTCCTGGGCCGCGTCGAGCAGCGCGTCGGCCATCTCGTTCATGGTGATTCCCCGCTTGGCGTTGTAGGTCTCGGGGCGGTTAATCATCATCCACGCGACGCCGTCCCGCTTTTCATAGACGATATCGGAGTAGTCCTCGGAGCCAATCAAGGTGCCCTTGTAGCTGGCGAATTTCTGTTCCACCATGTCCACCGCTTCTTGAAGCACGGTGAGGAGATGTGAAGCGGAGACGTCCGCGCCCGTCTGGCCTGTGATCTCCTGGGCGCCTCGGGAAGCGCGAATTCCCTTGGTCCCCAACCAGCGCGTGTAGCCTCTTGTGAAGTCGTGGACCGCCGGACAGGCCTCGTGGGAGAAAGTCACAGCCCCTCCGGTGGCCAGGTCGTCGACGGAAAGTCGGAATTCCGCCGGCTGCCCAGCGGATGGAGACGCCAGGCTTATGTTAACCGCAACTCCCGCGTTGTCGTAAGTGACGGTCGTGTCGAATTGCACGGTAGAGGTCATTTAGTTCACCCCTGTCGCTGGTCTGGTGGGTGTTGTACGGGGTTATATCTTGGGCAGATTACCATCCACACCAGGCAAACACAACCGCCGGGACCGGCCTGGCCGGACACTGCCGTTACCGGGCTCTGGGGACTCGCGTGGTCCCGTTCCGGAAACGGGAACGGCCCCTGACTTGGGGCCGTTCGACTCGAGGGCTTGAGGGTAGTTGGGCGCGGGTATCAGTAGAGGTGGCAGGACACGAAATGCCCTGGGGTCACTTCCTTGACATCCGGAATGTCCACCGAGCAG
Source organism: Dehalococcoidia bacterium (assembly GCA_965197545.1). Taxonomy (GTDB): domain Bacteria; phylum Chloroflexota; class Dehalococcoidia; order Lucifugimonadales; family UBA3495; genus CATOSP01. The sequence goes on from CBDANJ010000007.1 coordinate 1,752,171, forward strand.
TGGTCCATGACCATTGGGCACCGGGGATGGAAGTGGCATCCCGGCGGGGGGTTCAAGGGCGAAGGGACTTCGCCCGTCAGGATTATCTCTTCCTGAAGAGTGTCGGGGTGAGACGGCAGCGCCGCAGACATGAGGGCTTTGGTGTATGGGTGCAGCGGGTTCTCGAAAAGCTCCTTGACCGGGGCCAATTCCACGATCTGGCCTAGGTACATGACCGCAACCCAGTGGCACATGTAACGCACGGTTGCCAGGTGATGAGCAATCAGAATGTAGCTGAGGCCGAGCTCAGACTGCAGGTCCTTCAGCAGGTTCATGATCTGGGCGCGGATCGAGACGTCGAGAGCGGACACCGGCTCGTCCAGCACGATAACCTCGGGGTTCAGCGAGAGCGCCCTTGCCACGGCCAACCTCTGTCTTTGGCCTCCACTGAACTCGTGTGGGTAGAGGTTGGAGTGGTAGTCGTTCAGGCCCACGTTGTTCAGCAGTTCCATCACCCTCTGCTGAATCTCGCTGCGGGAGAGCTGCCAGTTGATCACCATGGGCTCGGCGACAAGGTCTTTGACCCGCATCCGAGGGTTGAGCGAACTCCAGGGGTCCTGGAACACCGCCTGCACGGAACTGCGGTACTCCTTGCGCTTTGACTCGTTGCCGCCGTAGACGTCATCGCCCTTGAAGAGGATAGTGCCTTCGGTGGGGCGTTCCAGCATCAGGAGCATCTTGGCCGTGGTGGTCTTACCGCAGCCGGACTCACCCACGATGCCGAGGGTCTCTCCCTCGTGGAGTTGGAAGGAGACGCCGTCCACGGCTTTGATATGGCCGGTGACTCTGGACAAGAGGATCCCGCGGGTAACCGGGAAATACTTCTTTAGATTGCGCGCCTCAAGCAGCACCTGTCCGGTACCGGCGCTAGGTGTGCTTGCGGCTGGGCTCGTCATGGTCATTCTTCTAGTCTCCAACATGCGGAGTAGTGGCCCTCGTTTACGGGGAACTCGGGTGGGTACTCCTGCCGGCATTTGTCCATGACGTAAGGACAGCGGGCGGCGAAAGAGCAACCGGCGGGCAGGTTATGGAGAGTGGGAGGCTGGCCATCGATGGCGTAGAGCCGTTCCACGTCCTCCTCCATTTTGGGCACCGACGCCAGCAGAGCTTCGGTGTAGGGGTGGGAGGCGTTGTTGAAGATGTCACGAACGCTGCCCATCTCCACGATTCTGCCCGCATACATGACGGCCACCCGGTCGCACATCTTGGCCACGATCCCAAAGTCGTGGGTGATGAAAATCAAGGAGAGATCGGAGTCCTGCTGAATGTCCTTCAGCAGCTTGAGGTACTGCGCCTGAATGGTGACATCCAGGGAGGTCGTCGGCTCGTCCGCGATCAGGACCATGGGCTGGCACGAGATGCCTATGGCCCCCACCACGCGCTGGCGCATACCGCCGCTCATCTGGTGGGGGTAGTCCCTTACCCTGGACTCGGCGGCAGGGATGTTGACCTTCCGCAGCACGTCCAAGGCCCGGTCCATAACGCTTTGCCGCGGAATGTCCTGGTGGATGCGGATGGCCTCGGTGACCTGATTGCCGATGGTGAACACCGGGTTCAGAGACGTCATGGGGTCCTGAATGATGAGTCCGATCTTACTGCCGCGGACCTTGCTCATATCGTCTTCCGATAACTGCAGCAGGTCCTCACCGTCCAGAGTGATCGAACCGTCCACGATGCGCCCTGGCGGTATGGGTATCAACCGCATCAGGGAGAGCATGGTCACCGACTTGCCGCAGCCGGACTCGCCGACTATACCCAGAGTCTCGCCCTTTCTCAGATCGAAGTTAACTCCGTCGACGGCCTTGACCTCGCCCCACCGGGTGCGGAAGTAGGTCCGCAAATCCTTTACTGAAAGGACTACGTCGTCCTGTGTTTCGGTAGCGGCCATGTATCCTAACCTCTCAATTTGTGCCAGTGGCCAGTTTTCGGTGGCCGGTTTTCAGTCCGGTCTACCTGGTCACTCGTTACTAACCACTGGCCACCGGCAACTCGAACTACTCCAGTTGCCTTAGCCTGGGGTCGAAGCGGTCGCGCATCCAGTCACCCAGGAAGTTGAGGGCCATCACCACCAGGAAGATGCACACTCCGGGGAACAAGGCGATCCACCAGGCGTCTGCCAGGTACTCGCGGCCGTCGGCAACCATCGCGCCCCAGGCCGGCTTGGGAGGCGGGATGCCCGCGCCCAAGAAGCTCAGGATCGCTTCAGTGAGGATCAGTTGTCCGACCCGTAGCGTTGCGATGACCAGGATGGTATTGGTTACGCCGGGGAAGATATGCACGAACATGATCCGCATTGGGCCAGCGCCCGCCACCTTGGCCAGGGCCACGTAGTCGGACGTCTTCAGGGACAGCACTTCCGCCCGCACGTTGCGCGGGAAAGCGTTCCAGGCGACAAACGCCAGCAGCCCTAACAGGACCACAAAGCTCTGACCGAAGACAATCACGATGACCAGGGCGATCAGGATAGTGGGTACTGCGTAGGTAATCTCCACCACCCTCATGATCCCTTCGTCAATGTGGTTGCCGTACTTGGGGAAAATCTGGTCGGCGTATCCCGCGACCAGGCCCAGAACGGTTCCCACCACCAAGCCGCTGGAGAGAGATACCGCAGTTACCAGCAAGGATACCCTGGCGCCGTGAATCATCCGGCTAAGGACGTCTCTACCGGTCTGGTCTGTTCCCAGGGGGTGGTTGGATGTGCCGCCTGGCTTGGAGACAACATCGAGAGTATCACCTACCGCCCACGTCGTGTCCGGGAACTCCTTGCGGACGTCTCTTAGAGAGATCTGGAACCTGGCCTCCTTGCTTAGCTTGTCCACCTTCTGCATCACCGTCACGGTGGTCATTTCCGGCTCATACCAGAAGGGCGGCGAGTTCCTGGCTTCCAGGTCGATTTCCAGAGGGTTGTGGGGAGATATCCAAGGTGCGAAGATTCCCACGACGAGGAGAACGAAAATGATAATCAGGGGGAAGACAGGCCAGCGGCGCAGGACATAGCTTATCGTCTGCCACGATGGAACCAGGGACCTGGGCCGCCTTGCCGCAAGAGTTGCGTCTGCCATAGTTTACCTAACCGTACCGGATTCGAGGGTCGACGTATGCATAGAGTAAGTCCGTCACCATGTTGACCACAAGGAACATTGCGGTGAACACGAGCACCAACCCCACCATCAACGGGAAGTCGTTGTCGTCTACCGCGGTAAAGGCCAGACGTCCTAGGCCGGGCCAGGAGAACACAGTCTCAGTGACGATTGCCCCCGTGATGAATCCCGCCAAAATCAATGAAGAGAAGGTGAGAGGCGCCAGAATTGCGTTTCTAAAAGCGTGTTTCCACAGGACTATGGTGGAGTTCACGCCCTTGGCGCGGGCAAGCTTGATGTACTCTGAATCCATCACGTCTAGCATCGCCGACCGTGTCAACCGGAGATAGCCAGCCGCTGGGAACCATCCCAGAGTAATGCATGGGAGTATGAAGTGCCTCAAGCTGAAGTGATCGGGTTTGGTCCCCACGGGCAGCCAACCGAGTTGCACCGCAAAGATGAGAATCCCCATAATTCCGATCCAGAACACCGGCAGAGTCTGGCCGGTAAGGGCGACGGTCCTGCCTATATAGTCCCAGATGCTGCCGCGTTTAACGGCGGACAACACACCAAGCGGGATTCCCAGAGCCGTGGCAAAAATCCAGCCCCCCAGGGCCATTTGTAATGTATTTGGGAAGGCATCCCAAATGATCTCAGTTACAGGCTTCCGGTCCAGCATGGACTCGCCGAGGTCGCCGCGAATAGCGTCCACGAACCAGAACCCGTATTGGACTATAACGGGATATTGAAGGTGCAGTTTCTTTCCCAGGTCGTCCCATGCTTCCGGGCTGAGGCCGTATCCGCCTTCCTGGACGTAGAGGAGCCTGGGGTCTCCCACGATGCGGGAGAGGGTGAACACCAGCAGGGTAGCCACGATCATGGTTAGAACCATGTAGATTAGACGCCGGATGATGAAACGCTGCATTAGTGCTTCCCTATTAGCAATCGGGAGAGTCGTTTCGGCGTATATGCCCGATGGCCGATTTTACATTAAGAAGCAGCCTCGCCGCAACGCGGGTTGGCTGCAATTGGCTCGTTCGGTTCGGTGATGACGCGCCTGTACCGGTATCGCGGCGCAGGCGTATCATCAGTTCGGAATTCGTTGATTGTTACTTGAGGACGATGGACTCGAAGTTGGCGGCTCCGCTGTGGTTTCCGTTCATGTTGGGGTACAGATTCCATTCCGCGATCTGGTCGGTGTCGTACATGGCGTGGAATGGCACCTCGACGAAGCAGGGCTGGACCATCTCGTGGTAAACGTGGTCGAAGTACTCTTCGGCCATAGCCAGCCGCTTGTCAGCATCCCCCTCCGCATTCATCTTGAACAGGTGCTTGGTGTAGAACGGGTCCTCGAACCCGGGGCCCCAGCCGCCGTCAGTGAGGGCGCTGCCCTGGAAGCCCTTGGGCCAATGCACGGGGAACCCTGTCTTGCCTTCGTCGCCGGCGCTAGCGTAAATCTGGGTGTTGGTGCGCTGCACCAGCGTGGGACGGAACTTGGTGTAGGTTATCCTGTCCACGATGGTAGTGATGTTCAGGTGCTTGAGCCAGAGGCCGGCAACGGCGTCGCCGTATTCGGCGGTGAACCCGCCGGGGCCCACCCACAACTCAGCCTCGAAACCGTCGGGGTAACCGGCGTCGGTGAGCATGGCCTTCGCTGCGTCGGGATCGAATGGGATCTCCCACTTGTCCTGCCAACCGGGCTGGTTGATGGAGATCTGGATGAGGTAGCAGACCTCGCCCAAGCCCTCGACCAGGCTATCGTTCAAAGCCTCCCGGTCGACGGCCATAGACATGGCCCATCTTACCTTCCGGGCCCTTTCCATAGATTCGGGATCATCGACAAAGCCTATCCAGGGCTTTGCTTCCCGCGGGCGGCTCAGGGCCGTCTTACTGATAGGATGCTCGGTCTCCCAGTAGTTGCCGGAGAAGAACACGCCGCGCTCGTGGGCTAGACCGTTATCCCGCTGCAACTCGAAGGTCCCGAGTCTCTGCAACCGGACCACGTCCTTGAAAGGCAGTTCGCCGGCCATTTGAGCGTCGCCGGTCTCCAGCATCGCCGTTCGGGCCGCCGCTTCTGGGATATCCAGGATTACGACTTCCTTAATAGTGGGTACCTTCCGCCAATGCTCGGTTACCGAGTGGGCGCGGAGGATTTCGCTCTTCTTCCACTCGTCGAAGATGAAGGGACCCGTGCCGATGAATATATCGCGCATCCCCTCTTCGCCGTGCTGTTCGAAGACCTTCTTGGACGTAATGGCGGCGCTCTGGTAGAAGGGCCCCATGTAGCGCAGCGGCATGGCCTGGTGGAACAGAGTGAAGTTGAAACGGGCGGTGTAGGTGTCCAATGCCTCCACTTCGGCAATCAAGGGGGCGAAGTCCCCGGCCTGGCCGTGAATGCTCTCCGGGGTGGTGAAGGCGTTGGCGTCGTTGTAACTGAAGGCCACGTCCTCGGCCGTCATCTCGCCCCAATCTCCGTGGAACATCACGCCTTCGCGGAGCTTGAAGTCCATGTACTTCAGGTCCGGGGAGAGTTCCCAGGACTCGGCGAGCCGCGGAGTGTTCCGCGGGTCGAGAACGCCTCCCGGCCCAGCTTCGACGCCGGTAAGAGTCTCGCCGATCGCCAATTGGTAGATGTGCTCGGAGCATCCGGCGGTGCAGAACCGGGGAGTGCCGGCTCCGCTGCGGAGGTTCCGGGAAGCCAGGGTGACGGTCCCGGCCTGCTCCATGGAGCCGGACATCTGCTCCATTGCCTTGGTGGGCTCAGCCATCGGGGCCTTGGTGCCTTCCATCTTTTCCGATGTGTCCGGCATGGCTGTGGCCGCCACGCCGGGCGTAAAGCGGGGAGCTGGCTCGACCGTGGCCGAACCGCCGCAGGCGATGATTGCGCCAAGGGTCATCAGTAACCCTATTAAGAAGAGTGACCCAATCGGGACTCGTGGCATCTCTGTATTCCTCCTGCTAGTCTCTAGCGTAATATAGCGGCTTTTTTGACCCATGCCGGAGCATTGGCCCATTTAACATGTCCGGCTGAATTTTGTCAATGGGCCAACCATGGATCCTATGGATTCCGCTTGTGTTGTATACGCTTAACACACCCGTATGGATGCCTTGTCATCGGTAACGGCCTGTGATAAAACGAAGTCACTTCAGATCGGGATCGTATTTCGTAGCACGGGTTCTCGTAGCGCAGACTCAAGGTATATTCGGACTAGATTCGCCTTCCGCGCGAAAGTCCTCCTCCTCGGGTCCAGGTCGATAGGCCCCGGTCTTGGAGTATCGGACTCTCCCCTGAGGCGAGCTCTTAGTCTAAAGATTCATAGGAGAAATCCTGTTTTGCTTTCCGCGGTAGCCATGACGATTAGAATTGCGTTCGGTATCCTTTTGGGTCTGTTTATGGGAGCGATTGGACTTTATTTCGGTTGGTTCGTCTCTCCTCCAGGGCCGACATTGCCTACCGGATTGCTGATTACTTTCTGTGGTATCGGGGCGGGAATCGGCGGGTTCGTCAGCTTCTTCAAGCCGGACGTGCCCCCTGGTGTTAACGTTCTAAACGTCTCGATTGCCCTGGCCGGCGGCCTCATTGGAGCCTGGGCTGGTTGGAGCGTCGGCGACCTTATATACCCCGAAGGCGTGTACAACCCCGCCGCCCCCATAAGGACCCCGCCCTTTGTGGTCTCGGTGGTATTGGCCAGCGCGGGAACCAATATATTGTCATGGAGCTTCTACACTTACCGCCTCTTCCGCTACCGGGAGATTTAGCAGCCTCCCCAAGAAACTATCTCAAAACGAGGCTTCCCCAATGTCTCTCCCCTTCGCAAAAGGGGGGAGTGCAGCGCCGTGAGCCGACTATTGAAAGACCCTGGACCATCCGGTATGTCAGCCGTCTGATACCAGGGAAGGTGGTATACTCTCCCTGTTCTCAGGGATGGCGATTTCGCGCTCTTAACGGCTGGACCAAACTTGCGTCACACTTGGTTTAGCCCAAGAGTCTCGACGGACTGGCCACCCAAACTGATCGAAACCTGAAGGAGGTCCGTTCGTGCAGACGATTGACGCCATCTCCGAGATTCTAAAGAGGGAGGGAGTGGAGTGCCTTAGCTGTTTCCCCACTACCCCCGTGATCGAGGCCGCGGCGATCGCTGGAATTCGCCCTATCATCTGCCGCCAGGAGCGGGTAGGCGTTGGAATAGCCGACGGTTACAGCCGGGTGACCAATGGGGAGAAGATGGGCGTGTTCGCGATGCAATATGGCCCCGGGGCCGAGAACGCGTATTCCGGTGTAGCGACGGCATATTCCGATTCAGTCCCCCTGCTTCTGCTCCCACTGGGGCATCCCAGGGAACGGCAGGGCATTCTCCCCCACTTCAACTC